>NZ_JACEHJ010000002.1:135000-2715000 GCF_025377695.1 Alishewanella sp. BS5-314
AGTTTATCTCAAACTGCTCTTTAACAATTTGGCAAGCTGATAGTAATAAAACAAGCTAAGCATACTTCCGAACTCAAGCGGAAGGATTGTGACGCAAGCACACTGTACGACTTTGAAGACATTTTGGGGTTGTATGGTTAAGTGACTAAGCGTACACGGTGGATGCCTTGGCAGTCAGAGGCGATGAAGGACGTACTAACCTGCGAAAAGCTATGGGGAGCCGGTAAGAGGCGCTGAACCGTAGATATCCGAATGGGGAAACCCAGTGAGTTTACTCACTATCCTTAACTGAATACATAGGTTAAGGAGGCAAACCGGGAGAACTGAAACATCTAAGTACCCCGAGGAAAAGAAATCAACCGAGATTCCGTCAGTAGCGGCGAGCGAACGCGGACTAGCCCTTAAGCTAGATTGGTGTTAGTGGAATCATCTGGAAAGCTGAGCGATACAGGGTGATAGCCCCGTACACGACAACACCTTTATAGTGAAAACGAGTAGGACGGGACACGTGGTATCCTGTTTGAAGATGGGGGGACCATCCTCCAAGGCTAAATACTCCTGACTGACCGATAGTGAACCAGTACCGTGAGGGAAAGGCGAAAAGAACCTCTGTAAGAGGAGTGAAATAGAACCTGAAACCGTGTACGTACAAGCAGTGGGAGCCCACTTTGTTGGGTGACTGCGTACCTTTTGTATAATGGGTCAGCGACTTACATTCTGTAGCGAGGTTAACCGAATAGGGGAGCCGTAGGGAAACCGAGTCTTAACTGGGCGAAATAGTTGCAGGGTGTAGACCCGAAACCGGGCGATCTAGCCATGAGCAGGTTGAAGATTGGGTAACACTAATTGGAGGACCGAACCCACTACTGTTGAAAAAGTAGGGGATGACTTGTGGCTTGGAGTGAAAGGCTAATCAAGCTCGGAGATATCTGGTTCTCCTCGAAAGCTATTTAGGTAGCGCCTCGAGCGAATACCACCGGGGGTAGAGCACTGTTTGGGCTAGGGGGTCATCCCGACTTACCAACCCCATGCAAACTCCGAATACCGGTGAGTACTACTCGGGAGACACACGGCGGGTGCTAACGTCCGTCGTGAAAAGGGAAACAACCCAGACCGCCAGCTAAGGTCCCAAAGTGATGATTAAGTGGAAAACGATGTGGGAAGGCATAGACAGCTAGGAGGTTGGCTTAGAAGCAGCCACCCTTTAAAGAAAGCGTAATAGCTCACTAGTCGAGTCGGCCTGCGCGGAAGATGTAACGGGGCTAAAATCATCCACCGAAGCTGCGGATTCATCCTATGGATGAGTGGTAGAGGAGCGTTCTGTAAGCCTGCGAAGGTTGTCCGGGAGGATAGCTGGAGGTATCAGAAGTGCGAATGCTGACATGAGTAACGATAAGGGGAGTGAAAAACTTCCCCGCCGAAAGACCAAGGGTTCCTATCCCATGCTAATCAGGGTAGGGTGAGTCGGCCCCTAAGGCGAGGCTGAAAGGCGTAGTCGATGGGAAACGGGTTAATATTCCCGTACCGGCCAATACTGCGATGGGGGGACGGAGAAAGCTAGGCAAGCGCGGCGTTGGTAGTCCGCGTGAAAGTGCGTAGGTTGGAGAGGTAGGTAAATCCGCTTCTCTAAGACTGAGACACGAGACGAGTCACTACGGTGACGAAGTTGCTGACGCTCTGCTTCCAGGAAAAGCCTCTAAGCTTCAGGTATTGGTGACCGTACCCTAAACCGACACAGGTGGTCAGGTAGAGCATACCAAGGCGCTTGAGAGAACTCGGCTGAAGGAACTAGGCAAAATAGTACCGTAACTTCGGGAGAAGGTACGCTCTTGTGTGTGAAGGCCTTGCGCTGTAAGCATATGAGAGTCGCAGTGACCAGCTGGCTGCAACTGTTTATTAAAAACACAGCACTCTGCAAACACGTAAGTGGACGTATAGGGTGTGACACCTGCCCGGTGCCGGAAGGTTAATTGATGGGGTTAGCGCAAGCGAAGCTCTTGATCGAAGCCCCGGTAAACGGCGGCCGTAACTATAACGGTCCTAAGGTAGCGAAATTCCTTGTCGGGTAAGTTCCGACCTGCACGAATGGTGTAATGATGGCCAGGCTGTCTCCAGCCGAGACTCAGTGAAATTGAAATTGCGGTGAAGATGCCGTATACCCGCGGCTAGACGGAAAGACCCCGTGAACCTTTACTATAGCTTGGCACTGAACATTGACCCTACATGTGTAGGATAGGTGGGAGGCTTTGAAGCTGGGACGCTAGTCCTGGTGGAGCCGTCCTTGAAATACCACCCTTGTATGTTTGATGTTCTAACGTAGGTCCCTGAATCGGGATTGCGGACAGTGTCTGGTGGGTAGTTTGACTGGGGCGGTCTCCTCCTAAAGCGTAACGGAGGAGCACGAAGGTTGGCTAAGTACGGTCGGACATCGTACGGTTAGTGTAATGGTAGAAGCCAGCTTAACTGCGAGACAGACACGTCGAGCAGGTACGAAAGTAGGTCATAGTGATCCGGTGGTTCTGTATGGAAGGGCCATCGCTCAACGGATAAAAGGTACTCCGGGGATAACAGGCTGATACCGCCCAAGAGTTCATATCGACGGCGGTGTTTGGCACCTCGATGTCGGCTCATCACATCCTGGGGCTGAAGTCGGTCCCAAGGGTATGGCTGTTCGCCATTTAAAGTGGTACGCGAGCTGGGTTTAGAACGTCGTGAGACAGTTCGGTCCCTATCTGCCGTGGGCGTTGGATAATTGAGTGGAGTTGCTCCTAGTACGAGAGGACCGGAGTGAACGAACCGCTGGTGTTCGGGTTGTCATGCCAATGGCACTGCCCGGTAGCTATGTTCGGAACGGATAACCGCTGAAAGCATCTAAGCGGGAAGCCGGCCACAAGATGAGTTATCCCTTACCCCCTGAGGGTACTAAAGGGTCGTTGGAGACCACAACGTTGATAGGTGAGGTGTGGAAGCGCTGCGAGGCGTTGAGCTAACTCATACTAATTGCCCGAGAGGCTTAACCATACAACGCCCAAGATGTTTTACGCGAAAAAGCGTATAAAAGTGAATACAGTGTGCATACAATCAGCTTGCTAAGTTAAAGAACAGACAAACCAGTTATTGCCTGGTGGCAATAGCGCTGTGGAACCACCTGACTCCATTCCGAACTCAGAAGTGAAACGCAGCTGCGACGATGGTAGTGTGGCATTCGCCATGCGAGAGTAGTACACCGCCAGGCACCTCATTCAATAGAAAAGCCCTACTCGCAAGAGTGGGGCTTTTTTATTGGCTGCGATTCTGACGCGGTGTACTGCTCGAGCAGGGCGATACCATGCGAAGTAGTACAGTGAAGCCGGGAGACGCCAAGCCAACAGTTTGGCTTGGCGCCGGCTGAACGCCCCGAGCTCTGCGAGGGGCATGAAGGCACCTCATTCAAGCAAAAGGCCTACCCTAACGGGTGGGCTTTTTTGCATTGAAGCGCCTGCGGGGCTGGCCTACCAGCGGCGCACTGCTCTCGCATGCCGCGCACCTTCCATGGCGCGCTCTTCCGGCTCGGCCATCCCAGGGCCTCGCTTTCGACGCTGAAATAGCTCCATGTCTTCGCTATTTCCGGGCGCGTCTCAACCACAGCGCTGCGCTGGTGGCATTGTGCAGGCCTTCCTGGCCTGCATCGCTTCGCGACCTGCCTTCGGCAGTCCAAAACTGCTCCCGGCAGTTTTGTCGCCATGGGAGACGGTACTTCGACTATACGGCCTCTGTACGAAGAGCCAAACTAAACACTTACACCACACTCAGACTCCGGTACGCCCGCCGTACCGGAGTCATCCTGCGATGGTAATAGAAGAGATAAAGCGAGAAGACAAAACAGACCAATAACAGCGAGCTATATCCGTGCCATCAATGACATACCGCACTGTGACCAAGCGGCTTCTGAACAAAGCGCCAAACTAAACGCATACACCACACTCAGACTCCGGTACGCCCGCCGTACCGGAGCCATCCTGCGATAGTGATAAAGACACGCAAGCGAGACAGCAAAGCAGACCAATAACAACGAGCCATATCCGCGCCATCAATGACACATCGAACTAAGACCAAGCTGCCTCTATCTGCAAAGCCATACGAATTAATGCCAATACCTAACTACACCGCTCTCGCAATCCGGTTAACCAGCATTGCAGCGCTCAGAGCAGCATGCTAAGGTGCAGTTTAATCGCACATAATGTATGTTTTGTATGCACTTGAATAATGCTTTGCAGTTTTCTGCTTTACCTTTGTTGGCTTCTTTGTATAATGGCGACTCCAACGCTAGGGGCATAGTTCCAATTGGTAGAACAGCGGTCTCCAAAACCGATGGTTGGGGGTTCGAATCCCTCTGCCCCTGCCACTTCCTGATATGACAAATCTTAATTCAACTCAATTATTACTGTTACAGCAACTTGGTATTAAGCCATTGCAGCCGAAGCAAGGTTTTTTCGCTATGCCGGAAAAGGCTCTGCCATCAGCTGGTGAAAGCTTGAGTGGCCAGCTAGTTGCTGATCTGGAAACCTGTCTGACGCTGACCTCTTTGCAAGGTTACCGCATAGCGGCGCAACAGAATGCGTTTAGCGTGCAGCAGCAACAATTACTGCTCGATCCCCAGTTCCAATTTACTCCTCAACAAAAACGTGCACTCTGGGCACTGCTGGGTGATTATATCAATGACTGAGATCCGCCCGTTAGAGCCTAAACAGATAGCCGAACTTTATCTGATTGAACAGGCTGCCAATCCGTATCCATGGTCAGAGAAGGTATTCGCCTCTTGCTTTAGCGAGCGTTACTTTAGTTTTGGTATCTATCTGCAGGGACAATTACAGGGTTTCTATTTTGGCCAGCATATCGCAGTCGAAGCGCAACTGTTTAATATCTGTGTGCGGGTAGATGCGCAAGGGCAGGGGCTGGGGGCTCAGCTGCTGCAGCATTTTATCGCCCAGTGCCAGCAACGTCAGGTGCTGGACGCCTGGCTGGAAGTGAGAGAATCAGCAAAGCATGCTATTCAGTTGTATCAAAAGTATGGTTTCATTGAAACCGGCCGCCGCGCCAATTATTACGTTAATGCCGCGGGTCGTGAAGCCGCCGTTTTAATGGCATTACCGCTGTAACAGCTGCTTGCTGTTCAAGATGCTGTGAGTGAGCCGTTACGGCTGCTATAATAGCCGGCATTTACCAATACAGCTGCGACAAAAGTTTTCAGCGCTATTAGTTACGGAAATTATGACCAATCAAGCCTTTATTGCGGAAGTTGACAGCCGCAGAACCTTCGCTATTATCTCGCACCCGGATGCCGGTAAGACTACTATCACCGAAAAGGTGTTGTTATTCGGGCAACTTATTCAAAAAGCCGGTACCGTTAAAGGCAAAAAATCCGGCCAGTATGCCACCTCAGACTGGATGGAGATGGAAAAAGAGCGGGGCATCTCGGTTACTACCTCAGTGATGCAGTTTCCTTATAAAGACTGCCTGGTAAACCTGCTGGATACCCCTGGTCACGAAGATTTCTCGGAAGATACCTACCGCACCCTGACTGCAGTAGACTCTTGCCTGATGGTGATCGACGGCGCCAAAGGTGTTGAAGATCGCACCATCAAGTTGATGGAAGTTACCCGGCTACGCGATACACCTATTCTGACCTTTATGAATAAAATGGACCGGGATATCCGCGATCCGGTTGATTTGCTGGATGAAGTGGAAAGTGTGTTGAAAATCGCCTGCGCCCCTATTACCTGGCCTATTGGTTCGGGTAAGGAATTTAAGGGCGTTTACCATATCCTACGCGATGAGGTCATTTTTTATAAATCGGGTTTTGGCCATACCATTCAGGATGTCGATATCATTAAAGGTATTGATAACCCTGAATTGGATCAACGTCTTGGCTATTTCGCGCAACAATTGCGGGACGAAATGGAACTGGTGCAGGGCGCCAGTCATGAATTTGACCGCGAGTTATTTTTAAAAGGTGAATTAACACCGGTATTCTTTGGTACAGCCTTGGGTAACTTCGGCGTTGACCATATGCTGGATGGCCTGACGGCTTGGGCGCCGGCACCCCAGGCGCGTGAAACCACCAGTCGTAAGGTTGAGCCAACAGAGAGCGGCTTTAGCGGTTTTGTATTTAAGATCCAGGCGAATATGGATCCGAAGCACCGCGACCGCGTCGCCTTCCTGCGTATCGTGTCGGGCAAGTATGAAAAAGGTATGAAAGTACGGCATGTCCGGATTGGTAAAGATATTTTGATCCCGCAGGCCTTAACCTTCCTTGCTGGCGACCGCGAGCATCTGGAAGAAGCCTATCCGGGTGATATTATCGGTTTGCATAACCATGGTACGATCAAAATTGGTGATACCTTTACCACTGGCGAAGATATGCAGTTTACCGGTATCCCGAACTTTGCCCCGGAATTGTTCCGCCGCATCCGGCTGCGTGATCCGCTGAAACAAAAGCAATTATTAAAAGGCCTGGTTCAGCTGTCAGAAGAAGGCGCAGTACAGGTGTTCCGGCCGCTGGATAATAACGATCTGATAGTCGGTGCCGTTGGCGTACTGCAGTTTGACGTGGTGGTGCATCGCTTAAAATCAGAATATAACGTTGATGCCTTGTATGAGAGCGTCAACGTCAGCACGGCGCGCTGGGTTTATTGCGATGATGCTAAAGCGCTGCAGGAATTCCAGAACAAAGCCAGCAGTAACCTGGCATTGGATGGTGGCGATAACCTGACCTATATTGCACCGACCATGGTTAACCTTAACCTGGCGATGGAGCGTTATCCGAAGATCAAATTCTTCAAAACCCGTGAACACTAACAGGTTAAGTAATGAATATTAAACAGCTTTTAGCCAATAAAACTCAGGACGCCTTTATTAAGTTAGGCTTGCCGGCTGAGACCAATCCGGCGGTGACACAAAGCACTAGGCCGGAATTTGGTGACTACCAGATCAATGGCGCGATGAGCGCCGCTAAACAGTTAAAAACCAACCCACGCCAGTTGGCTGAGCAACTGGTTGCCTTGTTAGCCCTGGATGACCTGGCCAGCAAGGTTGAGATCGCGGGGCCTGGCTTTATTAATGTGACCTTAAAGCCCGAGTGGCTGGCCGGCGAATTAGCCAAAGCCGCCAGTGATGCCCGCCTGGGCGTCAGCGCGAATCCGCAACCACAAACCGTAGTGGTGGATTACTCGGCACCAAACCTGGCGAAGGAAATGCACGTCGGTCATTTGCGTTCGACCATTATCGGCGATGCCGTGGTTCGTACCCTGGAGTTCTGGGGTGATAAAGTGATCCGGCAAAACCATATGGGGGATTGGGGCACCCAGTTCGGGATGCTGATTGCGCATCTGGAAGATAAACTGGCCGAGGGCGTGGATCTGGAAAGCGTCGCGCTGGCCGACCTGGAGGACTTCTACCGTCAGGCGAAAAAGCGTTTTGATGATGAAGCCGGCTTTGCGGATAAATCCCGAGACTACGTGGTGAAACTGCAAAGCGGTGATGCACATTGTCAAAAACTGTGGCAACTCTTTATCGATACCTCGGTTAAGCACAGTAATGAAGTCTATCAGAAGCTGAATGTGACGCTGACCGATGCCGATATCAAACCGGAAAGCGCCTACAACCCGATGCTACAGCCTATTGTTGACCAACTGGTTGCAGCTGGCATTGCGGTTGAAGATCAGGGCGCGCTGGTGGTGTTTTTAAGCGAGTTGGCCGATAAAGAAGGCAAGCCATCGCCCTTTATTATTCAGAAAACCGGCGGTGGTTTCCTGTATGCCACCACTGATTTAGCTGCGTGTCAGTATCGCAGCCAACAGCTGGCGGCGGACCGGATTATTATCTTTACCGATGCCCGCCAGGCGCTGCATTTTAAGCAAGTTGAACTAACGGCCCGTAAAGCTGGTTTATTGCGTGCCGACACCGCTTATGATCATTGCCCGTTTGGGACCATGATGGGCGAAGATGGTAAGCCATTTAAAACCCGTACCGGCGGCACTGTCAAGCTGGCTGAACTACTGGAAGAGGCCGTGGTGCGGGCGGATGCGGTGGTGCGGGAAAAATCCAGCGAGCTGTCGGAGCAGGAGATCACCGAAATCGCCCGTAAAGTGGGGATTGGCGCGGTGAAATTTGCTGATCTGTCGAAGAACCGCACCAGTGACTATATCTTTAGCTGGGATGCGATGCTGGCTTTTGAAGGCGCCACGGCTCCTTATCTGCAATACGCTTACACCCGGGTGCGCAGCATTTTGCGTAAAGCTGAGGTTGCAGACAGCTTCCAAGCGCCTATCGTACTGACTGCAGAGCAGGAAAGGCTGCTGGCGGTGAAAATCCTGCGCTTTGAAGAAACGCTGCAGCAGGTGATGAAGGATGCTCAACCGAATTTGCTCTGTAGCTACCTGTACGAACTGGCCAGTTTATTTATGACCTTCTATGAAGCCTGCCCAATCCTGAAAGATGGCGTTGATCCTGCTGAGCGGGATAGCCGTTTAATGCTCAGTATTATCAGTGCCCGCCTGCTGGCCAAAGGTTTGGACCTGCTGGGTATTGAGGTGATGGAGCGTATGTAAGATGAAAATTGATGATATCCGCCGTAGTTACACCAAAGATAAGCTGGATGCGGATAATCTGGCTGCTGATCCGATAGTGCAATTTGAGCAATGGCTAAAAGATGCGATTGCTGCTGAATTGCCGGATCCGACGGCAATGTGTGTAGCGACGGTGGATGCATCAGGCCAGCCGTCGCAACGGCTGGTGCTGTTAAAAGACGTCAACAGCAGCGGTTTTACTTTTTATACTAACCTTGGCAGCCGTAAAGCCTCTGAGCTGGCGGTTAATCCGAAGGTCAGTCTGCACTTTCCCTGGCATCCACTGGAGCGCCAGGTGATTGTTTACGGCACCGCCGAGCGCGTACCCAGCAGTCAGGTAGTAAAATACTTTCTGTCACGACCCAAAGAAAGTCAGCTGGCGGCCTGGGCCTCAGAGCAAAGTCGGCCGATTTCGACCCGGCACGCCCTGATGCAAAAGTTTGCCGAGATAAAACATAAGTTTGAGCATGGCGAAGTGCCGTTACCCTCGTTTTGGGGCGGTTTTTTGGTGAAGCCGTCGAAAATAGAATTCTGGCAGGGCGGCGAACACCGCTTACACGATCGCTTTATGTATCAGCGTCAGGCAGATGGCAGTTGGCAAATTGAGCGGCTCTGTCCGTAACTTGCCATGATCTTGCCAGACTCTGCGACATACAACCCAAGCCAGCCGGAGTCAGGCGGCTTGGTGCTTTTTGATACCCACTGCCATTTTGATTTACCACAGCTTGCACCGCAGCAGCAACAACACTGGCAGGAGGCACAACAGGCCGGCGTGCAAGCGTTATTGATCCCGGCGGTCTCGGCGACTGCCTGGTCTGGCTTGCTACAATTACGCGCCACAGAACCCGCCTGGCAGATTGCGCTGGGCATTCATCCCTGGTGGGCGGCGCAGCATAACTTGCAGCAGGTGACACAGCTGGCTGACTTACTGGAACAACACCGCGGGCAGGTAGCTGCGATAGGTGAAATTGGCCTTGATTTTGCGCTGGATAGCGACACCTTCGAGCTGCAGCAGCAGCTATTTAGTGCCCAACTGACGTTGGCTAACCGCCTGGATCTGCCGGTGATCCTGCATCATCGCAAAAGTCAGGTGCAACTGCTGGCGGAGTTAAAACGGCAACGTTTTGCCGCTGGCGGCATCCTGCATGCATTTTCAGGCAGTTATGCGCAGGGGATGGCCTTTATCGAGCAGGGTTTTAAACTGGGTATCGGTGGCACTATCACTTACGAGCGTGCGGAGAAAACCCGTAAAGCGGTATCAAAGCTGCCGCTTGCGGCCTTAGTGCTAGAGACGGATGCACCGGCAATGCCGCTTTCTGGCTTTCAGGGGCAAACCAATACGCCGGCACAATTACGACGGGTGTTTGAAAGCTTATGTAATTTGCGGCCAGAGCCACCAGAGCATCTTGCTACGGCGCTATGGCAGAATAGCCTGACAGTGCTGAGATTAAGCCGCTGAGACGGTAACTCAGGTTTGCTGCTTGACCGGCAGCTGACGATAGCGGCTGGTCAGACGGTAAAAGCTGCGTTTTAACAACATGCCGATGGCGGCAGTCAACAAAAACAGTCCCAGCATCTGTTGCATCAGTTGTTGCCAGAAATCATAACCCGGGAACAGGTTTTTATCATGTAACAGGCTCACCTTAATGTAGCCGAGCAATTGTTGATTAACCCGGATTTCTTCTACCATTGGGATCAAAGGTAATGCCTGATCCGGGCTATACAGTAAACGCGCCGGCGTATTAGCTTCAGACCAGCTCAGGCGCACACCGTTGGCATCGTAAACCACCACATCATGCAGAAACGGATTTTCTGCAATATGTTGTGTCAGTTGCTGCAAGCCTTCCAGCTGATCATTTTCCAGTAAGTAGCCGGCGGTATGAGACAGCGCACTCAGCGTCTCACGCATCAGCAGCTGGTTTTGCTGTTGTAGTACCTGCTGTCCTTCCGCCCTGGCACTACTCCAGCTGTGCAGAATAAACCAGATCCCAAGTACAGCAAGCGCCAGCTGTAGCAGTGTAATAACACTTGAAGAAGGGTTAGCGGATAAGCTATGGTGCTGCATATTTCTTAACGATAATACCGTTTCGCTTGAATAGGCGCTAGGATGCCATGCCTGCTGCTCCAAGTACAGAAAAGTAAAGTTGTGTACAGATAAGCACAGATACGTACAGATTTAACCGTTTTGTCTGCTAAGGCGAGCGGCTGTCACAGCGCAATAGGTAAAGCTCAGACAATACAGCACAGATAATAAAATACAGACAGTAAAATACAGGATTTAACTTGAACTCATCAGAACAGCCCAATCCGTTCAATGATCTCACGCCACTGCAGTTAGTTACAGCCTATGGTGGGCAGTGTCACCTTAACTGGCATGCCGGTCAGTTTAGCGAGGTGAAAGTCGCTGCGCCTAAACCCGAATTGCCGGTACTGCTTTGTTTTGGCCGTGACTTCAGTTGGGAACTACTTAGCACCCTGGCGCAGGCACTCGCCTTACCATCAGGTATCTTCACGCTTAGCCTGAGTAAACCGCATCCGGCGCTGCCGGCAGCACTGCGGTTACACCTGCCTTTGACTTATCAGCCTACGCCGGCGTTACTCAGTCGTTTAGCCCTTGATCACGACTGTCAGCTGGTTTATCTGGCGCAGCAGCCGACGTTACGCAAACCCGGCTTGCTGGTGATGGACATGGATTCCACGGCGATTGAAATCGAATGTATCGATGAAATTGCCGCTTTGGCGGGTGTCGGCGAGCAAGTGGCTGCGATTACGGCCCGCGCAATGAACGGCGAGCTGGATTTTGCGCAAAGTCTGTTAGCGCGGGTTAAGGCGTTAGCCGGTGCGCCAGAGTCGGTATTAGCCGCTGTATTACAAACACTGCCGTTAATGCCGGGCTTAACGGAGTTGGTGCAGCAACTTAGACAGCATCAGTGGCAGCTTGCCATTGCCTCCGGGGGTTTTACCTATTTTACCGAGGCGCTACAGCAGCGGCTTGGCCTGAGTGCGACCTTTGCTAACCAGCTGGAAATCGTTGACGGTAAATTAACCGGCCGGGTACTTGGCAATATTGTTGATGCGAAACGCAAAGCTGAAGTTGTGACTGAACTGGCGCAGCGTTATCAGATAGCGCCATCGCAGACCGTTGCTATTGGTGATGGCGCCAATGATTTACCGATGTTGGCCGAGGCTGCGCTAGGTGTCGCTTTTCATGCTAAGCCGAAGGTGCAGGCGGCGGCAAACGCGGCGATTACTACAGGCTCCTTATTACAACTGCTGTACCTGTTGGATTGTCCGTGAACCATCAGCAAAGCTCGCTGTTTCTTGAGCTGCCACCTTACCGCTTGCATCTGCGGCAGCTACAGCCGGTAGCGACGCCTCTGGCGCCGGTATTATATCTGCACGGTGCGGTAGAGAATGGCCGGATTTTTTACAGCCAGAACGGTAAAGGCCTGGCTTGCTTTCTAGCGGAGCAGGGGTTTATTGGCTACGCCGCTGACTTTGCTGGTCGGGGCTTATCACAGCCGAGCTTAGTTGAAGGCTTGCAGCAGGATCAACAACAAATGATTTGCCGGGATATACCGGCGCTACTGAATTACGTTTACCAGCAACATCAGCAGAAAGTCATTCTGATTTGCCACTCCTGGGCCGGCGTGCTGGCAGCGGCCAGTCTGGCGCGATTTCCTGAGCTGGCGGACAAAGTGCTGGCTAAGGTCTGTTTTGGTACCAAAAGAGTGATTAGTGTGAACAGCCTGGCGCGAAAATTAAAAATCGACCTTTGCTGGAACACCCTGGCGCCCTGGCTGGGGCAACGCTATGGTTATGTGCCCGCTAAACGCTGGCGTTTTGGTGCTGACGATGAACCCACGCAATTCCTGTGTGATACGGTACGCTGGATCAAGGGCGCTCCCTTTGTTGATTGTAGTGATGGTTTTGACTATCAGGCAGCCTGTCAGCAACTAAACTGGCCGCCGCTGTGGCATTTTGCTGCGGAACATGACCAACTGCTCGGCCATCCGCAGGATGTGCAGGCTTTTATGCACGAAGCTGCTCAGTCAGAGGGGCGCTATACCTTACTAAGCCGCGCGAATGGCTATCAGCACCCTTATGATCATATTTCGATGCTGACTGCCGCGGCTGCTAAAGCAGAACATTTTACAGAGTTGGTAAACTGGCTTGTTCAGTTAGTGACTGCAGAATAAACTGTCGCTGCAGTTCCTGCTGCTGTGCAGCTTCCGGCTGCAAGCGGTTAACCAGTTCAGATGAAATATCAAAACCTTCAATTACGCCCTCGACATGCCAGAGTTCTTCTTCCAGCACCCTGGCTTTATGAATGGCATAAATACTGATGTAATTCAGCTCCCTGGCCAAATACTCCGGATCCATTTTACCTGCACGGATCAGTGAGCAACGGAACCCTAACAACGTATGTGCCGAGAGTGCATCGACAAGGTGCTGCTTCAGCTCCGCCGCCGAATTAAATTCAAAGTCAAAGTCGCTACTTAGTTGCAAGCTACCGTCGTCGTTTTGTTGCACTGTCAGATAGAGTTCGTAATGAAACGGTGGATCCTGTCGTTTCATCTGCTTTAGCTTTTCGGCTAATTTTAGCTCCAGGAGTGGATGTTTCGTCAGGACACTCAGTGGCGCGGATGCGGGCTGTTGCTGTGGCAATTGCAACAAGGCCTGTAATTGATTGCCTTTGTTCCCGCAACCCACAACGGCGATATCGTGCCGCAGCCCATAACGATGGACATAGAGTACCAGCGATTTGCAGCTTTGCAGATACATATTGCGCAAGGCTTCGGATAGACCAGGATATTTTGGGGTTTCCTGCGCTACGGTCAGTTTGCTGCGATTACTTTGGATCAGCTGGCTAAAAAATTGTCGGCCCAGATGTGATTCCGTCTTAGCGGCTTTTAGATTGATAATAGTCCGGTTTTTACTCACCGCTATCACTTCGTAAGGCAGGGCACTGAGCTGATATTTGCTGGTAATTTTTTGCAGATCAGGTAAATCCACCAGTAATACGTCGCCTTTTTTAAAATCGACCGCTATTTCTGTTTCCAGCTGCAAGCCTCCGGCAGAGAAGTCGCGACTGTAAGCGGGTATCGGGGTGTCATCCACTCTGGTGCGCAGTAAAACCTGAGTTTTATACAGGTAACGTGATTCACTGCGTAAATTGACATAGTGAACCGGTATCGCTTCACAGGTGACAACTTTGCCGGCCTTGCTCAGGCCAAATTGATTGAGAGCGGCCAGCTTAGTGCTGTCAAAGCGATACGCGGCGTAATAATGCCGCTGCGAGGCACTACTGATATCCGCCAGCGTAATCATATAACGCACATCTCTTAGCATACTGGCTACTAGTGGGGAGGGTTGGACTAACCCATGCTCTCCCGGCAAAGCAAATTTGCTGGTCGCATCCTCTGCCGCCACAGACATTAAACTTAACTGAAATACCCGCCAGCTCGGTTTACCAGCACCGAAGCCCCAGAACATCTGCCGCAGCTCGCTGGAAGCTGCCAGTTCACTGGCTAATGCCGTATAAAAATACAATTTTCCCTTAGCGGCATGGGTAAAGCAGTATAGGGTTGCGCTGCGCTCACTATTATTCAGCAGCTGTTTGAGTCTGCGGGCATTCAGTACCTGACCCAGTACCGATTGTTGTTGCTCGTCGATAAAATAGTGCCAGATACTTCTGCTATAGTCGCTGGTCAATGCAAAGCGACTGGCCAGGCTACCCTCGGCAACGGTCAGGAAAACCGGCAGGCCTTGTAGCCGGGGCAGGTAGTATTGCTCATAGCCTTTGGTCAGGGCGCCGTCGAGAATATTGTCCAGATTCAGCTTATAACGTCTTTTATTGCCCTGAATAAAGCTATGTAGAAACTGATTGAATGCCGGATTTCTCTCCGGCTCCAGACGTTTCAGGCGCCAATAGGCATGTTTATCCTGCTCTTTGATCTCAAGGATTTGATATTGCAAAGTATCCACCAAATCCAGTGCATATTCGCGCTCTAGCCCGGTCAGTGCCAATCGGACCACATCGCCGGCCATTGCGGTTTTCCCGAAGGGTACTTTCAAGCGGCAACCCGATACTGACAGGTCGGTGGTCATAGCGGTGCTATTACCATCGGGGTGTTTTATCTCCACCTCAATGCTAAAGTTCATCCGCTCCTCTGCCCGGCTAATGTAGTGTCCGAAGCGGATAAACCGATGCGCTGAGGGTGCTGCATTATCCTCTGGCGTGGTAAAGGACTCGGCAGGCGAGGGCTCAGGCAACTGAGGACCTTTGCGCAGGTTCTGTAGTGTATGGCGAATATGCTCGTCAGTTTCTTTCCGATGTCTGACCCGGTAATTATTGTCAGCATTCATTACTTCTTCATAAACGCCGACCGTATATTTACCGTAAGCTTCCAGGCCCTGCTCAAAGATTTGCCGCGCCTGATCATCCAGATAATGGGTTTTGCCCCGATATTCGTAAGGCTTTACATCTCCGTCCACATGACCACGCAAATCGATGTAGTAGTTGCAGGGCTGGGCCAGACGTCTGAGTTCCATTCGCAGCAGAAATTGCTTGGATTTGGGTAAACCATTGGTCACCGAAGCAAAAGTCTGCTCAAACTCGCTCAAGTCCAGCATGCCGCGAAGTCTGGTGATAATACCCTGATATGCCTGAAGGTCTGTTGACGTCATAGTCTGATGATTCAGTTGCCAAAAATATGGCAGCGTCCGGTTATAATAAGGTTAAACTAGCTTAATAAGTTTTAAAAGCAATATCCGTGCCTTCCAATAATACCTGGAGTAAGAATGGCAAAAAGTAAAACGGCATATGTGTGTAATGAATGTGGTGCTGACTTTATGCGCTGGCAGGGGCAGTGTACTGAATGCGGTGCCTGGAATAGTATCAGCGAAGTCCGGTTGGGGGCGGTGAAAGCCGGTAGCAGTCGGCTGGGTGGTTATGCCGGTGCGACCGTGGCGCGTGTGATGCGACTGGATGAGGTCGACTTGCAGGATGTACCACGTTTTAGCTCAGGTTTTGCTGAGTTTGACCGGGTGCTGGGCGGCGGCATAGTACCGGGCTCTGCGATCCTGATCGGTGGTCACCCTGGTGCCGGAAAAAGTACTTTGTTACTGCAAATTATGTGCGGCCTGGCCGCACAGGGGGGCGCACTGTATGTGACGGGGGAAGAATCGTTGCAGCAGGTTGCGATGCGGGCGCAGCGCCTGGGATTGCCGATGTCTGAATTGAAAATGTTGGCTGAAACGAACGTCGAAACTATCTGTCAGCTGGCGCAGCAGGAAAAGCCGCGCATTATGGTGATTGACTCAATTCAGGTGATGCATCTGGCTGATATTCAGTCGGCACCGGGCAGTGTGTCACAGGTCAGGGAAAGCGCGGCGTATTTAACCCGCTTCGCCAAGCAGCATCATATCGCTATTATCATGGTCGGGCATGTAACCAAAGATGGATCTCTGGCCGGGCCTAAGGTATTAGAGCATTGTATCGATTGCTCAGTGATGCTGGATGGTGACGCTGACAATCGCTACCGCACCTTGCGCGGCCATAAAAACCGCTTTGGTCCGGTCAACGAATTAGGGGTGTTTGCGATGACTGGCCAGGGGATGAAGGAGGTAAAGAATCCTTCCGCGATCTTTCTGACCCGTGGTAAGGAAGATCAATCCGGCAGTATCGTTATGGTGCTATGGGAGGGTACCCGACCGCTTTTAGTAGAAATTCAAGGGTTGGTTGACTATTCGCCACTGAATAATCCACGACGGGTGACACTGGGGATGGAGCAAAACCGGATTGCGATGTTACTGGCAGTGATGCACCGCCATGCCGGGATCCAGATGGCGGATCAGGATGTGTTTGTTAACGTTGTCGGTGGGGTCAAGGTTAATGAAACCAGCGCTGATTTAGCGACCTTACTGGCGTTAGTCTCCAGCTTTCGGGATAAGCCATTACCGAATGATTTAGTGGTATTTGGTGAAGTGGGATTAGCAGGTGAGATCCGGCCGGTGCCCAGTGGTCAGGAACGACTGAAAGAGGCCGCGAAGCATGGTTTTAAACGGGCGATAGTGCCGCTGGCTAATCAACCGAAGGAACCTATTGCCGGGATGGAAGTGGTCGCTGTGGCACGCCTGGCTGAGGCCTTGGAAGCGCTATAAAGCAAAACGCCTCTGCGTAGGCAGAGGCGCTTGTATTGAGGGTATTACTTAGTGTAATTACCTGAGCTTAGCGGAAGCGGCGATTCTGTGGAAAGTTAAGCCGTAATACCTGCTCGGTGTCACTTCTGAGCTTATCCAGCCCTAATTTATCGTAACTTTCTACCATAATCTCCAGAGCCTGCTCTACCAGCGGAGAGTCACGGTAAAACTCAACAACATATTTACCCCGGTTGGCGGCCGCGAGAAAGGCACCGCGGCGCAGGTAGTAATCTGCTACCAGTAACTCGTGCCGGGCCAGCTTATCTTTAATCGCAACCATCCGCGCCCGGGCTTCGGCAGCATACTTACTTTCCGGATAGTTAGTTAACAGGATACGAAAATCATCAAACGCCTGCCGGGTGCTGGCCAGATCGCGATCGGCACGGTCAATGCCAAAAAATTCCTGAAAGGCGTTTTCATCTGCCTTCAGGTTGGTTAAACCGCGCATATAATATACATAGTCCAAATCCGGTTGATTCGGATTCAACCGGATAAAACGGTCAATGGTTGCCAGCGCTTGCGGCAGATTGCCAGCCTGGTGATAGGCATAAATTAAATCCAGCTGTACTTGCCGGGCCAAGGGGCCGAACGGATGGCGGCTTTCAACCCCTTTTAACAGTTCAATAGCGCGGTTATAAAGGCCTGCATCCAGTACATCCTTGGCTTGCTGATACATCGCTTGCGCCGTTTGATTGGAGGTAACTTGTGCTTCTTTAGGTTTTCCGGCACAGGCGGTGAGGGTCACAGCTAACAGGGCTATCAGAATAAATTTTAGTTTCATGTAAAAATCCGTTACTACTTCGGCTAAATGGCTGTCTAGTCCGGCGTAAAATCGTTAAAATACCCGCTCATGCGATTCTACCCCAGATATCGCGGGGTTGCACACAGGATAACTGCTTCCGTTATGACAAAACAGCTAAAACTTTCAGAAATCGTACCTGAGCACCTTTTTGGTAAGCGCTTAGATCAGGTTCTGGCCGAAATGTTCCCCGATTATTCGCGTTCGCGGATAAAAGAGTGGATCCTGGCCAATAGCGTGCAGGTAAACGGTGAGCCTTGTGCCACTCCGCGGCAGAAAATGTTGGGTGGGGAGCAAATCGATATTCTGGCTGAATTGCCGGAAGAAGAACGTTTTGACGCCGAGCCGATCGCCCTGGATATCGTGTTTGAAGACGAACATATTCTGGTGATCAATAAGCCTGCCGGTCTGGTGGTGCACCCGGGAGCAGGCAATCAGGACGGTACCTTACTCAATGCCTTGTTACATCACTGCCCGGGTATTGCAGAAGTTCCCCGTGCCGGAATAGTACACCGGCTGGATAAAGACACTACCGGCCTGATGGTCATCGCGAAAACGATACCAGCGCAAACGCATTTGGTCGATGCGATGCAGGCGCGGGAAATTACCCGTGAATATGAAGCGGTCTGTTACGGCACTATGACCGGCGGCGGTACCGTAAAACAGCCGATCGGTCGGCACCAGACTAAAAGAACCCTGATGGCAGTTAATGAAAATGGTAAACCGGCTGTCACCCACTATAGAGTGATGGAAAAGTACCGGGCGCATACCCGCCTGCGACTGCGGCTGGAAACCGGCCGGACGCATCAGATCCGCGTACATATGACCTTTATCAGTCATCCTCTGGTTGGCGATCCGGTATATGGTGGCCGGCCCAGACCGCCACGCCAGGCCAGCGAACAGTTATTGCAGTTAATGCGTAATTTTAAACGCCAGGCGCTGCATGCCATTATGCTTAAACTGGCGCACCCGATAACCGGCCAGTTGCTGGAGTGGCATGCGCCATTGCCGGACGATATGGTGGCACTGAATGCCGCTTTAAAAGCCGATACCCAGTTACACGGTATGGACTTTGTGTAAGTCAAAGTATGGACCTGATTAACGTTATGCGCCCTGATCTGCCATCTGAGTTGCCATCGGAGTTGCCATCTGAGTTACTGTACCCTGACTGGCCGGCGCCAGCTTGTGTTAAAGCTGTTAGTTCAACCCGGCTTGGCGGGGTATCCGTCGGACAATACGCCAGTTTGAACCTTGGTGGGCATGTTGGGGATGACGCTGTCAACGTCAGCACTAACCGCCAGCGTTTTGCACAACTGGCCCGGCTGCCGGCCGCTCCGGTTTGGCTAAATCAGGTGCATGGCAATCAGGTGCTAACTTTACCGCAGCACTCACCAGCGCCGTTACCGACAGCAGACGCCAGCTACAGCAGACAGCCACGCCAGGTTTGTCTGGTGATGACAGCAGACTGTTTGCCGTTGTTAATTTGTAACACAGCCGGTACTGAAGTTGCTGCTGTGCACGCCGGTTGGCGTGGTCTGGCTGGCGGGGTGATTGAACAAAGCCTGCAGCAGTTTCAGGCGCCGATGGCTGAGTTATTGGTTTGGCTCGGTCCGGCAATTGGGCCGGCGGCTTTTGAAGTTGGCGCTGAGGTACGTCAGGCCTTTGTGGCGATGATGCCAGAGGCTGCAGCCGCTTTTACCGGCTCAGCTGGCGGCAAGTATCTGGCAGATATCTATGCTTTGGCACGTTTGCGGCTGCAGCGGGCCGGAGTCAGAGCCATCTATGGTGCAGAGTATTGCACCTTTACTGACTCAGCACGTTTTTTCTCCTACCGGCGTGATGGTGAAACCGGCCGCCAGGCCAGTGCAATCTGGTTAGAACCCTGAGTTAGCCGTGCTAAGTTGATGCAAGTCAATTTTTTGACGTTCGCTGCTTGAAAAATCCACAGCAGCGCCCAATCTTACTACACATCATAGTTAGGGTAAGAGCGGGAGCCTGCCAATGCGTTTAGATAAATTCACCAGTAAGTTTCAGGAAGCTATTGCTGATGCGCAATCGCTGGCACTGGGGCGTGATCAACAGTTTATAGAGCCGGTACATATTATGTTTGCCTTACTGAATCAGGAAGGCGGCACCGTACGCGAATTATTAAATAAGCTGGCGGTAAACTTTAATGAACTGCGCTCAAAAGTCAGCCAGGCGATAGAGCGTCTGCCAAGAGTAGAAGGTGATGCCGGTAGCTTACAGCTATCTGCAGCCACAGCTCAGCTGTTGCAACAGTGCGATAAGCTGGCGCAAAAGCGTAAAGATCAGTTTATCTCCAGTGAGCTGTTCGTGCTGGCAGCGACTGAGGACAAATCAGAGCTGGGCCGCATTCTGCAGTTATTGGGGATAACTAAAGACAAGGTCAGTGCTGCGATAGAGCAAATCCGTGCTGGTCAGAAGGTGGATGATGCCAATGCGGAAGATACCCGTCAGGCGCTGAGCAAATATACCATTGATCTGACCGCCAGGGCAGAGTCCGGCAAGCTGGATCCGGTGATTGGCAGGGATGAAGAAATTCGCCGCTGCGTGCAGGTATTACAACGACGCACTAAAAATAACCCGGTATTGATTGGTGAACCCGGTGTCGGTAAAACCGCCATCGTAGAGGGTTTAGCGCAGCGGATTGTTAATAAAGAAGTTCCTGAAGGTTTAAAAGATAAGCGGGTATTATCACTGGATATGGGCGCGCTACTGGCAGGGGCCAAATATCGCGGTGAATTTGAAGAGCGGTTAAAAGCGGTACTGAACGAAGTTGCCAAGGAAGAAGGCCAGATCATCCTGTTTATTGATGAAATTCATACCATGGTTGGCGCCGGTAAGGCGGATGGTGCTATGGATGCCGGCAATATGCTAAAGCCAGCGCTGGCGCGCGGTGAGTTGCACTGTCTTGGTGCCACCACCCTGGATGAGTATCGCAAATATATTGAAAAAGACGCAGCGCTGGAGCGGCGTTTCCAGAAAGTTTTGGTGGAGGAGCCAACGGTTGAGGATACCATCGCGATTCTGCGTGGTTTGAAAGAGCGTTATGAACTGCACCATGCGGTAGAAATCACCGATCCGGCGATCGTCGCGGCAGCAACACTGTCACACCGTTATATCAGTGATCGGCAGTTACCGGATAAAGCCATTGATTTAATTGATGAAGCAGCTTCCAGTATCCGGATGCAGATGGATTCCAAACCAGAAGAGTTAGACCGCTTAGAGCGACGTATTATCCAGTTGAAATTGGAGGATAATGCCTTAGCAAAAGAAACCGACGAGGCCAGCAAAAAGCGTCGCGATAGTATTCGTGAGCAAATTGATGAGCTGGAGCAACGTTACAACGAGCTGGACGAGGTATGGGAATCCGAAAAGGCGGCATTGCAGGGCACCCAGTATATTAAGGCCGATCTGGAGCAAGCTCGCTTGGACCTGGAAGTCGCACGGCGGGCCAGTGATCTGCAACGGATGTCTGAGTTGCAGTATGGCCGCATTCCAGAGCTGGAGAAAAAGCTGGATTTAGCCTCGCAGGCGGAAATGCAGGAAATGACGCTGTTGCGGCATAAGGTGACCGATCAGGAAATTGCGGATGTGGTGTCAAAAGCCACCGGCATTCCGGTGAGTAAAATGCTGGAAGGCGAGCGTGACAAATTGTTACGGATGGAAGAGGCTCTGCACGATAAAGTGGTGGGGCAACATGAGGCGGTCAGTGCGGTGGCAAATGCAATCCGCCGTTCGCGTGCCGGCTTATCTGATCCAAACAAACCTATTGGCTCTTTCTTATTCCTCGGGCCAACCGGGGTAGGGAAAACCGAGCTGACCAAGTCGCTGGCGCAATTCCTGTTTGACAGTCCGGATGCGATGGTGCGGATCGATATGTCGGAGTTTATGGAGAAACATGCGGTGTCCCGTTTGGTTGGCGCACCGCCGGGCTATGTTGGCTATGAAGAGGGCGGTTATCTGACCGAGGCGGTCAGACGTAAGCCTTACTCAGTGATCCTGCTGGACGAGGTTGAAAAAGCCCATCCCGATGTTTTTAACATCTTATTACAGGTGTTGGACGATGGTCGTCTGACCGATGGTCAGGGACGGACGGTGGATTTTAAAAACGCCGTGATCATCATGACCTCGAATCTGGGATCGGATCTGATCCAGGAGCATTATCGTGAATACAGCTATGCCGAAATGAAGACCATGTTGATGGATGTGCTGAGCAGGCAGTTCCGGCCGGAGTTTTTAAACCGCTTGGACGAGTCTGTGGTATTCCATCCGCTGGATGACCGGCAAATTAAACAAATTGCCAGTATCCAGTTGCAGCGGTTGCGGCAGCGCTTACAGCAACGAGACTTCCAGTTGGAAGTCAGTGATGCGGCGCTGGAGAAACTGGCGGCAGTTGGCTTTGACCCCTTATATGGTGCAAGGCCGCTGAAAAGGGCTATTCAGCAGTATCTGGAGAACCCACTGGCACAGGCGTTATTACAAGGCAACTTTTTGCCGGGTAGCACTATTGTGGTTGACCATGACGGTCAGCAGTTTAAGGTGCAGAGCCGGCGTTAGCATCAGCAAAGCAGCCCGGCTAAGGTGTGGCCGGGCAGCGCCTTCTGATCTCAAAGTTCGCCAGCAGGATCTGCTGCTGGCGCTCTTCTGTTGTCAGTAAGCGCACTGCTTCCTGGTTCGCTTCTTTGGTAAAGAGTTCCTGCTCGCTGTTTAACATCGCCAATTGATCGCGGGCTTGTTGACACAACACCGGATCAAGCACCGCACCTGAACTTACGCCTTGCGCAACGGTGGTGACGGCAGATGAACCGCTACCGACCTTAATCGTGACTAACTGGTATTCTCCCTCAGCCGGCGGCTGTTGCGAGAAATGGATCACACCCTTTGCATCCTGCCAGCTGTAAACCGTTTGGGCGATGGTCAGCGGAGCCAGGCATAACAGGGTGCCGAGAAAGATGTACTTCACTTTTGCCATGGTTCTATCCATGTTATGTTATGTCCCTTATAATCAGTGTAATCGTTATTTTAGAAGTTGCCTTATGACAGAATTAAAAAACAGTGATAGCAGTCCGCGTAAAGGGATCTATCTGTTACCTAACCTGCTGACAACCGCCGGGCTTTTTTCGGGTTTCTTTGCCATCGTATCATCAATGAATGGTCGTTTTGAAGCCGCTGCCGTGGCGATTTTTATCGCAATGATCTTTGATGGCCTGGATGGCCGCGTAGCGCGCTTAACCAATACCCAAAGTGAATTTGGGGCACAGTACGACAGCATGTCTGATTTACTGGCCTTTGGTGTAGCACCAGCCTTAGTTGCCTATAATTGGGCGTTGGCGGATCTGGGCAAGTTCGGCTGGTTGGCGGCCTTTATTTATGTGGCCTGTGCCGCCTTACGTTTAGCGCGTTTCAATGCCAATCTGGGTGTAACAGATGGCCGTTTCTTTCAGGGCTTAGCCAGTCCGGCGGCGGCTGCCCTGGTGGCCGGTATGGTCTGGAACGGCGCCAGCTTTGAGATTGATGGTGATAAGTACGGCTATCTGGTGGGTTTACTGACCATCACCGCCGGCTTTTTGATGGTCAGTAATTTCCGCTACAACTCCTTTAAAAACCTGAACTGGCGTGATCGGGTGTCCTTTCTGACGATCTTGCTGGTCGTGCTGGTCTTCGTGGTCATCGCTGCCCGGCCGGCGCAGATGTTATTTATTATTTTCTTTGCTTATGCCTGCTCGGGACCCATTACGACCTTTCGCAGCGTACGCAAACTTAAACTGGAGCATGTGGTGGGCGATTCCGAAGATGCTGATTTTCTGGATGAGACAGCAGCTAAAGCGGAGAGCGCCAAACCCGAAAAAACTGACGCCGGTAACTGAGCCTGCTACCAGGCTCGTAGCGTCATAGCCAATTTTGTGTTTCACCTCTTGATATCAGCTTGGCGTTCCCCAATGATTGGGGAACGCCATTCTCAGTAAGGAATCATCTTGAGCGCTAGCATCACCGCAGTTTTGTCGTCGTTGCAACAGCAGGGACTACAGCAGAGTATCCTTGGTATTAAGCGTGGGATCGAGCGCGAAACCTTACGCGTTAATCAGGACGGCAGTCTGGCACAAAGCGCCCATGCCAGGGCGTTGGGTTCTGCGCTGACACACCCCTGGATCACCACCGATTTTTCAGAATCACTGCTGGAGTTTATTACCCCTGCCGGTGAGGATATTGAACAAACTCTGGCGCAACTGGCGGACATTCATCGCTTTACGGTACGACAACTGGGTGATGAACGGCTATGGCCGGCCAGTATGCCCTGTTTTATTACCGACCAGCACCAGATCCCGTTAGCACAGTACGGGTCGTCGAATGTCGGGAAGATGAAAACCCTGTACCGGCAAGGACTGAAAAACCGCTACGGCAGCATGATGCAGGCCATCAGTGGCGTGCATTTTAATTTCTCGTTACCGCAGAGCTTCTGGCAAGCGTATCAGCAGTTGTTACAGGATGACGCGACGCTGCAAGATTTTGTGTCGGCACAGTATCTGTCATTGATCCGCAACTATAAGCGCTTTGCCTGGCTCATTGTCTACCTGTTTGGCGCGTCGCCGGCAATGTGTCAGTCCTTTTTAGAAGGGCGTCAGTCGCGTTATGCGTTCCAAAAACTGGGCAAGGGTTCGCTTTACCTGCCTTATGCGACCTCACTACGGATGAGTGATTTAGGCTATACCAACAGCGCTCAATCCAGTTTAAATATTACTTATAATAGTTTGCCGGAATATATCAGTGGTTTGCATGCGGCTGTGACCCAGCCCTCTGCCGAGTATCAGAGTATTGGTGTCAAGGTGGATGGGGTTTTTCAGCAGCTGAATAGTAATGTGCTGCAGATTGAAAACGAGTTTTACTCGACTATTCGTCCTAAGCGCACCACCGAATCGGGCGAGCGGCCGACCTGTGCCCTGGCCAAGCGGGGCGTCGAATATATCGAAGTGCGGGCGCTGGATGTCAATCCGTTCAGTAGTATTGGTATTAGTGCTGAACAAATGCGTTTTCTGGATGTGTTCCTGCTGTACTGTTTACTGGAGCAAAGCCCGCCGTTATCAGCTGCTGAGCAGCAGGTTACTGAGCAGAACCTGAAAAAGGTGGTGACTGATGGTCGGCGCACTAATCTGGAGCTGTTGCAGGATGGTCAGCCACGCCTGATGCAGGATTGGGCCGAACAACTGTTTGCCGATATGATGCCAATCGCCAAATGGCTGGATCAGGCGTATCAGACCGACCGCTATCAGGCGGCGATGCGCCAGTATTATCTAAGCTTATTAGATCCGGCACAAACACCTTCCGGTAAGGTCCTCAATCATCTGCTGAGCACTCGGCAGGACAATGGTCCCTATATGCGGCAGTTGGCAGAAGGCTATCGTAGCCAGCTCCTGGCAGAGCCATATCAGTATTACAGCGAACAGGACTTTGTTGCGGCGGCGGCGCAATCGCACCTGCGCCAGCAGCAAATCGAAGCGGCTGATACCCTGAGTTTTGAACAGTACCTGGCTGACTATTTCCGTGAAGTGCCAGCCTGTACCGCCGAATAGCAGATAAAAAAACGGCTACCAGGTGGTAGCCGTAAAGGAGAATCCAGGGAAAACAAAAAACTTGGTTGCATCCATGCACCTTGTTAGAATCCCCCTTATGCTGATAGTTCAAAAAAAGATTAAAAAAAATAAACTCCTGATCATATTAGGTTTGTCTGCGGCCTTAACCGGCTGTGCGACGCCGCCCCCGCAAAATAAAAGCGATATCTGCGAGATCTTTCGTGAGAACCGCTCCTGGTATAAAGCCAGCGCCAATGCCAGTGACAAATGGGGCATGCCAATCGCTGTGCCGATCAGTTTTATGTATCAGGAAAGTGGTTTCCGGCACAATGCCCGGCCACCTATGCGTTATTTTCTCGGCTTTATCCCTTATGGTCGTGCGAGCTCAGCCTATGGCTATTCCCAGGCAAAAACCCCAACCTGGGACGACTATGTCAAGGATACCGGTCGATTATTTGCCAGCCGCAGCAACTTTGCGGATGCGGTGGATTTTATTGGCTGGTATATCGATAAGACCCACCAGGTAAATAAGGTGCCGAAAGATGACGCTTACCGGCTTTATCTGAACTACCACGAAGGCTGGGGCGGTTACCGGCGTGGCACTCATCAACAAAAGGGCTGGTTGATCCGTACTGCGCGTCAGGTTGACGACAGAGCCCGGATTTACCAGCAACAATTAAAAGGTTGTGAGAAAGAATTGCAGCGCGGCTGGTTACGCCGCCTGCTATTTGGTTAGTCTGTGGTTCAGCGGCTGGCTAGCGTGTCAGAACCAGCCGCACCGTTTTAATCATATTATCCTGCACATCGACGATTTCCAGTGGATAGCCGGCTAGCTTAACGCTCATTGCGCCTTGCGGGATCTCTTCCAGATGTTCCAGTAACAGACCATTCAGCGTTTTCGGGCCGTCAGTTGGGAATTCCAGCTGCATTTGCCGGTTCAAATCCCGCAGGCTGATGCTGCCGTCGATAAGGTAAGAACCGTCCGGTTGTTGAATAATCGCCTCGTGTTTATCTTCGAGCACATCAGTAGTAAATTCACCCACCACTTCTTCCAGAATATCTTCCAGCGTCACCAGCCCCTGAATATCGCCGTATTCATCAACTACCAACCCAATACGTTCCTTGGTGCTTTGAAACTTCAGCAGTTGCGTATTAAGTGGTGTGCCTTCTGGAATGTAGTAGATTTCGTGCACAGAGCGTAGCAAAGTTGCTTTGGTAAACTGATCTTTAAGCAGTAGCCGCACCAGATCCCGTGGGTGAATAAATCCCAGCGCATCATCAATACTATCCCGATACAGCAATACCCGGCTATGCTGGGCGTTGGCTAGCTGGCGTACGATATCTTTCCATTCGTCGTTAATATCGATACCGGCGATTTCGTTACGCGGCGTCATAATGTCATCCACGGTAACATTTTCTAGATCCAATACTCCCACCAGCATATTCTGATGTTGCTCCGGGATCAGGGCGCCGGCTTCATGCACCACGGTTCTAAGCTCTTCTGCACTCAGACTGTTGCCCTGATGCTTTTCCGGGCTAATGCCCATCACGGCCAGTAAGCCATTGGTGATCCAGTTAATTAACCAGACGAGCGGATAAAATAGTTTTAACAGCGGTTTTAGTAAGGCGGAGCTTGGAAAAGCGATCCGCTCCGGATGCAGTGCCGCCAGGGTTTTTGGCGTGACCTCCGCAAATACCAGGATCACCAGTGTCAGGATCACGGTTGCAATAGCAATACCGGCATCGCCATACAGTCGCATACCAATAATGGTCGCAATCGCGGAGGCTGCGATATTCACCAGGTTGTTGCCAATCAGGATCAAACCGATCAGTCGATCTGGCCGGTCTAATAATTCGGCCACCCGTTTTGCGCCTTTATGTTGTTCATTTTCTAGGTGTTTTAACCGGTAGCGGTTAACGGACATCATGCCTGTTTCTGAACCCGAGAAATAGGCCGAGATGAACAGTAGCACTCCCAAAATAATAAAGAGTGTACTGGTTGAGATTGCGTCCAAAAGTTAATTACCTTTATTGCCTGACAAAGTGTAGAGCGGTTTCAGAATCTGCCCAGCAGGACTTCTTTTACAAAGCGGCTGCCAAAATAGGCCAGGGTAAGGAAAATACTGCCGACTACAGTCAGAGATACCGCGGTTCTACCGCGCCAGCCCTGACGGGCATGCCCCCAGCACAGCACTCCGAATACAATTAGCGCGATTAGGCTTAGCAGCGTTTTATGGTCGACCCAACTTTTCATATAGGGTACACCACTGGCCAGTGCCAGAGTTAACAAGGCGGTACCGGCTGCCAGCAAGCGAAATTGCAGTTGCTCTGCCTGTAATAATGGCGGCAAAAAGCGACTGACACCAGAGAAATTTTTATGTTTCAGTTTATAACTGATATAAGACACTTGAATTGAGTACAGCGTGGCCATAATCAGCACCACATAGGCGCTAAAAGCCAGACCAATATGGGCCAGCAGCCCCGGGCTTTGTCCCAAATGCTGTAACAGCACTGTGCCGGGAATAAACAGACCGGCCAGCAGCAGTAAGGCGGCGGCGGTGTAGACTATAGGTAATAGCAACACAGCCGGACTGCGCAGGGAAATCAGGGTTACCGCCAGGGTTAACAGCCAGGCAACCAATGAGCTGACGTTCAACAGACTGAAGTTTTGCCCCTGCTCGGTAAAGATGCTGCCTGCCAGGCTGAGCATATGGCATACCACACCCAGGGTACCGGCACCGAAAACCAGTTTAAAGTTTGGCCCGGCCGGATGGAATAGCCGCAATAGCAGGGTAACAGTTGCAACCGTATAGGCAACCAAAGCCAGCGCGGGTAACAACATCGGCATACTTAACACTCCTGTGACGCAGTAAGTGGATTATTGTATTGCAAGTTTCGGGTAAAGCCCAGCAGCATACAGTAAGATGCGCTTAAGGCTGACGATAACAGTACAACGCGCTATAATCGGCGCAATTACCGAATTGGATCTCCGCTATGTTTGAAAATCTGTCAGATCGTTTAAGCCGGACCCTGAAAAATATTAGTGGTCGTGGTCGTCTTACTGAAGACAATATTAAAGAAACGCTACGGGAAGTGCGAATGGCACTGCTCGAAGCTGACGTGGCATTGCCGGTTGTTAAAGACTTTATCAACCAGATCAAAGAGCGCTCTGTGGGTCTGGAGGTCAGCAAGAGTCTGACCCCGGGGCAGGAATTTCTGAAAATCGTCCGTAAAGCCCTGGAAGAAGCCATGGGCGAGGCGAATGAAGAACTGGCCCTGAATACCCAACCGCCAGCGGTGATCCTGATGGCAGGTTTACAGGGGGCCGGTAAAACCACCTCTGTGGGTAAGCTGGCAAAGTTTCTGACCGAACGCAAAAAGAAAAAAGTGTTGGTGGTATCGGCCGACGTTTACCGGCCTGCTGCGATTAAGCAGCTGGAAACCTTAGCCAAAGCCGTTAATGTCGAGTTTTTCCCCAGCGACATCTCACAGGCGCCGGTTGCTATTGTTAATGCGGCTATCACGCATGCCAAAACCCGGATGTTTGATGTGCTGCTGGTCGATACCGCCGGTCGTTTGCATGTCGACAGCGAGATGATGGATGAAATCAAGGCGCTGCATGCCGCGGTAAAACCAATTGAAACCCTGTTCGTGGTCGATGCCATGACCGGTCAGGATGCGGCTAATACGGCCAAAGCCTTTAACGAAGCCTTGCCATTAACCGGGGTGATTCTAACCAAGGCCGACGGTGATGCCCGTGGTGGTGCCGCCTTATCGATCCGCCATATCACCGGTAAGCCAATTAAGTTTATCGGTACCGGTGAGAAAACTGACGCCTTAGAGCCGTTCCATCCGGATCGGATCGCCTCGCGCATCTTAGGTATGGGCGATGTGCTAAGCCTGATTGAAGAGCTTGAGCAGAAAGTCGATAAAGAAAAAACCGCGAAAATGGCGCAGAAGATGATGAAGGGCAAAGGCTTTTCATTAGAAGATTTTCGCGAGCAGCTGGTACAGATGCGTAGCATGGGCGGCATGATGTCACTGATGGACAAGCTGCCGGGGATGAAAAATCTGCCGGCCGGTGCCGCCGGTCAGTTAGATGAAAAGCAGTTTGTGCGGATGGAAGCCATTATTAATTCGATGACGCCGAAAGAGCGTGAGTTTCCCGACCTGCTGAAAGGCTCGCGTAAAAAACGGATAGCGGCCGGCTCCGGCACTCAGGTGCAGGAGATCAATCAGCTGCTGAAACAATTTACCCAGATGCAGAAAATGATGAAACAGA
Source organism: Alishewanella sp. BS5-314 (assembly GCF_025377695.1). Classification (NCBI taxonomy): domain Bacteria; kingdom Pseudomonadati; phylum Pseudomonadota; class Gammaproteobacteria; order Alteromonadales; family Alteromonadaceae; genus Alishewanella; species Alishewanella sp. BS5-314. Next base: position 164,485 of record NZ_JACEHJ010000002.1, read on the forward strand.
TGAGTGGTAAAGGTGGCCTGATGAAGATGATGCGGGCCATGGGCGGCAAGTTACCACCTGGTATGTTGCCACCGCGCTGATCCTGGTGTGACGGGTTGCCAGGCCGCGAAATGCCTTGCATTCGCGGCAAAAATCCGTACAATGCAGCAGCCCTGCAGTCCGACTGCGGGCTTTGTTATTTTTTAAAACCTGAACGATTGAAATTAGAGGACGGTATGGTAACTATTCGTTTACAACGTGGTGGCGCGAAAAAGCGTCCATTTTACCAAGTTGTGGTAGCGGACAGCCGTTTTGCTCGTGATGGCCGTTTTATTGAGCGCGTGGGTTTCTTTAACCCAATCGCCAGCGGCACTGAAGAGAAACTGCGTCTGGACCTGGATCGCGTTGACCACTGGGTAGCACAAGGTGCTGCACTGAGTGATCGCGTGGCCACTCTGGTAAAAAACGCTAAGAAAGCAGCTGCTTAATTAGCAAGGCGTGTGGAGTTGTCACTGTTGAGTGAAAAAGATTTTGTAGTACTTGGCAAGTTTGGTGCGGTTTACGGCATCAATGGCTGGCTAAAAATTAACTCCTACACGGACATCCCGGAAGGGATTTTTGATTACACACCCTGGCAGGTCAAATTTCAGGGTAACTGGCAGACAGTAACAGTCAGCAGCTGGAAACGGCATAGTAATGGCTTAATCGCCAAACTGACTGACATTAATGTCCGGGAACAGGCGCAGGCCTATGTCAATGCTGAAATCGCGGTTGCCGCCAATGCCTTACCGGCGCTGGACGATGGCGAGTACTACTGGAAAGATCTGATGGATCTGAAAGTAGTGAATGAGCAAGGCTATGATCTGGGTGTGGTAACTGACTTAATGGAAACCGGCTCTAACGATGTGTTAGTGGTGAAAGCCAACCGGACTGATGCCTTTGGTAAGGGTGAGCGCTTAATTCCGTTTCTTGAACAGACTGTGATCAAGCAAGTGGATTTGGCGAATAAGCAAATCACAGTAGATTGGGACCCGGCGTTTTAATGCAGGAACAACCAAGGTGGGTGGGCGTTGTCTCACTGTTTCCGGAGATGTTTCAGGCGATTACGCAATACGGTGTCACTGGTCGGGCTGTAAAGCAGGGCATTATTCAGCTTGAGTGTTTTAACCCGCGGGATTTTACCACGGACAAACACCGCACTGTTGATGACCGGCCTTATGGCGGCGGCCCCGGTATGCTGATGATGGTGCAGCCACTGACCGATGCCATTCGTGCGGCGAAAGCCACAGCGGGAGGTAAGGTGCATACGGTTTATTTGTCGCCGCAAGGCCGCAAACTAGACCAGCAAGGTGTGGCTGAACTGGCAAAACATCCGAAACTGCTCCTGGTAGCAGGCCGTTACGAAGGAATTGACGAGCGCGTGATCGAAACCGAAATTGACGAAGAATGGTCAATCGGCGATTACGTACTAAGCGGGGGCGAGTTGCCGGCAATGGTATTAATTGATGCCGTGTCGCGACTGGTGCCCGGGGTTTTGGGACATGATTTATCTGCTGAGCAGGATTCGTTTGCGGCCGGCTTATTAGATTGTCCACATTATACCCGCCCAGAGGTGTTAGCAGACAAACAGGTACCCGCCGTATTGCTGAGTGGGCACCATGAAGAAATTAGACGCTGGCGTCTGAAACAGGCTCTTGGTAGAACCTGGTTAAGACGGCCGGATATGTTAAATTCCCTGGCTCTGACTAAGGAGCAACGCAAATTACTGGCAGAATTCCAACAGGAATACCAGGCGTTGCAGCAGCAAGCAAGATAGTTAACTCCAGGTAAAGTGAGATTGTTATGAGCAAAGTTAGCCAAAACATCATCAAGCAACTTGAACAGGAACAGCTGAAACAAGACGTTCCTGCGTTCGCTCCAGGTGACACTGTAGTGGTTCAGGTTAAAGTTAAAGAAGGTGACAAAACCCGTTTACAGGCTTACGAAGGCGTTGTTATCGCTAAGCGTAATCGTGGTCTGCACTCTGCATTCACCGTCCGTAAAATCTCTAATGGCGAAGGTGTTGAGCGTGTATTCCAGACGCACAGCCCGCTGGTAGACAGCATCACCGTTAAACGTCGTGGTGCCGTTCGCCGTGCTAAGCTTTACTACTTACGCGATCGTTCAGGTAAATCAGCGCGTATCCGCGAAAAGCTTAACTAAGCTGTTAAGGGCCGGCACTATGCCGGCCCTGTTTTTTTATGGCAGAACTGACTGCTACAGCACCGCTTAATCCCACTCAGCTGCAACAACTGGAGCTTCGGTTGGAGCAGATCCTGTTACGCCGTTTTGGCGAGCTGACAGAGCAGCAACTTCTGACGCTGCTGGATTTAAAACCCCTTAGCACCATTCAAGATAGCCAGTTTGCGCTATTCCAACGCCATTTTGTGCTGTATCACTTGTTATATCGACTGGCAGAGCGTTGGGCGCTAAGCAATACCGCTTATCTGGATATTGGCCTGGCACGAATTAAAATTGCGCCCTGGCGAGACAAACTGCCGCTGCTTACCGACAGCAAGGCAGCCTACTATGCCGACTGGCAAAACTATTGGCGGATGACGCCGGTGGCATTAAGTAAGCGACTGGCGAGCTTCTGGCAGTACTATCTGCAGCGCCAAGGCGGTAGTAGCAGCACGATCCTGCTGAACGATGATGAGGCGTTACAGCTGCTACAACTGGATTGGCCTTGCAGCCTCAGCGATCTGAAAAAGGCCTTTCGGCGTTTATCGCTAAAACATCATCCGGATCGCGGCGGTGATAAAACCACCTTTGTCCGTATCTCACTGGCGTATCAAAAAATCTTACAGCGTCTGTAACCTCTTCCTGCTGTTCATCACCTGAGTTCGCTATTTCGCTACGCCGCTGTAAAGTTAAATATACTTTTGCGTTTCTGCGCTAAAGGCGCACTTATCCTTATTTTTATTGCTTTGCAGGGTTGACCTGATAGCCGTCTATCCGTACACTCAGGCTTATTGTAATTTTATAGATACGTGCCGTATGGGTAAGTTTACGGTGTTGGGTCGGGTTTTTGCACAGCTTGCTTAGCGCAGATAGCGAAAAATAACGCTTTTTTGCGTCGGCAGGCGGCATAAGCACAGACTCTTGCCTATGCTTAGTCTCCGCAGCACTGCAAAGGAGCTCAATCGTGTCCATGATCGTCGATGACCTGCGCATAGTGGCGCAGAAACCCTTAAGTTCGCCGGCTGTATTAAAACGGGTACTGCCTTTATCAGAGCAAGGCGCGGACTTTGTTGCCAAGGCCCGCGCTGATATCGCCAATATTATTCACGGCCGTGACAAACGTTTGTTAGTGGTAACAGGTCCGTGTTCTATCCATGATCCTGTTGCCGCCATTGAATATGCCAATAAGTTAAAAGCGCTGCAGTTAGCCTATCAGGACAGTCTGTATATCGTAATGCGGGTATACTTTGAAAAGCCCCGTACCACTGTCGGCTGGAAAGGCTTTATCAACGATCCCCACCTGGATGACTCTTTTGATTTAGAGACCGGCTTGACCTGGGGCCGTGAGCTGTTATTGAAAATGGTCGAGCTGGAATTGCCGGTCGCGACCGAAGCTTTGGATCCGATCAGCCCGCAGTATATGTCGGATCTGATTAGCTGGGCGGCGATTGGTGCCCGTACTGTGGAGTCGCAAACTCACCGTGAAATGGCCAGCGGCTTGTCGATGCCGGTAGGTTTTAAAAATGGTACTGATGGCAGTTTAAGTGTGGCGCTCAATGCCCTGCAATCGGCTGCCAGCGGCCACACCTTTTTTGGCATTAACCAAAAAGGAGAGGTCAGCCTGATCCAAACTGCCGGTAATCCGGATGGGCATATTATTTTGCGTGGTGGTGCCAAACCTAACTATGATGCCGCCAGCATCGAGGCTGCGTTGGCGCAATTGGATAAACTCAAACTACCACACGGCATTGTGGTTGATTGCAGCCATGGCAATTCCAATAAGGACCATAACCGGCAACCGCTGGTGGCACAAGAGGTATTGGCGCAGCGTTTGGCCGGCAATAACGCCATTATCGGCATTATGCTGGAAAGCCACTTACAGGCCGGGCGCCAGGATATCGTTAATGGCAAAGCTGAAAAATACGGTGTCTCAGTCACCGATGCCTGTATTGACTGGTCAACCACCGCGGATTTGCTGGACAGTTTAGCGCAACAAATGCGGCAACTGGCGGCGGTGGCCTAAGGTGAAGCCCAGTGATGCAGCGGCAGCGGCGTTACAGCCGCTGCGAGAGCAAATTGATCAGCTGGATAGTGAGCTTGTCGAGCTATTGGCACGCCGGGCCAGAGTTACAGCCCAGGTTGGGCAGGTGAAGCAACACTACGCGCTGCCGGTCTATGTACCGGAGCGTGAGCAGGCGTTACTTGCTGCCAGACGACAGCAAGCGCTAGAACAAGGCGTATCACCAGAGCTGGTAGAGGACCTGTTACGCCGCGTGATGCGTGAGTCTTATGCTACCCAGGATCAGCACTTTGTTTGTTGCCGGCCCAGTGGCGGCAAGGTGGTGGTGGTCGGCGGCGCCGGGGCATTGGGTGGGCGTTTTGTTAGCTTATTTCAACGCTCAGGTTATCAGGTGGCAATACTGGAACCTCAGGACTGGCCGCAGGCGGCCCAGCTATGTCAGGATGCGGCCCTGGTATTACTGGCGGTACCTATTACGCTAACCAAGCAGGTGATTGCGCAGTTACCAAAATTGCCTGCGCAGTGCGTACTGGCCGATTTAACCAGTATTAAGGCGCGGCCGCTGCAAGCGATGCTGGCACAGCATAGCGGGCCTGTCGTTGGCTTACACCCAATGTTTGGTCCGGACATCAATAACCTGATTAAGCAAGTCGTCGTAGTCTGCGACGGCCGGCAGCCGGAAGACTATCAGTGGTTATTAAAGCAACTGGTGATCTGGGGCGCGGAGCTGACGACCAAAGCGGCAGAAGAACATGATAGCGCCATGCAACTGATCCAGGCGATGCGGCATTTTTCCTCTTTGGTCTATGGTGTGCATCTAGCCGAAGAGCAGGCTGATTTAAATGAGCTGTTGGCACTCAGTTCACCGATTTACCGGCTGGAACTGGCGATGGTGGGGCGTTTGTTTGCGCAGAATGCTGAACTTTATGCCGATATTATGCTGTCATCGGCTGATGTGACGGCGTTGCTGCAGCGTTATCAGCAGCGTTTTACTCAGCTATTGGGCTTGTTGGCAGTACAGGATAAAGCCGGTTTAATGGCGGAATTTGCCAAGGGCCAGCAGTTCTTCGGCGAGCTGGCGCAGCAATTTCTGCAGGAAAGTAAGCAATTACTGCAAAAAGCGGCAGACGGGCGCAGTTAGCGCCCGAAATTATGGATACTACTTACCCAACTGATAGAAATCATAAATCACCTGCCAGGCTTGCTCAGGGCTGTCGACATACTGAATCAGTTCCAGGTCTTGCGGGCTAATCAGTCCCTCTGCTGCCAGCATCTCGAAATTGATCAAGCGTTGCCAGAAAGCTTTATCGTACAGGATAACCGGTACCCGTTCTGCTTTTCTGGTTTGGATCAGGGTTAGGGTTTCAAACAACTCATCTAGCGTACCAAAGCCACCCGGAAAGGCCACCAGCGCCCGTGCCCGTTGTAGGAAATGCATTTTGCGAATGGCAAAATAATGAAACTGGAAACAGAATTCCGGGGTGATATAGGGGTTAGGGTGCTGCTCTTTCGGCAGTACAATATTTAAGCCAATACTTTTACCGTTAGCCTCCATGGCACCGCGATTTGCTGCTTCCATAATCCCCGGGCCTCCACCACTGATAATGGTCAGCGCGCAGTCAGGATGCTGACAGCTATGCTGAGTGACCAGACGGGCGAATTCCTGCGCCGCAGTATAATAGCGACTATTCTTAAGATCGCGTTCGGCCTGCTGTAATGCATGAATAGCAGCCGGATTATCTGGCTCTGTAATAACATACTGTTTCACTTCCGACAGCTGCTTTGCTGCATCAGCGGGCGCCAGGAAACGTGCGCTGCCAAATACCACTATGGTGGCATTAATTTGATGCTGATCCAGTACCAGCTGCGGTTTCAGATACTCCAGTTGCAACCGGACATGCCGCAGCTCATCCTGCATTAGAAAGCCGGGATCGGCAAAAGCAAGTTTGTAGGAGTCATGGTCCTGCAGTCGGGAAATGGCATCCAACGACTCCTGGGCGGTAGCGAAGTGGCGTTTCGATAAAGCGTTGCGCTCAGTCATCACAAGGTCCTTTTAAAAAGTCTGACATTTTCTTGATACAAAACAGCTAAGGCGTTGTAAAGTTGGGTTATAACACAGAAAAGTAACAGGGAGGCGGTGTTGACGGATATTTTAATTGGCCTGGGCGCTCTGGGTTTGATCCTGCTTGGGATGGACTGGCTGAGTAAGGGCCTGAAGGCTGCTGCCGGGCAGGCGCTGATGCACTTTCTGGAGCGGGGCACGCAAAAATCCTGGCAAGGCTTGCTATTTGGTACGGCCGCTACCGTCGCCGTACAATCCTCAACTGTGATTACTGTCACCACCATCGGCTTTGTCAATGCCGGCATCTTGTCATTACAAAATGCTGCCTTTGTGATTTATGGCAGTAATGTCGGCACCTCCCTGACCGGCTGGTTTGTGGCGTTAGTCGGCTTGCAATTTAAGATAGATGCGCTGGCAATGCCGCTGATTGGGGTGGGAGCCTTACTAAAACTCTTTGCCAAATCCAGCCGGCGCCAGGGGGTTGGTGAGGCTTTGGTTGGATTTGGGCTATTTTTTCTCGGTTTGGCTTACCTGAAAGACAGCTTTAATACCGTTTTTGTCGATATCGAGTTTGCGCTACTGAGCCAGTTAGGCTTTTGGGGCATTTTGCTTGGCGTATTGCTAGGCACCTTGCTGACCGTGGTCATGCAGGCATCGATTGCGGTGTTGGCGCTGGTCATTACCGCAACCTCCACTGGTGTGATACCACTATCAATAGCCGCTGCCTTTGTCATTGGTGCCAATCTGGGCACTACCTCGACGGCGATTATTTCCACTCTGGCGGCAACGGCCAAGGCCAAGCGGCTGGCGATGTTGCATGTCATTTTTAATATTGTCACCGGTCTGGCGGCAATACTGATTCTCACTCCGCTGTTGTGGTTAATCAGCCTGATCCAGGATGCGCTGTTTCATGACCCCAATCCGGCGATTAGTCTGGCGCTGTTTCATACTATCTTTAATATTCTTGGTGTGATTCTGATGTGGCCTTTAACCAGCCGTTTGGTGCTGTTTCTGAATAGCCGCTTTCGGGCGCAAAAAATTGGCCAGCTACGGGTGCTGGATGCGTCCAGCTTAAGTATCCCGGCGGTGGCCATAAAAACGCTCGGTATGGAAAGTTTAAGGGTTGGCCAGTTGATTAGTGCCCAGGCGCTGGCGCTGAGTCAGACTAAAGCGCTCAGTAGCGAGGGGATAGAGCATATCAAGCAATTACAAGCCGAAATTAACAGTTATTTGCAGAAGTTAGGCAGAAGCCAACTGGCAGATAAAGAATCACAGGCTTTGAACGAGCTGGTTAAAAATTCGCTGCGTCTGGAAATGACTGTACAACTGTTACCAGAGCTGGCTAAGCAAGCTGAGCGCGATGCCAACGCCCTGCTGCCCGAACAGCCACTGTGGCAACAATTGGTTGCGGCACATTGGCCGGATGATGCTCAGGCGGTGCGCAGTTGTTACCGCGATCTTATGCGGCAACGGCAGAAACTAAAAGATCAACTGTATTTGCTGGTGCTCACTGAACGCGTTTCGAATGACTCCGGTGGTGATCAGTTGTTACGCTTTGCTGAGCTGCGCCGTTTTAACCAGCAACTCACCCGCGCCATGCTGGCGCTGGCTAAACTACAGGGCCAGCCAGAACACGATTTTGCTGAGCCTAACCAAGAGGAGCAACCCGATGCCCGTTAATGCCAGTTTACGTTTTTTAGGTGCCGCCAGGCAGGTAACCGGCTCTTGCTACCTGATTAATCTTAATCAGCAGCAGCTGTTATTGGACTGCGGCATGGTGCAGGGTGCGGATCAGGTCAGAGAGTGGCACAAGTTCCGTTTCCCGTTTAAACCAAAGGACATAGATGCCGTCATCCTGTCGCATGCGCATATTGATCATAGCGGCTTATTGCCTTTGCTGGTAGCGAAAGGCTTTGGTGGCAATATTTACTGTACTCCGGGCACCGCCGAACTGTTACCGGTGCTGTTAAAGGACTCCGTCAATTTGTATTTAAAAGATCTGGAATGGCAAAACCGCAAAGCCGCCCGTGCCGGTAAGAAGATTTATGAGCCGGTGATGTCGCTGCAAGATGCTGAACGGGTGAGTGACTTAGTGCGGGTGCTGGGCTATAACAAAAGGGCCTTTCCGCTGCAGGGCGTTGAGCTGGAGTTTGCTGATGCCGGCCATATTCTGGGGTCGGCCATAGTGCAGCTCTGGCTAAAGGGTAAGCAGGCGATGAAAAAACTGGTGTTCTCCGGTGATTTGGGGAATCCCGCGACTGTACTGCTGCCGGCACCAACCGAGATTGACCAGGCCGATATTGTGCTGATGGAAAGTACCTATGGCAATCGTAACCATCAGCCGCTGGATAATACCATCGAGGAGTTTGCGACAGCGTTAGAACAAGCCTATAACGATGGCGGCAATGTGTTTATGCCAGCTTTTGCCCTCGGCCGCTCGCAAGAGATTTTATATTATCTGGCTTTGTTACACCGCCAAGGCCGCTTAAAGCAGCGCATGGTCTTTCTCGATAGTCCGATGGCGATTAGCATCACCAAGATCTACAGTGAATATTTGCATCGGTTGGAACAAGATGATCTGGAGAAAATTGGTTATCGGCGTGGCATGACGCTGGAGCAGCTATTGCCGATGTTAAAGCTATCTCAGACAGTCGAAGATTCGATGGCAATTAACCGGGTTACCCAAGGCGCTATTATTATTGCCGGTAGCGGTATGTGTAATGGCGGTCGCATTGTGCACCATTTGAAACATAATTTATGGAAAAACACTAACCATCTCATCTTTGTTGGTTTTCAGGCCAGAGGCACTCTGGGCCGGCGTTTGGTGGATGGTGAAAAGCGGGTGAAAATTTTCGGTCAGGACACGGTGGTAAAAGCCAAATTGCACACCATTGGCGGCTTTTCTGCGCACGCCGGACAAACTGAGCTAGTACGCTGGGCCACAGCCATTGGCGGCACGCCCGAGTTCTATCTGGTGCATGGCGAACCTGAAGCGCAACAGGTGCTGCAAGAGATACTGGCAGAGGCCGGTATTCAGGCGCAGATCCCGGAGCAGGGCCAGCAGATCCTGTTCTGATACAGTGAGGGCAGCCTCTGGGCTGCCCTCGATCTTATCTGTTAAGGCTTGGCTGTTCAGGCCTGGCTGTTCAGACTTATGCCTGGATCTCAGTTGGCGTGACCTCGTCACTCGGGTAGCAGCCCAGCACTTTGACAAACTTAGTCAGATTGTTCAGTTCTTCCAGCGCGCGGGTCATCGCGTAGTCATTCAGATTGGCGCTGACATCGACATAAAACATCTCTTCCCACGGATTACCCGGAATAGGGCGTGACTCGAGTTTGCTCATACTGATGCCATGTTGTTTCAGTACCAGCAGCGCTTCAACCAGAGCGCCGGGTTGCTGGCCGGTATACATAATAAAGGTGGTTTTGGCCGGGATCGCTTTTGCCACCTGCACCGGTTTGCGGGCGACCACAATAAAGCGGCTGACGTTTTGTTTCTGATTCGCCAGTTCGCGGGTTAACACCTCCAGGCCATAGAGTTTGCCACCTTCCTCGCCGCCAATCGCGATAATAGTGGGGTCCTGTAGGGCTTTTACCTTGGCAAAGGCGGCGGATGAACTTTCACAGTATTCAATTTTAACGTTAGTCAGCCCCAGTAAGAACTGGCTACACTGGGCAATGACCTGCGGATGGGAGCAGACCTGGCGTACTTTGCTCAGGTCGGTACCAGGCAGGCCGAGCAAGCAGTGCTCGATCGGATGGGTTAACTCTCCGACTATCGATAAGCGGGTGTGCTGCAGTAAGTCATATACCTCGTTAATAGAACCGGATGAGGTATTTTCAATTGGCAATACCGCATAGTCGGCATGGCCGGTTTCCACCGCTTTGACAATTTCATTAAAGCTGTCACAGCCCAGTTCAATAATGCGCTCGGCGCGGCGGGTAAAATATTTTTGCGTTGCCCAGTAGCTGTATGAACCCTGACCACCAAGGAAGGCTACCCGTACCGCCGGCGTATGTTCGCCATTTAACTGGCCCTGCACCTTGGCTTGTTGCTGTAGCACTGAGTCTTCGATAATGACATGATAAATTCGTGTCACATACTGCGCATCCAGTCCCAGCGGCTTACCTTGCTCAATCAGAGACAGCAATAATTCCTGTTCCCGCTTCTGATCGCGAATGGGCTTGTTCTGCGATAATTTCGCTTCGGCGACGGCCAATGCCAGTGCACGCCTTTTTGCCAGTAATCCCAATAACTGCTGATCGGTATCGCTGATCGCGGTTCTGATCTGATCTAATTCCATAACGGCCTCTGTGCTGATAGCTACTAAAACGACTCAAAAAAAAACCTCCCGGCTTGGGAGGTTTCTGCTTAACGCGCGCGCACGGTCAGCTACCTCCTCGCTAAGGTGGTAAAGCTAAAAAAACCGAGCACAACTGATACTGTTTTCATACCAGCACCATAATCCGTCTGGATGGCCAAAGTCAAGGGGCTGGCAGCAGCAGCTGCTGATATTTTTCCGGCCCCGGTAAAAAGGGCAGGGCTATTGCTGCCTGCCAGTAACGATGGTCCGCCCGGTAAAAGGGTGACAGCGGATGCCCGGATTGTCCTGCCGGAATCACCAGAATGCCGCTTTGCTCCTGGCCGGGAGCCACCACCATCCGTTGCGATTGGCCAAAGGCCGCATGCTGTACCCGCGGCATATGGCTGTCGCCGGCTAGCGGCGTAACCGGCATATTCAGCCAGCGGCCGAGCAGTGGTATAGCTGAAGCCAGCGGATGCTCGATCCGCGCACTGTTGCGTTTGCCCCAGTTGGCCTGCTGCAAACTGCCATACTGCGCCAAGATCTTCTGTTGGCTATCCCGAGCGGCGCTTAACAGCAGCTCCTGCCAGCTGCTATATGCCGCCGGTAAGGTATCCGGGCGCTGCTGTTGCCACAGCAGCCAAAACGGGGTTTCCAGCGAATATTTTAGATCGCTGCTGCGGGCACCGGCTTGTTCCAGTAATGCAGCGATGGGGGCAAAGGTCAGCTCCAGCATGCTAAGCCGGAATTGCCGCAGCAGGGTATAACCTATGGCATCCGGTGCGGCGTAATCTGAGGATTCGGCAATATACTGACGAAAATCGCTTAATCCCGTTTCTTCCGCCACAGTAGGGCTGAGCTCGGCTAACAGCAGCTGTTGCCAGCGGCTTAACAGCACAGCGCGATGATCGAGTTGAATACGGTGCAGGGCATTTTCGTCGGCGTCATTTAACTGTTGCAGGCTGCTGGCGATCTGATGGCCACGGGCACCTAAATCATAGCCGCCATTGCCAATCAGATGATAGGCATCTCCCCCTATGGTTCTGGCATTAGCAGACCAGAGATGGCCGGAGTCCGGGTTGAGGATGCTGGGATAAGCGTCGGCTGGCAGTATCTCTCCCCAAAAATTACTGCCCTGATGCCAGGTCTGAGCGGTGTCCCAGTCGGCGACCTGACGTTCCGGGATCGGGCCAAACACTGTCCAGCCGATATTGCCGGCGGCATCTGCGACTAACAGATTCTGTGCCGGAATGCCGATAGTCGGTGCCAGTGCTAAGGCCTCGGCTGCGCCAGTGGTGACTTCCAGTTGCCGCAGATTAAAGTTTACCGCATAGGGTTGATGCGCAATCCAGCGCAGCGCATAAGGTTGCTCGTCAGGAAAGGGGAGCAGCGGGCCCCACTCGGTGTAAAGCACCGTTAGCTGCTCCGTCGGGGCATCTTTAATGTGGATCTGCTCCTGATAGTGCTTTACATCTTGCCAGCCCTGGGGGCTTAGATATTGCTGCTGGTCCTCTGACAAGGTCACTTTGACCAGATCATGCCAGTCTGCGGTGGTATTAGTAAAACCCCAGGCAATATGACCGTTAGAGCCAACGACGATAGCCGGGGTACCGGGTAAGCTTAAACCCGTGACTTGCCGGCTCTGTCCCTGTTGCTGCCAGTTCAGCTGTACCTTGTACCAGATCCCGGGTACCCGCTGTGACAGGTGCATATCATCGGCCAGAATAGCCGCACCGTGCGGGGTGGCGCTGCCTGCTACGGCAAAATTATTGCTGCCAAGGTCAGTGGCATCTTTAATAGCACAATGGCTGCAGCTTAGCTGTTGTCTTAAGATCGCCGGATAAGGGCTATCGGGTACAGGGACGGCGTTAACCCGGCTGTGATCAATGGCTGCTTGCCAGTCGGCACTGTGTTGCTGCAGAAACTGATACCAGTCTGCGGGCAGGGCAGCACTGAGCTTGGTCATCGCATATTCGTCACGTCCCGCCTTGCCCTGTAAATCCAGGTACATGCTATAGATCACCAGTAAGGTATCGGCTTCCAGCCAGGCTTCAGGCTCAGCTTTAAGTAAGCTGTATTCAAAAGGCGGGCGGGCTAAGCTGGCAAGGCCTTCATTTACGCCACGGCTATAAGCGGCCAGCAATTGCAATTCGTCTGCCGGTAATGTGGTCAGCAGTTGCTCAGCACGGCGACGAAAAAGGTGGGGTCTTTGCTGTTGGTCCTGAGCCAGAGCGCGTAAGCCAAATAACGCAGAGAGCTCACCGGCCGCGAAACGGCGGCTGACATCCATTTGAAAAAAACGCTCCTGTGCATGGGCAAAGCCCAGCGCGTAGGCGGCATCAGTACGCTCCGTTGCGCGGATCACCAGGTAGCCCAGGGCATCGCGTGCCAGGGTAACGGGATCCGCCACTGCTGCCTGATAGCGGCCATTATAGTCCGGTAAACTGCCTCGTAAAAACAGATACAGGCTGCCGGAACAGACTAAAATCAGCAGTAATAGTAGCGCAAACAGCCAGCTTAATATTTTCATCTTTCTAATCCGCTGGTATAAAATCAAAAGGTTAGCACAACAAAAGGAAAGCTCAATGTTGATCAAGGTACAAGTCTGGGATTTAGCGGTGCGGGTATTCCATTGGTCACAAGTCGTGCTGTTGGCTGGGCTCTGGTATACCGGTAATGAAGGCTTGATGGCGCAGCATCAGCTACTGGCGTACACGCTGGCGGCCTTGTTGATCGCCCGTATTTGCTGGGGCTTTTATGGCAGTGCCAGTGCCCGTTTTAGTCACTTTGTTGCGTCGCCGCTGGCGGCTGTGCGCTATTTACGGCGACCGGTACCGGTATTGGGGCATAATCCGGCGGGAGGCTATATGATCCTGGCATTGATACTGCTGCTGAGTCTGCAATTACTGACCGGTTTGGCGACCTTTGATAACAGCTATATCAGTGATGGCCCGCTGGTACGCTATTTATCAGAGGAATGGGTGTCACTGGCATCGAAAATTCACAAGCTGAATATTGATCTGATCCTACTGTGCGTAGCGGTGCATATTCTGGCCGCACTCTGGCACAGTATTCGCTACGATAACGTGATTTGGGCGATGTTAAGTGGCTACAGTAAAACAGCGAATCGCAATGATGCACCAAAGCTGCGTGCCAGCTGGAGCTACTTTGTGCTGGTAGCGGCCTTGCTGGTACTGTTTTATTACTGGCAGGGCGCAGTATTACTGCGTTTTATCTAATCATGATTAGTCTACATGGGGCAGTGCCGAGTACTGCCCCTCTTGGTCAGACGTAAACTGCGGTTAATCCGCTTTATATTTGTCGTGACAGGCTTTGCAGTTACGGGCAAAGTCACCAAAGGCTTTGCGAATTTCTGCCTGTTCAGCGGTTTTCGCCGCAGCTAACAGTGCTGCCGCGTCAGCTGCCAGTTTTTCGCCGCGCTCCTGAACTTCCGGCAAATTGTTCCAGATGGCAGGTTTAACCTTGCCGCCAGCTTCCTGAGCGCCGGGCACCGTAAAGCTTTCCCAGGGTAACTGACTCAGTAATGCCAGGGCTTCAGCACGACGTTGCACCCGTTCTGCATCAAAGGCAACATTACCACGGATCATATCCTGAATATCGCCCATATTATGGCGGATCAACTGGAAACTGGCCTGGCGGTAACTCACAGCGTCTTTGCCGTTAGTAAAGGCGGTGTTGGCAACTACCGGCAAGGCCAGGGATGCAGACAACAGAGTAGCAAGCAGGGCTTTTTTCATTTGTGTAGTCTCTTCTGTTAGATTAACGTAAAACACGGTAAAGTATTAAACAGGTGTAACTGTACCTGTCATTGGCACTCCAAGTCACTATAACAGTAGCGAGCCCTATAGGTGAAGGATCTTACTCAGAATAAGGCGACAGGGATAAACTCAATCGGTTTAAAGGTATCGGCCATTGTTTTTCTGGCGGTGCTGTTAACCGGATTGACTATTACTTTAGCATTTACCACATATCAACAAAATATCATACTGCAGCAACAGCAGCAGGGGATCAATCGTACCGCTGAAAATTATCAGCAGCAGTTTGAGCGTCAGCTGCAGGAACTACAGTTAAAAGCGTCCAGAGCGCAGCAGGTGCTATTGCGGCACCTGATGCGATCAGAACTGCCTGTTCCCTCTGTCACCGAACGGTTGAACGCTAATGATGGTAGCCAACGTTTTCGCGATGAATGGTCAGGCGTCTATCTGCCAGCAGGAAGTGCGACAGCAGCTAATTCGCCAGAGTTGAATAATACAGCGCGAGCCTGGCAGCAAATGATGCCGCTGCTACAGCAAGAATTTGCCAGTGTATTTTTTATGTCGGCCAGTGGTTATTTACGAATAGCGCCGGCCGATTGGGTGATGCACGTTGAATCCACGGTATCTGCGACCGAAAATCCGTTGTTTCAATTGGTCGCCCCGGTGGCCAATCCGGAGCGGGCACTGCGCTGGAGCCCAATCTATTACGATGCAGTGTGGCAGAAATGGTTTGTCAGTCTGTTACTACCGGTTTATCAGCAGGATCGCTTCCTTGGCGTGATGGGCTTTAGTGTGAACTTGCAGGAATTGACGCAAAATCGCGCTAACCTGGGCTTCTGGAGCCCGCTGAACCGGAGTCAGCTGTTGGACGCTAACGGACAATCACTGTTAGTGGCGCGCCAGGAGCAGTCGCTGCCAATGTTCAGCTTTTATCAGGCCGGCGGACCAGCGGAGCCGCAGTTAGAGCAGGTGGCCAGGTCACTGGCCAAAACGGGGCTCTCACAGCCGTTGGCTCCGCTGGCGCCGGACTACTTGCTGACGGTCAGTGCTTTACCTACGCTTGATTGGTATCTTTTGCTGTATCAGGACCGGCAACAGTTGTTGGCGGAACAGCAACAACTACAGC
This sequence comes from Alishewanella sp. BS5-314, assembly GCF_025377695.1. Taxonomy (NCBI): domain Bacteria; kingdom Pseudomonadati; phylum Pseudomonadota; class Gammaproteobacteria; order Alteromonadales; family Alteromonadaceae; genus Alishewanella; species Alishewanella sp. BS5-314. The sequence goes on from NZ_JACEHJ010000002.1 coordinate 179,972, forward strand.
GGCAAGCCCTATTACTTTGTGTCGCAATAGCGTTGTTACTGACCTTACTGCTGTATTGGTTTATTCATCAGTTATTACTGAAACGGTTAAAACGGCTGGCATTTGCAGTTGACCGGCTGGGGCAGGGCTTACTGCCTGGCTTATTTTTGGATAACAAGACAGACGAGCTGGGGATGCTGAATCGGGCATTCGTTAGTATGTCACGCGAAATCAGTGATTTGGTCGAAGGTCTAAATAGCCGGATCGCGGAAAAAGAGCAGGCGGAATTACAGGCGCGAAAACTCAGTAAAGCGGTGTCGTTTTCCAGTTCGGGCATTGCGATTACCAACCGTCATCTGGAAATTGAATACCTGAATCCTTTTCTACTGGAAATGTTGGCGCAGGACGGCAGCCAACTCAACGGTAGTTCGCTGTTAAAGTTATTTGCCACCGATCTACAACAGTTGCAGGCTGACATCAGTCATACCTTGGAGCACCGCCAGCACTGGCATGGTGATGTGATTTTACAACCCAGTCAGGGACAGGATGAGGTACCGCGCTGGGTGACACTTGCCATTGCACCGATCCGGGATGATAAGGGTATGCTCAGCCATTATGTGGCGACGATGCAGGATATTTCCTTTATCAAACAAAGTCAGAAGCAAATGGAGCAGTTGGCGTATTATGACGCCCTGACGGGACTGGCGAACCGTAGCTATTTCCGGGATCAGCTACGCAAAGCGATCAGCATGTCACAACGCGGTTATTATAGTTTTGCTTTGCTTTATTTTGATTTAGATGAGTTTAAGCTGATCAACGATACGCTGGGCCACGATGCCGGTGATGAGCTGTTGATTGAAGTTGCCCGCCGCTTGACCGGTCGTTTGCGTGACGACGATTTAATCGCCCGTTTAGGCGGCGACGAATTTGCCGTGATTCTGAGTGATATTAAAGATAAAGGCCATGTTGGGCAGATTGCGGCAGAGTTACAGCAGGCTTTTGCTTCCCCGGTACGTCTTGGCCGTCAGGAAGTGGCGATCAGCTCGTCGATTGGTATTACCATTGCACCTGACGATGGTATTGACGAGGAGCTGTTACTAAAACACGCCGACCTTGCCATGTACGAAGCCAAGGCCCGCGGTAAAAACACTTACCGCTTTTTCTCGCAGGCGCTTAATGATGCCGCCAACCAAAGGTTGTTAATTGAGAATCAGCTGCGGGAAGCAATCCGCGAGCAGCAGTTTATTCTTTATTATCAGCCGAAAATTGACTTGGCTGAGGAGACGCTGGTCGGCTACGAGGCGCTAATCCGCTGGTTGCGGCCGGATAATACCCTGGTGCCGCCGGCACGTTTTATTCAGGTTGCGGAAAGTACCGGTTTAATTGTGCAGATCGGCGAATGGATTATCCTGGAAGCCTGTCGTTTTCTGGCTCGGCAACATAGCCGCGGTTATGCCGTCAGTGTGTCAATCAATCTGTCGGCCCGCCAGTTTAATGATGAGCAACTGGCGGTGATTATCGAGCAGGTTATCCGGCGCACCGGCGTCGATCCGGCTTATCTGGTATTTGAAATTACCGAAAGTATGTTAATGGGTGACACCGATGCGGCTATTAAACAGCTAAATCAGTTAAAGCGTCTCGGTGTCTCTTTATCTATTGATGACTTTGGTACAGGCTATTCCTCGCTTAATTATTTAAAACGCTTTCCGGTTGATGAGTTGAAAATTGACCGCTCCTTTGTCAAAGATATTCCAGAAGATCAAAATGATATGGATATCGTGGCTGCTATCATCGCTATGGCGCAGAAGATGCAGCTGCGGGTGGTGGCGGAAGGGGTGGAGTCAGAAGCTCAGGCCGAGTTTTTAAAGCAGAATGCCTGCTATCTGGTACAGGGCTACTATTTTAGTATGCCGCTGGCCGAGCAGGAGTTAAGTCAGCTGACTTTTAATATAAAAACGCAGGGGTAAACCCCGCTTCACTCAGGAAAATGTTATGACATCAGCTCGCCTGTCTTTGCTGAGCCTGGCGCTATTCGGTGGCTACAGTGCTGCCGGTATCGCGGCTCAGACAACACCGCAGCTTGGGATCCGCGATAAAACACCAAATCTGGTCGCGCTGACCAATGCCACTGTGCAAACCGAACCCGGTAAAACCCTAACCGCTGCCACCATCCTGATCCGGGATGGTAAAATTGAGGCCGTCAGCAGTAATGGCCGGGTGCCGGCGGGCTATCAGCAGCGGGATCTCAGCGGTTATACGGTCTATGCTGGCTTTATTGATCCCTATACTCAGTATGGGGTGCCAAAGGCAGGTGAGGGGGAAGGTTTTAGTTTTGGCCGCCGCCCGGTGTATGAAAACGAGCGCCGTGGTGGTAATGCCGCCAATGATGCGATCCATGCGCAGCAGCGCTGGGTAACCCAGTTTAAGCCGGATAGTAAGGCCGCTGCTGACTTTCTGAAACAGGGTATTACCGTGGTACAAAGTGCGCGGCAGGATGGCATTTTCCGCGGTACGGCTTTTGTTGCTTCTCTGGCTGATGATTTACCCAATAATCTGGTACTAAAGGCCGATGCGCAGCATTTTATGGCCTTCAGTAAGGGCAGTTCGAAACAAACCTATCCCTCGTCGTTGATGGGCGCTATTGCGCTGATCCGTCAGACCTTATCCGATGCCAATTGGTATCAGGCGGCGACCTCGCGCGAAGTGACTACTGTCAATGGTCAGCCGCTGGAGTTTAATGCCGCTCTGGCGGGTCTGGCGACGATAAAGCAGCAGGGCGTATTGTTCGATACCAGCGATGAGCGCTCTTTGCTGCGGGCCAGCCGCTTATTAGCCGAATTTGATATCAGCAATGCCTTATTGTTGGGCTCGGGTTATGAATACAGCCGGCTGGAGCAGATTAAAGCGACCGGCAAGCCGATACTATTACCGCTCAATTTCCCGGCTGCGCCGGATGTCACGATTGCTGAGCAGCGACTGGACGTCAATCTGGCGGATTTACGGCATTGGGAGCGGGCACCGGCGAACCCGGCAGTACTGGCTCAAGCGGGTGTGCGCTTTGCCTTTACCAGTCATGGTTTAACAAAGAAAGCCGACTTTATCCCCAATCTGCGTAAAGCGGTGCAGCATGGTCTTAGCCAGCAGCAGGCGCTGGCCGCGCTGACCACTGTACCGGCAGATCTATTGGGATTGGGGCAACAATTGGGTAAGGTGGCGCCGGGCTATCAGGCTGATCTGGTGATCAGCCGTGGTGACCTGTTCGCCGAGGGCGAAATTGTTGCAACCTGGCTGCGCGGGCAGGAAAACAGCTTTACGCCGGTGCAGCCGCCGGTTTTTGCCGGCAAGTACCAGTTTAATCTCGACGGTCAAAGCATCGATATCACGATCAGCGGCACAGCACCCAAGCTTGCAGGTGAAGCAGTACTGGGTGAGAAAAAAGCGAAACTGGAGCATCTGCGGGTGCAAGATCAGCGGCTGCAATTTAGTTTGCCGTTAAAAGCCTTAACTGAGCAGGCGATAGTGCTGCAGTTTAATGGTGTTTTAACTGGCGAGCAGTTAAGCGGCTACTGGCTGGATGCCGCCGGTAAGCAGCAACCGCTGACACTGCAACGCAGTGCGGTAGAGCCCAAGGCCCCCAAAGCGGCTGCAGAGCCGGCAACGCAAGTCTCCAGACTGACCTATCCAAACCGTGCCTTTGGTCTGAGCGCCTTGCCGGTTACGGAAAAACTGCATATAAAAAATGCCACTATCTGGACCGCAAGCAGCGCTGGTGTACTGCAAAATACTGACTTGCTGGTCAGTAACGGTAGGTTTGAGAAGATTGGCCAGAATCTGACAACGCCGCGAGGCTACCGGGTAATTGATGCCAGCGGCCTGCACCTGACACCGGGTATTATCGATGAGCACTCACATATTGCGACTGAGCAGGGCGTGAATGAAGGCTCTCATGCCAATACTGCTGAAGTGCATCTGGGCGATGTGATTAATCCGGATGATATTAATATCTACCGTGCCCTGGCAGGCGGTGTAACTACGGTACAGGTATTGCACGGTAGTGCTAACCCTATTGGTGGCCGGGCGCAGATTATCAGCTTACGCTGGGGCGCGGATGCCGAGGGCATGAAGTTCCGTAACGCGCCACCGAGCATCAAGTTCGCACTGGGTGAAAACGTGAAACAGTCAAACTGGGGCACGGAATTTAATACCCGTTATCCGCAAAGCCGTATCGGCGTTGAAACCTTTATCCGCGACCAGTTCCAGGCCGCCAAAGAGTATCAGGCCGCCTGGCAGGCTTACAACAAGCTGTCGCGTCGCGAGCAAGGCCGTACCGTGCCGCCGCGGCGTGATTATCAACTGGAAACGCTGGTCGAAATTCTGGAAGGAAAACGCCATATCCATACCCACTCTTATGTTGCCTCAGAAATTCTGATGCTGATGCAAGTTGCCGATGAGATGGGCTTTAAGGTCAATACCTATACCCATATTCTGGAAGGCTATAAGGTGGCCAGTGAGATGCAGGCACACGGTGCCAGCGTGTCAACCTTCGCCGACTGGTGGGGCTTTAAGATGGAAGTGAATGATGCCATCCCAACCAATACCTGTCTGATGCATGAGCAGGGTTTGTTAGTGAGTGTTAACTCTGATGATCCGGGCCTGCTGCGCCGGCTGAATCAGGAAGCGGCCAAGTCGACCATGTACTGCAATATGGATGAGCATGAAGCGTTGAAGATGGTCACTATTAATCCGGCCAAACAGCTGAAGATTGACGACAAAGTCGGGTCTATCGCTGAGGGTATGCAGGCCGACTTTGTGCTGTGGGACCAGCATCCGCTGTCGGTTTACAGTGTGGTACAGCAAACCTGGATTGAAGGCGCTCGCTACTTTGACCGTAATAGCGACCTGGCACAGCGTGAGCAACTGGAAAACGAGCGCCAGCAGCTGATCCAAAAAGTGCTGACCGCCGGTGAATCGGCACGTCAGGGCAGTACTAACAGTTACAAACAGGACGATCCGATCTGGCATTGTGAGGATAACGACGACTGGCTGAAACTGCGTTTTGGTTTTGGCGACCATTTACATAGCCATGGTCATGCCCACGGAGGACAACACTGATGAAACTGATTAAATCCTTACTGGCTGCCGCCTGTGTGCTGGCAGCCGGCAGTGCTGGTGCGGTGAATCCGGTCCCGGGCACGGTACAGACTGAACCCTTGTTACTAAAAAACGCCACTGTGCATTCTGTGGTTGCTGCACCTGCGGTGCAGGATGTGCTGATTCAGGATGGCAAAATTGCTGCCGTCGGTACTAACCTGACGGCACCTGCCACTGCCAGAGTGCAGGATCTTAGCGGCAAGAACCTGTATCCGGGACTGATTGCGCTGATTAATCAACTGGGTTTGATTGAAGTGGAAGCGGTACGGGCTACCCGTGACGATCGGGAAATCAGTGCGACCAATCCGGATCTACGCACGGAAGTGGCCTTTAATGCCGATTCGGTCGTGATCCCAACGATCCGGAGCAATGGTTTTAGTCACAGCCTGATTTACCCGTCCGGCTCGCTGATCACCGGGCGCTCAGCCCTGATGCAACTGGATGGTTGGAACTGGCAGGACGCGCTGGTGCAGTCCAGTGTTGGCTTGCATGTCAATTGGCCGCGGATGGGGATTCAAACCGGCTGGTGGGTGCGTGACAGTGTCGAACAGCAGCAAAAACGTCAGGCAGAGCAATTGGCAAAGCTGCAGGATTACTTTAGCGCTGCCCATGCCTATTACCTGGCTGAGCAAGCGGGCCTGAATCGTGGCCGGGATTCGCGTTGGCATGCGATGTTAAGCTTCTTCGAAGGCAAGTTACCGCTGTTTGTGCATGCTGATGACCCGCGGCAAATGCGCCAGGCGATGCTGTTAGCGCAGCAGTATGGTGTCAAGCTGGTGATTGTTGGTGGGCGCGATAGCTGGCGCATTGCCGATGAGCTGGCGGCGAATAAGGTCGCTGTGATCTATACCGCGCCCTATGGTTTGCCAACCCGTGGCGATGAAGCCTACGATCAGGCCTTTAGTGCGCCGGGCGTGTTAAAACGCGCCGGGGTGCAATTCGCGCTGTCGCTGGATGGTTTCTGGGATACCCGGAACCTGGTATTCGCTGCCGGTCATGTTACCCGTTATGGTCTGGATCAGGCCGAGGCGCTACGGGCCCTGACGCTGGATGCCGCTGCCATTGCCGGCGTTGCCGACCGTTTAGGGTCGATTGAAGTTGGTAAAAGCGCCAGTCTGGTGGTATCCAGCGGTGATATCTTTGATTATCGCGGCCATCAGGTTGAACAGATGTGGATCGACGGCCGTAGTGTGGATTTAGATAACCGGCACAAGCAACTGCACCGGCGCTATCAACAGCGTTATCAGCAGCCAAGCCAAAGCGTGCAGCCCTGAGACCGGCGCTGAAGTTCTGAGGTGCCGCTCTGGCACCTTTTTTGTTTTTAAATTGTTGATGTAGAAGAGAACAACCCAATGAAAAAACCTGTAATGCTGGTGCTGGCTGCCGCTCTTACGCTGCTGGCGTGCGGTAAGCCTGCACCGCTTTCTGAGCCCAAAGCGGACCCGCTTAAAATTGAAAGCCATTTACGTTTTCTGGCCGATGATTTGCTGGAAGGGCGGGATACCGGTAGCCGTGGCCACGAGATTGCCTCGCTCTATATTACCGAGCAGTTCCGGGCTTTGGGGCTGAAGGGGGCTGCAGCAGATGGCGGATATTATCAGCAGGTGCCACTGCGTAAGGCATTATTAGTGCCTGGTAGTGCCAAGCTAAGTTTTCAGTTTGCTGATAAGACAGAGGAGCTCAGCTATCCGCAGCAATTCTTTACGGGTCCCAGTTTACAGCAAACCTCAGTAGCACTGAGTGCGCCGATGGTGTTTGTTGGCTATGGCCTGGTGTCTGATGCCTTTGCGTTAAATGATTATGCCGGGTTGGATGTTGCAGGTAAGGTGGTGGTGATGCTGGCCGGCCTGCCGGCCAGTCTACCCAGTGAAGAGCGCGCTTACCTAGGCAGTATGAAAACGGAATTTGCCGCTGAGCGCGGTGCCGTCGGTATTTTAACCGTACATACCCCGCAGCAGGAACAAACCCGGCCTTATGCCAACAGTTTGCTGTATTTAAATACGCCCAGTATGACCTGGCTTAATGAAGCCGGCGAACCGGGGCGCGGCTTTGCGCAGTTAAAAGGGAGTGCTTACTTACATCCTGATGCGGCGAAGGCGCTGTTTGCAGCAAGTGGCAAAGTACTGGATGAGATCTTTCAACAACTGGAACAGGATGCCATGCCGCAAGGCTTTGCCCTGAACGGTATTGTTAATCTGCAAAGCGAAAGCAGCCATCAAAGTATTAGCAGTCCTAATGTACTGGCGCTGCTGCCGGGTTCAGATCCGACGTTAAAACACGAAGTTGTGGTGTTAAGCGCGCACTCAGATCATATTGGTTTGGCTAACGACTTACGTACCAGTGATAAAGTGAATAACGGTGCTATGGATAATGCCGCCGGTACCGCGATCTTACTGGAAACCGCGCGCTTATTTGCTGCCTTGCCTGAGACGCCGAAGCGTTCTGTTTTGTTTGTCGCGCTGACCGGTGAAGAGAAGGGCTTACTGGGCGCTGATTACTTCGCCAGGAATCCGCCGCTGGCGATTGAAAAGCTGGTAGCGAACGTCAATCTGGATATGCCGGTACTGCTATATCCGTTTGCTGATCTGATTGCTTTTGGTGCCAATCATTCTACGCTGGGCGATGTCGTCGCCAGCGCGGCAGCAAAAGAGGGCATTAAGCTGAGTGCCGATCCGATGCCAGAGCAGGCGATTTTTACCCGCTCTGACCATTTTCGTTTAGTGCAGCAAGGTGTGCCGGCGGTCTTTTTAATGACGGGTTTTACCTCGCAGGATCCGACTCAGGATGGTGGTAAGATCTGGGGCAGTTTCTTTGCCAAGCATTATCATAAGCCCTCAGATGATATTCCGAGTCTGGAACGGGACTACGGCCCGATCCGCTATGATGCCGGCGCGGTCTTTACCAATATTAATTTTAATATTGCGCTGGATGTTGCGAATACCGCTCAGCGGCCGCTGTGGCGGAAACAGAGTTTCTTTACCGGCGTTTTCGGCCGGCCGGATAATTCCGAGCAATAAGCCCTAAACACAAACGGCAGCCTTGGCTGCCGTTTTACTGTTAACTTGCAGGTCAGCTAGCCACCGGCTTGTTTTACCTGATAACCTTTTTGCTGCAGTACAGCCGTGACCTGTTCACGCTTATCGCCCTGGATCTCTATCACGCCATCTTTTACCGCACCACCACAGGCGCATTTCTTTTTTAGCTCAGAGCAAAGGGCATTCAGTTGCTCTGCACTGCCGGTTATACCACTGATGGTAAGCACAGTTTTGCCGCCACGGCCTTTGGTTTCACGTCTTACCCGCAGCGCACTATCGGCGTAGGCGGTACCCAGGGTTTCTGGCGCTGCCTTGCTGTTAATACGACCACTGGCAGTAGAATAAACCAGATCGCTATCAGCATGGGCTGGCGTCGCAGGTTCCGCGCCTGTGCTGGCGCCAAGTCGAGCTTGCCAGTCGGCAAGCGAGATCTTTTTACTCATCGGAAAATGGCTTGTCAGTTCGAATAGCGCAGAGCTTACTGAGCGCGATGAACAGAGGCAAGTTTTTCTGTGGTCAGCTTGGTTTTTTAGTGGCTTCTGGTAGAATGATGCCCATTATTTTAGAAATCTGGACGGCTATATTTTGAGTAATTCTGTCTCTCTGACCCAGTATCTGCAGTTAAGTGGCTTAACCGAGCTGACAACGCCAGCTTTTGCTGCCGCGGTAGCACAGCAACAGCAGGCCTTGCGGCAGTACCTTGAGCAAGTGTCGGCGCCAACGGTAAATTGGCAGTACCAGGTGCCCGAGCTTGGCGAGGGTGGGGCCTGTTCATTATTTGGCGTGTTGGCAGCCGAGCCTTATGATTTAACCGCTATTTTGGGCGGTCAAACGGCGGCGAATCAACAAGCACTGGCCAGGCTCAGCCAAATTACCGCTTTTTATCAACAGCAGGCCGGCGTGGCCTGGTTTGGTATCTACCAGGCGCGAGCCAATCCAGCTGGCGAAGCGGTATTGGTCAAACTCAGCTACTTTGGTGCGCCCTCGCGCGCCGAGTTCCCTCTCACCCCTGAGTTTGCCACCATCAGTAACAACAGCAGTGTTGGCTTAAGCGGTAAAGCGCGGGTGATTAACAGTGTCGCCAGTTATTTACAACAGGGTGGCGAATACTATACGTGCGACCCGAAAGTTCAGGCCGAAGCCTGTTTGCCACTCTATGCGCAATCGGGCAGAATACTGGGCATTGTCGATGCCGAAGATTTTCAAGCAGAGGTATTTGATCAGCGCGCGCTGGCGTTACTGGTGGCGGTGTGTCTGACCATTCCGGACTATTTACCGGCCGTATAAGATGGCCTTTTATTAGCACAATAATCCAGGTAGAACATTATGTTTGCTCAGTTAAAACCCGTTGCCACTGATCCTATTCTGGGTCTGATGGCGGCTTACCGTGAAGACCCGAATCCACTGAAAGTTGACCTAGGTGTTGGGGTATATAAAGACGAGCAGGGCCATACGGCGGTGCTGAAGTGCGTTAAGGAAGCAGAAGCACTGCGCCTGAAACAAGAAGACAGCAAGACCTATATCGGCATGGCCGGTGATCTGGGCTTTAACGCCCATATTGAAAAGCTGGCCTTTGGTAATAGCCATCCGGTGTTGCTGGCAAACCGGGTAACTACAGCGCATACGCCTGGCGGCACAGGTGCGTTGCGGGTGGCGGCCGAGTTTATTAAGCGCGCTAATCCTGATGCCACCATCTGGGTTACCACCCCGACCTGGGCTAACCATATTTCATTGTTTCAGGCGGCGGGTCTAAAAGTTAAAGAGTACGCCTATTACGATTACGATACCAAGGGCCTGAAGACTGAGCAGATGTTCGCGGAACTGGCGCAAGTACCCGCCGGCGATGTGGTACTGGTACATGCCTGCTGCCATAACCCAAGCGGTATGGATCTGAACTTTGAGCAATGGCAGCGTTTTACCGCGCTGGCATTGGAGCGCGGCTTTACGCCACTGGTTGATATGGCCTATCAGGGCTTTGGTAGCGGCCTGGATGAAGATGCAAAGGGCCTGCGTTATCTGGCAGAACGGGTATCTGAATTGTTGCTGTGTAGCTCCTGCTCGAAGAACTTTGGCTTGTACCGTGAGCGTATCGGTGCTGTGAGTATCGTTTCTGCTGACAGTCAGGTGATGGAGCTGGCGAAAGTGAATCTGCTGAGCGTGGTCCGTTCGATCTATTCTATGCCACCGGCACATGGTGCCATTATCGTTAGCCATATTCTGGACAGTGCGGAATTAACGGCGCTGTGGCATCAGGAGCTGGCGGAAATGCGCGATCGGATCAATAACTACCGGCAGTTAATTATCGATAAGTTTGCCGCCGAAGGTATTACGCAGGATTTCAGTTTTATTGCCCGTCAACACGGTATGTTTAGCTTTCTCGGTATTAACAAAGCGCAGATTGATCGCCTAAGAGATGAATTTAGCATTTATATGGTGGGGTCAAGCCGGGTCAGTATTGCCGGGTTAAATCATGCCAATATTGATTACTTCGCCAAAGCTGTGGCGACGGTATTAAAGGGTTAAGATTGCGGCTGACAGGCCCCGGCTGATCTGGTGTCGCTGGGGCCTGAAGGCGTACTGCAAAACCGCCTGCTGCTGTAATAAGGCATTATTCCGCCTTAGGCTGGGCCGCTGTGTTAGCCGTTTCTGCGCTAACGGTCTGTTCTGCCTGTTGCTCGGTGTTTTGGCTCAGTTTCATTTGCTCGGCGACCAGGCGAACGCTACTTTCCAACGCTTGCTTGGTTTGCACTTTGATCGATTCGCGCACTTCTATCAGTTGGCGGCTTAGCAGATCACTGGTCATTTCACTCAGGTTATTCAGGCTGTTGGCGCTGGCAGGTGCCGCTAAGGTTAAACCCAGTACAGTGGCCATCATCAGTTTAGTTACAGTTTTCATATCTCTCTCGCTTGGTTAAGGGTTAGTGGTTTACTACGACCTAACTATTACAAGCGATATGCCAACTTTTAATTTTTATTAACTTTATGAAAATTAATGATATTTTTATGGTGGCGTAAACAGCTGCCACCTTAGGTAACAGTCTTATTGCTAAAATATCGTGATTTTGGCTAATTTTTAGTCTTTTATTTGGCGAGGAGTGGCCATCGCTATTTCAGCGGTCGGGTGACAGGTATTCGTTATCATAAAAAGTTCTGAGCCAGTGTGGCCGGTATACCGCCATTAGGGTGATGGCCATACCATTGAGTAAGGCTTCACCAAACCAGATCAGTAACGCCAGCTGGGTATAATTGTGGTAGATGGTATGCCAGCTATAGTCTTGCTGCAGGTAATACCAGAGCGAGGTAAGCAGGATCTTCAGGCTGATGGTCAGGGCGGCACTGATAAAACCGGCGACAAAGATATAAACAAACAGGTGCCGGCTTAGATAGTGATACGACCAGGCAAAGATAGCATAGCTGAATAAGCCCGGCAGAATGAAGGTCGTCAGCGCAAAGACGCCGCCATCGGCCCAATCGACAATACCAAAGGCCTGCAATAATAGCAGCGGCAGGCAACAGATCCAGATCGCAATACGCCAGCCATGACACAACACCAGCGTGGTGATGCCCAGAAAAAACAACTCCAGACCTGATTCAATACCGGCACGCACCGACCACAGCAAGGTGAGGGCGACAGCAGAACCAAACACCAGTGCCTGGTATCCCGGGACCTGCAACAAACGTGGCAGTAGCTCTTTCGGGTAAAAGCGCAGCAACAAAGCAATAAAGACAAGCCAGCTAACAAGTTGCAAAGACGTCATAACAGCACGGGATCAGACTAAGGCTTAGATATTGTAGCGGCCGCGACAGCCTGCTGCCAAGCTGTCGCGAGCTGATAACTAGCGTGCTATTTTAACAGGGCTTTTGCCAGTTGCAGATAATAGGCGCCATTATCCTTAACCCGCTGATAGTCCATTGTTTCTGAACCCTGATGTACTTCTTCCAGTACTTCTTTAATCTCATCCGAAGCGGCGGGTAATTTGGCCAGCGCATTTTCCAGTGTATAGGTTAGCTGATGAATTTCGGTCATGCTGGTTGGATTGAGCTCGCCAGCGAGTAAAGCTGCCAGCTTGCTATTCTGCTCTTGCAGCACACTCAGTGCTTGTTGTGCAGAACTGATTTCCGCACCTTTAAAATGCGCCGGGCGCTCAGAGGCGTGTGCAGTCAGACTCAGGGTGGCCACTAAGGTCGCGATAAGCAGGCTTTTCATTATGAACTCCTTATTTGATAATGATTATCAGTTACTATACGCCTTTTTCTGTAATTGACAAGTTTTACCAACAAAAACGCCTGCAAGTGCAGGCGTTTTAAAGAGAAAGCGGTGATTAGATCCGCTTGTATTTAATCCGGTGTGGCTCTAATGCCGCCGCGCCGTAGGTTTGCTTCAGCCAGGCTTCATAATCCGAGTAGTTACCTTCGAAGAAGTTCACCTTACCCTCATCGCGGTAATCCAGAATGTGGGTGGCGATACGGTCGAGGAACCAACGGTCATGCGAGATCACCATGGCACAGCCCGGGAAATCCAGCAGCGCGTTTTCCAGCGCCCGCAGCGTTTCCACGTCCAGATCGTTGGTCGGTTCGTCCAGCAGCAGCATATTGCCGCCGGCTTTGAGCAGCGCCGCTAAATGCACCCGGTTACGTTCACCGCCGGATAACTCACCGATAAATTTCTGCTGGTCATTGCCTTTAAAGTTAAAGCGACCGACATAAGCCCGGCTTGGGATCTGGAAGTTACCGATTTGCAGCATATCCTGACCGTTGGAAATTTCCTGCCAAACCGTGTTTTTCGGGTTCATCTTATCGCGGAACTGATCCACGCTGGCGATCTGTACCGTTTCACCCACTTCAATCTTGCCGCCATCCGCTTGTTCGGTGCCGGTGATCATTTTAAACAACGTCGATTTACCGGCGCCGTTCGGACCGATAATACCGACGATAGCGCCTTTCGGAATACTAAAGCTTAAATCATCAATCAGCACCCGATCGCCAAAGGTTTTACGCAAATGACTAACTTCCAGCACCTTATCACCCAGGCGCGGCCCCGGCGGAATAAATAGCTCATTGGTTTCGTTACGCTTTTGAAATTCCTGGCTTTGCAGCTCTTCAAAGCGGGCCATCCGCGCCTTGCTCTTGGCATGGCGGCCTTTCGGGTTAGTGCGTACCCATTCCAATTCCTGCTTAATAGAGCGCTGGCGGGCATTCTCTGATTTTTCTTCCTGTGCCAGCCGGGCTTCTTTTTGCTCCAGCCAACTGGAATAGTTACCCTGCCATGGAATACCTTCACCGCGGTCCAGCTCCAGGATCCAACCGGCGACGTTATCGAGGAAATAACGGTCGTGGGTAATGGCCACGACTGTCCCCGGGTAGTCGTGCAGGAAGCGCTCTAACCAGGCAACGGATTCGGCATCCAGGTGGTTAGTTGGCTCGTCCAGTAACAGCATATCCGGGCGTTCCAGCACCAGCCGGCAAATCGCCACCCGGCGGCGCTCACCACCCGACAGATGTTCGATTTTGGCATCCCAGGGCGGCAAACGCAGTGAATCTGCGGCGCGCTCCAGCGTATTCTCCAGGTTATGGCCATCTTTAGCCTGAATTAAGGCTTCGAGTTCACCTTGCTCACGCGCCAGCGCATCAAAGTCGGCATTTTCATCGGCGTAAGCGGCATAGACTTCGTCCAGACGGGCGAAGGCTTGCTTCACATCAGCTACCGCTTCTTCGACGATTTCTTTTACGGTTTTATTGGCATCCAGCTCCGGCTCTTGAGGCAGGTAACCAATCTTGGTGCCGCTAAGTGCCCGGGCTTCGCCTTCAAATTCTTTATCTACGCCGGCCATAATGCGTAACAGCGTGGATTTACCCGAGCCGTTTAAACCTAAGACGCCAATTTTCGCGCCGGGGAAAAACGACAGGGAGATATCTTTTAAGATGGTTCGTTTCGGGGGTACAACTTTCGATACCCGATACATTGAAAAAATATATTGCGCCATGGTTTCAATTACCGTTTAGATGGATTGATACATCGGGCTGATTGTACGTCATTTTCATGCCAGGGGGTAGGCAAGGGGCATTACTGCTAATAAAGTTGGCTTTTCGTTGCCGATCTCTGCTTTAATAGCAGGGTGAATTTCTTTTAAAGCAGGTTAGGTATGTCTGAGTTTGCACATGATCCAAGTTTTCAGCGTTTTGTCGAAGAAGCTAAAACCGAAGGGGTGGTCTGGACCCTGGCGGATGGTGAAGATTTACTGGTAGTGGAATCGGTAGAATTTGAAGAAACTGACGTGATGCCGTTCTGGTCGAATAAAGCGGACGCTCAGGCCCATTGCTCAGACGAATGGGAAAATTATAAGCCGGAAGCCATCCCGCTGGATGTGTTTTGTGAAGGTTGGTTAAAAGAAATGTACGACGACGGTGTGTTGATTGGGACTAACTGGGATGAGTCGTTAAATGGCCCTGAAGTTGAGCCGCGTGAGCTGCTGGAAGCCTTAGCCCGCGTGCAGTAAGCCTGTCGGTTAGCCTACCCAAGCCCGGCTTTGCTGGGCTTTCGTGTTTTATGGGTGTAAAATAGCAGTTATTGTGCAATAGCCACTAAACTGGATGCCGGGTTAGGGCGTAGAAGCTGCATCAGAGTCAGGTGTTGGAAAAAAGTATGTTAACTGAAGAAGCAATGTTAGTGCGTAGTGCCCTGGAAGCCAGAGGTCTGGAAACTCCTATGCGCGATAACGGCTTATCCCGCGATCAGAAGTATCAAAAAATCAGTCAGCTGATGACCGAGATTGTTGAGACGCTGGGATTGGATTTAACCGACGACAGTTTAAGTGAGACGCCACACCGTATCGCCAAGATGTACGTTGACGAGGTATTTAGCGGTCTGGTTTATAGCAACTTCCCAAAAATTGCCCTGATTGAAAATAAGATGCAAGTCAGTGAAATGGTAAAAGTAAAAGATATCAGCTTTACCAGTACCTGTGAGCATCATTTTGTTACCATTGATGGCAGCGCGACAGTGGCTTATATTCCTGGCAAGAAAATCATTGGCTTATCAAAAATTAACCGTATCGTACGCTTTTTTGCGCAGCGGCCGCAGGTGCAGGAGCGTTTGACGCAACAGGTGCTAATCGCACTACAGGCCTTGCTGGAAACCGATAATGTGGCTGTGACCATGGATGCAGTGCATTATTGTGTCAAGTCGCGTGGGGTAATGGACGTCAATTCTAAAACGCAAACCACAGCGCTGGGTGGCATCTTTAAAGAAGACGCCCGTACCCGGGCAGAGTTTTTAGCGCGCTGATTGAGGGCAGACACTGCAGATCGCTAGTCAGGTCTGCAGTTGTTGTTGAATAAAGGCTCTTGCCTGTTCTGCCGGCAATGGCTTACCGTAGTGATAGCCCTGAATTGCCTGACAGCCTAATTGTTGCAGTAAGGCTTGTTGTGCTGCGGTCTCTACCCCTTCGGCAATGGTGTCCAATTCCAGGCTATGTGCCATACTGATAATGGCCTGCACTATGGCCCTGTCATCGGCATCACTCAGTAAATCCCGCACAAACGACTGGTCAATTTTCAGTTTATGCAGCGCAAAGCGCTTTAGATAGCTCAGCGAAGAATAACCGGTGCCAAAATCATCTACCGCGATCCGCAAGCCGCGTTGCCGGAAGGCATCCAACAAGCTGGCAGCATGCGCCGGATCTTCGACCATGGCACTTTCGGTAATTTCCAACTCCAGCATCTCTGCGGGCAACTGCGAGGCGTGCAGCAGACTATCAATTAACGTCAGCAGGCCAGGTTGTCGAAATTGGATGGGGGACAGGTTGATGGCTACCGTTAATGGCGCCGGCGTAAGCTGTTGCCAAGAGGCCCGCTCTGCTAATGCGGTTTTTAGTACCCACTCACCCAGCGGGATCACCAGGCCGCTGCGTTCAGCCAGCGGAATAAATTCGCCGGGGGAAATAAAGCCTAATTCCGGATGCTGCCAACGCAACAGCGCCTCAAAGCCAGTTAGCTTTTGTTGCTGCAGCGAATATTGTGGCTGATAAACCAGGCTTAGCTCGTTATTTTCAATGGCCCGGCGCAGGGCATTTTCCAGTAGCAGATGGCGGGCATGGTAGCGCTGCATCTCACTGGTAAAGAAACAGTAGGTATTACGGCCATTCTCTTTGGCGCGATACATAGCGATATCGGCGTGCCGGTACAGCTCATGGAAACTTTGGCCGTCCTGAGGGAACACCGCTATCCCAATCGATGCAGATAGCACCAGCTCATGACCGCTGACCTGATAAGGCGTAAGCATTAGCGGTAGGATCCGCTCAGCTAATTCTGCAGCCATTTCCGCATTGGTATTGGGCCTTAATAACACAAATTCGTCACTGCTGAGTCGGCAAAGGGTATCTTCTGGTCGGCATAAGGAAGTTAAACGCCGGGCGATTTGGATCAGTAGCTGGTCGCCAGTCTGATGGCCCAGCGAGTCATTGATCTGTTTAAAGCGATCAACATCAATAAAGAGCAGCGCCAGTTGCTGTTGCTGGTCTTTGGCAACGGCCAGTGCTTGCTCAGTGCGGTCCAGCAATAACGCCCGATTAGGTAGTTCAGTTAGCGGGTCATACTGGGCCAGAAAACGGATTTGTGCTTCATCTTCTTTATACTGGCTGATATCGCGGAATAGACCGACATAGTAGATTTCGCCGGGCTCAGGCCCTTCAATTTTGCTGATCGACAACCATTCCGGATATAGACTACCATCTTTCCGCTTATTCCAGATCTCACCTTTCCAGACGCCATGTTCAGCAATAGCATGCCACATTTGCTGATAAAAGTTTTTATCATGCTTACCTGAGGATAGGAGTCGTGGATCTTTACCGATCACCTCCTCTGCCTGATAGCCGCTGATACTACAAAAGGCCTGATTTACCATCACGACCTGTTGCTGAGCATTGGTGATAAGTAACCCCTCTGAACTTTGCTCAAACAGCCGGGCTAATAGCTGTAGTTTTAATTCTGATTCTTTACGGTCGCTAATATCAATATGGGTGCCGACAGTCAGCTTTTTACCCTGCTCTGTGACAATGCTGCGACCGCGGGATAATATCCATACCCAGTGGCCATGCTTATGGCGCATCCGGAAATGATTTTCATAGAGCCCGCTCTGCTCTGATGCCTGATACTGCTCAAATACGGCTTTGGCTTTGTCGCGATCTGCCGGATGCAGTAATTCAGCCCAGAGCTGTTGCAGGTTGTGTTCGGTATAAGCGGCAAACTCCGATGCCTGATAACCAAGCATCGAAAAGTATTCCGGGCTACAGTTGAGTTGCTGATGCTCAGGGTCATATTCCCAACTGCCGGTATTGCTGGCGACAATAAAACTGCGGTGACGGGCCAGCTGCGTTTGCAAATCAGCGGTGCGCTCGTTAACCAGTTGGCGCAGCTCCTTTTTGCGCACTAAATTGTGCATTAACAGGTAACTTAAACTGACTAACAACAGATTGAAGATTACCGCCAGCGCAACTTGCCATATTTGCACTGTACTGAACTGGCTGGTCGGTGTGGCCAGCTGTAAGCGCCAGTTAACGGTACCCGTTTGGATCTGTGCTTCCGCTGTCGGCTGAAATGCATTGCTATTGCTTGATAAAATCAGCGTCGGCTGTTCGGTCTGATCCAGCCAGAGCTGATAGTGAATGCCCTGAGTAGGGAGCTGCGCCATCCGCTGCAGGCTGGCGAGTTCGTCCAGTTTAAAGGTGACATTAACAAAGCCCCAAAACCGCTGTTCGCCATCAGCCTGCGGCAGTGTTACCGGTAAGCGGCCAATAATGCCGACACCACCTTGCTTCAGCTGGTAGGGGCCACTGAGATAAACCAGACTTTGATTCAGACTACGTCTGGCGGCATCGGCCTGTAGCGGATCTTTAAACACATCAAAGCCAAGTAATGCCTGGTTTGGTTCAGCCGGATAGGCCGCCCGGATCACGCCCTCTGGTGCGACAGAGATGGCGGTGAGAAAAGGATAATAGGGGTAGATAGATTGGGCGAAGACTGGAAACTCACTAAGATCACCTTGCCGTAATCTAAGCCATGCCGCTACAGCATAGGCTGCTGTCGTCGTACGGACCAGTTCTTGCTGGATAGCTCCTGCGTAGGATTGAGCCTGATCATTTAGCCGCAACTGCTGTTGCAGCTGTCGTTGCTCGGCAAGATAATGCAGCAAGCTGATGCTCAGTGAACCGCTGCAAATTAACACCAACAAGGGGAGCAGAGTCGTAAGTCTGAATGAGCGGAAGCTGAGCACTGGCGCTGGCCTGTTAATTTCTGGTCGAGATACCTGATAAATATATTAGCATTATCTGGCACTTATCGATAGCAATCGCTGCTAATCTTCCAATAACTCCCAATCATCAATTAGCTCACGCAGTCGTTTCTGTTCCAGCAGTTCATCAATCCGGCGCCGCGCCTGATATTTTTGCCGGGCTTTAGTGTCTTTCACACCGCTTGGCTCAATCAGTTCAGCGTCTTCATTAAATTCTTCAAATTCAGTTGGCTGTATTGTCGTCATCGCGTGATACCTCTTTCGCTATTGCTTATTTAGCGCCAAACTGGCGCCAGTAACAGTGAAAATTTTTTTCCGGTTCGATAAAGATTTTTGGTGAAAAGGATCACGGATCAAAAGCGATCTAAGCTAAGCTTAGAGCCGTAGAGACTGTCCGTAATAATAAAATTTGGAGAGCAGCATGAAAGTTTTGGCATTCGGCTTAGGTTTAATCACCTTAAGTCTGTTACCTGCGACCGCTGAGGCGGCGCAGTGTGGTGATATTCTCGGCCATTCAGTCCAGCAGTTAAAAACCCGGGAAACCGTTGATCTGTGTGAGCAATTTCAGGGCAAAACCTTACTGGTCGTCAACACAGCCAGCAAGTGTGGTTTTACGCCGCAGTTTGAAGCACTGGAGCAGCTGTACCAGCGTTATAAAGAACAGGGGCTGGTGGTGTTAGGTTTTCCATCTAACGATTTTCGGCAAGAACACAGTGACGAAGAAAAGACTGCCGAAGTCTGTTATCTGACTTATGGTGTAGAGTTTCCGATGTTTTCTACTACCAGTGTGCGTGGTGATAAGGCTAATCCGGTATTCAAAGCGCTGATTGCCAAAACGGGTGAAGCTCCGTCCTGGAATTTTAACAAATATCTGGTCAGCAAAGACGAGCAGAAAGTGCTGCATTTTGGCAGCCGGGTGAATCCAACGGATCCGAAATTTATCGCGGAACTGGAACAGCTGCTACAAGCCGAATAGCTAAATAGCGGCCTGACTCGCTTCAAAGCCGCTATCAATGGCCGCCGGTGTCGCACTGGCGGCATTGCGGGCTAATTCATCACAGCGTTCGTTTTCCGGATGACCATTGTGACCCTTTACCCAGTGCCAGCTTATCTGATGACCCTGACAGGCTGCATCCAGGCGTCGCCATAAGTCCTGATTTTTCACCGCTTGCTTCTGACTGGTTTTCCAGTTATTGCGTTTCCAGCCTGCCAGCCACTGCGTGATACCCAACCTGACATATTGACTATCGGTAGTTAAATCGACGCGGCAAGGACTTTTTAATGCTTCAAGGCCGACGATTGCGGCCAGCAGTTCCATCCGGTTGTTGGTCGTCAGTCGAAAGCCTGCACTCAGCTCTTTGCGATGTTGCTGGTAGCACAGAATGGTACCATAGCCGCCGGGTCCGGGATTGCCGAGACAGGATCCATCGGTATAGATTGCAACACTTTTCTGCATTTGGCCTTTCCTAAGCTGAAAACGGCGTATAATCTAGCGTAAATCCAGTGAAAAAGCGAAACAGTAGATGGCAAAGCGACAAATTATTCTCGACACTGAAACCACCGGCATCAGTCCAAAAGAAGGCCACCGTATTATTGAGATCGGTTGCGTCGAGCTAGTAAACCGCCGTTTCACCGGTAACAACTTCCATGTATATATCAATCCGGAGCGGGAAATTGATGCAGAGGCGATAGCGGTACACGGTATCACCAATGAGCGTCTGGCTGCTGAGCCGAAGTTCCGGGAAATAGCGCAGAGTTTTTACCAGTACATTCAGGGTGCCGAGTTAGTGATCCACAATGCGGCCTTCGACGTCGGCTTTATTGATCATGAATTTGCTTTGCTCCGGCCGGCGCTGCCGCCGGTCGCCCAGTATTGCACAATCGTTGATACCTTGCTGT
Source organism: Alishewanella sp. BS5-314 (assembly GCF_025377695.1). Taxonomy (NCBI): domain Bacteria; kingdom Pseudomonadati; phylum Pseudomonadota; class Gammaproteobacteria; order Alteromonadales; family Alteromonadaceae; genus Alishewanella; species Alishewanella sp. BS5-314. Next base: position 200,324 of record NZ_JACEHJ010000002.1, read on the forward strand.
TAGCTCGTGAACTGCACCCGGGGCAAAAAAATAATCTGGATGCGCTGTGCAGACGCTACGATATTAATAATAGCCATCGTACCTTGCACGGCGCTTTATTGGATGCGGAAATTCTGGCAGATGTGTATCTGCTGATGACCGGTGGTCAGGTCAGCCTTAATCTGGCGGCCGAAGAGCAAGCCGAACAGCTCGAGCAACAAAGTCCACTGCATATTCAGCGCCAGGGGCGTTTAAAGGTGATCCGGGCGTCAGAGTCGGAAGTCGCTGCACATGAGAGCCGTTTGGATTTGGTGCAGAAAAAAGGGGGAACCTGCCTGTGGCGCGTCTAGTACTGTGTCTATTTTTATCTTTACTGCTGCCGGTTCAGGCTCAGGACGATACCGCGCCAAAACGGGATGAACCTGGTCTGACGATATTGGAGCAACTGCCAACCCGTAATCAGATCCCGCTGCTTGATAACCGCTTTCGGATTGATGATGGTGTAAAGAGCATTACATTAGTATTTTTCCGTCGCCCGGGCACCGCGTCTATCGTATTAGTGCGTCCTGACGGCAGTAAAGTCTTCTACAATACAGCGAAAGATCACAATATGCGCTGGCATGATGCAGCCAGTTACGATCTGATTGAGATCAATGAACCTATGCCAGGTCCCTGGCAGGCAGTAGGGCGGATTTTGCCAGAAAGCCGGGTACTGGTCCTCACTGATATTGAATTGGACGTTGACCCTCTTCCCAGCGCCTTAATGGTGGGTGAAACCTTTAAATTGACCGCCCGGTTGATGGACGGCGACCAGTTAGTGAATGCCAGGGATTTTCGTGAAATCCTGACCATGCAGGTGTTATTTGTCAGCACCAATAATCCGGATATGGAGAACTATGGCCGTGGCTTGGCGGAGGTTGCGACCTTTCGTGATGATGGTCGTGGTTACGATGCCAGTGCGCGGGACGGTATTTTTACCGGTGAGGTTAATCTTAACTTCGGTGCCGGGGAATGGATCCCGCGTTTTATTGTCCGTACGCCACTATATAGCCGTGAGTTGGAGCAAGCCCCGGTGCGGGTGGCGCCAGCTCCGGTGGCAATCGAGTTTGTTAATTCCCGGGAGATGACAAAACCGCATCTGCTGCGACTGACCAAAACCTCTGAACTGGTCGATGCGGATACATTGTTGTTTCAGGGGCTGATCCGTTATCCGGACGGTGACAGTTTTCAGTTTGCAATAACCGAGCCTGAGCAGGCGCGGGAGGTCACAGTAGAAAATCGTGGTCATGGTAGCTATCTGTTGAATCTGTCGGTATTTGGTAATATGCAGGACGGTCGTGAATTTGTGCTTAATCTGCCGGAAGAGCGGTTTTTGGTTATACAGCAGGCTCAGGAAGCACTGGCAATTGAGCCTGTAACTGAGACGCCGGTCAACCAGGCTGCTGATACTCCTCCCGCCGCGCCAGAAGCTGGCTTTCCCTGGTTATTGGTAATTCTGTCAAATCTGATTATTGTTACCCTGGGGGGCGTATTGTTCTGGTTGGTGATGACTGGTAAGGGGTTGAACGCACTGTTGTTCTGGCGCAAAGCCAAGCCAGAACCTCCGGTCGCGGCGAAGAAAACCACGGCAACTACCAGTAAGCCGCCACAAAAAGACGATATTCTGGACCTTTCTTTACCGGATGATTAAGGAATAGGCAAAAGCGACAAAAAAGATGTTGACGGCTTTGGGGCATATCCGTATCATTCCCGCCGCACCAGACGATACCCATCTGATAGTTTGGTGCACTGCGCGGAGCGGTAGTTCAGTCGGTTAGAATACCGGCCTGTCACGCCGGGGGTCGCGGGTTCGAGTCCCGTCCGCTCCGCCAATTTTCGATGCTTTCCGGAGCGGTAGTTCAGTCGGTTAGAATACCGGCCTGTCACGCCGGGGGTCGCGGGTTCGAGTCCCGTCCGCTCCGCCACTAGCATCGAAACAGCTTCCTGATCCGGAGCGGTAGTTCAGTCGGTTAGAATACCGGCCTGTCACGCCGGGGGTCGCGGGTTCGAGTCCCGTCCGCTCCGCCACTTCAGTAAGTTTTCACCTGAGCAGTAGCTCACTCCAGCGCGGAGCGGTAGTTCAGTCGGTTAGAATACCGGCCTGTCACGCCGGGGGTCGCGGGTTCGAGTCCCGTCCGCTCCGCCACTTTAATTCCACAAGCAATTTAGTAAGCCTGAGCGGTAGTTCAGTCGGTTGCTCTCTGTTAAAAATCAGCCGGCCTGTCATGCCAGCGCCAAAATGTTCGCGGGTTCGAGTCCCGTCCGCTCCGCCACTTTAATTCCACAAGCAATTTAGTAAGCCTGAGCGGTAGTTCAGTCGGTTGCTCTCTGTTAAAAATCAGCCGGCCTGTCACGCCAGCGCCAAAATGTTCACGGGTTCGAGTCCCGTCCGCTCCGCCACTTTACGTTCCATGCAATTTACAGCCGCCAAGCGGTAGTTCAGTCGGTTGCTCTCTGTTAAAAATCAACTGGCTAGTCAGTTAAGCATTGGCTTTATGTGCGGCTTTTTGCTGGTACATCGCCAGATCGGCAAAATGTAGTAGTTTATCAAGCTCAGTCGCATGAATTGGAAAGCTGGCATAACCCAGGCTGTATTGGATCTGAAACTGCTTGTCGTTAAATACGAAAACGGTGTCGCTAAGCCGTGCCGATACCTTGTTGATAATGTGCTGCAAGTCTTTCTCGCGATGTACGCGAGGTAAGATTACCAGAAATTCATCACCAGATAAGCGACAGGCGTGATCTGAAGCCCGCAAGCCGGCCTGCAGTCGTTTGGCGACCTCTTGTAGCAGAGCATCTCCCACAGCATGACCATAGTTGTCATTCACTTCTTTAAATTTATCCAGATCCAGGCTAAGAATACTAAACTCCGCCTTTTCATTAACCAGCCTTTCCAGTAATTGCATGGCAAAGCGACGATTCGGCAGCAAGGTAAGCGGGTCTTGCAATGCATTTAAGCGAGCTTGTCGATAGGCGTAGTAAAGACTAAATAGTGCCAGAAAGAGCAAGATACACAGGCTGTAACCCACCAGCCTGACTAACAGACTACTTAAGCCAAACCGCCCTTGTTGGTCCTGAGGTAAGGCAAGAGCAATTTGCCAGCTGCCACTTAACAGACGAATATTCTCGATGGCAAAAGCATTGCTAAAGACGGCGGCATCCCCCCAAAACAGCTCTCCTTCAGCACCAGTGCCATCCACGCCACGCATCGCCAACTGGCCCTGATTTGCCAGTGCGAACAATCCTGTGCTTTGGAACAGTTTGTCGATATCGATAACGACACTACAGGTGCCCCAATATTGCTGATTAGTTGGCGCATCATTAAAAATCGGCATCCGGGCGATCACCGCTGTTCCCCCCTGCACCAAGGTCAGGGGGCCGGCGATCATAATATCCTGACGCTGCCGAGCCAGCTCCACTGTGCGAAATTGTGCCGGGACAGTACGGTAATCCAGACCGAGCGCAGCCTGATTACCCTCTATTGGGTAAATAAAGCGAATGATATTATCGGGAGCCACGGCGATATTACGGATACTGGTTGCTTTTCGCATCAGGGCCTGTGCTAATAGCTCCCAGTCGTCAGGGCCAGAAGAGGGGTTAACGCTGATAATGGTGGCCAGACTATCGGCCAGAAAAATATTGGCATTAAGTTCAGACTCAATATTAGCTCTGACCAAGGATAACTGCCGGCTCAGGCTTTGCTGTTGCTCAAGCGTCAGTTTCTGTAATAGGTTCTGGTGAAAAAATTCAACCAGCATAATGCTGCCAGCAAACAGCAGCGCACTAAGTGAACCAAGTAACCAACGATGGCGACGGCTGAGCAATCTTACTAGCATGGTCAGCACCGCCTGACTATCGAGGCGGTACCAATATGGTCCGGGCTACAGGGACGTTGCATTTGCCCTGGCAAGCCCATAACTAACTCTTGCGGGCAAAGCGCGCTAATTGCGCCTGCGTTGCCGCTGTGCCACTCAGTAAGTTGCGGGCAGCCTCGTCAATAGCAGCCATTTGTTGATAGGCCTGATTGGTCATCTGTTCGATGGCGCTCAAATGTCCCTGCGTTTGCTGATACTTTTGTTCCAGACTGGATACGCTGCCACTGATATTTTTCATGCCACCCTGAGCTGACTGTAACTCGGTTTGCAGCAATGAAAATTCGTGATTGGTGTCATGGATCTGGCTGCTGGCATCTTTCGCCTGTTGATTCAGACTATCTGATTCCTGCTTGGTTTCCTTGACCAGCCGTTCCATATCATTAAGGAAGCCTGAAATTTGTTTCGTGGCATCATTAACTTTGGCGGCCAGCGTGCGGACTTCATCTGCAACCACGGCAAAGCCACGGCCGGCATCACCGGCTCTGGCCGCTTCAATGGCGGCATTTAGCGCTAATAGATTGGTCTGATCAGAAAAGCCCTCGACCATTACCAGGATTTGTCGCACGTTTTCCGAGTTTTTCTGCAGGCCATTGATGGTGGCGCCAAAGGAATCAAGTAAGCCAGCGATAGCGGCTAACTGGCGATTCAACTGCTGCATCTGGCCACTGGCGATTTTGGCTTTATCCGCTGCCAGATTAGTAACCTGGCCCATTTGGTCACTGCTTTGCACGATCCTGGCCAGGTACTCGATCACTTCATCACTATCTTTACGGATCTGCTGATTCCGATGTTCAGTATCCTGTAAATTACGGCGGGTCTGCTTAACCGCATCAGAGACTTTTTCATTGATCTGATGGTTGTCACTGGCTTGTACGTGAACTTTTGTTAATACCTCACTAAGCTGGCCAACAAAATGATTAAACTCTTCCGACAGGGTGCGGAATTCGTCAAAGGTGAAGGCGGGCAAGCGCTGACTGAGATCTGCGCCCTGACGATTGCTTTCATGTAGGGTGCCAACCAGCGCCTGTACCGGCCGTACAATCAGGTGCCGCAGATAAAACCCGGTAAACAAAAAAGCGGCTGTGCCACTTAACAATAACAACCACCAAAGTGTCGCATCGCCATTGGCCGGATACGCCATCCATAATGCCAAACCAAAGAAAATACCAATAAACAGCATATTGCCGGCAATTTTTCGGTTAAGGGTAAAGAAAAAACTACGCTCAATAAAGCTGTACAGGGCCATGAATCTCTCCATTACGACTGAGACCTCTTCTGTTTTTCAAGCAGCATAACATAAAGGATAAGCGAAACTTTGATCTCGGCGGGGTTCGCTGTTGTTTAACGTCTTGTGGCGACAAAACAAATAGTATACCCGGACCAAAACGCTGGTTTCAGACTGTTGCTACAGACAATAGCCTAGTTTTTCGCTGGCGCCAAGATAGCGTTACGATAAGAAGAGATACTCCCGGTGGTTTAGCCGGGAGTCAGACAAAGAAGGTTATGCCTGTGAAAACGGCAGTTTGATTTTTCGGGCAATAAACCAGCCTGCGGTCATCGCCAAAACAAAACCCAGGGTACCGCTACTGCCTGAGGATAAAGCACTGATTGCCGGTCCCGGACAGTAACCGACCATGCCCCAGCCTAAACCAAAGACGGCAGCACCAATCAATAAGGGGTTATCGATATAACGGGCTGTGGGCAGATAAAACTGTTTATCAAACAATGGCGCCGGCTTATGGATAAATAACCGGTAGCCGACAGAATACACCGCCAGAGCGCCGGCCATAACCAGTGCTAAACTCGGGTCCCAGTCGCCACTCAGATCAAGAAAAGCCAGCACTTTCTGTGGGTCAATCATTTTCGAGATGGCCATGCCCACTGACATCAGTAAACCGGCGAGAAAAGCGATTAAGAGTTTCATGGTTGACTCCTTAAAACAGCAGGCTGGCGGCCAGCACGCCAAACAGCATAAAAACCAGGGTGGCCGCTAAGGACCGTGGCGAAAAGCGGCCAATCCCGCACACGCCATGGCCAGAAGTGCAACCTGAGCCCCAGGCGGTGCCCAGGCCAACCAACAAACCCGCGGCCAGCGTAAAGGGACTAAGCTCAGGTGTGCTATAGCTAAAGTCCTGATAAAACAGGGCTGTTAACAGTGGTCCTGCAACTAAGCCGAGCACAAAGGCAAGCCGCCAGAGCTTGTCGTCTTTCTGAAATAACAGGGCGCTGGTAATGCCAGAGATACCGGCAATTCGGCCTAGGCCAACCAATAATAATAAGGTGCCCAAGCCGATTAACGCACCGCCTAATAGTGCAGATACCGGGGTAAAGTTTTCCATTTAAACCTCCTACGCTTTAACAGGATAACCGGCGTCTTGCCAGGCCTGCATACCGCCGGCAACCGAATAGACATCGCTAAAGCCCATGCGCAGTAATGATTCTGCTGCCAGGGCTGAGCGGGCACCGGAGCGGCAAATCAGATAGAGCGGTCGCTCCGCTAGTTGCGCTAACGCCACTTCAGCGGCGCAGCCACTGGCGGCGACCAGTGGATGATTAGGTAATTGCATTTCTAACACGCCACGCGGGTAATTTATCGCGCCAACGATATGGGCCTGGGTAAACTCAGCCGGTTCACGCACATCAATCAGTAAGGGTTCGCTTTGCTGCTGCAGGTAAGCAGCCAGCTGAACAACATCGACTTCTTTAATTGCCGCTTTAGCTTCGGCGACCAGCTGTTGTGAGGTTTTCATAGGGATCTCCGTTAAGTTGCAAGCATTAAGTTATTTCAGTACTGATTGGCTAATCACCACTACCGCCATTACTGCCAGGAAGAGGGCAAAGCCTTTCTGTAATTTTGCTTTTGGCAATTTTTGACCCAGCCAGTTACCGGCGAAACTGCCAACAAAGCCCGCCAGTACCATTATCGCAATCACCTGCCAGTTAAAGCTCATGCCGGCCGCACTAAAAGCCAGATAATATTTGGTAAAACCAGCAAATGACTTCATCGCAATAATGCCAAGGCTGGTCGCCACGGCGATACCCAAAGGCAAGCCGCCCATCAGTACCAGCGCTGGCACAATTAAAAAGCCGCCACCAACACCGACAAAGCCGGTAATGGCGCCAACAACTAAACCGTCGGCCACCACTTTGGCCGGTTGAAATGGTCGTTGATTTGCTGTTTCCTGCTGGTGGTTGCGCCACATAAAAATGGCAGCAACCACCATCAGGATTGCGAAGACGAGTAGCTGCCAGCGGCTATCGACCAGGGTTCCTATCCAGGCGCCACCGTAAGTACCAAACATACCAGGAACACCAAACCACCACAGATGGCGCCAGCTAATGCGCTTTTGCCAGGCATTTTGTGCGGAACCGAGCAAACTAATACCGGCCACAATCAGCAGCGACGAGGCGATGGCCAGCTCCGCCGGCATCTGCAGTAAATACAACAGCACCGGCACCGTCAGAATAGAACCGCCCGAGCCGAACAGACCTAAACTGATACCGATAATAAGTGCGCCAAGTAATACGAACATTTGGACTCCATATTCTATTTTGGAATATGCTTATAACTTGTTTGCATTCTAGGCGCCTTTTCGCTAAGCTGCAACTAAAATTTAGCTTTAACTAATTTTAGAGGGTGAATGCGATGTCACAACAAAATTTGCTGATTGAAATGTTCTTTGATCACGACAGCTGCACCTTTAGCTATGTGGTAGCAGATAAAGCAACGGGCCAGGCTGCGATTATCGATCCGGTATTAAACTATGATGCAGCAGCTGGCGCGGTAAGCACCATTGATGCCGATAAGATGCTGGCGTTTTTAAAGGCTAACAACCTGACGCTGCAATGGGTGCTGGAAACCCATGCCCATGCCGATCATTTATCAGCAGCGCATTATTTAAAGCAACAAACCGGTGCCTGTATTGCCATTGGCGAGGGGATCCGTAAGGTGCAGCAAACCTTTAAGGTGGTATTTAATATCAGTGATCAAGAGCTGCTGGCCAAGGGCGATTATTTTGATAAGTTATTTGCTGATAATGAGGAATTTCAGATTGGTACCATTAAGGCTAAGGTGATCAATACGCCTGGCCATACCAACGACAGCGTCAGTTATCTGATAGCCGGTAATTTGTTTGTGGGTGACTCCTTGTTTATGCCTGACGCAGGTACAGCGCGCTGTGATTTCCCGGGCGGCGATGCCCATATTCTGTATCGCTCGATCCAGCGTATCTATCAGCTGCCGGAGGAAACCGTGATCTATATGTGCCACGATTACCAACCAAATGGCCGCGAGCTGTTATATAAAACCACCGTCGCCGAGCAAAAACAGCAGAATATCCATGTCAAAGCCGATACGGTTGAGGCAGATTTTGTCGCCAGACGTGAAGCGCGCGATAGAACCCTGGCGGTGCCACGGCTGATTTATCCTTCGGTGCAGGTGAACATTCGCGGCGGGCAGTTACCGCAGGCGGAGGCAAACGGCAGCCGTTATATTAAGATCCCGCTAAAAGGCGCGCTCTGACATTTAAAAACGAAAAAAATAAAGGCAGCCTCGGCTGCCTTTATCCTATCAAGCGGTCACTCAGCGTTTTAGCTGCTGATTAACAAAGGCCAGCACCTCATCGATAGCCAGCAACTCGGTGGCACCGCTGCGGCGGTTTTTATATTCCACCTGACGGTTATCTAAGTTACGCTCGCCGATGACAATATGATGCGGAATACCGACCAGCTCCATATCGGCAAACATCACACCCGGGCGCTCTTTGCGATCATCAAACAGGACTTCAATACCGGCAGCAGTAAGCTGTTGGTACAGCAGTTCAGTGGCTTCGGCGATCCGTACTGATTTGTGCATATTCATCGGAATTAACACCACCTGAAATGGCGCTATCGCGTCAGGCCAGATAATACCGCGCTCGTCATGGTTTTGCTCGATGGCTGCAGCCACGATACGGGACACGCCAACGCCATAGCAGCCCATGGTCATGATCTGGTGCTTACCTTCTTCGTTCAGTACGCCGGCTTTCATCGCCTGTGAGTATTTGTCACCCAGTTGGAAGATATGGCCCACTTCAATACCGCGCTTGATCACCAGCTTACCAAAGCCACAGGGGCTGGCATCGCCTTCCACCACATTGCGCAGGTCGGCAACCTGATAATCGGTGACATCGCGGTCCCAGTTAACACCGGTCAGATGGAAGCCATCCTGATTAGCACCACAGCTAAAATCGGCCAGATGCGCCGCGCTGCGATCGACAATCAGCGGCAGCGGGCACTTTACCGGGCCTAATGAACCCGGGCCGGCACCCATCACGGCGCGGATTTCTTCTTCCGAAGCAAACACCAGCGGGCTGGCAACTTGTGGCAGCTTTTCGGCTTTAATTTCGTTTAATTCGTGATCGCCACGCAGTACCAGGGCAACCAATGTCTGTGGCGCATCGTCACTGGCTTTGGCGGCATAGACAATCAGCGTTTTGCTGATTTGACTGGCCGGCTGCTGTAACAGCGCGGCAACTTCAGCGACCGTTTTCGCGTCAGGGGTTGCTACCTGTGTCAGCTGCTGCGTCGGGGCAGGGCGGGGGCCTGCCGGTGCCTTGGCTTCCGCCATTTCGATGTTTGCGGCGTAATCGCTGGTATCTGAAAAGGCAATCGCATCTTCACCTGAGGCAGCAAGGACATGGAACTCGTGCGAGACACTGCCGCCGATAGCGCCGGTATCAGCCAGCACTGGCCGGTAGTCCAGACCTAAGCGGTTAAAAATATTGCAGTAGGCGCTATACATCGCATCATAGGTTTGCTGCAGCGATTCCTGACTTAAGTGGAAAGAGTAGGCGTCTTTCATCAGGAATTCACGCGCGCGCATTACGCCAAAGCGTGGCCGGCGCTCATCACGGAATTTAGTTTGGATCTGATACAGATTCAGCGGCAGCTGTTTATAGCTGGTGATTTCGCGGCGTACCAGATCGGTAATGACTTCTTCATGGGTTGGCCCCAGCACAAAGTCGCGCTGGTGGCGGTCAACAAAGCGCAGCAGCTCAGCGTCCATTTTTTCCCAGCGCCCCGATTCCTGCCACAGCTCAGCCGGTTGTACCAACGGCATTAATACCTCAATGGCGCCGGCTTTATTCATTTCTTCGCGGACAATTTGCTCAACTTTACGCAGCACCCGCACACCAGACGGCAGATAGGTGTACATCCCCGAGGCCAGACGACGGATCATTCCGGCGCGCAGCATAAGTTTATGGCTGATCACCTCGGCATCGGCCGGGGTCTCTTTCATGGTCGATAATAAATACTGACTGGTGCGCATGCGATTCTCTGTAAAAAGCTGATTCTTAAGTGGCGGCTATTCTAGCAACGGTTTTACTCGGGCAGAAGTTTAATCTGCTGATTAATTACCTGATTGGTCACTTGCTGCTGCGCGAGCATCCCGCCCAGGCTGTAAAGACTGCCGTTGATTTCTACCATAGCCCGCAGATCCATCACTGCGGTGGCGGCCTCGCCTTTAAACCAGCGTTGCTGCTTTGGGGAATATAGCCATACCGCAGCCGAGGGTTCTGCGGCCTCGCCCTGATAACCGACACCATTTAAGCGATAGGGGGTATTACTGCCGCCAACAAAGGCTGCGAATTCTTCACCATTGAAGCGCACTGTGCTGGCGGCTAAACGATACCGTCCTTGTTGATCGGGATGCGGGATCTGGCGCCAACTGATTTTAAGCGGCTCACTACCCAGAGTACCGGCCCAGCAAGCCGGCGACTTTTGTAACGCTGGCGCCTGGTCTTTGGCGTAATGCAGGGTGACGCCATCACAGACAACTAACTGATTGGCGGCGATGGTGGCAGCATGGCCGAATACCGGCGCACCGGGAAAAGGTGTGGCCTGCGCCCAGCGCTGGGTAAAGTTATCAAATACCTGCACCAGATTGACGGTGCCATGGTCGCTCCAGCCGCTGACCAGATAAATATAACGGTTCTGGTGTGGCACTGCCGCAGCATGGTCAACCGGCACTGGCATATCATTCAGACGGGTAAAGCGCCGCGTGACCGGATCCAAGCGGTAGCTATCGCTCGCAGTAATGGCTGAACCATCGGCCTGCACCAGGGCGCCGCCAAAGATAAAGAAGTTGTTATTCAGTGCCACCGCACTGCTACCGATACGGCCAGCCAGTCGCTGCTGGCTGGGTAGGGCAGGTAAAGTGCTCCAGCTAAATTCTCCCAGCGTATGCAGCCAGACTTTATTGTGCTGATCACTGATTTGTTTACCGGGCCCCAGGCCGCCAACCGATAAAATATAGGTTTTATCCCGGATACTGGTTGCAGCAACGGCATTGTTACTGACCGGTTCGGGTAACGCCGGGATCGCCAGTGCCAGACTACTGCTGGCAATCAGGCTCAGGCAACTGAAGGATTTCAGTAACATGGTTATGTTCTCCATTAACAGTCCACTTAATATTAAAGTTATACAGTGTCATACCGTAATGTTGTTCACTCTGGCGCTGCTTTTTATAAGACGGCCGCGGATCCTGTTTTAACACTTGTTCGATCAGATTCTGCAGATCCGGATAAGCACGCTGGCGCTGACAAAAGCCGGCCGCATCCTCTGAAAAACTGACGGTCATAGTGGTTTCTGGTGCCGCATCCGCAAAGCCGCCGCTGGCATGCGGCAGGGCGTCTGAGTAAGGCAGATAAGGCTTGATATCAAGGATGGGCGTACCGTGTAGTAAGTCCAGCCCACTGATTAGCAACTCGATTTGTCCCTTTTTCTGGCTCACGCCTTCCAGCTTCACCACCGACATACCTATCGGGTTGGGGCGAAATGTCGCCCGGGTGGCGAAGACGCCTTTACGGACGTTGCCGCCTAAGCGAGGTGGGCGTACCAATGGTGACCAACCCTTATCCGCGGTTTCATGAAACACAAACAGCAACCACAAATGGCTGAAGGCCTCAATACCCCGGACAAAGGTTTCGTCTGCAAAGGGAGCTCGCAGCACCAGTTTGCCATGTGCTGCCGCAATCAGGCCTGGCTGGCGTGGGATCGCAAACTTTTGTTTATAAGGTGATTCAATATAACCGATCACCTGCATCTGATACTGCTCTGTCATCCTGCTCGCTTGGTTAAGTCAGCGTTTTTATTCAGACTTTATTATGCAAGCCGGGGCGGCAAACAACAAGCAAAGTCGGTTTGGCCATCTAAATGGTTTTGACGCCAGATGGATATGTTGTCAGAATGCGGACTATGATGATAAGCCAAGCATGCAGTGGAATGACTTTATGGAACAGCGCATCCTATTAACCGAATGTCCCGACTCCAAGGGGCTGATCGCGCAGATCACCAATATTTGCTACAAGCACCAATTGAATATCAGCCGTAATACCGAGTACGTTGATCCGGTCAGCGGGCAGTTTTATATGCGCACCGAGCTGGACGGCATCTTTAATGAAACGACCTTACTGGCCGATCTGGATCGGGCTTTGCCAGCAGGTAGCAGCCGTAGTTTGCTAAGCCGACAGGCAAAGCGGGTCGTCATCATGATTACCAAGGAAGCGCACTGTCTGGGCGATATCCTGATGAAAGTCTACGACGGCTCGCTGCAGCTGGAGATAGCCGCTATTGTCGGCAATCATCCAGAGTTGGCGCAGTTAGCAAAGCGTTTTGAAATTCCCTATCATTTTGTCAGTCACCAAGGATTGAGTCGCGAGGCGCACGAGCAGGCGCTGCTGGAAGTCATTACGCCTTATCAGCCGCAATATCTGATCCTGGCCAAATTTATGCGTATCCTGACCCCGGCCTTTGTTGCCCGTTACCCAAACCGGATTATCAATATCCATCACAGCTTTTTACCGGCCTTTATCGGGGCTAAACCCTACCAGCAGGCTTTTGAACGTGGGGTAAAAATTATTGGTGCCACCGCCCATTTTGTGAATAATCATTTGGATGAGGGGCCCATTATTCAGCAAAAAGTGTTACCGGTGGATCACAGTTACAGTGCAGAGGATATGGAGAAAGCGGGTCGCGATGTCGAGAAAGCGGCGTTAAGTGAAGCCTTAGCCTTTATTACTGAAGATAGGGTCTTTGTACATGGCAACAAAACTGTAATCCTGTAAGCTGACATCCTGCCTGTGTCAGCGGTAAAAGGTACGTGCTGGCGCGTGCCGCTTTAGTACGTATCAGGCAGCTCCTGCGGGTCCAGGGCGTAGATCTTATCGATTTGTTCCAGACTGGAGTGGCTGACTTTAAGATCTTTGACCCGGCCATTGCGTAAACTATAGACCCAGCCATGCACCGACAGTTGCTGACCCCGCTCCCAGGCTTCCTGCACAAAACTGGTATGGCAAAGATTCTTAACCTGCTCGACCACATTTAGCTCAATCAAGCGGTTAACACGTTGGTCTTCGGTTTCCAGGCAATCAATTTGCTGGCGGTGCAGGGCATACACATCTTTGACATTACGTAGCCAGTTATCGACAAAGCCGACCCGCTGATTCAGCAAAGCAGCCTTAACGCCACCACAGCCATAATGACCGACCACCAGAATATGCTTTACTTTAAGAATATCAATGGCGTACTGCAATACTGACAGGCAGTTCATATCGGAGTGCACCACCAGGTTGGCCACGTTACGATGCACAAAGAGTTCGCCTGGCATTAGTCCAACAATTTCATTAGCCGGAACCCGGCTATCAGAGCAACCGATCCACAGATACTCTGGCGCTTGTTGTTCCGATAATTGTTTAAAGAAACCGGGCTGTTCACGCTCTATGCGGTCTGCCCAGTTTTTATTATTGCTAAAGAGTTCTGCAAAATTTGCCATTTGTCTAACCAAAGCACGAAATTGGCGTCACGATAGCGGATTCCTGTTAAAGCACAAGCCCGACCAGCCAATTAATGCCGGGATCTACCAGTCAGTGAAATCATGGCAACTTAACGATACTGCAATTAAATAGAATATCAATGCAATAACATCCTGACGTTTAATTATGCCTTGCTGTCATTTAATAATAAGGCTTCTCAATATTATGTGCATCAGTTATGATTAAGTGGATTATTAAACGGGAGTCAAAGATGTCGATATTACTTGATAAGCGCGAATTAAAAAAAGCAGCCAAGGAACTTACGTTAGCTAAGTTAAATGATGTTCTGGAAACACTGCAAACTGTACTGGCGGAGCGCCAGTCAGAGATCGATGCCATCAACGAGATTGAGCGCTTCGCCCGTGAAAAAGGATTTACACTGGAGCAGTTAGGTTACAAACAGGTACAGGATGTTGTGCCGGTGTCTGTTGAAACAGAAAAGAATTCAGATAAAAAGCCAGTTAAACCAAAATTCAAAACACTGAACAAAGACAGTCAGTATTTTTATGTTGAGAATGGCAAGTTGCAATTATTGCGCACTCATACCATGAAGAAAGGTTTGCAAGAGCGCGGTATTGATGTCGTACCAGCGGCCAAGGTTGATAAAAAATTCGCCAAAGATATTGAGCGTTTACTTACTGAAGCCACAGAGCAAGCGGTAGCCAATTTTAATCAGAAAGTTGTCATCTGGAATGCCTGGGCTGCAGCCAATGGTGGCGAGATCCTGCAAAGCCGCTAAGTTTATTTTTACAGCAGTATTCAGAAACAAAAACCCGGCTAGGCCGGGTTTTTGTTTTTTAACGCAGTGTTATTTCGGTTGGGCATCGAGCGACTGCCCGGTCACGCCGATACTGTCATCACTCATCAAATAGAGATACAGCCACATCAGATCAGCCGGCGTTTTCAACTGCTGTGCGTCTTCACCCGGATAGGCCTTGGCGCGCATACTGGTGCGGGTGGCGCCCGGATTAATGCAGTTAACCCGTAAACTGGTTTGATCCAGTTCATCAGCCAGAATTTGCATTAAGCCTTCGGTAGCAAACTTTGATACCGCGTAAGGGCCCCAGAAAGCACGACCTTTGCGGCCAACACCGGAAGAGGTAAAGACGACAGAGGGGTGTGCGCTTTGCTTTAGTACCGGCAATAATGCCTGTGTCATCAGCATCGGTGCCGTAACATTAACCTGCATAATATCCTGCCAGGTTGGCAGGTCGATATGTTCAAAAGGGGTTAGCACGCCCAGTAAGCCCGCATTGTGTAACAGGCCATCTAAGCGCCCAAATTCTGCCTGAATGGTAGCGGCCATATCCTGATAATGTTTCTTGGTCGCGCCTTTCATATCCAGCGGCACTATCGCTGGCTCCGGATAACCTGCCGCGACAATCTCATCATAAACTGCAGTGAGTTTGTTGGTAGTTTTACCCAGTAAAATGACGGTCGCACCATACTGGGCATAAGTCATAGCGGCGGTTTTACCGATACCATCGCCGGCACCGGTAACCAGAATCACTTTATCTTGCAGCACGCCAGGCACTGCGCTGTAGTGTTGAGGTATTTGCATAACAGACTCGTCGTGTAAAAAATGGCGACAGGATACGCCCAATAACACTATTTTGCACCTTTCTTCACGATATCTGTGTTTTTACTCTAGCGATCTTGAAAACTTTGGGTTAACTTTAACTGGTCGTAGCTGTTAGTCGCTAACAGTCGCCAAATTCAGAATAAGTAAAGTAAGATTTTGCTTTGCAATAAAAAAATACCAGTGATGGACAGGGGAGAAATTATGAAGAAGCTGGCAATCAGTATTGCTGTCACCGCGGCGCTCGGTTTAGCAGCTTGTGGTGATTCGTTAGACGACATCAAACAGGATGTCGGGCAAGGTGGTAATGTTATTCCAAGTGCCCGGGTTGTTTTTGATCCTACCGCCGGGCAAGTCTCAGTTCCGAACGATTTATTATTTCAGGGTACTACCGATGGTACTCTGACTCTGGATGCCGGTGCCGCACCCGATTACACTAACCCACAGGTCGCGCTTGGCGCATTAGATGGCTGGTCAACGCAGAACCCGTTCAGTATCGCTTTAAGCTTCCCTGCTGGTGTGAGTTTGAATATGGACTCCGCCAGAGCTCCGGGTTCAGTGCGGTTATTTAAAGCGCTGATGGGTGATCCTGCGTCTCCGGATACCGCTTGCCGTGCGGTACCACGTGGCCTGGCGTGTAAGATCGTGTCTGAATTACAATACGGTGTTGATTTCGTTTCTGCTGGCAGTGGTAACAGTGTTGCGGTGATTCCGTTAAAACCGCTGGAAGCGGCGACTACCTATTTGCTGGCGCTGACAAATGGCTTAAAAGACAGCACAGGCGCGGCAATTAAGCCTTCAACAACCTATGAGTTGGTGAAACAAGATCTGGCAACCTTGCCTTTGGCAACAGAATCCCAGCGCGGTTTGCAAGCGGTGATCAACAGCTTCGAAAATACGATGCGCGGTCAGGGCTTGCCATCCGAGAGTATTATCTATTCTGCCGCCATTACGACCCAGTCTACCGGGGCGGTACTGGCTAATCTGAAACAACTGATGGCTTCGCCAACCCCGACCGGTTACGCACCTGGCGCTTTAGTGGTGCAGAACACCGGATTAACAGTATCTCAGGTTAACCCGGCTTTTGCATCATCCCAGGCTTTCCAGATCACCCGTTTATATCAGGGTAGTCTGACGCTGCCATACTTCCTCGGCGTACCCTCTGCTGAGAATGTAACAGCACCGTTAAATACACGCTGGTTGGCGCGTTGTGATAGTGGTGCCATTATCGCTGCCTTACCACCAAGCATGAAACCATCGACACCAGTGTCAGAAAATGATGGCTTCTGTCAGGCGGTCAGTAATGGCGCCTTACGTGATTTGGGCGTAGACAGTGCCCGTCATCTGACGAAATTTAATATTATTCCGAAGATTAATAGCTACCAGACTGTTCCAGTGCAGATGACAGTGCCTGATAGCAATGTGATCCCGATGCCGGCAGCAGGCTGGCCGGTGGTGATTTTGCAGCACGGTATCACCTCCCGCAAAGAGGATATGCTGGCAATTACCGGCACGCTGGCTTCACAGGGTTTCGCCACTGTTGCTATTGACCATCCGTTACACGGCAGCCGTGGTTTTAGCTTCTCAACGGCCGATCGCACCTTTAACTTTAATGCGTCGACTAATGCCGCTACCGACTATATGAACCTGTCAAACCTGCTGGTGACGCGGGATAACCTGCGGCAGAGTATTGCCGATATGCTGGCACTGCGGTTTGCGCTGAATAATATCAGCGGTGTGACCATCGACAAGAGCCGCATTCAGTTTCTGGGGCATTCATTAGGTGGTATTACCGGCACTGGTATGGTGGCATTAGCGAATGCACCAACGGGTAATGCAACTTTAGATGCCGCCTTTAAGGTGGAAACCGCTGTGCTGGCAATGCCAGGCGGTGCTGTTGCTAACTTCCTGTTAGATTCGCCATCCTTTGGTCCGCTGATTAAAGCCAGCGTGATGTTAGGTGCCGGTGGTGAACTGACCAGTCAGTTTGTAACCTATGTCGCCACTAATACAGGTTGTGGTACGCCTTCCGCGGCAAATCTGGCGACCTGGCCAGCTTGTGCAGCGCCAATCGTCAACCAGTATCTTGCCAGTTTGCAGCAGACCGGTAATACCGCGCAGTTAAACCGTATCACTGCGACCCTGACGCAGTTTGCCTTTGCTGCGCAAACAGTCACAGACAGTGGTGATCCGAATAACTACGCGCAAATGCTGGTTGCCGGTGGTACTCCAACCTATATTATTGAGGTTGTTGGCGACGGGGCGGATAATAAGCCAGATCAGGTTATTCCTAATGGTTTCTTTAACCCGCTGACCGCTCTGGCTCAGGGCCGTATGGCGCTGGCCGGTACTGAGCCTTTGGCGCGGTTACTGAATGCCTCTGCTGTACCTGCACAGGCACCGGGTGTAGCGCTGACAGGTAATGCGCTGACGCGCTTTAAAGCGGGTGACCATAGTTCTATTCTGAACCCGGCATCCAGCGCAGCAGCGACCGGTGAGATGCAGTTCCAGACTGTAACTTTCTTCCTGAATCGCGGTAAGCAGATTGGTGTACAGAATCCGGCGGTTATTGCCGGTAATTAAGGTCTGAGTGACCTTACCCCTAACAGCCCGGCTGCAGAATGCGCCGGGCTGTTGCTTTATGATTTAGCAGTTAAGCATAATAGATGCTCAACCCCCCATCGTTAAGTCGCGCTGGAATAGCATCAGCGGCGCTGCAGGAGAATACTTTGGCATTTATCTATGAATATGGTTTGTTTTTGGCTAAGGCGGCAACGCTGGTTGTTGCCGTCGCTATTATTATTGTGCTGATCGCCGGGGTGGCGCTGAAACAGCGCCCCCGTAAGGGCCAGCTTGAAATCCATGACCTGAATGAAGCCTATCTGCAACAGCAAGAGTTGTTACAGCACTATTTATTGCCAAAAAAGGCCTTTAAAAAATGGCAGAAGAACGCGCAGAAAAGCTATGACCAGTTAACTGAACAACCTAAACGCCTGTTTGTGGTGGAATTTAATGGCAGTATCGACGCGCATGAGGCTGAAGCCTTACGTGAAGAGGTATCGGCGATCCTGTCGGTTGCTACCGCTGAGGATGAAGTCTTGTTGAAGTTGGAGAGTGGCGGTGGTGTAGTGCATGGTTATGGCCTTGCGGCCTCGCAGCTGGACCGGCTGAAACAACAACAGATCCCGCTTACCATAGCTGTTGACAAGGTGGCTGCCAGTGGCGGCTATATGATGGCTTGTGTTGCCGATAAGATCCTCGCCGCGCCCTTTGCGATTATCGGCTCCATCGGTGTCATTGCGCAGTTGCCTAATTTTAACCGCTTACTGAAAAAGCATGATGTGGATTTTGAACAATTCACTGCCGGTGAATTTAAACGCACCGTCACACTGTTCGGTGAGAATACCGATAAAGGCCGGCAAAAATTCCAGCAAGAATTAGAAGAGACCCATCAGCTATTTAAAGCCTTCGTCGCCCGGCACCGACCTGCCTTAGCGCTGGACAAGGTGGCGACCGGTGAGCACTGGTTTGGCTATCAGGCGCTGGAGCTGGGATTGATTGATGAGCTGAGCACCAGTGATAGTTACTTAAGTCAGGCTTGTCAGCAGCGACAGGTGCTGCAGGTGAAGTACAGCCAGAAAAAGCGCTTGTCAGAAAAACTGGGTACAGCGGGGGCCAGTTTTGGCGCCGCATTGTGGCAGAAGCTGCAGCAGTGGCGTTGGCACTAAGCACAATGGAGCAGGCATTTTGGCATCAATGCTGGCAGCAGCAGCAACTTGGTTTTCAGCTCGCAGAACCCCATCCGTTATTACAGGCACATCTGGCAGAGGTGCTTGCCAGCAAAGCGGGTGCACTAAACAGCATAGTGCTGCCATTATGCGGTAAAAGTCCGGATCTGATGTTTTGTCGCCAGTTTTTGCCGGTAACAGGTTTTGAATTATCACCTATTGCCTGTCACGACTTCTTCAGCGAACAGGGGCTTAGCGTTACAGTGGATAGGTCACCCGCTGCTGCGCCGGGCTTTGTGCATTATCAAAGCCCGGACATAGCGCTGTGGCAGGGCGATTTTTTTCAGGTGCCGGCGGCATTAATTCAGCGCTCGGTGCTGCTGTACGATCGTGCTGCGCTGATTGCCTTACCCGCACCGATGCGCCGGGCCTATGCAGATAAATTAAAGCAGTGGTTGGCGCTGGGCGCCTCGCTGTTGTTGATTAGTCTTGAATATCCGGAGGCAGAGCGTCAGGGGCCACCTTTTGCGGTATTGCCGGATGAATTAGCGCAACTATTTTCAGGCTATCAGCTAACGTTGCTGCAAAGCCAGGATATTACCGGTCAGGGATTTGGCCGCCGACGCTTGGCGACCAGTCAACTATGGGAAAAAATTTGGTTAATAGAATAGCGCGTGTTGACGTGTCAACACGCGCTGGCAATGGCGAGCTGCCATTGCTATTCCTGCGTTGTTACGCTCAGGAATCGCGCAGGTGATGAAAGTCGATACTTTCTTCTTTTAAGCCAGCGCGCGGATCGTTAAAGACACTTTCATCAAACTCGCCCTCGCTTTTACCGACGACGACTGACACCATGGCATCGCCGGTAATATTGACCGCAGTGCGTGTCATATCGAGCAGGCGATCCACTCCGATAATCAGCGCGATACCCTCAACCGGCAGCCCCACCTGTTGCAGTACCATGGCTAACATAATTAAACCCGCACCCGGTACCCCGGCAGTGCCAATTGACGCCAGTGTTGCCGTGAGGATCACCATTAAAAAGTCAGAAAAGCTAAGGTCGACGCCAAATAGCTGTGCAATAAAGACGGTGGCAACACCCTGCATAATGGCCGTGCCGTCCATATTGATGGTGGCACCAAGAGGCACAGTAAAAGAGCTGATGGTATTTTTTACACCGAGCTTTTTGGTTACGGTTTCCATCGTGATGGGTAAGGTGGCGCTGCTGCTGGAAGTGCTAAAGCCAAAAAGTGCGGCTTCGCGCATTTTCTTTAAAAAGATAATCGGGTTTAAGCCGGTCAGCGCTTTTAAAATGACCGGATAAACCAATAAGCCATGCACCAGCAGCACCGTTAAAACCACCATAAAATACATAAAGAGGTTGAGGATGGTCTCGTAGCGGATAAAGGTAAAGAGTTTGGCTAACAGGAAAAACACACCATAGGGTGCCAGATTCATCAGTATGGTGACCAGGCGCAGTATCACTTCATTTAAATCGTTAAAGATCCCCGCCAGACGCTCTCCCGCTTTACCGGTAAGCGCCATGGCAATACCAAAGAGTAATGCAAAGACAATAATCTGTAGCATATTGCCAGAGGCCATCGACTGGATAGGATTGGTTGGGAAGATATTGATAAACACCTGCGCCAGTGACGGTGCGGCACTGACATCAAAGGTCGACTCAGCCTGCAGCTCAACCCCCACGCCAGGCCCGGTAAGCAGTGCCAAGGCCATCGCCAGGCTGATTGCCAGCGCGGTCGTGATCAGATAAAGCCCAATCGATTTACCGCCAAGCCGCCCCAGTTTACTGGTATCGGATAAAGAACAGGTACCGCAGACCAGTGATACAAACACCAGCGGCACTACCAGCATCCGTAAGCTGGCGATAAAGATTTCACCACCAATATGAAAGATACCATCGACAAAGAAGGCGCGCAGCGGTATCGACAGTCCCAACAGAGATAGCTGGCGCTCTTCAGCACCGGCCAGAATAAACTGAAAGAAGATACCGACAGCGATACCCGCAAGCATACCTATTACGATGCGGCTGGTGAGACTAAGTTTTTTTTTGGTTGTCATAAGGCTGAAAATCAGTTTGTTCGCAAAGGTTCCTAGGGTAGCAGGTTGTCAGGCAGCTTTGCAGTCAGTGAATAATTTTTTTTAAATATCGCTGCCGGCTGGATATTTATTAGTTTAAGATACAGAATTAACAAAACTATATAAGAAAGTGCTAGGGAGAGTTTTCATGCTGAAGATCCGGCAACTCTGGGTTGTGTTTGTTATGTTTGCCCTTACCGCCTGTGGTGGGGGAGGAACCTTAGATGGCGGCGGTGGTAGCGGGGGAGGCGGCGGCAGCGGTACAGCGCCAGTCTATCAGTTACAGCTGGAACTATTAAATAGTAGTGGGGCAGCCGCTACCAGTTTGTCAGCCAGTCAACCGCTTACGGTACGGGCGACCCTTACGGCGACACAGAATGCGGTGGTTGCCGGTAAAGTTATTGCTTTTGCGATTGACCCTCCAGGTTTAGCTAACTTGTCGACGTCGACCGGCACGGCCCTGACCGATGCCAGTGGGGTGGCGACCATTACCCTGGCAGTTGGTAGCGCCAGTGGTGCTGGTAGCCTGGTCGCCAGCTACTCTGAGAGTGCAAACGAGGGTAGCACCGTGCGTGCCAGTCGTGCTGTTGGTTTTACGTCAGCCGGTGATGGCGGCGGTGAAACCGGCGTGAATATCGCCAGTGTGCGCCTGCTCGTCGATCGCACTCAGTTAGGCTCAGGTGCCGCCGATGGCATCCAGTTATCTGCCTTGGTACGTGATCGCAATAATGTGTTACTTGCCGGCGTTCCAGTGACTTTCTCTGCAGACTCCGGTGAGCTAATCGTTGTTGCCGCAGAAACAGAGCAGGATGGCGTCGCGAAAGCCCGATTAACCAGTCAGATTGATAAATCTTTACGCGATATTAATCTTACCGCCCGGGTCGGCACCATTGAAGACCGTGTTACGGTCAGAGTGGTAGGTACAACCTTAGAAGCCGTAGCGCCATCAGCTGTAGTGTTAGGTGATAAAGTGTCACTGAACTTTTCGCTGCAGGATGCTGCAGGGCAGGGGATCCCCAATCAACAATTAACGGTAAGTTCAGCGCTCGGTAACCCGCTGAGTGTCACCAACCCGGTAACGGGAGCGAATGGTCAGGTGACTGTGCAGTATGATGCGGCTACCAGCGGCAATGATACTTTAACTGTGTCGGCACTGGGTATTAATCAGCAGTTTGCCATCAGCGTTAAAGCTGACAGCTTTGTGTTTTTACCGCAGGCGGGGCAGCCAGAAATCCCGGAGTTTCCACTAAACACGCCAACATCGATGATTCTGGAATGGTTAACCGACAATATTCCCAATGCCAATCGTAATGTACTGTTTTCTACCACGCGCGGTTTTATTGCCAACACGGCTGCCGGTCTGGCCACTAATCAGGTCGTGACCGAGAACACCACGGGAACAAATGGTCGGGCGGAGGTCTTTGTTCAGTCTGCCTTTGCTGGTCTAGCGACCATTTCAGCTCGCGGTGGTGACAACGAGGTTAATACCCAGCGAGTGATTGAGTTTGTCGCGACCAACCCCACCAAGATCGAAGTGCAGGCGTTTCCGGCACAGGTGGTTCCTGGTGATAGTAGTGCAATCCGCGCTATTGTACGCGATGCCAACAATAACCCGGTTAAGAATCAGCAAGTCGCATTTTCACTGGATAACAGTGCCGGTGGCTCTATCACTGCGGGTACGGCAGTAACCAACTCACAGGGGGTCGCGACCACGTCTTTCACCGCTGATCAGAGCACTGGTGCCGGCGTACAACAGCGTAACCTGGTGGTAAAAGCTTCCTTGGCGAATAATAACGCAGTGTCTGACTCGACAGATATCAGTGTTGGTGGCCGTACCTTATTCTTCCGCTTTGGCACCGGTAATGTGGTGGAATCCCCCAGTGCCAGTCTGTATCGGAAAGAGTTTTCAGTTGTGGTAACTGACGCTTCTGGCAATCCGGTGATTAACCAGCAATTAAATATTGCTGCGGTATCACTGCGCTATCGCAAAGGTTTCTGGGTGAAATCACCACCGCCACCGGAAAGCTTTAAGATCTGGGAACCGCAAGTGACAGCTAACTGCGTTACTGAAGATGTTAATTTCAATGGTATTTTGGATGCCGGAGAAGACTTTAATAACGACGGCCAGTTAACACCGGGCAATCTGGCCACGGTACCACGCACAGTGACGTCAAATAACGAGGGTATTGCCGTATTCCAGGTAACCTACCCACGTGATGTTGCACCCTGGTTAGATGTCAGACTGCAGGTATCAGGCTTTGCTTCTGGCACTGAAAATATCAGCTTCCGCGAGTATCAGCTTGATGTGGCTGCAGCCGATATTTCTCAGGAAAATGTGGCCCCACCAAGCAATCCGTTTGGTGTAGCTGCTAACTGTGCTAACCCGGGTTAATGTAAGCCCGAAAAAACAAAAGGAGCCGTTTGGCTCCTTTTTTGTATCAATACACCGACGAGTTAATGTCGGCGGTAATTATGCTTAACGCTGGAAGCTATATACCGACCCCAGTTTCAGAATTTGCGTCAGCTCATCTAAAGCGGTGCGGGACTCAATCATTAACTGTGGGTCCGCCAAATCCGCTTCGCTTAACTGGTCGCGATAATGCTTATCAACCCAGCTATTTAGCGTGGCAAATAGCTGCTCATTCATCAGCACGGCAGGGTTAACGGCCTGGCGCTCCTGCTCGTTCAGGACCACTCTTAACCGCAGACAGGCTGGACCACCGCCATTACGCATGCTTTGTTTAACATCAAAGTATTTTACCTGGCGAATGGGGGTATCCTGTTGGCATAACTCGGTCAGATAACGGTGTACACCGGCATGTTCCTGACATTCGGTTGGCGCGATAATCACCATCTCGCCGTTGGGTAAATTGATCAGCTGGGTATTAAATAAGTAGGTATTAACCGCATCGGCAACCGACACTTGCTGATCCGGCACTTCAATAAAGTGCAGGCTGCTGTCGTCGCCAAATTTACGCCGGATCTCAGACAGTTTTTGTGTCGTATCCAAAAACGCCTGTTGATGGTAAAACAGCACGTTGCGGTTGCCCACAGCGATAACATCGTTGTGGAACACGCCCTGATCAATTACCGCTGGATTTTGTTGTAAATAGACGGTGCCATGCTCACTTAAGCCATGTAAGCGGGCGACGGCCTGACAGGCTTCCAGGGTTTGCCGCGCTGGATATTTCGACGGTGCCGGCTTACTGCTATCAAAGGCGTGACGGCCATAAACAAAGATTTCGACGCCGGCTTTGGCGTAATCACTGCACAGGCGGGTATGGTTAGCAGCGCCTTCATCGCCAAAGTGATCGTTATCTGGCAAGTGTTGGTGATGGGCGAAGTGGCGCTGATCACTGAACATGGCACGCAAAATCCGGCCCGTTGTTTCCGGCTCTAACGAGCGGTGAAATTTATTGGTCAGGTTAGCCGGAGTAAAGTGTACTTTACCGTCAGCGGTATCGGCACTGGGTGAGACTGTCGCTGCATTGGCGGTCCACATACTGGACGCCGAGCAGACCGCCCGGTAAACTTCCGGCGCCTGTTTGGCCGCCTGGGTAATAACCTCGTTATCAGAGCCAGTAAAACCCAGCCGGCGCAGCGCGGCAATGTCAGGCCGCTCCTGCGGCGCTAACACGCCTTGTACCATGCCAAGGTCATACAGGGCTTTCATTTTCTGCAGTCCTTGTTTGGCGGCTTGCTTGGGGCTGGAGGTATTACGGGCATTGTTCAGTGAGGCAACATTGCCTACTGATAAACCGGCATAGTTGTGCGTCGGCCCAACCAGGCCGTCGAAATTGGCTTCATAAGCTTGCATTAAGTTTTATCCTTATTTGTGGCGACGCTGTTTTTGTTTTTTTTACGGTCGCGGGATCATGTGCTTCATTTTGTTATGGTCAGAGACTGGTCGATTCAGCGAAAAAACCAGCCAACAGGCATAATAATCAGTTTGAGCACTTGTCACAACAGCGGTTTGCGGATATACGTTTAAAAAGGGGCGCCGTTTACGGCCAAATGCTAAGGATCTTTGGATTAAAAATGGCAAAATCACTGGTAATAGTTGAATCACCGGCTAAGGCAAAAACGATAAATAAGTATCTGGGTAACGACTTTGTCGTGAAATCCAGTGTCGGGCATATCCGGGATTTACCCAGTAGCAGCAGTAAAGACAAGGCCAAAAGCTCAGATAAAAGCTTAAGTAAAGCCGAGAAAGAATATCAGGCGCTGGTTGATCGGATGGGCATTGATCCCGAGCACGGTTGGAAAGCGCGTTATGAAATTCTAGCGGGTAAAGAAAAAGTCGTTAAAGAGCTCAAGGCGTTGGCAGAAAAGGCGGATACCGTTTATCTGGCAACCGACTTAGACCGTGAAGGGGAAGCCATTGCCTGGCATTTACGCGAAGTGATCGGCGGTACGCCTGAAAAATTTAAGCGGGTGGTATTTAACGAAATCACCAAAAATGCCATTACCCAGGCGTTTGAACAGCCGGGTGAGTTGAACCTAGATCAGGTTGATGCGCAGCAAGCGCGACGTTTTCTGGACCGGGTTGTTGGCTTTATGGTGTCGCCGCTGCTGTGGAAAAAAGTCGCCCGGGGTCTGTCTGCGGGGCGGGTGCAGTCTGTAGCGGTACGCCTGGTAGTCGAGCGGGAGCGGGAAATTAAAGCCTTTGTGCCCGAAGAGTATTGGAGTATTGATGCCGATACACTGACCCAGGCAAAGCATGCACTGCCGCTGGAAGTAGTGAAACAAGGCGGCAAAGCGTTTAATCCGGTTAATAAAGCCCAGGCCGATGCCGCACTTGGCATATTACGGCAGGCCAGCTATCAGGTGCTGGAACGGGAAGATAAGCCCAGTAGCAGCAAACCGCAGGCGCCCTTTATTACCTCGACGCTACAGCAGGCAGCCAGTACACGTTTGGGTTATGGCGTGAAGAAAACCATGATGTTGGCGCAGCGTTTATATGAAGCTGGCCACATTACCTATATGCGTACTGACTCCACCAATTTAAGTGCGGAAGCGGTATCCAGCTGCCGTGATTATATTGCAAAACAATTTGGCGCCGCCTATCTGCCGGCAGAGCCGGTAAGTTATGGTAGCAAAGCCAATGCGCAGGAAGCTCACGAAGCCGTAAGGCCATCAGATGTGTCTGTTCTGGCTTCAGCACTTGGCGATATGGAAGCCGATGCGAAAAAGCTCTATGAGCTCATTTGGCGTCAATTTGTTGCCTGTCAGATGCCAGCAGCGCAGTACGATGTCACCAATATCACTGTCGCAGCCGCGGATTTTGAGTTAAAAGCCAAAGGCCGGGTATTGCGCTTCGACGGTTGGACCCGGGTGCAACCGGCGGTAAAGCGCAAAGGCGAAGAAGAGCTGGAATTGCCGGATGTTAAAGCCGGAGAGAGTCTGGCGCTGGTTGATTTGCATGCGGCACAACATTTTACCAAGCCGCCGGCCCGTTTTAGCGAAGCCAGTCTGGTTAAAGAGTTAGAGAAACGGGGCATCGGCCGGCCGTCGACCTATGCTGCTATCATCTCTACCATTCAGGAGCGCGGCTATGTGCGGGTTGACAACAAGCGTTTCTACGCCGAGAAAATGGGAGAAATCGTTACCGACCGTCTGGTAGAAAACTTTGATGATCTGATGAACTATGATTTTACCGCCAATATGGAGCTGAAGCTCGATGATATTGCAAAAGGGCAATTAAATTGGCGTAAAGAACTGGACCAGTTCTATCAGGGTTTTAACGCAAAATTGAAAACCGCCGAGCAGGAGCCTGAGCTCGGTGGTATGCGGGTGAATCAGTTTGTATTAACCGATATTGCCTGTCCAACCTGTGGCCGGCAGATGGGGATCCGTACCGCCTCTACCGGGGTATTTCTCGGTTGCTCAGGCTATAACTTACCGCCAAAAGAGCGCTGTACCACCACCATGAACCTGGTGTCGGGTGAAGAGGCGGTGTTGGTGGCTGATGACGAGCTGGAAACCGAAGCGCTGCGGCAGAAAAAACGTTGTCAAAAATGTGGCACCGCAATGGATTCTTATCTGCTGGATGAGCACCGGAAGCTACACGTCTGTGGTAATAACCCGCAGTGTGATGGTTATCAGGTCGAACAAGGGGCCTTTAAACTGAAAGGTTATGAAGGGCCAGAGATCGAGTGTGATAAATGTGGTGCTCAGATGCAGCTGAAATCCGGCCGCTTTGGTAAGTATTTTGGTTGCACCAACAGCGAGTGTAAAAATACCCGTAAGCTGTTACGTAGCGGCGAAGCGGCACCGCCAAAGGAAGATCCGGTGCATCTGCCGGAACTGAAATGTGAAAAGTCAGATACCTACTTTGTGTTGCGTGATGGCGCCTCAGGGGTGTTTCTGGCGGCGGCGAATTTTCCGAAATCCCGCGAAACCCGGGCACCTCTGGTCAGCGAGTTAAAACGCTTTAAGGACCGGCTATCGCCGAAGTTCCATTATTTGGCCGAAGCGCCGGAGCAGGATCCACAGGGTAACCCGGCGATTGTGCGTTATAGCCGTAAGACCAAACAACAATATGTGATGACGGAGCAAAATGGTAAAGCCACAGCCTGGTCGGCCTGGTATGAAAATGGGCGTTGGGTGGTCAGCAGTAAGTAAGACTAACTAACAGTAACAGGGGCTAAGGCCCCTGTTACCATTTACGCTTCGGCGCAAATAACTCGTCAATATCTTTGTTGTCTTTTTCACCGCGTTTTTCAATATCTTTGGCATTACCCTGTTTTAGCGCCTGAGTAATTTCTTCCAAAGCCATCTCGGCTTCTGAAATGCGGTTGGTTATATAGTCATGCTGGTGATTAGTATTGCGTAAAAACGCCAGTGCTTTTTCAAAATACTGCCGGGCTGAGCCAAGCATATTGTTGGACTGTGCGGTGCGGCCACGTTTTAACTGGCTCTCAACGTTGATTCTTAACTGCAGCAAATCAAGTCGCTTGTCTTCGTCGATCACCAGCTGCGTCTCCACATTACCTCTGGCGTGCTCTGCCCGTAACATGGTACGTAGCTTCTTAATACCTTTGATCATCGCCAGCAACTGCTGATCATTATCTGGCAGTGGCGGTACTTCAGCCACGCTAGGCGTTGCTTTACTGAGTTCGTTGATGCGATTTTCGGTGTCTTCCAGTCGTTGCCGGATATCCTTTACGTCTGGTTCTAACTCCACCATGGCCCGCAGCAGGTAAGCATTGCGGCGCAGTAACATCAGGGACAGGCCAGTCGATAATGGGACATTTGCTGCGTTAAACAGAATTTCTTCAGTTTCTTCCAGGGCATGACGCAGCTTGGTATATTCCGCACGCTTCAATGCCCGGATCCGCTCGCGGTGCTGTTGCACCACGTTAACGGTAACGGCAATAATCACCAGAGCTATCGTTAGCGTGATGATCAGGGGTAAGACCATTTATACCTCTGTCTTATTCTGCATAAGCAGTATCTTAATCGGAAACCCTACAGCTGAACAGATGCTCTGCCACGCAGTGTGCGGTATTGTCAGCTAGTTAGCTGTCAGACTAGCAAAATCCGCACCAGAATCCACTATATTTTTCTGACGCCAGTAGCACTTTTGTCTAACAACATTTTGTTCTAGGTGCTGCTATTATAGAAAATTATTGGAATATCTCAGCTATCCGGTATAGTAGATTGCTGCGTTTGAAAGGATCCTTATCGATGAAGTTACAGCAATTGCGCTACATTGTTGAAGTGATGAATCACAATTTAAATGTGTCATCGACAGCAGAAAGTTTATACACCTCGCAACCGGGGATCAGTAAGCAAATCCGTATGCTGGAAGATGAGCTGGGGATCCAGGTGTTCGGCCGCAGTGGCAAGCACCTGACTCATATTACGCCAGCCGGCCGGGAGGTGATTGATATTGCGCAGCAGATCCTGGCCAAGGTGGAAAATATCAAAGCCATCGCCCGTGAACACACCTTACCGGATCAGGGCAAGCTGAATATCGCTACCACACATACTCAGGCCCGCTATGCGTTACCGCCGGTGATCCGTACCTTTATGCAAAAGTTTCCACGGGTATCATTGCATATGCATCAGGGCTCGCCGCAGCAGATTTCTGAAGCCGCATCGCGTGGTGATGCGGATTTTGCCATCGCCACTGAGGCATTACATCTGTATGGTGATCTGGTGATGTTGCCTTGCTACCACTGGAACCGTAGCATTATTGTCCGCAAAGACCATCCGCTGACCCAACTGACCGCCAAGGTACAGATTGAAGATGTGGCGCGTTTTCCTATCGTCACCTATGTATTTGGCTTTACCGGTCGCTCCGAGCTGGACCGGGCTTTTGCCGCCCATCAGCTGGAGCCGCAGATTGTTTTTACCGCAACCGATGCGGATGTGATTAAAACCTATGTCAGGCTGGGCTTAGGGGTAGGGGTGATTGCGTCTATGGCGATCGACCCGCAGCTGGATCAGGACCTGGTAGCCATCGATGCCAGCCATTTATTTGAAGCCTCGACGACTAAGATTGGTTTTCGCAAAGGCGCCTTCCTGCGCAGTTATATGTATGACTTTATTGAGCGTTTTGCGCCGCATCTGACCAAAGATGTGGTAGAGCGGGCCAATGCACTGCGTAGCCAGGAAGAAATAGATCGGATGTTCAGTAAGTTTGAATTACCGGTGCGCTAGCGCAAACTGCTGCTGTAAAATCGCCGCGGTAAACTGAGTTTTCAGATAGAAACCCCGCGGCAGACTCTGTATCGGGCTACCGTCCGGGCCGATGGCCGCTGTCAGGGCTTTACTGTCGGCGGCTTTAGGTCTTAACTGCAGCACCTTGCCATGGGCGCCCTTAATCTGGTCCAGGCGCCCGAACGCAATCAACTCCATTAACTCTTCCCAGTCTTGCTGCAGCAGCGCCGCCTCACTGGGGCTCGGCTGCCATAAAAAGCCCTGCCCGATAATGCGCTCTGCCGGCGCGATATGCCGTTCAGCCAGGATCGGTAACCAGAGCACCTGGCTTAGTTTGCGACAGACCCACGACTCCTGCCATTGTTGACCGGTAGCACCCGTTAATGGCGCCACGCAGACATAAGTACTTTCCAGTGGTTTACCATATTGGTTAATCGGCAGGGTTTTCAGTTCGACTGCCAACTCGGGAAAATCCTGTACCGCCTGCGAACCTGCAGTTGCCCCCAGCGCCATTTCCAGCAGTTGTCCGGTCCAGCCTTTTTCACGGCGTAAATCGGCCGGCACGGGTACCTGCAATTGCGCCGCTAACTGACCCAGGGTTAAACCGGCAATCAGCGCGCAGCGCTCTAATAACTCTGTAACAGAAGCAGGCGAGGTGGGCATATGACAATTCTTTGACTTAATGAATGATTACCCTAGCATTTTTTTATGTTGTCGGCTGCTTAAAAAGCCAACAAACTAACTTATGCACAGTCAGAATTTATAATCACACCTTGATTGATTCACTTAATGTTATGAATTTAATGGTAAAAAAGCATTTATTTTGATGCGGGTTGTTAAAGTGCCTAAAGTTATTCAGTGATTAACTTAGGCTTATCCAGAGTGTTATGCACAGCAGCTGTGAAAAAACTCACAGTACCCTTGCTTATCTTCTGCTCATTGTGGATAAGTTGTGTGATGTTTGGCTGAAAATACCGTTTGCCGCCACGACAACTTTATGAAAGAATCCTTGTATAGCAGAAATTTAGATGCTTGAGGTTTGTGTGATCGATGCCGAGGGTTTCCGGCCCAATGTCGGCATAGTGATTTGTAACACCTTTGGACAGGTGTTTTGGGCGAAACGATACGGTCAGAATTCCTGGCAATATCCACAGGGTGGCATTGATGATGGCGAAACGCCGGAACAGGCCATGTACCGCGAACTGCACGAAGAAGTTGGGCTCAGGCCTGAAGATGTGGAAATTATAGCGACAACCAAACACTGGCTACGCTATAAGTTACCCAAACGACTGATTCGTAAAGATAGTAACCCTGTGTGTATCGGGCAGAAGCAGAAGTGGTTTTTACTGCGGCTGACCTGTCGGGAAGAAGACGTCAATCTGGCGAAAACCAGTCACCCGGAGTTCGATAGCTGGCGTTGGGTCAGTTACTGGTATCCGGTTAGACAGGTGGTTTCCTTTAAACGGGAAGTCTATCGCAAGGTTATGAAAGAATTCGCTCCGGTCGCTTTGCCTTTTGTTCGTCGGGACAGCAGTAAACGTAAAGTATAAACAACCTTTAATGTGAAGAGGTTAGCATGCTAGGCCAGTTGCGGCGAATTGTTCAGGATGTGGCACAGGAGCCGATACTTAACAAGGCGCTCGCTGGCTTGGTAAGTAGTGTCAAGCATGCATTGGCAACCGAATGTTGTTCGGTTTATCTGGCTGATTATCAGCAACAGCACTTTATGCTGATGGCAACCGATGGTTTGAATCAGGATGCGGTCGGCAAAGTCTCCATTGGTTTTTCTGAAGGCTTGATTGGCTGGGTTGGCCAGCGTGAAGAGCCGATCAACCTGGCGCAGGCTCACCTGCATCCGCGTTTTAAAGTCACCCCCGAGGTCAGCGAGGATCGCTTTTCAGCTTTTCTTGGGTGTCCGATTATCCACCACCGCAAAGTATTAGGCGTACTAACAATTCAGCAATCAGCCGAGCGGGTATTTAGCGAAGATGAAGAGTCTTTTCTGGTTACCCTGGGGGTACAGCTGGCGTCGGTGCTGGCTAACGCCGAGATGCGCGACGCTGCCAGTCGCAGTTCCGGTTATCAGCAACAGGTTTCTCAGCTGGCTGGCTTACCCGGCGCGCCCGGCATGGCGATTGGTCAGGCCTATGTGTTGCAACCAGCCAGTGATTTTGCGGCGATCTCGCTGAAAAAAGCCGAGGACCCGGAAAAAGAGCTGGCGCACTTTTACCGTGCTGTCAAAATCACTAAAGCGGAATTTAACCGGCTGGCCGAACGCATGTCGCAGCATTTACCTGAAGATGCACTGGCCATTTTTGATGTGTATCATCAGTTGCTTGATGCTGCCAGCCTGGGGCGGGAAATTGAAGCGCAGATCGCAGAAGGCTGGTGTGCAAAAAGCGCGTTAAAACGCGTGGTAGAGCGCTTTGCCCGCCAGTTTGATGATATGGAAGATCCCTATCTGCGCGAGCGTGGCCTGGATATCCGCGATCTGGGGCAGCGGGTACTGAATAATTTACTGGATACGGAACAGCGGCGTGCGAAACTACCCGAGCAGGTGGTGCTGGTCGCTGATGAAGTCACCGCAACCATGCTGGCAGAAATCCCGCGTGAACAACTGGTTGCAGTAGTGTCTTTGCGTGGTTCGGTTAACTCACATGCTGCTATTATGGCCAGAGCCCTCGGGATCCCGGCGGTAATGGGCGTCAGTGAGCTGCCGCTGTTGCATTGGCATGAGCAGAAACTGATTGTCGATGGTTATCAGGGGCTGATCCTGTTGTCGCCAACTGAGGCGTTGAGCAATGAATATTTACGCCTGATCAGTGAAGATCAGGCCATGCATGCCCGCTATCAGCAAGAAATCGCGCTGCCGTCACAATCACAATGTGGCGAACGTTTTAAGTTAATGGTCAACTCTGGTCTGGCGGTTGAGCTGGAGAATCAGCATGCGCAGTACACCGATGGCGTTGGCCTGTATCGAACCGAATTTCCTTTTATTATCCGCAGCCGCTTCCCGACTGAGCAAGAGCAAATCGAACTCTATGCCAAGGTATTAAGCAGCTACCCGCAGAAAACGGTAGTGATGCGCACTCTGGATGTTGGGGGCGACAAAGCTTTACCTTATTTCAGTATCATTGAGGAAAATCCGTTTCTGGGTTGGCGGGGGATCCGTTTGACGCTGGATCATCCGGAAATTTTCCTGGTGCAGATCCGGGCGATGGTAAAAGCCAATGTCGGACAAGATAATCTACATATTTTATTGCCGATGGTGTCGGATCTGGCGGAAGTTGATGAAGCCATCCGGCTGATCCGCCAAGCCTGCTTCGAGGTTGGTGACGAGTTAGGCATTGCGGTACCCCGGCCGAAAGTGGGGGTGATGATTGAAGTGCCGTCGGTACTTTATCTGTTGCCTGAGTTGGCAGCCCGGGTCGATTTTTGCTCCGTGGGTACCAACGATTTAACCCAATACTTGTTAGCCGTTGACCGTAATAACGCCCGGGTGGCAAACCTGTATGATGCGCTGCATCCGGCAGTATTACGTGCCTTGCACCAATTAGGGCAACAGGCACAGGCGCTGCAGTTTCCAATCAGTATTTGTGGTGAACTTGGCGGTGAACCGGCCGGGGTCTTACTCTTGGCGGCGATGGGGTTCCGGCGCTTTAGTATGAACAGCAGCAACCTGGCGCGGATCAAATGGTTACTGCGCCGGGTAGAGCTGTCTGAACTGGCCTTGTTGTTGCCTGAAGTGCTGTGTTGCCATTCGCCAAAACAGGTGCGATTGCAGGTTCAGCGTTTCCTCGAGCATAAGCAGTTGCTAACCCAGGTCAGAACCTGACAGGTCAGGTGCTAATGGCCCAGGCGCTGATAGCCCAGACCAGTTCACAGTTTCCTACGCCAGGAATACCGACAAAGACCGCAGCCAAGACTCAACAAGCGCTGTTGCCTCTGCTACACTGGGCGCACTTTTCTAACTGAGTTGTCATTTTGCTATCCATTTTCCTGTTAACTGCCTTGTTGGGCGCACTGGTCGGGTTATTGGCCGGTTTGCTGGGTATCGGTGGCGGTTTGGTCATAGTGCCGGTGCTGGTGGTGATGCTGCCAGCTTTTGCAGTAGTGCCGGCTGAACATGCGATGTTGGTGGCCATTGCAACCTCGCTCGCTTCGATCATTATTACCTCCTTGTCGTCAGTGCGGGCGCATCACAAACGGAATAACGTCAGCTGGCATATCGCCGTGCCGGTGATGCTGGGAGCTGGGAGCGGTGCCTTATTGGTCGGCTATCTGGCGCACAATTTGAGTGGTAAGACGCTGCAACTTATTTTTGGTGTCGCTGTCGGTTTATTGGCGCTTAGAATGTTAAGTGCGCAAAGTGCCTCCGGCAAGCTACCACTGCCGGCAAGGCCGCTGTTGGCCGTGCTGTCGGCATTACTGGGCAGTTTCGCCGCCTTACTGGGGATTGGCGGTGGTGCGCTGATTGTGCCTATGCTGAACTACTTTAGTGTCGACATGCGCCGGGCTATCGGTTGTGCGGCGGCCAGTGGTATTGCGATAGCAGTATTTGGTACCCTCGGCTACGTCAGCGCAGGCTGGCAGCATTACAGCTTGCAGCAGGGCTTTATTGGTTATATCTATTTACCTGCATTACTGGGGGTAATCAGTACTTCGGTGTTTACCACCTCTGTTGGAGCCACGTTGACGCAGCGGTTGCCGGTGTTGACCATTAAGCGGGTATTTGGCGTATTTTTGTTACTGGTGGCGGCGCGGATGATTCTGAGCTGAGAGCGTCAACAGCATTAAAGTAGGGACATTATGACAACTGAAGTTTTTTACACCCATGCAATTAATCCGGTGGCACTGGACCTCGGGTTTTTGAAAATTCACTGGTATGGTGTGATGTATCTGGTGGCCTTTGCTATCGCCTGGTGGCTGGCGAATCGTCAGGCGGCGGAACCCGGTTCCGGCTGGGACAAGGAGCAAGTCAGCGATCTGTTGTTCTACGGCTTTCTCGGGGTGCTGCTGGGTGGCCGCCTGGGTTATATTCTGTTCTACCAGTTTAGCTATATGCTGCAGGACCCGCTTTATCTGGTGCGGATCTGGGAAGGGGGCATGTCGTTCCATGGTGGCTTACTTGGGGTACTGGCGGCAATGGCGCTGTTTACCCGTAAGTATCGCAAGTCTTACCTGGCTCTGGGCGATTTTGTTGCGCCACTGATCCCGCTGGGGTTGGCTGCGGGGCGGATCGGTAATTTTATTAATGGTGAATTATGGGGCCGGCCGACCGATGTGTCCTGGGCAATGGTGTTCCCTACCGGTGGTGACATCGGCCGCCACCCGTCACAACTCTATCATGTGGCGCTGGAAGGGCTGTTGCTGTTCGCGATCATTATGCTGGTGCGCCGCGCTAAACCGGCAACCGGTACCCTGGGCGGCGTCTTTCTGGCCGGTTATGGCATGGCGCGCTTTAGCGTCGAGTTTTTCCGTGAGCCGGATGCACATCTTGGCGTTTTATCCTTGGGCATGACGATGGGGCAGTGGCTATGCTTGCCGATGATAATTGCCGGCCTGGCGATTATTGTTTTCGCCCGCTCCCGTGCCGCAACTGCCGGAGCTAAAGCATGAAGCAGTATCTTCAATTATGTCAGCGGATCATTGAGCAGGGAACCTGGGTGGAGAATGCCCGCACCGGTACCCGCTGCTTAACCGTGGTTAATGCCGATCTGGAATATGATGTGGCGAATAATCAGTTTCCACTGCTGACGACCCGCAAAAGCTATTACAAGGCGGCGATTGCCGAGTTGCTGGGTTATTTACGCGGCTACGACAGTGCGGCACAGTTTCGCGCCCTCGGTTGCAATACCTGGAATGCCAATGCGAACGAAAATCGCGCCTGGCTGGCTAATCCGCATCGTAAAGGTGAAGATGATATGGGGCGGGTGTACGGTGTGCAGGGCCGGCGTTGGCAGAAACCAGATGGTACCACCCTGGATCAGCTACAAAAGGTGGTGACTAATCTTAGTCAGGGCATTGATGACCGGGCGGAAATCCTGACCTTTTATAATCCGGGAGAGTTCGAGCTGGGTTGTCTGCGGCCTTGTATGCACACCCATACCTTCAGCCTGCTTGGCGATACCCTGTATCTGACGTCCTACCAGCGCAGCTGTGATGTGCCGCTTGGCCTGAATTTTAATCAGGTGCAATGCTTTGTATTGCTGGCGCTGATGGCACAGATCACAGGCCTTAAGCCGGGCAAGGTGTATCATAAGATCGTTAATGCGCATATTTATGAGAATCAACTGGAGCTGATGAAAATGCAGCTGCAGCGTGAGCCTTACCCTTCACCGCGGTTGACCATCAACCCACAAATCCGAAGCTTAGCCGATCTGGAAACCTGGGTAACACCGGATGATTTTGTGCTACACGATTATCAGTGCCACCCGCCAATTAAATACCCTTTTAGCGTCTAGTCAAAAAATCATCTCTTGTTGTGGCCTGCTTTTTGCTTGAAGCAAGTTGATAACCAGCAAGAGGTGATTATGAACAAGTGTCTTGGCCTGCCGCTAGTGGCATTGCTTGCCAGCTGCGCGCATCAGCAACCTGAACCGACAGTGTCGATGCCGGTTCGTCAGGTCTCTGCCGTTGGCTTAAGCCCACAGCCACTGGGATTTTATACTCAGCGTCTGGCGGAACAGCTTTTTCAAACGCCTGCCGGACAACAACCGCAGTTGCGGCATAAAATTGCCATCAGTAGTTTTGTACCGGTGCGGCAATTGTCACTGGTCAATGCTGGTACAGAGCAAACGGATTTAGCCAATCAGCTGGCGGAAAGCTTACTCACCGAAGCGGTACAGCGCGGCTATGAAGTCGTCGATATCCGGTTACGTGCTGCAGTACTACTGCAACAGGATCATGAACAAGCCTTTTCCCGCTTATTGCACGAGCTACAGCAACAACAGCAAGCCCGGGTATTACTCAGTGGTACCTTTGTACCGCAGGAGGATGGCTGGATTGTCAATGCCAGACTGATTGATATCCAAAGTCAGCAGGTGCTGGCTGCGGCCACCGACTATGTGCCGGATAATGTGTTGTGGAGTGCGGAGAAGATGCTGAAAAGAGGCAATTTTTTATATCGTAGCGATCGAATTGGAGAGCGCCCATGAACAAATCAGCTATCAGTGTCGCTATCTTGCTGGCATTGAGCGGTTGCGCCCAGCAAACGGCACAACCCAAGGTAGTACCGGAAAATGCGGTGTCGATGCGCGGCGACCTGGCACGGCAAGAGCGTATTTTACAGCAGCAGGCGTTCGCGGTTGAGTCAGCCCCGACGCAGCAGCGACAAACCCCGGTTATCACGCTGGACCATTATGCTCGTAATCTGGTGCATGATTTGATGGCAAATCATCACCGGGTAGAAGAGCAAGCCATGGTTGCAGTGACGGATCTGGCATTTCTGGACTCAGATCTGCAGCACGGCTCGGTATTTACCAATCACCTGAGCGAAGCCATTATCTATGACTTGCATCTGTTTGGCGTGCCGGTACTGGATTTTAAAGTCACCGATTATATCCGGGTGACGGAGAAAGGTGACTTTGTACTGAGTCGTGATTTTAGCGAGTTATCGGCAGAGTTACCGATCAAATACGTGGTTACCGGTACTGTAACGCGGCATCAGGCTGGAGTGATGTTAAACGCCAGATTAATCCAGATCGACAATAAAAGGGTGGTATCGGCGGCTCGTACCTTTGTGCCGGCGGCGGTTTATAACGCTATTCTGCAACAACGCCAGGATAACAGTCTAAAACTGAAACAGGGTTGATTGCCGGTGTTGTACCCGGCAATACACAATCTTAGCGGTTAACATCAATATGCTCCGTACAAACCTCGTTATTTTTCTGAGGCTTTGCTAAAGTTTAAGCCAAGGCCGCCGACAAGTAGAGGTTAGCCTAAATCTGGGGTCAGGAGCGTATGATGAAAAGCAAATATCTGGCATTGCTTGCCGGTGCCGTCTTGCTAAGCGGCTGTTACAGTTACCAAAGAACGGAGTGTGATAGCAAAGGCAATTGCCGGACTGAGGTCCGCCGCCAGGTACAGGACCAGGCGCCTGCCGACCGGGTTATGCCGGTATCTTCTGGTCAGGCCGCCAGCCCGCTGCGGCAGAATGGCTGGATGGTGCCACACCAGTATGTCACCAGTTTAAATGCCAATAAGCAGCTTAATGACTATGTGGCGCAGATGGCGATGCAGCTGGTTGAAACCTTTCATTATTTCCCGGTCGAATCCCGCGTGGCCGTGGCATCCTTTGTTGATTTAGACAGTGAGTTAAACCGCACCAATATTATTGGTAACCAACTGGCTGAAGCCTTTATTCATCAGTTCCAGCAGTTCGGTATCCAGGTTGTCGATTTTAAAACCACCCGCGATATTCAGGTGACACCGAGCGGTGATTTTGTCTTTAGCCGGCAGCACAACCAGCTTGATATGATGCAGCAAATTGATTATGTGTTATCAGGAACTATGGTATTTACCCCAAGAGGTATTATGGTGAATGCCAGAGTGATTAACTTTCGCACTAAAGTAGTTGCTGCCAGTTCACAGCAGTTGATCCCACATTTTGTGGTCAGCTCGCTGTATCCGCAAATACTGCGCTAGGAGATGGCCGCCCCAACAGGAATCGAACCTGTAACTGCCCCTTAGGAGGGGGCCGTTATATCCATTTAACTATGGGGCGGGCGGCGCAGAGTCTAACAGACTGAAAAGATTCTGTGAATCTTTTCAGTCTGTGGTTAGTTTGCTGCCAGACTGACGATATCACCAGGCTGAATATGATTAAGTAATTGCTGTGACGGTGAGGCAGCCCAGGCACCATCAGGGGTAACTTCCGTGAGTAGCAACTGTAACGGGCTGTGTAGCAGGCGCCGGATTTGATTATCTTGTGGATCCCGCTGCAACTGGATGATTTGGATCTGATCACCGACCCGCAGACCGTGATTACTACCCAAAGGAATTTGCAGCTGTTGTTGGCGAACCTGACGGATCTGGGTCAGCAAGGGCTGACACTGCAGCTGCTGGCCAATATCCTGGGCCGCAGTACGCAGCACCTGGTCAATTTTCTGACCATAAGGCATTTGCCAGAATGCCATGCTGTGACTGGCTGGCGTAGCGTCAGAGGTAGGCCAGTAACTTCCGGTACGATATTCCTGCTGGTAGCGGACCCGCCGCTCAAAGGTATCATATAACCAGAGTTCGAAGGCGAAGAAGCGCTCATGTTGACTGCTTTGCCAGAACTTGTTCAATTTTTTACCAAGCGACAGGTCATTAATACTGGCTATTAGAATAAACTGATGGCCGCGGTTAAACAGGGCATCTGCGGTTGCCTGGTCCAGCATCTGTAACGGGATTGGCTGAGGCGATGGCTCCACCAGCAGTGCCGGAGCAAAGTCACGCAGATGCCGGTTTAATTGCCGGCTACTATCGCTACCCAGTTGAAACAGCTGGCCTGAAATCGCATCCTGCCGGGCCTGAAGCTGAATTTCGCTTACCAGTAGCGGTGTGCGGTACTGGGCCTGGCAGGCCTTGCCTTCAGCGACAATATGGGCTTTGAGCGTGATCGTCACCTGGTTTTTACTCTGAACCTCTGACAGCAGCTGTACTTCTTTTAATTCCGCAGCGCTGCTTAAGGTGATCTGACTGTGCTGCATAATGCCTTGGATCACCTGTTGCTGGCTTTGTAATCTGGCGCCGGCAAATAAGCTGGCCCGTTGCAATGCATCTTCAATTGCGGCTTTGCGTGCGCTGTTCAGGTCGCCCCGTTCAATCGCCGCCTGCCCGGTGGCTTCATACCAGTTGGCGTGCAGTAATGGGCTGAACAGCAGGCTCAGGCCGCTCAGCGCTGTCAGAAGCGCTTTTGTCATAGGTTTAATCGTCATCCCGCTTTCGCTCGTGTCAAAAGAGTGCTGTGTTTAATAAAGCAAAGTTTATGCCTAACTGGCATTTTTTTTGCTAAACAAAAACAGTAGCAATAGGTTTTGTCGCCGGGCTTGTCGAGTTGTCGGCAACTGGCAACAACAGCATGGCAGTATTACAGTGAGCACAGTCACTTTGCTAAGGGTAAGTACTATGAAAGTTATAGGTTTCGTATTGCTTGGTAGCGGCCTGATGATCTCAGGCTGTAGCCAATTCGCGGATCGGCATATTGAATACCAGCATGAAACACCTGTCAGTTTTCCGGTGATCACTGCTTTGGGTGCCGCGCCCATATCGTTACAACAAGGCAGTAATGAGACGCAACGTATGCTATTAGCGATGCGGGCGTCGAAGTTGGAAGCCTATCGCGAGTTGGCGGAGCGGGTATATGGTCAAAGAATTGACAGCCAGAACACCGTCAGTGCAATGGTGGCAAAGAATGATGTGCTCGAAGCGTCGGTGCAGGGCTTGATCCGTGGCGCCAGAGTAGTGAAAAGCTATGCTGTGGATGATACTTACGTGACGGAGTTGGAGCTGAATTTCGCTGAAGTGTATGCCACCTTGCAACATACCCAACCAAAACAAAGCATCAGGAGTGTGCGCTACCTGTGGTAGCGCCGGTCAGGCTTTAATGCCTGGCCCTTTATTCTCAACAGCCGGTTGGCCTTTACTGGTATAGGTCAGGCCGGATTTGCCCTTAGCGCCCAATAATTCGTTCTTAAAGCGTTGTAAAATAAGCTGACTTTGTTCCAGTGCTTGCTGGTTAACGGCGGTTTGAGCTTTGCAGTCAGCCAGTTTTTGTTCCAGCAGTGCGCGTTGTTCAACAAACCAGGCTTCAGCTTTTACCGCTGCCAACTGTGGCTGTGCGGCAAGTTCAGCGTCAGTGGCACTGATTTGTGTTAACAGCGCCGTTTTCTCGGCAATAACCTGCTCTAAGGTTTCCACCTGTCTTTCAGCGAGGGCAGAGAGTTCATTTTTCAACAATAGCAACAGCGCATCCAATTGCGCTGCTTGCTTGGTCAGGACAGTGATGATGAGATCGTGGCTGCTATTCATTTACGGTCGAACAAATCGCCTTCAAATTGCATAATGCGTTTTGCCAGCATCTCAACATTCACTTTGTATTTGCCTTCAGCAATAGCTTGCTTGATTTTGTTCACCCGCTCCTGATCAATACCTGAGCTATTGGCGGCCTTTTCCTGTAATTTGGAAAATTGCTGCGCTTGCGGGGTAATGGATACCGAATCCTGCTTTTGTACTGCCTGATTGCTGGCATTTTGCTGCACCGCCGTTTGTTGGCGTTGCACTAATTGCTCAGTGCTACCGGCATTGCCGGCTTTGTCAGTTTTGACCTGCGGTGCATTTTGCTGCAGGTTATTGATATTTATAGCCATAGTAGAACCTCATCACCTTAAACACAGTCCTTATGCTTAGGTTAACGGCAGTTTGCCTCTAAACTTTAGCACTTTTTTCAGAATTTAAAACCGGACCTTTACCTGATTGACACCGGTCACTTCGGTGCTAATGGCACGGCCAGATTGTTGATTACGCACCTGGATGACTTCACCCAGGGTACCATCCTGTTGTGCAACGCCTGTGGCGGATACGGCAAGGCCACCCTGGCTGATTTCTATTGTAACAATATCTCCCCGGCATACAAGACAAAGATCCTGCAAACTAAGGATTTGGCCTGCACTCAGGCTGCGTTTATTCCGGCTGCCAGCAACCGTCGCGATGTCCTGCACAATATTACCACGTACCAACCGACGTTCCCGGCGCTGCACTTCTAACATATCGGCAGTGATGATGGTTCCTGGAGCGATATTTTGCCTGCTCACCACCAGGGCCAACCATTCAGTAAGTCGGGCCGGTACAAATAGCTGCCAGCTGGTTGGCGCACTACAACTAATCTGCACCGTCGTCTGACGCGGGTTAGCATTGGCCGGCAGACTGATTTGTGGCTGATGGGCGCAGTCTTTACTGCCAATCCGGCTATCAAGTGCCGTGACGTGGATTTCGCTCTCCAGCTCATCGACTGCCCATGCCGTTTGCAGCCAGTCC
Organism: Alishewanella sp. BS5-314; assembly: GCF_025377695.1. Classification (NCBI taxonomy): domain Bacteria; kingdom Pseudomonadati; phylum Pseudomonadota; class Gammaproteobacteria; order Alteromonadales; family Alteromonadaceae; genus Alishewanella; species Alishewanella sp. BS5-314. The sequence continues at coordinate 242,163 of NZ_JACEHJ010000002.1, forward strand.
TTTACCGCATAAGTCAGTTGCGATGGACTAAATTGTTGCACTTGCGCCTGACACCAGGGACTGATGGTGAAGGCGAGTAGCAGTATGCAGCTGCGGATAAAATTTTCGTACTTTTTCATATAGTTTGGCTATGCTTTACGAATAAAGGGTTATAACATGCCTGAAGATAGACAGTGCCGTAGTTTTGACTACGGCTCCACGACAGTATGCAAATACCAAGCCGTTTGGCTGCCTAAGGAGAGCTTGATGTCCAGTATTCTCGATTCCGTTAACCAACGTACGCAGCTGGTTGGGCAGAACCGCTTGGAATTATTACTTTTTAAGCTCAATGGCCGCCAACGTTACGGCATTAACGTGTTTAAAGTGCGGGAAGTATTGCAATGTCCAAAGCTGACGGCGATGCCGAAGCGAAATCCTTTTGTGCGGGGCATTGCCCATATCCGTGGCCAAACGATTTCCGTGATTGATTTAAGTCTGGCCACAGGTGGTAAGACAATCGCCGATTTATCGACTGCCTTTATTATCATTTCTGAGTATAACCGCTCAGTGCAGGGGTTTCTGGTCAGTGGGGTAGAGCGTATTGTTAATACCAACTGGGAATCTATTATGCCACCACCCAAGGGCACCAGCGGTAAGCAAAGTTACCTGACCGCGGTGACCGAAATTGATAAAGAGTTGGTTGAGATCCTGGACGTTGAAAAAATCCTCGAAGAGATTTCCCCTTCGCCGACGATGATTCATGATGAGGCCGTTACCCAGAGTATTACTACTGATCTTGGCGGTCGGGTGATTTTAATTGCCGATGATTCGGCTGTCGCCCGAAATCAGGTAAAACGGTCATTAGAACCACTGGGTGTCAGGATGCATTTGGTAAATAACGGTCGTGAGGCCCTGACTTATTTACAGCAACAGGCGAAAGAGTGTCAGGAGTCTATTACTGAAAAAGTAGGTTTGCTGATCTCTGATATCGAGATGCCGGAAATGGACGGCTACACCTTGACCGCAGAAGTAAAGGCCGACCCTAAACTGCGCCGTCTGCACGTTATTCTACATACCTCGCTAAGTGGGGTTTTTAATCAGCAGATGGTACAGAAAGTGGGGGCGGAAGACTTTATCGCCAAGTTTAACCCGGACGAGCTCGCACAATCGGTGCAAAAATGGCTACATGTTGATTAAAGGCTGAGGACGTCGCGTGTCAGATAAGCAATTACAGGACGCAGAGTACCGGCAATTCCGGGATTTTCTGGAACAGCAGTGTGGCATCGTGCTGGGTGATAATAAGCAATATCTGGTCAAAAGCCGGCTGGCGCCACTTATGCAGCGTTTTAGCATCGCTACGCTGTCTGAGCTGCTTACTAAAACGATGAATCCGTTTGAACGGCAGTTACGTTCAGCAGTAATTGACGCGATGACCACTAACGAAACCCTGTGGTTTCGTGATACCTACCCATACGAGTTGTTAAAGAACCAAATTTTTCCGGAGCTGGAAAAAACTTGCCGCAGCGTCAAAATTTGGTCAGCTGCCAGTTCTTCCGGTCAGGAGCCGTATTCTATTTCCATGACAGTTCTGGAATACCAGCAAGGCCGGCCCAATGCGTTTCCTGCCGGAGTGAGTATTTTAGGCACGGATATCTCCAATACTATGTTAGAACACTGCCAGCGCGCCGAATATGATGGATTGGCTTTAGCTCGTGGTTTATCACCTGAGCGGCGCAGCCGCTTTTTTGAAGATAGCGGCAAAGGTATGATGCGGATCAAGGATCAGGTGAAGAAAAACGTGAGTTTCCGGCACCTTAACCTGTTAGATAGTTATACCTTGTTAGGTAAATTCGATATTATATTTTGTCGTAACGTGCTGATTTATTTCTCTCCTGAAGTTAAAGCAAAAATTATCCGCCAGTTTTCGCAGGCATTAAACAGTCGCGGCCATTTGATCCTTGGCGCCTCAGAGTCCTTGTCCAGCCTGAACGAGGACTTTGAAATGTTACGCTGTAATCCAGGCATTATTTACCGCAAGAAAACCTGACTTTTCAATTTGGCCTGCTTTTTGCTTCCTCATATTTAACGTGTAACAAGAGGTGGCAAGAAAATGGCTATCAGCTTTGACAAAGCCTTTGGCATGCACCCGGATGCATTATTAACCCGGGATCGGCGCGCGCAGGTGCTTTCAGAAAATATCGCTAATGCAGATACGCCGGGTTATAAGGCGAAAGATCTGGATTTTCAGCAGGCGCTGAACAATGCGCAGTCGCGGCAGAGCCGGCCGGTGAGTCGCACGCACGAAGGGCATTTTGCCATCTCTACCCAGAGCCGACAGGAAGTTAAATTCCGTAACCCGGATCAACCGGATACCGGCGATGGTAATAGTGTCGACGTGCATCACGAGCGGAATGCGATGATGCAAAACGCTATTCAGTATCAAACCAGTTTGCAGTTTTTAAACAGCAGAATCAGTGGCCTGAAAAAGGCTATCACAGGTACGGGACAATAATCATGAGCTTATTTAAAGTTTTCGATATTGCCAGTTCCGGTATGACCGCGCAGTCAGTACGGATGAATACCACGGCCAGCAATATGGCAAATGCCAACAGTGTCAGTAGCAGTATTGATCAGGTTTATAAAGGCCGGCATCCGGTGTTTGCCGCGGAGCTGTCGGAGGCAAAACGGCAACAAGATGCCGGTAGCGGTGTAAAAGTACTGGGTATCGTCGAGTCTGACGCGCCACCGGTAATGGAATATGCGCCTAATCATCCGATGGCAGACGAAAATGGTTATGTATACAAGCCGAACGTGAACATTATGGAAGAGATGGCGAATATGATTTCGGCCTCCCGCTCCTATGAAACGAACGTACAGACGGCAGACGCTGCTAAGCAAATGCTAATGCGCACCTTGCGTATGGGCCAGTCTGGCTAAGGAGTAACGGATGAGTAGCGTAAGTAATAATTCGGCACTGAATAACCTGTACTGGGAAGAAAAGCCTAAAGTCCAGGATAGAAATAACGGTGCGCTAACCCAGGCAGATTTTTTTGCGTTGTTAACGCAGCAACTGGCTTATCAGGATCCAACCAAACCAGTTGAAAATGATCAGATGATTGCGCAAATGACCAACTTTACTACTGCCGATGGTATCGGGAAGTTAAATGAGAACTTTTCCAGCCTGGCGCAAAGTATGACGTCTAATCAGGCACTGCAAGCCTCTTCTTTGGTGGGACGCTCAGTACTGACACAGTCTGACCAGCTCGTGTTTACCGGTGATAGTCTGGCGCGCGGTGTTATTGATTTGGAGCGGCCAGCCAGCTCACTACGAGTGATGATTGAAAACGAAAAAGGCGAGCTGATTCAGAGTTTCAGTGTGGAAAACCCGAAAATGGGCCGTAATAGCTTTATCTGGGATGGCACCTATTTACCCTCGGGAGAAAGCAGTGCCGACCTGATCGATGGTGAGCTATCGGAGCGCGTCAGAGCGGGTACTTACAAGTTAAAAGTCGAAGCGAGTTATAGCGATGGCACCCGCGCCAGTGTCCCGGCAAATGTCTATACGCCGGTGGGCAGTGTCAGTATGAATAGTAATGGTAAAGGCATCATGCTGAATCTACTGGGTCTGGGCGCAGTGAAATTAAGCGATGTGTTAGAAGTATCTTACGGTTAAGCGAGGTTTACTATGAGTTTTAATATTGCACTCAGCGGCCTGGCTGCCGCGCAAAAAGATCTGGACGTTACGGCTAACAATATTGCTAACGTAAATACCACGGGTTTTAAAGAGTCCCGTGCAGAGTTTGCTGATGTTTATGCCACTTCTATTTTTGCTTCCGGGCGCACCAAGGTTGGTGACGGTGTAACGACAGCTGTCGTTGCGCAGCAGTTTAACCAGGGCGCTCTGCAGTTTACTAACAATTCGCTGGATCTGGCGATCACCGGTGAAGGTTTTTTTGCGACAACGCCAGACCGTATTTCCCGTGATATGACCTATACCCGGGCGGGCGCCTTTAAGCTGAATAAGGATAACTTTATTGTTGATAATAAAGGTAACTTTTTACAGGGATTTTCGGTGGAACCAGTAACAGGTGAAAATCAATCGGTAAGCCTTAGTACAACAGCGCCGATTTCGATCCCGACGTCAGCCGGAGCGCCAAGAGCGACCAACAATATTTTCCTGAGTATGAATGTTGACTCCCGGGAAATAGCTAAAGATCCGCTGGTGCCCTTTAATGCCACTGACCGCTCTACCTATAACCATTCGACGTCGGTAACTGTTTATGACAGTCTGGGTGAAGCTCATACGGTAACGACTTACTTCAGAAAAACACCAACCACACCACCAGCGAATGCCGAGTGGGAAACTTTTGTGGTGTGGGATGGTATTACGGCAACTCCGTTCCAAGGGGATAACGTTGTTTTTGACTCCAGCGGTAATTTTGTCACGCCACCAGTGCCGACCATAACGTTACCTGCGGCACAGTTGAATGATCCTTTGCTCGGTTATCTGACCAACGGCGCACAATTTGCCGCTGATGTTGTGGTCAATTTCCGGGATGCGTCTGGCGTGCGACTGCCTACACAGTATGCTGCAGCTTTCGATGTCACCAACCTGAGTCAGGACGGCACGACTGTTGGTTTCCTGACCGGGGTGGATATCGATGCCTTTGGCCGGGTACTGGCCAGTTACAGTAACGGTGACTCGTCCTACCTGGCGCAAGTAACGCTGGTGCGTTTTGCTAATGTGCAGGGCTTAAAGCAGGTTGGTAATACATCATGGAAGCAGTCTATCACCTCGGGTGAACCCATTGCCGGACAGGCGAATATTGGCACCTTCGGCGCCGTGAATGCCTCCGCGCTGGAGCAGTCGAACGTTAACCTGACGACTGAGCTTGTTGATCTGATTACGGCGCAGCGTAACTTCCAGGCTAACTCGAGGGCGTTGGAAGTGAACAGCCAGTTGCAGCAGAATATCCTGCAGATCCGGTAAGTTTCTAGTCGCCAGGGTATCAGATACCCGTCAAGCAACACCCCGGCATCGTGCCGGGGTGTTTTTTTATTCCCTATATTGGCCGGCCTGGCTAGTTCTATTTCCAGTTGGCATTGTTATTGCTTCAGATATCACATTAACCCCTCGACAGTTGCTATACGGAGTCTGTTATGGATCGTTTGCTCTATATCGCCATGAGCGGTGCCAAAGAAAATATGCATGGCATCAGTGTGCGGGCGAATAACCTGGCCAATACCGGGACCGTTGGCTTTAAAGCTGATTTTGAGCAGGCCCGCTCGATGCAGGCCTTTGGTGCCGGTTTACCAACCCGGGTATTTTCAATGACCGAGAGCCCCGGTCAAAACTTTGACAGCGGCCCCCTGATTATCACTGAGCGCGAGCTGGATATTGCGATTCAGGGCGAGGGCTGGTTTGCGGTACAGGACAAAAACGGTAACGAAGCCTACACCCGTGCCGGTAACTTGCAGTTAACTCCGGACGGCATGCTGCGCACCGCCAATGGTCATCCAGTGTTAGGAGAAGACGGGCCTATTCTGCTGCCCGTACCCCTAGCCAAAATGGAAATTGGTCAGGACGGTACAGTAAGTGCCAGAGCCCAGGGAGCACCCGCGAATGTGTTGGAAGTTGTGGGCCGGATCAAGCTGGTTGATACCGAATACCGGGCAGTAGAAAAAGGCAATGATGGTCTGTTCCGGCGTAAAGATGGCGAGTTGGCACAAGAGAGTGCCGCAGTAACGCTACTACACGGTGCTTATGAAGGCAGCAATGTTAATGCGGTATCCGAAATGACTACCATGATCAGTTTGCAGCGCCAATTTGAGCTGCAGGTGAAAATGATGAAAAAAGCGGAACAGATGGACCAGCAGCAGAATCAGCTAATGCGGATCATCGGCTAATTATTTTTCACAACGGCCGCTGTTACAGCTGTCGTTGCCGTTAACAGGGTTTAGGCCCGGGAGGTACAAATGCATCCGGCTTTGTGGATCAGTAAAACCGGTCTCGACGCAAAACAGCGCGATATCTCGGTTATTTCTAACAACCTGGCGAATGCCAGTACTGTCGGCTTTAAGAAAAGCCGGGCGATTTTTGAAGACTTGCTATATCAGAATATTAATCAGCCGGGCGGGCGCTCGTCGCAAAACTCTGAGCTGCCAAATGGCTTAATGATTGGCGCCGGTACCAAGGTAGTGGCGACCCAAAAGAGTTTTACTCAGGGCAATATGATTACCACGGAAAACAGCCTGGACTTGATGATCCAAGGTCATGGTTTTTTTGAGGTACTGATGCCGGATGGCACTATTTCGTACAGCCGTAATGGTCAGTTTACTGTAGACGGTGATGGCAATATGGTGACCTCAGGTGCCGGTTATCAGGTGCAGCCGAATATTGTAATCCCGCCGGACGCGACTGCCATCATGGTATCACAGGACGGTGAGGTGTCGGTGCGGTTGGCTGGCCAGGTAGAAAATGCGGTATTAGGGCAGTTGACGGTCACTAATTTTATTAATCCGGCAGGCTTAGAGCCGATTGGCCAAAACCTGTTTAAGGAAACTCCGGCCAGCGGAGATCCGGTGCAGGGCATTCCGGGTCTGGAGGGGCTTGGCATCATTGTGCAAGGCGCGCTGGAAACCTCCAACGTCAATGTCACGGAAGAGCTGGTGAGCTTGATTGAAAGTCAGCGAGTGTATGAGATGAACTCGAAAGTCATTTCTACCGTCGACCAGATGCTTGGTTATGTTATTCAGCAATTATAACGGGGGCTAAGATGCGTAACGTTGCTTACTTGATAGGGCTCAGTTTGCTGTTATTGCTAACCGGGTGTGCGGCAACACAGGAAGCCAAACCTGACGATCCTTTTTTTGCGCCCTTGCCACCTGAGCCAGCGCCGCGGCCGGTGCTGCGTAATGGTTCGCTGTTTACGCAAAGTCATTCGAATAGTCTGTATACCGATAATCGTGCGCGGCATGAAGGCGATATTATTACCGTGGTGCTGCGCGAACGGACCCAGGCTTCAAAGAATGCCAAGACCGAGAGTAAAAAAGACAGTAACGTCGCTTTTGAGCCGATCAATATCGCGGGTCGCAATGCCTCAATCGGTGGTAACGTGTTGCAGTTTGGTTCCAGTAGTAATCAGGATTTTAAAGGCGATGCCAAAGCCAATCAAAGTAACAGCCTGGTAGGGGATATCTCGGTCAATGTGTTGCAGGTGCTGGCCAATGGTAATCTGGTGATCCGTGGCGAAAAGTGGTTAACCTTAAATACCGGTAAAGAGTACATCCGGCTGACCGGTGTGATCCGGCCACAGGATGTCGATGTGAATAACACGGTTGAGTCTACCAAGATCGCTAATGCCCGCATTGAATATAGCGGCACGGGCGCACATCATCATGGCCAGTCTCCTGGTTGGTTAAGTCGGTTTTTCAATGGCCCGCTGTGGCCGTTCTAGGAGCAGCACATGCGTAGCGCTAATATTGTCACTGTCTGTTTGTTGCTGCTAGCCAGTTGTTTGCCGCTGGCGGCACAGAGTGCCAGAATCAAAGATGTCGCCGATATCGAGGGTGTGCGTTCAAACCAACTAGTCGGATACGGACTGGTAGTGGGGTTGCCTGGCACCGGTGAGCAAAGCCCCTTTACTGAACAAAGTTTTCGTACCATGTTGGCAAATTTCGGCATTAATTTGCCGGCCGGAGGCCGCACGCAAATCAAGAACGTGGCTGCCGTTGCGGTACACGCCGAATTACCCCCCTTTGCCAAACCAGGACAGAGTATTGATATTACCGTTTCGTCGGTGGGCAGTGCCAAGAGCTTACGTGGCGGCACCTTGCTGCAAACCTTTTTAACCGGTCTGGACGGCAATGTTTATGCGGTAGCACAGGGTAGTCTGATAGTCAGCGGCCTGGGAGCGGAAGGGCTGGATGGTTCACGTATCGTCGTCAATACTCCGACAGTAGGGCGTATTCCGAATGGTGCCGTGGTAGAGCGCGAAGTGGAGTCGCCCTTTGGCAATGGCGATTTTATTACCTTTAATCTGAAACGTCCCGATTTCACTACCGCTAAGCGGCTGGCTGAGACCATTAATGGCTTTATGGGACCGGAAACGGCGTTTTCACTGGACGCCTCTTCGGTAAGGGTGCGGGCGCCACGGGATATTAGCCAGCGCGTATCCTATTTAGCGACCCTGGAAAATCTGACCTTTCAACCGGCGGATCAGGCAGCCAAGATCATTATTAACTCCCGCACTGGTACCATTGTGATTGGCAAAGATGTGCGCTTGTTCCCGGCGGCAGTGACCCATGGTGGTTTAACCGTCACCATTGAAGAAAATCCGCAAGTTTCTCAACCCAATCCCTTTAGCGATGGTGAAACGGTAGTGGTAGAAGACAGCATTATTAATGTTAATCCGCAAAACTCCCGGATGTTTAAGTTTGATCCCGGCGTGACGCTGGATGAGTTAGTGCGTACCGTCAATGCGGTAGGGGCGGCGCCTGGCGATCTGATGGCGATTCTGGAAGCCTTAAAAGAAGCCGGTGCCATTCATGGTGAATTGGTGGTGATCTAAGATGGACAGCGGCAAGCTTCAGCACTCCTATCATGATCTGCAAAGTTTGCAGCAGATCCGCACCGCGTCCCGCAGTGATGAACAGGGGGCGCTGCGTCAGGCTGCCGAACAGTTTGAAGCCATTTTCTTTAATATGCTGCTGAAAAGTATGCGCCAGGCAAATAAAGCGTTTGAAGCCGAGGGGCTGATGAACAGTCAGACCACCGAGTTTTACCGCGATATGCACGATAACCAGCTGGCCACTGATCTGGCACAAAAAGGCGGGCTGGGGCTGGCCGAGCTGTTAGTGCAACAGTTAGATCCGGCTGCGGCAGCCAAGCAGCGAAAAGCTGTCGAGTTACTGATGCCTGGGCAGCGTGCGGAAAGCCTTAGCATGCCACAGGCGCAACAGTATCAGGACAGCTCAGATTTGGGATTGTTACAAGCTCAGGCTGCGGCACAGCTAACACAAAGTGGCGTACTACAGCCGGGGCGGCGGGATGAGTCGGTACTGGCACCGTTACTGGAAAAGCTGGAATTGCAGCGCGCTGAGCGCGCAAAACAGCAAGCACAAAAAGCGGCAGCTAATCAGGCAAATAGCGAGGTGGCGCCGACCAACCACTGGCAGATTGAATCGCCCACCGACTTTATCCGTGCCTTGTTACCGGCAGCCCGCAAAGCAGCCGGCGCCCTGGGCCTGGATCCTCTGGCGCTGATTGCGCAGGCCGCGCTGGAAACCGGTTGGGGAAAGCGAATGATCCGTACCAATGATGGCGAAAATAGCTTTAACCTGTTTGGCATTAAAGCCAGTCGCAACTGGCAGGGCGATACTGCTGTCGTCGATACTCTGGAGTACCGGCAGGGGGTGGCCCGTAAAGAGCAGGCAAAATTCCGCGCCTACAGCTCACCGGAGCAGAGCTTAAAGGACTATACTGATTTTATCAGTAACAGTGTCCGTTATCAGCAGGCGGTTGCCGTCGCAGCTGAGCCGGCTGCCTATTTCAGTGAGTTACAAGCTGCCGGTTATGCCACTGATCCGAACTATGCACAAAAAATTATGGCGGTTTACCGCAGTTCGGCATTTGAGCAAATTCGCGCTGAATTGGAAACGGCTCAAGAAGTTCCGGCTGCGGCCGATGAATAAGCTAGCGGCTTAGTCAAGACGCTGTGGAGAGAGAATGTCAGACAATCTGTTAAAAATTGGTAGTTCAGCGATCCGGGCCAGCAGCCTGCTGCTAAACACCACCAGTAACAACATTGCCAATATTAATACGCAGGGCTATGTGCGCCAACGCACCGAATTTGCGCCTGATCCACTGGGGATCGGTGTGGGTCGTGGCACGACTGAGCGACTGATTAGTGAGTTCACCGTCAAACAACTGCGCCGGGATACCTCGCAGTACTCCTTTGCACAGCAATATGTGTCTGAAGCAAACCGGATTGATGCCTTATTTTCTAATCCCGCCAATAGTATTGCCACTGGCATGAACGATTTGTTTGCTCAGTTGCAGAGTGCTAACAACGATCCGGTACAACCGGCCAGTCGTCAGCTGGTGATTGGTAGTGCGCAATCACTACTCAATCGCTTTGAAGGCATGTCCAAGCTATTAAAGGATCAAGAAACCTTTATTAATGACCAGTTCGATATTTACGTTAATGAAGCCAATGATCTGATTAAACAAATTGCGATTTACAACAAAGATATTGCTTCTTACGGCAATGGTACTACCCGGCAGCTGCCGCTGGAACTGCTCGACAAGCGCGACCTGGCAATCCTGAAGTTATCGGAAATGGTCGAAATTAACGTGCTGGACGCGGCAAACGGCGAAAAACTGGTATTTATGAATGACGGCCAGTCGTTGGTGGTAGAGCAGGGCGAGTTTCGATTGCTATCCTTGCGCGGTGATCCTGATCCATTGCGTAAAGAACTACAGTTACAGTTAAACTCTAACAGTAACGTTGTTCGCGATGTTAATTCCAAAGCCATAGGCGGCAAGCTCGGCGCTCTGGTGGCGTTTCGGGAAGAAATTCTTGACCCAACCCAGATCCAACTGGGTCAGCTTGCTCTCTCTTTGGGGGATGCGCTAAATAATCAAAACAAGCTTGGCATGACGCTAAACGGCACCCTCGGCGGTGACTTATTCCGACTGCCGGTATCCAATGGTTTAGCCTATCGCAATAACACTGGTGAGATGGCGATCCGGGTTGGTTTAGAAGCCGGGCAAGGTAAAAAACTGCCGCCCAATGACTTTTTGGTTACTGTTACCGGCGCTAACGAAATTACCGTGCAAGCCGTTGATAGCAGAGGGCAGGTGATTCCGGGCTCAGATAAGGTTATCGGTGGTCTGGATTTAACCGCAAACCTGACGCTTAATTCCGCCAGTATGCCGCCTGGTGATGATCTCTACGGTCTTGAAATCAATATTTTTATTGGTGCCGGCGGTGCAGCAGTGGGTGATCGGTTTTTGTTAAAACCATTACAGGAATCGGCCAGTCAGCTGCAACTAGCAACCAACAGAGGTGAAGATATTGCACTGGCCAGTCCGGTACGGGGCGGTTTTGATGTCGCAAACCTGGGTAATGGTCGCGTTGACCAGCTAATCGTAACCAATACCGATACGGCCAGCCCTTTTATTGGTAATTTACCGCTAAATCTGGTGTTTACTGGCAGTGATACCTTTGAGATATATGATAATACATTGCCAGTGCCTAACCTGTTAGGCACGGCCAGTTTTAGCAATAATAATTACAATAATGTGTTGGCTCAAGCGGGTTTGGCAGGTACTTACGGTTTTGATTTCAATATCAGTGGCGTACCACGGCCCGGCGATCGTTTTACGCTGGAGTTCAACCAGAACGGCTTTAGTGACAACCGTAACGGCTTGGCGCTGGTAGGGTTACAAACTGCAGAAACCACCCGGCGTAACGCCGTATCGGTTGCCAACGCTGTTAATGAATATAGCTTTAACCAATCTTATGGCACTATGGTTGGCAGTATCGGTGAACGCACCCGGCAGGGGCGCACGCTGGAAGAGGCTAATGCGGCTATTCTGGAGCAAACGACGCTGTGGTATGAATCTTTGTCAGGGGTTAGTTTGGACGAGGAGGCCGCCAATCTGGTGCGCTTCCAGCAAACCTATGCCGCGGCAGCCCGGATCTTATCAACGTCGCAAACCATTTTTGATACCCTGTTACAGGCAGTGAGGTAAGAGTATGCGGTTAACCTTTAATATGCAGTTCGCGCAGAGTCTGAATGGGATCCTCAACACCCAGAAAAAGATGTCTATTGCTGAGCAGCAATTAACCAAGCAGACCCGCATTTTAAGTCCGGCGGATGATCCTGCAGCCTCAGCAAAAGTACTGGGTTTAGACCAGAACCTGTCACAGCTGGAACAGTTTCAAACCAACAGTGTATTGTTGAAGAACGGTTTGGCGCTGCAGGAAACTATCCTGACCAATATGCGTACCAACTTTGATCGTATTACCGTGCTAGCCACGGCGTCGGGTAACGGCACCTACACCGATACCGAGCGGGCGGCCATTGCTCTTGAGCTGCGTAATATCCAGAGTGAATTTTTTGATCTAATGAATACCCGCGACGCCGATGGTGGCTATATTTTCGCGGGTTATCAGGATAAATCGCCGGCCTACGAGTTTAACCAGGCTACTGGCCGTTACGAGTTTAAAGGTGATGATGGCAATCGGGCCTTACAGATTTCGCCTTCAATCAGTATGTCTGGGCGGGATAGTGGCAAAGGAATTTTTGATGATACCTTTGCCAGATTTAAGCCCAGCAGCCCAACAGTGGTTGCCGGTGCGCCGGATAGCGTAGCCTTGAAAGTAAGGGATCAGGCCCGTTTTGATCAGTTTTTTCAGGCTAACTATGATAATCAGACGCCGGCGAATAACGTGTTTAATGTCACGATCGACGCAGGCAATAACTATCAGATCCTACGTAATGGCGCCCCCCTAACGCCACCGGTAACCGGTACCTTTGTGCCCGGCGAACCGATTAACTTTAATGGTGTTGCAATTCGAATTGAAGGTGCCGCGGCTGCACCTGGCCAAATCGACTTTTCCTTACCCGCACCAGAAAAGAAAAATATTCTCGATACGCTGCAGGAATTTATTGCGGCTTTGGAAAACCCAGCGTTGTCAAACGATGGCTTGTTAGAGTCAATTGCCGATGTCCTGGTACAAACAGAGAACAGCGCCAGGAAAGTTGATAACTCATTATCCAGTATTGGTGGTCGGGTAAATGTGTTGGATAGCATCTTTGGCAGTAACGAAGATTTGATTATCAATAATAAGAGCTATAAAGCGGATATCTCTGAGGTTGATTTTGCTGCCGCCTTAACGGAAATCAAACGTCAGGAGATAGCGCTGCAGGCCGCATCAACCGTTTTTACCAAGATAGCAGCCACCACCTTATTCGATTTTATTCGGTAAGTAATTGATTAATAGCGTGACTTTTTAGGTGAGTCACGCAAGCTCTAAAAAATCCGCAAAAATAAATTCAAGTTTCCCATCGTCAATCCGATAAATAAGTAACTGGGCAAGATTGTAAAACACAACTTGCGAGACCGGATAAACTGTGAGGAACTAGCCATGTCACTTTACGTCAATACCAATACTTCATCATTAAATGCACAGCGCCAGCTGTTCAATTCAGGTAACTCTCTGGATGTGGCGTTCAAGCGTTTATCTTCCGGTTTCCGCATCAACAGCGCCGCTGATGATGCTGCCGGCTTACAAATCAGTAACCGTCTGACCAGCCAAATCAATGGTTTAGATCAGGCCGCCCGGAATGCTAATGACGGTATTTCGCTGGCTCAGGTTGCTGAGGGTGCGATGGATGAAATCACCAATTCGCTGCAACGGATCCGCACCCTGGCCATCCAGTCTCAAAACGGCATTAACACGACGTCCGACCGCAAGGCGCTGCAACAAGAAGTGACAGCGTTAAAAGATGAGATCTCACGGATCGCTAAGACTACACAGTTTGGTTCCCAGTTCTTGTTAGACGGTAACCTGTCAGCCACTTTCCTGGTTGGCGCCAATGCAAATCAGGATATCGTGGTCAGTCTGAAGAATACTGATGGTTACGGTACCACAGCATTGGGCCTGGGTAACCTGAGCGTGTCCAGCTATGCTAATGCGTCAGCTGCATTAGCTGCGCTAGACTCAGCGATTGCACTGATTGACGGCGCCCGGGCTGATTTAGGTGCGATTCAGAACCGCTTCCAGGCAACGATCCGCAACCTGACCAACATCTCTGAGAATGTTGCCGGTGCACGGAGCCGGATCCGCGATACTGATTTCGCTAAAGAAACGGCTGAACTGACCCGGACCCAGATCCTGCAGCAGACCAGCACCACAGTGTTAGCTCAGGCCAACCAGCGGCCACAGGCAGCGCTGAGCTTACTGCAAGGTTAAGGGTTTCCCAGTCGGAAAAGGCTGCCTATATGGCAGCTTTTTTGTTTGGGTTAAATTCTGTTTATAACCCATTATTTTTATAAAATATCTAAAGTTTTCTTATATTTTTCCGATACATAGTTGATAGTAAAAGTAAATTAAAGCGGCAAATTATCGCTGCTTTATCTGTTCTGCTATGCTCTGAGGAGAGATATCATGTCACTTTACGTTAATACCAATACATCTTCATTAAATGCGCAGCGTCAGCTGTTTAATTCAGGTAATTCTCTGGACGTCGCCTTTAAGCGTTTGTCGTCCGGTTTTCGGATCAATAGTGCTGCTGATGATGCGGCGGGTCTGCAGATCAGTAACCGCCTGACCAGTCAGATCAACGGTTTGGACCAAGCTGCCCGTAATGCTAATGACGGTATTTCGCTGGCTCAGGTTGCAGAAGGAGCGATGGACGAAATTACCAATTCGCTGCAACGGATCCGTACCCTGGCCATTCAGTCACAAAATGGTATCAATACCACGGCTGATCGCAAAGCATTGCAGCAGGAAGTAACCGCACTGAAAAAGGAAATTTCCCGCATCGCTGAGACCACGCAGTTTGGTACTCAGTTGTTGTTGGATGGTAATTTATCGGCAACTTTTCTGGTGGGTGCCAATGCCAATCAGGAAATCCTGGTGTCATTAAAGAATACTGATGGTTATGGCACCACAGCTCTGGGTTTAGGCAGCCTGAGTGTCTCCAGTTATGCCAATGCCTCTGCTGCGCTGGCGGCGATCGACTCAGCCATTGCCTTGATCGACGGCGCCCGTGCCGATTTGGGTGCGATCCAGAATCGCTTCCAGGCAACGATCCGCAACCTGACCAACATTTCAGAAAACGTTTCTGGCGCTCGCAGCCGGATCCGGGATACCGACTTTGCTAAAGAAACGGCTGAACTAACCCGGACCCAGATTTTGCAGCAGACCAGCACCACAGTGTTAGCTCAGGCAAATCAGCGTCCGCAGGCGGCGTTAAGTTTGCTGCAGTAAACATAGCAGAACTCAGCCCGGGTCTGTTCAGCTAGTGTGGACGGATCTGGGGCGTTTTGTGAATTTGCTTTTTATGCAAAAGGATTCGGCAATGTCGTAACGACAGGAATTTTATTATGGCTATCATAGTCAACACGAATAGCTCGTCGTTGACATCGCAGCGTATGTTGCAAAACGCTGGAGCAGGTCTTGAAACAAGTTTCGAGCGCCTGGCTTCGGGGTTGCGGATCAACAGGGCAGCTGACGATGCAGCGGGGCTGGTTATATCGCAACGCTTGACCAGTCAGATCGATGGTTTGGAGCAGTCGCGGCGTAATGCTAACGACGCGATTTCGGTTACCCAGGTTGCTGAGGGGGCAATGGATGAGATTTTCAATGCCCTGCAGCGGATGCGGGTACTGACGATCCAATCCGCTAATGGCATTAATAGTGACCAGGATATTGCGGCCTTACAGCAAGAATTCACACAGATGGCGGAAGTCATTGACAGAATTGCGCTGACTACGGAGTTCAATGGTAAGAAACTGTTGGATGGCTCTTTGGGCACGCTGCAGTTTCAGACCGGGGCCAATCCGTTACAGTATTCCGATGTGGAGTTAAGCCGCAGGTTTACGACTGACAGTACCGGGTTAAATCTTGCTGGGGTTGCTTTAGGCAGCACAGACACGGGCGAAGTTTTGGCGGCGCTGGATGCTGCGATCAAAATTACAGATGAAGGTAGGACGGAGTTAGGATCGACACAAAGCGCGCTATTTAGCACTATCAGAAACCTGGGAAACGTAACGGAGAATGTGGCGGCATCGCGAGGGCGGATCCGGGATACTGAATATGCGAAAACAACGGCAGAGCTAACCCGAACGCAGATCCTGCAACAAAGTAGTACGACGGTATTATCGCAGGCGAATCAGCGTCCGCAGGCGGCAATTTTTGTATTAAGTGGCTAATAAAAATTGACGGCTGCATTAAGTTATTGATTTTTAGTCATTTTAAATTTTAAAGATTTTTAAAAAAAAGTCTAAAGTTCTTCAGACAGTGGCCGATAACTTAGTTAAGCCAAGTTGCAGCTTGGCTCAACTCACGGGACAACCGTTGTTTAATATCAGTTAACTGTAGTTTTGCTGCAGCTAACTAAGGAGTGACTCATGGCTTTATATGTAAACACCAACACCTCGTCGCTGAATGCTCAGCGGCAGTTGTTTAACTCAGGTAACAACCTGGATGTGGCGTTCAAACGTCTGTCATCAGGTTTCCGCATTAACAGTGCAGCTGACGATGCGGCGGGCTTACAGATCAGTAACCGTCTGACCAGTCAGATCAATGGTTTAGATCAAGCTGCCCGTAATGCAAACGACGGTATCTCAATGGCTCAGGTAGCTGAAGGCGCGATGGACGAAATTACCAACGCCCTGCAACGGATCCGGACGCTGGCGATTCAGTCACAGAACGGTATCAATACCACGTCAGACCGTAAGGCACTGCAGCAGGAAGTCACAGCGCTGAAAAAAGAGATGTCACGGATTGCCGATACCACGCAGTTTGGTACGCAAAAACTGTTGGATGGTAACCTGTCTGCGACTTTCCTGGTAGGCGCCAACGCAAATCAGGAAATTGCAGTTGTTCTTAACAATACCGACGGTTATGGTACTACTGCACTGGGTTTAGGTACGCTGTCTATTTCCAGTTACGCAAGTGCCTCAGAAGCGCTGGCTAAAATTGATAGCGCGCTGGGTGTAATTGATGGTGCCCGCGCAGAATTGGGTGCGATTCAAAACCGCTTCCAGGCGACGATCCGTAACCTGACAAATATTTCTGAGAACGTTGCCGGTGCGCGTAGCCGGATCCGCGATACAGATTTTGCCAGAGAAACCGCAGAGTTGACCCGGCAGCAGATCCTGCAGCAGACCAGTACTACAGTATTGGCGCAGGCGAATCAGCGGCCGCAGGCAGCCTTGTCATTATTAGGCTAAAATCGATAGCGTGGTGATAGAAACTGTTCAAGTTTCTATCACGCGTTCCGATAAAGGAGGTGTACTATGAGCAGCATCAGTTTGACTGGTTCGCCGCTTGCGACATCGCTGCCCCCTAATCGTGATACTATGCCAAAAGAGCAGCAGGAGGCTGTTAGTAGCAGATTAAGTGCTGTGCAACCGGTGACGCAGGTCGTTGCGGCGGAACCGGACAGAGCTCAGCTGCAGCAGGCAGTTGACGTTGTCAATCAAGCGCTGCTTCTTGAAAAGCGCGCATTGAACTTTTCAATTGATGAGGATTCAGGCCGTTCAGTGATAAAAGTCTTTGACTTTAAAACGGACGAATTGATTAAGCAGATCCCATCTGAAGAATTGTTGCGTGTTGCTCAGGATATTAAACGGCTACAGGAAGAAATGGGGCAATCGATAGGCCTGCTGATCGACAATAGAGTGTGAGGTTCAGAGTATGACGGGTGTAAATTTTCTTGGTTCGGCTTCCGGCCTGCCGCTTAACGAGTTGGTAAATACCCTGGTTAAAACGGAGCGTGATGCGAAGTTATCAAGAATTACCAGCACCCGTAGCAAACTGGAGTCCTCACTGTCCGGGGTGGGCAGATTAAAATCTGCCCTGTCCGGCTTTCGGGATGCTGTAACACAGTTAAGTACCAATAATCTTAATGCCCGTAAAGCAACGGTTATTCAACCCACAGACAATAAGACCTATCTTGAAGCTTCCGCCTCCAGTCGGGCAGTGGTCGCGAATTTTGATATCCGGGTACAACAACTGGCATCCGGCAGTCGCCTGGAAAGCGCTGATGGTGCTTTTAGTTCTGCCAATGACGTTATTGCCACTTCAGACGGTACTCTGACCTTTGCGGCCGGTGATAAGACATTTGAGGTAGCGGTAACCGCCGGTATGACACTGAACCAGCTGCGGCAAGCCATTAATAGTAACGGTGATAACTTTGGCGTTAACGCCAATATTATCAATGCCGGAGGCGCGGTTGGTAGTAAACTGGTACTGACGTCGAATATCAGCGGCGATGGTAATGATTTAGTTATTACCAATAATAACGCTGAGCTGGATCCTTTGTCATCCGGAGCCTCAGGTTTAACGGTGGTCACTCCGGCGCAGAATGCGGTCATTGAGGTTGACGGTATTACCGCGACCAGCGCGACCAACACCTTTACTAATGTGATCCAGGAAATTGAATTAAAGGTGCTCGAGGTTACGCCGGCTGGCAATAATGCCAGGTTGAATATTGAAATGGATTCGGCCGGAACCAAAGAGAAAGTTGAAAACTTCATCAAGAAATACAATGAGCTCGTTGATCAGGTTACCGCTCTGACGCGGCCACGCACCCTAGGCTCTGATGGTAAAACCGTCACAAACGAGGGGGGCGCCTTAACGGGTGATTCGCTGCCAAGAAACATTATGTCGCAACTGCGCGGTATTTTAGGAGCCAATTTTACCGACGCGGATGAGGGCTTTTCGACGTTATACGCGATGGGCGTTACCTTTGACAAAAGCGGTAAACTCGAGATCTCGACGTCAACAGCCTTTGGCGCGGACTCTGGCAAGCAACGCTTTGATAAAGCGCTTAGTCAGAATTTTGACAGCGTCGCCAATCTATTTGGCGGTGATAATGGCATAAGCAAAAAACTCGACAGCTTTATTTCAGAATTTACCCAGTCTGGCGGCATTATTGCCTCGCGTGAGCAAACTTTACGCTCCCAGATCGATAAAAGCACTAAAGATTTAGCCGCAGCGAACCGATATATAGATAGTTACGAACAAACCCTCAGAGCACGCTATACCGCTCTGGACAGTTTGTTGGGCTCGATGCAGAACCTGGCATCGACTGTCACCGCCCAGCTAACGAACTTACCAGGGTTTACGCTTAAAAAATCCAGATAACGGAGTGCAGCATGAGTTATGGTATTAAAGCTTACAAAGCCGTTGGTGTGAAAGACGATCTAGCCGTCGCCGATCCACACCGGGTTATTCAGTTACTAATGCAGGGTGCACTTGAAAAAATGGCCCTGGCCAAAGGTTGTATGGAGCGCAAGGATTTCGCTGGCAAGTCTGCCAGTATCTCCAGAGCCATGACCATTATTAATGCTTTGCAGGGATCATTGGATATGGAGCTCGGCAAAGATATTTCTGAAAACCTGTGGGCTTTGTATGATTTTATGGTCAATCATCTGGCACTGGCCAGTCGCGAGAATAGTGTTGCCAAAGTCGACGAGGTGATGGAGTTGATGCTGACCATCAAAGGTGCCTGGGATCAGATCCCGGTATCGGCGCGGGATGAGGCCTACCAAATCCGCCAGGGGCAAACGCAGGGGATGGTGGTTGGTGCCTGAGCAGAGCCTGAATAAAATTTACGAATTACAGTCACAGATGTCGGCTCTGCTGGCAGAGCCTGCTGCTGATCTTACTGAGGTAGCCACTTTGTTGTCGCAGTTGGAAACCGCAATAAGCAAGCTGGCAACACAACAGCTCAGCCCGGAGAGCGCTGCTGAGTGTCTGAATGACACCTTGAGCTGGTTGAGTCAGCAACAAAACCGGCTGGACGCAGAAAAAGCGGAGTTGGGTAAGGTGCTGAATGAAGTACAGCAACGACGACATGCCAGCCGCTCCTATCAGGAAAATAGCCAGTAATATTAATATCACTGGCTAATCCCTATCATTTCCCTTATGTTAATTTCAAACACCCTGAACCCAGTCAGTTAATTGGGCTAGGTATGTCGGTCATGGCCATCAGGCTATAATGCTTATCGTACAACGGTATGGATATTGCTTGTTTTGAGCGATTAGTCAGTTTAAATAAGGCATTCAGCCAGTTATGTATAATAAAGTTGCTTATCAAATTGATAAGGATCCTGAGCTTCAGGCCAAGCAGGAACGGCAATTTGCGCCCGAGCTAAAACGTCGTTTACAGCAAAATCTGGCGGCGTTTCGCCATCATATCCCATCTTTAATAGCATTATTAGAACGCCACACGGCTCAGCAGTATGCTGTTTTCTGTAATAAATGGGGGCTGGCCAATATTGCCGACTTCGCCAATGGTATGGCGATGTATCGTCAGTCAGCCAAGGCAGAGAGTCAATGGGAGTATCAGCAATTCCAGCTGGCTGCGCCATTTTTTAGTTTGCAAGAACAGCAGGCTGCAGGGCAGCAGGTTTTGCCACCCCGGGTTGATTTACTGGTTATGTTGGGTTTAGGGGCGGGTTATCAGCTGGAATATCTGCTTGAGCAGCATCAGATCCGCTCAGTGATTGTCTATGAGCCGAGCGCAGATTTGTTTGTCTGCTCCGCACAACTAGCTGATTGGCTTGGTATTTTGCAGACTGCCGCAACCAAAGGTACCAACTTGTTTTTGCAGATTGGTAAAGATGCCAGTGGCTTACCGGAAGATCTCAGTGAGCTGTTGCAACTGCAAGCTGTAGAGCAGGTGTTTGTTTACCGCCATTACAGTCATCCGGTGATGGACAAGGTTTGGCATTATTGCCAGCTACAGAGTGGTGATCGTGCTGCGCTGCTAAATACCAGACAACACTTTGTTGCCTATAACAGCCAGTATGACGAAGTTGAAATACGACATGCCAGCACTGCGAGTGTGCTGTCAATGCCGGTTCCTGATCATCCGGAACAACAATTCCAGCAAAACCTTGCCGCTTTAAAGCAGTTTTATCCCCAGATCTATGAGGTGATTCGGGAACACCAACCCAAGCACTGGCAATTGGTGTGCGATCATTTAGGGCGACACAATTTGTGGCATGCGGAGCGCAGGGCACTGTTTTATCAGGATGTCGAGCACGACAGTCAGCGATTAATAGATGAATTTTGCCAGCATCCGTTTCAGGACGATGTGTTAATCGGACACCGGCCAACGTTCAAACTCCGTTCTTACCTGCATAATCAACAGGTACAAAAACTATTGCCAATACTGGAACGGAACCTGAAGAAGAATACCGTCCTGCCACAGCGGATTGACTCCTTAATCGTGTTTGGTATCGGGCTTGGTGTACATCTCGGTCAACTCCGGCAGCAGCACCAAATCAAAAACTGGTATATCTGCGAGCCTAATCTTGACTTTTTCTACGCCAGTTTATTCGTCACAGACTGGGCAGCGCTGTTTCAGCAAGCGCAGCAGGAAGAGTGCCGGATTTACCTGAATCTGGGGGGCGATGGTAGCGAATATTTTGCAGATTTGATGCGGCAGTTCTACCAGGTTGGTGCTTACTCTATTGCTAACACTTATATGCTCACCAGTTACTTTAATCAGCGGATGAACAATGCGATTCACGATTTGCGTAGTGAACTGAGGGTCGTATTAGCTATTGGTGAGTATTTTGATCATGCTCGTTTTAATCTGGCCCATGCCTATCAGGTATTCAAAGCTGGCGCAAAGCTACTTAAGCGGGGCTTGGCGGCCAAGTCACACCCGGTACAGCAGGTACCGGTCTTTATAGTGGGTAATGGCCCGAGCTTGGATCAGTGTTTTGATTATCTGCGACACTATCAGCAGCAAGCTATTATCATCAGTTGTGGTACAGCACTAAGGGCCTTGCATAATCAGGGGATCAGGCCTGATTTTCATGCGGAGTTGGAGCAAAACCGCGCCAGTTACGAATGGGTGATGCAGGTTAAGGATCTTGACTACCTTAAACAAATCCGCATGCTGAGTATTAATGGTGTGCATCCGGATACGGCGGCATTATTTGCCGAAGTATTGTTATGTTTTAAAGATGGCGAATCATCAACTCAGTTATACGAGCCGCTGTTTAATCAACATGGCTTAGTTGGTGAATCTTTAGCTTATGCTTACCCTACTGTCACTAATTTTGTACTGAATCTACTGCTTAAGATCGGATTTCACAACCTGTATTTGTTTGGTGTTGATTTGGGTTTTGTCGATATTAATCATCATCACTCGAAAAGCTCGGCTTACTATGTAAAAGGGCAACAGCAGTTATATGATTACCAGAAAATTCATGGTGGTGGTTTACCAGTGCTGGGTAATTTCCGGCCATTTGTTTATACCAAGCCCGAGTTCAACGTTTCGCGCAAGTTACAGGAAGTAGCCATAAAAAATGCTAAAGGTAAATGTGATGTCTATAACTGTAGTGATGGTGCACAGATCCGCGGCGCTGTAGCTTTGCATCCAGATAATATTTTGTTACAGCCGCTTAGCTGTAGTAAAGAAGCCATACTGGATAGCTTTATCGCCGACGCCTATCTGACGCTACCACCTGAATTGGTGGAGTACGTGCCCGCCAGTTATGATCTGGGCTTATTTGAAAAAACCATGCTTGATTGGCAAGCATTGCTGGCTGCGGAAGTTAATTCAGAGCCGGAGGCAAAGGCACTGATAGAGCGCCAGTGGTTATTTTTGTTAAAGGCGAACAGTCAAAAGACAAATCCGGCTTTTATGTTGTTTAACGGCAGTACTAACTATTTTTCTGCCATTTTACTTAAGCTGGCAGTGACAGATGCAACCGATGAGCGCAATCAGATTGACGTATTTAATGAAGTGTTGGCTGTTTGGCGAGAATATTTGCAACTGGCTACTGAACAGTTTCTTACCGCTCCGTTAGCTGCAGATCAGGTTACGTTGCACAAGTTGTTTCAGGCGCACGAGAGTAATAAGTGATGTCGGACAAAGATAAAGTTTTAGCTTAGCGCAGCCGATAATAAGAGTAGTTCTATAAATAAGCACCGACGGCCATGAAAACTATTATTACTTACGGTACCTTTGATTTGTTTCATATCGGCCACGTTAATTTGCTAAGCCGGGCGAAAGCGTTGGGAGACCGTTTGATTGTCGCGGTTTCCACCGATGAATTTAACCTGCAAAAAGGTAAAACGACTCTGGTCCCGTTTGAGCATCGGGCTGCTGTTGTTGCCAGTTGCCGTTATGTCGACCAGGTTATTGCGGAAGTCAGTTGGGAGCAGAAAGAAAAGGATATCCGGCAATTTGGTGTTGATGTTTTTGTCATCGGTGACGACTGGCAGGGTAAGTTTGACGATTTAAAGGCTTTTTGCGAGGTACTGTATTTGCCAAGAACCCGTAATATTTCATCGAGTTCTATTAAGCAAGCGATGCAGGTTTTAGCGCAGCTGGATAAGGAGCTTCGCTAATGACGTCTCCGATGATCACGGCATTGATGACGACGTTCAACAGTAGTGATTATGTTTGTCAGGCTATTGACAGTGTACTTGCACAAACCTACCAGAATTTTCAGTTATTGATTGTGGATGATGCTTCGACAGATAGCACTTGCCAACTAATTGAAAATTATCGTGATCCACGTATCTGTTTAATTCGTCAGCCGCAAAATCTGGGGGTGGGAGCAACTCTTGCCCGGGCATTGCAATATATTGAGTCCCCCTTTATCGCTAAGATTGACTCAGATGACCTCTGTTTACCAGAGCGCTTTGCCAAACAGCTAGCATTTATGCAAGCGCATCCTGAATTGGATATTGTGAAGTGCTATTTTAGCTATTTTACTGAAGATGCTCAGGTTGAGGCCAGTGAGCGTTATCAGTATTTCAAGGCAGTAAAAGAGGCGGAGCATAACAATATCAATCACCCTGAATTAATTCAGCAGGAGCTGCAACGCTGGAACTGTATGATTCACAGTTGCTATTTTGCTAAAACGCGAGTGATTAAAAAACTGGACTATTTTCCGCTACGGGTCGGAGAGGACTACAGCTTGTTCTATCGTGCCGTCCAGGCAGGTTTTACTATCGGTTGTGTTCCGGAGTACTTACTGCAGATGCGCATAACTAGTAGTTCAGTTACCACGGCTGCCGATGCAGCCGGACATTTCGCCGGCACCCTGGTGCAACTAAAACACGATAAGCTTTTGGCCTTGATACGGCACCACGGCGCTTTAACTCTTTACGGTACCGGCGGTTTGGCTATTGCTGTTGCCGCCAGGCTGATAGAACATGGCTTACCATTTGCAGGCTTTGCTGCTCGGGTAAGCTCTGAACCCATTCAGGTATCCGGGCGCGCGTGGCCGGTTTTATCGCTGGAGGCCATACAGCAAAGGGGGGTGGTGATTGCGGCACAGCCAGTTCGTCAGCAGGTGAGCGACGAATTACGCGCCGCCGGTTGGCGGGAATGGCAGGATTTTATGGTGATAGCATGATAAAAGTTTCAATCATTACCGCAACCTATAACAGTGCAAACACACTTAGAGTCTGCCTTGATAGTGTCGCTGCTCAACAGGCTATTTCGCAGATTGAGCATATTATCGTGGATGGGCGTTCTACAGACAGTACTCTGGCGATCCTTGCTGACTATCCGCATATTAGCCAGGTAGTATCACAGCGCGATCGCGGTATTTATCACGCTTTTAACCGCGGTTTGTCGTTAGCCAGCGGCGACCTGGTTTATTTTTTAAATTCCGACGATAGTTTGATAGATACCGCGGTGATCTCCGATGTGTTAAGCGCAGTTCATGCCGAACATCAGTATTATCTGGGGGCGGTGTTATGTGAGGATACTAACTCTGGGCAGAGTTTTATGAATATGCATCATCACTCCTCGCAAGCGACATCTCGCCCTTGCCATCAAGCTTTTTTTTGCCGGCGCGAACTGTTCGAGCAATTAGGTAACTTTAATGAGTGTTTCAACATCGCAGCAGATATGTACTTTATGCAAAGTGTGATGAAGCGCTTTAAAGGATTGATTACACAAAGGGTAATTGCTCGCTTTAGTTTACAGGGACTAAGCAGTGACAAAGATAACTACCGCGTATTACTCCAACAGCATAATATGATAGATCATTTGCTGGGAGCGAAAACGCAGCTGACGGAAGCAGATAAGTTGGCATTACAGATCCAAAATAGCCGGGATCTGAAACAGCTAATGTTGAACTTATTGAGCGATCAGCGTTACCTGGACGGGTTTCGTAGCAAGCGGATCGGGATCTTTGGGGTTCGTGAGCTATCGCAAATCTTCTGGCTCAGCTTGTCGCGATCCCAGATCACGGTCAGTTGCTTTGTTGTTTCTGTGGTAACTGAGCACACGCATAGCATGCATATCCCGGTAGTTGGTCTGGATGAATTGCCAAATTTCGGGCTGGATATCGTTATAAATTGTATTGAAGGTGCGCATCAAAATGACATATCCGCCAAAATACAGACCGTAGCACCGACAATGCAGGTTATTAATTGGCAACAGTTTGCTCAGGTTGCTCAGGTGTCAAACCAGGGGAATTAATGCAAAATCAATACTTTAGCTGTGGCGCTTGGTGTGCTACTGCCCATCAGATAAGACGGGTAACGGCAAATGAGGAAGCGTATTTCTTCGATTGGTTGATCACTAAGGGCCAGGCTTACGATTTTTTATTGAAGGACAACGCTGAGTTTTTGAAGCACAGTGGTTGGCAACTTATTGATGACGATCTGCGTTTGCTGGATACGTACTCTGGTTTGGCTTTTCAACATGAATTTAAAACGATTAATGGTCGGATATTAACCGAACAGGTGCCACAGCAACTTAAAAAAGCATCTGAAAAATTTATTTATATGAAAGAAAAATTAATATATGCATTAAAAAGCTCAGTCAGGCCGGTGGTAGTGAGAGCTAACCCTGATATTGTGACATTAGATGATGCTCGTTTGGAGTACGAATCCTTAAAGCAAGTCTTCTGGCAACTAAATGAGAGAATAAATTTTCTGGTGTTATCTACTCAGCTTGTACAAGAGTTTATCAATGAACGTTATGCGTTCCTTTCATTGGCAGAATTACGAGTTCGAGATAGAGATTCCTGGAAAGGTGATAATGTTTCCTGGGACAGAGCATTTGCAATTGCAGAGCAGCATTTTCGTTTTGTATCACAAAATTAATATGGGGTCGGAACTATGAGTGCTCAGAAAGTTGCGTTAATCACCGGAGTGACAGGTCAGGATGGATCTTACCTTGCGGAACTCTTGCTTGAAAAAGGTTATCAGGTACATGGTATAAAGCGCCGCTCATCACTGTTTAACACACAGCGCGTTGACCATATCTATCAGGGACCACATACAGATAACCGCAACTTTATCCTGCATTATGGTGATCTGTCCGACAGCTCCAATCTGATCCGGTTGGTTCAACAAATCCAACCTGATGAAATTTACAACCTGGGCGCCCAAAGCCACGTAGCCGTTAGTTTTGAATCGCCTGAGTATACTGCTGATGTTGATGCGATGGGTACCTTGCGTTTGCTAGAGGCAATAAGACTGCTTGGTTTGGAGCACAAAACCCGATTTTACCAGGCATCAACCTCCGAGCTTTATGGCTTGGTGCAAGAGACACCACAACGGGAAAGTACCCCTTTTTACCCGCGCTCACCTTATGCGGTAGCCAAGCTATATGCATACTGGATTACAGTTAACTATCGTGAAGCCTATGGTATCTATGCTTGTAACGGTATCCTATTTAACCATGAGTCACCTCGTCGTGGTGAAACCTTTGTAACCCGGAAAATTACCCGAGGGTTGGCAAATATTGCTCAGGGTTTGGAGCAATGTTTGTATATGGGGAATATTGACGCGCTGCGGGATTGGGGGCACGCCAAAGATTATGTTTATATGCAATGGCTAATGTTGCAGCAGGCGAAACCAGAGGACTATGTAATTGCTACTGGCCAGCAGTACGCAGTGCGGGACTTTATAACATGGAGTGCCGCGGAACTGGGGATCACTCTCGAGTTTCGCGGTAACGAACTAGAAGAGGTAGCCGTTGTCACGGCCGTTACGGGGAGCGATGCTCCGGCTGTGCAGATTGGTGATATTGTGATGCGCATTGACCCTAAGTATTTCCGTCCTGCTGAGGTAGAAACCTTGTTGGGAGATGCCAGTAAGGCTCGGCAGCAACTGGGCTGGCAACCGCAAACAGATGCCAGGGCCTTGTGTCGGGAAATGACGCAATACGATCTGGCAGAGGCCAAGAGGCAGGCTTTTTTAAAGCGGCATGGTTACCATTATGATGCGAGTAAAGAGGGATAACGATGTCCACTAAAAGGATATTTGTCGCTGGTCACCAGGGGATGGTTGGCAGAGCACTGTGCCGGCAGTTGCAGAAAACTGATGGCGAGCTGATCACCGCCAGTCGTAGTGAACTGGATTTAACGGAACAGGCTGCCGTAGTAGCTTTTTTCAGACGCCACAAAATTGACGAGGTCTACCTTGCCGCAGCTAAAGTGGGTGGTATCTACGCTAATGATCGGCACCCTGCGGATTTTATCTATCAGAACCTGATGATTCAAACAAACGTAATACATGCCGCTCACCTCGCCGACGTTCAAAAACTGCTGTTTCTCGGCTCGAGCTGTATCTACCCGAAATTTGCACCGCAACCTATCGATGAAACGGCTTTATTGACTGGGTTATTAGAGCCGACCAATGAGCCTTACGCCATTGCCAAAATTGCTGGTATTAAATTGTGTGAGAGTTATAACCGACAGTATCAGCGCGATTATCGTTCAGCAATGCCAACCAATTTATATGGGCCCTATGACAATTTTGACCCTCTGCATGGTCATGTTATTCCGGCCTTAATTACCCGTTTTCATCTAGCGATAAAACAGCAAACCCCGAATATCAATATCTGGGGTAGTGGTCTGGCACGGCGCGAGTTTATGCATGTCGATGATTTAGCCAGTGCACTAACTTATTTGATGGCCATACCGACAATGGAATACTGGGCTCAGCTTGAATCGCGATGCTCCCACATTAATGTTGGCACAGGTATTGATTGCTCGATTCGGGAGCTGGCTGAAATGTTGGCGCAGTTAACCGGCTATGCCGGCATGCTTGATTATGATACCACTCAGCCTGAGGGGACACCGGTCAAAAAGCTTAATGTAACAAAACTTCATGCCCTTGGGTGGCAGGCGAGCACGTCTTTAGCCGATGGGCTGCGGCAAACCGTTGCCTGGTATCAGGCTAATTGTTTATAGCGACACCGATTTAAAGGAGCGCGACTATTGAATACTCTCACGTCACACGACTTACAGTTTGAAGCGACCTCTCTAATTGATCCAGTGGGGCGGGTATTTCGCTACCAGAACAGGATCTTTCGCCTTATTACGGATAGAGATGCTGCGCAACTTTATCGTAGCTTACTGGAAACTGCTGGTCTTGAGGCGCTGTTTGAGCTGGGGTTAGTGAGAACCTGGATTGCGGATGGGCTGCAGGTTACAGATGCAGAGCTAGTACTGGAACATCAGAGACTACCGTTTGCCGTACATCCCGCTGAGCTGACTATTGCGGCGATTAGCGACGCCGCCAGGATGTTGGTCACATTACAACAGGCGCTGCTCGGAATGCAGTTACAATTGAAAGATTGTCATCCCTGGAATCTGATGTTGAATCACGGACATCCGGTCTATGTTGATTTTGGTTCTGTGATTGCGTGGCACGACCGCTTTTGCACAGGTTGGTACGAGGAGTTGAAACGATTCTACCTGATACCCTTATGGTTGCATCATCACTATGGTGAACGTCTGGCCCAGGAATATCGGCGGGAGCATTTGAAGGGATTCGGGCAGTTGTTTGTGACCAGTCATCTGTTACCTAATATGGATTTTCCAGCAGCGGTTAAATCGGGTGCAGATGGACAGGCCATTATGGAGTTGCTTGATGACGTGCTGTATTGGTTACATCGATACAGTTTAAAAGCCGAACCTAAACAGTGGTCTAGTTATCAACAATCCGGCGATCAATTTGACCCGCTTGCGCCGGTATCGGAAAAGCATAAGTTTGTTTTTGAATGGTTACAGCGCCTTAAACCGCAGCGTGTACTGGATATGGCCGGAAACAAGGGGTTTTACTCTGAAGTCGCTGCACGTCTTGGCGCAGAGGTGATCTGCTTTGATAATGAAGAGTTCAACATTGACGTGTGTAATGCGCTGGCGGCAGAGAAGTCGCTTAACATTACTGCAGTATTGATGGATTTTCTGCATCCGACACCGGCCTCGGGAGTCGGTCTTACCTTTCCGGATGCCTATCAGCGATTTAGCGCAGATACAGTGCTGGTACTGGGTTTAATTCACCATATTTGCCTTGGGTTGGGTATTCCGCTCCACCTTTTCCTGAGTAGTATTCTGCGCTATCAGCCAGAACATATCATTATCGAGTATGTGTTCACAGATGATATACATGTGGTGCCTTGGAAGAAAGTTGCGCCAGCTGATTACAGTGTTCAGAATCTGCAAGATCTGTTGCTGAAAGCGGGTTTTACGCTGGCCGAACAACGATTATTCGGTACTGATGGTGTACATCGTGCCATGCTCACCTTTACTAAATTGCATTAGAACCGGGGAGCTGTAATGGATATTCCGTTTTTAGTTGAGCAAATTCGGCGTCTGCGACTTGCCCTGTATCAGCAAACTAATACCACTAAATTACTTACCGGCAAACAGCTGACTTGGGCTTTGCAGTCACGCCAGGTAGAACGGCTTGCAGATGCCGAGTTTAGTGTTTATTCACAGTTTGGTGATGACGGCATTATTCAGTATTTGTTGCAAAAAATAGATATCAAAAATCAGATCTTTATTGAGTTCGGGGTGGAGAACTACAACGAGGCTAATACCCGTTTTCTACTGGAAAATAACAACTGGAGCGGACTGGTGATCGATGCCGATCCTGTCAATGTGAAGGCTATCCGGCAAAGTCAGAATTATTGGCGGCATGACCTGACTGCTGTGTGCAGCTTTGTCAGCGCGGAGAATATCAATCAACTGATTCTGGATGCGGGTTTCCAGGGGGAAATAGGTCTGTTGCATATCGACATTGATGGCAATGATTACTGGCTTTGGCAAGCGATCAGCGCGGTGCGGCCTACGGTCGTGATTGTCGAATATAATAGTCTGTTCGGTGTTGAGCGAAGTATTACTGTTCCATATCAGGCGGATTTTGTGCGTCATGCGAAGCATTCAAGCGGTTTGTATGCTGGCGCTTCATTAAAAGCCTTGCACCAGCTGGCCGTTGAAAAAGGTTATCGTTTTATTGGCAGTAACAGCGCCGGCAACAATGCCTATTTTGTTCTGGATGAGTTTGCCGGCTCTTTACCTGCATTGACCTGTGAGCAAGGCTATGTCGCGGCAAAATTTCGAGAGCATCGTGATGAACAGGGGCAGCTCACCTTTACCCGCGGTGTTGACGCTATAGAAGCTATCCGTGGCATGCCGGTGTTTAATACTCAGACACAACAGTTGGAGGCGTTCTAGCGTGCAATCAATGATTCCGGTTTATCAGCCTGATTTATCAGGCAATGAGAAACGCTATGTTAATGAGTGTCTCGATAGCTCATGGATTTCCTCCAAGGGACGTTTTGTTACCGATTTTGAACAGTCTTTTGCCGACTATACGCAAACGAAATATGCGGCGTCCGTTGCGAACGGCACCGTAGCATTACATTTGGCGTTATTAGCACTGGGGATCGGGCCTGGTGACGAGGTGATAGTACCGAGCTTTACCTATATTGCATCGGTTAACGCCATCCGTTATGTCGGGGCAACGCCGGTATTTGTCGATATTGAACCTGCCAGTTGGCAACTAGACGTTAGCCAACTTAGAGCGTTGTTTAATAAAAATACCAAGGCCATTATGGCTGTGCATATCTATGGGCATCCCTGCGATATGCCAGCACTACAGCAGTTGGCTCGTCAGTATCGGTTATATTTGATTGAAGACTGTGCAGAGGCGTTTGGTACCCAAATTGACGGCCAGCATGTTGGCACTTTTTCAGATGTGGCCACCTATAGTTTCTTTGGTAATAAAACTGTCACCACGGGTGAAGGTGGGATGGTTGTTACCCAGTGCCCTGAATTGGATGCTAAAATTCGGCATCTAAAAGGCCAGGGGCTAATGTCCGGGCGGGAGTATTGGCATGACATCATTGGTTATAATTACCGGATGACCAATATCTGTGCCGCCATTGGTCTGGCACAACTGGAGCGGGCCCCGTTATTTATTTCAAAAAAACAAGCACTCGCACACCGTTATCAGCAGCTTTTAGCGGATCTGCCTTTGACTTTTCAGCAGGTAAAAGCCGGTATAACTCATAGTTGGTGGATGTTTTCTATTTTGACTGGTGACGCAGCTGAACGGGATGCCCTGCGCCAGCACTTGTGGAACGAGGGTGTTGAAACCAGACCACTGTTCAATCCGGTGCATCAAATGCCGATGTACGCAATTGATAAGCAGAGTTTGCCGGTTACAGAGTGGATCGCCGGCAGAGGGATGAATTTGCCGAGTTGGCCAGGGATGACTGATGAAATGCTACAGCGGATCAGTACGGCAATTCGGACGTTTTACAGATGAAAGTCGTACTTTGTGGTTATCATTGGGCAGGCTGTCATGCACTTGAACAGCTATTGTCGCTGGCGTCAGAAATCTTTGTTTATACCCACGATGCACCTTTCCATATTCCGTGTCTAAAAGCCCTTTGTCAGCAAAGGGCGATCCGTTACAGCACCGAAATCATTGATAGTAGTAACCTACCTTTTACCCCGGACTTAATAATCAGTATTTATTACCGTTACTTGATTAACCCCGGTGTGTTGCAAAGCTGCCGGCATAAAGCGATCAACCTGCATCCCTCGTTATTACCCGATTATCGCGGCTGCAGTAGTCTGACCTGGGCTCTAATAAATAATGAATCAGAGGTCGGATTTAGTTACCACTATATCGACAATGGCATAGATACTGGTAACATCCTGTTACAGCAAGCTATGCCGGTATTCGATTGGGATACTCAGGGAACCTTATATTATAGGGTGATGTTTGAAGCCCTTAAACTCCTGCCCGAAGTAATCAGGCTCGTACTCTCAGACGCTCAAGGTACTCCGCAACCGTCTGGTGGCCGCTATTATCGCCGGGGTTGTCCTTATAATGGTGAGATCCAGGCCGACTGGTCTGCAGCTGAGGTGCAGCGCTTTATCCGTGCTATGACTTTTCCGCCATACCCTCCTGCTCGCTATGGTGGCGAGGATATTCTGACCTACTCAGATTTTTTAGCTTTAAAACATAAGGAAGCATTATGACGCTGCGCGTTGCATTATTGCCTGAACATTTTAATTGGGGCGGTGGCTTTGACTTCCTGCGGCATATTGTAAATGGTTTATCGAGCGTTAGTGTTCAATATCAGTTGGAAGTTTCTATCGCTGTTCAGCGTGGACTGGCTGAATCTGAAAGTTATCTGCAGTTTCGGGACTATCTCTCGCAAAGCCGTTGTCTATCACTGACAACCTTTGTTTATCAGTCTGTTCAGACTGACCTTGCGCTACTATTGAGCCAACACCAAATAGACATAGTGCTGCCGGTAAATGCTGATCTTGGTGCGAACTTTCCGCTACCCTGGGTAAGCTATATCCCTGACTTTCAACACAAATACCTGTTTCATCACTTTACGGAACATGAATGTTTTGCCCGTGAAACAGCATTTGCTGCCAGATTGCGTGACTGCAAAACGATGCTAGTCAATTCAGATGCGGTCAAAGCTGATATCTTACAGTTTTATCCCTGGGTTAATGCCGAACGTATTTTCTCGTTACCATACTCACCGCATCCATTACCGGAGTGGTTGGCACTGGACCCGGCGCAAACACAGGCACAATATTCTGTAGGTTCCCGCTATTTTATGCTTTGTAATCAATTCTGGTTGCATAAAGATCATCGAACGGCCTTTATAGCCTTTGCTGCGTTAGCACAGCCGGATCTACAACTGGTATGTACTGGTGCGATGGATGATTATCGTCGCCCTGGCTATTTTAACGAATTACTCCAGTTAGCTGAGGAACTTGGTATTCGCAGCCAATTAGTATTATTGGGGCATATTCCGAAGCGGGACCAGATCGCCTTGCTAAGCGGTGCGCTGGCATTAATACAGCCAACACGGTTTGAAGGTGGGCCTGGTGGCGGCGCTGTATATGACGCTGTCTCTGTTGGCGTACCGGTAGTTTTGTCGGATATCAAAGTGAATCAGGAAGTGGTTGCTGAAGATCTGAGTTTTTTTAAAGCAGGCGATGCAGCTGCATTAACGACAGCGCTCCAAGCGTGGCTCAATCCCAAACCTCGCCCAGCCGTTGATACCTTGCTTCGCAGAGGCAACGCCAACCAGCAACAATTGGGTGAAAAGCTCTATACCATTATTCAACAGACGCTCAAGCGGTATACATCACAGCGCTAATTCGGCCAGTATTCACCGCTTTTAACGGCTTTGTAGTCCGGAGAGTAGTTCAGTGATAGACGCCAGATGTTTCCCGGCATCATAACCTGGTTTGGCGAGACTATGACGATGCACTCCGGTCAAGACTCTTAGCGTATACATACCCAGTGTATTCAGATTGACGAAGTCTTTCGCCGGGTTATCACCAATATACGCCATATCTGGCCACTCACATTGCTCTGCTTTTTTGATCAACTCGAAACAGTACGTTGAGGGTTTGGCGTGTTTGACGCCAAAACGGTGAGTAATAAAAATGCGCTTAAAGTAATGCGCAATTCCCAAGGCCTGGACTTTTTTCTGCTGTACGATCTTATTGCCATCGGTCACCAGATAAAGCGGCTTGGGCAATTGTTGCAATAATTGATGATGTACAGCCGGCATAGTGATTTGTGGCTGATGCAGACGGTAGCAACTTACGCAGGCTTTGACATTTGCTTTGGTAGCGAGCCCATGTGCCGCTAGTAAGTCGTCGAAAATACGACCACGGCCTCTGGAGTCCAATAACTGCTGCATAGTTTGGTAGCTGATATCCTCGTCAAGCTGCCAGCGGTTAGCGACAAAACGCGCAACGGCACGTAAGCCGCTATCAACATACTGACGCTCGTCGTACAAGGTATCGTCTAAATCAAAGATATAGATCACAGATAATGATCTCCGGCAAATCGAACCTGCGTCAGAGGTGCTGATGCAGGATGAAAGGGGATGGCATTGATATCTTGCCCACAGCTTTCTGCCAGACTCCAGTACAGGCTGTCTACTCCGGCGGCAATGCCCAAAGTCGAGGCACCGCCAAAACGGCTGTTACATTCGATCAGGTGTAGTTGTTGCTGCTCATCGATGATGGCTTGCAGTACGACCGGGCCTGTTAACTGCAGTGCCTGTAAAACATCGCTGATCTGCTGGTCGTACTGTGGTAACGCCACGGTTTGAGTGATTTGGGATTCACCATGCTCGATTTTGATACGATAACGGTAAATATGGGCCTTCAGCCGCCCTTGATTATTTAGCCAGGCATCAATACTAACTTCCCGGCCACTGATATAGGGTTGAAAAATGGGAGCGGTCAGCCTCGCGGCGTGACGTAGTGCGGCTTCAGGCTCTAACGCCAGCCCGAGACTCTGGCTGCCGGCACCAAAGCGCTCTTTTACCACCCAGAGCGTTGATTCAGCGGCGGTACCGGGCAGGCTTGCATAAACCGGGATTGCCGGCAGGGCTAACTGACCCAAAAAGTCGGCAAACAGCTGTTTATCGAGACAGCGTTGGATACTGTTTTGTGGGGCGACCAATACCTTGATCCCCAGACTAGCCAGATGCGCCTTCAGACCAGACCAAAACATCAGCTCGCCATCACGGCTGGGTAAGATATGGCTAATCTGAAACTGCTGTAAACCCGCAATAATCTCTGGCAGATAGTGTTCCTGACAGGGCGGCATTTGCCAGAACGTGTCTGCAAAGTATTGGCTGACCACAGGTGATGCCAGATCAGCCGCAACCAGTTGCGCCTGAGCATCCAGCCGCCTGGCAGCACTTCGCAGAGCCTGTAATAGCGGTACCTTAGCGCCTGAGCTACTCAGCATCACCCGCATCAGGCTGTCCTGCCAAGCAAACGTTTCTGAACTCTGACTTGCATTTGCGTTACCGGTAGCTGCGATCTGCGGTTTTGATATTCGGTGATCCGTGTTTCCTGTACGGGTTGTTGCCAGTTGCCATACATAAATTCGAGAAAACCAGCCGGATCACTGGGTACATAAAATGTCTGCCCCAGAAAATGCACCTGTTCATAACGGGCAAAATGACGTGCGGGTGCAAAAAATAACCCGGCTGACGATAGCAGCTCTGAGTTTTCTCCCCTGATTTGCCGGCGCTGAAGGCTCAGATCGAATGGCAGCAGTTCGCTACCTGCTTTAGGAGTAAACTCCAGATTGATACAGGCGTCTACCTGATCAATAGTCAGGACAACCATTTGCCAATCCAGTTGCTCCTGCTCAGGCAGCTGCGGAAAAAAATCTGGCATCAGCCGCAGTAAAGCATCAAACTCGGTATCATCAATAGCCAGGTCAATATCATCGTCCCAACGGATTAAGGCTTGCTCGCGGATGATACCAAGTAAGGTGCCGGAATCGAGACAGGGGCGGATCCCGTGCTGCTGTAGATAGCTGTTCAGGCGCTGTAACAGTTGGTGGGCCAGTTTTAACGTTGCCATATGCATAAAAGGCTTAGTGGCTTTCAGTTGCTGTTTGGCGGGCACCGTAATCTTATCTGCCGGTACGCCCAGCGCCGTTAACTGGGCACTGATAGCGTCAATCCACTGGCTGGTAATAATAATTTTAGCATATGACAAGCCGGGTAGTTGCGCTGGAGCTATCACTGGTACACCATGCAGCTGGCCTCCCTGACGCGCCGGATCATTATCCAGAATGGCAATAACTTCGAGCTCCGGATTTTGCTGCAGAAAAAATTCCCCCGCTTTACTGGCGCCAAACAAGATGACTGCAGCAGGATCTGACATCAGATTAACTCCCAGCTCATCGGTGTGCCCTTGGATACTGCACGTTTCAGCACTTTGCCCAGTAACAAGGGCAAATATTTAGGTGCTAAACCCAGACCCGGCCGCACAGAGCGTAAATTCTCGGTAGTTAGGATCGTACCTGCGGGCAGATCCTGAGCAAGATATAAGGAGCGACGATGACGTCGCGACGCCACCTCGTTTTCGGTACAACCATAGTGCACTTTACCGAGCGCATCATGAGCACGGGCGGTTTCTTCAACCAGCAATTTCAGCTCGGCCGGTTCCAGAGAAAACTCAGCATCGACCTCGCCACCATTTCGATCCAGCACAAAGTGTTTTTCAACCACTGTCGCTCCCAGTGCGACCGCTGCCACGGCAACGCCAACACCGGGAGTATGGTCGGAAAGACCAACCTGACAATCAAATAAGGCAGCCAAATGAGGAATGGTGAGTAAGTTCGCATCCAAAGGGCGGGCAGGGTAGTTACTGGTACATTTCAGCAAAATCAAGTCCCGGCAGCCATGGTCGCGCAATACCTGTACGGAGTCTGCAAGTTCGGCTTGTGTCGCCATACCGGTCGACATAATTACAGGCTTACCTGTACGCGCTACTGCAGCCAACAAACCATGATCAACATTCTCAAACGAGGCAATCTTATAGCAGGGGACATGCAGTGACTCCAGAAAATCTACCGCACTCAAATCAAAGGGGGTACTAAAGGCTAACAATCCTTTGCTGCGGGCATAATCAAAAATGGGTTGGTGCCACTCCCAGGGAGTCATAGCCTGCTGGTATAGATTATATAGCGAGTTACCCTGCCACAGGCTGTCGGAGTCAGCGATGAAAAATTCCCGTTCGTGAACATCCAGGGTGATAGTGTCCGGAGTGTAGGTTTGCAGCTTTAACGCCTGGGCCCCAGCAGCCGCAGCGGCATCAACTAACGCCAGCGCCTTTTGTAACGATTGACCATGATTCCCCGACATTTCTGCGATAATCAGCGGTTTATGCGTCGGGCCTATGACAATATTACCAATGACAATGTCAGACATCTTTACCTCGTAAGCGGGTGATAATTTTCTGGACCACTGCTGGTGTACCAGCGTTGGCTGGCACCAGGCTACCCGCGATCTGTGCCATTTTAGTTAACCGATCTGGCTGTGACAGGGAGTCGTTAAGCTGTTCTGCAAAACCCTCAACTGTCATGTCAGCAGCCTGCCCCAGCCAGATACAGGCACCAAGTTGATCCAAATAGGCCGTTGTGGCCTGCTGATTTTCCGCAACGGTAACGATCAATCCCGGTAAGTGACAAATACACCTTTCCCAATGGCTGCTACCACCGCTGCCGAGCATGAGTCTGGCCCGGCGCATAAGTTTTGCCATATAATCGCACTGCACGTGGAGCTGTGCATTGGGCAGGCTGCTGACTAACTGCGTAACCTCAGCGCGCCACGGATTATTTGCACCTATTACAATATCGGCAGCTAAATCGGAAAGCTTTAACCTTGTTAATGCTAAAATTGCCATGCTAGTCAGGTTTTGTTCATCGCTACCGCCAAACCCAATCAGCAAATGCTCTCGTTTAGTCTCTGATGACAGATAAAACTCGTCTCTAAGTAGCGCGAAAGCGGGGCCGAGCATGGTCTGGCAATGACGGGGCAGGTAA
This sequence comes from Alishewanella sp. BS5-314, assembly GCF_025377695.1. NCBI lineage: Bacteria > Pseudomonadati > Pseudomonadota > Gammaproteobacteria > Alteromonadales > Alteromonadaceae > Alishewanella > Alishewanella sp. BS5-314. The sequence continues at coordinate 279,524 of NZ_JACEHJ010000002.1, forward strand.
GGCAGATAGCGACTGGCGCTGTCAGGTAATAAATTTTGGTCTAATAGCAGGTCACAGTCCAGTTGACGGTTTGCCAAATCATCAATTTGCAAAATAACTCGACAACGCTGCCGCAACAATGAACAGTAAGCGGCTGCCAGCTGATAATGATCCACGATCAGCAAATCATAATGCTGGTCGAGCAAGGCAAGAGATTGGGCCGCGTCGCTCTGTTCATCCATCTTTGTCTGTTCTGGCAGCAACGGCAGGCGCAATAATGTAAAGCCTTCGTTGAGGACCAGGGCATGCAGATCCCCGGGGGCATCACGACAGATAAAATCTAACTGGAAGCCTTGTTGCCGCAGAGCTTTGGCTAATGTCAGACAGCGCATGAGGTGGCCGCTGCCCAGGCGCAGCGAAGCATCGACCCGAATCAGTCCTCGCATCGGCTAGCCTGTTTGCAATAAACGATACAAGAGTTCGGCGCGGGTCCAGTCTTCCGGCGTATCGATATCCTGTACCAGATGGTGTGGTAGTACATGCATGCGCGAGTTTTCAGCGAATATTTTTTTGCTGCTGTCTAACCAGGTACTGGCTTTCGCCCAGTAGAGTTGACCGGCATCGTGAAAGGCTGCCGGTAGATCCTGTGAGCGCATCGTAATAGCTACAGGGTCAAAAGGGGTGATGCCACCGGATGGCGTTTGCAGAATCGCCCGTTGGATCGGGAAGGAGAAGCGTGCGGCAGTAAATACATAATCGACAGCTTCGGCACTCAGCTGCTCGTGAAGTCGACGAATGATGTCGCTGTTTAGCAGAGGGGTAGTAGCATAGATACAGGCACAATAATCAAGTTCCCAACCCAGTTGCTGTAGCTTAGTCAGCGTGTGGCGGATCACCGGGCTGGTTCCGGTGAGATCATCTGCCAGTTGTGCCGGACGCATAAAAGGTACCTCTGCACCATACTGCAGTGCGACCTCTGCGATCTCGGGATCATCCGTAGATACCACAACCTTATCGATAACACCGCTGGCTAATGCTGCTGCAATGGGATAAGCAAGCATCGGCTTACCGCAAAAAATACGGATATTCTTACGGGGTATCCTTTTACTACCGCCCCTGGCCGGGATAATTGCAATATTCATAGCGTGTCCGCATGATTCAAATAGAGCTAACAAAGGCATTAAGTGTAGCAACGACATATTGCTGCTCACTCGTTTTCAGCCCGGGAAACAGTGGCAGAGTCACCGCTTCAGCGTAATAATGTTCGGCGTTCGGACAATACCCGGGGTGAAAACCGAGTTGCTGATAGTAAGGCTGTAAATAGATTGGAATATAATGCAGGTGTCCGACGATCCCCTTGCCTCGGAGAAATTCAACACAGGCTTTATGTTGTTGTCGACTCAATCCTTTTAGTCTGACCACATATAGGTGATAGCTGCTGTGTCTGTCGGACTTGACGTGCAGTGGCACAATGTTGGTATGACCGGCGAACTGGCTATCATAAAAGGTCGCGAGTTGATTACGCTCGCTAACAAAGGTACTGAGTTTGCGCAGCTGACTCAAGCCTAGCGCAGCCTGCAGATCGGTCATTCGGTAATTAAAGCCCAGGATTTGCTGCTGATAGTACCAGGGGCCATGGCTGGGTTCGGTTAGTTCCGCCGCATCAGAAGTAATTCCGTGACTGCGTAACAGCTGTAATTTGCGGGCCAGCACCGGATCCCGGGTTAGAGCCATGCCGCCCTCTGCAGCCGTAATAATTTTTACCGGGTGAAAACTAAAGACTGTGATATCAGAAAACATGCCTTTACCCACCGCCTGTTGCTGATAATGCGCACCTATGGCATGTGAGGCATCTTCGATAACGGAAAAGCCATATTCGGCGGCTAGTTCGGCGATCTGTACCATATCACAAGGCTGACCGGCAAAATGCACTGGGATCACCACCTTGGGTAGACGATTTTGTGCAGCAGCCTGGCGTAATTTGATGGCTAATGCCGTAGTGCAAAGGTTACCGGTTTCTGGTTCGATATCCACAAAATCGACATCGGCATGGCAATAGCGGGCACAGTTGGCGGATGCGACGAAAGAATTAGGCGAAGTCCAGACCTGGTCACCAGGACCCACACCCAAAGCCAGACAGGCCAGGTGTAACGCAGAGGTTGCACTATTCATTGCAACGGCAAAAGGTGCCTGGCAAGCTGCGGCGACAGCCTGCTCAAACGCCGGCACAGCAGGACCTTGCGTCAACCAGTGTGACTGTAAAACTTGCAGTACGGCGTCATAGTCGTCCTGATCCAACAACTGTCTGCCGTAGGGGATCATAATTCAGCGTCCTGATTGAACTGGCGTATTTCTTCAACGCTCAAAAAATGAGGATTCAGATCCGAGACATATTCAAAACCCGGTACCACGGGTTGACCTTTTTCACCCACGGCGTTAATGGTAAAGTCGTTACTACGCTGGAAAAATTTTATCGCCGGCGCTATCAAAAAATGATCAGCATATTCAAACGTATGGTAAGACATATCACCTGGGCACATCATTTCATGCAGTTTTTCACCGGGGCGAATGCCAATGATCTTTTGTGGTAATCCCGGAGCCATGGCAGTCGCCAGATCACTGATCCGTATCGAAGGAATTTTCGGTACGAAGATCTCGCCACCCAACATTCTTTCGAAATTTTTCAACACAAAATCGACGCCTTGTTGCAGAGTAATCCAAAACCGGGTCATATCCTGATGCGTCAGGGGCAAATGGTCAGTACCATTTTGTAGCAATTGTTTGAATAGCGGGACGACTGATCCACGCGAACCGACGACATTACCATAGCGTACTACCGAAAATCGGGGCTTACTGCTACCAACCATGTTGTTTGCGGCGATAAATAATTTGTCTGAGGCGAGTTTGGTTGCGCCATATAGATTTACCGGATTCGCTGCTTTGTCTGTAGACAAAGCAATGACTTTATCCACATTACAATCGATAGCAGCATTAATCACGTTTTCCGCACCATTAATATTAGTTTTAATGCACTCCATTGGATTATATTCCGCGGCAGGTACTTGCTTTAGTGCTGCCGCATGGATCACATAATCAACACCATGCATTGCGCGGCGTAAACGTTCAGGATCCCGCACATCTCCGATAAAGTAGCGCATACAGCGTTCATGATACTTTTGCTGCATTTCATACTGCTTAAGCTCATCGCGGGAGAAAATAATGATTTTTTTCGGTTTGTAGCGGGCCAGCAAGGTCGCAGTGTATTTATGTCCGAAGGAACCGGTGCCGCCGGTAATCAGTATCGTTTTATTATCAAACATAGTCCGCCCTCTAACGTGGCTGTTGGCGCTGCCATCCTCTGTTAACTGAACGATAGCATAAATTATGCCGAAACCAATAAAAGTGTCAGTAAAATCAAGCTGCAATTACTTTTGTCGTTGATATTTCATACAGCGCTGGTCGCCGCTGTGGTGATTGACTATACTTAAGGTTAAACACAGAGCGCGGGGCATGGCCAATGAAACTTAATACCTCAACGGGTCTGAATACGCTAAATCAGGCACAACTGCAGCAGGAAAATTTGTTAAAGAAGCTGGCTAATGGTCGGCGGATAAACAGTGCGGCTGATGATGCCGCCGGTTTGCAGATTGCCAACCAGCTTAGCAGCAGTATTAACGCCAAAGCTCAGGGCGAACGCAATCTGTATGATGGTATCTCGTTATCCCGGGTTTATGAACAGGCATTGCAAGGGGTTAACGATAACTTTGCCGAGCTTGGCCGGCTGGCTGTCGCCGCAGGAAACGGTATTTACGGCACCCAGGAGCGGCAGGCGCTACAAAAGGAAGCCAACGGGTTGTTGGATAACGCCCGACAAATTATTGATAACACGGAGTTTGCTGGTAAAAAGCTCTTCGGTGCCGATGCCAGTATCAATTTCGAATCTGGTAACGGGGCATTGAGTTTAACCACTACTGATTTGGGCACGGCCTTGCAAAGCCAAAATGCCTTTAATCTCGACCTGACTAATCCGGCGGGGGCCGCCCAGGCGCTGGGGCGCATTGAGCAGGCTCGCGATTTTATCGGTGCTTTGCAGGCAGAGGCAGGAGCGGAAGCGAATCGTTTTGCCGCCGCCGCCCGTAACTCATCAGGGCAGCAGGTTGCCGAATCTGCTGCCCGCAGCCGGATTGCTGATCTGGATTATGCCCGCGCCAGCAGTGACAGAGCGGCAGCCAATATTCTGACCCAAAGCTCAATCAATGTGGCCATGCAAGCCCGCATTTCCTCTGAGCGAGCGTTATCCTTACTAAGCTAGTTTCAGCACCGCGTTACCTGCTGGTTTTTTGACGTCGATTAAGCGTAAGCGTCAAAAAACCAGCATTTTACCTTGCAAGCCAGCGCTTAGCTTGTACAATGAAAATAAATAATCAGAAAAATCGCGCTGTTATGTCTCTCACACCACCGCTATATATCTTTGATTTACAGCCACAACGGGCTGAACGTTTATCTACTGTACTGAGCTTTGTGACCGAACCGCATCAGTTGCTCGGCGCCGATACTTTACAGGATAAATTGCAGCAACAGCCTGAGTCCGTAGTGATATTGGGAGCGACAGGTGTGGTTGAACCCGCGGTGCTGGTCCGGCAATTTCCGGCCTCGGCGTTTCTGGTGATTGGCGACGCCCTGTCTTATCTGCTCGAGCATGCCAATGTGGTTGGCGTATTAAGCGAGCCCTTTGTTTACAGCAGCCTGACACAGCTACTGCGCGATGCCCAGCAATATCACCGCCTGCTCCCCACCCATAAACAACCGGAATTACTGGCGAAGTTTGATGGCATGGTGGGGCAGACTGCCGCGATGCAAAAAGTGCGGTTCTTAATTCAGCAAGTAGCGAAAACCGAGGCCAATGTGCTGGTGCTCGGCCCCTCCGGTACCGGTAAAGAAGTGGTAGCGCGCAATATTCATTTATTGTCGAACCGCGCCAGCGGGCCCTTTGTGCCGATTAACTGTGGTGCTATACCGGCGGAGTTGTTAGAAAGCGAACTGTTTGGCCATGAAAAAGGGGCCTTTACCGGTGCGATTTCTACCCGCAAAGGCCGTTTCGAATTGGCGCAGGGCGGCACCCTGTTTTTAGATGAAATTGGCGATATGCCGCAGCCGATGCAGGTAAAATTACTGCGCGTGTTGCAGGAGCGTATTTTTGAACGGGTAGGGGGCGCTCAGACTATCAAGGCGGATGTCAGAATTATTGCCGCCACTCACCGCGATCTGGAAACGATGATCGGTGATGGCAGTTTTCGCGAAGATCTGTATTATCGGCTGAATGTCTTTCCGATTGAAACACCGGCACTTAGTGAGCGCGCTGATGACTTGCCGCTGCTGATTAACGAACTATTGAACCGGCAATATCAGGCACATCAGGCCCGGGTGAAATTTACCGAGCGTGCTATTGAAAGCCTGAAGTTACATAGCTGGCCCGGTAACGTGCGTGAACTTGCCAACCTGCTGGAGCGGCTGGTGATCATGTATCCGGATCAGGTGGTGGATGTGGCTGAATTGCCGAAAAAATATCAGCATTTGGAAGTCGATTCCTATCAACCGGTGTATCCGGAAGCACTGCAAGAGCGGGATTTACTGAATTCACTGTTCCAAAGCCCTGAACCCGAGCCTGATATTGACCATGACATTGCCGAGCAAACTGAAAGCGCCGAGCTACAACTGATTTTTGCGCAAAGTTATGCCCAGCCGGTAATGCAGGATCTGCCCGCCGACGGTTTGGATTTAAAAGAGTTTTTATCTGAGCTTGAGGTGCGGTTTATATCACAGGCGTTAGAGCGCCATGATTATATTGTGGCCAGAGCTGCTGAAATTCTCGGTTTGCGTCGTACTACCCTAGTCGAAAAAATGCGCAAGTATAACCTCGGTAAAGAGGAGTAACGCCGCAGCTCCGGTGTCCAGTGTGAACAAAATCTAATCAGCAAACGTCAACACGCCCTAATAGGCAAATCACGGCTGACGTTTTTTTGACTCTAAATATCTATTAATAATTAATGCCTTATGCTTGGCATGCTCTCTGCATATACAGTCGTTATGCAAGGCTAGAGAGTATGTTGTGTTATGTCAGATCCTGTTTGTACTGTTGCCAAGGCAGACGCTGTGCCATCGGCTGGCCAGACCCAGCCGTTGGTCATATCAAACGCTGCCCGGCTGGAACATATTCTGCGCGCCTTACCCTCTGGCGTCATTATCCTCGATGCCAAAGGTCGGGTTGCCGAAGCGAATCCTCAGGCCTGTAGCATGTTAGGCGAACCCTTGTTGGGGCAGAGCTGGTTACAGGTGATTGGTCGGGTATTTCAACCCCGCTCTGACGATGGTTTGGAGGTATCGCTAAAGGATGGCCGGCGCTTAAAGATCGCCATCAGCGCACTACACCCGGAGCCCGGGCAACTTATTGTTATGACGGATTTAACCGAGACCCGGGCTCTGCAGCACCGGCTGCATCATTTACAGCGCTTATCGACGCTCGGCAAGATGATGGCCACGTTGGCACACCAGATCCGTACCCCTTTATCCTCAGCAATGCTGTATGCCGAAAATCTGACTAACAGTAAACTGGCCGCGGCACAACGTGGCCAGTTTCAGCAGAAGCTGGTGTTACGGCTGCAGGAGTTAGAGCAGCAGGTAAACGATATGCTGCTGTTTGCCCGCTCTGGCAGTGCCCAGGCGGTGCAGCCGTTGCAGCTGAGCGCTTTGCTACAGCTGTTTCAGGAACGTAGCGAAACCCTATTGATGCAGCACCATGCCAGGCTGCAGCTGACAGCTCCAGACACTGAGGTGCAGTTGCTGGGGAATACGCAAACCCTGTGTGAAGCCCTGCTTAATCTGTTACAAAACAGCTTGCAGGCCTGCACTGAACCTTGCCTGTTCCGCATCGAGACTCGGCTGCGGGGAACCGAGCTGACGTTGCTGCTCAGCGATAACGGGCCAGGGATCTCGGATGCGATTCTGCCGCAAATCTTTGAGCCCTTTTTCAGTCAGAAAGCCGGAGGCTCAGGTCTGGGCCTGGCCGTGGTACAGGCGGTATTGCAAAGCCATCATGGCCAGATTAGCTATCTTAAACCGGCACAGCGGCCGGCAGGGACACTCAACGGCGCTTGTTTTGAGCTGCGTTTACCTTGTCTGGCTGCCGATCTCATCCCGACTGCACAGGAGATTGCCTATGTCTGAGCTTAATCTATTGATTGTTGAAGACGACAACGGCTTGCGCGAAGCCCTGACCGACACCCTGCTGCTGGCCGGCTTTACGCCGCTCAGCGTGGCAAGTGCCGAGGAAGCGTTATTGCTACTGCAAAAACAGCAGGTGCAGTTGGTTATTTCTGATGTTCAGCTCGGCTCGGTATCAGGTTTAGGTTTGCTGAAAACACTACGGCAGCAATACCCGCAGTTGCCGGTATTGTTGATGACAGCCTATGCCAGGGTGCAGGATGCGGTAGAGGCCATCCGCCTGGGGGCTATCGACTATCTGGCGAAGCCCTTTTCGCCGGAAGTGCTGGTTGCTATGGTTAGCCGTTATGTGCAGCCAGCAACGCAGAGTGCACAGCAGCCGGTAGTGGCCGATCCGCAAAGCCTGGCGCTGTTGCAACTGGCGCAAAAGGTTGCCAAAAGTGATGCCAGCGTGATGATTACCGGCCCCAGTGGCTCCGGTAAAGAGGTGTTAGCGCGTTATATCCATCAGCAATCCGGTCGTAGTCAGGCGCCTTTTATCGCGATTAACTGTGCGGCGATTCCGGAAAATATGCTGGAAGCAACCTTATTCGGCTATGAGAAAGGCGCCTTTACCGGGGCAGTGCAGGCGTGTCCCGGCAAGTTTGAGCAAGCCAATGGTGGCACCTTGCTACTGGATGAAGTGACAGAAATGCCGCTTAACCTGCAGGCTAAACTGTTACGGGTGTTGCAGGAGCGCGAGGTTGAGCGTCTTGGTGGTCGCAAGGTACTAAAACTGGATTTACGGATCCTAGCCACCAGTAACCGGGAGCTGCGCCAGGCGGTGGCTGAAGGCGTACTGCGCGAGGACCTCTACTACCGGTTAAATGTTTTTCCACTTGGCTGGCCTGCGTTAGCGGCCCGGCCGGGCGATATTCTGCCACTGGCCAGTTCTTTATTGGCACGGTATGCCAAACAGCACGGCAAGGTTACACCGGCTTTCAGTCAGGCAGCAGAGCAGCGGTTGCTCAGCTATCATTGGCCGGGCAATGTCCGGGAACTGGATAATGTGATGCAGCGGGCGCTGATCCTGCAAACTGGCCCGCAAGTCACCGAGCACGATATTCTGCTGGAAGATCTGCCCTTTGTGCCTAGCATTGCGCTTGACGACCATACTGAGCTGCCCGCAAGCGACAGCAACTTTAAAAGCGAACTGCATCAACAGGAGCACAAGCTGATATTGGCAACACTGCGTGCCTGCGACAACAGACGTAAAGAGGCGGCGGCCCGGCTTGGTATCAGTGATCGTACCCTGCGCTATAAACTGGCCAGAATGCGCGAGCATGGTATAGAGGTGGCATAACCCTTGCTTTAGTCCCTGTCAGAAGCAGCAAATTTTTGACAGGCACTATTATGCAAATCAAAGGTCAGGCGTTATACGCACAAATGCAATCCATGGTCAGCCAGGCCAGAGCCTTACCCGCCGAAGCGAAGCCGGTGCAGGATATTGCACCGGTGAACAGCAGTCAGTCTGATTTCACCACCCTGTTTAAAAATGCCCTGGGTAACGTTAATGTGTTGCAACAGCAAAGCCGCAGTATGGCAACCGCTGTAGAGATGGGCGATCCCCGGGTATCCCTGGCGCAGGCCATGATTGCCTCGCAAAAATCTTCGTTAGCTTTTGAAGCCACGGTGCAGGTTCGCAACAAGTTGGTGGAAGCTTACAAAGAAATCATGTCGATGCCGGTTTAAGTAGGCGCCTGTTAGGAGACGTATTGTGGCAGAAAATCAATCAACAGAGCTGGCGCTGAGCAACACCGACTTTAACCCGGAGCCGGCCGCACAGCCGAAAACCGGTATCATGGGCGCCTTCAATAGCGGTGGCGACTTGATGCGGCAAATGACGCTGGTGATCGCGCTGACGATCTGTCTGGCGATTGCCATTCTGATTATCCTGTGGGCCAGAGCGCCGGAAATGCGGCCCTTGGGTACCTATAGCACCCAGGAATTAATCCAAACGCTGGATCATCTGGATGCGCAGAAGTTTAAATACAAACTGGAAGGTAACGTCATTCTGGTTCCGGAGAATACGCTGCAACAGGTTCGACTGAGTTTATCCCGCGCCGGTATGAGTAATGAACCTTCTTTGGGCACAGAATTTTTATTGCAGGACAGCGGCTTTGGCGTTAGTCAGCGGCTGGAAATGGAGCGTTTAAAGCATAGTCGCGAGCAACAGTTAGCCCGCACCATCGAAGAGCTGCAAAGCGTAGCCCGGGCTCGCGTATTGCTGGCGATCCCAAAAGAAAATGTATTTGCCCGCCAACAGGCGCAACCGTCGGCAACAGTGCTGGTAACAGCGCGCGGGGGGCGGGTGATCCGTGACAGCGAAGTGGATGCGATTGTTGATCTGGTGGCCTCTGCGGTACAAGGGCTGGCACCTAGCCGTGTCACCGTGACCGATCAGAATGGCCGCTTATTAAATTCCGGTTCTATAGATGGCAGCGCAGCCCGCAATCGCCGCGAACTTGAGATCCAACGTAGCCGTGAAGACGAGTACCGTCAGAAGGTTGACTCTATCCTGATGCCTGTACTGGGCGTAGGTAACTACACCGCGCAAGTTGATCTGGTGATGGATTTTACTGCCGTAGAGCAAACGCAAAAACGCTTTAACCCGGATCTGCCGGCAGTGCGCAGTGAAATGATTATTGAAGAAAACAGTGTCGGAGGCGGTAGCAGTGGTATTCCCGGTGCCTTGTCCAATCAACCACCGATGCCGTCCGTTATTCCTGAACAAGCAACAGGCACGGCATCACAAGCCGTAGTACCAGGGCGGAATAGTCGTGAAGCGACCCGTAATTTTGAGCTGGACACCACCATCAGCCATACCAGTCAACAAAGCGGCGTGATCCGCCGGCTTAGTGTCTCGGTGGCGGTCGATTACAGAGCCGCTACTGCTGAGGATGGCTCGGTTGCAATGACACCCCGCAGCCAGGCGGAACTGGAAAATATCCGGCGTTTATTGCAAGGTGGGGTTGGCTTTGACGCCCAGCGTGGTGATACTATCGAAGTTATTGCCGTACCCTTTGTACGTGAAGCGGTCGATGCCGATATCAGTACACCTTTCTATCTGGAGGACTGGTTCCTGCAAGTGGTGAAGGTCGTAGTCGGTGGTTTGCTGGTGATCGTGATTATGTTGGCGATTGTCAGACCTATGCTGCAAAAACTGATGAATCCGGCAGATACCAGCGATACTTATGACGAGCATTCATTATCACAGGGCTTGGATCTGGGCGATGATTTTGATGCCACTGCCTCGGTGTTTGACGATAAAGCGGTGGGCTTTGCCCCGGACGGTACCCTAATGTTACCTGACTTACATGGTGATGAAGATTTGTTACGCGCAGTGCGGGCTCTGGTTGCCAATGAACCTGAACTGTCCTCTTTGGTCGTCAAGAACTGGTTAGCTGAAGATGAGTGAGAAAAAAGCCGTTAAAGAATTTGATATCAGCAAGCTTGACGGTGTTGAGAAAGCTGCCATCCTGCTGCTGAGCTTATCAGAAGAAGATGCTGCCCAGATCCTGAAACATCTGGAGCCGAAGCAGGTACAGAAAGTGGGTTTGGCGATGGCACAAACCACTGATCTGAATCAGGCCAAAATTGCCGCGGTGCACCGGCGCTTTATTGAGCAGATCCAGAACTTCAGCACCATTGGCTTCCAAAGCGAGGAATTTATCAAGCGTGCTCTGACAGCAGCGCTGGGTGAGGAAAAAGCCGCTAATCTGATAGACCAAATCGTATTAGGCGGTGGCGCCCGCGGTCTGGACTCGCTGAAGTGGATGGATTCAAAACAGGTTGCCAATATTATCCGCAATGAGCACCCGCAGATCCAAACCATTGTTTTATCCTATCTGGAACCGGAGCAGTCAGCCGAAATTCTATCCCAGTTCCCGGAGAAGGTGCGGCTGGATCTGACGATGCGGATCGCCAACCTGGAAGAGGTACAACCGGCGGCGTTACAAGAATTAAACGAAATTATGGAGAAACAGTTTGCTGGTCAGGCCGGTACCCAGACCGCGAAGATGGGTGGCCTGAAAGCGGCTGCCGATATTCTGAACTATCTGGATACCAACCTGGAAGGTCAGCTGATGGATGCTATCCGTGAGCATGACGAGGAAATGGCACAACAAATTCAGGATCTGATGTTTGTGTTTGAAAACCTGATTGATGTTGATGATCGTGGTATTCAAACGATACTGCGGGAAGTGCAGCAAGATGTGCTGATGAAAGCACTGAAGGGCACTGACGAGAATCTGAAAGAGAAAATCTTCAAAAACATGTCGAAACGCGCAGCCGAGCTGTTACAGGATGATCTGGAAGCCATGGGACCAGTTCGCGTCAGCGAAGTGGAAACGGCACAAAAAGAAATTCTGTCGATTGCCCGTCGCTTATCTGATGCCGGTGAAATTATGCTTGGTGGCGGTGGCGGTGAAGAATTCCTCTAAGGTCAGTTGAATGAATAACCAAGATGCGTTTCGTTACAAGAAACCGTTCTCACCAGACGCAGAGGTCGAAGATCTGCTGCGTGCCTGGCAGACGCTGGATCTGACTGCCGAGGTGGAGCAGGATGAGACCACCAATGCACTGAACCTGAAACGGCCGACCTCGTCAGTGGTAGCACAGGAAGAAGACAGCAGCGAAATCAAGCCACTTACTGCGGATGAGATTGAACAGATCCGACAGGCTGCGTATGAGGAAGGCGTCGCTCAGGGCAAGGAAGAAGGCTTTAGTCAGGGTTATCAGGATGGTCGTTTGCAAGGTCTGCAGGATGGCACGGCGCAGGGATTGGCTGAGGGTAAGAAACAAGGCCTGATGGCAGTGCAACCGGAAATTGATGAAAAACTGGGCCAGCTGACCTTGCTGCTGGACCAGCTACAACAACCATTGGCCGGTTTGAACCAACAGGTAGAGCAGAGCTTGCTGGAGTTAGCCCTGGCAATGGCCAAGGCGGTGATTGGGGTCGAGGTCAAGACCAATCCGCAGGTGATCCTATTGGCTATACAGGAAGCAACTGCTGCATTACCACTGAAAACCGAACTGATGCGGATTAAATTACATCCTGATGATCTCGCCATTATCCGTAGTCATTACAGTGACGAGCAAATACAAGCCCAACACTGGCAACTGCTGGCCGATCCCTTGCTTGAGCGCGGTAGTTGCCTGGTCGAAGCTGAAAAAACCAGTGTTGACAGAAGTTTGACGCAACGCATTAACAGCAGTCTGGAACACTTCCTGCATCAGGCCGATAACGAACACTAATCAGGCCCTCCGGCCGTTGTGACAGTGAGCTAAGATGGCTGAACCCGCTAAACTGCAGCAGTTTTTGCAGCAACAACATCAATTTATTCAATCCAGCAAGCCTGCGGTATCCGGTCGCTTGGTGCGGGTTGTCGGTTTGACCCTGGAAGCCACCGGCTGCAGCGCGGCTATTGGTCAGGCTTGTCTGGTCGAAGGGGCCCGTGGCGATCTGCTGGCTGAAGTGGTTGGCTTTGCACAGGATAAAGTGTTTTTAATGCCGCAAGAGGATATCGAGGGCGTGGTACCGGGTGCCAGGGTAACTCCGTTACTGCAGTACAAAGGGGTACCTCTAAGTATGAGCTTATTGGGGCGGGTGATTGACGGTGTTGGCAGACCTCTGGACGGTAAAGGCCCCATCGCGGCGACGCAGTTTAGCAGTGGCAAAGGTAAAGCCATAAACCCTTTACACCGGCGTCCGATTAAACAGCCGCTGGATGTCGGCGTCCGCACTATCAATGCCATCCTGACAGTGGGAAAAGGCCAGCGGATGGGGTTGTTTGCCGGCTCAGGGGTCGGTAAGAGCGTACTGCTCGGCATGATGACCCGCGGCACTGCCGCAGATGTTATCGTGGTCGGGCTGGTCGGTGAGCGTGGCCGCGAGGTGAAAGAGTTTATCGACGAGATCCTTGGCGAAGACGGTAAAAGCCGGGCTGTGGTCGTGGCGGCGCCGGCAGATGTTTCGCCGCTGATGCGGCTAAAAGGCTGTGAAACCGCGGTTCAGGTTGCGGAGTACTTCCGGGACCAAGGGCTTGATGTTTTGTTACTTATTGATTCAATTACCCGCTATGCCCAGGCGCAGCGTGAGATAGCTCTGGCTGTTGGCGAGCCGCCGGCAACCAAAGGTTACCCTCCCTCGGTGTTTGCCAAATTACCGGCGCTGGTGGAGCGGGCCGGTAACGGCTCCGGCCATCAGGGCTCAATTACGGCCTTTTACACGGTATTATCTGAAGGCGATGATTTACAGGATCCGATTGCCGACGCGTCACGGGCGATCCTGGATGGCCATATCGTGTTATCGCGGCAACTTGCTGACGCTGGACACTTTCCTGCCATCGATATTGAGAAGTCAATTAGCCGGGTGATGCCGGCCGTTACCAGTGAAGAGCATCAGTTACTGGCGCGTAGCATTAAGCAACTCTATGCCAGCTATCAGCAAAGTAAAGATCTGATTGCTATCGGCGCCTATGTTCGCGGTAGTGATCCCCAGTTGGATCTGGCGATCCAATTGTTACCGCGGATCAATCAGTTCTTGCAACAGGGGATGAAGGATGTCGTACCTTACGATGATTGTCTCAGTGCATTAAGCCAGCTGGCGCCGAATCAACGGGGTAGAACATGAGCAGTAAGCTAGCGTTGTTGATCAAAGTACAAAAAGAGCGCGAAGAACAGTTACAGGCCAACTTTGTCCGGGCACAACAGATGTACCAGCAAGCCGAGCAAAAATATCAGGGGCTGGCGCAATACCGCACTGACTACATCCAACAAAGCCAGCAGCAGGGCTCAATAGGGCTGGGCGGCAGGCAGTATAACCAGTTTCTGGCTTTTATCAGCAAATTAGATGAGGCATTAAGCCAGCAAGCGCGGGTGGTACAGCAAAGCCGAAACGCAGCTGAACAACGCAAACAAAGCTGGTTGAAGATGCAAACCAAACGTAAGGCATTAGAGAAATTGCTGCAGTTAGCAGCTGAACGTGAACAGCTGACGCAGGAGCGGCAGCAACAAAAACTGGCAGATGATTATGCCCTGCAGCGCTTTATGCAGCAGCGGCTGTTGCTAAACAGTGACTAGGGCGTGTTGACGTTTGCTGCTTAGATTTTGTTCGCACTGGCGGCGTTTTGATCGCGAAACGAGGAGCGCAGTTTAGTCATTCTAAATAAGTGACGAGTGACAAAGAGCAAAGCGCCGCCAGCGCGAACCCTCCGGGCAGCGTTTGGCTGGCGTTTCTACTGCGTTATCGCTTGTTCATGTAGAATAACTACACATCACAAGCTCTGCCTTGTATAAACACCAGCCAAACGGCTGCAAAAACAAGCAGTAAACGTCAACACGCCCTAAGCAGAGGCAGCGGGTCAAACCGACAGCGTGAGCTGGCGCGCCGATGTCATTACCCCGGGTCACTGAAAACTGGCGCGAATTTTGAATGTAATTTGTCAGCAGTACTGTGACAAGCATTTTTGCAGCGCAAAGATGGCGAACAAATAAAGCCCAAGGTCAGTCAGTGCACAAGCTAATACTGACCGCAGGCGCAAGTAGCAACGGATTACAGGTATATCTCTATGACGCAAGGTGTGCAGATATCAATGCTGTTAAACCCGGCAGAGTCGCTGGCATTTAGCGAAGTGCCGGGTTTTGCCACTACGGCGGAGGCTGGCTATAACGGCGAAACCACTTTTGCCCGCTTGCTCAGTGACGAACAACAACAACAGTTGCCGCAGCGGCAGTCTGTTGCCGCTGTACCCAGCCAGCTTGCCTCCCCTGAACCCGTTGCAGAAGCTGAGCTGACTCCGCTACCGGTACCAGCCGTTGTGGCAGCGGATCCGGCCGGGCAATCAGTGGCAGCAGCTGCTGAACCAATACCAGTAGAATTGTCGGATGCGGACATTGCCGTCTGGTCCGAAATTTCGTTACCGCCTGTTGAACCTGAGCCGGTTGCACAGCAGGCGGCTATTTCCTGGTTGGGCTTAATTGAACAGGCAAACCAAACCAGTGCACAGTTGGATAAAAAGCGTTTTATGGCGATCCAACAGCAGTTAATGCAGCACCAGGTAATTGAACAGCAAATCGGGCCTGTACCAGAGTCGCCATTATTACCGGCAGAGCAAGCAGAGTTAATTTTCAGTCAGCAGTTTGACACCACAAGACAACAGAGCAGTAGCAGCCCGACAACTAAAGTTGGCACGGCGCAGCAATTATCAGAGCCTGTAATATCTGCGCCCGCTATAGCGGCGTCGGCTACTGAGCCATCAGGCACCGAGGTTGAGCAAGAAACGGCTCAGGCCAACCTCGACCCCGTGCTGCAACTTCAGGCGAAGTCGGAGCGAACCGTAGTCACGCAAGCAGCGGCTGATTTAAAACGTACGATCATGCAGCCGGTGGTCAGTGCCAAAGCTGCAGGCGTTACCGACGGTCAGGCTGATAAAGCGATAGTCAGCACGCCGACTTCTGCTGTGCCGCAGACGCCACTTCAGCCAGCGATAGCTCCGGAAACTACCTCTGCCGCGATGCTTGCGCCGGAGCAAGAAGTTGTTGAACTGATGCAACAGATGCTGCCGTCCCAAGCGGCTCAGCAGACAGCCCCGTTGAGTAGCAGTAAAGCCGTTGCGGATCCAACAGTGCCAGTGGATAAAACGGCGGTTGAGCCGGTTGTTGTTATTAACGACGTAGCTGAGGTCGCTGCGCTGGCTGTTACGGCAGCGCCTCAGGCTGTCAGCCAGTCTGCGGCGCCGCTGCAAGCTGCGGTTAGCCGTGTTGCGGGAACCTCGCCGGCAGCAAAGGGAACAGCGGAGCGGCATAGTAAAGTTGACAGCGAAACAGCGTCACGCGAACGCAGTGCTGGTCGTAACGTCAGCCTGACAGATGCGATTCCGCCAGTGGAAACCAGCTCAGACAAAGCCTTGCCGCCGATTAGTCGGTTGGAAGTCGTGCTAGCCGCAAACAGCGCCAGCGCAGTGCAAGTGCAAGCTGGCAACTTAGCTGAAACGACGACCCAATTACAAAACCGGTTTGAGCAGCAGCTTATACAGCAACAGAAAGCGGATGCTCCGGTTGCCAGTCCAGAGCTGAGTGCGAAATTAAAGCAACTGAATCTGCAGCAGCAGGATGCCACTTTGCAGCTGCGTGAGCGGGTGCATGTAATGGTCAGGCAAAATATTCAGGTTGCCGAAATCCGGCTTGATCCTGCCGAGCTTGGTCAGATGCAGATCCGGGTAAATCTGCAGCAGGAACAAGCATCAGTGCAATTTATCGTGCAGCAGCAAGCAGCAAAAGAACTATTGGAGCAGCAAATGCCCCGTTTACGGGAAATGTTACAGCAACAAGGGATCCAATTGGGAGAAGGCCAGGTGCAGCAGCAAGAGCGCCAGCAAACCGGTCAGAATAGTCAGGGGCAGCAGCAAGGCACAGAATTGGCTGATACAGGCGATGACGCAATGCCGACCCAGCAAATTCAGGTTAAGCTTTCTGAGCGTTTGGTTGACTACTATGCTTAAGCAACAGCCAACTGTCTGACTTTTCATTTACAAAGTTTCGGGCCGGTGAGCATAATAACATCTTTACAGTGGGGCTGAGGGAGCCGTGGTATGGCGGAAAATGAACTGGAATTGGTCGATCAGGGCGCAAAAAAGAAAAAACTGATCATTATCGGCGCAGCTGCCGGCCTGCTGCTGGTATTGGCGGTGGTGGCATTTTTTCTGTTAAGTGGCGGTGATAGCAGTGCCCCAGTCACTAGCGAGCAAGCTGGCACTGAAGCTGGCGCTGGCCCAACCGTGGCGCAGGGCTCGGCGCTTTATGTGCAGATGCCACGACCTTTCGTATTTAATGTTGCGGGGGCAAACCGGGATCGGTTGGTACAGATCCGGGTGCAACTGATGGTCCGTGGCGATGCCAATCAGGCGCTGGCGATGCGGCATATCCCATTAATTGAAGGAACTTTACTGGCGACCTTTAGTACCGCCAGTGCTGATGAATTAATAACGTCAACCGGGAAAGAACAATTAAAGAACAAAGCGCTGATCGATTTGCAAACCGCGATGCTGGATGTGGTGGGCAGTGCTGTCGTCGCAGAAGTTTTGTTTACCGGTTTTGTGATGCAATAACAAGAGTGAATAACAGTGTCTGACTTACTATCGCAGGATGAAATTGATGCGCTGTTACATGGCGTCGATGAAGTCGAAGAAGAAGAAGTAGATAGCAGCGATGGCGCCGATGGCGGGCGCACGGTGCAGTTTGACTTCTCATCCCACGACCGTATCGTTCGTGGTCGTATGCCTACGCTGGAAATGGTAAACGAGCGGTTTGCCCGCCATATGCGGATCAGTTTGTTTAATATGATGCGCCGCACTGCCGAGGTGTCAATCAACGGCGTGCAGATGATCAAATTCGGCGAATATGTTCATACCCTGTTTGTACCGACCAGCTTAAATATGGTGCGGTTCCGGCCATTAAAAGGTACCGGCCTGATCACCATGGAAGCGCGTTTGGTGTTCATTCTGGTAGATAACTTCTTTGGTGGTGATGGTCGTTATCACGCCAAGATTGAAGGCCGCGAATTTACGCCAACAGAGCGGCGTATTATTCAAATGCTGTTAAAACTGATTTTTGAAGATTACAAAGAAGCCTGGGCACCGGTAATGGATGTCTCGTTCGAGTATCTGGACTCTGAAGTCAACCCGGCAATGGCGAATATCGTCAGCCCGACAGAAGTGGTGGTGATTAGCTCCTTCCATATCGAACTGGACGGTGGTGGCGGCGATTTTCATGTCACCTTGCCGTATTCGATGTTGGAACCGATCCGCGAACTGCTGGATGCGGGTGTGCAGAGCGATAAGGAAGATACGGATCTACGCTGGTCAAAAGCGCTGCGTGACGAGATTATGGATGTGAAAGTTGACCTCAGTACCAAGATGCTGGACGTGGACTTGACCTTGCGTGACATTATGGAGCTGAAAGCCGGTGACATTATCCCGGTAGAGATCCCGGAGCATATCACGGTATTAATCGAGGACTTACCCACCTTCCGCGCTAAGCTTGGCCGCTCACGGGACAATGTAGCGCTGAAGATCACCGAGAAAATTAAGCGGCCAGAGTCGGCGAAATCCGAAATGCAGGTCTTTACCAAGGGCGGCAGGCGCCTGGATAACGATGCCGATATTTTAGAATTAGAGGCTGATTTAAATATCAGCGAACGAGACAGAAGGTAACGAAGATGGCAAATGATCAGGACACCATGGATGAATGGGCAGCCGCAATGGCGGAAGCCGAAGGCGGTGCTAAAGCGGTTGAGCTGGAAGAGCTGAGCGATGATAAAAGTTCTGAGGTGGACAGGCGCAAGCTGGATACAATCCTGGATATTCCGGTTACCATTTCGATGGAAGTCGGACGCTCTAAAATCAGTATTCGCAATTTGTTGCAGCTAAACCAGGGCTCGGTAGTGGAGTTGGACCGTATCGCCGGTGAGCCATTGGATGTATTGGTAAACGGTACCCTGATCGCGCACGGTGAGGTGGTGGTGGTTAACGATAAATTCGGTATCCGTCTTACTGATGTAATCAGTCAAATCGAACGTATTAAGAAGTTACGTTAATGGCCAATACTGATTGCAGATCTTTGAGTAAAGGCGTGTTGTTGGCAGTGCTACTCTCTGCTAGTGCTGTGCAGGCAATATCGCCTGAAACTGGTAATCCGACAGCCGTAGTGCAGGCAGCAACGCAGCAGATGGAAACGGTAGAGCCGGTAGTCGAAACCCCGGCATCCGAGTCGGCAGAGCCGGCAAAAGATGAGCAGAGTAGTGCGCCTGCGCCAGCCACTGCCAGTAAGACCGCCACACCAGCTACTGGTCCGAATCAGTTCACCGAGCGCAGCGCGGTGCTTAATCCGGGCAGTGAGCAACGCAGTTCGCCGATGACAATACTGCAAATAGCCAGTTCTCTGACGCTGGTTATTTTACTGGTACTGGGTTTGGGCTGGTTATTCAAGAAATTGACGCTACGCTTGCCCGGTGGACGCCATATCAAGGTGGTAACGGCTATGCCACTGGGGCAGCGAGAAAGGCTGTTAGTTATTGAAATACAAGGAAAACAGCGGGTGATTGGCGTCACTCCACATAGTGTTAATTTCCTCTTTGAATTAGAAAATCCACTTCCTGAAGAAAAGTTGGCATCAGATTTTCATACACAGCTGCAGTCATTCCTGAAAAAATAGAAGTTGGCATGCTGCGAGTGTTGTTTATTCTGTTGCTGGTGCTGTTAAGCCCACAACTGCTGGCCGATAACGGCACCTTATCGGCCGTTACGGTCACGACTAATCCTGATGGTTCTCAGTCCTACAGCGTGACGCTGCAGGTGCTGGCCATTATGACGGCGCTGAGCTTTATTCCGGCGATGGTCATTATGATGACCAGCTTTACCCGCATCATAGTGGTGCTGGCTATTCTGCGTCAGGCGATAGGCTTACAACAAACCCCTTCCAACCAGGTGCTAATTGGTATCACGCTATTCCTGACGTTCTTTATCATGGCGCCGGTGTTTAAATCTATTAATGAACAGGCGATTCAACCTTATCTGGAAGAAACCCTAAACCCGGTGCAGGCACTGGATGCAGCCATAGTGCCGTTAAAAGCCTTTATGCTGCATCAGACCCGGGTAAGAGATCTGGATACCTTTGCTCAGATCGCCGGTTTAGAGGTTGCGGAAAATCCGCAGGACTACCCGATGACCGTGGTGGTACCCGCCTTTGTCACCAGCGAGCTGAAAACGGCGTTTCAGATTGGTTTTATGTTATTTATCCCATTTCTGATTATTGATTTGGTGGTGGCGAGCGTACTGATGGCGATGGGTATGATGATGCTATCGCCAATGATTATCTCGTTGCCGTTTAAACTGATGATGTTTGTACTGGTTGACGGCTGGATCCTGGTGATGGGCACCCTGGCGACCAGTTATGGAGTTGGCACATGAGTCCGGAAACCTTTGTTGATGTGTTGCGGGACTCGTTATTTATCGTGATCCTGCTGGTAAGTGCCATTATTCTGCCATCACTCTTTGTTGGTCTGATCGTGGCGGTATTTCAGGCTGCGACCTCGATTAACGAACAAACGCTGAGCTTTTTACCGCGGTTAATCGTTACGCTGTTGGCGTTAATCTTTGGCGGTCATTGGTTAGTGCGGGTAATTATGGATTACACCACTGAGCTGTATCAAAGCATTCCGCAGGTTGTCGGTTAGGTCAGCCAATGGAAATTCTGATGGCAACCCTGATGCAGACCATAGCGGATTTTTTACTGCCGCTGTGTCGGGTCTCCGGCATGCTGATGATTATGGCTGGTTTGGGCGTGCGCACTATTCCAACCCGGATCAAAACCGCGCTGGTGGTATTGATCACCTTAGTGATGATGCCGATGCTGCCGAAAACTATCTATCCTGATCTCATTTCATTTGCGATGTTACTGGAGGTATTGCTGCAGCTGACCATCGGCTTTGCACTGGGCTTTATCTCGCTGATGTTTATCAATACTTTTATTTTAGCGGGGCAGTTATTGGCAACCCAAACTGGTTTAGCTTTTGCTTCGATGGCAGATCCGGCCAGCGGGATTTCGGTGCCAGCTATTGGTCAGTTTTATCTGATCCTGGCTACCTTGCTGTTCTTTGTCTTTAACGGCCACCTGATTATGATCCAAATGCTGGTATTCAGTTTTGAGACGCTGCCGATCAATGGTCAATGGTGGGACGTAACCAGTTACTGGACCATTATCGAATTCGGTGGCTGGATGTTTGCTACCGCCCTGGCTATCGCACTGGCACCTATTGTCGCCATGCTGGTGGTGAATCTGTCCTTTGGTATTATGACCCGCGCCGCGCCGCAGTTAAATATTTTCTCGATTGGTTTTCCAATCACCATGCTATCCGGTTTACTGATTTTATGGCTGACGCTGGATACCTTCCTATTTCATTACGAAAAGCAGTGGGAGCATGTCATCGACTATAGCTGCCGGCTGATAGGCTGTTAGGAGGCTGACATGGCAGAAGATTCCGGCGCCGAAAAAACCGAACAGCCCACGCCCAAGAAGCTGCAAGACGCAGCGAAAAAGGGCCAGATCGCCCGCTCAAAAGACCTTGGCACGGCTTTTGTTTTAATTGGCAGCGCCGCCGCCTTACTGATTTTTGGTAAGATGTTAGCGATGGCGATGTTAAACATCGGCCAACGGCTGATGCGTTTAGACCAAAAAGATATCTTTGAAACCAATAGTATGTTTACCGCCTGGGGAGACGCCGGCAGAGAGCTGGCGGCACCTTTGGCCGGCATTTTTTTACTGATCCTGATTGCGGCTTTTATCGGCAATATTCTGTTAGGTGGCTATAACTTTAGCTGGGAGGCGGCGGCGCCTAAGGCCAGTAAAATGAGTCCGTTAAAAGGTTTTAAACGGATGTTTGGCTTGCAGGCATTAATGGAGCTTGGCAAAAGCATTTTAAAAGTAGCGGTAGTGGTCGGGATTGCCTATTTGCTACTGAAGCTGTTCTTTATGGATATTATGGCGCTGTCACTAATGAGTGAGCCAAATAATATTGAATCAGCACTCTACTTTCTCGGTTGGTTGTTTTTAGGGCTGTGCGCCAGTATCTCGGTAATAGCGCTGGTCGATGCCCCGTATCAAAAGTGGCATCACACCGAGCAGCTGAAAATGTCGTTGCAGGAAATCAAAGACGAACACAAAAACTCTGAAGGTAGTCCGGAGATCAAAGCCCGGATCCGCCGCACCCAGATGCAGATGTCGATGAAGCGGATGATGCAGCAAGTACCGACAGCGGATGTTATCGTCACCAACCCGACACACTATGCCGTGGCGCTGAAGTATGATCAAGGCAAGTTCCGCGCCCCGGCCGTGGTTGCGAAAGGCGTGGATGAGGTCGCGATGTATATCCGTAATATCGCCAGAGAGCATAAGATCCCGGTGATTGAATCACCCGCACTGGCGCGGTCTATTTATTACACTACCAAGCTTGACCATCCAATCCCGGAGCAATTGTTCGCCGCAGTAGCCCAGGTACTGGCCTATGTTTATCAGCTTAACCTGTACCGCAAAGGTAAGGGTAGCAGACCTAAAGCGTTGGCTAAAGAGTTGCCAATCCCGCCAGAGGTGCGCCACTAACGCTGCAATTTTCAGCACTTAGTACAGCAGACTAACAGACTGGAATAGTTCTTGCTGAAACACGGGTTAGTGTCAATACCTTGTCAGGTCGCTCATGCAATTTGCCCAGTATTTCAGTAAATTTGATAAAGCTCAGCTGCAACATCTTAAAGGGATCGGGACGCCTTTATTGATTCTGGCCGCTCTGGCAATGATCGTGTTGCCGTTGCCACCGCTGATGCTGGATATCCTGTTTTCCTTCAATATTGCATTGGCGCTGGTGGTATTACTGGTCACCATTTATACCGGCAGACCACTGGATTTCGGTATTTTCCCCAGCGTACTGCTGGTTGCCACTATTCTGCGTCTGGCACTGAACGTCGCCAGTACCCGTGTCGTACTGCTGGAGGGTCATAATGGCGGTGATGCAGCCGGGGCCGTGATTGAAGCCTTTGGTTCAGTGGTCATCGGCGGCAACTATGCCGTGGGTATAGTGGTGTTTCTGATCCTGATTATTATCAACTTTGTCGTCGTTACCAAGGGTGCTGGTCGAATTGCCGAAGTATCAGCCCGTTTTACCCTGGATGCGATGCCGGGTAAGCAAATGGCGATTGATGCCGATCTAAACTCAGGTTTGATTACCCAGGAAGAAGCACGCAAGCGACGGGAAGAAGTGACCAGTGAGGCCGATTTCTATGGCTCGATGGACGGTGCCAGTAAGTTTGTAAAGGGTGATGCCATTGCCGGTATTGTGATTCTGGTGATTAATCTGGTCGGCGGTATTTTTATCGGTATGGTGCAGCATGGCCTCAGTTTTAGCCAGGCGATGGAAATCTATACCTTGCTGACCATCGGTGATGGCCTGGTGGCCCAAATCCCCGGCCTGCTGTTGTCAATCGGTACCGCCATCATTGTTACCCGTCAGAATAAAGAAGGTGACCTTGGCAAAGAGATGCAAAGTCAGCTTGGCGATAATACCCATGTGCTCTTTGTCGCCGCAGGCGTGATGACGTTAATGGGCATAGTCCCTGGCATGCCGCATTTCGCTTTTCTTTCACTGGCGGCGCTTTTAGGTGGTGTGGCCTGGTACACCAAAAAATTAGCAACCACTAAGGCTGCCCAGTTAATGCAGCGACCAACCAGTGCCAGCAATGCGATGAGTGATGTGCAGCCGGTAAAAGAAATTGGCTGGGATGACGTGCAAGGTGTTGATGTGATTGGGCTTGAAGTTGGCTATCGCTTGATCCCGCTGGTTGACAAAGCGCAGGGTGGTGAGCTGTTAAACCGGATCAAAGGGGTAAGGAAAAAGTTATCCCAGGAGCTGGGGTTTCTGATCCCGCCGGTACATATCCGCGACAATCTGGATTTGGAGCCAAACAGCTATCGGGTGGCCTTGATGGGGGTCACCAATGGTGAAGGGGAGCTGCGTCATGATAATGAGCTGGCAATCAACCCTGGTCAGGTATTTGGCACGGTGAAGGGGATTGCGACCCGGGATCCGGCGTTTGGTCTGGATGCGGTCTGGATCAGCAAAGATCAGCGTGAACATGCGCAGACACTGGGCTACACCGTGGTGGATGCCGCAACGGTAGTGGCGACCCATCTCAGTCAGATCCTGACCAATAATGCGGCCAGTTTACTGGGACATGAGGAAGTACAAAATCTGCTGGATATGCTCGGTAAGCATTCTCCGAAGCTGGTCGAGGGGCTGGTACCCGATACGCTACCGCTGACCGCAGTGGTGAAGGTATTGCAGAATCTGTTACACGAAGGGGTGCCGATCCGCGATATGCGTACCATAGTGCAAACCCTGGTCGAGTACGGGGCTAAGAGTCAGGATATTGACGTCCTTACCGCCGCTTGCCGGATTGCTCTGCGCCGGCTAATTGTGCAAGAGGTCGTTGGTAGCAAGCAGGAAATTCCGGTTATTACCTTTGCACCTGAACTGGAGCAAATGCTGCATCAATCAATGCAGGCCGCGGGTAATGATGGCGCTGGTATAGAACCGGGGTTGGCCGATCGCATTCAACAGTCGCTGCAGGAAGCTCATCAGAACCAGGAATTAACCGGTGAAAGTGCGGTGATGCTGACGTCAGGAATTTTACGCTCAGTGATGGCACGATTTGTGAAGTACACCATTCCAGGATTACGGGTGTTGTCGTATCAGGAAATTCCGGACGATAAGCAGATCCGCATTGTCAGTGTCATCGGTCAGTCGAACTAGGAGTAACTCATGAAAATTAAACGCTTTGTTGCCAAAGATATGCGCAGTGCCCTAGCCGACGTTAAGGAGTTCCTTGGACCGGACGCCATTATCCTGTCCAATAAAAAAGTCGCTGAAGGCGTGGAAATCGTTGCCGCCATTGATGCTGAGCCGGCTGTCCCGAAAGCTAAAGTTGCTGCTGCACAGGTCGAAGACATTACACCTCCGGCTAAGCGCAATGAACCCAGAGTTAATCTGGCCATTACCGACGAAGCAGAGCCAGCAGATTCACTACGTGCCTTGCTGGAGCGTCAAATGCAAAAGCAAGGGCAAGTGCCGGACGCGCCAAAAGCTGCCAGCGCTGCGCCCAAACCCACGCTGCAAAAAGCCAGTCAGTTCGAACGTCAAAATCCTGTCGCTGCGACCCCAGCGCCGCAATGGCAGGAAATCAGTAAACTGCAACAACAACAGGCTGAGCTGATGCAACAGCAGTTTAGCAAGATGCAGGCTGAGATGTTGTCGATGCGGCAATTGCTGCAGCATCAGGTATCTGGCCTGATGTGGCAGGAACTGGCGCGGCGTGAGCCGGTGCGGGCACTGGTCATTGAAAATCTGCGTCAGCTCGGTTTATCAGAGCTGGTCGCCGATCAACTGGCGTGTTTTATGCCGGAAGATTTAAATACGCAGGA
Organism: Alishewanella sp. BS5-314; assembly: GCF_025377695.1. Lineage (NCBI taxonomy): Bacteria > Pseudomonadati > Pseudomonadota > Gammaproteobacteria > Alteromonadales > Alteromonadaceae > Alishewanella > Alishewanella sp. BS5-314. The sequence continues at coordinate 304,790 of NZ_JACEHJ010000002.1, forward strand.
TGCCTGGCAAACTGCGCTCGAGTTACTGGCTGGCCAGGTGAGTACTACTCAGGACGATATTTTGCGCCGCGGTGGCGTGGTGGCGCTGGTCGGCCCTACCGGCGTAGGTAAAACTACCACCGTAGCCAAGTTGGCCGCAGCCTTTGCCAAACGTCACGGTACCGATCAGGTCGCGTTAATTACCACCGATTGTTTCCGCATTGGTGCCTTTGAGCAGTTAGCGACCTTTGGTCGTATTATTGGCTGTCCGGTTAAGCAGGCTAAAGACAGTGAAGAATTATCTATCTTGTTGAATCAACTACAACAACGTAAACTGATCCTGATTGACACTGCCGGCATGAGCCAGCGCGATCTACGACTGGCTGAGCAGCTGGCGTCACTGGTGCACAACACCCGTGTCAAAATTCGCAGTTATCTGGTATTGTCAGCGACAGCGCAGGCCCGGGTGATGCAGGAAACCGTGCTGCAATTTAAACGTTTGCCACTGGCAGGCTGTATTTTTACTAAGCTGGACGAGTGTCTCAGCCTGGGAGAAGCGTTAAATATCGCTATCCAGCATGCGCTACCCATTAGCTATCTGACCGATGGCCAACGGGTGCCGGAAGATTTACAGATCGCTGATGCGCAGACACTGGTCGATAATGCCGAACAGTTACGTCTGGCGCATAGCCAACCAGCTCATCAGTGGTATCCGCAAGAGCAGACGGATGCCTTATATGCATAAGAAGTCAATAGCAGAAGATCAGGCCAGCGGCCTCAGACGCATGAATAGACAAAAAGTAAAAGTGATCTCCGTTACCGGTGGTAAGGGCGGGGTCGGAAAAACTAATATCACGCTGAACCTGGCGATGGCATTGGCGCAAATGGGCAAGAAAGTCCTGGTGCTGGATGCTGATCTGGGTTTGGCAAATTGTGACGTGATGCTGGGTTTGCGGGTTGAACGCAATCTTTCTCACGTATTAAGTGGTAAAGCCAGTCTGGACGATATTCTGGTAGAAGGCCCTTTTGGCATTAAAATTGTCCCCGCCACCTCGGGTAATCAGGATATGACTGAATTATCGCCGGTGGAGCATGCCAGCCTAATCCGTGCCTTCAGCGAGCTGGAAACGCCGATCGACGTGTTATTGGTTGACACGGCTGCCGGAATTTCCGACATGGTGCTCAGCTTTTCCCGCGCCTCGCAGGATGTGTTGGTGGTGGTTTGCGATGAACCGTCATCCATCACTGATGCTTATGCGTTAATGAAAATCCTCAGCCGCGACCACGGTGTTGAAAAATTTAAAATAGTTGCCAATATGGTGCGAAGTAGCAAAGAAGGTCTGGAATTATTTGCTAAACTAACCCGGGTAACAGACCGTTTTCTGGATGTAACGCTGGAGCTGGTTGCAACCGTACCGCAGGATGAAAATGTCCGCCGGGCGGCGCGTAAACAAAAAGCCTTTATTGATGCTTACCCAACCACCGCAGCCAGTATGGCGGTGAAAGCGCTGGCGCTAAAAGCAGCTAAGTGGCCTTTGCCTGAAAATGCTTCCGGCCATTTGGAGTTTTTTCTGGAGCAGCTTGTCCAGCCACAATCTGAGTAGGGGGTTCTTTGAACAGTAAGTTGGCCGCATATGGTGGTATTGATCACATGCAGCAACTAGTGGAGCGCCATGCACCACTGGTCAAACGCATCGCCTATCATTTATTAGCCCGGCTACCGGCCAGCGTACAGGCCGATGACCTGATCCAATCCGGTATGATTGGCTTAATTGAAGCCGCCAAAAATTTTGATGGTAGCAAAGGGGCCAGTTTTGAAACCTTTGCCGGCATTCGTATTCGGGGTGCCATGCTAGATGAAATAAGGCGTGGCGACTGGACGCCGCGCTCGGTGCATCGTAATGCCCGCTTAATCGCCGATACCATTGCTGAGCTCGAAGCTCAACTTGGGCGTGATGTTCGTGATTATGAAGTTGCAGAAAAACTTGCTATCTCTTTAGATGAATATCATCATATGCTTAGTGATGTGAGTTCGGGTCGGATTATCGGCATCGAAGACCTCGGTATCTCCGAAGATGTTTTGGTGACGGCTGAGGATTCAGATACCGATCAGCTGTACCATGAGCAGGCTAATGAGGCGTTTAACGCGGCACTGGTGAAACATATCAGTAGTTTGCCGGAGCGAGAGGCATTAGTCTTATCACTGTATTATAATGACGAACTAAACTTAAAAGAAATTGGGGCTGTACTGGATGTCAGTGAGTCCCGGGTCAGTCAGATTCATAGTCAGGCATTAGTGCGGTTAAAAGCCCGAATGCAGGCTTGGTTGTAGTGTATCCTGAATAATGGGATGACGTGCTCTTCGGAGGGGACTTTGGATAAGAATATGAAGATTCTCGTAGTCGACGATTTTTCGACCATGAGACGGATCATCAAGAACCTGTTACGCGATTTAGGCTTTACCAATATTTCAGAAGCGGATGACGGCAGCACGGCTTTGCCGATGTTGCAGAATGGCGATTTTGATTTCGTGGTAACCGACTGGAATATGCCTGGGATGCAGGGGATTGACCTGCTACGTGCGATCCGGGCAGATGCGAAACTTAAGCATATACCGGTATTGATGGTGACTGCCGAAGCCAAGAAAGAGCAGATTATTGCTGCCGCTCAGGCTGGCGTGAATGGCTATATCGTCAAACCTTTTACTGCAGCAACATTACAGGAAAAGCTGGCGAAAGTATTCGAACGGATCGGCTAAGCCGGAGCTGACCAAGGAGTGACGCCATGTCTGCCAATTCGGCTCCGTTAATCACGCTAGACCAAGCCAGAGAGCTGGTACAACTGTTGGAGATGGGCGAGCAGGACATCGCCAACCAATTGGTACAGCAACTCGGTATGCCCGGCTCGTCGGAATTATTTGCCGAGGTTGGCAAACTGACCCGGCAATTACACGAGTCATTGAAAAACTTTCAGATTGATCCCTCGCTAAACAATATTTTGGTTGAAGATATCCCCGATGCCAAAAAGCGCCTTAACCACGTTATTGATATGACTGAGCAAGCGGCTAACCGGACTATGGATGCCGTAGAGTCATGCTTACCTATTGCCGATCAAATCAGTCAGCAACTAAATCAGTTGTTGCCAAGATGGCAGAAACTGATGAAGCGCGATCTGGAATTGGGTGAATTCAAAACCCTCTGTCATGGCATTGATGCTTTTCTGGCAGAGACGGTGACGGAGTCAAACCGACTGAATCAATTATTGACTGACGTATTAATGGCGCAGGATTATCAGGATTTAACCGGTCAGATTTTACGCCGGGTCATCGAATTAGTCCGTGAAGTCGAAGAGAGCCTGATCGGCCTGCTTACTGCTTTTGGTAACAGTAACGTGCAGGTAATGGAACCCAAAGCTGCCAAACGAAAGATTGAAGCTAATGAAGCTGAGGGGCCTATTATTGATAAAGAAGGCCGCAATGATGTCGTCAGTGGTCAGGACGATGTGGATGACTTACTGTCGAGCTTAGGTTTTTAACAGAGGTGTTTACTGATGAGTTTTGATATGGATGAAGACATCCTCCAGGATTTTCTGGTCGAAGCCGGTGAAATACTAGAGTTGTTGCAGGAACAGCTGGTCGAGCTTGAGAATAACCCTCATGACACTGCTCTGTTAAATGCCATTTTCCGTGGTTTCCATACAGTAAAAGGTGGGGCTGGTTTCCTGTCACTGACCGAATTAGTTGATGCCTGTCACGGCGCTGAAAACGTGTTTGATATACTTCGCACCGGTAAGCGCAGTATCACCCCCGAGCTGATGGATGTGATCTTACAGGCTCTGGATGTGGTCAATGAAATGTTTACTGAGGTGAAAGCACGTCAGCCGTTGACCCCGGCCGATCCTCAGCTATTAGCGGCACTGCATTTCTATTCCGAGCCGGAAACACCCGGCGAGGCAGCACCTCAGGCAGCCAAGGCTGCACCTGCGGTTACAGCTCCGGTTGCGCCACAGGTTACAAAGGTACAGCAACCAACCGCTTCACCCGATAGCGATGATGTCGATAGCATCACCGAGGATGAATTTGAGCGTATGCTCGATGAGTTACACGGTTCGGCCGCTCCTGGTCGCACCGAAGTGGCTGCCAGTGCGCCAGCGGCGCCAGTGAGCGCAGGCGATGATATTACTGATGATGAGTTTGAAGCCTTACTTGACCAGCTGCATGGCAAGGGGAGCTTTAAGCCGGAAGTGCCTGCTGCACCAGCTGTGACAGCTACTGAGCCGGCCGCGCCCGCGGCCAAGGCTGATGAAATTACTGATGACGAGTTTGAAGCCCTGTTGGATCAGCTGCACGGCAAAGGCAAGGCGCCAGTAACCCCGGCAGCGGCTAAAGCAGAAGTTCCGCCGCCAGCACCGGTTGCCGCTCCTGCTGCCGCGCCGGTCAAAGCCACAGAGGCACCGGTTGCACCAGCTGCCGGTAATGCCGCTGCGGCAGATAAAGGTGCCGTCGCAGCAGAGACTACGGTGCGGGTTGATACTAAACGCCTGGACCAGATTATGAATATGGTCGGCGAACTGGTATTAGTCAGAAACCGGCTGGTCAGTTTATCGGGCTCTGCGCAAAACGAGGAAATGAGTAAAGCCATTGCTAACCTGGATGTGGTGACTGCCGATATTCAGGGCGCGGTAATGAAAACGCGAATGCAGCCAATTAAGAAAGTATTTGGCCGTTTCCCGCGCGTGGTGCGCGATCTCGCCCGTTCACTAAAAAAAGATATCGATCTGGTGCTGGAAGGTGAAGAGACCGATCTGGATAAGAACCTGGTCGAAGCATTGGCCGACCCATTGGTGCATTTAGTGCGAAACTCGGTTGACCATGGTATTGAATTACCAGATGTGCGTCAGGCTGCCGGTAAGTCGCGTACAGGTGTGGTCAAGTTAGCCGCGCAACAAGCCGGTGACCATATCCTGCTGACAATTCAGGACGATGGCGCCGGTATGGATCCGGAGAAGCTGAAAAACCTGGCGATCAAGCGCGGCGTTATTGATGCCGATACTGCAGCGCGGATGTCAGATACCGATGCCTTTAACCTGATTTTCGCACCGGGTTTTTCAACCAAAGAACAGATCTCAGATATATCCGGCCGCGGTGTCGGTATGGATGTGGTGAAAACCAAGATCACCCAACTCAACGGTACTGTGCATATTCACTCCAAACTGGGTGAGGGTACCTTGCTGGAAATCAAGGTACCTCTGACGCTGGCGATCCTGCCAACGCTAATGGTAATTGTCGGTAAGCAAACCTTTGCCTTACCTCTGGCAGGTGTGAGTGAAATTTTCCACCTCGATCTGGCAAAAACCAATATTGTTGACGGTCAGCTAACAATTGTTGTTCGCAACAAAGCCATTCCATTGTTCTACCTCGAGCACTGGCTGGTGAAAAACTCGGATAAAAAACTGCGTCGGGCCCAAGGTCATGTGGTCATAGTGCAAATTGGTCAACAGCAGGTCGGTTTTGTGGTTGATCAGTTGATTGGTCAGGAAGAGGTTGTGATTAAAGCGCTGGACGCCCTGTTGCAGGGAACACCGGGTATGGCTGGCGCGACCATTACTTCTGATGGTGGTATTGCGCTAATTCTGGATGTGCCTAACTTGCTTAAGCATTATGCTAAAAAATCCAAAATTAAGTTTGAACAGTTTAAGCAGCTGCATGGATAAGCAGGTGATCTATGGCAATTAGGGTATTAATCGTTGATGACTCCAGCTTTTTCCGCCGCCGGTTACAGGAGATCCTGTCGGCTGATGCAGAGCTGGAAGTTATCGACAGTGCAGTGAACGGCCGCGAAGCGGTCGAAAAAGCGCTGGCACTAAAACCCGATGTTATCACCATGGACATTGAAATGCCGGTTTTAGACGGCATTTCAGCAGTGCGTGAGATTTTAAAGGTCCAGCGTATTCCAATTCTGATGTTCTCTTCTTTGACCCACGAGGGAGCTAAAGCCACGCTCGATGCGCTGGAGGCCGGTGCCGTTGATTTTCTGCCAAAGAAATTTGAGGATATTGCCCGCGATAAACAGGAAGCCGGTGAATTACTGCGCGAGCGGGTCAGGGCGGTAGCCAGACGCAGGCCATTGGGGCGTTCAACCTTTAGTAGTTCAGCCTTAGCCCGTAATAGCCAGAGCAGTACGCTGCGCCAGCCACTTGGTAGCAGACCGGCAGAGCGGACAACGGAGTCTGGGGCAGCAGAGCGCGGTCGTTTCGAACGGCCGGCTTTAACGCCACGCAGTCATTTCAGCGCTAGTGGCAAGGATTATAAAATTGTCGCTATCGGTACCTCGACCGGCGGGCCTGTCGCGTTACAACGGATCCTGACCGCGTTGCCAGCGACCTTCCCGTTGCCGATTATTCTGATCCAGCATATGCCGGCCGCCTTTACCGGAGCTTTTGCACAGCGACTGAATAGTTTGGCCAAAATTGAAATAAAAGAAGCCGAAGACAATGATCTGTTAAGGCCCGGCGTCGCCTATCTGGCACCTGGTGGTAAGCAGATGTTGGTGGAAGGTTCAGAAGGTCAGGCACGCTTAAGGATCAAAGAAGATGATTCGCCACGGATCACTTTTAAACCCAGCGTCGATATTACCTTTGCCACTGCTGCCCGCGTATACCAGGACAAGGTGTTGGCAATAGTACTGACCGGAATGGGCGCCGATGGCCGGGAAGGCGCCCGACTACTGAAACAGCAGGGCGCTACCATCTGGGCCCAGGATGAAGCCAGCTGCGTGGTTTACGGTATGCCGCAAGCCATTGCTGCAGCAGGTTTAATGGATCAGGAAGTAAGTCTGGAAGATGTCGCTACCCGCATACTGCAGGAATTAAAGCATGGATAAGCTGGCGCTTGGCGGTCTGCTGCTGGCGCTGCTTGCCGTGACCGGTGGCTTTATGCTGGAGGGCGGTGCTGTTGATACCTTGCTGCATTTACCGGCCTTTATCATCGTGTTCGGTGGTACCCTCGGCGCCGTGATGCTGCAGACGCCTTTTAACCAGTTTCAACTTGGTTTTCGCCTGTTACCCTGGGTGTTTCAGTCCTCGCGCTTACCCGTGAAACGCACCATCGGCCGGATTGTCGATTGGGGTTCTGCCGCCAGGGCGAATGGTTTTTTATCTCTGGAAGATGCTGCGCTGCAGGAAAGTGATCCCTTTTTACATCGCGGGCTGAACTTACTGGTTGACGGTGCCGATGCCGCGCAATTGCAAGCGACGCTTGATGCCGAGCTTAGCCTGGAGCGCGAGCGTTTACTGCGCGGTGCCAGAATCTTTGAAGCCATGGGGGGCTACAGCCCGACTATCGGCATTATTGGTGCTGTGTTGGGATTGATCCAGGCGATGGCCAATATCAGTGATCCCAAGTTGCTCGGCGCAGGCATTGCCACTGCCTTTGTTGCAACCATATACGGTGTAGGTTTTGCCAACCTGGTGTTTATCCCGATAGGCAATAAGCTAAAAAACCTGATCCAACAGCAAAGCCTGTACCACGAGCTAATTATTGAAGGGCTGGTTTCTATCGCTCAGGGCCAGAATCCCAAAGCCATTGAGCCTAAACTGCAATCCTATTTACCGGGCTAAGCTATGTACCGGCAGCGCAGACACCAGCAAACTACAGAGCGCGAAGATCTTGACCGTTGGTTGGTTTCCTATGCTGACTATATGACCCTGATGTTTGCCTTGTTCGTAGTGCTCTACGCCCTGTCGCTGTTAAAGCAGGAAGAATACAGTGTTTTAACAGAGTCTTTGACCCGGATTTTTGATAAACCGCGGCAAAGTGAAACCGGCCTCAGCGGCGCTGGCGTGTTAACTCAGACTGCACCGCAAAGTGACTTTGAACGCTATGGCAGCTCATTAGAGCAGGCAAAAGGCCCGGAGCTATTAGCTGATGCCAAAGAGTTGACCGATCTTCGCCAGCATTATCTGGGAAGTCCGCTACAATCGCTGGAGCAGGAACTCACCCAGTCGCTGACGCAACTGTTGGACCAGGGTTTAGCCAAGGTTCGACTGGAGCAAGACTGGTTAGTGATTGAACTGAGTAGTGGCTTGCTGTTCCCATCCGGCAGTGCGGCTGCAACCAATTCGGCACGGGTAGTACTGCAGGAAATTGGTAAAATTATAAACCCGATCAATAATTTTTTACGCATACGCGGCTACACTGATAATGTACCGATCGCGAATGAGCTATTCTCGTCGAATTGGGAACTGTCGGTGGCGCGGGCGACCTCAGTACTCAGATTGCTGGAAAGTCAGGGCACGCCGCCGCAGCGTATGGCGATAGAGGGGTATGGCCAGTATTATCCGACCGCGGATAACAGCACGGCTGCGGGGCGGGCTGCCAACCGTAAGGTAGAAATTGCGATTTCCCGCTACGGTTACCGGCCTGATAATAATGTGCGCCCTGCCGAGCTGTCGGCAGTCATCGCCGAGCCACAGCCTGGCGATATACAAAGCGAGGATGGAACCATTCAGGTGATTAGCCTGCCGGGTGGCGGCATCCGGATCACTACCCGTCGTGATAACCCCGACGCGGTACCCGAACAACAGGATCCATAACGTGGTAATTTGGACTATTGCGAATCAAAAAGGTGGCGTCGGTAAAACCACCACTACTGTCACACTGGGTGGTTTGTTAGCTGAGCGCGGCTATCGTGTGTTGTTGGTCGATATGGATCCGCACGCGTCTTTAACCTATTACTTTGGTATTGACGCCGAAGAACTTGAAGTCAGTGTCTACGATATTTTCACCCGGGGTAAAGCCATTAGCCGTGAGGAAATTCTGCAATCACTTTGCCCCAGTACGGCAGAACGGCTCGATATCCTGCCGGCTTCAATGTCACTGGCGACGCTGGATCGCTCGTTAGGAAACCAGAGTGGTATGGGCCTGATCCTAAAGAAAGGTCTGAAGCTGATAGAGCAGGATTATGATTATGTCCTGATTGACTGCCCACCGGTAATGGGGGTGTTGATGGTTAATGCGCTGGCGGCCTGTGATCGGGTATTGATCCCGGTACAAACCGAATTTCTGGCGCTGAAGGGCCTGGACCGGATGATTGCTACTATGGCGTTGATGCGTAGCTCGAAGCAGGAGCTGACCTTTACCATCATCCCAACCATGTACGATAAAAGGACCAAAGCCTCACTGGAGGCCTATAAAGAGCTGAAAGCTAAATATCAGGACCGGGTCTGGTCTGCCGTAGTGCCGGTAGATACCAAGTTTCGTGATGCCTCTCTGGCACAAACCCCGCCCAATGTCTTTGCCGGTAATTCTCGCGGCGTCTTTGCCTATAATACCTTACTGACCTATCTGTTACAGTTAAGTCCGGAGGCCTGAAATGAGCAGTCTTATTGCGAGTCAGAAGGTCATCCAGCATTATCTGCAGGCGTTGTTAACCGAGGATGATGCTGAGCAGCCGCCGGCGCCAGCAGCTGTGGCCAAGCCAGCCGCAGCGAAAGCAGCAGTCCCTGTTACAGCGGCGCCGACACTTGCTGAAGCCGAGCTGGCACAGAGTCGTAAAGCAGAATTAAATCGGTTGCTGGCTCAGGCCGTGCCCGTTGCCAAGGCCGCAGAGCCGGTGGTGCCTGCTACCGCAAAAGTGCAAACCACGGCGAAAACGCAGACCACACCAGAGGTTCAGAGCGCACCCGCAGTGCTGAATACGCCGGAGATGTTGCAACGCGCTATTCCGATCGCCGAGCGTCTGGCGCAACCTACGGTAGCCGCGACCGTTTTGAAAACCGAAAAAACCTATCGCCAGCAGCGTTTTCAGGCATTATTTTTCAGTGTCGCCGGTTTAAAAATTGCGGTGCCGCTGACCGAACTTGGCGGTATTCATGAAGTCGGTGCCGTGAATGCGTTATTTGGCAAACCAGACTGGTTTAAAGGCATTATGCTGCATCGGCAACAAAAAATTCAGCTGGTGGATACTGCCCGTTGGGTGATGCCGGAAAAATATACCCCGGAGCTGGCAACAGAGCTAAACTATCAATATGTTATTATGCTGGGAACCAGCGATTGGGGCTTGAGTTGTGAGCAATTAATTGACACCATTACGCTAGAACCAGAACAAATAAAATGGCGTGAGCACGAGGGGAAACGTCCCTGGATGGCGGGCCTGATTAAAGAGCAAAAATGTGTACTCGTTGATGTTGATGAGCTGGTCAATTTATTAAACCAGGGCCTTGATATTAACGCCTGAACCAGCAGACCCAAAGGAGCTGTAGATGAATAGTAAGTTTTCAGAGCAAGCTGATAAGAACCAGGCCGCGGATCAGGTATTGCAGTGGGTAACCTTCCGTTTGCAGGAAGAAACCTACGGTATTAACGTGATGCAGGTGCAGGAAGTGTTGCGTTACTCCGAAATTGCACCGGTACCGGGTTCACCGGATTATGTGCTGGGGATCATCAACCTGCGTGGTAATGTGGTAACAGTGATTGATACCCGCGCCCGTTTTGGTTTACCGCCGGCAGAAGTCAGCGATAATACCCGGGTAGTGATTATTGAAGCTGAGAAGCAGGTGATCGGTATTCTGGTCGATAGCGTGGCGGAAGTGGTCTATCTGAAACAATCTGAAATTGATAACGCGCCTAATGTCGGTACTGACGAGAGTGCCCGTTTTATTCAAGGCGTTGCTAACCGCGATGGTCAGCTGTTAATTCTGGTTGATCTGAATAAATTACTGAATGACGAAGAATGGGACGAAATCAGTAGCATCTGATGAATATCATACTGATTACTGTTGCACTGGCCGCGCTGGCGATCCTACTGCTGCTCACTGCCGCCTTCGGGTATCAGCGGCTGCGCCAGCAAGCTGAGCAGCTGGGCATCTTGCAGCAACAGTTTGACGCGGCGCAAAGCCAGAACCAGCAGCTACACGCCGAACTCGAGGAGCTACGCTCTGGCTTGATTGGCGTGGGGCAGCGGGTGCTGAAGATGCAGGAGCAGCAACAGGGCTTGCGTCAGTGCCTGGATGAGTTACAACAGCAACAGCAAGTTATTGCTTTAAGCGATCCTGAAAGCAAGATCTACAGCCGGGCAGTGAAAATGGTAGAGCTTGGCGCCGATTTGGAAGAAATTATCCGTGAGTGTGAATTGCCACGGGCTGAAGCTGAACTGTTATTTAATTTACACCGCCAGCAGCGCGGTCAGTAAGCTTGCGCTGGCGCAGGTGACACTATGCCGGACAAAACCGATAATCCCCATCCCGAACTTAGTGCCAGTGCGCTAAAGTATGACGGCAGTCAGGCGCCGCTGATTATTGCCAAAGGCCATGGTCAGTTAGCTGCCGATATTATTGCGCTGGCCCGCGAGCATGGTGTCTTGATCCATGAAGATGCTGAGCTAAGTAAACTGCTGAGTAAGCTAGAACTGGGCGAACAGATCCCGCGCGAGCTTTATCTGATTATTGCCGAGCTGATTGCGTTTTCTTATGTGCTGCAGGGCAAGTTCCCGGATAACTGGCACAATATTCACCAACGTATAGACCTAAAAACCTGATACCTGCTGCCATAACGCTTTGCTCAGGCTCGCCGCCTGATCCGGCGTATCAGCTGCCAGCCACTGGCAAATGGCCCTGGCGACATCCGGATACTGTACCTGTCTTAGTTGACTATCGTTATGCAGCCAGTTGGCAATCACGGCGCTGTTAAGGCTATCACTGCGCTCTGCCAAACCTAACTTCGTTAGTGCCAGAGCGTTTGACTGCTGTTCCATCTGCCCTTGTAGCGGTTTAACCAGAATGCGTTTTTGCAATTGCAGCGCTTCACTAATTAACTCAAAGCCGGCATTGCTCAGCACCGCGCTGCAGCGCGCCAGCGTTTGTTTGAAGGCATCCAAACTGGGTGGCTGGGTTTGAATGTGCCCCAGCTGCTGTGCCGGCAGGCCCGGGCCAAACACACTAAACTGATATTCGGTCAGTGGCGACAATAACTGTAACACCTGTTGCTGATCTTCAAACGGCAGATAGACCAGCACCAGTGTCGGTTCGCTGGCCACCGCTTCAAAGGTGGTATGAATAATTGGCGGCAGGATAGGGGCGTTAAAATGATGCCAGTGTAATCCCAGGCTATAGTTGGCAGGGGCAAAGTAACGAAAGATGCCCTGACTGAGCAGGTTAGCGTTTTCCATCGGGATCGGATGCAAAAACGCATACTGATGGCCAATGCCGATACAGGGCTTCTTTTGCTGCCGTGCTGCCCAGGCCGTTACCGGTTCAAAATCGTTCAGAATAATATCGTAACGGCTCAGATCCAATTGGCGGACATCCTGCCACAGTTGCCGTACTGAGGCCTGGCGGAAGCTTTGCCAGTAATTTACCCGGCCAGCTGCCGTCACAAAGGTCAGACCCTGTCTTAGCTGGTAATGGCCAAAGGCCTGCATATCAAAAAATTGCTCCGCCGGGCGGCCGGAAAACAGAAAGTCGACCTCGGCACCCTGCTGGCGTAAATACGGCTCCATGGCTCGGGCGCGGCTGATATGACCATTTCCTGTTGCCTGTACACCATAGAGGATCCGCATACTTTACTCCATTAATCGTCGTCGGCTTGCCAGACAAGCGCTTTAAAGTGCTGGCGGCACATTGAAACATAGCTTTCATTACCGCCAATCTGTACCTGGGAGCCAGCTCTGGCCGGTTGTCCCTGTTCATCCAGCCGCACTACGAAGTTGGCTTTACGGCCGCAGTGACAGATGGTTTTCAGTTCAATCAATTTGTCGGCCCAGGCTAACAGCGCCTCACTGCCGGCAAAGGTCTCCCCGAGAAAATCGGTGCGTAAGCCAAATGCCAGCACCGGGATCCTAAGAGTATCAACCACATCGGTCAGTTGCCTGACCTGGGCCTTACTTAAAAACTGCGCCTCATCAATCAGCACGCAATCGAGCCGGCCTTGTTGTTTTAGCTGGTCAATGTGCCGCACAAAGTCAAAGTCCGCGTCAAAAATATGGGCGTCCATCGACAGCCCAATCCGCGAGCTGACCTTACCTAAACCAAAGCGATGATCCAGCGCTGCGGTATAGATCGCGACGGTCATACCGCGCTCCTGATAGTTGTAGGCACTTTGCAGCAGCGAGGTCGACTTGCCGGCATTCATTGCCGAATAATAAAAATAGAGTTGCGCCATAAGCTTACCTTTTGCAGTTGAAGGCGCAGTATAACAAGACTCTGGCAGAAAATATAAAGTAGCAATATGACAGCAGTAAGACAGTGCGGTTTAAACGAAACACCGCCGCGCAATACGTTGAGCGGCGGTGTAATTAGGCATCACGTCAGGCATCTGGGCCGGCAGCTAGGACTGGTGTTTTGGCTCAGCAGGGCTGTCTTCTGCTTTTTTAACAGCCGCAGGGCTATCTTCGGCTTTTTTAACCGTGGCAGTGGTTTTTGCCAGCACCGTAACCGGCACAAACAGATTTAGCGGATTTTGTTTAATTTGTTCCACTACCGCTTTTAGCAGCAGCGAGAATTTACTGATCCGGCTGCCGCGGGCGCGCAGTGCGACCGTTAAGGCCAGCGTAAAGCTGACCCACAGGTTAACAAAGCCAATCAGCAGCACCAGAGATAAATAAAACAAAAAGCTAAAGGGGCCCAGGCCGCCGCTGATGGTGCTGTAACCCAGATTAGCAGAGGCGAAGGCGACATGGCGGATATCCAGCGGCAGTTGCAGCAAATAGCCGACGTAGCCGGTCATGCCCAGTAACAGGCCGAAGATAAAATTACCGGCCAAGGGGCCATAGTTGTCATGCCAGTAGTTGGCAAAGGCTTGGCGGGGGCGTTCCGGCAGCAGTTTCTTCAGCAACGGGTGGTGATAAAGCCGTTGCCGCAGATCCAGATAATTGGCTCTGTTATCAAAGAAGCCAGCAATGATACCGGAACAAAACAGCCAGATACCGGCAATAGCCGCGAAAAATAACGAGCCATGCCAGGGCGCGACCGCTTGTAACTGATAGCTGACGGCGGCGCTGTCCAGGAGCGGCTTACCCTGCCAGGCAGCGTATGCCAGCGCGATACTGCTGGCGGTCAGTACTGCGACACTGACGTTACCCCAGACGGCGGCCCACTGCGAGCGGTTTACATCGAGCAGCAGATTGGCGAGTTTTTTATGGGCAGCGCGGCCGTTTTCACCTTTTTCAACTTCTGCGGCAAAGCTGGCAGCGGTCATCGCTGGCTGCTTGGTTGCTACCGTCAGCCCTAATAAATGGATCAGCACAAAGCCCAGACCATAGTTAAGGCTAACCAACAGCGCATTGCTAAAAGCCGATAATTGCAGGCTTTCGATATAAATCTTCAGCAAAGCCATAGAAGCAATAATCACACCGGCACCGGCAGCTGAGCCAAATAAGCGCAGATACTGCTTTTTATCGCGCGCAATATAGTGCTCACCATGACTACTTTTATTGACACTGATACTTTTCGATAATAACTGGGTGCTACTGCGCCACAGTGCCCGGACACTGCTATTATCGCGACTGGTATCCAGCAACTGGCTGGCCAGTTCAATACTCAGCTGGCGTAACTGGGGCGCTTGCCCGCAGGTAACCAGTGTGACCAGTTGGGTGATCCGTTGCAGCGTTTGCTCCAGTCGCTCCAGAAGATGAGCTACTGCAACAGAGCTACCCGCTGTTGCTGTGCGCCGGCGTAGCCGGTCAACTTGTTCATTACACTGCGCCATCATCACATGATAATGAGCGACATCATAAGGCTGTTCCTGCTGCTGGCGGCAGTGCTGCACCAGTGCTGTCAGCTCACGGTGCAGGGCGATAAAGGCCGAGTCGATATTATTCAGGCGCTTATCCAGGCGCATCAGATCCGGCTCCATCTCTTCGGCAGCGATCCAGACACTTAGCATCTCCAGGGCGCATAATGTCTCTTCGCGCAGATGAGCATCGAATTGCGCTAATACCGTCGGGCTGGCCGCTGGCAGCAAGAGTTGACTGAGCTTTAGCAGCAGTCCCTCATTGCTATCGTCAGCCTCCTCGTCGTGAGCCACCTCTTTATACAGCTCCGCCAGCACATCTTTTAGCTCGTTCAGATCGCGTGGCGCAGGGTTGACTTTTTCGTACAGTCGGCTGGACAGCTCACGTAAAAAGCCGCGCCGGGAAAATACGCCCAGACTGACCAGAGCCGGATACAGATGCACCTGACAGAGCCAACTTAGCAGCGTATCGGCGATCTGACGTTGCTCGGCCGGATACAAGGCCAGAGTTTCCAGCAATTTTTGCGCTCTTTTGCGGCGCTCAAAGCTAAAACGTGGCCCCTGTAGCCACTTAACCAGGGTTTTTAACAAGGCCAGACCATCTTGTTCGGCGGCCAGACTTTTTAGCAGCATCAGAGCATTAGCTTGTTCCATTGATTCCTTGTTCCGATGATTCAGTCGCGGTTCACTGGTAGGGGGTGTTGTTAACACGCCCTAGCTAAGAGCCGGATCACAGCAAAAAGTTGCATGCTTCTGGCTGAGCGCGGCATACTGCCGGCAGTAAACCACAGAACCTAAGGAATAAAAATGGAAAAATGGTTGTTACTGACGGTATTTGCCCAGGTATTACTGACCAGTGGCGTGATGATCCTGATGGGGCGGCGGCGGTTTCAGGCGGCCAAAAATAAAGAAATTAAGATGGCGGCGTTTCGCACTATGGACCTGAGCGGCGCCAACGAGCAGGTGATAGCGACCAGCCGTAATTTTGATAATCAGTTCCAGATGCCGCTGTTATACATTGCCGCGGTATTGTTTATTCTGCAGTTCGGTCTTGCCGATCTTGGCTTTGTGCTACTGGGTGCAACCTTTGTGGTACTTCGCTACTGGCATAGCCTGATCCACATTGGCAGCAATGTGCTGCGTAGTCGTTTCCGGGTATTTTTACTTGGTTGTCTGGTGCTCTGGATTATCTGGCTACGCTTATTGCTGCTGGCCTTTATCTGACCGGCAGCGCTAGCAGGGCGTAGCATCTAACTTGAAACTACGCCCTCTCTTATCTGGCTGCCTTGCTAAGGCTTCGTTACTCGTAGCGAAGTGCTTCTATCGGTTGTAAGCGTGAGGCTTTGCGCGCCGGATAATAACCGAAAAAGACGCCGATTAAGGCCGAAAAGCCAATACTCATCAGCACCACTTGTGGCTCAATAATAGCGGTATAGCCCAAAAAGTGCTCCACCGCCCAGGTGGTGCCCAGTGCCAGCGTTAAACCCAGGGCGCCACCGAGGGCACAGAGCAGCACGGCTTCAATCAAAAACTGGCGCAAAATATCGGCCGGCCTGGCGCCAACCGCCATCCTCAGGCCAATTTCCCGGGTCCGCTCTGTTACCGATACCAGCATAATATTCATAATGCCAATGCCTCCCACTAACAGCGAAACTGAGGCTACAGCCGCCAGTAAGCCATTAAAAATCTGCATGGTTTGGGCACGGGTTTCGACCATCTCGGATAAATTACGGATCCGAAACGGCGGGTCGTTGGCTGTGGTGCGCAGCCGCTGTCTGAGCAGGGCATCCAGCTCCTGTTCCACCAGGGGCATATCCCGATCGGAGGCCACCTGCACTACGATGGAGCGCACGGCTTTCGGGCTCGACAGCGTGATACCGGAGATCCTTTTACGCACGGTATCAATCGGCATAAAGACGATATCATCCTGATCGTTGCCCTGAGTATTCTGCCCTTTGCCGTTTAATACGCCGATAATGGTGACCGGTACCTTGTTAATGCGCACGGTTTGCCCCAGCGGATCACTGGCACCAAATAGCTCACGTTTTACGGTCTGGCCAATTACCGCTACCCGACCCGCGCTGCTTAGCTCGGTTTCAGTAAAGGTGCGGCCTTCGGCGAGTGACCAGCTTTGGGCCTGATAAATCTTATTATCGACACCGAGGATACTGGGAGCCCAGTTCAGGTTGCCGTAGATCACCTGACCCGACGATTGCACCATGGGCGCGGCCACTGTTACCTGCGGGATCTGATTTTCAATAGCCAGGGCATCCATCTCGGTCAGGCTCTGACCGGTGCCACCTTGCTGGGCGCCGCCCATAAAACGCATCCGGCTAAACACAATAAAGACATTACCACCAAGGTTCTTGATCTGTTGGTCTACTTCGTAACGGGCACCGGAGCCCAGTGCCAGCATAATAATAACCGCGGCGACACCAATAATAATCCCCAGCATGGTCAGAATACTGCGCAGTAAATTGACCCGCAGTGCCACCCAGGCTACGTTTAACAGCATCAGACTATTCATTTCAGTGCCTCCGCCAATCGGTGTTGCCTGAAGTCTGCCAGTGCTTGCTGCGCATCCAGTGGCGAACTTTGCCGATCGGTCAGCAGTAAGCCATCGCGAAATACCAGTTGCCGGCTGGCAAAGGCGGCGATATCCGGCTCGTGGGTAACCAGCACCAGTGTTTTACCTTGCTGATGCAGTTGCTGGAATAAGGCCATGATCTCAAGCCCGGTTTCAGTATCGAGGGCCCCTGTGGGCTCATCCGCCAGAATAATATCCGGTTCATTTACCAGTGCCCGGGCAATCGCCACCCGTTGTTGCTGACCACCAGAAAGTTGTGATGGATGATGGTCAAGGCGTTTACCCAGACCAACCAGCTCCAGACAATGCCTGGCCCGTTCCCGGGCTTGTGCCCTTGGCATAGCGGTATAGAGCAGTGGCAGCATTACGTTGTCCAGTGCAGTGGTGCGTGGCAGTAAATTAAACTGCTGAAACACAAAACCGATATGCCGGTTGCGCACTGTCGCCAGTTCAGCAGCGCTCATCCGGGTAACATCGGTGCCTTTCAGTAATATTTGCCCGCTGCTCGGGGAGTCAAGACAGCCGAGCATATTCATAAAGGTGGACTTACCCGAGCCGGAAGGTCCCATCACCGCAACAAAGTCGCCTTGTCCGATACCGACACTGACCCCTTTTAAGGCTTTAAGTACCTGTTCACCCATCCGGTAGTGTTTTTCAACCTTCAGGGTTGCCATCACCGCGTTTTGCATTTATTCCACCCTGACTGCACGGACTATCACCTTGTCGCCCTGGCTGAGTTCACCGGACAACACCTCGCTGTACTCGTCATTGCTAAGGCCAACCCGCAGGTTGATGGCCTTGGGTTGTTGCTTACTATCCAGTACCCAGACAGTGGCTGCCGTACCACTGTCACCCTGGCCCCGTTGCTGACGGCGCTGGGCGTTTATTTCGCTATAGCGCTGATACTCCTGCTCCGACAGCACCAGCTGTAACTCATTGTTTAGCTTTTGTCGCAGTTGCTGCATCTGCGCCCGCATATCAGTCATCGGGTTATTGGCACTGGCGCTGCGCGCTTGCTGTAAGCCGCTGGCAAAGTCAGCAAAGACGCGGCGCACCGCACTGGCTTTATCACTGCTTAATCCCAGCTCCCGGATCAGCTCAGCAGCCGGATCCGGTTGCGAAGCTGCCGGGTTGGCGGCGCCGGCGGGCCGAAAACGCAGCGCGGCATTGGGTACCCGCAGCACGTCAGTTTGCTGGCCACGAATGACATTGATATTGGCTGTCATGCCGGGTAACAGCAATTGCTGTTGGTTCGGCGCATCGATAATCACTTTGTAGGTCACAACATTGGAAACGTTGGTTGCGGCTTTGCGTACCTGCGACACCTGGCCGTTAAACTGGCGGTTCGGATAGGCATCGACCTGAAATCTGACTTGCTGGCCTTCAGCTAATTTACCGATATCGGCTTCGTCAACGTCGGCTTCTATCTGCATCTGTCGCAGATCCTGCGCTATGGTAAAGAGGGTTGGTGCTGACAGGCTGGCGGCAACGGTCTGCCCAATATCAACCTGCCGGTCAATAATGGTGCCATTGACCGGAGAGCGGATTTGGGTCCGATCCAGATCCAGTTTGGCCTGCTCTAACTGCGCTTCCCGTTGCAGCAATTGTGCCTGAGCGCTGCTGATCTGAGCGCGGGCGACACTGATTTGCGCACGTGCCGTTTCAAAGTTTGCCAAGGCGGTGTCCAGTTCACTCTGGTTGGTCAGCCCCTGGCGCATCAGTTGTTGCTGGCGTTGGTGGGCGCGCTCGGCCCGGCTTAATTCTGCTTCGGCTTTTAATAAGTTGGCCTGCTGTTGCTCCAGATTGGCTTTGGCCATCACCACGTCGGCCTCTGATTGGCGTAATCTGGCCAGATAAGTACGGTCATCGAGGCGCGCGATCAGCTGACCCTGAGTCACATCGTCATTAAAATCAGCCAGTAATTCGGTGATCAGACCCGAGACTTCAGTACCGACCTCCACCGTGACTACGGCACGGGTGGTGCCGGCAGTATTGACCACGCTCTCAATATCACCGCGGCTAACGCTTTGGGTTTGATATTGAATTTGTTCTTTATTATCGGGCATCAGGTACCAGCCCAGCCCGGCCAGCAAGGCGACAACAATCAGGATCTGCCAAAGGCGCATAGAAATAACTCCATAAAATTTCTGGTTTTACTATAACCAGTTGCGCCTGACTGACAAAGAGGGGGTAGGGTAAAGGTTGTGTAAAGCCGGCTGAGTAGGAGAAAAAGTACGATGAGTGGCAGCTTTTCAGGTACTCCGGCTGGAGCTGGCGGCAAAGTTACTGCTATGATAGTGAGATAAGATAAGACGCTGTGCTGATGTAAGCGGCGTTAACAACATAAAAAAACTGAATAAGCAACCTGACGTTGCCGAGGTCCCAGTGCTGAAAAGAGTCTGTAGTCTGGTGTTACTGCTCACCAGTAGTCTTGCCAATGCCGCCGTTCCCGACCCTGTGGTACGGGAGTTTGAGCAGTTTTTTCAACAACAAATGGCGGAGCAAAACATTCCCGGCGCTGCCTATGCCATCGTGTATAAGAACCGCATTATCGCTGCCAATGGTTATGGTGTGCGTGAAGTGGGTTCGAATTTGCCGGTAGATGCCTATACCGTGTTCCGGATTGCTTCCGTATCCAAAACCTTTGCTGGCGGTCTGGCGGCAATACTGGCAGCGCAAGGCCATTTTCGCTGGGACGATCCGGTGGTGCGTTATGTACCGGAACTGAGCTTTAAAACCCGCTCGTTTAACAATAAGCTGAAGGTTGAACACCTTTTATCGCAAAGTACCGGGGTGATAGCCAATGCCTACGATAACCTGATTGAAGCTAATTACCCGCCAGAGCGGATTATTCCGCATTTTAATAAGCTCGATCCGCTGTGTAATCCGGGCCAGTGTTATGGCTATCAGAATGTGTTGTTTAGCCTGATTGAGCCGGTGATGCAGCAAACGACCAGGCAGGACTATGCCACCTTGCTGAAACGAAATATTTTTGAACCGCTAAAAATGCCGACCGCGTCGGTGGGGTTGCAGGGCTATCTGGATAGCCCAAACCGCGCCACACCCCATGTTAAAGCACGGGGCCAGTGGCATGCCCGCGCAGTGAATGAGAGCTACTATCGTTTTGCGCCGGCAGCCGGTGTTAATGCCAGTGCGGTTGATTTAGGCTACTGGTTGATTGCCCAACTGGGATATAACCCTGATGTGCTGCCTGAACCCTTGTTGGAGCAAATTACCAGCCGTAAGGTCAGGACTCCGCGCTACTTAAATCGCCAGCTGTGGCGGCCCCACCTGAAGGATGCACACTATGGTCTGGGTTGGCGCCTGTATAAGTTTGGACAGGAACAGCTGGTATTTCACGGCGGCTGGGTGCAGGGCTTTCGCGCCGAACTGGCCTATTCCAAAGAGCGCGAATTGGGGCTGGTGATCCTGATGAATGCTGAGTCCAGAGTGATCACCGAATTAACGACCCATTTCTGGTCCACGATGTTTACGGCCTTGCAACAGCAGGACCGGCAGTTGATGCTGGCCGGGTGCAAGGCGCCAAAATCCCAAGCCAAAGCAGCATCGTCTCAAGCCAAAGCGGCAGACTGTTAACTGTTAAAGTGCTGCTGCCGGTTCAGGGCAGCGGTTTTTGATAGCGATCCAGATAAAAGTCAAAGCTTATCGCCGGTGCGCCGGCGATAAAGTGCTCCAGCGCCGACGGACTGAATTTCCAGCCCAGTGGCACCATGGTAATCAGCGCCTTCAGATCATCGGCCGGCAGCTGTAAGCTAAAACTTAGTCGCTGTCGCTGCACATGCTGTAAGCCGTCGACGGCGACCACCTCAGTGCTGTGTAACCGTACCTGCGGGTAAACCGCTGCCTTGATTTCCTTTAGATGCTCCGGCGCCGGACTGACACTGAACAAAGCGCCACCGTCACGCAATACCCGGCATAGCTCTGCATCCAGCGAGGGGGCGTAGATGCGCAAAATGGCATCAAAACTGGCGGCTGCGAAAGGTAACTGGTAACTGCTGGCAACGGCAAAGCGAACTTGCGGATACTGTTTGGCAGCGGCTTTAATTGCTGCTTTAGAAATATCTACGCCATTGATTGTCAACGCCGGCAGTGCCTGCTGCAGTTGACCGCTGTAATAGCCCTCACCACAGCCCAAATCCAACAGTTCGCTTACTGCTAAAGCCGACAACTGCTCAAGCAGGGCCGTCACGACAGGCTGATACCAGCCGGCTTGCAGGAACTGACGCCTGGCCTGCATCATTAACTGATTATCGCCGGGATCTTTAGATTTTTTTTGCTGTACCGGCAGTAAGTTCACATAGCCTTCGCGGGCCAGATCAAAGCTGTGGCGCTGTGGGCAACGAAACTGCTGTGCCTGTTGTAGCAGTGGCGCCTGACAAAGTGGACAGATATACATAACCAAGCCTGATTCTGGGATCTGACCCTCAACCTCGTTGAGGGTCAGATCCCCAAAGTTACCCAAAGTTGGCTGCAATTATACACTTATTACCTGTCTGATAATGCGTTGTTTGATGGCAAAAGCTGTTCGCACCGGGCAGCAGTGTTATACTGAGGTACACCAAGCAGGAGACAAAGATGCAACATGTAGAACTCTGGTCGCTGGATGAATTGTGCGACCATGCCTTTGATATTTTTGACGAACTGGCGCCGGATAATTTAAGCGCCAGTGATTATCAGACCTATCAGCAACACTATGAAAACCGTAGTTATGTCGATTTGCTGCCGCCGGGTGCCGGCTGGGAAGAATTAGCCGGCGGCGAGCTGGATCCGGAACTGCATTTTGAGGCACAAATTGGTCTCAGTGGTGAAGCAGGCGCGGAAGATCAGATATTAGCGCGCATTCTGCTAAGCCGTGATAAAGACGAAACCCTGTGTCATGCCTTATGGCGCGGTCAGTTTTAAGTTAGCTGTTTTAAGTCAGCCGAATCAGTTCAGGAGTACTTCATGTTACTTAACGTCGGACAAAGCCAGCTACTGGTCATTGATTTACAAACCAAACTGGCTCCTGCCATCGACTTGACTGATGAAGTGGAGCGCGCAGCGATTTGGTTGTTACAGGTCGCCGGTTTATGTCAGGTGCCGGTACTGGCTACTGAGCATTACCCCAAAGGCTTGGGGCACAGTTTACCTTCGGTACTGGAATGGCTGACACCAGATGCGGTGCTGGAGAAAATCCATTTTAGTGCCTGGCGCGAAGCTCATATTCAGCAGCGGCTGGCAGAGAGTGGTCGCCGTCAGGTGGTGGTAATAGGCACTGAGACCCATGTTTGTGTGCTGCAAACTGTTATGGATTTGCTGACGGCTGGCTATCAGGTATTTGTGGTGACGGATGCGGTAGGCTCCCGTACCGCTGAAAACAAGCAACTGGGGTTAAACCGGATGCAGCAGGCAGGTGCGGTGCTGGTGAGTCGTGAGATGGTTGCCTTTGAGTGGCTGGAGCGGGCTGGTACAGAGTTATTCCGGCAAATTAGTAAAGGCTGGATCCGCTAATAGCAACGGTAGCAGCAACCAAAAACCAAAGGTATCTGACCCCGAACCTTAGTTCGGGGTCAGATACCTCAAGTTCACAAGTTATTCACCTAGTAACTGTTCCAACACTAGCGCCAAGCGCACTGCTGCCTGCTGCAAGCGGGTTAGCAGCACCCCTTGGTATTGTTCCAGATAGGCATCGTCAATCAACATGCCGGGGCGGTAATGTTGATAAATATCATAGGTAATGGCCGCCGACTCATTGGCCCAATCGAGTACCTCGCCCTGTTGCCAGCTGGCGCGCTGCTCAGCGGTAATTTGTTCAAATAACTGCTCCTGCAGCAGAAAATCTTCGTCATAGCCAAGCTTATGCAGCATATTGCTATCCCAGACGCCATGCAGATTGGTTGGCAGTTCGTGGCTGTAGAAATAGACTGCAGTGCGGTTGCCGCCAAGGTCATCAGCATAGCTGACATGCAATGGCTGATGCAGATCACCCAGGTGATGTGCTAAAAAAAGCAGTGCTTGCCAGTCGCTGCTATCGGCGCTCAGGCGCTGTTGCATCATGCTAATCGCCGATAAAATGCAGCCATGCTCCGGGCAATATTCGGCCTTCACCTGTTTTTCGCCGCGTGGCATATTGACGTAGTGGTGCGGTGCCGTCCAACGAAACTCCTCCTGGCTGCGCACTTCATCCGGCCAGGCACAGGCGGCACCAAACTCATGGTGCGGCGAGGCTTCAACCAGGCTGGCGACTTGCTGCTGTGCCTTAGCGGACAACAGCTGCAACGCCATATCACACACCATGGCATGACCGGTGCGGCCAAAGCCATAGCTATAGCTACTCAGGGTTAACAATAAAACGATAAGCGCCAGGCGCATGGTTATTCTCCAACAAGTTGCATAATCTGATAATGACTGGCTGGGTTGCCCAGCTGTTGCTGTACTTCAGACAGCGCCGGTGCCAGGCTTTGTGCCAGGGTATAGGGCGGGTTAACCACCAGCATACCGCTACCGGTCATACCATGGCCCGGGCTGTCGGCATGCAGGTTAAATTCAATCCGTAGCTGATTCTTAATGCCGGTGGCGACAATGGCCGCGATAAACTGTTCAATACTATGGCGCTCAATCACCGGATACCAGATCGCATAGGTTGCTTGTGGAAAGCGTTTATAGGCTTCATGCAGGCCTTTAATCAGATCCTGATATTCGGTTTTCAGCTCATACGGTGGGTCAATTAATACCAGGCCGCGTTTAACTAAAGGTGGCAACATCGCCTTAATACCGGCGAAGGCATCAATATTCTCAATCCGCGTTAAACGGCGCTGTAAAAACTGGCTTTGCAGCAGCGGAAAATCACTTGGATGCAGCTCGGTGGCCTGCAGCTGATCGCCGGCGCGCAGCAGCATGGCGGCAATCTTGGGTGAACCGGGATAGAAATTCAGTTCGCCATCCGGGTTTAACTGCTTTACGACATCCAGATATTTGCCAAGTAACGGGCTTTGCGGCTGATAGTGCCACAGCTTGCCGATACCCTCAGTATATTCGGCGGTTTTCTGCGCCTGGCTGCTTTGCAAGCTGTACAGGCCGGCACCGGCATGGGTGTCGTGATAGCACAAGGGCTTATCTTTTTGCAGCAGGTAATCCAGAATGGCAACTTCGGTCAGATGTTTTAACACATCGGCATGATTGCCGGCGTGAAAACTGTGGCGGTAACTGAGCATGCATTAACCTTAGATCGGGTTCAGGCTGGCAAGGATACTGCGTTAGCATAAAAAAACAAGTATCATAGCCGCCGGTCTTAAGCTTAGTTAACCCGTCAGGACACCGCATGTCTGCCAGCAACAAAAAATCATCCGCCGCCAAAAGCCGCGACCCACTGCAAAAGCCCTGGCAGCGCCAGACAAAAGCGAAAGCCGCAGTTAGCCAGAGCGCTACGGTTGGAGTAGGTTTGCCAAAAGTGGCGGCCAAAGAAACGGCAAAGGCGCCGCGGCAGGAGGAAAGCAAAGTTTATGGCGAAAACGCCTGTCGCGAGTTATTCCGCCAGCGCCCGGAAGCGATTATCCGGCTCTATATCAACAGCGAGTTAGCGCCCCGGTTTGCAGACTTAATGAAATATCTGGCGCAGCAAAAGCGTGCCTATCACTTAGTGGATGATACTGAGCTGGAAAAAGTGGCCGGCAGTCAGCACCACGGTGGCATAGTGCTGTTGGTGAAACGCAAGCCGGTCACCAGCCTGGCACTGTATTTGCGGCAAAAGCGTAAACAGGATTGTTTACTGGCACTGGATGGTGTCGGCAATCCGCACAATCTGGGCGCCATTACCCGTAGCTGCGCCCACTTTGGCGTAAACGGCATTATTATGCGCGAGCCGCATTTATTGCAATCCGGTGCCGCTTTACGTACCGCTGAAGGCGGTGGTGAGTTTGTCGATGGCCTGGCATGTGATGATTTGCCGCTGGCGCTTAAGCTTTGTAAAGACGCGGGCTATACGCTGATCACCACGTCCAGCCATGGCGGCAGCTCGCTTTATAACACTGCCTTGCCAGCCAAAGTGGTGATTGTATTTGGCGAAGAGATGTTTGGCGTATCGAAAAATGTGGCTAAGAGTGCCGATATTGCGCTGCAAATTCCGGGCTCAGGCAAGGTAGAGTCACTAAATGTCAGTGTTGCGGCCAGCCTGATTTTAGGCGAGTGGTACCGGCAGCAGCAAGGCTAATGCTGGCGGCCTAATCGGCAACTGGCAGGGTTAAACCTGCCGGCGGCTCAGTGCCTATATATTGAAAACGTGGGATCAGCTCACCGGCAATTTCAACGTTTTCGGCAAACATGGTGGCAGGGCGGGCCCAAAGGCCAAAGTCAGCATACAGTGCCCGGTAGATCGCCAGCCACTCCTCAGTTTCACTGTGCCTGGCCAGGTCCAGCAACTGATAATAAGCGCCTTTATAATGCTGATAATAACCCGGCGCTAACGCCGGTTTAGCCTTGTTGTTCATACCAGCCTTCAAAAATAATCTGCGCTGACAGGCTATCCACCTTATCCTTGCTTAAATTGCGATAACCGCCCTCGGCAAATAAGCGGCTACGCGCATCGGCGGTGGATAAACGCTCATCATGATAAGCGATAGGTAAACCAAAGCGGCCATGTAAGCGGTTGGCAAATTTGCGGGTACGGGCGGTAAACTCCTGCTCGCTGCCGTCCATATTTAGTGGCAAGCCCACTAACAACAGCTGTGGTTGCCATTCCTGAATTAAGCGTTCAATGTGCTGCCAATCCGGGATCCCGTCTTTGGCCTTTAAAGCCGCGAGCAAGGTGGCGCTGCCAGTAAGCTCTGAGCCTACGGCCACGCCGATGCTTTTTGTACCATAATCAAAACATAAAATGGTGCGGGCGGTCATCAGGCGTGTCCTGCCTCACCGGTCAGTTGCCACGGTTGAATACCGATACTGGCGGTGGCTTTTTGCCATTTCTCGGCATGGCTGAGATCAAAAATAATCCGGTTGTCGGCGGGGATCACTAACCAGCTGTTATCGGCGATTTCCTGCTCCAACTGGCCGGCAGTCCAGCCAGCATAGCCCAGCGCCAGTAAGAACTTCTCCGGTGCCTGCTCGGTAGTCAGATCCTGCAAAATATCTTTCGAGGTGGTAACCATTAAACCATTTTCCAGCTGTAAACTGCTGTGATAACCGGGTTTGGCGGTATGCAATACAAAGCCACGGTCATGCTGTACCGGCCCACCGGCAACCACCTTGGCCTGTGCCGCCGGACTCTTGGCATCGTAGCTGATTTCCAACTGCTCTAACAGCTCAGCCAGTGACACATTCATCGGATGATTGATCACTATGCCCATGGCGCCTTCTTCGTTATGTTCACACAGGTAAGTGACACTGCGTTTAAACATCGGATCGTCCAGTGATGGCATTGCGATTAAGAAATGATTCTGGAAACCTTGCATACTGTTCTCCTTGATCAACCTGTGGTGCGACCAACTAACTACGAACCTGCTGCCAGGCGACGCTCGATAGCATCAAATAACATACCGGTAATACTGATCGGGAAGGCGGCTTCGATTTCCCGGATACAGGTCGGGCTGGTGACATTAATTTCGGTCAGTTTGTCACCGATCACGTCCAGGCCGACGAAGATTAAACCTTTGGCCTTTAAGGTTGGGCCTAGGGCTTTGGCAATGGCCCAGTCGCTGTCTGACAGCGGACGGGCTTCGCCACGGCCGCCGGCGGCTAAATTACCGCGGGTTTCACCCGAAGCGGGGATCCGTGCTAAGCAGTATGGCACAGGTTCGCCGTCAACCACTAAGATTCGTTTATCGCCGTCGACAATTTCCGGAATATAGCGCTGCGCCATCGCATACTGACTGCCATGGGCGGTGAGCGTTTCTAAAATTACACTGACATTCGGATCTTCAGGTTTTAAGCGGAAGATCGAGGCGCCGCCCATGCCATCCAGTGGTTTTAAAATCACATCCTGTTCTTGCTGATAGAAGGCTTTTAAGCGCTTAGGATCACGGCTGACCAGGGTTTTTGGCGTAAACTGACTAAACCAGCTGGTATAGAGCTTTTCGTTGGCATCGCGCAGACTTTGCGGCTTATTGACAATCAGCGTGCCGGCATCCTCGGCGCGCTCCAGCATATAGGTGGCGTAGATATATTCGGTATCAAAGGGCGGATCTTTGCGCATCAGAATCACGTTGAGCTCGCTCAGCGCCAGATCCTGTTCGCTACCAAAGTGATACCAGCGCTCCGGGTTGGGCTCGACGCTCAGTAAGCGCGTACGGGCGCGGGCCTGACCTTGCATTAAATACAGATCCGCCATTTCCATATAGTGGATTTCATAGCCGCGGCGCTGCGCTTCCAGCAGCATGGCAAAGCTGGAGTCTTTTTTGATATTGATGTCCGCAATCGGGTCCATCACGATGCCAAGTTTAATTGCTGTCATGCTTATCCTCAGGCGAGATCGCCAAATTGCAGTTGCAGGGCGCTGATCGCGGTCAGCGCTGCCGTTTCAGTGCGCAAAATTCTCGGACCCAGCGTAATACCGGTAAAGCCGGCGGCCGCGGTTTGGCTGACTTCAGTATCGGTAAAGCCACCTTCCGGACCTATTACCAACTGAATATCGCTGGCCGGAGTTAGGGTCTTAATGGTGGCGGCAGCGCGCGGATCCAAGGTCAGCCGTAAAGCTTTTGTTGGGGTGGCCAGCCATTGCTGCAGACTAACCGCGGTATGCACTGTTGGCACCACACTACGTCCGCTTTGCTCGCAGGCGCTGATCGCAATCTTTTGCCACTGCTCGGTACGTTTTGCCAAACGCTCGGCATCCAGTTTGACGCCGCAGCGCTCGGTAAACAGTGGGGTGATTTCGGTCACGCCAAGCTCTACTGCTTTTTGAATGGCGAAATCCATCCGGTCACCACGGGAAATGCCCTGACCTAAGTGGATACGCAGCGGGGATTCGACCGGATTGTCGCTGCTGCTGTCGATAGTAACCCACAGCTGTTTCTTGCCGACTTCGCTGATGGTAGCGGCATAGTTTTTGCCATCGCCATTAAACAATTGTAACGGCTGTCCTGTTTGCATTCGCAGCACCCGGCCGACGTGGTTGGCCGCGTCGTCACTCAGGGCAAGCTTAGCGCCGGCTGGCAGGGCTGATGGCTGGTAGATTCGTATTGTTCGCATCTTGTCGTTCTGTTTAACTGAAAAAAGCCTGAGGCTAATATTACCAGTGTTTTGTCTTAACCCAGCGCTAATCAATAAAAAAAGGCCCCGCAGGGCCTTAGTCAAAACGCGTGTTGCTTAGCGGTTGGGGATATAGTCGTAAGTCGCACCTAAGCCCAGCGGAATATCCAGTGCCCAGAAGCCAAGCAGGAAGGCAGTCCAGAGTACCAGCATCGCAATAGAGTAGGGCAGCATTAACGCTACCAAGGTACCAATGCCGCTGTTCTTCACATACTTTTGACAGAACACGACGATCAGTGGGAAGTACGGCAGCAGTGGGGTGATAATATTGGTCGAAGAGTCACCAACGCGGTAGGCTGCCTGTGTCAGGTCCGGGGAAATGCCCAGTTCCATTAGCATCGGTACCATGATAGCGCCAATCAGTGCCCATTTGGCAGAAGCTGAGCCGACAACCAGGTTAACTAAACCGGATAAAAACACGATACCCACCAGCGTCATTGCCAGTGGTAGTCCCATAGCTTTTAACGCATTGGCGCCTTTTAACGCCAGTAATACTCCCAGATTCGACTGGTTAAAGGCATACAGGAACAGCGCACAGAAGAACGCCATCACGATGTAGTAGCCCATACCACTCATTGCATTGCTCATGCCTTTGATGATATCACGGTGAGTTTGCACTGTACCGGCAACATAACCATAGACAATACCCGGTACCAGGAAGAACACAAAAATCAGCGTTACAATCGACTTCATCAGTGGCGAAGCGGCAACCAGCAGCGGGTTCATCCCCTCGGCAACTTGCTCAGCGGGTGCTGCCCAAGGGGTAGCGGCAGGTACAACAATGCTCAGTGCCAGCAAAGCGGCAACGACAAACATCGAAATCACGGCAGCGCGTAAGCCTTTCCGCTCTTGAGCACTTAGTGCATCCATCTTCACCATCTGTGACGTATCGCCATCAACCTTGGTCGCCTGTAAGCGCGGCTCAATCACTTTATCCGTTAAAAACCAGCCGATTACGACAATCAGGAAAGTGGATGCGGTGGTAAAGATATAATTATTTAGCGGATTAATGGTAACAGTTGGATCCAGCAGCTGGGCTGAAACCTGCGTCATACCGGCCAGTAACGGGTCCAGGCTGGAAGGAACGAAGAAGGTGGCAGAGAACCCCCCGGAAACACCGGCAAAGGCTGCTGCGATACCGGCCAATGGATGACGGCCCGCAGCATAGAAAATTACCGCACCCAGCGGAATCACCAGCACATAGCCGGCATCTACCGCCACATGGCTTAGTACACCCACGGCAATTAACACTGGGGTTAATAACATCTTGGGTGTCACGGCCAGAATAGAGCGTAAACCGGCATTAATAAAGCCGGTATATTCCGCGACACCTAAACCTAACATCGCGACCAATACTACACCTAATGGCGGGAAGTTAACAAAGGTTGTCACAATATTGGAGGCAAACTGAGTAAGAGCAGCCCCGGATAGCAGGTTAACAATTTGCACCTGCTGTCCGCTGCGAGGGTCGATTTCGGTAAAGGTCATTCCGGAAAATAACCAGGACAGGCCCCAGACGATAACCATTAACAGTGCAAAGAGCACGGCCGGATCGGGTAATTTATTCCCGATCACCTCAATGGTATTGAGTGCACGGTTCATCCAGCCGTTATTCACGGCGGCGGTTTGTTCTGACATAGCAGTTCCTTTCTCTTTCTTTTTTATTGTGTGATTGCTAAGCGCAATCAGACCCTGGAGGCTAAAACGCCCTAATAATACACAAAAGCGCGCTTCGGGTAAGCGGCAAATCGGTTGTGGCAGCAAATTAAAACAAAAAAGGAGAGTCACCTCTCCTTTTTACGGCATTTAACCCGCTATCCGTTATTTGGCGTACTGACGTAACAGCTCAGCTTTATCGGTTTGCTCCCACGGGAACTCGTTACGGCCGAAGTGACCGTAAGCCGCGGTAGGCTGATAAATTGGTCGCTCCAGATCCAACATTTGGATCAGGCCATAAGGACGCAGGTCGAAATGCTCGCGTACCAGTTTGATCAGCTCGTCTTCACTCAGTTTACTGGTACCGAAGGTTTCCAGGCTGATTGAAGTAGGTTCGGCAACACCAATAGCATAAGATACTTGCAGTTCCAGACGCTCTGCCAGACCAGCCGCAACCAGGTTTTTCGCAACATAGCGGGCAGCATAAGCCGCTGAGCGGTCAACCTTGGATGGATCCTTACCAGAGAAAGCTCCACCACCATGGCGCGCCATACCACCGTAGCTATCTACGATAATCTTGCGGCCGGTTAAACCACAGTCACCCATAGGGCCGCCGATCACGAAACGACCGGTTGGGTTGATAAAGAACTTGGTTTTGCTGCTTAACCACTCCGCCGGCAATACAGGCTTGATGATTTCTTCCATTACCGCTTCACGCAGATCTGCGGTGCTGATGGTGTCACAGTGCTGGGTAGAGAGTACTACAGCATCAATACCAACTGGCTTACCGTCTTCATAAATAAAGCTTAACTGCGACTTGGCATCCGGGCGTAACCACGGCAGGGTACCGTCTTTACGCACCTGCGCCTGACGCTGTACCAAGCGGTGTGAATAAGTAATAGGAGCCGGCATCAGCACGTCGGTTTCGTTACTGGCGTAGCCAAACATTAAACCCTGGTCACCCGCGCCTTGCTCACGCGGATCAGCTTTATCTACACCCTGATTGATATCGGGTGATTGTTTACCAATAGCATTTAATACAGCGCAAGAGTCGGCATCAAAACCCATATCGGAGTGGGTATAGCCAATTTCACGTACGGTTTTGCGTACCAGCTCTTCGATATCAACCCAGGCAGAAGTCGTGATTTCGCCACCGACTAACACCATACCTGTTTTAACGAAGGTCTCACAGGCAACACGCGCCTTGCTGTCTTGTTCCAGGATCGCATCCAGTACCGCATCGGAAATCTGATCAGCGATTTTATCCGGATGCCCTTCAGATACAGACTCAGACGTGAAAATATGTTGTGCCATCTGTTAGTTTCCACCACGTTAGTTAATACATAAAGCGCCGTGACACTGTCACAGCGCTGTGATTAAGCAGGCGCAGCAATTGCCAACTCACAATATAACTCAAAATGTATAGCCGGCAGGCGCCAAAAAAATAGCCGCTTATTTTAGTGAAAGCCCCCGGCGATTACCAGAAAAATTTACGCCCAGACGTCTTTCATGCCGGAAATTACGTAAACCTTAGCTGCCGGATCACTGCGCTGCAAAAAAGGTCACAGATAATCATTTGCCATCTGGCAGCGGCTGGGTGAAAATACGGCCATCTAAACCCCCACAGTAATCATTTTGGTAACAGCCTGTGTCGGGTTACACTGCAAACCTCAAGTCTGAATAATCAGCGCAATTTGTCAGGAGTCTGCATGCCATCTCGTAAACAACTCGCCAATGCCATCCGTGCCTTAAGTATGGACGCGGTGCAAAAAGCTAAATCTGGCCACCCCGGCGCCCCAATGGGGATGGCCGATATTGCCGAAGTGTTATGGCGTGACTATCTGAAACATAACCCGCAAAATCCAGGCTGGGCCGACCGGGACCGCTTTGTGCTGTCGAATGGTCACGGCTCGATGCTGATCTATTCGCTGTTACATCTGAGCGGCTATCAATTGTCACTGGATGATCTAAAACAATTCCGCCAATTGCATTCTAAAACCCCGGGTCATCCGGAGTTTGGTTATGCGCCGGGCGTAGAAACCACCACAGGGCCGCTGGGGCAGGGTATTACCAATGCTGTGGGGATGGCGCTGGCCGAAAAAGCGCTGGCGGCGCAGTTTAACCGCCCCGGTTTTGACATTGTGGACCACTATACTTATGTGTTCCTTGGCGACGGCTGTTTAATGGAAGGGATTTCGCACGAAGCCTGTTCCTTGGCCGGTACCCTTGGCCTGGGTAAGCTGATTGCGTTCTGGGATGATAACGGTATTTCGATTGATGGCCATGTTGAAGGCTGGTTTACCGATAATACCCCGGCGCGCTTTGAAGCCTACGGCTGGCATGTGGTGGCCAATGTTGATGGCCATAACCCGGAGGCGATTAAAGCGGCGATTGAACAGGCACGCGCCGTGACCGACAAACCAACACTGATCTGTACCAAAACTGTGATCGGCTATGGCGCACCGAATAAAGGTGGCAGCCATGACTGTCATGGTGCCCCGCTGGGAGAAGCGGAAATTGCCGCAGCCCGCGAATTTTTACAATGGCCTTACGCCCCTTTTGAAATCCCGGCGGATATCTATGCTGATTGGGATGCTAAGGCAGCCGGTGCGGCAGCAGAACAAAGCTGGCAACAGCGCTTTGCTGAATACGAAAAAGCTTATCCGGAACTGGCCACCGAGTTTAAGCGTCGTCATGCCGGTACCTTACCTGCCGATTGGGCAGCACAAAGTCAGGCGTATATTGAGCAATTACAAGCTAACCCGGCAACTATCGCCACCCGTAAGGCATCACAAAATGCGCTGAATGCCTTTGGCCCGCTATTACCGGAGTTTATGGGGGGCTCTGCCGACTTAGCCGGCTCCAACCTGACCATTTGGTCTGGCTCTAAGCCGCTGACCAGAGACGATGCCGCCGGTAACTATGTTTACTACGGAGTGCGCGAATTTGGTATGTCTGCCATGATGAATGGTATCTCGCTGCATGGTGGCTTTGTCCCTTACGGCGCGACCTTCCTGATGTTTATGGAATATGCCCGTAATGCAGTGCGTATGGCTGCGTTGATGAAGCAAAGAGTGATCTTTGTTTATACCCACGATTCAATTGGTTTGGGTGAAGACGGTCCAACGCATCAACCGGTCGAGCAGCTGGCCAGCTTACGTGTTACCCCGAATCTGATGAACTGGCGCCCTTGCGATCAGGTAGAATCAGCGGTGGCCTGGCAGCAAGCGATTGAGCGCCAAGATGGCCCAAGTTCGCTGATTTTTACCCGCCAGAACCTGGTACAGCAGCCGCGTACCGCAGCACAACTGGCCGCGATTAAGCGCGGCGGCTATGTGCTGCTGGACTCTGCCGCGACGCCTGAGCTGATTATCATTGCTACCGGCTCCGAAGTCGAGCTGGCGATGCAGGCTGCTAAAACGTTGCAAGCCGAAGGTAAGGCCGTGCGAGTTGTGTCTATGCCATCGACGGATGTGTTTGAGCAACAGGACGCCAGTTACCGTGAAGCCGTGCTGCCAGCCAGTGTCAGCAAGCGGATTGCGGTGGAAGCCGGTATTATGGATACCTGGTATAAATACGTTGGTTTAAATGGCGCCGTGATTGGTATGCAGACGTTTGGTGAGTCGGCACCGGCTGAGCAGCTATTTGAACACTTTGGTATTACCGCCGCTAACGTGCTGGTGACTGCCAGAACCTTGCTGGCGTAATTCTGGTTTTGTAACGGGCCCTTACCGGGCCCGTTTTTTCATGCTGAGCTTATGACAATTAAACTGGCAATAAACGGCTTTGGCCGTATCGGTCGCAACATTTTGCGCGCCATTTATGAAAACGGCTGGCAACAGCAGTTGCAGGTGGTGGCGATTAATGAGCTGGCGCAAGCCGAAGGTGTGGCGCATCTGCTACGTTACGACAGTGCCCATGGCCGTTTTCGCTATCCGGTTGCGGCGATCCCGGGTGGCTTGAGTGTCGCCGGCGACAAGATTGCACTCTTTAATGAACCTGATCCGCTGGAGTTACCCTGGCGCGAGCTTGGGGTGGATATTGTGCTGGAGTGTACCGGTGTTTTTCACAGCCGGGAGCACGCCAACTGGCATTTGCAGGCCGGTGCCAAAAAAGTGTTATTTTCGCACCCGGCGGACGCCGATATCGATGCCACAGTAATTTACGGCATTAATCAGCATTTGTTAGACGCGCAGATGCAGGTGGTTTCGGCCGGTTCCTGTACCACTAACTGTATTGTACCGGTGATCCAGGTACTGGATCAGCACTTTGGTGTTGAAAGCGGTACTATTACGACCATTCATGCGTCAATGAATGACCAGCAGGTGATTGATGCCTACCATCCGGATTTACGCCGCACCCGTGCTGCCAGCCATTCGATTATTCCGGTGGATACCAAGCTGGCACTGGGGATCGAGCGGATTATGCCGCATCTGGCCGGGCGTTTTGAAGCCATAGCGGT
The DNA here is from genome assembly GCF_025377695.1 of Alishewanella sp. BS5-314. NCBI lineage: Bacteria > Pseudomonadati > Pseudomonadota > Gammaproteobacteria > Alteromonadales > Alteromonadaceae > Alishewanella > Alishewanella sp. BS5-314. Next base: position 339,440 of record NZ_JACEHJ010000002.1, read on the forward strand.
GCGGGTGCCCACTATTAATGTTACGGCGATGGACCTTAGCGTTACCCTGCATCAGGACGTGACCATCACCGAGATTAACCGGGTATTGCGTGCAGCCGGTCAGACCGCACTGAGCGGCATTTTAGATTACACTGAGGCGCCGCTGGTGTCCGTCGACTTTAACCATGATCCGCACTCCTGCATTGTCGATGGCAGCCAAACCCGCGTTAGCCACAAAAGATTAGTGAAATGCCTGGTGTGGTGCGACAACGAATGGGGCTTTGCTAACCGGATGTTGGATACCGCCAGAGTGATGAGCCAAAATTTTTAATTGCAACTTTAATTCGAGTTTAATCCCAGGGAGAGAAAGATGTCTGTGATCCGTATGAGCGACTTAGATCTGCACGGCAAACGTGTACTGATCCGCGAAGATTTAAACGTACCGGTTAAAGACGGCGTGGTAACCTCAGATGCGCGCTTAAAAGCCGCAATTCCTACCATTGAACTGGCGCTGGCTAAGGGCGCGAAAGTGATGGTGATGTCGCATCTGGGCCGCCCGGAAGAGGGCGTGTTTGACGCCGAATCTTCAATGCAGCCGGTAGCAGACTATCTGGCTAAAGCCTTAACGGCACCGGTGCGGCTGGTGGCAGACTACCTAAAGGGTGTTGAGGTTGCGCAGGGCGAAGTGGTGGTGTTTGAAAACGTGCGCTTTAATAAAGGCGAAGGCAAAAACAACGATGAGCTGGCGCAAAAACTGGCCGCGCTTTGCGATGTGTTTGTGATGGATGCCTTTGGTACAGCGCACCGCGCTCAGGCGTCGACTCATGGTGTCGCCAAGTATGCTCAGATTGCTTGCGCCGGCCCATTACTGACCGCAGAACTGGACGCTTTGGCTGCCGCTTTGAAAAATCCAAAACGGCCATTAGTTGCTATCGTCGGTGGTTCGAAGGTTTCTACCAAGCTGACTGTACTGGAGTCACTGTCTGGTATTGTTGATCAGCTGATTGTGGGGGGCGGTATTGCCAATACCTTTATTGCTGCTCAGGGACACAATGTCGGTAAATCATTGTGTGAAAACGACCTGATCCCGGAAGCACAGCGCTTAATGGCGCAGGCGAAAGCCCGTGGGGGTAATATCCCGGTACCCACCGATGTGGTAACAGGTAAAGCCTTTAGTGCCGAGACAAAGGCTGAGTTGAAAAACGTCGCTGCAGTAGCCGCTGATGATATGATTTTTGATGTTGGCCCAGCCACCATCGCTGAATTAACGGCTATTTTGAAAAACGCCGGTACCATTGTCTGGAATGGTCCGGTCGGTGTGTTTGAATTTGACCAGTTTGGTGCCGGTACCAAGGCGCTGGCTGAAGCTATCGCACAAAGCGAGGCGTTTTCAATTGCCGGTGGCGGTGACACCCTGGCGGCGATTGATAAATACGATGTTGCTGCCCAAATTTCCTACATTTCGACCGGTGGTGGTGCATTTCTGGAATTTCTGGAAGGAAAAACCCTACCAGCAGTGGCAATTTTAGAAGAACGCGCTCAGAATTAATAAATAACAAAAAAGAAAACTTTTTACCTAAAACTGTACCTTAGTATAAAAGAGAGGACCTCATGGCTCTGATATCCTTACGGCAAATGCTCGATCACGCCGCCGAATTCGGCTACGGCGTGCCGGCGTTTAACGTAAATAACCTTGAACAGATGCGTGCCATTATGCTGGCTGCCGATAAAACGGATAGCCCAGTAATAGTGCAGGCATCAGCCGGTGCCCGCAAATACGCCGGTGCGCCTTTCCTGCGTCATTTAATCCTGGCGGCAGTGGAAGAGTTTCCGCATATTCCGGTGGTGATGCACCAGGATCACGGTACCTCATTAGCCGTGTGTCAGCGCTCCATTCAATTGGGCTTCTCATCAGTGATGATGGATGGCTCTTTGGGCGAAGATGGTAAAACGCCGATGGACTATGCGTATAACGTTGAAGTAACCCGTCGGGTCGTAGAAATAGCGCATGCCTGTGGTGTCTCAGTAGAAGGTGAGTTAGGTTGTTTAGGGTCACTGGAAACCGGTGAAGCCGGTGAAGAAGATGGTATTGGTGCGGATTGTAAGCTTAGCCATGATCAGATGCTGACCGATCCGGAAGAAGCCGCGCAGTTTGTGCGTGAAACCCAGGTTGATGCGTTAGCGATTGCTTGTGGCACTTCTCATGGTGCTTACAAGTTTAGCCGGCCACCAACAGATGATATTCTGGCGATTGACCGGATTAAAGCCATCCACGAACGGATCCCGGATACCCATCTGGTGATGCACGGCTCCTCTTCAGTGCCGCAAGACTGGCTGGAAATTATCAACGAATATGGCGGCGCCATCCCGGAAACCTATGGTGTGCCGGTAGAGCAAATCCAGCAAGGGATCAAATACGGGGTGCGTAAGGTCAATATTGATACCGACCTGCGTCTGGCGTCGACCGGTGCGATCCGTCGCTATCTGGCGAAGCACCCGGCCGAATTTGATCCGCGTAAATATTTACAGGAATCCGTAAAAGCAATGGCGGATATCTGCGTTGCCCGTTATCAGGCCTTTGGCTGCGCCGGGCAAGGCAGTAAAATCAAGCCGTTGTCATTGGATAAGATGGTTGATTTATATGTGGCAGGCAAATTAACGCCGAACATTAAATAACCAGAATTTTTAATGCGTGTTAAACAAGGTAAGCGCTCTGTTTAACGCAGCTTAAAATTGGTGCTAAACCTTCCGTGCAGGACAGGTGGCGAAAGCCTTGTCAGCGCTGGCTGTCTGTTGACATCCGGCGTTTTACCTGTAATGATGCGGGCGGTTTACCCTCTAAAACGAGGGCTGCTGCCGTGCTATACGGCGACCCCTTACAACATCAGGTTACGTTAATCAGCAATAATTGGTTGGGAACTATGTTTAATAAAAAAATCCATATGAGCCTTGTTGCTTCTGCACTGGCGGGCAGTTTTGCCCTGGCTGGTTCAGCTGCAGCGACAGATTTAAAAGATCTGCATCAGGCAAATGCACAAATCCAGCGTGCAGCAGTACAGTCTCAGGAAAAAATCAATACTATTTACGAGCAGACTCAGGAACTGCTGGGTGAATATCGTGTTGTCGTTGACCAAACCGACAACCTGAAAGTCTATAACGACTTCCTGGCTACTCTGGTTGCTGACCAGCAGCGTCAAATTGATCGCATCCAGCGTCAAATTGACGGCTTAGAAAAGACCAACCAAGGCACAGTGCCACTGATGTTCCGCATGATTGACTCATTAGAGCAATTTATCCAGGCTGACATCCCACTGCGTACCGACCGTCGTTTAGAGCGCGTACAACGTTTGCGTGATCTGATGGCTCGTTCAGACGTGCAGCGTTCTGAGCAATTCCGTCAAATTTTAGAAGCCTATGAAATTGAAATGGGTTACGGCACAGAGCTGGCTGCCTTCCAGGGCACACTGAGCACTGGCGGTAGCGACATTACTGTTGATTTCGTACATCTGGGCCGCTTAGCGCTGATGGCGCTGGCATTAGATGGCAGCTCAGGCTGGGTGTATAACAAGAGCACTGGTAGCTGGGATAAGTTAGCGGATTCATACTTACCGTCAATCGGTAATTTTATCAAGATGGCACGTCGTGAAGCCACGCTTGAAATGGATCGTGTACCACTTTTCGCAGCGGAGTAAGAATAGATGAAATTGGCAATTAAAAGTTTAGTCGTCGCTGCGGCAGTAACACTTTCTGCATCAGTAGCCTTTAACGCGACTGCAAATACTCAGAAGCTGGATCAGTTATTACAGCAAATCCAACAACAGCGCACTGTGGAAGGCCGGATCAACCAAGAGCGCGAGCGTGCTTTCCTGGCTGAGCGTGCAGACAAGCAAGCGTTGTTAAATACCGCTAAGCGCCAACTGGCTGAAGAAGAAGCCCGTGGTAAGCGTTTACAGCAACAATATGCCCAAAACGATATCGCCATTGCTCAGAAACAACAGGAGCTGCAAAGCGCCCTGGGCACTATGGGTGAGGTATTCGGTGTGGTTCGTCAAACAGCGAACAAAACCGTTGGTACTATTTCAAGCTCTATCGTCAGCGCTCAGTATCCAGGTCGTGACGTAGTACTGCGTGATATCGCTGCTGCTACTGAACTGCCAACCATTGAGCAAATGGAAGAGCTGTGGGTAGCGATGTTAACTGAAATGACTGAATCAGGTAAGATCGCTAAGTTTGATGCCGAAGTGGTTGAACTGGCTGGCGGTACTTCTACCCAGCGCGTAACCCGCTTCGGTGCTTTCCACCTGACCACTGGTACTGATTATTTAATTCGTAACGTAGACACTGACCAGATCCAACCACTGGGCCGTGCTCCACAGTCAAAAATCCACAGTTCAGTAGCAGCGTTCCACAACGCCCGCGCTGGTGAATTAACCAGCCTGTACGTTGACCCGACTAAGGGTAACTCACTGTTACGTCTGAACCAGCAACGTGCAACACTGATGGAATACTACCACCAGGGCGGCACTGTAGGTTACCTGATCACGGTATTACTGTTCATCGGCTTACTGATCGCGTTAGAGCGGGTACTGGTACTGTCTGCTGTTGGTGCCAAGATGCGTGCTCAGCTGAAAAACCTGAACAACCCATCTACTAACAACCCGCTGGGCCGGATCCTGAAAGTTTACCACGACAACAAAGATGCTGACGTAGAAAACCTGGAACTGAAACTGGACGAAGCTATCCTGCGCGAAACACCAAAAGTTGACCGTGGTATCGGCTTAATCAAGCTGTTTGCTGCGGTAGCGCCGTTGATGGGTCTGTTAGGTACCGTTATCGGTATGATCCTGACGTTCCAGCAAATTACCCTGTACGGTACTGGTGACCCGAAACTGATGGCCGGTTCAATCTCTCTGGCGCTGGTAACTACCGCTCTGGGTCTGATTGCTGCACTGCCACTGTTGTTCGTACACAGCATTGTACAATCTCGTGCTAAATCAATTCTGCAAGTTCTGGATGAGCAAAGCGCTGGTATCGTAGCGGCTCACGCGGAGAAGGAGAAAGCCTAATGATGCTCCAGCTAATAGGGCTGTGGGAATCGGTACAGGATTTTATCCATACGGGTGGCAACGTCTTGTACGTTGTCGCCGCGGTGCTCTTCATTATGTGGGTATTGATGATTGAGCGCTACTGGTATGTCACTTCGATTTTTCCGAAAATGAAACGGGAAATTGTTGCGAAGTGGGATGCCCGGGAAGATACCACTTCCTGGTATGCGCATAAGATCCGTGACTGCTGGATTTCTGAAGCGACGGATAAACTCGATCAAAGAATGTTACTGATAAAGACACTGGTTGCAATGTGCCCATTAGTGGGCCTGCTTGGAACGGTAACAGGTATGATTGCGGTGTTCGATATTATGGCCACCCAAGGTACCGGTAACCCTCGCACTATGGCGGCGGGTATTTCCATGGCAACTATTCCAACAATGGCCGGTATGGTTGCTGCCTTGTCGGGTGTATTTTTCAGTTCGCGGCTGGAAGTGAAAGTCAAACGGGAAAAAGCAGATCTCGTTGACAGCTTACCGCATCATTAAGAGAGAATTTTTATGGCACGTAAACGTATACGCGAAGACGAAGAGGCCGCAATCGACATTACGCCGATGATGGACATCGTTTTCATTATGTTGATCTTCTTTATCGTGACGACCTCTTTCGTGAAGGAAGCCGGTATTGATGTCAACAAACCTGAAGCCACTCAAGCTGTGAAAAAGCCAAGTGCTACGATCTTTATTGCGATCCGTGCTAATGGTGAAGTTTGGATGGACAAACGGCCAGTTGATGTTGAGCGGGTTTCTGCCAACATTGAGCGTTTAAGAGCGGAGTCACCGACGGATACCATCATTATCCAGGCTGACAAAGAAGCGAAACACGGTGTAGTAATGGAAGTAATGGATCAGATTAAAGCTGCTGACCCATCGCTGGTTATTACTGTTGCCGGGGAGAATAACTAACTATGGTACGTTTCCTAACATCGTTAATTATCGGTGCCGTGGTAACGTTCCTGTTGTTTCTGATTATGGCGCTGCTCATTGAGGGCAGCGGCGACCGCCGGCCTCCTGAGCAGGAGCGTATTGTCATTGAGATTAATACGACGCCGCCGGACTCAGATACACAGACGCGGAATCCACCGCCACCGCCACCACCGCCACCACCGGCTCAGCCGCCACAGCAGCCACAGCCGGAACCAGAGATGACCAATACTGCTGGTGCAGTGTCGTTCAATCTGCCAGGTTTGGACTTAGGTGCTAATACTGGTCTGGGTGATCCGGGCTCGCTGTTACGTGACGGTGACGCTACACCAATCGTGCGGATTGAACCACGCTATCCGGTTCAGGCTGCCCGTGATGGTCTGCAAGGCTGGGTTCGTTTGCGGTTTACCATTATGGAAGATGGCAGTGTCGATGAAGTTGAAGTCATTGAAGCCGAACCTCGCCGTGTGTTCGACCGTGAAGCTATCCGTGCGCTGCGGCGCTGGAAGTACAGCCCGAAAGTGGTAGATGGTAAGCCGGTGCGTCAGCCTGGCCAGCAAGTGCAGCTGGACTTTACCCTTGACATGGCTCAGGGAGGCTAACAGATGAAAAAACTGTCTTTAATTTCTTCTGCGTTATTGGTCGCTGCCAGCGTCAGTTTTTCGGTACCCAGTTTTGCTCAGGTTACCCTGACTGATGCTGATCGTGCCCGGATTGAAGAGCGGAAAAACCGCCGCACCACACTTCCTGGCGAACGTGTGGGGCGTGGTGTGACCCGTGCTTTCGAGCTGTATAACGAAGAAAAGGTCGATGAAGCATTAAAAGTATTGCTTGAGATCCGTGGCGGCAATGATTTCGATAACGCGTTCTTGGCGCGTTTTATCGGTAACTTATACGCTCAGCGTGATGCTAAACAGGCTATCCGTTATCTGGAACAGGCAACTAAGCCAGATGTACTGAGCTTTACTGACCAGGCATCGTCATTGAAGTTGGTCGCTGATTTACAGCAAATGGAAGGTATGCATAAGGATGCCATTCGTAATTACGAGGCCTGGATCCGTTTTACTGGTGAAAACGACCCGGATGTCTATCTGCGGATAGCCAACTCGTATTACCAATTGCAGGACTATAAAAACGTTCTGGTACCAATTGATAATGCCATCCGTTATTCCAGAACACCCAACAAAAACCATTATATGTTGAAGATGGGTGCCCTGTATGAGTCGCGTAATTACCCAAAGACAGTCGAAGTGGTGGAAACCATGGTACAACTGTTCCCGGAGGAGCGGCAGTTCTGGGTTTATCTGGGTAACTTCTATACGCTGGTAGAGGACTACCAGAAGTCGTTAAGTGCGTTCCAAATTGCGTACAATAACGGCTATCTGGAGAGCGAAGCTGAGTTGAAAATGCTGGGCCAGATGTATGCGAATAACAATATTCCATACAAAGCAGCAGCAATTTACGAAAAATACCTGAAAAGCGGTAAAATTAAAAAAGACCGCACTATGTTAACTGCTATTGCATCTAACTTTCAGGCTGCCCGTGAATTTGCCAAAGCAGCGCAGTATTACGGCGAGCTTGCTGCTCTGACCAACGAAGCGGATGCTTACCGTCGTCAAGCGATGGCCTTTATGGCAATTCAGCGTTATAACGATGCACTGAAAGCCTTTGAAGCTACGCTGGCACGCGACTCGAGCAATGCCGGTCGTGTACATATGAGCATGGTTGAGGCCTACCTGAATCAGGGTAAACTGCGTGAAGCTTATGCCTCACTGCAGCAGGCAAAACGTGACTCGGCGACTGCCCGTCAGGCGAATAGCTATGAAAACTATATCAGAGAGAAAGCCCGGGTTAAGGGTATTAATCTCTAATAGTAGCGCTTGAACAAAAAGCCCGCTTAATAGCGGGCTTTTTTATATTTGTTGTATTACAAAGTGAAGCTTAATAAGCGCTAAAAGGCACAGAGATCCTGAGAAGGGCGCTTTTCTCCTCCCTTTAGTTGTCAGCTCTGAGCTGATTTAGGACTCGGTTGTTTCGCTTTCAGTACCCTTCAAATCGTATAACTTGTATTTATCAATCAGAGCATATAGGGTAGGGCGGCTTACGCCCAGCAAGTCAGCCGTTTTCGATAAATTGCTGTTTGCCAGCACATAAGCCTGACGAATACCTTCCGATTCGGCCTGCTCGCGGATCTGGCGTAAGGTTTGAAAGCTGCTCTTATTTGCAGTGGGACGAAACCCAAGATCCTCAGCATTAATCAGCTTACTTTCCGATAAAATCACCGCTGACTTCAGCTTGTTTTGTAATTCGCGGATATTTCCAGGCCAGTTGTGGCTCAGCAGCGCTTCAGTTGCACAGGGAGTGAAGCCCTGGATTTGGGTTTTGTATTCCTGATTAAAACGATGCAGTAAAGCTTTAGCAATCAGAATAATGTCGTGACCGCGATTGCGCAGTGGTGGGATCCGCAACACAATCTCGCTGATCCGGTAGTAGAGGTCTTCGCGGAAGCTTTGCGCGGCCACCATATCCTGTAAATCACGATGGGTCGCGCAGATCACTCTGACATCGACTTCTATTTCGCTGCGGCCACCAACCCGCTCAATAACCCGTTCTTGTAAAAAACGCAGCATTTTAGCTTGCAGCGAAAGGGGCATATCGCCAATTTCGTCCAGCAGCAAGGTGCCACCATTGGCGCACTCTATTTTACCAAGGGTGGTTTTTACCGCGCCGGTAAAGGCACCTTTTTCATAACCAAACAGTTCGCTTTCCAGCAAATTTTCCGGAATAGATGCACAGTTAATCGCGACAAAAGGTTTGCCGGTACGCGGGCTTTGCCGGTGAATAGCCCGGGCAAAAACTTCTTTACCGGTACCGCTTTCGCCTAACAACAAGGTGGTGATTTCTGTAGGTGCAATTTTCTCAACAGTGCGACAGGCTTTCTGGATAGCTTCACTATTGCCAATAATATCCGCCTGCTGATAGCTACTGGCTTTTAAAGCTTTGTTTTCCTGCTCTAACTGACTTAGCTTAAAGGCACGTTGCAGAATAATGTTCAATACATCGGCATCGATGGGTTTCTGATAATAATCGTAGGCGCCGAGCGCTATGGCCTGCAACGCATGATTATTATCGGTACTGCCTGTAAGTACTATGACCTTGGTTTCCGGTTTAGCAGTTAAGATTTCGGTGAGGCAAGCCAAGCCCTCTGAGGCATTGGCGGCATCAGGTGGTAAGCCCAGATCCAGCGTAACAACGGCTGGTTCAAAGCGGCGCAATTGCGTCATGGCTTGTTGCCGGTCGGCAGCAAAGACCAATTCGTAATCACTGAGGCTCCATTTTAATTGTTTCTGGATACCCAAATCATCTTCAATTACCAAAACGGTATGCATCTTACGATCCTTGTAGCAAAGCGATTGCTGCTGGCTGAATATTGTTAGCTAAGTGTAACGGAAGTTCCAGTTGAAAGGTAGTGCCAAGCCCCGGTTGGCTTTGTACTTTGATGCTACCGCCGGCCTGTTCAATAAAGGTTTTGGCGTCATAAACGCCTATGCCCATACCGGCATTACCTTTAGTGGTATCAAAAGGTTTGAACAGCCGGTGCTCAATAAAGTCGGCTGTCATACCGCTACCGGTATCGCTGATTTCAATCTTTAACTGTTCCCCGCTGGCATCAAGGGTTAAGCGGATCTGGCCATCATCTGCAGTGGCGTGCTGGGCGTTATCCAGCAAGTGGAAGATAATATTAGCAAAGCGCTCTTTATCCAGGGTTAAACTGGCATCCTGTTTTACGATAAGTTCAGGTGTCGGGAGCTTATTCGCACAACGTTGGCTGATCACCTGCTCTAATAACGAGGCGACAGTAAAGCTGCGCAGTGGATGAGTCGGGCTTTGTTTGCTGGTCAACTGTGACAGCATATGATCCAGACGTTGTTGCATTGCCGCCAGAGTAGTAAAGCTATCTTCGATAAACTCGGGATTATGCTTATGCTTAACGGCATTGCGTAGCAGCAAATCCAATTGCGCCTTTACGTTTTTCAAATCGTGCACCACAAAGGCAGACATCCTGCTAAAGGCCGCGAACTGGGCATTCTCACTGAGCTTGTCGCTATGTTGAATCAGCTGGAGCAGGGCGGCAATTTGCTCTGAAACCACCGACAAGTAATCCCGCAATTCCCAGTTGAGTTTCAATGGCTGCCCGGCATTTGCCTGCATCAAACAAACGCCCCAGAGCTGATCTTTAGTCCTGATTGGTAACAGCAGCTGGAACTTTAACTCTGCCTGATCCAAGCCGGTGGTCAGCTCATCACTTTCGCTTAGGTCAAGTTGCCAGGCATCATTCTGATGTTGCTGATAGTAACGCTCCAGCAGTGTGAGTTCGGTTTCTGTTAGCGCCGGGCGTTGCTGCAAGGCCAGGACCTTGATCTGGGTTGGCGTTTGAAATTGCAGTAAGGCACCTTGCTGGTAATGAATAGAATCCAGCCATACCCCCAGGATCTGTTGAAAGCGGCTGGGTTGATTCAGATCGACCTGCCTAAGCCCTTGAGTCAGTTTTAACCATTGTTCACGATAGTCAAAGCGGTTGGCAAAAAAATGCTTTTCAATAAATACCTTTACTTTGCGTCTGACGGTGGCTGATAGCAGTAACAACAACATCAACACAAAGCCCAGTACGATAAAGCTGGTTTGTAACAGTTCGGACCAGCTACCGCCGACATACCGCAGGTAAAATCCGGTCAGTGCCAGCAAACATAAATACAGGCCGGCAGCCATTACCAAAGTGCTCTGCAGCACGACATCGCGGGAGATATAGACCTTGATTTCCCAAACGGTAATACGGCGAATGGAGAGCGTCAGCACAGGTACCAGCAAGGCAAAAACAAAGCCCCTGGCTTGCCATAGCTGTAAATCAACCCGGGCAAACAGTGCCGATTCTGCCAGCAGTACAAAATCAAATACAGCGGCAGCACCCAGGGCGATAATCAGAGGTTTATATTGCCATTTCTCGGCATCAGAGGCTTTACGATATAAAGCCTCAAGTAATGCCAGTTGTACGACACAAAATGCCAGAGAGCCGGTATACAGCAAGCTATTGGATGCGTGCAGGAGCAGCGCGAAGCTCAGCCAGATCACGCCTAACAGCAGTGTCAATAAGGTGTGCGGTTTTAACAGAAACTGTGTGATGCCCGACTGAGGCTGCAAAGCGGCCAATAGGAACAAAATCAGTAGCAACTGGCGTAACCATTCCAATACCTTGGACATCGGCTCGGCATAGGGGATAGCCAGGGTCGTGGCGTACCAGAAGGCCCAGAGCAGGCTACTGACGGTAAAGGCTAGCAGCAGTTGCTTAGGAACGTTATTCGTTCTGGTAGTTAAAATCAGCAGTGACAATATGCCATAAGCCAAAGCCGCCAGCGCAAAGCCAATTTGTTCAGGAGTAAAGGCCAACATAGCAGCAACCATTATTCAGTGCGGCTTAGCAGGGCTAATAAATGTTGCACCGGGATCGCATAGGTAATGCCGCTGGGATCACTTAACACTGCCTCACGGGTGCTTTTTACATGCACCTGATTAATCACGCCAATAACCTGCCCGGAATGAGGTAAATAGAGCGGACTGCCGCTATTACCGGGATAGGCTGTCGCATCTAACTGATACACCAGATAGGGGGCGCCTAAGCGGCGGATCGCAGCAGCATGTAAATTAGCTGAGTTATCGGCCGGGATCGCGACAGGCGTTTGCGCGGCAATAATACCCCTATGAGTTGCCGGATGCAGGCCCAGTACCTGAGTGATCGGAAAGCCGGTAAAGGCAATGTCCGTACCCTCAGCCACTAATTCTGGTGTACTGAGTAACGTGAGGGCGGGTAAGCGTTGCTGGATGGTTAGTACGGCTAAATCATAAGCCAATGCAGAGCGTTGCTGCAGTACTTTATGCTGTACAATCTGATTGCCCTGGCCCGACAATACAACGTATTCTTCCTGGCGATTAGTATCCAGCGGACTGGCGATAACATGGTAGTTAGTGACAATCTGATTACCCGGTGGCACCACAAAACCGGTACCAACCAGCCGTGTTCTGGGAGAGCCGGTTGGGTTATGAATGCCAATAGCGACGATTGCCGGCTTAACCTGTTGGATTGTGGTACTTAATGGCTGTTGAGCCTTTAAAGCGCCGGCTTGTAACAAAAATAAAATGATAAAAAATATGCGCATATCAATTGCCTGCCTTAGCGTAATCCATCATCTTGTATTAATCTTAACTTATAGTACTCGAAAAGGTACCTGCTGGTTAAGATTAAATATTTCTACTGGAAAGTATTGTAATTTAGCAGGCAATAGTAAAAAGTGTGATGCCAGCACTTTAGGGTACTTACGACAATATGGGCAGAGGGATTTATGAAACAGCTTAGAGCTTTAGCGGATAAACCTATTATCGGCGGTATGGTAAAAAAGGCCATTTCCACTCTCGCCAGCAATGATGCGAAACATATCTCTGAACACTTCTCGCAATACCTTAAACCTCAGGTTGCCTCAACGGCAGATCTAAAACATGAAGTTTTTAAACTGCGACACAATGTGTACTGTGAAGAATTACATTTCGAAGATTTAAAACCCAATCACGAGGAATTTGATGAGTTTGATAGCCACTCGATTCACTGTTTTATCAGGCATCTTGGTACTAGCCAGATGGCTGGCACGGTGCGATTGATAACTTCAGATCATCCACAACAATTACTTCCAATTGAAAAGTTTTGCTCTCATGCCATTGAGGATTTAAGTTTAAGCCCGGCCAATTTTGCCAGGGAAAATATTTGCGAGTTTTCACGCCTTGCCGTGCCGGCGATGTTCCGGAAGCGGGCAATAGATAAATTTGCCGGCGCCGCGACCGGTGCAATCGATGAAAGTACCTTTTCAGCTAATGAGTTACGTTGCTTTCCCTACATTGCGATTTGCTTGTATATGGCGGCGGCGGCTATGGCTTTTCATACCAACCGGCTGCATGCCTTTGTGATGATGGAGCCGCGATTGGCCCGCAGTTTAAGCTTTGTTGGCATTAACTTTAAGCAGCTTGGTGAACCGGTGGAATATCATGGTAAGCGGGCAGCGTACTACATTAACTCTGATATGTTCCGTAAAAACATTTCATCAGGCTATATCAAACTGATGAAATCGATTGAGAAAGAATTATTTAGTCATCAGCAAGCTGCTGCGCGCGAGAGTCAAAGCAGTGGGATCCTGCTGCCGAATGGCCCGCTGTTTAGCGGAGGCTAGGGTGCAGTTAGCAGAACGTATCACACAGTGCCTTTCTTCGGCCTGTGAGGTGATAACGGGCAGTGATGCACTGCTTGCCTATGAACAAAATTGTGAAGCTCAGGCAACGGCCACGTCTTTAGTCGTCAAGGTGGCGACAGAGCAAGACATCAGGCAACTGTTACAGCTGGCCAGCCAGTTAAGACATACCGATGATGCCTTCGCCATTTTCCCAATCAGTACTGGCAAAAACTGGGGCTATAATTCAGCAACACCCAATAGTCCCGCGGTATTACTCGATTTAAGTGGTTTACGACAAATCAGGGTGATTGATGCGACCCTGGGATTATTTGCAGTGCAACCCGGTGTAACGCAGCAGCTATTACGTGACTTTCTTGACCAACAGCAATTAGCTTTTATGGTGCCGGTAACTGGTGCGGGTCCGGATTGCAGTATTTTGGGTAATGCACTGGAACGTGGCTATGGCATTACCCCCTATACCGACCATTTTGGGGCAGTAACGGCTATGCGTGCCATGCTGGCCGATGGCAGTATCGTGCAGTCAGCGGTGGCCGAGTTAGATCAAAGCCAGGAAGGGCTTATCGATCACACCTATAAGTATGGTGTAGGGCCCTATCTGGATGGCTTATGGACCCAGAGTAATCTGGCTATCGTTACCGAGATCACTGTGCGGCTAAAAGTTAATCCTGCTGCCTTTGATGCATTCTATATCCAATTTCAGGATGACCAGCAGTTTGAACTGGCGCAACAGATTGTGTTTCAGATCCTGCGCGATTTGGAAGGGGTAGTTGGCTCAGTTAATATCATGGATCGCAGGCGGGTTGCCGCCATGATGGCAGTAAATCCAAATGGTGCCGCTGCGCATCAGGTGATGACAGAACAGCAGGTATCTGATATTGCAAAAGCCTATGATATACCGGCCTGGACTATTGCCGGCACCCTTTATGGCCGACCAAAGGTGGTGGCTGCAGCCAAGGCTGAAGTAAAGAGCATTATTGGTGGTAGGGCGAATAAGGTGCTGTTTTCCAGCAGCGCCCTGATAAAAATAGGACGTCTGGCGGTTAAACTACTACCGGCTTTATTAGCCAAACCGGCAAAAATGCTGGCATCGCTGGATGCCGGTATTCAAATTATGCGAGGGGTGCCTAACCAGGTTGCTCTGCCTTTAGCCTACTGGCGTAATCCCAGGGTAGCGCCTGCTGCCAGTGTCAGATTAAATCCTGCTAGAGATCAATGTGGTTTGCTCTGGTACGCTCCTCTGGTACCGATGCGTGCCGAGGCAATGCGGGCTTTTATCCAGCATATCCGCACGCTTTGCCCCAAATACGGCATTGAGCCAATGATTACGTTCACCAGTCTGCGGCATGATACGGTAGACAGCACTATTCCAATCGTATTTAACCGCTTGGATCCGAATGCCGTGGCGCAGGCTAAAGCTTGTTTGGCTGAGTTGGTCGCGGTTGGATTGAAGTATGGTTGGGTACCGTATCGGTTAAATCTGCAGCAGCAGGCAGAGTTGTTACAGGCTGATACCCCATTCTGGCAAGTGGTGCAGCGCTTAAAGCAGGCGCTGGATCCTGAAGTACTAATTTCCCCGGGACGCTATTGTCCTAAACTCTAGTTAAGATACCAATAAAAAACCTCAGCTGCGGCTGAGGTTTTTTATTGAAGATGGTAAAGACTAGTTTCTGCGTCTGCGCAAACCGCCAATACCCACTAAGCCTAAGCCCAGCAGACCAAGACTAGCTGGTGTTGGCACGCTGCCGACCTGGCTGACTCTGATCACGATATTGTCAAATTCACCGGCAACACCGCTGGTACGGATCGCCAGCGAAGTGAAGGACTCATTTGGCGCAAAATTGATATTCACATAAGCATTTGATTGCGGCGATTGTTGATTACCTGATGAACCACCCAGCTGCGCTAATAAATTGTTGCCGGTTAACATTGAGGTAAAAGGGTTACTATCGCCCTGAGCAGCGAAAGGGCTAAAATTCTGGATACCATTAATGCTGGTATCGTAGAACATAAAATCATTGTAGTTATCTACTGAGCCCCAGTAGAAGCCCAGATAGTCAATGCGCCACGTGCCACCGTAGGTTGCACTAAAACCTGCCAGCAAATTGCTGTAGTCGATTGCAACCCAGGCTGGTAAAGCGCCGCCCGGAGCGGGAGTGAAGCCAAAGCAGGTATTATCGTTAGCCGGCGCTGCTGCAACACCTGAAACTGAACCTTTGGTAATGGCGAAGGCATTGTTACCGCTTGACGTTACGCTGATACCCCCAGCTGTACTATTCAATGCACAGCCATTGGCGTTACCGGCTGCAGTATTAAAGGCTGTACTACCCGCACCGCCAAATACAGTCATTGCCGTAGCGCTATCAAAGGTTTCGATAAAAAGACCGAAATTAGGATTATTTGGGTCCAGGACATTGGAATTTACCAGGTTGCCGATATTAGGCACCAGGCTGCTAACCAAGCCAGAGTTGTCAGATGCTGTTACACCGCCGAAGGTAATCACGGCAGCCTGGGCTGAGCTACAGAATAATGCTGACAATGCCAGCTGGGGAAGAAATTTGATGACTGCTTTCATGATTTTTCACACCTGTTTCAACTAACCTAAAAGTATTAAGCATAAAGTAGGCCAATAAAGTCGGTTGTTTTTTATTATTTATATTCAATGATTTATATTTTGGTAGTGTTGTGCTTTACAGGGGGTGTAAAGAAAGCTGACGATCGTGAAGAGTTTATAATGGTCGGTGATTTTGATTGGCGTTAAAACCAAAGCAACAAAAAAGCCCAGCAAGCTGGGCTTAATTTGGGACTCTGGTGTCAATTAGGCTTTTTTACGACGCGCCAGTAATAGTAAGCCACCCAGAATTAACAGTAAGCCAGCAGGTGCAGGAACGCTTGCTGGACGGATATAGCTGTAGATCCAGTCTTGTAATGCACTTACCCGGGTAGAGGCAAACAGGTCGCCGTAGTCTGAGCGAATATTGTTACCGTTGATGTTTGAACCCAGTGAGTGTACACCAGCTAACAGCCATTCTCCGTTTTCGAAAATGAAGGCACCACCACCTGAGTCACCACCTGCGATAGCATATTCAAAAGGTAAAGCTGCATTTTCAGAGGTAAAGCCGTAACCAAAGTAGTTATACCAGAAATTAACCCAATCGTTATGCACATCGCCCCAAGAGTCAACAGCAGTTGGATCTGGATGATCAAAGTCAGACCACAATAACTGGCCACCAGTACCTTCAGTTGAGTAAGCTCCGTCTACCACATTCTGACCACCACGACGGGTGCCGGCGGCCTGATTAGCACCAGTTAAACCTGTACCTGTTGCGCCATAACCAACATGTGTTGTTATCGCACCCGCTTCGTTAGAACCAGTGTAAAGATTAGCGATAGGCGCATCGATACCATTTTCAAAGTACATTAGGCCAATATCCCACCCAGCTAACAGGTTGCCAGTCCAATTCTCGTGCCACACCCATGAAGTCGCTGTGTAGGCCTGATGATAGTATCCACTGCGGTCCTCGTTAAAGACCGGGCTGTAGAAAGTCATAGTGGTTGCTTCATCAACACAGTGTGCGGCGGTCAGTACCCAGTTTCTGGCAACTACGGTGCCGCTACAAATAAAGCCACCAGCTGGTGTATCGAACAGGATAGCGCCAACACTATCAAATTGAGGTAAAACACCGATAGTGCGATATAAATTATCGTTAACGTCATGACGGATTACACCGGCAGTGGCAAAGTGGCTGGCGAATAAGCAAGCAGCCGTAATTAGAATGGATTTTTTCATGTTAGGTCCCGGATATTATTTTAATATAACTCTGTCGCGAGTTATTTTAATTAAGCAAAGTATGGGCCAATAATTTTTATCAATTTAAACAGTGGTTTGAGGTTATTGCGTTGTTGCAATGTAAATTTTTCTGACATTAATTTACATTGCTATATCTAGGTGCTTTATGGTCAGTTACTTTGCAATGCAGGGTTGCTAAAAAACAAAAAAGGCGGAATATTCCGCCTTTTTAATATCGACGATCGATTACGCTTTCTTAAAGCGACGACCACCGGCCAAGCCTAACAGGCCCAAGCCAAGTAACGCGATTGATGCTGGCTCTGGGATAGATGCAAACTGACCGTTCGCTGAACCTGTACGTAAGCCACTGAACTCAGCAGAAGCTTGTAAGAACAGGTCAGACACACCAGAGTTACGATCCAACGCGGCAACCACATCTGGTAAGCCGCCGGTTACGCTTAACGTAGACTGGACAAAACCGCCCAGGATAGAACCGTCTAACCAGAAGCTGTCAAATTTCAGACTGGCCCACAGGTTACCACTTTGGAATCCGTTAACATTAAGGTAAGAGTTAGACGTCACGGACAGTATGCTGATTGGGCTCTGGTAATAGATATTTAACCAAGAATTCGATGTATCAAAAGTCACAGTATTACCGTTGACGTTTGACACCGCCAGACCACCGAAAGCGAAAGTCAATACACAGCTGGTGCAGTAATTGTATTCACCTGGAAAGCCGATGTTACCGAACAAAGTACGGCTGTCGAAAATCTGGTCAAATAAACCGACACCTGAAAGCAAGCCTAAACCAGGGGTTACAGCATTGCCGTTTGCCAGTTTTGCTACACCGTTAGGATCAACCGTGTAGCTTGATGGATCAGCATACCATTGTTGGAAGTTAAAACTACCACCAATACCGCCGTTACTAATTGGGTCCCAAGTTACGCCACCGGCAGTAACAGGGGCAGCGTCTACGCCGTAGCTGGCTACAGCCAGTGCCGCAGCACCGATAAAGCTCGTTACATATTTCATCTTCTGCTCCTTGATAAATCTTCAAATACGAAGTTTCCGTATCTTATGCTGGAATCATGCCATCTTTTTTTTGTTTTTATATCGTTGTTTTTATTTGTTTTTTTATATTTATGGCAGGAGGAGGATTAATCGGTGTAAAGAATGCTGACAGCCGTAGCTGTCAGCATTAAGTATTATAAAGAGGCGGATAACTGTTGTTGGCGAGCTTTATGTTCGGCAGATTCTGCGTTGACACTGCGCAATACTTCGCGTGCTTTGGCTTTATTGCCGGTTTCGATTAGTGACTCGGCATAATTCAGCTGTACTTCGGGGTGGTTGGGACGCACAGCCAGCGACTTTTCAAACTGGGCGATAGCTTCCTTATGTTGGCCCTGTAGTTTCAGGATCTTGCCGTACGTATCCAGGATATCCGGATGCTGCGGCAGCTTGCTTAAGGCCTTTTCGGCATAGGGCTGGGCTTTCTTGGCTTCGCCACCGGCAGCCAGGATCCAGGCATAATTATTTAAAATCAGCGGGTTTTCCGGGTCGCTTTGGAAAATATCAAAGTAAATTTCTTTCGCTTTTTCAATATCATCCTGCAGTACCAAGCTACCGTAGAAACTATAGACTCTTGGATCCTGCCCGTGTTTAGCAAAATGCTCCTCCAAAAAGCGGATCGCCCGCCGGAAGGACACATCTTTTGCCAGAGCTTCAGCAATGGCAATCGCAGTAACAGGATCAGGGACTGCATTGTAAGATTCCTGCAATGTTGCCAAGCCCGGTGTGATCTGACCATTTAACAGCTGTAAACGACCACGCTGAAATTGCATTTGTGGACTGGCCGTCAGTTCTTTGGGTAACTGCTCGAAAGCGGTTAGCGCATTAGCATAATCACCTGATTCAGCCAGCAGCACAAAACGAATAAAACGCAGGTCGTTATTATTTGGCGTACGGCGCAATAAGTTATCGATAATCTGCAACGCGTCTTTATGTTTGTTACTTAAAGCCAGGGCATTGGCGTAGGCCAGAGCCGCCTGCTGATTCCGCTCATCCTGCTTGTACCAGCGCTCGGTGATCGCCAGAGTTTCCGGCAGTTTACGCTGCACAGCATAGGCGGTTGCCAGGGCGCTCATCACAAAAGGCGTCAACTGCTCAGGTTTGCTCAGCATCGGTTCCAGCAGTTTTACTACCGCATCGTGGTTATTCTCAAACTGATACACATTTACCAGCAAACCTAAAACAGCCGGATTATTAGGGAAGTTTTGCTGTGTGCTGCGAATTAGCTCAACCACTTTTGCCGTATCTTGCTGCTGCGCCCGCTGCAAACCATATAAACCTAATAGTGCCGGTACATACTCAGGTTGATTGGTCACTGCTTTGGTTAGCAGGTTGATGGCTTTAGCAGAGTCTTGTTGCTGCTGGGCAATAGCGGCCTGCAGATAATGTGTAAAAGGACTCTTCGCATCAGCCTGTTCTGCACTGGCTAATAAGGTACTGGCTTCATCCTGCTTACCGGTTAATAGTGCTGCCAGAGCTTTGAGGTTATAACCGGCGTTGGCGGTATCCGGTTGTGTTAGCCATTCATCAGCTAAGGCTGACGCTTTGTCAAACTGTTGCTGCCGGATATAGCTGGCTGCCAGTGTCAGGCGCGCATCGTGCCGCGACGGGTCCAGTAACAAAGCTTGCTCTAAATCGCGGATACCGGCAGTCATCTGCTCCGGGATCCCCAGGCGTAACTGCCCCAGTGTCGACAGATTGGCACTGCTCTGATTCAGGCCCGCTTCTTCAATCCGTTTTAAAATATCATTTGCTAGGGTCGTCTCACCGGCTTTTAACAGCTCAAAGGCGGTAACGGCAGCGAGGTTAACATCCTGCTCAGTCAGTTCAACATTGCCGATAGAGCCAGCAGCCTGGGTTAGCTCACCCGCCTGTAACTGCAGCGCAGTAAGCAAGCGCTGAGCCGGCGGATAAACACCCAGCTGGGATTGCACACTGGCCAGATGCGCCAGCGCCTGGGTATTTAATCCCAGTTGATGGTGGATCAGCCCTGCCATAATCCGACTGGCTGTGGTGTTAAAACGACTACCGATAGCTTTATCGATATGCTCCTTGGCTTTGTTGAAGTCTTTATTTTCAAAGGCTACCAGTGCCCGCAAATAGTTGGTTAAACCATGCTCCGGAGCGAAGCGCAGGATCTGATCAAGCTCTGCCTGAGCTTTATCTAAACGCTGTGCTTTTAATTCCAGCTGTGCCACAGTCAAACGGGTGCGTAGGGCAGTCGGTACTTGTTGCAGGTATTGATAAAAACCAGCGAGTGCTGCTTCGTCATCGCCCAGTGCCAGCGCCAGTTGCGCTTTGTAGTAGTTAATTTCGAGGATAGCAGGGCTATCCGCAGCAGTTTGCTGCAGGGTCGCGAGGGCTTCGGCTGGCGCATTGTTTTTTATCTGTAGCATCGCCCGGGCAAAAGCCTGAATATCTGGCTGCGTTGACTCAACCAGACTATCGAATAAGGGCATCGCATTGTCAGCTGTGCCCATTTCGATTTCGGTCAGGGCCCGGTATAGGGCTGCGTACTGCTGCCGGCTTTCATTTAAGCGGGCATCATCTTTAAACAAGCCCAATACCTGCTGGTAGTTTTCGGCGCGGAAACTGGCTTGCAGTAAATCCAGTGCGACTTCATTTAAATCAGCACCGTTTTCCAGGGCTCGGGCCAGCTCTTTCTCGGCCGAAAAATAATCACCGCTTTGCATATAGAGGCGCCCCAGCAATAAGCGGTAGTCCGCATTATCTGGTGCTGCAGCAACGGCAGACTTCAGCTCGATAATGGCTTCACCCAGTTTTTGTTGTGCGGCAAAGCTGGTGCCGGCATTAAAATGCTCTTCGGCAGATTTGCCGCCGCAACCGCTAAGCAACAGGCTTAGGGCAATAGCGGCTGACAGGCAGGTCTTTTTCATGTGAACATTCTCCATTGCTCAGGATAGCCTGGCCAACATAAAGCCGGGCCGCAGAGTTTAAGTTTAGAACAAGCGGTGACAGGTATGACGAATTACACAACATCATATTGCCCGACGCATGAAAATCAAGCATCATATTAAATAAAGCGTCAGCAGAATGCTAACCGGGTTAGCCGAGATGTTAGATTGCAAGCTTGGCCCAAGGTTATCTCAGGAGTTAAAGAGTGTCATGGATGGCAGTAAAACCGACATTTCAGTCCGCACTTACCCCCTGAACAATCTGCCGCTGTTGCAGCAACATTGGCAGGCCTTAGAGCAAAAAAGTCAGGCCTCGTTTTTCCTAAGCTGGCACTGGATCGGTTGCTGGCTCAGGGTGTTTAAACCCACCGCTATGGTTGTCGAAGCCAGGCTGCATGATGAGCTGCTAGGGCTGGGTATTCTTTGTCAGCAAACAAGCAGACGCCTGCTATTTCGGAAAGAGCAATTATTGCTGCAACAAACCGGGCAGCCGGCACAGGACCAAATCTGGATTGAATACAACGATTTTCTGCTCAGTGAGCTGGCTCCTGAAGCAACCCGGTCGGCGATGATTGCTTGTATTAGCGCTGAGCTAACCGATTGGGATGAATGGCAGATCAATGGCTTGCCACTGCAACATTGCCCGGCCTGGCTCAAGGCCAGTGGCCTGTCTGCCCGGTTTGGCTGGGAGGCGCCTTGTTATGCTGTAGATTTGGTGGCGCTCAGAGCCAGCGGCAAAGACTATCTGGATACCCTATCGGGCAACACCCGGTATCAGATCCGCCGTGCGATCAGGGTCAGTGAGCAGCAAGGTAAACTGCAATTGGAACAGCCCAATTCCCTTGAGCAGGCTCTGGGTTGGTGGCAGGCGATCAAGCCGTGGCATCTGCAGCGGTTCGGCGCCAATCTCGATGGCAGTGGTTTTGCTAATCCGGATTTTCTGGCCTTTCATCAGACATTGATTACTGATAACTGGCCACAGGGCTCGTTGGAATTGCACTGTTTAAAAGCTGGCGAGCAAGTTCTTGGTTACTTTTATAATTTTATCCATCGGCAGCGTGTTTATTTTTATCTGGCCGGGTTAGCACCTGTTGCAGATAAACAGCAAAAGCCAGGGCTGGTTGGCCACAGTTTGTTAATTGCGCATTATGCGGCCCGTGGTTTTGAGTGTTATGACTTTATGGCCGGAGATGCCCGCTATAAAGCGCAGTTGGGACGTAACACTGGCAAGCTATGCCAATTGATTTTACAACGGGATCGTATCAATCTTAGGCTGGAACAGCTGGCGCGGCGAATAAAAGGCGCGTTAAAGCGCTCCCAGCCTTATCGCAGCCGGGGCGCGGAGCAAGGATAGTCAGGAAAATGTCATGACACAGTTACAGCTTGAAATAGTACAAGCGTCAGACAGTGAAGCTGACGATTTAGTAACAGTGACGGCTAATGCCAGCCCTTATTTTTTAAGTGGCTGGCGCCGCGCGGTGCAAAAAGTTTATGGTCATCAGGCGGGCTGTCTGCTGGCCAGAGAACGTGCGTCAAAGCAAAGTATCGCTTTGTTACCCTACTCGGTATTTAAACGTCCGTTACAAAGGCCGCGCGTGATTTCACAGCCGTTTGCCGATTACAGCGGTGTACTGGCGATAAATAGCGAACTAAACCATTTGCTTGAGGCTAGTTTCCGGGCGCAGTTGGGGCAGAACGCTGTTGAATTGCGGCATTCAGCGCAGGAAATCAGCCCGCAGCCGGAACAATTGGCGAAAGTCAGGATGATAACCCAACTGCTTGCCGGGCAGGATGCCTTACTGGCCAGTTATAAGCCTAAACTACGTAGCCAGATAAAGAAGGCGACTAAAAATGGTCTGACTGCCGAGCTGAGTACCGATAGTAGCGCAATACAGGCGTTTTATCAGATTTATGCCAGGAATATGCGCCGGCTCGGTTCACCAGCGCACCATCCCGACTGGTTTCAGTACCTGCTTGAATATTATCCGTCAGGCAGTTTGCAGGTGGTATTGGTGCGCTTGGCAGAGCAAGTGACGGGTGCCGCCATCGTACTGATTAACGGTAATCAGGCAGTAATTCCATGGGCTTCCACTCTGGCTGAGTATAATCATTTAGCACCAAACATGCTGTTATACTGGACGATACAAAGCTATTTGGCAGATCGGGGGGTTACCACCTTTGATATGGGGCGCTCCACACCGGGGGAAGGCACTTATCGCTTTAAGCAGCAGTGGGGTGCGCAACCCTATGCCTTGGACTGGCAGTTACATCAGCCCGGCGCTGCAGAGGGGAGTGCCTTATTGCAAAGCGATAAGGCTACCAGTGGCACCCGAAAAGTTCTGGAACAGCTCTGGCGGTGTCTGCCGCAGAGCTTAGCGAATCAGCTGGGCGGGCAGTTGCGCGGGTATATTTCATTATGAGTTTGCAACTAGCTAAGCTGCAGCTTACGGAACGGCACCATGTCTAAGTTTGCCATATTTTTTATTCTGCTCTACGCCGGTGGTCTGTTGGCTGTGCTGGCCTATAACGGTGCCGCCGCCTTTTTTCTGTACCAAATCGTTTATATGATGAACCCGGAAGACCGCTGGTGGGGATCTGAAATTCCGGCGCTACGTTATTCTTTTATTACCTCGATAATGATGTTGCTGGCGCTTGCCTTCAAATATCAGGAGTACAGTAAGCTTAGCCCCTGGCGACAGCAACCGGTTTTCCGCTGGATGCTGGTGTTTTTGTTACTGCATTTTATTGCCTATTTTTATGCACTTGACCCCATTGCCCATGATCGCTTTACCGGCTATTTCTGGCGTCTGGTGGTGGTAATGTTTGTAGCCTATAAACTACTGAATACCGAGAAGTTATTAAATATTGCGATCTGGATGTACCTGCTTGGCGCGACCTATGTCGGCTACTATGGTCACTCTATGGGGCGGGATAACCGTGGCCGCTTATCGGGTATAGGTATGGTCGATACAAGTGGAGACTCAAATCTGGCGGCTGCTGCATTGGTTCCTGCGGTGGTGATCCTGATTTATTATGCCTGGCAGGGTAACTGGAAAACCCGGGCTCTGGTTTTTGTTTGCAGTGCCTTTGTCGTAAACGTGCTGGTGCTGGCCAATAGCCGCGGCGCCTTTTTGGGCGTACTAGCCGGCGCCTCTTTATTTGTTTGTTTTATGCTGTTCTCAAGGGTGCAAAAAGCCCGGCAGCGGTTAACAGCTGCAGCGATAGTTGTCGCCGGTCTGGCGGGGGCCGTATCGCTGACCGATGATACTTTCTGGCAGCGGATGCAAACTTTACAGGCAGATGAACAAGGGCAGCGTGGCGCAGATGGCCGCGGCCGGCTACATTTCTGGTTCGGCACCTTCGATATGGTTAAGGATTATCCGATGGGTATGGGGATCGGCGGCTATTCTGTGGTCAGTGGCGCCTATCTGGATCGCAGTAAAACCAACTACTCGATCGAGCGTCGTGTACCTCACTCCACCTGGTTTCAGGTGCTGGGAGATTTTGGCTGGCTTGGATTATTTGTTTTTGTTGGGATGTTGGTATCGGTATTCCGGATAAGCCATAAAGCCAAGCAATTTGTGATAAAACAGGGGCGGCCGGAAATTTATCACAAGATTGTCGCGCTGGAATGCGGCCTGGTTGGCTTTTTGGCGGCAGCGACCTTTATCGACAGGGCCCGGGCAGAAATTCTGTTTTGGATGATTTTATTTCTGGCCAGTAGTGCCAACGTTTATTACCTGCAACATCTGGCACGCGAAAAGCTAATCCAAGCAGAAAAAGCGTCGGACACAGGGCGGATCAGACCGCCGCGGCGTGGGGCTTTGGTGCCTGAACGACAACAAAGCGCAAAAACCATCAAGGAGTAGCACAATGTGTGGATTAGCTGGTTATCTGCGTTTTGCTGAGAGCGACAGCGCTGCACAGCAACTTGCTCAGCAAATGGGCGAGGCCATATGGCATCGTGGCCCTGATGCAGGCAGCAGCTGGCATGATGAGAAAATTATGCTGGTGCACCGTCGGCTGAGTATTCTGGATTTATCGGAAGCGGGTACGCAGCCGATGCATTCACCCTGTGGCCGCTACGTCATGGTATTTAATGGCGAGATTTATAATTTTCTTGATCTGAAAGCTGAACTTATCGCCGGCGGCGAGCAATTTAGTACCCATACCGACAGTGAGGTATTACTACGTTTATACCTGCTGCAAGGCCCTGCCGCACTGAATGCATTAAATGGTATGTTTGCTCTGGCTATTTGGGATAAAACCGAGCAAAAGTTGTTTTTAGCTCGTGATCGGCTGGGCAAAAAACCGCTCTATATTTACCAGGATGGCGACTACTTTGCTTTTGCGTCAGAGCTAAAAGCTTTATTGCCGTTGCCATTTTTTAAACGTGAGCTCTGCCTGGAGGCAGTACAGGATTTCTTCTTTTATCAATATGTGCCTGATCCTAAGAGTATCTTTAAACAAGCACGTAAACTTAAGCCGGCACATTATCTCGAGTATCAACATGGCAAGGTCTCTGAGCGCTGTTACTGGCAGCTGAGTTTTAACCACAGCAGCACAGCTCCGGCCGATGAGCTGGCTGCACAGTTACGCACGCTGCTGGACGATGCGGTGAAGATCCGGATGATTAGCGATGTGCCACTGGGTGCCTTTTTAAGCGGTGGTGTGGACTCCAGTGCGGTGGTTGCCAGTATGGCAAGGCAAAGTGCGACGCCGGTTACCACCTGTGCTATCGGATTTGCTGATAAGGACTATGACGAGGTGCACTATGCCCGTCAGATCGCAGCTCAATTCGCTACCGATCATCATGAGTTTACGGTAAAAGCCAGTGTGACGGCTAACTTCCTGCGCATCAGCCGTTATTTCGACGAACCCTTTGCCGATCCCTCTTTCGTTCCGACCTATTTTGTTGCTGAGCTGGCGCGAAAAAAGGTCACAGTAGCACTGGCCGGAGATGGGGGTGATGAAAACTTTGCAGGTTACAGCAAATATGTCATTGACCAAACCGAGCAGGCGCTGCGCGAACGCTTGCCCGCTGCTGTTAAACCTCTGGCCGCAGTATTGGCCAAGTTGGCAGCTGCGTTACCGGGTACGGTCGCCCGCAAAGCCAATACCTTGTTACGCAGCCTGGCACTGACGCCGGAGCAAGGCTTTTTTCTGACCAATAGTTTTTTCTGCCCCAGATTGTGGCAGCAATTGTGTTTGCCAGAGTTTCAGCAGGCGTTAGCAGGGTACGACTCTGCCGCTGTGACGACCGCGGCTTATCAGGCGGCTGATAGTGATAACCATCTGTCCAAGGTGCTTTATACCGATATTAAAACCTACCTACCCGGCGATATTCTGGTTAAGGTGGATCGGATGACCATGGCGAACTCGCTGGAAGCGAGGGCGCCTTTACTGGATTATCGGATGGTGGAGTTCGCGGCCCGGGTGCCAGCGGCATTAAAGCTCCATGGCAAAGAGAAAAAGCATTTGCTAAAACTCAGTCAGCAACAACGGCTAAGCAATGATATTCTGTACCGCAAAAAAATGGGATTCTCTGTACCCTTGGCCAACTGGTTGAACAAAGAATTAAAATCTATTGCCGATGGCTTGTTTGCCGCCAAAGACTCAGGGTTAGCTAACTTCTTTAAGTTGTCATTGGTATCGCAATTGTGGCAGCAGCATCAAGCCGGCGATTTTCGTTATACCCAGGAGCTCTGGAGCTTACTGGTATTTGCCGCCTGGTGGCAACACTATATGCAGCCTGAAGCGAGCGGGCAGGCCGTGTGCTTATGAAGCGCGTTTTACATCTTACCTACGATATGGGCATTGGCGGCACCGAGCAGGTCATTAACCAGTTGGTGCGTGGTATGGACGCTGCGCAAGTATGCCATCGTATTTGTGTGATAGAAGGTTCAGTAGGTGCAATAGGTCAGGCCTTACAGCAACAGGGGATTGGTATTGATGTATTGCAACGGCAACCCGGCTTTGACTGGCGGCTAATTAAAGCGATTCGTGCATTAATTAAGCAGCACCAGATAGATATTGTGCATTGTCATCAGTATACGCCTTGGGTATATGGCTGGTTTGCCGCTATAGGTACACAAGCCAAAGTGATCTTCACTGAACATGGTCGTTTTTATCCGGACCGCCACCGGTATAAGGCCTGGCTGATTAACAAACTGATGGCCGCGACCACTTATAAGATTACTGCCATTTCCAAGGCAACAAAGGCCGCTTTAGTACAGTATGAATTTATTCCGGAACATAAAATTGATGTTATCTACAATGGTATTGAGCCATTAGTTAGCACGGAAGAGGGCAGGGCCAAAGCCCGGCAAGAGCTGGACCTCCAGCCCGGGCAGCGGGTGATTGGTACTGTCGCCCGTTTAGATCCAATAAAAAATCAGGCCATGCTGTTAGAGGCTTTTGCTTTAGTAGCACCAACCTTTCCAGAACTGCAGCTGTTGATCGTCGGTGATGGGCCAAAGCGGCAGCATCTTGAGCAACTTACAAAGGATCTTCAACTTACGCAACGTGTTATTTTCGCTGGTTTTAAAAGCCCAGCTACCGATTACATGGCGTTAATGGAGCTGTTTTTATTACCTTCGTTAAGTGAAGGGACCTCTATGACTTTGTTAGAAGCGATGAGTTTGGGCATTCCCTGTACGGTGTCTGATGTTGGTGGAAATGCTGAGGTCGTCGCTCACGGGCAAACCGGTATGGTATTGGCGGAAAATAGCGCAGCCTGTCTGGCTGAAACCTTATCTGAGGTCTGGCAGTCGGCACAACGGCTTATGCAATATGGCGAGAACAGCAAAGTTGCTTTTGCCAATCGTTTTTCGGTTGGGCAGATGACAGAAAGCTTTTTCAATTTTTATTCGGCAGATCAAAGGGACAGGCGACACTATGAGTAACATGGTGATTAAGCTCGGCAGGGCAAAGAGCGAAAAATTAACAGCAAAAGCGGCTGCAGCACTGCAGCCAGTCTCGCCTGGCAGTTTGTTCAGTATTGATACCCGTGTCCCGGTGTTGCGTTCAGGCGACAATCTGTTGTACGTCCTGGGTTCTCCCTTACCGGCGGTGACGACAGTGCCGGAAAACTGGCAGCAAGCGATAGCACAGTTTACTTCTTATGAAGGTGATTTCCTGCTGATTTACTGGGATAACGCTGCCGGTAAGCTGGTTGTTTGTAACGACTTCCTCGGTTTTCAACCTTTGTATTGGGTTAAAGAGGCCGGTGCTATCTGTTTCTCGAACAAAACCAGTGTCTTTCAGGGGGAAGCCGATCTGGCTGGTTGGGGCGCCTTTATTGCGATGGGACATACGCTGGCAAATGACACGCTGACCAGGGATGTAGCCCGGATCCCGCCTGCGAGTCTGCTGGTTATCGATGCCGGCACTCTTGAGATTACAGATCGTTGTTACTGGCAATTTCAGCCCCTGAGTCGTACCCCAACGGTAGCCGGGGTGGTTGAGAGCTATGGCGCCGCTATTGATTTAGCGCTGGATAGCTATAGTGGTCAAGCGCAAGGGATCCTGTTGAGTGGCGGCTATGACTCCCGTTTACTGGCTTATATGTTACACGCCCGGCAAATTCCGTTAGCGGCATCAATTATTTCACACCATGATGAAAACCTGGATGCAGATGCCCGCTCTGCAATGGCGATCGCCAGACAATTGGGATTTCCGTTTCAGTTGCACGAGCCGGATAAGGCCTTTTTTTCCAGTACCGATTATTTGCAGTATTTGCAGGTATCAGATTCTGAAGTGCAAAGCCTGTACCTTTTTATTAGTCAGTTACTGCAATTTATCCAACCGGGCGTATATTGGGAGGGGATCCTGCCTGGCTTTACACTGAAATCAGAGTTTGCCAGCCAGTCTGAATTGCAATCGATAACGATTAAACCTTTTTCACACCCGCTGTGGCGTGCGGCAGAGTCTGCTTTTGGTAAAGAGCTCGCCGCCGAGATGTGGCAGGCCTTTTCGCAACGACTTGATACCGAAAGTGCCCGTTATCCGGACTCGGGAGAAGGCGCAGATCTGTTCCGCCTGGCAAACCGGGCCCGAAATCGTATTGCGGTAAACCCCTTTAAGGTGTTTCAGCATCAGGCCCGGATCCTGACACCGGGGATGACGAGGGATTTTGTTCAGACCGTGATGTCGGTGCCTACTGCAGCCAAATGCCACGAGCAGCTGTACAAGGCGATTTTTAAGCAGTATTTCCCGGCCGCACTAACTGTGCCGCTGGTGCACGGTACGCAAATTGACCTGGCGAATTCGAGCCGGCCTGCCGATTATCTATTCCGGCTGCGGGTGTTTATCCATAACCAATGCCAGCAGAGACCCCGGCTGGCAAAACTGTTGCTGCAATCAACAAAGCGCAGCGGCTTTCTGCCCTCGGCGTTTTTAAACGCCGCCGAGCTTTTATCTGCAACAGGTTCATTGCCGGAGCTGACTGCTTCTGCGGATACTGATGAAAAAGTGTTGCGTTTGCGTTTTTATTGGCATATCTGGCAGGCACTACGCGATCCCAACGGGATCCGGATAGCAGGCAAATCGCTGTGAACCTGGCAACGCAGGAGTGGCTGTAAATGACCGCAACCTTGACGCGTGGTACACAGGGTGATTTTATCATCAAGGCAAGTGTCCTTAACGGCCATGTTGAATTTATAGGTCTGTCGGAAGGCTTCTATGGCTACAGTCTGGGTGACGACGCTGATGCGGACGGTGTTTTTGTCCGCTGGGCCTTTCAGAACAACAGACTGCAGTTAAGCACGGACCGGCTGGGACTGTATCCAATTTATTATCTGCAGCACGAAAACCAGCTGGTGTTATCGAACTCGGTTGAGCTGATTCGGCAACATCAACCGCTGACTCGGGATACCGAGGCTGTTGCAATATTTTTTCGCTTAGGCTTTTATCTTGGTCAGCGTACGGCCTTTAAGGGGCTATGCCGACCCAATGGTCAACTGCAGGTCAGCGTCTCTGCCGGGGGCGTCGAGCTTAGCATTAGCAGACCGGCGCAGTCTAAAGTGGTCAATAGCGACTTTGAGCAACAGTACTGTGATTTGATGCATCACGCATTACAACCGCTGGCCGGGCAGACCGCGGCGCTATATATGCCACTGACCGGCGGCAAAGACTCCAGACATATTTTTCTCAGTTTGCATCAAGCCGGGCTTAAGCCCGACTGCTGCTATACGGTCAGCGTCTTGGCGCCACATTATAATGACGACCAGCAGGTTGCCCAGCAATTGTGTCAACGTACTGCTTTGATGCATCAGGCGCTGGCCGCAGAAACCAAGCTCATCAGCAGTGAGCAGCGGAAGAATCTGCTGACCAATTTTGAAACCCGTGATCATAGCTGGGCCACCCCCGTCGCCAGGTATCTGGATACCCGGCCAGCCGGTATTGTTCTCGATGGCTTTGGTGGTGATGTGTTAAGCCAATCTTCTATTGTCACGCCTGAGATGCACAGCGCCTATCACGCTGAAGACTGGGAGCGTCTGGTCAAGCTTATCGCCCGGCCAAACCAGTATAATAACAGCTGGCTTACGGAGGCGTATCAGGACTTTATTATTGATGAGAGAGAACTTGCTGAGCAGCTGGTTGCTGAGCTTAAAAGCTTCACCGGCACGGTTAATCCAGTTGCCCAATTCTATTTTTGGAACAGAAGCAGAAGAACCATTGCCATTAGTTCCATTCGTTTTATGACCGGGCATAGCCTGGCTTACTTTCCTTTTATGCAACAACAGCTGGTAGACTTTTTATTCAGCTTACCGCCGGCACTTTATTTCTCCGGCAGTTTTCATTCCCGGGTGTTACAGCAGCTTGCCGGCGACCTGGCAACCGTTCCTTTTGCGGCTAGTGAGCAGCCAGGTGACACCCTGAGTTGGTGGCAGTGGAGTCGATTGCTACTGGCGGTAAGTTGGGAGCTGCTAAACAATAGCGTGATTCGGCCCCGGCTACGCGTAAAAGGCGTGTTGCAGGCCTTGGCCTCGATAACAGATAGAAAAAAGCTGGTCAGTTTTGTGCATTTTTATAGAAAGTTAGGTTTTTTAAACCAGCTGGTTAGATACGTTAAATAACGCCCGGCATTAAAGCTGCCGTTTCGAGGGGTGGATGGAAAGTAGTTTTGGGAAGAAAATATTATCTGGCAGTCTTTGGATCTTGCTATTTCGCTGGATGTCGCGCTTGCTGGGAGTGGTGTCGGTCATCATTCTGGCTAGGGTGTTATTGCCTGAAGATTATGGGTTAATCGCCAAGGCACTGATTTTATCCAGTTTCCTCGAGATGGTGACAGAGTTTGGCTTTTTCACCGCACTGGTTAGAAACAAAAAGGCTACGCCACAAGACTATAATACGGTCTGGACGCTTTGCATCATCAGAGGCGTATTTCTCTTTACTGTCATTATGCTAACCGCAGGTTTGATGGCAGACTTTTTCAACGACGAGCGAATTTATCCCATCATTCTGGTTTATGGAGTAATAGCGCTGCTTTATGGTTTCCTAAACGTTGGTGTCGTTGATTTCCATAAGAAAATGAACTTCAACATGGAGTTCAAGCTTAATATCCTGTCCAGATTAGCTGAGTTTTTTACCACCCTTTTTGTGGCCTTGGTTTATAAAACTTACTGGGCGTTTCCGTTAGGTAGTCTGGTTGGTATGCTGGTGAAGCTGGTGACCAGTTATATTGTTTCAAACTACCGCCCCCGTTTCAGTCTCGCGTCACTGGATAAGATTTTTAGCTTTTCGAAATGGTTCTTTGTGTACGAAGCGATGTCGGCGTTATCCGCGAAAATAGATGTCATTTTGCTGAGTAAGTTTTCTTCCACTGAAACACTGGGTTTATATACGATTTCGAAAGAAATCTCAGGTATGCCGTCAACAGAAATTGCTATGCCGGTTGCCAGAGCCGCCTTACCAGCACTGGCAGAGTTAGTCGACGATAAACCTGGGTTTCAAAAGCTTAATGTTCAGATCCTGAGTTCTGTGCTGGCGTTGGCACTACCGGCGGTGATCGGGATCTGCCTGATTGCAGACTATGTCGTGCTGTTGTTACTGGGGCCAAACTGGCTTGGAGCGGTGGTGTTTTTGCAAATATTGGCCTTTGTCGGGATCAGCAGAGTGAGTGTTGCCTGTGCCATTTCAGCTGTTACCGCAATCGGCCGTGCAGACCTGCTGGGACGTTATTCCTTTGCGATGTTCTTTGTTCGGGCGGCCTTTATGGCGGCAGGGATCCTGATAGGGGAAGCGGTAGGGCTGGCTTGGGGCGTTTTAGCGGCAAGCCTGACGGGGATGGTTTTGATGCAATACATTCAATCGTCACTGGGTATTATGTCAGTAAAAAGTTTATTTTTGGCGAGCTGGCGGGTGGTGCTGGCGGCCTTGCTTATGGCCGCCGTGTTAGGCGCCGCGATGTTTTCACCTCTGGTGAGCGATACCGGTTTAGGCGGTTGGATGGCATTACCTTTGACCGCACTGGGTATACTGGTTTATGGCTTGAGTCTTTTGCTATTGTGTAAACTTTCAAATTGGCCTGATGGCCCGGAAACTTACCTGCTAACCTTACTAAAAGGTAAGAAGAAGCTATGACCAAAATTGCTTTCGTTGGTGACCTCTGTTTATCTGGTGTTAAATCTCTTTCTTATGAGCAGGCTCAGCAGCATTTTGCAGCTATTGCAGCGATGTTCGAACCTTATGAGCTGGCGATAGGGAATTTAGAGTGTATTTTGTCAAAAACTGCCTTCCCCGGGGTGAAAATGAATATCCCGATCAGCCAGTGTCCACCGCTGAGTTCTCTCGGTTTAGATATTTATTGCATGGCAAATAATCATATAAAAGATTGCGGTGCTGAGCCCATTATCGAGATGCAGCAATTTATCAGCGACGCCGGAGCTCACTATGTCGGCGCCGGTAAAGATAAAAAGCAAGCGTATACGCCTTTGGTGTTGCGGGTTAGGGATATTACCTTCGGCATCTTAAATGTAACGGATGCCAGCCACTATGCGGCCACAGACAACGAAGCAGGCGTCGCCGCCCTGGATGAAAAACAGTTGCAGCAGGCGGTAATGCAGCTGGCCGAACAGGTGGATGCGGTAATTTTGGTTATCCATTCCGATTTGGAGTTTAGCAACTATCCATCGTTATGGCGGGTCAATTTGTCACGAAAATTGGCAAAATACTGTGCCATGATAGTGCATCATCATTCCCATACGTTGCAAGGATATGAGGTGGTTGAAGGATGCGTCATAGCCTACTCTTTGGGGAATTTTATTTTCCCGGTTAAAGAGTCTCAATATATGCAGAATAAGCCGGGTAATATTGACGAAGGCATGCTAATGGTAGCTTCCTTTGTGAAACAGGGAACAACAGTGACGGCTAGTATAGACAGTTTACAACCGACCAGAATTGGCCAGTTCGGATTTCTGCGGGCCGTGTCGGATGAGGAATGCCAAAAGACACTGGCGGATATCGAAAAGTACTCACTCGCTTTAAATGACAAAGCATTCTTAAGGACCCACCACTGGCGTCTCTGTTATGCCGAGTTCAAACGTTTTCTTAAAGGTATTTACTACACTTACTGTCGGGATGGCTTTAAAGCGTCTCTGCGGTATATCAGTTTGCATTTCAAAACTGACCAACATTTAAACTGGTTCAGAAGTTTAATAACTTTGGGCTATAAATAAGCGATAGATTAATTCTGATATTTATAAAGGACAAAACCATGATGAAGGTTGCGATAGTCACTGGCGGAACCCGTGGCATAGGGCGGGCTATAGCGGAAGCCCTGCATGCTGAAGGCTATAAGGTTGCAGCGGTGTATGCCAGTAACCAGGCTGCCGCCGAAGCCTTTCAGCAGCAAACCGGTATCCCTGTTTATCAGTGGGATGTCAGCGATTTTGCTGCCTGCCAGCAAGGTATTGCCAGGGTGGAAGCTGAGCTTGGTCCTGTTGACGTGCTGGTTAATAACGCCGGGATCACCCGCGATGTGATGCTACATAAAATGACGCTGGAGCAGTGGCAAGCGGTGATCAATACCAATTTAAGTTCGCTGTTTAATATGTGCCGCCCCGTTATCGAGGGGATGCGTGAGCGCGGTTTTGGCCGGATCATTAATATCTCATCGGTGAATGGTCAGAAAGGACAAGCCGGGCAAACAAATTACAGTGCAGCTAAAGCGGGAGAGCTGGGGTTTACCAAGGCGCTGGCAATGGAGAATGCCCGCAAGGGGATCACCGTTAATGCGATATGTCCGGGTTATATTGAAACGGATATGGTTAAGGCGATGCCGGCGGAAATCGTGAATGAGCGGATCTTACCGCAAATCCTAAGTGGCCGCCTGGGGCAGCCCGAAGAGATCGCACGCTGCGCACTTTTTCTTGCCTCTGAGCAAGCCGG
Organism: Alishewanella sp. BS5-314; assembly: GCF_025377695.1. Lineage (NCBI taxonomy): Bacteria > Pseudomonadati > Pseudomonadota > Gammaproteobacteria > Alteromonadales > Alteromonadaceae > Alishewanella > Alishewanella sp. BS5-314. Next base: position 373,901 of record NZ_JACEHJ010000002.1, read on the forward strand.
GTACATCACTGGAGCGACCTTGTCAGTCAATGGTGGCCAATATATGGTTTAAGTAGGTATAACCAGACGCATACAGAGCGGCTCAGGCCGCTTTTTTAGTATTTCATTTCTGTAATCAAACCGTAACCTAACGACAGTAAGCTCAGCTCAAACTGGGTTTGGTCGCTGCAATATGCTGCCGTGGGGAACAGCACGCTTTAGCCCAGATCCAGACATTAACGCGGAGTGAAACAATGTCGATATCTGCAGCTATGCAGCTGGGTGCCCTGCGAGACTTTTTAATTCGTTTACGTTGTCATGACGGTCCGGTGCTGTTGGAAGGAGATAGCGCGGGCTTTATTGGCTACCGGCTTGGTAGCGGCGATGACGGTGCTTTTGTCGAGTGGGCACTAAAAGACGGTAGTTTCACGCTAAGTACCGACCGCCTTGGTCTCTTCCCGTTATATTATCTGCAAGATGGCGCTGAACTGCTGATTAGTAATTCGGTGACATTGATACAGCAACATTGCAAATTAAGCCTGGATCAGCAGGCGATCGCTATCTTCTTACGGCTGGGTTTTTATCTGGGTAGCGACACGGCCTTTAAGGGCGTGTTAAGGCCGCAGGGGCAACTCAAATTACTGGTTAATGCGGCAGAGCAGCGGCTTACGGTAACCAAGCCGAGCTTTGAACCCTCTCTTCATCAGCATACACCGGCGCGGTACCATGAACTCTTTAGCCAGGCGTTGGCACAGCTTAAATCGGTATCACTGCCACTTTATGTCCCGGTGACAGGAGGCAAAGACTCGCGGCATATTCTGTTGACTACCCGGCAGTTAGAGCTGGAGCTGGCCAGCTGTTATACCGTCAGAGTTCTGTCGCCGCATAGCAATCAGGATGTCAGTATTGCCCGTGCGCTCTGTCAGCAGCTGGGGATACCACATCAGACACTGGATTCAGAGCAGCAGTTGGTGCAGGCCGAGCGGGACAAAAATACCCGGACAAATTTTGAAACCTATGATCATTTCTGGATCAATCCGGCCGGGCAGTATCTGGCCAGTCAGGCGCCAGGCCTGGTGTTAGACGGCTTTGGTGGTGATGTACTGGGGCAGTCTAAAATTGTGACGGCACAGATGTATCAATTGTATCAGGCATGTAACTGGTCAGCATTATTGCAACAAATCGCGCCCGCTAATGCTTACTATCAGGCATATTTTGCAGCCAAACCCGAGTGGTTGCCGAACGAACGCCAGCTACTGCAGCGGCTACAGCATGAAATGGAAAAATACGCCGCTGATGTCAATCCGGTGAAAAGCTTTTATTTCTGGAACCGCAGCCGCCGAGCTATCGCAATTAGCAGTTTCCGCTTCCTGAACGGCCACAGTCTGCCTTTTTTACCCTTTATGCAATCGCAAGTGTTTGAGTTTCTGATGACCTTACCAAATGACTTGTACTATTCCGGGCAATTCCACAGCCAATGTATCGCCCAGGCTTTTCCAGAGTTTACAGCAGTGCCTTTTGCGACTGGTGAAGAGAGTGGGGATATTCTGAATCTGCCGACTAAATTCAATAATTATCAGCGCTTGCTGGGCGAGATCCTGCAGGCGGATTTTATTACAGTGGCGATGCGTCCGCGGGCGCTGCTATCTTGTTTACGTTCGCATCTTAGCAAAGATCGGGCTATCGATTTTTTCTATTTTTTCCGGCCAATGATCTACCTGAATCAGCTGCAACAAATGACTAGTCACCCCAAGCCGCAACGGTTACGCCGCCATTCAACGTCGGGCGCAGTTGCAAAGCCACCGCTGAGTGCTGAGGCTTAGTTCAAGGCGAGTTGGCCGCTTTTTGCGCTAACTCCGCTTCAGGGGTATAAACGGTAATACCACGCTCAGCCAGCCACTGCAGATGTGTCAGAAAGCCTGTCGCTGGGAGCAACCAGCTTTGGCTGTCTCCAACCTGAGCCTGCTGCAATAGACCGGCTTGCTGCAGACTCTGCCTGAAAAATTCCCGCAAATCTGCTCTGGAAGGATGATCGATCCGCTGCTGTGTCAGATCAGGCTTGTAGGATTTAACCGGCACCTGCCAGATATTGTTATCCTGATCGATACAGGGTAAACGGTACTCCTGATGCCAGACGTTGAGCGGAAAAGCTTCGCCAAGCTGATCTTCAAGCAGGTGGTAAAAGGTAACAGGCCCCATACTGATGCCAAGGCCTAATACCTTGGCTTGTGGCAAGGCGGTAAAACGTTGCCAGGGAGAACCCTCCCCGAAGACCGAAGGGGCCTGATGATGGCCATTGGTCAGATAGTCTGCCTGAGCCCCCCAAACCGCCACCGAATGAGTTGGATGCAGACTGCGTTTTACGCCCGGCAGTTGCAGAAAGGTCTCCGGCAACCGTCCCATATGAGTGCCATGGATCCTCGGATCGAACTGATAATCTGTCAGTTGACAAGTGGCTTCAATGGTGCCCCCGGGCAGGTAGTAGGCCGGTAGCAGGATATTGCCCTGTTCACCAACCAGCTGCTGCAGTACCTTAATCACAGTAGCCGGGCCGCCAACCACATAACCCAGACTTTTTAGTGAGGAGTGTAAAAACAGGGTATCGCCCTGTTGCACGCCCAGTTGCTGCAAGTCATGTTGTAGTTGTTCAGCACTGATATGGTTGGCCTGCTGCTTAAGCTTATCAGCAGCCCTTTTGCGTTGCAGTCGTTGCAGAATACGTTTTAGTTGCTGTTTTAGCGAGTTTAGCATCGTGCTTCCTTGTATCGGTAATAGGTTTAGCTGTCACAGTTCAGGTTATAGCATGCCAGATGGCGCTGGCTACAGTTTAGTGTGGTAAAGAGTAACTGCCTGGCCGGCACAGTACCTGCGGGCAAGTACAGCATGCCATAGCGGCTGACTGTTTGCATCTGACTGTCCCGGTAATCCAGAGCCAGTAGTTGTTGCCAGCGGCCATCAGGGCTGCGATACCAAAGTGCAGCCTGCTCTGGAGTGTCCTGTAACCTGCCGGGTTCATAGGTGGTTGCCATAAAAGCGCCGCCATCTGCACACTGAACTGCCGCATAGGCCGGGTTACCGATAGTTGCTACCTGTACTCTTTGCTGGCTGGCAAACTCGTAGCGATAGATATGATTGATCGCACTGGCCGGGGCATCTTTACCGGCATCCATCCCCCATTCAATCGCATCGGGAAAGAACAGCAGGCTGATAGCGCGCCAGCTCTGATCACCGCCGGCAAATTTATGCACGCTTTGAAATTCGTCGTCGGTGTAGTAAAGGGCAGATTCATGGTCCGCATCACCAGTCGTGATCCAAAGCCGGTTGCGGTAAGGATCATAGCTGATGGCATGGATATGTTTGATGTCTGAGCGTGGGAAAGCCCAGCACACCGTAGCGACATTTTGCTGGCTATCAATTCGAAGCACCCGGATATCGGACTGATAGTTGTTCAGATATTCACCAAAGTACACCATATCTGAGCCAGGATGCAGCGCCATACCACCGCGTAAGGGGCCGGCAAAGCTAGTCAGACCTTGCAGTTGGCAGACACTGGTATCTCCTGACTGTGCGGAATGAATATAAATCTGGTCATAAACTATAACTATATCTTGTCTACCCGTCGCAAGCAGATGTTCAATACCTAACTGTGGTTTTAACCATTGTCTCAAACGGCTTCGTGCCAGACGATATTTTAAGTTTGCCAGTAAGCCATTATTTTTGGCTGGTAAGGTGAAACATTGCTGGAGCCGCTTACTCTGGTTCTGCAGCAGAAAAACACTATGATCACGGCTACACAGATAACCCTGGGGCGTGACACAGTGCACAATTAAATTTTTGTAAAGCAATTCCATTTTTTCAAGGCTCCGTAACAGTGTTGATATCGCCGCGTATCTACCTTAAAGATTGAACGAAGGTCGTCGGTAATGCATAATCAACACGTAAAAATTGTAAACCACGGTTAACTAAGCGTACATCCATTACTCTTTATAATGACGGTAAGGCTGTTCCTTTACTCAACACTGTTGACTCGTTGTCAGAGGTGCAGGGTATCTTGATCATAGAGCAAAAGGACTTGGTATTGAAGCAGGCGAAAGTATTAAAACTCAGTCAATATAAGGATGTGTATCAGATCCCCGGAGAGAACGGTAAGCCTTTTATTTTAAAGCGCTTTAAAGGCTGGGCGAAAATCCATTGTTATAACAATGCGAGCTACACGCTGCATGCTCTTACGTTATTATCCGGGACTCTTAGCTCGGCAACAGTTCCGACCTGGGCCGAACTGGGTGAAGATGATGTGTCCGTCAGAATGGAGTTTCTACCGGGCCTTGCTACCGGTCGTCCTGTTTTCCCGGCGGATTATCAGTTTTATCACCGGTTTTTTAGCGAGCTGTATCAGTTACCGTCAATTCCGGAGTGGGTTAAAAATATCCGTTCATCACAGGTTATACCAGCGCAGATCTTAAGTCGCATTCCTGACACGCAGCCGATGGCTTTGGGTTTTAAAGGCGATGCCTGGCAGAACCTGCTGTTGCAGGAACAACATTTGGTCCTGGCTGATGTCGAAGACCTTTGCCTGGAGCCGCTTGGATTGAGCGAGTTTGTGGCTATTTTAGATATGACGACAGCCGCTACCAGCGGCAATTTCAGGGCCTTGAGTGGATTATTTGCGCTGCAGCAGATAAAGCCTGCTTTCGCTAATCAACTGACCATTGCCCAAGCGACGCTGGTGATTGAAATGGCGCGGCAGATCTGGGAAACCAGACTCGTACACTGCGGTAGTATAAGAAAATGGTTTAAAGTGAAAATTGCTGATTGGCTAGTCGTCAAATTGCTTGCAAAGTTGCGCTCTGGAGCCTGGCAATGATACTCGCCTATCCTTTTTTACAATTCTTCCGCCAGCTACACCAGCGGCTTTCCGGGAACCGCCTGACCATTCTGACCTACCATCGTGTGGCACCTGAAGGGCAGGTTACGTTTCAGCCCGCTCTGACCACAGAGCAGTTTGAGCAGCAGCTAATCTGGATCAAGCGTTATTATACGGTGCTCACGCTGGCTCAGGCGGGGCAACTGGCAGCGCAGGGGACTTTGCCGGCCAATGCTGCGGTGATTACTATTGATGACGGTTACAGTGATTGCTACGAGCATATCTATCCGTTACTGCTAAAACATAACCTGACAGCGAGTTTTTTTATTACTACTGCTGGTTTAGCGGAAGGGCAGCTGTGGGAAGAAAGTATTGCTCAGGCGGTGATTGATGCTCCATTAGCCCGCAGTGAGTTGGTGTTTCGCAACCAGAGGTATCCGCTGCAAACCTATCAGCAGCGCTTGTACTGTAGTCAGCAGGTTATTGAAACTCTGAAATATTTGCCACTTGCTGAGCGACAAACCGAGCTTAAGCAGTTATGGCAGTTAGCCGGTGCCCCCTCAGCGGCCCAGCAGTTTCTGACCCAGGCGCAGATCCGGGAAATGGCTTTACAGGGTATGGAGTTTGGTGCGCATACAGTAAATCATCCGATCCTGGCGTTGGAGCAGGACGATGTTGCCTTGGCTGAAATCGTGCAGAGTAAGCAGCAACTGGAGGCTATCCTGCAGCAGCAGGTGGTTAGCTTCGCTTACCCTAATGGCCAGTATGGCCGTGATTTTTCAGACCGTCATCAGGCAATGGTGGTGGCAGCGGGCTTTCACTATGCGGTATCAACAAATGCCGGCAGCAACAGTGACCTTAAACAGCAGGCGCATCGTTTGTGCCGGATCTCGCCATGGCCAACGTCAGAAGGCCGGTTTCTCTATAGTTTATTAAATGGCAGTGGAAAACATTATGATGCCAGCTGAAACACGCAAAACCTTGCTGATGGTGGCGCTGGATTATCCTCCTTGTCAGAGCGCCGGCGTGCAGCGCACCTATAAGTTTGCCCAGTACCTGCAGAGCTATGGTTGGGATGTGGTGGTATTAACGGTTAAAGAGCAGGTTTACGAACGCTGTGATCATTCTGCCGGCACGCCTGAGGTATTGCATGTTGAACGCTGCGCCGCTATTGATGCCGCCCGTGATCTGGCCTGGCGCGGCAAGTACCTCGGTTTTAGTTGTGTGCCCGATCGCTGGTGGAGCTGGGCATTAACTGCGATCCCAGCCGGTAAAAAACTGATTGCCCGTTTTAAACCCGATGTTATTTGGAGCACCTACCCGGTATCGACCGCACATTTTATTGCCTACCGGTTACAGCAAAGCAGTGGTTTACCCTGGATAGCTGATTATCGGGATCCGCTGCAGTGTCGTTATGACCCCAGTGCCCGGCGCTACAGCGGCCTGGCGAAATGGATTGAAAAACAAACGATTAAACACTGTAGCCTGGCGGTATTTACCACAGACAATGCTGCCAAGTTATATCAACGCTTATATCCACAACAGCTACTGCGCAAGTTCCGGGTGATTGAAAACGGTTTTGATGAGGAGAATTTCCGGCAGTTAGCAGCGGGTGAACCGGTTAGCGCTGAGCGGTTCCGGTTATTACATAGTGGTGCCTTGTATGGCGATGGCCGGGATCCAACACCGATTTTCAGAGCATTATCGCTGTTAAAACAGCAAGGTAAGATAAATGCTCAAAACTTTGTGCTGAGTTTCCGTGGTTGTCAGGCACAGCCGGGGATTATGGCTCTGCTGTCAGAGCTGGCGATTACCGAGCTGGTTGAGTTTTTACCAGGCGTGAGTTATCTCGATTCGTTAACAGAAATGCTCAGTGCGGATGCGCTATTGTTGTTACAGGGGCCTTTGTTTAACAATCAGATCCCGAGTAAGTTATACGACTATATCCGTGCTGGCCGCCCGATCCTGGCGATGACGCCCGCACAAAGCGCCACGGCCCGGGCGCTGGCTGCTTATCCGCAGCAATACTGTGCCATGATAGCGGATGAGCTTGCTGCTGCGCTGGCGAGCTTGCTGGATGAAAGAACTCCGGCTGCGCTGGTCACTCCGGCTCAGGCTGCGGAGTATTCGCGCTATTCCCGCACGGCAGAGTTAGCTGCCTTACTTGCTGAGGTCTGCGCTGCAAGTACCTCTGTCACCCTGTCTGAAAGCGGACAGGGTGTGGCCTAGCAAGGAGACAATGGTGTTGAAACGTCTTGGGTACTGGTTGCTGTTACCGCTGTTGCTGGTGGCGTTACTGTTTTACAGCCTAACCATTAAGGGCAGTGTACAACCCCGGAAGATCAGTAGTCAGGATGTGCGGGAATCTCACCAGTTATTGAAAAGTAGCTGGCAACGCCTGGTGGCAGATGATCAAACCCAGGTGTTGGCGTTAGACGAAAAACATCTGGATGCACTGCTTAACGTTGCCACGCAAAGCCTGCGTCCTATTACCTTTCACGGTAGTTTGACTGACTTTGGCTTAGTGATCCATGGCGCCCGTAGTTTGCCGGCACCTTTCTCCGAACGGATCTTCTATTTTTCCTGCGTGCTGGCGGAGCAGCCCGCCGGTTTTGCGATTGAGTCCTGCAAACTGGGTAAATTGCCGTTATCGGGGCGCTTAATGATGCAGCTAATGCGGTTCTCCTTGTGGGCCTTTATCCAGGCACCGGAGGACAAACTGATCTATGAACTGTTTCAAAGCGGCCGGGTACAGCAGCAGACGCTCAGTTTCCATAAACAACAGGCGATGCGTATCCGTCCCGAACTCGCCGCTGTGGTGTCGGGCGGGATTAATCTGGGAGTGGGTACGTTACAGGGTAGGGGCGCACCTTTGCCGCTGGAGCCCTATTTTGAAGTATTAACTGAGCTGGCAAAAGCGCATCCCGAGCAACGTCAATTGGCGTTTTATCTGCAACAGATGCTGCGTGAAGCCATGCACAGAGGCGGAGATAGTTTTGAGCGCGAAGCATCAACCGCGCTGTGGGCCCTTGCCATTAGTGCCGCAGATCGACGTTTTCTGCGTTTTACTAACGGTACGGTTAGTGCGGAGCAGATCCCGGAATTACCGCCATTGCTGCTGAGTGGGCGTCGCGATCTGGCATTGCACTTTCTCTACTCCGCTGTGATTAAAATGGTTGGTAATCAGCAATTGGCCATACAAATTGGCGCCCTAAAAGAGTTATCGGATGCCGGCTCGGGGGGCAGCGGTTTTAGCTTTGTGGATATGGCCGCCAACAAAGCTGGCATTTGGATGGTGCAGCAGCTTGGTAATATTGACCGGAAACAGGTTTTTACACTGGATACGGATGACTTTGAGGCCGCGTTTATGCCGATCTGGCATGACTTGCCAGAGGGGCTATCCGAGCGGCAGTTAAATCAAGCGCTTGGCGGGCCTGACGGCCCCGGGGCCCAGGCCTTATTAACCCGCATTGAAGAACGGTTAGCCGCGTTATCTTTGTATCGTGCTGATGCTAAGCCGGTTGCACGGTTCACAAACAGCGACATTGAAAGGTTACCGCCGCCAAAGCTGACACTGATCGCAGATTTGCATTTACACAGCCGTTTCTCAGACGGTTCCCGCGATATAGATTGGCTGGCACAGCAAGGTCGGCAGTTTGGTTGTGATGTGATCGCCCTTACCGATCATACCGATTTAAGTAACAAGCGATTTAATGAGCAGGCATATCTGGATGCCATTCGCAGTGCGCGGCAAAAATACGCCCCGCTTAGGGTACTAAGCGGCCTGGAATGGAATATTCCGCCGTTGGGGGGGCGGGAACACGTATCGGTATTGTTGCCACAGCTGACGGAAAACGCTGAATTGCTGAAGATCTTCCGCCAGCGATACGATAATGAGCGTAATCTCAGTGGTGAAGATGCATTGCAGGCTATGGCTTGGTTAGAGCAGAATTTCCCCGGTGTGTTGTTGTTCTATAATCATCCGAGCCGCAAGGACTTCTCGGCCAAAGAAAATCTTTGGGATGTCAAACTCTGGCGGCAACAGCAACAGCTGTTGGTCGGTTTTGAAGGCGGGCCAGGGCACCAAAGAGCCGGCGCCTCCTATAATTGGTTGTATCGTACGGTACACGGCTGGGATCCCGCAGTTGCAGTTGTCGGAGGACAATGGGATCGTCTGCTGCAACAGGGCGAACGTTTTTGGGGCGCCAGTTCGAATTCAGATTACCATACAGAAAAACTCGACTACCGGCCATGTCAGTTCTCTCGTACCCACTTACTTGTTAGCGATAATTCAGAGCAGAGTATTTTTCAGGCACTGCGCCAAGGCCGCTTTTATGGCTCTCAGGGCAACTTTATCCGTGAACTGGATTTCAGACTGCAACTACCTGATGCGCAGACGCTATATAGCGGCGATGACGCCAGCGTCGCAGCGCGGCAAGCTTATCAGGTTAAAATTGACCTGAGTTTGCATGAGCGCGACTTTTCAGGTCATCCGGCCTGGCTGGATAAGTTAGAGCTGATCCTGATCACGCCGGATGCGATCAGAACCGTACCGCTCTATCCAGAGCGCAGTGGTCAGCAGTATCAGGTAAGCTGGCAGGGGCAGTTGGACGGTGACTTCGTTGTTGTGCGCGCCCGCGGTGCCATGCAAACTGCCGAAGGTCAGTGGCATTATTTTTATACTAATCCGATCAGGCTGCTGCGTAGCCGTTAGCCGGATGACTTTGGAATTTCAGAACATGGATATTATGATCGTTGCACACCGGGTGCCTTATCCGGCAGATAAGGGGGAAAAAATCCGCACCTTCCATCAGCTTAAGTATCTGGTGGAGCAGGGCTTTCAGCTAACTGTTTTTGCCCCTGTCGAGCGGCCGCAAGAGTTGGAATACGCCAGCCAACTGGCGAAAGAGCTGTCAATTAAGGTTATCACCGCTCCGTTACCCGCTGCCTGGTGGCGCAAACTGAAGGCGCTGTGTTGCAACAGAGCGATGTCAGAAATGCATTTTTATAGTCAGGCGTTGCAACAGCAACTCAGTATCGCTGTGCAGGCGTCGGCACCACGGGCGATCCTGGCTACCAGCTCGGCAATGGCACCTTATATTAGCAAAGCAGTCAGCCAGTTGGGGTCAGCCAAGCGTCCACTGTTGTTGATGGATTTTATGGACCTGGATTCTGACAAATGGCGACAATACAGTGTGACGGCCAGTTGGCCGATGCGTTGGGTATACCGGCGCGAAGCTAAATTGGTGGCACAGCTGGAGCAACAGATTTACCGCAATTTTGATCACAGCTTCTTTATCTCAGCCAATGAGGTTGAACTCTTTGGCCAGCAACTGAGCGATACTACTAAGGTCAGTGTGCTGGCAAATGGCCTGGATACGCAGGCATTTTATCCGGCAGAGCCAAAAGCCGCTGATCAGGTCGCAGCAGCGCCGGTGTTTCTGTTTACCGGCGTGATGGACTATCTGCCGAATGAAGATGCCGTGCTCTGGTTTGTAGAGGCCATGTGGCCTTTGATACGGCAGCGTTATCCGCAGGCAAAGTTTTATATTGCCGGTATGCAGCCGAGTAAACGCATTCAGCAACTGGAAAAGCAGCCGGGGGTCATTGTTACCGGCTATGTCGATGCTATCCTGCCGTACTATCAACAAGCTGATATTTTTGTCGGGCCTTTTCGGCTGGCGCGCGGGGTACAGAACAAGATCCTGCAGGCCATGGCGTGTGGTCTGCCCATTGTTACAACGCCATTGGGCGCTGAAGGCATCGCCTGCCGGGCTGAGCAACACCTGTTATTGGCGGCGACTGAATCGGAGTTTGTTGCAGCTATTTTCCGCCTGTTGGAAGATCAGGTGCTACGGCTGACATTGCGGCAGCAGGCAGTTGCTTTGATCAGCGATCACTATAGCTGGGATGGCGTGTTGCAGCCGTTAAGCACGTTGTTAAAAGAACCGGGAGAGGCGCAATGAAAAGCCTGTTAAAACAGCTGCTGTTATGGCTGATGACCCTGCTGCTACTGCCTTTTTTGCTGGTCTATTGGTTATTAAAACCTTTTTGTCACCGTGATGCATTGTTTGCCGGCTTTTCACAGCTATTGTCGTTGGTGCCCGGGCTGACGGGCAGTTATCTGAGGGTAGCGGCATATCGCCTGCTAATGCAGCATTGTGGTCAAGACTGCTATATCGGGTTTGGAGTGCTGTTTTCGCAGCAGGGCACCGAGCTTGGTGATGGGGTTTATCTGGGGCCACAGTGTAATATCGGCTTGTGTCAAATCGGCGCTGATACCCTGTTAGGCAGCGGCGTACATATACTAAGTGGCAAAAACCAGCACCAGTTCGCTGATCCTACTCTGCCTTTTAAAGAGCAGGGCGGGGTGTTTGAAAAAGTCAGCATTGGCGCTAACTGCTGGATAGGTAACGGCGCCATTGTGATGGCATCGATTGGTGAGGGCTGCATTGTCGGCGCCGGCGCCGTGGTCACTCAGCCTCTGCCGCCCGGTGTGATTGCCGCGGGTAATCCGGCCAAAGTATTAAGAGCAGTCTATCCGGACGCTTGATAGTACGACACTTTACTTGTTGCCAGTGCTACAGCTGGTTATAATCCTGTCACTTTGTTACCGCACTGTGATTTAGTCAGGGAAGCGCCAGATGGCAACAGTGAATTTTGTGATCCCCCACCTTGGGCGCATTGAAATGCTGGATGCAACCATTGCCTCCATTTTAGCGCAAACTGCGGCTGAACAGATTGCGCAGATTATTGTGGTTACCAAGAATAGTACGCCACTGCTATTGCCTGAACATCCCAAACTACAGATCCTGTACCACCCGGAGGCAAAAACGATTTCTGAGCAGCGCAATATCGGTGCTGACATCGGCGACAGTGAGTACCTGGCATTTCTTGATGCCGATATTGGTCTGGCGCCGGACTGGCTCGCGACCTGTTTGCTGTTGCTCAATACCCGGCCTGAGCTGGCGGTGGTCAGTGCCTGTCAGGCGTTACCTGCCAATCCGGGTAAGGTTGAAAAGTTGCGCACGGCACTGAGTAATGCCGCTCTTGATTGCACAGTGAGTTTTTTGCCCGGTCGTAATTTATTGCTCCGTCGTAGCAGCCATCGGCAGGTTGGCGGTTTCCCTGAACAGCTGCAAACCTGCGAAGATTATTACTACACTGAGCAATTGAGTCATTTAGGTGGCTTATTTTATACCTCGGCAACTTGCTATGTGCATTTGGGCGAGGATCAAAGTTTGCGGCAAACCTTTCAGAAAGAAATCTGGCGCTCCGAATATAACCTTAAATCGCTGCAAGGCAGAACCGTCCCATTACGGGAATGGCCAAGTATCTTACTGCCGTTCTGGGTATTGCTGGCTATGCTGATGTTAGGGCTCAGTATCTGGCAACCAGCATTGTTGTTACCTGCCGCCGTATTGGCCATGTTACCTGTTTTGGCGTATAGCACCCGCTTATTTATGTTGCCCGGACATGGCTTAAATTTTGGTTTTATCTTTGTATTTTATATGGTGTATTTTTCCGCACGGTCGTTAGGCACGCTGGCCGGGATCCGTTTTTTACTACCCGGTAGAGGTTAATAATGACAATCAGGGTATTACAGTTAATTTGTCCCAGTGGTTACTATGGTGCTGAGCGCTGGGTGAATGCGTTGCTGTCAGTGCCAGCAGCTGAAGGCATCGAACAATATCTGGCGATTACCGATGAACCCGGTGCCTGTGACGAGGTATTAAAACGCAGCCCGCTAGCGTCGGAGCGCCAGTTTAAAGTACCGATGTCGTCAAAATTTGATTTACGGGCGATCTGGCAGCTGGTTAGATTAATCCGGCAGTTAGAGATCAATATTATTCATACCCATGGCTACAAGTCAGATATTCTCGGCTTGCTGGCAGCGAAATGGGCCGGTATCAAATCTATCTGCACCCCCCATGGTTTTGAAAACGCGACTGATAAGAAGTTGCGCGCCTATATGTGGGCTGGCGGTAAAGCCTTTCATGGTTTTGATTATGTTTGCCCGTTATCGCCGGATATTGAACGCACGGTAATCGAGCACTACAAGGTTAAGCCGGCCAGGGTACGTCTGATTAATAACGGGGTGGACCTGCAGGAAGTGGAGCAGTGTCTGGCGCAGATCAGTGCCAAACCCTCTGCGTCTGATCAGGTCTTCACAATAGGTTATATCGGACAGCTTATTAGCCGGAAAAATCTGCCGGCGACGTTGCAGGCCTTTGCTAAGCTGTATCAGCAGTATCCGCGTTGCCGCTTACAGTTGCTCGGGGACGGTGCAGAACGTCAGGCGTTAGAACAACTTGCTACTGAACTTGGTATAGCCAAGGCCACTGAGTTCCTGGGGTTTCGCGATGATCGGTTGGCGTTTTTGCCGCACTTTGATTGTTTTGTAATGACATCCAGCCTGGAAGGGATCCCGCGTTGTTTAATGGAAGCGATGGCGGCCAAGGTGTGCGTGACGGCCTTTAATATTCCTGGCGTTGATCAGTTAATTACGCACGGAGAAACCGGATTGCTGGCTGAGTATGGCGATACGGCAGCCTTGTGTCAGCATTGGTTGGATCTGCTGGCCGCGCCTGAGCGCAAGGAGCAGCTGGCGGAAGCTGGCCAACACTACGTTTATCAACACTTCTCAGCGCAGGCAATGGAGCAGGCTTACAGCAAGCTTTATAAGGAGTTAGTGTTCGAGCCTCTGTCTTAACCAACGCAACCCGTGCTGCAACGGCTGGGCTAACTGCTGACATTCCAGAATGCGATGCCGTAGCGCCAGCGTAAGCAAGATCAGAGTAATCGCATAAGCACTAAAATAGCAGCTGATGCGCAGCGTCAGTTCCATTAATGGCTGTGCCGGTCGCTCTGCTATCAATAGCTCAGTAAGCTGCCAACTCCCTAGCGCCAGCAAAAGATAGGGTAGGGTTAGCCCTGATAAACGTATCAAGTCAAACTGACAGTGGCGCTGTAACAGCAGCAGCAGTGCCAGCGTTGTCAGGATGGCGATTAGGGCTCTGAGCCAGGCCATTTCAAGCAGTGCCGCAGTTGGGATCAGCACTAACACTGCTACCACCAGTAGCGTCGACCAGAGATCAAACCAGAACAGTAATTTGCTGCGCCCGGTAGCTAGCGTTGCATTACTGAGTAAATCGAACAGACAAAATGTCAGAAAAAAGCAAGCAAAGGGCACCAGTAACCCGCTATAGCTTAGCCACTGCGATCCCAGCAAAGTGCTGACTATTAAGTCCGGATAGGCCATGGCGAAGAGGGTGATCGGCAGCAGTAATAACAACAGCAGTAGCAAACTGAGTCGCAAACGGTAGCCTTCCGCGGTTTTATCGCGTGCTATTGCGGCCTGTAACGGTTGGCTACAGGGAATGATCAGAGCAATTGCTGGCAGGATACTCAGTTCACGCAACAGATTGTAACCGCCCAGGGCTGCGGTATCGAAACGGCGGGAAACCAGGATATTGTCGGCCTGGAAGCGACAAAAACCGATAAAACCCCGTAACATGATCCATTTTGAAAAATGCCATTGTGCGGTCAGCTGCTGTAGCTGCCAGCGCGGCTTAAAGTGACATACCAGATAACTGCCGCCGGAATAAACCAAGGCCGAAACCAGCGCCCCGATGATCACCGGCCAGGCGCTGGGATATAACCACGCCAGGGTAACGGTAACCAAAAACGCCAGTAGCTTTTGGATCAGACTAAGCAGCAATACCGGCCGGTAGTTTAGTTCCCGCGCGAATTGCAGCAGTTGTGGGTTTTGCAGGGCTTTTATCGGGAGTACCAGGCTGGCGACCTGCAACGTTTGCTGCAGTTCTGGCATGCGAAAATAGTCAGCCAGTAGTGGTGATAATAATATCAATAGCAGACAAGCGCCGCTCTTTAGCAGCAAATCGAAGCTCCAGGCGGTATGCAAATCCTCTGCGGTAAGCTCACGTTTTTGCAGGGTGTAATGCTCGTTACCGGCGTCGGCAATATTTTCAAACAACATCAGGCAAATCATCACCATGGCAACCACGCCAAAGTGCTCTGGCAGTAACAGCCGCGCCAGGATCAAGGTGGAAACAAAGCCTAAGCTTTTTTGAAACAGCTGGATCAACGCCAGGATGGCGGAACTTTGTAAGACACCACGGCTAACGCTCATTGGCGATGGTCTGCTGCAAAGTATGGCGCGCCTGTTCGAGTTGCTGCTGCCGGCTTAGCGGTTCCGGTTGCATGCTGGAAACCGCAAAGACTTCAGCTGCCTCAGGCCGTTGCAACCATAAGAATTTCAGTTGTAACAGTTTGAACATCACTCTGCTATTAGTTTGATAGCTACCCAACTGATACCAGAACTGGACTTCCCGGACCTGTCCTTGCGGATTAACCAACTCCAGTACACCGTAACTTTGCAGTAAGGCTCCTTCCCGGCGGGCATGCCGGATGGACCAATGCTCCAGATTGAATAGGGTATTGTGCCAGGTGATCAGGTCGCCTTGCTGCTGACGATTGGCGTAGGTGGCGTAGAAAAACTCTACGCCCTCAGAGCTCTGCCAATGATCCCGGCTTAAGCCATCGTAGAATTGGATGCCCCAGGGCGCTCTGGTATCTGGCGGGGTCATGCTGCTAAACAAGCGTGCTGCTGTCTCCGGCGTGGCTTCCGCAGGCAGGGTTTTACTTAGTAGTCCTGCCAGGCTAAGTGGCAGTACCAGAGCGATAGCAGCAAGCTTAAAAGAGCGGCTGGTTGCTGGCGGTACCTCAGCAGCCTGCGCTGGATTATCGTCACTGAATTTAGCGCCTAACCAGAACGAGCAGAACATAACAATAAAGAATACCAGCCAGCCATAGTAGTAATGATCAGCGCCAAAGCCATAGGCCATTTGAGATTTTTCGCCAATCACTACCAATAAGAAAGCACGGATACCGTTCGCCAGAATTGAAAGTAGCAGTACCAGCACAATAAAAAGCACTGCCTTATACAGCCGCTGATAATGCAGATAGGCGAATAAACAGGACAGCACTAAACTGCTGAGTAGAAAGTTCAGGCCAGAGCAGGCCACGGCGACCTCAAATACGGCAGAAGCTGTGTGTAAATACAGACCGTCGCGATAGACTGGCATATTGATCAGTTGCAACATGGCGACCACCAGGTCAGCAGTGATTTGTTGCAGAACAGGATTGGCAGCTTCGCCGAACGGCACCAGAAAGATTAAAAAACCGATCGGAAACCAGCAATAGCACATAAAGCGATGTCCGAGCAGGCTCCAGATCAGCAGTTGCAGGTAGAACACCGCGGCAAACTGGCTGACAAAATTAATGTTGATACTGTAGGCGAGTAACCAGATAAGCAACAAAGGTAGTGCCAGGATCGCAGGTAACACCGTCGGTTCAGGTTGTAGCCTGCTTAACTGCTGACGCTGGCGATACAACAACCATAAACTGATCGGCGCTATCAGATAGCCATGCATATAGGTTTCGGAATGACGCCAGATCAACTCCATACTTTGCAGGGTAGGCCAGAACACCAGTAAATATAGCGCGGTAAGGCTTGTTAACAGCAACGTAAAAGGCAGGATTGGCCTTTGCTGGGTCAGGGGCGTGCTAAGCGGCATTCCATGCTGGGTCATCGCGCAGTCCGAACGTTATTAGAGTTGTTGGTGATAGCGGTCAAAAACCTGCTTTACAGTATTCCATTGATAATCTTGTAACAGGGCGGTTAGCTTGGCTTCCATTTTCCCCAGATTGACATAGTGGCGGAATTTGGACTTTGCGCTGGCATCCCGGATCCGGGGTTGTCCCGGATCAATTTCCCAGGGGTGGAAATAAAACATGTAAGGCGAGCTACTGCTCTTAAGATAGCGATTAATCAGACGTTTACTAAGCCAATAGGGCAGCAACCTGAAATACCCACCACCGGCGACCGGTAACTGTTTGCCTGCCAGATTCAGGATTGGCATCGGGCATTCCCAAATCCCTTCAGGCCGCATATAGGGTTGTTGCGGCCAATCCGGCGTACCGTACAAATCATGTTTTACCGGGTAAGTACTGGAGCTGTAGAGGTAACCGGCAGCTTTGAGCTCTGCGAAAGCCCACTCGTTGGTCTTATCAATAGAGAAACTTGGCGCCCGATAACCGTAGACAGCGGCGCCGGTAATATCTTCGAGTAACTTTTTGGTGTCGGTAACATCAGCAGCGAACTCACTGCGGCTTTGCTGCGTTGCTTTAGTATGGTTGTAACCGTGACTGGCCACTTCATGGCCCGCCTCGTGGATAGCTCTGACTAACTGTGGATAGCGCTCGGCAACCCAACCCAGCAAAAAGAATGTCGCCTGCGCCTGCTGCTCGGCAAACATTTCCAACAAGCGGTAGGTATTTTGTTCAACCCGCACCGGCATCTTAGGCCAGTCACTACTTTTAATATTATTCTCAAAGGCTGCAACGTGAAAATAATCTTCTACGTCTACGGTAAGAGCGCTCATCTGGTGCGCCACGCGGTTAGTCACTGTTAGCGCCCTTTTCCAAAGATTACGATTTCAACAGTTCGAATTAAAATAGTCAGATCCAGCAACAAACTGCGGTGTTTGATGTAATACAGATCAAACTTTAGCTTTTCCAGCGCATCCTCGGCAGTGGAGCCATAGGGATACTTTAACTGCGCCCAACCGGTTAAACCCGGACGTACATTATGGCGCTGTGCGTAGTAAGGGATATCTTTTGCCAGTTGGCTGACAAATTCAGGACGTTCTGGCCTTGGGCCAACAAATCCCATTTCGCCTTTGAGCACATTAAACAGCTGTGGTAACTCGTCAATACGGTATTTGCGGATCACCCGACCTACCCGGGTTACCCGGTCGTCATTGGTAGTAGCCCATTGAGCGCCGTTTTTCTCTGCATCAACCCGCATACTACGGAATTTAATAATTTGAAACGGCTGGCCATCAAAGCCAACCCGGGTTTGCCGGTATAAGATAGGTGCGCCTGTGCGCCGGCCATCTTCAAGATAAATTAGCAGGGCGGTGATCAACATAATAGGCCAGGTTAATAACAGCGTGATTAACGCCAATAGCGCATTTAGTCGGTAATCCAGATTGGTCTTAAAACGTTGGCTTCGGGCCAGACCGTTTGAGTAAATGACCCAGCTGGGATAAATCAGATTGACTGCGATCTGCCCGGTCTCACTTTCGATAAAATCCAGGATGTCGGTAACGTCTATGCCGCGGGTTTTACATTTAAACAACAGATCAACCGGCAACATATTACGCCGTTCATCACAGGCGATTACCAGTTGGTGTATGTTATTGCGCTCTGCGTAATCAAACAAACTGTGCAAGTAATCCACTTCCAGTAATTTATCTTCTGGAATGAAACCGGGCTTATCCCCCTCGATTTTGACAAAACCAACCAGATTAAAATACCTGCGGTCTACGGTACGGCGCATGCGGCGTTCAATAATGGCAGCTCGCTCACCTGCACCCAAGATCAGCACGTTGCGACGACTGAGTTGTGATAAGTCATGGTATTGAAAAAATGCTCTGAACGCTGAGACTAAAACCACTGACAACAGACAGCTGAACAGCAAGGCGAAAACGCCTGGGCTCAGAGCGCTGAAAAGATTAAAAATGATGACTTCAAGTAGCAAGAAATTAAAACATTGGGTTAACAATACCCGTTTCAGTACACCAGAATGCGACTCGCGAAGTTTCTGGTCGTACAAACCTAATGACAGCGAGCACAGCATGGTTCCGCAGATAAAAATAGCAGTTACCAGCAATTGCCATTCGAGCGCAAGCGGGTTGGCGAGTCCTGATAAATCGGCAAGTTTATAACCAAGGTGGCAGGCGAGAATAATAAGACTAAGCTCACCGAAAATCAAAATCTTATCTGAGACTTTTGAACGGTGACTCCTTGCGTTGAGCATAAAACTTCCTTGGACCTTAACAACCTACAGCCTGTTTGATAAATTCGGCCAGCTTTTTCTGATCTAAACATACTTGACAGTTAGCCTCAGCTGCCTGATGCTTAATTTAGCTGAATTACAGCTTAATTTCTAGTCGGGAATTTAAATAAAATATATAAAAAGTGCAGCCAAACGACTATCTTTTGGTTATATTGTCTGCGCATCAGACAAAAGGATTCGTTTATGACCAATTTCACTCCGCTAAAAACCACTTTATGCCTGGCGGTAGGCGCAGTGCTTACCCTTTCCGGATGTGCTAACAACAACACGCTGCCTCGGGCGACGGTTCAGAGTTCGCTTACTACTACTGTTGACAATTACCAGTATCTGATTGGCCCGGCGGATACATTAAGTATCTTCGTTTGGCGTAACCCGGAACTGTCCGGCACCTTTATCGTGCGTCCAGATGGCATGATTTCAACTTCGTTGGTTGAAGATGTGCCGGTTAGTGGTAAAACACCGACCCAGCTGGCGCGGGATATGGAGCAAATTCTGGCGAAATATATCCGGGATCCGGTGGTAACGGTTTCTGTTAACAACTTTGTTGGCCCTTATAGCGAGCAAGTGCGGGTAATTGGCCAGGCAACTAATCCCCAGGCTGTGAATTACCGGCAATATATGACCCTGCTGGATTTGATGATTGCAGTTGGTGGCTTAACAGAGTTTGCTGCGGGTAATAAAGCCAAGCTGGTTCGCACTACAAATGGCTCGCAGCGTACGTACGATATCAGACTGGATGAGTTAATCCGCGACGGTAATATTTCCGCTAATGTCGATATCTTACCTGGCGATATCATCATTATTCCTGAAGCCTGGTTCTAACGCGATCTTGTATTACGCAATTTTCGGATCTTTCAGGGAGGAGTAATGAGAGAGATTCAACAGGCGCTGGAGTTGGTCAGTACCTACTTGCAGGGTATTTGGCTACGGCGCCGTTATTTTATTATCACAGCCTGGTTGGTATGCCCGGCAGGCTGGCTTTATGTTTACAAAATGCCTCCCACCTATGAAGCGAGCGCTCGTCTCTATGTGGAAAGCAGTACTTTTCTCGAGCCGATACTGCGTGGTTTGACGATTAATACCAGTCAGCGCGACGAAATCAATCTGATGGCACGAACCTTACTTAGCCGCACTAACTTGCAAAAAATTGCCCGTCAGGCGGATCTGGATTTACAGACCCGAACCGACAAGGAATTTGAGCTTATCATTGATAAGCTACAGAAAGAGATTAAGGTGTCGGGTACCAGTCGTGAGAATATCTATTCCATATCTTACAGTAATCCGCAGCCGCAAATCGCATTGAAAGTGGTTCAGGAAACGCTGAATACCTTTATGGAAAACCGCATTGGTTCCAGCCGCGCAGATTCGCAAGCGGCGCAGGAGTTTTTGGATCGCGAAATTGCTGATTATGAGCGACGTTTAGCCGAAGCTGAGCATAAGCTTTCGGAGTTTAAGAAGCAGCGGATGAATATTCTGCCAGGCTCAGAATCCAACTACTACAGCCAGCTGGCTGCAGAACAACAACGTTTGGAAGGTGCCCGGCTTGAGTTAGCTGAGTTGGAAACCCGTCTGGCTGCGGCCAGAGGTCAGTTATCGGGTATTAATCCTGCTGACGGAGGTTCTACCAATATTAGTACCCAGTTTGATGAACGAATCAGACAGCTCCAGTCACAATTAGATACTGCCCTGATCCGCTTTACTGATAACCACCCTGACGTGTTGGAAATTCGTCGCCTGCTGGATAGCTTAGTTAAGCAACGAGAAGATGAATTAGCAGCATTGGCAAACGCAGCATCTGGTAGTACAGCGTCAGGATTTGTCGCTACTCAAAACTCACTTTATCATGAGTTGCAACTCAATGTAGCAAGGCTGGAAACCGAAGTTGCCTCAAATAAGGTCCGTGTACAGGCCTTTGCGAATCGAGTGAGTGAGCTGGAAGCGCGGATGAATTTGATTCCAGAAATTGAAGCGGAGTTTAGTGGTTTAAACCGTGATTACAATGTAACCCGTTCTAAGTATGAAGCCTTGCTGGCAAGGCGTGAAGCTTCTGAGCTGGCGCGACGGGCTGATGCATCGGAACAGGATGTACAATTCAGAATTATCGAGCCACCACGGGTACCTTTTGAGCCGTCCGGGCCAAATCGTCGTCTACTGTATTCATTGGTGTTATTGTTGGGGCTTGGTGCAGGTGTTGCTATTGCCTTCCTACGCAGTTTAATTTCACCGGTACTAAGCCGGGCGTCACAGCTGGCGATGATCAGCGATTACCCGGTGTTTGGCGTGATTTCTCATACCAATAAAGCGAAAATTTTACGCCAGGTTAGGTTGCACTTCGTATATTTTACCGCTCTCACCGCGTCTTTGCTGATGTTTTACCTGATACTTGTGAGTAACGATTTAATTTTCGGCCGCTCAGCCGAGTTGTTGATGAGGATGGTGCGGTGAGTATTATTGAGAAAGCTTTGGCACGCCGTGCCGATCAGCAAGGCAACCAGCCCCATTCAAGAACTGAGCCTGTTGTAGATGGTACCGATCATACAGATGATGCAGTGACAACAGCGGTTAGTGGCCGGCATCAGGTTGAGCTAGATTTGAAACATCTTGAACAACAAGGTTTTGTGTCACTTAGTACTCAGCGTCGCCTAATCAATGAAGAGTACCGGGTTATTAAGCGTAAGCTGATTAATAATGCCTTTGGCCCGCTGGCAGAGACTTTGCACCACCCGAACCTGATCCTGGTATCCAGCTCCCGGCCGGGTGAGGGCAAGACTTTTTCGTCGATTAACCTGGCGCTAAGCATTGCCTTAGAACAGGATAAGACGGTATTGCTGGTCGATGCAGATGTACTGCGACCTAAGATCGCTAAAACCCTCAATGTACAGCATGAAGTTGGCTTAACGGACTATCTGCTTTCGAGCGAGATCAGCGTATCGGATATTTTGCTAAATACCAATGTTCCGCGCTTAAAGTTAGTGACGGCTGGTACACCGCATCACCTTTCTACCGAGTTACTGGCAAGTGATCGTATGCTGAAGCTGGCCGCTGAGTTTGCCAACCGCTACGCCGATCGCATTGTGATTTTTGATGCGCCGCCTTTGCTGGGGGTTAATGAAACTTCTGTTATGGCCAGTATGTGCGGACAGGGGGTGTTAGTGGTGGAAGAAAATAAGACCCGACTAAATGAGATCGAGCAATCAGTCGCGTTGTTACCCAGTGAGATGGCAGTAGGTTTTCTGATCAATAAAGCGCATCGTAATCAGGGAAAAGGATACGGCTATGGATATTACTATGGCGCCGAATAACGGCCGCAAATTGCGCACCAAGCTGGCTTACTGCGCCAGTTTGGTAACCCTGGCTTGTACTGCTGCAACCCTACCAGCGACCGCCGCTCAAACAAGATTAAGCCCTGAAATCCGGACTGCTTTTTATGGCTATCAGCTTAACTTGCCAGAACAACCGGACAAAGATAAAGGTGCCGCCTGGGAGTTAGAACCCTCTATTAGCTGGACACGGCAGTCAGCGGGGATGCAAACCCGTCTCCGTTGGCAACACAACACCGTACTCTATAAAGACGAGCAACGTGAAGATCGTCACTTTAATGATCTCTCGCTAGCCAATCGCATGACTTTCCTGCGTGACCGTATTAGTTGGGATCTTAATGCCAGTCAAAGTTATCAGCTGCGCAATAGCCGGCTCGGCATTTTCTCTGACAAAATTACCGGCGGCGAAAATTTAAGCCGGGTACAGCGCTATGGTAGTGGTTTAAGTTATCGTAGTTTACCCAGTTCACCTTATCGGGTTGAAGCGGCGTTAAATTATGGTACTACCGATAGCCAGAGCCCATTACTTGATGATGGTCTGTTTGAGTATAAAACGGATGCTTACAGCGGTAGCTGGTTATTAGGTACCAGTCAGCGCGCGTTGAATTTCTTCTGGCAGTACAATGGTCAATTGCAGGAAATCGAACGCAGCAGCGGGCCTGATGTGTCGATACGTAATCATGGGCTGGTTGTTGGTGTTCCTTTTGCACCCAATTTTTCGGTGATTGGTCGCGCCGGAGCCGAGCGGGTGGATAATGGCAGTGCCGTTGACAATAAATTTGATTACTTCGGGGCGGGCGTTGAATATCGCTTTGGTGCGCGCTCACGTGTCAACGTCACGATGAATCGCAGTGACTCCAGCGTTTTTGGTGTGGAAAAAGATACCGACACCTATATTGCATCGGAGTTTGTCATAGCGCCAACCCGCCGCACCAGTTTAGAAGGCAATTTTGACCGGCGATATTTCGGCCGTACTACAAGTTTGCAAGGGCGTTATGATTTAAGGTTCTTATCTATGCGTTTACGGATGAGTGATAATATCCGTACTCAGAACCAGTTTGACCGCGAACAGGAAGAGTTGGGGATTTTTGTTTGTCCTGATACGGCGGCAGATTTTAACGACTGTTACCGGCCACCCAGCAATCAGTATGTGCCGGTATTTGGTGAGTCATTACAAGAGTTGTCAATCATTAATGCGGAGTTGCGCGAAGAGCTGGTACAAACCCGTAATATTGGTTTTAGCCTAGGCTACAGCAAGAATCGCCTGAATCTTAATTTGACACTCAGTTCCCGTAAAACTGACTATCTGGAAACAAACGAATTTAACCGCAGTAATAATGTCAGTTTGGACAGCAGTTGGCGTTTAGATCAACTTAACCGGCTGACCGCCGCCATAAATTATTATGATATCGATTATCGTAACGAAGTCCGGCAAGATAAAAACCTCTCATTATCGGTTGGTTATATCCGTACGCTCGGTGAGCGCTCTGACTTACGCTTAAC
This sequence comes from Alishewanella sp. BS5-314, assembly GCF_025377695.1. NCBI lineage: Bacteria > Pseudomonadati > Pseudomonadota > Gammaproteobacteria > Alteromonadales > Alteromonadaceae > Alishewanella > Alishewanella sp. BS5-314. The sequence continues at coordinate 397,512 of NZ_JACEHJ010000002.1, forward strand.
AGCGCGGCGTCTGAACCGGAATTCTACGTTGGAACAGTTTGATAACAGCGAAAACCGGGTTTGGTTAGAATATAAATACCGTTTCTAGTGCAAGGCTAGACGGTTCTTAATCAGAAAACGCCGGAGGCATTTAAACCTCCGGCGTTTTTCTATTCAGATTTAGTACTTTGCTGGCGTTGTAGGATGAGTTCGTCCAGTTCTTTTAATAGCCGGATTTTTTGCTCCAGCGTTTCGGTTAAAAGTTGTTGTACCGGTTGGGACTGGGCCACGGTTTGCTCTGAGACCGTTGGTGGTGGGGGCTCTGCGACCGGCACTACGGGTATGGGGGCCGCCGCTACCTGATGTGCGACCTCGCCACTGATTTCTTCAATGACTTTCGCTGCGTGCTCTGCGGTCAGCTCGCTAAGCTGCTCCAGAAAGCCCAGTAGCAGCATGCGGTCCATCAGTAAGTTAATCTTGCGCGGAATACCCCGGCTAAAGCGCTGTACCAGTGGATAGACATCAGGTAGCACCAAAGGTCGTTTCATACCCGCAGCCTGCAGCCGGAATTCGACATACTCTCGGGTTTCCTCTTCCTGTAATGGCGTCAAATTAGAGGAGGCAATGATCCGCTGTCTGAACTGTTCCATGTTCGGAGCCTGAATAATCGCATTCAGTTCATTTTGACCCAGTAAAAAACTTTGTAATAGCGGAGCACCGTTTACCTGGAAATTAGACAGCATTCTCAGCTCTTCAATGGACTCCAGCGGCAAGTTTTGCGCTTCGTCTACCAATAGCAGCGCGCGTCTTTGTTGGGTGTGTAAACGCTTCAAATACAGGTAAATCGCATCCAGGTAACTGGCCTTACTATGTTCAGTCACCACCAGATTAAAGGTGCTGGCGATCATTCGGATCAGATCATCCGGTGCCAGTTTAGAGGTAACGATCTGGCGGGCGACAATCTCATCAGGACTTAACTGAGCTAACAATTGATTAGCGATGGTGGTCTTACCGGTACCGACATCGCCGGTAATCACAATAAAACCTTCGCCCTGTGATAAACCATATTGCAAATAGGCGAGGGCTTTCTTATGTAACTTGCCGGCATAAAAGCAACTGGCACTGGGGGTTAGCTGGAAAGGGCGTTCAGAGAACCCATAATACGACTCGTACATATCACTCCTTTAGTCAACACCAAAGCGTCCTGTTTCGGGATCAATTTAATACCTAATGCTACGCCAAGCCGCGCTATTTAACCACTTTTTTGCAGCAGAGTCTAAATTTTACCCGAACAATCCAGCCCTTATAAAAAATTGTTGACAGGGATCAGCGGTCAACCTAGAATGCGCCCCGTGTTCAGCGATAACGCTTGCGTGTCGATGAGTGCAGAAAAGTGTGGGGCTATAGCTCAGCTGGGAGAGCGCTTGCATGGCATGCAAGAGGTCAGCGGTTCGATCCCGCTTAGCTCCACCAAGATTTTATTGCGTCCCCTTCGTCTAGAGGCCTAGGACACCGCCCTTTCACGGCGGTAACAGGGGTTCGAATCCCCTAGGGGACGCCACTAAATCTACACACTTTTCAAGACTGTTACAGCGTCCCCTTCGTCTAGAGGCCTAGGACACCGCCCTTTCACGGCGGTAACAGGGGTTCGAATCCCCTAGGGGACGCCAATTCAGTCACACCAGCACACTGTTATGTCCCCTTCGTCTAGAGGCCTAGGACACCGCCCTTTCACGGCGGTAACAGGGGTTCGAATCCCCTAGGGGACGCCACTTCTTAAGGTGGTATTTTCCTGGACTAACAGTTCCAACCCGATTCGGGGCTATAGCTCAGCTGGGAGAGCGCTTGCATGGCATGCAAGAGGTCAGCGGTTCGATCCCGCTTAGCTCCACCAATTTCCAGTGCGTCCCCTTCGTCTAGAGGCCTAGGACACCGCCCTTTCACGGCGGTAACAGGGGTTCGAATCCCCTAGGGGACGCCATTTTAGTTTCTCGCATTAGGACACCGCGCTGTCCAATTTCCACGGCATTAACAGATGTTCGAATCCTCTAGGGGACGCCATCTATCATATCTTCTACTTTATTTATCTAGCTCATCGTATCGCCGTGAGGGCGGTGTGACACCGCGCTATCATTTTGCACTGCGGTAACAGGGGTTCGAATCCCCTAGGGGACGCCATTTTAGTTTCTCGCATTAGGACACCGCGCTGTCCAATTTCCACGGCATTAACAGATGTTCGAATCCCCAGGGGACGCCATCTATCATATCTTCTACTTTATTTATCTAGCTCATCGTATCGCCGTGAGGGCGGTGTGACACCGCGCCAGCGTTATGAAAGCGCGCCTGGGTATCGGCGCGCTATTCAACTTACTCTGCCAACTGCTGCACTAAAGGTAACATCAGGTCCCGGATTAAAGGCTGTGCCTGAGCGTTCGGGTGGATGCCATCCGGCATCATCAATTCCGGGCGGATCGCGATTTCATCCATAAAAAATGGCCAAAGCGGTATCTGATGTGCTGCGGCAAGTTGTGGATAAATATCGGTAAAGCGCGCCACATAGCGTGGTCCATAGTTCGGTGGGATCCGTATTTGCATTAACAATGGCTGGGCATTATGCTGTTTCACCAGTTCAATCATTTGTTGCAGATTATTTGCGATTAATTGTGGGTCAAAACCACGCAGGCCATCATTGCCGCCAAGCTCAATTAATACCCAGCGTGGCTGATGTTGTTGCAATAATGCCGGTAAGCGGGCCAGGCCACCACCGGTGGTTTCGCCACTGATGCTGGCGTTAACCAGTTTGACCGGACTTTTGGCGGCCAGCAGGGCAGGCCAGCCTTCATGCTCTTGCAAACCATAAGCCGCACTTAGGCTATCGCCCATAATCAGTAGTTTGTCGGCGGTAGCAGACCAACTTATTAAACAGAACAATATAACGAAGATAATGCGCATGACGACAACACCTGAAATTCATATTAAAGCCAATCATCTGGCTAAACGGGTCAACCTGAATGAAGGATCACTGACTATCCTGCATGATATCAGCCTGACAATCAATCGTGGGGAGTCGGTGGCCATAGTAGGGGCGTCCGGCTCCGGTAAATCGACGTTATTAAGCTTACTCGCCGGCTTAGATCTACCCACTAGCGGTGAAGTTCAACTGGCTGGTCATCCACTGCATCAGCTATCAGAAGATCAGCGCGCCGGGGTGCGCGCCAGTCAGGTCGGTTTTGTATTTCAGTCGTTTTTACTATTACCGGCACTAACGGCATTGGAGAACGTCACCTTACCTGCGGAATTAGCCGGCGATCGCCGCGCCCGCTCCCGCGGTCTGGAGTTATTACAGTTGGTCGGGCTAAGTGAGCGGGCTGACTTTTATCCGTCACAGCTCTCTGGTGGCGAACAACAGCGGGTGGCTATTGCCCGGGCTTTTATTACCCGCCCGGCAATTTTATTTGCTGATGAACCGTCCGCCAATCTGGATGCGGTGACCGGCCAAAGGATCGAAGACTTATTGTTTGAGTTAAATGAGCAACAGGGGACCACCCTGGTGTTGGTCACACATAGCGAAGCGCTGGCGAAACGCTGTCAGCGACAACTGAAAATGCAGGCCGGCCGCTTTGTCCAAGAGGAGCAATAAGATGGCGACCGCTATTGCCTGGCGTCTGTTCTGGCGCGAACTGAAACGCGGCGAACTCTGGGTTATCGCCTTTGCGCTCTTTTTGGCAGTATTCTCAGTGGTGAGTTTAAGTGGCATAACGCAAAGTGTTAAATCAGCGTTGGAGCAACGCAGTGCCCATTTTATCGCCGCTGATCGGGTGTTAGGCTCCAGCCAACCCTTCGACCCCCGCATCCTCGCGCTGGCAAAAGATATGGGCTTAGGCGTGGCGCAACAAATGCAATTTGATTCCATGCTGTTTAGTAGCAGTCAGATGCAGCTTGCGACCATCAAGGCGGTAAGTGGCGACTATCCATTGCGCGGAGAGCTGATCCTGCATCGTTCGCAAAGTGTCACTACTGGCCCCGTGGCTGAGCTAAACCCTGGCGAGCTCTATCTGGAAGCCCGTTTATTTGATTTGTTGCAGGTAGCGCTGGGCGAGCAGCTGGAGCTGGGGAATAGCCGCTTAACGGTGGCTGGTGTCATCGTCAATGAGCCGGATGCGCCGTTAAGTGTGTTCGGTGGTAATCCGCGGGTGTTGATGCATTTAGAGGACGTGGCCGCCACTGACATAGTGCAGCCTGGCAGCCGCATCGGCTACCGCTACCTGTTTGCAGGTACGAATAGTCAGCTCGAGCGGTTTCAGCAAGAGGTTAGCCCTTTGCTGACAGTGCATCAACGCTGGCGCGATCGTGATGAGCAATCGGCGCTGGGCAGTGCCCTGGATCGGGCCGAGCGTTTTTTATTACTTGCCGGTTTACTGGGCATAGTGCTGGCAGCCTGCGCGGCGGCGGTTGCCGCCGGGCGTTATAGCCAGCGCCATGCTCAGGCGGTGGCCATTATTAAGGCGCTGGGCGCGACAACAGCGCAGGTAAGATTGATTTACTTTAGCCATCTAATCCTGGTCGTACTCTTTAGCCTGCTGTTAGGCTTAGTCGCCGGCCAACTGATATTAGTTGCTGTGGAGCAGGGGATCCGCTTTTATATTGGTGATTTCAGACCAGAATTCAGTTTTCGGCCGCTATGGCTGGGGGCTCTGACCTGTATCGCTTGTGCGTTGCTGTTCGCGGCCCGGCCGCTGTGGCGCTTAACGGTGACACCAGCTATTCAGGTGCTAAAACAACCTCTGGCGCCACTGACTATCGATAAGTTACAGCTGGTTACCGGTGCTGTCGCGGTTTATGGCCTGATGTGGCTGTTTGCCGCTGACTGGTTTATCAGTCTGGGCTTGTTCCTGATCTGCGCGGTCTTTGTGGCGGTACTGCTTGGTATTGCCGTGTTAATGGTTAAAGCAGCCAAACCTGTTGCCGCTGGCCAAAGTAGCGCAGGTAAGCTGGCACTGGCCAATTTGCGGCGCCGACTGTGGGCCAATAGCTTCCAACTGATTACCTTTACGCTGGCATTGTTCTTAGCCTTGTTACTGTATTTTGTGCGGGCTGAGTTAATTGGTCAGTGGCAACAGCAGATCCCGCCCGGCGCGCCAAACCACTTTCTGGTTAATCTGAGTGAGGCGCAGCGTACTGAGCTGTCTGAGTTCGCGGCCGAGCATCAGTTGCAAACGGATACGTTTTACCCTGTGGTGCGGGGCCGGCTGGTTCAGCTCAATGAACAGGTGTTTCGCGAAGAAGCCACCAAAGATGATCGCAGCCAGCAGCGCACCGGTATCGGCCGCGAGTTGAATCTGACCTGGCTGGAACAGTTACCCCCGGCCAATAAAGTGATAGCTGGCCAGTGGTTTAGCCAGCAGACAAAGGCAGAGGTGTCGGTCGAGTCGGAGCTGTCGGAGCGTTTGGGATTGAAACTGGGTGATACCCTGCATTTTTCCATTGGTGGCCAGCCGGTGCGGGCTGAAGTGACCAGTATCCGTCAGGTCGACTGGAATAGCTTACAACCGAACTTTTATATGATTCTTAGTCCTGATCTGCTGGCCGGTTTTCCTGCCAGCTATATCACGGCGTTCTATCTGGAGTCGGAGCGGTATACCGTAATCAATCAGTTATCACGTCTGATGCCAACGGTCACAGTGATCAGTGTTGAAGCCATTATCCGTCAGGTGCAGGATATTATTGCCCAGGTAACCCTGGCCTTAAGCTTTATCCTGATTATTATTGGTTTATCGGCAATATTGGTATTGGTCGCTCAGGTGCAGGCTACTCTGGAACAGCGGGAGCAGGAGTTGGCTATCTTACGCACTCTGGGGGCCCGTTATCCCTTTTTGCGTAATGCTTTGTTGCTGGAGTTCACCTTTCTCGGTGCTTTGGCGGGTATCCTGGCAACGGTGCTGGCAGAAGTCTTATTATTGACCTTACAACAGCGTCTGTTTGATTTGCCATTTAGTCCGCACTATGCACTGTGGTGGTTAGGGCCTTTGAGTGGCGCTATTCTGGTGTCATTACTGGGCTGGTGGCAATTGCGTAAATTGTTAAATATTCCCGGTGCCGTCTTGATCCGACGGGTTATTCAAAGTTGATAACAGCGCGCCCGGCACAGAGCCGGGCGCTGCGTATCGCCTGCGACTAGAGCGGTGTTAACTCAAAGCGCCAGGGCGTTAAGAGCCTGAGACAATTGTGGATAGCGAAACTGAAAGCCGGCCTCGAGCAAGCGTTTTGGCACGACCCGTTGGCCGTACAGCAAGATATCCGACATTTCCCCAAACAACAGCTTTAGCACAGGTGCCGGCATCGGCAGCAGTGCAGGGCGGTGCAGACGTTTTGCCAGCTCGGCACTAAATACCGCATTGGTCACTGGCTTGGGGGCAACGGCGTTAACCGGGCCGCTCAGATTGTCGTTATGCAGAATAAAATCAATTAACGCCACCATATCATCCAGATGGATCCACGACATATATTGCTCGCCGGAGCCAATTTTGCCACCCAACCCCAGCTTAAAGGGCGGCAACATTTTCTTCAGCGCGCCACCTTTTGCCGCTAATACTACGCCTGTTCTGAGCAGGCATACCCGGGTTTGCGGACTACTGGCCTGCATCGCCAGATTTTCCCAACGGGCACAGATGTCATGGCTGAACTCCGGGAAAAACGCCTGATAGTCTTCGTCGATTTCCTGCTCCCCCTGGCGACCATAAAAGCCAATGGCGGAGCCGCTGATCAGTATTTTGGGAGGATGGCTTACCGAGTTGAGCGCCTGCACCAGTTGTTCAGTCAGTTGCCAGCGGCTATCACAGATCCGGGCTTTCTGCGCGGCAGACCATCTTTTGTCGGCGATAGGTTCACCGGCCAGATTAACAATGGCATCAATCTGGTTCAGATCAATATCGGAGAGCTGTTGGCGATAGCGTACCTGCTCTGTGTCAGTGCGCGCGGTACGGCTTAGTATTGTCAGTTGATGCTGAGCTTGCCAGTGCTTAACTAAGGCACTGCCGATCAGACCGGTGCCGCCGGTAATTAGGATCCGCATCGTCAAGCCTCCTGTCGGGTCAAGTGGTGCAGTATCTGAATAGTGTAGCCCCTGCGGGCTGGATATGACAGCTGCCGGCTGTACGCCCCAGTTTATGCCTTGTTGATGGAAAGCATCAGCGATACCGAGTCTGCAAAACGTAGCGCATGAGGTTTATCGACTTCGACTTCGGCAAAGATCACGCTGCTATGGGCACTGGCCAGCGCCAGCACTTCGGCAGTGAGTTTTTCCAGCAGATAAAAGCGGTTGGATTCAACCAGACTGATAATTTGTTTGGTAATAGTACGATAATTCAGAGCATTATCCATCTGATCGCTACTGGCGGCGGCATCAGCATGATATTGGATCCGCACATTGACCACGACATCCTGCTTATTCTTAATCTCGTCATCGTTAATGCCAATATAGGTGCGTAGCCGCAGATTTTTAATACGAATGGTGGCAGGGTTAAGCGCCATAACAAATTCCTTCAGTTAATTTGCAAAGCTTTACGTACGGCTCGCGCTTTTCGATCAGCTAGCTGTCCGCCGGAAAGCTCAGGGTAAAGGAAGCGCCACCAAGCGAACTTTCACTGACATTAATCATGCCGGAATAGGAATTCACCAGCTCAGCGACAATCGACAGCCCTACACCATGTCCTTCCTGATAAGTATCCAGCCGGATCCCGCGCTGAAACAACTCTTTTCGACGCTCCGGCGCTATACCTGGGCCATCGTCTTCAATAGTCAGGCTAAAGGGGTGTGGTTGCACCGTCAGCTTAACCTGGCGCCGACAGGCTTTACAGGCGTTATCGAGCAGGTTGCCCAACATTTCCATTAAATCTGTTTCATCACCCCGGAAAAAAGTGGTTGGCTCACACTGGATATCAATCTGGCAGTCCTTATCACGATAGATTTTTCGCAGCGCATTACTGACTTTATCTGCCAGCGGTAACACCGGTGTTTGTTTTTTCCAGATATCCTGGCCCGAACTGCTGGCTTTTTTCAATTGGTGTTCGATCATGGCGGTGATCCGATCGATCTGCTCTTTTAATTCCGGCTGTTGCGCTAATGGCGAAGTACGTAATACAGCAACCGGCGTTTTTAGCGCATGCGCCAGATCACTTAAGTGATTACGGTAACGCTGTTTCTGGCGGTTCTGGTTGGCCAGCAACAGGTTAAGATCTTCTTTGATACCGCGCAGCTCAGACGGGTAATTTCCGGTCAGATGATCCTGGCGACCTTTTTCCAATTGCCGGATCTCAAAATCCAACCGGGTTAGCGGCCGTGTCGTCCAATAATAGGCCAGGATACTGAGCAGGGATAAACCGGCACCAATGCCGATAAACCATTTTAGCAAGGTGTTACGAAAACTGATGTGGGGTGCCAGCAACAGCTGCTCATCCTGCACGATATGTATGGCCAGCGGCTTGGCACTGTCTCCGGTGTCAAACAAAAAGGCAATACTCAGGATCTGATATTTCTGTTGCTGTTGCTCTGAGGTATAAAAAATATGCTGGCCCGGAACCAGTTCGATGACCGGTAACTCGAAATCCTGATTCAGCGAGGAATCTGACTGCCATAACAGCAGCTGATCTTCGCTGACATAAGCAGTTAAGCCCGAATCTGGCCGGTAAAAATCCGGCGCCAGGGTATTGTTATTGAGCTCAATTTTGCCGTTGATCAAATTAAGTTCTGACAAAATGGAGTACATATGCACTTCCATTTTTTGCTCAGCATTGGTCAACAGTTGCCGGTAGAAAGCTTGCTCAATGGCCAGAAACGAACTGGGTAGTAACAACAGCAAGAGTACAGCGCTGACCAGGCCCTGGCGTAACTTTAGCGGTAATACCAGCATGCTATTCAACAGCTAGATTAAAGCGATAACCACGTCCGCGCAGCGTCTCTATGGGTTTCAGCTCGCCCTCAGGGTCGAGTTTTTTCCGCAGTCTGAGGACAAAAACCTCAATCACGTTACTGTCCAGATCGAAGTCCTGATCATAGATATGTTCCGTCAGTTCTGTTTTGGAAATGACTTTGGCTGGGTTCAGCATAAAATATTCCAGCACTTTGTATTCGTATGCGGTCAGACTGACTTCATCATCAGCCAGCCAAACTTGCTGGGTACGGCTATTCAGAGAAATAGGGCCAGAGCGCAAGAGTGGGTCGGGCTGCCCGGCTGCGCGGCGGATCAAGGCATTACAACGCGCCAGTAATTCTTCATTATGAAAAGGTTTGGTCAGATAATCATCGGCACCGGCATCCAGGCCTTCTACCTTTTCTTGCCAGCTGCCGCGGGCGGTTAAAATGATAATGGGGGTCTTAATTTCCTGCTTACGTGCCTTACGGATTAAGGATAGGCCATCCAGTTTTGGCAAACCGAGGTCAATGATAGCGAGATCATAAGGATACTCTGATAACTTGAACCAACCATCGGCGCCATCTCCAGCGAGATCAACGCTAAACTGTTGTTGTAAAAGCTGACTTTTAATTTGATCGGCCAGTAGGCTCTCGTCTTCTACTACTAATACCCGCATGCTTATTCTTCCCTTTGCACCCGGCCATTCTGACCGTCTACCACCACATTAACGACCCGACCATCCGATTGCATTACCCTGACCCGGTAATGACGGTTGTCCGCCTGTACTTTTAATACCCGACCCGGATAGCGCTGTTGCGCCAGTCGCGTAGCCTGCTCTTTTGACACTTCACGGCTTGCCGGTTGCGCCGCCTGCCGGTTCTGCTCTTTCCTGAGTTCAGTTTGCCGGAACTGCTCTTTTCGCAGCTCAGTCTGCCTGTTCTGTTCCTTTCTCGGTTCTGTCTGGCCGTAGCAGGACAAACTGAACAGACCAAGCAGGAATAGGGTTATATAAAATTTCATTTCACTCTCCAACAACAAGCCGATACCTGGCGCATAGCAACAACATTAATAGCGATAGGCCGGCCTGGCACTGACTACCAGAGGAATGCTTCTGCCGGGGTGTTGCTCGGTAAAGGTTTGATAATACCGCCCCCGATATTTATAGGTGACCTGATAGCCTTCCAGTACCTGTCTGTAATGTACTGAATTATGACGCGTACGGCAATCTTCGTAATAGTGATCACGTTTTGATATATCATGACCGACACTGCCGCCAAGCGCTGCACCGGCAACCAGACCAATTCTCTTATTGGTTTTGTTACTGCCAACAGCATGACCGAGCGCACCGCCGACAATAGCACCAACAATTGCCGGCGTTGCCGAATCGCGTTGTTCGCGATAGACCGGGGTGCAATGCGTACTGGCTTGTCGAACCGGGACCTGACTATATACCGGCACCACCTCGGTGACCCGTCCATACTCGTGCCGACCGTGGGCTTGCGTAGCTGCTGACCACAATAGGGTACTGGTCAGCGCAAAATAACAGAGTTTTTTCATCGGCCACCTCCGATTTCAGCTTTACCCATAGCTTAGAGGGGGGTGTCTTAATTGTTGCTGAATGTTTCAAAACTTATTTTGTGTATTTTTTATTAAAAATTTGCAAATTTTATTTTGCGTGCTAGTTTTATTTTTGGTTGGTATCTTTGTGTCAGGTAAGCAGGTGTGTCGCCCGGGTAGCTGTGCGGTGTCCGCCAACCCCGCAGGTTTACTCAACGGCTGTAGCGAGCAAGTCAGCCGCGTGCCTGACTGTTTCGGGAGGAAACATCAGATGAAAAAGCTTGTGCTCTCTGCCATGCTGGCAGCATTAGTACTGGGTGCCAATTATACGCTGGCCAATACAAGTGGACAGACGTTGACCAGAGCGACGGCTGAAGCTTCAACTAAGTTAAAGCTGAATCAGGCCAGTGTTGAACAACTCACTGCTATCCCCGGTTTGGGTAAGGTTAAGGCTCAGGCCATCCTGGACCATATCAGTGAGCATGGCGAGATTAAAAGCCAGGCCGAGCTAACCAAAGTTAAGGGGATCGGCGACAAACTGGCTGCGAAGGTGGCTGAATACGTCAGTTTTGAGTAAGCAGCTCAGGGCGTGTTTAACACACGCCCTAACTTTAGGCGATTTCGCCTAAAGCTTTCATTTGTTCGTTCGCCCATTGCACCGCTTGATGGTAGACATCCGGGATCTTATCCGCAGGCAGCCTGAGCTTTTCAATGAGGATTGTTGCCTGTGGCCAGCTGGCATTCTCATAACATTCAATCAGGCGGATAAAGCCGGCCAGTTCACCGGTTTTTTCGATCAGTGCAGCTTTGATCTCATTAGCCAGTGGCAGCTTTTCCATCACATTGCTGATCGGCTCATCCAGGATCGCATCCATCAGTGACATCATGCCGGTTAAATAGGCTTTGTCCTGTGACACCCGACCAGACAGACCGGCCAAACCTTCAGCAAAATTTGCCCGCGTCATAGATAGGCGCATTAACTCGGCGGGCTTATCACTACTGATTTGCGCGGTAAACAACAGCGACAGGAACTTCTTTAACTCGGCCTGACCCAATACAATCAGCGCTTGTTTGATGGTTTCGACTTCTGCCCGGCGCCGGAAAATCGCCGAGTTACTGTATCGCAGTAATTTATAGGACAGGGTTACATCCCGTTTAAAGATTTCGGTGATCCTGGCAAGGTCCATATCAGCTTGAGAGGTTTCATATAACAGTTCCGCCAGCGCCAATTGCGAGGGGGAAAGCGCCCGGGTTTGCAGCATTTCTGGCTTGGAAAAAAAGTAGCCCTGAAAGTAGCTAAAGCCCTGAGCCAGCGCCTGCTGAAATTCGGCGTTGGTTTCGACTTTTTCTGCCAGTAACTTAATGTGCGGAAAATCTGCAATTGCCTGTTTAATCTGTTCGATTTGCTCGGCATTGGTACTGCGGATATCGATTTTAATAATATCAATATAAGGGTAAAAGTGCCGCCAGACATTTTTATGTTCGTAATCATCCAGCGCCAGGGTATAGCCTTGTTCTTTTAAGTGCTGACATTCGGCCAGTAAGCGTTTGCCGGGCTGAATGGTTTCCAGCACTTCGACCACCACCTGTTCTTTGGGTAGCATGCTGGGGTATTTTTTTAGCAAGGTTTCCAGCGTGAAATTGATAAAACCGGGTTTGTCGCCAAGAAAGTCATCCAGACCAAAACTGAGTTGGCTACCTTCTACCATCTTGGAGGTGGCTTCGTCGCCGTCAATATTCGGGAAAGCATTTTCTACACCATCCCGGAATAACAGTTCGTATCCAAACAGTACTTTATTGCGATCTAAGATAGGTTGGCGCGCGGCGTAAAAATACATAGGCAACACTTCTCCGGCAAACATCAGCAAGGGCCTGAAATTTTATCAGGCCCGTCAGATTGATAACCGGTATTCTAGCAGCTGTTAATATACCCTGTTAGCGCTTTTTGACTTCCTGCTGCATTTTGGCAAAGAGTTGCAGAATTGACGGTGCCGGGGTCTTTGTCAGCAAACTAACCAGCACAATCGCCAGCGTACTGAAGATCACGCCAGGCACAATCTCATACAGCCATTGACTCAGTGGCAAACCATTGATGGTGAGTGGTGCATAGATCCAGAACAAGACCGTTAGGGCGCCAACCACAATACCACTGAGGGCGCCGGCAAATGTCATCCGTTGCCAGTACAGGCTCAGGATAATCAGCGGGCCAAAGGCAGCACCAAACCCTGCCCAGGCATTGCTGACCAGTTGCAGCACTGAGCTGTTACGATCAAATGCCAGCACGATGGCGACGATGGCGACGGCCAGCACTGATAAGCGGCCAATAACCACCAGCTCTGCCTGTGACGCATCACGTTTGACAAAGGTTTTATAGAAATCTTCGGTCAGTGAGCTGGAGGTAACCAGCAACTGGGAGGAGATGGTACTCATAATCGCTGCGAGGATCGCCGCCAGTAAGAAGCCGCTGATCAGCGGGTGAAACAAAAACTGGGAGAAGATAATAAAGATTGTTTCCGGGTCTTGCAGTGTCATCTCGGTTTTTGCAACATAGGCAATACCGACAAAACCGGTCATCACGGCACCAACGATGGTTACCAGCATCCAGCTCATACCGATGCGCCGCGCCACTTTAATATCTTTTACTGAGCGAATGGCCATAAAACGGACAATAATATGCGGCTGGCCGAAATAACCCAGGCCCCAGGACAGCGCCGAGATAATCGCCAGTGCTGAGCTGGCGCCAACCCAACTTAACAGATCCGGATTGATGGTACTGACAATCTGATTGACTTCGCCAAGGCCACCCAGATGATCAATCGCGACCACCGGTACTAACACCAGCGCGATAAACATCAGACAGCCTTGCACAAAATCGGTCAAACTTACCGCCAGAAAGCCGCCAATCAGGGTGTAGATCACGACCACGCCGGCAGTAACGAACAGCCCCAGCTCATAATCAAAGCCAAAAGAGCTTTCAAACAGCTTACCGCCGCCCACCACGCCGGATGAGGTGTAGAGTGTAAAGAACACAATAATCACCAGCGATGAGACTAAACGCAGCAAACGGGTGCGATCTTCAAAGCGTTTTTCAAAATAATCCGGAATGGTAATGGCATCCTGCGCCAGCTCGGTGTAAACCCGCAGCCGCGGTGCCACTATTAAATAGTTAAGATAGGCGCCAATCAATAACCCGACGGCGATCCAGGTACTGCTTAAACCGGACAGGTACATAGCACCAGGCAGGCCCATCAGCATCCAGCCGCTCATATCAGAGGCGCCGGCCGAAAGGGCGGTGACACTGGGGCTTAACTTACGTCCACCCAGCATATAGCCTGAGACATCATTATCGGTGGTACGGTAGGCATAAAGCCCGATTGCGATCATCGCCAGAAAATAGAGGGCGAGCGAAAAGAGAGTGGCAGTTTCCAAACGAAGCTCCTGTTATTGTACGTTGTTATAAAACGAGCTGACCTTTGCTGACGTCTATAACTATGGCTGACTTCGGCCAGAACGCGTCAGCAAAGGTCAAATCATAATAAATTCAGCCAGACTAAGACTGAGAGCGGTAACTGCAGCCTTTAGTCTTAGTTCAGCTTAGGGTAAATGCTAACAAGATGACGGCGGGCTGGCTAGTGCTTTGCCACCAGCCCGCCTTGTTGATTGTGGGATCTGCCGAATCTATGCTGTTATTCCGGCCTTTTAACCAGGCCTTTTAAATAGAATGTTTAATCAGGCCTTTTAATCAGGGTATAGCGGCTGTAGCTGAACCGCACGCTGCGAAGTATGGCTAGCTTTGCGCTTTAACCAGGCCTGATACAGCGCCTCACCTTGCCAACTCTCGGTTTGCGGGCTGTACAACACCTGCTCCAGCTTTCGAATCTCTGCTTTTAATGCCGGATCACTCACTTTAGCGGCAAGCTCACCCAGCGAGCGGCATGCCGGCGGATAGGCGCCGGCGGCCAGACGCAGTAATGTCTGCTCTGCCTTTTTCGGGGAATTATTGTTACAGGCCTGTTTAAAGGCATGCTTACCGGCATCGACCGCGACGGTATTGGGGTTGTCCGTTTGATTGCCAGCTTGATTGTTAGCGCGCAGCATACGGCGTCCAAGCCACAGCCAGCATAATGCCACAGTGCTCAGCAGCCAGGCGGCTAACAATACCGTGCTCAGATAATTCCATTGCCAGGGGCTGTTGGCAGCTATTACTGGCAGCAATTCTGGGCTGCTTAGCGTTGGCAGCGACATCGTCGGTTGGGCATTCCCGGTTACCTGCAGCGCACGGGCTGGCAACACCGCATATTCCAGCCGGTTGGTCTGGCTATTCCACCATGGCAGACGCACTTCAGGTAAGACTAACTCGCCTTCATTACTGGCAATCAGGGCACTGGTAAAGACTTTTTGCGCCACCTGCCGGCCGCTACGCTCAGCACCGCGGCTTTGTGGCTGTTCCTGATAGGCCCGCAATGAGGCGGGCAGTTGCTGGTCCAGATCCGGCAGCTGATTCGCGGCGACATCGACGGCCGAAAGGGTAATAGTCCGGGTCACTGGCTCACCGGCTTTTAGCTGTTGACTATCCGGTTGCCATTCTTCGGTTAGCGTCACCAGGCCGGCAATCAGCCAGCGGCCCGGGAAGTTTTCCGGTTGTGGTTTCACTTCCAGCTGCACTGGCTCCGCTTCGGCCATTACGGTTTTACTGCGCGAGAAGTAGTTAAAACGCTCTGGATTACGCTCTATCATTTCACCGGTAAAAAGTGGCGGGGCTATGACAAAGTCACCGCTGCGCTGTGGGATCAACAAATAGCGACGGGTAATGGTGCGGTAACGCACGCCGTCAATCAGGGCGGTGCCTTCGGTATCCGGGCCCAGGCGCTGAATTTCGGCACCTTCCAGTGCCGGCTCCGTCAGATTGCCGCGTTGCAAGTCGCCACTAAAGTAGATCACCACGTCGTAATACAACATTTGCTGCACATAGGCGGAGGGGTAACCGACTAATTTCGCTTCCAGAAACAGGTCGCGCCGGTTTTTCGCCTGACTGCTTTCGATAATGGTCAGTTCAATTGGCTCGGAACGCACGCCATTTAATTCAAAGGCCGGGATCCGGTAACTACCGGTATTACTGGCAAACAGTGAGACACTCCAGCTGGTGTTATGCTGTGTTACGCCGTTGATCACCTGAGTACTTTGACTTACCGACGGCAGCATAACCCTGAAGTCTTGCTCCAGTACCCGAAAATCTATGGCATCGGCGGCAAAACGCCCATCAGCGCTTACTGTCAGGGTAATGGCTTCCCCCAGCATGGCCGGGTTTTTGTCGATACTGCTGCTCAGGCTGCTAAAGGCCTGCGCGGCCGACAGCGGCAGTAATAACAGCAGCAAACTAAGAAAACGGCTTACCATTCTTGTTGAGCTCCTTGCGGGGGTAGGCTGTGACGACGTTTTTGATATTCGAGCAGCATGCGGTTTCTAAGCAGGACGCCGGGATCGTCCTGTACTTTGCGCAGCAGATTTTCCAGCTCTTGTTGTTGTTCCGGTGTCGCATTAGGCCAGGGCTCATTAATAACAGCTTGTGCCGCAGTATCCTGCGTATCAGCTTGTGCTGGCTCTAACTGAGCCTCAGCCTGTTGCGCCCTGTTAGCATCCGTTTGCTGTGGCTCGGACTCGTCCGGGGGGCCTTGCTCAGCACTTTGAGCCGATTGCTGTGCATTATCTGTTTGTTCTTCAGCATTCTCTTTAGCATTTTGCGAGGCATTTTCTGTTGATGATTCGCTGCTATCCGATGATTGTTGCTCTTGCTGCTCTTGCTGCTCTTGCTGCTCTTGCTGCTCTTGCTGCTGCTGAGCCTGTTGCTCAGCTTGCTGCTGTAACAATTGCTGCATCAGTTCGGCGTTTTGCCGTGCAGCGCTATGCTCCGGATCCAGCTCAGAGGCGCGCTGAAAAGCCGACAGTGCCTGCTCCAGCTCTTGCTGCAGTGCCAGCGTATTGCCAAGGTTGTGCCACAGACTGGCGTTTTCACCCTGCGCAATCGCCTGGCGGTAGGCTTGCTCTGCCTGCTGATAATCACCGGCGCGGTAGGCCGCATTACCTTGCCACAGTGGGTCCTGAAACTGCTCTCTGGCTCTGGCATAGTCACCCTGTTGATAGGCCTGCTGTGCGCGTTGCTGTTGGGTTTGCCACAGCTGCTGCCAACTGTTGGCATCGGCCGGCGGGATATAGATTAGCAAACACAGCATTAATACCGCGGCGCGCCGGCCAAGCCAAAGCGCCAGCGGTAACAATAACCAGACCAGATAAACTGCGCCATCCTGCCAGACATCGCCGCTTAATATCGGCGTCTCGCCTTTACTGGCCTGTGGGTTGCGTAGTGCCTGCACCAGCGCCTCCAGATCGCTGTTATCAGCGACGGCTTGCCGGAATTGACCGCCACCCTGACGGGCCAGCACCGCCAGTTGTTGTAGCGGTACTCGTGGTACTACTACGCCACCCTGACGATCTTTTAACAGCTCACCGTTTTCCAGCCTTACCACTGCGCCCTCAGCAGAGCCAAATGCCAACACGGACAACCGGTGTGGATAACGGTTAAGCAGTTGCTGCAGCGCATGAAAACTTTGCGCCTCAAAACCGTCAGTAAATAAAATCACTTCGCCACTGGCGAAGCCAGCCTGGGTTAACAGTTGATCGGCCAGCTCCAACGCAGCCAGCACATTAGAACCCTGACCCGGCATCAGCTCCGGGCGCAAATTGGGCACTTGCAGGCGGATGTTGTTGTGATCCGGTGTCAGCGGCGAAATCACAAAGGCATCGGCAGCATAGCTAATCAATGCCAGTTCGCCTTCGCGTAATTTATCAATAAAATCCAGCGCTTTAAATCTTTGCTGCGTCAGGCGATCCGGCACCAGATCGGTGGCGCGCATCGACAGTGACATATCCATAATCAGCACTGTCGCTTGTTTGACGGTTAGTGCCGGTTGCGGCAGTTTCTGCCAGCTTGGGCCACTTAATGCCAGCACGGCCAACAGCCAGCAAAGTGCCAGCAAGGGCAGGGCAAACGGCTGGCGTTTTTGTAATTGTTCCCCCAGCAATACCACGGGTTGTAAATGCCGGGCAATCAGATTATGCCAAAGCCCTGGTTGCTGGCGGTGCCGGTACAGCAGCAGCCAGAGTAACAGCGCTGGTAGCAGGGCCAGTAGCCAGAATGGACGTAGTAGATGTAACTCAGACCACACGGTTTTTTACTCCTGCCCAATCAACTCGCCGCAGCGCCAGATAAAAGCTACAGAGCAAAGCCAGCGCCAGCGGATAGTGCAGCAAGCTAAGCTGGGGCCGGTAGGTGAGCTGCTCACGTTCTATCGGTTCCAACTGATCCAGTAACTGATAAATTTGCCGCAGCTCTGCCGGACTGCGGGCGCGGAAATAGCGGCCCCCGGTCTGCTCGGCTACCTCACGTAATAACGCTTCGTCTAAATCATGTGAAGGGTTGATAATACGCTGTCCGAAAATACTCTGTTGTACCATCTGTTCAGCACCCAGGCCGACAGTATGGATGCGGATCCCGGCCGCTTGCGCCAGTTGTAAGGCTTCGCGGGGCTGGATCTCGCCGGAGTTGTTGGCGCCGTCACTGAGTAGAATTAACACTTTGTTGCTGGACGGGTAGGCATTCAGCCGTTTTACGGTAAGGCCGATCGCCTCGCCAATGGCGGTCCGCTGGCCAACCAGTCCCATCACGGCATCGTCGAGAAACTGCTGTACCGTCGCCAGATCAAAGGTGAGCGGTGTTTGTTGATAGGCGGCATCTGCAAACAGGATCAGGCCAATCCGATCGCCCTGGCGCTTTGCAATAAAATCGCGCAGCACCATTTTCATCGCATCCAGCCGGGTCATGCGCTGGCCATTTAACTCCATATCCTGAATATCCATCGAACCGGACAGATCTAACGCCAGCATCAGTTCGCGCCCTTGCTGTGGCAGGGTTACCGGCTCACCCAGCCAGCGTGGCTGGCTGGCGCCTAGCACCAGCAGGACCCAGGTTAATAGCAGCAACAGACGCACACTGATTGGCGCTGTGGCGCCAGTGCTATGCGCCTGCCCTAATTTCGCCAGGGCCGGCAGCTTTAGCGCACTGCCGCTTAGCTGGCGGGCTTTGGGCACCAGCCAGGGGAGTGGCAGTGCCAGTAACAGCCAGGGATAACTAAGCTCCAGCATGGTCAACTCCTGTATCCGGGCCGGTAGCTGGGCTGGCGGCTTGCTGATACAAGCGGCCGTTAAAGCGCTGGATAAAGACACCACCACACTGATACAACTGCTGGCGCTCCAGCGCGGTGTGCTGCGTTGGCGCCTGATATAACAGTGGCTGTAACGGCGGTAACTGCAGCGGGGCGGGTAGCTGACTCTGCCAGTGCTGTTGCCAGCTCCCGGTATCGGCGGTTAACAACGGATGCCGCGGTGCATAAGCCTTGAGTAGGCGTTTGAGCAGTTGATTCAGCTGGGCCGGCATTGTCGGATCAGAGACATCTAGCTCCTGCCAAAGGCGTCTGGCCAGCCGCTTCGGGCGCTGAAACCGCCAGTAACGCAGCGCAATAGTGAGCGCAAATAAGCAGGCGACTACTAGCAGGAGTAACAGCAGCCAGTGACCGGGCGCCAGCGCGAAGCTCTCGCTTAACGCCGGTTCGTCAATATCGGCCAGTAACGCCAATAATTGTGTTGGCTCAGTCATGATAGACCCCAGCCAGTTGGCTTAACAGCGGGCTGGCACTGCTTAGCGTCAGCCATTTGCAGCCCAGTTGTAACACGCTGTGCTTGGCTGTCGCCAGCGCTTGTTGTTGTTGCTGTTGATAGCGCTGTTTTAGCTGCGAATTAAACTGCACCACTTTTAATGCCTGAGCGGCACTGACCAGCGCCTCGCCCTGCAACTCTGATGGCAGCTGTAACTCCAGCGGATCACTGAGCTGACAACAGTGAATTTCATTATGCTGCGATAATACCTGCAAATGGCGTAACGCCTCAGCATCCAGGCTGGCAAAATCGGACAAAATATAGAGCAGGCTGCCCGGGCGCAGCAGCCGTCTTAGCTCTGCCAGCGCTGTGCTCAGGGCCATGCCCTGATTGCTGTGGCTTTGCTGATGCACATCCAGCAGCGCCTGCAAATAGCGTAACACACCACGGCTTCTGCCCAGGGGTTTTAACAGTACATGCTGCTGTTCACTGAACACCAGGCCACCCAGTTTGTCGCCATTGGCTTTGCAATGCCAGGCCAACAGGGCCGCCAGATGCGCCGCCTGCACGGATTTTAACAGCAGGCTGGAGCCAAAGCGCATGGACTCGGTCAGCTCTGTCAGCAAAAACACCGGGCGCTCGCGCTCTTCACGGAATAATTTAGTATGGACCCGTCCGGTGCGGGCCGTTACCCGCCAGTCAATAGCGCGCACATCGTCACCCACCTGATAGTGTCGCACTTCATCAAACTCCATGCCGCGGCCTTTGCTGCGCGCCAGATAACTGCCGGCCAGCTTGCTATGTACCTGCTGGCCGGGGCTTAGATCCAGTAACCGGGTATGGTGCTGATACCACAGCAGCTCCGGCAAGCCCAGCTGATAACCGTTGGCGTGCAAGCTGCTAAGCCAGCGCTGTGCATCAAAAGCCAGTTCGCTCATCTTAGGGCACTGCCACCCGCTGCAGGACCTCGGTCAGCACCTGATCAGTGCTGATCCCCTCGGCTTCTGCCGCATAGGTCAGGATCAGGCGATGGCGCAGCACATTATGAAATACCGCCTGAATATCTTCCGGCGTAACAAAATCACGACCCGCCAGCCAGGCACGGGCGCGGGCGCAACGATCCAGTGCTATGGTCGCCCGCGGGCTGGCACCATAGCTGATATAGCTGGCCAGTTTGTCGCTGTACGCCGCCGGTTGGCGGGTGGCCATCACCAGTTGCACCATATAGTGCTCCAGGCTCTCTGCCAGATGCAGCTTTAGTACCTGCTGGCGGGCAGCGAAAATATCCGCCTGACTGATGGGGGCCGCTTTAACCGGTGTTTCATGGCGGGCCTCGGCGCGGGTTAAGCGCAGGATCTCCAGCTCGGTCGCACTATCCGGGTAATCAACCTTTAAATGCAATAAAAAGCGGTCAAGCTGGGCTTCCGGCAGCGGGTAGGTACCTTCCTGCTCCAGCGGGTTTTGTGTCGCCATCACCAGAAACAGCTCCGGCAGTTTGTATGTATTGCGACCCACTGTGACCTGTTTCTCTGCCATCGCTTCCAGCAGCGCAGACTGTACCTTGGCGGGTGCCCGGTTAATTTCATCCGCCAGAATTAAATTATGAAACAACGGGCCGGATTGAAAGGCAAAGGCGCCGGTTTCCGGCCGGTAGATATCGGTACCGGTCAGATCAGCAGGCAATAAATCAGGGGTAAACTGTATACGGTGAAACTCTGCTTCTACACCCTGTGCCAGTGCATTCACTGCGCGGGTTTTCGCCAAACCCGGCGGCCCCTCTACCAGCAGATGGCCATTGGCCAGTAAAGCCAGCAAGATGCCTTCGGTCAGTGCCGGTTGACCCAGCACCTGGCTATCCAGATAAGATTTTAATGACGCAAAAGCCTGTACCATGATGATTTCTGTCTTATTATTAAGAAGTGGTTGATTTTTGACCGCTTTCTGCGGGCAAACGCCAAATTAGGACCTGCCGTTATTTATAAGGTTCCCGCATGGCTAATACAAGCGCTAAAACAAGAGTTTTAAAACAACTGTTTTAATTTCGCCGGACTGTGGTTACAATCAAAAGTCAGAGGTCAGACCTGTAATCAGGCCAGCATAAAACAAGAGGATAACTATGGCAGCCCCTATCAACCTGAGAACCCGTGACGGTGAGCGTATTGCAATCGTGTCCGGGCTTCGTACCCCCTTTGCCAAACAAGCGACCGAGTTTCATGGTGTCTCGGCTCTGGATCTGGGAAAACTGGTGGTGAATGAATTACTGATCCGTGCCGAACTTGATCCGGCGCTGGTAGAGCAGGTGGTGTATGGCCAGGTGGTGCAGATGCCAGAGGCGCCAAATATCGCCCGTGAAATCGTGCTGGGTACCGGCATGCAGGTGCATACCGATGCTTTTAGCGTCACCCGGGCCTGTGCCACCAGTTTTCAGTCGGTAGTCAGTGTTGCCGAATCCATGCTGGCCGGTGTCACTCAGATCGCCATTGCCGGTGGCGCTGACTCCAGCTCAGTCTTACCTATTGGCGTGAGCAAGAAACTGGCGCGCGCCCTGGTCGATGTCAATAAAGCTAAAACCCTGGGCCAGAAACTGGCAATTTTCCGCCGTCTGGGCCTGAAAGACTTACTGCCGGTTCCACCAGCGGTAGCAGAATACAGCACCGGCCTGTCAATGGGCGATACGGCTGAACAAATGGCGAAAAGCCATGGTATCAGCCGGGCGGCGCAGGATGAAATGGCACACCGCTCGCACACCCTGGCTGCAGCCGCCTGGCAAGCCGGCAAGCTGGCCGATGAGGTGATGACCGCCTATGTTGAGCCGTACAGCCGCTATTTAAAGATCGATAATAATATCCGGATGGAGTCGAAGCTCGACTCTTACGCCAAATTAAAGCCGGTATTTGACCGGGTGCATGGCTCTGTAACGGCGGCAAACAGTACGCCGCTGACCGATGGTGCTTCTGCAGTACTGATGATGACCGAAGGCCGCGCCAAGGCGCTGGGCTATACCCCTTTGGGTTATCTGCGCAGCTACGCCTTTTCGGCCATTGGCGTACATGAAGATATGCTGATGGGCCCGTCTTATGCCACGCCGATCGCGCTGGATCGCGCCGGGATGAAACTGTCGGATCTGACGCTGATTGAAATGCATGAAGCCTTCGCTGCGCAGGCGCTGGCCAATATGAAGATGTTTGGTAGCCGTAAATTTGCTGAAGAAAAGCTGGGCCGCAGCGAAGCCATTGGCGAAATTGATATGGACAAATTTAACGTCAACGGTGGTTCACTGGCTTATGGCCACCCCTTTGCCGCGACCGGCACCCGCTTAATAGTGCAAACCCTGAATGAATTAAAACGTCGTGGTGGTGGCATCGGCCTGACCACTGCCTGCGCCGCCGGCGGTTTAGGCGCAGCGATGATTGTGGAGACCGAATAATGACTGACACAGTAAGCAGCTTTAGCTTAAGCATCCGCGATGACAAGGTGGCCGTGATCACCATGGATATTCCGGGTGAAAGCATGAATGTCCTGAAAGCCTCGTTTGCCGATGAAATTGATGCCATGCTGAAACAGCTGGCTAACGACAGTACCTTAAAAGGCGTGGTCTTTATCAGTGGCAAAAAAGATTCCTTTATTGCCGGTGCCGATATCAGCATGCTTGATGCCTGTCAGACGGCAGAGCAGGCTGAAACCATTGCTGCGATGGGACAACAAATGTTTGACCGGTTGGAGCAATTGCGCTTACCGCTGGTGGCCGCAATTCATGGGCCTTGCTTAGGTGGTGGTCTGGAGCTGGCACTGGCCTGTCATGCCCGGGTTGCCAGCAGCAGCCCGAAAACCGTGTTGGGTTTGCCGGAAGTACAGCTGGGCTTGTTACCCGGCAGTGGTGGTACCCAGCGTTTACCGAAGTTAGTTGGCGTGCAAAAAGCGCTGGATATGATCCTGACGGGGAAGCAATTGCGTGCGGCCCAGGCGAAAAAGCTAGGCCTGGTGGATGAAGTGGTGCCAGAGAGCATTCTGCTGGATGCGGCAGTGAAAAAAGCACTGGCCGGTAAACCCCGGCGCGAAGCAAAAAAGCAGAGCCTGCTGGATAAACTGCTGGAAAATACTGGACCGGGCCGAAAACTGGTGTTCTCCCAGGCACTAAAACAAACGCTGAAGAAAACCCAGGGCAATTATCCTGCTGCCCTGCGGATTATTGAAGTGATTCAAACCGGCGTCGAACAGGGCTATCAAAAAGGCTTGGCGGCAGAGGCCAAAGCCTTCGGGCAGCTTTGTATGACGTCAGAGTCGGCGGCACTGCGCAGTATTTTCTTTGCTACCACCCAGATGAAGAAAGAAAGCGGTGCCGGTGATGCTAAACCGCGTAAAGTACGTAAAGCCGCAGTACTGGGCGGCGGTCTGATGGGCGGCGGTATTGCGAATGTCAGCGCCACTAAGGCCGGCGTAGCGGTACGGATCAAAGATATCGCTGAGCAGGGCATCAATAATGCGCTGAAATACAGCTTTGATATTCTGAATAAAAAGTACAAAAAGCGCTTTATCAGCAAGGCCGAGATGCAAAAGCAGCTGATGTTAATCACCGGCACCACCGATTACAGTGGTTTCCATGATGTCGATATCGTGGTTGAGGCGGTATTTGAAGACCTGAGCTTAAAGCAGCAAATGGTGGCTGATATTGAACAGCACTGTGCGGAGCATACCATCTTTGCCAGCAATACCAGTTCGTTACCTATTCACAAAATTGCCGAAAAGGCAGCGCGGCCGGAAAATGTGATCGGTCTGCATTACTTCTCACCGGTAGATAAAATGCCGCTGGTAGAAGTCATTGCGCATGACAAAACCTCTGCGGAGACCATCGCTACTACGGTTGCTTTCGCCCGTAAGCAAGGCAAAACGCCGATCGTGGTCAAAGACGGTGCCGGTTTCTACGTTAACCGCATTCTGGCGCTGTATATGAATGAAGCGGCCAATATTCTGCTTGCCGGTGAGCCGGTAGAGAAAATTGACCGAGCGCTGGTCAAATTCGGCTTCCCGGTCGGCCCGGTGACGCTGCTGGATGAAGTGGGTATTGATGTTGGCGCCAAAATTTCTCCGATTTTAACGGCTGAGCTCGGTGAGCGCTTTGCCGCGCCTGCCGCCTTTGACAAACTGCTGGCCGATGGCCGTAAAGGCAAGAAAACCGAAAAAGGGTTTTACCTTTACGGTAAGGCGGCGAAAAAAGGTAAGAAGCTGGTTGATGAGTCGGTGTATGCGGTGCTGGGTGTAACACCGGCGCCGGCGCTAAATGGTGAAGACATTGCCAGCCGCTGTACCGCGCAAATGCTGAATGAAGCCGTGCGCTGTCTGGAAGAGGGCATTATTGCCTCGGCCCGGGATGGGGATATTGGTGCCATCTTTGGTATCGGTTTCCCGCCATTCCTAGGTGGTCCGTTCCGCTATATCGATAAGCTGGGTGTCAATAATCTGGTGGCGACCTTACGCCAGCTGGAAAGCCGCTTTGGTAGCCGCTTTACGCCGTGCGATACCTTGCTGAAAATGGCAACAGAGGGCGAGCGGTTCTATCCGCAATAAGGGCGATATTACGCTTAGCAAAGGGCCTGCGGGCCCTTTTTGCATTTTGGCTAAAAATGCAACTAAAGCATAACAGCAAGACGTCCGGATAGCTGGTATAATCGCCAGCAGCAGTAAAGTGATGTAGGAGAAAACGGGTGTTATTAGTTCCGGTGCTTTGGTTAATGGTAGCAGTAGGCGTATATATCGCCGCGCTGCGTAGTGGTATGCAGGCGATGCGCTGGGCACTGGCGGCAATTTTCACCGGCCCTTTGCTATTACCGCTGTTTAACAGCCACAAACGCCTGACGCTGCGCCGCGCCCGTGGCCGTAGCTACGGTTTATTCCGGCCCTAATTGTCGCTTTAAAAGCGCCATAGCGGCTTTTAGCAGGCTATCCTGTTGCCGATCCTGATGGCAGACGGCATAAAGTGTCAGTGTATAGCGCTGCGCCGCCGCCGCCACCAGTTGCCCGGCGTTAAAATAGGGTTTAACCCAGCTCTCGGGTAAAAAGGCGGCGACGTTACCTGCTAACACCTGAGTTAGCGCCAGTTGCGCTGAGTTAGTGCTAAAACGCGCCGCCTGTAGCTGTGGCCAATCGCGGCTATGCTGCAGCGCAAAGGCCTGCCCCCATTCCACATAGCAGTACTCTGCAGCGCTGAGCTGCTTACAGGCAGCATGGCCCGGCGTGCACACCGCCAGCAGCGGTAACTGTGCTATGGCTTCGCGATACAGGTCTTCGGTCTTTACCGGCTCCGGTAAGATAGCCAGATCCAATTGTTGGCTTAGCAGCAAGTCACTGATTTGTTCCTTCGGTAAAGATTCGGCCCGGATTGTCAGCGGTGTTGGCAATAACGCCAGCTGCTGCAACGTGGGCGCTAATAACTGCTCAGCCAATACCATTGGCATTGCCAGCTGTAAAGCCGGGCTTTGGCTGGCGCTGTCCGCGACGTCTTGTCTGGCGCGCTGTAAGGCGGCCAGCATGGTTTGGGCGTGCGGCAACAGTCGTTCGCCCGCCGCTGTTAACTGAATGTTATTTCGGTGTCGGATAAATAAATTTACGCCCAATTGTTGTTCCAGCTGGCGGATGCGGAAACTCACCGCCGACTGCGTAAGGTATAAATTTTCGGCAGCCTTACCAAAATGGCGGGTGCGCTGTACTTCCAGGAAGGTTTTCAGTAAGTCAGTATCCAAACTAGCCTCAAATGTTTTTTATCGTAACAATTAAAAATATTTGTTTTACGACAGGAATTTTGTTAACCATACTCCGCACAGTTTAAACAGGCTGGCTTGATATTCAACGACATGAGAGGAAAAAAGTGATGCAGCAAAGTTTTGTCGCTAATCGTCGCTTTTTCGATGACCGGAATTTCCCGCGTGGTTTTACCCGGTCTGGGCGTTTTACCCTGGCAGAGGGCAATCTGCTGGAAAAACATGGTTTAGCAATGCAAGAGTTGGAGCAGGGTGTACGCCAACCGGCAAATGACGAAGAGCAGCGCTTTTTGTTAGTGTGCCGTGGTGAAGCCGAAGCCAGCACTGTGTATGAAAAAACCTGGTTAAAGTACAAACAACGTCTGGCAGAAAAACGCAAATTTCATACGGTGTTCGGTAAGAAACGCATTGCAGATGGCTCGGATGATTTCTCGTACGTTGAATCAGATGCCGATTAAAAAAGCCCGTTAGGGCTTTTTTAATGTCTGTAATTTGGCTTTCGCCTTATAACGCCGCAATCTTCGGCCGTTGTTGCTTTTGTTCTTGCAGGAAGGCTGCAAAATCTTCGGCAGACAACGGCTTGCTATAATAGTAACCCTGAATAATTTCACAGCGCAGCTTGCGTAGCTGCTCCAGTTGTTCGTGCGTTTCCACCCCTTCTGCCACCACACTCAGGCTCAGGTTGTGTGCGATAGTGACAATGGTATCGACCATATTGCGGCCGCGGGCACTGCTCATATCGTCGATAAAGGCTTTATCAATTTTCAGCGTATTAAGTGGAAATTGTTTCAGATAGGCCAGCGAGGAGTAGCCGGTACCAAAATCATCCATCGCCAGATGAATACCGCGGGCACGCAGTTTTTTCATGGTATCAATCGCCAGCTTCGGCGATTGCATTACCGTACCCTCAGTGATCTCTAACTCCAGGTGGTAGGAGGGTAAATCGGTTTGCTGCAAAATATCGTCAATCTGATCACAGAGAAACGGCAGCATAAATTGCTTGGCCGATAAGTTAACCGCCACCCTGCCATGAAACAGGCCCTGTGCTATCCAGCGTTTAACATCGATACAGGCTTTACGTAGTACCACGGTACCGATATCAACAATTTGTCCGGTTTCTTCTGCCACCGGAATAAAGCTGGCTGGGCTTACCAAACCGCCCTTAGGCGTAATAAAGCGCACCAGGGCTTCCATACCGACGACCTTGCCACTTAGCATGTCCATTTTCGGCTGGTAGAACACGGTAAAATAATCTTCTTTTAAGCCGTGGCGGATCAGGTTTTCGATCTGCAACCGTTTAACGGCTTGTTTGTTCATGGTGTCGTTAAAGAACAAATAGCGGTTGGCACCGGCACTCTTGGCATGATACATCGCCGTATCAGCATTTCGCAGCAGCGCCTGTGGGTCCTTGCCATCTTCCGGAAACAGCACTATGCCGACACTACTGGTTACCGCCAGCTCATGCTGATCCACAGCGAAAGGCTTATTAATTTGTTCCAGTAAGTTTTTCGCCAGGCTGGTAATGGCATGAATATCATTGGTATTGTCGAGCAAAATTGCGAATTCATCGCCGCCCAGCCGGTATAGTTTTTGCCGGAATAATTTATTGTTGTGCAGGCGATCAGCCAGCTTACAAAGCAGGGCGTCACCAAGCTCATGACCCAGTGAGTCGTTAATTTTCTTAAAGTTATCCAGGTCAAATACCAGTAACGCATGTTCGGTTTTCTCGCTAACCAGACTGGCCAGCTTATTCATAAAAACCGCACGGTTGGGTAAACCGGTCAGGGTGTCGCTATTAGCCAGCCGGCTAAGCTCGGCTTCGCGTCTCTTACGGTCGGAGATATCGGAAAACACCGCGACGTATTGGGTGATAAAACCCTGTTCGTCTTTAATCACGTCAAAGGTTAATTCTGCCTGGTAGTAATCACCATTGGTTTTCAGTTCACGGATCTCGCCGCTCCAACGGCCATCTCTAACCAGTTTTTTCTCAATATCCTGAATAAAACGCGGCGGATAGAGTGACAGCTGGAAACGACTTTGTAGCACCTGCTCCCGGCTTTTGCCGGTAATCACGCTAAAGGCTGGGTTAACTTCGATAATGTTGAACTTAGTATCACAAATCACCACGGCATCGGAGATATTCTCCAGACAGCGGGCGAACAGCTGCATCCTTGCTTCAGCTTGTTTTAGCTGGCTGATATTTTTCAGGGTGCCCGTCATGCGCTGGGCTCTGCCGTCTTCGTGATAGGCGACAACTTTACCTCGGTCCAGTACCCAGATATAGGTTTCATCCAGCGTTTTTACCCGGTAGCTGGCTTCAAAAAATGGGCTTTTGCCGGCCAGATGCTGTGATAAAGCGTGGCTAACCCGGTCTAAATCCTGCGGATGGATCAGCGCTTTGTTGGGCGGGAAATCTTCGGTCTTGGGGGCAATTGCCAGCGGCTCCAGCCAGGCACTGGAGCGGTAGAGCTCGCCACTATCGATATTCCAGTCCCAGAGTTCATCGCCACTGCCCCAAATCGATAGTCGCAGCCGCTCTTCACTTTTCGCCAGCGCCTGATGATAACGCCGCATCCGCCTTAAACTTAACTGACCAAGCAACAGGCCGGTAAGCGCCAGGGTGAGTAATGCAGGAAATAAATAAGGCTGTACGGTATCCCAGCTAAGGGCCGTAGCGGCGAGGGGCAAGAAAAATAACACACCGAGTGTTAGCCCCAAAAAAGAGAGGGTAAGAAAAGTTATTGTTTTATCGCGCACTTTTTTATTTATTCAGTACTGCTTTTGAACTACGGTAACGGAGAAAATCGGTACTGTCAAAAGCATTTTTGCTGCTGCTGTAATAATTCTGTCAACTGCGACTTATGCAGGCATTTTACATAATTATCTGCTGGCGGTGGATCGGTGGCGAATAACAACACATCATACTCGGCAGCAAGCAACTGCTTTAAAAAGTCCTGAAAGCGCAGTCGGTCAACATCTTGTAACGCAGTAAGAATTTGTTGTGTCAAATCAAAGCTATAATCGCCCTGACTCAATGCCAGCCAATACCGCTTAGCCCTGGCACTTAAGCTAATATCCCGCTCCGCCAGTTGAGCAGCTAGGCCTTGCTTTAATGACTGAAAATCGCTGTCATCCAGTTGATTCAACTCGCTGATAAACTGCCGGAAAAAGGCTACCGTTGCCTGATAAAGCGCACCGGCTGGCTGATTAGGCGACTGGATATAGAACGCCATGCCCGGCAGGGTATTGACCGGGACATAGCCGGTGCCGACCAGATAGCCCAGTTGTTGCTCAGTTCTCAGCTGGTGAAAGTAACGCGGCGATAAGATGTGATTGGCGAGCATAAACAGCGCCATCATCACAGGGGATTTTTCCCGCGCCGGCAGATAAATAACCAACGCATGGTCGGAAGGCGAGTCGGGTGGGTTCTCCAACCAGACCGGGCCTAGATCGCGGATCAGGCATTGTGGCGGTTTGAGTGCCTGGCCGATCGCGCCTTGCTGCCGTTGCCAGTGCTGTAACTGTTGCTGTAAGGCTAGCGCATCAGTCCGACGCCAGTTGCCCAATAACAGCGCTTCCAGATGCAAGGCTTGCCAGACCTGCTGCCGGAACTGTTGAAAATCGGCATGGCTTAACGCGGCCAATGCCGTCGCCAGTTGCACCGGCTCCGGATTCTGTGGTTGCAGCACGGCCGAAAGCTTTGAGAATAGGGTGGCAACAGGTTTATTCTTACTGCTGTTTAGCCAATGCCGGCACAGTTGCTGTTTTAACTCTGCAAAGCGCTGTGGACAAAACTCTGGATCTGGCAGCTGTGCTAACAGATCAGCAACCAGACGTAGCTGATTAGCGCTCAGGCCATTGGTCTGTAAACTGAGCCCCTGGCGGTGAACATGCAGAAAATAATTCAGCCCGGCAGTTGTCGCGGCGTAAAGTTGCTGATTAAAGCGATCTAACAGTAATTCGACCCATAAGCGACTGGCGGCTTGCTGTTGCAGCGTCTGACAGCTATTGGGCAGGCTCAACTGGATAAAGATATGGCCTTTGGGGCTGTTAAAGTCCGTATCCGCTTTGTACCAGAGGCTTAAACCCGGGTCAGTGTAGAACAATTCTGGCTTATCTAAATGGTCTGCAGTGGTTAGCAAGGTTAAATCGGCCTGCAGATAGGGATTGGCCTCTGGCAGCTGGATACCGTCAAGCAGCTCGGTTTGGGCAAGTGCAGCGAGTAAGGATTGATCAATTGCCTGCAGTTGATAGGGCGTGTGATACCAGCGGGCCTGACGGTCAGTATCGACATCATCGGCAATCAGCATCAGCCGTAGGTTAGCGGCGTTAAAATAGCTCAGTAGCTGCTGATACAGCGCAAGCGGTGGCGGCTCCATCCGGTAGTCGCCAAAGATCACATCCTGTAGCGGATAGTGCTGCAGGTTCAGCGACAGATCCATCGCCGTCTGCAATGCCGTAGCAGGCTCATAAAATTGATAAGCCCATTGCAGCAGTTTCTGCCGCTCTTTAAACAGCTGTTCGGGAAAGTCGCTTTGTTTTAGTAACCGCAATTTGGCGAATACCGCTTGCACGACCTGCTGGTATTGCTGGCGGCCAAGCTGGGTTAATTCGAACGCTAGTGTAAAATCTTTATAGTTACTGCCATCAATGCCGCCACCGGCACTCAGCTGATTTACCAGCCCCTGTGCTTTAAGGAGGGCTAACAGCGAGCCAGGTCCCTCATCGCCTAACAAATGAGCAAGAAAACTGACAATTTTATAGCGATACCAGGGCTGGATATCGGGAAGCGCAAAACTTACCACTAACCGCTGGCTACTCTTATGTGGCCGGATAGTTAACTGTAATCCCTGATGCTCTGCCAGATAGAGTGGCACTTGTAGCGGGCTCTTGGCCGCCACATCACCTTTAATCGCACTGAAATAGCGTGTTGCCAACTGCTGCAGCTCAGTCAGGCTCTGTGGGCCAACCAGGCACAATGACATCCTCTGAGCGCTGTACTGGCTGTCGAAAAAGCGTTTAACTGCTTGCTGCAGGCTTTCCTGTGGCTGATCGGCCAGGGTCTGGGCGTTACCAACCGAAAATTTGGCAAAGGGATGTGCCGGATTAATGCTTTCTTTATGCACCTGATAGATACGCCGGCTGTCATCTTTCAGCTTTAGCGAAAATTCCGCTTCAATCGCCTGGCGCTCTTTTTCGACATAGTCACTGCTAAATAAGGGCGCGGTAAACATCGCGGCAAAACGGCTTAAACCGTCGGCAAAATGTTGCTGTTCAAGATCAAAATAGAACTGGCTGTGCTCAGTGCCGGTCCAGGCATTATGGCTGCCACCGTGCTCACTGATAAATTGCTGCAGCTCGCCGGCCTGTGGGTAAGCGGCACTGCCCAAAAACAGCATATGTTCTAAAAAGTGAGCTAAACCTTCGCGCTCTATCGGATCGTCGAAGTGCCCGACGTTGACGGTCAACGCCGCCGCACTTTTTTCGCTGTCGGCTTGCTGAACCAGTAGCACCGTTAAACCGTTAGCTAAGACAAGGTGCCGGTACTGTCTGGGATCGTTCGGGCTTTGCAATATTGGTGAACTGGCCAAGATGCATCCTTTAAGGGCACCTGCTGCGGGCGCCTCTCATAGCGATAAGTAATAACCAGCATAGGTCTTATGCTTTAATAGCAGTTACGCTGGCGGCTGACTTTCATTATCATAGCGCACTATTTTCACCTGACGCATGCTTATTTGTTAAACGGCCGGCCAGATGGGACAGATCAAGTAGTATGGCAATCACACCATGGTAAATATTGTAATCATGCGCCACGGCGAGGCTCAGCCGCTGCAGGCTGACGATCAGCAGCGCGCGCTGACCGGCCAGGGGCGGTTGGAAGTGCAACAGATGGCGTCCTGGTTGGCCGCTGCCTATCCGGCATTTGACTACCTGTGGGTCAGCCCATACCTGCGCACACGGCAAACCGCTGCCATCATGCTGGAAGCGCAGGCGGCCTGTCGGCTGGAGGTGATACCGCAATTGGTGCCGGATGGTCAGGCGTTACAGATCAAAGATCAACTGGATTTGCTGCTTGCTGAGCAACCTGATGCGCGGGTATTACTGGTATCCCATATGCCGCTGGTCAGTTTTCTGGTC
The DNA here is from genome assembly GCF_025377695.1 of Alishewanella sp. BS5-314. Lineage (NCBI taxonomy): Bacteria > Pseudomonadati > Pseudomonadota > Gammaproteobacteria > Alteromonadales > Alteromonadaceae > Alishewanella > Alishewanella sp. BS5-314. The sequence continues at coordinate 429,561 of NZ_JACEHJ010000002.1, forward strand.
GAAGCCTTTACCGACGCCGGCCGCACACCCATTTTTACCACTGCAGCCTTATGTTGTATCGATTACCGGACAGCACGCGGCGGGAAGTTGTTAGAGCAGATGTCACCGCTGGATTTGTCGTTGGTACGCAGCTAACGCTGATTGATCTTGCTGTGACAGCTGGTGCTGTTATCGGTGCTGCAGTTCACGAAACTGCTGCTCGGTACTTTGATTAATTTTCAGTAATAACAACAGGGCACCATGCTTGCCCCAGCTTTTTGGGGCGGTGTGAAAGGCGCGTACATTTGGATGTTGCACCAGCCAGTTTGGTACCTTACGTGCCAGTATGCCCAGCCCCTTGCCATGTACGACGCAGGCGCAATTAAATTGCTGCTGCTGGCAATAATCCAGTAAGCCAGCCAGCTGTGTTTTCGCTTCATTGGCTGTCATGCCGTGTAAATCCAGTACCACCTGCGGTTCTAATTCACCGCGGCGTAAGCGGCCGGCCAGCATCGGATCGTCACCCTGCTGCACATAAGACAAGCTGCCGCTGGTGTCGGTAATGGCTTCATATTCATCGGAGAAAAAGAACAGTTTTTGCGCAGATAGCTCAGCGGCAGCTGTCGGCAGGCGTTTTTGCTTGCTGCGTCTGACAACTGGCGGTATCTTGTCCTGCTCAAGCGGGCGGGCACCGGCGACACTGTCGCGAAACAGGGCTCGCTCTTCGACGCTGAGTGCATCGGGCTTCGGCTTTTTTTGCTGCATCGGCCTTAATCTATACTATCTTATTAGCTGCTACCGGAGCCAAGGATACCATGTCTGACACCTTACCCGCACCTTTTAGTCCTGAATTACTGGACCGCGCCTATAGCGAACTGCAGACTCTGCATGACTGGTTACGTTGGGCCGTTAGCCGGATGCATCAGGGTGGAGTCTATTTTGGCCATGGTACCGATAATGCCTGGGATGAAGCCGCAGTGATGCTGTCGCATGTGTTGTACTTGCCGCCCCTGCGCGATGAAAAGTTATTTAGCGTGCGCCTGACATTGGATGAGAAACAACACTTTGTCGCACTGTTACAGCAGCGAATTACCCAGCGTATTCCGGCCGCCTATCTGACCCAGCAAGCCTATTTTTGTGATTTGCCGTTCTATGTCGATGAGCGGGTGTTGATCCCGCGCTCACCGATTGGCGAGCTGATTAAGCAGCAGTTTCAGGGCCTGTTACCGGCTGGCAGCAGCCCGGCCCATATTCTGGATCTTTGTACCGGCTCGGGCTGTATTGCCATTGCCTGTGCGGTGGCCTTTCCGGAGGCGCAGGTTGATGCCGTCGATATCAGCGAGGATGCACTGGCAGTATGTGAGCTGAATATTGCCGAGCATCAGCTGCAGGAGCGGGTCTACCCCATTCTGTCAGATGGCTTTAGTGCCCTGACGGGCCAGCAATATGATTTGATTGTCACTAACCCGCCTTATGTCGATGCTGAAGATATGGCTGATCTGCCGGATGAATACCGGCACGAACCTGAACTGGGGCTGGCGTCTGGTATCGACGGCCTGGAATTAACCCGGCAGATCCTGCGCGATGCGGCAGCGCATTTAACCGAGCAGGGCATTTTAGTTTGTGAAGTGGGCAATAGTATGGTTGAATTGCAGTATAGATATCCAGACGTCCCATTTCGCTGGCTGGAGTTTAGTGCCGGAGGCCTTGGCGTCTTTGCACTGAGCAAAGCACAACTTGTGGCTTGCCAGCATTTATTCGAGGAAAGTTAAATGGCAGGTAACAGCATCGGCCAGTTATTTAAAGTCACCACCTTTGGTGAAAGTCATGGTCCGGCGATTGGCGGCATTGTCGATGGTTGCCCGCCTGGTATGGCATTAACTGCCGAAGATTTACAGTATGATCTCGATCGGCGTAAGCCCGGCACGTCACGCTATACCACACAGCGCCGCGAAGAAGACAGTGTCAAAATCCTCTCTGGTGTGTTCGAGGGGCAGACAACCGGCGCCAGTATTGGCTTATTGATTGAAAATACCGATCAGCGCTCGCAAGACTACGCCAATATTGCCAGCCAGTTCCGGCCTGGCCATGCCGACTATACCTACTGGCACAAATTCGGCATTCGTGATTACCGTGGTGGCGGCCGCTCGTCGGCGCGCGAAACGGCAGTGCGGGTCGCGGCCGGCGCCATTGCCAAAAAGTATCTCGCTGAGCACTGCGGTATTGAGATCCGCGGCTATTTACAGCAACTGGGGCCGATTAAAGCCGAGCAGTTGGATTGGTCGCAGGTGGAACAAAATGCCTTCTTCTTCCCGGATGCGACTAAGCTAGAAGCGCTGGATGACTATATGCGGCAGCTGAAAAAAGACGGTGATTCGGTTGGCGCGCGGGTGAATGTGGTGGCAACCGGGATGCCGGTCGGTCTGGGCGAGCCGGTATTTGATCGTCTGGATGCGGATATCGCCCATGCGATGATGAGTATCAATGCCGTTAAGGCAGTGGAAATTGGCGATGGCTTTGCGGTAGTTGAGCAGCGCGGCTCTACTGGCCGTGATGAGCTGACACCGCAGGGCTTTACGGCGAATCATGCCGGCGGTACCTTAGGTGGTATTTCCAGTGGCCAGGATATTCTGGTCAGCATGGCGTTAAAACCGACGTCCAGTATCAGTATTCCGGGCAAAACCATTAATACCGCCGGTGAAGTGGTGGATGTGGTGACCAAGGGCCGGCACGATCCCTGTGTCGGTATTCGCGCGGTACCCGTTGCCGAAGCCATGCTGGCAATAGTGCTGCTCGATCATCTGCTACGCCACCGCGCCCAAAATGCCGGGGTCCAGGTCAGTACACCGGATATCGCGGCACTGGCACGGCAGCAGCAAAGCAATTAATACAGCATTTTAATCGCACTAGTTTAACGGAACAGTCGTGTTAACACTTGCCACCAAGCCAGCCCTTGCGCTGGCTTATTTTGCTTATTTCGGCGTCTTAGGCCTGTTTGTGCCTTATTTCGGGCTGTTTTTGGATGGCCGCGGCTTAAGCTCGGCGCAAATTGGCTTATTGCTGGCGCTGGTCACGGCGACGCGGATCGTTGGCCCGGCGCTGTGGGGCACGCTGGCTGATAAAACCGCCAGGCCGCTGAGCATTATGCGCTTTGGCGCCATTATCGCGATCCTGGCCTGGTGCAGCAGCTTTGTTGATGCCGGCTTTTGGCCCTTGCTGGCCGGTTTCGCGCTGTTTAGTTTTTTCTGGACTGCTATCTTACCGCAGCTCGAAGTCTGTACCTTCCATGCGCTGAACGATGATGCCGGTGCTTACAGCCGCATCCGCACTTCCGGCAGTGTCGGTTATATCATTCTGGTGCTGCTCGGCGGTTATTTATTTCAGCGTTTTGGCAGTGAGTTTATGCCGGCAACAGCGCTGCTGTTTTTAGGCTTACTGCTACTTAGTTTATTTAAACTGCCGCCGCTGCCTAAGCTGTCGGCCAGTCAGCAGGTGCACTTGTCCTGGCGTCAGTTATTCAAAAGTAAGGTACTGTGGCTCTTTATGGGCGCGGCCTTAATGCTGCAAATGAGCTTTGCGCCTTACTATGGCTTTTTTACGTTGTATTGCCGCGATCTGGGTTATAGCGGCACTGTTACCGGCTTGTTGATTGGCGTGGCGGTGGCGGCGGAGATCGTCGCCTTTTATTTTGCCGGCCGCATTTTGGGCCGTTTCAGGCTGGGGCATTTACTGGCCGCTTGTTATGGCTTAACCGCACTGCGCTGGTTAATCGTCGCTTATCTTGGTGATCAGCCGCTGGTGCTGGCAGCCAGTATGCTGTTACATGCCGGTAGCTTTGCTATTGCCCACAGCGGCGCTATGCAGTTTATTCAGCAGTTTTTCCCGAAGGCGCAGCGCGGCCGAGGTCAGGCGTTTTATGCCGGTATTATTTATGGCGGTGGCGGGGCTATCGGCGCCTATATTGCCGGTATCAGCTGGCGCGATGGGGCTGGCGCCAGTGCCACCTTTACGTTGGCGGCACTGGCAGCAGCAATAGCGATGCTATTGGCGCTAAGTTTACCGCGCACTATGCCGCGAGCGGATGATAAAGCCGCAAACATCAACACGCCCTAGCGCATTAACCACTTAAGCAGCGCTTTAAACAGCGGCCGGTTAAAGGGCGGGTAAATCAAAATGCTGCTACTAAAGCGGCCTTTCTGGTGCACCGCCTTGGCGTGGGAAAAACGCCAAAAGCCTTCCGGGCCATGGTAGTTACCCAAACCTGATGGCCCGATGCCACCAAAGGGTAAGTCCTCCTGTGCCACATGCAGCAGCGTATCGTTAATACAAACACCACCGGCATGAGTTTGGGTTAACACTCGCTGTTGCAACCGCTTATCTTCACTAAATAAGTACAGCGCCAGCGGCCTGGGTCTGGATTTAATATAGTCAAGCGCCTGCTCAAAGCTGTCATAGCCGATAATCGGCAACAAGGGACCGAAAATTTCCTGCTGTAAAATCTGACACTCCTCGGGCACATCAACCAGCAAGGTTAGCGGTAGCCGGCGCTGTTGTTGTTGCTGCTCGCTGACCATCACTGCACAGGGATAAGCGGTTGCGCCTTTAGCCAGTGCTTCGCTTAGCAGCTGCTGTAAGCGCTGATAATGCTGAGTATTGATCACCGCGCTGTAATCGGGGTTGGTAGCAAAATCAGGATAGAGCTTGGTAAAGTCGGCTTGCAGTTGGTTAATCAAAGCCGTGATCCGAGCCTTAGGCACTAACACATAATCGGGCGCGACACAGGTTTGACCGGCATTAGCGGTTTTGCCAAACAATAAGCGCTGGCTAAAATGTGCTAAGTCGGTATCTGCTGTCAGCAGCGCCGGGCTTTTACCGCCCAGCTCAAGCGTCACTGGCGTTAGATTGGCCGCCGCAGCCTGCATCACTTTGCGCCCAACAGCGGTAGAGCCGGTAAACAACAGATGATCAAAGGGTAGGGCGGCAAAAGCGGCGGCGATGTTGGCATCACCCTGAACCACACTGACGCAGTCAGTTAAGCCCTCTGCCAACATCTTAGTCAACACCGCATTGGTTGCCGGAGTAAATTCCGACAGCTTAAGCATCACCTGATTACCGGCAGCAAGTGCCGCCATTAACGGGCTAAGTGCCAGAAAAATGGGATAATTCCACGGCACGATAATGCCGACGACCCCCAACGGCTGCGCCAGCACAAAGTTTTTTGCCGGGGCAAAGGTATAGTGTACAGCGCGGCGCTGCGGTTTTAACCAACCTTTAAGCTGTGATAACTGATATTTGATACCCTGCAAACTGGGCGCAATTTCCAGCAGCTGCGTTTCAACCCTGCTGCGCTGGCCAAAATCGCTGGCCACGGCTTGTTGCAACGCGGGGTTGTATTGTTGCAGCAATTCGGCCAAACGCTGCAAGCGTTGCTTGCGTGTAGCAAGTGACGGATAGGGTTCGGCGTTAAACTGCTGTTGATGCTGTTGAAACAGGCTTTCTATGCTCATCAGAGGTCACTACTTCTTTTAACACGCTGGGTTATGCTGTTACTCTAAAGTAGTCCAACCAGTGGAGCAAGCGTTGTCGAGCAGCACAGCGCTGGGCAAGCCGCAGTCAAGTCGCTACAATGCGCAGCAATTTCGAAAGCTGTCACACAGGTGAGGTCGATGACAACGCAGTTTCGCTTGGGTTTGATTGTTAATCCGTTGGCTGGTTTAGGCGGCAGTGTCGGTTTAAAAGGCAGTGATGGCATGGCGGAACAGGCGCTGGCACTTGGCGCGGTGCCGATGGCACAGCAGCGTGCCAGACAGAGCCTGGAGCAACTGCTGCCGCTGCGCGACAAGCTGCAAATCGTCACCGTCGCCGGTGAGATGGGGCAACAGCTTTGTGAAGAGCTGGGTTTTGATTATCAGCTGTGTTATACCCCGGCGACTTTACCCACTACGGCAGCCGATACCGAGCAGGCCGCGGCTGTGATTGCCGGATCCGGTGTCGATTTACTGTTGTTTGCCGGTGGTGATGGTACAGCGCGCAATGTCTGTAGCGTTGTCGGTGATAGAACCACTGTCTTAGGTATCCCTGCCGGCTGTAAAATTCATTCCGGCGTGTATGCGATTTCGCCACTGGCCGCCGGTAAGCTACTGGCGAAACTGGTGGCCGGTGAGCTGGTCAGTCAGCAGGAAGCTGCAGTGATGGATATTGATGAAAGTGCTTTCCGGGAAGGTGTCGTCAAAGCCCGCCGCTATGGCGAGATGCGCATTCCGGCAGAGCTGCGTTATGTACAAAGCGTAAAGATGGCCGGCAAAGAATCGGAAGAGTTGGTGTTGGATGATTTAGCGGCCTATGTTGCCGGCTTAATGGAGCCGGATGTGCGTTATGTAATGGGCTCCGGCTCGACTGTTGCCGCCGTGATGGCGGAACTGGGGCTGGACAATACCCTGCTTGGTGTGGATGTGGTCGAAAATGGTCAGCTGCTGGCCAAAGATGTGACCGCAGCGCAGTTGCTTAAACTGGTGCAGGATAAACCCAGCAAATTGATTATTACCTTGATTGGCGGTCAGGGCCATGTGTTTGGCCGCGGTAATCAACAACTCTCCCCGGCTGTGATCCGTGCCATTGGCCGCAACAATATTCTATTGCTGGCGACCAAGAGCAAGCTGCAGCAACTGAATGGCCGGCCATTACTGGCCGATACCGGTGATATGGCCTTAGATCGCGAGTTACAGGGCTTAATACCGGTGCTGACCGGCTATAACGATTATGTGATTTACCGCTTAGGTTATGAGGACGAAGCATAATGCAAGAGAACAATACCGAACACGGCAATACCGAACACTTTATTGCCCGGGCGGCGGAATTTTTCGACCAGTTAGTGCCGGTTGCTACCGACGATGAGCTGTTTGCCGCCGGCTATTTACGTGGTCATGTTGATTTAGCCGTTGGAACCCTGCAACTGAACGAACAACCTTTTAGCGTGGCCACCTTGCTGCAACAGGTTAATAACAGCCTGCAGCAGGCGATTGCCCAGGGCGAGCTAAACGCAACAGACGAATTGCTGGTGCAGGATATCTGGCAACGTTTACAACAGGCTGCCCGAGTTAAGGCAGCCTGAACAAGACTTTTGGCGGTAATTGACGTAAGATATCGCCATCTTTTAACAGTGGTGCAGCCCGGCTGCACCCGTCAATATAAGTGAAATCCATGTCAAAATTTACTACGTTAGAGCAGCACGCCAGCTACGGTATCGGTTTACAAATGGGTCAGCAACTGGCTGACCGGCCGTTTGATGGTTTAGATATTAGTGCTGTCGCCGCCGGCTTAGCTGCTGCTTACAACGAGCAGGCGCCGGAAGTCAGCGATGAGCAGATCCGTGCGGCTTTTACCGTTATTAGCCAGCGCATGCAGGCCGAAGAGCAGGAAAAAGCCCAGGCCTTAGCAGAAGCCGGTGAAATGTTCCTGGCGGAAAATGCCAAGCGTCCGGAAGTAACCGTTACTGCTTCTGGCTTACAGTATGAAGTTCTGGTAGCCGCCGAAGGCGATAAGCCCACCGCAGCCTCGACCGTGCGTACCCACTATCACGGTACTCTGATTGATGGCACTGTATTTGATAGCTCTTATCAGCGCGGTGAACCGGCAGAATTCCCGGTATCTGGCGTTATCGCTGGCTGGACTGAAGCGCTGCAACTGATGGCGGTGGGTTCAAAACTGCGGTTATATATTCCGCATAATCTGGCCTATGGTGAGCGCGGCGCCGGCAATGCTATTGCACCGTTCAGCACTTTAGTGTTCGATGTGGAATTGCTGGCGATCCTGTAAAGGCTGTTGTTCGAGCTCATTACAATAAAGCCGGCGTTGCCGGCTTTATCGCTTAAGAAGGTGAGCGCCGGTTAAAATTTATGCAATTAAGCGTCTAAGCTACCAATTCTTCTGCAGTTTTCTGTACAGGCGTTATACTTTCAGCTGAATTGTGTTGTCCTCCCCCGAACTGAGAGTAGCTTATGGCAAATTTGACCATTCAAACCCGTATCCTCCTGCTGGCGTTATTACCCAGCACCTTACTGGCAATAGTGCTGGTAACTTTTAGCTTAATGCAGGCACGTAGCCTTGGCCAGCAGGGCGTGGATGGCTTTGCTGAGGTTTATAGCCAAAGCCAGCAGGCAGTAATTAAAAACTATATGGAGCTGGGTAAAACAGCCATTGCTCATCTTTATAATGCGCCCGATGCAGCGACCAATCCGGCCATTCGGGAAGAAGCCATTAATATTTTACGCCAACTGCGTTTTGATGACAGTGGCAGCATGGGCTACTTCTTTATCTATGATCAGCAGGGCGTCAATGTGATGCATGCTGCTAACCCCGCCTTGCAGGGCCGTAATTTGATGGATCTTAAAGATCCTAATGGCGTTGAAGTGATTCGAGGCCTGTGGAATGCCGCTCGCAGTGGCAAAGGTTACTTGTATTATCACTGGAATAATCCGGAAACCAATACCACGGATCCAAAACTGGGTTATGCCGAAGAGCTAACCAAATGGGGTTTAATGCTAGGCACCGGCTTCTGGATCGACAGCCTGGACAAACAGGTTGCGGTGATGCAGCAACGGGTAGACGACTCGCTGGCAACCAGCCTCTGGAGTTCGATTGTTACCGCGGCTATTGCGTTAATTGTGATTACCTTGCTGGCCCTGGTGGTGGTACGCAGTATTATTACGCCACTAAAATCGGCGGTAACCGCCATGACAGATATCGCTCAGGGTGGTGGTGATTTACGCCACCGTTTAAAAGCTGAAGGTAATGATGAATTGGCGCAACTGGCACAGGCTTTTAACCGCTTTGCCAGTCAGGTCCGGGATCTGGTGGCTCAGGTAGCGGGCTCAACCAAGACCCTGAATCACAGTGCCAATGAACTAAATGGTATTATGCGTCAGGCCGGGCAGGGCGTGGCACGTCAGCAATCTGAGAGTGATCAGGTGGCCACGGCAATGAACGAAATGGCGGCCTCGGCGCAGGAAGTGGCAGACAGTGCGATGCGCGCTTCTGAAGCTGCTGCCAATGCCGAAGATCTGGTCAGTAACTCGAAGCAGACGTTGCTGCAAACGGTACGGGTAATTGATGGTTTGGCGGAGCAGGTTACCCATGGCGTTTCGGTAATTGGTGAGCTGAGTAAAGAATCTGACAGTATCGGTGGGGTATTGGATGTGATCCGCAGCATTGCCGAGCAGACTAATCTGCTGGCGCTAAATGCCGCCATTGAGGCGGCGCGTGCAGGTGAGGCGGGTCGTGGTTTTGCGGTGGTTGCAGATGAAGTGCGTACACTGGCCAGTCGTACCCAACAAAGTACCCAGGAAATCCAGCAGATGATCCAGCGGCTGCAAGCCGGTATTAAAGGCGCGATCGATCTGATTAGTAAGTTAAAACAAAGCAGCCAAAGTAGTGTCGACGAGATCCGGCAGGTTGAGCTGGCGCTGAATCAAATCAGTAGCGCGGTCAATACCATTAATAATATGAATGCGCAGATCGCTACCGCCGCCGAGGAGCAAACCCATGTTTCCGGCGCCATTAACGAGAACGTACATCAAATTGTGGCGGTAACCGAAGAAACGGCTGAAGGGACGCGGCGCGCTTCCAGCACCAGTGAGCGCTTAAACGCCCTGGCTTCAGAATTGGATGTATTAGTAGGTAATTATAAGGTTTGAGCCCTTCGGTCACGATAATTTGAATACTAGATTAGTTTACGCCTTATAGTATGAGAAAATGCCAATCAGTTAGTCTGGTTGGCATTTTTATTATAAGTTACGCGCCACCAGGCCCTGGTCTGATACTAAAAAAAAGCCCCCGCGGCAGCGGGGACTTAGATTGTTTTAACCACGCTTTTACTTGTGCTTAGTTAGCGCGGATCTCTAACAAGGTTGACCCACGCTCAGTGCCATTGGCATCCCTGAACGACATCACGCCCATGTAAGGCAGCGTTGAGCGCTGCAAGGTACGGGTATTCAGTGTTATGTTGTTATAACGACCGTTTACCGCGCGGGTCGGGGCCAGGATCTGTGACGTTACATTATCATTTTGGTCAACTATCCACATTGGGATGGTGTAGGTAACCTGGCTTGCACCCTTCAAATCCCGCGGGTGAACCCAAACGATATAGAAGTTACGGGCTGCAACATCTGCTGCCGGAGCTGGATCACGCAATACAATATCCTCAAAGCCACTGTCACTGGTAGATGATGCTACAAATGCACAGCTATTATTGATACAGCGATATACATACAGGTCCAGAATCGCACCTGGTACATCTGCCAGGCCTTCGTTTAACATAAAGCGAGCCACCCGAGTACCTGCTGGAATTAACACAGTATGGGTGCCAAGGCTTGGATCGTTAAACTGGAAGGTGCGATCCGGATCTTGTGGGATGGTGCGCGTACCACCAAACGGAGCTGCAAGACCAACCTTGGTGGTTGAGGTATTACCGGTGTAGTTAAACAGCACAGGGAAGGTTACCCGACCAGAACTGGCCGCAACCTGAGCTGAAATCACTGCAGGTGCCTCCAATAATGGTGGCTCAATGGCGCGGATAGCGATTGGGCTACGTACTTCATAGGTACCGTTACTTAAGGTCAGAGCACCGAAACGCCAGCTGTTATAAACTGTGGTAGCCGTTGTGCGGAAACGTACTGCATAACGTGCGATACCGTTGGCAGGCACGCTCAGTGAGTTACTCTCAATCCACTGACCATTTGCTAATACCAGAGGTGTGGCAGTAATTCCTGCCGGCGCGTTAACACTAATATTGTAAACAGAGGCAACACCCGATACGTCTTTTACCTCTCTATACACTACCCGATTGCGATCTAACTGACCAATGCCAATAGAGGGCAGGTTCAACTGGCTTGCTTCGAAGCTATAACCGGCGTTAGCGTAGGTATCACAGCTAAAGCCAGTGGCATTCTGCACGAAGGCTCTGGCGTTCAGGCCGCACAGGAAAGCGTAGTAATGCGCTGCGCTAACATCATAGACCAGACCTGGATTGGCTGCACTGGCTGGTACCGCGTGGCCGGCGCCAAAGTCGAAAGGATCAGCTGCAGTTGCCCCATTTTCCTTCGTTACGTTCTGTCGCGCAGTGGTCATCAAGGCTGATTTAATCATAGCCGGAGACCATTCAGGATTTGCGCCACGAAGTAAAGCCGCCATACCAGCAATATGCGGGCTGGACATTGAAGTACCTTGCAGATAGACAAAGGGAACATTCGGGCGAGTTAACAACGGGCCCTCAGAGGCGGCTGCCAGAATGCGAACGCCAGGAGCAGTAATATCGGGTTTGATAATATCTGCTGAAGCCAGGTTAGCACCACGCGAAGAGAAGGAGGCCATAATATTTCCAACTTCAGTACGCTGTTGCAGGGCTCCCGGAGCCAGGCGAGCGCTAACGGTTTCGCCGCTGTTGATAGCACTCAGAATCGTCTGGCCATTCGCCAAAGAGATCATCACGCCTGGAATATTAAAACGACCCGTGCCGCCCATGACAATAGGAGCGGTACCGTCACTATTGATCACGATAGCACCAACTGCGCCGGCAGCTTGAGCTGCGGCTAGTTTAATATCAAAGCCGCAGGTACCACGCTGCATAACAACCAATTTACCGGCCAGAGCTGCGCTATTAGTCAGTGTAGTACAGGCTAAAATTGGATTAGCAACGGCCAAATCAGCCTGAACCGGGCTTATTGTCGACAGTGGCACTGTGGTTGAAGCTTCAACTGCCTGGTAATTGCCAGCTGCTGCTCCGCTTAATACCGAAAAATTCGTTGAGCCAGCGACAAAAGAAGTACCGTCATAAGTTGAGGCGGCAACACTCATTACCCATGGAGCAGGAGTACCCACGGTGCCAGCGCCCGGACCACTGTTTCCAGCTGAAACAGAGACAAAAACACCGGCTTGAGTTGCACGAAGTTTTGCGGCTGCCGCTATTGTGGTCAGGCTTGTAGTACTGCCACTGATTGAGTAGTTGATAACATCGACACCATCCGCTACCGCGGCATCAATCGCAGCCATGGTATCACCGCCAAAGCAACCCCGCTCAGCAACGCCACTCGGACTGGTGTAACTGCTATTCCAGCAAGCTTTGTATGCCGCAATACGTGCACGCGGAGCGATACCCGTTACAAAACCAGCAGGCTGGCCGTCAATAATAGCTTGCACCCGCTCGTTGCCCGCCGCTGTGGCAGCAACGTGAGTACCGTGGTTATCCGCATCCCGGGGCGAGCGATATTCACCTGGCTGTAAATTATAAACAGAGGTAAAGGCTTGGTTGAAAAAGCGCGCACCGATCAGTTTATTATTACAACGAAAGGTTGCATCCTGGCCAGAATCACAAAAACCAGTGAATTTTTCCAGCAATGAATAAGTACCGTCATCAGCAAAGCTTGGATTCTCAGGCCAAATACCGGAATCGATAATACCAATAACGACGTCTTCGCCTTTCACTCCAAGGGTATGCTGACCATTTGCACCGTTTAAACCAAGGAATTCAGGTGTGTTTGCTGTATCCAGTTGCATTGGTTCATCCAGCCAGATACCAATAACATCAGGATGTTGTTGTAAGCGCTGAGCCTCGTCAGCAGTTAACACCGCAGAAAAACCGTTAAAGGTGTGCGTGAAAGAGTGCAGGATATTGCTGATGCCCTGTTGTTCAGCCAACTGCTGATGGAACTGTCTTACCCGTTCATTATAGGCCTGCATAGCGGGTGATTGGGCATTGTACATATTGCCCGCCGCCAGTTGGTTGTTAGGTGCCAGCTCGCCTAAATTTACCGCTTGCTCAACGCCAGTCAGACCTTTAACCTGAATAATATAGGGAGCCTTGGTTGCTGAAAGCTCAGACAATTGAAGTTCGCTGGTATCAACGCTGATCTCAAACGGGTTGGCAGCAAGGTTAGGGTTGGCAACAACGCTGCCGATTGAGCAGGTTGCTATCACAGACAAGCTCAATAGCTTGATTTTAGTATTAAGTTTTTTTGTTAGCATTATTTTTATTTCTCATTATTAAGATCGTACTTAGCTTTAGCACCAACTTGAATAACTATGCTAAAAAAACACCTTTATAGTTAACTGTAAAGAAAACTGACAGCTATATGATGTTTTTCGGCAAGTGTTTAAATTGGTGTAATAAAAGCTGACAGTATTAACGCTTTGCTGTGTAGCTACGACGAGTCTTTGCTAAACCAATCATCCCTAACAACAATAAAGCCAGTGTGGCGGGAGCCGGTACGGGTAGCCGCGCATTACCAAGAGAGATCTCAATAACACCTAATGAGCTGCCTGCTGAAATGTCCATAAAACCAAAATCATCAGCAAAAAAGAGTTGGTAGCTGATGTTGTTGAACTCATCCAGGACTTCGAAGGTTAAAAAAGACAGGCCTTGTTTCAGATTGCTCATCGAAAACTCAGCATAAAATAAATCGCTCATTTGCTGAACAAAACTTGTTCCAAATAACGTCAACTCAAACCAGGCTTCGACCTCAAATTTATCAACATCAAATTCAAACGCCTCTAGCACATTGATGCTGACAGAACCTATTAAGGCTTTATTGCTACCTTCAACTTCATAGATATCCTGACTAAGGATCAGAGAAGCGTGAGCAGAAGGTTGGAACAATACAAAGGACCCGGCTAAAAGCAGTAGCGCAGAAAAAAACTTCTTCATTAATTCGTACTCCTGGATTATTAATGTTTATTATAAATTATGCATTTTTATGCAGTTTGAGAGTAACTGCACTGCAAAATCCAGGATGCACGCTTCATGCCAGCTCATTAACAGCAAGGTCAACTCTGTTAACAATTAAGCGGTTTTCTTTATTCTTTTAACCTAGAACGGATGGTGCGGAACCTATTCTTTTGGTGGGGCTACAGCATCTGCTACCTGAATTAGCTACAGGTTGCAGATGCTGAATACTAACGGTAAGGATTGCGTGATAACTTTGTGAACTGGCTAAGGATGATGATAGTAGCTGTTAAACTATAGGTAAACATAATCAGTCGGCTCCAGGCCGCCATGCTTAAACCGGCAAATTGCCAATCCACACTACCACAGGTGCCGGTCACCTCAAATACCGCGGGCAGCCATTTATCTAACGCCAGCCAGGTTGGAAAATCCGCAAATAAGGCGCAGGTCGTAAAGCCACCCTCGGCTAAAATTTGTTCAATACCTACCAGCTCCTGCGCCTGATATAGGCCATATAAGGCACTACTTAGCCACAAGCTCAGTGCGGCAAACCTCATTACCGTATTACGAGGTGCCAGTAACGCCAGTAACGCCGCCAGTAAAATACCGGCAAAAGCAACCCGGATATAAATACATTTAATGCAAGGCTGATAATTTAACGCGTACTGGAAATACAGCCCGGTTAGCTCCATAGCCAGAGCGGTTAACGCTAACAGTAACCAGGGCCAGCGTTGCATCGATAAGGATTTCAGTGTTTTAAACATGGTATGACGATCTGTTATTGTTGTTTTGCTGGCTAATCTAAGGGATTTCAACAAAATACACAATGCAAGCCGAAGGGCAGTGGCAAGCTGGCAAGCTATTTTTACAAGCTGACTTGTTAATGGCATCGGCTCTGGTACAATCAGTGCCAACTTATAAGAACCATTATTGACACGGATAACGGTGCATGACCAATCTGATTAAAGCACAAAGCCCGGCGGGCTTTGCCGAAGAATATATCGTTGATTCTATCTGGAATGGCAAATTTGCCCCGGGTTCTATTTTACCGGCAGAGCGCGAGCTCTCCGAATTAATTGGTGTTACCCGTACCACGCTGCGTGAAGTATTACAGCGGCTGGCGCGTGATGGCTGGTTGACTATTCAGCATGGTAAACCCACTAAAGTAAATAACTTTTGGGAAACCTCAGGCCTGAATATTTTGGAAACCCTGGCCCGGCTGGACGAAGAGCGGATGCCGGATCTGGTCGACGAGCTGTTATCTGCCCGGACTAATATCAGTGCGATTTATATTCGCGGCGCCATTAAAACCCATCAACAACAGGTCATTGATGCCCTGACTGGCTCTGAGCAGTTGGAAGATACCGCCGAAGCCTTTGCTGATTTTGACTATAACCTGAACCATGAATTGGCTTTACATTCGTCAAACCGGATCTATGTGCTGATTTTAAATGGTTTCCGTGGTTTGTATAACAAAATTGCCCGCTTTTACTTTTCCAGCCCGGCGGCGCGGGAACTGGCCCGCCAGTACTATCAGCAATTAAAAGCCCTGGCGCAAACCGGCAAGCATGATGATGTGGTGATGACAGTGCGTAAATATGGTATCGACAGCGGTAAGATCTGGTCTGAACTGCGGCCGACCATTCCGCGCGATCTGATGGAATAAGCCAACTTAGTCTAAGATAAAAGCCGCAGCCCGCTCTGCGGCTTTTTTATGGCTGTTGCACTGGGCTGACTACACTTTTTGATATAAGATATTCCCAATTGTTATAAGTGTGTCTTTAGCGGAGTCCAAGATGTCAGTAGCAGCCATGACCTGCCGGAAAGTCAGTGAGATCTATCTGGATAACAACGCTACCACGGCGGTGCTACCTGGCGCGGCGGAAGCCGTGTTGCAATGTATGCAACAGGATTTTGGTAATCCCAGCAGCACACACAGTACCGGCATTAAAGCCAAGGCGTTGTTAGAGCACAGCCGCAAGCTGGCGCGCCAGTTATTGGGCGCTGATAACGGCGACATTATCTTTACCTCAGGAGCTACCGAAGGCATCCAAACCTCAGTGCTGTCGGCATTGCTGGCGATCCGTGAGCGCGGCTTGGCGGGGCCTGACACCCTGTTACTCTATGGCGCAACCGAACACAAGGCGGTGCCGGAGAGTCTGAAACACTGGAATAGCCTACTACAACTTAATGCCAGTATCTGTGCCATCCCGGTACTTGCCAATGGCCTGCTCGACTTAGCGGCGCTGGCAGAGCTGCTGCCAAAGGCGGCTCTGGTCTGTACTATGGCTGCCAATAATGAAACCGGTGTGCAGCAGGACCTGCTGGCGATTGAGCAGTTGCTAAACCAGCATAATGCGGATGCTTACTGGTTGGTTGATTGCGTGCAGGCGCTGGGCAAAATGCCGCTCAATCTGGCGGCAAGCCGGATTGATTATGCGCCCTTTAGTGGCCATAAGCTGTACGCCCCCAAAGGCATCGGCTTTTTATATGTGCGCAAAGGGGCTCCTTATCAGCCACTGATCACCGGTGGGGGCCAGGAAGGCGGCTTACGCTCCGGTACCGAAAATCTGCCGGGTATTGCGGCGCTAAACTATATCTTTCAGCAATTGCTGGAACCCGAGCACAGCATCTTTGCTGGCAGCAAGCAACTTTATCAGTTCCGCGAACAACTCTTAGCGGCGCTACGCCAGTTATTTCCGGCACTGGTGCTAAACAGCGACTTACCGCAGGCACTGCCAACCACGTTAAACTTTTCGGTTCCCGGTTTTTTTGCCAAAGATATTCTGGATCTATTCGATGCCGCTGGTATTCGGGTTAGCTCAGGATCGGCCTGTAGTTCAAAAGTTACAGGTAGCTTTGTGCTGGATGCGATGGGGCTGGAGCGCTGGCGCAGTGAAGGGGCTATCCGCTTATCCTTTGGGCCGGCGTTTAGTCAGGCCGAGTGTGAGCAAGCCTGTCAGCGCATCCTAAGCCTGGTGCCGGTGGTTAAACAGCATGGCCTGGTATTAACAGATGGCGATCCGCTGAATATTCCGACCAGCAGCGGCCTGTATCAGTTTAAACATGATGCCTGCTGCAGTTATTTGCTACTGTGTCAGCAAAGCCGGCAAGCCCTGATTATTGATCCGGTGCTGGCGCTGACCGAGCGCTTATCGAATATCGTACAAAGCCGCGGCCTGAAGCTGGTTGCCGTGCTGGAAACCCATATTCACCAGCAAGCCGGACAAGCTGCGCTGCTGTTACGGCAGCTTTTTAGCGGCCAACAGTTTGATCAAACCGGTTGGCCGCAGGATCAACAACAGCTGCACATCGGCCCCTACCAGTTAAGCCGCATTGCCACACCTGGCCATAGTCCACTGGCGTATAGCCTGTTGCTAAAACAAGCTGGTGAGCTAAAAGCCGCCTTTGTCGGCGATCTGTTATTACCTGGTGGTATTGGCCGTACCGATTTGGCAGGTGGAGATGCGCTGATGTTACAACACAGCCTGCAACAGCTGGCGGCTCAGCTCTACCCCGACACCTTGCTGTTTTCCAGCCATGACTATGCACAGCGCTTTGTCACCCGTTTAAGTCTGGCGCTCCAGGAAAGCCCGCTGCTGGAAAGCTTATTGGCCGGCGCACCGCAGCAACAATGGCAACAGGTGTTAAATCAGCAGTGTTGGCAGTTGCAGCAAGCCAGCAGTCACCTGTGTGGTTATGTTGAAGTGGCGAACGACGATGCCATAGCCTTACTGCAGTCGGCTCAGCTGCCAGACTTATTGGCAGAGCCCGGACTGGTCGTGTTGGATGTGCGTGAGCCCTATGAGCAGAGCGCAGGGGCCCTAAGCCGCTATTTGCCGGTTAAGGCTGAGGTGCTCGAAGTGCCGTTATCCCGGCTTTGTGATGCGGTCTTGCAACAACAGTTACAACCCGAGCAGAGCTTATTACTGGTTTGTCGCACAGGCAATCGCAGCTTGCTGGCGGCACGGGTGTTGCGGCGCCTCGGTTTTAGCAAACTCTGGAATCTGCAGGGTGGGGTGGCATTACTCAGTTAGTACTACCGTCTCGTAGTACAGATAAAAAAAACGCCGGCAGAGCCGGCGCAAACATGCTGCATCAGGTAAACCGTTAATAGAAAAACTGCTGTAATGGGTTGAGTAACCGTACCAAACCCTTGTTAAACTTCAGTGGCGCGCTTAACACCGACAGGCATAAACAATCTTCATCAGCCCGGGTATGCGGTGTATGGGTATCGGCTGGGGTATTAATTAGCAAGTCCCCGGCACCATACTCACCATTTTCATCACAAATCGTTCCGCTTAGTACCAGCGTCATTTCCAAACCCAGGTGGGTATGGTTTGGAATTTCAGTGCCTTTATCAATATACAATAACGACACATGCATCTTATCGCCCGCCGGTAACTTGGCGGTGGCGATACCACCGAGCTGCAGCCATTTGCCTTGCTGCTCAGCCAAGCGGCTTAAGGCGCGTGGAATAGCAAATTCGCGACCGTTGATCTGAACTTTCACCAGTTCACGTGCCGCTTTCTGCCGTGGCTTATCGAGTTGCGGTTGCCCGGTGATCTCTGCCAGCAGCGCGGTAAAATCGTCAGTGTCGTTCTGCTCAAGCGGCATACTTGCTAGCATATCAGCCTGGTCGTTATGAATGTCCTGACAAACACGCTGACAATGCGGGCACAAATCAATATGAGTGGCTACGGCAAGGGCCACATCGGCCGACAGAGTGCCGGCAACATATTGCTCCATTAACATCATGCCGGGATGGTATTTAACTGCGTGTGTCATCTAATGCCTCTCTTAAACGGTCTAACGCCAACCGGATCCGTGATTTAACAGTACCCAGCGGGATCTCGAGCTCTTCTGCTACTTCCTGATGTGATTTTTCTTCCAAATAAACTTTTTGCATTACCAGCCGCTGTGCGACCGGTAAGGCATCAAAAAACGGTGCCAGCTTTTCGCTGAGTAACATGGTTTCCCACTGATCGGTGGCGGACTCTTCCAGCTCCGGATAATCACCGTCGGCCCACAGATCATCGGCACTTATATCATCTTTGCGACTCTGCTTTTTACGCAGCATGTCAAAGCGTACGTTACGGGCAATAGTAAAAATCCAGGTTGAAGCACAGCCACGGCTTGGGTCAAATAAGCGGGCCTTTTTCCAAACGTTTAACATGGTGTCTTGCACCATCTCCAGCGCCTGTTGCTCGTTACCGAACATTTTCATACCAAAGGCTTTTAACCGTGGCGCAAAATAATTAAACAGGTCCGCATAAGCCGATTTATCGGCATGCAAGGCAACAAAGGTCAAGGCATCTTCCCATTGACCGGTGCGTATATGTGGCTCGGCGCTCTCGGCACTGATAGTCATTCGGTCTGGCATCCTCGTGGTCGTCCCCGAGTGCTCATGATGCCCTGTCAGCACGGTAGAATCCAACATAATTCGTTTTCCTGGTATGGCCAGTAGCTGTTCTAATGGGTTCATGGTGTTTTACGCAGCCTGACGCTAAGTAGATTGATTTTTTATCAATCATTAAATCGAACATAAACAGCAAAATTATCGGATTTTTTTCCTAAAAAATCTAAGTAAACTAACTGTATTGGATTAGCCAAAGGAGGCAACGATGAAAAACATTCTGGTAATTAATAGCTCGATCAGCGGCAGCAATGGTAACTCTAACAAGCTGGTACAGTTTTTACTGGCACAGCTGTCTGGCGCTCAGGTAACGGAAATTGATTTAAATGCACAGCCGTTGCCGCATCTGGAAATGAGCGAAATCGGCGCCTGGATGACGCCTGCCGCCGAGCGCAGCAGCGAGCAACAAGCCTTGGCCGCTCGTTCAGATGAGCTGATCGCCAAAATTGAAGCGGCAGATGCCATCGTCTTTGGTGTGCCGATGTATAACTTCGCACTGCCAAGCCAGTTAAAAGCCTTATTAGATCGCCTGGCTCGTGCCGGTGTCACCTTTAAATACACCGAAACCGGCCCGGTTGGCCTGTTAAAAGATAAGCCGGTGATCTTCGCTCTGGCCCGCGGTGGTATTTATGCCAATACGCCTGCTGACTCTCAGGTACCGTTCCTGAAAACCTTCTTTAACTTTATCGGCCTGACCCAGCTGCACTTTGTTTATGCGGAAGGCCTGAATATGGGCCCGGAAGCGGCAGAAAAAGGCCTGGGCGCTGCACAGCAACAACTGAGTGAACTGGCGAAGCAACTCTTTATTTAAAGCGGTTAGCGTTTTAGCTAAAGCCGTTATCTTTAGCTTCGTTCAACCACGTCCACCAAGCCGGCAGTTGCCGGCTTGGTGCTTTTTAGCGTATTCGCTTTGCATTCAGCCGCATAAGGTTGCGTTCTGTGGGCAGCCTTTGTATAACTGTGCGGTCTTGTCATAAGTAAGAACCAAAACAATGAAAACATTCCGTAAAGCCTTACTCTCACTGAGCTTAACCGCGCTGTGCTGGCATAGCAGCGCTGCCCTGGCCAAAGCCGAACCGCAAACCTGGACTACTGACACCATCAGCGTGCAGCAGGTATTTGCAGCCAACCCAGATATTCGTTTTACCATGGAACAAATTATGGCTGATCCGGATTGGTTGGGACGTCAGCCGGAAACGGCGTTCTGGTCGCCGGATAGCAGCACCATTTATTACCAGCGTAAACGCGAAGGTAGTGAGCTACGGGATTGGTTTAGCCGGCCCTTGTTAGCCGAAGGCAACGGCGAGCTGGTTAAGCTGGCACACTGGCATCAGATGGGCGCTTCGCAGCTGGTGTATAACAGCGATCGCAGCAAAGCGGCCTATGTGTTTGAAGGCAATGTGTTTGTGCTGCAAAGCGGTGAGTTGCTGCAGTTAACCCGCAGCAACAGCAGCCACAGCCGGCCGCAGTTTTTGCTGGATGGTCGCTTGGTGTATCAGCAAGGCTGGGATTTTATCGCCTACGACTTTAACAACGGCAGTCATACTGAGCTCGCCAGCCTGAAGACCGAAGATGCGCCAAAAGCACCGGCCGTGCCCAAAGGCTATCTGGCACAGGAGCAACACAAGTTGCTGGAGTTTGTCGCGCTGCAACAACGCAATCAGGCTGAGCGCTTTGACGCACAGCAACAATTACGGCAACAAAACGCCAGTCTAGCGCCAGCTGCTATCTATGTGGGCAAAGGCCAGCAAATTGTCGATGCCAGCTTATCACCGGCCGGTACCCATCTGATCCTGGCCAGTCGCAAGCAAAGCAGCCGCAACGAGAAAGACATTATGCCGAACTATATTTCGGCAACCGGCGATATTCTGGCGCAGCCGGTACGGGCCAGAGTAAACGACTTTAAGCCTGAGCCACAGAAGCTGATCCTGGTTGATTTACGCGATGGCAGTCAGCATGAACTGAGCTATACCAGTTTACCGGGCTATAACGAAGATGTGCTGGCTGACGTGAAAGCGGAAAATGCCAAGGCGCGGGGCGAAACCTATAAGAGTGCCAAGGTGATCCGCGATATCGGTTTAATGACCGACTGGTACTGGAGCCAGAGCGCGCTGCGTTGGCACCCGAATGGTCAGCAGCTGGCAGTGATGTTAAAGGCCTTTGATAACAAGGACCGCTGGATCGCGACTGTTGATCTGGCAGGCAAAAAGTTACAACCACAGCACCGCTTACATGATAAAGCCTGGGTTAACTACGCCTTTAACGACTTTGGCTGGTTAAACAACAGCGAAACCCTGTATTTCCTGTCGGAAGAGAGCGGCTACTCCCATCTGTATACCAAGGGCCTGCAAGATCGTAACCCGAAGAAACTGACGGCCGGCACCTTTGAGGTGAGCAATCCGGTACTGACGCACAATGACCAGTATCTGTATTACACTGCCAACGTCAGCCATCCTGGTATTTACAATGTGTACCGGCTGGCGCTGGCTAACGGGCAAATTGAACAGCTGACCAACCTGCTGGGCAGTACTGAGTTTACCTTATCGCCTGATGAGCAAAAGTTATTACTGCGCCATTCTACTAACCTGTTACCACCTGAGTTGTATGTGGCGGATGCCCGGCCAGGTGCTGAGTTAAAACAGTTAACCAATACCATTTCGGCCCAGTTCCGCGAGTTACCACTGGTGGCGCCACAGGTAGTGGCCGTGCCGTCCAGCCATGGTAAGCATCCGGTATTTAGCAAGGTCTATCTGCCAGCAGATTATCAGCAGGGTGAGGCGCGCCGCGCGGTGATCTTTAACCACGGTGCCGGTTATCTGCAAAACAGCGATCTGGGTTGGTCAGGTTACTTCCGCGAGTTCTTCTTCCACAACCTGTTGGTACAACAGGGGTATGTGGTGATGGATATGGATTTCCGGGCATCAAAAGGCTATGGTCGTGACTGGCGTACTGCGATTTACCGTCAGATGGGGACTCCGGAAATTCAGGACCTGGTCGATGGCGTCGAATGGCTGGTAAAACATGCCAATGTTGATCGTAAGCGCATCGGTACATACGGTGGCTCTTACGGTGGCTTTATGACCTTTATGGCGCTGTTTAAAGAGCCTGAGTTGTTCCAGGCCGGCGCGGCACTGCGGCCGGTTAGCGACTGGGCTTATTACAACCACCCTTATACCTCGAATATCCTGAACACGCCGGATATCGATCCTATTGCTTATGAACGCAGTTCACCGATCTATTTTACTCAGGGTCTGAAGAAGCCACTGCTAATCAATGCCCCTATGGTCGATGATAATGTGTTCTTCCAGGATGTGGTGCGTTTGGTACAACGGCTGATTGAGCAGGAAATCATTCACTTTGAAACCGCGATCTATCCGGTGGAGAATCATGGTTTCCGGCAACCCAGCAGCTGGCTGGACGAATACCGCCGTATTTACAAACTGTTCGAGCAAAACCTCTAATCTCCACCAAACTTATCCACAGCACTCCGGTACCGGTCTGAGCTCAGACCTGTTCCGGAGTCGCGTCGAACCAGTTGCCGCTGGCACTGACAAAGTCGGTGTCTGCGGTAAAGAGCAGGGGTTGCTGGCTATATGGCTGCTGTAAACGCAGTTCTGCGGCATGCAGCAATAAGCGGGGTGCTGCCGCTGCCTGTTCGGGCGAGGCATAAAAATTATCCCCCAGGATCGGATGGCCCAACGCGGCCAAATGCACTCTTAGCTGATGTGAGCGCCCGGTTACCGGTCTTAGTTCTACTAAACTGCAGTCTTGCCGTACCGCAATACGTTGATAAAAGGTTTGTGCGGGTTTACCAGCAGTATCCACCCGCTGTTTTGGCGCCTGATCCGGATCGGCACTCAGGGGCAGATTAATTTCTCCCGGCTCGGCTGACATCACGCCGGCGACTACCGCCAGATAGCGCTTTTTAACCAGCCGCTCGGCAAATTGCCGTTTTAACTCGCGCTCCGCCTTGCGTCTTAACGCAAACACCACCACGCCTGAGGTACCGAGATCCAGCCGGTGCACCAATAACGCGGTTGGAAATTCGCGTTGTACCCGGCTAAGCACTGAATCGCTAAGCTCTAACGCCCGGCCGGGATTTGTCAGCAAGCCGCTGGGTTTATTCACCACCAGCAGATCTTTATCCTGATACAAAATTGGCAGCGGGCCTGGCGGAGGCTGGTAGAACTGATACATATTCATCTGGAAATCCGAAACTATCCATCATCTTGGCGGCAGCTTAACGGCTTTGGCGCCGCCTGCAAGGCTTTTTTGCCAACAGCCAGGCTAACTTGGTTATAATGCGCTGCTTTGCAGCAAAGGAACCGGATCATGACAGCGGCGTTAGATGAATTGGCAATTTTGCCGGCAACCAACCAGGCCTACCACATCCTGTATCAGGATGAAGCCTTATTGGTGGTTGATAAGCCGACTAAGCTGTTAACTGTGCCGGGCCGGCATCCGGCGAACCGCGACTGCTTGATTAGCCGGGTACAGTGTGAGTTCCCAGGCGCACAGGTGGTGCACCGGCTTGATTACGACACCTCTGGCATAGTGCTGCTGCCGCTGACTAAAAAGGCGCTGTCAGCGCTAAGTAAGCAATTTCAGGCCAGAACTATCAGCAAACTCTATACGGCCCGCGTTGCCGGCCAATTATCTGCTGCTGCCGGAGAAATTAATTTGCCAATTGCGCCAGACGCTGAGCGCCGGCCACTGTATAAGATTTGTCAGCTAACGGGTAAGCCTTCATTAACACGTTATCGTGTGCTGGACTACCGGGCAGGGGACAACAGTACTTTAGTGGAGCTGGAGCCGGTAACAGGTCGCTCGCATCAGCTGCGCTTGCATTTGGCCGCTATTGGCCATCCAATTCTGGGTGACAGCTTATATGCGCCAATCGACATCGCTGGTGCCTCCTGCCGTTTGTTACTGCATGCCACAGTTATCGAGTTTGTCCATCCACTGACGGGCAAATTACTACAACTGCAGACGCCGGTATCTTTCTAGTCGCGTCTGGCGCGCAATAACACATTGATACCACTGGCGTTGGGGTAAAGACGGATTGTCCAGTCCAGAGAACTATCAGGCAACTGGCACGTCAGATACTCGGCTTGTTGCTGGATAAAGCTGCGCTGGATTGCTGCGGTCAAAACACTAAAATCTTTGCCCGGCCGATAAAAGACTTCGTTTAAGGATTTGCCGAGTAATGGATTCTTGGATGCGCGCAACAACTCTAATGCTTGCTGGTTGATAAAGGTGAGATTCAGTTGTTGATCCAGGCTTAAAAACGCATCGGAAATCTCATCCAGGGTCTGGAATAGCGCCAGTCGTAGTTGATCCGAGTGCTGCCAGAGCTTTTTCTGCTCACTGATATCCATCGCAGAACCAAACCAATATAGCACTTCGCCTTGTTCGTTAAAGATGGGTATGGCCGAGGTCAGATGCCAGATATATTGGCCATCTGCGCGTAAAATGCGAAATTCGATTTTGTAGGGAGCTTTATTGGCGACACATTGTTGCCAGTAACTGAGCACCGGTTGTTGATCGTCCGGGTGCAGAATAGCCAGCCAATCGGCAATAATCGTTTGGGTGTCACGGCCACAAAACTGGGCGAAGGTTTCCGAGGCAAAATCGACCTGACCCGCCGCGGTGGCAGTCCAAACTTTTACTGGCAGGCTATCGGCTAATTGCTGAAAGCGACGTTGCTGCTGCGCGAACCGACTGGCTTCATCATGATGATGTTGAATATTCTGCAAAATGCCGCGTACCAGATCCGGATCGGCCGGATCCTGGTAACTGATGATCCTAACCCAAAGTGGCTGCTGACACTCCTGCTGTAATTTGCACTCCAGCATCTCCGGTTCGCTGCTACTGCCGGCCTGTTCCAGTTGCAGAGATAATTTGTTTCGATTGGCACTGTCAAAGCAATACACAAATTGGGCCAGAGTAATTTCCGCCAGGTTTACGCCCAGCAACTGTTGGCTTGGCAAGTCAAGCCGTACCATTTTCCGATGATTATCCAGCCACCAATGGCTTAGTCCGGTGACCTTGTTTGCCAGCTCTAAATCCTGCTGGGTTTGATTAACCTGATGTTGTTGCCGCAGTTGTGACTCGCGAAACGCCATCGCCTGCATACTTAACCACCAGAGTAGGATGATCGACAAACAGGATACAGTGCGGTTCGCAATAACATAAAACGTAGAAAATTCTGCTGGCGCATTAGGAGCAATAAAAAAGCCCAGCCAAACGGCAAGCAAGGCGAAGCCAGCCGTGCTATGTAACAGCAGTCGATTGGCACTCAGACCCGCCAGAGCAACCAAGGGGGTGTACAAAATACCATGGGCAAAGCCGAGTTGAGTCATGCTGTCACTAAGTAACACCAGCAGTAGTGTAATACTGAGAAACCAGCTTGCGGCGGCACTATGCTGCATAAAATTGAGCAGTTTCGGCATCAGCATCCTTGAGTATCCAGCAAAGCAGTACTAATGCGGTTTACGCACAGAAATTGTCGATAGTTGACTGCCGGCTGAAAATTTTTTTGCTTAAAGCATGTTAATCTCCTGCTCAAGGTATAACACAAAGTCCGGTAAAGCCCCAAGGTTTCGTTGCGTTAGTGTTATTTTTTAATGATTTTATTGTACGTCCCGCTTTGGGAGTAATCGCAAACAGGAGCAGAACCTAATGTTAAATTTATTACTCTTCCCCGTTGTCGCCATAGCTCTGACCGCCAACACCGCTACGGTGAGCTGGCAGGACCACGCAAGCATGCCGTTACCGGTACAGGAAATTTATCCGGTATTACATCAAAACACTATCGTCGTAGCCGGTGGCCTGAGCAGCGAACTTAGTGACAGCGCTGCACCTGTCACTGCACGGGTACAACAATATTCAATGAGTTCACAGCGTTGGCAGGATGGCATCGCCTTACCTGAGCCACGGCATCACAGCCATCTGGTGTCGGTGGCAGGTAAGTTGTTTTCACTCGGCGGTTTTGTTGTTACCGAGCAAGGTTGGTGGACTAACAGTCGGGATATTCTGTTGCTGGATGAAACAGCAGGCCAATGGCAAAAGGTCGCCGAATTACCGGCGCCGCTTAGCGAAGCTGTGGCGACCGTTATCGCTGAGCAGGTGCATATTGCCAGCGGCCGCACCGCGACTGATGCTAACAATGGCCAATGGCGCGACAATACCGATGTTAGCTGGCACTGGGTGTTGGACCCGCACAGTTATCAGATCCGTGAGGCTGCGCCAGTGCCAACAGCACGTAATAGTGCTGCTGCTGCCTTACTGAATGGCCGTTGGCATCTGGTGGGAGGGCGCACTGTCGCAGACGGCAATCTGGCGGTACATGAAGTGTTTGATCCCGTAGCTAACAGCTGGCAACAACTGGCACCGCTGCCACAGGCACAGGCTGGTCTGGCGGCAGCGGTAGTGGGGAATAGCTTACTGGTGTTTGGCGGTGAGCATTTTAATGCCGGTGGCGGCGTCTTTGACAAGGTTTGGCAGTACCTGCCGGCTGAAGATCGCTGGCAGGTACTGACCACCTTACCGATAGCGCGTCATGGCCATGGCGCTGTGGTCGTGGGTGAGCATGTCTATGTGATTGGCGGTGCAGCAGAGGCAGGTTTAAAGGCTACGCTGGGAAAATTGCAACGCTTAACGGTAACGACAAAAACGGCGCACTAAACCTAAAAACTAAACCTGCACATTAATATTTAAACCGCTACTTGGCGCCAGAGGGCGTGCGATCAAACTAAAAGGGGTCGCTGCATTGTTGCCTGATACCGAGACCGTACTGGTTGGATTAGATGGAGTTTCTGAGTCAGTTTGCTGCTCAGCGTCGTCCTGCGGTGCGCTCTCCGACGCTGCGGTGCGATCCAAGGCTGAGTTTAAGCGTTCAGTTCGTTGTTGCTGACTCTCCGTCAAGCGATCCGCGGCAGCCAGATTTTGTTGCAACAGGTTCGCGCGGTTAGCTGACTCAGTCGCTTCAGAATCCAGTTCGCGCGCCTGTTGCTGCGCAGCTCTGGCTTCACGCCGTTTGGCGGCAGCCTGTTGCTCCAGTGCTTGCGCTTGTTGTTCGGCTTGCTGAGCTTGCCGCTCGGTTTGTTGGCGTAATAATGCAGTAACCGGAAAACCTGCACCTGCAATGGCGGACGTCATACGGTGATTCCTCGTTAAACTCCAACTAGCCGTAGAAATTATCAATCCTAGCCTGGAAATTGTAGCTTAGATTTGCTCAAAAAACCAACAGCTCGGCGCTTGTGACACTCGTCGGCGACACTGCTTGTCGCGGTGACCTGCCGGTTTATCTGGTTTTACCAGAGTAGTTTTTTTTCTACCTCAACCAACAGCATCACCAGTAAAGCCGCGCCAAGCGACCATAACCAGTGTTGCAGGCTAAGGGGCTGGGTGCCAAACCACAATTGCAGCAGCGGACTGTAGACAAAGGCCAGCTGTAACAACACCAGTATGCCGATCGCCAGCCAGGCAATGCGGTTGGTAAATAGCAGTGTGGGTTTAAGGCTAAAGTTATTCAGATGCCGGCTGTTTAGCAAGTAACCGGCCTGCGCCACCACCAGTGCCGTTACTGTTACCGTGCGGGCAGTCGCCAGATCCAGGCCCTGTGCTAATGCCAGCTGAAATAATGCCATGGCACTGCCGCCAATTAATAAGGATACCAGGGCTATGCGGCGCAAAAAGGCAGCACTTAACAACG
This sequence comes from Alishewanella sp. BS5-314, assembly GCF_025377695.1. Taxonomy (NCBI): domain Bacteria; kingdom Pseudomonadati; phylum Pseudomonadota; class Gammaproteobacteria; order Alteromonadales; family Alteromonadaceae; genus Alishewanella; species Alishewanella sp. BS5-314. The sequence goes on from NZ_JACEHJ010000002.1 coordinate 457,386, forward strand.
CTGCGCTGCTTTGTCGCGGCGGGCGCTGCATCACACCCGGCTCGGCCGGTTCAAACGCCAGTGCCAGTGCCAGGGTAATGGCCACCACCATATTTACCCATAAAATTTGTACCGGTGTCAGCGGCAGCGTCAGGCCAAATAACACCGCACAAAGCATTACCAAGCCCTGAGCGCCGTTGGTCGGCAGAATAAATAAAATGGCTTTACGCAGGTTATCGTAAATAGTGCGTCCCTCTGCGACAGCTGCCGCTATCGTGCTAAAGTTATCGTCAGCCAGCACAATATCCGCGGCTTCTTTACTGGCCTCCGAGCCCTTAATACCCATCGCCACGCCGACATCAGCCTGTTTTAATGCCGGCGCATCATTGACACCATCGCCGGTCATTGCCACCACTTCGCCCTGTTGCTGCAGCGCCTGTACCAGCCGCAATTTATGCTCCGGGCTGGTACGGGCAAAAATATCGCCCGCCAATGCCATTTGTTGTAGCTGTTCGCTGCTGGCTTGCTCCAGTTGTTGCCCGGTATAGACCTGTAACGTGGCATCGGCCGCTAAACCCATCTCCCGACCAATGGCTTCTGCCGTACCGGCATGATCGCCGGTGATCATTTTTACCCGGATCCCGGCGGCCCGACAGGCGGCAATAGCGCTAATGGCTTCCGGGCGCGGCGGGTCGATAATACCAATCAGGCCATAAAAGCAAAGCCCGGTTAGATCGCTAAGCCCCAGTTCGGTTTGTTCGGTATCACGGCCGGCAGCGGCCAGCACCCTTAGCCCTTGCGAGCTCAATAGATTAAGTTGCTGCTGCCAGAATACCTCATTTAATGGCTCGGTTTGCCCCTGGGCATTCAGCTGTACCGAACAGCGTGGCAATAAGCGATCTGGCGCGCCTTTTAACAGCAACTGCCGGTTGCCGTTGCGGTGTTGCTCCAGACTGGCCATAAATTTATTTTCTGACTCAAACGGGATCACCGCTAAGCGCTGATGTTGTTCCCGTTCAAAGCCGGCTTTTTCCGCCAGACAAAGCAGGGCGCCCTCGGTAGGTTCGCCATGTACCAGCCACTGGCCGTCTTTTTCCACCAGCTGACTATCGTTGGCTACGGCGATCACTTCAATTAACGCCGCCAATGCCGGATGTGCTGCCAGGTTAACTGGTTCTTCTGCAAAGCGCAGTTCACCCTGCGGCTGATAACCGACGCCGCTAATCTGATATTGGCCTTGCGCGGTCACGACTTCTTTGGCTGTCATTTCGTTACGGGTTAGGGTGCCGGTTTTATCCGAGCAAATCACCGTTACCGCGCCCAGGGTTTCCACTGCATTTAAGCGCCGGGTAATGGCTTTGCGATCCGCCATTTGTTTTACCCCCAGCGCCAGCGTAATGGTCAGAATAGCCGGCAATCCCTCCGGGATAGCCGCTACCGCAAAACCAATGGCAGCCAGAAACACTTCGGCATGGCTATAGTCGTGCAGTAACATGCCGACAGCCAGCATTAACAGCGCCAGTAATGCAATCACCAGCGCCAGATAGCGGCCAAACTGGTTCATTTGCCGGGTGAGCGGTGTGGTAATGCCCTGAACCTCGGATAACAGCTGGTTGATTTGACCAATTTCCGTTGCCGCACCGATGGCGGTCACCACGGCGATACCGCGCCCTGACGTCACCAGGGTGCCGGAAAAGGCCAGACAACTGCGATCGCCAAGTGCCGCATCCAGCGCAACTGGCTCGGTTTGTTTGGCTACCGGCTGCGATTCTCCGGTGAGCGCCGACTCTTCAATCCGCAGCTCAGTGCTATCCAACAAGCGTAAGTCGGCCGGAACCCGATCCCCAGAGCGGATCTTTACCACATCGCCCGGCACCAGCTGCTCGGCCGGCACTTGTTGCCACTGGCCATCGCGACAAACATTGGCATGTACTGACAGCATCTGGCGGATCCCGGCCAAAGCCTGTTCGGCTTTACCTTCCTGAATAAAACCGATAACTGCATTAATAATCACCACCGCCAGAATCACTGTGGTGTCCAGCCAGTGGCCGAGCAGGGCGGTAACCGCTGCTGAGAATAACAGTACGTAGATCAGGGTGTCGTGAAAGTGCTTAAAAAAGCGATACCACAGCGAGGGGCCTGCGGCCTGTGGTAATAGATTAGCGCCATACTGTTCTGCGCGACGCTTTGTCTCAGTCACAGTTAAACCTTGCTGAGTACTATTAAACGCTGCCAGCACTTGAGTAGCGCTAAGGCTGTGAGCATTAACAGGTGCTGTCGTTTTTGGCTTGCCAGCGGCCATAACGTTGTTCCTTTTTTCACCAATTACACACAGTATGCCAGAAAAAGGCCGCCACCGACCTGCGCTACATCAAACAGTTATCCACAGCACTCCGGTACCGGTAAGAACTCGGACCTCCGGCTGGTACCGGAGACGTGTGGATAAGTTACAGCTCTTCACGGATATAGCGGATGCGCTCGTCTTCGTATACCTGGTAGATGTTTTGCAATAATGCTTTTAAATCATCCGATTGTTCGCCCATGCGGATACTCATAATTACTGGCGACACTGCGCGCTGCTCGTCCAGATCCAGATAGCTGACATCCTGGCGGATAAAAGCATGCATACTGCTGGGTACTATCGTCAGGCCTTCACCGGCGGCGACTAAACCGATAGCAATTTGCAGCTCCCGCACTTCAATCACCTTATTCGGCGTTAAGCCGCGATCATAAAACAGCGCCAGGATCTGATCGGCAAAGCTCGGTCGCGGCTGCTTTGGGAACACCAATAAAGGCTGATCAATCAGATCACGCAGCGTCAGCTTCTGGCCTTTTTTGGCCAGTGCATGCGAGGAAGGTAGCGCTACCATTAACGGCTCTTCGCGCAGCAAAATACGCCGGATACTGGGATCCTCGACCCTTAAGCGACCAAAGCCAACATCAATTTTGCCGGCTTTTAATGCTTCAATCTGCTCTGAGGTGGTCATTTCGTGCAGGGTCAGCTCTACGTTGGCATGTTGCTCGCGAAACTGGCGGATAATCCGCGGCAGCAAGCCATACAGCGTAGTGGCAACAAAACCAATCGATAAACTGCGCTCTATTTTGCCAACCCGCTGCGTCATGGTTTTGATTTCAGCACTTTTGGCCAGCAGCCGTTTGGCATGGGTATATAAAAATTTGCCGGCTTCGGTCAGCTGCAACGGCCGGCTGCTACGTTCGAATAAGCTGACACCAAGTTCATCTTCTAATTGCTGAATTTGCCGGCTAAGTGGCGGCTGGGCAATAAAAAGCCGCTCCGCCGCGCGGGTAAAATTCTGCTCTTCTGCCACTGCGACAAAATACCGTAAATGCCGAATTTCCATCGTTTATACCTTTTTGGTATGGAGTTGATACCAACATAGTGTTGGAACTGCGATTAACGCCGAAGTATTGTCCGGTTATCCGATTTAACTATACCGAAACGATATGATCAAGGCGATTGAAACAATTCTGATAGATATCCCGACCATCCGGCCCCACAAGTTGTCGGTAGCGACGATGAGCACCCAAACTCTGGTACTGGTGCAAATCCAAACTGACGACGGTTTCAGCGGCTGGGGCGAAGCGACCACCATCGGCGGCCTGAAATATGGCGACGAAAGCCCGGAAAGCGTAGCGGTGAATATTCGCCAGCATATCGCGCCCTTATTACTGCAGCAAGATGAGCGTCAGGTCGGCGCCCTGATGTACCGCCTGCGCAAAAATATCCGCGGCAACCGTTTTGCCAAATGTGCGCTGGAAACTGCGCTGCTGGATATTCAGGCACAGCGTTTGAGTGTGCCAATGAGCGAACTTTTGGGTGGCCGCCTGCGTGACAGCGTACCGGTGCTCTGGACTCTGGCCAGCGGCGATACCGTCAAGGATATCGATGAAGCGCAGATGATGCTCGACTTGCGCCGCCATAACAGCTTCAAACTGAAAATCGGTTTAAACAGCATTCAGCACGACGTTAACCATGTACTGGCGATTAAAAAAGCGCTCGGTGCTGACGTCAGTATCCGCGTTGACATCAACCAGGCTTGGTCGGAACTGCAGGCCACCACCGCGATCCAGCAGTTACAGGATGGTGGTATCGATTTAATTGAACAGCCATTAAAAGCGGAAAACCGCGCCGGCATGGCACGGCTGGCACAGCGCTTTAGCGTGGCCATTATGGCCGACGAAACCCTAAACGGCCCGCAGGATGCGTGGGAAGTGGCCCGCCTGAATGCCGCTGATGTGTTTGCGGTAAAAATTGCTCAGTCCGGCGGCCTGACCCAGGCCAAAGAGCTTGGCACCATCGCCCGTTTAGCCGGCATTAGCCTGTACGGCGGCACCATGCTGGAAGGCGCTGTTGGCACTATGGCCTCGGCCCAACTGTTCGCCACCTTTGATGAACTGGAATTTGGTACCGAATTGTTCGGCCCGCTGCTGCTAAAGCAGGACATTCTGGCCGAGCCACTGCAATACCGTGATTTTGCGCTGCAACTGCCGACCACACCGGGTCTGGGGCTGGCGCTGGATCTTGACAAAATTGCTGCCTGGCGTCGCCCGGCTTAAGGAGCTTTAGCATGTTATTTCAAGTACGGATGGATGTAAGCATCCCCGCCCATTTAAGCGAAACCGAGGTCAACGACCTTAAAAACCGCGAAAAAGCGCTGGCGCAGCAACTGCAGCAAAGTGGCAAATGGCGCCATCTATGGCGCATTGCCGGCCAGTATGCCAACACCAGTATTTTTGATGTAGCCAGTAACGAAGAGCTGCACAACCTGCTGCTGTCGTTGCCGCTGTATCCCTTTATGCAGATTGAGGTCACACCGCTATGCCGGCATCCGTCCTCGATCCATGACGACGACCGTTAAACCACGCTCTCACTAATAATTTGATACCGACAGGGGACAACACCATGACACATAACGAAATTGACCAGTTAGTAAAAGGCTTTATTATCGACGCCGCCCAATCTGCAGCGAACCCGCGGGTACAGCAAATTGTACTGCGCTTGGTAAGTGACTTATTCAAAGCGATTGAAGATCTGGATCTTAGCGCCAGCGAAGTATGGAAGGGCTTAGAGTTTCTGCAGGAAGCCGGCGGCCGCATGGAGCTGGGCTTAATTGCCCCGGGCATCGGCTTAGATCGCTTCCTCGATATCCGTTTTGACGAAGCCGAAGCCAAGCTTGGTATCACCGGTGGCACGCCACGTACTATCGAAGGTCCGCTGTATGTGGCCGGTGCGCCTGTTGCCAAGGGCTTTGCGCGACTGGATGACGGTACTGAGTCTGAGCAAGGCAAGGTGTTGTTTATGCAGGGCACCGTCTATGGCGCCGATGGCAAGCCGCTGCCGAACAGCCAGGTTGAAGTTTGGCATGCCAACCTGCTCGGTAACTACTCATTCTTTGATAAATCGCAGTCTGATTTTAACCTGCGCCGCACCATCATTACTGACGACAACGGCCGTTATCAGTTCCAGAGCATCGTACCTAAAGGCTACGGCTGTCCGCCAAATGGCAGCACCGCCAAATTACTGGGGTTATTAGGTCGTCACGGTCAGCGCCCGGCCCATATCCACTTTTTTGTCAGCGCCGCCGGTCATCGCAAACTGACCACCCAAATCAATATCGACGGCGACGAATACCTGTGGGATGACTTTGCCTTTGCCAGTCGTGAAGGCCTGGTGCCGCCGGTGGTTGAAGTCAGCGATCCGGCTGAACTGGCCAAGCATGGTGTCAGCAAACCGTTCGCCTCAATTGATTTTGACTTCCACTTAAATGCAGAAGTGGCGGCCGCGCCAACGACAGAAGTTGAGCGGCGTCGCGCCCAGGCCTGAGCTTAGGCTTAGTTCGCCAGGAGTTAACTCCTGGTTCTAACCGGGTTCCCTTGGCGCAGCAGTTGGGTAAGCCATAGTAGAGACTGCTGTGCCTTTTTTCAGGCTGTATGAAACTGATTTTGAGGTAACACACCATGTATATGATCGATCCGGACCGGCCGCTAAACGAGCGCACCCTGAACGACTTTTTAATTGAAGATCACGCCAAAGGCGACTACCGGCTGCATCGCAGCGCCTTTACCGACCAGCGTTTATTTGAGCTGGAAATGAAATATATCTTCGAAGGTAACTGGATTTACCTGGCCCATGAAAGCCAGATCCCAGATACCAATGACTACTACAGTACCTATATTGGCCGGCAGCCAATCTTTATTGCCCGCAACCGCGCCGGCGAGCTGAACGCCTTTATTAACGCCTGCAGCCACCGTGGTGCCCAGCTGTGCCGGCATAAAAAAGGCAACAAAGCCACCTTTACCTGTCCGTTTCACGGCTGGACCTTTAATAACAGCGGTAAGCTGTTAAAGGTTAAAGATCCGCTTGATGCCGGTTACTCAGAGTGCTTTAACAAAGAAGGCTCGCACGATCTGAAAAAAGTGGCGCGCTTTGAAAGCTACCGGGGCTTTTTATTCGGCAGTCTGAACCCGGACGTCGCCCCACTGGCGGAGTTTTTGGGCGAAGCAGCTAAAATCATCGATATGATTGTTGATCAATCAGCCGATGGCCTGGAAGTGCTGCGCGGCTCCTCTACCTATACCTTTGATGGTAACTGGAAACTGCAGGCTGAAAATGGCGCCGACGGTTACCACGTTTCTGCCGTGCACTGGAACTATGCGGCGACCACCAACCGCCGCAAAGAAGAAGCCGCCAAGCGTGAAGACAATATCAAAGCGATGGACGCCGGCCGTTGGGGCCAGCAGGGCGGTGGTTTCTATGCCTTTGAACAGGGCCACATGTTGCTGTGGACCAACTGGGCTAACCCGGAGGATCGGCCGAATTTTCCGCGTTATCAGGAATTTGCCGACAAATTTGGTCAGCACACAGCCGATTGGATGATCCAGCGCTCGCGCAACCTGTGTCTGTATCCGAACGTCTACCTGATGGATCAGTTCGGCAGCCAAATCCGTCTGTTACGGCCACTAAGCGTGGATAAAACCGAAGTTACCATCTATTGCATTGCACCTAAAGGCGAAGCGCCAGAGGCCCGCGCCCGCCGCATCCGCCAGTACGAAGATTTCTTTAACGTCAGTGGCATGGCCACTCCGGACGATTTGGAAGAATTCCGCGCCTGTCAGCAGGGGTATGCCGGCAAGGTGATGGAGTGGAACGATATGTGTCGCGGTGCCACGCACTGGATCCAGGGCGCGGATCAGGCCGCACAGGAAATTGGTTTAAAGCCGGTGATGAGTGGCCTGAAAACCGAAGATGAAGGCTTATACACCGTGCAGCACAGCTATTGGTTAAAAGTAATGCAAGACGCTCTGGCCAAACAAGGAGGCAAAGTATGAATAAGCTGAGTAATAGCGCGGTTGATTATCAGCAACTTTGTGCCTTTTTATACCGCGAGGCGCGTCTGCTTGATGACGAACAATGGGATGACTGGCTGCAGTGTTATCACGATGAGGCGCAGTTCTGGATGCCTTCCTGGGATGACGACGACAAACTGGTTACCGATCCGCAGACCGAAATTTCGCTGATCTATTATCCAAACCGCGCCGGTTTGGAAGATCGGGTGTTCCGGATCAAAACCGAACGTTCCAGCGCTACCATGCCGGATACCCGCACCAGCCATAACCTGAGCAATATCGAAGTGGTAGCGCAGCAGGGCGATTTCGTCACGGTGCGTTTTAACTGGCACACCCTGAGTCATCGCTACAAAACCACGTTCAGCCACTTTGGCATGTCGCGTTATGTGATTGATTTTAGTGGCGGCAGCCCGAAAATCCGCGACAAGTATGTGGTGCTGAAAAACGATTATATCCATCAGGTTATTGATATTTATCATATTTAATTGCCGGGGAGCCTGCTATGACCTTTCGTATTGCCTTACAGTTTGAAGACGGTGTCACCCGCTTTATCGACTGCAAAAACGGCGAGCTGCTATCCGATGCTGCTTACCGCCAGAAAATTAATATTCCGCTGGACTGCCGTGACGGCGCCTGCGGTACCTGCCGCGGCTTTTGTGAGTCGGGCAAGTACGAGATGCCGCCTGAGCTGTATATCGAAGATGCGCTAACCCCGGAAGAAGCCGCACAAGGCTATATTCTGGGCTGTCAGATGCGGCCTAAGTCTGATTGCGTGGTGCAAATTCCGGCCTCGTCGACCAGCTGTAAAACCGGTATGGCCGAATTTGCCGGCACTCTGACGGCGCTGAGCCAGCCCAGCGATTCCACCATTTGCTTTTCCATAGCGCCAGAGCAACCGGCTGCGCTAAGTTTTCTCGCCGGGCAATACGTTAAGGTCGCCGTACCGGGTACTGCGGATAGCCGTGCCTATTCGTTTAGCTCCGGGCCGGGGCAGGATAGTGTCAGCTTTATTGTGCGCAACGTGCCAGGTGGCCTGATGAGCAGCTTTTTAACCCAAGGCGCCAAAGTGGGCCAGGCGATGAGTTTTAGCGGCCCTTATGGCAGTTTTTACCTGCGTCCGGTACAACGGCCGGTATTAATGCTGGCCGGTGGTACCGGTATTGCGCCCTTTATGGCGATGCTGGATGTGCTGGCGCAAACCGACAGTGCTTATCCGGTCAACCTGGTGTTTGGTGTAACCCATGATCAAGATCTAGTTGAGCTGGACAAACTGGCCGCCTTTAAAGCCGCGCATAGCTGGTTTGACTATCGCACTGTGGTGGCCAGCGACGCCAGTCAGCATCCGCGCAAGGGTTATGTTACTGCCCATATCGACGACACCTGGCTCAATCAGGGCGATGTCGATATCTATCTGTGTGGCCCGGTGGCGATGGTGGATGCGGTACGCAACTGGCTGAATACGGCACAAATCACCCCGGTAAGTTTCCACTATGAGAAATTCTCAGCCAGTGTCGGAGCTTAAGATGAACGCACGCTTTTTAAATAAAGTCGTCCTGGTTACCGGCGCAGCCCAGGGCATCGGCCGCGGTGTCGCCGAAGCGCTGGCACAGGAAGCCGCCAAGCTGGTATTGGTTGACCGCGCCAGCTTTTTGCCGGAGGTGGCCGCGGAAATTAAAGCCGCAACCGGCCTGGCTGACAGCGATGTTCTGACCGTGGAAGCTGATCTGGAAAGCTGGAGCGGTGCCGAGCAAATGGTGCAGGCGGCGCTGACACAGTTTGGCCGCATTGATGTACTGATCAATAACGTTGGCGGCACCATCTGGGCTAAGCCATATCAGCACTATCAGCCGGATGAAATTGAAGCTGAAATCCGCCGCTCCTTAATGCCGACCTTATGGAGTTGTCGCGCGGTATTGCCAACGATGCTGGCGCAGCAGGGCGGGGCCATCGTTAACGTGTCATCAATTGCCACCCGCGGTATTAACCGCATTCCCTATTCGGCTGCCAAAGGCGGGGTTAATGCGTTAACCGCCAGTCTGGCATTTGAGCATGCGGCGGATGGCATCCGGGTCAATGCGGTCGCCACCGGCGGTACCGAAGCGCCACCACGCAAAGTGCCGCGCAACCCCAAACCACTGAGTGCCGACGAGCAGATCTGGTATCAGCAAATTGTCGATCAGACCATCGAATCGAGCCTGATGAAGCGCTACGGCAGCATTAACGAGCAGGTGCAGGCGATTTTATTCCTGGCCTCGGAACAGGCCTCTTACATTACCGGCACCGTCTTGCCGGTCGGTGGCGGCGATCAGGGCTAAGCGGCAAACAGGGCGAACCAGCGCCGATAACTCTTTAACTTAAGCTTTGCCAGTTGCTGGCACAGTGAAGCAGGTGAACAGATGATAGATAAAACTGTGGCAACCGCCGCTGACGCGGTGGCGCAAATTTACGATGGCGCAACGGTGATGATTGGCGGCTTTGGTAGCGCCGGCCAGCCGGCTGAGCTGATTGATGCCTTAATCGCTCAGGGCGCGCGCGAGCTTACCATTGTTAATAACAACGCCGGTAACGGCGACACCGGGCTGGCGGCACTGTTAAAAGCCCGCCGGGTGAAAAAGATTATCTGCTCTTTCCCGCGTCAGTCCGACTCCTATGAGTTCGATGCGCTGTACCGTGCCGGCGAGATAGAGCTGGAATTAGTGCCACAGGGCAACCTGGCTTGCCGGATTCAGGCCGCAGGTTCAGGCCTTGGCGCAGTGTTTACCCCTACCGGCTACGGCACCTTGCTGGCCGAAGGCAAAGAAACCCGCGAAATCAATGGTAAACACTATGTGCTGGAATACCCGATCAGTGCCGACTTTGCGCTAATTAAAGCACAGCAGGGCGATCGCTGGGGCAACCTGGTGTACCGTAAAACCGCGCGTAATTTCGGCCCCATTATGGCCGCCGCGGCTAAGGTCACCATTGCTCAGGTTAGCGAAATTGTGCCGCTGGGCGCGCTGGATCCGGAGCAGGTGGTAACGCCCGGCATCTTTGTTCAACAACTGGTTGCAGTATAAGGAGCCGCATGATGACCTATCAGCCATTAAGCCGTGATCAACTGGCGGCGCGGGTTGCCCGCGATATTCCGGAAGGTAGCTATGTCAACCTTGGTATCGGCTTACCAACGCGGATTGCCAACTTTCTCGATCCGGAAAAAGAAATCTTTTTACACAGCGAAAACGGCCTGCTGGGCATGGGTCCGGCACCAGCGCCGGGCGAAGAAGATCCGGAGCTGATTAACGCCGGCAAGGAGTTTGTTACCTTGCTAACCGGTGGTTGTTATTTCCATCATGGCGATTCCTTTACCATGATGCGCGGCGGCCATATCGATATTTGCGTACTCGGTGCCTTTCAAATCGCCGCCAATGGCGATCTGGCCAACTGGCATACCGGTGCTGCTGATGCCATTCCGGCTGTCGGCGGTGCCATGGATTTAGCCGTGGGCGCGCGCAAAGTCTTTGTTACTACCGATCATGTCACCAAAAAAGGCGAGCCGAAAATTGTTGAGCGCTGCAGCTATCCGCTGACCGGCGTCGGCTGTGTCGATCGCATTTACACCGATCTGGCGGTGATTGATGTGACACCACAGGGCCTGCTGGTACAGGAAAAGGTACCGGGTATTACCCGTGAGCAGTTGCAGGCGATGACCGCTGCACCGCTGCAATTTTCCGCTAACTGTCAGTAAGCCCTAGGAGCTAACGATGAGTGAAGTCTATATTTGTGATGCCATCCGTACGCCCTTTGGCCGTTTTGGTGGTGCCTTAGCTGCCGTACGCGCCGATGATCTGGCCGCGGTACCGATTAAAGCCTTAATGGCCCGCCAGCCGCAGGTTAACTGGCAGGCGGTGGATGATGTGGTCTATGGCTGCGCCAATCAGGCCGGCGAAGATAACCGCAACGTAGCGCGAATGGCAGCCTTACTGGCCGGCTTGCCGGTCGAAGTGCCGGGTACTACCGTTAACCGGCTCTGTGGCTCCAGCCTGGATGCCCTTGCTATTGCGGCCCGCGCTATAAAAAGTGGCGAGCAGCAATTACTGATTGCCGGTGGCGTGGAAAGTATGTCGCGGGCGCCCTTTGTGATGGGTAAGGCTGACAGCGCTTTTTCGCGCAATCAAAAAATTGAAGACACCACCATCGGCTGGCGCTTTATCAATCCGCTAATGGCAGAATTGCATGGCGTGGATGCGATGCCCGCCACCGCCGAAAATGTCGCCGAAGATTTTAATATCAACCGCGCCGATCAGGACGCTTTTGCACTGCGCAGCCAACAGCGCGCCGCCGCAGCACAACATGCCGGTATTCTGGCGGCAGAAATTACGCCGGTATTGATCCCACAGCGTAAAGGCGAGCCGTTAGTCATCAGCGAAGACGAACACCTGCGCCCGGATACCACCCTGGCGGCGTTACAAAAGTTAAAGCCGGTAGTCAAAGCCAGCGGCACGGTCACGGCTGGTAATGCTTCCGGCGTCAACGATGGTGCCTGTGCACTGTTACTGGCCTCGGCAGCGGCTGTCAAAGCGCAGCAACTGAGGCCGCGCGCCCGTATTTTAGGTACTGCCGTCGCCGGCGTCGCGCCACGGATTATGGGCTTTGGCCCGGCACCGGCAGTAAAAAAAGTGCTGGCGTTAACCGGGCTTGCTCTTCAGCAAATGGATGTGATTGAACTCAACGAAGCCTTCGCGGCGCAGGCACTGGCACTCACCCGCGATCTGGGTCTGGCCGATGATGACGCCAGAGTCAACCCTAATGGCGGCGCTATTGCGCTCGGTCATCCACTGGGCGCATCCGGCGCGCGGCTGGTCATCAGCGCTTTACAGCAGCTGGAACGTAGCGGTGGTCGTTATGGTTTATGCACCATGTGTATCGGCGTCGGTCAGGGCATCGCCATGATTATCGAACGGCTGGAGGCAGCAGATGTTCGTTAAAACCGACGATAGGGTGCAACTTTACTATCAAACTGCCGGTGATCCGGCCAATCCGGCGCTGCTGCTATCCAACTCGCTGGGTACCCGCTGGCAAATGTGGCAGCCGCAACTGGCGGCTCTGACCAAACACTTTTATCTGATTAGCTACGACAGCCGCGGGCACGGCGAGTCGGATAAACCCGCCGGTCCTTACAGCCTGACGCGGCTGGGGCAGGACGCACTATGCGTTTTGGGCGCGCTTGGCATTAAAAAGGCGCATTTTTGCGGTATTTCGATGGGCGGCTTAACCGGGCTATGGTTGGCAGTCTATGCGCCGGAGCGGTTTTTAAAGATCGTCGTAGCTAATACCGCGGCGAAAATCGGCACAAAAGAAGGCTGGCAGAGCAGGGCAGCAGCGGTGCGTGAACAAGGCCTGGCAGAGCTTGCAAAATCAGCGCCGCAGCGCTGGTTTACCCCGGGCTTTATTCGCAAGCATGCCGCTTTAGTTGAGCAGTTAACGGATACTTTAGCTGAGCAAGATAAAGAAGGTTATGCCGCCTGCTGCGATGCCCTGGCCGAGGCAGATTTACGCGCGGATCTGTCACGGATCCAGTTGCCGTTGTTGGTTATCGCCGGCAGCGCCGATCCGGTAACCACGGTGGCAGACGCCGAGGCGATTGTACAGGCTTGCCCCAGTGCCAGCCTGGTATCGTTAAAAGCCTCGCATATCTCCAATCTGGAACAACCCGCAGCCTTTAACCGGGCGCTAAGTCAGTTTTTGCGGGCTTAACCTTTCTTTACAGCTGCAGCGGACAGGGTTGTGTGCTGCAGATGTTCTTTTAGTTTTTGATTCAGCTTCTAGATATTCGCATCCAGCGGCAAGCACACCGTACAACTTTGACGGGACACGCTGTGAATACCTCCCTTACGGTTACAAACTTCATCCATGAAGTTTGCCCTGCGGGCCAGCTACAGCTGTTCAAATTTGCTCCCGGCAAATTTGTGCCATTTTTCATCCCTGAAAAATACAGTCCCTTACAAAGTGCACGGAATGCTTACCACCTCGTTTGACTACTTTGTTTCATCCAGACAGGGGTTCTAAGCTTCTAAAAAGCTTTTCGAGATACATTAAGTAAAACTACTGCAGTCAGGCAGCGAGCCGATATTGCTAAGCAAAGCGTGTACGGCATGGATGCCGGACAGGAGCCTACAGGGATGTATTTACGGCGTCTTTGTGTGCAATATCGGCTGCAAGCAGCCTGGTGGTTCGACTAAAACGAACTTATCTAAGCCGCAGATCTGCATTACCACCCGGTCGTGAGGTAACACCATTCCACAATCAACGATAAACCCGCCTGTTTTTCAAGCATATCCAAACCCGAATAGCAATAGTTTTCCATACTTTCTCGGTATAGTGACATACTGATTCGGTGTTGGATTATCACGCTATAAGCAGCGTATCTTCTGGTTAATGGTGAAAAATACACCATACCGATAGGGTTGCCTCGCCAGCCTATCCATCAACAGGAAGATAGAGAGAACACCGCAATGCCAAACACAACAATACACCCTGCCGGCAGTAACCGGCCCGACAACAAGCTCGATGTCAACCAAACCATCGACAACGCCCGCTTTAACCGCTTTCACTGGCGGGTACTGCTACTTTGTGCACTGATTATTATCTTCGACGGCTACGATCTGGTGATATACGGTGTCGTGCTGCCGGTACTGATGCAGGAATGGCAGCTTACCCCAATGCAAGCCGGTGCCCTTGGCAGCTACGCATTGTTTGGCATGATGTTCGGCGCACTGTTTTTTGGTCCGCTGGCCGACAAAATTGGCCGCAAAAAAGCCATCGCCATCTGTGTGGTGCTATTTAGCGGCTTTACCTTTTTAAACGGCTTTGCCCGTGATGTGACTGAATTCGCCATTTGCCGCTTTATTGCTGGTTTAGGTATTGGCGGCGTGATGCCCAATGTGGTGGCGCTGATGAACGAATATGCGCCGAAGAAAATCCGCAGCACCCTGGTTGCTATTATGTTTAGCGGCTATTCGGTTGGTGGTATGTTGTCGGCTGGCCTCGGCATTTGGCTTTTGCCCAACTTTGGCTGGGAAGTTATGTTCTATCTTGCCGGCATTCCGCTGTTATTACTGCCGTTGATTATGCTGTTACTGCCTGAGTCGGTTGGCTTTTTAATTAAACGCGGCCGTCATAGCGAAGCGCGGCAAATGCTGCAAAAGGTAGAGCCGGCGTTGTCATTAACCACGCAATCCGAATTGCTTTTGGCCGACAATAAACCTGCTGGTAAACCGGTTAAAGAGCTATTTACCGACGGTCGTGCGCTGGGCACCCTGATGCTGTGGCTGGCGTTTTTCTGCTGCTTGCTGATGGTGTATGCGCTGGGTTCCTGGTTACCGAAGTTAATGGCCAATGCCGGCTATAGTCTGGGCTCCAGTTTAGCCTTCCTGCTGGTACTGAATTTTGGTGCCATCTTTGGTGCGGTCGGTGGCGGTGTACTGGGTGATAAACTAAATCTACCCAAGGTATTGGCGGTGTTTTTTGCTATTGCCGCGGTGTCTATTACCTTACTTGGCTTTAAACCACCGATGGTTGTGCTGTATTCACTGATTGCCATTGCCGGCGCCACCACCATTGGCAGTCAGATCCTGCTGTATGCCTGTGCCGCACAGTTCTATAACCTGAATATCCGTTCCACCGGTCTTGGCTGGGCGTCGGGAATTGGCCGTAACGGCGCCATAGTGGGTCCCTTGCTGGGCGGGTCTTTGCTGGCGATTAGCCTGCCATTACAACTGAACTTTATGGCCTTTGCCGTACCCGGCGTGATTGCATCTGTGGCGATGTCGGTGTTTGTATTAAGCCAGCGCAGGGGCAAGGCAGCACCGGCTTTTGTCTTACAAAAACAACGGGTATAAGCAATGCGAACTCTACTGCGGGATAGCTCAGTATCAGCGTTGGTGGCCGGTTTAATCGCGACCTTGATTTCCTATGCCGGCCCTTTGTTGATTATTTTTCAGGTTGCCGCTGTGGCGGAGTTACCCGCAGCCCTGCTGAGCTCCTGGATCTGGGCCATCTCGATTGGCAGTGGTGTACTGGGCATTGCCCTCAGTTATTACTACAAGGTGCCGGTGATTATCGCCTGGTCGGCGCCCGGCTCAGCGCTGCTATTAACACTGTTACCGGGATTAAGTTATGCCGAAGCCGTTGGCGCTTATCTGATGACCGCGTTGTTGCTACTGCTGCTGGGGCTAACCGGTGCCTTTGACCGGCTGCTAAAGCTGTTACCGCCGGCCATTACGGCAGCCATGTTGTGTGGCATCTTACTGCAGTTTGGCATGGCGGTATTTGGGGTATTGCCGCAAAACCCGCTACTGGTCTTGTTAATGTTACTGGCTTATCTGCTGGGGCGGCGCTTTTTAACGCGTTACGCCATCGTCCTGGTATTACTGACCGGGCTAACCATAGCATTGTGGCAGGGGCAGGTCGATACCAAGCTGATCAGCTGGCAGTTAGCCACAGTGGTGTGGACTACGCCGGTATTTAGCCTGCAGGCTTTGCTTAATGTGTCGGTGCCGCTATTGCTGGTGGCACTAAGCGGCCAGTTTATGCCGGGTATGGCAGTGCTACGACAAGCCGGTTACCCACTGGCCGCCAGCCCGCTGTTAACCCATAGTGCGCTGGGCAGTGCAGCGCTGGCGCCCTTTGGTTGTCATGGTTTAAACCTGGCCGCCATTACTGCGGCGATCTGCACTGGCAAAGATGCGCATCCGGATCCGGCCAGGCGCTATATCGCCGGTATCAGTGGTGGTGTGGCGTATCTGCTGCTGGGGATCTTTGGCGGCACCCTGGTGGCACTGTTTAGTGCTTTTCCCAGGGCTTTTATTGCGGCCTTGGCGGGGCTGGCGCTGTTTGGTGCTATTGCCGGCGCCTTGCACTCTGCCATGGCAGAGCCCAAAACCCGCGAAGCCGCCCTGATTACCTTGCTACTTACCAGCTCGGGCGTCAGCTTATTCGGTCTGGCTGCCGCCTTTTGGGGCCTAACCGCCGGCTTACTGACCCATGTTGTACTTACTTATAAACAGAACGAACTAACACCCTAATACTTTTTCGACAGGATTTTTTATGCGCAATGATATGTGTGGCGGCTTCGTGCGGCCTGAATTTAGCAAAACAAACCGCTCTAAAGCAGCTAAGTCTTTATCTTATATCGTTTTTAGTCTTGCAGCTGTTATTGCCAATACCGCACAGGCTGATGGGGAAATCACCCCAATGTGGCAGGAGAGCAAGCTTGATTTACAGCTAAGAAACTACTATTTCTCGCGTGAGTTTAGCGATCTTAAAAGTCCGGGGCCACGGCGCGCAACCGAATGGGCACAAGGGGCGGTGGCAAGCTTTAAATCCGGCTATAGTGCGACGCCGCTGCAGGTCGGTTTTGACGTGCATGCCTTCGCCGGCGTTAAGCTCGACAGCAGTCGCAGCAAAATTAACAGCGGTTTACTGGTATTGGACGACGATGGCACTGCCGCCGACAGCTACGGCCGGCTGGCCGGTACGCTAAAACTAAAGGCCGGCGGCACTGAGTTAAGAGTAGGGGAGTTGCTGCCGAATTTGCCGGTATTAACCTATAGCGATATCCGGTTATTACCGCCAACCTATCAGGGCGCCAGTTTGCATTCTGTGCTGAGCAGCAAGCTAACATTACAGGCTGGCTATCTGGAAAGTACTAGTCTGCGAAACCGCGCTGGGCGCGATAAATTACAGGCTATGCTGGGGCATGTGCCGCAGCGCCAGGTCAGCAGCGACAGCTTTCGCTATCTTGGCGCTGATTATCAGTTAACGGCGAACAGCCAGTGGCGGCTTTGGTATGCGCAGCTGGAAGATCTCTATCAGCAAGCCTATCTTAACTGGCAGCAGCAAATTGCACTGAATCAGCAGTTGCAGTTTAAAGCCAATCTTGGGGTGTTTTCGGCGCAGGAGCATGGCCGTGCACTATTAAACCAGCTGGATAACCAGGCCTTTTACGCGCTGTTTTCGCTAAAGCAGGGCGCACATACCGGCTATATGGGTTATCAGCAAATGCGCGGCGACAGCGCCTTCCCTCGGGTATTTGCCAATGTCAGTATTCTGGGTAACGAAGTACCAACTTTTGAATTTGCATCGGCCGGCGAAAAATCCTGGCAACTGCGTTACGACACCGACTTTAGCCACTTTGGCATACCGGGTTTAAGCAGCACCCTGCGCTATATTAAAAGTCATGGCGCCCGGGTGGGAACGGTAACTGATGGCGAGGCCTTTGAACGCGATCTCGATCTGGCTTACAGCGTGCAGCAAGGCGCATTAAAAGGCTTAAGCTTGCGGCTACGCAATGTCACGGCCCGCGCCAATTACCGCACCGATATCGACGAAAACCGCATTATTGTGCAGTACAACCTGACGTTTAACTAGGGCATAGTGATACCCGCAAAGCGTGCGCCCGCCAACTAACAAAGTTATCCACAGCACTCCGGTACCGGCCGGAGGTCTGAGCTCTTACCGGTACCGGAGACGTGTGGATAAGTTAGCTAAGGGCGAGGTAGAGCGTGCGGCCGCTTAACAGCAGGGTGATAGCCAGCACGCTAAAACCTAGCAGATTTTGCCGGCGGTTATTGCGATAGCGCCCCAGCGCTTTGGCATTGACCGCGACTAACAGACAGAGCGTAATAACCGGTAATAAAATGCCATTGGCAACCTGGGCAAACCAGATCACGCTTAGAGGTTTCAGCTCCATGCTGGATACCGTAATACCTATTAGCATCACCAGCAGCCAGGTCAGGCGAAACTGCTGCGGATTCAGTGCCAATAAACCTTGCAACGCATAGGCCGCCGCCAGTGGTGCCGTTAGCGCCGAAGATAAACCGGCCGCCAGTAAGCCCAGCGCCATCAGATAGCGCGCACTGGCACCAAACAGTGGTTCCAGCGACAGTGCCAGCTCACCGGCGTTACTAAGCGTCAGTCCTTTACCAAAAAATGCGCTAGCCGCCGTCGAGACTATTGCCAAAGTAATTAGGCCACCCAGCGGAATAGCAGTACGCAGATCGGCGGCAGACTCCGCCAGCGCCTGGGCTTTGTCGGTAGTTTGCCATTTACGGGCCGCACTGGCGGCATGTAAAAACAGTGAGTAGGGCACAACGGTAGTACCAACCAGCGCAATCACCGTTAACGTTGCGCCTTCCGGCAGTTGCGGTACTAAAAGTCCGCGCAGCATGGCCGACCATGCCGGTTGGGTTAGCAGCATGCTGCTGATAAAGGCCAGACTCATTAATAGCACCAGGCTAATTAACCAGCGCTCAATTAACTGATAGCGGCCTTGCCATAGGATCGCCGCAGCGATGGCGCCTAATAGCAAAGCCCAGGGATTCAGCTTGCTCTGCTCTGCCAGAGCAAGTCGCCAGGCGGTATCCCCCCAAATGGCTTCAGCACCCAGGCTGGCACCAGTCAGATTACCGCCCTGATAGGCACTGTTACCCAGGACAATAGCGGCAATAACCAGCAGATAAAGTAAGGCCCGCAGCAGCGGATGCTGCAGTTGCTGGCGCAAATTCTCACCCAGCCCCCGACCGGTTACGATGCCTAATCGTGCCGCCATCTCCTGCAAAATCAGCGTTGCCAACACCGAAAACAGCAAGGCCCACAGCAAAGCATAACCAAAGTTAGCACCGGCCAGTGATGCAGTAACTACGGTACCAGGCCCAATAAAAGCAGCGGTAACCAGGGTGGCAGGGCCAAAGCGAAAGACGGATGACATAGTTGTTGCTAAGCAGATAGTAGTTAACTCAAGACTTTACTGAAGCACTGGCAGCAGATCCAGTTAATTCGCTTTTCGTTGCCTGATAGCAGGTTTTCTGTTGGTTATTAAAATTATTTTTCACCTTAACGTTATGATTAATATCGATAATAAAAAAATATTCGATTTTTCTAAATTTTTTTTGGCCGAATTTATAAATCGTCACGTAACAACGGAAGCGTAAAGAAACGCAGACAAAACAGAGAGTGTTGTCATGACTAATATCAATCAGCTGGTGTTAAACCTAAGTGTAAAGAAAAAACTGCTCAGTGGCTTTGCCGTGGTACTGGCCATCTTATTAACCATCAGTGCCCTGAGTTTTCAGGCTTTGGGCGCTTTAAGTGAACGCTTTACGCTACTGAACAACGTGAAAAGCATTAGTTTGCTGATCTCCGATGCTCGGCAGCAGGAAAAGAACTTTATTCTGCGCGGTGAAGTACAGTATATCGACACGGCCATTGCCAATGTTGAGCAAAGCCTGCGTTTGTCTGACGCCGCTATTGCCGGCTTTAGTACGCCAGAAAGCATTACTCTGATGCAAACCCTGCAGCAACAGGCCCGCAGTTATCAGCAGGAACTGAGAAATTATCAACGACTTGAGCTGGAAAACCGGGCTCGTCAGCAACAGATGGAAGCCCAAGCGTATGCAGCCATCAGAAGTTTTGGCCAGTTGGAACAGGATTTTCGGGCTAAAGCTACTGCAGCAATCGAACGCCAGGGCAGTTCTGAAACCATTGAGGCACTTCGATATTCCCAATTAGCTGCCGATGCCAATCAAGCCTTGATGGAAGCGCGGCGCTTAGAGCGTAACTTTATTATTAGTAAAGATAATACAGTTTATCAGGCGTTAATGGCACAGCTTACTAAGCTAGAGCAAATTATCCCTCAGCTGCAGCAAAGTAGTAATGAGGCGATGATTCAACAGCTTTTAGCTGAGGTTAATCAGCAACTTGCTGCGTATCGCGCTGAATTCAGTAGCTTCCAACAGTTAGCAGTTCAGCTTAACACGTCTGAGCAACAACTTACTCAGCAAGCCAGAGCTGTGGTATCTGATGCGGATTTATCCCTGCAGCGGCAACTGGAGCGTTTAGCTATGGAAGAGCAACAGTTAAAAACGGTATTACTGGTGTCCAGTGCGCTGGCGCTGCTCTTCGGCATCGCTGCCGCCCTGATCATCACCCGTCTGATTGTAAAACCGCTACAGCAAGTGGTGGCCGTGGCAGATAAAATTGCTGACGGCGATTTAACTGCCGATTTGGTCCCCGATCGTAGCGATGAACTGGGACAGTTGATGCAGTCTATGCAGCGCATGACGTTAAGTTTACGGCAGCTGATTTTGCGCCTCTCGGCAGGAATAACGCAATTGGCCAGTTCAACTGAAGAAATGGCGGTGATTTCGCAGCAAACCAGTAGTGGTGTGGCACAACAAAAATTGGAAACCATGCAGGTCGCCACCGCGATGAATGAAATGACCGCTACGGTGCAGGATGTGGCCCGCAGTGCCGAGGAAGCCTCAACTGCAGCTACTCACTCAGCCGAACAGGCAGAGTTTAGTAACCGTATTTTGGATCGCACTATGAGCGGCATTAAAAATCTGGCGCAGGAAGTCAGTGACACGGCGGTATCCATTGCCGAATTGCAGCAAGAAGCCGCCAGTATCGGCGAAATTGTTAGCGTAATTTCGGGTATTACCGAGCAAACCAACTTATTGGCACTGAATGCGGCCATAGAGGCGGCGCGGGCAGGTGAAGCCGGGCGCGGGTTTTCTGTTGTGGCCGATGAAGTGCGGCAACTGGCCAACCGGGCACAGCAGTCTACTACCAAAATCAGTGAAGTGATTAAGCGTTTACAGCAAAAAACCGAACAGGCAGTACAGGCGATGCAGGCCAATGCCGGCATGGCGAATGAGGTATTTAAATCGACGGATGATGCCACTGAGGCTATCGAACTGATTATTAGTAATATCAAGAATATTCAAGCGATGAATCAACAAATTGCTGCTGCAGCCCTGCAGCAAAGTACGGTAGCAGAAGAGATTAACCGCAGTTTGACCAATATTCAGGTAGTAACAGAGCAGTCTTCGGTCGCGATTGAAGAAACCGCCAAAACCAGCAGTGCGCTCAGTCAGCTTGGACTGGAACAACAGCAACTGGCCAATCAGTTCCGGTTATCTGCTGCCTGAGAGAGCTGGCAGCAGGAGCTGCCGGCTGCACCTGGAGGGTGCCATGCTAGAAAAATATTCACAGTTAACTCCTGGCGCTTTCTTTATTCTGGAACGGGATAAAGTAGGAGATTACCGGCTGCCCTCGGCCAGTGAGAGTATCTACCGGATCACGGGTTACAGCGCTAAGACGTTAAAACGTAAGCCACACCTGTTTTTTGTTAATGTACACCCGGATGATATTTTGCAGTTACAGCAACAAATTCAGTTATCGGGCAGAGAATTACAGCAGTTGTATGTCAAGTGCCGGTTTTTGCACGCGGCCGGACATTGGGTTTGGTTAAGTATTAAAGCCGCACCGCAATATTTAAACTCAGGGGTGCGCTGGTGTGGTTTTACCTATGTGGTGAACCCTCACGCTTAATTTTATCCCGCCAAATCGCCAGTTGGCAGGATTTTGCTGCTGGCGC
The DNA here is from genome assembly GCF_025377695.1 of Alishewanella sp. BS5-314. NCBI lineage: Bacteria > Pseudomonadati > Pseudomonadota > Gammaproteobacteria > Alteromonadales > Alteromonadaceae > Alishewanella > Alishewanella sp. BS5-314. The sequence goes on from NZ_JACEHJ010000002.1 coordinate 479,149, forward strand.
AATTCTCCCTGTGCTAGGGTAAGCACTGCAAAATAACCAGAATAAGTGCTTGCTATGAAAAGACTTCAATACTCTATTAGCCGTGTCGCCCTGGCACTGGCAGTCTCGTTTTCCCTTGTTTCCTGTAGTCAGCTTGGAACGACAACTAACACGGCGCAGCTGCAGCCAAGCGCCGTGACTATTGCGGCCAGTAGCGCCGATGTGACTCATCTTAAACCGTTAAGCCTGAGCGACATTATGCAGTTTCGCGAGATCAAAGAGCGTGCGGTTAGCGGTGATCAGCAGTGGCTGCTTTATACGGCTGAGCCGGATTTTGGCGACAGTACCGGCTATGTGCGGCATTTACTCAGCGAGCGCGAGTTTAGTATTGAGCGCGCAGATCGTGGCCAGCTCAATCAAAGCGGCAGTTTTGCGCTGTTTCGCCAGCAGGCGCCGCTGTTAGCGCGTGAACAAGCTAAAAACGATAAGGCTAAACGTGATGCCCTAGCGCAGAACGCGGTATTAGTTAATACCACGACTGGCGAGCAGCGGGTATTTACCAATATCGAACGCTTTAGCTTTACCGGTGCCGGGAACTATGCCCTGTTACTGGCGCGCAAAGCCGATAGCAAAGACAGTAGCCAATTGCTCCAACTGCTGGATTTACAAAGCGATACGGTGAGCGATTTAGGGCAGGTGACAGAGTTTGCTACCGCCAAAGACTCGGACTTAATCGCCCTGGTCGTTGAGCAAGCAGGCGTTGAGCAAGCCGCCACTAAGCAAACCACAACAGACAAAGCGGCAAAAAACACCAAACCAAGCCAGCAGGTGTTAGTTTATTTCCCTGCCGAGCAGCGCAGCCTGACACTTACTGAAGCTAACGCCGACATCAAACAGCAATTGCGTTTTAGCCCGGATGGCCAGCAACTGGTATTTTTTAGCGCCGCTAAAGCCGAAAAAGGCCAGGAGAGTGCGCAGCAACTTTGGCATTGGTCGGCTAAAACTTTAACAAGCAGCAATCAAAACCCGGCCCGGCCATTAGCTGTAGCACAAGATGGCTGGCTGTTAAGTGATAAGCAGGCACCGGAGTGGCGTGAGGATAGCCGGGCGGTACTGTTAGGTTTTCGGCCGCTCGTCGCGCCGGCAGAAGCTGCGGCGGCACTGGAAACGGACGAGCAACTGTTTGATTTAGCCCGCCTGGCCGCTGGGCGAAAACTGCAGGTGTGGCATGGTCAGGATCCGCGGATTATCCCGCAGCAAAAAGCGGAGTATCAGCAAGCACAGCGCCGCACCGCTCCGGCTTTGCTCTGGTTGGATAATAGCAGTGTGGATAACAGTAGCCTGGCAAGCAGCGCCACACCACGACTGGTAGCGCTAAGTGCCGATATCGAAGATCGGCTGTACCCGTCGCAAAACCCGCAGGCGGCGCTGCTCAGCAATGGCCGTCCTTATCTGCAGCAACTGACCTGGCAGGGCCGGTTACATGATATCTGGCATGTTAATTTGCATACCGGACAGCGGCAGCAGGTCTTTGCCGGCAACCCATCTTACGAGCGTGCGCACCTCTCACCCTCTGGCCGTTATGCGCTGTATCAGCAGCAGGGCAAACTCTGGTTATTCGATAGCAGCGATGGCAGCAAACGTCAGTTGGCAGCGGATATCAAGGTATCCTGGGTTGATGAAATGCACGATCGGCCCGAGCCTGCCGCAGCTTACGGCGTAGCCGGCTGGCTAGCCGATGAGTCGGCGGTACTGGTTTATGATCGCTTTGATATCTGGCAACTGGGCCTGAATGGCGACAACCGTAATCTGACGGTAAATGGCCGCGACACGCACTGGCGTTACCGCTTTGAACAAACCGATGCCAAAGCGCAGGCGATTGCCGTGAATAGCAAGCTGCTATTACGCGGTTTTAACGAGCAGAGCAAACAGAGCGGCTTTTATCAGCTGAATTTGGCAACGGGTGAACGACAAACCCTGATCAGCGGCAATAAGCGCTACGATTTTGTTGAAGCGCTGGAACAGCAGAATGCCTACCTGTTTACCGAGCAGAGCTTTCGCCAGTTTCCGGATCTTAAACTGGCGAAGCCTGATTTTAGCGAGCCAACGCAGCTAACTAATGTTAATCCGCAGCAGCGCCATTTCGTCTGGGGCGACAGCCATCTGATTGACTGGTTTACCGCCGATGGCGAGCGGCTGCAAGGCGTGGTATTAACACCGGATGGGTATGACCCAGCTAAGCGCTATCCGGTGCTGGTGTATTACTACGAGCAATTCTCTGACCGTTTGTTTAGCTATAACCAGATGCGGGTTAATCACCGGCCGAACTTCCCGTTTTATTTAGGTCAGGATTATGTGGTGTTTTTACCGGATATCCGTTTCCGCGAAGGCGCGCCCGGGCCAAGCGCCACAGAGTCCTTACTGCCGGCGCTTGACCGTTTAATTGAACTGGGGATTGCCGATCCTAAGGCCATTGGTTTGCATGGCCATAGCTGGTCTGGTTATCAAACGGCTTTTGTGATCACCGAAACCGATCGTTTTGCCGCTGCTGTCGCTGGCGCGCCGGTAGCGAATATGACCAGTGCCTATAGCGGTATTCGCTGGCAAACCGGCCTGGCGCGGCAGTTTCAGTATGAAACCGGCCAAAGCCGAATTGGCGAGTCGATGTTCGACAATCTCAAACCTTATATTGATAATTCCCCGGTGTTTTTTGCCGATAAGATCAACACGCCGCTGTTGATCCAATTTGGTGATAAAGACGGTGCTGTGCCGTGGGAGCAGGGGATCGAGCTGTATTTAGCGCTGCGCCGGCTGCAAAAAGAGGTGGTGATGCTGCAATACGAGGGCGAAGATCACCATCTGGCGGACTTTGCCAACAAGGTGGATTACAGCATGAAAATGCTGGAGTTTTTTAATCACTACCTAAAAGGCGAACCGGCACCACTGTGGTGGCAGCAAGGGCAGCCGTATAAGCGCAATGACTAAGCGTTAACTCGCTACAGACTGTCTGCAGTATCGCCGCAGACAGTCTGTAACGTGATCGGATTGCGTTTACTACAGTAACTGCGGATTGCGCTGCCAGATACTAAAAGTGAGCAAGGTCGCAAAACTTACCCAGAGTAAATAAGGAAGCAGCAGCCAGCAGGCCAAACGACTATGTTTATAAAAGCTTCGCATTGTGGCGATAATCGCCAGCCATAACAGAATAATTTCTAAAAACGCTACCGCACCCAGATACCAGGCAAAAAACAACCAGCTCCAGAGTGCATTCAGGCCAAGCTGCAACATATAAAGCTGTAGCGAGCGGCTGGTGCTGTGCAATGCAGCGCTGCGCCATACCAGCCAGGCAGCAACCGCCATCATGCCGTATAGCGAGGTCCAAACCGGGCCAAACAGCCAGCCCGGCGGTGCCCAGGCTGGCAAGCTAAGTTCCCGGTAGAACTGCGGCGCATTTAACGAGCCAATACTGCCAACCGCCGCAGCGCAAAAGGTTACAACTATAATCAACAGCAGCGCCAATCCCTGTTGGCGCTTGGTGTAAACCGAAACAGGCATGCTGCTTTCCTTAAATCGTTTATTGGCGTTAGATACGGCGGTGGTTAATAGCAGATCATTTAATCTTTATTTTCAATATTTATACAATAAGCTTTGACATCCCGATTTAAACCTATACACTGGCATTGCTTAATTAGTTTGTTCATTATTTATGCAAACCTTGAATGTTACTGCCGTTTAGTACCCTTTCCTGTATTCATAAGTTTAAACATCTCTTGCAGCACTATCGCCTCATCGCAGGCAACTTTAATTAATTGATACAGGTAACTCTTATGTCTACTCCAACTACCGGCACCGTAAAATGGTTTAACGAAGCTAAAGGCTTTGGTTTTATTGAACAAGCGTCAGGCCCTGACGTTTTTGCTCATTTCAGCGAAATTTTAAGCAGCGGTTTTAAATCACTGCAAGAAGGCCAACGGGTGCAATTTACCGTAACGGCCGGCCAAAAAGGCCCACAAGCATCAAAAATTTCTGTGATGTAAGGCTTAACCGCCTGCTCTGAGCCAGTAAGTTTTTTTGGCAAGGAACTACACGACAAAACCACTGCATCGCAGTGGTTTTTTGCTTTCAATCTAAAGTCATTATTAATTGCGGAGCGGACGTTATTCCGGCAGGAATAAGCTACACTGGTGCAACTTTACCACAGGAGCTGTTACTGATGTCTGAAGCAATGCCTGATTCGCCGCTAACGCAGCCGACTTATTTTATCCCACATGGTGCCGGCCCCTGTTTCTTTATGAACTGGAACCCAGCCAATACCTGGCAGCAGATGGCGGCGTTTTTACGCGGTATCGAGTCTGATTTACCGGCACCGCCAAAAGCCATTCTGCTGATTTCGGCACACTGGCAGGATGATGTCTTTGCACTGACCGCTGCGGCCAAACCCGATTTAATTTACGACTATTTTGGTTTTCCGGAGTCGACTTATCAGCTGACTTATCCGGCACCCGGCGCACCTGAGCTGGCGGCGGCGATTGCCGAACGGATTAGCGCAGCGGGTTTACCCAGCCGGCTGGAGCAGAGCCGCGGTTTTGACCATGGCGTTTTTATCCCGTTAAAACTGATGTTTGCTCAGGCAGAGGTCCCGGTAGTGCAGCTGTCACTGCAACGCGGCCTGGATGCCTCAGCGCATCTTCAGCTGGGCGCGGCATTAGCGGCGCTGCGAGAGCAGGGCGTACTAATCGTTGGCAGTGGCATGAGCTTTCATAATATGCGTGGCTATGGCGATCCCCGCTATACCGCGCCCTCAGAGATCTTTGATAGCTGGTTAACCGATGCCGTGCAGGCCGAGCCGGCAACACGCTATGCCTTGTTGCAGCAGTGGCAAACGGCACCCCATGCCATAGATTGCCATCCACGCGGGGCCGAAGAGCATTTGCTGCCGCTAATGGTTGTTGCCGGAGCCGCCTGCGCGGCAAACGGCCGTAAAGTGTATTCAGAAAATGTGCTGCGCACCCAGTTGTCAGCATTTCGGTTTGGTTAGAATGACGAGCAAAGTTGGCTAGATCACAAGCAGGCAACGACAGTGTTGAAACGTTGCATCATTTAGTACTTTTGCCATGACTTGTTGTAGTTTGCAGGTTAGAGTTTGTTTCAGTAGCTGCTTCGGGAAGACGAGGGGACCTCAGACAGGGCTTCGTAGTTAAAGTGTACCAGCAGTAAAAACAAAAACAGCACCATAAGGTGCTGTTTTTGTTAGGAATTTGGTGCGTCCTAGTGGACTCGAACCACCGACCCCCACCATGTCAAGGTGGTGCTCTAACCAGCTGAGCTAAGGACGCAAATGTTGTCGCTGACAACGGGCGCTATGTTATTGCGCGCCTTGCACTTTGGCAAGTGTTTTTCAGTACCAGCGTTGTGTTTGCCTGAAAATTAGCCGGTCAGTCCTACCGGACACAGTTGGTTCAGTTGTTGGTACCAGCCAACGTGCTGTAGTAGCTGTTGTTGCAGTTCTGTGGCCGGTTGCTGATAGCGTTGCTGCAACACCGGTAACAGGGGGCTGTCCTGGTAAAGCTCGGCGATTAATGGCCAGCTTTGCTGCTGATAGCGGTTAAGCTCAGCGAGGTACGCCTGTACCTCGCCGATAAAGTATTTACGAAATACCGTGGTTAAAATGGTGAGTTGTTCGCTTTGGCCGCGTGGGCACAGGCTGGCGGGTGCCAGGCTAAGTAGCGGCGGGTTAACCGCATTAAACCAGCTATTGGCGTAGCGCAGACTAAATTGCAGCTGCGGGAAGAAGTCGGAGCGGTACAAGCTGGCCAGCGCGGCTTCGGGATCGATGCGGCTGGCGCTATACCAATCTTCGCGGGCGATAGCTTGTTTTAGCTCCAGTAATTGCTGCAGTGCGCCCAGGCTGGCGGTAAAACCGTTGTCGCTACCCGGTATCAGTGCCTTGTTGCTACCGAGCCAGGTTTTACGCAAAGTATCATCGGTTTGCAGCATATTACTCAGGGCAATACCGATAGTTTGTTGTTTTTGCTGGTAAACCTGCGACAGTTGGCTTTTTAGCGGCTCCTCCCACGCTTCAGTCAGGCAAAGCTCAAGCGTGGCCAGAAAGCGCAGTTCATAATGCAGGCGTTTGCTGGCAGTAAAAACTTTACCCAGGCTGCTGTTACGCTCGGCGATTAGCTGATCCAGGCCGCAGCGGCGGGTGGCAAAGGCATCAAGCAGATCAATCCGCAGATCCGGCAAGGGTTGTTGCAGTGCCGACTTGGCCGGTAATGCAGCCGCAGCCGGCAACTGAGGTTTAGTGCTATCCAGCTCCAGCACCCGGTTTAACCGCTGCTGATAGTCGCGCAGCGTTGCCACGCCGGCACTGTCGCTGCAACCGCTTAACAGCAGCGCTAAAACTAAAAGATTAAGCAGCAGTACCTGTTTTAAAAGCATGCTCTATCCTGTTGATCTGTTTGCGCAGCACTATCGCAAGGGCGATAGCGGCACAGGTAAGGCCAATAATAATGCCGGTCCAGAAGCCAAACACACCCATCGGTTTCACCAGCCAGTTGGTTAAACCTAATACGGCACCCAAACCAAAACCGATTGGCCAGTACGAGATTAAGGTAATAAAAAACACCGGCTTGGTAATTTTCATACCGCGTAGCGCGCAGGCCGCAACCACCTGCACCGCATCGGAGAACTGATAAATCGCCGCCAGAATTAACAGCGAACTGGCCAGCGCAATAACTGCCGGATCCGGCGAGTACAACGCCGCAACATAACCTCTGAATAGCAGTGTAAAGATTACCGTCAGCAACGACATCGCTACCGATAACACTATCGCCGTACTAATCGCTTTTTTCAGTGCCATCACATTTTGTTGTCCGACCAAATGGCCTACCCGGATGGTAGTTGCCAGCCCCAAACTCAGCGGCAGCATAAAGACAATAGCACTGTAGTTATGTGCCACCTGATGGCCGGCGACCACGATGGGCCCCAGGTGCACTATCACCAGTGGAATACAGGCAAACAGCGTCACTTCAAAGAAGATGGAAAACGCAATCGGCGTGCCGATGCGGATAATTTGCCATTGATCTTTTACGCTTAGCCACAGCTTTTCCGGCCAGTGGCGGTAGGGGCGGGTGCTGCGACTGGTACAGCCATAAACCAACATAGCAACAAACATTGCCAGGAAAACCAGGCTGGTTGCCACACCACAGCCAGCGCCACCCAAGGCCGGCATCCCCAGTTTACCGTAGATAAAAATATAGTTTGCCGGCACGTTAACCAAAATCCCGACAAAGGCAATCCACATGCTGGCTTTGGTATTACCCAGGCCTTCAAACAGATTGCGCATCACCATATAGCCGGCAGCGGGGAACAAGCCAAAACTCACGTAGAACAAATAATCGAGGGTTTTTTCCCGCAGCAGTGGGTCCATATTAAGCCGGGCGAGCGGCAGATCGGCAAATAGCATCACCACAAACAACACTGCCGCCAGCAACATCGCCAGATAAAGCCCTTGCAGCGTAAAATGGCTGATCGGTTTAGTCTGTTGGCTGCCATAATATTGCGCGATAATAGGTGTCAGAGCCAGCAGCAAGCCCTGCATGGTCAGCACCACTGGTAGCCATAAGCCCGAGGCTACGGCAATAGCGGCCATATCGGTCGCACTGACGCGGCCGGCCATAACGGTATCAACAAAATACATCAGGGTTTGGGTAAGCTGAGCTAATACTATCGGGCCAGACAGTTTTAAAATGGTTCTGGCTTCAAAGCGGGAAAAAGGTAACATGGGCGCCAATGTCGTTTTAAGCGTAAAAATGGGCGACTAATGTACCACAAATAGAGGTGTGAATGTTTACCGGAATAGTACAAACCAAGGCCGAGATCAGCCAAATTCGCGATTTAAACGGCATTCGCCGTTTAACGGTACAGGCGGGCGCGGCGCATTTACAGCAATTAACCCGCGGTGCCAGCATTGCCATTAATGGCGTCTGCTTAACCGCTACTGAGTTTGATGCCGCGGCCGGTTGGGTCTGTTTTGATGTGATTGCGGAAAGCCTGCAAAAAACCAATCTTGGCGATCTGGTGGTGGGCAGCTGGGTTAATCTGGAGCGCTCTTTGCGCTTTGGCGATGAGCTGGGCGGCCATATTGTCTCGGGTCATATTCAGGCGACTGCGACGCTTAGCGCCATTCACCGCGACGCGGACAATGTCGGCTTTGAGCTGAGTGTACCAGCCGAGCTGCTGCCTTATATCCAGCCGAAAGGCTTTATTGCGGTGGAAGGGTGCAGTTTAACGGTCGGTGAAGTGACGGCGCAGGGCTTTAGCCTTTATCTGATCCCAGAGACGCTGCAGATCACCAATTTAGGTACTAAGCAAGTTGGCGATAAACTGAATATCGAGTTAGATCAGCAAACAGTAACCATTATCCGCACCGTAGAGCGGCTGTTGGCTGAGCGCTTTGCCAAGGCAATAGACTAAGTTTTAGTAATATTGCTCATCATCAGCATCGACAAAAATCTGCACCCGATGTCGTAGTTCATCGATATGCACCCGGATATGCATCGGATTGCAGCAGTTGCTGCAATCCTCGGTGTAATCCTGGTCTTCATCGGTGGCTTCGACACTAATATCGGTTGAGTGTCCGCAGAACGGGCATTGGATACTGTGAAATATCGGCTGCATATTGGCCTCCCACTTAAGCTATCCGCTTACTGAAACAGCTGTTTAACCAGCTCCTGCGCCTGCAATAAATAACTGCCGCGAAATTGATTGGCGTGGTTTAGAACATGATACAAATTATAGAGATTTTTCCGCTCCTGGTGGCCGTCGCTAAGCGGGTAAACCGCCTGATAGCTTTGATAAAATGGTGCCGGGAAACGGGCGAATAAGGCGGTAAAGGCAAGATCGGCTTCCCGATCACCAAAATAGCAGGCCGGATCAAATACCACCGGCCCCTCGCTTAAAAAGCCAACATTCCCGCGCCATAGATCGCCATGCAGCAGGCTGGGCTGCGGCTTATGATGGGCGAGAATTTGCCGGCTGTGCTCAACCATTTTATCTATATTCCCCAGACCAAAGCCTTGTTCGGCTAACAGTTGTAGCTGCCAGCCTAAGCGCTGCTCGGAGAAAAAACTGCTCCAGTTACTTTGCCATTGATTGGGCTGCACGGTCAGACCAATAAAGTTATCCCAGTCAAAGCCAAACATTGCCTGATCGTGGCGGGCGTGCAGCGCGGCCAGCTGTTCGCCCAGTTGCTGCCAGCCGAGTTCAGTTTCAATTTGCAGCGGTAGGTATTCCAACACTAAAAAGGCTTTATCCAGCGTCTGACCCACACAAATCACCTGTGGAACCCGGATGGCGCCTTGCTGCGCCAGTTTTTGCAGCGACCATTGTTCATTTTCAAATTGCTCCAGTCGCTCGCGCTGGTTCAGTTTGACAAAAAACTGCCGCCCCTGGCCCTGAATATGCCAGGCCAGATTCACCGAGCCGCCATTAACTGAAGCCTTGTCGGTGATCTGAAAATCGATATCCAGCTCGCTGCTGATTTGCGCTGCAATACTCTGCCACATAGTCGCCTTCCTATTGTCTGCCTATTTTGAGTATGGCTGATTTAGCGCAAATTTCCTTGATCCCGCACAACGCAGCAGTCGTAAAAGTAAACTAATATACGTTGTATCCAACAGCGTTCGCTGTGCACTGGAGTCAGTTATGACCACCCTTAACCTGCGTTTCCGGCAACAGGCTTTTAAAATTGTTGCCGCCGTGAATCTATTGCTGTTTTTATTGGCACTGGTGTTTGCAATGTTGTTCGGTAGCTGGCTAAGTGCCTTGCTTATCGGTTTGCCGGCGTTAGTTGTGCCATATTTCTTGTATAAACTACTCGGTGATCACCTATTGGCGCGTGTCGGCTATGGCGTCAGCTTTATGTTGTTTGCGGCGCTACATATTCATCAGTCCTTTGGCTTAACCGAAATTCACTTTGGCATCTTTGTCCTACTGGCGATTTTGTTTGCGTTTCGGGATCAGTGGGTAATTATCGTTGCTGCGGCGGTGATTGCCGTGCATCACTTGCTGTTTATGTGGCTACAACAACAAAACGCCGGCGTGTATTTATTGCCGGAACAGTCCAATACCTTAGGTATCGTATTGATCCATGCCGCCTATGTGATTGTTGAGGCGGCGGTCTTAGTTGTGATGTGCCGGCAGGCGTTACGCGAGGCCAAGGTTGGACAAGCTTTATTTGACGCCACCGATGCGCTGTTAAATACCCAGGGGCAGGTAGTGTTAAATCAACGTGCCATGGAGCTGGATTCAAAGGTCGTTGCGGGTTTTAATAAGGTGCTGACGGTGTTACAGCAAACATTGCAAACCTTTAATCGTTCGGTACAGCAACTGGACACGCAGTCCGATAAGTTGGAGCTGGACGGTAAACAACTGGCAGCCGGGATGCAGCAAAAGTTGCGGGAAGTTGAGCGTATTGCCGCTGCTACGGAGCAAATGTCATACAGTATTGCGGACTTGCACAATATTGCGCAGCAGGTCGCAACGGCGGCAGGCTCTGCCGAGCAGGCCGCACTGTCAGGTCAGCAGGTAGTCAGTGCGACTATTGGCTCGGTACGGCAACTGGCGGTGCAACTGGCGCAAACCGGTGACAAGGTCAATGATATGGCGCAGGCCAGCACGGATATTCGCAAAGTATTGGATGTGATCCAGGCGATTGCAGAGCAAACTAATCTACTGGCGCTTAATGCCGCTATTGAAGCCGCCCGGGCTGGTGAGCAGGGGCGGGGCTTTGCGGTAGTCGCTGACGAAGTGCGGACATTGGCATCCAGAACTCAGGCATCGACGGTTGAGATTAAGCAGATTATTGAGCGCTTAGTCAGTTACAGTCAGCAGTCGGTTGACGTTGTGCAGCAAAGTGTTGGTCAGTTAAACGATACCCGGCAGCACGCAGAACAAAGTGACACCTTATTAACAGCAATCCTGACTGAAGCCCGTCAGGTTGCACAATCGGCAGTGACGATGTCGTCAGCGCTGCAGCAACAAAACAGTGCCAGTAATGAGGTCGCCGGCAGCGCACAGCAGTTAAAAGTGATGGCGCAGCAACAATCCACCCAAAGCGAAGCCGTTGCCGTATCGGCCAGTCAACTGGCCAAGGTGGCAACACTGCTGCAGCAGGAGACCGGTAAATTTATCGTCTAACTACGTTACTGTCGCCATTATCAGGGCGACAGCGCCTCTGGCTGGCCTGGTCGCTGTTTATCAGTTGGCTGTTATTAAGCAGTATTGCGTTATATCGCTTTGGTAACAGTCACTATGGTGTCTTTGACCCTGAGCTGCGATGGGCGGGGCGGACAGTGCCGCTGAGTTTAGCTGCGTTAAATATCGTCGCAGCCAGCGACCGCCAGCTGGTGCATGTGCTGGACAACCAGTGTGGCTGTTCACGGCTGGCACGTCAGCACCTGCAAGCACTGTCTGCTGAGCTGGAACAAAATGCTGTCGAACAGCATTTTCGCAGTGCAGCTGAGCTTGCCGCCGCCGGTTTTCATTTACCCGCTGTGCCGGCGCTGCTGGTGTTTCAGCACGGCAAGCTGCTTTATGCCGGCCCTTATGCCAGCGGACCACTGTGTAGTCCTGTCAATAGTTTCTTACCAGCACTCTTTTCCGGGCAAAGCCGTTTGCCCGGTACCTGGCTGAATGGCGAAACTAAGGCTTGCCGTTGTCTGGTCAGTTCCGGCACTTAATGATACTATGCCGCTGCGTTTTATTGCTTCAGCGCGCGACGTCGTGCAGATGGCTTTTCGTTTAAGCCATTAACTGCCCGGCAAGGCGCTGAATTTTCTCAACCCCACAAGTGACCCTTGGTATGGGCCACCACTGTTAAGGACTTATCATGCCAGTTATTACTCTGCCAGATGGCAGCCAGCGTGCCTTTGAGCAAGCTGTTTCCGTATTAGATGTCGCCAAAAATATCGGCCCGGGTTTAGCCAAAGCGACCATCGCGGGTAAGGTCAATGGTGAGCTGGTTGATGCTTGCGAGCTGATCACCCAGGACGCCAACCTAAGTATCGTCACCATCAAAGATCAGGAAGGCCTGGAAATTATGCGCCACTCCTGTGCCCACTTATTAGGCCATGCCATTAAGCAGCTGTGGCCCAATGTGAAGATGGCGATCGGCCCGGTGATTGAAAACGGCTTTTATTATGATGTCGATCTGGAGCAGCCGATCAGCAGCGATGATTTAGCGGCACTGGAAGCGCGGATGCTGGAACTGGCGAAAACTGAATACGATGTGGTAAAGCGTAAAGTCAGCTGGCAGGACGCCTGGGATACCTTTAATGCCCGCGGCGAAAGCTACAAAATGGAAATTCTGGAGCAGAATATCCCGCGTGATAGCCAGCCGGCACTGTATCACCACGAAGAATATACCGATATGTGTCGTGGCCCGCATGTACCCAATATGCGCTTTTGCCAACACTTTAAAATTATGAAAGTGGCCGGCGCCTACTGGCGTGGCGACTCGAAAAACAAAATGCTGCAGCGCATTTACGGCACTGCCTGGGCCGATAAGAAGCAGCTGGCGGCCTATTTAACTCAGTTGGAAGAAGCGGAAAAGCGCGATCACCGTAAAATCGGTAAGGCGCTCGGTTTATTCCACTGGCAGGAAGAAGCGCCGGGAATGGTGTTCTGGCACAACGACGGCTGGACCATCTTCCGTGAGCTGGAAACCTTCGTGCGCGAAAAGCTGGGTCAGTACGAGTACGATGAAGTAAAAGGCCCCTTTATGATGGACCGGGTGCTGTGGGAGAAATCCGGGCACTGGGAAAAGTATGCCGAAAATATGTTTACTACCCAGTCTGAGCACCGTGAGTACGCCATTAAGCCGATGAACTGCCCGGGCCATGTGCAGATCTTTAACCAGGGCTTAAAATCTTACCGTGATTTACCGCTTCGGATGGCGGAGTTTGGTTGCTGTCACCGTAATGAGCCATCAGGTGGCTTACATGGCCTGATGCGGGTGCGCGGTTTTACGCAGGACGATGCCCATATCTTCTGTACCGAAGAGCAGGTGCAGACTGAAGTGACCAAGTGTATCAAGATGGTATTTGATACTTACAGCACCTTTGGCTTTAAAAACATTAAGGTCAAGCTGTCGACCCGGCCAGCCCAGCGTATTGGTTCAGATGAAATCTGGGATCGCGCTGAGCAGGGCCTGATAGATGCCTTAAAAGCCAATGAGATTGCCTACGACCTGCAGCCAGGCGAAGGCGCTTTCTATGGCCCGAAAATCGAATTTACGTTGCACGACTGTTTAAACCGTGCCTGGCAGTGCGGCACTATCCAGCTGGATTTCGCCTTACCAGGCCGTTTAGGTGCCAGCTATGTGGCGGAAAGTGGTGAGCGGCAGGTGCCGGTCATGATCCACCGCGCGATTTTGGGTTCGCTGGAACGTTTTATCGGTATTCTGATTGAAGAATATGCCGGTTTCTTCCCAACCTGGTTAGCGCCAACCCAGGTGGTGGTGATGAATATTACCGATAATCAGGCCGAATATGTGCAACAATTGGTAAAAACTTTCAAATCTCAGGGCATAAGAGCAATAAGTGACTTGAGAAATGAGAAGATAGGCTTTAAAATTCGCGAGCACACGCTTAAGCGCGTCCCGTACCTGGTGGTAGTTGGTGACAAAGAAGTTGAAGCTGGCGATATCGCAGTCAGAACCCGCAAAGCAGAGGATCTGGGTAAGATGTCGGTGGCTGCTTTTGTTGAAAAACTGACCGCTGAAATTAAAAACCGGACCGCGAGCTAAGCAAACAGGAAACTTTTTCGGAGGAACATACTATTAAAGTAGGAAAGAAAACATTACCTTCAAACCGTCCTAACCGGATCAATGAAGAAATTAACGTACCAGAGGTACGCTTAATTGGTGTAGAAGGTGAACAGCTGGGTGTAGTCAGTATTGCTGAAGCCAATCGTCTGGCAGAAGAAAGCGGCGCCGATTTAGTAGAAATCAGCCCGACAGCTGAACCGCCAGTATGTAAGTTGATGGACTACGGTAAGTTCCTGTTCGAAAAAGGTAAAGCTCTGAAAGAGCAAAAGAAGAAGCAAAAACAGATCCAGATTAAGGAAATTAAATTCCGGCCTGGAACTGATGAAGGCGATTACCAGGTAAAACTACGCAACCTGCGTCGCTTCATTGAAGAGGGTGACAAAGCTAAAGTAACGCTGCGCTATCGTGGTCGTGAAATGGCGCATCAGGAAATCGGTATTGAGATGTTGACTCGAATTAAAGAGGATCTGTCTGATATCGCCATCTGCGAATCTTTCCCTTCACGGGTGGAAGGTCGTCAGATGATTATGATGCTGGCCCCAAATAAGAAGTAATAAGTGCCTGCAAGTGTAAGAAGCTGCGGCTTGCCGCAGTTTTTTAACGCCTTATTATTCGTTGTAATTTAACAATGCGAGTTTAAATACTATGCCTAAGATGAAAACCAATAAAGGTGCTGCGAAGCGTTTTAAAAAGACCGCTTCTGGTAGCTTTAAACGTAAGCAATCACACCTTCGCCACATTCTGACGAAGAAGTCTTCTAAGCGTAAGCGTCAGTTAGGTCCAAAAACCTTAGTCGCTAAAGTCGATGTTGCCGGCTTAGTCCGTTGCATGCCGTACGCATAAGTCATTAGGAGACAGAAATGCCAAGAGTTAAACGTGGTGTCACGGCGCACGCGCGCCATAAGAAGGTATTAAAGCAGGCTAAAGGTTACTACGGTGCCCGTAGCCGTGTTTACCGGGTTGCTTTCCAGGCCGTTATCAAAGCCGGCCAATATGCTTACCGTGACCGTCGTCAGCGTAAGCGTCAGTTCCGTCAACTGTGGATCGCGCGTATCAACGCAGCGTCACGGATGAACGGTTTATCTTACAGCCGTTTAATTGCAGGTCTGAAAAAGGCTTCAATTGAAATCGACCGTAAGATCCTGGCCGATATCGCTGTATATGACAAAGCGGCTTTCACTGCTATCGTAGCTAAAGCCAAACAAGCTTTAGTTTAATAGTGTGAAGCATAAAAAAACCACCGCAAGGTGGTTTTTTTATGCTCGTCTGTTGGTATCTGACCCCGAAAAGGTTCGGGGTCAGATACCCAAGGTTCAGTTAACCGCCGGGATCAGCTCCATAATCACCTGGTTATTGCGGAACAACTGCAGCTTATCGGCATTCACTTCAGCGCGATCGGCTTGTTGCAGCTTTTCGGTAAACTGTTGCTCGATAGTGCTGGCATCGGCACAGAATTTACGGGTACTGGCTAACTGCTGTACGGCGAAGGTATTGGCGCGTTGCTGGTAGCTGGCATTAAAGTTGTTGCAACCACTAAAGCCATACAACTTATCTTTTTCAAAAATCAGCCGTACATTCAATGAATGTGGCACATAACGATCGGCAATTTTTTCCGCCCGCCAGACAATACCCTGCAGATTTTTCATCGCGAATTGATTCGGGCAGGTCGCATTTGGCCAGAACTGCTCAAACTTATCGATAAAGAGTGTATCGGTGCCGTGCTGATCCGGCCCCTTACGGCCAACCAGACTGGCAATCACCGCTTTATTATTAAAGCGACTGTCCTGCTGATACAGGCGCATCATTGGCAAATGGTTTTGCGTATTGGCTACCGGTAAGCTTTCGCCGGTCTGACATTTGGTAAAGGTGGCCTGATTATTCTGCAGCAGGTATAAGCCAAGCATTGGTTGGCGGGTATCCAGCTTTTTCAGCGCATCCAGCCGGTTTAACTGATAGGCATCAGAGCGGGTAATAGGGCGGCCCGCCAGATCGGTCATCACTAATTGCCGGTTGGAGCGAAAGTGAAAGGATGGCAGATTAACCTGTTGATTAACCAGATGCAGGGTGCGGCGCTCTAATAACCAGGCACCACTGACCAGTTCCACCTGACCCCGTTCCAGATATTCCTGCCGCGCTTCAAAGCGGCCATCGCGGTACAGGTTAATATGATAGCTGATCCCCGGGCAGTCGGCACAGGGCAGCACACCTTCAAAGGTCATATCACTGTCGATAAAGATATGTTCGAAGTCGGTGGCCAGGGCTTCTGTGGTCGCGCTGTTTGCCACTTCATTCACATCTTCTACCTCTGCCGGCAGCGGAATCGCTGGCGTCGCCGGCTTAGTGGGGGCCGACAGCGTGGTGGGCTGATCAGCGCCAAAATGGGGAAGCTGACTACAGCCGGCTAGCAGCACAGCACTGGCAATAACGAGTTTTTTCATAATGACTCTTCGCTAAAAAATTCGGCGTATTATAACGCACCCCAAAGCGGGTTGTCTGGCTATTTTACCGCAGCAAACTGCTGTAGCACAGCCCTGACCTGCAGCGCGGTTGGCGCCGGTTGCTCCTGCATAAAACAATGGCCGCCAGGTACCTGGATCGTCTGCACCGCAGCATTCAGCTGGCGCCACTTCGCCAGCGCTTTGACCACAAAAGGAAAGGTCTGTTCACCGTAAATTACAGTGATAGGTTTCGCCGCTTTACGCAGCGCCGGCCATAATCCTTTTGGGTAGGAGCTGAAGATCTCTGCCTCGCGCTCGGGCAAACACTTTAATTGCAGTTCACCATTGCTGGCGCTAAGCGCGTTATCGACATAGGCTGCCAGAGCCTCCGGGTGCCAGCTTTGAAATAAACTGCGACTTTGCAGGTACTGCAAAGCGCTGGGACGATCCGGCCATTGCCGGCGCCGGCGCAGTGCAGCCTTGGCCAAAGGGTTCTTTTTAAACAGCCGCACGCCTTCCAGAGTGCGGGCCAGTAGAATCATCGACGGCGGAAATAGCACCGGATCGAGTAATACCAACCCCTGAAACAGCCCCGGATGCTCAGCATGCATTAAGGCAGTCAGCACGCCACCAAAGCTGTGTCCAACGCCATAAACCGGCACCTCAGCATATTGGGCGCGATGGGCATTAAAGGCCTGAGCCGCCAGCTCGGCGGCGATATTCCAACCTAAAAAAGGGCCGCCATGGTCACTGTCGCCGTGGCCCTGAGCGTCAGAGAGGAATAAATCGTAGTCGGCAGCCAGCTCAGCTAACAGCGGTTGATAGCTGCGGGCACAAAAGCCATTACCGTGCAAAAAATGCAGCAGCGGCTTACCGCTAACCGGCGTCTGCCAGCCGCGTAGTGTAAAACCGTAACGGGTATGAAAAGACCAGGGAATTAACTGCATGATCAACCTTTATTTTAATCAGCCTTTATTTGGTGCCAAAGAGTTTATCGCCGGCATCCCCCAGGCCTGGCAAGATATAGCCATGCTCGTTCAGGCCCTGGTCAATCGCAGCGGTGTAGAGCTCAATATCCGGATGCGCCTGGCGCAGCGCGTTAATCCCCTCGGGCGCCGCGACCAATACCAGAGCTTTGATGTGGGTACAGCCTTGTCGTTTTAACAAATCAATGGTGGCAATCATCGAGCCGCCGGTGGCCAGCATAGGGTCAATAATAATCGCCAGCCGCTGATCGATTTCCGGTGCAAGCTTTTGAAAGTAGGGCACCGGCTGCAAGGTGCTTTCGTCACGATAAATACCCACCACACTGATACGGGCGCTGGGGATCAGATCCAGTACGCCATCGAGCATACCCAGGCCAGCGCGCAGGATTGGCACCACTGTCACTTTTTTGCCCTGGATTTGCTTGATCTGGCACGGACCGCTCCAGGCCTCGATGGTTACGGTTTCGGTCGGCAAGTCTTTGGTGGCTTCATAGGTCAGCAAGCTGCCGAGCTCGACCGCCAGTTGCCGGAATTGGCGGGTATTGATATCCGCGGCCCGCAACAGGCCAATTTTATGCTGTACCAGGGGGTGAGAGACTTCGACGACGCGCATAGGGTTCTCCATGTCCCTTCGAAAGCCCGGATCTGTAGTGGCAGTTTTCAGGTTTGTTTTGACCTTTAAGACTGCGCTTTCGAAGGCGTTACTGTAGCGAAACGGTGTCGCGATAATACGGCAGTGCTGCGTACTGAGCAAGCTTTCGGCAGCGGCTGTCACTTTGACGGCCAATTATGCGACTTGTCCGACCAGAATTGCTTTTGTTACTTGACAGACCAGTTATTCAAACGTACATTTCAAACAGGTGTTTAAAAGTTTGTTTAACGGCGTAGTGAAGAATGAGCAGTAAAGTGCATACCCAACAACGCATCCTGGATGCTGCGCAAAGCCTGTTTGCCGAAAGTGGCTTTAACGATACCTCGTTACGGCAGATTACTACTAAGGCAGAGGTGAATCTGGCATCAGTGAATTATCACTTCGGCTCGAAGAAAGAGCTGATCCAGGCCGTGCTGCAGCGCTATTTGCAGGTGCTGATGCCGCGGCTGGATCAGGAGTTTGATCGCTTGTTAGCCAGTCAAAAGCCGAATGATTTAACCCAGATCTTATCGGTATTTGTTAAGCCTTTGCTCGATCTGAACCAGCTGCAGCGCCGCGGTACCCGAACCTTTTTACAGTTACTTGGGCGCGGTTATACCGATGTACAGGGACACTTGCGCTGGTTTATTAATCAACATTATGGCCGTACCCTGGATAAGTTTGTGTTGCTGGTGCAGCAAAGTTGCCCGCATCTGCCACAAAGCGAAGTGTTCTGGCGGCTGCATTTTTCGCTCGGCTCTATCGTCTTTACGATGGCGTCCAGTGATGCGCTGGCTGAAATTGCCCAGGCTGATTTTAATGAAGCGGTGGATATTGAAGGGGTGATCCGCCGTTTAATCCCTTATCTCGGGGCTGCAATTGCCGCGCCGGTATATAGCCAAGACCTCAAAACCGTTGCCTGATGCTGGAAGGAAGCTGATATGGTGTATTTATTGATAATAGTGGCACTGCTGGTAGTGCTGTTTGGCGTGACTTCGGTGCGCCGTAGTGTGATTAGCAAGCCGGTGTTTGGCATCTTTAAGAAAATTTTGCCGCCGTTGTCAGATACCGAGCGTGAAGCCATGGAAGCCGGCGATGTATGGTGGGACGGTGAACTGTTTAAAGGTAAGCCGGACTGGCATAAGTTGCATGCTATTCCGAAAGCTGAACTCTCAGCCGAAGAACAAGCCTTTATGGATAATCAGGTCGAAACCCTGTTGACCATGCTGGACGATTATAAAATTGTGCAGGAAGACCGTGATCTGCCAAAAGCGGTGTGGGATTACATTAAGCGCGAAGGTTTCTTTGCGATGATTATTCCAAAAGCCTATGGTGGCCGCGAGTTTTCGGCTATCGCCAACTCGACCATCGTATCACGCATCGCAACCCGCAGCTTAACCGCGGCGGTAACCATCATGGTACCCAACTCTTTAGGCCCGGGCGAGCTGTTGATGCACTATGGTACCCAGGAGCAAAAAGATCGCTGGTTACCAACGCTGGCGAATGGCACTGACGTGCCGTGCTTTGCGTTAACCGGCCCGGAAGCCGGTTCGGATGCCGGTGGTATTCCGGATACGGGTGTGGTCTGCAAAGGTCAGTTCGAAGGCAAAGAAGTACTAGGCATCCGCCTGAACTGGGATAAGCGTTACATCACGCTGGCACCGGTTGCGACGGTACTGGGTTTGGCCTTTAAGTTGTACGATCCGGATAAACTATTAGGTGATAAAGAAGAGCTGGGTATTACCTGTGCGCTGATCCCAACCAGCCACCCTGGCGTGCAGATTGGTGATCGCCATTTCCCGATGAATATGGCCTTTATGAACGGCACTACTTACGGTAAAGATGTGTTTATTCCACTGGATTGGATTATCGGTGGTCCGGCCTATGCGGGTCGTGGTTGGCGCATGCTGGTAGAATGTTTATCAGCAGGCCGTGGTATCTCTTTACCGGCACTGGCGACAGCAACCGGCCACCTGGCAGCACGGATGACCGGTGCTTACGGTTATGTGCGTCAGCAGTTCGGCATGTCGATTGGCAAGTTTGAAGGTGTGCAGGAAGGTTTAGCGCGCATTGGTGGTTTAACTTACACCTTAGAAGCGATGCGGGTGATGACTGCCGGTGCTATCGATTTAAAACTGAGCCCATCGGTAGTGACGGCGATTGCCAAATATCATATGACTGAGATGTCTCGCACCTTATTAAACGATGCCTTTGATATTCATGCCGGTAAAGCCATTCAGTGTGGCCCGATGAACTATCTGGCGCATGGCTATATGGGTGTACCGATCTCGATTACGGTAGAAGGTGCTAATATCCTGACCCGTAACCTGATGATTTTCGGTCAGGGCGCTACTCGCTGCCATCCTTATGTACTGGCAGAGCTGGAAGCCGCAGCCAATCCGAATGCCGAAGAGGGCTTGGCACAGTTTGATAAGCTATTGATGGCACATATCGGCTTTGCGGTTGGCAATACCTTTGCTGCACTGTGGCAGGGTTTAACGGCCGGTGCCTTTAACAGTGCGCCGGTATCAGGCGAAACGGCCCGCTATTACAAGCAATTAAGCCGGATGAGCCGTGCTCTGGCGTTAAGTGCTGATATTTCAATGCTGATGTTAGGCGGTGATTTAAAACGTAAAGAAATGCTGTCGGCCCGCTTAGGTGATGTGTTGAGCCAGCTGTATATTGCCTCTACCGTGCTGAAGTTTTACGAAGATAATGGTCGTCAGCAGGCTGATCTGCCGTTCGTGCACTACAGTGTGCAGCGCTCGCTGTTTGAGATTGGTAAAGCCTTTGATGGTTTCTTTGCCAACTTCCCGAATCGCATTGTGGCGCGTACCATCCGTACCCTGGTATTCCCGTTTGGGATCGGTTACAAAATGCCGTCTGATGAGGTGGCACAACAAATTTGTGAAGCCTTATCTAAGCCGAACACATTGCGCGATCGCTTAACTCACCTGTGTTATGTCGGTAAAGATGAAGATGATGCCACAGGGTTAATGGAAAACGCCTTTGTTGCGATGTACAACGCCCAGCCACTGCTGAAGAAAATTGCCCAGGCGCAAAAAGCCGGTCAGTTACCGCGTAAACAGCCGCTGCTGGATAGCATTAATCAGGCGTTAGCCGCCAATATCTTAAGCGAGTCGGAGGCGGCCAGCTTACGTAAGATGAACCAGCTGCGCTTTAAAGCCATCAGTGTGGATAGCTTTAAACCCGGCGTGCTGGAAGGCATGAGCGTGGGTAAGCGTGATGCGGCTTAACTGAGCTGCGGCGAATATCGTTTAGCGAAAAACCGGAGCTAACAACTCCGGTTTTTTTATGGCTTTGGCATTGGTTAACGCCGGAAAAACGTTAGAATAGGCCCCGAACAATAATAAGACCAAAAAAAGAGGGAATAAGATGGCGCAGCGTACTATCCGTTTAGCCACCCAGGCTGATGTGCCGCTGATTTTAAAATTTATTCAGGGCCTGGCTGAATATGAAAAACTCGCTAATGAAGTGGTGGCCACTGAACAACAGCTAACCGCGACCTTGTTTTCAGCACGCCCGGCAGCAGAAGTTGTGATTGCCGAGTATGACGGTCAGCCAGCGGGCTTTGCCTTGTTCTTTCATAATTACTCGACTTTTTTAGCCAAGCCCGGTCTTTATCTCGAAGATCTGTTTGTGTTACCACAGTTTCGTGGCCAGGGGCTGGGCAAGTTATTACTGACCTATCTGGCGAAACTGGCCGTAGACAGAGGTTGTGGTCGTTTTGAATGGTCAGTGCTGGACTGGAATCAACCGGCGATTGATTTCTATCAGGCGCAGGGGGCAACATTGTTGCACGACTGGCGGATCAACCGGGTGACCGGTGACAAATTGCAGGCATTAGCAGCGCAATATTCGGCCTGATGTCGTGGTATTGATTTCCTAAAAGTTGTACAGGTGTAGTAGTCAATGTCAAAGGAACAAGTTAAGGCCGCAGCGGCGGCCGCGCAAAGCACAAAGCCGGCAAAAAGCCCGGCAGCTGAGACCGACAAGGTTCCAGCAGCAAAAGCTCAACCAAAGAAGGTATTAAAACGGCGGCAAAGCGGCGATTTCTGGATTAACCTGAGCGTGGCGCTGTTTATTGGTGTGTGTTTGCTGATATTAAGTTTTGAAATTTTGCTAAAGCTGTCGCGTTAGTGCGTGCTGTTTAGCAAAACAAAGGGAGGCCTGTGCCTCCCTTTGCGTTTTCTGGTGGCTATAGCCGCGGCTTATGCCTGACCGCGCGCAATAATCTCTTGTGCCATCTGATCAGCGACGGTGCTGGTGGGTTTATTTTCAGCGTCGGCGCGCTCAAAAATCTGCAACAGGGTGTCAAAAATTTGCATGACCTTCGCGGTAGACTCTGCCGCATTGTAACCTTGCGGACGCATTTCAAAGGCGACGTTAATAATGCCTCCGGCATTGATAACATAGTCCGGCGCATACAGAATACCCAGCTCACGTAGCTTCTGGCCATGCTCGGGGCGCTTTAACTGGTTGTTGGCACAGCCGGCCACAATTTTGGCTTTTAATTGCGGGATGGTGTCATCATTTAAGGTGGCACCCAGCGCACAAGGCGCATAGATATCAGCCGCTACGCCGCAGATATCATTCAGACCGACGGCTGTGGCGCCAAATTGAGCGACCGCACGGTTCACCGCATCCTGGTTAATGTCGGTGACAATAAGCTTAGCGCCTTCTTTATGCAGGTGTTCACACAGATAGAAACCGACGCTACCTAAGCCTTGTACGGCAACCGTTTTGCCTGCCAGATCGGCAGAGCCAAACTGATGCTTAGCGGCGGCTTTAATGCCCTGATAGGTACCCAGCGCCGTAAAAGGACCTGGGTTACCGCTTTTACCCTCTAAGCCGGCAACATAAGGTGTAACCTGATGCACCTGCATAATGTCATGAGTAGTAATGTTCACATCTTCAGCGCTGTAATAGCTGCCGCTTAAGCGGTGTACCATGCGGCCAAAGGCTTGAAATAACGCCTCAGATTTAATGGTTTTGGCATTACCGATAATCACCGACTTGCCGCCACCCAGGGGTAAACCGGCCATGGCGTTCTTATAGGTCATACCGCGTGATAAACGCAGCACATCTACCAGCGCATCTTCGTCAGATGCATAGTCCCATAACCGACAACCACCAACCGCAGGCCCCAAACGGGTGCTGTGCACAGCGATAATGGCTTTTAAACCGGTTTCCTGATCACTGCAGAAAACTACTTGCTCATGCTGATCAAATTCTGGGTGATTAAATACGGCCACAACGGACTCCCTTGCAAGAATAGCTATTACAGCTGGATGGTTTACGTTTACGTTAACTGCGACTTTTGTCGTAATGGCGCGGAATGTACCATTTTGCACCACTGAATACCAGTCCTGACGTTAACTGGTGGCTGGTCAGTCCAGTGTTGGTGGTGAGAAGCTCAGTAAAGCTTGATTGTCGCGGATAGCTCACATAAAGTAGCGGCATCTACAACACAGGAAGTCATCTTATGAGTGAGCAGTCAACTCAACAACCCACTGAAATCACCGAAGCGCAGCGCGCAGAATGGGTCCGGGCACAATTTCAGAAAGCTAATGAATATCTGGCAACCAAGGGGATTATCCCGGATAACGTGGCCGTGAGTGAAAGCCGTTATTTACCGCCTTTGGTCGCAGTATGGAAGTTAAATACCCGTGATGCTAAGTCATTCTGGGTGATCAGTGGCGATCTGCCAACCGATCATATGCCCGTTAGTGCAGCACCCAATGCCCGCGAAGCGATCCGCGCGTTCGCGTTGCACTGGCAGTTAAAGGCCGAACAAATTGCCCAGGCCGGTTTTACCGATAAAACTCAGGTTGAGTTTGCTAATCTGTTAGTAAGCCGGGCAGAGGGTTTATACGATCTGTTTGATAATGAGCCGCTGTGGCAAGGGCAATAAGTCAGCGCCAAGCTGTCAAATTTAGTTGACAAAAAAAGCCGCAATAGCGGCTTTTTTTATGCGCAGCGCTGCGGTTTATTCTTCAAAATACCACAAGCCCTGGTTAATCAAGTCCGTCAATAATAACAGGCGTTCTTCCCGCGCGGTAAAATGCAGACACTGCTGTTGGTCGATGCGTTTACTGTCACAGAGTAATTGCGCCGTCACCCGCTCTTCGGCTGGCAACACTATGGTAGTGCCGTTGATAAACAGCTGAATATCACTGCTTTCGCTTGCCTGATAGTAGCAGCAACGCAGGCCGCCAAGGCGTGCCAGTACCGAGCCTTCTTCCAGGTATTCCGCAATTTCCTCGGCCTGATAATGTGGATCTGGCTCTTGCTGATCCAGCTCATGTTTGGCCTGGGTAATATACTGGCCAAACCATAGCGGCAGTTTGTCGCGGTCACTGACCAGCTGCACCAACAACTGCTGCACCTGATCCAGATCCTGCTCACTCATCGCACCGATATTGCCGGTCAGGTTGCGATCAGGATCGCTAAAGCGTTTACCGCTGATATCGTTGTCCAGCAGGTAATCGGCTAAACCGGTCAGTAAGTCTTTTTGTGCCGGCGCGCGGAAACCGACTGAGTAGTTCAGACTGTTTTCCAGCGAGATCCCCTCGTGTGGGCAGCCAGGCGGAATATATAAAATATCACCCGGCTCCATAATCACATCAATACAGGCGGTAAAGGGCGTGACTTGCAACAGGCGCGGATGCGGGCAGAATTGCTTAAGTGACGCATCTGGCATACCAACCCGCCAGTGTCTTTTACCTTCGCCCTGGATAATAAACACATCATATTGATCCAGATGCGGGCCGACACCGCCACCCGGCGTGGAAAAGCTGACCATCAGATCATCAATCCGCCAGTTTGGAATAAAGCGAAACGGCTCAATCAACTCCGCCGCTGGTGGATGCCAGTGGTCAACCGCCTGCACCAGGATAGTCCAGTCCTTGTCGCCATAGCGGCTAAAGTCTTCAAAGGGGCCGGTTTCCAGCTGCCAGTTACCGTCACGACATTCCACCAGCCGTGATTCGACCTCATCTTCCAACGCCAGACCTGCCAGCTCATCCGCTGACAGCGGATCCTGAAAGTTCTTAAAGCCTTGTTTAATCAACAGCGGCTGCTTTTGCCAGTACTGCTGCATAAAATCGGCCAGGCTTAATTCACCCAGATTTAACTGATACATTTAAAGATCCTTAACTCTGACACAGCAAAGACTTAGAAAAGCGAGAACCGGTTTGCTTTAAGCCAAGTCTTGAAGGCATGGATGCCTGACAAATGCGTATGGAACGCATTTGCGCCGCGAAGCTGCCCGTAGGGTGGACGTCATGGACGACGTCCACAATGAAGCCTACAGGGACGTATTCACGGCGTCTTGGCGTAAGCAAACCGGTTCGATGCTCACACGGTATTTGGAGTTACTGGATTAATCCAGTAACTCCACCAGGCGAATAGCATCACCGATATAGCCGGCAGGCGACAGCTGCTTCATCTCTGCTTTTACCGCATCCGGCAGCGCCAGACCATCGATAAAGACGGCCAGATCGGCGGCGCTGATCCGCTTACCACGGGTCAGTTCTTTTAGCTTCTCGTACGGCTTTTCAATGCCATATTTACGCATCACCGTCTGTACCGGCTCGGCCAGTAATTCCCAGTTGGCGTCCAGCTCGGCCAGCAGGTTGGCTTCGTTCACTTCCAGCTTGCTGATCCCTTTTAAGGTCGCCTGATAGGCAATCAGCGTATAGCCAAAGCCGACACCCAGATTACGCAGCACGGTAGAGTCGGTCAGATCACGCTGCCAGCGAGATACCGGTAACTTGGCCGATAAGTGATTAAACAGCGCATTGGCGATGCCGAGGTTACCTTCTGAGTTTTCAAAGTCGATTGGGTTAACCTTGTGCGGCATAGTTGAAGAGCCGATTTCGCCGGCCACGGTTTTTTGCTTAAAGTGACCCAGGGCAATATAGCCCCAGACGTCGCGGTCGAAATCGAGCAGGATGGTATTAAAACGGGCGATGGCATCAAACAGCTCGGCAATATAATCATGCGGCTCAATTTGCGTGGTGTAGGGGTTCCAGCTGATACCCAGCGAGCTGACAAAACGCTCGGCAAAAGCATGCCAGTCCAGTGTCGGGTAGGCCGATAAGTGCGCGTTGTAGTTACCGACAGCGCCGTTGATTTTACCCAGCAGGCTAACTGCAGCAATTTGCTCACGCTGGCGCTTTAACCGCACATAGACGTTCGCCAGCTCTTTGCCCATCGTAGTGGGGGACGCCGGTTGGCCGTGGGTACGTGCCATCATCGGCACCGCTTTTAACTCCAGCGCCAGCTTTTTAATCGCCGTCAGCAAGGCATCACATTCAGGCAGTAACACGCTGTCACGCGCTTCGCGCAGCATCAGCGCATGCGACAGGTTATTGATATCTTCAGAGGTACAGGCAAAGTGAATAAATTCACTGATAGCCGCAAGCTCGCTATTACCGGCTACTTTCTCTTTTAACAGATACTCAACCGCTTTCACGTCGTGATTAGTGGTGCGCTCGATATCTTTTACCCGCTGTGCATCGGCCAGGCTAAAGTTATCGACGATGTGGTTTAACAGCGCATTGGCCTCTGCGGATAACGCCGGCACTTCGCTGATTGCCGGCTCGGCGGCCAGCTGCTGCAACCAACGCACTTCGACCAAAACCCGGTACTTGATTAAACCAAACTCGCTGAAAATCGGGCGCAGCGCGGCAGCTTTGCTACCGTAGCGGCCGTCGACCGGCGAAATGGCAGTAAGGGCATTAAGTTCCATGAAAACTCCTGATCTTATAGTGCGGGAAGGCTGGCGAGTGCGGCTTTCGCGGCGGCCAGTATTTTCCGTCGTTTAAAAATAAAGTTTAGCCGGCTGCCGCCTGCCTGACGCCAAAGTACGGCAGAGCGAATCGCCGCCAGCAGCAGGGCGCGCACTTTTTGCTGCACACTGCTTTGACTGAGTAATTCTGGTTGGCCGTATATCTGAATGCGGGCACCCAGGCTGCTAATGCAGTCGGTATAGATATCGGCCAGTTTGCCAATGATAGTGTCGTCGGTGACACTAAAATGCTGTAATTGCCGCTCCAGTTGCGACAGTTGCTTGCCCAGCTCGGCCATATTGTCGCGGTTTTTATTTAGCCGCCGCTCCAGCGCCAGCACGCCGACCAGGTAACGGGTTAGCTCAACGTCTTTTTGTGGCTTATCGCCCAACTGCTCAATTATCAGTTGCAGCCCTTCGCGTAAATTTGTCAGTTCGCCACCATAAATATCCAGCGGCGTCGCGGGGTTCAGATTGATTACGCTACCCAGCATAATTTCCAGTTGCGCTTGTTGCGAATCGGTACTGCGGGCCACTTTTTGCACCAACTTGGCCGCCTGACACAGGCCGGCCAGCGCATAAATTTGAGTTTCTAACGATACTTGCATCTTAGCTTAGTGCCTCATCAATAATACCACCGCCAAGGCAGACTTCATCCAGATAGAAGACTGCCGACTGACCAGGGGTTACCGCTTTTTGTGGGCTATCAAAAGTCACCTGCAGCCGGCCATCAGGCAGCGGCGTTACGGTGCAGGGAATATCATGTTGCCGGTAGCGGGTTTTTACCGTTAAGCGGCAAACTTGCTGTGGTCCGCTGCGATCCACCCAGTGCAGTTGGCTGGCTATCAGGCCGCTGGATAAAAGCGCCGGGTGATCATGGCCCTGAGCAACCAGTAACCGGTTGAGCGTCAGATCTTTGCCGACCACATACCAGGGATCGTCGCCGCCATCGCGTAAACCGCCAATGCCTAAGCCTTTGCGCTGGCCAAGCGTGTGATACATCAGGCCTTCGTGGCGGCCGATAATTTTGCCATCATCAATACTGACAATATCGCCCGGCTGAGCCGGTAAATATTGCTGTAGAAAATCTTTAAATTTACGCTCACCGATAAAGCAGATGCCGGTGGAGTCTTTTTTATCATGGGTGACCAGGCCTTGCTGCTCAGCAATGGCGCGCACGGCTGGCTTTTCCAAATCGCCAACCGGAAACAGCGTTTGCGCGATATGTTGTTCTGCCAGCGTATAGAGGAAGTAGCTTTGGTCTTTGTTGTGATCCAGACCACGCAGCATTTGCCAGTGACCATCCTGATAACGGCGGCGGACATAGTGGCCGGTAGCAATATAGTCAGCGCCCAACGCTTCAGCGGCAAACTCCAGAAAGGCTTTAAACTTGATTTCTTTATTGCACATAATGTCCGGGTTAGGGGTGCGCCCGGCTTTATATTCGGCTAAGAAATACTCGAACACATTGTCCCAGTATTCGGCGGCAAAGTTGACCTTGTGTAATTTGATACCCAGTTTATCGCATACGGCCTGGGCGTCGGCCATATCTTCTGCGGCAGCACAGTATTCGTCGTTGTCGTCTTCTTCCCAGTTTTTCATAAACAGGCCTTCCACCTGATAACCCTGCTGCAACAACAGGTAGGCGGAAACGGACGAATCGACGCCGCCGGACATCCCGACGATTACTTTTTTACTGCTATGCTCTGACATGACACCGCGCTTAAAGACTGCCTGAATTAAAGGCGCGGATTATAACACCAAAATAGCGGCGGCAAAAATGCTCGCTACCGGAAAAAAGCTGACTAAGCTGCGGTTTACCGTCAGCAAAGCGGTTGGATCAATGACAATGGCAGTCGGGTACCGGCTAAACAGAGATCGATAGCATCCAGCACCAGCTGACTGCGTGGAGGCAGTTTTTGTGCCAGCAGTTCACTTTTATCAAGCCAGTGTAGCGTCAGAATATCCGGATCCTGGGGCTCAAATGCTGCTGGCAGCTGGGCGGGCTCAAACAAAAAATTCACCCGCACATAGGTATGGCCGTTGCTGGCCTTTAACTGCGAAATGCCAAGCCAGGCTGAGGGCAGCAGGGTAAGGCCGGTTTCCTCGTATACTTCGCGGCAGACGGCGCTGAGCAGATCTTCATCCTCTTCCATATGGCCGGCAGGCTGGTTTAACACTTCCCGGTCACTGAGTTTGTCGCGTTCCTGTACCAGTAAAAACCGGCCCTGATAGTAAATCACCGCCGCCACGGTCAGATGGAGTCTGTTCCTGCTCATAGTTATCCTACACTGTCCCTAAAGTTCGATAATACGGTGCTGGCCCGGTGCCAGCTCACCCAGTTGCCAGTCACCAATCTGTACCCTGACCAGACGCAGTGTCGGGAAGCCGACCGCGGCGGTCATCCGCCGTACCTGACGGTTTCGCCCTTCATGGATGGTTAATGCCAGCCAACTGGTCGGAATATTGGCCCGATAGCGAACCGGCGGCTGCCGCGGCCAGAGTTCGGGTTCGGCCAAAAGCTCAGCCTGGGCCGGCAGCGTCATGCCGTCGTTAAGTTGTACGCCCTGACGTAGCTGTACCAGCGCCTGCTCGTTAATTTGCCCCTCGACCTGCACCCAGTAGGTTTTCGGTGCTTTAAATGCCGGGTCAGCAATTTTTTGCTGGGTCTTGCCGCAGTTGGTTAACAGCAGCAGGCCCTCACTGTCCCGATCCAGCCGGCCGGCGGCATAGATATCCGGGATGGCCAAAAAATCAGCCAGCGTCTGGCGTGGCGGTGCGCTATTGTCGGTAAACTGGCTTAATACATCGTAGGGCTTATTAAACAGTACCAATAGTGGATTTTCTACCTTAGTCCTATTGTTTTTTGCTGAAAAAGCCTTATGTTTTGGCCGGGTCGGCCGTTTCTGAGCATTCACGCCTGATCTCTGCATCTGATGTTGACCGTAATATTTAAACGCCGCGGCGCCAAGCTGCCGTTTAACCGGGTGGTGTGCCGCTGGATGTGCGCTGCCTGTTTTATTCGCCCTGATGCTGATATACTCAGCGGGCTTCGTTTGGCTGCGTTTTAAACAATTTCCACACACGGGTGGCGATGGCCTTGTCATGGCGATCCGGCGCTAACAATACAGGAACTAACATGTCGAAAGAAAGTGCAAAAATTATTTACACCATTACTGATGAAGCGCCAGCGCTGGCGACTCAGTCGTTATTGCCGATTATTGAGGCCTTTTCTGCCGCGGCCGGTGTAGCCGTTGAAACCCGTGATATTTCCTTGTCGGGCCGTATTATTGCGAGCTTTCCGGAATTTTTAACTGCTGAACAGCGCATCAACGACGATCTGGCTGAGCTGGGTGAACTGGCGAAACAGCCGGATGCCAACATTATCAAGCTGCCCAATATCAGTGCCTCTATTCCGCAAATGAAAGCGGCGATTAAAGAATTACAGGCCCAGGGCTATGCGCTGCCGGATTATCCGGAAGAGCCAAAAACCGAGCAGGAGCGTGATGTCAAAGCACGCTACGACAAAATCAAAGGCTCGGCGGTAAACCCGGTATTACGGGAAGGTAACTCCGATCGTCGCGCACCGGCTTCAGTCAAACAATATGCCCGGAAAAACCCGCACAGCATGGGTGCCTGGAGCAGCAGCTCCAAGTCTCATGTCGCCCATATGACGGCTGGCGATTTTTATGGCTCTGAGCAATCCGCTACCATGGCTGCTGATGACGTGCTGAAAATCAGCCTGCAGCAGGCCGATGGCAGCGTTAAAGTACTCAAAGAAAAAGTCGCGGTGCTGGCAGGTGAAGTGGTCGATGCCACCTTTATGAGCGTTAACGCGCTGCGTGACTTCTATGCCGCTGAAGTAGAAAGCGCGAAAGCGCAGGGCGTACTGTTCTCGCTGCACTTAAAAGCCACCATGATGAAGGTATCAGACCCCATCATGTTCGGTCATGCGGTAAAGGTGTTCTACAAAGAGATCTTCGCTAAATATGCCGCCACCTTTGACAAGCTGGGTGTAGACGTGAACAACGGTATTGGCGATCTGTATGCCAAGCTACCACAGTTGCCAGCCGCCGAGCAGGAAGCCATAGTGGCCGATATCCAGGCGCTGTATGCCAGCAAGCCAGCGATGGCGATGGTGAACTCCGATAAAGGCATTACCAACCTGCATGTACCAAGCGATGTGATTATCGATGCGTCTATGCCAGCGATGATCCGCAGCTCCGGTCAGATGTGGGGCCCGGATGGTCAGTTACATGATACCAAAGCCGTGATCCCGGATCGTTGCTATGCCGGTGTCTATCAGGAAACGATCGAATTCTGTAAGAAGAACGGTGCTTTTGACCCGCGTACCATGGGCTCAGTACCGAACGTCGGCTTAATGGCGCAAAAAGCCGAAGAATACGGTTCACACGATAAAACCTTCGAAATCCCGGCCGCCGGTACCGTAGTGGTAACCAACAGCCAAGGCGAAGTAGTATTTAGCCATCAGGTCGAAGCTGGCGATATCTGGCGCATGTGTCAGGTAAAAGACGCCCCTATCCGTGATTGGGTGAAACTGGCCGTTAACCGCGCTCGTTTAAGCAGTACGCCAGCCGTGTTCTGGTTAGACAGCGCCCGTGCCCATGATGCTGAGCTGATTAAGAAAGTACAAAGCTACCTAAAAGAGCACGATACAACAGGTCTGGATCTGCAGATTATGTCGCCGGTTGATGCCACCCGTCATACGCTGGCGCGGATGAAGCAAGGTCTGGATACCATCTCTGTGACCGGTAACGTGCTACGCGACTATCTGACTGACCTGTTCCCAATCCTGGAGCTGGGTACCAGCGCCAAGATGTTGTCTATCGTGCCACTGATGAACGGCGGCGGCTTGTTCGAAACTGGCGCCGGTGGTTCAGCACCGAAGCACGTCGAGCAGTTTGTTGATGAAAACCATCTGCGCTGGGATTCACTGGGTGAGTTCCTGGCCTTGGCGGCGTCACTGGAGCATCTGTCTCAGGTTGCCGGTAACAAGGTGGCGCAGATCCTGGCCGATACCCTGGATCAGGCGACAGCCTTATTCCTCGATAACGACAAATCACCACGTCGTAAAGCCGGCGAGCTGGATAACCGTGGTAGCCACTTCTATCTGGCGATGTACTGGGCTCGCGCCATGGCAAAACAACAGGCTGACAGTGCACTGGCAGCACGCTTTGCTAAACTGGCGGATAAGCTGGAAGCCAGCGAACAGCAAATCCTGGCGGAGTTAAATGGTGTGCAGGGTAAGGCAGTGGATATCGGCGGTTACTACCGTCCGGATCAGGCCAAAGTGGCTGCAGCGATGCGGCCAAGCGCAACCTTAAACGCGGCGCTGGCTGCACTGTAATAGCGGTGAGCGGCCCGCTATCCGGCTACAGCCGGGGGCGGGCTGCAAAGATGTCTTGTGCTGTGTAATAGCACAGCAAGCTCAGGACAACAAAAAAGCAGGCGCCGCCTGCTTTTTTGTTTTCAGGTCCGCTGTGCTATTCGTCAACGCCGGGCAGCTTGATATTGACAGCGTGTAAGCCTTTGGGGCCCTCAGACAAGTCGAATACCACGTCCTGGCCCGCTTTCAGCGTGCGGTAGCCATCCATGTTAATGGTTGAATAATGGGCGAAGATATCTTCGTCACGTCCGTCTTCCCGGATAAATCCAAATCCTTTGGCATTATTGAACCATTTCACTTTACCGGTAGCCATACTACTTACTTCCTTCTCTAAGTTAGCTATATTCTGTATGCTAGTGAATCACTGAGCAGGAGCCGGAACTGGCCCCGTTATTTAATGTAGATAATTTGAGCAAACAGTCAAGGTATTTGCAAAAATAAGCTAAAACCTTTACGCAATTTTAATAACACGCGCCTTTGCTGGATGGCGCTCGGATGGCTATAGTTAACTTATGAGCGGTAAGCAGAATCCCAACGTACATTTTGATGATATCGCAGAACTCACCCGGCAGCGGTTGGCACCGCCACCGATGTATAAGGTGATTTTGCATAATGATGACTATACCCCAATGGACTTTGTCATCGATGTACTGAGCCGGTTCTTTAATATGCAGTATGAAAGAGCCACCGAAATTATGCTGAAAGTACATTATGAAGGCAGCGCGGTTTGTGGGGTTTTTACTGCCGAAATTGCCGAAACCAAGGTGCAGCAAGTGATGACCTATGCCAAGGAGCATCAGCATCCGTTGCTTTGTACCATGGAACGCGCTTAAAACCGTTGGCATCCCGGGGCTGTGGCCAAGGATGTCTCTAACTCAGGTGGATTAGGAGTGAAGTATGTTAAATAAAGATCTTGAGTTAACGCTGAATATGGCATTCAGGTTTGCGCGCGAACGCCGGCATGAATTTATGACGGTTGAACATCTGTTATTGGCCTTACTGGATAACCCTTCCGCGGGCGCGGCGCTCAAGTCCTGCGGCGCTAATCTGGATAAGCTGCGTCAGGAATTGGCCAGCTTTATTGACTCCACCACACCGGTGCTGCCGGAGGGAGAGCTTGAGCGCGATACGCAACCGACACTGGGCTTTCAGCGCGTGCTACAGCGCGCGGTCTTTCATGTGCAATCCTCAGGTAAGTCGGAAGTCAATGGCGCTAATGTGCTGGTGGCGATCTTCTCTGAGCAGGAATCGCAAGCGGTTTATCTGCTGAAAAAAATCGATATCACCCGGCTGGATGTGGTGAACTACATCTCGCACGGCATTACCAAAACTGAAAAGCTGGAACAGCACGATAATAGCCAGCAGGAAGAGATTGGCGAGCAGAGCGCAGAAGAGCACCGTTACCTGGAAAACTTTACTGCTAACCTGAATGTGCAGGCGAAAAATGGCCTGATCGATCCGCTGATTGGCCGCGATACTGAAGTAGAGCGGGCGGTGCAGGTACTATGCCGGCGGAAGAAAAATAACCCGCTGTTAGTCGGCGAAGCCGGCGTCGGCAAAACGGCCATTGCTGAAGGTCTGGCCTGGCGCATCGTACAGCAGCAAGTGCCGGAAGTGATTGCTGATGCCACCATCTACTCGCTGGATATGGGCGCCTTGCTGGCTGGTACCAAGTACCGTGGCGATTTTGAAAAGCGCTTAAAGTCGCTGTTAAAAGAAATTGAGCGCGAGAAAAATGCCATCCTGTTTATTGATGAGATCCATACCGTGATTGGTGCCGGTGCGGCCTCGGGCGGTGTGATGGACGCCTCGAATCTGATTAAGCCGTTGTTGTCGAGCGGCCGCTTGCGCTGTATGGGGTCGACCACCTATCAGGAATTTAAAAATATCTTCGAAAAAGATACCGCACTGGTACGGCGCTTCCAGAAAATCGATGTGGTAGAGCCCAGTGTCGAAGATACCACCCGCATTCTGCTGGGCTTAAAAGAACGCTATGAGCAGCACCATAATGTGAAATACACGCAGAAAGCACTGCGCGCTGCTGCTGAACTGTCGGCAAAATATATCAGTGAGCGGCATTTACCGGATAAAGCCATCGATGTGATTGATGAGGCCGGTGCTTCACAGCGGCTGTTACCGGCATCGAAGCGCAAAAAAGTAATTAACGTCGCGGAAATTGAGCAGGTGATTGCTAAGATCGCCCGTATTCCGGAGAAGTCAGTCTCCGCTTCGGATAAAGAAGTGCTGGCCAATCTGGATCGTAATCTGAAACTTGTGGTCTTTGGCCAGAATGCACCCATTGAAGCGCTAACGGCGGCGATCCGCTTATCGCGTTCAGGCTTGGGTAACGAGGAAAAACCCATCGGCAGCTTCCTGTTTGCCGGGCCTACCGGGGTTGGGAAAACCGAAGTGACCAAACAGCTGGCCAAGGTGATGGGCGTAGAGCTGCTGCGCTTTGATATGTCGGAATATATGGAGCGGCATGCGGTGAGCCGTTTAATTGGTGCGCCACCGGGCTATGTCGGTTTTGAGCAGGGCGGCTTGCTGACTGATGCGGTCTCCAAGCATCCGTATTCGGTAGTGCTGCTGGATGAAATCGAAAAGGCACACTCGGATATCTACAATATCCTGTTGCAGGTGATGGATCACGGTACCCTGACCGATAATAACGGTCGCAAGATTGATTTCCGAAATGTGATCCTGGTGATGACCACCAATGCCGGGGTGCAGGAAACGGTGCGCAAGTCGATTGGTTTTAAACAGCAGGATCATAGCCATGATGCGCTCAGCGAAATCAATAAAACCTTTAGTCCGGAATTCCGTAACCGGCTGGATGGCATTATCTGGTTTCAACATCTGGATCAGGAGATTATTCTGCAAATCGTTGATAAGTTTATCTGCGAACTGCAGGTACAACTGGATAAGAAACAGGTGTCATTGGAACTCAGTAGTGAAGCCCGGCACTGGCTGGCAGCCAAGGGATATGATCAGGCGATGGGCGCTCGGCCGATGGCAAGAGTGATCCAGGAACAACTGAAAAAGCCTTTGGCTAATGAAATCCTGTTTGGGGTGCTAACTGAGGGTGGCGATGTGCGGGTGGAACTGGTGGCGGATAAACTGGAATTCCATTATCAGACCAGTAAAACCGTAGCGACCGAGGCGCAGCCGGGTTAATAAGCCACTCACCGGCGAACAGGTGTGGACTAAAACGCAAAAACCCGGCTATGCCGGGTTTGCCTTTAGCTGGCGACGAAAAGCACTAAGTCGGCATTTCGTGCAGACTTAGGCTGCTTAACGCTGGCGGAACACGATCCGGCCCTTGGTCAGATCATAAGGCGTCAGTTCTACGGTAACCTTATCACCGGTTAAAATGCGGATATAGTTTTTACGCATTTTGCCAGAAATATGCGCGATCACCACGTGACCGTTTTCCAGCTCAACTTTGAACATGGTGTTTGGCAGGGTATCCAGAATGGTACCTTGCATTTCAATTACATCTTCTTTCGCCATTCAGCGTACTCGCCTCTAATAAAATGTGGTGCCTTTAGAAAAACAGCGCAGATTGTGCCGAAAAGCCACCGATAAGTAAAGCAGCAAGCGCTTTTTTAAGCAAATGAGTGCCAGCCGCCATCGAAATAGCGCTGATGCGGCAGAAATTCCTGCTTATAGGCCATTTTGCGACAGCCATCGACCTGATAGCCGAGGTAGACATAGTCCAGCTGCTGCTGTGCCGCCAGTTGCAGCAGATACAGGATGGCCAACTTACCGGGAGAGAAAGACTCTGCCTGCCGGGCAAAAAAGGTGTACACCGCTGAATAAGCACCGGCGAGTTCATCCACCACCATCACGGCCTGTAACACCCCGGCCTGATACAACTGCAGCAAGCTGATCGGCTGCCATTTACTGTTTAGCAGGGAGTCCAGTTGTTCCTGCGTTGCCGGATGCATCACCCCATCCGGATGCTTAAAAGCAATATAGTCGGCAAATAACGCAAATAATTGTTGTCGCTCAGCCACTGAATCGGGCACCTTGCTTAGCTGATACTGCCAGCCGCTGCGCGCGGCTTTGCTGAGCAGGCGCCGCTGGCTGCTGCTTGGCGTAAAATCTAGCAGCGGGATCCTCAGTGATTGGCAGGCGTGACAGCTGGGGCAATGTGGCCGGTATAGTTGATCGCCGCTACGGCGGAAATTATGTTTGATCAGCAACTGATATAAACTGGCATCCATCGGCTGTGGATTGAGCAATACCGCCAGTTGCTCCTGTTGCGAACTCAGGTAGCTACAGGCGGCAGGCGGGGTCAGGCCAAACTGCAAGCTCTGCTCAGTCATGCCCAGGCTCCAGCGGCAGCGGCTGGCTTCGCCAATGCTCTGCCGGTGCAGGTGTCTTGGTTAAGGTTGCAATCAGCGGCAGGTAGTCGCGCCGGGACAGGGTAGTGGCGCCAAGTTTCAGTAAGAACGGGTTAGGTAACTGACAGTCAATCCAGCCGGGGGCATAGCGCTGCAAATGCTGTTGCAGCGCTATCAACGCAAACTTAGCGCCATTATCAATGCGGTTAAACATCGACTCACCGCAAAACAGCTGACCCAGCTGCACGCCATATAAGCCACCGACCAGCTGCTTGCCTTGCCATACCTCGACACTATGCGCCAGGCCTTGTTGATGCAGTGCCAGATAGGCTTGCTGCATCGGTGGCAGGATCCAGGTTTGCGCCTGACTGGGCCGGGGTTCGGCACACTTGCTGATCACCGCAGCAAACGCCTGATTTAGCGTGACGGTTAACCCTTCGCGGCGTAATTGCTTGCGCAAGGTGCGGTTTAAGCTAAGCGTATCGGGTGCAAAGACGGCGCGGATAGCAGGGCTCCACCAGAGTAGTGGGTCGCCCTCCGAAAACCATGGAAAGATGCCGCTTTGATAGGCCAACTGCAGGCGTGCGACCGAGAGATCACCGCCCATCGCCAGCAAACCATCGGGCTCCCGCAGCGCCTGTTGCACGGGCGGGAACCAGAGTTCATCTGCTAACAGCTCCGGCAGATAGATAGGCATCAGACAGGGCGCGGGCAAGCTGAAGCCGCATGTTGCAGCTTCATACGCTGTTATTTACCCAGGGCGTCCAGATAGCGCTCGGCATCCAGCGCTGCCATACAACCGGAGCCGGCTGAGGTAATGGCCTGACGGTAGATATGGTCTGCCACATCACCGGCAGCGAACACCCCGGCAATGCTGGTTTGTGTCGCATTACCTTCGGTGCCGCTTTGCACTTTCAAATAACCACCATTCATTTCCAACTGACCGGCAAAAATATCGGTATTGGGTTTGTGGCCGATGGCGATAAAAACGCCTTGCAGTGCCAGCTCTTTTGCCGCTTCGCCTTGAGTCGATTTTAACCGCACACCGGTCACGCCCATTTCATCACCCAGCACTTCATCCAGCTCGCGGTGGGTATGCAGGATAATATTGCCGCTGGCAACTTTAGCCATTAAGCGGTCAATCAGAATTTTCTCGGCTTTAAAGCTGTCACGACGGTGTACCAGATGCACTTCGGCCGCGATATTGGATAAATACAGCGCTTCTTCCACCGCAGTATTACCGCCACCGACTACCGCGACTTTCTGATTGCGGTAGAAGAAACCGTCACAGGTGGCACAAGCTGACACACCACGGCCGCTATAAGCCTGTTCTGATGGTAAGCCCAGATATTTGGCGGAAGCGCCGGTGGCGATAATCAGCGCATCACAGCTGTACTGGCCGTTGTCGCCAGTCAGGATAAAGGGCCGCTGTTGCAGGTTAACGGTATGGATATGGTCAAACACGATTTCGGTATTAAAGGTTTCAGCATGCTCACGCATCCGTTCCATCAGCGCCGGGCCAGTTAAACCGTGCGCATCACCGGGCCAGTTTTCAACTTCGGTGGTGGTGGTCAGCTGACCGCCTTGCTGCATCCCGGTGACCAGTACCGGTTGTAAGTTGGCGCGGGCCGCGTAAACGGCGGCAGTGTAACCGGCAGGGCCAGAGCCCAGAATAAGCAGTTTGCTGTGTTTAACCTCTGACATCAGAGCACTCCATTGGAAAATAATGCAAAAAAGATAGCGGGATTCTACGGAAAGCCAGCACAAAGCGAAACCCCGTTGTCGGGAAATGGCGACGGTATAACTGTAAATAAAGGCGCACGCAGCATTAAAAAATAAGTTGTTGCAGATGGGGATTATCGACTGTCACCTCGAGTGACCGGATTTCGCTAAGTGGCAGCAGCTGTTCCGTGCCGTTGTGGCTAAGCAGCAGGCATTCCTGGTGGCTGGCGTTATAACGGGTATCCACTGCTGTGCCGCTAAGCGCTTTGCCATTGTTAAGGATTAGCCTGAGCGGGTAGCGATACAGGCAGACAATTTCAACATAATCATGTTTATCGCAGTCCAGCATCGCGGTGACCTCAGTTTATGTTGCCAGGCTTTGGCAAATGAATAATATGCTTACGAAAGTTAAGCACTGTGCCGTTCAGCGCATCGGTGACCACAAAAACGATTGGTAAGGCGGGCTCGACATCAGACACGACCTCAGCATTAAAGCCATGTTGGCGTAAAAATGCCGCGGCCGCTTCTGCACTTTGCTGCGGATCGCGCACCACTAAGCCAATACTGGCGCCGGCATTGCCGACTTTCTGTAGTACCTCAGCTGACGGTTGATTAATAATGGTGCCATCCCACATGATAGAACGCTGCACGCCGTCACTATTTGCCTGAAAACGCTCTTTAACACCATGTTGTGCCAACAGGGCGACAATGACGGCCTTGGCCTCCGGTGATGGCGTGGTAAAGATCCGGGAGCCCGGATCGGGAAAGGGTAGAGGATTGCGCTGCATTACGAGCGATGTCGTCCAGCTGAGTAACAGCAGAAAGCTTAGCGCTGTGATAGCGACTAACCACTTGGGGATATACATGGGTGGCTCCCAGCCTGTGTCAGATACCAAAGGTATAGCCAAAGCCGGCAGCAGATGCAAAACTTTCGCCGGCTAGTTCTGCTGCTGGCCTGTTATTTGCGCGAATTCTGGTATTACTGAGCAGGCGTCGCGGCTGAACCTGCCAGAATGCCGCCATCGATATTGATTTCAGCTCCGGTGAGGTACTGGCATTCATCTGAGGCCAGCAATAGGGCGATAGCGGCCACCTCTTCCGGCTTACCGAAGCGACGTAACGGCGTATCCTGGACATAGAGCGCCATATTGGCTTCACGTTCAGGGCCTTCACCCAGCAACGGCTCCCACATTGGGGTTAAGATCGCCGCCGGATGGATAGAGTTGCAGCGGATAGCCAGCCCTTGCTCAGCGCAATACAGGGCGACGCTCTTGGTATGGTTACGTACGGCGGCCTTGCTGGCGGCATAAGCGGCCGCACCCGGAATACCGACTATACCAGAGCGCGACGACATATTGATAATGGCGCCACAGCCTTGCGCCCGCATCGCCCGGATGGCGTATTTACAGCCGAGAAAAACCCCATCCAGGTTAGTGGCATGAACAGCGCGCCAGTCCTGCAGGCTGGCATGTTCCGGATCATGAGCGGCGACGCCTGCTTCAAAGCCGGTGATTCCGGCATTATTGACCAGGATATCCAGTTTGCCTTCGCGCGCTACTATGCTGGCGGTAACCTGTTGCCAGGTCTGTTCATCCCGTACATCCAGAGGCATAAAGTACGCCCGTTCACCCAGCTCAGTTGCCAGAGCCTGACCGGCATCTGTATTAATATCGGTCAGATAAACCACTGCACCTTCGGCCAGATAGGCGCGGGCAATGGCGGCGCCGATGCCCCGCGCTGCACCAGTGATTAGCGCAATTTTATTTACTAAACGAGGCATAAAGGTGCTCCTTTTGGGCGACAAACGCCGATTAGATGGTGATCTCAATCCGGTTAGCTTCCGGATCTAACAGGGTAAATTCGTAATAGCCATCACCAGTGTGGTGTGGTTGGTCCAGTACCTCAACGCCATCGGCAAGCAAGCGCTGATACAAGGCATCGACTGCCGCCGCAGAGCCGAGCGCTATCGCCATATGGGCAAAACCAAAATACTGCTTTGTTGGCTGCTTGGCCAGGTTTGCAATACCAGGCATTTGCATCAGCTCCAGCCTTGCCCCGCTGGCAAATGACAGAAAATAAGACGCAAAGCCGTTTCTTGGGTTGCAATAGCGTCCGCAGGCCTGGCAGTTAAAATACCTGACATAAAAGGCTGTGAGTTGCTCCAGATCCTTTGACCAGATGGCCAGATGTTCAATCATTGAGTAATCCTATTTATGCATTCTTGTTAAGATGCCAGCATCAGTAATTGTATTGGGAGTGCTAATTGGTTATGGCTACGCGGTTTTGCTCTGGGTCGAGAACCACTAGCTCATAGTAGCCACTATCTGCTTTTACCGGACGGCGAATCATTGGTGTCTCTGAGCTTAATAACGCGGAATAAAGTTTATAAAGTTTAGTCTTTGAGCCGACTGAAATAGAAACTTGCGAAAAACCGCGTTCAGTATTTATAGCGTTCTTTTCAACATTCTCAGCGCTGGGCACCAATTCTAATTTTGCGCCAGACGGGAATGTTAAGAAATAAGATTTGAATAACATTGTTTTATGAAAGTACAGTTCTTGTAACTGACATTCAAAGTAAGTAGTGTAGAAATTTTTTAGTGCTTCTACATTCTTAGACCAAATTGAAATATGAGCAATCACGATATTTTCTCTGAGTATTCAAGTTATCTGTTTTTCAATTGTTCACGCAGAAGATCCGAATAAACTTTGTGCTCATGGAATGATAATGAGTCTGTGTGTTCGAACTCGGGCCAACCACTTTTTAAACCGTTAAGAATATTACGACTAGCGACCATATTATTTGCTAAAGCGAGCTTTAGCTCTGCGCATGACAATCGCTTCGGCAGACAGGTGATAGGGCCAAACGGGATTTCACCCGAACGCCACAGCTCTGTCAGAGTACGGTCGTGATTTAAGCGGCTTAGTGTATTGGCCGATAGGATCCCTATCGCAAAGGGATGCTGCTTCAGCTGTTGCACCACCAGCTCATGACTGCCAGCATAATGCAGCTGTAACTGATTAAACTGGCTTTCTGTTAAACTAGCTCTGAGCTGGGATAAGCCAAGCAGAGCTCCGGTAGTGGAGTCGGGAAATACGGCAAACACCTTAATCGTTCTGCCGCCAACCAACTGGTTACGGAGTTCACTGAGGGATGTTATCCCGCTGGCCGCAATACTGCCACGGTATTGCGATTTTATAATCAGTGGGCTGTGAGTTTTGGGTACAGCAATAAACCGGGCGTCCGGGTTTTGTTGCCGGATCTTCAGATAGGTAGCCAGATTAGGCACCGCCAAATCAACCTCTTGTCGTGCTACCCAGGTCGCAAGTTGCGCAGGGTCGTCTGCAACCTGAATCACCACGGCTCGCTGTGTTTGCTGTTGGAGCCAGTTTTGTAGCGGGGTCACCGCGGTTTGCCGGTCCAGCGCAGGATACGCATAAGTCGCGACGACCAGCGGGATGTTTTCTGGTAACGGCGTTTTCGCCGTGGCTCTTCCGAACAAGGCGTCCAGCAGCGCCAAAATCAGCGCCAATACCAGCCAAAGCATGCGACATAGTTTGCAAAAGCTCATCATTTTACTCCATCGGCTGTAGCGTCCCAGATTGCGCGCGATATTCCGTTAGCTGGCTTGGCCAAAGATCCGCTGCCAATTATCGACATTAGCGAATTGCTCATATGCTGCGGCCATCTCTGGTGTCAGAATTTCAAATAGCGTATGGTTTTCAATCCATACTTCAATCACCTGAAATACGCCGCCCCGGTCTACGGTCCGATAACGCCAACCAGCCGTATCGCAGATCCGGCCAATCTGCGCCTCGTCAATTTCCACGGCGAGAGCAGCATGGAAAGGGCCGGCACTGAGTGGTTTGCTGCGATCCAGCTCCGGTAAGGTATTGTCACCGTTTAGCGTTAACTGACCCAGCGGATAAATTTCGACGCAGCAAGAGGTATTGCTGCCTAAAAATACCACATAGCTGTCATCGTACATTGGAAAGGGTAAGGCCGGCACTTGCCAGAACTGCGCCAGTGTCTGGGCGGTTCGGGCTGGGTTTTTCGCACCAATAGAAATATGTTTGATCATCAGTTAGCTACTCCGTCAGTGAGTGATGAGGGTTGAAAATCAGGGTAATTCCCGGCTTGCAAGGCTGCAAAGGCTAATTGCAGCAGCCAGTTAATGACTACGTAGGCATTGTTACTGTTCAGATTGAAGTTTGTCGTGACATTAAGCCAGGTTTCGGCCGTAATCAGGTTACACAGTACAGCTTGCACGGCTTTGGCCTCCTCATCTTGCAGTGATGCAACCAGCGGCGTCAGGGCACTCATATTTGCTTTGCGTCGCCGCTCAGCCAGGGCAGAGCGCGCACCCCGGCCCAGGTCTGAGAGCAGGGTGGCCTTAATTAAATCCGGATGTTGCTGGAATAAGCCATAGGTGTTTTTAAAGACCTGCAGAAAATCTGCAGGGGTTTGTGGCTCTTTAATCTTTCCAGTCAGTTTCAGAATGCCCTCAGATACCCCGGCCAACATTTCTTCTTTGTTACTAAAATGCCGGAATAGGGTCCGGGTCGTTACGCCAGCCGTTGCCGCCGCTTCTTCCACTGAAAAATCCGGCGTATTGTTTTCGATCAGCTGTTGGATCAGCGCATCGATAATTTTCTGCCGGGTCGCTTCGGCTTTAGCTTCCCGTTTT
Source organism: Alishewanella sp. BS5-314 (assembly GCF_025377695.1). NCBI lineage: Bacteria > Pseudomonadati > Pseudomonadota > Gammaproteobacteria > Alteromonadales > Alteromonadaceae > Alishewanella > Alishewanella sp. BS5-314. The sequence continues at coordinate 521,989 of NZ_JACEHJ010000002.1, forward strand.
GAGTTGTCATAATGGCGTTTTATCGTCATTGGCTCAGTGTCTCCGTGTTATTTGGTGTCATTATCTGTGACATTAAATGTGGCGTCAATCGAATTCACTCGTCTGTTTGCTGGTCGGATTTGTCGGTCACAGTCTGATACTCAGTGTGACCGAGCTGACAGCGTGTGTTCTACTGATCCTTTAGCACAGCTGATTGAAGTACATTGAGTTTAGTCCCGTTGTTTCTGATATAGCTGCTCAAATGTTGATATAACTCCATGGTGACTCTATCGCTTGCCTCTGAGCTAACAACTGAGAAATGGTCGCCTTCTACAAAGCGGGCACTGGCTGGGCCGTTGAATAACTGTGTAGCAGGGGTCTGCTTAACAGCGGCACTTTGCAGCAGTTGACTAAAAGGTTCTGCACCAGATAGAGGGGATGCACAGCTTGTCAGATTAGTTCGGCAGCGCTGTAACACCAGTTCCCGATCAGCATTGCCGATTGGAAAGAATTCGTCAGCTGGATTTGAACTGTTATTACTACCGCTAATCATCGCCAGATAGATAGGAGTATTGCTGGTTAATAACGGCGCAGCAAAATTAACTGGGTCAACATTGCTAAGAATATTCTGTGCAGCGAAACGGAAATTATCTAACAGTATATTGACCTGCCGCAGCCGATTAATATTGCTGGATTCCAGCTGTTCCAGATAGTCCTCGGCGTGAATTTGCGCACAGTTCAGATATTCCGCCGCCTTAGCTGGCGTATAAGGTTCGCAACTGCCATTTTGAGTGACATAGTTAATAAAGTCCTGGCGCAACTCCAGATGAGCCCCAATTAACAGGGCCGCGGTATTACGAGGACCAAAGACATCAGAGTCCAGCAATAAATCACCCAAACCTGAGCCTGGCATTAACAAGCTCGCAGTCCTTAGTAAGAACCGCTCGCGCTCTTGCGGCGATAGCTCAGGATTGTTTGTCAAAGCAACCAACGCACTACCAGCAATAGCGCCAGAGGAATGACCAATATAATGAACCTGGTTATAGTCAAGCTCAACGCCCTGAGCGGAATTGAGCGCCATTCTCAAACCCAGTACATCAGCGATACTTTGTTGCAGGTTATCCCGGCTTACAAGCAGGTGCTGTGGATTTAAGAAGACGTTCGGATCACCCCCTTTACTGATGGTTGCCGTTAACTCAGCAAAACCACGGCTGCCGTGTAGCGGTAAGTCGATGGCGACCGTCGCATAGCCTTGCGTTGCCAGCTTTGCTGCGAGTTGCAACCACGCTTCTTTTTCTAAGCCGATACCGTGTTGCAAAATGACCACCGGCCAACCGCTCGCAGGCTTTGTAATACCGTAATCTTCATTTGGTACGGTAAGTTGTACCTGAACATTTTGTATCTGATTGATTTTCGGAATGTTATTGTGTCGGGTGACGTGCCTGACCTGGTCAAGTCCCAGATCGCGTAGTTTGCCAAAACTTAATGCATTACAAATGAAATCCTGATCAGACACAGGTTGTGTAGGCAGGTTCTGGTGCGCTGCGACAACCAGACTATTATCGCAGCGGGCCGTCCAGGGTTGTTGCAGTGGCGCCAGAGGTGACTCGTCACTGGGAAGCGATGAATAATAGGGCAGCTTAACCTGAGCCCGATACAAGCGGGCCTGCTTGGCATAATAGCGAGGGTCAGCAATGTTATCCTCGATCTGTTCATTAGGGTACAAATGATTCGCAACCAGTCCTCGTTCTGTGGTCACGACTAATTTAGGTCTTTCGGTAGTTTCCAGCTCTGCAGTAACTAAGCGCTGAACACTTTTTAGCACCGCTGTTGGATCTTGCGTACTAAAGGCCGCAGTATAGATAATATCCTCGCGACGTTGTCCAGCGCTCAGCTCTAACAAGCGTTCATAGCTAGTAACCAGTGCTTGGATCCGCGCCTGTTGCGGAGATAATGCGACCGCTCCGGGTGGGTTTCGCACTTGTAAATAGGCTGCAGAGGCGGCGACGGCAAAACCGCGGCTGTCTTTTAATGCCGAACTCAAACTAAGCAAATAGCTGCTGCCAGGGTGCAGTGGACGTAATGGTACAATGCTAATCTCCCGCTCACTGGCAAGTATAACGAAATCCTGATTAACCGTTAGCTCCCTAACGAGCTTACAGGCGGCACCTATGGCTAGTTGTGGGCATTCAGCGCTATTGCTCAGGCTTGCCAGCTCTACCTGAAATAGACGCACTGCACCAGGAAGTTGCGCAGAGGCTTTATCAAGCTGCACATCCAACGCGATGTCAAACTGCAGTTTAAATGGACTTATGGTTGACCAACCATCCAAGGCACCCATCGCAAAGTGGGGCTGACTGTAATCAACCTGGCCAGTATCATCAGGCGTCAGAGTGCCGTCTTTACTGCCAATAAATAGCAAGTCATTCGGAAGTGATATTTTTCCGATTTCTGGATCAAATGCTACTCTGGCATTTACTTGCTGCACAGGTTGAGGTGATACGGCGCTGTCGTTACTGCTGCTGCCGCCACAAGCGGTTAAGCCGAACAGGCTGACGAATAAAGGGGCCAAGACTAGTTTTTTCACGTGTTGCCTCAAATTTAAGTCGTGCCAGGTTATTAGCCTGCGTTTGTCAGAACGCAGACACCGGACCCGGCGGGTTGTGTCTATATACGGTGATTAAAACGGCAAGCAGGGGGCTTACGCTTTAATGTCATTAATTGTGACATTAATATTTGAGCAAGAAAAGAGCAATAGCGTAAATTGTGCTGAAATTTTCTACTTCTAAAATCAAATTTGTATTAACAATTTGTTTTTAAAGGTTTTATTTATTCCTGCCTAGGTTTTTCATATTCGAGCAGGTTAAAATGCTATTTTGCGTTTCGAGGTGAAGATGTCGTTATTAGTAGTTATCGGCTATGTCTGGCCTGAGCCGGCGTCTTCCGCGGCGGGCAGCCGGATGCTGAGTTTAATTCAGCTGTTTCAGCTGCAAGGCTGGCGAGTGTGCTTTGCCAGCGCGGCTGAGCCCGGACCGCATCGGGTGGATTTACCGGCCATTGGTGTCAGCGAGCAGCGCATTGCCCTAAATTGCGATAGCTTTGACCAGTGGCTGAAAGACGTGAACCCGCAGGCGGTGTTATTTGACCGTTTTATGCTGGAAGAACAGTTTGGCTGGCGGGTCGCTGCAAGTTGTCCGGATGCCCTGCGCCTACTGGATATGGAAGATTTACATGCGCTGCGTCAGGCAAGGCACGACGCCGTTAAAGCCGGGGACGCGCTGGTGGCGAAAGAGGTAGCGGTGGAGCGGCTAAATAACGAGCTGGCGCTGCGGGAAATTGCTGCCATTTATCGCTGTGACCTGACACTGGTGATTTCCTATTATGAGATGCAGCTGCTGCAGCAACATTACCGGGTACCGGCTGAACTGCTCTGTTACTGCCCGTTCTGGCATGCTGCCGTGGTGCCAGCAGTGCCGGCTTTTGCTGAGCGCACACACTTTATCAGTATCGGTAATTTTCGCCATGCCCCGAACTGGCAGGCAGTACTCTGGCTGAAACAACAACTCTGGCCCCAGATCCGTAAGGCCTTACCGCAGGCCGAGTTACATATTTACGGCGCCTATCCGCCGCCTAAAGCCACGGCATTGCATAATGCCCGCGACGGATTTTTGGTGAAAGGCTGGGCTGCGGACGCGGTAGCGGTGATGCAACAGGCGCGGCTTTGCCTGGCGCCGCTGCAGTTTGGCGCCGGGTTAAAAGGTAAATTGCTGGAAGCGATGCAATGCGGCACACCCAGTGTTACCACCTCAATTGGCGCCGAGGGTATGCAGGATGGCACAGGCTGGGGCGGCGCTATTGCCGATACTGCAGAGGCGTTTTGTCAGGCCGCCGTGGCTTTATATCAGGATGAAACACCCTGGCTGGCAGCACAGCAGCAGGGCTATCAGATCCTGCAGCAGCGCTTTGGCGCTGAGCAGGCAAGCCGGGTTTGGCAACAATTGGCGCCTTTGCTCAATGCCAGTGCCGAGCAAACCAGCGCGCGGCGGCAACGCAATTTTACCGGCCTGATGTTACAATCACACGCTTATCGCAGCAGCCATTATATGGGACTGTGGATCACCGCAAAAAACAAGGTTCTAACATGATTACACGGCAGCAATTCGTCGCTTTTATTGATGAAAAACTCGGCAGTGCCCGCATTAAAGATTATTGCCCGAATGGCTTACAGGTAGAAGGGCGCGACACGATCCGTACGGTAGTGACCGGCGTGACCGCCAGTCAGGCGCTGCTCGAGCAGGCAGTGGCGCTCAACGCCGATGCAGTGCTGGTACACCATGGCTATTTCTGGAAAAACGAAGCAATGCCGGTGGTGGGGATGAAGAAGCAGCGTCTGGCCACCTTACTGAGACACGATATCAATTTACTGGCCTATCATTTGCCATTGGACGTGCATCCAGAGCTGGGTAATAACGCTCAGCTTGGCAAAATACTTGGGATCACGGCGCCGCAGCCGGTGTTAACCGCTGAACCTGCAGGCGTGCTGCAAATGGGGCAGTTACCTGCGCCAGCAAAGCTCACTCAGCTTGCGGCAACGCTAAGCCAGCAGCTGCAACGTGAGGTCTTGCTCGAAGATGCCGGTATCGGCGAGATCCGCACTGTCGCCTGGTGTACCGGTGGCGGTCAGGGCTATATTGAACAAGCGGCGGAAGCCGGGGCGCAGTTATTTGTCACCGGCGAAGTGTCGGAGCAAACCATTCATGTCGCGCGCGAGCTGGGGATCCATTTTATTGCCGCCGGCCATCATGCCACCGAGCGCTATGGTATTAAAGCGCTGGGCGAATACCTGGCGGCTGAACTTGGCCTTAGCGTCCACTTTATCGATATTCCTAATCCGGCCTAAAGCCGGCCTAACCAGATGCTTTAGCAAACGCCACTATGAGCCAATCTAAGTCATTAAAAGATCGTAATTTTGATAACCTGGCCAGCCGCTTTGCCAGCAATATTTACCAGACTACCAAGGGTAAAATTCGCCAGGCCGTATTGCTGCGAGATTTGCTGGAATTACCTGAGCTCGCTACGCCAACCGCCATTCTCGATGTCGGCGGTGGCCAGGGCCAGCTGGCGCTAAAACTAGCGACGCTGGGGCATCAACTGCATCTGACTGATATTTCGGCTGAGATGCTGCAACTGGCGGCAGAAGAGGCAAAGAATCAGGGGCTGAGCGCGCAGTTACAGATCAGTCAGAGTTCACTGCAAGACTTACCGCAGCGGCTTGGCGGGCAAGCTTACCCGCTGGTGCTGTGTCATGCAGTGCTGGAATGGCTAGCCGAACCAGAAGCCGCGATTAGCCAGTTACGGCAACTGGTGCAGCCGGGCGGCATTGTGTCGCTGATGTTTTATAACCAGGATGCGCATCGTTTAAGTAATATCATTTACGGTAACTTTGCCTATGTGCAGGCCGGGTTAAAAGCAAAAAAGCCGGTACGGCTGAATCCGCAGCAGCCCTTGCCACCACAGCAGGTGTTGCAGTGGTGTCAGCAGGCGGGCTTTGCATTACTGAGTAAAACCGGGGTGCGTTGCTTTCATGATTATTTGCGCGATCGCAGTCAACAGCAGAGTCATTATACTGAGTTAGAAGCGCTGGAGCTGCAGTATAACAGGCAGGAGCCTTATGCCTCGCTTGGCCGTTATATCCATTTGCTGTTACGGGCCTGAACTGCGTTAAAAAAGACGGCTGCCAGGTGGCAGCCGTAAAGCAAATGTACAGTGCGCGACTGAGCCATATTGACCTCTCAGTACACGACCTTAGTTTAGCCGCGTACTAAGGACTTGGCACTGTGACAAATTGTCGCACCATATAGCGCTTTGGGGATGGCGCTCCGGGGCATATTGTTGGCTTAGTCAAACTCAAACTTGTATAACAAGTCGACCGCATTATCCAGGCCCGATACCGCTTCCAGATACAGATTACGCATTAGCCGGTAACGCAGCGTAAATTGACCGATCGGCTGAAAGATACCAATGCCGTATTTTAGCTGCAGATCGCGGGTTAAATAGCCACTTACCGTAACCTGCGAATTATCGCCGGCACCTTCAGTATCTAACATTAAATCACTGACGCCAAAGGCTTCACCGATTTCGCCAACCAGCTTGCCGCTGGAGGAAATACTCATACCAATCAGACTGGTGGTAACACTGTTAGCATTAAAGCCCGATTCGCTGTCCAGATCCCTGCCCATAATCAGGTATGACAGGGCATTGGCCTGAGGTTTGGCAGGTTCAGAGAAAATGGTAACTATGGGTTCGTCGGCCGGGCCCGTTACCCGGATTCCGGCGATAACATCGTCTTCCATATTGGCCGGATTGCGGATAGCCTCAACGTTCAGGAACGGCTGATCGGCCGGGCCATTAAAGGTCAGTTTGCCCTGACGGATTAGCAGATCCTGGCCGTAAGCACGGAAGGTACCATCAACCAGTGAGACTTCCCCGCGCACACTGGGGTTAAACTGCTGTTGCTGCACCCGTAACTCACCCGCTAAGCGGCTTTTTAAGCCAAAGGCCTCCAGCCTGACTTGTTGCCCTAAGCGCACGCGGATATCGGTTTCCAATGTAAATTGACTACTTTGCTCTTCAGTGATCGGTTGCAGGCGCCGGTCCAGCAGCACATGATCGCTGGATAAGCCAATGGCATTTTGCGGTAAGGTATTGACACTGATATTGGCGCGCGGGATCTGTAAGGTACCGGTGAGTCGACTGCGACCAGGTTCAGCGTTTATCAACAGATTAGGCTGCACGAACAGCTCTGCTTGCGGGATCTGCAGTCGTAGTGGATCGCCGCTGATCCCGAGGTTTGCCTGCCAGGCGTCGAGATCACGCCAATCGGCAAAGCCTGCCAGGTCAATTTTGCCCTCAGGCGTCCGCACCAGACCGTTTAACTCAGCGCGTTCACCACGAAAGCTGATCACTAAGTCCGCCTGTTCGATATCAGTTGGCGCCAGCTTGCCCCTTACTTTTAGGCCATCCAGACGCAGCTCACCACGCAGCTGCGGGTTATCCAGGCTGCCATCCAGACTTAACTGGCTGGACAGGGTACCGGCCAGTTCACTGTATTCGTCAAGTAACGGCTTTAAAAAATCCAGAGTCAAACTGGTGAGTGCAAGTTCGGCGCGCAGGGGCTTTTCTGCTTGATCCAATTCCGTAACTAGGGCTTGCGCTGTCAATTGGCCGCTATCAGCTAATTGTAACGTCAGCTTACTGCGTAACTGGTGTGCGGCCATTTCGGCGCTCAGTTCCAGATCGCGCCAGGGCAGGGTCACCGGCACATCGAGTTGTTGCAACACCTGGCCACTGCTACTTTGTAAACCAAAAGTCAGTTGCGGCGCCTGTCCGTGCCGCCAATTGATATCTAGCTGGGCGGCAAGCTCACCATTAATGCTGCTTTGCAGCGGTAACAGGCTATTCAGATTTTCCAGCGGGTAATCGCTGAGCGCCAGTTTCGCCTGCACCTGCGTAGCTGATAGCGTGGCCGCTTCGCTCAGGCAGAGTCTGGCATCCAACTGCGCCCAGCAATGTGCCGCCAGCATCAGTTGTTGCGCCGGCAGGTCAGCCTTAATAGCGAGTGGCTCGGCGAGTTGCCAGTCACCTAACTGGCTGGCCAGTAAAAATTCGGTTAGCTGCCCCTGCCAAAGCTGGCGTTGGCTTAGCGAGCCTGCCGCCTGCAGCTTAACCGCCAGCCCTTCAGCTTTAAGCTGTGCCTTTAGCTGATGCGCATCTTCATCACCCTCTAAGCTCAGCTGTAATTCCTGTAAACGTTGTTGTTGCCAGCGCGCTTGCGACAGCTGCAGCGTCAGGCTGGTGCGCAATTTATCTGCCAAATCAGTAGTGGCGATAAGTGATGCCTGACGCAGCCGGGCATCCTGATATGCCAGTCGCTCGGCGTTTAGCTCCAGTGTGACTTTTGGCGTCAGCATCGGGCCTGTTACGGCAATACTGCCTTGCAGTGCGCCGCGCAGCTCTGGGTAAGATAAGGCCGCATCCGGCACTGACAATTCAGCCTGCAACTGCCAGTCTTGCTGCAATTGGCCATAGAGCCGTAACTGATTCTGGCCATGGCTTAACAGCAGATCCGGGCTGTTAAACTGCCAGTCGCTAAAATCTGCATTGCTACTCAGGCTCAAAGAGCCTGCCAGCAGCAGTGGCAGTTGTCGCAGTTCGCCTTGCATCGCCAGCTGCGGCAGTTGCAGTGCTAAACCGCTGTTCGGGTCCAGTTTGCCCGCAATTTGCAACTGGCCACTTAATTGCCCCTGATAATCTGGCCAGAAGGCACCGGGTTTAATGCCGTCCATCGCCAGTTGTAGTTGCCAGTTAAGTGCCGGCTCTAAGTTAAGCTCGCCTTTGGCCTGCACCTGGCCATCAAGGATGGTGAGCTGCAGCTCGCGGATAGCAGCGCGTTGTTGCCAGTTAAACCAGCTGGCGTCCAGACGCAGTCCGGCATCGGGGAGCCCCGTGGCTTGTAGCTCTGTGGCAAGGCTTAATTGCAGCTCGGTCAGATTGCCGTCGAGCTCTAGCGCCAGAGCGGACAGCTGATAGTCCGGTTGCTCAAGTGGCCAGTGTAATTCCCGGGCTTGCAATGTCAGTTGCAGCGGTAAGTCGGCGCTGAGCAAGGCCAGCCGTCCTTGTACCGCCAGGTTAAGTGGTCCGCTAGCATTAATCTCAGCAATCAGTTCTGCCAGCGAGCCGCGCAGTTGTCCCTGCAAACGCTGCCCGGCCAGGGCGGTGTCTTGCAGCAGGGCATCGAACTGCGCCGACAATGGGAAGCCTGTTGCTAAATCAAGATTGGCACTAAGCTGAGCTTGTAGCTGTGGATGCGTCAGCTGTAAATCAAGCAGGCGCACTTGCCGTGGCGTTAGTTGGGCACTGAAGGTCAGTAGCGGCAAGCTAAAGTGCTGCTCGCCTTGCTGCAGCTCGCTATGACTAAGCTGAAAATCATCAATAAAAACCGATAACGGTAAGCTAAAGGGGCTAAGCTCTGGTACCGGATAGGCGGTCAGCGGTTCGGCGTCACCGCTACTTTCTGCAAGTGTGATAGCCAAACCGTCCAGTCGGCCTTGCTGTAACTGTAGTCGATTACCCCAGGCGTTCAGGCCAATACTAAAGTGCTGCCAGGCCAGTTGCTGCTCTGGCAAGTTAAGTTGTAGCCGTTCAATCAGCAGTCGGTCAATTTTTAACGGGATCGGAAACGCCAGGCCGGCCAGCCGTCGTGGCGCATTCGCCTCCGAAAGCGTTGTCGGTTCGGTTTGGCTGTCAAGTACGGCTTCAGCTGCAGCAGTTGCCGCCTGTGCCGATACCTGCTCAGAGAGCTTGCTGGTAAGGGTGACGTCGCTTAGCGCCAGCTCGGGAATACAGAGCCGGAACTGGATCAGGCAGCGTTTTTGTAGCCGCAGTTGTAGCTGCTCCAGGCTAAGATCCAGCTCAGGGCTTTGATAACTTAGCTGATGGAGGGTTACGCCGCCAAGCCAGCTGCCTGAAGCCTGGGCAACCTTAAGTTCTGGCACGGCCTTCTCTGTCAGGTACAGGCTAAATCGTAAGCCGGACTGGCTAAACAACAACCAGCACAGTAATAGTAACAATGCCCAGAGCGGCCAGAAAATGCCGCGGTCAAGCCAGGTGAGCAGGCGCTTCATAACTCAGGCCCCAAAGAAAAATGCAGCTGGAAGGGTTTGTCGTCCGCATCCAGACCCCAGGCGAAATCAATCCGCACGGCGCCTATCGGTGAGCCCCAGCGTACGCCAAAGCCCACGCCTTTTTTCCAATCCGGTGTCTTGGTCCAGGCACTGCCATAGTCAGCAAAGGTTGCCAGCCACCAGTTACCGGTCACCCGATATTGATATTCCAGCGAGGCGGTTGCCATATAGCGGCCACCAATCAATTCGCCGTCCTGGTTGCGGGGGGAAACGGACTCATAGGCATAGCCGCGCAGATTATTATCGCCCCCGGCAAAGAAGCGCAGTGACGGCGGCAAATTATCAACCGCTTCCATCAGCACCGCGCCACCATCTAACCGACTAACCAGACGATGCCGGTCGCCAAAGCTGTCGATATAACCGGCACGACCGCGCAAGCGGACAAAGCTGGCGGCAGAGCCCCAGCTCTGATCGGACACTTCAATCCCCAGCAGCAGACGATCCGCCCGGGTCGGCATGCCACTGCCGGTTTGCCGGCTGCGGGAAAAACTGATCCCCGGCATAATTAAACTGCTGTTATCTTCCTGATCCGCCTGGGTATAGTCTTCATAGAGCCAGCGGATACTGGCGGTGCGATACCAGTCATTGCGCAGCAGCCAGTGCCGCTCCAGTGCCAGATTCGATTCAATAGAGCGGGTGTCCTGATAATCGCGGTTACGCAGGCCATATTGCAGCTGCCAGAAGTCAGTAGCAACGCTTTCCAGCGGCAGCCGGTAAGCGGCTTCAATACTTTGCTCCGCCTGCGACAGCGCCAGTTTGCTGTTCAGGCTGTGGCCGCGATCATTTAACCAGGGTTTTAGCCAATTTAGTTTAATGCGGGCGCCGACATCGTCAGAGAAACCAATACCGGTTTCGATACTATTGCGTTTGCGTGGCGCCAGTTCAACATCGATCGGCAGCAGCCGCTGGTCGATGGCCTCGGTACTGGCCGTGACCAGAATAGAGGAGAACCAGTTGGTATTGGCTAAGGCCTGGTTCAGCTCACCGAGTTGGGTTGCCAGATAGGGGGCGTCAGGCTGAAAGGGCACCAGTGAGGTCAGGCGCTCAGGGGCAATTTGTGAGCCACTAAAGCGCACTTCGCCGAAGCGGTAACGCTGGCCGCTGTCAAAATGTAAGCGCACAAAAGCCTGACGCCGGGGCGGCGAAACTTCCAGCCGCTGCAGGCTAAAACGGGCATCAAAATAGCCGCGACGCTGCGCCAGACTATTCAGGGCACTTTTGAAACTGTCATAACGACCATGGTGCACCACCTGACCGACCTGTGGTGCCTGGCGTAACAAATTCTGAAACTCGGGATCCGTGGCCGCATCGCCAAGCAATTGAATATCGGTTTCCGTAATCCGAATAGGTTCACCGGGCGTGACCTGAATTAATAAGCGGCTGCCATTGTTGCGCGTGCTTTGCAGCGTAATGGTAATCTCGCTATGGTAATAGCCCAGCGCCTGCATCGCTTGCGCAATATCTTGCTCCAGCCGGGCTTGAAAGCGCAGCGAGGTCGAAATTTCACCTGCTGCGTAGCGGTCGAGGAATAACTTAACGTTATCCTCCAATTCGCCTGACAGACCTGTCAGGCGCAAGGTGGTTTGCGCCAGCACAGCAGGGCTTAGCAGTAGCAAGGTGAGTAACAAATAGCGCATTAAAATCCTGTTAAGATGCAGCCAATACCACGCATTTTGCAGGCAGCGGTATCGGTAAACCAACCTAAAGTGTACCTTAAGCCAGAACGCAGTACAGTAAAACTGAGGCCAACTGCGGGAATTTTCGCCAGTTAAAACGCGGTGTCTTGAAAGGATCACCTCTGACCAGCATTTCAGTTATACTGAGTGCCAAAAGTGCAAAAGGTTCACGCCACGCGACGCTAGCGGCCAGCGTGAAACTGATAGTAGATAAATAACGGCGCAGACAAGGTGAAAGTATGCAGCAGGTGGTGATTAGCGGCTCAGGGTTATTTACCCCACAACACATTATTAGCAATGACGAGCTGGTCGTAAGTTTTAATCAATACGTTGATCAGTTTAATACCGAGCATGCGGCACAGATTGCTGCTGGTGAACTGGCGGCACTGGAGTATTCCAGCAGCGAATTTATCGAAAAAGCCTCCGGTATTAAAGCCCGGCACGTACTGTATAAGGATGGCATTCTTGACCCCAAGGTAATGCATCCGGTGTTTCGTAAGCGCGGCGAAGATGAACTGCCAGAAATGGTCGAAATGGCGGTGCAGGCGGCGACTCAAGCCTTAGCGCAAGCCAACAAAACCGCTGCCGATATTGATTTAATTATCTGTGCTGCTTCGAATATGCAGCGGCCTTATCCGGCGCTGTCCGTCGAGTTGCAACAGGCGCTGGGCGCTGGCGGTTATGCCTTTGATATGAACGTAGCGTGCTCTTCGGCGACCTTCGCGATCAGCAATGCGGTTAATGCTATCCGTGGCGGCAGTGCCAAAGTGGTGCTGGTGGTCAACCCGGAATTTGCCTCACCGCAGGTGGATTACCGCAGCCGCGACAGTCACTTTATTTTTGGTGATGTCTGTACCGCAACCATTATTGAAGCCGAGTCCAGCTGTACCAGTAGCCAGGCATTTCGCATTCTGGGTATGCGTTTAAAAACCACCTTCTCCAATAATATCCGCTGCGATATTGGCTATACCGAGCATTGCTTTAGTGAGCAGGACCCGAAGGCCCCGTTTTTTAAACAGCAGGGGCGTAAAGTGTTTAAAGAGCTGTTGCCGATAGTAGCTGAGGTGATTTTGGACGAAATGGCGGCACAACAGGTTACTGCCGACGATTTAAAACGGTTATGGCTGCATCAGGCCAATATCAATATGAATATCTTTGCGGCCAAAAAGATTCTCGGCCGCGATCCGTTGCCGGAAGAGGCACCGCTGGTGCTGGATACCTATGCTAATACGGCGTCGGCAGGCTCGATTATTGCGTTTCATAAATACCAGCAGGGGCTACAAAGTGGTGACAAAGCGATTCTTTGCTCCTTTGGTGCCGGCTATTCGGTGGGCTGCTTAGTACTGGAAAAGTGTTAAGGCGCTGCGCTTAAGCTGAATGGAGAAAGGGGCCTGGCCCCTTTTTTCAGAGCCGGATCACCGAGTTCTCGTCGTATGATACCCGCGATGGCAGATAGGCATCGGCGTCCTCGTCGTTAAGCCAGGTGCCACCATCAACCAGATAGCGGAATTGATACTCACTATTGACCGGCAAGGTTACAGTGGCACTGAATTCGCCACTTTTGCTTTTCTTCATCGGCAAGGCTGCCGGATCCCAATCGTTAAATTCCCCCAGTAAAGCAACCTGTGTCGCGGCTGGTAGCCTGTCGGCAGTCAGTTTAAAGGTCACTTTGCAAGCGGGTTTGGTCTTTAAATACTGCTTACTGATGCTCATTGCTCACTCCTGTTGCTTTGGCGTAACCGGTAACGCACCGGCTACCTGTTAAAACTAACCTAAAGTGGACTTTTTGCCAATGGTCAAAATTTACGCATTCGTTTGCAGTGTACAGCAGGTAACTTTGTAACAAAATATATTTCTGTTAACTCTATCGGCTGCGTTGTTTTAGTCTCTGATTAGTCAATAAATCTTTGCCAGGCTAATAATGGCGGGCTTTGTACAATCTGCCAGTAAGTTATTAGCGTAATAGAAGCCTTGAAGGCCGGATATTTATGATTGAATTGAAATAAAAATTAACATTCATGCTACTGCAGCATTTTTCGTAGCAGGTAAAATTGGTAGCAGTAAAACTATAATTAGCGGGACATCAAGTTCATGGCAACAAAATTTATCAAAGTTGGATTACCGATCATTATTCTGATCAGTGCGGTGGGATTAGCTATAGGTTTAGGTGCAATGCGAAAGCCCCCGGCGAAAGTCGTTGAGCAGCGACTGCCGTTACTGGTCAATACCATTGAATTGGCACCTCAGGACCTTACCTACCGTATTGCCTCGCAAGGCACAGTGTCACCCAAGTTAGAAACCACGCTGATGTCAGAAGTCAACGGCCGGATTATCCGGGTAGCCGAGAATTTTGTTGCCGGCGGTTTCTTTAAAAAAGGCGATTTATTAGTTCAGGTTGAACCGGCAGATTATCTGACTGCGGTGAAGGCAGCAGAAGCAGCATTGGCCGGTGCGAAAGCCCAGCTTGAAGAAGAGCGGGCGCGGGCGCGGGTTGCAGAAACCGAATGGCGCTCCTTTACCGAAGGTAAAGCACCTGCTTTGGGTTTACGCCAGCCACAGCTGGCCAGTGCGCTGGCTAATGTACAATCAAAAGAAGCTGAGCTGGAACGGGCGCAGCGTGATTTGGCGCGCACCGAAATCCGTGCACCTTACGATGGGATGGTACGCAGCCGGATGGCCAATCTGGGTCAGTTTATCAGCCGTGGTAGTCAGCTTGGCAGCATCCTCGGTACTGAGGTCGCGGAAGTGCGCTTAGCTTTAACTGATACCGATTTTGGTTTCTTGCCACAGCAACAGGCACAGGTACAGCAGATACCAGTGATCTTAAGCGCGACGATTGCGGGCCAACCGTTACAATGGTATGCAAATATTGTTCGTACCGAAGGGGTGTTGGACGAGCGTAGCCGGGTAATTTATGCCGTGGCGGAAATTCAGGATCCGTATCAGCGCGAAGGTACAGGCATACCGCTGCAGTTTGGCCGTTTTGTGCAGGCCCAAATCAGCGGTATCGCAGCAACTCAGGTCACCAAGGTACCGAGACATCTGTTACGCCCAGGCAATCAGCTACTGGTGGTTGATGCCGAGCAACAACTGCAATTTCGCCAGGTGCAACTTAGCCGCGCCGATGCCGACTTTGCGTATATCGGCAGTGGTTTTGAAGCGGCTGATCGGCTGGTCATTTCACCTGTGACCAACCCGCTGGCCGGGACTCAAGTGAGGTTGGCCGAGCAACAACCCTTAGCTGAGACGGTCGCAAATGCCTCTGCAATGCAGCAGGAGGCGCAATAAGTATGGATACCAATAAAGGCATTATCGCCTGGTTCGCCCGCAATAGCGTGGCGGCCAACCTGTTAATGGTCGTGCTGCTATTAGCGGGTTTGGGCTCGGTTTTAACTATTAAAAAGCAAACCTTTCCGGAAATTGAAACCGAGGTGGTAACCATTCGCGTGCCCTATTTGGGAGCAGCACCGCAGGAAGTTGAATCCGGAGTTATTGATAAAATTGAAGAAAGTATTCGCAGTGTTAATGGTATTAAACGGGTGCGCTCTACTGCGGTAGAAGGGCTGGCGACAGTGAATGTTGAAATCACGTCCGGCTACAATATCAGCGAAGTCATGGAAGAGATTAAAACCCAGGTTAACTCCATTTCTACCTTGCCGGAGCAAACAGAACGGCCAGTGGTATATCGGGTGCGTTTTCAAAGTAATGTGATGTGGCTATCTCTTTATGGGGACGCCACTGAAGCAACATTAAAAGAACTGGCGAAAAGTATTCGCGATGAAATTAAAAAGCTGCCGGGCGTCAGTAAGGTTGATGTGGTAGCCGCGCGCAATTATGAAATCGCTATCGAAATCCCGGAACACCGGCTACGCGAGTATGGCCTGACCTTTGAACAGGTGGTCAGTGCGGTGCGTGGTAGTTCAGTCGACTTACCCGGCGGTGCTATCCGCTCGGAAAGTGGCAATATTTTGCTACGAACCAAGGGCCAGGCTTATTACGAAGATGATTTTGCCAGTATCCCGTTGGTGCGTAATGCTGATGGCACCCGTTTGCTGCTGGGCGATATTGCGACTGTCACCGATGGCTTTATTGAGCGGGCCCGGCTGGCGACCTTTAATGGTCAGAACAGTGTATCGATCCGAATTGATGCGGTGGGGGAAGACGATACCTTGCGTATTGCCGGTACGGTAAAAAATTATATTGAGAAAAAACGCCAGGAATTACCCGCATCGATTACGCTGGATTACTGGGGAGATTCCAGTTATTACCTGCAAGGTCGTCTAGATTTGATGACCAGTAACCTGTTGTATGGGGTTATACTGGTGCTGCTGGCGTTAACGCTATTTTTGGAGTTCCGGGTCGCATTCTGGGTCATGGTGGGTATTCCAATCTGCTTCCTCGGCGCCCTGGCATTGCTGCCACTGTCGTTCTTTGATGTCTCGATCAATATGATCAGTTTGTTCGGCTTTATCCTGGTGTTGGGGATAGTGGTCGATGATGCCATTATTATCGGCGAAAGCGCCTACACTGAAATTGAAAAGCGCGGTAAATCAACGGATGCGGTCATTGCCGGCGCGAAAAAAGTGGCGATGCCGGCAACCTTTGGTGTATTGACGACCATTGCTGCCTTTGTGCCGATGTTAATGGTCGGTGGCGCACAATCCGCGATCTGGGGTTCCATTGCCTGGGTAGTGGTACTCTGTCTGGCATTTTCTATTATTGAGTCCAAACTGATCCTGCCGGCGCATATTGCCAATATGAACACCAAACCTTGGGATCCAAACCGGGGCGGCGTCTATGCTTTAGGGCGCTTTGGCAGTAATTCGTTAAAGCGGGTACGCGGTGCCGTTTCGCGGGTACTGTTTAGCTTTATTGAAAACCGCTACCGGCCTTTTATCGAGAGATGTATTGAATTTCGCTACGTCACCATGGCGATATTTTTTGCCATGTTGATTGTGATGTTCGGTGTGATGTCAGCAGGTTTTGTGCGTTGGGTGTTTTTCCCGAATGTACCAAGCGACTTTATGCAAGCCAGCGTGCAAATGGAAGAAGGCGCTTCCAACGAGGCAACGGTACTGGCAATCCAGGAAATCGAAGCCGCGTTAATGCGCGTCGATCAGCAGCTACTGGCCTCGGGTGAGGACATGGTCGTCAAACACCGGCTAGTATTTTTAAACAGCGATACTGCCGGTCAGCTGGTCATTGAACTGGATAAAAGCGAAGGCCGCGAAATTGATGCCTTTGAGATCGCCCGGCTGTGGCGTGAGCAAATTCCAGAGATCCCGGGTTTAAAAACCTTCCGCATCAATAATTCGACCATGGGCAGCGGCGCGGATATCGCGCTGCAATTACGTGGCCGTGACTTGGCGCAGTTGCAAGCCGCAACAGAAGAGTTAAAGGCGGCGCTGGCGGGTTACGAGGGCGTATTTGATATTGAAGATAACCTGCGTGGGGGCAATGATGAAATTGTGCTGGCGTTAAAACCGGAAGCCGATCTGTTAGGTTTGACTCTGGCTGATTTGGCGCGGCAGGTCAGAAATGGTTTCTATGGTGCCGAAGCACAGCGCGTGCAACGCGGCGGTGAAGAAGTAAAAGTAATGGTGCGCTACCCGCGGGAAGAACGCCGTTCCTTGGGTGATTTGGAGAATATGCGGATCCGTACTGCCAATGGTGGTGAGGTGCCGTTTTCACAGGTGGCCAGCTATACCTTGCAACCAAGCTTTAGCGCCATTAACCGGGTCAATGGTGAACGGTCGGTGACCATTACCGCGGCGGCAGATAAGAGTCTGGTGGAGCCTGGCAAGGTGGTGTCTGAAGTGCGTCGCGGCATCCTGAAAGAACTGGAACAAAAATATCCCGGCGTCAGTGGCCAGTTGGATGGTGCCAGCCAGGATGAAATGGATGCCCAGCGAGATCTAATGAAGGCTGCTGTGTTTGCTATGTTCTGTATCTATGCCTTAATGGCGATCCCGCTGAAATCCTACTCCCAGCCGCTGATTATTATGAGCGTGATCCCCTTTGGCCTGATCGGGGCGGTGATTGGCCATATGCTGCTGGGCTTATCGATGAGCATTATGTCGGTGTTCGGCTTAGTGGCACTGGCCGGGGTGGTGGTAAACGACAGTCTGATTATGGTGGACTTTGTTAACCGCGCCCGGGCACAGGGTGTGGCGATTAAGCAAGCCGTAGTCGATGCAGGAACGCAGCGCTTTAGGGCCATTTTACTGACTTCATTAACTACCTTTGTTGGTCTGGCACCGATAGTACTGGAGCGCAGTTTACAAGCGCAAATCGTGATCCCGATGGCAGTGTCGCTGGCATTCGGTATTCTGTTTGCAACCGTAATTACCCTGGTCTTGATCCCGGCACTTTATGTTATGCTGGAAGATGTAAAAAGACTGTTCCGTGGTAAGAAAGCCATAGCGGCGACCTCCGAGCAGGGCTTCTCTAAATAACATCTGCAACTGGCATAAGCGGAGGTTGAGTGACCTTGCTGCAACTGCTGACAGCGGCGATGCCGCTGTTCAGCGTTTTTATCCTACTGGTTTTATTGCGCCTGCCGGCACGGCAGGCGATGCCATTGAGTTTACTGTTATCCGCGTTATTAGCCCTGCTGGTATGGCAGGTACCGTTATTACACTTAACGGCCGCCACCCTGGAAGGCCTGGTGATCGCTGCCACTATTCTGTGGATTATCTTCGGTGCTTTGGTGTTGTTAAAGGTGTTGCTGTTATCCGGCGCCATGGAGGTGATTAAACAAGGCTTTGCGCGGCTTTCTGCCGACAAAAGAGTCCAGCTGTTGATTATTGGTTGGCTCTTTGTTGGCTTTCTGGAAGGCGCGGCCGGTTTTGGTACCCCGGCGGCTATCGTGGCGCCCTTGTTAGTGGCGCTGGGCTTTAGTCCGCTCTCTGCCGTAGTGCTGGCACTGGTGGCGGATTCGGCGGCGGTGTCCTTTGGTGCTGTCGGTACTCCGGTATTGGTGGGGCTGGCACAAGGCGTACCTGGGATCAGCGCATCAGAGCTGCAGCAAACGGCACTGCTGGCAATCAGTATCGATATCTTTGTCGCCAGTTTTTTACCTCTGCTGATGGTGCTGCTATACAGCCGTTATTTTAGCACTCAGGCTAACTGGCGTTACGGCCTGGCTGCCACGCCCTTTGCGTTATTCGCTGGCTTTGCCTTTACCTTACCGGCCTGGCTGGTGACCTGGTTGCTTGGTCCGGAGTTTCCCTCTGTCCTGGGTGCGTTATTGGGGCTGGCGCTAACCGCGACGGCTGCAAGTCGGGGCTGGTTAGTGCCAAAACCTGTGACAGCCGACAACAGTCTGCCTGCTGCAGAAAACACGCCTGAGAATACAGCGCACAGCAGCCAGATACCGCTTTGGCAAGCCTGGTTGCCCTATGCGCTGGTGGCCACATTATTGGTGTTAACCCGGGTGCCGGCGCTGCCCTTTAGAGCGATGCTGCAGGGGCTAAATTGGCAATGGCAGCAGATCTTAGGCTCTGAACTCAGTGTTACGGTGGCGCCGCTGTATTTACCGGGTACGGTATTCCTGCTGACGGCCTTGCTGGCACTGTGGCTGTTTAAGGCTAAGTTCAGTATGCTGCAGCAGGCGTTAACCCAGAGTAGTAAGATGCTGTTACCGTCCTGTATTGCGCTCGGTGCGGCGGTGCCGATGGTGCGGATTTTCTTGCATTCTGATGTTAACAGCGCCGGTTTACCGGCGATGCCGCTGGCGCTGGCTGAACTGGCGGCGGCCCACCTGGCAGACTATTGGCTGGGTTTTGCTGCCATTGTTGGTGCCTTAGGCTCTTTTATTGCTGGCTCTGCCACCTTCTCTAATCTGATGTTTGGCAGCTTTCAGCAGCAGATGGCACTGCAGGCGGAATTGCCGCAGTCTCTGGTGCTGGCGCTGCAAATGCTTGGCGCCAACGCCGGCAATATGATTTGTGTGGTCAATGTGGTAGCAGCGGCCAGCGTAGTGAATTTACATGGTCGCGAGGGAGAGATTATCCGTTATACGCTGTGGCCGATGCTATTTTATTGCAGCGGGGCGGCACTGGTGGCGTACTGGTTTTTCAGCTAAGCTGTCAAGGGTGTCTTAACGCCCTAAAACAGGGACATTTATGAAAATTATCTTTCGTGCCAACGATATATTGGAAGCCCATATTATCGCCGGGATGCTTAATAGCGAGGGGATTGACACCTACGTCGGTGGTCATTATTTGCAGGGTGCGGTAGGGGATTTGGCCGCGCTGGGTTTTGCTAATGTGTTTGTCGCCGACGAGCAGGCGGAGCAGGCTGAACAATTATTGCAGGATTATCAGCAAGCGGAACTGGTTGATTTTCCGCTTACTGATGAAGATGGCCTGGCACCGGCCGGCTAGCCGGCACAAATAGCACCACAGCGCTTTAACACTCGATAATATTTACCGCCAGACCACCGCGTGAGGTTTCTTTGTACTTGGTCTGCATATCCTTACCGGTATCCCACATGGTTTTGATCACCTTATCCAGCGATACCTTGTGATCGCCACTGCCACGTAGCGCCAGTCGCGAAGCGTTAATGGCTTTAATTGACCCCATCGCATTGCGTTCAATACAGGGCACCTGCACTAAACCGCCAACCGGATCACAGGTTAAGCCCAGATTATGCTCCATGCCGATCTCAGCCGCGTTCTCAACATGCTGCGGGCTGCCACCTAGAATTTCGGTTAGTGCCGCTGCGGCCATTGAGCAGGCTACGCCAACTTCACCCTGACAACCGACTTCGGCGCCGGATATCGAGGCATTTTTCTTATACAAAATACCAATGGCGGCCGCGGTTAACAGATAGCGACTGGCGATTTCCGGGCTGACCGGCTGAATAAATTTGTCGTAGTACATTAACACCGCCGGAATAATACCGGCAGCACCGTTAGTCGGTGCAGTAACGACCCGACCACCGGCGGCGTTTTCCTCGTTTACCGCCAGCGCAAACAGATTGACCCAGTCCATTACCTGCAGTGGATCGGCACTTTTCTCTGCCATCAGCTTTTTATGTAAGGCGGGGGCGCGGCGTTTCACTTTTAAGCCACCGGGTAAAATACCCTCGGTGCGAATACCGCGTTCAATACAGGCGCGCATGGTCAGCCAGATATTATTCAGCTCACTTTCAATTTGCGCACTGCTACGCAGCACTCTTTCGTTTTCATGCATCAAGCCCGAAATCGACAGGCCATGCTCTTTACACAGTGCTAATAACTCTGCGCCTGACTCAAATGGGTAGGGTGGTGGGTTAGCCGCGACGAACTGACTGGCTGCTTCTTTTTCTTTGGCAAAATCTTCGGCTTTCACGATAAAACCGCCACCAATGGAAAAGTAGACTTCGCTTAGCAGCACATTTTTCTCGCTGTCATAAGCAATCAGCTCCATGCCATTGGAGTGCTCTTTCAGCGTTTTACGGCGGTGGAACACAATGGCGCCGTCGCGTGGGAAATTCACCGCGTGTTGCTGTGCCAGTTGTAACTTTTGGCTGTCATGCACCTGGCGCAGAATACCTTCTACTGCATCCGGGTCGACGCTTTCCGGCAAGTAGCCAGACAACCCCAGGATCACCGCCTTGCCAGTGCCATGGCCAATACCGGTTTGGCCCAGCGAGCCGAATAATTCCACTTTTACGCTATCACAACGGCTTAACAGTTGCTGTTGTTGCAGCTGCTCAGTAAATTTCTTTGCTGCACGCATTGGGCCCACCGTATGGGAGCTGGAGGGGCCAATGCCGATGCTAAACATATCAAATGCACTAATGATCATAAATACGACTTATTATAGTTAGAGTAGGGAGCCTGATAGTCGGTATTCTAACTGATGGATGCCATGGCTGTCAGGGCGCCAGAGGTCTGTTCAGTATCTGCAACAGCTCTATTCAGTGTCTTTTTTCGCGCGAGAGTGCAGTTTTCTTTACAAAATTCGCATATTGCAGGCTGCGCTCAGCGGATCTGGGTTAATAATTGCTGAATAATGCCGGCTGTGGCGCCCCAAATCAGCTTGTCCTGATAAGGTATTACGGTCAGGTGTTGCTGTTTACCGCGCCACCAGACTGGCCATCCCTGCTGACTGGCAGGGTTCAGAAAAAAGCTAAGCGGCACTTCAAAGATTTCACTGACTTCCTGCTTATTCAAACGATAGGCCTGACCTGGCGTTACCAGGGCAACCACCGGACTGATATGAAAGCCGGTTAATGTTTGCAGTGGCTGTAACTCACCCAGTACCCGGATAGTTGTTGCTGGCAAGCCTATCTCTTCTTCGGCTTCGCGGCAGGCCGCCTGAATAGCCGTCTCACCTGTTTCCAGCATGCCACCGGGGAAGCTGATTTGCCCCGGATGATGGGCCAGTGTCAGAGCGCGGCGTGTCAACAGCAGGTGTAGCTCGTCTGCGTAGTGCAGCAGCGGTACCAACACAGCGCTGCGCCTTAGCTCTGCAACTAGCGGCTGTGGCGTGGTTGCAGGCAATGGTCTGAGTAGATAGCGGTTCAAAAATTGTTCGGCTTGCACCTGCTGTTTATTCCTTTAAGCTCGCTGTATCGCAGTTAATACCGGCAGAATTTTTGCCACCTTATCCAGCGTTTCCTGATATTCGCTGTCAGCTTTCGAATCCGCCACCAGACCACCACCGGCCCAGCAATGGATCTGCCCCTGTTCGCAAACCAGGGTGCGGATCGCGATATTGGTATCCATACGGCCGGTACTGCTGATATAGCCGATAGCGCCGCAATAGACGCTGCGCCGGTGGGGTTCCAGCTGTTCAATTAATTGCATGGCACTGATTTTCGGGGCGCCGGTAATAGAGCCGCCGGGAAAAGCCGCCCGCAGCAAATCACAGGCGCTATTCGGCGCTGCCAGAGTGCCGGTAACGGTACTGACCAGATGATGTACGGCCGGAAAGCTCTCAATGGCAAACAAGGCCGGCACCTCGACCGACCCCGGCTGACATACTTTACCCAGATCGTTGCGCAGCAAATCGACAATCATCACATTTTCAGCGCGATCTTTTGGCGAGGTTTGCAGATTTTCAGCTTCTATCTGGTCGGTTTGCGCACAGAAACCACGCGGCCGGGTACCTTTAATTGGCTTGGTTTCAATCTGACCATCCTGCAGCAGCAAAAAGCGTTCCGGCGAGATACTGAGCACCGCAGCGGCTGGCAAGCGGATAAAGGCCGAAAAGGGCGCTGCATTTTTTTGCCGTAGCTTCAGATACGCCTGCCATTCGTCGCCCTGATAAGCGGCGCTAAAACGTTGTGCCAGATTAATCTGATAACAGTTACCGCTACTTAGCTCTTGCTGTACCCGGGCGAATTTATGCTGATACTCAGCCTGGGTCATATTGGCTTGCCAGTCACTTTGCAAACTAAAGGGGCGGCTTAGCGGCGGTTGCGTGCTTAATCTTTGCTGCAATTTATGCCAGTGTTGTTCCGCATCCTGCCGGTAATCGGTGTACCAGAGCTGCTTTTGTTGTTGATCATAAATCAGCGCCCATTGATACAGACCCAGCGCCATATCCGGTAGCTGCAAATCAGCTTGCGCCTGTTCCGGCAGGCGTTCCAGATAGCGGCCCAGATCATAACCAAAATAACCAAGGGCGCCGCCGACAAAGGGCAGCTCACTGTGACAGGGCGTCGCAAAGTAACGCTTTAGCGCACAGTCTAATACCTTGAACGGATCGGTTGTGTAATGATGGCTGCCGTGCTCGTCGGTCAGGATGGTGTTACCGTGCTGGCTATGCAGGGTTGCCACCGGCTGTGCCACCATAATCTGGTAACGGCTATTCGGGTGACTGGCATCCGCGGAATCGAGCAACATTGACCAGGGCTCGCTGGCAAAATGAGCAAAAATCTCCAGCAGAGAAAATTCGGGTTCAGATTTGGCGTCGTATATCAGATACTGCTGCATGATTTGGACTAGCCGCTGTTGGGGATGCGCGCTATCATACCAGCACCCACACTAATAGTTAAATGTCTCGCCGCTTGGGCGACAGAGGAAGGGCAAGCATGACGGTTATTCGCCAACAAGATTTTATTGAAAGCATCGAAGATGCGCTGCAGTACATCTCCTATTATCACCCGCTGGATTTTATTCAGGCACTGGAAGTGGCTTATCACAAAGAGCAAAACCAGGCCGCGAAAGATGCCATTGCACAAATTCTGATTAATTCGCGGATGTCAGCCGAAGGCCATCGTCCGATCTGTCAGGATACCGGCATTGTTACCTGCTTCGTTAAGATTGGCATGGATGTGAAATGGGATAAAACAGACCTGACGGTGCAGCAAATGGTGGATGAAGGCACCCGCCGTGCTTATATGAATCCGGATAACCCGCTGCGGGCCTCTATTGTTGCCGATCCGGCCGGTTTACGTAAAAACACCAAGGATAATACGCCAGCGGTAGTGCATATCGATCTGGTGCCTGGTCATCATGTCGAAGTGATGATCGCCGCTAAAGGCGGTGGTTCAGAAAATAAAACCAAGATGGCAATGCTGAATCCGTCCGATTCTATTGTCGATTGGGTGCTGGAAACCCTGCCCAAAATGGGTGCTGGCTGGTGTCCGCCAGGCATGCTTGGCATCGGTATTGGCGGTACGGCGGAAAAAGCCGCGGTGCTGGCGAAAGAATCGCTGATGGAGCCGGTGGATATTCAGGAGTTGCTGGCCAGAGGGCCGCAAAACGCGGAAGAAAAACTGCGGTTAGAGTTGTATGAAAAAGTGAACAAACTGGGCATTGGCGCCCAGGGCTTGGGTGGCTTAACCACGGTCGTAGATGTCAAAATCAAATCAGTACCCACCCATGCGGCCTCATTGCCGGTGGTGATGATCCCGAACTGTGCCGCCACCCGCCATGTGCATTTCCATTTAGATGGTTCTGGCCCGGCCGATATTACGCCGCCGAAACTGGAAGACTGGCCGCAGGTGACCTGGGAGCTTGGTAGCAATGTGCGCCGGGTCAATCTGGATACCGTGACGCCAGAGGATGTACAAAGCTGGCAAGCCGGTGAAACTGTGCTGTTAAGCGGTAAGATGTTAACCGGCCGTGATGCGGCACACAAACGCATTGCCGATATGCTGAATAAAGGCGAAGGTTTACCACAAGGTGTGGATCTGAAAAATAAATTTATCTATTACGTTGGCCCGGTTGATGCCGTACGTGATGAAGTAGTAGGCCCGGCCGGCCCGACAACCGCGACCCGGATGGATAAGTTTACCGATATGATGTTGTCGCAAACTGGTCTGCTGGGCATGATTGGTAAATCCGAGCGCGGTGATCAAACGGTTGAGAGTATCAAACAGCATAAAGCTGTTTATCTGATGGCCGTGGGCGGCGCCGCTTATCTGGTGTCGAAAGCCATTAAGAAAGCCCGGGTCGTGGCCTTTGCCGATCTGGGTATGGAAGCGATCTATGAGTTTGAAGTCGAAGATATGCCGGTAACTGTAGCAGTGGACAGCAACGGTAATAACGTGCATAAGCAGGGGCCGGCAATTTGGAAAGCCAATATTGCTGAGCTGGATGCCAAACTGAAAGCCTGATTCTAACAAGGCCGCAGCGATGACTGCGGCTTTTTACTAACTGGGGGAACCATGAAACATCAGAGTTTAGTGGCGTTAGCACTCTTTAGTGCTGGTGCGCTGGCCAAAGGACCACTGACGGTCGAACATCTGAATCAACATAATAAAGTTGGTAATCTGGCTTTGTCGCCGGATGGCCGTTCGCTGGTTTATAGCCAGACTAACGGCGGTTTTGCGCCGGCTGATACCAGCCATGATCTCTATTTAATGCAACTGGGTGAAAATCGGCAAGTTCGCCGTTTAACCGAAAACAGCAGCCGCGAAACAGCGGTGCAGTGGCACCCGGATGGCAAGAGTATTTTCTTTTTAGCTAATCGCACTGGCAGCACCCAGCTGTGGCAACTGTCGCTGGAAGGCGGTGAAGCCCGGCAGGTGACCCGGCTACCCTTACCAATTAACGGCTTTAAACTGGCCAGCGATGGCAAAACCCTGGCGCTGAGTTTAACAGTGAAACCCGGTTGTCAGACGCTGCAATGTACGCTGGATGCCAAAGCCAAAGAAGCGGAGCGCAAAGATACTGCGCTGGCCTATGACCAGTTGATGGTACGGCACTGGGATCACTGGCTGGATCAGTATCGTGAACATCTGCACGTGGCGGTGCTCGGCGATGCCCCTGTTACTGATGCGAAAAACCTGATGGCCGACTGGAATACCAATATCGCCGGTATCAGCGAAGTGGCCTTTACGCCGGATAATCAGCAACTGGTGTTCAGTGCCAAGATCCCGGCGGTTGATCAGGCCTGGCACACTAACTTTGATTTGTTTCAGGTGTCGATTAATGGTGGTGAGAAGGTCAATCTGACGGCCGACAATCCGGCCTGGGATGCCAAACCCAAGTTCTCCAATGATGGCCGTTTTCTGGCCTATCTGGCGATGCAAAAGCCGGGCGCTGAGGCAGATCGTTTTGGCCTGATGTTGCTGGATTTGATTACCGGCGAGCGCAAAGAAGTGGCGCCGAACTGGGATCGCTCGATTTCTGATTTCTATTTTGGCCGTGATAACAGAACCATCTATGTCACCACTCAGGATGTCGGGCAGTACAGCATCTACGCCATTAACACCAGTTTTGGCGATGTGATTAAACTGTATGGTGATGGCTATGCCGGTAATCTGCAAGTTGCGGCGGATAAGCTGGTATTTACCAATCACCGGCTGAATATGCCAGCCGAAATTTTCCAGACCAATGCGGATGGTTCACAGCCACAGCAGTTAACTCAGGTTAATGCCAAATGGGCTGAAGGCATTCAGTTTGGTGACTTTGAGCAGTTTAGCTTTAAAGGCGCGGAAGATGCGACCGTCTATGGTTATCTGGTTAAACCCTGGAACTTTGAGCCAAACAAAAAATACCCGATGGCCTTTTTAGTGCATGGCGGCCCACAGGGTAGCTTTGGCAATATGTTTAACGAGCGTTGGAATGCCCAGCTTTATGCCGCCAAAGGCTATGCGGTGGTGATGGTCGATTTCCATGGCTCTACCGGCTATGGTCAGGCCTTTACCGACTCGATCAGCCGTGATTGGGGTGGTAAGCCGCTGGTTGATCTGCAAAAAGGCTTTGCGCATGTGGTGCAGGCCTATCCGTGGATCGATGGCAACCGTGCCTGTGCGCTGGGCGCCTCTTATGGCGGCTTTATGATGAACTGGATCGCCGGTAACTGGCCGGATGGCTTTAAGTGTCTGGTCAATCATGCCGGTTTATATGATATGCCAAGTTTCTACGGCAGCACCGAAGAGCTTTGGTTTCCGGAGTTTGATTTAGGTGGCACGGCCTGGAACCCGGAGTCAGACTATCAGAAATTTAACCCGGCGGCGCATGCCGATAAATGGCAAACGCCGATGCTGGTGATCCATGGCCTGAAAGACTATCGGGTACCTTATGCGCAGGGCTTAGGCGCCTTTACTAACCTGCAGCGCAAGGGCATTGAATCGCGCCTGGTGATCTTCCCGGATGAAAACCACTGGATCTTAAAGCCGGATAACCGGGTGCGCTGGTATAACGAAGTGTTCCAGTGGCTGGAAAAATATACCCGTTAGAATGCTAGGTCGTTGTGAAAAACCCCGCGCTGTTTGGCGGGGTTTTTTATTTGCCAAAGCGTGATACGAAATGACGTAACAGGGAGTTAGGGCGTGTTGACGTTTGCTGCAAAAACAAGCAGCAAACGTCAACACGCCCTAGTACTCGGCAAAAGGCTTTTCATTGCGCGAAAGCTGGCGTCGCGGTGCCGGTACGCCGTATTTTAACCGCAGACGCTCGGCAAAACCTTCACGCTCCAGCTGAAACAACATCTGCGTTAGCCTCGGGATCAGCTCCTGATGTTGTCGGTGTAGAAAATGATAATCCGGCAGGCTTTGTAGAATTTGCTCACTGATCGGGAATGTGCTAGTGGCATTGAGTTTGTATGCCGGAAACAGTACGCCATCGACTTTGCCAGTCAAAAACATTTGTTTGGCGGCATCCAGACTACCGCTGCCAATCACCTGACGCGAGGCGGGTAACTTCCGCAGTAACTCTTCGACAATTAAGGTGCCGCGAACATAGGCCAGGCTTTGGACTTGTGACAGCTGACAACCGGCACAGCGTTGCTGGTTAACATAGAGGTAAACATGGGTATCAAACAGCACATAAGGCACTGGCCACAGATTCTTATACTGTTGGTTAATATGCAGCACGCGCGCCAGCTCACCGGCCAGATTACCTTTATCGGATTCGATTAAACTGCGACCCAGCGGCACCTCGATAAACCGGGCTTCGACACCAAGCCGTTGATAAGCTTCTGTTAGCAGGCTTTGGCTATAGCGGGAAGCCGGTGAGCCCAGCGCCTGGCGAAACTCCAGCACAGACTCAGCCGGCGCGGTGGCATAAACCGGCAGCATAACACTCAAAGCTAATAACAATCCCAGAATCCGCATCAGCTATTTATAAATCCTTTTATCACCCAACACTCACCTGGCACTCACCCAACATAGCTATAGCTGACGCCTTGCAGGCAAAGACCAGGCATTGCGCCCTTAAACACGCGATATTATAACACTATTTTCGCTTACGTCAGCCAACAGGCAGGCTTAATTGTTTCTGCCAAAGGGACAATGCTTGCAGCAATTGCCGGATATTGTCCTGGATCTTTTGGTCCAGCAAGTTACCCTCGTGGTCAAAGGCGCCGCTAAAGGCATTAGCAAAGACTTCCGGCTTATTCAGGGGGTGTAAGTCCAGATAAACACAGACCTGGCGTAAATGGTATTGTGAGCGCGAGCTGCCCATACCACCGGCAGAGCCGAGGATCGCCACCGGTTTGCCGCGTAACAAGTGGTTATCCGGCTCCCGTGAGGCCCAATCCAGCGCATTTTTCAACGCTGGCGCCAGTGAGTAATTGTACTCCGGACAGGCCAGTAGCAGGGCATCCGCCTCGGCAAACTCTTGCAGCAGGGTGCTTACGGCCGCGGGTTTCTCTGCCAGATCGGCATTATAGAAAGGCACATCCAGCAAATCGGCAATATGGATCTTCATACCGGTGGGGGCGTTTGCCTGGGCAAAACGCAATAAACCGCGGTTAGTCGAGCGGGCGCGTAAACTACCACAGATCGCAAGCACCTTAATTGTCATAACTTATCCTCATCATAGCTAAATACCCTTAACAGCTTAGCTGAATTTAGGGTGTGTTGACGTTTGCTGCTTAGATTTTGTTCGCTAGCGCGGACTCTTCAGGCCGAAAACATCACTACGCCCATGGATTTTTACTGCAGTTCGACTCTCTGGCAGTTGGCGGTCTTAGCTGCTAGAATGCCGCAGTCTGGTGAGCAACGTGCTTGAAAAGGGAATCAGGTGGAATACCTGAACTGTACCCGCAACTGTGAAACGCGCTGCAGCTAATACCACTGTGTCAGTATTGATAACGGGAAGGTGGCTGTGGGTTATCGCGTTAAGTCAGGAGACCTGCCAGAACACGAATTATGCCTTTGATACGCCCGTGCGGGAATACACGGTAGCGCCTTTGCCCGGCCTGCAGCTTGCACTGCCGGTTGTCCTTGGTTGCTGCCCATTAACTAACTGGACAATCGCGTGAGCGCCATTTATTCATTACAGCAAATTAGTCTGAGCTATCCGCAGCAGCGCCAGCGCACTCAGGTGCTGCAGGATATTAGCTTGGAGCTGGCACCCGGTGAGCTGGTGGGAATTATTGGCCCGAATGGTGCCGGCAAAAGCTCGTTGCTGTCGCTGTTAAGTGGTTGTCCGGCGCCGGACAGTGGCAAGCTGTTGTTTGCCGGTAAATCTCTGGCCAGCATCCCACTACGGCAATTAGCCAGGCAGCTGGCATTCTTACCGCAGCATAATCCACCTTTAACCGGTTTGAGCTGTTATCAGGTGGCTGCACTTGGGCTCTTGCCGCACAAAAGTTGGTTTGAACCGGATAACGATTATGACCGGCAACAAGTGTTGCTGGCGCTCAGGCAAACCGGTTTGCTGGAGAAACAACAGCAGCCGGTCGAGAGCCTGTCGGGTGGTGAATGGCAACGCCTGACGTTGGCCCGGGCGCTGGTGCAACAAGCCAGTGTGCTATTGCTGGATGAGCCGACTAACCATCTGGATGTGAAACATCAGCATCAGTTGTTACAACTGCTATTGCAGCTGAAAAAAACCGTCATTTGCGCTATCCATGATCTGGATCTCGCTGCGCGCTATTGTCACAAATTATTGCTGTTGGACCAGGGCAAGGTGCGTGCCTTTGGCCGTCCGGATCAGGTGTTGCAACCGGCATTACTGAGCGAGGTATTTGAGTTACCGGTAGCAGTCAGTCAGCATCCGCAATATGGTTGGTGGCAGGTACAGTTTATCAGCCCGCAGGTCGCATTATGAGCCGCTGGACCCGTTATTACCCGTTGGCGTTATCTGCGCTCGCACTGGTGTTGCTGGTAAGTGTCGTGATGAGCCTGTTGCTTGGCAGTGTTTCGTTTCCGTTGTCGACGCTGGCGGCGGCAATGCAGTTCAACGGGACTGAGCCGCTGGCCGAAACCATTATCTGGCAATTGCGGTTGCCACGGGTACTGACTGCCTTACTGGTTGGGGCTGGCTTAGCGGTCAGCGGCGCTGTGTTACAAAATGCCAGCCGTAATCCACTGGCCGATCCTTATTTATTTGGTTTGATGGCCGGTGCAGCACTGGGCGCGACTATTGTCAGCATCGTGTTGCCAGAGCAGCAACTGAGTATGGCGCTGGGTGCCTTTGTCGGGGCTATGCTGGCGATTGTGCTGGTGCTGGCGGTAGCCATGCGTCAGCAACGACAACGTATTGAGATCACGCTGTTAGCCGGGGTGGCGGTATCCTTTATGCTCAGCGCCATCAGCAGCTTTATTTTGTATTTTGCCGAGCCCTTTGCCGCCAATCGGGTGATCTTCTGGTTAATGGGCAGTTTAAGCCGCAGCAGCTGGCAAAGCTTAATGTTAATTGGCCCTCCGGTCGTCTTGCTGCTGCTGCTGGCGCTGGCACTGCGACGGCAACTGGATGCACTGTTATTATCAGACAGTAGCGCCCGCAGCCTCGGCATCCGGCCCGAGCGTCTGCGCCTGGTGTTGCTGATTGCCACGGCGCTGGTCAGTGCGGTGATTGTGTCACAATGCGGCGGTATCGCCTTTGTCGGTCTGTTGGTGCCACATATGGTGCGTTATTTGTTTGGTGTCACCGCTGTGCCCTTGCTGCTGGGATCGGCCTTATTGGGCGCGGTCTTTATGTTATGGGTCGATAATCTATCGCGGACCTTGTTGGCACAGCAGGAAATCCCGCTAGGGGTCATTACCTCAGTGCTGGGAAGTCTCTTTTTCTTATTGTTGCTACGGCGACGGGTGTAATGGGGAGTACAGATGTCAGAGCAGCTTAAACAACAGCAGCATCAGGCCAGACAGCAACGGCTAAAAGCTCAGGTTGATGCGGCGGTAGCCCGTGCCAATATTGAGAAAGGGCTGCTATTGGTGTTAACCGGCAATGGTAAGGGGAAGTCCACAGCCGGTTTTGGTACTGTGGCCCGTGCCGTCGGACATGGCTTAACGGCAGCGGTGGTGCAGTTTATTAAAGGTAGCTGGGACTGTGGTGAGCGTAATTTACTGCAGCAACATGGCGTGGAGTTTGCGGTAATGGCCACCGGCTTTACCTGGGATACGCAGGATCGGGCCGGTGATATTGCCGCGGCAGAGTTGGTGTGGCAGGAAGCGGAGCGCTTTTTGGCTGACGACAGCATCGATCTGGTGCTGCTGGATGAACTGACCTATATGCTGACCTTCCATTATCTGCCGCTGGAGCGAATTGAACGGGCGCTATTAAATCGGCCAGCAAAACAACATGTGGTGATCACCGGCCGCGCCTGTCATCGTCGTTTAATTGAGTTAGCTGACACGGTCAGTGAGGTACAGGTGGTGAAACATGCTTTCGATGCTGGTGTCAAAGCACAGCGCGGTCTGGATTGGTAAGATGCGCCCATATCTGCTGCTTTGCCTGCTACTGTGGCTGCCTTTAAGTAGCCAGGCCGCGACCAGCGCAGTACCGCAACGGCTGATCAGCCTGACCCCGCATCTGACCGAATGGGTGTATTTGCTCGACGCCGGTGAGAGGCTGGTGGCGGTAAGCGATTATTCCGATTATCCGGAGGCGGCCAAATCCTTGCCGTCCTTTAATACCTTCGGTGCCTTAAATGTCGAGGCGATCCTGGCGCTGAAGCCAGATCTGGTGCTGGCCTGGCGTGGCGGTAATCCGGAGGCCGATTTACAGCGCCTGCAGCAATTCGGCATTCGGGTGTTTTATTCTGAGCCAGTATTACTGGATGATATTGCCAGCGAGCTTGTTGAGTTAGGGCTGCTACTAGGTCAGGTAGAGCAAGGACAGCAGCAGGCCGCTGCTTTCCGGCAACGACAACAGCAACTGGCGGCCCAGTATCAGGCCAAATCAGCAGTGCCGGTATTCTTTGCGCTCGGGACTGAGCCTTTAATGACGGTTGCCAATCAAGCCTGGCCAGCGCAGGTATTATCGCTGTGTGCGGCACAAAATATCTTTGCCGATGCGAAAACCGATTATCCGCAGGTAGCGCTGGAGCAGTTATTAGCCCGCCAGCCAGCAGTAATAGTGCAGGCCAGCCGCGAGGCGAAAACTGAACATAATGCGTTCTGGCAGCGCTTTACGCAGCTACCGGCGGTACAGCAGCACGCCTTTATCACGCTGGATGCTAATCAGCTATACCGCGCGACGCCACGGATCCTGGATGCTGCAGCGACCTTGTGTCAGCAGTTGGAGATTTATCGCGATTAACGGCGTTCGTGAACCGGCCAGCACTCGGTAATATTGCCATTTTTGCGGCAAATTTCTTTTTGTTGATCGCTGTTACCGCGTAGCGCCTTTTTCAGGCCTTTAATGATGGCACTATCGATCTCCATCCCCAGTTCGCTTATTAATGCCGGACTATGCTGTTGTGCCTGTGGCCTGGCTGGATCGATACTGCGGTCTTGTTTGCTATCAAGCTTGCTGTCTGCCAGCATTCCCAGCACAGTACAACCGGTCAGAGTCGTAGCGAAAATCACCAGGCTAAGCTGTTGAC
This sequence comes from Alishewanella sp. BS5-314, assembly GCF_025377695.1. NCBI lineage: Bacteria > Pseudomonadati > Pseudomonadota > Gammaproteobacteria > Alteromonadales > Alteromonadaceae > Alishewanella > Alishewanella sp. BS5-314. Next base: position 554,555 of record NZ_JACEHJ010000002.1, read on the forward strand.
TGAATTTTTTCATTGGTGGCATTCCTTGCTAACGTTATTAAAGTAACTCAAGTTGATAATCGCCGCTGGCAAAGGCGGCGGCCAGCTCATGTGAGCGCTGCAGGACTTCCTGCCAATAGGCGATACGCTCAGCATCGGGCAGTTTAAAGTCTTTGCGATCCGGTATCTTGGCATAGGGCAGGCTGCGCACCCAGGCGTCGCTGGGACAGAGGATCACCACATTATGCAACAGCGCCGGCTTCACCCGGCGCCAAGGCAGGGCTTTATCAAACCAGCCCGGCGTCAGGCTGGGGTAAAAATGTGGGTAGAGCACCAGTCCCTGTTCAGTAAAGGACTGATTAAAATGATAGTCGGTAATGCCGCCGTCAAAATAGCGGCCCGGTTTGGCGTGGCTAATATTCTCAATAGGTTCCAGTACCATCGGGATGGAGCCACTGGCAAGAATCGCTGCTTTCAGATTGTCATCGCTTAGGGCGACATGCTCGGTCGGCAGTTCCGCACTGTGCATCAGAGAGGCACAGGCTCCAGGCGCATAAAAATGTACCCGCTGATAAAAAAACTGCAGTAAAGAGCGGTTAAGCAGGTTGGCAGTAGCGGTCAGGCCGAGCGCTGCTCCCTGTAACAGGCTGTTGCGGGAGCGGGTCAGACCTTTCGCCCGATCAACAATCAGATGTAGCTTCATCACCGGATTATCCAGCACTTCGCGACAATGGCTGGCTGTTGGCAGGACCTGGTCGATAATGGCATGCGAGATCCGGGTAATCAGCTTCAGATCGGCATCCTTCGGATAGCAGATCTCCGAATAGGCTTTGGCAAAGCGGGCTGATGCGGCGACGGCATCCTGCTGGGCATAGCAGCTAAAACGCCAGGCTCCGGCGGAGCTGCCTAATAAATGTAATGGTTTCTGACGGCCGGCAAAAAACTCAGATAACAGATACTGATCTAAACCATAGAGGCAAAACCATTTCGGACCGCCGCTGGCGCCGACCATCACCTCAATATCATCCGCCTTCAGGCCAGCCTGCTGGATATGGCGCCAGGCGGTAGCACCGGCTAATACGCGTAGTGGTGACTGCACTGTCACTCCTCTTCTGACTGCTAGTTTCCAAACAATGTCTGATGCATCCGTTCGGCGTAATCGTCAGTCATTCCGGAAAGATAATCGCAAATAACCCGCTGTTTGGCAGTGTTATCAACCGCAGCCTGCCAGCGGGCCTGGGTATTTAGCGGTAACAAGCGCTGTGGATCTGAGCTAAAGGCATCGAACAACTTTAACAGCATATTCTGACAGCGAAAACGCGACTGCTGGATCTCCGGCAGCTGGATCACGCAGCGGTAAACCAGATTTTTCAGGGTCTGTAACATATGCTGTTCAGCATCTGCCAGCCGGGCATTGTAGCGGATCAGCGGTTCTTGGCAAGACGGCAGGCTTTGATAGAGGCTAACCGAGGTAATTAACTGATTAACCAGTGAGCCAATGGCATCTTTGCGTAAATGATGTTTGGGACTAAATAACTTAGTGGCCAGTTCGGCCAGCTGTCGCTGATATGCTTGATCCAACTGGGCAAAAGGTGCGGCAGTAAAATCCTGCCATTGTTGATAGCGCAGGTTGCCAAGCACTATCGCATCTTCCAGATCATGCACGCCATAAGCGATATCGTCGGCCAGTTCCATAATGGAGGCATCCAGAGACTTGTGGCAGGACTTTTGCCACGGCGACTGTGTCAGCTGTTGTACCTGCTGAAAGCTTTGCCGATCGGCTGCACTGAGCGGCGCCAGCACCCAGTCCAGAATATCACTGTCGGCGGCGAAAATGGCCTTAGCAGGTTTCCAATCGGCCAGACTAAGTGGATTATCGACGCTGGGCAGCAGTGGGATTTCGGGTTGTAATACCGGGTACTTCAGCAAGCCAAGGAGGGTGCGGCGGGTAAGGTCCATACCATGAAACTCGGTATAGGGTTCAAGCTTGGCAACGATCCTTAACGTTTGGCCATTACCCTCAAAGCCACCATAGGCTAACATTTTAAAGTTCAGTGCGGTTTCACCGCCATGACCAAAGGGCGGATGCCCCAAATCATGCGCCAGACAGAGTGCTTCCATCAGGCTATCATCGGGTAATAAGCCTTGCAGCGCCGGTGGACAATTTAACCTTAGTTGGTTAACCAGGCCGGTGCCTATTTGCGCGGCTTCCAGCGAGTGAGTCAGGCGGGTGCGGTAAAAATCGTTCTGACCGATGCCGAGGATCTGGGTTTTCGACTGCAGACGGCGAAATGCTGCCGAGTGCAATACTCTGGCCCGATCGCGCTGCCAGGGCGTACGGTGATCTCTGGGTCTGTTATCCGGCGCATCAGAGCGCCGGGCTTGCCATTTTTCCGTCATCCTAGTCCACCAATTAATAACGATTCAGTAACTTATCATAAAGTAAATGCGATCCAGAAGCGATGCTAAAGCACTATCTAGTTTAAACTTCGCTGGTGTCGGTTTTTTAAACTAAATGGTGCTCTAGACTTCCACAAATTTATACTGTATAAATAAACAGTTTCGGATAATAACGCAGTCAGCGTACTGAGGAGTCAAAAATGGCAGTGATCACCAAATATGTCGTGGAACGCAGTGGAGTAGAAAAAATGACCTTTACCAGTAAAGCGGAAGCCGATGCCTACGATAAAATGCTGGATACGGCTGATGCGCTACAGGTGTTGTTGTCTGCGTCTGGTCAGCTGACAGATGAAGCTCAGGCAGAGGCGCTGGCATTGTATCTGGCGCAGCAAAAAGAGCCCTTGCTGGTGGCGCTGGGCGTTAAAAAAGCGGCCAAAGCCGGCAAGCAGGACAGCGAGGAGCAGACCACAGCAAAGCAGGATGATACCAGCAGCAAAGGGCTGAAAGCTGTTGCTGCCGGCCACGCCGCCTGATTTGGCATCGCATCACGCCAGGATCCCCTAGGACAACGCTAAGCCATCCGCTTTATGCGGCGGCTTAGCGATTGCCTTGTGCTAAGCCTGTTTACCGGCTGTGGCTCGCGCCGTGATTTTTTGCTGCCAGTAATGCTGCAGATCGCGTTTTACTTCCGGCAATAATAAGTACAGCGCCAGGATATTCGGTACTGCCATCAGAAAAATCATCGAATCGATAAAATCAAACACCGCCATAATGCTTGGCACCGCTCCCATCGATACCATGCCACAGAACAGCAGTTTGTATAGCGTAGTGAGTCGGGGGTGGGTGCCGACGATATAACGCCAGCCGGTCAGGCCATAGTAAGACCAGCTGAGTACCGTCGAAAAGCCAAACAGCAGCAAGGCCACCATCAAGACCAGTGGGAACCAATCGAATACCGAGGCAAAAGCACTGGAGGTAATTTGTACGCCGTCCAGCCCCTGCATCTGATAGGCTCCGGTCAGAATAATCACCAGTGCAGTAATAGTGCAGATCACCACCGTATCAATAAAGGGCTCTAGCAGGCCAACAAAACCCTGGGATACCGGATCCTTGGTTTTTGCGGCGGCATGGGCGATCGGTGACGAGCCGATGCCGGCTTCATTGGAGTAAGCGGCACGGCGAAAACCCTGAATTAACACACCAATAAAACCACCGTAGGCGGCGTCGGGAGCAAAGGCGCTTTGGACAATCAGCCAAAGTGCAGCCGGTACCGCAGAGAGATGGCTGCCAATCACGATCAGCGCTGCCAGCAGGTAGATGGCGCACATTAGCGGCACCAGCTTGCTGGTGACATTGGCGATACTTTTAATGCCGCCGATAATCACAGCGCCAATCAACGCAGCGTAGATCGCGCCAAACAACCAGGCATTATCAAAGCCAGTGACGCTTTGTACCTGCACAAAGCCCTGATTCACGTGCACAAAGCCAGCTGAGCCAAAGATCACGGCAATGGAGAAGAATACTGCCAGCGCGCTGCCAAGCCAGGGTAACTGATATTTATCCAGCGCCGCCTTAATATAGTACATCGGCCCGCCGGAGACGCTGCCATCCGCATTAAGCTGGCGGTACTTCACCGCCAGCGTACATTCCACAAATTTGGTCGACATGCCAAGCAGGCCGGCCATAATCATCCAGAAGGTCGCGCCGGGACCACCCAAACTAATGGCTACTGCCACCCCGGCAATATTACCGGTACCAACGGTACCGGATAAGGCTGTGGTCAGGGCTTTATAGGGCGAAATCTCGCCGCTGCTGCCGGCTTCCGGCTTGGCAAATAAGCGCCGGATAGCGTAGCCAAAGCCGCGGATATTAATAAACCCGAGATAAAAGGTAAAAATCAGGGCGCCACTGATCAGCCAGATCATCACCAGCGGGATTGGTACCCCATTAAAGGAAAAGGCATAAAACACCACAGCGGCCAGCTGATTGGTAAAGGCTTCAAAGCTGGCCTGGAACGAGAACTCCGCAGACATATTGCTATCCGGATGGCTATTGACTGTCGGAGCATACCTGCTAACTGTGGCGCTGACAATACAGCAGGCACTGACAGTACCCTGAATGCGATTAACCGCGGATTCAGATAGTTGAGCTAAGCTCTATGCTGTTAAGGTCGCTAAGACAGTCAAAGAGGAGAGGGACTATGTGGATAAAAACAGCTTTGCTGGCGGTACTATTATTTATGCTGCAAGGCTGCGCCGCCGGTTTAAATGCTACCCCGGCTGAGCAGCGCACTGCTATTAATGAGATGCGGCAGCAGGTGCTAACTGAGTTGTATCGCGAGAAAGCCAGTGCCCGGCCTGAAGTCGCCAGCGCACCGGGCTATGCGGTATTTAGCAATGCCAATGTCAATCTGCTGCTGGCCAGCTTTGGTGGTGGTTATGGCGTGGTGCGTAACAACCGTAGCGGCGCCGATACCTATATGCGCATGGGCGAGGTCGGTGTCGGCTTGGGCGCCGGTGTGAAAGACTTTCGCTTAGTGATGGTGTTTCACACTGAGCAGGCGATGAACCGTTTTATTGAACAGGGCTGGGCCTTTGGTGCTCAGGCGGACGCCGCCGCCAAAGCCGGTGACAAAGGAGCTGCCGTCGGGGCTGAAGCCAGTGTTGATGAGGTGACTATCTATCAGTTTACTGAAGCAGGCCTGGCGTTACAGGCTACCATCAAAGGAACGAAGTTCTGGGTCGACCGTAAGCTGAACTAAGCGTCAGGTTAAGATCGGCTGCGGCCTGTTGTCAGGCCGCAGCCATCTGCAGCTTAATATTGACTGTAGCTTTGTAAGAACTGGCCCAGGCGGCTAATGGCCTGGGTCAGTTGTTCTTTGTGCGGTAGCGTGACAATACGGAAATGATCCGGTTCTGGCCAGTTAAAAGCCCGGCCATGCACCAGTAATACCTTGTGCTGGCGCAGAAAATCCAGCACAAACAGCTCGTCGTCCTGAATCCGGTATTTTTTAAGATCGATCTTCGGAAACAGATACATCGCTCCCTTGGGGCGCATACAGCTGATGCCATCAATCTCGGTCACCAGTTTGTGCGCCAGATCCATCTGGTCGTATAAGCGCCCACCCGGTACCACCAGCTCATTAATACTCTGATAGCCACCCAGTGCGGTTTGCACTGCATGCTGGCAGGGCACATTGGCACAAAGTCGCATCGAGGCCAGAATATTCAAGCCTTCAATATATTGGCGTGCCGCCTGCTTGGCGCCGGAAATAAATAACCAGCCAATGCGAAAACCGGCGATGCGGTAATTTTTTGATAAGCCACCAAAGGTCAGCATCACCAGATCGTCGGCCAGCGCGGCAGTGCTAACATGCTCAGTGCCATCGTACAGCACCTTGTCGTAGATCTCGTCGCTAAGAACCACTAGCTTATGCTCGCGTGCAACCTGCAGTAACTGACGCAGAAAATCCGCACTATAGACAGCGCCGGTCGGATTATTCGGGTTAATCAGGACCAGGGCCCGGGTTTTTTTGCTGATTTTCGCTTTGATATCATCCAGTGCCGGCAGCCAGTCCTGTTGCTCATCACACAGGTAATGTACCGCCTTACCACCAGCCAGATTCACCGCGGCGGTCCACAGCGGATAATCCGGCATCGGCACCAGCACTTCATCTCCATTATTCAACAGTGCCTGCAGCGACATCAGGATCAGCTCCGAGACGCCATTACCGATATAGACATCATCTGCATCAGCACCGAGAATACCACGTTGCTGGTAGTACTGTGCTACCGCCACCCGGGCCGGATAGATACCCTGTGAGTCTGAGTAGCCCTGTGCTGTTGGCAGATTGTGGATCACATGCTTAAGAATTTCATCCGGCGCTTCAAAGCCAAAGGGCGCCGGGTTACCAATATTCAGTTTCAGAATGCGGTGGCCTTCCTCTTCCATCCGTTTCGCTTCACGTGCCACCGGGCCACGAATATCGTAACAGACCCCATCCAGTTTATTTGACCGTTCTACCGCTTTCATCTTGTTTGCCTGCTTCAGTAAAATATCCATCCAGACAGCTAAAACTGCCTATGGCAGTGTTTCTCAGTACAGAAAAATTTGCAATATTTTCAGGCAATAAAACAGAAAAAAAGCGCAGTTCGAACTTTTTCATCGAATCCTGGCCTCATTGGCGGTAGAATATGCGGCCGTTTTGGTCGTTATTTGTACAAATCCAGTATTAAAGGTGGTGAATGCTCTTAATTCGTAAATTGATTCTGCTACTGTTTTGGCTTTGGGTAGTTATTGCTATCGCCAGCCCTTTTAGTCAGCTGGAACCAATTAAAGAGCCGGAAGCCTTGGAAGAATGGCAGATCCCAAGCCGGCTGACTGCGTTATCAGAAGCGGATCAGAAAAAGCTACTGCAGCGCCTGGCGTATCCGAAAGCAGATATTCCAAAACAGCCATTACCGGACTTTAATGCGATCCGCGACATTAACCGCAAAAAACAGGCCTTTTTTGATTACCTGCGGCCACATGTAAAACGCGAGAACCAGCGTTTACTCTGGTTGCGCGAGCAGCTATTAGATATTGCGGAAAAGAAGCAGAAAAACCTGCGTATCTCGCTGGAAGAATACGCTTTTTTATACAGCCTGTATGAAGAGTTTAAACTGGATGTGGCCGAAACCGATCCCCAGGCGTTGCAGGAGCTGTTAAAGCGGGTGGATATTCTGCCGGAAAGTCTGGTGTTGATGCAGGCTGCCAATGAATCAGCCTGGGGTACCAGCCGCTTTGCGGTCGAGGGTTATAATTTCTTTGGGCAATGGTGTTTCCGGGAGGGCTGTGGCCTGATCCCACAAAATCGTGCCGAAGATCAGTTTCATGAAGTTGCCCGCTTCGATAGCCCGGCGGCCAGTATCCGTAGTTACTTCTACAACCTGAATACCTTTCATACTTATGAGAAGCTGCGGCATATCCGGGCTGAGCACCGCGCTGAGAATAAGCCGCTGCGTGGTGAAGCCCTGGCGCACGGTTTAAGCGCGTATTCTGAACGCGGTCATGAGTATATTGAAGAAATCACTGCCATGATCCGTTTTAATCGCCGTCTGCTGGAAGAGTAAGCAAGCTAGAATTAAAAAGCCCGGTTTTAACCAGGCTTTTCTAAAGCAAAATACTTAAGGTAGATTGCGGCTAAACTAGCTTAGTTCTACTGTCTGATGCACGCTCAGCTCTTCATCATCCTGCTCAAAACCTACCGGCACTGATGGTACGGCCGGTTTATCAAAGGCAGTATCACCATCGCCGTTTAACGGGCTGTCTTTGCTGATGGCTTTAAAATCGAACAAACTGTTATCGGCCAGATGCGAAGGTATAATATTTTGCATCGCCTGGAACATGGTTTCAATGCGGCCGGGGAAGCACTTATCCCAATCCTGCAGCATTTCTTTTACCACCTGCCGCTGTAAACCATCCTGTGAGCCACAGAGGTTGCAGGGGATGATGGGGAAGCCTTTCGCCACTGAGTATTTTTCAATATCTTTTTCTTTGCAGTAGGCCAGTGGCCGGATCACGATATGTTCACCATTGTCGCTGATCAGCTTGGGCGGCATCGACTTCATCTTGCCGCCGTAGAACATATTTAAAAACAAGGTTTCCAGCATATCATCGCGATGATGACCCAGCGCAATCTTGGTCGCGCCCAGCTCCTTTGCCGTACGATATAAAATACCGCGGCGCAGCCGTGAGCACAGTGAGCAGGTGGTTTTACCTTCCGGGATCTTCTCTTTGACGATCGAGTAGGTGTCTTCAGTAACAATTTTAAAATCGACGCCGATGCTGCTTAAATATTCCGGTAACACATGCGCCGGGAAGCCGGGTTGTTTCTGATCCAGGTTAACTGCAACGATGCTGAAATTCACCGGCGCAGATTGCTGCAGATTAAGCAGGATATCTAACAGCGTATAGGAGTCTTTGCCGCCGGATAAACAGACCATGATCTTGTCACCTTCGCTGATCATGCCAAAATCAGCAATGGCCTGGCCGACATTACGGCGCAGCCGTTTATGCAGCTTGTTCAGATTATATTGGGCTTTCGCTTGTGCCGCGTGAGACATCATTAACTACCAGACAGAAAAAAGGCGCACATTATACCCAAGGGTGCGCCTGTTCAAAAGAGGCAGAGGCTGGAAGGCTAGGATTTCTCCAGCGGACAGACAAAATTGGCCGGTTTTAAGGCCAGCACATCACAATCCAGACGGTCAATCACATGCTCAGCGGTATTACCGATAATGGCCGCCGATAAGCCGGTGCGGCCGATAGTGCCAATTAATACCATCTCGGCATCAAGCTGCCGTGCCAATTTCGGGATCACATCTTCCGGCATCCCTTCCAGCACATGACATTGCTCTGCCGGGATCTGATGTTCGGCTGCCAGTTGCTTCACGGCATCCTTATGATGTCGCTGCATGGTGCTGTTATATTCCTGCGGATTAAATTCCGGGATCTCGATGGCGATATTAACCGGAGTACCGGGGTAGGCATTCACCAGATGCACCCTGGCATTTAGCATGGCAGCCATTTGTTTAGCTTTATCAATCACCCTGTTATTCAGGGATTTATGATGCTCCTGCTCACTGCCGGCATTAACAGCGGCGATAATATTACCTTGCGCCGGCCAGGCATGCTCTTTTACCAGCAGCACCGGGCAGGGGCATTTGCGCAAAATATGCCAGTCAGTTGGGGTGAAAATCATCGATTTCAGCACATCGTGGTCATGGGTGCCTTTGATCACCAGATCAAAGTTATGCTCCAGCACAGCTTTGACGACGGCTTCGAACGGTCTGTTATGCCAGACCACCTGAATACTGATCTCCAGTCCTTGCGCCTGAGCCTGCTGCAGTAAGCCACTGACCCAGATTTCGCGATCTTTAATCACCGCCTGCTTCATTGCTTCGCGTTCGTCACCGGATAGCATGGTGGTCATCTCATAGGAGAATTCGTATACCGATAAAAACGCGGTCAGTTTACCGCCTTGTTTGCGGCTTAGCTCCAGGGCGCGGTCGAGGGCTTTCTGTTGTTCAGTCGTGGGATCTAATACCACTAAAACATTGTTATAAATCGACATAATGACTCCGGTTACCAGGTTGATGCACGCAATCTGTTAGATTAAGTGTAGTCAACATAACCGGAGTTGGTAGGCTGGCCTTTGTGTTAAATCAACAAAATACCGATTAACACTGACCGGCGAGGTTACTTAAGGCAGGGGCATCTAAAATGGTTATCAGTTTGCCATCCACTTCGATGATCTGATCTTTATGTAATTTACTCAGCAGCCTGCTAATGGTTTCAACGGTTAAACCCAGGTAATTGCCGATATCACTGCGGGTCATGGTCAGGCGGAAGGCTTTGGAGGAAAAACCACGGTTACCGTAGCGCGAGGCCAGATGGTTTAAAAAGGTGGCCAGTTTTTGTTCGGCAGTTTTGCGGTTTAACAGCAACAACATCTGCTGATCAGCCTGGATATCCTGACTCATCAGCCGCATCATCTGCTGCCGTAACTTGGGTAGCTGGTCCAGTAACATTTCCAGGTTGTTAAAGGGGATCTCGCAAATCATGCCGGTTTCCAGCGCTTCGGCGTAGCTCATATGCTGCTGGGTATTAATCGCATCAAAACCGATAATATCGCCGGGTAAATGGAAGCCGGTAATTTGCTGCTCACCTTGCTCGGTCAGGGTAAAGGTTTTAAAGGAACCGGTGCGTACCGCATACAGTGCTTTCAGGGCGGTGCCGCTTTCAAACAGGATATCGCCTTTATGTAACGGTCGTTTGCGCTGAATAATGTCATCCAGCTTGGTCATTTCCTGATCGTTGAGTGAAAACGGCAGGCACAACTGACTAAAACCACAATCCTGACAATTAATCGCCGAGCGTTGCATCGAATAAACCCTGAATTCCCTAATATAGTAGCTAGCTTAAAAAACTAACCTCTGCAAAGCAAGCCATATCGTATAAATGCCGTAGATAGCCAGTATAGCGGCGGTGCTATAGCGAAACCACAAGGCGCTTTTCAGCTGGCGCAGTAGCTGTGCGGCGCCACCAACGGCCAGGATCGCCGGCAAGGTGCCCAAGCCAAAGCTCAGCATCAGCAGGGCACCATGCCAGGGGCTGCCGCTGGCCAGACTCCAGCTAAGGGTCGAATAAACCAAGCCGCAGGGCAAAAAACCCCACAGCAGGCCATACCGATAGGCTTTCGTCGCTGAGTCAAGTGGTAACAGTGCCTTGGTACAGGGCTGGACGCGCTGCCAGAGCTTTTGCCCGAGCCGTTCCAGCTGCGTCAGACCAAACCAGAGCCGGGCGATATAGAGCGCCATAGCAACCAGTAAGACGCCTGCCAGTAACCGCAACCAGAGCATGGAGGCACCGGCCAGCTGCATCGCGGTCAGGCCAAAGTAGCCGACCAGGGCACCAAACAGGCTGTAGGTGGTTAAGCGGCCGGCACTGAGTAACAGGGGGTAAGTATAACCGGAGTGGCGGCGCTCAGCCGGCACGCTCAGTTGCAAGGCACTGGCAATGCCGCCGCACATCACCAGGCAGTGACTGCTGCCCAGCAGGCCGATCAGCAGCGCGGCCAGATAATCAGGGCTCATCTTTGTCCGCGGGTGGTTTTGGCTTATCGTCCTCGTCAAACAGGATGCTCAACCCTTCTTTTTCCAGATCTTCAAACTGTTTCGAGCGCACCGCCCAGAAGAAAATCCAGATCCCCATCGCAACAAAGAAGATGGCTATCGGGATAAGTACGTAAATGATGCTCATTTCTTTAGTAACCTCAATGAATTCGATACCACCAATAACGAGCTGAACGACATACCGATCACTGCAATATAGGGCGAGACAAAGCCGGCTACGGCCAGCGGAATAATAATCAAATTATAACCGACAGACCATCCGAGATTTTGCTTTATCACGCTGGCGGTGGTTTTGCCACCTTTGAGCAGTGCGGCTAACAGACTCACATCGGGTTTTAACAACACGACATCAGCCTGATTTTTAGACAGATCGGCACCAGAGTGCACCGCAACCGAAATATGCGCAGCGTTAAAGCCTGGGCTGTCGTTAATACCATCGCCCAGCATCAGTACCTGTTTGCCTTCGCTAATCAGCTGTTGAATATGCGCCACCTTTTGTTCCGGTGTACAGCCTTTATGCATAAAGTTAAGCTGTAATTCGCTGGCCAGTTGCTCGGCCTGTGACGAGCTGTCGCCGGTTAACATCCCCAATTGGTAGCCCTGTTGTTGCAAGCTGGCCAGCAGCGCCGGAACTTCCGGCCGCACTCTGTCACTCAGGGTTACAGCGGCTATCGGTTGTTGGTTAATCGTCAGATAGACCATGGCGCCGCTGACAGTGCGGCTTAGCTGACAAAAACCGGCACTGCCGACCCGCACCGCTTGCTGTTGCCAGTAACCGCTAATGCCGGCACCGACACTGACTGTTACCTGTTGCAGCTCCTCGGCCGCGGTCTGATAGGGCGAGAAGGCTCGGGCTATCGGATGTTCTGAATAACGTTCCAGATTTGCAATCAGATTCAGGGCCTGTTGCTCAGTGTAAGCCGCGCTTAGCATCTCGACGCTTTCGACACTAAACTTACCTTCGGTCAGGGTGCCGGTTTTATCCAGTACGATATGGGTGATCTGTGGCAAGGCCTCTAACGCCTGAGCGTTTTTGATCAGTATGCCCTGACGATTGAGGCGGGCGAGGGCACAGGTAATGGCGGTCGGCGTCGCCAGGCTAAGCGCACAAGGGCAGGTTGCCACCAACACCGAGAGCGTAACCCAAAACGCCCGATCCGGATTCCACCAGAAATACCAAAGGCCGAAAGTCAGCACCGCAATCACCAGTAGCCGTTCGACGAAGTATTTCGCCAACTGATCGGTTTTTTCGACTAGCTTGGGCTTTTGACTCAGTGTTTGTTGTTGCAGCTGGATAATTTGCCCCAGCCGGGAGTGTGCCAGTACTTCAGTGACCTGAATGGTCAGTAAGCCATCGTGATTAATACTGCCGGCCAACACCTGCTCACCGGCCATTTTGCTGATCGGCCGGTATTCACCGGTCAGCATCGACTCGTCAACCGAGCTTTGACCTTCCAGCACCAGACCATCAGCGGGCAGGGTCTCACCGGCCTTCACCAGGATCCGATCACCTGGTTGCAGGCGCCGCGCCGACGTCGCTTGCGGCCCGTTATCTGTTAGCTGGGTGGCGGTTACCGGCATAATTTTCAGCAAGTTGCTGGTGGCTTCGCGCGCCTGTGCCCGGGCCCGGTATTCAAAAAACTTGCCCAGTTGCAGCAGGAAAATAAACATACATACCGACTCAAAATAGACTTCACCGGTATGAAAGACGGTGGCATAGGACGACGCAAGATAGGTATACCACAGTGCCAGGCTGACCGGCACATCCATATTCATCTGCCGGGCCTTAATGCTGCGCCAGGCGCTAACCGTAAAGGGCTTACCGGCATACAACAACACCGGTAGCGTTAATAACAAACTGATCCAGCGTAGGTAGCCTTCGTGCGATTTTTCAATGCCGGTGAACTCACCAAAATACAGGCCAAAAGCCAGCATCATCACCTGCATGGTCAGAATACCAGACACCGCCAGTCGTTTCAGGTAGCGGTTCAGTTCCTGCTTAAAGGTTTGTTCTTCCTGATCGGCGACAAAGGGGCTGGCCTGATAACCAAGAGCGGCGATGCGGCTTAAGATCTGGCTTAGCGGCAACGCCTTGCTATCCCAGCGCAATAAGGCGCGCTGAGTGGAGGAATTAATAGTCACGCTGGCGATCTGCGGCTGTTTTTTTAGCTGCTTTTCAATTAACCAGGCACAGGCGGCGCAGCTCATGCCGGAGATGGACAATTCCAGCTCGGTCAGCTCGCCCTGCTGCCGGCTGATATCGGCCAGTACCTCGGGCTGATCAAAGTTTTCCAGCTCTGCCGCCAGTTGCGCCGGCATGGCAGCAACCTTGGTCGCTGACTCAGTACGAAAGCGGTAATAGTCGGCTAAACCATTCTGGATAATGGTATCGGCCACAGCCTGACAACCAGCGCAACAAAAGGGCTGCGCTGTGCCATCAATCTGCAGGGTAAAACGGTCACCGGTGAGTACCGGCTCATGGCAGTGAAAACATTTCAGGTCGCCCAAGACGCCTATTCCTTCGTACTTAAGGTTAGTTATAACCGAGTTTAATTTCCTGCTCTGCCGGCAGGGTTAGATTGGCTTTTAAGCGCCATTCATTAGAGTCATCTGAGACGGTCAGGCGCCAGCGGCCATTCGGTGTCAGCGGCAGGGTGGCCACGTACAGCAATTCGCCACTACGCTCAGCGTCGACAGCAAAATCCTGCGCGCCGAGGGTCGGATGGTAAAAATCAAGGTGGATCTTGTCACCCAAGACGGCATTTTCGGCAAAACGCACCACAGCACGGTTACCTGCCACCAGTATATGCGCGTCCAGATTACGCAGGGCAGCTTCGCGATATTTGGCCAGCTGCAGATTTATACTTCTGCCCGCAGCATAATAATCGTCGATCACCACTTCGGGTTTATGCTGTTGCATCACCACTATGGTGTGCACAGCTTTTAATGCCGTAATCACCGGAATGGCAATCAGGATCCAGGGCCAGAGTTGTTTATACCAGGGTTTGGTGTCCAGTTGCATCAGTTACCTCTTTTATAAAACTAAGCCCCGGAACGGGGCTTAGATTCTAACAGAATGTCAGGCTGAGTGTCAGCGCAGGTCTTCCGGATTTGCCAGACGATAGACGTAGGCCGTCAGGATATGTACCTTATCTTCGCCCAGTGTCTCTTTGAAGGCTGGCATCACACCAAAACGGCCATGACGCAGCGTTTCTTCGATATCCTTGGCAGAGCCACCGTATAACCAGATATTGTTGGTCAGGTTTGGCGCGCCAAACGGCAGATTATGCGCCACGCTACCGCGACCATCTGCACCGTGACAGGCGGCACACATACCAAACTTGGCTTTACCGGCTTCGGCGTCTTTTTCATTTACCGCACGGCCAGACAGTTGCAGTACATAGGCCGTCATCTCGCGGATACCCTGATCGCCCAGCGCAGCTTCCCAACCTGGCATGGCCGCTTTACGACCGTATAGCAGGGTTTCTTTGATTTTCTCCGGTGTGCCGCCATACAACCAGTCGTTGTCGGTCAGGTTAGGATAGCCACGCTGACCGCGGGCATCTGAGCCGTGACACAGGGCGCAGTTCTGCAGGAACAAGCGCTGACCGATCTTCAGGGCTTCGGTATCATAGGCCAGATCCAGCACATCACGTTTGGCGAACGCCTGGAACACCGGGCCAAATACCTCATCGGCACGGGCATTTTCCACATCCAGCTGCACATGGCGGCCTTCAGCGCGGGCTAACTCCACCGCCTGGCGTGATTCCTCCAGAGACTTAATTCCCTGGTTAGAGCTGGTCCAGTTCAGGAAACCCTTATAGTTACCCAGGCCCGGATAAGCAGCCAGATAGAAAACCGACCAAATCAGGGTGGCGAAGAACATATAGGTCCACCACTTTGGCAGGGGGTTATTCAGTTCTTTTAAGCCATCCACTTCATGATCGGTGGTTTCGTCTTCCGGCACACCGACATAGTTTTTCAGGTTCCACACCAGCAGCACTACACAAAGTACTAATACTGGGATAGTCAGTACCCAAATCCAAAGATTCCAGAAGCTACTCATGCTCCTTCTCCCGTTTTGAATGTTGTTTTTCTGAATCCGGTTCGTCGTCAAACACCAGGTTAGCGGCCTCATCAAAATCTGGCTTACGCTTCTTGCTGTAAGCCCAGATAACAAAGGCGACAAAGCCAACGAACAGGATCACGGTCAAAATGCTGTGAACTGTTGCAAATTCCATAGCGCTTACTTCAGGGCTGTGCCCAGTGATTGCAGATAGGCAATCAGGGCTTCCATTTCGGTTTTACCTTTCACTGCATCTGCAGCACCGGCGATATCTTCGTCGGTATAAGGCACACCAAAGCCACGGAAGATTTCCAGCTTACGGGCCGTGTATTTACCATCCAGAATATTACGGTCTAACCAGGGATAGGCCGGCATATTGGATTGGGGTACAACTGAACGGGGATCCATCAGGTGCGCATGGTGCCAGTCATCGCTATAGCGACCGCCAACCCGAGCCAGGTCAGGACCAGTGCGCTTCGAGCCCCACAGGAACGGGTGCTCCCACACGCTCTCACCGGCAACCGAATAGTGGCCATAACGTTCCACTTCGGCACGGAACGGGCGGATCATCTGACTGTGGCAGTTGGTACAACCTTCACGGATAAAAATATCCCGGCCTTCCATCTGCAGGGCAGTGTAAGGTTTCAGGCCATCGACCGGCTGGGTGGTTTCATCCAGAAACATCAGCGGGGTGATTTGCACTAAGGTACCAAAGCTGATGGCGATAATGGTGAAAATGCCCAGTAAACCAACGCTTTTTTCGACTTTTTCGTGATGATTTTTTGACATTTCGCTCTCCTTAGGCGGCTGCTGCAGCAGGTTGGGCTGCTGGTGTTTTACTGCTTACTGTCTTGTAGACGTTGTAAGCCATCAGCAACATACCGGCGACGACAAAAACACCACCAATAAAGCGCATCAGATAGAACGGCATTGAGGCTTCCAGGCTTTGTACAAAGCTGTAAGTCAAAGTACCGTCAGTGTTAACTGCGCGCCACATCATGCCTTGCATAATACCGCTGATCCACATTGCTACGATGTACAGCACCACACCGATGGTGTGCAGCCAGAAGTGGGTGTTGATCAGTTTTAAGCTATACATGCCGTCTTTGTTGTATACAGCCGGGATCAGGTGATACATGGCACCGATAGAGATCATGGCAACCCAGCCAAGCGCACCCGAGTGCACGTGACCTACGGTCCAGTCAGTGTAGTGTGACAGTGCATTCACTGACTTGATGGCCATCATCGGACCTTCGAAGGTCGACATACCATAGAAAGACAGTGACACAATCAGGAAACGTAAGATTGGATCGGTTTTCAGCTTATGCCAGGCGCCTGACAGCGTCATAATACCGTTGATCATACCGCCCCAGCTTGGTACGAACAGCACCACTGACATCACCATACCCAAGGACTGAGTCCAGTCAGGCAGGGCAGTGTAGTGCAGGTGGTGTGGACCCGCCCAGATATACAGCGCAATCAGCGCCCAGAAGTGGACGATCGATAAACGGTAAGAGTAGACAGGACGACCTGCTTGTTTTGGCACGAAGTAATACATCATACCCAGGAAACCTGCAGTTAACAGGAAGCCTACGGCGTTATGACCATACCACCACTGTACCATCGCATCGACGGCACCGGCATAGATCGAATAAGACTTACCTAAATGCAGCGGGATAACCATGCTGTTGACGATATGCAGCGCGGCAACAGTGATAATAAAGCCACCATAGAACCAGTTTGCCACGTAGATATGGCTGGTTTTACGCTTAATCAGGGTGCCGAAGAACACGATAGCAAAGCTGACCCAAACGATGGTAATCAGAATATCAATTGGCCATTCCAGTTCCGCGTATTCTTTACTTTGGCTCAGACCCATCGGCAGCGTAATGGCCGCAGCCACAATAACAGCTTGCCAGCCCCAGAAAGTAAACATGGCCAGCTTTTCCGCGAACAATCGTACCTGACAGGTACGCTGCACCACATAGTAACAGGTGGCGAATAAAGCACTGGTACCAAAGGCGAAGATCACCGCGTTGGTATGAAGAGGACGAAGACGGCTGTAGGTCAGCCAAGGTGTATCAAAGTTAAGCGCCGGCCAGTATAACTGGGCTGCAATTAACACACCCACCACCATGCCAACAATACCCCAAAGAACGGTAGTGATGGCAAAGAGGCGGACAACGCTATAGTTGTATTCAACATTTAACGGTTTGGTCTGGCTCATGTTGAGTTCCGCTGCAGTTTTGCTGGTTACTAAAATACCACCTGAGGGTGGCCCTTCTTATTATAAGTGGCTACGTCCGCTGCAAGAGCTGATACAGTTGGTTGTACCCACTTTATTTGGCCCGAATGATAAGGCCTTTACCCCATAAAAGATAGGCGAAGCCGCCTATTTTATGATGTAGAACAAAGTTGCTGTGCAATTTATCGCCAAGCGGGGGCGGTGCAAGGGCGTGTTGACGTTTGCTGCTTGTTTTTGCAGCCAAACGCTGCCCGAAGGGTTCATGCTGGCGGCGCTTTGCTCTTTGTCACTCGTCACTTATTTAGAATAACTAAACTGCGCTCCTCGTTTCGCGATCAAAGCGCCGCCAGTATGAACAAAATCTAAGCAGCAAACGTCAACACGCCCTAGTTTTTCGCCAAGTATTAGCGTTAAGATAATAGACCCTGTTTTGCGATACAGCCCGAGCTTAGTATGAAGTTTATTGTTAAGCCAGTGTGTTTGTTGCTGTTTTTGTTACTGGTAAGTGGCTGTCGCCCTGTGGCTAATGATAACAGCCAAGCGCTGTTGCTGCAAACCGACGCGCTCAGCCTGACGGTGAGCCCGGCGCCGATCCCGGTAGAAACGCCGTTGCGGTTAGTTCTGGAGTCCTCCCTTGATATTCAGGCAGTTAGCGCAGAAGTCAGCGGCGTATCCATGTACATGGGCCGGATCCCGCTACACTGGCGTAAGCTTGACGTAACAACCGGCAGCCGATGGCAAGCCGAGTTTTTACTCGGTGCCTGTACTGATCCGCAGATGCGCTGGCAGCTGATACTAACGCTGACGCTGGCCGATGGTAGTGAGCAGCTGATTATGCAGGAATTTACGTCAAGCTGGTAAGGCGCTGGCACAGCTGTAATGATGCTGCGCAGGTCAGATCCAGCCGTGCTGTCTCAACACAGACAAATTGCTGATAGCCGTCTGCTTCAAGATCAAAGATGGCCTGGCTGCGTTCCCGCCACGGATTCCAGACCACAGTGGCATCCTGGCCCTGTTGGCTGATGTTTAACTGCTGTGCGCCGCTTTGTAACAGCAGCTCTGCGGCAGGCTCTGGATACACCCGATCAATTTCCCGCTCAAAGCGAAGCGGCGCAGTGCTTTGCACCCGCTCGCCGCCCAGCGTTTTATCCAGATAGGCGCCGGGTAAAGGACTGACACTGGTGTCTGACAGTGACGGTACCGCAAAATAGCTGTGTAACGCAGCTTGTTGCAGCATCGGCTCGGTACAGTCCAGCTGTAAAGTCAGAGCCTCCGCGGTCAGCTTCAGCGCTAGGTTTAGCGTCACGCTGTTATTCAGTGTCGGGATATCATCGACATCGATGCTTAAAGTAACTAAAGCTTGCTGTGCCGACGGCTCCGCCTGCAGCTGACGCCACAGTCGGTTACGTACTAAACCATGGTTGGGCAGTTTAGCCGCGCTGGTATTAAAGGGCTTACCCGCTGGGCCAAACCAGGGCCAACATACCGGCACGCCGCCGCGGATCGCTTGTTGCTGTTGCCAGACCGCTTTCGGGGATAGCCACAGCAGCTCCCGTCCGGGCGCTGGCTGATAGGATAACAACTGAGCGCCATACAGCGAGATCACGGCCGAGGCCTGGCCGCAGACTAATTTCAGGCAGGGCAGGTCAGTTAAATGGGCAAAGCCGGTCTGAGTACTGATTTGCGATAGTGTCTGCGACATCTTGATTCCTTATTACTCGCTCAACGCGTGGTAAAATAACGTGCTAAATCCACTGCCTTAAAATGCATACAGCCAGCAAAAGCTGGCTGTAGTGATTAGCAGGAAACAATTAGAACTTCATAAGCTCTACCGTGTTATCCAGCATACGGTTACTAAAGCCCCACTCATTATCGTACCAGCTCATCACTTTGACCAGCCGGCCCAGTACCCGGGTTTCAGTGGCATCAAATACCGACGACATTGGGTTGTGGTTAAAGTCGATTGATACCAGCGGCAGATCGTTCACCGCCAGCACTTCGCTCATTGGGCCGCTGCTGGCGGCCTTACGGATAATGTCGTTCACTTCTTCCGCTGTGGTATCGCGGCCAGCAATAAAGGTCAGGTCGACTAAAGATACGTTAATCGTTGGCACCCGTACGGCCAGGCCATCAAATTTACCTTTTAGCTCAGGTACCACTAAACCGACAGCGGCGGCGGCGCCGGTCTTGGTCGGGATCATCGACATTGCCGCGGCGCGGGCCCGGCGCACATCAGTATGATAAACATCACTTAAGCGCTGATCGTTAGTGTAGGCGTGGATAGTGGTCATTAAACCGGATTCAATACCCAAGGCTTCATACAATGGCTTGGCTACCGGCGCCAGACAGTTGGTGGTGCAGGACGCATTAGAGATAATGTTCATCTCCGGCGTCAGGATCTGATGGTTCACGCCATAGACCACAGTGGCATCGACATCTTTACCCGGTGCCGAGATGATGACTTTCTTCGCGCCGGCAGTTAAATGGGCGCCTGCGGTTTTACGATCGGTGAACAGGCCGGTACATTCCAGTACCACATCGACTTTCAGCTCTGCCCACGGCAGCTCGGCCGGATTACGCACGCTGAGGGTGCGGATTTCGTCATTGTTAACATAGATGGCTTTGTCATCGTGGCTGACGTTAGCAGCAAAAATACCGTGCGCGGTGTCATACTTTAACAGGTGGGCGTTAATCGCCGCATCGCCGAGATCGTTGATGGCTACGATCTTAATGTCATAGCTTTTGCTGCTTTCATACAGTGCCCGCAGCACGTTACGGCCGATCCGGCCAAAACCATTAATCGCAACACGAATAGTCATAAGAACCCCGCTGTTAAAGTGTTAAACTGTTTGAAAACGTATTCATCAGGCATTTTGTAGTAAAATTACATTATTCATGGCAATTTTCAAGCTTAAAAGCATTTTTGTTGCTGATTTTGTAATTTAATGACATAAATGACCATGACAAGCAGCAAACCGCTCTTTAGAATAGACTGCTGAGTCGCATCAATATAATGCAGGTTCTATTTTAGGCACATTTAATTAAGGATTTCCAATGGACGCCGCCTTACTCGCCGAACTGATTGCCTTTAACGGCATTGAAACCACCTTTAATGATGCCTGGGGGCAGCCGTGTCAGGTCAGCGAGCCGGATCAGTTAGCGCTGCTCAGTGCCATGGGATATCCGGTACAAGATGAAGCCGCCTGCCGCCAGGAGCTGTTACAGCGGCAACTGGATTACTGGCAACAACTGATCGCGCCGGTATCGGTGCAGCAGCAAGACGAGCAGGGCTGGCAGCTGGAGGTGATGGTGCCACTGGCGCTGGCGAATACCGATTTTACGCTGACGCTGACTACTGAGCAGGGCGTAACACAGCAGTGGCCACTGGTGCCGGTAGATGGCGAGCTGACACAGGTGGTGGTGTTAGAGGGCGAGGAGTATCAGCAGTATCTGCATCATATCGCTTACCCATTAACAGCCGGTTACCACCAGCTGGAGCTGCGCTGCAGCGGTACCGATTTATTGGTTAACCAGCAACTGATTATCAGCCCTGGTCATTGTTATCAACCGGCAGCGTTTAGCCAGCGCAAACAGTGGGGTAGCGCGATCCAGCTTTATGCGCTGCGCTCGGAGCGCAACTGGGGGATCGGTGATTTTAGCGATCTGCAAACGCTGATCCGCTATCTGGCGAAGCAGGGGGCAGATTTTATTGGCCTTAACCCCATTCATGCGCTCTATCCGGCCTTAGCGGATAATGCCAGCCCTTATAGCCCGTCGTCGCGGCGCTGGCTCAATATTATTTACCTTGATGTGACCGCCACACCTGGCTTTAACGAAAACGCGGCCCTACAGGCTCATCTAAAGCAACCTGCGGTGCAACAGGCAATAGTTGCAGCGCGGCAGCAGGACTGGGTCGATTACCCGGCCGTGATGGCACTAAAGCTGCCAGCATTAAAGCTGTGTTATCAGTGGTTTATAGACAACAAAGCTTCGCAGCCTGAACTGGCTGCCGCCTTTGATGCCTTTAAAGCCGCCGGCGGCAACAGTTTAGCGCAGCTGGCGCTATATGATGCGCTGCATGCCTGGCTGTATCAGCAAGACAGCCAATACTGGGGCTGGCCAAATTGGCCAGAGCAATACCGTGATCCGGACAGCGACGCCGTGCAGCAATTTGCCGCTGAGCACGCAGCTGAGCTGGATTTTTACGTTTATCTGCAATTCCTGGCGCAGCGGCAGCTGGCAGAGGCCCAGCAACTGGCAACAGCGCAGGGCATGTTATTAGGTTTGTATCGTGATTTAGCGGTTGGCGTCAGTGAAGCGTCTACTGAGATCTGGGGTAATCCTGAGCTGTATTGCCGTGACGCCAGTGTCGGTGCGCCGCCGGATCCATTGGGACCAACCGGTCAAAACTGGGGCTTGCCGCCGATGAAGCCGTTTCAGCTGTACCAGCAGGGCTATCAACCCTTTATTGAGCTGTTGCGTGCCAATATGCAGCATGCCGGTGCGCTGCGGATTGACCATGTGATGGCGCTGCTGCGGCTATGGTGGGTACCAAAAACGGCGGCCAATGCCGGCTCGGGTGCTTATGTTTATTACCCTATTATGGATTTGCTGGGCATTCTGGCGCTGGAAAGTCAGCGCCAGCAGGTGGTGGTTATTGGCGAGGATCTGGGCACAGTACCAGAGGGCATCCGCGAGTTACTGCAGCAATTCGGTATCTATTCCTACCGGGTCTTCTTCTTCGAAACCGCGCCGGATGGCGGCTATATTTCGCCGGCACATTATCCGCTGCAGGCGATGGCGACCTTAAGTACCCACGATTTGCCAACCTTAATCGGTTTCTGGCATTGTGAAGACTTAAAACTGGGCCAGCAACTGGGCTTGTATCGCGACGAAGGCCAACTGCAGCAACTTTATCAGCAGCGCCATGCCAATAAACAGCGTATTTTAGATTCGCTGCACGGTCATGGCCGCTTACCGGCTGATTACCCGCGCAGTGTCGACCAGCTTGCTATGGACCGCACTTTGAATTTCGCCATGCAGCAGCATCTGGCCGCCGGCGCCCAGCAGCTGTTATGCCTGCAAATTGAAGACTGGCTGGAAATGACCCAGCCGGTGAATGTGCCTGGCACCAGCAATGAATATCCAAACTGGCGGCGCAAATTGAGTCAGCCGCTGGAGCAGTGGACGCAAGAGCCGCATATTGCCGCCTTATTGCAGCAATTAACGGCACTGCGACGCCAATAAATAAGCCGGTGTAAGGTCCATTCAGGTAACTCTCAGACATTATATTAAGGACAGAATCATGACTGCACAGCTGTTAACCGAAGCCCGTTTAAATCAGCCGTTTGGCTTTTTAGGTTGGCAGCCGCGAATGCAGGACGGGAAAGCGCGTGGCCTGTTGCTGCGCTGCTATCTGCCGCATGCCAGTGCGGTCAGTGCTTTCGATAGCAAAACCAATAAACTGTTAGGTGAGTTAACGCCTGATCGCAGTTGTCCCGGCTTATTTGTACTGGAGTTGCCAACTAAGCGTAAGGCGGTGCCCTATCGGTTACAGGTTACCCAGGGGCGCTATCAGCACCAGTTGTTTGACCCTTATCAGTTTACTGAGCAAGCCTATTATGCGGTGCACTTTGTACAGCATCAGCCGGAAAATCTGTACCGGCAACTTGGTGCCCAGCTGATTGAATTGGATCTTGCCGGCAAACGGCTGCCGGCAACCCGTTTTGCCGTCTATGCCCCTCATGCCAGCAGCGTCAGTCTGGTCGGAGACTTTAACCAGTGGGATGGCCGTTGCCATCCAATGCAACGCACCGACTGTGGCCATTTCGTGCTGGTGCTGCCGGAAATTGCCGCCGGCGTGCGCTATAAGTTTGAAATTAAAGATCAGCATGGTCATCTGTTGCCACACAAAGCCGATCCACTGGCCTTTTATGCTGAGCAATATCCGTCGCATGCCTCGCTGGTTTACGATCATCAGCAGTATCAGTGGCAGGATCAGGCCTGGCAAAACCGCACTGCGCCCAATCCGTATCAGAGCCCGATGAGTATTTATGAAGTGCATCTGGGCTCCTGGCGCCGCGGGCCGGACAATCAACCATTGAGTTATCGTGAGCTGGCAGCGCAGCTGATCCCTTATGTATTGGATCTGGGCTATACCCATATCGAACTGTTACCAGTGATGGAGCATCCGTTTGATGGTTCCTGGGGCTATCAGCCACTGGGGCTATTTGCCCCCACCTCGCGTTTTGGTCATCCGGATGATTTTAAAGCCTTTGTCGATGCCTGCCATCAGGCCGGTATCGGCGTTATTCTGGACTGGGTACCGGCGCATTTTCCGGAAGATGGCCATGGTTTAGCCCGTTTTGACGGCTCGCATCTTTATGAATACGCCGATCCGCGCCGAGGCTGGCACCCGGACTGGAATTCCTGCATCTATGATTTTGGTAAGGATTATGTGCGCCAGTTCCTGGTGGCCAGTGCGCTGTATTGGCTGGAGCACTTTCATATCGATGGTATCCGCGTTGATGCGGTGGCCTCGATGCTGTATTGGGATTACTCACGTCAGGCCGGGGAATGGATCCCCAATATCGACGGCGGCAATCATAACTATGAAGCCATTAGTCTGTTTCGCTGGCTTAACCGCGAAGTGTATAGCAAGTTCCCTAATGCCATGACCATTGCCGAAGAATCGACGTCTTTCCCGATGGTGTCACGGCCGACCGACGGTGGTGGCCTCGGTTTTGGCTTTAAATGGAATATGGGCTGGATGAACGATAGTCTGCGCTATATCAGTAAGGATCCGGCTTACCGGCAGTACCATCATAATGATCTGACCTTTTCGATGGTGTATGCCTATAACGAGAATTTTATTCTGCCGTTATCGCACGACGAAGTGGTGCATGGTAAAGGCAGCTTACTGCAAAAAATGCCGGGCGATGAGTGGCAGCAGGCGGCGAACTTACGTGCCTATATTGCCTTTATGTACGCGCACCCGGGTAAGAAAATGAATTTTATGGGGAATGAGCTGGCGCAAAGCCGCGAATGGAATCATACCCAGAGTCTGGACTGGCAGCTGCTAAGCTATGATAAGCACCGTGGGGTACAGCAGCTGTTCCGCGATCTGAACCTGACTTATCGGCGCTGTGCGCCGCTGTATCAGCTAGACTATGAGCCAGCGGGCTTTGGCTGGCTGGAGCATCAGGATGCAAGCCACAGTACGGTGAGCTTTTTCCGCCAGGATGCGGCCGGCCAGCGTATTTACGTGGTCAGTAATTTTACGCCGGTGCCGCGCCAGCATTTTGCGCTCGGCGTGGCGGAAGAGGGCGAGTTTGAAGTGATCCTCAATACCGATAGTGAGCATTTCTGGGGCAGTAATTATCCGGTGCAGCAGCAGGCACTGGTCAGTATTGCTGAAGCCTGGCAGGGCCAACCACGGCGGCTGAGCTTAAATTTACCGCCGCTGGCAACCCTCTATTTAAGAGTTAAACCTTAGGATCCGCGCGATGGCCGATCAGATTGCACTGTTAAAAATGAGTCCTGGCAAGCCGGCGCCACTCGGGCCAACACAACTGAGTGCCGACAGCTGGAACTTCGCCGTCTATGCCCCGGATGCAACCGGGCTGCAACTGTGTTTATTCCGCCCGGATACGGAAGAGCTGCTGGCAGAAATTCCTTTTAGTGGCCGCACCGGTGAGATCTGGCATTTGCAAGTGCAGGGCGTCGCTGAGGGCACCCTCTATGCGCTAAAAGCCGCAGGCCCGAACCAGCCGGATCGCGGCTTATTGTTTGACAGTAACAGGTTGTTACTGGACCCCTATTGCCGGCAGTTAAACCGGCCACAGTACTGGCATGAACAGCAATATTTAAGCCGTAGTCACTATTCATTGGCCAAAGGCGTACTCAGCAGCACTGAGTTTGATTGGCAGGGCACCACTAAACCACAGATCCCACGCGAAAAAACCGTGCTGTATGAGGCGCATATCAAGGGCCTGACCATGCAGCATCCGGCGGTACCGGAAGCGCTGCGCGGTACCTATCTTGGTCTGTGTCAGCCAGAGGTGATCGCCCATTTAAAGGCACTGGGTATTACTACGGTGCAGTTACTGCCGGTGGCGGCCTTTATGGCAGAGCCACGCTTAAGCAGTCTGAAGCTTACCAACTACTGGGGTTACAACCCGCTGGCATTTTTTGCACCCGAGCCACGCTATCAGGTAGAAGATGCGGTACAGGAGTTTAAAACCCTGGTGCGCACCCTGCATCAGCATGGGCTGGAAGTGATTCTGGATGTCGTCTTTAACCACACCGCTGAAGCCGGCGAAGATGGCCCGGTGCTCAGTTTCCGCGGTCTGGCCAACCGCCAGTATTATCTGTTTCACAGCCATGGTGAAATGATTGATTATCAGAATTACTGCAACTTTACCGGCTGTGGTAATACGTTAAACCTGTCACATCCGGCGCTGCAAAAAATGGTGCTGGATGCGCTGCGGTACTGGCTGACCGAGATGCAGGTCGATGGCTTCCGCTTTGATTTGGCGGTAACGCTGGGCCGTGAGCATAAACGCTTTAATCCCTATGCGGCCTTTTTTCAAATTATTGCCCAGGATCCGGTGCTGTCGCAGGCCAAGCTGATTGCCGAGCCCTGGGATGTCGGGCCCTTTGGCTACCATCTGGGGCAGTTTCCGGCGCATTGGTCTGAGCTTAACGACAAGTTCCGCGATACCTGCCGTGCGTTCTGGCGCGGCGACAGCGGCACCTTACCGGAATTTGCCACCCGCTTACTGGGCTCGCGCGATATTTTCCAAAAGCACCATAAACCAGCCAGTTGCAGCGTCAATTATCTGTGTTATCACGATGGCTTTACGCTGCAGGATCTGGTCAGTTACCAGCACAAACATAACTGGCTGAACGGTGAAGAAAACCGGGACGGCCATAGTCATAACCTGAGTAGCAATCATGGCGTAGAAGGCCCAAGCTCAGATCCGGCAATCGTCGCCGCCCGGTATCAACATAAGCGTAATCTGGTAGCGACCTTGCTGCTCAGTCAGGGCATTATCCACTGGCTGGGCGGTGATGAGCTGAGCCATAGCCAACATGGCAACAATAACGCCTACTGCCAGGATAATCCGATTTCCTGGCTTAACTGGCAATTGGATGGCCATAGTACGAAGTTTTTGCAGTTTGTGCGCCAGATGATGGCACTGCGTAGCCAGTTTAGCTGCCTGCAGCAGCTGAGTTTACTGGACGATCAGTATCAGCTGCATGGTGACAAGCATCAGGTGCACTGGTATTTACTCGATGCCACGCCGATGCAGGAACAACACTGGCATCAGGCCGAACTTAACTGCTGTATGCTGGAGATTATCAATACCAACAGCCGGCAAAGCCTGCTGGTGCTGATTAATGGTTCAGCCCGCAATGAAGCCGTGTTATTTCCGGGCAACAGCCGGCAACTGGTGTTTGATACCGCGCTGGATGATGGCTTACAACCGGTTAAACCACTGCAAGCCAGCCAATGGCTACAAACGGCGCACAGCCTGTCAGTCTGGCAGTAGGCTTATGCCGGTTATTCGGCTATAATGCCGGCCATTTTTCGAGCCGCGCCAAGGCGCATTTCTCTGCTGTTTAAAGGATCGTCAAATGACAGACAACACACCACTGTGTGATATCGGCTTCGTTGGAGCCGGCGTAATGGGCAAAAACCTGATCTTAAACCTGGCAGACCATGGTTACCGGGTGGCGGCCTTTGACCTCGATCTGCAAAAGCTCGAAGCCGTGCTGGCGCAGGATACCGCAGAGCGCGGTGACCAGCCGCCGCGGGTAATTGGCTGTAGCTCCTACACCGAATTATTATCCCGCCTTTCTGCCCCCCATCTGATTGTTCTCTCTGTTCCCGCCGGTAAAGCCGTAGACGATGTCTGCCACAAGTTGATTGATGCCGGCATTCAGGCCGATGATATCGTGGTCGATACCGGTAACAGCCTGTGGACCGATACTGTCGCGCGGGAAAAGAGCTTTGAAGGCAAGTTTATCTTTTTCTCAACCGCCGTTTCCGGCGGTGAAGTCGGTGCCCGTTTTGGCCCTTCCTTGATGCCAAGTGGCGATCCCTATGCCTGGACCCGGATTAAACCCTTATGGCAGGCCATTGCGGCCAAGGTTGATCCGGCCACCGGCAAAGCTATCGAACGCTTTGAGCCGGGTAATCCGGTTACCGAAGGTGAGCCATGCGCCAGCTATATTGGCCCCAGCGGCTCAGGCCACTATGTGAAGATGGTGCATAACGGCATTGAATATGCCGATATGCAGTTGATTTGTGAAGTGTATCAGGTGATGCGCGATGTGCTGGGCATGTCGGCGCTGGCGATTGCCGACATTTTCCGGCGCTGGAATGAAGGCCCGCTGCATAGCTATTTAATTGGCATCAGTGCCGAGGTGCTGGCCACCAAAGACAGTGAAACCGGCTTGCCGCTGGTCGATGTGATTGTCGATAAAGCCGGCCAAAAGGGCACCGGCCTGTGGACTGCGGTCAGTAGCCTGCAGCTGGGTAGCCCGGCGCCGACCATTGCCGAAGCGGTGTACGCCCGTTCTATCTCGGCCCTTAAAACCGAGCGGGTCAAGGCTGCGACAGTGCTGGCGGGTCCGGCGCAAAACCTGTATAGCGAAGCGCAGCAGGCGGAGCTGATTCAGATGCTGCACGATGCCCTGTACTGCGCCAAGATTTGCGTTTATGCCCAGGGCTTCCATTTAATGAAAACGGCGGCGGAAGAGCAGGGCTGGCAGCTGAATTTCGCCGAAATTGCGAAAATCTGGCGTGCCGGCTGTATTATCCGCGCGGTATTCCTGCAGTCGATCAGTGAAGCCTATGAGCGCAACGACGAGCTGGAGAACCTGCTGCTGGATCCGTTTTTCTCCAAGCAAATTTCGGTCTATCAGCAAAACTGGCGTAAAGCGGTTGCTAATGCCTCGCTGGCCGGTATTCCGGTAGCGGCGCTGAGCTCAGCACTGAGTTACTACGATGCGTATCGTACTGCAGTATTGCCAGCCAACCTGCTGCAAGGGCAGCGCGATTATTTTGGTGCCCATACCTTTGAACGTACCGACAAGGCTAAAGGTAAGACTTATCACGTAGATTGGAGCCACCCAGAGCGGCCAATGGTGAAAATTAAATGACGACGATAATCGGAACCCCGGGTACCAGCAGTAGCACCAAGGTGCTGTTATTAGGTGCCGGTGAGCTTGGAAAAGAGCTGTGTATTGAATTAAAGCGCTACGGTTGTGAAGTGATTGCGGTTGACCGCTATCCGAATGCGCCGGCGATGCAGGTGGCTGATAAAGCCGTGGTGATCTCGATGCTGGATAACGCCGCACTGCGCCAGCTGGTGATCAGCGAAAAGCCAAGCCTGATTGTGCCGGAGCTGGAAGCCATCGCCACCTCGGTACTGCTCGAGCTGGAGCAGGCCGGATTTAACGTGGTGCCCAGTGCCAAAGCCGTTAATCTGACGATGAACCGCGAGGGGATCCGCCGTTTAGCCGCCGAGCAGCTGCAATTACCGACTTCACCCTATCAGTTTGCGGAAGATAAAGCCGGCTTTCTGGCCGCAGTCGCGGCTATTGGTTATCCCTGTGTGGTTAAACCTATTATGTCTTCCTCAGGCAAAGGCCAGAGCGTGCTGCGCTCGGATGCCGATCTGGAGCAGGCCTGGGCCTATGCGCAGGAGGGTGGCCGTGCCGGTAAGGGCCGGATCATCGTGGAAGGCTTTATCGATTTTGACTATGAAATTACCCTGTTAACGGTGAATTCGGTGTCCGGGATCCAATTTTGTGCGCCTATTGGGCATCGCCAGGAAAAAGGCGATTACCGCGAAAGCTGGCAGCCACAGCAGATGTCAGCTGTGGCACGGCAAAAAGCGGAAGCTTACGCGACTGCCGTAGTACAGGCGCTGGGCGGTAAAGGCTTATTCGGTGTTGAGCTCTTTATCAAAGGCGACGAGGTTTGGTTTAGCGAAGTCTCACCCCGGCCACATGATACCGGTATGGTGACGCTGATCTCGCAGCAACTGAGCGAGTTTGCACTGCATGCGCGCGCCATTCTGGGTTTACCTATTCCACAGATCAAGCAGTACGGCCCGGCCGCATCAGCCGTATTGCTGGTGCCGGGGCAAAGCCAGAATATTCAGTATGCCGGCTTAGCCGATGCGCTGCGTGAACCTGATACGGAGTTGCGGCTCTTTGGTAAGCCGGAAGTGCAGGGCGAGCGGCGAATGGGCGTGGCGCTGGCGCTGGCAGAAAGCACTGAAGCGGCAACGGCGAAAGCGTTGGCGGTAGTAAAGCAGCTAAAGGTAAGCTTGCTGTAAAGCGCCATAGCTTAGTTTACCACGGCTTAGTTGACCACATAAAAAAGCCCCGAATCTCGGGGCTTTTGCATATTAGGTTGTATTGGAAGCTTAGGCTGGATTAAAAGCCAAACACCCAGCGCGCCAGGGTTAACGTCAGGACGCTGACCACCACTACCGAGAAGATATTCAGCGCAAAGCCGGCTTTAACCATATCGGCAATTCTAAGCTGACCGGACGAGAAAACGATAGCATTAGGTGGAGTTGCCACCGGCATCATAAAGGCACAACTGGCCGCAATGGCCGCCGGGATCACCAGCGTTAACGGGGTACCAGACATTGCCAGCGCCACCGGTGCCAGCAGCGGTAAAAAGCCGGCTGCGGTAGCGGTATTGCTGGTGATTTCGGTCAGGAATACGATCACTGCAGTGACCACCACGATCATCACCCAGAATGGCACATCACCCAGCAGGATCACCTGATCGGCAATAAAGGCCGCCAGCCCGCTTTTGGTGATCAAGGCGGCTAAACTCAGACCACCACCAAACAACATCAGAATCCCCCAGGGCAGTTTTTTGGTTTCATCCCAGGTCAGGATGCGAGTATTCTTGCGATCCAGTGGCAATACCAGCAGCAACAGGGCGGCAGTCATGGCGATAGTAGTATCATCCAGTGGTAAGCCACTCCAGCTGGCCAGTAACGGCCGGAAGGTCCAACACAGCGCGGTCAGCACAAAGATGGTCAGCACCGCTTTTTCACCACGTTGCATCCGGCCCAGCGTTGCCAGTTGTTGCCGGAATAAGCCCTTAGTTTCAACTGCAGCTACCTTATCAACCTGATAAGCGGCCCGCGTCAGCCAGAGCCAGCTGATCGCCAGTAAAATAATACTTAGCGGCAAACCTACCAGCATCCACTCGGCAAAACCAATCTGGATCTGGTAGTTATCGGCAAGAAAGGCCGCCATCAGTGCATTGGGTGGCGTACCAATTAAGGTTGCCAAACCACCGATAGAGGCGGCGTAAGCAATGGCAAGTAGCATAGCTTTGCCAAAGGCGCTGTCTTCCTGATCCTGATGTAACAGCTGCATAATCGACAGCGCAATTGGCAGCATCATCACCGCCGTCGCGGTATTTGACATCCACATCGACAAAAAGGCGGTGACCATCATAATGCCGCCGATCTGCTGGCTGGGCTTGCTGCCCACCAGCAACATGGTATGCAGCGCAATGCGTTTATGCAGTGACCAGCGCTCCATCGCAATGGAAATAATAAAGCCACCGAGAAACAGGAAAATCAGCGGATGAGCGTAAGGCTGCGCCGTTGCCGCCAGGCTATTCAGATTAAGTAATGGTGCAATAACCAAGGGTAAAAAAGAGGTTACCGGGATTGGCACCGCCTCACTGATCCACCAGCTGGCCATCCAGAATGTCAGGCCCAGTACCAGCCAGCTTTCCTGATTCATGCCAAAGGGTGCTGTGCTGAGCAGCGTGAGCAGCATAAAAGCCGGGCCAAGCAGTAGCGCAAACCACGGAGTTTTGGTAATCGTTGTCATGGTAACCTTCCTAGAAGCGATACTGTAAGCCAGCCACGACTGAGGTGTCCGTCGCGTCGGTTAACACCAGCTGTGTCAGATAAACATAGGCTTTGCTCTGGCTGTTAAACAGATAGTCGACGCCCGTGGTGTAGTGATTTGCGGCGCTGCGTTGCCGCAGGCTGGATGTATCCCGCCCCAGCTGCAGTTTAGGTACCCAGTTACCAAACGGATACTGCACACTGATATAACCACCGCTGCCACTGCGTTCGCCTTCTGCTTCTTCACTATATTGCAGTAACACCCCCAGCGTAAAGTCGGACAACTTTTGTTGCCAGACCAAACGGCTGGCATCCAGGCCGTTTAAACTCTGTGCCCGGGTCAGGGTGATGTAGTAAGGCTGGCTGTTCAGGTTACGATCGCCATAGGCCAGACTGACGGCTACACCGTCTTTACCTTGCTGCAGTTCATTGTCCTGTCCCAGCACATAGGTAACAGAAAGTTCAAAGCCCGCCAGTTTAGGTGAGATATAGGTCAGACTATCACCGAGCCGATCCTGGCCGGGCAGGATTTGGGCGATGTCACCGCTGGTCTCGTTGTATAAATCAACTAAGCCCTCACTGGTTTTCAGCCGGGTGTCATTACGCCCGGCGATCAACTGGCCAAAGCTACCTTTGATGCCAACAAAAGTATTACGGGCAGAAAATGGCGTTTGGGTATTGGCCTCATCAAAGCCTCGCACATCGACTTCATAGGTAAAAAAAGCGGTCAGATAGTCGTTCAGTTGCTGCTCGCCGCGTAAACCAAAGCGGCTAAAAGGCATATCCAGTTGGGTACCTTGCTCGGCATAGCGCATAAAGCCCTTATCGGTATGCGCCAGCTGCACTTCAGCCTTACCATAAAACTGGATCGCAGGGGCGGGCAGGTTACTGGCCTGAACCATGCTGATTGGCAGGGTACAGGCGGCCAGTGCGGCCAGGGTACGGGGGCGGATTAATTGAAAGATGTTGTCCTGTTGCATAGCTACCTCTTGCTCTGTCGTTATAATTAATTGCAACAGGGCTTTAGCAACTATGCTGCCAAGATTAAAAGCCAATAAATACAGTGCCTTGGGATTGTAGAGGTCAGTTTTGGGGTCAAATTTGACCCTGTAATCTGCGGCCTTGGGTGGAAAACCACCCAGCTTAGCTTTCGCTATCCTCGTCAGGCAGCTGACTACGCAGCAGACCATACTTGCGCATCTTGTCGTACAAGGTTTTACGAGGCAAATTCAGCGCCTGCATAGTGTCTTTAATGCTGCCCTTGGTGGCATTCAGTGCTTCTTCGATTAGCATTTGTTCGAAAAACGCGACCCGCTCGCTCAGTCCCATGGCGCTGCCAAAGGTATCGGGTAAGGTCAGGCCTTGCTGCGCGAATGCTGCCTCAGGTCCCAGTAACACAAAGCGCTCTGCCAGATTGCGTAGCTCGCGTACATTACCCGGCCACGGATGGGCCAGTAGCCGGTCGAGCTGGGCTTGCGTCAGCGCCAGTACCGGCTTGTGATAACGGGCGCTGGCCAACATGGCGAAGTGTTTAAACAGCAGCGGAATATCCTGCCGTCTTTGCCGCAGCGGTGGAATAGTGACATGCACCAGATTAAGGCGGTAATACAAATCCAGTCTGAAATCGCCGGTGGCACTTAACTCGGCCAGATTGGTCTTGGTGGCGGCGATAACCCGCAGATCCAGACTTTTTGCCTGATTGCTACCCAGCGGTGTCACCTTGCGCTCTTCTAAAACTCGCAGTAGGCGTACCTGAACACTGAGCGGTGTGCTTTCAATTTCATCCAGAAACAGGGTGCCGCCATTGGCAAATTCAAATTTGCCAATGCGCTTTTTATCGGCGCCGGTAAAAGCGCCGGCTTCACAGCCGAAGAGTTCACTTTCAATCAGCTGTTCCGGAATAGCGCCACAATTCAGCGCCACAAACTGTTGCTCACTGCGCGCTGAATTATCGTGCAAATAGCGGGCGACCAGTTCTTTGCCGCTGCCGGTCTCACCTTCAATCAGCACATCGGCTGGCGTATCCAGGATCAGGTCCAGTAACTGGCGCATCTGATCCATACCCGGGCTATCGCCAATTAATTGCACCCGGCCACGCCGGCTTTGCTGGAGCTGGGCTTGCAAGCGCCGGTTTTGCAGTGTCAGCTGGCGGCTGGCGACAGCTTGTTGCAGGGTTTTTAGCAACAGGCTGTGATTGACCGGCTTCTCAATAAAACTACAGGCACCAGCCTGCATCGCCGTAACCGCAATACTGACATCGCCATAGCCGGTTAGCAAAATAACCGGCAGTTCGGCGTCGCGCTTTAAAATCGCGGCCAGCACACTTAAACCGTCCTGCTGCGGCATATTCAGATCGGTGACAATAACGCCGGCGAAATCGGGCGTCAGTTGGCTTAGCAGGCTGGCTGGATCGGTAAAAGTCCGGCATTGCCAACCTTCCAGACTCAGGCCCTGTGCTAAAGCATCCAGAATGCTGCTGTCATCATCCAAAAGCCAGACTTGCTGCGGGTTTTTCATGCGTTACTCCGTGCGGTAAAGCGGTAAAAATAAGGTCACCACGGCGCCGCCATCTGGATGATTCGCTATCTGTAAACTGCCATGATAGCTCTGTACGATTTGCCGTGAGATAGACAGGCCAAGGCCGAGTCCCGAGCCTTGTTTAGTGGTAAAAAAGGGCTCAAACAAATGTACCATCACATGCGGTTGGATACCGGGGCCATTGTCATGGATCTGCAGGCAAGCCTGCTGCTCTTGTACGCTCAGGCGAATACTGAGCTGGCACTGGGGTAAACCTTCGCAGGCCTGAACGGCGTTACCAAGCAAATTCACCAGCACCTGCTCCAGCTGAAGCGGATCCACCTTAACGTGTGGTGCGGCCTGTTCCTCAAAGCTAATGCTGACCGCTTGCTGGCGCAGTAGCGGCTGCAGCAGATCCAGCGCATTATGCACCAGGCTCTGCAGTGTCACTACCCGGGGGGTATTGGCGGCCTTGCGGCTAAAGCCTTTAAACTGCTGCACGATATGATTTAAGCGTAGTAACAGCTGACTAAGTTTATCCAGATTGCCCGCCAGTTCGGTATGCTGGCCGCGGGCTAATAGCAGCTGACTGTTCTGTAAATAACTGTGCATGGCGGTCAGCGGTTGGTTTAACTCATGGTTAATGGACGCACTTAACTGGCCAATGGTTGCCAGCTTGGCGGCTTGCAGCAGTTGTTCCTGAGTTTGTCTGAGCTCTTGTTCTGCCTCACTGCGCTGGCGGATCTCCAGTTGCAGTTGCTGGTTGCTCTGTTGCAGCGAAGCGGTGCGCTCGGCCACAGCCTGTTCCAGCTTTTGGTAGAGCTGGGTGCGCTGTAATTGTTGCTGGCGGCGGTTTCGCCAGTATTGTGCCGTTAACAGCAGCAGTGTTAACAGCAGCGCCAGGCTGATACTGTATTGCAACGCCTGAATCTTTAACGGCCGGGTTGGATGCAGCATCACCAGTTGCCAGGGTAGGGCTTGATGGGCTTTCTGGGCTACCGTGTACTCGGTACGCGGCAACTGACTCTGACCAGGCTGCTGCAGCAGCTGCCATAAGCTGCCTTGCTGTTTTACCGCCAGGGCCGGCAGTAACACCCCCGGATGACGGGGCAGGGTCAGGCTTTGTTCACCCAGCTGCGTTAAACGCCAGGCCGGATTATTGCTGGCAAGCACGGTATTTTCTTCATCGACCAGCATAAACAACCAGGGACTCTGACCGGCGATACTCTGATACGCCAACTCTAACTGATCAATATTCAGTTTGCTGGTCAGCACACCATAACGCTCGCTGGGCTGTTGTTGCACCAGATTAGAGAAATAGATGCCACGCTCTTTTGAGATCCAACCCAGACCATAGTCTATGTAACTTTGCCCGGTGCGGATGGTTTCAGTGAAGTACGGCCGAAAGCCAAAGTTGTAATCGAGAAAACTGACTTCCTGTGCAAAGTTACTGCTTGCCAGCACCAGACCGCTATGGTCCATCAGATAGATAGAAGCGCTGCCACTGGCCAGATTAAAATCGGCCAGTAATTGACTTAAGGCACTTTTATCGGAATCCACCGCGGCTGAGAGCGCCTGTTTAAGCTCAGGGCGGGCGGCCAGACTCTGATTAAGCAGCGAAAAGCGAGCCAGTTGCTGCTCGATGTAGAGATTGAATTCAGCACCATGCCGAAGCGCAGTTTGCTGGGCCTGACTCAGCAAGCGGTTAAACAGCAGTTGGTAGCTTAGCAAGGTAAATAGCAGCAGTACCAGCAGGAGGCTAAGCGGGGTTTTTAATCGACTTGGCATAACACACTCAATCAGGGGGAGAGCCAGCCGGCTGTCCGCACAAGGTATCTGCCGCCGTACTATACCTGAAATGCGCTGACGGCTCTATGCGCTACAGTTTATTGTCGGTATTTATGCAACAACTTACTGTAATAGCAAAACTTATACGCGCTTTTGCCAGATGCAGCTATGCTTAACAAAAATACAAAAAATACGACAGGAGCAGGGCTATGGGATTCTGGTCAACAGCGGCAGGCCGCTTACTGATTCTTCCATTACTGGCGTTAGCCGGTTTTCTGGTGATTGCTGCCGTGGCGCTGGATGCGCTGCAGCAACGGCTGACGGAAGGACGCGAACAACGGGTGGTGGCGGTGATTGATGTGGGGATGACCCTGGTTAAGCACTACCAGCAATTGGAAAAAAGCGGCGCCCTGAGCCGTGAGCAGGCACAACAGGCCGCATTATCGGCGATCCGTGCCATTCGTTATGACAAGGTCGAGTATATCTGGATCAATGATCTGGGGCGGCCCTTTCCGAAAATGGTGATGCATCCTACCGTGCCTGCTTTGGAAGGCACAGTACTGGACCGGGCAAGTTTTAATTACGCGACGTTAATGCGTAGCCCCGACGGTCGTCAGCAGCAAAAACTGAATAACCAAAACCTCTTTGTGACCTTTGTTGATACCATTGGCCGTTATGGCAGTGGTTTTGTTGAATATCAATGGACCAAGCCGCTACCCGGTGGTGGTGTTACCGAGGAGCGTTATACCAAGCTGTCCTATGTGATTGCGG
Organism: Alishewanella sp. BS5-314; assembly: GCF_025377695.1. Lineage (NCBI taxonomy): Bacteria > Pseudomonadati > Pseudomonadota > Gammaproteobacteria > Alteromonadales > Alteromonadaceae > Alishewanella > Alishewanella sp. BS5-314. The sequence continues at coordinate 590,900 of NZ_JACEHJ010000002.1, forward strand.
ATCAGGAGTGGGGCTGGGTATTGGGCTCCGGCATCTATATTGATGATGTGCAAAAGATGTTCTGGCAAACCGGGTTACGGCTGGCATTGGTAATAGTGCTGGTGATGTTACTGACCGTTGCCGTTTCGCTGTATATCCGCCGTTGGTTGTTGCGCCAGCTGGGTGGTGAGGTTGCCTATACCCGGCAATTGGTGCAACAGGTAGCGGCCGGTGATTTTAGTGCCAGCATTAGCCTGAAAGCAGGTGATCAGGATAGTTTGCTAGCCGCCGTTGCTGCCCTGGTTGGCCGCTTGCGTGAACTCATCGGTCAGCAGCGGGCTCTGGTGAGCGGGCTGAATCAGCAATCTGAGGCGCTGGATAGTTCCAGCCAGCAAAGTCAGACCTTACTGCAACAGGTTATGGAGCAAACCACCCAGGTTGCGACTGCAGTGCACGAAATGAGCACCACCTGTGATGATATGGCGCGTAATGCGACTACGGCGGCACATTCGGCACGGGATGCCGATCGTGAGGCGGCTGCCGGTACTGCGGCTGTTGGTCAAACCTTACAGGCTATTAATCAGTTACAAAGCAAAGTGGAGCAGGTGGCAGCGGTGTTATCGGAGCTCTCCGACAGCAGTCAGCAAATCGGTGCCGTGACGGAGGTGATTGGCAGCATTGCAGAGCAAACCAACTTGTTGGCACTAAATGCCGCCATCGAGGCCGCCCGTGCCGGTGAACAGGGACGGGGCTTTGCGGTGGTTGCCGACGAAGTCCGCACCCTGGCCAGCCGTTCGGCCAGCTCTACTCAGGATATCAACAGCAAGGTGCAGGAAATTCAGCAGGATGCCGCCCGCGCCGTCAGTTCAATGCAACAAAGCCAGCAGGAAACCAGCCTGACCATCGCCCGTTCTTCTGAAGCCAGTAGCGCCTTGCAGCGTATCAATGGCGCTGTTGCTCAGATCACCGACGTCAATGACCAACTGGCCAGTGCTACCGAAGAGCTGGCGATGGTTGCCGGTGGTATTAACCAGAATATGGAGCAAATTGCCCAGGCAGTGCAGCAAACCCATGAACAGGCAGCACAGTTGGCGGGCGCCAGTAGCCAGTTACGGCAAATGGCACGGGAATTAAATAATCTGTTAGCCGGCTTCCGCGTATAATAGTTTAAGTGAGAATTTCTGTGATGTGCTGAGGTACAGATGAAACTAACAGAACAGCAATGGCGGGAACGCCTGACTGACGAACAGTATCGGATCACCCGTTTAAAGGGCACCGAGTATCCGTTCAGTGGAGAATTGTTGCACCATACGGCTGATGGCACCTACCACTGCATCTGCTGTGGTACCGTGTTGTTTGATTCGGCGACTAAGTTTGATGCCGGCTGCGGCTGGCCGAGTTTCTATCAGGCGATAGAGGGTAAGGTCAGCTATAAACCGGATCACAGCCATGGCATGCACCGGATTGAAATTCTCTGTGCCGCCTGCGATGCCCATTTGGGGCATGTGTTTGACGATGGGCCCTTGCCAACCGGGCAGCGCTACTGTGTCAACTCGGTGTCGCTGCGCTTTCAACATACTACCAAGGTCTAAAAAATTCTGTAATTGTTGTGGTAGGCTTTCATAATCCATTACAATAGGCCGCCTTTCAAAACCGCTGTACCCTACATAAAAGCGGCCAAGGCAACTCCGATTAATTCATCTTATTGAAGTAAAAGGCCTGAACATGACCCTATCACACGCAGAGCAGTACCAGAAGAGCTGGCAGGAGCGCCAGGAATACGCCGAAAACATGTTGCCAATTATTGGCCGTCTGTACCGTAACAAAGGCATCGAAGTCGTGATTTACGGCCGTCCGCTGGTCAATGCTACCATCATCGATATCATCAAAGCGCACAAAACTGTGCAGCGTTTCGAGGGGCAAAAACTGCGGTTACGTGAAAGCTTCCCGGTACTGGAAGCAATCAGCAAGATGAATCTGGCCCCGGGCCGCGTTGATATCGGTAAGCTGGCTTATGCTTTCCTGTACAAAAACGTCGCGGAAGGTTTAACGCTGGAGCAGTATCTGGCCCGTGAGTTGTCACAAATTCTGGATCATGAAGATAAAGTGAAGCCGGTTGACGTGGTGCTGTATGGTTTTGGCCGGATCGGCCGGCTGTTAGCCCGTCTGATGTTAGAGCGCTCTGGTCCAAGCGTTAAATTACGCTTAAAAGCCATTGTTGTGCGTGGCGGTAAGCAGGGCGATCTGGAAAAACGTGCTAGCCTATTGCGTCGCGATTCCATCCATGGTCCTTTTAACGGCAGCATTACAGTCGATGAAGAAAACCAGGGCATTAAAGCCAACGGTACCTTTATCAAAGTGATCTATGCCAATTCGCCGGAAGAAGTCGATTACACAGCCTATGGTATCGACAATGCGCTGGTGGTTGATAATACCGGTATCTTTAAAGATGACGTCGGTTTGTCGGTACATCTGAAGAGCAAGGGTGCGGCCAAGGTGCTGCTGACGGCACCGGCCAAAGGCGATGTGCCAAACATAGTGTATGGCGTAAACCAGCATATGATTACCCCGGATCGCACTATCGTATCAGCAGCCAGTTGCACCACCAATGCTATTACACCGGTATTAAAAGCACTGAACGATGAGTACGGTATCCGTAATGGTCATGTGGAAACGGTACACTCTTATACCAACGATCAGAACCTGATTGATAACTTCCACAAAGCCGAGCGTCGTGGCCGGGCGGCACCATTAAATATGGTACTGACCTCAACGGGCGCTGCCAGTGCCGTTGCTAAAGCGTTACCGGAGCTGAAAGGCAAGTTAACCGGTAATGCGATCCGGGTACCGACTCCTAATGTGTCGATGGCGATTCTGTCGCTGAACCTGAATCGCGAAACTAGCAAAGACGAGCTGAACAACTTCCTGCAAAACACCTCTTTGTTCTCTGAACTGCAGGATCAGATCGACTTTACCAGCTCAACCGAAATCGTGTCATCCGATCTGGTTGGCTCGCGCTACGCCGGTGTGGTTGACTCACAGGCGACCATCGTTGATGGCGACCGCTGCGTGTTATACGTTTGGTACGATAACGAGTTCGGTTACAGCGTGCAGGTTACCCGGGTGATGAACGAAATGGCCGGCATTACCTATCCGACACTGCCTGTCGCCAAATAAGCTTAACCCACCACTAAAAAACCCGCCTCGCAGCGGGTTTTTTTATCCACAGCACTCCGGTACCGGTAGGAGCTCAGAGGTCAGACCGGTACCGGAGTGCTGTGGATAAGTTTTGGAATAAAAAAAGCCAGCGCTAGGCTGGCTTCTTGGAATTCGGTATCGAATTAGCCGATAACAGTTACGTTAGCAGCTTGTGGGCCTTTTTGACCTTGTTCGATTTCGAAAGCAACTTTCTGACCTTCGTTCAGAGTTTTGTAGCCTTCAGTTTGGATTGCACGGAAGTGAACGAAAGCGTCAGCGCCGCCGTTATCTTGAGTGATGAAACCGAAACCTTTGTCAGCGTTGAACCACTTAACTACACCAGTTACTTTAGCCATGAGAGACTCCTAAAAATTTTGATAAATGTAATAACGCAAAATGCGCTGTTAGCCTGACTGTTACTTATGTGGCCAAACGTGCGTGAATCTTCAGGACATGACTTACAAGCGAAGCTGTGTAGCGAAGTTTTCAAAAACAAGTTGTTACATAGGTCTGTACTACAGGCCGGACACCACTATAACAGGTATTGCAGGAATGTATAGCTTTATCGGTGAATAATTTAGCGAAATCACACACTACAGCAACTGGTGCTATTTTCACCGCAGTTGGCGGCCTGGTTTTTCACGAAAAGCCGCAGCGTCGGCATAAAAAAAGGCCGGATAACCGGCCTTAATTAAAGCAAGGTGAACTTAGCCGGCGATCGCAGCAGCCGGTGCCACGAATGGCAGGTTCAGTGCCTGGGCTACGCCCTCGTTGGTCACTTTGCCACGGTAGACGTTCAGGCCAGCCAGCAGATGCTGGTCATCCCGCAGCGCTTGCTTATAGCCTTTGTTGGCTAAGCGCAGAATAAACGGCAGGGTAGCGTTATTCAGGGCGAAGGTAGAAGTGCGTGGTACCGCACCTGGCATGTTTGCCACGCAGTAATGCACCACATCATCAACGATATAGGTGGGTTCAGCGTGCGTGGTTGGCTTAGAGGTTTCAACACAGCCACCCTGATCGATTGCCACGTCAACAATAGCTGAACCTGGCTTCATCCGCTTGATATGCTCTTTGGTCACCAGCTTAGGTGCAGCAGCGCCCGGTACCAGCACGCCACCGATCACTAAGTCAGCCGCCAGTACTTCCTGCTCCAGCGCATCAGCAGTAGAGTAAACCGCTTTAACGGCACCGTTAAACTGCGCATTGATACGACGCAGTACATCAACACTGCGATCCAGTACGGTAACATCAGCGCCTAAACCTACCGCCATTTGCGCGGCGTTAGTACCGACCATACCACCACCGATCACCACGACCTTGGCTGGCGCTACGCCTGGTACACCACCTAACAGCATACCGCGACCACCACAGGATTTTTCCAGTGCCCGGGCACCGGCCTGAATGGACATCCGGCCCGCCACTTCTGACATTGGCGCTAACAGTGGTAAACCGCCTTTGCTGTCGGTAACTGTTTCATAGGCGATACAGACAGCGCCTGATTTAATCAGATCGGCAGTTTGCTCCGGGTCCGGCGCTAAGTGCAGGTAAGTAAACAGGATCTGGCCATCGCGCAGCATGGCGCGCTCAACGGCTTGTGGCTCTTTTACCTTAACAATCATCTCGGCTTTGGCGAAGACTTCAGCGGCGGTGCCCAGTACTGTGGCACCGGCAGCCTGATAATCTTCATCGGTAAAACCGATGCCAATACCGGCATTGTGTTCAACAAAGACGCTGTGACCGTGGCCAATCACTTCACGGACGCTGGCAGGTGTCATGCCGACACGGTATTCATGGTTTTTTATTTCTTTTGGTACACCGATGATCATAGGTTTCACCTTGGTTGGGTTGGGTAAAATTTTTGCGCAGTATAGCGATAAAAAACCAGAATTAATGCTTGTTTTTAAACGCTGAAATAGCAGAAAATCCTGTTTATGAATTTGGCTTGGAGTTTTATGCTGAAATGTACTCTTTAAATAAGAGTGTCAAGAAGTTAGATCGGATTGACCGCAAAATTCTGGTGGAATTACAAAAGGATGGCCGTCTGGCGAATGTCGAATTGGCCAGGCGGGTAGGGCTGAGCCCCACACCCTGTCTTGAGCGGGTGCGCAAGCTGGAAGCCGAAGGCTTTATCCTCGGCTACAACGCCCAGGTCGATCCGCATAAAGTCGGTGCGGCGTTGCTGGTATTCGTGGAAATTACGCTAAGCAAAACCTCACCGGAAGACTTTGACGAATTTAGCAAGGCAGTACAGAAGCTGTCGGAAATTCAGGAATGCCATCTGGTATCCGGCAGCTTCGACTTTTTACTGAAAACCCGGGTAGCCAATATGGCCGCCTATCGCGAACTGCTGGGGGAAACCCTGCTCAGGTTACCGAGCGTGCGGGAAAGCCGGACCTATGTGGTGATGGAAGAAGTAAAGCAAAGTAGCTTTGTGGCGATACCTTAAGTCATTTTAGTATAAGGTAGTTTGGTATCAGCCACTTTGGTATAAGCTCGCGTTCAGCTTGGGCGGATTAAACTGGCCACTGCGCCGCTGCTATGCCAGAAAGATGCACTTTTAGCGCTGCTCTGGTAACCTTAGCAGGTCAGTGAAGACAGACTCAGCACTCCGCACAGCGGTTATTAGCGCGACTTGCGCGCAGTTTTTTTAAGGAGCGGAGCAAAAAATGAAATTAGAGGCCTTTCATTTGCAAAGCAAAGTATTATTTTCATTAAACGGTGTGCAACGACTGCTTGAAGTCGGCCTGATCCTATTCTCCTCGTTGGCCGTCTTTATGCTGTTAGCATTAATTTCCTTTGACCCGGCCGATCCCAGCTGGTCGCAAACCGGTTATCAACAACAGGTCAATAACTATGCCGGCCGTGGCGGTGCCTTTGTTGCCGATCTGCTGCTATTCAGCTTCGGCTGGATTGCCTATTTACTGCCGTTTTTTGTTGCCCTGATGGGCTATCTGCTCTTTAAACGCTTTAAAGATTTACTCAGCCTCGATTACCTGATTTTAGGCTCTCGGGTATTTGGCCTGATCCTGACGCTGTGTGCGGCAACCGCGATCAGCAGTATGAATTTCAACGATATCTATTATTTCTCGTCCGGCGGTGTGCTGGGCGATATGATCAGCAGCAGCTTACTGCCGTACTTTAATTTTATCGGTACCAGTCTGTTATTACTCTGTGCCTTTGCCACCGGTCTGACGCTGTTAACCGGTATCTCCTGGCTGACCGTCGCCGATTACCTCGGTGCCGGCTGTTTTTATCTGTTTACCCGTTTGCTGGAATTACCGCAGCGTTTTAGCGGCAAAGCGCCAGCCAACCCGGTATTTAACGAAACAGCAACGGCAGAGCTGCCACAGCCAAAAGCGAAAAAAGCCCAGCGTAGCAACCTCGATGCCACTGAACCGGCCTGGTCTGCTGCTGCGGATGAGGATGATTTAGAGCCGCAATTTAGCTGGCCACCGGCGGCAGAGCCGGAGCCAAAACGCAAAGAGCCGTTACCGATCCGGCCGCTGGATGAGCGCACCGAAGCCCGGGCTTTCTACAGTGTGGATAGTCTTGCCGATGATCAGCTGTCGTTTAGTGCCGTCGACGATCCGAACGAGTCAGTGCATATCGGCCGCACCCTGCGCGAGTTGGAAGAGCAGGAAGAGCTGCACCCACTGTTGCGCTATCCGGAAGATGACGCTGTCGTAGTAGAAGAAGACGACAGCGAAGAGGTCGCGCATTCGCTGGAAGAGCTGCCATCACTGGCGCTGTTAGATCGGCCGGATAAAGCCACCAACCCGATTGATCCGGCTGATTTAGAGCGGGTATCGCGGCTGGTTGAAGCCAAACTGCTCGATTTTAATGTCGAAGCCAAGGTTGTCGGCGTCCATCCGGGGCCTGTTGTCACCCGCTTTGAACTGGATTTGGCGCCGGGCGTCAAAGTCAGCAAAATTACCGGCCTGGCCAAAGATTTAGCCCGCTCGTTATCGGCCATTAGCGTACGGGTAGTGGAAGTGATCCCAGGTAAGAGCTTTATCGGTTTAGAGCTGCCAAATCAGCATCGTGAAATCGTGCGTTTATCCGAAGTCATTGGCGATGAGGTGTTTAACGAGTCTAAATCTGCATTGACCATGGTACTGGGCAAAGATATTGCCGGCAAATCAGTGGTCGCCGATCTGGCCAAGATGCCGCACTTACTGGTCGCCGGTACTACGGGCTCAGGTAAATCGGTTGGCGTTAACGTCATGATTTGTAGTCTGCTTTATAAATCTACGCCAGACGATGTGCGCTTTATTATGATCGACCCCAAGATGCTGGAGCTGTCCATCTACGAAGGCATTCCGCATCTGTTAACCGAAGTGGTTACCGATATGAAAGACGCGGCCAATGCGCTGCGCTGGTGTGTCGGCGAAATGGAGCGCCGTTACAAGCTGATGTCAGCGATGGGCGTGCGTAACCTGAAGGGCTACAACGCCAAGATCAAAGAAGCCATCGCGGACGGTCAGCCACTGAAAGATCCACTGTGGAAGCCATCGGATGATATGCGCGATAGCGCGCCTTATCTGGAAAAACTACCGGCGATCGTCGTGGTGATCGACGAATTTGCCGACATGATGATGATCGTTGGTAAAAAAGTTGAAGAGCTGATTGCCCGGATCGCGCAAAAAGCGCGGGCGGCCGGTATTCACCTGGTACTGGCGACGCAGCGGCCATCGGTTGATGTGATCACCGGTTTAATTAAAGCCAATATCCCAACCCGGATCGCCTTTCAGGTATCGTCGAAAATTGACTCGCGTACCATCCTGGATCAGCAGGGTGCAGAAAGCCTGTTGGGGCAGGGTGATATGCTGTATTTACCACCTGGTTCAGGGGTGCCTACCCGGGTGCATGGTGCCTTTGTTGATGACCACGAAGTGCATGCGGTGGTTGCCGACTGGAAACGGCGTGGCAAACCACAGTACTTACCAGAAATTTTAAGTGGCGAAACCACGGAAGAGAACTTGTTACCCGGCGAAGTACTCGAAGGGGAAGAGGGTGAGGCTGATCCGCTGTATGATCAGGCCGTGGCCTTCGTCATTGAATCACGCCGCGCTTCAGTGTCAGGCGTGCAACGTAAATTCCGGATCGGCTATAATCGCGCCGCCCGTCTGGTTGAACAGATGGAGCACAGCGGTTTAGTCAGCCCACCGGGGCACAATGGTAACCGTGAAGTCTTGGTTCCGAACAGAGGTGGTTAATGGGTAAGTTGGCGTCAATGCGTAAATTGTCGTTCATGATGTTGGTAGCCGCGGCAGGAGCAGCCGCCACAGTGGCCAGCCCGGTATGGGCACAAACGGTAGAAGTAGTACCCAGACCTGATTTTGCCCCCCATATGCAGGCGGCACGGCAGCAGCGGTTAAGTGCTGAGGATGCCAGTGCCGAACTGATGCAGCAATTGGCGCGCATTAAAAGCTACACCGCCAGTTACCGGCAAAAGGTTTACGATATTCAGCAGCAACTGCTGCAGGAAGGTAAAGGCCAGCTGGCGCTGCAGCAGGGCGCGCGTTTTCGCTTTGAAAGCACTGAGCCGGAGCCATCGTTACTGGTCAGTGATGGTAAAACCCTGTGGATCTACAATGAGCCGTTAGAGCAGGTCAGTATCTATGATGCGCAAAGTGAAGTGGGGCAAACGCCCTTTGCCTTGCTGACTTCGACCGATCCGGCGCTCTGGCAGCAATACCGCGTGACTAAACAACAGCAGAGTTTCTTTATTCACCCGCAAAGCAGCGATAATCCGGTGCAGCAGCTGCTACTTACCTTTAGCGAAGATCAGCTGATTGAAATGCAGGTGATTGATATTAACCAGCAGCAAAGCGTGTTTCTGTTTAGCGATATTAAGCTGAACAACAAGATCGCCAATGCGCAGTTCAGCTTTAAGGTCACGTCTAATCTGGACGTTGATGATCAGCGGCAACGCTAATGGTCACCTTACCGCTGGCGTTTGGCAGCGACTTCCGGCCACTGGCCGCCCGGTTAAGACCGCGGCAACTTGCTGATTATGTCGGCCAGCAACATCTGCTGGCCGCAGGCTCACCGTTGCAACAAGCCATTCTTGCCGGCCGTGTCCATTCGTTAATCTTGTGGGGCCCGCCGGGTACCGGCAAAACCACGCTGGCAGAACTGATTGCCAGCCATGCCCAGGCGCAAATGCAGCGCTTATCGGCGGTCACCGCCGGCATTAAAGAAATTCGCGACAGCATTCAGCAGGCCAAATTACACCAGCAGCAATATCAGCAACGTACACTGCTGTTTGTCGATGAGGTGCACCGCTTTAATAAAGCGCAGCAGGATGCCTTTTTACCGCATATTGAAGATGGCACCATTATTTTTATTGGCGCCACTACCGAAAACCCGGCCTTTGCGCTAAATAACGCCATTTTATCCCGTGCCCGCGTTTGTGTGCTGAAGCCGCTGACCGAAGCAGATTTACAACAGGTGCTGGCGCGTGCGCTGACTGATGCGGAACTGGGGTTGGGCGCACAGCAATTAACGCTGGAGCCGGCGGCTGAGCAGCTTTTATTGCGTTTGGCTAATGGCGATGCCCGGCGCTTACTGAATTTACTGGAACAACTGGCAGAGCTGGCTGCGCCGCAGTCTGAACTGACGGTAGCGCAGGTACAGCAAATTGTGCCGCAACAGCTACCCGGCTTTGACCGCGATGGCGATCTGTTTTACGACCTGATTTCGGCGTTACATAAATCGGTGCGCGGCTCGGATCCGGATGCCGCCTTGTACTGGTTTGCCCGCATTCTGGCCGGGGGCGGCGATCCGCTTTATGTGGCACGGCGCTTACTGGCCATTGCCAGTGAAGATATTGGCAATGCCGATCCGCGGGCGCTGACGCTGGCACTTAATGCCTGGGATACCTTTAGCCGGGTCGGCCCGGCCGAAGGCGAGCGCGCTATTGCCCAGGCGCTGGTGTATCTGGCGCTGGCGCCAAAAAGTAATGCCGTCTATCTGGCGTTTAACCAGGCAAAGGCGCTGGTGGCAGAGCGTCCGGATTATCCGGTGCCGCTGCATCTGCGCAATGCGCCAACGGCACTGCAGCAGCAACTGGGGCATGGTGCCGGTTATCGTTATGCCCATGATGAACCCGGTGCCTATGCCGCCGGCGAGCGGTATTTACCACCTGAGCTATGGCAACAGCAGTTGTATCAGCCCAGTGAGCGCGGCATGGAAAAGCAACTGGCGGAAAAACTGCGCTATTTGCGCGCGCTGGATGCGCAAAGCCCGAAACAGCGCAGCACTGAACCCAAATCTTAAAGCTGAATAGCTGTAGTAAAGCCGTACTGTGTTTTAGCACTGACTCCCGGCATTATAGTGCGCTGTTGCGGCTGATCTGGCGCTTGGCTCTGGGTATAACACCGGCAGAACAGAGAAAATCTGCCTTAGGCATTTCAATTTAAGTGGCAGCTTAGTAATATTCAGCCCTGTTATGATCACCCGCCGGCAAGCTGCTGGCCTAATTTAGCGAACTGAAGCGAATTCTATGTTAGATCCGAAATTTTTACGCGCAGAACTGGCGCAAACCGCTGAGCGACTGGCAACCCGTGGTATGACGCTGGATGTTGCGGCCATCAGTGCCCTGGAAGAGCAGCGCCGGGTGCTGCAGGTAGAAACCCAGGAGCTGCAGAATCAGCGTAATACCAAATCAAAAGCCATTGGTCAGGCCAAAGCCCGCGGTGAAGATATTGCCCCCTTGCTGGCCGAAGTGGATGGCTTAGGCGCCCAGCTGGATGCGGCAAAGATCCGCTTGGATGCGGTACTGGCCGAACTGGACAAAATTGCGTTAAGCATTCCTAACTTACCGGATCTGTCCGTGCCGGTCGGTAAAGATGAAACCGAAAATCTGGAAGTACGCCGCGTTGGCGCGCCACGCCAGTTTGATTTCCCGGTGCAAGATCATGTTGCGCTTGGTGAAGCCTATGCCGAAGGGCTGGATTTTGAAAGTGCGGTCAAGTTATCCGGCTCACGTTTTGTGGTAATGAAGGGCCAGATGGCGCGGCTGCACCGGGCGTTAACCCAGTTTATGCTGGATGTGCATACCCAGCAGCATGGTTACACTGAGGTTTATGTGCCTTATCTGGTTAACCATGCCAGCTTATACGGCACCGGCCAGCTGCCAAAATTCAGTGCTGATTTGTTTCACACCCAGCCCGCAACCGAAGAAGGTCAGGGCATGGCACTGATCCCAACCGCTGAAGTGCCGGTGACTAACCTGGCGCGCGACAGCATCTTTGATGCCAGCGAACTGCCGTTTAAATATACCGCGCATACGCCTTGTTTTCGCAGTGAAGCCGGCTCTTATGGCCGCGACACCCGTGGTCTGATCCGCCAGCATCAGTTTGATAAAGTGGAACTGGTACAGCTGGTGAATCCGGCACTGTCAATGCAGGCACTGGAAGAGCTGACCGGCCATGCCGAGAAAATTCTGCAGTTATTAGGCCTGCCATACCGGGTAATGCTGCTGTGTACCGGAGATATGGGCTTTGGCTCATGCAAGACGTACGATCTGGAAGTTTGGTTACCGGGGCAAAATGCCTACCGTGAAATCTCTTCTTGCTCGAATATGGGCGATTTCCAGGCACGGCGGATGCAGGCGCGGTTCCGACCGGAGGAGGGCAAAAAGCCAGAGTTGCTGCATACGCTAAATGGCTCTGGCCTGGCGGTGGGCCGCACCCTGGTAGCGATCCTGGAGAACTATCAGCAAGCCGATGGCTCAGTGGCTATTCCCGAGGTGTTACAGCCTTATATGGGCGGCCAAACTAAGCTAGCATAAGCTCAATGTCTTTGCTCTTTGCGGCTAACTCCGCAAAGAGCAATTATTATCTGAATCTTGCTGTTAATTGCGTTTCAGTTTTCAAAACTCAAAGGCATTTCGCCGGCTTTGGCAACCCCGCCAGCCGGGTAGCCTGTTTCGCCGGGCCTTCCGGAAACAATAAAAACAAATACTTACTATTGCCTTTATCTGGCCCCAGTTTTTCTGCCATCGCTTTAACCAGCAGCCGAATTGCCGGTGAGGTATTAAACTGCTGATAAAACTCCCGCACAAAATAAATCACTTCCCAGTGCGCGTCGGTCAGGCTCAGCTGTTCCAGCCTGGCAAAGGCTAAGGCCACTTCTGGCGTCCAGTCCGACAGCTGCTGCAGATAGCCATGTTTATCCAGTGGCAGCGACTGCTCGCCAACCGTTATAAAGGCCTGTGTCATCGGCTTAATTCCATAATAAATTCTGTTTGGCCTGGGCGCTAAGCGCGACCCAGCGCGCATCATCAATCAGTTCCACCTGCGCCAGCGGGGTGATTTGGCGCCAGTTTACATCTGACGCCAGCGCCAATACCGGCACCGGGAGGGTTAGATCGGCTTGCAAGCACAGATAAACCGCATCCTGGCGTAACAGGATCCGATCTTCCGGCGCACAGCAGGCGCTAAGCGTCTGCAACTCGAAGCGGGGTTGGGTCAGGGTAATCAGTTTCATCACAGCTCCTTTTCAATCACAGGCTTTACTGCGCTAAGCCGCTGTTAGCAGCGGATCAGCTGATCGGCCTGTTGCATCGCGGTGCGGATCTGCGCACTATCGGCCCGCTGAAAACCCTCTGGTAGCACAAGCTCCGCCAGACCACGGCTGTTCAGGGATTGCTGACACACCAGGCAGGGGCCAATGCCGTACAGCGCAAATAAGCCAAAGCTTTTCTGAAAGGCTTTTAACGGCGCCGGCTTATCAGTGGGGTTATCGGCAGGAGGCAGCAACTGATACACTGCATCATCCTGAAACAGCATACTAACCTGATGCTCCACCGCGGCTAACGCCAGTGCCAGATCCAGCGCTTCCCGGGCTTTGGCCTGATTAAAAGGCGAGGCGGTTTGAATTAACAGAATCGCTTGCATCAGAACTGTACCACCTTAGTGCCGGTTAACCGCATGGCAAACTCTGCCAGACCAGCGGCAAGAAAAGGGCTGTGCTCTGCCGCGTAAATACCGCGCTTCTCGGCCGCGGTGACACAATATAACAACGGGATCTGCTGTTGCTGGCACAGCTGGGCCAGTTGCGCCGCCAGATCTGGCTCATCGGCAGGCAAATCAATGCCAGGCTGCACCGCCAGCACCGCATCTTCATATAAGAATACTTGCTCCAACTGATAGCCGTTGGCCAGCGCCGCGCGGGCAAACTGGCAGGCACTGGCGAAGCTTTGGCCAGCAAAGGGGCTTTGTTGTAGCAGCAAGCTAAAGCGGGTGGTCATGTTAGATTCCCTGCAGTTGGAGAGGGCCAATAAAAAAGCCCCGCACAGGCGGGGCATTTTAGCGAACTCAACCGTTGCCGGCTAGTTTAGGTTGCGATCTTAGTCATCGCCACCAAAAATGCCTAACAGCTGCAGCAGGTGTACGAACAGGTTAAAGATGTTCAGATACAGGGCAACAGTGGCACGGATATAGTTGGTTTCACCGCCGTGAATAATGCGGCTGGTATCGAACAGGATCAGACCCGACATCACCAGCACCGCTACTGCACTGATGGTCAGGCTTAACGCCGGAATGCTCAGGAAGATATTGGCAATGGCGGCAACCACAATTACCAGCAAACCAATCATCAGGAAGCCACCCATAAAGGAGAAATCTTTACGGCTGGTCAGGGCATAGGCTGATAAACCGAAGAAAATCAGTGCTGTACCTGCCAGAGCTTGCATAATTAATGACGGGCCATTCGGTAAACCGGCATAGGCCAGCAGCATTGGGCCTAAAGAGGCGCCCATTAAACCGGCAAAACCAAATACCCAGAAAATACCGCTGGCGCTGTCAGCTTTCTTGTGAACGACAAACAGCATAATAAAACCGGCGATCATACAGACGATGGCGCCGATCGCTGGCATACCCATTGCCATTGAAATGCCGGCTGCCACAGCGCTGAACGCCAGGGTTAAACCAAGCAGAAAATAAGTATTACGCAGGACCTTGTTGATTTCGACGCCCTGACTGAGGGAGCCGATATTACTGGTTTCTCTGTATGACATAGTGCTGTCTCCTCTGGACCAAGTTTGATGTGTATGACCGCATCATACTGTTAAAGTTCCACTATCTCCAGCCTTAGCCGCTTGAAAATACAACAACTAAAAAATTTTTCATGGTTTTACTTTCTTTTCCGTAACGATCTGATTAATATACGCAGCGCTGGAGGGATGGCAGAGCGGTTTAATGCACCGGTCTTGAAAACCGGCGTAGGTTAGTAGCCTACCGAGAGTTCGAATCTCTCTCCCTCCGCCACTTATTCCTGAAAAACCACCCTAGCGGTGGTTTTTTGCTTTCTGGCAGGGCAAAGGCTAAAAACCGCAGAAAATACCTGCTTGTTGCTGAAAATCTCGGCAAACAGTTAAAAGTGGCCATATTTGTGCTTTACAAAACAGCCCGGCCTTTTTAATATGCCGGCCAACGCGGAGGGATGGCAGAGCGGTTTAATGCACCGGTCTTGAAAACCGGCGTAGGTTAGTAGCCTACCGAGAGTTCGAATCTCTCTCCCTCCGCCACTTCAGCTCATCCGCGACTTCAGCATAGCCCACACCGCTTATCTTTTTAAATTACCCAAACCTTTATCAGAAAAATCATTGGCTTAGTTGGCTGTTTTTTGCATTTGTGGCAAAATCAGGTCCACTGCGAACTGTACTAAGAAGTATTAGTAAAAAACGTGCTGCTGGGCTATGCTAAGCAACAGAATAATTCTATACCTGAACTGCCTGTGGTTGTTGTGAAGGCGAAAACAGGTAAGCCAGTATAACGGAGAGCCAAGTTGATTAACGTGCTGTTAGTTGATGATCACGAGCTGGTAAGAACTGGGATCAGTCGCATACTAATGGATGAGCGCGGTATCAAGGTGATAGGCGAGGCCAGTACCGGCGAAGAAGCCCTGCAATTTTGCCGGCAACATGAACCCGATGTGGTATTGATGGACATGAATATGCCGGGAATGGGCGGCATGACCGCCACCAAGCGTATTCTGCATTATTGCCCGGATATTAAAATTATCGGTTTATCGATTTCCTGCGAAGAGCCGGTGCCGACCAAGGTTATGCAGCTGGGTGCTGCCGGCTTTATCTCGAAAAATACTCCGCCGAAAGAAATGATTATGGCCATTAAAAAGGTCTATTCCGGGGCGCGGCATATTTCGGATGAGGTGGCGCAGAAGATGGCATTGGCCAAGGTCAATAACCAGCAGCCTAATCCTTTTGATGGCCTGTCGGATCGTGAATTGCAGATCATGATGATGATTACCCAGGGCCAGAAGGTAACCGACATCGCCGAGCAGTTAAATGTCAGTGCCAAGACGGTGAATTCGTACCGCTACCGGATGTTTGAAAAGCTGGCGATCAGCGGCGATGTCGAGCTGACCCACCTGGCGCTGCGCCACGGTATGATTGATATCGCCAAAATTGCCCACTAAGCCTTATGTTTGACGCCAAAGCCTTTCTGGCGACCGTACCACAACAGCCCGGCGTTTATCGCATGTTAAACGCCGCTGGCACCGTGATCTATGTTGGTAAAGCCAAGGATCTGAAAAAGCGCCTCAGCAGTTATTTTCGCAAAGAAGTCGACAGCATTAAAACCCGCGCCCTGGTTAGCCAGATAGCCCAGGTTGAATACACCCTGACGCATAGCGAAACTGAAGCGCTGATCCTGGAAAACAACCTGATCAAAGAATACCTGCCGAAGTACAACGTACTGCTGCGCGATGATAAATCTTACCCCTATATTCTGCTGTCGGCACATCAGCACCCGAGAATTAGCTCCCACCGCGGCCCGCGCAAGGTAGCGGGGCAGTATTTTGGCCCTTATCCTAATGCCGGTGCGGTGTGGCACAGCCTGAAAACCCTGCAGAAAATTTTCCCCATTCGCCAGTGTGAAGACGGTTTTTACCGTGCCCGCACCCGGCCTTGTTTGCAGTATCAGTTAAAGCTGTGCAGCGCGCCCTGCGTCGGGAAAATTTCCGATCAGGACTATAGCGAACAGGTGCGGTTGGCAGCATTGTTTTTAAGTGGCAAGAATCAGCAGGTAATTGACGATCTGGTGCAGAAGATGAACAGCGCCAGCGAACAACTGCAATTTGAAGCTGCGGCCGCCTATCGCGATCAGATCAGTGCGCTGCGCCGGGTACAGGAGCAGCAGCATGTCAGCGGCGAACACGAAGAGCTGGATGCGATAGGTTTTAGCCTGCAGGGGCAAACTGCCGTGGTGCATGTGCTCTTTGTGCGGGATCGCAAAATACTGGGGTCGAAGTCGTACTACCCGAAAGTGCCGGCCGATACCGATGCCGCCGAAGTACTGTCGGCCTTTTTACTGCAGTTTTATTTAAGCGGCCACAGCGAGCAGCAAATTCCAAAAGAAATCGTACTACCGCTGGAAACGCCGGACGCAGCAGCGCTGGCCGAAGCCATTAGCAAACTGGCAGAGCATAAGGTGCGTTTTACCTATGCCAAACGCGGCGAAAAAGCCCAGTATCTGGCGCTGGCGCAAAAGAATGCCGCTATCGCACTGGATAGCCGGCAGTCGCTGGCGCAGAAAATGCGCGCCCGTTATCAGGCGCTGCAACAACAGCTGGCCCTGGATAGCGCCATCGGCCGGATGGAGTGTTTTGATATCAGCCATACCATGGGGCAGGCGACTATTGCCTCCTGCGTGGTGTTTGACGGTGAGGGGCCCTACAAGCAGGAGTACCGCCGCTATAATGTGACTGGAATTACCGCCGGCGATGACTATGCAGCAATGCGTTTTGCGCTGGATAAGCGTTACAGCAAACTGAGTGATGAAACCAAAATTCCGGATATCGTGTTTATCGATGGTGGCCAGGGCCAGCTGAATATTGCGCTGGAGCAGTTTGCCAACTGGCCGCATGCCAAAAAGCCGCTGTTAATCGGTGTTGCCAAGGGCGTAAGCCGTAAAGCCGGCCTGGAAACGCTGATTTTGTGGGATAGTGGTCGCAGTATTCATTTACCGGAAGACTCGCCGGCACTGCACCTGATCCAGCAGATCCGCGACGAAGCACACCGCTTTGCGATAACCGGGCATCGAAATAAACGTGGCAAGGCGCTGCTGAAAAGCCCGCTGGAAAATATTGCCGGTATTGGCGAGAAACGCCGTCAGGCGCTGCTGCAGTATCTGGGCGGCTTGCAGGGCGTGTTAAAAGCCAGTGTCGCTGAGCTTTGCAAAGTGCCGGGCATTTCCAAACAACAGGCAGAAAAGATTTACCAGGCCTGCCAGAACAAGTAGCATGACAACCAGGACGACTGTGAGAACCTAAGATGTGGAATATTCCAAACCTGTTGACCCTTTTTCGTTTGCTGCTGATCCCGGTATTTATTGTTTGCTTCTATTCCGGTTTAGAGCACGCCCGGTTCTGGTCGGCACTGGTGTTTTGCCTGGCTGCGGTAACCGATGCGCTTGACGGCTATCTGGCGCGTAAACTGCAGCAATCTACACCCTTTGGCGCCTTTCTCGATCCGGTCGCCGACAAGGTTATGGTGGCCACCGCACTGGTGCTGATTGCCGCTGACATCCATAACCTCTGGGCCGTAGTACCTGCCATCATTATTATCAGCCGCGAGATCTTTGTCTCGGCGCTGCGCGAATGGATGGCGGCCCTGGGTAAACGTGCTAATGTCGCCGTATCAAACCTGGGCAAATACAAAACCATTGCCCAGATGCTGGCGTTAATTGGCCTGATCTGGCAGCCACAAATTCCGCTGTTAGCCTGGTTTACCCCGGCCGGCTGGGCGCTACTGTATATCGCTACGATTTTAACGGTATGGTCGATGTACGAATACCTGCGCGCCGCCTGGGCTGATTTGGCCGCCAACTAGCCGCCAGCGAACCACACAAAAAACGGCCTGGCCGGCGTATTTTACCGCTATTGCCGCCAGCCGTTGTTACAGCTTCTGCCGCGGCAAGGGGGCAGAACAAAGCAAGTTGCTGTTTTTACCGCCGATGCTGCTACTTTTTAAGCAAACGGTCATAAAACTAAAAATTTGTTATTGACGACTCAGTATAAAACAGTAGAATGCGTCTCGTGTTAAGGCAGATGGCCATAGCAACGCGAGTTTAGCTCAGCTGGTAGAGCGCGACCTTGCCAAGGTCGAGGTCACGAGTTCGAACCTCGTAACTCGCTCCAACTCTCAGAGTCGGAAAGCTTAGTGGCGGGTTGGCAGAGTGGCCATGCAGCGGATTGCAAATCCGTCCACCTCGGTTCGACTCCGGGACCCGCCTCCATTAACACCCTGACTGCCAGGTTAAGCAGCGTGTTTGCCCGGGTGGTGAAATCGGTAGACACAAGGGATTTAAAATCCCTCGGGGGAAACCCCGTGCCGGTTCAAGTCCGGCCCCGGGCACCATTTTATACTGACCAGCAGTATAAAAGCTTCAAAATGCGAGTTTAGCTCAGCTGGTAGAGCGCGACCTTGCCAAGGTCGAGGTCACGAGTTCGAACCTCGTAACTCGCTCCAAATTCCAAAAAAGCCGCTGCCAAAGCGGCTTTTTGCATTCCAAAACCAAAAACCAACACTACACAGCTCCACACTACGACTCCGATCCGCTTTACGACTCCGGTACGCTAGCCGTACCGGAGTCGGTCCTGCGATCTCAAAAAGCACACCAACCCCAACACCCAAACCGCACTACGACTCCGGTATGCATGCGTACCGGAGTCGATCCTGCGATCTCAAAACCCACACCAACCCCAACACCAAAGCCGCACTACGACTCCGGTATGCTTGCGTACCGGAGTCGGTCCTGCGATGCTAAAATGTGCGACTATCCCAACCCCAACCACATTTCCAGGTCAGCCTAGAGCGCCAGATACTGTCCAAACCACCAGTAATCGTAAGCATACTGTAAACCGGTAAATCGCAACGTTTGACCCCGCTTTCCACAGCTTAGAAATTACCAGATATCAAAACAATTGATTTAACGTTAGTTATTCGCTAGCGTAGTGTCATAAATGGAGATAAAGGGGCGTTTACACTGCGTGAAAGCAGGTGCGTTCCAAACTATAAAGCTGTTAGAGGCTCAGGAGGATGTGTGCAACTTTTGGATTCATTTCAGAAAAAAACCGTTGAAGCAATCGGCCTTCTCCAAGAACATGGATATATAGAAGCGATGCTCATGCTCACCTTTTCTGGTATTGATCAGATGGCATGGTTAACAGTAACTGCTGATGAATCAAATGGCGCAGACTTTCGAGCTTGGGTTAAAAAATATATAGATCCAGAGACTTCGCTGGGCTGCACTGCTGAAGATTTATGGGCAGCAAGATGTGGGCTGGTGCATACAGCAACTGCTGAGTCACGACACAATTTAAAAGCAACGGCTAAAGCAAAGAAAATTTTTTATACAACTGGTTCAGCTAAATGTAGCGACAACAAATCTTTAGATGTAATTTTTATTAATGCGGGTGAATTAGTTAAAAGATTTATGTGGTCTTGGCTGCAATACAGGCTAGATATAACTTCCGACCCAGAGCTTGAAACTTTGGCGACAAATAAAGCAAAACGAATTTTGAATTATGTTCAAAGCCTCTAACAAGCGCCATCAAAAACGCGCCCGTTGGGCGCTCGACTCGCAACAAGTTGCTCGCGTTTGTGGCGGGCGTTATAACACTAATCAAAAACAGCGAGGGTCATGTGGTAGATTTTATTAGCTTACCCAAAAGCGGGAATACTACTGAAACTTTTGACCTGTCTGTCAGTTCTTCAGTAGTAATTACCGGAGCAAATGGCTCTGGCAAGACAAGATTAGGTGCCTGGCTAGAGTTAGAGAGCAGCCAAAAAGATATAGTCCGCAGGATTTCAGCTCAAAAATCTTTATCAATGCCGGATTTTAGCCATACATCAGCCATTGAAGAAGCAGAATGCGATTTAAAGTACGGCTACGCGGATGTTAAGCAAGTTAAATCCAACCCATCCCAATGGAAAAAAAACCAAAGATGGGGTCAAAAGCCTTTTACGTTCCTCCTGAATGATTATGAAAAGCTCATGGTGTATTTATTTACAGAGCTATTCCAGAAGACGCTAGACCACTCGGAAGGTCGGGCTTCAGAAAATAACTCAATTCTGCACAAGATAAAATCTATCTGGGAGTCTGTTTTACCACATAGAAAACTAGTTATAGAAGCGGGGAGAATTAAGACCAAAATATCTGGAAATGACAGTGGATTATACAATGCATCAGACATGAGTGATGGCGAGCGGGTTGTCTTTTACTTAATTGGACAATGTCTAACCACTGAAAAGAACTCAATCTTGGTCATTGATGAGCCAGAGCTTCATTTGCACAAATCAATACACTCTAAACTTTGGTCAATTTTAGAAAGTGAAAGAAATGATTGTGTATTTGTATATATAACTCACGATCTGGATTTTGCTGCACAAAAATCTAGCGCAGAAAAGATCTGGGTAAGGTCTTATGACGGCGAAAACTGGGATTGGTCAATTCTGCCAGAGTTCGCAGACCTCCCTGAAGACTTGGTGCTTGAAGTTCTTGGTGCTAGAACATCGGTAATATTTGTCGAAGGAACACCCAACAGCTTTGACTTCCAGCTATATAGCTTATTTTATAAAAACTATCTTGTTCTTCCAAAAGGCAGTTGCGAAAATGTCATTCAAATAGTTAAGGGGCTAAATGAGTCCAGCCTAATTAATGATAAAAAAATCTACGGGATCATTGATAGAGACAGAAGAGTTAACGCAGAAATAAATAACTTAAAAAGTCATGGCATCCTTGTTCTAGATGTTGCTGAAGTCGAAAACCTATTCATTCTCCCTGAAGTCATAAAGCTTGCATGTGAATCGCTGGAGTATAACCACGAAGAAAAGCAGAGTGAAATCACATCAAAAATTCTCGAATTACTAAAAAGTGATTTAGATGTACAGATATCCAAGCGTGCATCCGGAGAGATTCGCCATAAGCTTCTGTCCTTTAACGATAAAAGCAACGGGCTAGATAAAATAAAGTCATCATATACAAGTGTATTAAGCAGTATTGATGTTGATAGCATTTACACTGAGGTTGCTAAGGAATTTGACAATGTAATAGCTAGCAATAACTACCTCGACATGCTCCGACTATACAACAGAAAATCTTTACTCACATTTATCGGCGAGGTGTTGGGTCTTAAAAAAGGTGAATACGTAAGCCTTATTATGAGGATATCAAAAGGTAAAAAAAGCGAAGAAATTATTTCTGCTCTTAATGGTTACCTCCCGAATGTCGAGTCCGTGTTATAACAATTGGTTCAAATCGTTCGCTTCGCTCACTGGGACGGGCTAAAGCCCGCCCCTTAACCAAACGTTAAATTTTGGAGAGCTCATGGGGCTAGCTCAAAAAATTATCGTTGAATCAGCAACCGAAACTCAGCTGGAGGAGTTTATTGTAGGCTTCTGCAGAGAGTTCAAAAGCCACAAGGATAAAGATACTTGGGTGATAACGGAGCATGATTTACAAAAAATGAGTTTTGCGATGAAAGTTGATGGTTCAAGCATACTCTGTCATCGCTCAGGAGCTTACTTTGCGGTGCTTGGAATGTTTATTGAATGTCTTAGTGGCTCTTTTCTTTCAATAAAAGTGAGTGATGCGTAATGAAATTTTAACAAGGCCAGTCAGCAACGCTTCCGTTGGCGGCTGGACCTCAATCCGCTGCGTGGCTCGTCGGCCGTGTGCTAAGCGTTAACATTCAAGGAAGAAAAGATGCAGTCAACCATTAACAAATCTCTTCTCGTTGCCGCAATCTGTTGCTTTGCGGCCGCACTGGCTCATCTTGGCTGCATTGTTTTCGGCGGCGATTGGTATCGCTTCTTCGGTGCAGGTGAGCAAATGGCCCGCATGGCAGAGCAAGGGCTGTGGTATCCGACAATCGTTACCTCAGTTATCGTACTGGTACTGTTGGTATGGGCGCTTTATGGCCTGTCGGGTGCCGGTGTTATTAAACCTTTGCCGCTGACAAAGATAGCGCTAACGCTGATTAGCAGTATATTTTTACTGCGCGGTGTCGCCTTTGTTGGCTTAATGCCAGTGTTTCCGGAAAACAGCCTGACGTTTTGGTTAGTGAGTTCGGGTATATGTTTATTTATTGGTAGCCTGTTTGCGGTTGGCACTTGGCAGCAGTGGTCGGTTTTAGGTAGCCATCATCCATAAAATTTACGGTATCGGATGCGACGTCTTTCAATCTGCCGGTATTGCATTCGAACTATAGGTGTTATCAAGGGAAATCAAGTGAGAGAGTTAAGAGGAACTGAGGTAGTTGCTGAAGACTTGAGACGGCTATACCTAAATTTAATCCGGGCAAGACGGTTTCCTGTTGAATTTCGCCACGCGTTCGAGCAGTACATATATAAAAGCCAACAGCTTACAGAAACTATGAGAAAGGAATTTAAGCGTTTAACCGGGGAGGGCTGGACCGCTAAGGACTATTCTGGTTGGAATGTATACACAGATCTACTGAAAGCCCTGCGGAATGCTACTTATCACGGTTACCCTTTAGCTCTGCATGGATGCGCTATAGCAATATACAAAGCGGAAGAATTTTCAACGGATCAGAAACCGCTGTCTGAGTTGAATTTGGTCAGAGGTTATAGGGTAGTGAAATCAACCTTTCTTGTTGAGATGCCTTTTGATGAAGCAGTGATCGGAATCAGTGCTGGTTACCCACTAAAACACCCGCGGGATGGGAAAACCCATTCATATCCTCTGAAAGAGTTTGTCAGCTACGAACTTACGTGGGGGATTCTGGATGCTGGTGTGCGAAGCGCGGCTGAAAAGGCTGGAACTGTGGATGCAGTTAAAATTGCTTTGCATAGCTACCCTGCCATAAAAGGTTACTTTGATTATTACGAAAACAGGTTGAAAAAAATGGGTATGTACAGCTAATAATGCGCAGCAGTTTGCGGTCGGCGGCCGTTCCTGACCAGCCGCGCCTTGCTTGGCGTTAGGCGCTCGCAGCATCGTGCCAGTATTTAATAAAGGAGATATCTAAATGGATTTTCATTTTAATCATTTAAACTCAGATCAACTGATGGCTTTTGGCCTAATGTGGAATATTTTGCCGATGATAGGTGCCATCTTAGTGCATCTTGCTTTCAGTGCGGCAGTATTTAACGATGCCAACAGATTGCAAAGAGAGCAGGGCTCGCTGGCATTTGTTAATTCCTGGTTGTGGTGTTTGGCGGTGTTAGTTGGCGGAGTATTGGTTGCATTGGTTTATTGGGTTATGCACCATTCAACTATTGCTAAACATTAGCTCGCAGTTGTTTAAGGACAAACATGGTCGTATATAACCCAGCATGGCTTCAGATTATTCTTTACATAGCAATTTTGGGCTTTCCTTTTCTGTCAGGTTGCATGTTTTATCTGGCTTATGAGGCATTTGCTAAATCAAGTTTAAGTGGCGCAGTCATCTTTCTTTTTCTGGGAGCGGGGGTAGCATATATCTCTTATTTCGGTTTGCTGTATGCAAAGTTCGTTTCTGCGAAAGTTGTTTTTGACGAGTCTCAGTTTACAGTCGAGATAAATGGCTCAAAAAGCTCTTATGCCTGGTCTGAAATTGCGTCAGTAAAGAATCATCAAAGAGCGCAATTATTGCAGTTAATTGATTCGACTGGCGCAACAATATACGTTGTTGACCACCTGACTCCGGGCTATAAACTTTTTGCTAAGAAAGTAATGGCAGTAGTTGCAGACTAGCAAGTTGCTAAAGTTAGAGCGGCACTGCCCACAACAAGGAAAGACAATTTTGCAACCAACAAGGACCAAGCCAAAACTCCGCTCTATTATTGCCGGCGCACTTACGCTAGTTGCCACCTTAGCGGTATCCGCCAGCGAACCGCTGCTGCCGTGGCAGCAAAAACTTGAGCAATCGGCGTTTTCCGGCACCGTATTAATTGCTAAATCCGATACTCTAATCTTTCAGCAAAGCTTTGGCCTGGCCGATCGGGAAAACCAGCGCGCCTTTGATAATACTACGGTATTTGATATCGGCTCACTGACCAAGCAATTTACCGCGACAGCAGTCATGCAGCTGGTAGAGCAGGGCAAGTTATCACTTACGGCAACTATCGATAACTACCTGGCGGATGTTCCTGCCGACAAAAAACAGATCACCATCCATCATTTGTTAAGTAACTCGTCAGGCTTGCCGACTAACCCGCCCAGCATCAGTTTTTACGACGTTATCGATAGCGAGAGTTACACGCGGCAGGTGCTGCAGCTGCCATTAGTCGCCGCCCCTGGCGAGCGCTATCACTATTCGAACCTGGGTTATTACTTGCTGGCGCAGCTAATTGAAATGGCATCAGGCCAGAATTGGGAAGCCTACATTCAACAGCACATCCTGTTACCGGCGGGTTTAACAGCAACCGGCTATCGTTTGGCGGATATACCGCAACACAGGTTGGCGATAAATTACGGTGCTGATCCCAACTGGTTACAACGGGCGTTTCGGTTACAAGCCAAGAGCCGCAGTGTTGGTGACTCGTTGCAGCACCTGCGCCAACAACCCGGCAAACGCTGGTTCGAAGGTGCTGGTGGCTTTGTCTCTACCGCGCAAGATATGCAGGCCTGGTACCTGGCAATGCAGGCAGGCCAGATCTTAACCGCAGCCTCCTGGCAGCTGATGTTTACACCGCATATTGCCGAGAATACTGAAAAAGGTTCCTATTATGGCTATGGCTGGGCTATCGACAAACAGCATGGCTTTAACAGGATTAATCACACCGGCTCAAACGGTTACTCCTATGCAACCTTCGATTACTATCCGGAAGTTGGCTTATTTATTTTTACCGCTTCGAATGATATCGACAATTATCCCTATCCGCTGTTAACGGAAATTAAGCAGTCGGTGTTAGAGACAGTAGTGGCTAAGGATTTAGCAGAACCTTAAATGTTTTCTCCAACTTGCAAACGTAATCTGTTGGCTTACATTTATAAAGTTCGCCATTAAGGTATAGTTTCTATACCTACGTGAATAATCTCGGTCAGGCGGTCGCGTAAAGCGGAGATGGCAATTTATGAAAGCTAAAGTATTCGATAAAAAGTTTGATGATAATGCGGTCGACATTATTGATGATCTTGATCTGTCGACAATTAAGCGTCCAAATCAGGCACAGCGGCGTGTGAATGTAGACTTTCCTGCCTGGATGATTGAGTCACTTGATCAAGAAGCCAATCGGATCGGCGTTACCCGTCAGTCAATTATCAAGGTTTGGCTGGCTGAAAGATTGGAAGAAATTGCAGCGAACAAAGCTCGGTCGTGAATTACGCGCTAAGTGCCGACTCGTGGAGCCATTAAGGTAGGGACTAAAAAAATAAGGATTTACAGTGAAAACTGAAGATAAAGACAACCTAAAAACCACAGCGCTTATTGCAACCGGGTTATTAACAGAATACGCCTTGTTCCAATCTATGAAGCGCTCAAAAACACTTACCGTAATGGTTATTGTTGGCGTGATTTTCTTTGTTGGCTTTTTCTATTTTTTGTTTAATATCGCATAGCTACAGGTAGTCCGCCTGACGAAAAAGCTGTTCTCGCTTTGAAACGAGACTTAACAACGACGCCTAACACGCGGCTATAAGCAGGGAATTGCTGACTATGACGCTTCACTATTTTCTTTTAATCGTTGGATTATACAGTGCTCTTGGTGCCCTAAGCCCCTTGTTGGCAGCAACCGTGCCGGCGCATATGACGTTATTGCAGCAATGCACACCTTTACCTGTGCACTACACGACCGCACAATTTGAGATGTTTGAGCAGTGCACTAAACAAGATGGGCCCGCGCGTTTGGCCACTTATTTCGCTGACATCTATCAAAAAACTGAGGGTCAAGTCAGCTTGGCTTACCTCGACGATACTACACTGGTGCTGCACGATATTATCGAAGACAACCCCGAGCGTTTTCAGCGTTTTGAACTTTGGGGTTGTAATAACACTAAGCGGTATTGTGTGATCGTTAAATGGGGTTGGGAGCAGTGGCGCTATTTACTAATTGATCGCAAAACAAAATTAGCCACCGAGTTGATCGGACACCCGGTGTTTTCCCTTGATAGTGAGTTAGTACTTGAATATCTGGACAGTCGGCTGGCCGATACCTTTAGCCACAATATCCTGAAGTTGTATCGCTTATCCGACAGCAAGCCAAAGTTATTGCTGGATCATCAATCCGCAGAATACGGCGTTCACAGTGCACAGTGGCTTGGCCCACACAGCTTACAAGCGATAATACAGGGCTACGCACCCGATGGTGATAACCGGGTTATTACTGTTGGTACTCTGCAGTTAGAGGTTGACGGTGATGAGGTGAACCTGAGTATCAACCAATCGCCGGCGCAGGACAAAATACCTTAGCTAGCGACATACAGTTGAAGATGATGATAAAAGGAGACAACCAAATGAAAGGATTATTATTCGGGTTTGCGGCCTTAGTTGCCGTAACAACTGTGCACGCAGAAACGAGCAACGAGAGCACTGATGCAAAGGCAGAAGATTATTCTAAATATTGCTATTACGCAGATGTTGAATACTCTTTGGGCTCAATCATGGAGCAAGCCGGACGCAAAGTTAAGTGTGTGCGAAAAGAAGAAAGCACACACCTGGTCTGGCAGGAATACGAGCGCAATCAGAACAGCTGATTGGTTTTGCAGTTATTAAGGTGATTTAAATGTTTGGCAAGGAACGAAAGCATAAAATTTTTTCCGGCGTCGTATTACTTACGGCTGCTGTGGTTTTTGCCGGCTCGGTTATCAATGTATATGAGTATGGCGCTGTTTCATTCGAAACGGTTTCAGGTTTCGGTAGTGTTTTACTGCTGGTCTCATTCGCTTTAATTCCTGAGTTTGCGTTTTTAAAACTCTCTGAGGCTTTCAAACTAACCATGCAAAACAGCAGAGAAATATTTTCAGAAAGGCTTTTACTTATTGGCGTGCTGTTAGTCGTCGCCGGTTTTATTGGCAGATTGGTTTTTTAACCTGTATTCCCAACCACGATGTCTGGCCGTTGCTAAGAATGGAGAAAAGGTTATAGCAAAGGCTAAAAGTATAAGAATTCTCCGGGCGTCGAGCGCTCTTTGAAGGCGCAAATTACTAAGCAACGCATGCTCAGCTGCAGTATCGCTAATAAGTAATAAGATCAGTAACCCCGCTGATACTTATACGGAAAACAATAACCGGGGGAAAGAAGGAAATACTATGTTATCTAAAATCGTTATTAACCTTTATACCGTGCTGCTGGAAATTGGTCTGTGGCTATTTTTGTTGGTTGGTCTGGTTGCCGGCTGGCAAAGCGGCGGCTTTTTCGGCGCCATCTTTGGACTTTTCGCTGCTGCGATCTTTGGTGCCGTGTTCTTTGGCGCCTTTTTAGTGATCAACGATATCCGGGCCAGAGTAAAGGCTATCGAAGAGAAAAACTAAACATCCAATAGCAGAGATGGTTGTGCCGTAAAGACGCAAAGCACAGCCCTCTGCTAGTTGCTGCAAACAATCTAAGGTAAAAACTAGGGATTTAAAAGACAGGGAAAAACGTATGAAAGTTAAGATTTTCAGTGACCTCAGTAGAACACGCATGAGCTTTAGCGGTAAGCTTACGGAGCCAATTTTTAATGCCCTGGAACAGGATATGAATAACTGGTTTGCCGCTAATCCGCAGATCAAGATTTTTAAAATCGAACAAGTGGTCACTGGCGGCACTTTTCTCGGTGACGCTGAAAAACTGATTATTACCATTTTTTATGAAGAATCAGAAGACTACAGCCACTAGCCAGCAGCATATTGTGATCTTCGATGGCGTTTGTCATTTATGCCAGGGCGCGGTGCACTTTATTATTAAACGCGATCCGCAGGCGCGTTTTGTGTTTGCTCCGCTACAAAGTGAGCTGGCACAGCAGCTACTGAGGCAATACCCACAGCTTAGCCCCGACACCGACTCGGTACTGTTGCTAAAAAATCAGCATTGTTACAGTTACTCCGACGCCGCCTTGGAAATAGCCCGTGATCTGAGCGGTTTTTGGCCTTACTGCCGGGTGCTGCGCCTGATCCCCAAGTTCCTACGCGATGCTTGTTACAAACTATTAGCCCGCCATCGTTACCGCTTGTTCGGTAAAGCCACGGCCTGTATGCAGCCAACAGCCGAGCTAAGATCGCGTTTTATCGGGCTCTAAGCTTGCAGGCAGAGCGAAAATACCGTTAGCCTGTTGGCTAAGCCGCAAAAACATATAAATACAGAGAAAGGACGCTGATGCTAAAAGTTTTAAAATGGTTGCTCTATATCTTTGGCATCACGGTAGTGCTACCAGTACTGTTTTTTGCCTTTTTGTTTTATGTCAGTGGTGGTGATTTGTGTAGCAATGTGATTCACGCTGAATTGCCTTCGCCGGATAATAAGTATAAAGCCGTGATTTTTCAGCGTGACTGTGGCGCTACTTCAGGTTTTAGTACGCAAATTTCTATTGTAAAAGCTGACAAAGCGCTACCAAACGACAGCGGCAATATCTTTGTGATCAAAGGTCATCCCGAAACCCATGCCACCGAGCTAACCTGGCTGTCAAATCAAGAGCTTTTGATCAATACCAAACTTGATGGCTCAGAATTTAAAGCGGAGCAGCGTTTTGGCCTTATTAACCCTATAAGCATTCGCTACGCACCAGCTATCGGCGTAGCAACTGGCGATAACTAATGTATAAATCGAGACTCATTTGGGGCAATACACTGTTTTTGGCTGGCGCCGTCCCTGCGATCTTGCTGTTAAAGGCCGTTGCACCTGATGAAGCGGCCGCTCAGGCCGGTGCTGTCGGCTTCTTTATCCTTAGTGTATTGGCGCCACTGATGGCGATTGGTGCGCTGTTCTCAACCTCGGCAGTGGTGCAGCTAACCAGCCTGGCTAAGATCAAAACCGCGGCTATGAATAATAGCATTGGTGCTTTATTAATCGCCTTTGGCTGGTTTATTTGTTGCGTTGCTGTTACTTTAATGGGGTTTATTGTTTTTGCAGTATTACGTAGTCTGTAGAAGATAAAACTGGCCTTGCCAGCAAAGCTCTGCTAATTGAAAATAAAAAAAGCCATCTTAAAAAGGAATTGAGAATGAAGAGTGTTATAAAATTCAACCTGCTTTTGCTGGGGATCTTAGTGTCAGCCAGCGCAGCTGCCAACAATCTCTCTGCGGACTTCCTGAAAAATGAAATCGCTATTGCCCATTCTGAGTACCTGCAAGGCTCGCCGGAAAGCGGGCGCTACGCTTTGAAAGCTCTGGCCAGAATTCTGGAGTTAGACAACGCATCTGCTCTGAACGCTGAGGTCGGTAGCAACAACCTCTCTTTTACGTATTTGCGACTTGGGTTGTTATACGAAAAATCCGGTAATTACGTTGAAGCAGAAGCAAGTTTCGCCAAAGCCTTAAGTTTATATGTTGGTGAACAGGCAGACCTGAGCCAGCTAAAGCTGGCAGTATTAGCGTTAGACAAAGCCGTGCTGCAGAAGCGTGGTTAGTGCTATTTAAACGTTCACTGGATCACAAGGAAACATTGTATGGAACAACTAAAAAACCGGGCTATCGCCCTTATTCTGGGGTTGGTGCTGGCGTATGCAGCGCTTTGGATTATTGGCGTTGGCGCAGCTATCGCGCTCCCGGCTGAGCTGCTTAAACCCCTGGCGCAGGTATCAACGGTGCTTGCTTTTACCCTGGTTGATGTACTGACCATCGCAGTACCTTTGACTGCCGCCTTCTTAATCCTGGCTTTTGTGGTTAAGTTATTGATTAAAAAGCCTGATGTTAGCTGTTATTTGTTGCTGTTAGCTCCTTTGGTGTTAACGCAGTTGTACTTTACGCTACAAGCTCAGCCCATCATTTTAGATAATCTGCTGGTTATGCTACCGCGTTATCTGCTGCTGGCTGGGTGTTTATACTTTTTGGTACGTGGCGATAAAGCCGTTCAAGCCTGAGCAGGTTTTGTATAGCGCTATAGATGCAAATCAGTGCAAAGGCTGTGATTTCTGGGGTATCAGTTCTAACCTGAATCCCGGACTGCGTTATTTGCCGCCGATAGTAAAAAACATGGTTTAATAACAGCAGCTAATAGTTACCAAAGGCAACGAACAGATGGCGGAATTTCTGGCATTAACACTGGTAGTGTTATCGGGCAGCTATTTACTGGCTCTGGGCCTTTGGGCACTGCTGCAGCCGCAACAGGTGATGCCATTTTTGCTTGGCTTTGCTGCCTCGGCGCGATTGCATTATCTGGAAATCGCTATCCGCTTAGTTGTCGGGATGGCTTTTATTCACAGTGCCAGATATGCCTTTTATCCTGCTGCATTCTCGGGCTTTGGCTGGTTGCTGCTGCTGACGTCATTACCGTTACTTTTGTTACCCTGGCAATGGCATCGCCGTTTTGCTAGTAAAGCCGTCAATGGCTGCCGTCGCTATCTGGGTATGATCGGCATGGCTGCTATTTTGCTTGGTGGTGCTATTCTTTGGTCGGTAATGAAAAGCCTTACAACACCCATTGGCACGCCGTTAGATTATTTGCCGGCGTTAAGTGGCGATTATTTCAAACTTGAATCTACTGCAGTGAGCCGGCCTTTTCATATTTATGTAAGGTTGCCCGCTGATTATTATACTTCGGCCAGAAATTATCCGGTGGTATACCTACTGGATGGTGATTCACTGTTTCCAATTCTTGCGGCTAACCATTTGTTTCTGACTTACGACGAGTCTTTACCAGAAGCCATTATCGTTGGTATTGCCTATGGCGCTTTTGAGAGTAAGGTGAATAAACGTAGTTACGATTTTTCTGCTCCAGCACCTGATGCATCAGCAGAACAGGGCGGTGCTCCGGCATTTAATCGTTTTCTGGAGCAGGAACTATTACCGGAAATTGCCCAGCGCTATCGAATTGATCGCAGCAGACAAATTTTATTTGGCCAGAGCCGCGGCGGTTATTTGGTGCTGTATTCAGCCTTTACCGAGCCGGATTTATTTTGGGGGCGGATAGCCAGTAACCCGACCTTTGAGCCGGGTGAGGAGCTGTTCTTTGCGCCGCCGGCTGCGGCAACTAAAACGGATCTTGGCTTGGTTGTTACCACTGGCTCAAGGGATTGGCCAAAACTGCGCCAGGCCGCTGTAAGGTGGCAACAGCACTGGCAGGACGCAGCCGGTACGCCATGGCAGTTAAAGGTTATCACTATTGAAAATGGCACTCATGCTGCCAGTAGTACAGAAAGTTACCGCCAGGCCATGCTGTGGCTCTTTTCCAGAGCTGAACCCAAGCCGCTGGCAGTTACCGATAATTAAGGAGTAAAGATGTTTGTCGAGCCGGTAATATTACAGCGGGACGATGTGCGCCTGGAGCCGCTGGCACTTGAACACGAAGCCGGCTTGCAAGCGGCAGCGGCTGATGGTGAGTTATGGCAACTGCGGGTCACCTCGGTGCCGACCGCAGAAGATACTCGCGGCTATATCGAGCGCGCCCTGCAAAGCCGGGCGGCCGGGCAGCGCTTTGCCTTTGCTGTAATTGAGGCCAGCAGCGGTAAGGTGCTGGGAACCACCAGTTACCATGACATCTTACCCGAGGTGAAACGATTAGAAATTGGCTATACCTGGTATGCCAAAAGTGTGCAGCGCAGCCACGTTAATACCTGTTGTAAGCTGCTGTTGCTTAGTCATGCTTTTGATACGCTGGGTTGTAATGTGGTCGGTTGGCGGACGGATAACTTTAACTTTGCCAGCCAGCGCGCTATTGAACGGCTGGGCGCGAAAAAGGACGGCGTGATCCGCGGCCATGCATTGCGGCGTGACGGTACTATCCGCGACACCGTCATGTATAGCCTGCATCAGGCAGAGTGGCCAGAGGTGCGCGCCCATCTGCAGTATTTACTTAGCAAGGCCAGGCTAACCACATCTTTAAGTGAGAACTGACAATCTCCATGAAACAATACAGTGGTCTGGTTACGGATAATATCGGATTATCAGGCGTAGTGGGCTTTTTGTTCACCACACAACAATCGGTATTACGATACATCGTTAAAGCATCGATGTTAGTACTGCTAAATGGTTTGCTGCTGTTGCAGTTGCTGCTATGGTTGCTACCAGAGGTGCCCATGTTGACTGATGAAGTCGATTTGGTTGCTGAGGTTTATACTGTTGTTCTGTTTGGTCCTTTTTTTGAAACGCTGATGATGGTGGTTATCTTTTGGATTATCGGCTGGTTTACCAAAAATCTGTTAACAACGGCACTTATTAGTGCACTAGTTTGGGCTTTGTTGCACGGCATATCTTTCCCAATTCAGGGCATAATCAATTTCTTTAGTTTTTTTGTTTATTCGATAGCTTATCTGATCTGGAGACCACTCTCATCTTGGCGAGCGTTCGGGATAACGAGTGCTATTCATATGATTAACAATGCTGTTATTGTGTTGCTGGTATTTTTCCTCGAATAGAAGAAGGCGCTATGGCAAATTTAGAACAGGTGTATCAGGCGTTACGGCCGCTGCTGGCGCAGCATGCTGCTGTTCTGGTAGTAACGCATGATGAGCCAGAGCAGTTATATCTGGATACTGCCTTTTTGCAACAGAACAAAAAGCCACTGTTTTTCGGTGCGGTGCAACTAAAGAAAAACTATGTCAGCTACCATTTGATGCCGATTTATCTGGCGCCCGAACTGTTAGATGGTATTTCAGCGGCGTTGCGGGCGCGGATGCAGGGCAAATCCTGTTTTAATTTTAAAACCGTCGAGCCTGAGTTATTTGCAGAACTGGCCACCTTAACAGCGGCTGGTTTGGCGTATTATCAGCAGCAGGGCTATTTGGGCTGAGCCAGGACACCAAGGCTTTGGTTAAGGCCTTAAAATAGCTATTTTTTTAACCACAATCTAAGGATCAGACTATGCAAGGAAAATGTCTATGTGGAGCCATTACTGTTAGCGCGCCTGAGCAGCAACAGATCGATGTCTGCCATTGCCAAATGTGTCGCAGATGGAGCGGTGGTCCAATGTTAGCGGTGCACTGTGGCTCGGCGGTGACCTTTAGTGGCAGCATAAAACCGGCGGTTTATCAGTCCTCAGATTGGGCAGAGCGGGGCTTTTGTCCGCAATGTGGCAGCCATTTGTTCTATCATCTGTTGCCGGCAGATGAGTATATTTTACCCGCTGGCTTGTTTGAGCAGGCTTTTCAAATGCACAGCCAGATTTTTATTGAACAAAAGCCTGATTACTACGAGTTTGCCAATCAAACGCCGACTCTGACCGGCGCTGAAGTATTTGCACAGTTTGCCGCAGATCAGGGCTGAAAAGAAAAACGGCCTGCAGAGCAGGCCGTTATCTGGTAGCTAATCTTAAACCACCTCCATAAGAGGTGGGTTTTTACTAGAAGTTTAAACTTACAGTAAAGCTGGCAGTGCGGCCGGCACCAATCAGATAAGCGCCTTCGCTGCCACCGGTAATGTAGTCTTTGTCGGTCAGGTTATTGATCACAAAAGCTAAATCGATACCGCTAAAGAAGCTGCTGTTATCCAGGTCCTTTTCGTAACCCAGATAGGCATTTAGCAGGGTGTGGGTAGGCAGTTTGTCGCGGTTCCACACTTCGCTGCCGTCGCTGGCAAAGGTGTGTTTTGCGGCACCAAAATAGCTATCGACATACTTAGCACTTACACCAGCACGGTAGTTGCCATCGTGATAGTTCAGCGCTAATGACAACATTTTCTCCGGAATACCCGCCAGTTTATCGCCTTTACGGTAATCCCTTACCAGTACCGGAGCACCGGCCGGCGTGGTTTTACTGGCCAGTACATCTTGCGAGTACTCGGCACGGTTAAGCGTTAAAGAACTGGTCAGGCTCAGGTTTTGGCTAAGACGCCAGTCGAGGCTGCTTTCCATACCGCGGGCATTAACACCACCGACGTTGTCAAAGTTACCATCACCGGCGGCCAGATAGTTAGGCGTACCATCGGCTGCGGTGGCATAACGCAGTAATACCACCCGATCGTTAAATTTGACATTATAGATAGCGGTGGAGAAGCTAAACTGCTGGCCGAAATAGCGGATCCCCAGATCCATATTGGTCGCCGTTTCCGGCTTCAGGTTTTGCAGCTCGGCTGCCGCCTTGCCTTCGAGGATACTGTCGGCAATGGCTTTAAAGTTCTTCGAATAGCCGGCAAATAGCTCCAGATTGTTGTTCAGGGCATAAACCACACCGGCACTGGGTAACACGGATGAGTTACTGTCAATTTTGTCCTTGCCCTTACCATTTAAGTTGTCGGTACGGCTGATATCGACCAGGTATTTTTGCACCCCAAGGGTTAGCTGCAGATCACCCAGAGTGATTTGATCCTGCAGATAGAATTTGGCGACGTTGTGTTTATAGTCGTCGTCAAAATGTACCCAGTATGGCTGAGCATTAAACTCGTAGGAAACCCGCGGATCGATCACATCATGCCAGTCGCGGGTTTGGTTACGTTGCTGTGATTCCAGCCAGACACCACTGCGCAAACGGTGGTTATCCAGATCCCAGGTCAGGTTAGCAGTAGTACCGTAGCGGGTTTTATCATAGTGGGTGTGCCGGTATGATGACACGCGCTTGGCACCCGGCTGGTTATTATTACCATCCAGGATCGGAATGCCGGCGGCGGTAACATGGGTATAGTTTTGACGACGGACACCAGCGCCTTTATTCAGGCGGTTGCCGTTGGCGTCAGTGGCATACACCTGAAACGGTGGTAACCAGTCACCGCGACCATTTTGCAGGTGCAGGTAAGGGGTAATATCCAGCTCCAGATTATCCGACAGATACCACTCGGTTTTCACATAAAACAGCGTATTTTCACGCAGTGTAGACCAGGCTTCAGCAAAGTTTTGATCGATTTCCGGATCACCGGTCCAAACGGTGGTTAAGCCATCCCAGCGAGGCGTGCGTTTAAAGTGCGCCAGAGAAACCGGCTGATAGTTGTCTTCATGTGCATCGTCATAGGATAAACGGGTCGTGATGCGCGCTTTATCCAGTTCTGTGACGGTTTTTAGTTCTACGTGCAGGCGATCTGCGTGGCCATTACTGCCGGTGCCCATCCAGCGATTATTAAAGCTGTCTGACACGCTGAAATAGGCCGTGGTGTTGCCGATCTGGCCTGTATCATAGCGGGCAAAGTAGCGACGGGCATTATGGCTGCCGCTGGTATAAGCAAAGCGGGCACCGGCTTCGGTTTGTGGATTATCAGAGACAAAGTTTAGGGTACCGCCCAAGGCATCCAGTGAGGCGGACGCAATATCGGCGCTGCCCTGACCAACTTCAACCAGACGGGTGTTCTCAACATCCAGATAGCGGTTGGCTTTGCTACCACCTGCGTAGGCCGAGCCGCCATTCGGGATACCGTCTATAGTAATGCCCAGTTGCTGGTCGGCGCGGTCAATGACAAAGCCACGCATGCTGATGGTAGTGGTGTAATCATCGCTACCAAAGGCATCACCCTGACCAACGTTAATGCCGGGTAAATTATTAATCAGATCCATTACGTTGCCAATTGGCGCCTGTAACAGCTTCATATTTTCATCCGTAGTGTTATTGGCATAGCTAACGCGCTTACCCAATACAGAAATCACTTCTACGGCTTTTTCATCGGCCAGTCCGGCATCCTGTGATGCTGCTTGTGTCGTGGTTTGGTCGGCCAGGGCTTGAAAGCTGAGGGCGCTGATCACCGCCAGGGTGAGCAAATTGACGTTAAAATGTCGCACGGTATTCTCCAGAAGCGCTTTATGGTTATAGGTTCCGTCATACTGGTCAGCCCAGTATGACGGAGGCTAAGTGTGCCGCTGGAATGTTACAGAAAAGTTTAAATTGAATTTCAGTTTGATGAAATATTTACTAAATATGCAATGTTATAACATGCAGTTAGCATAAAAGGTGGTGGTGGCAGGCCAATCTGAAAACACGCCAATCACCCCGACCTGTTGTGCCAGCACGTCGAGCAGTTGCAATGTCATGCTATCGTCACTGGTAATGCTGCTGATAGATTGATAGTACCAGCCGCCACCGGCAGCCAGTGGGCCTGAGCGCTCCAATGACCAGGTAATGAGCTGTAAGCCGGCGGCGCGTGCTGCTTTGGCATAGGCGGAGGGGACCAGTTTGCCATTTTCGACACTAACCAGCACCCATAGCGGTGGCGCTATGATATTCAGGCCCTCGGCCTTTAACTCGCTAAAGCTTGGGCTGAGTTGTTCCGGATGCGCGGGATCATAGTGCTCAGCGTCAACGCGATCATCCAGAAACACGGCTTGTTTGGCAAACTCCGGTTCATGTTTAAGCCAGTAACGGATATCCGCCAGTTGAAAGGATTGCGGCCATACTTCGGAAGGTTTCACGCCGGCTGCTTTATATTCGTTAATCAGTTGCTGAGCATAGTCTTGCTGACTGTAGTCGCCTTGATATGGCATAGCGACTTCCGGTGCTTTTAGCTCTGGCGTCATCATTACGCCGTGTTGCTGAAACAGCGCGATACTTTCCTGATGGGTCAGTGGCGCGCTGCATTGCTGATACAGGGTAGTACGCCAGTCCGGGCTGCCGTTCAGGTAATCGGTTACGTTATCAGCCTGAAGATTAACACCATCCATTTTTGCACAAAGGCTTTTGTATTCAGCGAGGCTGATATCAGAGGTGCAACATTTGGCACTGGCGGTTTGGCCGTCGCTTGCCGGGGTAAAAGGTGTGCTGCATTTAGCGGCCAGCTCTGGGCGCAGCAGGATATCCGTCGTCTGGTGCAGGTCACACTGCGCATGCCGGCAAACCAACTGTTTATCCGCAGTAAAGGTGACATCACATTCCACAATGCCGGCGCCCATGCGGATCGCCGCCAGGTATGAGGCTTTGCTGTGCTCAGGAAACTGCAAGGGTGCACCGCGGTGACCAATTGAAAAGGGGTGGCGTTTCGCCGGTTGCTGTAAACAGGCACTAAGCTGCTGTTTAAGGTCACCTTCAGGCAGTAAGTCGGTTAAATAGCCGGGGCGGGGGCCTAACTCGGCCGCCGCCAGGGTAAAGATAAAAATTGATGATCCGAACATAAGAGATTGCAATGCTGATTAGCGTGTAAAGCAAGCTTAAGCCAATAAGGTGACATTTCGATGAAAAACCACCAGATATTTCGCTTAAATTAACCAGATGATTACAATTCGGCCAGGTATTGTTGTAACGGTGCCAGCTCCAGTTGGAGTGCCGTACTCTCCTGATCTGCCCGGTAACTTTGCAGGACGGCATAGTCCAGCTTACCCAGGGTCGCCAGATCCCGAAATCCCGGGTTATGATGACCTTCAGGTACAAACTCCAGGATCCGGGTACCCGGAGCACACCAAAGCAGGTTAGTCAGGGCTGCGCCATGTGGTGCTATTACCACCGCGGCCTCGCTGAACAGCTGCTGTTGCTCTGCGACATTGAATGCTGAGCAACTGATAATCTCAAAATGATGCTGCTGTAGCAGGCTGATGATCTCAGCTTCATTGCTTAACTGACGTTTCGAGGCGTCCAGTCGGGCAATATATAAGCGACGTCGTGCCGATTTTGCCGGATTAAAATGGCTTAGCTCACGTAACGCATGATTAAGCCATACCGGCGTGCGGTAACTGCCTTTGGCGCGCAGCGGCAGGATCAATTCAGCACAACGCAGGTGGCTGTATGCTGACAAGGGGACGACCTTGTTTAAATCGATCCCACATAGCTCCAGTATTTGCTGTTGCCAGCGACAACCACTATAGGGCAGCAGGATGTGATCAAGCTGCGCTAGCTCGACGCCGGCACGCTGAGCAAACCAGAGGTCGGCCATCACGTCAGCCCAGAAATGATAGTAGTTATTGCAGTCGTCGTAATAGGCACCCAGTAAGAGCGAGCGACCAGTCAGTTGCTGTGGTGTCAGCGATACTTCACGCATGCGGCCGCGTAAAAATTTACCCCAGAACCCCTTACGCCGGCCATGTGGTAGGGTTACGCCGCGGCGGGATAAGGCATAAATTTGTCTGGCATG
The DNA here is from genome assembly GCF_025377695.1 of Alishewanella sp. BS5-314. NCBI lineage: Bacteria > Pseudomonadati > Pseudomonadota > Gammaproteobacteria > Alteromonadales > Alteromonadaceae > Alishewanella > Alishewanella sp. BS5-314. The sequence continues at coordinate 629,098 of NZ_JACEHJ010000002.1, forward strand.
GGGGTCTTGTGCCGCAAAATGCTCGCCGCGCGGTTTAATGGCGATAACATGAGCCGCTTTGGCTGATAATAAGCCTGCTGCGGTTGGTACCTCAGGTCTGTCCCATTGTAATTGATTATTGTCCAATGTCGGGGTATCGAGGATCTGATCGACAGTGGCGGCCATTTGTGGTTGCGGCTGCCAGGCAATACCTGCCAGATTAACAGCACCGGTGTCCTGCTGTTGCCAGGATGCCAGTCTATTTAAAATACGTAATAACAACACTCAGCTCCTTGCCTGCGTTTTGGGAACTTAAAATCCAGAAGTACCTTGGACTGCAACGCAGCTATCGCCGGCCATAATGCACCGGCGAAACTGAATCTTTACTGAACCTTAACGCAGAGGTAACTTTGCTTAGAGTGGATCAGGCGAGACTAACGTCAGACTAATACTTTGCGTTTCCTGATTAATGTCGCTGATTTTTACCTGTACCTGTTGTCCCAGCTCAAACCGTACTGTATCACCCTGATAGCAGCGGCCTTCTTCCCAGTTAGCCGTAAGCGGGTTTTGCTCGTCGTTGATGCTGGCCAGGGCGATAAAGCCCTGAGCGCCGTTTTCCAGTAACCGTAGCCGGATCCCGGCGCGGTTGATATCCTGAATTTCACCGGTAAAGGTTTGGCCGCTGTCGATGGCGCTGCTTAAAAACTGGCAATATAGCCAGTCGGCGATATCACGCTCGGCCCGGCGCTGAATTTTGCGCTGCTCTGCCAGGCGTTTGGCGAGTTCTTCTGATGGCGCCTCTGCCGGGCGTTGCAGCAGTATGGCTTTGAGTAAGCGCTGATTGACCAAATCACTGTATTTACGGATCGGCGAGGTCCAGGTGGCATAGTGTTCAGCGCCCAGGCCGAAGTGCGGCGCCGGAGTGATACTGACGCCGGCATAAGCCTGGTAGCGGCGGATCCGGTTATCCAGATAAGGCGTGGGTAGCTGATCCAGCCAGCGACGCAGCTGACAGAACCCGGAGAGTTGCGTCAACGCTTCACCCTGCACTGGTGCAGCAAAGCTGGCTAGCAGCTCATTGAGTGGGTTAAGTTTGCTGCTTTCAAAGCCGCTGTGGCTATTAAAGACACCAAATCCCAGCTGCTCTGCCAGATAACGGCCACAAGCCTGGTTGGCGGCGATCATCGCTTCTTCGACCATCACATTGGCAATACGGCGGTGTTCGGCGTGAATGGCGATCACCTGACCTTGCTCATTTAATGCAAAGCGGTAGTCCGGCTTATCCTGAAAAACGATGGCATGGGTTTTACGCCAGTGCTGGCGGGCTTTTGCCATCGCACAGAGACTATGCAGTTGGCTGGCCATTACTTCAGAGTCAGGTTGCCAGTCACCAGTGCCGCTCAGATAATCAGACACCAGCTGATAATCAAAGCGTGCCTGTGAGCAAATGGTGGCCAGCTGAAACTCTGGCGCCGAGCCGACGCTGCCATCTTTTAGGATCTGCAGGCGTAACACCAGTGCCGGTCGCAACTGGCCGGGGTGCAATGAACAGAGCTCGTCGGCCAGTTGCCGTGGTAACATCGGTACATTGCGACCTGGCAGATAGGTCGTAAATAGCCGCTCGGCGGCAATGCTATCCAGCGCTGAGCCAGCATGGATATAGGCATCCGGATCGGCGACCGCCACCTGCAATAACCAGCCCTCGGCCGTTTCGCTGATTGCAATGGCATCATCCATATCCTGGGTGCTACTGCTGTCGATGGTAAAAAACGGCGTGGCGCTAAGATCGGCGCGTTCCAGCTCAAGCTGGGCTAATTCGCCGCTAAGTTCAGGCGCGGCTTTAGGTAAATTATGCCGGGCCAGTACCACTAACCAGGGCGCGTTGGCATCGTCGGCTTTGGCAATCAGCTCAGTCACCTCGACCAGAAACTGCTCGTCTTTTAAGGCATGCTGCACCAGGCTGGCTTTAACCCAATCGCCTTCACTGAGTGCTTTATCTTCCAGGCCATTTACCGCCTTGGCTTTTAAGGCCTCTTTAAATAACGGTAGGTCGGGAAGTACTTGCAGACGATTTTTAAAGCGTTTTACCCGACCGACAAAGTGGCTCAGACCACTCTCTAACAGCGCTTCCGGCTCGGCCTGCGTTTTATCATCGGTTTCACGGATCACAGCCGTAATGCGATCGCCATGCAGCAGCTTTTTCATCAGTGGCGGGCTGATAAAGTGACTTTCTTTATCACTGACTTCCAGAAAACCAAAGTTCTTGGCGGTGGCTCTGACCACCCCCTCTTTAACGGGCAGCGATTCACGCAGTTGCTGTTTCAGCTGGGCTAACAGCGGGTTATTTTGCAGCATAGATTCTTACTCTGTCCAAATTCGCCGCCATGATACGGGGTTATGCCGGCGAAGCCAACCGGTGCGTATTGTTGCCGGCCTGGCCGCAAGTCGGGCTTTTCTTTTCGGTAAATTTATGGTTAATTAAAAAGGCAAGACCAAGATACAAACTTGTCGGAGTGCATCAGGGCGATATTGCCCTGAAGCTGAGACCGCATTGCGGGATCCGTTGAACCTGATCAGGCTAATACCTGCGAAGGGAACAAGTAGTGATTATGTACCAGCTGACCAGCGACGAATACCGAGGCTTACAAATCTCTATTCTGAGTTGTGTCATCTGATAAGTAACGCAAGAGCTGCTGAATAGCAGTTTGATTTTGCTGCTGACACTTAATCCTATCCAACACTCCTGACAAGCATTTTCCCTTAACTTTTTGGTGAGATTGCTATGTCAACCACAGAATTATTTACCCCAGAATCACAAACAGCCCCAACTCAGGCGACATCTAACCTTGTTGAGTCGGGCATATCGTCACGTCGCGCACAGCGCCAGGCGGCACGCGATTTTATTGCTCAGCTGCAAGGCGAGGCCTATCCCAATTCGAAGCGCCTTTATTTATCGGGCAGCCGGCCAGATATTCAGGTGGCAATGCGCCAGATTATGCTGGCTGATACGGTGGTTGGTGGCACGCCCGAGGCGCCCATTACTGAGCCGAATGAAGCGGTGCCGGTATATGATACCTCAGGCCCTTATGGCGATCCGGGCGCCAGTATCAGTGTTGAAGATGGCTTAGCGCCGCTGCGCCTGCCGTGGATTTTAGAGCGACAGGATACTGAACAACTGAACGGGCTAAGTTCGCGTTTTAGTCAGCAGCAACAGTTGGAAGCGCCAGTGCCGCATCGGTTAAACCGGCAACCTTTGAAAGCCAAGCCGGGTAAAAGGGTTACGCAATTGCATTATGCCCGCGCCGGTATTATCACCCCGGAGATGGAATATATCGCCATTCGCGAGAATATGGGCCGCGATCAGGTTAAAAGTGCCTTGTTAACGCATCAACATCCGGGGCAGCCCTATGCCGCGGCCTTGCCTGCGCAAATCACAGCGGAGTTTGTCCGCGCCGAAGTGGCCGCTGGCCGGGCCATTATTCCGGCCAATATTAACCACCCTGAAGCCGAACCGATGATTATCGGCCGCAACTTTCTGGTAAAAGTGAACGCCAATATCGGTAACTCGGCCGTCACCTCCAGCATTGAAGAAGAGGTGGAAAAGCTGGTGTGGGCCACGCGCTGGGGCGCCGATACGGTAATGGATCTGTCTACCGGGCGCGATATTCATCAGACCCGCAGCTGGATCATCCGCAATAGCCCGGTACCTATTGGTACAGTGCCAATTTATCAGGCGCTGGAAAAAGTCAAAGGCGTGGCCGAAGATCTGACCTGGCCGATTTTTCGCGATACGCTGTTAGAGCAAGCCGAACAGGGCGTTGATTATTTTACTATTCATGCCGGGGTGTTATTGGCTTATGTGCCAATGACCGCCAAGCGCCTGACCGGCATTGTATCCCGAGGTGGCTCGATCATGGCGAAGTGGTGTTTAACGCATCAGCGCGAAAATTTCTTATATGAGCATTTTCGGGAAATTTGCGAAATTTGTGCTGCTTATGATGTGTCGCTGTCGTTAGGCGATGGCCTGCGCCCGGGCTCGATTTATGACGCCAACGATGAGGCGCAGTTCTCTGAGCTGGCGACCCTGGGAGAGCTGACCAAAATCGCCTGGGAGTACGATGTACAGGTGATGATTGAAGGCCCGGGCCATGTGCCGATGCATTTGATTAAGCAGAATATGGATGAGCAGCTGAAACACTGCCATGAAGCGCCATTCTACACCCTGGGACCACTGACGACCGATATTGCTCCGGGTTATGATCATTTCACCTCGGGCATTGGCGCCGCCTTTATCGGTTGGTTTGGCTGCGCCATGCTCTGCTACGTGACACCGAAAGAGCATTTAGGCCTGCCCAATAAAGAGGACGTGAAACAGGGGCTGATTGCCTACAAAATAGCTGCCCATGCTGCGGATCTGGCCAAAGGGCATCCGGGTGCACAAATTCGTGATAATGCGATGTCGAAGGCGCGCTTTGAGTTTCGCTGGGAAGATCAGTTTAATCTGGCGCTGGATCCGGCAACTGCCCGTCAGTATCACGATGAAACCTTACCGCAAGCGTCGAACAAGAGCGCGCATTTTTGCTCAATGTGTGGCCCGAAGTTCTGCTCAATGAAAATTACTCAGGATGTACGTGATTATGCAGCCACACTCTGAGTTGATGCCGCAGGCGGCTAAGATGAGCGGCAATAAAACCGCGGCAGCTAAAGCGATTGTCTGGTCTATTGCCGGCTCTGACTCGGGTGGCGGTGCCGGCATTCAGGCGGATTTACTGACCATGCGCGCCTTTGGTGTGCATGGCTGTAGCCTTATCACTGCAATCACGGCGCAAAGCTCGGTAGAAGTGGCGCGGGTGGAGCTGGTATCTGAACAGATGCTGGCCGCGCAGTGGCAAACTTTACTGGCCGATTTACCGCCAGTGGCGATTAAAGTGGGTTTGGTTGCGAGTCAGGCGCAACAGCGGCAACTGGCCGAGTTGTTCTCAACTCTACCCAAAACGATACCGATCATTATCGATCCGGTACTTATTGCCAGCTGCGGTGACAGTTTATTGCCCGAACAACAGCAACCCGGCACTTGCTTACCCGAACTTTACCGCTATGCCAGTTTGCTCACGCCTAATTTGCCCGAGTTAGCCGCCTTAACCGGCTTGCCTGTGGCGTCGCCAGCACAAATCCTCGCTGCCGCCCAAACATTGTTAACGCAGGGCGTTGCCGCGGTCTTGGTTAAAGGCGGTCATGCCAGTGGCTGCCAACATCTGGCACTGGATTATCTGGTGACGGCGACAGAGCAAGCCTGGCTGGCCAGTCCGCGCATCACAACGCCGCATAACCATGGTACTGGGTGCAGTTTATCTAGTGCTATTGCCAGTGCGCTGGCGCTGGATTATCCACTACATGATGCTATAGTGCTGGCTAAAGCCTATCTTAACCGTGCTCTTGCGGCGGCCTATGCAACTGGCCGGGGAGCCGGCACCTTAAGCCACTTGCCATTGCCTATTGCCGTCGAACATTTTCCACTTTGGCTTAATACGGCGCAGGTACAGGCGCTGTATCAGGGGGCGAGCTTAGCGGATTTAACGCCACCATCCGCCGCTTTTGCATCTTTAGCGCAACCGGAAATGGGGCTGTACCCGGTGGTTGATTCCGTAGCCTGGTTAAAGCGGTTATTACCGCTTGGGGTTAACATCATCCAACTGCGAATTAAAACAGCTGATCAGCAACTGCTTAGCGCTGAAATCGCGGCAGCCATTGCACTGGCTAAGCAGTATCAGGCGCACTTGTTTATAAATGATCACTGGCAGCTGGCCTTGCAGCTTGGCGCCTATGGCGTGCATCTGGGGCAGGAAGATTTAGCTACTGCCGATCTGCCTGCCTTACAGCAAGCGGGGATCCGGCTGGGCGTGTCGACCCATGGCTATGCCGAGTTGCTACGCGCCAAAGCGCTACAGCCGTCTTATATTGCGCTTGGGCATATTTTCCCAACCAAAACCAAGCAAATGCCCTCGCAGCCACAAGGCGTGGCCAGACTGGCGCAGTATGTACCCTTGGCAGCACCTTATCCAACGGTAGCGATTGGCGGCATTAATCATGATCGTGTAGCGGCGGTGTCGGCTACCGGGGTAAATAGTATTGCGGTGGTAACGGCTATTACCGAAGCAGCCGATCCTGAACAGGCAACCCAACAGCTAATGGCGTGCCTGGCGCAAGCTAAAAATAGGATGCAAGCTCAGCAAGTGATGCCTGCGTCAGCCTTGACGGTAAGCAAAAAGCCGGCCGATGTAAAAGATGAGGTAGACGCCATATGCCTGGACTAACGCCAGCCCAGCAGCTGCGCTATAGCGCGCAACTGCTGCTCCCGGAAATGGATGAGAGCCAGCAATTGCGATTGTTGCATAGCAAGGTGTTGATTATTGGTTTAGGCGGTTTAGGCAGCGTGGTAGCGTCCTATTTAGCCGGAGCTGGCGTGGGGCATTTACTGCTGGCCGATGATGATCGCGTCAGCTTAAGCAATTTACCCAGGCAATTATTGTATAGCAGTGCCGAGGTTGGCCAGTTAAAGGTCGATGCTGCCAAAGCGCGGTTACAGGCGCAAAACCCGGAGCTGGTCATTACCCCTCTGGCTGCACGCTTAACCTTGTCTGATCTGCTGGCGCTGTTACCTGAGGTTAATCTGGTATTGGATTGCACTGATAACGCCAGCAGCCGCTTAGCGATTAATCAGGCCAGTTATTTACGGCAGGTGCCGCTGATTAGCGGTGCCGCCAGTGGTTGGCAGGGGCAGCTATTGGCGCTTCAACCCTGGCTGGGGCAGGGCTGCTATCAATGCTTATACCCCGATTGGCAGGATAGCCCCAGCTGTTTACAAAGCGGCATCTTGGGGCCATTAGTTGGCATGGTGGCCTGCCAGCAAGCGCTGCTGGCGCTTAAACACCTCTTGCAAATAGGCGATGTGTCCTTTGGCCGCTTGCACTGTTTTGATGGTCTGCACGGCCAGAGTAGTCAGTTAAAGCTGCAACAGGATCCGGCATGTCCGATCTGTGCCGCCGGCGACAGCTGACCTTTTTCGCCCTAATTCGATTAAAGAGAGCAAACACGATGCTGATTTATTTTAATCAACAACCTTTTTCATTAACGCCGCCTTGCACTGTGGCAGAGTTTTTGGCCGGGCAACAACAACTACGCCCCGGTATCGCGGTTGCCATTAACCAGCAGGTGATCCCGTGTAGTTGCTGGGATACTCAGCCGCTTAACGATGGCGATACGATTATGCTGTTTACTGCCATAGCTGGAGGGTAAATATGGCCTATCAAATAGCAGGACACACTTTTCAATCACGTTTACTAACCGGCACCGGTAAATTTCAAAGTGCTGGTTTAATGCAGCAAAGTTTAGCAGCCAGTGGTACCGAGCTGGTCACCATGGCGCTTAGGCGGGTCGATTTGATGACACGTCAGGATGAAATTTTACCGGTGCTTAGCGCACTGGGCGTTAAGCTACTGCCAAATACCTCTGGTGCTTGCACCGCCGAAGAAGCAGTGTTTGTGGCTGAGCTGGCGCGTGAAGCACTGCAAACGCACTGGCTAAAATTAGAAATTCACCCTGATCCGCGCTATTTATTGCCCGATCCCATTGAAACGCTTAAAGCCGCTGAATTGTTGGTGGCCAAAGGCTTTGTGGTGTTGCCGTATTGCGGCGCCGATCCGGTGCTGTGTAAACGTTTAGAAGAAGTTGGCTGCGCAGCGGTGATGCCACTGGGCGCGCCCATTGGCTCAAATCAGGGCCTGCAAACCCGCGATTTCTTGCGCATTATTGTTGAGCAAAGCCGAGTACCAGTAATAGTTGACGCCGGTATTGGTGCACCAAGTCATGCCAGCGAGGCGCTGGAGTTAGGCGCTACCGCGGTATTAGTTAATACCGCCATTGCCAGTGCAGCGGATCCTATTGCTATGGCGCAAGCCTTTAAACTGGCGTGCCAGGCCGGGGAGTTAGCCCAGCAAGCTGGTTTAGCTGCCCGTCAGCAACAAGCCGTAGCCAGCAGCCCGTTAACGGCCTTTTTGGAGAGCCTATGACAAGCAATGCCTTAGCCGATGCAACCATGGCGAATGATGCGCAAGCGCTGCAGCTTGAGCCCTGCGGCTTTAGTTTGCTGCTGGCCAGGCAAGATAGCCAGCAGTGGCAACAAAAAATTATGCAGGCCGATGCAGCTGCGGTGCAGCGCGCTTTAGCGAAAAATCGCCGTGATCTGGATGATTTTGCAGCGTTAATTTCACCGGCGGCAACGCCTTTTTTAGCGCAGATGGCTAGCCAGGCACAGCTGCTTACCCGCCAGCGTTTTGGCCATGCGCTGCAGTTTTATATTCCGCTGTATTTATCCAATTTATGCGCGAATGATTGCAGTTATTGCGGTTTCTCGATGAGTAATGCGCTAAAAAGGCGTACCCTGACTCTGGCTGAGGTCGAGCAAGAATGTCAGGCGATTAAGGCACAGGGCTTTGCAACGGTATTACTGGTCGCCGGCGAGCATGAAAAAAAAGTGGGGCTGTCGTACTTTAAGCAGGTGCTGCCGGTGGTAAAGCGCTACTTTAGCTATGTACTGCTAGAGGTGCAGCCGCTGGCCAGCCGTGATTATGCTGAGCTCAGGCAGTATGGACTGGATGGCGTGTTGGTGTATCAGGAAACCTATGATCGCCACGGCTATGCCAAACACCATATAAAAGGGAAAAAAATGGATTTTGACTGGCGCCTTGCAACGCCAGAGCGACTGGGGCAGGCCGGGGTTGATAAAATAGGCCTTGGCGCTTTGCTAGGGTTAGGCGATTGGCGGCTGGACTCGTTATATCTGGCTTTGCATCTGCGTTACCTGCAGCAGCAATATTGGCGCAGCCGCTACAGTATGTCGTTTCCACGACTGCGACCTTGCGCCGGTGGCTTGGCCGATCAGGTGTTACAGCAACATCAATCCGATACCCTGATCAGCGATAAACAATTGGTACAACTGATCTGCGCCTGGCGCTTATTTGATCCTGAACTTGAACTCAGTTTATCCACCCGGGAATCGGCGCATTTTCGGGATCATGTGGTGCCGCTGGCCATTACCAGTATCAGTGCCGGCTCCCGTACTGCCCCCGGCGCTTATGCCGATGTAACGGCTAGTCTGGAGCAGTTTAGCACCGATGATCAGCGCTCTGCCGCTACCGTGGCCGAAGCAATGCAGCAGCGGGGCTTACAGCCGGTGTGGAAAGATTGGGAAAAAGGCTTGTGTCGCAGTACTTAGAACTTATTATTGCGCCTCAGCCATCAGTTTTAAAAACTCCAGTCGCTGCAACTCACTGGCGTCGGGTCGCCAGGGTTCGTCTGACAACAAACCTAAGCCATAAAATGCAACCTGATATTCAGCTTGCACACTTTTGCCAAATCGGCTGCGCTCACCTGGCGCGGGCGAACGGCGTTCGACGGTAAAGGTATTCAATAAATAGGGGCCTTCTATACCGGCCAATACGGCTTTATAAGCGCGCAGTAACAGTGTGGCTTCGCCTTCGGCTAAATCGGCACTGCTGACTAAATGAGCCAGCGGCTCGCCCTTACTGCTAAACAGATTGGCCCTTACGCGATAGGTCCCGGCGGCACTAACTTCTAATTGCAGTGGGATCACTAAATCAGAGCCCTCAGCATAACCATCTTTTACACCGATGATTTCCGCGCTCGGTTGTTGATAATCGACACCGGTTTGTAAGCGATGCGGCTGACCATTGGCGCGAAACGCAACTTCAAGCCTTAATTCGCCTTGCCAATCCTGCTCTGCACTGAGGATGGTGCTGAAACCTTGCTCGTTAGCCTGCATGGTGCTTTCGGTTAACCTTTGCCCGGTGTCTTCGGAATACAGGCTAACCGTAACCTGGCTGGCATCAACACCTGCCACGGTTAGCACTACCTCAATATCTTCGGGATAAATAAAGCGATATTGCGGCAAAACAATGGCCGCTTGGGCGCCATTTTCTAACGGCACTTGCTGCACCACATACTGATTTGGCGTGAGCAATTGTACATCGTCCCGGGTTAATGGACGCGAGTAGGGTGGGTAGCTAAGCTCTTGTTCATAAGCCGCTGCAATATATGCAAATTGTTGTGGCAAAGCCTCAGCGATATGCTCGGTCACGGAAATGCTCTGGGCGCCAGCGGGTGTCGCAGCCGTGTTTGAGCTTTGCTGTTGCTCATCCATTCTAACGTTACGCGCTGGCGTATCGACAGAATGAGTGGGCTTAGCTGCAGGCCAAAGCACTGCAACCAAGCCAAGGATCACGAGGGCTGTAATAAAGCCAAGGCGTTTTTTCATCGCTTAGCCAAACTTCCGTTATTGAACTGCTTGATAAACCAAAGGTGACATAGCATGCCGCTCTGAACCATTGACTACTCGGTAGCTCGAGGCAAAAATCCACCAGCCTCGGGTTTGATCGGTACTGCTAAAGCGCACCGCACTTTGTGTGGTGAGGCTCACGCTATTGCGGGCAACGGTAATATCGCCTTTTCGCTGCTGGCCGATCACGGCGTTGTGACTGTAAGCATCGCTCATTAACATCGGATAATGCAGCGGCATAAAATTAGTCACCCCAAGGTTCTGGCTGGTGATTTTACCGTCAAAGGCGACAGCTCTGGAGCAACTTTCAAAATTGCCAGCACTGGAAGCCCCACAGCTGGAATGACTGGCTACCACACCGTCATCAGTACCTGGTAAGAACAGCCCGGTTGTCCCTAAGAAATCAGAAGCCGCACCGACAAAGCGTAACCTTGGCACCCGGCTATCTGGAAATGCTGAAAGTTGCCGCGCTGTATTAACGCGTAAATCGTTTAATACTCCAACATTATTCGCATTGGGTATTTGTCCCAGCCATAACGACAAAGCGAGTTGCAAAGTGCGGTCAAATAAGCCGCTGCCCGTGGCCACATTCACCGCTAAATCCGCCAGCTCTGAGCCACCCCCGGCACCGGCGAAATCCAGCGTTGCTACAATATTTAACGGGCGTAGGCCGGCGTTTTGTAGCCACAGGGCCTGGTTATCCAGAATATAGCGTGTTACTAAGTCGCCAGTTGAGTGGGTAACAAAAATACAGCCAGGGTTACAGATATTCTGCCGCGAAAGTTGCTGTAGCTTCGGCCAGATATAGTCGGTGGCAATGCGACCGGTAATTCGCTCTTGTGACGGCCAGTCTATCCGCATCTCGGCATGATTAGCCCAGAACTCGCTCCAATAGGCCAGGCCATTGGCTGCCACCTGATTGGCATTAGGGCGACTTGCCAAATTATCCGGCTGAAAGCCATGAACTAACACAACCGGGTAACCGCCAACGGCTGCCTGGGCTGAAACGCTAACTAAGCTGGAAAAAAACGCTGCACCTAACAGCTTTTTAAACCTGGTCATAAAGGATCCTTTTGTTGATATTCTTGTTCTTGTTTGCAAGGGATTACCCTACTCAACAATTGGGTGTGCCCCTGATCTGCTACCTTATACCTGAACTTACCACCATGTCAGGCTTGTTTTACCTTAAATTATCAATTAAATAATGCAACAGGCGGATTTAGGTAAAGTTGTTAATATCAGCAATATTACTCTGGATGGGTGTTTGAATTTTGCAGCACGATAAATCGTGATGGCAGCTATCTACTGCCAAAAGTAGGGCTGAAAGGCCAGTAAGTTTTAACAAGCGTCAGTCGGCGTTTAAAGTAATCACTCAAAGTTTTTTTTAGTTTTTGGGGATATTGCGTTTGTTTCAGTATTAAGCAGAAACCGGGCAACCATGCCACCCTAAGAGCAGCATGGTTATTAGGTGACGTTTTTGAACTCAAGCTGCCACTTGTCTGGCTTGCTGGGTTAATTGTACCAAGGCTTTACGCACCTCTTGCGCGGTAAAGCAAGGCGCAGCAAAAGGCACAAAGAACAGCCGTTCTGCCTGCATAAAATGGCAACCATCCGGATAAACAGTCAGCATCCTGGCGACACCCCGCTGGCCACTGTGCTGCAGGGTAATCAGCTCGCAGGCATCGGCATGATCTTCATTCATATGCACGACCATCGCCAGCTCATCCCGCGCTTGCCAGGCCGGCGCGGCCTGTTGCCATTCTTGCTCGGTTAGCCAGAAAATCTCGCCAAAACCACCGATAAAGCGGATGTGTTCTACCGGCATTTTCCAAAAGTAGAAATCATGGGCTTGCTTGTAGGCCTCTGCAGCCGGAAATAAGCGAAAGTAACGCCCTTCGTACTCTGCCGCTTGCTCGTATGTGAGTTTTTGCGCGTGGCCATTTAAGGTTAAGCGGGCTTCCGTATTCTGATCGCCGGCACTGGCCTGATGATACAGTGTGATGCTTAAACGGTTATCGTGCTCCAGATTGCGAGCATGTTGGGCAATATCGGAGACATAGAAGATCACGTCACCGGTATCGGTCAGCATCACTGTTGAAACAGAACCAAAGGGAGCGCCTTGCAGTTTATGGGACAGGGTGGAAAATACCGCACTTTGGCATTGCAGTGCTAACTGACGGGCGGCTTTCGCGGCGTTAATACGTTCTTGCATCATGACTCCTGAAAAACGGTGTGGTTAGAGTAATTCGGTATGAGGTTCGGAAAAAATCATCGGGCAGGCAAGCCGCGGGTGGCGACAAACATGCATCTTGGTTTGGTAAAGCTCGGTTAACGGTTGTTCAGCCAGCACCTGCTCTGGCGTGCCAAGGGCTCGAATATGCCCTTGGTCTAGTAACAGCACCTGATCAGCGTAGAGCGCCGCTAAATTTAAATCGTGCAGCACCGCGATCACTAAGTTACCGGCTTTGGCAAAGGCACTGATTTGCTGTAAACAGCGATGCTGTTGGTGCACATCTAAAGCCGCGGTGGGTTCATCCAACAGCAGCAATTTGGGTGTCGCTAGTGTGTTATCTACTTGCGCCAAACAGCGAGCAATATGGCTACGTTGTAATTGGCCACCAGACAATCTGCTTAGATCCCGCCCTTGTAAATCAATAAGGTTAAGCTTTTTCAGCCATTTTTGGGCAATCTCGGCCGACTGCTCGGTGCTTTCTTGATAGCCAAAACGGCTTAAACAAACCAGCTCTTGCACAGTTAAGCCCGCTGGTGAAATCGGTTGCTGGCTTAATACCGCCCGTTGTTGCGCTAAAGCTGCTGCCGACCATTGATTAAGCGGTTGCTCAAACAAGCTGATCTGTCCCTGAAAAGGCAGATCCAAGCAAAGCGCACTTAATAAGGTCGATTTACCGGCACCATTTTCGCCCAGTAAGGCGACAAATTGGCCCGGCGCAAAGTCCGCGCTCAGCGCCTCAATAACCAGGCTATTGCCTCGTTTGACCGACAGCTGTTGTATTTTAAGCATACAACCTCTGTTTTTGTTGCAATAAAAGGTAAATAAAGAACGGCGCACCCAGTAACGCAGTAATAATGCCAATCGGCAATTCTGCCGGCGGTACGGCCATGCGCGCCAACCAATCGGCGAGTGCCAGTACCAGTGCGCCCAGTAACATCGCAACCGGCATCAGGCGTGGAATGGCTGCACCGACTAACAAGCGGGCGATATGGGGGATCACCAAACCAATAAAGCCGATAATCCCGGTTAGTGCCACAGCGGCACCGACGCCCAGCGCCACCAGCACAATAAGTTCGCGCTTTAAACGCCGCACATTTACGCCTAAATAACGGGCTTGCTGCTCGCCGAGCAACAGTAGATTAAGGGCTTTGCGCCGATACCAGAGCAAAGCACTGCATAAGCCCAAGCTAAGAAATGCCAGCGGCAGCGGTTGCCAGGTTACGGCTGCAAGTGAACCCATCTGCCAAAAGCTCATTAAACGCAAGGCATCGTCCGAGGCATAAAAGCTGAGTAAACCTATGACGGCGGCGGCTAAGGCATTAATGGCTACGCCACAAAGCAATAGGGTAGCAACGTTAACACCACTGCTGCTGCGGGACAGCTGATACACCAGTAACGACGTGATTAAGGCGCCGCTAAATGCCGCGGTACTGACCCAGTAATGCCCGGTTAGTCCCAGTTGTGGGCCAAGTGCAATCACCAATAACGCCAGCATCGCTGCGCCGGCGGCAATACCGATTAATGAGGGATCGGCCAGAGGATTGCGACAGAGTGTTTGCATGGCGCAGCCGGCCTGCGCCAATACCGCACCGACTATCAACCCTAACAATAAGCGCGGTAGGCGTAATTCGGTGACCACATTTAATTGCAGTGCAGAAAAGTCCTCACTAAAACCTGGCCACCACCAAGCAAAGGCTAGGCGCCAATCGGTGAGTACCGCACCACTGCTCAGTGCCAGTACAGCACAAGCGAAAATAGCCAGCACTAACAGCGTAATAATTAACGGAAAACGTAGCATTATTGACCTAAAGCGTGTTTTGCGGTTTTTTGCAGACCAGTGTCAGTGCCTGAGTTCACGCCAGCCGTGTCCTTTAAGTTAACTCGCGTTGCGCTGGGCTGAGCGAGCCTTGACTGACTTGTTGCTGGCGTTAAAGCCGTTTGCTGGCCAAACTGGTACAGTTGCTGAATAGCCTCGCCAATGCGGCTGGTCATGCCCATCGACAGCAAGGAATCCATAACCAATACGCGGCAGTCTTTGGCGGCAGCCAGCATCCGTAATTCCGGTAACTGACAAAAGGCGTTAAGCCCACCCGCACTTTGTGCCACATGCTCCGGCACGACCAATAAATCGGGTTGTTGCAGCATCAAAAACTCAGCAGAAATCGGTTTAAAGCCATTATGCGTGGCTAAATTTTGCATAGCGCTGTAGTGAAACAACAGATCTGGCACGGTTTCGCTACCGGCAACTATCACCCCGCGGCTAGAGGCCTGCAGGACAAACAGAGCCGATAAAGGTTTTACTTCAGTCTTGGTGGCAGGCAGCACGGGTAAGCTCTGTTTAATCTGGTTAATTAGCGCCGTGGCTGCCGCTTCTTTCTGCAATTTAGCGCCGAGCAACCCAATAAACTCATAGAGTTCAGCTAAATCACGCGGTTTGGCAAAGTGCTCTACCTTGATGCCGGTATTACGCAGTTGGCTTAGCGTCGCGGCAGGGCCGGTGCCTTCCAGCGCCCATAATTCGGTTGCCCCAGTGGCAATAAGTGACTCTGCCGATAAGCTGCGGTAATAACCAATACTGGCTTTATTGGCCGCCGCCGCTGGGCTGGTACTGGACGTATCCACCGCCAGTAGCTGATCGCCAGCGCCTAAAGCAAAAATAATATCCGTTAGCGTACCACCAGCACTGGCAATCTTGGCGTTGGCAGGGGGATTACTTGTTGATACATCGTTATTGGCGTGCGCATAAGGGGGTAACTGACTGAGTAAACACACGCCTAGTAAGAGTTTAGGAAAACAGCGTAATAATGAGCTAAACATGCTAATACCGATACAATGAAAATTTATGAGGATAGTAATAGTAATAATTCCTATTTGCAATATTATGTTGTGCAATCTATGCTGACAGCCGTTTTGCAACGCTCATTATTGTGATTACTGTGAGGAACAACACATGTTCAATTCATTATCTGGTGTTAAGCTGGCGCGCCCCAGTCCAGTGCGACCCAGTCGAGTGCGGCTTAGCCTGTCACGCCTTTCGTTAGGCATGCTGGGCGGCCTTATGTTACTGACAACGGCGGGTTGCAGCCAAACACCAGCAGCAGAAGCGGTCAGTACTGCCAGTGTTACACTGCCTACATGGCAAGCCCCAGAGCGTCAGCAGCATCCATTGGTTGGCACTCTGTTTCAGCTTGATTCAAACCAGCCGATTGCCCCTAAAACGCTGTTGAGGCAATTGCCGGCAGGCACCTGGTTATTGCTGGGCGAGCAGCATGATCATCCCGATCATCATCAGTTACAACTTTGGGTATTACAGCAATTAGCCGCTGAGCAGCGCTTAGGTGCTGTCGCCATGGAAATGCTAAATACCGCGCAACAACCGGCTTTAGATGCACAGTTAAAGCAGGGGACACTGAGCACGCCTCAAGCCTTAAACTGGCCTGAAAAGGCTTGGCCTTTTGCTCGTTATCAAGGGCAAGTGCAATTGGCGCTTGATCAGGCCAGTCGGCTGGTGGCGGCAGATTTAAGTGATGCAGAGAAAACAGCGCTACGGCAAAATACCGACGCGGTAAAGGAACATTCGGTGGCGCATACCGACTATTTGGCGGAATTAATGGTAAAGAGCCATTGCGGTATGTTTACGACAGAACGGGCGAAACCCACCGCCAGAATGCAAATTGGTCGTGATCAACAGATGGCCAAACAAATGTTAGCCAATAGCCAAGCAGACAAAGTCAATGTGCTGATTGCCGGTGCTCAGCATGCACGCAAAGATGTTGGGATACCGATCTGGCTAGGCGAGCAGCCTGTGGTCAGTATCTTAATGGTCAGTGTCGCAGAGAGTACCGATCCTAAAGACTATTTGCCGCAAGCTATAACGGCAGATACACCCGCATCGGCTATCGCAGATCTGATTTGGTTTGTGCCAGCGCTTCCTGCTGTGGATTATTGTGCGCAGTTAATGGGTAAATGATCTCAGTAAATCTCAGTAAAGAGCTGAGTCACTGTCAGTTGGTGTGTTAAGTGTGTTGTTACAAGTAAACAGGCTGCCCTCAGGCAGCCTGTTGTTTTAGTGCTTTGTCTTGCCACAAGCTGCAGCGCTGGAGGCTTAAAACGTATAGCGGGTCGTTATACTGATATTGCGCCCAGGCTGAGTATAGGCGCGTAAGTCGCTGTCTACAGCATGACCGGCAATGCTGTTATAACGCACATAGTCTTTATCCAGCAGGTTATTAACCGCCAGATTAAGCTGCCAGGTAGCAGTTAATTGATAGCTGTTTAACCAGTCCAGCGTGACAAAACCAGGACTTTGTCTGGCTCCTTCGTTGACTTTCGTCATCCGTTTTGCCCAGCTTGCCATCAGCTGAGACTGCAGCTTTTCGCCGCCAAAACTGATGCCGGTACTGCCTGAAAGTGGACTGATAGAGGTAATGTAGGCCTGGGTTTGGTCGTTCTTGCCATCCTGATAGGACACCGCTGCCAGCAGACTCCACTGGTCATTAATCGCATAATCCAGACTTAACTCCGCGCCTTTAATTGTCACTTTATCCACGTTTTGGTAGTGGAAGGTATCGTGTTGATATTGAAACTGTCCTTGGGCGTTTAGTACCGTTTTGCTGTCAATCAGTGCGGTTTCTAAGAAGTCGGTAAAGCGGTTATAAAATACTGCTGAGCTAAAGCTAAGCTGGTTTAGCTGGCCGCGCAGACCCAACTCATAAGTGTGACTGGTCTCCGGCTTTAAATCGGTATTCGGCACCAGTGTGTAGCGATAAGTTGAGGTTGGTTGTAAATCGTGTTCAATATAGGCCAGATCATAGGCGGGTACTTTAAAACCCTGACCATACTGCGCGTAAAGGTTTAGCGTGTCGGTCAACTGATACAAGCTACCTAAGTTTAACGAGATCTTATCATCGCTGATTTTCTCAAAGGCGGTACCATCTAGCTTTAATGCGCCGTTAGGATCCATCGCAAAGCGGTCGTAACGTACGCCTGGCGTTAGCCGCCAACGGCCGTCTGCCAGCTTGATGGTATCGTTCAGGTACAAGCCATAGCGGGCGATATCATTCTTCGGAAATTTATTGGTCAGCAGATCCCGCAGCGGCTCCGTTACCCCCTCTGCGGTACGATATTCATACTGGCTACGTTGAGTATCGGTTTTCTCAAGATCCAGCCCATAGGCCAGGGCGTGCCGGGGATTTAGCGTCTTAGCGGCGCTCAGCAACACGCCCTGGGTATTTTGCTCATATAAATTGTTTTGCCACATATGGCGGATTTGAAACAGATTAAATCTTGGGGCATTGATGTCCAGCTTGGCATATTCCAAATCCGTTTGTTTGCTTTTGTTGCTATACAGACTGAGATCTAAATAGTTATACAGTGCCGTATCGGCTTCAGAGCGGTAATGTAAGCGTAATGCCTGAGTTTTCTTGTTACTTTCATTCGATTCTGCCGCAATCTGATAACCAAATTGGGCCAGGCTGCGGAAGTAAGCGAGTAGGCCATTAGCCCGATCGCCAGATGCATCCTGCTGGTAAAAGTCGATACTAAAACCTAAGCTGTCAGTGCTATTGAGTTGGTAAATAGCTTTGTAAAGCATGCTATCTGAGTCGATAGAAAAGGGCTCCAGATTGCTGGCATGGTTTTGTTGCTCTTCGCCCCGCCGCAAGGTGCCACTGAGCATGTGGCTGAAGTGGTTACCAATTCGTTGGGCCAGTGTAGTACCGCCATGATATTGGCTGGAGAGATCAGCATAGCCAAGACTGACATTACCACCGAATTCGGCCTGTTCTGTCAGATAATCTAACGGGTCTTTTGTTGTAAATACTACTATACCGGCAAGTGCATCAGACCCATACAGCGAGGAGCTCGCCCCTTTGGCCACTTCGACTTGTTTTAGCGTAGAGGTATCCAGAAAGCCACGACCAATAATATCGTTCAGGCCGTTAGCACCATAACCCTCGTTAATGCGCATCCCATCCTTAATCATTAATACCCGATTACCGCCCATGCCCCGGACCAAAAAGTTCTGCGCGCCCCCAACACTACCAGTGACCTGAATGGAAGGGTCATAGCGGAATAACTGACTGTAATCGTTAACTTGTTGTAGTTCGAGCTCATCGGCCGTTTGAATCGAAATACTGCCCGCAACATCCTGCAGCGGTTGTTCAATCCGACTGCCACTGACGACCATAACTTCTATCGCTGCAGCTTCTGCTGCGTGGTCAGCCAGAGTAAGTGGGCTAAAGGTAACGGCAATAGCGCTGGCCAGCAGGCTAAGGCGAGGGGTAAACATAGCAGGCTCCTGTTAGTTAAAAACAGCGGCATGCTATGATCTTTAAATGCGATAGTCAATGATAATCATTATCATTTGTAGCGATTGGTGAGTGTTGCTGACCTGATTGTTGGCTTACTCGTCAAAATCGTCCGTTTTAGTGTGTGGTAGTGGTGTTTTGCTGGAGTCCTGCAGCAGTTGCTCCAGCTCGGCAATCTCATATTTATCCAGTAAGCGCCACTGGCCGGTTTTTAACTCTGCCAGCCGTACGTGCATAATACGGGTGCGTTTTAGCTTTACCACTTCGTAACCGAGAAATTCAGCCATGCGCCGGATCTGCCGGTTTAAGCCCTGAGTCAGAATAATATTAAAGGTATTACGCGACACCTGCCTGACTTTACAGGGCAGGGTAACAGTATCCAGAATGGGCACGCCCTGGCTCATGCGTTTAATAAATTGCTCAGTAATAGGTTTATTTACCGTGACCACGTACTCTTTTTCGTGTGCATTACCGGCGCGCAGAATTTTATTGACGATATCGCCGTCGTTGGTCAGAAAAATCAGGCCTTCAGAGGGCTTATCCAGCCGGCCAATCGGGAAAATCCGCTCCGGATATTTTAAGGCATCGACAATATTACCGGCGACTTTACGCTCGGTGGTGCAGGTTATGCCTACCGGCTTGTGATAGGCAATATAGACGCGCTGCGGCTTGGCTTTTAGCGGTTTACCCTCAACCAGTACCCTGTCAGTTGCCGCGACCTTGACCCCCATGCCCGCGATCTGGTCATTGACGCTGACTTTGCCGGCGGCAATCAGGGCATCGGCCTCGCGCCGTGAACAATAACCGGTATCACTGATAAATTTATTTAATCGGGTAAGACTCTGCTCAGACATAGCTCTCGGTATTGGCTTAATAGATTGGCAAGGTGCACAGTGTAAGGGGCGGCGCCCGGCAGAGCAAGGTTTTGCCGCTGCGCTGCGAATAGCGCTTGGGTTATCGGTCAGGTTACGGCTAAAATACGCGCAACTAACAGGGAACTGGCATGACATTACCAATTAATCATACCCTGCCTGGCGCCAGCCGCCTGGTACTGGGCTGTATGGGGCTCGGCGGTGGCTGGAATACCACCCCGCTAACACAGCAAGACGAACAGCAAGCTTTTGCACTGATTGAAGCGGCGCTTGACTGCGGTATTAACCTATTTGACCACGCTGATATCTACACCTTTGGCAAAGCGGAAGCGGTATTTGGCCGCTATCTGCAAGCCTTTCCGGCGCAGCGGCAGCAATTATTACTGCAGTCAAAATGCGGTATTAAACTTGGCAATGCGCAACAGCCCGGCCATTACGATCTGAGTAAAACCGCTATTCTGGCCGCGGTGGAGCAAAGTCTTGAACGGCTAAATACTGACTATCTCGATCTGTTACTGTTGCACCGGCCGGATCCGCTTATGGAGCCTGACGAGATTGCTGCCGCTTTTGAGCAGTTACAACAGCAAGGTAAGGTGCGTCACTTTGGTGTGTCGAATATGGGCTGGCCGCAGCTGCAGCTGTTACAACGCAGCCTGACGGTACCATTAGTGGTTAATCAGCTGGAGATGAGTTTATATCGTCATCACTGGCTGGAGGAAAGCCTGCTGACCGGCATGCCGGAGGGCGCTGGCTGTTATTTTGGCTATGGTACCGTCGAATATTGCCAGCGCGAGCAAATTCAACTGCAAAGTTGGGGCAGCCTGGCTCAAGGTCGCTATTTTAGTGCCCGCGCCGATGAAACCGCGGCTGAACAGGCGACGCGTCAGTTAGTGGCGAAGTTGGCTGCGGAGTATCAGAGTACGCCGGAAGCGATAGTGCTGGCGTGGCTGTTACGGCATCCGGTCAGGATCCAGCCGGTGCTGGGTACCAGTCAGCCGGCACGCTTAGCTGCGGCGGTGCGCGCAGAACAGCTTGACCTGAGTCGGATCCACTGGTATCAACTCTATATTGCGGCCCGTGGCGGCGCCTTGCCCTAAATCCGGAGTCTGTGCGATGCAGTTATGGCAGAAACTACTCTTGGTGTTGCTATCAGGCATGATGTTATGGCTTGCCGGCTCGACAGCACAGGCCGGAACCGAGGTTAAACCGTTTTCTCAGCTACACCAGCGAATCTGGAATACAGAACATGGCCTGCCACAGGTGTCGGTCGTGGCGATTACCCAGGATCAGCAAGGCTATATGTGGCTGGCAACCGAAGGCGGGCTGGCCCGCTTTGATGGCAACCGTTTTCAGGTATTTAATGCCAGCCATTCACCGCTGTTTCGCAATCCGTTATTACGCACCCTGCACACCACTGCTGGCGGTGACGTACTGATTGGCAGCTCTGACAAACTTATCCGTTACCGTCAGCAGCAGTTTGCCGAACTCACCCTAAATGGCCAAAGTGTCGGCAGTGTCGAGGCTATGGCCGAAACAGCCTCTGGCCGGGTCTTTATTGCCGCCGAGCAACTACTGTTGTTGGAGCAGGGGCAGCTGAGTGTACTGGCAGTGCCACCGCGGCCGGTTTCCAGTTTGTTGGTTGACGGTGAGCAGTTATGGATAGCTGGCCCGGGCTATTTGGCGCTCTGGACTGAGCAGGGCTGGCAGGAGCGTTATCAGCACTCTGAGCCAGGTTGGTTAGTTACCCGGATGCTGACTGATGGTGACGGCATTCTGCTCGCCACCCCTCAAGGCTTGTGGCGCTATGCTGATGGTAAGGTAAGTCTGACACAACATCAGGTACAGGACGAGGTGTTGCTACTGTTCCGGCAGCAACAACAACTGTGGGTGGCAACCTATCATGAACTGCTGCAGTTCCATGGTGATCAGCTCATTTCCCGTACTGATTTACGGCAACTGCCGAATATTGGTTGGCTGGTTAGTGCCTACCAAAGCCGGGACGGTTTGTTGTGGTTTGGTAGCAAAACGCATGGCTTGCTGCGCTTTCGATCGGATGCTACAACTAACTATCAGGTTGATCCTGCCAGCTCAGATCCCTATGTCTGGGCGCTCTGGCCCACAGAGCATGAGTTATTGGTCGGCCACAATGGTGGCCTGGCTGGCTTTGATGGGCAGCGGTTTGAGCGCAAAATTGCCCCAGAGCGGCTATCGCACCCGGTAGTATACTCACTGTACCGACAGGCGGACGGCACCTTGTGGGCCGGCACCCGCCGCGGCTTAAACCGTATCAGTGCCGATTACCAGCAGGTACAGCGTTATCCGGCGCTGGATCATATTCAAATCAACGGTATCGTAGAGCGTAATGACGGCAGTATCTGGATCGCCAGTTTTGATGGCCTGTACCGGCTGCTACCGGGCAGTAATGAGCCCGAATCTATGGCCGAGCAGCTTGGATTGCCGGTGACACGTTTTCGGGTGATCCTGCGCGACAGTCAGGATCGGCTGTGGCTGGGGACGCCACGCGGTGCCTATGTCTGGGATGGTAAGCAATTGACTGCCATCGAGGATCCGTTGCTTAGCGATATTTATATCAGCTATATCACACAACTGAGTGACGGCCGGATCGTGCTGGGAACCTTGCAGCACGGCTTTGCCATCGAGGACCCGCGGGGCGGCTGGCAGAAGATCCTGCCACAGCAAGGACTGCCCAATGCGGATGTGATTTATCTGGCCGAAACCGATAAAGGCTTAGTGATTTCAAACTTTAATGGCGTCTATCGCCTGGCCTCAGAACTGCTGACCGGCGGTGAGCTCGTCGCCAGCATTATTATTGATGATATTGGTCCTGAGGCCGGGGTCGACGGCTTACGTTGTTGTAATGGTGCCGGTAACAGCAAAGGCGCCAAATGGCGGCGGGGGATCTACCTGCCCAGCCTGAACGGGCTGGTGGCCATTGAACTGGATGCACTGACGGAGCAACGTCCGGTACCTGAGGTGCTGATTGAGCAACTGCTCGCCGAGCAGCTGTATTACCCCTCAGGGCAGACAATCAAGCTGGGCGCCGCCCAGCGCGATCTGGAAATCCAGTTTACTGCGCCGGCCTATTACCGGCCGCGAACCCTGATTTTCCGCTACCGCTTACTCGGTTATGAACAGGATTGGACAGAAGTCAGCGACAGACGCCAGGCCTTTTATACCAATCTGCCGCCAGGCGAGCTGACGTTTGAAGTTCAGGCGCGGTTTCGCGGTGAGGGCGAATGGAGTGAGGTAGTCAGCCAGACCTTCAGCATTCAGGCGCATTGGTATGAACAATATTGGTTTTATGTGGTGTTACTGCTGCTGTTGTTAAGTGGGTTATTTGCATTGCATCGCTACCGTTTAAGTCATTTGGCCAGACAGCAGTCTAAACTAGAGCTGATGGTCAGCGAACGGACCCGGGAGCTGAATAACGCCAACCAGCAGTTGGAACTGCTTAATCAGCGCTTACAGCTGCTCAGTGTTACCGATGCACTCACCGGTTTGCACAACCGGCACTATTTACAGCAAACACAGGAGGCGATACTGGCACGCGCCCGCCGCCAGCAGAAGCCGCTGTTGTGTGTATTGCTGGATTTGGACAATTTTAAAAAGGTTAATGATCTGTTGGGGCATCAGGCCGGTGATGCGGTACTGCGGCAAATGGCGGCGCTGTTAAAACGTCTGCTGAGGCAATCAGATCATCTGATCCGCTGGGGCGGTGAGGAGTTTTTAATTATTCAGGAGCAGCAGGACGACCCCATCGCCTTTTTAAACCGCTTGCTGCAGGCAGTGGCCGATGAACCCTGGGTCATTGCCTCGGAATTGCCGTTTAAGCTTAGTTGCTCAGTGGGGGCGGTGCAGTACCCGTTACCGGATAATAGTGGCTGGAGTTGGACCCAGGCGCTGGCGCTGGCCGATAAAGCCCTGTATCAGGTGAAAAGCCAGGGCAAGGCGGGTTGGTTAATGCTGAGGCCGCAGGCTAAAGCTCTGAATGCCGGTGATTGGCTGCAGCGCGAAGTTGCGCAAATGTTACAGTCGGGTGCCTTTAGCGCTATTGCCAGCGCCGATATCAGTGAGCGTCTGACCCGGCAACAGACTGAGCAGGTATAAAATAAAACGGGCGCCTGCTGGCGCCCGTGCTGAACTTAGCTATCGGGGTAGTTTACATATTCGGATAGTTAGGACCGCCGCCGCCCTCTGGTGTCACCCAGGTAATATTCTGGCTCGGATCTTTAATATCACAGGTTTTACAGTGAATGCAGTTTTGGGCATTGATCTGCAGTCGCGGCCCTTTATCCTGCTCTTCAACTATCTCATACACGCCAGCCGGACAGTAGCGCTGCGCCGGCTCTGCATACTTAGCCAGGTTCACCTGGATCGGAATGCTGGCATCTTTCAGCTTCAGATGGCAGGGTTGTTCTTCTTCATGGTTGGTATTCGACAGGTAAACCGAGCTTAAGCGATCGAAACTGATTTGATTATCCGGCTTCGGATAAACAATAGGGCTGTAACTGGCAGCCGGTTTTAGCTGGGCATAATCGTGTTGTTCGTCTTTTAAGGTCAGCGGTAAGCGACCACCAAACCAGTTTTGATCCAGGGTATTAAAGGCGCCGCCCCAGAAGGTGCCGAACTTATGGATCGCCGGGCCGAAATTACGCGAGCGGTACAGCTCATCGTACAACCAGCTGTTTTCAAAGGCATTGGCAAAGCCGGTCAGATCCTGACCACCGGTATCGCCACTCAATAAGGCTTGGGCTACCACTTCGGCAGCCAGCATGCCGGATTTCATTGCGGTATGGTTGCCTTTAATCTTGGCAAAGTTCAGGGTGCCGGCATCACAGCCAATTAATAAACCACCATTAAAACTCATTTTCGGCAGGCTGTTCAGGCCACCTTTGGCTATGGCGCGGGCACCATAGGACACGCGTTTGCCGCCTTTTAAATACTGTTTTAAAGTCGGATGCTGCTTATAGCGCTGAAACTCCTCAAAGGGATTCAGGTAAGGGTTGCTGTAGTTCAGGTCAATAATTAAACCGACCACGACCTGCTGACCTTCAGCATGATACAGATAGCCACCGCCGCTGGCGTCGCTCAGCGGCCAACCGGCAGAGTGCACCACCAAACCGGCATGATGCTGTTCGGCCGGCACATCCCAGATTTCTTTAAAGCCAATCGCATAATGCTGTGGCGACTTGCCGTCATCCAGCGCAAAGTGTTGAATAAGTTGCTTGCCCAGATGGCCACGGCAGCCTTCGGCAAACAGGGTGTATTTGGCCAGTAATGCCATGCCGGGGGTATAGCTGTCTTTGGGTTGGCCTTCGCGATCCAGGCCCATATCACCAATCAGAATACCTTTGACCCTGTTATCTTCCAGTACCAACTCACTGGCGGCAAAGCCCGGGAAAATCTCTACGCCAAGCGCTTCGGCTTGCTCAGCCAGCCAGCGGCACAGGTTAGCGGCTGAGATAATATAGTTACCGCTGTTATGCATGGTCTTAGGTACGGCAAAGCCCGGTAGCTTGCGCGCATTCTGCTCATCACTAAACAAATAGATATCATCATGGGTGACCGGGGTATTAAGCGGTGCGCCGCGCTCTGCCCAATCCGGGAACAGTTCGTTCAGCGCGCGTGGTTCAAAGACAGCACCGGATAAAATATGGGCGCCGACTTCAGAGCCTTTTTCTACCACACAAACACTGATCTCCTGGCCTGCGCTTTCGGCCTGTTGCTTTAAACGAATAGCAGCCGACAGACCCGCCGGGCCTGCACCAACGATGACCACATCGTATTCCATTGCTTCTCTTTCCACCGGGTTACCTCTCTTGCGTTGGCAGGTTAGGCTGTGTTTGTTGTAGAGTATGCCTGAGCTTTGCCACAGCCGCCTGTTTTGTGGATGCTATTGTTTACAGAATTTTTTATAAACATGGGAATTTATTGAGGATAGCAGGATATTGCAGGTTGACGTTAACGTCAACAGGAAGTAGATTGTCGGCCATGCTCAAATTTAGTAGTTTACCTGCACGTAAAGCAGCCCGGGCGAGGGTTGTCGCATTCAGATGAGGCCATTATGAAGATACTAGTTCCGGTAAAACGGGTTATCGATTACAACGTTAAGGTTCGGGTTAAACCGGATAACAGTGGTGTGGATCTGGCGAACGTGAAGATGGCGTTAAACCCATTCTGCGAAATTGCGGTGGAAGAAGCCGTGCGTTTAAAAGAAGCCGGTGTCGCTACCGAGGTCGTGGTGGTCACTATCGGGAATAAAGCCGCACAAGAACAGCTGCGTACCGCGCTGGCGCTGGGTGCCGATCGTGCGCTGCAGCTGGAGACTGAACTGAACCTGGATTCACTGCAAGTGGCCAAGTTACTGGCCAAGGTGGTCGCAGAAGAGCAGCCACAGCTGGTGATTATGGGTAAGCAAGCCATCGATTCGGATAATAACCAAACGGCACAGATGCTGGCTGCTTTAACTGGTATGGGGCAGGGTACGTTCGCTTCGAAAGTGGTAGTAGCAGACGGTAAGGTGCAGGTGACCCGTGAAATTGACGGTGGTCTGCAAACGGTTGCCTTGACACTGCCGGCCGTAGTATCGACTGATCTGCGTTTAAATGAGCCGCGCTATGCCTCCTTACCGAATATTATGAAAGCGAAGAAAAAGCCGCTGGATGTCAAAGCTGCCGATAGCCTGGGCGTGGCGCTGGAAAGTAAGGTTAATACCCTGAAAGTGACGACACCACCAAGCCGTCAGGCCGGGGTGAAAGTAGAAAGCGTCGCCGAATTGGTAGCCAAGTTAAAAGATGAAGCAAAGGTGATCTGATGAGCATTCTGGTAATAGCTGAACATAACAATAGTGCGCTGAAGGCGGATACCTTTAAAACCGTACAGGCTGCCAGTCAGCTTGGTGGTGAAATCCATGTGCTGGTTGCTGGTCAGGCGTGTCAGGCTGCGGCAGCTGAAGCCGCGAGCATTGCCGGTGTTAGCAAGGTATTGCTGGCCGATGCCGCGCCTTATGCACATCAGCTGGCAGAAAACGTCGCTGCCTTAGTGGCAGAGTTAGGTGCCGGTTATAGTCATATTCTGGCAGCAGCCACCACCGGTGGTAAGAATATGCTACCACGGGTAGCGGCACTGTTAGATGTGGCGCAAATTTCTGACATTATCGCCATTGAAAGTGCTGATACCTTTGTGCGGCCAATCTATGCCGGTAATGCTATCGCTACCGTGCAATCGGCTGATGCCATTAAAGTATTAACGGTTCGTAGTGCGGCCTTTGCTGCGGCCGCTACCGGCAATAACGCGCCTATTGAAGCCGTTGCGGTGGTAAAAGATTTAGGCGTATCCAGCTTTGTTGCCGAAGAGCTGACCAAATCAGAGCGGCCAGAGCTGACCGCCGCCCGGGTGATTATCTCCGGTGGTCGGGGCATGCAAAATGGCGAAAACTTTGCGCTGTTAAATGGGATTGCCGATAAGCTGAACGCTGCCATCGGTGCCTCGCGCGCTGCGGTCGATGCCGGCTTTGTGCCAAATGATATGCAGGTCGGTCAGACCGGTAAAATTGTGGCGCCTGACCTGTACATTGCCGTCGGTATTTCTGGCGCTATTCAGCATTTGGCTGGTATGAAAGACTCGAAAGTGATCGTTGCCATCAACAAAGATCCGGAAGCGCCGATTTTCCAGGTTGCCGATTATGGTCTGGTCGGCGATCTCTTTACGGTATTACCGGAATTGGAAGCTGCGCTCTAGGCCGGTAAAACCTAATGCCCAACTAAGCCAGCCTCGCCGCTGGCTTTTTTTATGCCACAAACTTAGTATATCGATGTACTTCAGGGAGAAACCTTATGCCACCTGTGATCCGCCATGCCGAGCCAGCCGATTTAGCCGCTGTCAAAGCCATCTATGACCAAGCCAGCGTCTATGCCAATACGTTGCAGCTGCCGTTTCAACCGCAAGCTAAGTGGCAGAGTCTGTTTGAGCCACAGCCGGGTTTTTATAATCTGGTGGCAGAGCTCGACGGCCAGGTGGTGGGGCAGCTCGGGTTACAGGTGATGCAAAACCCGCGGCGACGGCATGTGGCGGAATTTGGTATGGGCGTATCTGAGCCATTCCAGGGGCAGGGTATTGGTTCGGCCTTATTACGTGCCGCGCTGGATTTAGCCGATAACTGGTTGGCCCTGCGGCGGGTGGAGCTGCTGGTATACAGCAGTAACGAGTCAGCCATTGCACTGTATGAACGCTTTGGTTTTGAAGTTGAAGCCGAACTGGCCGATTATGCCTATCAATACGGCAACTATATCAGTGCGCTGGTGATGTCGCGGCTGCGAAATACGGCTTAAAGGCAATAAAAAACCGCCGGTGGGCGGTTTTTCTTTAGCATTAGCAGTTAGTTCTGCTCGCTGTTTTTCTTACACTGCACGGTGTCTTCACATTCACCATACATATATAAACTGTGGTGAGTCAGTTTAATACCATGCTGTTTGGCAATCGCCAGTTGGCGCTGCTCGATGGTGTCGTCTTCAAACTCAACCACCTTGCCGCACTTCAGGCAGACTAAATGGTCGTGGTGGTTGGCGCCGGCCAGCTCGAATACTGACTTACCGCCTTCGAAATGGTGGCGGGTTAAAATGCCGGCATCATCAAACTGGTTTAGTACCCGGTATACGGTCGCCAGACCGATATCCTCACCGATGTCCAGTAATAGCTTATATACATCTTCGGCACTGATATGCTGGTTTTTCGGATCCTGCAGGATCTCCAGGATCTTCACCCGTGGCAGTGTGACCTTTAAGCCAGCCTTACGTAACTCGGTATTATGATCGTTCATAGCAACTCTTATCTAAACGTGAACTTACAGGGATTATAAAGAGATTAGTTTTATATTCAATTGCTTTATCCCTTTTCTATTTTTAGTTGAACATCTGGACGCATACTGCTTGGTTTTACAGCTGTTTAGTTGAGTCACTGCTGCTGATTTGTCGTGATAGGCGTTACCAAACTTGCTGAAATCGAAAAGCCGGGTAGAATGCACTCCACAGGTCATACCAGAGAGTGATTTATGCGTTGGGCATTTAAACCGGGCGTGATGCGCCATTTACTGAATTTCTGGCCACCGTTTTTTTTCAGTGGCATTAAGGTAGCGGAGCTGAGCAGCGACTACCGCTATTGCCGGGTCGAGCTGAAATCACGGCCCTGGACCCGCAATATTAATAGTAGCCAGTTCGGCGGTTCGATGTTTGCGATGACCGATCCGATTTATCCGTTGCTGCTAATGGGCGCCCTGGGTAAAGAATATCTGGTGTGGGACAAACAGGCCGATATCAACTATATCAAACCGGGTTATAGCCGTTTAACCGCTGAGTTCTGGCTGTCGGATGAGATGGTGGAGCAGGTTAAACGTGAGACCGACGGCGGCGAGAAGTTTTTTCCGCAGTTTCTGGTGCATATTAAAGATACTAATAACCAGGTGGTATGCGAAGTCAATCGCACCGTCTATATCCGGAAAAAGCCAAAGTATCGCGCAACCGAGTCAGCAACTAAGGCATAAAAAAAGCCGGCGAACCGGCTTTTTCTGCTGTAAGCGGCTGCTAAAACGGCAGCTTACAGCTTGGCAAATTCCGCCAGGCTCATTTCATCATAAATCTGCTTACACCATTGCTTAACCCGTTGCTCGGTCAGCTCCGGCTGGCGATCTTCATCGATACCCAGGCCAATAAAGTGGTTGTCATCGACCAGTGCTTTTGAGGCAACAAAGTTATAGCCGGCAGTTGGCCAATGGCCGACAATAATGGCGCCCTTCGGCTCGATAATATCACGCAAGGTGCCCATCGCATCCAGGAAATACTCAGCGTAGTCTTCCTGATCGCCACAGCCAAAAATCGCGACCAGTTTGTTATTAAAGTCGATATTTTCCAATTCCGGGAAGAAATCATCCCAGTCACATTGGGCTTCGCCGTAGTACCAGGTTGGGATCCCGAGCAGCAACAGATCGAAGCTTGCAATATCTTCTTTGCTGCTTTTCGCGATATCACGAATGTCGATTAAGTTTTTACCCAGCTCTTTCTGGATCATTTTGGCGATATGTTCGGTGTTACCGGTATCGCTACCAAAAAAAATACCCACTGTTGCCATAGTTAACGCCTTCTTACCTGGCCAAAGCCTGTTCTAACAGATGTTCAATAAAATTACTGCGTGTCATCTTGGCCAAAGCCGCTGCCTGATCGAGTTTGTCACACAGCTGCTCTGACACCTTGCATTCGATACGCTTTAACCCCTTTACGCGATCGCGCTTGATTTGGTTGCGCTTGTTCAGTTTTAACTGTTCTTCCCGCGGCAGGGGGTTAGTTTTCGGTCTGCCGGGGCGCTTGTCCAGCGCAAATAAATCAATGGTGGTGCGATCGGTGGCTATTTTCGCCATGACGTCGCCTCTTATTCGAAAAAATACTGCATTACACTTTTCACGATAAAGACCAGCGGTGATAAAAATAGCACCAGCCAGACAAAAAATTGCCCCATTTTCGGTGCCTGACTTTTCTTCAGTACATCGCGGATCGCCAGTACGATAAAGATGTACAGGGCACCCAGACCCAGCCATAAGCCAATGCTTTCAAACTGCTCTACATTCATGCGTATTGGTCGTCCCGAAAAAAGTGCGCGCACTATAGCACAACTGGCCCGCTTTTTTCTGCGCTAGCTCAATAAAAAATCGCGTACAATTTTATTAAAAGCAGCGGGTTTCTCAGCATGTAACCAGTGACCGGTGCCTTCGATCACCTTAGCCTGTGCCGCCGGAAAATGTGCCAGAATAGTGGGTCTGTGCTCAGCTAAGATGTAATCTGAGTTGCCGCCTTTAATAAAGAGTGTCGGGCCGTCAAACACGCCCTCCGCCAGTGGGGCACCAATTAACGCCTGATAATGCGTACTTAAGGCAGCAAGATTAAAACGCCAGCGAAAGCCGGTCTCGGTTTTATCCAGACTTTTTAATAGAAACTGTCGCACGCCGGCTTCGTTGATATAGGCTGCCAGCAGCTGATCGGCTTCGGCCCGACTATTTAGCGTACTTAAATCAAGGCTGTTCAGCCCGGCGAAGATACTGTTATGCCGTGGCGGATAACCGACCGGGGCGATATCGGCCAGAATTAGGCGCTGTGGTTTAGTCGTGTTTTGCAGCGCATATTGCATGGCAATTTTGCCACCCATTGAATGGCCAAGCAGTGCAAAGGGCGTTAGTGCCAGACTGTCCAGCGTTTCTGCCAGATCAGCGGCCAGTAACGGATAACTCATGTCGCTACTCTGTGGCGAACGGCCATGGTTACGCACATCGATATTCAGTACCTGAAACTCATCCTGTAAGGCGCGGGCAATGACACCCAGATTTTCAAAGCTGCCGAACAGGCCGTGGATCAGCACCACCAGCGGTCCCTGACCGCTGAGTTGATAATTTAGCATCATAACCGCTACTCTTTTGGCTGATAGAGTGATTGCATTAGCGGGCTATTCTAGCAAAACATCGGCCCTGCGTCAGGCGCCGGCGGAAACTCGCATCTTTTGCTGCTTTGGGTATATAATCAGGCCAATTTGAGGTAACGGATTAACACTATGAAAACCATTGAAATTGACGACGATCTCTATCAGTTTATCGCGGGGCAGACCCAGCGTATCGGCGAAAGTGCCTCAGATATCCTGCGTCGTTTATTGCCTGGCGCACCGTTGAAAGCCGGTGTGACAGCGTCTGCCGCTGCAGTCAGCACTGAGCCCGCAGCTGCAGCTCAGGCCGAGCCAGTGACCAGCGCCAAAGCCGGTAATATTTTTGATCTGGTGACACCACAGGATTTACAAACCGAACAGAATATCGTTGGCCGCTTTTTATACCTGCTCTCGGTTTTGGCGCGGGTGCACAAAAAAGATTTTGCCAAGGTGCTGGAGATTAAAGGTCGCAACCGCCTGTATTTTGGTACCTCGGCCGAGGCGTTAAACGAAGCGGGCAGCAGCACTAACCCGAAGCAAATTCCTAATACTAACTTCTGGGTGATCACCAACTCTAATACGACCCGGAAAAAAATGATGCTAACTGAAACTGCCATAAAACTTGGCTATAGTGCTGAAGACGCTGAGCGTATCCGCGACTTACTCTGATTAACTGAATTACGCAAAAAAGGAAGTGCCCATGTCATTACATCCGCTGGCAGGTCAGCCGGTTCCAAACGAACTTATTCCGAATATCTGCCGGTTGATGACGGCTTACTATGTACTGGAGCCCGATGTGCATCAACATCCGGAGCATAAAGTCAGTTTTGGCACCTCCGGCCATCGCGGCAGCGCCTTGCAGCACACCTTTAATGAGCCACACGTACTGGCTGTTTGTCAGGCGATTGCCGAGTATCGGAAAAAGCAGGGCATTACCGGGCCATTATTTTTGGGTAAAGATACCCATGCCTTGTCAGAAGCGGCCTTTGCCAGCGCACTGGAAGTGCTGATTGCCAATAAAATTCAGGTCTGCATCCAGAAAGACTTAGGCTATACCCCGACACCCGTCATTTCCCACGCTATCCTGACCCACAACGACGGTGAAAGCAGCCAACTGGCCGACGGTATCGTGATTACGCCTTCGCATAATCCACCGGAGGACGGTGGTATTAAATACAACCCGCCGCATGGTGGTCCGGCTGATACTGATGTCACCGATTGGATTGAAAAACGCGCCAATGAGCTGTTAGCCAAGGATCTGGAAGGCGTGCGGATGATGCCTTATGCACTGGCGATTCAGTCCGGCTATTGTCAGCACATTGATTATATTCAGCACTATGTTGATGACTTAGAAAACGTGATTGATATGGCGGCCATTGCTAAAGCCGGCATCCGTATTGCCGTCGATCCGATGGGCGGTTCGGGTATTGCGTACTGGCCGCGCATCGCTGAGCGCTATGGTCTGAATATCACCGTGGTCAATAATAAGGTGGATCCGTCTTTTAGTTTTATGTCGCTGGATAAAGACGGCAAAATCCGCATGGATTGCTCGTCAGCGCACGCAATGGCCGGTTTAATACAACTGAAAGATCAATTTGATATTGCCATTGGCAATGATCCGGATTTTGACCGCCATGGCATTGTGACCCGCAGTGGCGGTCTGATGAACCCGAATCATTATCTGGCCGTTGCTATTAACTATCTGCTCGCCAACCGGCCACAGTGGGGCGCTGAGCTGGCTATTGGTAAAACCCTGGTCTCCAGTGCGCTGATTGACCGCGTGGTTGCGGCGCAGGGCCGGGTACTGAGCGAAGTACCAGTCGGCTTTAAGTGGTTTGTCGATGGCTTACATAAAGGCGAGATCGCCTTTGGTGGCGAAGAAAGTGCCGGCGCCAGTTTCCTGCGCCATAACGGTACTGTTTGGTCGACTGATAAAGATGGCTTTATTCTGGGTTTACTGGCTGCCGAAATGCTGGCAAAAACCGGTGTCGATCCTTATCTGCAGTATCAGGCGTTAACTCGTAAGTTGGGTTCACCGCTGTATCGGCGTCTGGATGCACCGGCGTCTGCGGCCCAGAAAGCCGCGCTGAAAAATCTGGATGTCGGCAGTGTTAAGGCCACCAGCTTAGCCGGCGATGCCATTACGGCAGTACTGACCAAGGCGCCCGGTAATAATGCCGGCATCGGCGGTGTTAAGGTTGTCACCAAAAACGGTTGGTTTGCCGCCCGTCCGTCTGGCACAGAAAATGCCTATAAAATCTATCTGGAGAGCTTTGTCGATCAGGCTCATCTGGAACAGTTAGAGCAGGACGCCAAGGCCTTTGTCGCGGCGGCTTTTGCCAATAGCTGAAGCTAAAACATCAGTGTTAGCAAGGGGTTAGCTACGCCTATCCCCTTGGTTGCCTACAGTGCTTTGATGTTTAATTATGTAATTAACTTACGAAATGGCGGGTAGTCTTTGCCAAAAGTGCGATTTTGCGGTATTGTTTTTGTAATTTTTCTACAATTATAACTGTGTAACATCGCTGTCTGTGCGGAACACATTTGGGACTGGCAATGAAAAAGACCTCTACAGCTAAGGCAGCGAACGCTGCCAACACTGCCACTGAGCAGCTTAAAGAAAGTATTATCAAACACTTACACTCCACGCTTGGCACTGACGTTAATAAAGCCAGCCATCAGGCCTGGTGGCGCGCTACCTGCGCCGCGGTAAACGAGCAGGTTTTCGATGGCCTGCGCAATACCCAACGCACTCATTATGAGCAAGATACCCGGGCGCTGCACTATTTTAGCCTCGAGTACCTGATGGGCCGGATGTTTAGCAATAACCTGCATAACCTCGGGATTTATCAGAACGCCAAACAGGCACTGGCTGAACTGGGGCTGGATATTGCCGATCTGGAGCAGCAGGAAGAGGACATGGCGCTGGGTAACGGCGGCCTGGGTCGTCTGGCAGCCTGCTTTATCGAATCACTGGCGACGTTAAATTACCCGGCCGTGGGTTATGGCATTCACTATGAAAACGGCTTGTTCCAGCAGAGCTTCCAGGATGGCCGGCAGATCGAGCGTCCGGATAGCTGGCGTGAGTACGGTAACCCGTGGGAAATTTGTCGCCCGGAATCGGTGCAGGAAATTGCCGTGTATGGCTATGTCGAAACCGTATTTGACTTACAGGGCCAGATGAAAAAAGTCTGGCACCCGGGCCGGATCATTAAGGGTGTGCCGTGGGATATTCCTATTGTCGGCTATGATGGCAGTGCGGTAAATGTATTGCGCTTGTGGGAAAGCCGCGCCTCTGATTTCTTTAACTGGGACGTGTTTAACTCCGGCGGTTATATTGATGCGGCGCGGGAAAACGTGGAAGCGGAAAATATCTCTAAGGTACTGTACCCGAACGATGAGACCGATGCCGGTAAAGAGCTGCGTCTTATTCAGCAGTATTTCTTCTGCTCCTGCTCGTTAAAAGACATTATCCGCCGCTATAAGCGTCGCCATGGCGATGACTGGAGCCACTTTGGCAAGCAGGTGGTCATTCAATTAAACGATACCCACCCGGCGGTAGCGATCCCGGAGCTGATGCGGATTCTGGTTGACCGTGCTGAAATGGCATGGGATGACGCCTGGGCGATTTGTCAGCAGGTATTTGCCTACACTAACCATACCTTATTGCCAGAAGCACTGGAAAAATGGCCACTGCGCTTATTTGAAAAAGTGCTGCCGCGGCATATCGAAATTATTTATGAAATTAACCGCCGCTTCCTGCTTGAGCAGGTAGAAATGCGCTGGCCGGGTGACGATGCGAAGAAGCGCAAGCTGTCGATTATCGAAGAAGGCCATGAGCAGATGGTGCGGATGGGGCATTTGTCGGTGGTGGGCTCCTTTAAGGTGAACGGGGTTGCAGAAATTCACTCCAAGCTGGTGAAATCCGATCTGTTCCCGGAAATGGTGGCGCTGTGGCCGGATAAATTTACTAACGTTACTAACGGTGTAACACCGCGGCGCTGGTTAAAAGCCTGTAACCCAAGGCTGGCTACCTTGCTGGATGCCAAGGTGGGTGACGATTGGCCAACGGATCTGAAAAAGCTGCATAAGCTGGCTGACT
This sequence comes from Alishewanella sp. BS5-314, assembly GCF_025377695.1. NCBI lineage: Bacteria > Pseudomonadati > Pseudomonadota > Gammaproteobacteria > Alteromonadales > Alteromonadaceae > Alishewanella > Alishewanella sp. BS5-314. The sequence continues at coordinate 664,424 of NZ_JACEHJ010000002.1, forward strand.
TTGCTAAAGATCCTGCATTGCAGGATAACTTTATGGCGATTAAGCAGCAGAACAAAGCCGATCTGGCGCGGGAAATTAAAAAGCTGACCCGGATTGAAGTGGATCCGGCGGCGCTGTTTGATGTGCAGATCAAACGCCTGCATGAATACAAACGGCAGCACCTGAACCTGCTGCATATCCTGGCGTTGTACCGGCGTATTCTGCAAAACCCGGATTACGATATGGTGCCACGGGTGTTCCTGTTTGGTGCTAAGGCGGCACCGGGCTATAAGCTGGCAAAAGAGATTATCTATGCGATTAACAAGGTCGCCGATAAGATCAACCACGATAAGCGGGTGAAAAACCGCATTAAAGTGGTGTTTATGCCAAACTACCGGGTGAGCTTAGCTGAGAAGATGATCCCAGCCGCGGATGTCTCGGAGCAGATCTCCACCGCCGGTAAAGAGGCCTCAGGTACCGGTAATATGAAGCTGGCGTTAAACGGTGCTATTACTGTCGGTACCCTGGATGGCGCCAATATTGAAATCGCTGAAGAAGTTGGTGCGGATAATATCGCGATCTTCGGTTTAACAGTTGATGAAGTGAAAGCCTTATATGAGAGCGGCTATAACAGTTACGATTATTACCATAATAATCCGGAGCTGAAAGCCATTCTGGACTGGCTGGAAACCGATTATTTTACGCCAGGTAAACCGGGCGAACTGGTGGCGATTAAACGCAGTTTACTGGAAGGCGGTGACCCTTATCTGGTGCTGGCCGACTTTGAATCCTACCTGGCGGCGCAGCAAAAAGTGGATACCTGGTACCGCGATAAGGCGCTGTGGGCAGAAAAGGCCATTCTGAATACCGCTTCAGTCGGTAAGTTTACCTCAGATCGTTCCATTGAAGACTATGTGGAGCGGGTGTGGCAGTTAAAGCCGTGCCGGATTAAAAACTAGTTCCTGCAAAGGTTTGAGCCGGTGGCGTGAACAGCTGACCACCGGCTACAAATCAGACTTTGTAAAAAGGCAGCGTTTCTGGCTGCCTTTTTTTATTGCAGCAGATGTTATATGCTGATTTTCAACCTTTTTCCCGGGCTGCAATATGGTGCGTGGTATTGTGATCAGCATGCTGTTGTTGCTGGCTGGCGCGAGCCTGGCAGCGGCACCCAGCCGTATTCAGTGGGCGATCAATGATGCGCCACCTTTCCATATTGTGGCGGGTCCTTATCAGAATAAAGGCATTTGCGATGCGTTGATTGCGGCGGTGCATCGCGCTTTACCGGGAGTGGAGGCCTCCGTTTGGGTGATGCCACAGCCGCGGATCGCACAGGCACTCGGTGATCAGATCAATCTGTGTTTTCCCTGTATGATTTTCCGCGGTGCCCACGACCAACTGGCCAATTTTACGCTACCCACTCATATCTACGAGCCTTATCGCTTACTGAGCAAGCCTGGCATGGCACTTGAACTCAGCAGCCGTTTCGGCAGCCCGGTCGCCTTTGAGCGCTTGTTGCAGCAACGGCAGTATCGTCTGGGCTACCCGGCGGGTCGCCGCTACGCCGAATTACAACCTTTGCTGGATCAGTACCCGCCTTTTCTGGCCCGGCCTGGCACCGGTGGCGTGATTGCTATTTTGCAGATGATCCAGGCTGACCGGCTGGACTACACCCTCGATTATCCTATTGTCGCCAATTACTTTAACCGCACTCAGCAAGGCGCCTTGAGCAGTTTGCCAATTCTGGAGCAACAACAAGACCATATTCCCGGCGCGATCGGCTGTGCCCGCAGTGACTGGGGGCAGCAGGTGGTTCAGATGATTAACGGCGTAATGCCGCAGGTGCGTCAGGATCCGGAATTTATCGAGGTATTAAACTTATGGGCGGGTGAGCAGTCTGAGGCTTATCAGCAGTTTAACCAGCGCCAGTTAGCGCGACCCGAATATCAGGTACCCAGCGCTCAGCCTTAGCCAACAGCGAATATTCAGCACGATGCGACTTGGCGTGCTGCGGCTTACAGGGTAACATCCGGCTGCGTAGTTTGCCGTACAGCAGTTAACAGAGAAGTCATATGCCAGCACAACAACTTAAACAAGATGGTGATTTTTTAGCACTAACCCTGGCAAACCCCGATGGGTTATCGCCGGCGCACTTTAGCCTCGACAATGGTACTCAGGTTGAAATCTGGGATACCGGCGTCATTTATTTTGAACCTGAGCAAAGTGGACAGCAGGATATCGTACTCAGTTGCGGCATTCATGGTAATGAAACGGCACCGATTGAAATCTGCGCCGCACTGGTGCGGGATGTGTTGCTTGGTAAGCTACAGCTGAGCGAGCGGTTACTGGTATTATTTGGTAATCCGGCGGCGATCAATAACGGCACGCGGGAGATTGAAGAGAACTTAAACCGCTTGTTCTCCGGCCATCATAGCAAGGGCGCAGGGCTGATTAATGCCGAGCGGCGCCGGGCGCAGGCATTAGAAAATTATGTCAGCCGCTTTTATCAGCTGGGCGGTGAGGGCCGCGAGCGCGCGCTCTATGATCTGCATACCGCTATTCGCGGCTCGCGCTTTGAAAAATTTGCTGTTTGTCCATTCCTGCACGGTAAACCCTGGAAAAAAGCTCAATTTCAGTTACTGGCAGCCTGTGAAGTCAGCACGGTATTGCTGATGCAAACCCCGGCCAGTACCTTTAGTTATTATGCCTCTAATAGCCATGGTGCCGATGCCTTTACCGTTGAGCTGGGTAAGGTGCGTCCCTTTGGTGAAAATGATATGCGGCGCTTTGCCAAAGCCGAGCAGACGTTACGGGCGCTGGTTAGCGGGACCTTGCCGCCGTTTAGCGAGTTCAGGCAAGCCGATTTTCAGCTGTACGAGGTGTATCGCAGTATTAATAAGCAAACCCAGGATTTTAAACTGCATTTTGCCGATGATGTGGAAAACTTTACCAGTTATCCGCTGGGATCCTTGCTGGCAACGGATGGCGATTTGGAATACCGGGTCGAACGTGAAGGTGAGGCCATTATCTTCCCCAATGCTAAGGTGGCGATCGGGCAACGGGCGATGCTGATGGTGGTACCCAAAGATGTCAGCGGCCAGCTGATTTAGTGGCGAAAAGCAGACACTGAGTAAATATAACCTGACAGCTTGGTTGCTGCTCAGGTTTTTTTATGCCCGCCGGCGGTTGCAATGCAGTTTACGTAAAGGTAAAGTTCGGCGCAAAAATTTAAGTTAAAACCGGAATGTCTGCGGTGTGATACCTGCGCCACGACGTGTCGGACGCGACTATAATCTATAAAAAACAACCAAGAGACTCCTTATGACTAATCCAAATAACGCCACCATTACCACGGTGCACCGCGCGGAGTTCACTGCCAGTGATGCGTTAAAAATACCTACCTTAAGGATCCTGCAAGACGATGGCAGTCTGTATGACGGGGCAACAGCGCCAGAGTTAGATAAAGACACCGCATTAAAGATGTACGACACCATGGTGTTTATCCGGGTGTTGGATGAGCGGATGCTGGCCGCACAGCGCCAGGGCCGGATCAGCTTCTACATGCAGTGTTTAGGGGAAGAAGCGACCACGGTCGGCAGTGCTGCCGCACTGAGCGATCAAGATATGATTATGGCGCAATACCGGGAGCAGGGCGCCTTGCGCTATCGCGGTTTTACGCTGGAACAATTTATGAACCAGTTGTTCTCGAATGAGAAAGATCTGGGTAAAGGCCGGCAAATGCCGGTGCACTATGGCTCAAACGCCATTAACTATATGACCATTTCGTCGCCACTGGGCACGCAAATTCCGCAGGCCTCGGGTTATGCCTATGCCCAGAAGCTGCGCGGCCTGGATGCGCTGACGCTGTGCTACTTCGGTGAAGGCGCCGCCTCTGAGGGCGACTTCCATGCCGGTTTAAATATGGCCGCGGTGCATAAGGCGCCGGTGCTGTTTTTCTGCCGCAATAACGGCTATGCCATTTCGACGCCGGCCAATGAGCAGTTTGTCGGTGACGGCATTGCCTGCCGCGCTGTCGGTTATGGTATGAAAGCCATTCGCGTGGACGGTGCTGATATTCTGGCGGTGTATCAGGCCACTAAAATGGCCCGTGACTATGCGCTGAAGCACAACGAGCCGGTATTACTGGAGTCGATGGCTTACCGCTTAGGGGCACACTCCTCATCAGATGACCCGAGCGGTTACCGCTCCAAAGAAGAAGAAGCGCTGTGGCGTAAAAACGATCCGATCGCCCGCTTTAAAGCCTGGTTGCTAAAGCAAGGCTGGCTGGATGAAGCTGCCGATAATGCCAAAACTGAGCAGCTGCGAGCCGATATCCTGGACGCGTTAAAGGTGGCAGAGAAAGTCGCCAAGCCTGGTATTGAACACCTGATCTCTGATGTCTACGCTGAGCCTATCCCGGCTTTGCAACAACAACTGGATGAACTAAAAGCACATATCCGCAAATATCCGGATGCTTATCCTATTACTGCCGGGAGACTCGACTAATGGCAAAAATGAATATGTTACAGGCCATTAATAATGCGCTGGATCTGGCGATGGCCAAAGACGATGGCGTAGTCTGCTTTGGTGAAGACGTCGGCCATTTCGGCGGCGTGTTTCGTGCCACCAGCAAGCTGCAGGAAAAATATGGCAAGGCCCGCTGCTTTAATACGCCGCTGACTGAGCAGGGCATTGCCGGCTTTGCCAATGGTATGGCGGCGCAGGGGATGAAGCCGGTGGCTGAGATCCAGTTCGCTGACTATATCTTCCCGGCTTTTGACCAGATCGTCAACGAAACAGCCAAGTTCCGTTACCGCTCGGGTAATGAATTTAATGTCGGTGGCTTAGTATTCCGCACCCCTTATGGTGGCGGTATTGCCGGTGGTCATTACCACAGCCAGAGCCCAGAAGCCTATTTTGCCCATACGCCGGGCCTGAAAATCGTAGTACCGCGTGACCCCTATCAGGCCAAAGGTTTGCTGCTGGCGTCTATTGCCTGTCCGGATCCGGTGATTTTCTTTGAACCGAAGAAACTGTACCGAGCCTCTGTTGGCGAAGTGCCGGAAGAGTATTACGAGCTGCCCATCGGTAAGGCTGAAGTGCTGCAACAGGGTAAGGATGTGACTGTGCTAGCCTGGGGCGCACAGATGGAAATCGTGCAAAAGGCGGTAGAAATGGCGGCTGAGCAGGGCGTATCGTGCGAAGTGATTGACCTGCGCAGTATTCTGCCTTGGGATGCCGATACCGTTGCGGCATCAGTGAAGAAAACCGGTCGTCTGGTGATTAACCATGAAGCGCCGTTAACCGGTGGCTTCGCCGGTGAAATTGCCGCCACGATTCAGAAAATGTGTTTCCTTCATCTGGAAAGCCCGATCGAGCGGGTTTGTGGTTTAGATACACCGTACCCGTTGGCACTGGAAAAAGAATATGTGGCCGATCATCTGAAAACTTTCGAAGCCATTATGCGCTCGGTTAATTTCTAAGGAGTTTTCGATGAAACAGGATTTTATTCTGCCGGATATCGGTGAAGGTATCGTCGAGTGCGAAATCGTCGAGTGGTTGGTCAAAGAAGGCGATGTGATTAAAGAAGATCAGCCGGTTTGTGATGTGATGACCGACAAAGCGCTGGTGCAAATTCCGGCGGTGTATGATGGCGTGGTCAGCAAGCTGTATTACGCCAAAGGCGATATTGCTAAGGTACATGCGCCATTATTTGAGATGGAAGTGGCTGGCGGCGCTGCAGCCCCGCAAGCTACTACCAGCAACACCACAGCTGTCGCTGCGCCGGTCGCTGCAGTCAGTGCGAATAGCGAAATTACTGAAGACTTTATCCTGCCGGATATCGGTGAAGGTATTGTAGAGTGTGAAATCGTTGACTGGCTGGTTGCGGAAGGCGATACCATCGCAGAAGATCAGCCGGTCTGTGATGTGATGACCGACAAAGCGCTGGTGCAAATCCCGGCCAAATATGCCGGTGTGGTCAGTAAGCTGTACTATGCCAAGGGCGATATTGCCAAGGTGCATGCACCGCTGTTTGCGATTCGCCGCCAGGGTGAAGCAACGGCGACTGTTGCGGCAGCCCAGGTAGCCGCGCCAGCAGTTAGCTCAGTAAACAGCGCTACCGTCACTACTGCCGCAAGACCTGCTGTCAGTCATAGTGCAGCGGCGAAAGGCAGCAAAGCCTTAGCCAGCCCGGCCGTGCGCCGTCTGGCCCGTGAGCTGGGTGTTGATTTACAACTGGTGCCAGGCTCGGGCGATAAAGGCCGGGTTTATAAAGAGGATGTGCGCGCCTTTGCCCAAGGCACTCCTGTTGCCGCTGTTAGTACGCCGGCCGCTAAACCGGTCGCCGCAGCGAGCACAGCTGTCGTTAGCAGTGCTGAGAACCGGGTTGAACCTATTCGTGGCATTAAAGCGGCGATGGCACGGCAAATGGCCGAGTCCGTATCAAGCATTCCGCACTTTACGTACTGCGAAGAAATTGACTTAACCGATCTGATCGCGCTGCGGCTACAACTTAAAGATCAGTATGCCAAACAGGGGGTGAAGCTGACGATGATGCCGTTCTTTATGAAGGCGTTGTCGCTGGCGATTAACGAGTTCCCGGTGATGAACAGTCAGCCGAATGCCGACTGTACTGAACTGACCTATTTTAGCGCCCATAATATTGGGGTCGCGGTGGACTCGAAAATTGGCTTGTTGGTACCTAATGTCAAAGGCTGTGAGCAAAAGTCCATTCTGGAAATTGCTGCCGAGCTGACCCGCTTAACCGATGCCGCGCGCGAAGGACGGGTCAGTCCGGCCGATCTGAAAGGCGGCACCATTACCATCAGTAATATCGGTGCTATTGGTGGTACTGTCGCAACACCCATTATCAATAAGCCGGAAGTGGCGATCGTGGCGCTGGGTAAGGTACAAGCCTTACCACGTTTTGCTGCCAACGGCCAGGTTGTAGCGCGGCAGCTGATGCAGGTGAGCTGGTCTGGTGATCACCGTATTATTGATGGTGGCACCATTGCCCGCTTTACCAATCTGTGGAAGCAATATCTGGAGCAGCCAAGCAGTATGTTACTGTCGCTGCGTTAACAGACCTGATCACGGCTGCAGAACAGGCCCCGCATTGCGGGGCTTTTTTATGTTGGTAACGGTGAGGTTAATTTCAGGTTGAATCTTTTAAGGCTTTAAGATAAGGTCTTAATTCGTTTTGATTTTTTACTACAACTCTCCCGTCCTTAAAGGAATAAAGATGAAACAACTTTGCTTGCTGCTTTGTGCAGCGATAACGCTTAGCGCTTGCCAAACCACACCCAGCCCGGATAGCCGTTTTGCCAGTCTGCCAGTTAGCAGCCAACCGCATGCTACAGGCCCTTTTAGTGCCTTACCGCGCGTCGAACCGTTATATCCGATAGAGGAGGCGAAAGCCGGTGGTGAAGGCTGTGCCACCATTGAATATGTAGTCACACCGGATTATCAGCTGCACGATATTGTCAGCCGTGATTTTAGTAGTCGCTTTTTTGCCCGTGAAGCCAAGGCGGCGATCCTAAAGTGGCAATGGCAGCAATTGCCAGCCGGCTTATTGACTGAGCCGGTAAAATTACAAACCCGCTTTGAATTCTGCCTGGAAAACGGCGAAGGGCGCTGTGCTGCAGAGCAACTCAATGCCCGCACCCAGTGTCGCGGCGACGATCTGCTGCCAGTGGTGGGCCTTCGGGTACTGGTTCGCCGCTAACGCTGTTATAGGGGCGGCCTCGGCGCTGCCCCAAAGGTTTTCAGCCCCAATAAACTTAATACTGCCGTTTTAAAACCTTATCGCCCAGTACCAGTAACGCAGGGGTTAAAAACAGCGTCAGTAAGGTGGCAAAGGTTAAACCGCCGGCGATGGCACTGGATAATTGCGTCCACCACATGGTGGAGGGCGCACCAAAGCCCAAACTTGGCTCCAGCAAATTAACATTGACCGCCAGCACCATCGGCATTAAACCCAGCACAGTGGTAACTGAGGTTAGTAATACCGGGCGTAAGCGCAAGGTGCCTGTTTCCAGCGCGGCCTCGATACTGTTTAGCCCTTGTTGCCGCAGTTGGTTATAGGTATCAATCAATACGATATTATTATTTACCACGATACCGGCCAGCCCGATAATCCCCATCCCCACCATGACGATACCAAAGGGCTGGGCATTAATCAGTAATCCCAGCAAGACACCCGCCGTGGAGAGCACGATAGCCGACAGGATCAGCAGCGTTTGATACCAGCTATTAAATTGCACCAGTAAAATCATCAGCATTAAAAATATTGCAATAAAGAAGGCGCTGATTAAAAAGTTCATCGCTTCCTGCTGATCGGCATCTTCACCGGCAGTTTTGATCATAACCCCCTCAGGCAGAGATAAATCACTGGCACGCAGCGCCGATAGCCGCTCGGCCACCTGATAGCCGTCAGCCAGATCGCTTTTAATGGTGACGGCGCGGTTACTGTCAATCCGTCGGATCACACTGGTTTTCTCGCCGGGTTCTAAGCTAACGAAGTTGGTGAGTGGTACCTGACCGCGCGGTGTTTCTACGGTTAAACGCTCAAGCTGGGCTAACGAGCGCCAGTTTGCCGGAAAGCGCACCCGAATATCCACTTCATCACTGGCATACTCCGGGCGAAACTTCGCCAGCAGCAGGCCGTTGCTGACCAGTTGGATCGCATTACCTACTGTCAGCACATCGGCGCCAAAACGGGCGGCTTCGGCACGATCAACGGTTAGCCGCCATTCAATACCAGGTAAACTGCGGTCATCTTCAATATCGATAAAGCCACCAAGTTGCTGCATCCGGGCCAGGATCTGGTTGACAGCAGCGTCAATCTGGCTGCTGTCTTCGGCACTAACTTGCAGCTCTATCGGCTTGCCACCGGCCGGGCCTTCCTGTTGCTGGCGAAATGCCAGGACCAGGCCGGGCAGGTCAGCGGTGCGCTCGCGCATCTCATCCAGGATCACCGCAGCGCGGCGGCGCTGGTGCCAGTCGATAAACTGAAACTGGATAGTACCAATCACATCCGCGGTCAGCTCGCCACTGGCAGCAGCCAGACTGCGGGCATAGAGGGCTTTGACTTCCGGCATGCCGAGTAAGCGTTGTTCGACCTGACGCAGGATGACATCTTTTTCATAAATTGACAGATCGCCGCGGGCCCGCACCCATACCTGTGCCGACTCCGGCTCGACGGAGGGGAAAAACTCCAGGCCGTGGTTAAATTTGCCATAGGCCAGATAGATCAGCACCACGCCGCTTAAGGCTGCGCAGAGTGTTAACAACGGGCGTTGGATCAAGCGGCCGAGGATGCGGCGATAGAGCAGGGTATAGCGGCTGGCGCGGTTTGGCGCGGGCGCGCGCTGGGGCGCTTTATGGCTGGCGGCGCCCATTACCGGTAAAAATACCAATGCCATGGCCAGTGACGCCAGCAAACAGAGGATCACGGTCGCGGGTAAATACAACATAAACTGGCCGACAATACCGGGCCAGAATAGCAGCGGTACAAACACGGCCAGCGTGGTAAAGGTAGACGCAATAATGGGCCAGCTCATCCGATCGGCGGCATTAAGCCAGGCGTCTTTTGGTGTCTGGCCGTCCTGAATATGGCGATCAGCCAGCTCACTGACTACGATGGCGCCATCCACCAGCATGCCGGCTACCAGGATCAGCGAGAACAGCACGATAATATTCATCGTAAAGCCGAGCAGCCAAATCAGCAGGATCCCGGCAAAAAATGCACCCGGGATGGTAATGCCAACCAGTAGCGCCGAGCGCATGCCCATGGTGGCGAGGATCAAAATTAACACCAGCACCACCGCGGTCAGCACATTATTCAATAAGTCAGATAACATCTCTTTGACGTCTTTTGACTGATCCATAATGTAATCAATCTGCATTCCGGGCGGAAACTGGCGCTCTGCCTGTGCCAGCAAGGCCTTGGTTTGCTCAATGGCTGAGATAATATTCGCGCCACTGCGCTTTTTCACTTCCAGTACCAGGGCCGGCTGACCATTAATGCGGGCGAAACTAAGCGGATCTTTAAAGCCTGCATTAACGGTAGCGACATCGGCAAAGGTGAGCACAGTATCGCCACTGACTTTGATCGGGATCGACAGCACATCATTCAGATCTTCGATAATACCCGGCACTTTAATGGCCATCCGGCCGGCACCGGTGTCTAAACTGCCGGCGGCAACCAGACGGTTATTATTCGATACCAAACGAAACAGCTGCTGATAATCCAGGCCATAGCTTTGCAACACTTGCGGATCGACGATGATCTCCAGCACATCTTCCCGATCGCCACCAATATCTACCTCCAGAATTTCCGGGATGGCTTCAATTTGTTCCTTTAAGCGCCGGGCGATCCCTACCAGCACCGACTCCGGAACCGGGCCGGACAGACCTATGGATAATACCGGAAACAGCGCCACGTTAATCTCGTTAACGGTGGGTTCCTTTGCTTCGGCTGGCAGTTTAGCGCGCGCAGCGTCCACTTTCACCCGGACATCGGCCAGCGCCTTATCGGCATTAAAGCCGGCATCAAACTCCAGCATCACCGAGGCATGGCCCTCACTGGCGACCGAGGTCATTTTCTTAATGCCCTCCAGTGAGCGCAACTCGTGCTCCATCGGCCGGACCAGCAACCGCTCACCGTCTTCCGGACTGATGCCGTCCAGTGACATCGACACATACATCATTGGGATGGCGACATCGGGGTTGGCTTCTTTCGGGATCACAAGATAGGCACTGATACCGGCAATAAATAAAAACAGTAGCAGCATCAGGCTGGCACGGCTGCGTTGAATAGCGGCAGCGATCAGGCTTCTCATGGCGTGGCCTCGCGCACCACACTGACCTGTTGCCCAACCTCGACAAAGCCGGCGCCCAGCGTGATCAACTCAACCTCTGTTGCCAGGCCACTGACCCAGGCCAACTGATTGTCGGCACTTAGCAGCTGCACCGGATAAAAGGCGACACGACTTTGCTCTACCGTATAGACGCCAAGCCGGCCTTGCGGATCCAGTTTTAACAGCGCCGGGGACAGTGCATGCGCCTGGCGCGCCGAGAGGCTGATCTGCAAGGTGGCACTGGCACCGGCCAAAGGCAGCTGTTCGGGATTAGCGATGCTGGCCTCGATATAATAGCTGCGGGTGGCGACATCAGCTGCCGGGCTGATAAAGCTGAGCTCGCCTGATAGCTGGCGGCCATCCAATAAGGTGATAATGACGGCTTGTCCCAGAGCCAGTTCGCTGACTTGCTGTTGCGGTACCTGGGCGCTGGCGCGCAATTTTACGATATCTAACAGCTGAAACAGACTTTGGCCAGGCTGTACCAGCGCGCCGGGCTCGATCAGACGTCGTCCCAGTACGCCGTCAAAGGGTGCAACCGGGCTTTGATGTTGTACCGCCAGTTGGGCATCGGTGAGAGCGGTTTCGGCCAGGCGTAATTCGTTGGTTAACCGTGCAAGTTCGGTTTCAGAGACAAATTGTCGTTGCTTTAACGCTGTCGCGCTTTGCAGTTCGCTCTGGCGTAGCGCCAACAGCGCCTTAGCTTGCTGCAGCCGGCTGTGCCGGCCCTCATCACTCAGTTGTAATAGCGTGCTGCCGCGGCTGACTGCTGCGCCTTGCTCAACCAGAATGCGCTCAACCTTGCCGCTGATTTGGGCTTTGACCTCCAGCTGATGCCAGGCGGCAAGCTGGCCTTGTAGCTGCAGCTGTGCCGGATAGTCTTTAGCTTGCGAGAGCCGGGTTTGTACGCTAAAGCCTGTCGCCTGCTGCTCCGTTGTGATTGGCGGGGCTTCGGATTGACTACGGTAGTGATTCCCCAGCGCCAACCACAGCAGAAACAGCAGGCTAACGACAATAGCAATCTTAACGGGCGTCAGGCGTGGCATATTCTATCCTTATTGGCTTAGGGCGTGTTAACGTTTGCTGCTTGATTTTGCAGCCGTTTGGCTGGTGTTTATACAAGGCAGAGCTTGTGATGTGTAGTTATTCTACATGAACAAGCGATAACGCAGTAGAAACGCCAGCCAAACGCTGCCCGAAGGGTTCGCGCTGGCGACGCTTTGCTCTTTGTCACTCGTCACTTATTTAGAATAACTAAACTGCGCTCCTCGTTTCGCGATCAAAGCGCCGCCAGTGCGAACAAAATCTAAGCAGCAAACGTCAACACGCCCAAATAAAATCCAAAATAAAACTGCACAACTAACAAAAAACAGCAAAGCACAGCGCATATCAGCGGCTGCAAGCGATATAGCTTTGCTCAGTGTTGCAAGCATAACCGCACGGCAGGGTGCAGTGATTAAGCCAGATCAGTTTTTCGCATCTTATTGCGGCTTTTTTGCCTTTTGTTGTGCCGGCTCTGCTGAATTCTCTGCGGCATTCTCTACTACACTGCGTTGTTGTAACACCTCTGGCAGCGGCTGTTCAGCTTGTACCGGGTAGCCGTGGCGCTGCTGTTCGGTCTGTAACGCGGTGAGCCGTTTCTGCAGCGCCGGGTGGCTGGCAAACCAGTCCGGTAGCTGGCTGTTGTCGCTGGCCGCCAGTGTTTGAAAAAAACGCTCTGCGCCGCCGATATGACCATAATGACAATGTAAAATCGCCAGCGCCCTGGCATCGGCGGCCAGTTCCCGCTGCTGCGAGTGGCGCGCCATGCCAAGTTCAGTGGCGGGTAGAAAGATCTGGCCGGCATTCGCATTACCGGTAAGGGTAGCGCTTAGCACGGCCAGCACCAGGCCGCGGCCCAGGCCCCGTAAATGATCGCGTTGTTCCAGATGTGCCAGCTCATGGGCCAGCACAAAGGCCAGGGCATTCTCGGTGTGCAGTTGCGTCAGTAAGCCCCGATATACCAACATGCTGCCACCTGGTAAAACACCGGCATTAATCAGTGGCTGGTCAAGATAACTGACGCGTACCGGATAGGCCAGGGCAGTGCATTGCTGTAGCTGATCGCTTAGTTGCTGTAATTGCTGCTGCACGGGCGATGATGCACTGTGTTGCTGCCATTGCCCAAACCATTGATATTCCAGCTTGGGATCAAGCTGGGAAATGGCTTTATCTACCGCCAGGCCCAGTAACCAGTAGAGTAATAGCAGCAACAGTGTCAGGGCGGAGCCGATCAGCAGCAAATCAGCCAGCGGGCGCTGGCGGCTGACGTTAACATTGGTTTTGGGCAGGCGCGGCTGATAGGCCATCTGGCAGCCTTAATGTGTTATCGATTGCTGCGACGCAGCTAATACCGATGCGGTGGCGGCGGTAGTGGCTGTTTGGACGCGACCATAGATGGCAGTGCCATAGGCCAGGAGCTCAACCGAACCTATACCATTGCCAGCGGCATTATGGATAGCCGAGGTTTCAATCCGGATATTAATCAGTTGACAGGCATCCGGACATTGTTGTTTTAAACGCAGTATGGCTTCCCGTCTGGCACGATCAATCAGGGTTTCATAGCTGGCCACCGGGCCGCCAACTAGGCTGCGCAGGATGGCAACAACGCGCTTAAAGTAGTCAATTGAAATCACCACACTGCCGGCAAGCAATTCGACCCGCGTAATGTCTTGCATCGGCAGCAGCAAGTCACGACTGTTGCTGTGTGGCAGGTTTTGTAGCTGCTGTTCCCGCTCAATAATACTGCGGTAATGGCGCCGCTCCAGCCACTGACCGGACAGATAGCCGAGCAGCAGTAGTGTCAGAAAAGTCAGTAATGGTAGCATCGTCAGCCAACCCGCACTGCAGTGCCGTAAACGTAAATTTCAGCTGCGCCAGCGGCGATGGAGGAGGTAGAAAACCGCACATTGATGATCGCATTGGCACCCAGCTCTGCGGCTTGCGCCTGCATGCGCTTGATCGCTTCATCACGTGACTCGTTTAGAAGCTCAGTATAGCCGCGCAGCTCGCCACCAAACACATTTTTAATACCAGCCATAATATCGCGGCCAACATGCTTGGCACGCACCGTACTGCCAGACACTACGCCATAACAATCAAGAATGGTTTTGCCAGGCACGGTTTCAATATTGGTCATATACATCGGATTATCCCTAATTTACTGTGTCAGACCATCTTACGCTGCAGGAGGGCAAATAGCAGCGATCGACATAATTTTTTACACTTTTTCTGAGTAGTTGCTCGTTGCCAGTTGCCGGAGTTTAAGTGCTTAGCGCAACAGCCAGATAATCGACCAACTGCCGTACCTTGGCCGACAGATGGCGGTTTTGCGGATACAGCGCCCAGATGCCGTCATCCGGCTGGCGGTAGGCCCCTAACACTTCAACCAGGCTGCCATTTGCCAGCTCGTCACTGATATAGTAATCCGGTAGCTGCGCCAGCCCGAGGCCACAGAGGGCGGCATCTTTTAATGCTAAACCACTATTACACTGCAGCCGGCCGCGCGGACGATACGATACGGCTTTCTGTTGTTCGGCAAAGCGCCAGATATTGACGGTACCTATCAGGCACTGATGCTGATCCAGCTCTGCTAACGACTCTGGCGTGCCCTGGGCGGCCAGATAGGCTGGCGCAGCAACCAGATACTGGCGCCGGCTGGCCAGTCGCCGCGCAATCAGACTGGAGTCGGTTAACTGCCCGAGCCGTAGCGCCAGATCAAAGCCGCCTTGCACCAGATCAAGCTTATCGTTGGTGAGCACCAGTTCCAGTTCAAGTTCAGGGTAACGCTGTAAAAAGCGATGGAGTAGCGGGGAGAGTCGGGTTTCTCCGTAGAACACGGGGGCCGTTACCTTTAGCAGGCCGCGTGGCGACGCCGTAAGATTGGCCATGGCGCGGTTGGCTTCGGCCAGACTGCTGACTAAATGCCGGCAATGTTGTAAATACAGCAAGCCTTCTGCCGTCAGGCTGACGCTGCGGGTAGAGCGGTATAGCAGTTTTAACGCCAGTTGTTGCTCCAGCGCGGCTATATTGCGGCTAACCTGGGCCACCGACAGGCCAAGTTGGCGTGCTGCCTTAGTAAAGCTTTGCTGTTCCGCCACCGCCACGAATTCACTGATCCCTTGCCATTCACTCATCTTGATTATTACGTTTATGCAAAACTGCTTTGTATTTTAGCGTTATTCTGCCGTATATGGAAAAAATCCTAACTGCGCTATAGTGTCAGTATTGCTTTCGCGTAAACACACCAAGGACTTAACGATGCAAATGATCAAAACCCGCGCAGCTGTGGCCTGGGGCCCAGGCCAACCTTTGTCGATTGAAGAAGTGGATTTAATGCCGCCACAAAAAGGCGAGGTGCTGGTGCGGATCGTTGCCAGTGGTGTCTGCCATACCGATGCCTTTACGTTGTCGGGTGAGGATCCGGAAGGTATTTTTCCGGTGATCCTGGGCCATGAGGGCGGCGGTATTGTCGAGGCGGTTGGCGAGGGCGTGACCTCGGTTGCTGTTGGCGACCATGTGATCCCGCTGTATACCCCGGAATGTGGCAAATGTAAGTTCTGTTTATCGGGTAAAACCAACCTCTGCCAGGCGATCCGTGCCACGCAGGGCAAGGGCCTGATGCCGGATGGCACCAGCCGTTTCTCGAAAGACGGCAAGCCGATTTATCACTATATGGGCACCTCGACCTTCTCAGAGTACACCGTATTGCCGGAAATTTCGCTGGCAAAAATTAATAAAGAAGCCCCGTTAGAGAAAGTCTGTTTACTCGGCTGTGGTGTTACCACCGGCATGGGCGCGGTATTTAATACTGCTAAGGTCAAGCCGGGTGATACGGTGGCGATCTTTGGGCTGGGCGGCATCGGCTTATCGGCGGTGATTGCTTCGGTGATGGCCAAAGCCGGCCGCATTATTGCCATCGATATTAACGAAGATAAATTTGATATCGCGAAAAAACTCGGTGCCACCGATGTAGTGAACCCGAAGAAATATGACAAGCCAATCCAGGAAGTGATTGTCGAGATGACAGATGGCGGCGTCGATTTCTCCTTTGAGTGCATCGGTAATGTTAATGTGATGCGTTCGGCGCTGGAGTGTTGTCATAAGGGCTGGGGCGAGTCGATTATTATCGGTGTCGCCGGTGCGGGTCAGGAAATTTCAACCCGGCCATTTCAGCTGGTTACCGGCCGTGTCTGGCGCGGTACGGCCTTTGGTGGCGTGAAAGGCCGTAGTGAGCTACCGGGCTATGTTGACCGCTATCTGAATGGTGAGTTTGAATTGGATACCTTTATTACCCATACCATGCCGCTTGAGGACATTAACAAAGCCTTCGATCTGATGCATGAAGGTAAGTCGATCCGTACTGTTATTCACTTCTGATAGTCAATTGGGGCAAAGATGAGTCTGAATCAGATCAGTGAACAGCGTTGTTTTGACGGTCGTCAACTGCGCTTTAAACATCAGTCGGCGGTACTGCATTGCGAGATGCAGTTCTCAGTGTATCTGCCGCCGCAGGCGGCCAGTCAGCGCGTACCGGCGCTGTACTGGTTATCGGGGTTAACCTGCACCGATGAAAACTTTGCCAGTAAGGCCGGAGCCCAGCGTATCGCGGCCGAGCTTGGTCTGGCGCTGGTGATCCCGGATACCAGCCCACGTGGAGAAGGGGTAGCGGATGATCCACAAGGTAGCTATGACTTTGGGCTGGGTGCCGGCTTTTATGTCAACGCCACCGAGGAGCCATACGCTAAGCATTATCAGATGTATGACTATATTGTGCAGGAATTGCCGGCTTTGCTGGAAGCGGAGCTGCCACTGACGTCACAGCGGGCAATCAGTGGTCATTCGATGGGCGGCCATGGTGCCTTGGTGATCGGCCTGCGCAACAGCAGTCGCTATCGCAGCATTTCTGCCTTTTCACCGATCTGTCATTCCAGCGCCTGCCCTTGGGGGATCAAGGCGCTGACTGGCTATCTGGGTGCGGATCCTAACCGTTGGCAGCAATATGATGCGGCTCTGTTACTGGCACAGCAGGGCAGTGATCTGCCTATTTTGGTGGATCAGGGACTGGCAGATCAGTTTTATCCTGAGCAGCTACGCACGGAAACCCTGCTTGCCGCAGCAAAGCAAAGCGGGGCGCAGGCTGAGATCCGGCTGCAGCCAGGCTATGACCACAGCTATTATTTTATTGCCAGCTTTATTGAACAGCATTTGCGCTTTCACGCCCGTTATCTGGGGTTATTAGCGGCATAACGTGCTAAAGAGCAGAAGATAACTAATTGCTGCTCTTTAGCGGACTTGCTGGCATAATTTCCGTTTACGCGAGATCCCTTCTGCTGATGGAGCCCGAGATGAGCTATAACCCGGATAATGTGTTTGCCAAAATTCTGCGCGGCGACTTGCCGTGTTTTAAGATCTACGAAGATGACCACAGCCTGGCCTTTATGGATATTATGCCGCAGGCAACCGGTCATGCGCTGGTGATACCCAAGTACGCAGCGGTAACGCTGGCAGACTTACCGCTGGAATATGCTCAGCCACTGTTAGCGGCGGTGCAGAAGGTGATGGCGGCACAACAGCAGGTGTTAGCTGCCAAAGGTGTGGTGCTGATGCAACTTAATGGCTCTGAAGCCGGCCAAACCGTACCACACCTGCATTTTCATTTAATCCCGGCACACCTCAGTACGCTAAAAGCGCATGGCGCCGAGCAGGGTGATATGGCACAAATCAAGGCTATCGGTGAGCAGTTAGCCGCTGTGTTACAATAATCCGCATGACACCTGCCCGGCAGTTGCCCGGGCGGTTATCTTCCCGCTGTTCTGCTAAAGGTAGTGCTATGTTGACTGCTCGCCTCACGTTTGGCTTATTATTAATTGTTGGACTAACTGCCTGCACCCGACCTGCCGGCCCAGATACTGCCGTCCATGATGCAGCCATCAATGTTGCAGGTAGCACTGACGCTGACTGGCAGCTGGCGATTATCCATATTAATGATACCCACTCGCAATTTGATCCCTCGCCGGCCAAGGTCGAATTGGCGCCGGGTGAGGCGCTTTACACCTTTATTGGCGGCCATCCGCGGTTACTGACGAAAGCCAGGCAGTTACAGCAACAAGCGCAGGCGGCGGGCACCCCCTCATTATTTTTGCACGGTGGCGATGCCTTTAAAGGCAGTGCCTATTTCGAGCTGTTTGAGCATCAGATCAATATCGATATTTTAAACCGGATGCAGCTGGATGCGATGGCACTGGGCAATCATGAATTTGATATTGGTCTGCCTAAGCTGGCGCAATTTGCCAGTGAAATTAATTTTCCGCTGTTGGCAGCGAATGTCGATACCCGGGCCGAACCCTTACTGGCCGGAGTGACTAACCTTAAACCGTATCAGCTCTACCGGCAGCAGGGCGAGCGCTGGCAGCCAATCGCTGCGGTCGGGCAGGCTGAAGGGGCGCGCTTGCTGGCGATCTTTGGTGTGGCACTGGAAGATATGCGTACCATGGTACCGGATACCGGCGCCCTGGAATTTAGCGCCGAAATTACCGCGGCACAGCAAACCGTCGATCATCTGACGGCGCTGGGGGTGCCGCATATTATCGCGCTAACGCATTTAGGGCATCAGCGCGATCTGAATCTGGCTACCTGGGTCAATGGAATTGATGTGATTGTCGGTGGCCATTCGCATTCATTATTGGGGGATTTCCGGCACTGGTATCTGGGGCAGCAACCACCTTATGCCCAACAGGTGCCCAATCCGGATGGCCAGGGCGTAACCTGTGTGGTGCAGGCTGGGCAGTATGCACAGGCGATTGGCGCTCTGACCGTAAGTTTTAACCTGGCGGGCCAGATTACCGCTTGTCAGGGACAAAATACCCTGTTGGCCGGGCGTGATTATTACCCTTCCGCCTTGCGCCGTGCTGACGCAAAACTCACGGGACCGGCGTTAAGCCGCACCTTACAGCAGGTACAGCAGCTGGCCAATACGGCTATAGTCGATGAAGATCCGCTGCTGCGCGAAGTATTGGATACGGTTTATTTACCGGCGGTACAACAAGCCTATGGCACGGCTATCAGCCGTACTGAACGCAGCATTGCCCATGTGCGCTTACCGGGCACAGGTGGCAGCGACCAGCATGGCTCTGAGCTCGCCGGGCATATTGCCGATGCCATGCTGAACTATGTCAATACCCCGGCGGTGCAGGCTCTGGTTGCCGGGCCGGTGCAGCTTAGTTTAATTGGCGCGGGCAATATCCGTAGTCATCTTGAGGCCGGTACTATTTATGAAGGGCATATCCGGCTTGAAGTATTACCCTTTGATACACCGCTGAGCGTGCTAACTGTCTCCGGGGCGGATTTGTTAGCGCTGTTGCAGCAAACCATCAGTGCCACGCTACCGCCTGGCGCCCATGCCGGTAAATTTCCCTATGGCAGTGGCCTGCGCTATGTGGCCCGGCAGGAGGATGATTACAGCGCCAGCGTAGCGGTGGAGGTTTGGCAGGACCAAAGCTGGCAGGCATTGGATCCACAGCGCGAGTACCGGCTGGTAACGACCAATTATCTGGCCAACGGCAATGATGGCTGGCAGCAATTACAGCAAGCCCAGGCGAAGCAGACAGACAGACGCGATATTATTTTGCTGAACGGTCAGCCGAAAGCTTTTGTGGTCGAGCGGGTCACGGCCAGCCTGGATAGCCGTGGCCAGCCAGCCTTTACCCCGGTGTATCAGGGGTTGGCGCAGTTGCCGTGCGGTGAACCCGAAGTGGATTGCAAAACGGCAGCACAGGCGGTGATTATGCACCTGCAGGCGCAACCAGACTTATGGCAGCGGACCAGACCCGCCACCGTAACCCTGTATCGCTAGTTATCCACAGCACTCCGGTACAGATTTCCACAGTACTCCGGTACAGATTTAACCAGTCTGGCATTTATCCACAGCACTCCGGTACCGGTCTGACCAGCTTGGGCATTAATGATCGCGCTGGAGCCGCCATTGCAGAATAGCTTTGACGATTAAAGTGGCAATCGCCATCAGGGTGAGCAGAGCGGCAGCGATAAAGGCGCCGGTGGCATTGTAGTCCTGCTGCAGTAGTTCGATATGCAATGGCAGGGTATTAGTTTGGCCGCGAATCGTGCCGGATACCACCGACACCGCACCAAACTCGCCAACCGCCCGGGCGTTTGTCAGAATCACCCCATACAGCAAGGCCCAGCGGATATTGGGAAAGGTAATATGCCAGAATACCTGCCAACCGCTGGCGCCCAGTAACACTGCCGCTTCTTCCTGCTCGGTGCCGAGGGTCGACATCAGTGGTACCAGTTCTTTTACCACAAAGGGGCAGGACACAAAGACCGTAACCATCACCAGGCCCGGCCA
Source organism: Alishewanella sp. BS5-314 (assembly GCF_025377695.1). Classification (NCBI taxonomy): domain Bacteria; kingdom Pseudomonadati; phylum Pseudomonadota; class Gammaproteobacteria; order Alteromonadales; family Alteromonadaceae; genus Alishewanella; species Alishewanella sp. BS5-314. Next base: position 684,668 of record NZ_JACEHJ010000002.1, read on the forward strand.
GGCAAACATTAACTGTACATCAGCGGCATCCAGCCAGGTCGCAAAAGGTCCGTTGCTGCCGTATAACAACAGGTAAAGCAAGCCCGCCACCACCGGCGAGACGGCGAACGGGATATCAATCAGCGTCAGCAGCAGCCGACGTCCGGGGAAGGTAAAGCGGGTGACGCACCAGGCAATCAGGGTACCAAATACCAGATTGATCGGCACGGTCAGACCGGCAACCAGTAACGTCAGGCCAATGGCATGCAGCATATCCGCATCGCGTAAATTGCTGATCACGCCACCTATGCCGGCCGAAAAGGCAGCAATAAAGATTAATAGCAGTGGCGTTAGCAATAACAGCACACTGAAGCCTACGCCTGTACCGATCAGCGCCCTGCGTAATAATGGTGAAGCACCAAGCTTAGACGTCATTTCAAAGCTCCACTGATATGCTGATAGCGCTGCTGGATGCCGTTAATCACAAACAGCAGCACCAGCGATGCCAGCAATACCACGCTGGCAATGGCGGCAGCGGCGGCATAATCAAACTCCTGCAGCCGGATAAAGATCATCAGTGAGGTGACCTCGGTTTGCCAGGGCAGGTTACCGGCGATAAAAATCACCGCGCCAAATTCCCCCAGGCTACGGGTAAAAGACAGGGCAGTCCCCATTAGTAACGCCGGTTTGATCTCCGGCATGATCACCCGCCAAAAGGTTTGTAACGGGTTGGCACCCAGGGTAGCCGACGCCTCTTCGTATTCCGGACCAAATTCTTCCAGTACCGGCTGCACGGTGCGCACCACAAAGGGCACACTGGTGAAAATCATCGCCACTACTATACCAAGCCAGGTATAGGAAACTTTAATGTCCCACAGTGCCAGATATTGACCAAACCAACCCTGGGTGGCATAGAGTGCCGCCAGCGTCAGGCCGGCAACTGCGGTAGGCAGGGCAAACGGCAGGTCCATCAGGCCGTCTAGCAACAAGCGGCCCGGAAAACGATAGCGGGTTAGGATCCAGGCCATCAGCAGGCCAAAGAACAGGTTAAAAATACTGGCGACCAGGGCGGCGGACAGTGTGACCTTGTAAGAAGCCACTACCCGGGGATCACTGATAATGGCCCAGTAATCGGCCAGGCTGAGCTCTGCTACCTGCATCACCAGACCGGTAAGCGGCAGCAGAATCACCAGGCCAATAAAAAACAAGCTACTGCCCAGGCTGATGGTAAAGCCGGGCAGTACACTTTTGCTACGCAGGGCCTGAAAAGCCGGCAAACTCATCGATTACGGCGTCCTTCTGCCAGTAACTTATCCAGCTCAGCGTTGTTGGCAAAGTGGTCAGTATGCACTTTATCCCAATCGCCAAATACTTGCTCTACGGTAAAAAGGTTGGTCTGCGGAAACTTATCAGCATTTGCAGCGATCACCTCCGGATGATGGACACGGTAGAAGAAGTTAGCCAGCAGCTGCTGCGCTTCTGCGGTGTACAGAAATTCCAGATAGGCTTTGGCTTGTTCGGCGGTGCCGTTACGTGTGACGTTGCGATCTACCCAGGCAACCGGAAACTCGGCCAGCACATTCGTTGCCGGAACCACCCGTTGTAACTCCAGGTCCGGGTACTGGGCGATAATATTGTTCACTTCCGATTCAAAGGTAATCAATACATCACCCAGTTGGCGCTCGATAAAGGAGGTGGTAGCGCCACGACCGCCGGTATCAAATACGACGACACGGCGCAGGAAATCGACCATCCAGTTACGCGCTGCGTCATCACCAAGGCGCTGCTTAGCCGCACCATAGGCTGCCAGATACGTATAACGGGCGTTACCTGAGGTTTTCGGGTTAGGGAATACCAGGCTCACGTCGCCCTGGGTCAGATCGGCCCAGTCCTGAATGTTTTTCGGGTTACCTTTGCGTACTAAAAATGCCATGGTGGAGTAGTAAGGGGAGGCATTATTGGGTAACCGCTCGCGCCAGTTGGCAGGTAGCAGGTTGCCGCGTTGATGCAGCACATCAATATCCGAACTTTGATTAAAGGTCACCACATCAGCACGTAAGCCCTGAATAATGGCCTGCGCCTGCCGGGAAGAGCCGCCATGCGATTGGTTGATGGTCAGGGTCTCGCCGGTTTTTGCCTGCCAGTGTGCAACAAACAGCGGGTTAATTTCGGCAAATAATTCGCGGGAAATATCGTAACTACTATTTAATAATTCTTTGGCTGACGCCACCGACAGGCTGGACGCCAGTAAGCCGGCAACAATGATCAACTTACGCATCTGCAATTCTCCAAAATAAGAAACTGCAGCCAGTTTAATATGCCAATTTTTTGCGACAAGGCATTTCATTAAGCTAATTTGTTATAAGGCATAGCATCAGGCTATAACCAGATCCAGAGCAGCATAGCGCTTAAAGTGGAAAAAACAGCGGTACCAGTATCAGACTGACCATCAGTACCAATAAGGTAAAGGGGCTGCCAATTTTCAAAAAGTCGATAAAGCGGTACTGGCCGGGGCCCATCACCAGCAGATTGACTGGTGAAGCAATGGGGGTCATAAAGGCGGTCGATGCGCCTAATGCCACCATCATCGCAAAAGGATAGGGTGAGGCATTGAGGGCACTGGCCAGACTCAGCGCGACCGGCGCCATCAGTACGGCTGTCGCCGTATTGGATATCACCAGGCTAAATAACATGGTAATGATAAATACGCAGGCCAGCATTAACAGAGGGGCCTGATTGCCGGCTAGTTGTAATACCCCGCTTACAGCGAGATCAATGCCGCCGGTTTGCTGCAGTGCCTGAGCAAATGGCAACATCCCAACAATCAGTAATAAACTTGGCCAATGCACTGCCTTGTAGGCATTATTCAGGTCAATACAGCGGCAGGCGCCAAGTACTAACGCGGTGATCAATGCCGCTAACACCGTTGGCACTATACCGGACACCATCAGCGCGATCATCAGCAATACCGAGCCGATGGCGTAGGGCGCTCTGTCCGCGGCGGGTGTTGCTTCATTACTCTCTGCTGGTAAGCTTAGCAGCAACAGATCGCGTCTATGCTGCTGTAAACGGCGGATCTCTGACCAACTGCCAGCTAGTAACAGCGTATCTTGTTGTTGCAGTACCTCATCAGGTAACACATTTAGCAGGGCTTCGCCTTTGCGTTTAATACCGACAATATTCAGCCGGTAGCGGCTGCGAAAACCGATTTGTTGAATGCTTTTACCGGCCAATGCCGAATCCGGTGGCAAGGCGACTTCGACCAGACCTAACTGGTGTGCATGCAAGCTATAGTAGGAGTGGTGCAATGGCTGTGGGCTGAGCCCCAGAATGGCCGAGGCTTCAAGTACGCTGGCACTGGCAGCGGCCAGATCGACCAGCAGCACATCACCGGCTTGTATTACTGTTTGTGAGTTGGCGACCAATAATAAACTGCGTAACCGCGCCGGACGTTCGACTGCGACCACATTGATCCCGTACTCGGAGCGTAAGCCAAGGGTATTCAGAGGTTGATTAACCAGCGGCGAATGAGGCTGCACCTGTAGCCGGAACTCGCGGCTGGTCAGCCGGTACTGTTCGGCCAAACCACTCAATGAGATACTATCTTGTCCGGTGTTTTGACCCACTGCGGGACTTAGAAATCTTTTGGCTAACAGCATATAGCCAATGCCCAGAATTAAAACGATCAGGCCTATTGGCGCGAAAGCAAAAAAGCTGAATCCGGCCTCACCGGCGCGCTGTAATTCAGCGTTCACAACCATATTGGGTGGGGTTGCTACCAGCGTCAGCATGCCGCCTATCAGGGCTGAAAATGCTAATGGCATTAATAGCGGTGCGGGGGATAGCTTGAGCTTAGCGGCAATACTCAGTACCACCGGAATAAAAATCGCCACTACACCGGTTGAACTCATTACTGCACTCAGAGTGGCAACGGCTAACATTAATAGCACCAGCAACCGGTTTTCACTGTTGCCGGCGTGTTTTACCAGGTAATCTCCAAGGCGATAAACCACACCGGTTCGCACCAGGGCCTCACCAATGACGAACAATAGCGCGATCAAAAGCACGGCCGGCTCGCTAAAACCGGCCAGACTTTGCGATAAGGTCAGGACTCCGGTGAGCGGAAACAACAGCATCAGCAGTAAAGCAATAACATCACTACGCGGTTTATTGACAGTAAAGCCCAGCATGGCGGCGGCCAGTAAAACCAGCGTTATCGTCAAGTCTATCGTCATCAGGATCCTTTGTCATAACTGGCTGAAGCGCTGCTACAACCGCAGCATAGCGTACCTTAGGTTACAACGTCTTGATCAAAAACACTAAAACAGCTGGTCAGACCGGTGCCGGAGTGCTGTGGATAGAAAAGTGCTGTGGATAAGTGCCTGATTAGCGGTGGAACTTAGTTTCCAGGATCACCGAGGAGGTGGTGCGTTCCACACCTTCCAGATTACCAATATCATCCAGCAGGTGACTAAGCTGCTCCGTTGTTTGCGCCTGGACTATGGCAATCAAGTCATACTCGCCGCTGATCGCATAAAGGGCGGCAATTTGTGGCATTTGCCGTAGCTCGACATTAGTACGGGCGGTGAGTTTTTGTTTGACCTTAATGCTGACGTGCGCCGATACCAGGTTGCTGAGGTAACTTTCCCCCAATTCAACGGTAAAGCCTTTAATGATGCCGTTATCCTGCAGCTTCTGTAGCCGGTTTTGTACTGTGGTGCGGGATAGCTGCAGCGCACGCGCCAGATCCGAAATACTGGCCCGGGCATCGCGCTGTAACAGTGCTAGCAGTTTTTCATCTTCTTTATTTAGCATAATGTCAAAATATCTTATCAGAATGCATTTATTATCGATTAAATTGCAAAAAATGCCACTGCAATCTGATTTTTTTGCCAACTATAATAGCCGACATCCGGACGGCATTGACCGTTGCTATTCTCAGGGCGCCTTTAAATGTTAGTGATCAGGCCTATTACCGCTGCCGATTTTCCCGCGTTAAAACGCATTGCCATTGAGTCCGGCCCGGGTTTTACCTCATTACCTGATCATGATGAGCGGCTGGGGCAAAAAATTGCCCATGCTGAACATAGCTTTGCGGCACAGGTTAATCAGCCGGGCGATCAGGGCTATTTGTTTGTGCTGGAAGACACCAGTAGCGGTGATATCGTAGGTACTACCGGCATCGAAGCGGCAGTTGGCTTACATACGCCGCTTTATCACTTCCAGCAAAATACCATTATTCATCATAGCGCTGAACTAAACGTCCTTAACCAGCTGAAAACCTTAACGCTATGTAATGATTACACCGGCGCGTCAGAAATTTGTACCTTGTTCCTGCGCGAAAGCTATCGTCGTAACCATGCCGGTCGCTTTTTATCGAAAGTACGTTTTCTGTTTATGGCAGAGCATCCGACACGTTTTGCCAGCAAGGTGATTGCTGAAATGCGGGGTGCGGCCGATGAAAACGGTATACCGCCGTTCTGGAACTGGTTACAAAAGTTGTTTTTAACCATCGATTTTCCCACCGCTGATAAGTTGATTGGCGTGGGGAAAAAGTCCTTTATTGCTGAGCTGATGCCACGGCACCCGATCTATGTTGATCTATTACCGCAACAAGCACAGCAGGTGATCGGTTTGGTGCATGAAAATACCAAGCCTGCGTTAAAAATGCTGGAAGCCGAGGGCTTCCGTCATCGCGGCTATGTTGATTTATTCGACGCCGGCCCCACTGTAGAAGCTCAGCTAACCGATATCCGCTCTGTGGCGCAAAGCCGCAAAGTCACGGTTAAGGTGCAAGAGGTGCAGGGTGAGTCGACTCTGGCAATTGCCAATACCGCGGTGCGGCATTTCCGGGCCAGCTTTGGTAAAGATGCGCATTACTGCCCGGAGCAACAACTCTTGCTGCTAAGCCCGGCTATGGCTGAGGTCTTGCAGTTGGAAAGCGGCGATTTCGCCCGTTTTATTAATCTGGATCAGCGTTAAACGCGGCCAGTACATTACACTACGACAGCTGATTATATTGAACTACTGAACCCGAAGCGGAGTTGCTATGCATACTGATGTAAAAGCGTTATTCGATAACTTATGGCAAGACTACCTGAGCGTTACCCCGTCGGCCAAAAAAGTGCACCAACTACTGGGTTCTTCGCAGCAAGACGACGTGATTAACGATCATATCGCACTGCGCACCTTTAACCTGCCTAAGGTTTCTTTAGACAAGCTGGCAGCCCACTTTCTGGCACTGGGTTATGAAGAGTGTGGTGAATACCACTTTGAAGCAAAGAAACTCTACGCCAAGCATTTTGAGCACGCCGATCGCACCTTACCCAAGGTATTTATCTCTGAATTGCTGCTGGAAAAATGCTCAGCTGAGCTAAAAGCCACCATCGAGCAGTTAGTGGCGCAGATCCCTGAGCAAGCGGTCACGGCAGATAATTTCCTGTACTCAGGTACTCACTGGCAAGTCAGCCAGGCAACCTATGAACAATTGCTGGCAGAAAGTGAATATGCCGCCTGGGTTGCCGCCTGGGGTTATCGCGCTAATCACTTTACGGTAAGCGTCAATGATCTGCAGAATTTCGATAGCCTTGAGCAGGTGAATCAGGCGCTGAAAGCTGCCGGCTTCCTGCTGAACACGTCAGGTGGCGAGATCAAAGGTACGCCACAGGTGTATCTGGAACAGTCGTCGACGCTGGCGGATTTAGTTACCGTTAAGTTCAGCGATACCGAGGCGACCATTCCAAGCTGTTTCTATGAGTTTGCCCGTCGTTACCCCTTGGCGAATGGCTTGCTGTATACCGGTTTTGTGGCGGCATCGGCGGATAAGATCTTCGAAAGTACCAACGCCCGCTAAGCGAATATTTCAACCAAAGCTGAACTTTGCCCCGGTCCTTGTGCCGGGGCTTTTTTTCACCCTCGCGCTATCCTGATAGTAGTAGTAGCCTTTGCTAACAGTTAAAACTTCCGCAGCATAGTGCTGTTCTGAGGTACCATTAGCCGATGCCTCCGATGAATCTGAGCTAATCCAAGATGACTGAATATCAAAAAATGCTAAGCGGTGCCTGGTATGATCCGCTTGATAAAAACTTGCGCGAGCTGCGGCTAGAGGCGCGTAAGTTGACGCAGCAGTTTAATAAAACCCAACCCGAGCAACATAATGTTCGCCGTTGTTTACAGCAGGCGTTATTTGCGACACTCGGCGAGCAGGTGTTTATTGAGCCGCCATTTTACTGCGATTACGGCAAACATATTTCTTTTGGCGATCATGTTTTTCTGAATTTTAACTGCACTATCCTCGATGTTGCGCCAGTCACCTTTGGCCATCATGTGTTTGTTGGCCCTGCGGTGCAGATCTATACCGTTAATCATCCGCTCGATGCTGCAACCAGGCGCAGTGGTGTGGAGCAGGCGCTGCCGGTACAGATTGCTAATGATGTCTGGATTGGTGGTGGCGCCATCCTTTGTCCCGGCGTTAGTATTGGTGAGGGGGCGGTGATTGCCGCCGGTGCAGTAGTGGTAAAAGACGTACCGGCCCGAGCTGTTGTTGGCGGTAATCCGGCCAGATTATTGAAACAGCTTTGACTATTATTCAATCACTTAGCTCAAATGTCAGGGATAATTATGCCGCCGATACTGGCAATAACCTATAATGGCGTTATATTCAACTTGGTGTCATAACCCAACAGGACATAATATGAAAAAAATGCTTATCGCCGCAGCGTTACTGTGCAGCACCAGCGCTCTGGCCAATGATGCAATTTCCGCTTCACTTTGTGGCTTTGTAGCCGAAGATAATCGTAATCAGGTACGCAAGGTATTGTCAGATAATAAGTTAAACCTGCGTAATATCTACAGTGGTGTGCGTTGCAATAACGAAAGTTTGTTACAATTGGCGATCCGCCGCGATGCACTGGATACAGGTACCTTTATTGTCAAACAAATGCCGGCAAAGGTGTTGGCTGATGCCAACTATGAGGCCTGGGCAACCGCGAATGGCTTTGCTGACAACCCGCTGGTTAATATTATCAAGGCGCGTTTAGGCGAATAACGCTGGCGCCTTATCAGCGCTGCTTTTCGTAACTAAGCCCCGCAATGCGGGGCTTTATTTTGTTAAGGCACTGAACTTTTTCAAACTTTTTTCTGACGAAAGCCGTACTGGAATAGAGTTAATCAGGGAATCCCGTATGTTGAAGCAGAGTTTGCGTTGGGCACGCTATCTGGTGCTGCCATTGTTGTTGGTCGCGCCATCCTTGTTGGCCTTTCCGCTGGAAAAAATTACCGTGCCTTTGGGGCATCCGGCTAACGGCAGCCTGGTGCATCTGCCGGGACAGCATCAGCTGTGGGTTTCTGGTTTTAGCCAATATGAGCGCTGGCTGACTCAGGTCGATTTAAACTCTTATCAGACCCGTAGTATCGAAGTACCGCCGCAGGCACAGTATTTTAGCCGCGGCAAACTGGCTGGCTATCAGCATGAGCAACTGTTGTTGCTGACGACCGATGGCATTTTGCAGCTGGAGCAGCAGGACGGCCGCTTTAACTGGCGCAAGCTGTTACAGAGCGAGTCAATGTTTCGGGTGGTTGATGCCGTGCGGTTACGCGAACGGCAGTTTACTGTCGATCTTGGCTCTGGCCTGAGTGATATTTTACTGCCGGATTTTCAGTTTTATCACCTGTACCGGCAGCAAGCGGACGGCAGTTTCCGCCACTTTGCGTTACCTGTTAGTGCCAGGGTGCAAACCTGGAATAATAACCGCGCCGACTACAGTGGCCGGCGCTTTTATACCTTGGATGTTAACCTGGACGGCATGACGGATCTTCTTTTTGTGCAGGGCGGGCAGGTGCTGGTTTTTTTGCAGCAGGCAGACGGTAGCTTTAGTACCGAGCCCTGGCAACCGGGTTGGCCGCTGGAGTTATCAACTGAGCAACAAGCCGACCAGCGCTCAGATGCCGGACGTAGCTATAGCGGGCAGCGGATTGTCAGTTTGGAGGAGATCACAGATCTCGACGGCGATGGCTTGCCGGACCTGGTGCTGCGGGTCGAGCAAATTGCTGATGCACTGGAGCGCAGTGCGCGTTTTTTGGTGTATTTTGCCAGCGCGACCGAGCAGGGGCTCAGTTTCAGTGCGGCGCCGGACACCGAAATTGCGGTTGATTCGGTGCCGACCGAAGTGGTAATTGCCGATTTTAACGGCGATGGCCGTAAAGATTTTTATATTCCAACCACCAAGATTGGTGTCGGCACCATTGTGCGGGTGTTATTGCGTGGCAGCGCTAATCTGGATGTGGATTTCTATCTGTTATCTGCGGACAGGCGTTATCCTGCGAAAGCCAACTTCCGGCAACAGGCAAAAATTGAGGTCAGTATCAGTAACCTGCGTTTTGATATGCCGCTATTCGAGCTGATGGATCTGACTGGTGATGGCCGTAAACATCTGGTGATGGGGGAAGCCGGCACCGAGCTGCGCTTTTTTGCGCCGGACCGCAGCCGCCTGTTTAGCCGCAACAGCGACAAGGTGCAGTTAACCTTGCCGCGCGATGCCAGTCGGGTCAGAGTGTTTGATCTGAATGCTGATGGCAAAGCCGATTTGGTGCTGCCTTATGATAGTCTCGACGCCGAAGGGCAGCGCAATCAACTGGTGTTGCTATTAACGCCGGTACAAAACACAGACTAAACTTGACGTTAGCGCTGGCGCTGGTCAAGATAGGTTTTTTTTAAAGGAGTTGCCGGTGCTGTATCTGGCGATGCTGCTGGCCGCTGCTGTAGGCGGCGTTTGCCGCTTTTTATTATCCAATCTGCTTGCGGCTTATTGGACCAAGCCGTTCCCGCTGCCAACCCTAGTGGTAAATCTGAGTGGCGCCTTTCTGCTTGGCCTGTTATGGGCCGGTAAGGATCTGCAGCAGCTGAGTCAGGCGCAATGGCAGATCCTGGCATTAGCGGCCCTGGGCAGTTTTACCACTGTCTCTTCGTTAAGTTTACAAACTGTGATCTTATGGCGCAGCCGTGCTTTGCGCCAGGCGCTGCTTTATCCTGGCATTAGCGTCGGCGGTGGCCTGTTGCTGTTGCTATTTGGTAGCTGGTGCGGGCGGCAGTTATGGTAAAGCTGAAAGATACTGCGGCGGTCGCCTTGGGAGCCGGTTTGGGTTCGGCCTGTCGCCTTAGTCTTGGCGCCTGGGTCGGGGTAACAGTATGGCCCTTTGCAACCTTAATGGTTAATTTGCTGGGCTCCTTGCTAATTGGCTGGTTAGCGATCGTCAGTCAGCCCGGTGGTCGTTATCCGATGCCAGCCTGGCAGCAACAATTCTGGCTGACCGGCTTTTGTGGTGGTTTTACCACGTTTTCCTTGTTTAGTTTCGAGCTGTTGCAGCTATATAGTGCCGCCAGTTACGGCGCAGCCGGCAGCTATCTGCTGCTGACTGTTATCGGCGGCTGTTGCTGTTGTTATCTCGGGATGCGCCTGGCTCAGCGGCCAGAATAAGGTCGCCGGCGGCATTGCTGCCACCGGCTATCTCACGGTCAACCTGATTAACGCGCTTCAAAGTAGAACGGTTGGCGTTGCCGCTCACGCAGGCCTATCTCATGCATAGTTTCGGCGTCGAACAGCCGGCCATTGACCATCGTATAAATCACCTGATCGCTGACCCGGATATCCTGCAACGGATCGCCATTAATCACAATCAAATCAGCCAGTTTACCCACTTCAATACTGCCCAGCTGATGGTCCATACCAAAGGTGATCGCCGGGTTCAGGGTGGCGGTACGCAGCGCTTCCAGTGCGGTCATGCCGCCCTGGGCAAACATCCAAATCTCCCAGTGCGCTCCCAGACCTTCGCGCTGACCATGGGCGCCGATATTCGCGACAACACCAACCTCCTTCAGCTCATTCGCTGTTTTTACCACATTAAAGTGATTGTAGTGATGCTCGGGAGCGGTGGGCCGGCGCATACTGCGGGGCGCTAATTGATCCATGGGTACATAGCGGCTCAGGCGGGGATGTTTCCATACCTCGGTTTTGTCATACCAGTAGTTTTCACCCCAGATGCCACCATAGGCCACGTTCAGCGTGGGGGTATAGGCGGTGCCGCTGGCCTGCCACAGCTGCTTGATATCCTGATACACTCTGGCTGCCGGCAGCGCATGTTCAATGGTGGTGTGACCATCCACGATCATCGTCAGGTTATGCTGCATCAGAGAGCCGCCCTCCGGCACGACCATCATATTCAGCTCGCGCGCGGCCTGGATCACCTGCTGCCGTTGGTTGCGCCGCGGCTGGTTATAGCTCTTGACGCTAAAGGCGCCCACTTTATGTAACCGGGTTAAGTGAAACCTGGCATCGTCCAGACTATCGATATGCGAAGTATAGCCAGCACCTTCGGCCCCGTAGAGGATGGTGCCGGTGGAGAAAATCCGTGGTCCGACAATCTGACCACTACGCTGCAGCTCGCTGGCACTAAAGATTTCGCGGGTATCATTCGACGGATCGTGAATACTGGTCACCCCGAACGTCAGAGCCGCATAGTTTTGCCAGTTTTGCTGCGGGGTAATTTGTTGCACGCCCTGACTGCCATGCGCGTGGGCATCGAACAGGCCGGGCATCAGGGTTTTACCGCTAATATCAAACACCCTGGCGTCTTTGGGAATAGCGATCTCGTCGCGGCTGCCGACAGCGCTGATCTTGTTATCGCTGACCAGCACCACCGCATCCTGTAATACCTTGTCACCCTGCATGGTGATAACCTGACCACCGACAAAGGCAACGGTACCGCGTGGGATGTCAACGGGCGCCGAAAAGCCTAACTGGGTGATTTTTGGCTCCGGGCTTTTCGCTGCAGACAGATCGAACAAGCCACTGACCTGTTGCTGGTAAAGCTCCGGCCCCAGGCTCCAGTACAGGCTGCTGCTATCACCGGCCCAGCTAATGTACTCGCCGGCACGCACCGACAGCTGTTTAACCGGAAATTGCTTATCGTTGGCGGCAATTTCAATTGGCCGGCCGCGTTCGACAAAGGGGGTGACAAAGACTTTAAAGCGATCGGCAAAAGCCAGATATTTACCATCCGGCGACAGCTTAAATTCGGTACCAAACTTGACACTGTACAGGGTTTGTTGCGTATGTTTGGTCAAATCAATACTGATCAGTCTGGGGGCGCTGCCAAAGTCCATCGCATAGACCTTGTCATTACCGGCGCCAAACATCGGAGCGCGGCCATTGCGGGCAATCAGCTCAGCTTCGCCGCCACGGCTACTGACTTTATACAGACCGGTATTCATTGACCATTGTTTTGGCAGCAGGCTGCCGGCACCAATTTTACGGTATACCACGGTGCGCCCATCCGGACTAAAGGTAGGTTCAATAAATTTACCAGGCTCTGTAGTCAGTTTGGTCACCCGGTTATTGCGTAAATTCAGAATATTGACTGCACCCTGTGTCTGATCATTCCAACTGACATAGACCAGCTCACGACCATCGCGCGAGAACTGCGGATAGAATTCAAAATCGGTAGTTTGCCGGGTCAAACGCCGCGGTCTGGGATTGTTAAGTTCGGTGATATACAAATGGCCCAGAGCAGTAAAGACGGCTTGTTTACCATCCGGTGAAACCTGAACAAAGCGCAACATCTTAGTATCAAACTGTGACTGATCCAGATCCTGTTTCACTCTGAGCGCGGTTTGGATCTGTTTACTGGTATTGACACTAAACGGAATAGTGCTGACGCTTTTATCGCTGAGTCGCAGCGTTTTAATCTCGCCACCGGCCCAGAACACTAACTGCTGATTATCGGGTGTCCAGCTTAGGGTAGGGTAAACGCCGTGAATAGCCCAGGTTTCCTGCATATCACGGTCCAGACCATCGTACAGTTTAATATGCTCGCCACTGGTTAAATCATATAAAAACAAGGTACTTTGGAAATCGACCCGCCGGATATAGGCCAGATATTTACCGTCCGGAGATGGGGTCGGACGAATGGCACCACCAGCACCGGCCAGTAATACCTCAATATTGCCGGTTGCGCGCTCAAAGCGCTTAATAGCATAGATACCGCTTTCTGAATCCTGACTGTAATGAAAGGTTTTACCCGGCGTATCGTCCTGCGAAAAATAGATATATTGGCCATCAGGTGAAAACGCCGGTTCGCCAAGATCTTTCTGATCGTTCGGCCGCTCTGTCAGCATCACACCGTTGCCACCACTGATATGGTATTGCCAGACTTCACCGGCTCCCAGGGAGCGGCTGGCAGTAAAGTGCTTACGGGCGACAATAAACTGACCGTCCGGACTCCAGGCTGGACTATTTAACAGACGAAAGCTTTCTTTGGTGACGGCTCTGGGTTCGCTGCCATCGGGGCGCATAATCCAAATATTGTCGCCGCCATCGCGATCAGAGGTAAAGGCAATATATTTGCCATCCGGACTAAATACCGGCTGCATATTCCAGGCGATATCATTGGTCAGGGCAGTCGCGGCTCCGCCGCTGATCGGCATGCTATAGATGTCACCCAGCAAATCAAAAACGATGGTTTTACCATCCGGGCTTACACTGACATTCATCCAGCTACCTTGCTGGACCTGAATATCAACCTGGCTAAATTCTCCCTGCGGCGCATTAACCTGCCACTCGGTGGCCGGGGTGTCGGCCTGTAACGGTAAACTGGCCAGGGCGAGTGCCAGCAGGCTGGGCTTAAAATAAAGCATGGCTGATCCTTAATCTTATTATTCTGTTAACGAGAATAGCAGAGTGGCATAAAGCGATCATAAAGTTAAGGTAGCGGGGTGGGTGATGCGGCAAAAGTATCGTCTGGAGGGACAGAAATAAAAACGGCACCCAAGGTGCCGTTATTTAAGCAAGATGCCAGACTTAGCCGCCAGCACGGGCTTGCAGAGACTCGATTACCGGTGAGCTACCAAAGCCATTACTTTGCGCCCATTCGATATCGCCTGAGGCTGCAACCTGACTACCAGGTAACTGCTTGATAATAAAGTCGGCGGTATCGTTAGCACCGCTTTTAATCGCGAAACGAACTAAGGTTAAACCGTCGCACTGAATACCTGAGTAAACGTTGCTCAGACGTAAACGGTTATCAGACAGGGTTTTACGCAGGGCGTTGCGGTTATCAGCGGCAACATAAGAACAAATTGACTGTGCCAGTTGATCGTTTGCGGCAACAGGAGAACTGACGAAAGCTGTAGCAGCAATGGCAGCAGCAAGGGTTAACAGTTTACATTTCATAACAAACTCCTAGGTTGTACCTTACGATCAGGCTTAAGTATAGTTTTAATACCAGCGAAAGACACAATCGACATCTGGAGTCGCAGCATATCAGACCAGTTTCGGTCATGGCAGCCCGGCTATCGTAGGTTTCCCCTTAGATCCGCAGCTTTGCGTGCACACCCTTTCGGATGCCGTGCCTTTCGTTGGGGCGCATTTTAAGGAATGCTGAAATTATACGCAAGAAAAGTTTAACGCCAAACACGCTGAACGGTGTGCTAATTGCGATAAAGTCGCGGAAGCTTGTGATCTAAAAGTGATTTACGCTAAGCTGCTGTTCAATTTTTCATTAATGTTGCTGAAATTATGCCGGAACAAGGACGTTGTGATAACTGCGCGCAACCTTTGCTGGGGGCGTTTTGCCACCACTGTGGCCAGGAAAAAAAGAGTTATATCCGCAATTTGAGCGGGGTACTTACTGAGTTTTTTGGTGAGTTCAGTAACTGGGATAGCCGGTTGTGGCGAACCTTATTGCCACTGTGGTTCTGGCCCGGCTATCTGAGTAAGCGTTATTTAAATGGCCACCGGGTACCCTATGTGCCACCGCTGCGGCTGTATTTATTTACATCAGTGCTGACCTTTCTGCTGTTTTCATCGTTATTTTCCAACAGTGTGGTGGTAAACCAGCCGCAAGATGCACAGAGTGTGGCTCAGCAACAACAGGTGATGACTGACGTTAAACAACAGCTGGTAGAGCAGGGTGTTTGGCAGGAAGACCATGATTTGGAACTATTCCGTCTGCCGTTTCTGACGTTAGCGCAACAGCAAGCCTATAACGAAAAGATGCAACAACTGGCCAATCAGCCTAAGCTGGCGATTAATAAGTTTTTTTCATTAGCACCGCAGATGATGCTGTTGTTCTTGCCGTTGTTTGCGTTAATGCTAAAGCTGCTTTACTGGCGTTCCGGTCGCTTTTATATGGAGCACCTGATTGTCGCCTTACACAGCCATAGCTTTATTTTGCATATGCTGGCGGCAATAGTCTTGTTACAACTGGCCGCTGACTATAGCAGCTGGGCCTTGTTAACGACAATCTGTAACAAGCTGATCTGGTTGTTACTGTGCTGGATCCCGCTGTATTTGTTTTTGTTCCAAAAGATCTACTATCAGCAGGGCTGGGCCAAAACCCTGCTGAAATATGTTCTGACAATTACCATCTATAACAGTATGGCGCTGCTTGGTTTTATCAGCCTGCTGGTATTAAGTGTGTTATGGGCCTGAATTATAGTCAAAGCCCAGCAGCTGCCAGTAGGGTGGCCATGCGGCTTAAGGCGTCAATACCCTGAATATCGGTGGCTTGTAACGGCACTTTATAACGGCGTAACTGACTAAATTGTTGCTCGATTTGCGCCAGATGCTGCTGTTCCTGTAAACGACGCTGCGCCAGAAACTCACCATCAGCATGCGCTGGCAGGATGCGGTTCACCACCAGACCTGCCAGCGGTAATTTTTCATCCAACAGCGTTTTTACTGCGCGGCTAGTCTCCAGAATAGGCAATTTTTCCGGCGTTAATACGAAGAGTAATGCACTACGTTGCTTATCCAGCAGCAATTCGCGGGTGCGTTGTAACAGACGTTGCCGGCTTAATAAGGTTTCGGTAATGGCTTTATTACGTTCATCCATGCCGGCCGTGGCATGTTCAGCCGGATCGGCCAGTGGATTGGTAATATCGCGCCCGCCTTTCGGTGTCAGATGCCCCAGCACTTCGCCCAGCTTGGCGGAGCGCTGATTGGCATTCAGCAAACCCTGAGTCCAGGCTGCCATGGCTTCGGGTAAGCTAAGTAATCTGAGTGTGTGGCCGGTTGGGGCTGTATCAAAGATCACTAAATCATAGTCGGTCAGACCAAGCTCAATAGTATGCGCAATCCGCTCCAGCATTGCCGCTTCCTGTGCGCCGGGCGATTGACGGGTAAGCCGCATCTGTCGCTCAATCTCGCTAAACATCTCTGGCCGGGTAAAGCGCTTTAACTGCGCAGTCACTTTCGCCAGATGTTGCTCGACTTCCCGATCCGGGTCCAGTTCCAGGCCATCCAAATTAGGAGCCAGGCGGGTGATGTGGTCACCAAAAGGCTCGCGGCCGAAGGCATCGGCCAGGCTATGCGCCGGATCGGTCGAGACCAACAATACCTTTTTGCCACGTTCACTGGCCAATACGGCCAGCGCAGAGGATACCGTGGTTTTGCCAACCCCACCTTTACCGCCGACCAGCAGGACTTTTTTATCGGTTAACAGCATTTAAAATTATCCAGTGGCGAGTGTTCCATACCCATCCGCAGATGCCAGTCATGGAAGCGCTCCAATAACAAAGGTTGCAGCTCCAGCGTGTAATAACTGGCTGGGTTGGGCACACCCATCATTTCAGAGAAGATCAGCAGCATAAAGAGGTCATCCTGCTCCCGCTGCACCCGGGCGATCGCCGAGCGGTAGGGGGCATTGTAAACCTCCTCGACGTAGAAGTTGGCCTGGCGGAACCAGGCCTTAAGGTTGTCCAGCTTTAAATCCAGTTTCATGCTTTCGCGGCTTTGTTGGCTTTGATCTGTTTAGTCAGGGTTGAACCTGACTCCAGGATCACCAATATCGCGGCCACCAGGATAATAATATCCAATGTAAACAGGAACCAGTCGCCCTTATCATAGAAGGCTTTTAACTGGATTAATAAGCCCAGGGTGGTCATGGTAAGCAGAAACATCAGTGGCGCTAGCGTGTACCACATCGGACGTCCCAGCTTGACCAGCATCACAGTAATCACCAACAGGGTCAGACCGGCCAGTAACTGGTTAGTTGTACCGAATAAAGGCCAAATCAGCATGCCACCTGAACCATCGCCA
Source organism: Alishewanella sp. BS5-314 (assembly GCF_025377695.1). Lineage (NCBI taxonomy): Bacteria > Pseudomonadati > Pseudomonadota > Gammaproteobacteria > Alteromonadales > Alteromonadaceae > Alishewanella > Alishewanella sp. BS5-314. Next base: position 701,740 of record NZ_JACEHJ010000002.1, read on the forward strand.
CCGGCACCAAAGGCCAGCAGTAAACAGCTACCCACAGCCAACAGGGTGGCAGGGGCGGCTTTTTGCATCCAACTGATATTGTAAATGCTACCCCATTCCTGGAAGATATAGCGCTGTAGCCGCAGACCGGTATCCATAGTGGTACCGGCAAACAGCACGACCATTACCGTCAACAGCGTTTGCGCCAGCACCATGTCTAAACCGATACCGTCCTGTAGAATATTTGCGCCGCCACGGATAAAGGCGCCAACGCCACCCTGACCGAAGCTGTGATAAATTGCCTGCCAATCCGCCAGGGTCGCGAAACCAGCAGTCGCGGCAATAATGGCAGCCAGAGCTAATGAACCCTCACCAATAGCGCCGAAGTAACCGACGAAGCGCACATCCGGCTCTTTATCCAGTTGCTTGGACGTGGTGCCGCTGGAGACCAGACCATGGAAACCGGAAATAGCACCACAGGCAATGGTGACAAACAGCAGTGGGATCAGGGACGGCGTACCTTCCGGTACCTCGGTGTTAAAGGCCGGCGCGACAATATCCGGGCTGGCAAAGATCACCGCCGCATACAGTAGGCCAAGACCGATAAAGAGTTGAATACCGTTAATATAATCCCGCGGCTGCAGCAGGGCCCAAACCGGTAACAGCGAGGCAATGGCGGCATAAACAAATAACAGGATAATCCAGCTTTGACGGTCATTCAGGCCAAACATCACTTCGGTGGGTAAGGCCAACGGGAACATCGGACCGGCATAAATCATGGCATAGAGTGCGACGACACCGATGATTGTCACCATCAGCAGGCCAATTAATTTACGGTAAATCAGCTGGCCGATAATCAGCGCGACCACTATCGCACCCCAAACCGGCACCGTAGCGCTGGGGAAATTGATCAGCTGGTTGGCGATTACGACGGCAAATACCGCGTTGACCATCAGCAGCACCAGGAAGATCACAATCATAAAAATACTGCGGGCACGGTTGCCAACGATATCGCCGGTTAAAGCGCCAATCGACTTAGCTTTATTGCGGCTACTGGCCCAGATAGCTCCGGCATCATGCACACCGGCGAAGAAGATAGTACCAAATACCACCCACAGGAATGCAGGCACCCAACCCCAGATCACGGCAATAGCCGGGCCGATAATAGGCGCTGCACCGGCAACAGAGGTAAAATGGTGACCCCACAGGATATATTTATTGGTGGGTACATAGTCCACGCCATCCTGCATTTCATGCGCTGGCGTACGGAAATTCGGATCGACTTTAAATATTTTTTCGCAGATAAATTTTGAATAGACGAAATAGCCAAGTGCCATGGCACCCAGGCCCATTAACATCAAGAAAATAGCATTCATGCTACTACCTCTTAGTGGGTTTAAGACCAACTAAGCATGGTACAGCATAAGCGGCAGGGCAAATATGCGACTAAAGTCGAATGCCCGGCAGCATTTTTCTGCCGGGAGTTTGATCTGGCGCAAAAATCAGCGTTTTTGGATCCAGTTGCCATCCAGCAGTATAAAGTGACCACGCACGGTGCGCTCTATCGCTTTTTGACCGGCCATCGCTTCGACATCACTGACCGCAATATTATTTTCACGGGCCAGCCGGTTATACTCAGCGCGGCGGGCATCGTTAATCAGCTTGACCAGCAGCTCTGTATCAGTGCCAGCCTGTACCACGCCCAGATAGCCATTCGGTTGCTCGCCAACCAGGCCCTGCGCCTTAGCATTAGGCAGTGCCGCCATCGCCTGTTGCAAATTCATCGCCAGTACTGGCAAGCTAAAGGCCAGCAGCAGGCTGAGGAAGAGTAACCGGCTGTGTTGCAACGCTCTCGTTATTAACTTATGCATTTGCATCTTCAGGTTTCCTTAAAATAGGCCACTGGCATCGCTAAACAACTCATCTAGTTGCTTGTCGACCTTGATAAAAATCTCATGCTGAATTTTTACATTCAGGTTGATGTTGATCGGTTCATTGGCCAGTGCAACCTCAACTCTTGGGGTGCAGGCTGTGGCCAGTCCCAGTAGTATCAGCGCTGGCAGCGCTTGCCTCTTCATGGTTTGTCTCCTGCCGCCTTGCGGGCTGCCTGTTGTTGTTGAATATACTGTTGCACTCTTTTAGTCAGGGTATCATTAAGTTTACTTGCCAGCTGCAGGCTGGCCAGCATCGCTGGTAAATCCTCTTCCAGGGTGATATTCAGGTTGATAGCGCGACCTTGCTGTACTGCTGGATTATAGCCCTGAAGTTTTAACGCCAGCTGAAGCCGGCCGCTACCACTGTAACTGACCTCAGATTGTAACTCACTGAAATGAAAATCATCCAGTGCTTCGAAAACCAGCTTCATGCCGGGGTTGTTGCTGGCGGCTGCCGCTGGATTTTTGTATTGCAGCCAGCCACCGGGTTGCTCGGCCGCCAACACGCCTGCGGCAACTTCAAATTGCTGTTGCTGCCAGCGTAGCGGAATTTCACCGCTGATTTTACCGCGGGCTTTTACTTCAGTGCTTGGGTGTTGGCGCAGCAGTTCCGTCAGATCGAGCTGATTCAGTTGCAGCACCACCTGTTGCTCGTCTGCCGCCAACTGAAACTGCTGCGGACGGATTTGGACTTTGCCGAGTAAAAAATCGGTTTCAAACTGTTGCAGGCTGAGCGTGCCGGCGCCAGGTGCCGTCAAACTTGCCTGATAGTCGGCTGCGGCCAGCAGCGGTCCGAGCTCAATACCATGATTTAATTGCGCAATTCTCAGCTGCGGTAAGTGCAGCTGTAGCGAGTCCGCGTCGCTTTGCGCGGTTAAACGGGCGGTTAGACCATTAAACAGGGTACGATCGTAAAGCCCGGCTAGCTCGCGTAATTCTGCTTGCAGCTGCAACCGCGGTCGTTGCGCTGTGACCGCCAGCTCGCCGGACGCCAGGATCCGGCCGCGCTGCAGGCTTAATAGCTCAGGCCAATCTTTCAGCGTCGCTGCTAATGGATTGCCGGCCAGTAAAAAAATATCGGTTAACTGCCAGTGCAGCTGCAGTTGCGGCGCGTCGCTAATAAAAGCAGCCTGTGCTTGCAGTTGAGCACTTAAGCCGGCGCTATTTTCCAGCTTGCCGTTAAGCGCCAGATTATTGCTGTTACCACTGAGCGTGCTTTCCCACTGCCAGTCCTGTCGCTGTAATAAGGGATGAACGAGTTGTCCCAGCTTTACGCTAAGCTGACTGTTCAGATTAAGCGGCGTGTTGTTGCCATGCTGACTCAGGTTGAGTTCACTGGCACTAAGCTCAAGCTGGCTTTGGATATCGGCGTAATCCAGCTGACTGTGCAGACTGAGAGGTGTCAGGTTGCGAAGCTGCCAGTTATCGGTTTGCCATAGCAGACTGAAGCGTCCTTTAAGCGCTGTGCCGGCTAACTTTAGCTCAGCCGAGGGCGTGAATTGTGCCAGTGCCACAGCCAGCTCCGCCTCCGGTACACTTAATTTAAGCTCAGGACTTAAACTAAGCTCTGCGGTAAGCTGCGCATCAAGTGCCAGCGGTGCAGCAGAGCTTAGCGTCAATTGCAGCGGAAGTGACGCCAGGCTGGCGGAGTCGCCTGAGGTGTTTAGCCTGATATACAGCGGTGCAGCCGCTTCTGGCAGGGCAGCCTGCAGCGCCGGTGGCAGATAGTGACTCATCTGGAGATCGCCAGTGAGCTGCCAATTCTCGATTTCCCCCTGCGTAATAGCCAGCGCAAGCCCGGCCTCACCCTGGACTGTGCCAAATGGCAGGGCAAAGGCACTTGGCGCTCTTAACAGGGCGTTGACCTGTGCATCTTGCAGCGGTATTCCGCTATTGCGCTGCAGCTGTTGTGGTAACTGCCAGTTTGCGTTCACAAAAAATTGCAGTGGCTGGGTAAACTCGGCCAACCATTCTGCCGGAGGTAACAGTTGCCAGCTGGCCAGCCAGTGTTGTAGCTCGGTTGGCAGTGGCGAGATGGCCAATGCCAGTTCAGTGTTCGCCTGACGTGCGCTATCGAGTTGTTGTTTCAGACTAAGGGCCAGTACCTCGGGATACAGCAGTGTAGCCTGCAGTGCTTGCTGGTTGTCTTGCTGTTGATACTGCACATCGAGCCGCAGCGCCTGAGCGAGCTCTGGTGAGCTGGCCTGTACCTGCAGCAAATACTGTTCGTTGTCCGTATTACTGAGCGATGCGGCTGCACTGACTTCACATTGTAGCGCCGGGCAGGGTAGCAGCAGTTGGATATCTGGCAGCGTGATCTGCTTTGGTAACCAAGCCGGTAGCCGCCAATCTGTATTCAGACTAAACGGGTGTTCAGGCGGTGTTGCGGGGCTAGCCGGGGCAAACAGCTGTAAGCGGGCTTCGGCGATATAGACACTTTCAGCCTGCACCCGGAAAAAAGCTGGCCAGGACCAGCTGAGCTGCACATCCTTCAGCTGAAGTGTCGCGGCCTGGGGGGCGTCCAGTCGAAAGCTAAGTTCAGACAGATGCAGCTGATGCAGCGATACCTTCTGGAGCTGGAAAGACAGATCACGGACGCCGGCTTTATCCAGTTGCCATTGCAGATAGGCGAACGCCAGTACCGCCAGCAGCGGTAACCCTAACAGCAACAACAAAACGGATTTTAGCAGACGACGCATAGTAACTCCCTGACAGAGGCGTCTTTAGACTTTAGGTAATGCTAACTGAATCTGCTCTGAACTGATAGCAAAGCAGCTTGCGCTGCTTTGCCTGCTGGATAAAGGTGTTATTGCCGGGCAGCCGATGAGGCGTCACGGATGGCGCGGAACTCATTGCCCTGATACCAGTTTGGCCAGTGCCGGCTGTTTGCCAGTTCATGACCGACCCGGAAATACAGGAACAGGTCCTGCTGTGCACCGCGCAGATCCCAGTTGTCGTCCCATTCGTCAGTGACTTTATGGTAACAACAGCTGTTAAACTCGGCCCGCTGTTTTGCGCCCCACTCAGCGCCATGCTGGTAATGATCATTACCGCCTTTGGCATACAGAATAGGCACGCCTTTTTTCGACAGGCTAAAGTGATCAGAGCGGTAAGCAATACCGGCTTCCGGATTGGGCTCTTTTACCGCATAGCGGCCTTGCTGTTCGGTATATTTAACCAGGATTTCCTCTAGATCGGTATTGCCCATACCAACCACCACCATATCTTTCATTGGGCCGTACACATTCATCACATCCATATTAATGGCGGCGACAGTTTTCTCCAGTAGGAATACCGGGTTTTCGGCATACCAGGCCGAGCCGAGTAAACCACGCTCTTCTGCTGTCACCAACATAAAGACCACGGAACGCTCAGGTTGCGGTTGCTGGGCAAAGTACTCAGCCAGCGCAATGACTGCACCGGTGCCACTGGCATTATCCTGGGCGCCATTAAATACCTTATTGGTCGGGTTGGAGAAGTCCATGCCCAGGTGATCCCAATGCGCCATATACAGAATGTACTCATCCGGATATTTGCTGCCTTCGATATAGCCAATCACGTTGCTGGACTGCAGCTCGCGCAGATTATTTTCAACACTGATTGACGCCTTAACGTTTAACGGCACAGGTTTAAATTCGCCAGACAACGCCTGTTTACGCAAGGTCTCAATATCGCTGCCAATATTGGCAAACAGTTTTTGCGCCGTTTCGGTGGTTACCCAACCCTCAATCTTGGCACGGTCCATATTTTTGTTTTCTTTGATTAAATCAAATTTTACTGGTGAGCCGTGGGCGACGACGCCCCAGCCATAGCTGGCGGCGTCAGTTTCATGGATAATTAACGCCATCGCCGCACCCTGACGGGCCGCTTCTTCAAATTTATAGGTCCAGCGGCCGTAGTAGGTCATGGCGTTGCCATTAAACAGCTCAGGGTTCTGGGTGGCAAAGCCCGGATCGTTGACAAACATCACTACGGTTTTGCCGGCGACATCCAGGCCTTCGTAATCGTTCCAGTTATATTCCGGCGCCACTATACCGTAACCGACAAATACCATCTCACTGTCAGTAACACTGATATTTTCCGTTACCCGGGTGGTCCAGGCAAACATATCGTCCCGGTAGGCCAGGCTGGCAGGCAGAGCTTCACCACCACCGCTTAAGGTCATGGCAGAAACCTGTTTCGGATCGATCTGTACCAGGGATACCGGCTGCTTGTAGCTGTCAGCATCGATACCCTTTAAGCCGATCCGCTTAAAGTTTTCTTCCAGATAAGCGACGGTGAGCTCTTCGCCCTTGGTAGCGGGCGCCCGGCCCTGGAATTTATCATCAGACAGGGTTTTAATATATTCCGCCAGCTTGGGGTTAAAGTCGGTATCGACCAGCTCCGCGACGGTAGGTTGCACGGCCTTAGTTGGCGGCTCTGCCGGTTTGCCACAGGCCGACAGCGCAACAGCTGCAGATACAGCAAGCAGCAGTGCAGGGTGTTTCAGGTTCAACATCGGTTTTTCCTTGGTGTTGTGTGATGTTAAAAAGCGCTGGCGTTAACCAGCGCCGGGTAACTTAGTCGGCATAGCCCCAGGGCGTTGGCGGCAGTGCAACCGGCTTGGTCAGGTCAAAGTCTACCCGAAATTCGCGGCCTTCGCGCACTAAGCGGTAACTGAATTGCTGCGGGTGGATAAACATCTGCCAGGTGTTACCAATGGACTGTGGGATGCCACGGGCGGCGAATAACTCTTTTGAGTACTGGTCGGCCGGAAAGGATTGTGCTGTTGGCCAGCCGGCATCGACGGTATGGCCGCCATACATGGTTTGGTCATCGTGCGAACCATCTTTATTACGGTGATCATGCTTTAATGACAAGCCAGAACCGGTTTTGGTGATAATCCAGGTGCGGGAGTGGTTATCGCCAACGTGAAAAGGGATCTGTAATTCAGTGTCGGTACAGCGGCGCACATGCATAATCAGTGCACCTTCAAAACCCGGCGCTGGCGGATTGTCGACGGCCAGTTTGCCGGCAAAGGCTTTACCACACAGCGCTTTTAAATTATCAAAAAAGGCATCATGGGTGGGAATTGACACCAGCGGCGCTGGTTGCACGATCTGGGCCTGTGCACCAAAGGTCGTGGTCAGGGCAACCACGAGTAAGGTTTTTTTCATGTTATTCTCCTTATAATACAGGCCAAACTATACCGCGGATGCGTATTGGGTTCAAACCGCAACGACTGACTCAGGACCATGACCATGCAAAATGAGATAGATGGAAAGTTTTTACTTAACCTTTATGCCAAGATTGAAAAGTATGGCCAGCCCCAGCAAACGGTGCATGGTGCCGGCTTTGTGTTGGATGGCATCAGTGTCAGCCAGGGCTTTGACGGCTATGAAGCCTATTTCTCGGACGGCGTAGTGCAGCTGACGCTGGGTTTTCATAATAAATGGCACGCCGACGCGACAGATGAGCAGCAAATGGAGCGCTTTTTAGCGCGTTTGCAACAGATCCAAAAGCAGTATGCCTAGGTTGAGCCAGGCCCTTGCTAAAGACAAAGGTAAGGGTGCTAACCTTTTTTGCTTGTTTTATCGCCTGTAGTTAACCCTGCTGGCGTCAGGATACAAATTATTTACTGACTACACTTGACGGCGCTCAAAATAAAAGGCATCTTTACGTTTAGATGGCTAAAAGGCTGTTTGCTTTTAGTTGCAGAACGCGTTAAAGTACGCACCGTCAATCGTATTCGATAGACCAGAAGAGGCGCGCTAGCCAGGTATTCTATGTCAGAGCACTATCACTCGTAGCATAGAAGAGGGGGTTTAGCGCCGAGGGTAAGCAACAGATAGTGGTTGTGCACCCGGTTGCTAAGGCTGAATCCTTAGGACTGTCACCTGATGTTTTGGTGGAGAGCTTCTGGCCTTTGTTAGTTACAGCAACGGTCTGTTTCATTTCTCGTTTTGCTTGTTAGCAAATGCCATGCTCTGCTTATCTGTTTTGTTAAGGAGAGACCCCCGTGTCCAAACTCATTATTGCCAAATTTGGTGGTACCAGCGTAGCTGATTTCGAAGCGATGTCGCGCTGTGCTGATATTATTCTTGCCAACGAGCATATCCGTGTCGTGGTAGTCAGTGCCAGCTCTGGCGTGACCAACCTGCTGGTGGATATAACCAAGACTACCGAGGTACAGCAGCGCTATGATGCTTACGCCGGTATTGAACAGATCACGCTCAAAGTATTAAACCGCCTGCAGCAGCCGCACGCCGTTGCCGCTCAGATTGAGCTGCTATTGGGTGAGTTAAAAGCCCTGATTGAAAACGGTGGCGCAGTTTATAGCAGTGCCCACAAAGACTTAATCCAGTCTTTTGGTGAACGCTTAAGTTCGGTACTGTTTGCTCAGGTTCTCACCGAACGCGGTGAGGCAGCGCTGTGTTTTGACGTGCGCCGGGTGATGCGCACCGATAGCCGCTTTGGTAAGGCGGAGCCGCAAATCGACGCTCTGGCTGACTTAGCCGCGGTGCATCTGGCTCCGTTGTTACAGGAGCAGCGGATCGTGACTCAGGGCTTTATTGGTGCCGACGAGTTTGAACAAACGACGACCCTGGGCCGTGGCGGCTCTGATTATAGCGCTGCATTGCTGGCCGAAGCCTTGCAGGCAGTCACGGTACAGATCTGGACCGATGTGGTTGGCATCTTTACAACGGATCCGCGCCTAACTGCAGAAGCCCGTTGTATCCCGGAAATCAGTTTTGATGAGGCGGCTGAAATGGCGACCTTTGGCGCCAAGGTGCTGCATCCGGCAACCTTGCTACCGGCGATGCGGCAGAATATCGCGGTCTTTGTCGGCTCCAGCCGGGAGCCGGAAGCAGGAGGCACCTGGATCGCGAAAGAGGTGCAGCAACGACCGCCGTATCGCGCAATAGCACTGCGTAAATCACAAACCTTAATTACGGTAAAAAGCCCGGCTATGCTGCATGCGCCCGGTTTTCTGACCCGGGTGTTTGACACGCTGAGCCGGCATCAGATCTCAGTGGATCTGGTTACGACCTCTGAAATCAGCGTGGCGCTTACCTTAGATCAGGGCGGCATGACCAGTGCTTTTAGCAGCAATCTGGAGCCGGCTCTGGATGAGCTCAGAACCTTTTGTGAAGTCAGTGTGGAAACCGGCCTGAGTCTGGTCGCGGTTATTGGCAATCATTTACACAGCAGCAAAGGGGTGTCGGGTGAGCTGTTCAGTACGCTGGAACGCATTAATATGCGGCTGATTTGCCATGGTGCCTCAAAACATAACCTGTGTTTTCTGGTCCAGGACAGCGATGGACCGGGCGTGGTGAAACAACTGCATCAGCGCTTATTTGCCGCCTGATAACTTAGCCGCAAAAAACGACAGAGCCGGCACAAGTGCCGGCTCTGCTATTTTGTTTGGTGCTGTTATTTAGTTTGGTGCAAATACCGGTGTCGCGTGTAGCTCGCCCTTTACGCAAAGCCAGCAGCCTTGTTCCAGCGCAATCGGCGAGCTAAACCAGACCACAAGCGGAGTCTGCTCTTTCTCAAGTTGCAGCAGGGCTGTGTCGGCGCTGAGTTGCCCAGCCACCCGGCCTTGCAGCCAGACTTCAGGTAACGCCGCCAGCGGTTGGTTCAGAGCTGCGGCGTCCTTAGGTAAGCTTTCAGTCGCGGCAAGTTCTGCCTGCCACAAACTCAGAGTCAACAGCACCGGCACTTGCTGCTCTTGTTGCTGTTGCAGCTGGTCCAGCTCAGTTTCATCGGCGTCGATGATCAGGCTATACAGGCCGGGGTAGCTGCTGTTTCGCAGCACGGCGGCGGCCTGATACGGCAGGCGGCTTAGCGACTTAATGCCAACACTAATTCTCATCAGGCTGGCTCTGCGGCATTGGTGGCTGCATCGTCTGTTTCCAGCAGGCCTTCTTGCTGACCAATCACTCTTGCTACCATTAGATCGCCGGTGACATTGGTGGCGGTGCGCATCATATCGACAATCCGATCGACCGCTGCGATAAAGGCAATGCCTTCCAGTGGCAGACCGACAACACTCAGCGTCACGGTCAGCATCACCATAGCGGTACCCGGTACGCCGGCTGTACCAACCGATGCCAGGGTTGCGGTACCGGCTATCAGCAGGTAGTCGGTGGTTTGTAACGGGATCCCATAAAGATGGGCGATAAAGATCGCGGCAATGGCCGGAAAAATACCGCCACAACCATCCATATTGATGGTTGCGCCCAGCGGCAGTACAAAGCTGGCGTAATTTTTGGATACTTTTAAATCTTCGGTTGCAACTTTAAAGCTCACCGGTAAGGTGCCATAACTGCTGGCACTGCTGTACGCGACCAGCTGCGCCGGTAATACCGCTTTAAAGAAGGCGCGCCAGCCCATACCGCCGTATAGCTTGACCAAACCACCGTAAACGATGGCCATATGCAGCAGACAGGCCAGATAGATAGCGACAATAAACTTGGTTAGTGGCAGCAGGGTGGCTAAACCAAAGCTACCGACGGCCCAGGCCATCAGACCAAAGACGCCAAAGGGAGTCAGTTGCAGTACCATCCGGGTAATGGCGTACATAATCTCAGCACCAGCATTAACCAGTTTTTTCATCGGTTCGGCTTTTTCGCCCACCTGATTGATGGCAATACCAAACAGCACCGCAAACACGATGATCTGTAATACCTTGGCTTCCGCCAGTGCCGCTACCGGGTTAGTGGGGATCAGGCTGGTGATTACCTCGGATACCGGCGGGATCACCCGCTCGCGTACTTCGACCGCGGTCAGTTGCAGATCTGAGCCCCACTGCATCAGGCTACCCACTGTCAGACCAATTAAGCTGGCGACCAAGGCCGTTGCCAGAAATAATGCGACCGTCTTTAATGCCAGCCGCTGCATCTTGTGCTGATCGGCTAACGAGGTAATGCTATTGATCAGCGCAAAAAACACCAGTGGCACGACCAGCATCCGGATGGCATTGATAAACAGCGTTCCCAGCGGTTTAAACACGGTAGCCTGCTCGCCCAGGGCGACGCCGGCCAGCACTCCTAACACCAGCGCCCCTAATACCCGTTGCCAGAAAGGGATCGCAAACCAGAATTTGAACATCATTGACCTCAAGTCAGCTAAAAACGACACAGTATAAAATGAAAAACGGCCCCAACAAGGCCGTTTTGCTCTAAGTTATAAGCTATTCATATTGAAGTGGATCAGTTGCCTGATTCAACGCGAAGGCTTCCAGCCGTTCCTGACAGGAACCGCACTTGCCGCAGGCTTTTTCACGGCCGTTATAACAGGTCCAGGTTTTACTGTAATCCAAACCCATTGCCAGGCCATCTTTTAAAATTTCGATCTTGGTTTGATGCAGGTACGGGCTGACAATATCGACTGGCTGATAGTTCGCGATCTGGCAGACATCATTCATCTTTTGCACAAACTCCGGCCGACAGTCCGGGTAAATAAAGTGATCGCCACTATGAGCACCATAATAAACAGCACGGGCACCAATAGAATCAGCATAACCGACAGCCAGCGATAACAGGATCATATTGCGGTTTGGCACCACGGTCGACTTCATATTATCGGCGGCGTAATGGCCTTCCGGAACTTCGATATCACTGGTTAGCGAGGAGCCGCTTAATAGCTGGTTAATTGCTGAAATATCGACAATTTTATGCTTCACGCCCAGCTCACGGCAGACCTGTTCAGCACATTTCAGCTCTTTGACATGACGCTGACCATAGTTAAAGGACAACGCATAGACGTCATGACCATCCCGCAGCGCCCTATGTAACACCGTGTAGGAGTCCATACCACCGGAATAAATCACTACAACTTTTTGCGTCATCAGCAGCTCTCTCTTGTATAATGCCGGAAAATCGGGCCGCGTAGTATAGCTGAAGAATGCTGTGGCTGCATCAGCTGTGGCGGATTAACACAAGGTTGGGTAGGGTGTATCAGGTAAACGAAGTATTTCAGACCATTCAGGGCGAGGGCCGCTATACCGGTAAGCCTTCGATTTTTGTGCGGCTGCAGGGCTGTCCGGTAGGCTGTAGCTGGTGCGATACCAAACATACCTGGACCCTGGATCCGGAACTGAAAACCAGCCCTGAGGCTATGCTGGCAAAACGCAGCGATACACCCGCCTGGGCTGAGCTGAGCCCGTTACAGTTGCTGGCGTTGTTTGCGGCTGAAGGTTATCAGGCCCGGCACGTGGTGATTACCGGTGGTGAGCCTTGTCTTTATGATTTATATCCGCTCTGTGAGGCCTTGCATCAGGCTGGTTACAGCACTCAGATTGAAACCAGCGGCACCTTTGAGGTGAAAGCGCCTGACAGCACCTGGGTCACAGTGTCGCCGAAAATTAATATGCCGGGCGGTTATAAGGTACTCGCCAGTGCGTTAGCGCGTGCCAATGAAATTAAACATCCGGTGGCGATGCAAAAGCATATCGAGGAGTTACAAGCCTTGCTGTCTGAGCATCAGTTGCAGGATAAGCTGGTCTATCTGCAGCCCATTAGTCAGCAAAAACGCGCCACTGAACTGGCCATGGCCAGCTGCATTGCCAATAACTGGCAGCTCAGTGTGCAGGTCCATAAATATCTGGGTATTGAGTAAGGCTCAGGCGTTATGAGCCAGCCAGTGCTGTAATTGTTGTAGACAGCTTTGCGGATCCTGAGTCGCCAACTTCAGCTTCAGCGCCGGCTGCATGGGCAATAACTCCAGCCAGCGGCCAGCCAGCCAGGCGCCATCGGTCAGCAGCGGCTGTGGGTAGAGTGCGGCTAGCTGCGGATACTCCTGCAACAACTCGGCAAAGGCGGCAGATAATTGGTTCAGTTCAGTGCTAAGTTCAACGCTGTGCCAGTCTGTTTCCGGCGCTACTTCGGCCACATGCAGTTTATCCTCTTCCTGCCAGCGCCGGATGATACGCTGTCGGCTGATACCACTGATGGTGATCCCCAGTAAGCCGTCGGGCAGGGTTTCAAAATCATCAACGCTGACTTTACAGACCAGTGGCAGGATCCGATCCGGATGCTGTTGACTGACCAGCGGATTCAGCGTGGCCATGGCAAAAGGCCGTTTGCCACTGACGGCCTCTTTTACTAACCGCACATAGCGCGGCTCAAACACCCGCAACTTCATTTTGCCGCGTGGCAACAGAAAACTTCCTAAAGGAAACAGAGCCAGTTGTTCGTTCATCGTAATAGCTTAATAATGAGACACTGCATCTATTACGCTTTGCAGCAGCCTGCAGATCGCAGGCCGGTTAAATTAACTGCGCCGTACCGGATCGTCTTTTAGTTTCGGAATTTTCAGCCCCAGTTCTTTGCCTCTGTTGCGGGCATAATAAGTACAGCCATAAAACATCAGACAAGCCAGCAACAGCTCCAGCAGCGAAAACCAGAAATAACTACCAGTGCTGACCCATAAATTGGTCAGGCTGTGCAGAAAGTACAACATGACAATAAAATTGGCCCAGGCAAAGGTATAGGCATGGCCTTTGATAATACCCCACATCGGTAACCACAGCGGCAACCACAGTAACAGTAAGGTACTAAGCAGGCTTGGTTTTAATGCCTGATCGTCACCATAGCTGACCGGGGAGAGCCAAATTTGCCAGAGCGGGATCAACAGCCAAAGCCCCCAATACCCCAGGCGGCCTAGTAATAAATAACGCTGCGTATCAGCAGCCATCGGGATGGCAGCGGGTGCTGTCATAAGGTTAATCCTTGTTGTTTTACCGCCAGGCTCAGCTGCGCCAGGCGTTTGCCAAATGCCAGAGCCAGCCGCTGCTCGTCAACGGTCAGTTGGGTATCGTGTTGCATACCGCTGACATGGCTTGGACCATAAGGGGTGCCACCACTTTGCGTTTTATGCAGTTCGGGTTCGGAATAGGGGATCCCCATTAGCAGCATACCGTGATGTAATAATGGCAACATCATACTTAGCAAATTGGCTTCGTTGCCACCATGTAAGCTGCCGGACGATGTAAAGACACCGGCCGGCTTATTAATCAGCTCACCTTTCAGCCAGCTGGCGGTCGTGCCATCCCAAAAGGCTTTGGCTTCAGCCGCCATATTACCAAAGCGCACCGGGCTGCCGAAGGCCAGGCCATCACAGATTGTCAGCTCGCTGGCTTGCACCTGTGGGTGTCGTGCACTGTCCTGCTGCCCGAAGCCAGGAATACTGCGTAGCAGCGCTTCGGCGCCGGCTTGCTGCACGCCGATGGCGATTTTTTCTGCCAGGGCAGCGACTGAGCCATGGCGTGAATAATACAAAACCAGAACCTGTGCACTCATTGCAGCAAGGCCTGAAGTTGCTCAAGTGGCCGACCGATAGCGGCACGCTCTGCCACGACCAGCACCGGTCTTTCCATCAAACGCGGATGAGCGGCGATGGCGGCAAGCAGCGCCTTATCATCGAGACTGGGATCAGCCAGACCCAGTGCCTGGAATTCTTCTTCCTTACTGCGCAGCAAGGCGCGGGCCGGCAGCTGCAATTTCTGCAGTAAAGTAGTCAATTCAGCCAGCGTCAGCGGGTTTTTCAGATACTCAACCACCGTAAAGGCTTTGCCGCTTTGTTCCAGCAGTGCCAGGGCATCGCGGCTTTTTGAGCAGCGTGGGTTATGGTAGAGGGTAATCATAGGATACTCTTTTTATTCAAATTACAGTTAACGGGATAACCGCGATCACATCCGTTGTAAGCGCTCAAATTCAGCCTGCCACTGGCGCTTTTTGGCTTCCAGGCGCCGGTTCTCCAACCGGGCTTCCGGCTTAAGATGATTTAGCGCCTCGTTCAAATCGTCAATCGCTTTCGGATAATTGGCCATCTGATAGAACAGATCGGCTCGTGCCTCATAGTAACGGGCGAAATCTTCCTGCTTTTTATAGGCTTCAGCTAATAAGTCATAGGCCAGAATATTATCGTCTTTATGATACAACAAATTCCGAAGCAGATGGATGGCCAGCGGATAGCTACCGGCTTTAACCGCGACATTAGCGTAATTTAGCGTCACAACCTGGTTGTTGGGGCGCAGCAGATACTCCTGCTGTAAGCGCTCCAGCGCCTCATCAAAACGCTGTTGGCCAATTAAGATATCGGTGTAAACGTCCAGATAATAAAGATTATGCGCATCCTGTTCCATCAGAGGTTTCAGCATCTCCAGCGCGGCGGCATAGTCTTTACTGTCCAGTAAGGCAATGGCCAGGGCATAGCGGTTCGCCCGGGTATTTCCGCCCGGTTCAGCCAGCCGGCGCTTGAAAATCACCAAGGCATCCTGGGTATTGTGATGATAACGGGCTAACACCCGGGCCTGGCTTAGCGTAAAGTCCATGCTATCGGGTACAAAACGCTGTGGGAACTGCTGGGCGCGTAAGCGGGTATCGGCCACCCGTGCCTGCGACAGCGGGTGCGTTTGTAAAAATGCCAGCTGTTGGTTGGCAAAGCGGCTTTGCTCAGCCAGGCGGCCAAAAAATGCCGGTACCGCATTGGGATCAAAGCCCGCTTCTGCCAGGATCGTCATGCCGATCCGGTCTGCTTCCTGTTCATTACTGCGGGTAAAGTTAATGGCACTTTGTTGCGCTGCGCCCTGTGACGCTACCATCGCTGCCATCCCCGCCTCCGGGTTAACGGTTGCCAGCACTATGGCGCCAAGCAAACTGGCAATGGTTAACGGCGCCCGCTGATTTTGTGCTTCGACAAAGCGGGCAATATGACGCTGGGTAACGTGAGCAATTTCATGCGCCATCACCGAGGCAAATTCACTCTCGCTCTCCGCCACTGCCAGGGTGCCGGTATGAGAGGCGATATTACCACCCAGCGTAGCAAAAGCATTAATTTGACGGTTATTAACCCAGTAAAACTTAAACGGGAATTTGACATCATTAGCCCGTGCCACCAGGCGGTTACCCAATGCATTAATATATTCATCGAGCAGCGGGTCATAAACCATCGGCAGTCGGCCGCGGGTTTGCCGCATCAGGACATCACCTAGCTGCTTTTCTTTCTCCGGGGTCAGAGTGGAGAAGGCGCTACCACCGATATCCGGCAACTGACTTTGCGCCTGCGCAAAAGGGGCGTATGAGCTCAGACTGAGTAAACAAATGGCAAAAAACGTTTTTACTGCGGGGTTTTGCATAATAAGGCAACCCTTTCTCCGGAGAATGCTGCTACAAGCTGAAGCTTTGGCAATGTGACCGGCGTTAAGTTCAGTGTAATCATGGCTTCGGCAACAAAAAACCAGGGTGCATACTAACCTGCCTACTTTATCTTATTCAATCACTTGCTAGGGCGTGTTGACGTTTGCTGCTTGTTTTTGCAGCCAAACGCTGCCCGAAGGGTTCGCGCTGGCGACACTTTGCTCTTTGTGGCCTGCATGGATGCAGGTCAGGGGCGAGAGCAGGACGCGGTAGCTTCACTCGTCACTTATTTAGAATGACTAAACTGCGTTCCTCGTTTCGCGACCAAAGTGCCGCCAGTGCGAACAAAATCTAAGCAGCAAACGTCAACACGCCCCAGGCGGCTAACGAATTTTATTACTAGTGCTGGTGGTTGGAACGCAAAATGGCTGCGTTGAATTGTTAATACTGAGCGATGTATTCTTAGCGGAACTTGTTATACTGGCAGGCACTTAACTTACAGGTTTTGGCGATTATGCTCGACTGGCTAAAAAAGTGGTACACCAATAAGTTTTCCGATCCGCAGGTTGTGACCTTATTTCTGATCCTGGTTTTGGGTTTTCTTGGCATCTACTGGTTAAGTGGGATGCTGGCGCCAGTGCTGGTGTCCATTGCTGTTGCTTATCTGCTGGAGTGGCCGGTTTCAAAATTATGCCGCATGGGGCTTAGCCGTACTCTGAGTACATCCGTTGTGGTGCTGGGGTTTATGGGGGTACTGACATTAGTATTAATGTGGATAGTGCCGCTGGCCTGGTATCAGGGCCGGAATTTACTGAAAGACTTGCCGCAGATGATTGAGCTGGGCCGGACCTATTTGCTCGAGCTGCCAGAGTTACTGCCTGGCATGGTCAGTGATGAACAAATCCTGTTACTGATGCACTCGGTTGAAGAGCGGGTGATGACCTTTGGCCGTCAGATGCTGTCGATGTCACTGGCGTCACTGGTGAATCTGGTAGCGTTGCTGATTTATCTGGTGCTGGTGCCGGTAATGGTGTTCTTTATGTTAAAAGATAAAGCGCAGCTAATCAGCGGTTTTGTGCAGTTTCTGCCAAACGAGCGTAAGCTGATTGGCCAGGTCTGGCATGAGATGAACGTGCAGATCATGAACTATATCCGCGGCAAGATGCTGGAGATCCTGATTGTCGGCGCCGTCAGTTATCTGGTGTTTTACTTATTTGGGCTGAACTATGCGCTATTGCTGGGGATCCTGGTTGGGTTATCCGTCCTTATTCCCTATATCGGTGCTGCCGTTGTCACCCTACCGGTGGCAGTGGTGGCGCTGTTTCAGTGGGGCTTCACCGCGGAATTTGGCTATCTGATGCTGGCCTATGCCATTATTCAGGCGCTGGATGGTAATGTACTGGTGCCCTTGCTGTTCTCAGAAGTGGTCGATCTTAATCCGGTTTATATTATCGTGGCGGTGCTGTTTTTCGGCGGCTTGTTCGGCTTCTGGGGGGTATTCTTTGCTATCCCGCTGGCGTCTTTGGTCAAAGCGACGGCCAAAGCCTGGTCTGAGCGGCTGCATCCGACTGAATCTGCCGCCTGACAAGCTCCTGTCGCAGCATAAGCAGTGCGTTGGCACTGCTTATGCTCATGATGCGTTGCTAAGCCTTATCATAACCTGAGGTTTCATCACGCGACCTAGCAAAAAGTGCTTACCACGACCTGCCACGACTTACCACAAGTAATCCAGATTGATACCGGCACTGAGCTGTCTGCCAGGTGCACTTTCAAAAGCCCGGCCATTGCTCTGATTCACCACCACAGCGCCGACGTTATCACGATCAGTCAGATTCTGCAGTTGCAGCCAGCTGCGTATTTGCCATTGCCCCAGTTGCTGCGTGCTGAGCAGTGACAGATCGAAGCTAAGGCTTGCCGGGGCGAAGTCGCTGTTTTGATCATTAATCGCGATCTGATCGCGGTAACGGCTGGTCCACTCCAGAAACAGCGGCCTGGTTAACCAGGGTTGCCAGCTTAATTGCCAGTGGCTATCCAGCCGGGCGACACCGGGAATACGCTTGCCGGCAAGTTCGGCACTATCGAATTGTGCATCCAGATAGGTTAGGGCGACGTGCTGTGATAAGGCCGGTGTAAGTTGTTGCTGCCAGTAAAACTCCAGTCCCTGGCGGGCGGTCGCACCGGCGTTACGAAAGCTGGTACGGCCGTTGTCTGAGCTGGCAACCAGTAACTCATCGCTGCTGCGGATGCTAAAGGCACTAACACTAAAACGCGCTCTGCCGGCAGCATATTTGACACCGCTCTCCCACTGGCGATTTTCGCTGGCCAGCAGTGCCAGATTCAGGCCACTCCCCTCAGGTTTATATGCCAGCTCTGCCAGTGTCGGGGCTTCAAACCCCAGACCTGTGCTGATAAACCAGGACCAGGCGTCATTGAGCCGGTAATTCAGGCCCATAGCGGCCGCCTGTTGATAGTAATTTTTACGGCCACTATCATCCGGGTTAGCACCCTGAATAAAGCGGTCCCGGATCTGATAACTCAGCTCAGTATAACGCAAACCGGCATCGACACTTAGCTGAGCTGTCGCTTGCCAGTGCAAACGCCAGAACAGATCGCGATTCTCTGCCAGATTGGTTTCATCGCGGCGCAAATCACCACGTTGCCCAAAATTGTTGACGAAACCCTGGCGCTCATCATCACTACTCACCCAGGCACCACCTACAGTACTTTGCAGGGCGTCTGTAAGGTGCCAGCTATATTGACCATTCACGCCCTGATATTGCCTATCCAGTGCAATATCACCGCCAGCTGAGGTAATGGCTGCCCCGGTAAAGGCGAGGCGTTGCGTGACTTCACGCTCACCGCGCCATAGCGCCAGTTGCCAGGGGCTGTGACCGCTTTGTTGCAGTGCCAGGCTAAGCTGGCGTTGTCGGGTACTTTTCGTGGTATCGAATTGTTGTGCCTGACTCACGGTTTGTTTCGGATCGGCGCGCCACTGTGTCGGAGTGAGGCTGAGCGGATCCTGTAATAAGGGGTCGTAGGCGAAGTCCAGTCGCAGACTGGCGCTTAGCGAGTCTGAAAGCTGTGTTTGCCAGAGTCCCTGCAGTTGTTGCTTGCGGGCGGCAGAATGCGGGCGAAAGCCATCGCTTTCAAAGTGCTTTGCCGCCAGGCTAAGCTGATGCTGGCCGAGCTGTTGTCGGCCCGCTAACTGGTATTGCTGATGCTGCTGACTGACTGCCAGCGCTGTCCCGGCGCGTGCCGTGGCCTCAGTTGCGGTGCGCAAGGCAATGACCCCGCCAGCGCCATTACCATAAAGTACTGCCAGTGGCCCGCGTAACACCTCGATTTCGGCAATATTATCCAGTAACACACTGGATAATTGCCCCTGACCATCGGGCGCGGAAATTGGAATACCATCCTGTGACAAATAGATCCCGCGCACGCCAAAGGCGCTGCGACTGCCAAAACCGCGAATACTCAGCCGGGTGTCCTGCGCGAAGTTCGCCCGGCTGTCGACCTGTAAGCCCGGAATACCCTGCAGTAACTGGCCACTATCAATTAACAGGCCACTGCGGGGCAGAGCGCGGACTTCGATACTTGCTGCGGCATCCAGCCAGCGTTGCTGCTGGGCATTGGCCGTAATAACAATGACTTCAGGCGTCTGAGCCAGAGCGCCAGACGATACCGCCAGCATAATGCTGGCGGTAACAGGTTTTAGACGCGGCCCCGGCATCAGTTAGTGGCAGCCCGTAACCGTAACAGTTGGCCATTGGCCTGATCGGTTAACAGATAAACCGCGCCATCCGGCCCCTGACGGACGTCGCGGATGCGCTGCCCGATCATAATACGTTCCTCATGACTGACTTTGTCGCCATCCAGCTCTAAGCGCACCAGTTGCCCGAACCGCAGCGAGCCGACCAGCAGGTTGTTTTGCCAGCCCGGAATGGCGTCGCTTAAGTAGAACGCCATACCACTTGGTGCAATCGAGGGTGTCCATTTATGCAGTGGTTGTTCCATACCGTCTTTCTCGGTTTGGCCGATTTTGCCGCCACCGTATTCTTCACCGTAGGTAATCACCGGCCAGCCATAGTTTAGTGTTGCCCGGGCGATATTGATTTCATCGCCACCCTGAGGACCATGCTCATGGGTCCAAAGCTCGGCGGTCGTCGGATGCAGCGCTGCGCCCTGAATATTGCGATGACCATAAGACCAGATGTCATCCAACACCGCGCTGTCCTTTACATAGGGGTTATCCGCCGGGATCCGGCCATCCAGTTCCAGGCGTACTACCTTGCCGTGATGGGTATCAAAGGTCTGGGCATCATGGCGCCGGGCACCGCGATCACCTAAGGTCACGAACAGCTTACGATCCGGCGTTACCACCAGACGGCTGCCGAAATGATGCCGGCTGGCGAACTTGGGTTGGGCACTAAAGACGACTTTAACATCACTCAGGCCCGTCTCACCCAGGGTAGCAAGCGCTACAGCTGTGCTGCTGGTATTTTCGGCGCCTGGCTCGGTATAGCTAAGATAAATTTGCCGGGTGGTCGCAAAGTCCGGATGTAAAATTACATCCAGCAAACCACCCTGACCAGCGGCCAGTACGGTAGGAACACCCGTTAACGGCTTGCTCAGCTCGCCATTGGCGCTGACATAACGAAGATTGCCGTTACGTTCGGTGACCAGCATGCGACCGTCTGGTAAAAAGGCTAATCCCCACGGATGTTCCAGACCCGTTGCTACGGTATCCATTTGCAGTGTGGCCTTTTCGGTGTTCAGCTGTTGCGCCACTGCGCTTAGTGAGGTGACGAGTAAACCTAAAGAGAGTAGTGAGAGACGTAGCGTCTTGTTCATATTCAGCTCCTGTTGCGAGCAGCCAGGCTGCCAGTTGATATCGTTTCAGATACTAGCAGCAGGGTGAACTGCTGCCCAAGCAAGATCCGGTAACTTGACCCGGTTTAGCGGCGAATTAAGACTTCAGGTAGTCCAGCACCACCTGGTGATGGTTACTGGTTTTAAAATTATCAAATACCTTAGCGATGCTGCCGTCCTGATTGATCAGGAAACTGACACGATGCAGGCCATCATACTCTTTGCCCATAAATTTCTTAGGGCCCCAAACACCAAAGGCTGCGGCAACCTGATGCGTTTCATCGCCGAGCAGCAGAAAATTAAGCTGATCGCGCTGGGCAAACTTGGCAAGTTTGGCGGGGGCATCAGTGCTGATACCGACCACAGTGACACCGAGCGCCTGTAGTTCGGCGTTGCTGTCGCGCAGCGCACAAGCTTGTACTGTGCAACCTGGGGTCATCGCTTTCGGGTAAAAATACAGTAACACTCTGCTTTGTTGCAGTAAGGCTGACAGCTTGGTTGGTTGTTGCTGTTGATCGGGCAGAGTAAAATCTGGCGCCTGCTGGCCGGCAGTCAGTGTTTGCATAATGTATCCTTATTGTTGGGCCTGAAAGTGTCCACTCAGGCCAAGTTGTTGCATTAAACCGGTTAATTCTGTCGCGATAATGCTGGCGTTCACGCCTTCGGGTAGTTCCAGCGTCATCTGGGTGTGCATCATTATTTTATCTTGCTCGGTAAAGGTTTCAGATTGCAGTGAGCCGATATAAATATTGTGGCTGGCCAGCAAACCGGTAATGGCGCCGAGTGTACCAACCCGATCTGGCCCGCTGTAGTCCAACACGTAATGCGCCACCACCTGGGTGCGCGGACGGCCAGTTGTACGTTTGGTCATGGTAGTCAGATCAAGCTCTAAACCCAGAGCGGGTAATAAATGCTCAATGCGGCTGATGGCGGCCAGATCGCCGGCCAGTAGCATAATAAAGGTAAACTCACTACCAAAGATCGCCATCCGGCTATCAATAATATTGCAGTTACATTCGGTAACCAGTCGCGCCAGTTTACTGACAATGCCGGTGCGGTCTGGGCCAATGGCGGTCACAACCAGTTGTTGGGGCATAGTTTTCCTATGGTGTCGCTGGAAATAAAGGTGTCGCAGTTTAGCATAGTGTCATCTAAAGTCACTGCTCGAAGCGGCAATGCAAGCCGGTAAACAGTCTCCTTGTGTTTCCGGGGTTCTGTCTTTAACATAGGCGGCCGTAAATTTATTCGTGGAGCCAGCTTAAGATGTTCAGAGGTAGTTTCGTTGCACTGATTACCCCCATGACCGCACAGGGGCAGGTAGATTATGACAGTTTACACACACTGGTCGATTTTCACCTGAAGCAGGGTAGCGATGGTCTGGTCATTATGGGAACCACAGGTGAAGCCGCGACGCTGAGTCTGACAGAGCAGCATGCGGCATTAAAGCAGGTGTGTCAGCAGGTTGCCGGACGGATCCCGGTGTTGGTCGGAAACGGCGCTATGTCGACTGCTGAGGCGGTTGAGAAAACCCGGTTTTTCGCTGATCTACCGATAGACGGTTATCTTACTGTTACGCCTTTTTATAATAAGCCAACCCAAAAAGGCATGCTGGCGCATTTTCAGGCGGTAGCTGCGGCTACTGATAAAGCGATTTTCTTATATAACGTGCCAGGGCGGACCGGTGTCGACTTGAAAGCCGAAACGGTTGCCGAGCTGGCGAAGGTGCCTAATATCGTCGGCATTAAAGAAGCAACGGGCTCGCTGGCCCGTTTGGCTGAGTTGCAGGCCTTGTGTCCTGCCGACTTTTTGTTGTTCAGCGGTGATGATGCCAGTTTCGCCGAATTTATGTTACAAGGTGGTCATGGCGTGATTTCGGTGACTGCCAATGTCGCACCGGCGGCCATGGCAGCAATTTGCCGTGCTGCGGCGCAGGGTGATGCCGCAACGGCTAAAGCACTGGATAGCCGGCTGCAGGCGTTACATCGCGATCTTTTTATCGAATCCAACCCGATCCCAACCAAGTGGGCTTTGCTGCAGATGGGGCTGATCCAGTCAGATTTTCTGCGCTTGCCGTTGACGCAGTTGGAACCAATTTATCAAAGTATAATCGAACAGGCATTACAACAAGCCGGTATTGAGAAGCAGGAGTAGTATAGGTGCAAAAGTGGGCTAAAGGATGTGTGGCGGTCAGCGTGCTGTTAGGTGGCTGCGCCTTTTTTGACAAAGAAACAACAGAAACCCCAAGTACCTCGCAGGTTAATTTGCGTATTCCTGAAGGTTTAGCCAAACCGAATCAGCCTGCTGCTTTTGATATCCCTGCGGTGGCACCGGTATCGGGTCAGATCGCTAACAAGAAACCACCTACCTTGATCCTGGCTACCGCCAGTAGCAGCCGGTTGGAAGAGGAAGAAAAACTGTCGCGGGTGTGGTTCGAACGTAACGATCTTACCGGCGATTTATTGCCCTTTATTCAGCAACAGTTACGGGATTTTTTCGCGGCACAACAGGTTGAGTTGACCCAACTTGACGATGCCGGCTTACGCTATGAAACCGGCTGGATCCAACGTTCACGTAGCTCAGGCTTCTGGTTATGGAAGAGTGAGAATCCGGTTGATCAGGTTCGCTACCAAATTGAGTTGGCGCCGCGGCCACATGGCCGCTCATTGAGCATGACCTCGACATTACTGGAACATCAATATTTTGTCGCCGGTGAACAACTCAGCGTTCAGGACGCCAAGGCTAACGAAGTGAACGTATTAAACCGCATTATTAACCAGGTTGCGATTGCCGAAGTGCAAGCGGCCCGTGAGCAACGTCTGGCCGTAGCGGAAGTATCGCTGGAGCCGGGATTGGACCAGGCGGGTAACCCGGCGCTGATCACACGCCAGCCAACAGATGTGACCTGGTCACAGCTGGAGTTGTTATTCCCGGAATTAAACCTGACGGTAACGGATTTTGACCGCTCGGTGCTGACTTATTATGTCAGCTATACCAAACCAACACGCGGCATCTGGCGCACTATTACCTTCCGGGATGCGCCGCTGAGCCTGCCGCTGGAGGATGGTGAATATCAGTTAGTGCTGAGTCGCCACAACGGCACAGGTACGGCGATTTCCTGGCAGGACAAGAGTGGCGAGCCACTGCCGCCGGCACTGGTTTCTGCGTTGTATGAACCTATGGTGGCGGCAATCCGCGCTGCCGGCTTAGAATTCTAAGCTGCGGTGAAAAAGTCATTTGCGAACAGGCCAAAGCCCATTATACTTTGCGCCTGATTTTCAGTGCCCGCCGTCCGGAGTAAAAAATGGTTCAAAAGACAACAGAGCTGTACCGTGGAAAAGCCAAGACTGTGTATCACACCACCGATGAGAATCTGCTGGTATTACACTTTCGCAACGATACCTCAGCCTTTGATGGTGAGCGTATTGAGCAGCTCGATCGCAAAGGCATGATCAACAATAAGTTTAACTTCTTTATCATGCAAAAGCTGGAGCAGGCCGGGATCCCGACGCAAGCCGAGCAGTTACTGAGTGACGATGAAGTACTGGTAAAAAAATTAACGATGATTCCGGTAGAGTGCGTGATCCGCAATTATGCTGCCGGCTCTCTGGTGCGTCGTCTGGGTGTCAGCGAAGGCCAGCAGTTAACGCCACCGACTTTTGAGCTGTTTTTAAAGAACGACGCGCTGCACGACCCTATGGTCAATGAGTCACTGGCGCTGTCCTTCGGCTGGGCCACGGCGGAACAACTGGCAGAAATGAAGCGTCTGACCTACAAAGCTAACGAAGTATTATCTGCGATGTTTGATGCGGCCGGTATGCTGCTGGTTGACTTTAAACTGGAATTTGGTTTGTTTAAGGGCCAAATCGTGCTGGGTGATGAGTTCTCGCCAGACGGTTGCCGGCTGTGGGATAAAGCAACCCGTAAAAAACTGGATAAAGATCGCTTCCGCCAGGGCCTTGGCGGCGTAGTTGAAGCCTACGAGGAAGTGGCGCAACGCTTAGGCGTAAATCTCGGGTAATACCGTCAGAATAAAGCCACCGTCAGGTGGCTTTATTTTAGCTAGTCGGTAACAACGTTGCTGAAGTAAAGAAAACAGGAGTGTGCATGGTGCAGAAAATTTGGTGTGTGCTGTTAAGCAGTTGGTTGCTGTTCAGCAGCGCTGTAATGGCTAAGCCTGAGCTGTATCAGGCTGAAGTGAGTGCCGAGCAAACTCAGCAACAATGGCAACGGGAAGCACTGACGCAGATCCTGGTGCGGGTCACTGGTAACCCGGATATTATGCAGCGTGCCGAGCTACGGACCGAATTAAACAATGCCAGCAGCTATGTTAAGCAATTTGAAGCAGTCAGAGGCGAAGCCGGCAACAGGGTGCGGGTCCTGTTGGATGCCGAGCGGATCCGGACTTTGCTGCAGCAACTTCAGATCCCGATCTGGGGCGGTCAGCGGCCGGAAATGTTGTTCTGGATCGTTGAGCAAGCCGGCAGCGAGCGCCGCTTTGTACGGCAGAGTGATGACCTCTGGCTGCAAGCCCTGACCCAGGTGATGGCTGAACAGGCGCTACCTTTAACCTTGCCGCTTTATGATATCGATGACTTATTAAACCTAACCGAGAATGACGTCTGGGGCGGCTTCTGGGAGCCGATTTTACTGGCCAGCAGTCGTTATCGGGTCAATGAAGTGGTGCTGTTATTACTGGAGCAGAGCAGCGATACCGAGTGGCGCCTGACAGCGATCCGTCAGCAGGCCGGCCAGCAACAGCGCGATGAGCTAACCGGCACCGATCAACAGAGCTTACTGCGTGACTATGCTGCCTTGCTCAGTCAGCAGTTGGCGCGGCAATATGCCATTTTATTGGATCCGGCGGCCGAGCAGCAGGTGCGGATCCAGGTGCAGGGTACCAGCAGTTTGCGGGATGTGGTACTGCTGGAACGGACCTTGGCTGCAACCCTGGGCATTAAGCAGGTAAAGCTGCTCAGTCAGGGCCAGCAACAAACCGAGCTGCAGTTGACGATTCAGGTATCACCAGCGCAATTACTGCAACTGCTTAACTTTGAACCCAGCCTGCAGCTGTTAACTGACAATAGTGCGCCGCCAGCTTTTGACTGGGCTAACCCGGCGCCGGTGGTTACAGATGCGCCCCTGGCCGTTTATCAGCTAACCCGTCCCTGAATGCAGCCATTGCAGTTTACGCTGGCGGTGACGCTGCCAGAGGATGAAACCCTGGATAGCTTTTATGCGGCGGCAGAGAGCCCGGCGGTCAATTTTTTAAAGCATTACCTGCGCCAACCCGCTGGCCAGGCACCGGTCTATCTGTTCGGTGCCAGCGGCAGCGGCAAATCGCATTTACTGTACGCCGCTTGTGTGCAGGCGCAGGAGCAGGGCCTCACCAGTCAATTACTGACATTAGAGAATATGGCAGAGCTCAGTCCCCGGCTGCTGGATAATCTGGAGCAGTTGGATTTGGTCTGTTTGGATAATATCCAGGCCATTGCCGGCGAGCTGCACTGGCAAGTGGCAATTTTTGATCTCTACAACCGCCTGGTCGAGCAGGGCAAAGCCCTGATCATTGTCGGTAATCAGGCACCACAACAGCTGGGTATTACCTTGCCGGATCTGGTATCGCGCTTACATGCCTGTACCAGCTTTCAGTTGCGGTTATTAAGTGATGACGATAAACAGAAACTGCTGCAACAAAAAGCCCGCTTGCGCGGTATTGAGTTGCCGGATGAAGCGGCGCGTTATCTGCTGAACCATCATGATCGGGATATCCGCTCATTGGTCAGTATCCTGGATCGGCTGGATAAAGCTTCCATCGTGCATCAGCGTAAACTGACCATCCCCTTTATCCGCGAAACCCTGCAAGCTGGTTAAACGCCGTTTTACTGAAAAAGTCCAAAAAAATCCTTAACGTGCACTGCGTGCCGGCTGCTTTTTATTGTATGATTAGCGGCTTTGAAATTGATCAATCCTGGTGACACTGAGGATAACCATGAACCTGTCAGCGATATTACAAGAAGCGCTGGCCGCAGTAGCTGCGGCTAACGATATTCCGGCTCTGGAAGAGGTTCGCGTAACCTTTATGGGCAAAAAAGGCAGCATTACTGAGCTGCTGAAATCTTTAGGCGCGATGGATCCGGAAGCGCGTAAGCTGGCCGGCCAGCATATTAACGAGTTAAAGCAACAGGTTCAGGACGCGCTGAATGAGAAGCGTGATGCGCTGCAGCAAGCCCAATTACTGGCCAAGCTGGCACAGGAAAAAATTGATGTTACCCTGCCAGGCCGTACTCTGGAGCAAGGTGGTCTGCATCCGGTCAGCCGCACTATAGCGCGGATCGAAAGCTTTTTCGCTGAGCTGGGTTTTGAAACCAAGCAGGGCCCGGAAATTGAAGATGATTTCCACAACTTTGATGCGCTGAATATTCCGGAGCATCACCCGGCACGGGCCGATCACGATACCTTTTATTTTAATCCGAAGCTGATGTTGCGCACCCAGACCTCGGGTGTACAGATCCGTACTATGGAGCAGCAACAGCCACCACTGCGGATTATTTCACCCGGCCGCGTGTATCGTAACGATTACGACATGACTCACACCCCGATGTTCCACCAGGTGGAAGGTTTGATGGTGGATAAAAATGTCAGCTTTACCGAGCTCAAAGGTATCCTGCATGACTTTTTACATAACTTCTTCGAAGAAGACTTAAAAATCCGTTTCCGGCCGTCGTTCTTCCCCTTTACTGAGCCATCCGCCGAAGTGGATGTGATGGGTAAGAATGGCAAATGGCTGGAGGTATTGGGCTGCGGTATGGTGCACCCGAATGTGTTGCGCTCGGTCGGCATCGACCCTGAAGTGTATAGCGGTTTTGCCTTTGGTATGGGTGTAGAGCGGCTGACGATGTTGCGCTACGGTGTGACCGATCTGCGCGCCTTCTTCGAAAATGATGTTCGTTTCTTAAAGCAGTTCAGATAAGCGGAGTAGCAAGCAATGAAATTTAGTGAATCCTGGTTACGGGAATGGGTGAATCCGGCACTGGATAGCACAGCCTTATCTGAACAGTTGTCGATGGCCGGTCTGGAAGTGGACGGCATGGACAAGGTTGCTGGTGATTTCCACGGTGTGGTAGTGGGCGAAGTCGTCGAGTGTGGTAAGCATCCGGAAGCGGATAAACTGCAGGTAACTAAAGTGAATATCGGTGGCGCCGAGCTGCTGGATATCGTCTGCGGTGCTAGAAACTGCCGTCTTGGTCTTAAAGTGGCTGTTGCTACCGTTGGTGCCGTGTTACCGGGTAACTTTGAAATTAAACAGGCTAAGTTACGCGGTCAGCCATCGCATGGCATGCTGTGTTCGTTCTCTGAGCTTGGCATGGCGGATGATTCAGACGGCATTATTGAGTTACCGGCCGATGCGCCAATCGGTCAGGACCTGCGCCAGTATTTAGCGCTAGATGATTTGAGTATCGAAGTAGACCTAACGCCAAACCGTGCCGATTGTCTGGGCATTAAGGGGCTGGCGCGGGAAGTCGCAGTACTGAATAAACTGAGCGTCTGTGAGCCGGAAATTAGCGCGGTGCCAGCCACTATCAGTGACAGCAAAGCCATTCAGTTACTGGCACCGGCGGCCTGCCCACGTTATTTAGGCCGGGTGATCCGTAATGTTAACCTCAGTGCATTAAGTCCGCTGTGGTTAACCGAAAAACTGCGCCGCTGTGGTGTCCGCAGTATTGATCCGGTAGTGGATGTCACCAACTATGTGCTGCTGGAGCTCGGTCATCCGATGCATGCCTTTGACCTGGCGAAGCTGGACGGTGATATTCAGGTGCGCTTTGCTCACAGCGGTGAAAAACTGACGTTACTCGATGGCAACGAGGTCACGCTGCAAGACAATACCTTACTGATTGCTGACCAGCAGAAAGCACTGGCGATGGCCGGTATTTTCGGTGGCTTGTACAGTGGTGTAACGGCGGAAACGACGGATATTTTCCTGGAAAGCGCCTTCTTTGCACCGCAGCTGATTGCTGGTAAAGCACGGCAATACGGTTTGCACACCGATGCGTCACATCGTTATGAGCGCGGTGTTGATCCTGAGCTGCAACGCACGGCGATGGAGCGGGCAACGGCGCTGTTACTGCAAATTGTCGGTGGCGAAGCCGGTCCGGTGGTCGAAGCGGTGGCGCCTGAGTATTTACCACAAAAAGCCCCGATCCTGTTAACGGAAGCTAAGCTTGACCGTATTCTGGGGCATCAGATCGCGAAAACAGAAGTCAGCGATATTCTAAGCCGGCTGGGTTTAAAGGTCACTGAGACAGTGGACGGCTGGCAGGTTCTGGTACCGGGCTATCGCTTTGATATCAGTATCGCTGAAGATCTGATTGAAGAAGTGGCGCGGGTGTATGGCTATAACAATATTCCGAATGTTGCGCCGGTAGCTGCCCTGAAAATGCGCAGCTTTAAAGAAGCCGCCTTAAGTGTTGACACCATGCGCCAGCTACTGGTTGACCGTGGTTATCAGGAAGCCATCACTTATAGCTTTGTCGATCCTAAGGTCCAGCAAAGCCTGTTCCCGGGCGTAGATGCGTTGGTATTGCCCAACCCGATTTCAGCCGATATGTCGGCAATGCGGCTTAACCTGTGGCCAGGTTTACTGCAGGCCGTGCAATATAACCAAAGCCGGCAGCAAAACCGTTTACGCTTATTTGAATATGGCCTGAAGTTTATTCCTGATGCGACAGCAGAAGGTGGTGTGCGTCAGGTACCGGTGATTGGCGGTGTGATTGTCGGTTCACTGGCCAATGAGCACTGGAGTATTGCTGAGCGGCCAGTAGACTTCTTTGATATCAAAGGCGATGTAGAAGCCTTATTGGGCTTACTGTCAGCCAATGAGCAGGTACGCTTTAGTGCCGCTGAGCACAGTGCACTGCATCCGGGGCAAACCGCGCAAGTGTGGGTCAATGATCAGGCGGCAGGTTATCTGGGGGCCTTACATCCGGAAGCCGAGCGCAAGCTGGGGATCAAAGGCAAAGCCTATCTGTTTGAATTAGAACTGGCTGCACTTGGCGAGCGGCATATAGTACAGGCGCAGGAGCTGTCGAAGTATCCGGCGAACCGTCGCGATCTGGCGATTGTCGTGAAATCTGATGTGCATTTTGCCGATATTGTTGCTAGTATAAAAAAAGTTGGCGTAAATCAGTTAGTTGACCTAAAATTGTTTGACGTATACACCGGTCAGGGTGTCGCAGACGGCTTTAAGTCACTGGCGATCGCGCTGACCTTGCAGGATAAGGCGCGTACCCTTGAGGATAAAGATATCCAACAAGTGGTAAATCAAGTGGTTAGCGTGCTTAAAGATGATTTCGACGCAACGTTGAGGGATTAAAGATGGCGCTTACCAAAGCTGATTTAGCAGAACGTCTGTTTACCAAATTTGGCGTGAGCAAACGCGATGCCAAGCTGATAGTGGAAGCTTTTTTTGAAGAAATCCGGACGGCACTGGAGTCGGGCGAACAGGTTAAGCTTTCCGGCTTTGGTAATTTCGACCTGCGGGTGAAGAATGAACGACCGGGACGCAATCCGAAAACCGGTGAAGACATTCCGATCTCGGCCCGCTGCGTGGTGACTTTCCGCCCGGGACAGAAATTAAAGTCGCGGGTTGAGACAGGCACCAGTAAGAAGTAGGGCTGTATCTTCGACAGAGACGGTAGTTAGGTAACTAACTACCGTTTTTTTTTGCTTTTTTTCAAGATGATTGATCCGTTTGCACTACGGTGCTGTAAAGAAAACAAGTCAGTTATGAGTTAAAGAATATGGCAGTAAAAATTGGCATCAGTGCCTGTGTGCTGGGCGCGCAAGTCCGCTTTGACGGCGGGCATAAAGCTTCAACCTTTTGTACGCAGCAGTTAAAGGCGCTGGTGGAGTATGTGCCGGTGTGTCCGGAGCAAGCCATTGGCATGAGTGTGCCGCGACCGCCAATTCGCCTGCAGTATAATGCTGAGCAGCAGATCCGTTTAGTGCAAACCCGCGATAATAGTCTGGATTATACCGAGCAGATGTTGAGCTTCACCGCTAAACTGCTGCCGCAGTTGGCAGATTTAAGTGGTTACATTGTGTGCGCCAAGTCACCAAGCTGTGGCATGGAGCGGGTAAAACTTTATGATGTTGAAGGTAACAACCTGGGGAAACAAGCGGTCGGGCTTTATACCCGGCAGCTGATGCAGCATTATCCCTGGTTACCGGTGGAGGAAGATGGCCGCTTGCTGGATCCGGCGTTAAAGGAGAATTTTATCGCCCGGGTTTTTGCCTGTTATGACTACCAGCAAAGTATGCGCGATGGCTTTAGTATTGGTAAGTTGGTGGCGTTTCACAGCCGCTATAAATTCCAGCTGTTGGCGCATAGTCCGCAAGCATACCGGCAGCTGGGGCGTCTGGTCGCTGAAGCTAAGTTATTTCAGCCGCAAGAGTTGCAGCTGCGCTATCTGACGGAGTTAATGCAGGCGATGCGGCAAATTGCCAGCCGTAAACAACATACCAATGTGCTGCAACATTTACAGGGCTTTTTTAAGAAAGTGCTGGAGCCAGCCAGCCGTGCTGAATTAAGCGAACTGATTGATCGCTACCGCCGCGGCTTCGTACCACTGTTAGCGCCGGTGACCTTATTACAGCATCATCTGCGGCGCTATCCAAACCAATACTTACAACAGCAAAGTTACTTTGCCCCTTATCCGGAACAATTAGGATTACGCGCCTGATGCAAACACCTGTACATCTGGTCTGGCTGAGACATGATTTGCGTGTCTATGATAATCAGGCATTCTATACCGCCTGCAGTGCTGCAGCGTACGACAAGGGCACTGTGCTGGCGCTGTTTATCGCGACACCACTAAGCTGGAATGCGCATCAGATGGCGCCGCTGCGTCAGGATCTGCTGCGCCGTCGCGTGCAGGCGATGCAAACAGAGCTGGCGGCGTTGAATATTCCTCTGCTGGCGGTGGAAGGCAGTGACTATGCCAGCTGCGCGCCATTAATCGCAGCGCTATTGCCGCTTGGTGTTAAGGCACTGTATGCGCAGGTTGAATATGAACTGCGCGAGCAGCGCCGCGACCAGCAGGTTAGCGCCTTATTAGCACAGCAGGGTGTCGCCGCACATTGGTTTGACCGGCTTTGCGTTATGCCGCCTGGTAGTATCCGCACCCAGCAAGGCGAGATCTATAAGGTCTTTACCCCCTTTAAGCGCAACTGGTTACAGCGCCTGGCGTCCGATGGTATTCAGTGTTATCCGAAGCCTACGCTGCAGATGGAACACACATTGTCGCTACCGGCATTAGCGCCGATGCAAGCGCCGGATCAGAGCTCAAGTGACTGGCCGGTTAGCGAAGCGGAGATCCTGACGCGGATGCGCAATTTTTGTCAGCAGCGGGTCAGCGCTTATCAGCAGGATAGGGATTTCCCAGCGATCGATGGTACCTCACAGTTATCGCCTTATTTAGCCATCGGTGTGATATCGGCACAGCAGTGTGTCGCCCGGCTGCAACTGGAGGCTAAAGAGGCACTGTGGCAGGAGAAAAGCGGCGCGGCGGTCTGGCTGTCTGAGCTGATTTGGCGTGATTTTTATAAGCATATCCTGGTCGCCTTTCCTCACTTAATCAAACACCGCGCCTTTCAGGCAGAGACCGATCTGATCCAATGGCCAAACGAGCAGGCACGCTTTGCTGCCTGGTGTCGCGGTGAAACCGGTTATCCGATCGTGGATGCCGCCATGCGCCAGCTGAATCAAACCGGCTGGATGCATAACCGGCTGCGGATGATTACTGCCAGCTTTCTGGTTAAGGATTTACATATTGATTGGCGCTGGGGCGAGCAATATTTTATGTCAAAGCTGCTCGATGGTGACTTTGCTGCCAATAATGGCGGTTGGCAATGGGCTGCGTCTACCGGCACGGATGCCGCACCTTATTTCCGGATCTTTAATCCGGTTACCCAAAGTGAGCGTTTTGACCCTAGCGGTGACTTTATCCGGCGATTTGTGCCAGAGCTCTCGGCGAAAACTGGCAAGGATTTACATTGGCCGCACCGGCTGGTCACCCCCAAAGGCTACGTAAAGCCAATAGTTGATCATAATGAGGCCCGTAAACAGACGATGGAGCTGTTTGCGGCAGTAAAAGGTAAGGCGGCGGAGGCAGTCGATGCTTGACCCTAAACTACAAGCGTTTTTAGATTTTTATAACAGTCTGTCTGCGAATGGTCTGGATGCCATCGCTGACTATTATGCGGAACAGGTACAGTTTATTGATCCGGTGCATGAAATTAATAGCCGCTCTGCGTTACAACAATATCTGGCTCATGGTTATCAGCGCTTAAATTATGCCCGCTTTACGCCGGTAAGCGGCCTGTGTCAGGGCGAGCGGGGCTTTCTAAGCTGGCAGATGCGCTTTAGTCACCCGGCCTTTGCCAAAGGGCAGGAAATTCTGGTGCACGGTAGCACCGAGCTGGCCTGGCAGGATGGCCGGATTTGTTATCACCGCGATTACTATGATCTGACTGAAATGGTCTATCAGCATATTCCGCTGTTGGGCTGGTTAACCCGGCAGGTTAAACAAAAAATCGCCGCGAGCTGATGTTCGCAGCTTATGTCGCTTAAATTAATGATAAGTATTTCATAAGGGATCTTATGCGTATAGCAGTAATAGGTGGCGGTATCGCCGGTATGCTCAGCTGGTATTTACTGAAGCAAAAATACCAGGTGACCTTGCTGGAAGCCAATGATTATCTGGGCGGCCATACCGCGACCAAGCTGGTGGAATACCAGGGTAAAACCTATCCTATCGATACCGGTTTTATTGTGTTTAATAACTGGACCTATCCGGTGTTTAATAAGTTTATTGCCGAACTCGGTGTGGCATCGCTGCCTACTGAGATGAGCTTTTCCGTTAAAAATACCCAACATAATCTGGAATATAACGGCAATAACTTCGCCTCGTTATTTGCGCAGAAGCGAAATATCCTGCGGCCTTCGTTCTGGAAAATGCTGCTGGAGATTGTGCGCTTTAACAAGCTTGGTAAGCAGTTGGTTGCTGAAGATCATGCGGATCTGGATTTGGATCTCGGTA
This sequence comes from Alishewanella sp. BS5-314, assembly GCF_025377695.1. Classification (NCBI taxonomy): domain Bacteria; kingdom Pseudomonadati; phylum Pseudomonadota; class Gammaproteobacteria; order Alteromonadales; family Alteromonadaceae; genus Alishewanella; species Alishewanella sp. BS5-314. The sequence continues at coordinate 735,745 of NZ_JACEHJ010000002.1, forward strand.
CCTTTCTGGATAAACATAGCTTTGGTAAAGGTATTCGCGATAACTATTTAATGCCGATGGGCGCGGCGATTTGGTCAGCCGGTTTGACCGAAATGCCAAAATTTCCGGTGCGTTTTTTCCTGCGCTTCTTTAACAATCATGGTCTGCTTAATGTCAATGAGCGGCCACAGTGGGCGGTGATCAAAGGTGGCTCCAAAAGCTATGTTGACGCGCTGCTGGCAAAGGCGGGCACTGATAGCATTCGCTTAAATCAGCAGATCAGCGGTGTGCGCCGTGACGAGACGGGCGTGACCATTCAATTTGCGGACGGTCATACCGAGCAGTATGACAAAGTCGTGTTTGCTTGCCATAGCGATCAGGCATTAAAGCTGTTGCAGGATCCAAGTAACGAGGAGCAGCAAATTCTCGGCGGTATTGCCTATCAGGAAAACGAGGTGGTGTTGCATACCGACACCTCTTTGTTGCCGGTGCGTAAAGCCGCCTGGGCCTCATGGAACTATAATCTGGACAGCCAGCATAGCGATCGCGCCACCCTGACTTACAATATGAATATTCTGCAGCGTTTGCAGGCACCTGTCACCTTTTGTGTTACGCTGAATAATACCCAACGTATTGCTAAGGATAAGATTTTGGGGATCTATCACTATGCCCATCCGGTGTATAACCATATGACCCTGGCTTGTCAGCAGCAACGCAGCCAAATTAACGGTCAGCGGCATAGCTATTTCTGCGGTGCCTACTGGTATAACGGCTTTCATGAAGATGGCGCCCGTAGCGCAGTTGACGTTGCCGCCCTGTTGGGAGTGGACTATTGATGCAGCCCGGTCACGCTGTCTATTGTGGCCGGGTCGGTCATAAACGCTTTTTGCCAAAGCAGCATGGTTTTGATTACCCCTATGCTGCCTACTGGCTGGACTGCAGCCAACTGACCCCTGCCAGCTTAACCGCGGTGGGTATTCAGGCTGAACGTTTCGGCGCTATTAGTTTTCGCCGTGCCGATTATCTGGCGGGTGATGCTGATTTAGCGCAGGCGGTACGCGATAAGGTACAACTGCTGGGTGGTACAGAGCCAATCGCCAAGGTGTTTTTACTGTCACCACTGGCCAGTTGGGGGCTTTATTTTAGTCCGCTGACGCTGTACTACTGCTATAACAACAGTGGTGAGTTGCGTTATTTGCTCTGTGAAGTTACCAATACGCCGTGGAATGAGCGGCACTATTATTTGCAAACGCTAAGTAGCGAACAGCAGCAGTATCAGCATCAAAAAGCCTTTCATGTCTCGCCCTTTAATCCGCTGGATATGGAATATCGCTGGCAAATTGAGGCGCCCACTGAGCAGCTGTTTTGCAGTATTACCAATTTAAAGCAGCAGCAGGCGGTATTTAGCGCCTGGTTTAAATTACAGCGTTTTGCGCTGACCCAGGCGGTACGCCGGCGGATCCTGATCCGGCAGCCGTGGCAAAGCGTACAGATTATGAGTCGTATCTACTGGCAGGCATTGAAGCTTTTGATAAAACGCGTTCCGGTGTATGCCCACCCTAAATCCCGAGGTTCTGAGTCATGAGTTTATCGCTAAGCGAAAAAGCGGTGTTTGATAATTTAGGCTGGTTTGACCGGCTGTGTCGCAAATTTACCCTGAATTTCTTAAGTCAGCTCCGCCATGGCAGTATTACCGTAATAGAAGCCGGTGAAGCGCAGCAGTTTGGTGATGCTGATGCCGAATTGAAAATTACTATTACGGTCACCGATCCTGCCTTTTATCAAAAACTGGTGCTGGCTGGTTCAGTGGGCGGGGGCGAGGCTTATATTCATGGTTTCTGGCGTTGCGATAACCTAACTGCGCTGGTGCAAATTTTCGCTCGTAACCTTGATGTTCTGGATAAGATGGATTCCACCTGGGCGCGCTTGAGTCGGCCAATGCTTAAGCTGCTGAATTTCCGTAACCGCAATACGATTTCACAGTCCAGACGCAATATTGCTGCCCATTATGACCTGGGTAATGCCATGTATCAGCTGTTTCTGGATCCGAGCATGATGTATTCCAGTGCGGTATATCCGGCAGCTGACAGTACACTAGAGCAGGCACAACAGCATAAGTTACAGCAGATCTGTGAACGTTTGCAGTTAAAAGCTTCTGATCACCTGCTTGAAATTGGTACCGGTTGGGGCAGTATGGCGATCTATGCCGCCCAACACTATGGCTGTAAAGTCACCACCACCACGATTTCACAGCAACAATATGATTATACTAAGGCGCGGATAGCTGAGCTTGGCCTGCAGGATAAAATCACCTTACTATTTGAAGATTATCGTTTACTAACCGGTACATACGATAAGTTAGTCTCAATAGAAATGATCGAAGCCGTCGGCGATGATTTCCTGGATAACTACTTTGAAAAGTGTAGCAGCTTGTTAAAGCCGGACGGCATTATGGTGCTGCAAGCGATAACGATGGTCGATCATCGTTATCAACAGTATGTACGTGAGGTCGACTTTATTAAACGCTATATTTTTCCGGGCGGTTGTTTACCCTCAATTAGCCGGATGGCCAGTGCCGTAGCCAATAAAACCGATCTGGTGATCCGTCAGGTACAGGATATTGGTTTTGATTACGCCAGAACCTTAAAAGACTGGTGTGATAATTTTATGGCGCAGCGTGATGCGGTGCATCAGCTCGGGTATGACGATAATTTTATCCGGTTGTGGCATTTTTACCTGTGTTACTGCGAAGGCGGCTTTCGCGAGCGCGCCACCAGTGCGGTGCATTTAGTGCTCAGTAAACCACAGAACCGCAGTGTGTTTTAACCCACTTTAAAGAAGCAACAAAACAACAACGCCGGCATTATTGCCGGCGTTGTTGTTTAATACTAACCCTGTCAGGCGTCAGTAGCCGGTTGTTCCGGTACTAACAGCAAACCTTGCTCAGTGATCACAATTTTGCGCTCTTTATATAAGGTACCGATAGCCTGTTTAAAGGCTTTCTTGCTGGCACCAAATTGCTGATAAATCAGCTCCGGTGCGCTCTTATCGGTTAACGCCAGTTTACCGCCGTTAGCTTTTAACTGCTTTAAGATCTGGTTACCCAGCACGTTAGCTTGCTCAAAGGTCGCTTTGTTTAGCCGTAAATCGAGCTTACCATCATCACGAACCTTTACCACATAAGCGGTCAGCTTGTCACCGCGGCGCAGTGGCTTAAATACTTCATTTTTATATAACACGCCAAAGTGTTGATGATTAACGACGGCTTTGTAACCGAGATCGGTCTGCTCACTGATAATCACTTCCACCTTGTCACCCTCTTTATAGGGCGCAGCGGTTTTATGCAGATGGCGATCCAGCTTGGTTGAGGCGACAATCCGGTTACTGACATCAACATAGCAATACACCAGATAGTGCTGGCCGACTTTTAGTGGAATTTGTTGTTCACTAAAGGGCACCAACAAATCTTTTTTCAGGCCCCAATCTAAAAAAGCACCGACTTTAGTGCTGGCGACGACCGGTAAATAAGCAACCTGACCTACCATCACTTTGGGACGCTCGGTAGTGGCTATTAATTGATCTTCGGAGTCGAGATACAGAAACACATTCAGTTGCTGGCCTGGCTGTAAACCCGCGGGCGCGACATTGTTGGGCAGTAAAATTTCGCCCCAGCTTTCGCCATCTAAATAAAAACCGAACTTAACCTGTTTCTTTACGGTTAGGGTATTAAGGGTACCCAGTGACATCATCGCTATTTTTGCCTTATTACAATCAAATAGCGGCTAGTATAGCGGTTTTAACGCTTTGCTGCTGCATAATCGCAGCAGCACGGCTATAACTTGATAAAACCTTTAGTTAATAACGGTGTTGCGGGTGCTTTTTTCCGATCAAACTTCTGCCAGATTTTCTCGTGAAAGAAGTAGCCCACAGTGTTAACGGCTGGCTCGATAATGGCCACCAGACCGCCTAACACCAAATCACCGGTGATCAGGTAAGTTACGCCAAAGGCAATACTAAAATGCATAATGGCAAAGGTAATGGTTTTAATCATAACGGGTCTCCCGAATCATCTGCTTAAGTAAATGATAGCGGTTCTCATTATTAATTAAAGTGAATAAATAAAATTGTGTTAATCAGAAAATGTGATGAATCTTTCGTGCTTTGGCAGCGTAAAATGGCAAAGTTCGCGCAGGTTCGTGCAATAGAGAAAAAGGTGGCAAGGTGGATTGTCGGCAATTGCTGGATATTAAGCAGTACGAGTTTTTGATGAATTATTTTATGCGCCGCCAGCAGGAGCTGAAAGTAGCGGAGCTAAATGAGCCCTATAGCTATGATGGCTTTAGCCTTTACGACCAACTGTTTCAGCAAATTACCAAAGAAGCGGAAGTCGCTTATATTGAATGCTTTGCCGAGCCACCACCGCCAATCGCCTTAACCAACCTGTATCACTTGGCTGAATTAGAACTGGCGGGGCGCCGGCCAAGAATTAAGGCTCCGACCTCGTTACAGTAACGGCTTATTCCTCGAGTCGCTTTAAGGCGTCAACCAGCATAGGCACATTGAGCGGATCGTTAAGTGGCACCAGGGTACCTGCCGACCAGACGCCGTAGCTGCCGTCCTGGCGCAAGATCATCATCTTATCTTTGCGGATACTGATAATATCCTGCTGACTGATATTCAGTTTGGGCAGGGTTTCCGGCTGAAATAAATTGTCTCCCAGCCAGCGGTTTTCCGTTTCACAGCCAATACTGCCCAATAAGGTCGGTAACCAGTCCAGTTGCTGACTACCATGTTGCCGGGCCTGACTTAACAGCGCCGGCCAGCGCAGATAGGCTGTAACCGGCGCCAGCTGAAACTTGGCATTTTCACTATGTAACGGCACGACGATTAGCCGGCTAAATTGCTGGTATTCTGACCAATGCCGGGAAAAGTCCGCATCAAATACGATATTTAGCCTGGCAGGGCTAAGCTCTGTGTTGGCCCAGGGTAGTAACGAATTCAGCTCTGGTGTGCGGTTAACCACTTGAATGTCAGTAGCGTTAACGCTGTTAAGCCAGGCCGGTATCATCTGCAGTGCGCTGGCGGCATCTGCTGTCGCTTTAAACTGACCGTACAGCAGGTTTAACAGCGCTTCAGCAGCATTGTTTGGGGCGAAATGCTGATCATGGCTGCGCAGGCCCTGTTGCTGTAACAAAGCTAATTGTTCCGCTGTGATGCTGGCTGTAACTAATAATAAGGTCGATTCGGTAGCGCCGGCCTGGCAGCTTAACAGCTGGCTGCTGCGATTGGCATGTTCCAGGCTCAGCTTATCGGCCTGGCGTTTGGCGCGAGCGGTTAAATCTACCAACTGATAGCGAGCCAGTAAGCTTTTCGCTGTGGCCGGGTAGGAGAAAGGCAGCACATTATCCTGGCGGGTAATATCGAAATTCAAGCTGGCATCGGCGTAGATGTGCAGCAGATGGCTGAGCATAAAGCTACCAAAGAATATGGCCAAAGCCGGTTGGCCGACGCCGGAGGCGGAAAGGCGGCTGATTTTTTTCCAGCAAAAGTTACTTAACCAGATCTGTAGCGTTAGCAACAGGGCGCCGACCAGCGTGACAATTAATACAAAATTGCGCAAATTGGTGACCACCTGCGCCCTGAGTAAGGCCAGCGTTTGGTCATAGGACGCACTACCTAGATGATAACCAAGCTGGTTATAGACATAGGCATCAAAAATCAGCAATACCATACCAACGGTGGCAAGGATTGCGCCCAGGCCGCGGACATGTTTTTGATAAGGAAAGATCAGCGACAGTGGGAAAATGGTCAGAATAAAGAACATAAAGCATAGAAATGCGGTATGTCCTAACCAGTTAACCAGCAGATACAGACTGCCCAACACCGTTTGCGGCAGGGACTCAGACCACCAGAAACTGCTGGTTATCAGCAGTGCCAGCAAAATATTAAAAAAGGTAAACCAGTGTCCCCAGTTTAGTAACCGGTTAACTTTTTTGACTAAGGACAGGTTTTGTTCCAGCACCATAAGGCTTAATGCTTGTCGCTTTGAATGGCGTCAGTCAGAGCCTGACTAAAGCTGCTGGCGACCGCAGCACGTTGCGCTGCCGGCACAGAGGTATTGATAATATGGCTAACCGCATTACCCAAACACATCAGGCTTAGCTCAGTGGTGGCGTGTTGCTGGTGCAGGGTGTCGAGCAGTTGATTGACCAGCTTTTCAATCTGGCTACTGGAATATTTTGATACAATCGGCATGGATTACTCAGATTAAAGACGCATAAACAGATAGAATAGTAACAGAATTCAGAATAAACAGGAAAATTTATGTCGGTAGAGATGCAGCATCTGGCCATTAATTATATTGCGCTAACAGACAGTGGTGAGCATCAGGCCCACTATCGGGAAGCACTGATAGGGCGTAGTGGTGCCGTAGCGAATTTGGTCGAGCAGCTTCACCTGGCTTATAACGGCAAGCCGGCCAAAGGCTACGCTGCCTTTGAAACTGAAAAGTCACCCAAGGTGGCTTTGGCGCTGGCAGACTGGCAGAGCGGCAACAGTGATTATCTGGGGTTTAGCCGTGCTACCACCGACGCGCTGGTGCAGGAGTTATCCCAGCATCAACTGCCGGAGACCGGTTATTTACTGCTGGCACATTATCGTTATCTGGCCAGCGAATTCTTATTGATCTGCCTGCTGGGCAGTAAAGATCATTTTGAATTAACTGAGCAGCTGGAGCTGGCAACCTCCCGCCATCTGGATATCAGCCGGATGCAACTGGCGGCGCGGCTGGATCTGACCGAATACGCGGTAAATCGTGAGCAGGGGCATTACATCAGCTTTATCCGTGGTCGCGCCGGGCGTAAGGTCGCGGATTTCTTTCTGGATTTTCTGGGTTGTGCCGAAGGCACTGATGCCAAAGTAAACAGTCAGCTGGTGTTAGCTTCGGTGGAGGAATATCTGGGGGCGGCAGAATTTGCGCCGGAAGAAAAAACCGCAGCAAGGCGCCAGGTATTTGATTATTGTGAAGAGCGTGCGAAAGCTGGACAAGAAGTAGTGTTAGCTGAGCTTTCTGCCGTGGTCGATCCGGAGCAGGAAAACGGCTTCCTGCACTATTGTGCCGAGCAACAGCTGGCAGTAGCGGAGCAGTTCCCGGTAGAAGTTAAGGAGCTGAAAAAGCTGGTAAAATTTAACGGTACCGGCGGTGGCTTATCGCTCAGCTTTGATGAAAAGCTGCTCGGTGAGCGAATTAATTATGATCTGAAAACCGATACCCTGGTGATCAAAGGCACCCCGCCTAATCTGCGCGATCAGCTGCAGCGCTTTCTTCAGGGCTACTCGGCTTTTGAGCAGTCGTAGCGGCTGCCGCCGCTGCTGTAGCAGAGGTGGCTGAATCTGATGCCGCCGCCGTGGTATCGGCTGGCATCGGTTGTTTCGGTAAGGCTTCTGGCAGGGCTTTTAACGCCGGCATTTTCATTTTGGCTGAGTGCTTAACCAACAACACATTGCCGATAATAAAGCCAAAGGCCAGTAACAGTGCCCAGAATAATGGCCAGTTCATGGTGGTGCCTCGCAAATGTTACAGATAAAACACCGGTACAACTCGGGTAAATGTGCCAGTACAGTCTGTTGTTCGGCAATAGGGTGCTGCTGCAGCACTAAGCGCAGTTGTTCCAGCGTCAGTGCCTGTTGGCAGCGTGCCGCCAGCGGTTGATAGCTCAGATGCCAGGGTTCAGCCGCGACCCCGCCTTGAAACTCGCGATACGGTAAAAAAAAACCATACTGCGCAGCATGCTGCGTCAGCCATTGACTTAAGCGATAGAACGGGCCGCCGGCGCTATATTCACTCTGTTGCAGTTGTACCTGGTAGTCGTTACTGACCGCAGCGGCATCATAAATATCCAGGTCACTGCCCCAATGATGACGACTGGCACCGGGCAGGGCAGAGTACAACATAATGGCTTCCAGCTTCGCCAGACCCTGATAATGCTCAATCTTTAGCGGACGCTGCCAGCGGTCAAATACCGGGCGGCGACCTTCGCATTTGGCTTGCCAGATCGCAGCCTGGCGTTCAAAGCTGCGCCAACCGGATACCAATCTGATTGCGATCCCCTGCTGCGCGGCTGCCTGCTGCATTTGCCGGTAAGCGGGTATCACGGCCTGATGCAATTGCTGGTTATGTTCGACCAGTTGCATCGGGTCAGGATCCTGCCCGGTAAGAAGCGCCGGGCTCAGTTCAGTTAGCTGCATGGCTGAGCCGTTGTTGCAGGTTAACCAGCAGGGCGTGATAAATATCCGTCAGCTGCGTCAGATCGGCTATGGCCACGCATTCATTGATTTTATGAATAGTGGCATTAATTGGGCCGAGTTCTATGACCTGAGCCCCGGTCGGCGCAATAAAGCGGCCATCCGAGGTGCCGCCAGTGGTTTCCAAACGTGGTGTTAGACCACGAACCTGTTCCACCGCCGCGACAGTTGCCGCGACTAAATCACCGCTGGCAGTTAAAAACGGCAGACCGTTCAGTGTCCAGTCCAGCTGATAGTTCAGGCCGAAGCGATCCAAAATGGCGTAGACCCGCTTTTGTAAAATATCGGCCGTGACTTCAGTGCTGTAGCGGAAGTTAAACATCACCTTAAGTTCACCCGGGATCACATTTGACGCACCGGTACCGGCATGAATGTTGGCAATCTGGAAACTGGTAGCCGGAAAGAAGGCATTACCCTGATCCCAGATCTCTGCCGCCAGTGCCGCTAAAGCGGGAGCGGCTTTATGCACCGGGTTATCCGCCAGTTGCGGATAGGCAACATGGCCTTGAATACCCTTAACGGTTAAATGGCCGGTTAAGGAGCCGCGGCGGCCATTTTTAATCACATCGCCAAGTTGCTTACCACTGGACGGCTCACCGACCAGACACCAGCGGATTTTCTCCTGTCGCGCTTCCAGCGTTTCAACCACTTTCACGGTACCATTGATAAAGGGGCCTTCTTCGTCACTGGTGATCAGATAGGCCAGATCAAAGGCAGGCTCCGGATATTCAGCGATAAAACGCTCTGTTGCGACCACCATTGCCGCTAAGCTGCCTTTCATATCGGCCGCGCCGCGCCCAAACAGGGTATCGCCGATAATGGTTGGCGTAAAAGGAGGAGTATGCCATTGTTCCAGCGGGCCAGCAGGAACCACATCAGTATGTCCGGCAAAACAAAACAGTGGCTTACCCCGGCCGCGGCGAGCCCACATGTTTAACGTATCGTGAAAGGGCAACATCTCAATCTGAAAACCAAGTTGTTGCAGGCGCGCTGCCATTAACGGTTGGCATCCCGCATCCTCCGGTGTGACTGACGGCCGGGCCATCAGATCCATTGCCAGCGCTAAGGTTGGATTTGCGGCTGGATCTACTAGATTACTCATACTGCTGCCTTAGGATTAGTTAGTAAAATCTTGATAACTCTGCTCGGAAAAACCGAGTAAATAGCGCTCGCCCGCGACCAGTAGTGGCCTTTTGATTAAGGCGGGCTGTGCCAGCATCAGACGTAGCGCTTTTTGCTCGTCCAGCTCCGCTTTGTCAGCGTCGTCGAGGGCGCGCCAGGTGGTACCGCGGGTATTCAGCAACGATTGCCAACCAAGCTGCGCAGCAAACTGTTCTAACAGTTCTGCAGTTAACCCATCCTGCCGGTAATCGTGAAACTGATAGGGTTGGCTGCGTTGTTCGAGAAAGCGGCGGGCTTTTTTTACGGTGTCGCAATTTTTAATTCCATATAGTGTCATCATGCTGAGGTTCTGCTCGTTTGAATAATAAAAAGAGGGTCCTGGGCAGCGTTGACCTTGGCTTGCCGGCAAAATACTTTGCTCTCTGCCGGTTTGGGCAAATCGAGCACCAGCGCACAGTACAGAGCATCCAGTTCCAGTTCTAATTCCAGAAATGCCAGATCCAGCTGCAGTAATGGTTGGCCGGCATTCACCTGCAATTGCCGATTGCTTAGCCAATGCAAGCCGCGACCTTGCAAATCAATGATGCTTGACGGTAACTCTAATAATAACCGCAGCCCGGAAGCATGGCGCAATACTAAGCGGCGTTCGGTATCAAGCTGGGTGGTGAACAGACCGGCAAAGGGGGCGACGATCAGGCCATGCTGTAGCTTTGCCGTAATCGCAACCGGTAACAGGTTCTGCTGGTATAGTGGTTCGGGATGTTGCTCTGCCGGCAACACCGCCCCGGTGAACGGGCTTTTGATCGGGGCGCCTGTTATTTTTCGCCAGTCTTGCTGCCAACTGATCACAGTATCACCGTAACTCCATCAATCTGATGTGCTGATAATAACGTAAAGGATCAACAGATGCAGTAGTTTGTGCTGAAATCCGTGATTCAAGGTAAGGTGTTTTAGCGAAAATAGCGTGTTTCAACGCTTTGATAAAAATTAGCGTCGAAATAGGTTGTTTTTGATAGTTAAAAATAGACCAGAGGCCGGCGGGGTCTGAATTTATCCTGCAAAGGTTGTCCACAGTTTCTGTGGATAACTTTGTTGAAAACCTCTGTCGTTAATCGCCATGCTATTGTATTTAATCTATATTATTCGATGGCATGAATTTTGATAGCCTGTTAGTGGGCAAGAATTCTGTAAAAAAGCGACAAAAATGAAGCTTTCGATTTCCGAATAGTAGCAAATGCCGTTGTAACAAAAATGTATCTGGTTTAATGTGCTGGCGGGAACGCATGACCGAAAAAGCCGGCAGCTATCAGCTGGCAACTATGCTAGAGTAAAGAGAGTCTAATCCTGAGTAATGGTCGTTAGAGAGGGGAGATGTTATGCGGATTACCTGGTTTGCAACCCTGAATACCGGCTGGAAGTACAGCCAGACCTGGCCGGCGAAACCTGAGCTTAATGCTATCTTCCCGGAAAACAAAGTTATTTTTCTGACTAAGCAAGCTGCCCGCTACTTGCCGGTGCTGGCGATAGTCACTGCGATACTGCAGATTAAATTATTAGGTGTTAGCTTTCTTGGGCCGGCAGTGGCGATGATGTTGCTGTTGGCTTCAATGCCACTGCAAGGCTGGTACTGGCTTGGGATCAGAGCTAACAGCGCATTACCGCCGGCACTAATCAACTGGGGTAATGAGATCCGTGAACAGATCCAGCAACACGCAAAAACCACCGCTTTGCCGGGCTGCCCTAAGAATTACTTCGATCTTGCCCGTTTGTTGCAGTTAGCTTATCAGCAGCTCGATAAAACTGTGATGCGGCGCTGGATTTAACATCACCCGGGCCGTTAAAAAAGGCCCGGTGGTCGAGGTTGACGTTACTGCGTGCTGTTCAGATCTTGGTTAGAGTGCAAATACAGACCAGACCGGTGCGTGATCTGAAGGGCGTTCCAAACCGCGGATCTGATAATCGATTTCAGCTTCGGTACAAAGCGCAGCTAAGGGGGGCGTGGCCATGACGACATCGATGCGCAGGCCACGATTGTCATCAAAACCCTTAGAGCGATAATCGAACCAGCTATATTGGGCGTCACGCGTTGGGTGTAGCGCGCGGAACGTATCGACCAGACCCCAGTCTTTCAATTGTTGTAACCAGGCCCGCTCTTCCGGTAAGAAGGATGTTTTGCCTTCCCGTAACCAGCGTTTGGCATTGGCTTCACCAATGCCGATATCAAGGTCAATTGGTGAAATATTAATATCACCAATCACCGCCAGATAGTCTTTACTGCTGTCATGGTATTGCTCAAGATATGCCTGTAGGTCGGCATAAAATTTGGTTTTAGCGGGAAACTTGGTTTCATGGCTACGGTTCTCTCCCTGTGGGAAATAGCCGTTTAATACCGTGAGCTGTTTACCGTCAGCCAGTGCGAACTGGCCAATCAGCATGCGCCGCTGCGCGTCCTCACTGTCAGTAGGGAAGCCATACTGCATCGACAATGCTGGCACTTTGCTTAAGATGGCAACGCCATAATGCCCTTTCTGACCAAAGTGATATACCTGATATCCCATGGCCTGTACCTCGGCCAGCGGAAACTCGCTATCCTGTACTTTTATTTCCTGCAAGCCGATAATGTCGGGCTGATGTTTGTCGATCAGCGCTTGCAGCTGATGCAGGCGTGCGCGAATGCCGTTAATATTAAAAGAGATGATCTTCATTGTTATTCCAGATAATTTTTTCGTTGCGCGAATAGGCTGGCTCGATAATAGCACGCATCAGACAAGCGGCGAAACGCCGTGACCGTTAGTTCCGTAATAGTGACGACTAAGTAGACAACATGCAGGACATTAAATACCAGATTTCCTATAGTCAGCGGCGGCGTACGGTGCAGCTGGCGATCCGTAATGGTGAGGTTTATGTCAGAGCTCCGGCCACGATCTGCCGGCACTGGCTAAGTGCCTGGCTGCAGCAGAAAGAACTCTGGGTTCAGCAAACGCTGGCGCGCATTACAACACCGCCGATACTGCCGTGGTTACAGCGGGATAGGATCCTGGTCTCGGGACAGGCAGTGCCATTTCGCTGGCAACTGGCGGCAAAAAGTAGCGTCAATGTTGACGCAAACGGGCTTGAGCTCAGGCTATCAACAAAGATCGCCGCGGAGCGACATGAACATTATGCGCGAAAATTGATACAACAGCATTTTACTGAGCAAGCCTTACTGGAGTTACCCGTGTTGGCAAACGAGCTTGCCGCGCGGTTACGGCAGACATTAGGTCCGGTTGTTGTCGGTAACTGGCGCAGCCGGTGGGGGCATTGTAAACAAAACGGCGAGCTGGGCTTTAACTGGCGGTTAATGCAAGTGCCGCTCTGGGTCCGGCGCTATGTAGTGATCCACGAGCTGGCGCATTTGCAGCATATGAATCATTCACCCGCATTCTGGCAGTTGGTGCAGCAACATTGTCCACAGTATAGAGAAGCGAAAGCCTGGCTTAAACAACACCAAGCCGAACTGTTGAATTAGGGGTAAAAAAAAGCCGACCATCAGGTCGGCAACATAAGGACATCGATTAAAGGAGAGATGTTCACCAGCTTTACTTCACCTAGTCAGACTCTGCGCGCAGCAAAAAATTCCCGCTGGTAGCGATTTTTTTGAAAACATTTTGGCATTAGGCTATCAGTTCTGGTTTAATCTAGCGCCTAAACCGTGTCACTACAGCAACAAAACTCAATAATAAGCTCAGACAGAGTACCCGACAATGACCAATCCGTTACGTTTATTACAACTGTTGAAACTACTTGATCTCACCCGGCTGACTGAAGCAGATAGTCAGGCTGAGATGGCCGCCTGGCTGAATGCCATCCCGGCTTTGCCTGCACCTGTTGCCGCGCTCTGTGTTTATCCGGAGTTTTTGTCTCAGACGGCGGACTATCTGGCCGCAGCCGCTAAGGCAACCGAGTTGGCGACAGTTGTTAATTTTCCCGGCGGTGACCAGCCGCTGGCACAGGTTCTGGCTGATATTGCACGCTGCCGGGCCTTGGGCGCCACCGAAATTGATTGTGTGTTGCCGTACTCACAATTACTGGCAGGTAACGAGTCTGAGGTGAGTGCTTTTCTGACCGCGGTCAGAGAGGCCAGCCTGGGGTTGGGGCTGAAAATAATTATTGAATCAGGTGAGTTACTGACGGCGCAGCAAGTGACTAAGGCTACCGAACTGGTTATTGCCAGTGGCGCCGACTTCGTTAAAACCTCAACCGGTAAGGTACCAGTGGGATGTACACTGGAAGCGGCCAGGATCATTTTGACCAGTATTGCGGCAGCAGAGCGCCCGGTGGGCTTTAAAGCCTCCGGTGGTGTTAAGACAGTTGAACAGGCATTGCAATTACTGGAACTGTATGAAGAGATCACCGGACTGACGGCGACCAGGCAAGGTATGCGCATTGGTGCCAGCAGCTTATTAACTGAATTATTACAGCTGTTACCCCGTTAAGTGAAGTAGGGCAGCTCCGTTCGGCTTGCCGTGCGGTGCTGTTCCAGAATCAATAGTATTGGTCACTGCGTTCCGCTGTTCAATGCTACGCATTGTCGAACCTGACGAAGGTTCTCACCTTCCCCTGAGTAGTATTTGCTAAGAGTGGTTTAACTTAGGAATTTGGTGCTCAGAAGGAGAATGGTGGAGGGGGAAGGATTACTCGCTGCGCTCGCCTTACAGGCCAGCGTCACTATGTTCCGCTGTTCAATGCTACGCATTGTCGAACCTGACGAAGGTTCTCACCTTCCCCTGAGTCGTATTTGCTAAGAGTGGTTTAACATAGGAATTTGACGCTGAGAAGGAGAATGGTGGAGGGGGAAGGATTCGAACCTTCGAAGGCAGTGCCGGCAGATTTACAGTCTGATCCCTTTGGCCACTCGGGAACCCCTCCACGAGTGCGCGCATCTTATCAAACTGAAGTTTGATGTAAAGCATTTTGCTAAAGTTTTTTGACCGTTTGCCGATTAACTCAACAGTCGTTGTCAGATGGCATCAGTATGCAGCCAATTATCAATGAATGGCAGTTAGGGGATCGTTTAGGTAAGGCACTGCAGCATCAGCAGCGGGCTGACTTTTCCCTATGGTTAGCATTCTTATCTCCTGCAGTTGAGGAGATGGCAGAATTTCAAACGCCTGTAAATCAGGCTGCGCAACCCAAACATGATCTGTACCAGCAGCTGGCGGTCAGTAGACGTCGCCCGTTCGCTTATCAAACCACAGACGAGCTGGCCTTATTGCAACAGAGCCAGGCCGCGCAGCAAGGTTTGGCGCAATTAAAGCTGTACAGTTATCTACAGGAACAGCCCTGGGTGTGGCAGGAAGATAAGCGTAAACTCGAACCTCAGGTGGTTGCCGACCTGGATTTGCACTGTCGCCGTCGGTTGGCTGGGGATAAAATGCCCCCCTCTGTCAGTGATGAAACTGCACTTTACGAGATCCTGGAACAGTTATCAGCGACGCAGGTTTGATGAGCTGTAGCGACCCGTGCTGATAACCACAAAATCACCCGATAAAGCACAGCATGCTCGATCCTGCCCTTTCTCTAGTGCATCCTTTATCCTACTGCCGTTCTATCGCAATTGACCACTAGGCAAATGAGTTTGGCAGCGCTTAAATTTTTTACCGCTACCACAGGGGCAGGGATCATTAGCGCCCAATTTAATCGCCGGCAACGCAGTAAGCTTACCGCTGGTATAATACCAACGATCCTGAAAGATAAAGTCCGAGACTTCCGCGATAAACTCCAGCTTGTTGTGCTGAATAAAGCTGGCAATAAAACTAACCTGTCCCTGCTTAGGCTCGGATATGGCGTGTTTCACTTCTAGTTTGCAAAAATGTACCGCCTTGGCAAAAGCTTCCAGCGCGGCAGCAGATTCGCTGGCCCGTTGCTCTGCGGCAAGGGTGGCAAGCAGATACTGACTGTCGGCAACACAAAAGGCACTATAGCGAGAACGCATCAGGCGTTCACAACTATCAGGTTGAGCCTGCCCACTTAAATAGGGTTGGCAGCATTCTGCAAAAGCCTTACCTGAACAGCAATAGCATAACATCTTATCTCTCCGGGCCGACCTGTTCCGCACGCGTTAGCGTACTCTTCATGTCATTGGTTGCGAGGGTATTACGCTATATAGTTTAACGACTTTGCTGCAATGCTGATAGCCCAGGGGCAGCGGCTGTTATTAGTGAGCCGCCGTCGTATCTGTAGGCAGTATATGCAAGGTACATTGTTGCTGTATGGCAAAAGTCTGCAGTAGCTGCTGTTGCTGAGACGGTAATTTCTGGCAACAGATCACCGCCTGGCAATCCGGGTTCTGTAATGTCGCTTGGATCAGCTGTGACAAGTCGGCTGTTGCTTGAGTATGAACCACGAGAATATGCTGTAATGGCAACTGACAAGCTTGCCAGAATGCTTTTGCCGGTTTAAAACCAGGGGCGATTAGAACAATCCAGCCGCTCGCTTGGCGATACTGTTGTAACAGCTTAAGTAATTGCAACTCGCTGCTGTGTTGTTGCAATTGCTGCCAGTGATGTGCTGTGCTGCTGGCAGCTTGATGCTGACTCGATTCAGTTTGGTAAGAATGGTTAGATACAAACATGGCAACCTCTATCTGTGTATTTATACAGTGTATGCATATACAGTAGTTGCTGTTTAAATAAAAAGCAAGTGCTTTTCTGCAGGCAATTTTGCAGTCGCCTGTCATGCAACTGTCATTTTAAGGTTCTACTATTCGCCAGTTATTGCTGGCGGAGCCAAAAAATGGCGGTTTCTGAACTCTGTTGCACAGAACTGGATAAAATTTTACATAAACGGGCGTTACAGCCAGTGTTTCAACCCATTCTGAATTTGCAGGACGGTACTGTCATTGCCTATGAAGCGCTGATCCGTGGCCCCTCTGATAGCCCGTTACATTCGCCACTACAATTATTTAAAACTGCCCTGGGCTGTGGTCAGCTGGAGCAGTTAGAGATGCTGTGCCGTGAGCTGAGTATAGAGAGCTTTGCTAAAGCAGAACTGAATAGCAAACTCTTTCTTAACGTCAATCCACTTATCTTACTGACGGCAGACCATCCCAGCGGTTTGACCAAACAACTGTTAAAGGCGGCACAGATTGACCCCTCGGAAGTGGTGATCGAAATTTCCGAACAGTATCAGGTGGAAGATGCCGGTTTACTGGTTAAAGCTGTGCAGCATTATCGGGAACTGGGCTTTCAAATTGCGATTGATGATTTAGGCAGCGGCTTTTCAGGTTTGAAACTGTGGTCTGAGTTACAGCCTGATATTGTGAAGATTGATCGGCATTTTATTAGCGAACTGGACAAAGACCTTACCAAACAAGCTTTCGTGCGTAATATTGTTAGTCTGGCCAAAGCGATTGGCGCAACCGTAGTGGCTGAAGGAATAGAAACCGCTGAAGAGTTAAGATGGTGTCGTGAACTGGGTGCCGATTTGGGACAGGGCTATTTGTTAGGACGGCCTCAAGCCAGTTTTGCCGATCCGCAACGTTGTCGGACGCTCTTTAGCACTGAACTTCATAGTGAAATCAGTTCTGAACAAGTCGAAGCCTTGTTGCTTGAGGTTGCCGCTGTCAGTCCGCAGCAAACGGTTGCCCAGGCAGCAACCCTATTTCAATCAGATAGTCAGTTGCAAAGTTTACCTGTAGTTGAACAGGGCCGACCTGTTGGTTTGATTTGCCGCACTGATCTGCAAGCCTTGCTGGCGCAGCCTTTTGGCCGGGCGCTCTATGAAAAGAAATCTTTAGCCAGTGTGATGAACCGGCAACCGGTAGTGGTTGAGATCAGTGCCACGCTCGAGGAGGTAAGCCAGCGCGTCGCTGATGATGAGCACAATGCCGCCAGCTGGTTTTTTATTATTTGCCGCCAGGGTGAATATTGTGGTCTGGGTTCGGTAAGGGCTCTGCTCAAACAAATCAGTGAACGCAAACTACAACTAGCTCGATATGCCAACCCGTTAACGTTATTACCCGGTAATGTGCCTATTTACCAGCGTATTGATAAATTGCTGCGACAAAAAGCCAATTTTGCCGTGGCTTATCTGGATCTGAATCATTTTAAACCTTACAACGATATATACGGTTACAGTAAAGGCGATGCAGTGTTATTACTGGTCGCCGAGCTATTACAGCAGCATAGTTCGTCGCAATCCTTTGTTGGTCATATTGGTGGTGATGATTTTGTGCTGATTGCTGAGCCTGACGAATGCGAAACGCTTTGCCGGCAAGTTGTGCAGCTTTTTGCTAAGCGTATCGCGTTGTACTATCGGCAAGAGGATCTGCGTCTGGGGGGTATCACGGCGTTAAGCCGTAACGGTGATTCCCGCTTTTATCCACTATTATCTCTCGCAGTTGGTATCGCCCATCCTGATCCGGCGCAATGCTTCAGCCATCACGATGTCGCGGCGCTGTCTGCTGCCGCAAAGCAGGAAGCAAAGCGTCTCGGCGGCAATACGGTGTTCATTTCACGCCGTCGCGGACCTGAGCGGCAACATATAAATGTACTGGCTGGACCATCTGTTGCCTGATTTACGTTAATATAGCCTTTTTACCAGCAACAGAGAGCAATAGATGTTGTTAGATGCTTTTGTCAGCCGGCAGGGAGAGGCTTTTAGCTTTAGCCGGCAACATTCCTGTACCTTCGCCAAGCAAGTCGCAGGAGACTTTAATCCTATTCATGATGTCGACGCCAAGCGTTTCTGTGTGCCAGGCGATCTGTTGTTCAGTTATCTGCTGAGCCGGTATGGTGTAAGCCAACAATTAAATTGCCAGTTCTCGGGTATGGTCAGCGCGGATGTCTTACTGCACTGTAAGATCACTGCAGGTCAAATCCAGGTCTGTGACGAGCAGGACCGGGTTTATCTGACCATTCAATTTAGCGGCGAGCATCGCCACGACCTGAGCGTTATCGAGCCATTGTTTCAGGACTATGTCCGATTTTCCGGTAAGAACTTTCCCGACATTCTGCAACCGCTGATGGCGGAGCAGGGCGTGATGATTAACCCGCAGCGACCTTTAGTCATTTATGAAAGTATGTCGCTGTCTTTTCAACAACTGCCAACCTCTCCAGTTAAGTTGGCGCTGTCAGGCAGTAAATTAGAGGTCGAAGGTAAGCGCGGTAATGTGACTTTAAGCTTTACACTATCCGAGCAAGGCGTCGTTATCGGGCAGGGTGCCAAGAAAATGATCCTAAGTAACCTGCAACCTTATGATGAAAGTCTGATGCAGCAAATGGTTACTGACTATAATAACCGCCGTTCCGCTGCAGGTTGCTACGATTTGGCCGTTTAACAGCGGCTGTTAACGGCCGCCAGACGATCCAAATCAA
This sequence comes from Alishewanella sp. BS5-314, assembly GCF_025377695.1. Classification (NCBI taxonomy): domain Bacteria; kingdom Pseudomonadati; phylum Pseudomonadota; class Gammaproteobacteria; order Alteromonadales; family Alteromonadaceae; genus Alishewanella; species Alishewanella sp. BS5-314. The sequence goes on from NZ_JACEHJ010000002.1 coordinate 754,506, forward strand.
GCTTTTGTGCAAAAAACAGTCGAACAAACGCATTTTCAAAAATACTGCTTGCAGGCTGTTCTAAACTCCCTATAATGCGCATCCACAGACGGGGACAACGGCAACGAACTCCAAGTCTGAAAGAATCCTGAGGCAAGCGCCTCGCTTCGTAGAACGAAGCACGCTCTTTAACAATAAGCAATCAATTATCTGTGTGGGCACTTATGATGGTTTCGAAATGAAATTAATCAGAAAGTGACCAAGTAAAATTAGTCAGTGACTGAGCGCCGCTTCGGTGGCAGAAAGAACTTTAATTGAAGAGTTTGATCATGGCTCAGATTGAACGCTGGCGGCAGGCCTAACACATGCAAGTCGAGCGAATGAGGGGAGCTTGCTCCCTGATTTAGCGGCGGACGGGTGAGTAATGCGTAGGAAGCTGCCCGATAGAGGGGGATACCAGTTGGAAACGACTGTTAATACCGCATAATGTCTACGGACCAAAGTGTGGGACCTTCGGGCCACATGCTATCGGATGCGCCTACGTGGGATTAGCTAGTTGGTGGGGTAATGGCTCACCAAGGCGACGATCCCTAGCTGGTTTGAGAGGATGATCAGCCACACTGGAACTGAGACACGGTCCAGACTCCTACGGGAGGCAGCAGTGGGGAATATTGGACAATGGGCGCAAGCCTGATCCAGCCATGCCGCGTGTGTGAAGAAGGCCTTCGGGTTGTAAAGCACTTTCAGTGGGGAGGAAGGGGTTGTAGTTAACAGCTGCAATTTTTGACGTTACCCACAGAAGAAGCACCGGCTAACTCCGTGCCAGCAGCCGCGGTAATACGGAGGGTGCAAGCGTTAATCGGAATTACTGGGCGTAAAGCGCACGCAGGCGGCTTTTTAAGTCGGATGTGAAAGCCCCGGGCTCAACCTGGGAATTGCATCTGATACTGGGAAGCTAGAGTATGTGAGAGGGGGGTAGAATTCCAAGTGTAGCGGTGAAATGCGTAGAGATTTGGAGGAATACCAGTGGCGAAGGCGGCCCCCTGGCACAATACTGACGCTCAGGTGCGAAAGCGTGGGGAGCAAACAGGATTAGATACCCTGGTAGTCCACGCCGTAAACGATGTCTACTAGATGTTCGTGGTCTTGTACCGTGAGTATCGCAGCTAACGCATTAAGTAGACCGCCTGGGGAGTACGGTCGCAAGATTAAAACTCAAATGAATTGACGGGGGCCCGCACAAGCGGTGGAGCATGTGGTTTAATTCGACGCAACGCGAAGAACCTTACCTACTCTTGACATCTACAGAACTTGGTAGAGATACCTAGGTGCCTTCGGGAACTGTAAGACAGGTGCTGCATGGCTGTCGTCAGCTCGTGTTGTGAAATGTTGGGTTAAGTCCCGCAACGAGCGCAACCCTTATCCTTAGTTGCCAGCGATTCGGTCGGGAACTCTAGGGAGACTGCCGGTGATAAACCGGAGGAAGGTGGGGACGACGTCAAGTCATCATGGCCCTTACGAGTAGGGCTACACACGTGCTACAATGGTATGTACAGAGGGAGGCAAGCTGGCGACAGTGAGCGGATCTCTTAAAGCATATCGTAGTCCGGATTGGAGTCTGCAACTCGACTCCATGAAGTCGGAATCGCTAGTAATCGCAAATCAGAATGTTGCGGTGAATACGTTCCCGGGCCTTGTACACACCGCCCGTCACACCATGGGAGTGGGTTGCAAAAGAAGTAGGTAGCTTAACCTTCGGGAGGGCGCTTACCACTTTGTGATTCATGACTGGGGTGAAGTCGTAACAAGGTAACCGTAGGGGAACCTGCGGTTGGATCACCTCCTTACCTATTAGAACGATTCATAAGTGTTCACACAGATGATTGATTGCATGAGATAGAGCAAACAGTGTTAAGCCATGTGAGTGGTGATAACGAAGGATGTTTGGTTTAGCGCAAGGCGCAGGCTGAGCGAGTGAGGGAGTGTACGAGGTGTACATGACCGAGCGAGTGAAGAATGCAACGCAGCGATAAGGCAAACAGACAAGTTAGCATTGGTCTGTAGCTCAGGTGGTTAGAGCGCACCCCTGATAAGGGTGAGGTCGGTAGTTCGAGTCTACTCAGACCAACCAATTCGCCGCCAGGCGTTGTTGCAGCAAACCTCACATACGAAAGTATGCTTCGGTTTACTGCGCCTAGCCTGACAACGAATATAGAGCAAAGACCATAGAAAGACTTATTGCGATGATTTTTGCTTTAGGCAAGGCATGCGACGAACGAGTGAGGGAGTGTACATCAGGTACATGACCGAGTGAGTGAGGAAGCATAACGCGGCATAAAGGAAAAAGCAGAAGCAAGAAGAGGGGTTATAGCTCAGCTGGGAGAGCGCCTGCCTTGCACGCAGGAGGTCAGCGGTTCGATCCCGCTTAACTCCACCACTACTTACGTGACACTGATAAATGATTGCTCTAAAAATTCAAATCAAACTGTTCTTACGAGAAAGTTTTTCTTAGAAGAATGATTTGATTTGAGTTTATCTCAAACTGCTCTTTAACAATTTGGCAAGCTGATAGTAATAAAACAAGCTAAGCATACTTCCGAACTCAAGCGGAAGGATTGTGACGCGAGCACACTGTACGACTTTGAAGACATTTTGGGGTTGTATGGTTAAGTGACTAAGCGTACACGGTGGATGCCTTGGCAGTCAGAGGCGATGAAGGACGTACTAACCTGCGAAAAGCTATGGGGAGCCGGTAAGAGGCGCTGAACCGTAGATATCCGAATGGGGAAACCCAGTGAGTTTACTCACTATCCTTAACTGAATACATAGGTTAAGGAGGCAAACCGGGAGAACTGAAACATCTAAGTACCCCGAGGAAAAGAAATCAACCGAGATTCCGTCAGTAGCGGCGAGCGAACGCGGACTAGCCCTTAAGCTAGATTGGTGTTAGTGGAATCATCTGGAAAGCTGAGCGATACAGGGTGATAGCCCCGTACACGACAACACCTTTATAGTGAAAACGAGTAGGACGGGACACGTGGTATCCTGTTTGAAGATGGGGGGACCATCCTCCAAGGCTAAATACTCCTGACTGACCGATAGTGAACCAGTACCGTGAGGGAAAGGCGAAAAGAACCTCTGTAAGAGGAGTGAAATAGAACCTGAAACCGTGTACGTACAAGCAGTGGGAGCCCACTTTGTTGGGTGACTGCGTACCTTTTGTATAATGGGTCAGCGACTTACATTCTGTAGCGAGGTTAACCGAATAGGGGAGCCGTAGGGAAACCGAGTCTTAACTGGGCGAACTAGTTGCAGGGTGTAGACCCGAAACCGGGCGATCTAGCCATGAGCAGGTTGAAGATTGGGTAACACTAATTGGAGGACCGAACCCACTACTGTTGAAAAAGTAGGGGATGACTTGTGGCTTGGAGTGAAAGGCTAATCAAGCTCGGAGATATCTGGTTCTCCTCGAAAGCTATTTAGGTAGCGCCTCGAGCGAATACCACCGGGGGTAGAGCACTGTTTGGGCTAGGGGGTCATCCCGACTTACCAACCCCATGCAAACTCCGAATACCGGTGAGTACTACTCGGGAGACACACGGCGGGTGCTAACGTCCGTCGTGAAAAGGGAAACAACCCAGACCGCCAGCTAAGGTCCCAAAGTGATGATTAAGTGGAAAACGATGTGGGAAGGCATAGACAGCTAGGAGGTTGGCTTAGAAGCAGCCACCCTTTAAAGAAAGCGTAATAGCTCACTAGTCGAGTCGGCCTGCGCGGAAGATGTAACGGGGCTAAAATCATCCACCGAAGCTGCGGATTCACACTATGTGTGAGTGGTAGAGGAGCGTTCTGTAAGCCTGCGAAGGTGTGCCGGGAGGCATGCTGGAGGTATCAGAAGTGCGAATGCTGACATGAGTAACGATAAGGGGAGTGAAAAACTTCCCCGCCGAAAGACCAAGGGTTCCTATCCCATGCTAATCAGGGTAGGGTGAGTCGGCCCCTAAGGCGAGGCTGAAAGGCGTAGTCGATGGGAAACGGGTTAATATTCCCGTACCGGCCAATACTGCGATGGGGGGACGGAGAAAGCTAGGCAAGCGCGGCGTTGGTAGTCCGCGTGAAAGTGCGTAGGTTGGAGAGGTAGGTAAATCCGCTTCTCTAAGACTGAGACACGAGACGAGTCACTACGGTGACGAAGTTGCTGACGCTCTGCTTCCAGGAAAAGCCTCTAAGCTTCAGGTATTGGTGACCGTACCCTAAACCGACACAGGTGGTCAGGTAGAGCATACCAAGGCGCTTGAGAGAACTCGGCTGAAGGAACTAGGCAAAATAGTACCGTAACTTCGGGAGAAGGTACGCTCTTGTGTGTGAAGGCCTTGCGCTGTAAGCATATGAGAGTCGCAGTGACCAGCTGGCTGCAACTGTTTATTAAAAACACAGCACTCTGCAAACACGTAAGTGGACGTATAGGGTGTGACACCTGCCCGGTGCCGGAAGGTTAATTGATGGGGTTAGCGCAAGCGAAGCTCTTGATCGAAGCCCCGGTAAACGGCGGCCGTAACTATAACGGTCCTAAGGTAGCGAAATTCCTTGTCGGGTAAGTTCCGACCTGCACGAATGGTGTAATGATGGCCAGGCTGTCTCCAGCCGAGACTCAGTGAAATTGAAATTGCGGTGAAGATGCCGTATACCCGCGGCTAGACGGAAAGACCCCGTGAACCTTTACTATAGCTTGGCACTGAACATTGACCCTACATGTGTAGGATAGGTGGGAGGCTTTGAAGCTGGGACGCTAGTCCTGGTGGAGCCGTCCTTGAAATACCACCCTTGTATGTTTGATGTTCTAACGTAGGTCCCTGAATCGGGATTGCGGACAGTGTCTGGTGGGTAGTTTGACTGGGGCGGTCTCCTCCTAAAGCGTAACGGAGGAGCACGAAGGTTGGCTAAGTACGGTCGGACATCGTACGGTTAGTGTAATGGTAGAAGCCAGCTTAACTGCGAGACAGACACGTCGAGCAGGTACGAAAGTAGGTCATAGTGATCCGGTGGTTCTGTATGGAAGGGCCATCGCTCAACGGATAAAAGGTACTCCGGGGATAACAGGCTGATACCGCCCAAGAGTTCATATCGACGGCGGTGTTTGGCACCTCGATGTCGGCTCATCACATCCTGGGGCTGAAGTCGGTCCCAAGGGTATGGCTGTTCGCCATTTAAAGTGGTACGCGAGCTGGGTTTAGAACGTCGTGAGACAGTTCGGTCCCTATCTGCCGTGGGCGTTGGATAATTGAGTGGAGTTGCTCCTAGTACGAGAGGACCGGAGTGAACGAACCGCTGGTGTTCGGGTTGTCATGCCAATGGCACTGCCCGGTAGCTATGTTCGGAACGGATAACCGCTGAAAGCATCTAAGCGGGAAGCCGGCCACAAGATGAGTTATCCCTTACCCCTAGAGGGTACTAAAGGGTCGTTGGAGACCACAACGTTGATAGGTGAGGTGTGGAAGCGCTGCGAGGCGTTGAGCTAACTCATACTAATTGCCCGAGAGGCTTAACCATACAACGCCCAAGATGTTTTACGCGAAAAAGCGTATAAAAGTGAATACAGTGTGCATACAATCAGCTTGCTAAGTTAAAGAACAGACAAACCAGTTATTGCCTGGTGGCAATAGCGCTGTGGAACCACCTGACTCCATTCCGAACTCAGAAGTGAAACGCAGCTGCGACGATGGTAGTGTGGCATTCGCCATGCGAGAGTAGTACACCGCCAGGCACCTCATTCAATAGAAAAGCCCTACTCGCAAGAGTGGGGCTTTTTTATTGGCTGCGATTCTGACGCGGTGTACTGCTCGAGCAGGGCGATACCATGCGCAGAGTAGTACAGTGAAGCCGGGAGACGGCAAGCCAACAGTTTGGCTTGGCGCCGGCTGAACGCCCCGAGCTCTGCGAGGGGCATGAAGGCACCTCATTCAAGCAAAAGGCCTACCCTAACGGGTGGGCCTTTTTGCATTGATGCGCCTGCGGGGGTACTACACTCCCACGCCAGCCACAGCGGTGGCATTGCGAAACACATCCCTGTGTTTCGCCCTTCGGGCCTGCCTTCGGCAGTCCAACTTCGTTCCTGACGAAGTTGTCGCCATGCTAGACGGTACTTCGACTACACGGCCTCTGTACGAAGCGCCAAACTAAACGATGACACGATACTCAGACTCCGGTACGCCCGTCGTACCGGAGTCATTCTGCGATAGCGATAGAACAGATTAAGCCAAACGCAACCAAAGACTTATCACAGCGAGCCGTAGCAACGACATCAACCGCTGCACTTACGACCAGATAAGTCTAAGCACTGTTCAATAAAATACAGCTTTAAGTGACAACCACTGCTCTTTTTGCACCGTATACCTGAGCTAATGAATCTTAGGAAGTGTTATGACACAAAACAGCTCAAAGGTCCCTGCACACCGACTTTCACGTTTTGGTAGCTTGGCTTCGTTAGCGGGCAGGGTCGCAGGTGGAATGTTAGCCGAAGGTGCGCGCCAGCTTGTCAAAGGCCATCTGCCAGCGAAACAGGATTTGTTGTTAACTCCTGGCAATGTTAAACGTGTCGCCGAGCAACTGGCACATCTGCGTGGTGCCGCGATGAAAGTAGGCCAGCTATTGTCGATGGATGCCGGCGATCTACTACCACCAGCGTTGACCGAGATTCTGGTAAGGCTACGCGCCAGTGCCAACCCAATGCCAGCTAAGCAGTTGGCCCAGGTACTGCAGCAGGAGTGGGGGGATAACTGGCAACGGCATTTTGCTGATTTTACCTTTGTGCCTATGGCTGCCGCTTCAATAGGTCAGGTGCACCAGGCTTATCATGACAACGGTAAACGTTTGGCAGTTAAGATCCAGTACCCTGGCGTCAGGCAAAGTATTGATAGTGATGTTGATAACGTGGCAACGCTACTGCGGTTAAGTGGTTTGTTGCCAAAGGGTGTCGACTACCAAAGCTTACTTGAAGAAGCCAAACAACAGTTAAAGCATGAAGCGGATTATTTATTGGAAGCGCGCTATTTAAGTCGCTACGGTCAACTTCTTGCTACCAGCCCTGATTATCAGGTGCCCATTGTTTTTCCGGAGTTGAGTACAGCCAATATTCTGGTGATGAGTTATGTGGAAGGTGCGCATATTGAAAGCCTGGCGCAGGCAAGTCAGGCTGAACGTGATAGGGTGATGACCTTACTGTTTCAGCTATTATTTCGGGAATTGTTTGAATTCCGCCTGGTGCAAACCGATCCCAATTTTGCCAACTATCTGTATGACAGTCGTCGGCAACAATTAGTCCTGCTGGATTTTGGCGCTTGTCGCGAATATTCTGCGGATTTTAGTGACGGTTATCGCACCTTGTTTGGCGCAGCGCTTAAAAATGATAAAGCCAACATTGAAACCGCCTTACAACAGATTGGTTTTTTCAGTCAGCATATCGTCGAATCCCAGAAAGTCGCGGTACTAGAGTTAGTTGCTTTGGCCTGTGAGCCGTTAAAACAGCCGCATGCTTTCGATTTCGGAGCATCTGATTTAGCCAACCGGCTACGCGAGGCCGGTATGGCCCTCAGTATGAAGCAGAACTATTGGCATACGCCGCCAGCAGACGCAATCTTTTTGCACCGAAAAATTGGCGGTCTTTATCTGCTGGCTGCCCGGTTAAAAGCGCGCGTTAATTTGCAGGCTATATTACTTCCTCACCTGGTTTGAGCGCAGCAAAGGGAGATAGTGAGCGCAGGTGTCTAGCCTGCGCTTTTGTTGCCGGTATTTAGCGTACCAAATGCCATTTAGTCTGACGGCCTGCCAGATAAATCACCGTTTTACCGTCAAAGTAGGCGCTTTGCTCCAGCTTGATATGTGCCAGTTGATTTTGCCACTCTGGAATGGCCTGCTTGATGTTGCCCTCTATCGCATAGGCAGTATTGGCATAAAGCTGCCAGTCGCCCTGTACTGGCGTTGGCCCCTGATTATCCCACATTCCGATGGTGGGCCCCGGAGCATGGCCGAAAAATCCCAGTGGGTGTGAGTAAGTACTGCTGAGAATGCCGGCTGCCTGAGCTTTTTGCTGGGTGGCTTTTAAAATCTGATTGCCGGTACGCCCCGTTATAAACTCCTTTTTCAGGATATCCTGCCAGCGGTTGCCGGTTGCCAGCGCGGCTTTTAATCCTGCAGGGGCATCCTCCTCATCGGCTTTAAGCACATAGGCCATTTCCTGGGTGTCGCTACACAGCTTTAGATAACAGATCCCAACGTCAGTATGCAGAATATCACCACGTTGAATAACGCCGGACTCGCCGCAAAATGCCGTATCTTTATCACAAGGTGTGCCAGGGCGCTGTAAGCTGACATAAGGCATAAACCAGATCGGTAATTGCAACTCACTAAAACGCTCACGCAGATACCAGGCGACATCTTCAGTGGTGGTTACACCAGGCGTAATGACCCGGCTACTAAAGCCCTCGGCAATGACGCCACGGGCAATGCCGATAATATGCGGATAGACTGCCAATTCACTGGCAGTACGTTGTTCCAACCAACGCACCACCAGATTTTCCGCAGACACCAGGCGACTTTGGTAAGCCTGTGGTAAAACTTCTTTTAAGCGGCTATGCAAAGCAGAAGTTAAACCATCCGCCACCGGCCATTCTTTTGAGACGTTAATGCCAATTGTTTTTGGATCTTTACTGACAATTAAATCAGCCAACGCCTGCCACTGCTCATCGAGGCTGCCGCCTTGCCAGGCCGCAGTGTAGGGCGCGCCCAACGGGTAGCGGTTTACCGTCAGTTTTTCGATAGTACCATCAGCCAAGCGGTTAAATACCAGCATGGTCGTGCGTCTGGCAGCAAAGCTGGGTTGGGGCGCCAGCGTAAAATACACCGGATCTTCGGCCTTTTCGCGATTAAGTACCAACCACATATCCAGGTTTTGTTCTGCCATTAGCTGTGGCAAGAGTTGCTCTAACCTCTCTGTAAGCATCGCGTTTTCCGGAGCAATACGCTCCCGCTGCGGTAGCACCGCAAAATCTGCAGCGCTATTAATATAGCGCCCCTGATTAAAGCTCGCTTCGGCGGCGACATGCAAGGGGTGGCAGATAAGTAAAGGCAGGCAGCATTTTAAAATTAAACGAATTTTATGCTTCATATAGTTTATTCTTCTTAGATGTGGTTTTTGTTATTGGGTTTTAGGTTATTCGCGTTGGCTGCAACGAGAGTTGCCGCCAACGGGCGATTAAATACGAAACTTCTGTACCAGTATATGCAGTTGTTCCGCCAGCTTTGCCAGCTCATTGCTCGAGGCACTGGTTTGATTAGCGCCGGATGACGTTTGCAAAGAAAGATCACGGATATTCACCAGGTTCTTGTCAACTTCCCGCGCTACAGTAGCTTGTTGTTCTGCAGCACTGGCGATGGTGAGGTTTTGTTCATTGATCTGCAGTACCGAAGCAGCAATTTGTTCCAGGGCTGCGCCGGCTTCGTGTGCAATTTGCCGGGTGCGATCGGCTTTTTCGGCACTAACGCTGATGGCTTTAACGGTATTACTGGTTTCCGCCTGAATGGCATGCATCATACTTTCAATTTCTTTCGTCGACTCCTGTGTTCGATGCGCCAATGCCCGTACCTCGTCGGCGACAACGGCAAACCCCCGGCCTGAATCACCTGCTCTGGCGGCCTCTATAGCCGCGTTCAAAGCTAACAGGTTAGTTTGTTCTGCGATAGCACGAATGACATCAAGGACTCTGCTGATGCTGGTTACCCGCTCAGCCAGAGTTTGTACACCCTGGCGGGTATTGGTAATTTCATGCTCAAGTTCGGCAACAGTCGCGATGGTATGTTTGACCTTGTCCCGGCCAGATTTCGCCTGTTCCTCAGCAAGCTCTGAGTTCTGTGATGTTGCGGCAGCGTTACGGGCTACTTCTTCAACAGCAGTGGTAAGTTCGGTAACTGCAGTAGCGGCTTGCTCTAGTTCATCACTTTGTTGGTGGAGTACCCGGGTTGATTGCTCAGTAACAACGCTGAGTTCTTCTGCTGTTGTTGATAGCTGATTCGATGAATCATTAATGGCAACAATAGTGTGCTTCAGCTGTTGTTGCATCTGTACTAACGCGCGGATCATCGCCGCCATTTCATCGCGGCTCTGGTCATCAAAGTGTTGTGTCAGATCGCCTTTAGCGATTGTTTCGGTAGCACTCAGAGCCTGATTGATCGGTTGTAATAAACTGCGACTAAACACGAACGCAAAGAGGGCGACTAAACCAACCGCAATAACGATCGCTGTGATCATCATGGTATTGGCCTGGTTGATAATGCTATACACATCGGTGCCAGCAGCCTCCGCCCGTGTTTGTTGATAGCGCCCAAGTTGATTGAGAGCATCCGTGACCTGAAACCCCAGCTCAGTGAAGCCCTCATGCCGAAAACTGTCTGCGCGAGCAAAATCACCAGCGCGGACAAACTCCATCAGCCGCGCATGCTGTACATCATAATTTCTCTTGCCGGTCATCACGGCCTCAAGCATTTGCCGACCCTCTGCGGACTCGACCAAGCGCCGCATCTTTTCATAACTAGCATTAAAGCTTTGCTCTAACTCAGTTAACTGTGTAAGGGCTTGTTGTCTGGCTTGTGGGTTGGGAGCGTAGATTGCATTGAGGGTATGCAGGCGGGTAAGTAAAAAGTCGCGCCTTAGCTCGCCAACGGTGATAGCTGCAGGAACTCTGCGTTCAACCAGGGTTCCAACCACTTGACCTGTCTGATGAAATTGACTAATGGCGATAATGCCGAGAATTAAGGTAATAAGCCCCAGTAATGCAAAAGCCAGTGTTGCGCGAAGTCCAATTTTGAGTTGTCTTACCATGGTGGTTCCCTCCAAACTTATATAGTGGTAGAAGTTATAGCAGGGTGTTACCAGAAGCTCAATTTTTTACCGTTTGCCAGTAAGATAATTGCGACCAACTTTTTATGACATCATCTTGAGTTGGTTTGGCATGTTAATTATTTAGAAAGTATGGAGAATTTTGCGAAGCCAGTTATCATGGCATTGACAGCTATTTTATTGTAAAGGACATTCAAAGCGTGATTGAATTATCAAATTTCGGCTACTTGCTGCTTAGTGTGCTGGCTTTACTGGCCGCTACGCTCGGTTACTTATTGGCCAGCGTTAAGCTGCGGCAAAAACTGGGGCAGCTTGCCACCGAATTAGCAACTCAGCAGCAAATAAGTCAGACAAGTCAGCTGCAACTTGAACAGCTACAACTGAGCCATCAAACAACGCAGATGCAACTACAGCAGCTGCAACTGACCGATACGAAAAATACTGAGAAGTTACATTTTAGCGAAACCACTAACCAACGTGTTCAGCAAGAACTGGTGCAAGCGCAACTTGAGGTTAAACAGTTATTGCAGAAGTTGGAGCAACAAACTGGTTTTACGCATGAACAACAGCAACAGAACCAGCGTCTTAGCGCACAGCTTGAAGAAAGCGCTAAGCAGTTGGTGCTGCGCAGTTCAGAATTGGAGCAGATGCGTAGCGCCCGCGAGCAGCTGCAACAGGAATATCATCATCTCTCAAACCGTTATACACAGCTGAAAACCGAGCTCGATGAGCGTGAAGCCAGCCATCAGCGGGAACTGGTTAACTTCGAAAAACAAAAACAAAGCCTGGTGGAGCAGTTTAAAGCCTTGTCTAACGAGATCCTGGACGCAAAAGCACAGAGTCTGCAGGAGACCAGCAAACTAAGCTTAATTGCGATGTTAAGTCCGTTTCAGCAATCGATAGACGCTTTTAAAAAAGAAGTACAGGATATTCATCACCGGGAAACTACTGCTCAGGGTGAGCTGAAAAAAGAGCTGGCATCGTTAAAAGAGCTGAATCAGCATATCACCAAAGAAGCGCATGAGTTATCTACCGCACTGCGGGGGCAGAAGAAGTTGCAGGGCAACTGGGGCGAACTGGTACTGGAAAATGTGCTCGATCGCTCCGGCTTGCAGCCGGGCAAGGACTATCAGCGAGAGGTCAGTTTTAGTACTGACGACGGCAAATTCCGCCCCGATGCGATAGTGTACCTGCCACAAAACAAGCATTTGGTAATTGATGCTAAGGTGTCACTCAACGCCTATACCCGTTATGTTAACGCTGAACAGGAGCTTGAGCGGCAACAAGCCTTAAAAGAGCATGTGCAGGCGGTGGCTAGCCGGATCAAAGAGTTGTCGGCGAAAGACTACTTCCGTTTGCCGGGTTTAAACTCGCCGGATATGGTGTTTATGTTTATCCCGATTGAATCGGCTTTTGTTGAAGCCCTGAAGGCGGATGAAAGTCTGTTTCAGCAAGCCATCGAAAATAATATTCTGGTAGCGACACCCACTACTTTGCTGACCAGCCTGAATATTGTGCGTCAGCTGTGGCGCTATGAAGATCAGAACAAGCACACTGCGGCTCTGGCGGACAAAGCCGAAGCGGTATTTAAAAAGCTGAACAGCTTTTTGGGGAACTTTGAAAAAATTAAACGCGGGCTCGACAGCGCTGGCGCGGCCTATCTGGCTGCTGAAAACCAACTGGTCAGTGGCCGTGGTAATCTGGTAAAACAGGTAGCCGATTTTAAAAATCTGGCACCCGCGATCAAGGCAGAGCTACCACAGTATTTTGTCGAAAAAGCTGAGCTTGAGATTGATTTTATTGCCGCAAGCGACGGCGATAAACCACAACCTTTACCTTCGGAGTTTGCTGATGACTGAACCCCAGGTTGAAATAAAACTGTTTTCTGCCAGCACCCCGCTAAATGATGCGGTATTGCGTACACTGGCTCATTTGCCGACCCGTAGCTTAGGACTGTTGGTCGCCGACGAGTTCTGGTGCCGGTTATCTGATGCCGATTTGATGCGCATCGCGGTGCTACTGGCCGAGAAAAGTTACCTCGAAGGTGGCTGCCCGATTGGGGCAGTAATTATCGATAACGCCAGCCGTCGCATTGTCGGCAAGGGCCATAATACGCTGGTGCAGGAAAGCCATCCTTATAATCATGGCGAAACATCAGCCATTCGGGATGCTGGCCGCATCGACTTTGGTCAAACCACACTTTTTACCTCACTCAGCCCTTGCAATATCTGTACGGCGCTGTTGATTAACCGTGGTTTTAACCGGGTGGTGGTTGGCGATGTCAGCAGTGCTGGTGGCAATGAGCAAACGCTAAGCAATCACGGTGTTGCGGTCAAGGTGCTTGAAGATAGCAAAGGTGTAGCGCTGTATCAGCAGTTCCGGCGTGAGCAACCAGAGTTAGAGCGTGAAGACTGGCTTGGCCTGCGGCAGAACAAAGACTAAATCAGAGGCTGCACAGTATGGTTATACCTCTACCATACTGTGCTCTAGGGTAAGGATGTAAGCGTTTGTTGCAACGCCGGGAACAGCCCTGGGCTCTTCTTCGATTGTAAAAGCTGCTGCGCAATACGAATATCTGCCGTGTAGTAAAGCGATGCAAAACCCAGCCGGTTGCGGCCTAAGTTGTGAAACACCATACCAAAGGCAATGTCGCCGGCGCTGAATTGTTGGTGATTGGCTGCAAAATAACTGGCCGGCCGGCTAAGTTCCTCGTCAACCAGTAACGAGCGTACCCGACCTGGCCCACCATGATAAGCCTGGATCAGTAGCAGGCGATAAATTTGCTCCTGCTTGTCTTCCGGCAAATGGCCAAATTTTGCCACAAACACCGGCTGTAGCATGCGGTGGTTGCGCTCAAACAGCCAGAGCGCACAATCCACCTGAGCAATGCGGTGTAAATGCTTATTGGCCGGTACGCCACAATCTTTTAGGGCGGTTGGGGTAAGCTGTAATATACCGCGGGCATTGGCTTTGGATTTGGCTTCACGCACACCGCCGCTTTCGATAATCAGCATCCCCGCCAGATCCGGTAACAGGTTGGGGGGCAGTGTAATCTTCTTTTGCTGTACCCGGCGGTTGTATACGGTTTGTAATACCTCATGCAGCGACGCCTGCTTCTTTGGCGTGCCGACCGAAATACCCTGCCAATTGCCAGACAGGCGACCATCCGGATGTTCACCCAGATAGCGGGCTATTGCGAGCGGTAAATCAACATAGGGTTGATGACAGCGAATGGCAAAGGGGTAACCGACGGTATTGCTGTTGCCGGCAACATAGGCCGGTACCAAGCCTTGCTGCGCCAGTTGCTGCCGGCTTTGATTTAATCGCTGCTGCGTTTGCAAAGAATTATCAGCATCTTCGACGTATTGTAAAAAGTTACCGCGCATATCGAACAACACATGACGCTTCTGCTCGGTACAGTAGCCGGAGCGGGTCAGGATCCAGCGCCGTACATTCATCATATTGTCGTAAACGCCCTGGCTATCATCAAAGGCCTTGGTACGGACCACATCGGTCCAGCTTTGAAAGGCCGCACCCTGTGCCAGGGAGGGCGGCGTAAAAAGCGACCATACCAGTCCTGCCAGGACCAGTGGCACACTATTGCGACGAGAGAAGAGTGCCATGCGAACTCCGTGAGCTGATGCTATTTCGCTGAATAGTATTACTGAATGATAGCTGAACACAATACGGCATTAGGATGAGAGGCCGACTTTTTTACAGGTTGGAGCAGTGCGCTCTGTAATTGCTGTTCGCGCGGCAGCCAAGCAATCCAAAGCGCCGCGACAACGTATAACAGCGTAATGTCGTGAAGAAGGATGATGCGGTGAAAACTATTGTTAGCCTGGTTGTGGCGTTGTGTTTAGCCGCCTGTTCAGTGGTCGGTCGCAGTGAGGTAGAGATTGCTCCTTATCAGGTGCTTAAGGCCGATAGTAGCCTGGACATCGAAGTTCGCCGTTACGAGCCTATGATACTGGTGTCGACCAGTATGGCCGGCGATGGCAGAAATAACGCTTTTCGAAAATTATTCCGTTACATCTCAGGTGATAATGCAGGTAGCAACAATATTGCGATGACAGCACCGGTATTGATGGCAGGAGAGCCGGCAAACCAGGGTACGAAAATCGCCATGACCGCCCCGGTATTTATGTCGGGGGCCAATAGTGAGCCGCGGATGGCCTTTGTTATGCCAAAGCACTTTACTCTCGACAGCACACCCAAGCCGACAAACCCAGATCTGCTGGTTGAGGAGGTGCGCGACTATACAGTAGCCGCTATTCGCTTCAGTGGCACCTTATCACAGCGCAATGTGCAGCGTTACAGTCAGCAATTGCAGCAATGGATTACCGCCAATGGCCATACTGCAGTTAGCGACCCTGTTACTGCCGGATATAACGGCCCTTTAACGTTGCCAATGCTCAGGCGCAATGAGATTTTGATTGAGATTCGGCATTAAGTTTAACACCTCGCGCAATTTGTGGCTTTACTGTCGAAACCGTCTTGGCTAATTGGCGTGTTACGAAATAACTTAGCAAGCCGCAACAGATCAGAGAAAAGGATTTGTTGCTGGAAAATTTCGTCCGCTTTCTGTAATGTCGGACCAGTTGCTATTGCCGGGTTAAATCTTTTCTAATGCAGTTACATATTCTACATGGCTATATTCAGCATATTTATCTGGTGCAGCATGACAGCAAGTTAATGCTGCTCGATGGTTGTAGTCGTGCTGATATCGCTACGGTAACGGATTTTATTCAGCAGCAACTGGGTTTGCCGCTGGAGGCGTTAAAGCTGATTATTGTGACCCATATGCATCCGGACCATGCGGGTGGTGCACATAAGCTCAGGCGTTTAACCGGCGCCCGTATTGCCAGCCATCCTAAAGCACGGCGTTGGTACAGTGGCCTGTTGGGCCGTACCGCGCATCTGATTGATGTTAGCCTGACCTGGTGGGTTGCTACCCGGCTGGGTAAGCCCAAGCGGCATATTTGGTATAACCCGCTGCTAAAACCAGACTTGTTATTACTGGACGGGCAGCAGGTACCGGACTTTGCTGAGTGGCAAGTGTTGTACACACCTGGCCACACTGACCATGATTTATCCTTGCTGCATCTGCCAACCAGGCAGTTGTATATCGCTGACCTAATCGTCTCGGTTAAAAAACGGCTGGTACCGCCATATCCGGTGTGTCACCCGAACCAATATAAGCAATCATTGCAGCGGGTGCAGGACCTTGCACCCAGCCAGATCTATTTTGCCCATCTGCCGGCACGTGCCGCTAAGAGTATCGACTTTGCCGCGATACTGGCGCAGGCTCCAACTTTACCAAAAAACCATTGGCACTCGATGAAGAACCGCATCTTACATACGCTAGGGCGACAAAACCGGTCGCATTAAGCCAGATTGTTGGCACTAGCTGCGATGATAACGCTGTTCTGAAACAAACTTTGACTTATTGGTTTTTTGCGCAATAATTTGTGCATTACTATCTAATGCGAAAAATTTAATGCAAAAAATAATGATTCTGAGTGTGCAACACCAGTTTGCGATGTCATTGGGGAAGTTAGTTAAGCATCAGCGGGCTCAGCGTATGGCTCAGGGCGAACTTGCTACACGCACTGGCCTTAGCCGCAATACTATTTCGGCGATTGAAAATGGTAAATCCGTTAGTACCGAGGCGTTATTTGCTGTGTTAGCGCACCTTAATTTGCTGCATTTACTGGCTGAGCCAGTTAACGGGCAATTGGCCGAGCTCGATAAACGGCAGCAACGCAAAGCCCGTAAGCCTAAAGCGGAGTTGTCGAATGACTTCTGAGCAAGCCTATGTTTTTATAGATGGTCTGGAAGACTCTCCCGTGATTTGCGGTGTGGTAACACTGGATCCTGCACGCCGCTATGGTGAGTTTCGTTATGGTAAAAGCTATCTGGCGCGATCAGATGCCTTTGCGCTGGATCCACTTAATTTACCCTTATCAGATGAGCTATTTACCACATCCGGCGGTAAAGGCTTATTTGGTGTTTTAACCGATGCTGGAGCAGATGCCTGGGGGCAACGGGTTATTCTTTCTTTACATAAAACCAAGCCGGCTAATGCGTTGCAATTTTTGTTGGCTGGTTCGGGCATGGGCGTTGGCGCCTTGGTATTTAGCAAGTCACGCTCGTCTTCCAAGCCCAAATATAACAAAAATACCTTGGGGGATTTACCCATGTTACTGCGGGGTAAGGCCGCAATTTTGTCAGATGAGGCGATCCCGCCTGAGGCAACAAAAGCGTTCGAGCATGGTTCCAGCCTGGGCGGTGCCAGACCTAAAACACTGATCACAGAGGGAGCTATTACCTATCTGGCAAAATTTAATCGACCAGATGATCTCTTTAATCAGGTGAAAGTTGAGCACGCCAGTATGCGGATGCTAGCCGAGTTACCGGTGCACGTTGCCAATACCCGCGTTGTGTCAGCTGCTGATGAGGATGTATTGCTGGTAGAACGTTTCGACTGTGATGCCCAGCGGCCAACCCATCACTTTATCAGTGCCAATTCGCTAATCAATATTGCTGCAGTTAATCCAGACCAGTTAAACCCCAACTACAGTTATGGCTTTTTGGCGGAGTTTTTGGCCAAACATTCTGCTGCGGCAACCGATGCGCAAGAGTTATATCAGCGCATGGTGTTTAATGTTCTGCTTGGCAATACCGATGATCACAGCCGTAATCATGCGCTACTTTACAGTTTCAGCCAACGAACCTGGTGTTTGGCGCCAGCTTATGATGTCTTGCCAATTAACAACTCCCGCCAGCATGGGCTTGGTATTGGCGCCTTGGGCCGGTTCGGTAGTGCAGAAAACTTACTCAGTCATGCCAGCCGTTTTGGGTTAAAAACGGTAAAAGCCAGAAAACTGATATCGCAGGTGCAGGATTTAGTAAGTGAGTGGCCTAGCTATTTTGCCAGACTGGCCGTGGGAGAGGGGGATATCGAACGCTTACACGGAATTATTCCGCGTATTGATTAAGACTTTGCTGTGGTAAATGCAAAGTAAGATCGCGTCTCCGGTACGGCAAGCATACCGGAGACGGGCGCGTTGTAGTCGGCTTAGTTGGTTTCGGCAGCCCTGCTGTTTATGAAGAGCGAACCGACGACCTTCGGGTTCCCGAAATTTAGATACAAAAAAACCAGCTTAGTGCTGGCTTTAAGTTGGTTGCGGGAGCCCTGCTGTTTATGAAAAGCGAACCGACGACCTTCGGGTTCCCGAAATTTAGATACAAAAAAACCAGCTTAGTGCTGGCCTTTAAGTTGGTTGCGGGAGCCGGATTTGAACCGACGACCTTCGGGTTATGAGCCCGACGAGCTACCAGGCTGCTCCATCCCGCGTCCGTGTTACTACAACTGAGCAGTGGTTGTAATAAGTTGTCTGCAATGTTCGGTGTAGATTTGGTTGCGGGAGCCGGATTTGAACCGACGACCTTCGGGTTATGAGCCCGACGAGCTACCAGGCTGCTCCATCCCGCGTCCGTCATTGCGGGGCGCATCTTAGAGCTTTCGCTTTACATACGCAAGCGTTAATTTCGCTTATTTGGTTCGGTTGCCTATTTGCTAAGCAAAGCGGCGGTTTGTTGCTGCTATTGCTCCCTAAATGCTTACCAAGCTGCGCTGAAATAACCTTGGCCGCAACTCTGAGAAAGTGCGGCGCCGGGGTTGTCGATTCTGCTATACTAGCGGCCATTTTATTTTAAGGTTTGCTGCAATGCTG
The DNA here is from genome assembly GCF_025377695.1 of Alishewanella sp. BS5-314. Taxonomy (NCBI): domain Bacteria; kingdom Pseudomonadati; phylum Pseudomonadota; class Gammaproteobacteria; order Alteromonadales; family Alteromonadaceae; genus Alishewanella; species Alishewanella sp. BS5-314. Next base: position 773,115 of record NZ_JACEHJ010000002.1, read on the forward strand.
GAATTTTGGGCTTTAACGTCGAAGGGCGTGGAAGAGCTGTTAGCGGATGAGATCCGCAGTTATCAGGGTGAAGTGTTAAAGGTCTCAATGGGCGTAGTACGCTTTAAGGCCGATATTAAAACGGCCTACACCCTATGTTTATGGTCACGCCTGGCAACAAGGATCCTGCGCTTAATTCAGTCGGAGCCGGTTACTGCCGAGTCGGATCTGTATCAGATCGCAAGTAATATCGACTGGGGCCAGTTAATGTCAGTGCGGCAAAGCTTAGCCGTCGACTGTGTTGGCAAGCATCCAAAAATTGATAATACCCAATATGGCGGCATGCGCTTAAAAGACGCCATTGTCGATCAGTTTCGCGAAGAAACCGGCGATCGGCCGGATGTGGATCGCTTAAACCCCGATGTGCGGTTTCAGGTCCGTCTGGATAAACAGCATTTTCATTTCTTGCTGGATTTCTCCGGCCCGTCGTTACATCAGCGCGGTTACCGTACCGGGCAGGGCGAGGCACCGTTAAAAGAGCATTTAGCGGCAGCTTTGTTAAAGCGCTCTGGCTGGACTGTCGGTACCCCTTTGTACGATCCGTTCTGCGGTAGCGGCACTATTTTAATTGAAGCGGCGCAAATCAGCCTGAATCAGGCGCCGGGACTGGCACGGGAAAGCTTTGCCTTTGAGCGGGCACCGGGTTTCCGGGCCGCGGTATGGCAGCAATTAAAAGCCGATGCTAAAGCGCAGGCCTTGCCCGCGGGCGACATTATCCAGTTTTGGGGCACTGATACTGACGAGCGCAGCCTGAGTAAAGCCCGGCAAAATGCTGCCCGTGCCGGCGTGGCAAGCTTAATCAAATTTGATTATGCCGATGCCACTGCGTTAAAAGGCGCCGTGACGAATACCCAGGGTGTGATAGTGACTAACCCGCCTTATGGCGAGCGCTTGGGCGATCTGCCGGCACTGATCCCGCTTTACAGTAATTTCTCGCTGGCGCTAAAAACCCACTATCAGGGCTGGCGCCTGGCAATTATTACCTCGAACAGCGACTTACTGCGTGCGCTGCGCTTATCTAAAGCCAAGAGCTACAAATTTAGTAACGGCCCGCTGGACTGTGAATTTACGCTGTTTGACCTCACAGAAAAGCAGGTGCAGGTTAGCTCCAGCGCACCAGCGTTGTTTTTTAGTGAGAGCAGCGCCTTTGGTAACCGGCTGGCGAAAAACTTAAAAGCGATTCAAAAATGGGCCAAACGCGAAGGCTTAAGCTGCTATCGCTTATATGATGCCGATATTCCGGAATATAACGTCGCGGTAGATTGGTATGACGGCGAAGTGGTCGTGCATGAATATGCCGCGCCCGGCACTGTCGATGAGCAAATTGCCCAGAAGCGCTTGTTCGATGTGGTTAATCAGGTACCAACGGTGCTGGGGATCAGCCCGGATAAGATGATCCTGAAGGTTCGGGAAAAGCAAAAGGGTACTAACCAGTATCAGGCACTGGCTAAAGCCGGCCAGTATAAAGAAGTGTCAGAGTATGGTGCTAAGTTCTGGGTCAACCTGCGCGATTATCTGGATACCGGGTTATTTTTAGATCACCGTATTACCCGCCGCATGCTGCAGCAACAAGCGCAGGGTAAACGGGTATTAAACCTGTTTGCCTACACCGGCAGTGCCTCGGTGCATGCGGCTATTGGCGGTGCGACCAGTGTCACTACCGTTGATATGTCCAACACCTATCTGGATTGGGCTAAACGCAACTTTATGCTGAACGGTCTTAATGGTAAACAATACCAGTTTGAACAGGCAGATTGCTTACAGTGGCTCGCCCGCAGCCGGAATTTATTTGATTTGATCTTTGTCGATCCGCCAACCTTTTCTAACTCGAAACGGATGGAAGATAGCTGGGATGTACAGCGCGATCATGTCAAATTACTGAATATGTTGATTAGCAAGATGGCACCGGGCGCTAAGGTCATTTTCTCCAACAATAAGCGGCGCTTTAAGCTCGATTACGCGGCGCTTGAGGAAGCCGGCTGGCAGGTGAAAGATATTTCGGCCGCGACCTTACCGGAAGATTTTAAGCGCAACCCGCATATTCATGTCTGTTTTGAGCTAACCCGGCCATGAGTGATTTAACCCTATACAGCACCTGGGGCTGCCATCTGTGCGAACAGGCCGAAGCCCTGGTGCAGCAAGCTGGCCTGGCCGATAAACTGCAGGTACAGGATATCGTCGATGATGAGGCGTTATTTGCCCGTTTTCGGGTGCATATTCCGGTGCTGGCAGCCAGTGATGCCCAGGGGCAGGAACAATTACTGTATTGGCCTTTTGATCAAAGTGCGCTAGCCAGTTGGCTAGACGCTTTGGATCTGACAACAACCGATTAAAGCAGGATAGGGTAACGTGGAGTTATTACGTTTTCAGCAGGCTTGCCTGGCCTTTGGTACCCACCCGGTACTGGATAAGGTGGATTTTAGTTTATTTACCGGTGAGCGGGTGTGTCTGGTTGGCCGTAATGGCGCCGGCAAGTCGACCTTTTTAAAATTGCTGACCGGTCAGCAAAATTTGGATGATGGTCAAATTGTGATGACTAACGGCGTGGTGCTAAGCCGCTTAGAGCAAGACCCGCCAGCCAAAATGGACGTCAAAATTGCCGACTTTATCCGTGAAGGTGCCGGTGATTTAGCCGAAAAACTGCAGCAGTTTTATACCTTATCTGAGAACCTGGACGGTGCCGGCGATGCTGAGTACCGGTTATTTGAACGCTTGCAAAGTGAGCTCGACGCCCGCGATGGCTGGGGCTTAGAAGCGCGGGTTGAGATGCTGTGTCAGCAGTTTGATATGGACGGTAACGCCAGTTTAGCCACCTTATCTGGCGGCTGGTTACGCAAAGCCGCACTGACGCGCGCACTGATTGCTAAACCCGATATTCTGCTGCTGGACGAACCGACTAACCATTTGGACGTGGCTGCAATTCAATGGCTGGAGGGCTTTTTAAAGAGCTTTGCTGGTGCCATTATCTTTATCTCGCACGACCGCGCCTTTATCCGTGCTTTAGCCACCCGGATTATCGATCTTGACCGTGGCTTATTGACCTCGCATCCGGGTAACTATCAGGAATATCTGGATCGCAAACAAAAAATGATTGAAGACGAGCAGCAAGCCAATGCGCTGTTCGATAAAAAACTGGCTGAAGAAGAAGTCTGGATCCGCCAGGGCATTAAAGCCCGCCGCACCCGGAACGAAGGCCGGGTAAGAGCGTTAAAAGCGCTGCGCCGTGAACGTGCGGCGCGGGTTGAGCAGTTAGGTAAGGTCGATTTTGCGATTGAGCAAGCGGCGCGTTCCGGCAAGCTGGTGTTTGAAACAAAACAACTCAGCCACGCCTTTAATGGTGTGCCGGTTATCCGTGATCTCGACTTACTGGTAATGCGTGGTGATCGCGTGGCCTTAGTGGGCCCCAATGGTGTCGGTAAATCCACGCTGATTAAGCTGTTATTGGGTGACTATCAGCAGGATAGTGGCGAGATTAAACGTGGCACTAATCTGGAAGTGGCGTACTTTGATCAGCACCGGATGGCGCTCGACTTGGATGCGACGGTGCAGGATAACGTCGCTGACGGCAAGCAGGAGATAAACTTAAATGGTCAAAGCCGCCATGTGTTAAGTTACTTGCAAGACTTTTTATTTCCGCCGCTGCGCGCCCGTACGCCGGTGCGCGCCTTATCCGGTGGTGAGAAAAACCGCTTGTTACTGGCCAAGCTATTTGCTAAACCCAGCAACCTGCTGATCCTCGACGAACCGACCAACGATCTGGATGTGGAAACCCTGGAGCTTTTAGAAGATATTCTGGAACAATATCAGGGCACCGTCTTGCTGGTCAGCCACGACCGGGAGTTTGTTAACAATACCGTGACCAGCTCACTGCTGTTTGCTGGCCAGGGCCGGATTATTGAAATTGCCGGCGGTTATGACGATGTGCAGGACTGGCAAGCGAAGCAGGGCGCTGATCTCACCGCCAAAAAAGCCGAGCCGGTAGCCGAAGTTAAAACTAATGCGCAGGAAAAACCGGCGCAGGCTTCTGTTAACAGCGCTAAGAAGTTATCATACAAAGAGAAACGTGAATTAGAGCAGCTGCCGGCGCTGATTGAAAGCCTGGATCAGCAGCTTAGCGCCTTACAGACTGAAGTGAATGATGCCGATTTTTTCAAGAACAGCGCAGACTACACCCAGCAAAGGTTGAACCTAATCCAAGAAACCGAGTCGAAGCTGGCGCAGGCGTATCAGCGCTGGGAAGAATTAGAAGCCGCAATATCGTAAATTTTTAGGGGCCCGTTAATGAAATTATCACCGATCAGCTTAGCAGTATTGCCGTTGCTGACCATGTTCTCGGCGCAAGCCGCGGTGTATCAGATTGTTGAATTAGATACCAATAATAAAGTCCGTGCCACCAGCGGTGCTGCTGCAACCGCACAGGGCGCCGTTGTGACCAATGGCAGCACTTTTCTGGATATAACCTTAGATCTGGAAACCATCGATTTTGAAAGCGAAGCACTGAAAGCTTTGCTTACCGAGGAGCAACTGGCTGACGCTAAAAACGGTATTATCGATGCGACAGTTAAGAATATTCTGCTTAATCTGCTATTGGCGACGCAGAACAACAGCCCTTCGGTTCGTAATCAGCCTATTGGCATTACCCGCATTTTTAATCAGCCACAAAACGGCGTGGTCACCGGTGTCCCGGTACGGGATATCAACCAGACCAGAACCAATACCGAATTTGCCTATACCAGCAACAACACTGGGCAGCTAGCTGTCGTAGCGACGGCTCCGGCTGTCAAAGTGCGTTTTGAACCATTACCAGAGCCAGTGCCTGAGGATACCCCAGAGCCAGAAATCCCGGTGATCCCGCAGCCTTACCTGGCCTGGGTACCAGAGCCTGGTTATATGTTGGGGTATGTGGTAGACGGTAATCAAAGTATTTTGCTACCGCCCGCTTTTACCGAGTTGGGTGGCGGGATGTCTGCGGCGCAGGACATTAATAACAATGGCCAGGTGGTTGGCTTTACCTCCAGCGGCGTAACTGACGAAGTTAAAAACGTAATTAATGGTATTTGTACCGGTCGTTCACAGCCATTGCAATTTTGTCTGAATTTATCGATGGCCAGCCGTGCCGTAGATTTAGGCGGCTTGTTAGCACAGGTTCGTGCTTATGAAACAATCGATAGCCTGCCGGCAGGTTACCAGGAGCGAGCTGCATTATGGCAATTAAACGGTGATGGTAGTGCCAGTTTAACCCAAACCTTTGGCTTTTTAGGCGAGAAAGGTACTGGCCAGTTAGCGCCAACCTCTGAGGAATATCCGGTTCCTATTTACTACAGTCGGGCTAACGCCATTAACGACGAGGGGATTGTTGTTGGTCATTCGCTATATTCTGACTCCAGCCGGATTATTCGTTTTTTTGACAATATTGGCCGCGAATTTCGCCGCGTATACAACGCCCCTCATGCCACAATTTATCGTCAGGGCGAAGTAACCGGTTTTATCGATCCGCAGGAATGGCTGGCAAGTGTTGCTGTTGATATTAACAACCAGGGTTTAGTTACCGGTTATGGTTTAAAGAATATCAACAGTGCGATTCGTTCCAAACTGTTTACTTATAATATCAATAGCCGTGAAGTTAAGTTTGTTGAGGGATTCTTCAACAGCTCGTCAACTGAACCTCGGGCAATCAATAGCAATGGACAGATTGTCGGTAGAGCTGAAGTTGTCATTGGCGGTACTATCAGCCGTCGTTTCCACGGTTTTATGTATGATAACCGGGATGGTAGTTTCCGGGATCTGAATGATCTGGTGGGTTGTGATGCGCCCTATACCTTAGTTGATGCCACAGCGATTAATGATAATGGCGAAATTCTGGCTACCGCTTTGGTTCGTCGGCCGCGCTTAGATGTAAATGGTCAACAGCAGGTTGGGGAAAACGGTCAGGTCATTACCGAAGAGCAAGCCACTGCAGTTAAACTGCGTCCAATCCCAAATGGCCAGCCAGCAAATTGCAATGCCGATGACAACCAGTATCAGCGTAAAAGCGGCAGTGTGTCGGCATTCTGGTTAGTATTACTGGCATCCGTGCCGTTGCTGCGCCGCCGTCGGTTCTAATTTTTCATGTCTTGGCAAACCCCGGTCACCGCAAGGTGCCGGGGTTTTTTGTAATCAAAAAAAATTCTTTAGATGATTTTGGTCTAAAAAGCTTTCCAGGCTTTTGTGCCGACATCTCATGTGCTTAGCAGAAGTCAAGCATTATATTACTCAATTTTGGTTTGAACCTTCCGGTCATATTGGCTATCTATAAACTGTAACATTGTTGTGTTAGGCGCAACTTTGTTACCGTTCAAAACACAAAAAGTTGAGGAAGACTGCCGTATGAAAAGACAAAAACGTGATCGTCTGGAACGTGCTCATGCTCAAGGTTACCGCGCTGGTGTTACCGGCCGCTCAAAAGAAATATGCCCTTATCAGAATTTAGATGCCCGCTCAGAATGGCTCGGAGGTTGGCGGGAAGCAATGGCAGACAGGAATGTCGGATTATTTAATAAAGGTGCCTGATTACGGCCTGTAACACAAAAGCCCCGTTATTCAGCGGGGCTTTCTGGTTTATAAGGGCAAGCGTTTAGAAGCTTGAGGTATCCTGGAATAAACCGACTTTCAGATCGGTCGCGGCATAGATCTCGCGTCCATCCACACTGACTACACCATCAGCAATACCCATAAAGAGTTTACGCTTAATCACCCGCTTCATATTGATGGTATAGGTCACTTTTTTCGCAGTTGGCAGAATTTGACCGGTGAACTTTACTTCACCGACACCCAAAGCGCGGCCTTTGCCCGGACCGCCAGACCAGCCTAAGAAGAAGCCCACCAGCTGCCACATTGCATCTAAGCCTAAGCAACCAGGCATAACCGGGTCGCCTTTAAAATGGCAGGCAAAGAACCAAAGGTCCGGATTGATATCCAGTTCAGCGATAATCTGACCCTTGCCATATAAACCGCCTTCTTCAGAAATATGGACAATCCGATCCATCATCAGCATATTGTCTGACGGCAGTTGGCTGTTGCCCGGGCCAAAGAGTTCACCATTGGCACAGGCGATTAAATCTTCTTTTGTAAAGCTATTCTTAGTCATGTATGTTTAGTCCAATAAAAATGCTGCGTCAGCTTAGCGAACAGCTGTACGCCAGACAAGTCCGATTTGTACAACTTTGCTATTTTTATCGCAGATAACTGGCTAAGTTGGCAACGAATTTTCGTATAGTTAAACTGACATCCCTATCTGGTATGAGGTCGCACCGGTACCGGAGTGCTGTGGATAAGTTGAGGGTGTAATGAGTGATGAAAAGGCCAGGGCGCTAAGCAATGCCGAAAAACAGCGGCGTTATCGGGAGCGGCAAAAGGGTTGTGGTAAAAAAGAGCTGCGCGGTTATTTAACACCGGAGGCACTGCAGTGTTATCAGGAAATTGCTGAAAAAACCCAGTGGAACGACAGTACCTTGCTCAGCAATGCGATTCGCTTAATGTACGCCGCGCATAAGCTGGGGCAAATTGGCATTTTGAATAGCTGGCTAAATGAGCATAAACGTTAATAGCTGCACGCTGCTGCTGCTTCGCGCTATAATGGCCGCCGTATTATGATCGCGCCCTAGCGCGGATCAGTGACTAGCCAAGCCAGGAATTCAGCATGATTTTATTTGTCCGCGATCTTACCGTTATCGACTTCTCTTATCTGCACCGCCAGCGCGGCATGCTGGGTGAGAGTTATATCGTCGATGTCGAATTGCAAGGCGCGCTGGACGATACCGCTATGGTGTTTGATTTTGGCAAGGTGAAAAAGGTGATTAAGCAGGCGATCGATAGCCTGGTTGACCATAAATTAGCGGTGGCGGCAGAGTGCCCGGCACTGCAGCTGAATACCACCGGCGAGCTGACGTTGCTGCGCTATCAGAGTGAGCGCGGTTTGCTGCAGTTAGCCTGTCCAGAGCAGGCCTTTGCCGTGATCCCTGGTACTGAAATCAATGAAGCGACGGTAACGGCATTTTTACAGCAAAAAATTAAGCCGTTATTACCAGCCAATGTTGAGCAGCTAACACTGACACTGCGCCCGGAAAATATCAGTGGTTTTTATTATCACTACAGTCATGGCCTGAAAAAGCATGATGGTAACTGTCAGCGTATTGCCCATGGTCACCGCTCAACTATTCAGATTTATGAAAACAATATGCTGGCGCCGAAACTCAATAAAGGGTGGGCGGAGCGCTGGCAGGATATTTACCTGGGTACCGAGAGCGATCTGGTCGCGGCAGAGCAGCTGGTACATCTTACCCCCGGCGCGCAGGACTACAGTTTCCGCTATCAGGCGTCGCAGGGCTGGTTTGAACTCTGTATCCCGCAAAGCCATTGTGAAATTGTGCCCTGCGATACCACGGTCGAATGTCTGGCCGACTTTATTGCTGATACGTTAAAGGCGCAGCACAGTACTCATTCGTATAAGGTGGTAGCTTATGAAGGTGTGGGCAAAGGCGCTATTGCTGTGCGCCCTTAATTGGGCTGCACTGGCAAGTAGCAGTGCCAAAGAACTGGTTTTAGACGGGCAGTTAACCCAGGGTAGCCTGATCCGCGCCACTGTGCCGTCAGGTGCTAAGGTTTGGTTTAACGACCAGCCCCTGGCAGTCAGTGAACAGGGGCATTTTGTGTTTGGCATTGGTCGCGATGCCGCATTTAAGCATCAGTTAACGGTAGAACATCAGGGGAAGCGGCAGCAGATCCCGCTGACCTTTAGTGGCCGTCAGTATGATATTCAACGCATTAGTGGCGTCGAACAAAAATATGTTGAACCGCCAAAAGAGGTTACAGCCCGCATCGCCCGCGATAATCGGCGGGTCAGGGAAGTAAGGCAAACCTTTAGCGCGAAAACGCTATTCCTGGACACACCGTTAAAACCCGCGGCAGGGCGGATCAGCGGCGTCTATGGCAGCCAGCGCATTTTTAATGGTCAGCCGCGTAATCCTCATTTTGGCCTGGACATCGCGGCACCCGTCGGGGCGCCGGTACTGGCTCCCTGGGATGGCAAGATACTGCTGGCTGAAGATCTGTATTTTTCCGGTTTAACCCTGATCGTGGATCATGGCATGGGGGTAACCTCAACCTTTATGCATTTGCACCGTTTTAATGTCGCGGTCGGCGATACGGTAACGGCCGGTATGCAAATTGCCGAAGTGGGTGCCACCGGTCGGGTAACCGGGCCGCATCTGGATTGGCGGATAAACTGGTTCCAGGAGCGACTGGATCCGCAGTTATTATTGCCTGAGTTTGCGCCAGCCGCACCAAAGCGGATCCCGCTTAACTAGTTAACCAGGACGTAACCTTGTTCTGATCTGCGACGCTGAGCATCGCGACCTGCGCCTTCGCCGCCTGTAGCGTTAAGGATAAGGTGAGCAGGCGATCTTTACGGAAAATCGTTAACGGCTGTACTGAACCATAAGGCAGCCGCTTTAACAGTTGCAGCAGGCTTTTTTCCGTCACCTTATAGCCAGCCAGTGCCAGCAACTGGTCGCCGGCCATCAAACCGGCCTGATGGGCTGCAGAGTCCAGATAGAGCTGTTGTACCGTTAAGCCGCCATTTTGTGCTTTCAGGCTACACCCCAGGCTGGCCGTTGCCGCTTGTTCATTATTGCCATGGGTATCGTCAAAATGCTGTGGGCTACGCCAGCTTAGCGTCAGGCCGAGCTTGGCAAAGCTCTCAGCCAGCGGTAATGGCTGGGCGCGGTTAACCCATTCTGTAACCTGATTGGCCAGTGCAGTGAAACCCTGTGCAGCTAATGCCTGACAGAAACTCTGATCGGCGGTGCCGGTTGCCAGATATTGCTGATAGAAATCTCGGCAAAAGGCACTGAGGTTTGTGCCGGCTGCTTGTAGCTCGGCCTCAACGGCCAGCGCCACCAGGGCCCCCTTAGCATAATAGCTGACGATACTGTTAGGGGCATTTTCATCCTGCAGATAATACTTGGTCCAGGCGTTAAAACTGCTGTCGGCTAAGCTTTGCCGGCTATCGGATGGGTTTCGCGTAACCCGCGTAACCAGCTGCTCCAGCGCGGTCAGATAAGCGCTTTGGCTGATCCGGCCACTTTTAACCAGCGCAAGATCATCAAAATACGAGGTAAAGCCTTCATACAGCCACAACTGCGGTGTGTATTGTTCCTGCGCTAACTGATAAGCATGAAAAGGTGCCGGCTTTAACCGTTTTACCCACCAGGTATGAAAGTACTCATGGCTGATTAATCCCAGCAGGGTTTGATAGGCTTCATCCGGCGCTTTAAGTTGCGGCGCTGGCAGGTCATGGCGACTGCATAGCAGTAAGGTGCTGTCCTGATGTTCCAGGCCGCCGTAGCCGTTTTCGGTGATCCAGAGTAAAAACCAGTAATGACTGAGATCGTCCGGTAAACCGCCAAATACTGCGCGCTGCGCCAGACAGAGTTGCTCGGTGTCTGCCAGTAAACGTGCGCTGTCGTAATGATTTTGACCGCTGACCACCAGATAGTGTGGTACACCGTCAACGGCAAATTGTTGCAACGTAAAGTGCCCCAGCAGCAGTGGGCTATCAATCAGCTGGCAGTAGTTCGCTGCCTGATACAGACCAAAATCCAGCATGGCAGTACCGCTGCAGCGTGGTAACGCGGTCGCGACGCGCCAGTTTTCGGTTACGCGAAACCCCGGGCGGATCAGCTCCAGCTGCTGTGGCAAGCTAGTCTGATCGCTAACGGCCAGACATAAACAAGCAGGATTCAGAATAGCAACTTCATCGTCGAGGTAAGCAGCACGCACCGACATATCATTGGCGTAGATCAGATAGCTGACGGTAACCGCCTGATTACGACAGCTAAGCTGCCAGCGCTGCTTATCCAACTGTGTTAAATCCAAGGCGCCGTCGGCATCACTGGCACTGATCTGCATAATGTGGCGGGCAAAATTGCGGATCATATAGCTGCCGGGGATCCAGGCGGGCAAACTCAGTTCATGCGAGGTGCTGCTTGGCATAAAGGTCAGCTGGATACTCAGCTGATGTGCGCTGATATCGCTAAGTTCGATTCGATAGTGAACGCGGTCCATATTTCCCCTGTTGAAATTGTTGCAACCTGATTTGCTTTTTGACTACCTGTTTTAGGTACGTGTTTTAAGCGCATAGTTCAGGCACTGACTTTAACAGCTGCGACTGCTGTTTAAAGCAGCAAAAACGGTAGCGACATTGCCACACGCCATCATCGCTTCACGTATAATAGCAGCTTTATATTACCATTAGGTTTTGTTATGGCAAATGAAGCGCTTATCCAAAAAAGAATCGAGTACGCGGTTACGCGTGTTACTAAAACGGTGTTCCCGGGCCGCACCAACCACCATAACACCTTGTTTGGTGGCGAAGCCTTAGCCTGGATGGATGAAGCCGCCTTTATCGCCGCCACGCGCTTCTGTCGCAAGCCATTAGTAACGGTATGTTCAGATCGGGTCGACTTTAAAGAATCGATCCCGGCCGGGACTATTCTGGAGTTGGTAGCTCGGGTGGCGCATGTAGGCCGCACCAGTATCAAGGTTCAGGTCGATATCTTTGTTGAGCATATGTACGACGATAATCAGCATAAAGCCATTTCCGGTAGTTTTACCTTTGTGGCGCTGGATGACGAGCGTAAACCGACACCAGTACTGGGCTAGTTTGCCGCTGGCAGTGTCGGGCTACTTGTGTTACTGGCCCGACCTTGTTATGTTCGTTCAAAATAAGCCCCGTTAAAAGAGGTCGTCATGAAAACAGCCGAGCAATGGTTTAGCGAATACGCTGTCAGCCATCAAAATCCCGTCAATAAACTGATCCACTGGTTTGCGGTGCCCATTATTTACATCACGGTGCTGGGGCTGCTGTGGCAAATTCCGATGCCCTTTGCTGGTTTTGCCGAGCAGGGCATCAACTGGGCATTACTGCTGATTCTGCCCGCACTGCTGTTTTACTTTTTGTTGTCTTTTAGTATTGGTCTTGGCATGACCATCTTTACTGCAGCAGCGGTGACCTTATTGCGAGCGCTGGAGCAGCAGAGTGTGCTGGAGATCTGGCAATTATCGCTGCTGGTGTTTGTGCTGATGTGGATCCTGCAGTTTATCGGCCATAAGATTGAGGGCAAAAAGCCATCGTTTTTTCAGGACCTGGCGTTTTTATTGATTGGCCCGGCCTGGTTACTGGGCTTTATTTTAAAACGCTTACGCATTCGCTATTAGACTGCTTAGCAGATGTTAATCGTAAGCGACCGCCTGCTTGCGATTAATGTCTGTCGAAACACGGCAGGTGGTAGCGGCATTGTGGCTAAGTCACCGTATAATAATCGTATTATTCTGTAATTTCCGGCATCGAATTTGAATAAGCTGTTTGAAGACCGCAACCGCCAGTTTTGGATCCTACACACCCTGGGCTGGTTGGGTTTCGCGATTGTAAATTACCTGAGCTCACTGGTGCTGGATACCCGCGATGCTTATCTGATTGTCATCAGTTTAGATGCCTATGTTGGTTGGCTGCTGACGATACCGCTGCGCTATCTGTATCGTTCAATCTGGGCCTGGCACCCATGGAAGATGATCCTGACCGTGTTGGTGGTCGCCTTACTGATTGCCATGTTCTGGACAGTGATCCGCAATTTTAACTATTGGGAAATTTACCGCCACGGTTACCGGCCCAGTGACTGGCTGTTATATATCAAAGATACGCCGGCGGCGTTTTATGTAATGTTAAGCTGGAGCGGTCTGTATTTTGGCATCAAGTATTACCAGACTCTGCAGGCAGAAAAACAAAAATCGCTGACTGCGATGAATAAAGCGCATGAAGCGCAGCTAAAAATGCTGCGTTATCAGCTCAATCCGCACTTTTTGTTTAATACACTAAATGCCATTTCTACCCTGGTGCTGATCAACGATAACGACACTGCCAATAAAATGGTCAGTCGGTTAAGTGATTTTTTACGCTATTCTTTATACAAAGATCCCATTAACAAGGTACCGCTGGAGCAGGAAATCTACGCTGCCAGGCTGTATCTGGAAATAGAGAAAGTGCGTTTTTCTGAGCGCCTGTCGATCGGTATTGATATTGAGCCCGGTACTGAGAAAGCGCTGGTGCCCAGTTTGATCTTGCAGCCGCTGATTGAAAACGCGATCAAATATGCGGTGGCGCGCGAGGTTAATGGCGGCGAGATTGTGATCACCGCCCGCAAATTCGGTCACGACCTGCTGTTAGAAGTCGCAGACAATGGCCCGGGGTTACCAGACATTGTTGTGGCCGATAAAACGGCGGATAATGGCAGCGGTGTCGGGCTGGTGAACACCCGTGAGCGACTGGCCGCGCTGTATGACAATGATTTTGCGCTGGTACTAACCCAAAATCAGCCACGTGGCGTAAAAGTGAATATCAGAATTCCATTACAACTAGAACAAACGGAAACGGACAATGCTTAAAGTCATAGTAGTAGACGATGAACCTCTGGCCCGCAAAGGTATGTTAGTGCGCCTGGCGGCTTTTCCTGAGCTGCAGGTAGTTGCCGAATGTGCTAATGGCCCGGATGCCATCGCTGCTATCAGCACGGCGGCACCGGATTTGGTGTTTTTAGATGTCGAAATGCCCGGCATGGATGGTTTTGCGGTTTTAAAAGCCTTGCAGCAGCAAAATACGCGGCTGCCTTATATTGTGTTTGTTACGGCCTATGACCACTATGCGTTTAATGCTTTTGAGGTACAGGCTGTTGATTATGTCTTAAAACCGGTAGAGCCGGAGCGCCTTAAAGCTGCGGTAGAAAAAGTATTAACCTTCCATAATGCTGCTGATAGTCAAAAGCGTACCGATCAGCTGGCGGCTGCGGTAGCACGCCTGACCGGCGACCAGCCAGACCATATACTGGAACGTCTGGATAAAGCCGAGCCAGTGGTGAATGACCGTTACCCGGAAGCTATTAGCATTAAAGACAGCGGTGAAATTACGCGGGTACAGGTACAGGATATTGATTGGGTTGATGCCGCCGGTGACTATATGTGTATCCATACCCGGGATGGTCAAACCCATATTTTGCGTCGCACCATGAAAGAGCTGGAAAGTGAGCTGGATCCGCGGTTATTTGTGCGGGTACATCGCTCTGCGATTGTCAACGTCAATACCATCGCCAAGCTGCAGATGCTGACTAATGGGGAGCATCAACTGGTGCTGACCAATGGCCAGGCAGTCAAGGTCAGCCGCAGTTATAAAGATCGCGTAAAGCAGGTGTTTAGTCATTAAAGCCGGCTACTTTCGTTTTTAATCGCAATAAAAAGGTGCAGCAGAGTGCACCTTTTTACTATCAGTAACTGCCAACTTGTTGCTGCCAGCGAACCAGGAAAGGATCGATAGCTTTCTGGCGTTCGCCGGTTTTCGAAAGCGGATACAGCACCGCTTCACCATTAATTTCGCCAGCCATTTGCAAATGTGCCCCTTGTAACAGTTGCTCAACGGCAAAGGCACCCAGTTTTGTGCCTAGGATCCGATCGGCACCTACCGGGCTGCCACCACGCTGAATATGACCTAAGATACAGGCGCGACATTCAATGCCAATGGCGCGACTGAGGGCTTCAGCCAGGGCGGTGGTACCGCCCGGATAGCTATTTTCGGCAACGACAATAATATAACTACTTTTACCCAGTAGCAGTTGTGCGTGTTGAATAGGCGTGATCACTGAACGCAGATCATCCGGACTCAGGCTGCCAAACTCCGGACAGATAATCTGTTCAGCGCCAGCGGCAATCCCGGCTGACAGCGTAATATAGCCACTATGGCGTCCCATTAGCTCAACCAAAAAAATCCGTTCAAAAGCATCGGCGGTGTCACGAATTTTATCAATGGCATCCAGCGCCGTATCAATAGCGGTGGCATAACCAATGGTGTTGTCGGTACCATCAACATCGTTATCGATGGTACCGGGTACGCCAATAATTTGCCCCTGATAGTGTTTGGCAATTTCCAGCGCACCGCGAAAGCTGCCATCACCACCAATCACTATCAGCGCATCAATATCCAATTGATGCAAGGTCGCAGCCGCCTGTGCCGGGCCATCCGGTGTTTGCAGTGCAGGGCAGCGGGCACTTTTCAAAATGGTGCCGCCGCGCTGAATTATATTTTGTACATGATGGCCAAGCAGCGTCTTATATTCCTGCTCGAACAAACCGTTATAGCCATGTTTAAAGCCAATCACTTCAATATTGCAGGCGGCAGCCGTCAGTTGAATCGCGCGGATGGCGGCGTTCATGCCTGGCGCATCGCCACCTGAAGTCAGTACCGCCAAACGTTTGATCCTATTCATTTGTATGCTCCTTAATGATGAATTGAGATCAGTATAAGCGTTAGTCGGCAGATTACCTTGATTTGTCGCAAGAATACGAAAAGCACAGGACAGGTACGTTCGTTTGCGCGACAATAGCAACACTGCCGTCCGTGCAGTCGCTTTTAGGATCCCGCTGATGCATCAAATTACCGGAAAAACGCTGTTAGGCTTTTTGCTTGCGCTTACCACTGCTGTGCTGTGGGGCGTGTTACCCATTGCCTTAAAAATTCTACTTGAGGTGGTGACTGCTAATACCATCACTGCGATTCGCTTTCTCGCTGCCGCCGTCATCGTTGGCGTCTGGTTGGGCTTTAGGGGTAAGCTGCCGACGCTCGTTCTGTTAAAACGCCCCAAATTGGCCGTGTTGCTGGCGATTTCGATTGTCGGTTTGCTGCTTAACTATATTTTGTATTTAACCGGTTTGGATAGATTAAGCGCGGAAACGGCGCAAACCGTGATCCAGCTGGCGCCATTCTTAATGATGTTAGGTGGGATCTGGATTTTTAAAGAACGCTTATTGCTGTGGCAGAAAATTGGTGCCTGGACCTTGGTTACTGGTTTACTAATGTTTTTTAACGAGCGTCTGCTGACGTTGATTGCTCAGGCCAGCTCTGAAACGCTCGGCGTATTATTGGTGATCGCAGCTGCCGTTACCTGGGCGGCCTATGCGCTGGCGCAAAAGCAGCTACTGGTAACCTACAGTTCGAAGCAGATAATGTATCTGATTTACTTTGCCGGAGCACTGGCCTTTCTGCCGGTGTCGGATCTGAGTCCGCTGGTGACGTTCAGTGTATTGCAATGGAGTTTACTACTGTTTTGTTGTCTGAATACTGTGGTGGCTTATGGCGCCTTTGCTGAGGCATTACATCATTGGGAAGCCTCTAAAGTCAGTGCTGTGCTGGCGATAACACCACTGGTGACTATCGGCAGCGCAAAAGTACTTGCCTGGATCTGGCCAGAGCTGATCAGTGCCCAGCAATTAAATGGCTGGTCATTATTGGGCGCGTGTTTGGTGGTTGTAGGTTCGGCACTAACCGCATTGGCGCCGCAGTTTGTGCAATACCGGGCGGCGCGTAAGGTTCGAAAGCTTCAGCGTGATGTGTTGTAACGTGCACTGCGGGTAAACGAAAAATGGCCCTAATCAGGGCCATTTTCTTCAGAATGAGATCGTTATTTTACGGTAACAATTCTGCAGGTATTGGATGCGCCTACCGTCTCCA
Organism: Alishewanella sp. BS5-314; assembly: GCF_025377695.1. Lineage (NCBI taxonomy): Bacteria > Pseudomonadati > Pseudomonadota > Gammaproteobacteria > Alteromonadales > Alteromonadaceae > Alishewanella > Alishewanella sp. BS5-314. The sequence goes on from NZ_JACEHJ010000002.1 coordinate 789,742, forward strand.
TTACATCACCGTGAGTCATAATCACTAGATCACCACTTTTCAGCCCGGCTTTATCACGGATCACGTCAATCGCTTTATCCGCCATCTCTGCCGCAGAGACTTCAGTACTATCAAAGAATGCCGGATAAACGCCGCGGTACATCGCCATTTTATTCAGAGTGCGGGTATGGCGGGATAGGGCATAAATCGGTTGTGGTGAGGTAATCCGCGACATCAATTTAGCGGTATAGCCTGACTCGGTCAGGGTAATGATAGCCTTAATGCCTTCCAGATGGTTTGCTGCATACATCGCGGATAAGGCGATGGTTTCGCTAACCTCAGAGAACGTCAGGTTCATCCGGTGTTTTGAGCTTTGCACTGACGGATGTTTTTCCGCACCGTTACAAACGCGCACCATGGCTTTGACGGTTTCGATCGGGTACTTACCAGCAGCGGTTTCGGCCGATAACATCACACCGTCGGTGCCATCCAGTACTGCGTTCGCAACGTCCATCACTTCAGCACGGGTTGGCATCGGACTTTCAATCATGCTTTCCATCATCTGGGTTGCCGTGATTACGATGCGGTTTAACTGCCGTGAGCGGGCGATAATGCGCTTTTGCTGGCCAACCAGTTCAGCATCACCAATTTCAACACCCAGATCGCCCCGGGCTACCATCACGGCATCTGAGGCCTTAATAATATCATCCAGGGTAGCGTCATCCGCAACGGCTTCGGCCCGTTCGACTTTAGCCATAATGCGCGCTTCAGAGCCTGCCGCTACGGCCAGCTCACGGGCATAACGCAGGTCGTCGCCGCAGCGCGGAAACGACACCGCCAGGTAATCGACATCAATTTCGGCAGCAGTAATAATATCGCGCTTATCTTTATCGGTGAGGGCTGGCGCAGTTAAACCGCCACCCTGACGGTTAATACCTTTATTATTACTTAGCTTGCCACCAACGACGACGGACGTCGTGACGCGCTCGCCCTGAACTGCAGTAACCTGCAACTGAATACGGCCGTCGTCAAGTAATAACAGATCGCCGGCTTTGACATCCTGCGGCAGCTCTTTGTAGTCGATACCCACCTGGGTCTCGTCACCTTCGCCTTTGGGCAGACTGGCATCGAGTACAAAGTCCTGACCTTCTTCCAACATCACCGCATTGTTTTTAAAGGTTGAAACCCGGATTTTCGGACCTTGCAGATCACCCAGAATTGCAACATGGGCACCGACTTTTTCTGCGGCGGCGCGCACCATCTGCGCCCGGGCTTTGTGGTCTTCGGCTGAGCCGTGGGAAAAATTAAGCCGGAACACTGTGGCGCCGGCTTGGATTAATTTCTCTATAGTCGCTTGGCTATTGGTTGCTGGCCCCAGGGTGGCAACAATCTTTGTTCTTCTTGGCATCGGAAACTCCTGCTGATTAGGCGCTTGATCAAGCGTGCCTGTAGTCTAATGTAATTTTATTACAGAATATAGCTGAAAACTGAATAAAAATTACAAAGCTAAATGTGATTGGGGCCTAAGCCCCGGAAATCAGAGTGACATATCCTTTTTATCAAAGCGTGAACCGCGCAGACTATCTTTTACCTTTTTCAGGTTTTCGCGGAATTTACTGCCGCGTCTGAGGGTAAAACCGGTGGCCAGAATATCAATCAGTACCAGTTGCGCTACCCGAGACGCCATCGGCATATAGAGATCGGTGTCTTCCGGCACATCCAGCGATAACACCAGTGAACACTCCCGCGCCAGCGGACTGTCATAAGCAGTAATGCCGATCACGGTGGCGTCATTATCCTTGGCAATGGCGGCAATTTCACACAGGTTCTTGGTACGGCCGGTATGGCTGATACACACTACGACATCACCTTCGGTGCTGTTAATCGCCGACATGCGCTGCATCACGATATCGTCAAAACAGACTACCGGGACATTAAAACGGAAAAATTTGTTTTGCGCATCGTGTGCCACTGAGGCCGAGGCACCTAAACCAAAAAAGGAGATTTTTTTCGCCTGCGTCAGCACATCAACCGCTTTATTAATGACGCTGATATCGACGCGTTGCCGTGCCGTATCCAGCGCCGCCATTGTCGATTCAAAGATCTTCGCGGTGTAAGCCTCAGGACCATCTTCTTCTTCAACATGACGGTTAACATAGGGGGTGCCGTTCGCCAGGCTTTGCGCCAGGTGCAGTTTAAAATCCGGGAATCCCTTAGTGTCTAGGCGGCGACAGAAACGGTTAACAGTGGGTTCGCTTACGTCGGCCATCTTGGCCAGGGCAGCAATGCTGCTGTGGATGGTCGTCTGGGGATTAGCCAGAATAACATCGGCAACTTTGCGTTCTGATTTGCTAAAGTTGTTGACACTGCTTACGATTTTTTCCAGTACATTCATTAGCGATTACCTGCGCTTGTCCGTCCCCGGGGTTCGAGGGCTATGCTATAGTGCGTTTTTATCGGCGTTTTGGCTACAACGGCCTGTTAGCTGAGCTGTCTGCTTTCAATCGGGCTGACAAAACGGTATTAAATTTACCACAATTTATCCGGAATGCGATCAAGGGTACACTATAATAATCCAATCAGGCATCAGGCCAGTTATTTTGTAATTTAATTACATTATTTGGCGTTTACAACGGCATTTCAGTCCGCTAGACTGGGCTAAGTGTTGTAAAATTACATCTTCTTTAAAGGCGAGTTATGACAACCACTCCAAACCAGGCTTGTGATTTAGTGTTATTCGGTACCAAGGGCGATCTGGCCCGCCGTAAGTTACTGCCTGCCTTATACCAATTAGAAAAAGCCGGCTTGCTGTGCGAGCAGTCACATATTATCGGTGTAGCACGGGATGACCTGGATCGTAATGGCTACATCGAGCTGGTTAAAACCAACCTGGTGCGTTTTCTGAAAAAAGAAGCGCTGGACGAGACGGTATGGCAGGCTCTAGCCGCCAAGCTGCATTATGTGCAGCTGGACATGACCAATATTAACGATTATCAAAAGTTAACTGCCGTTACCGACCCCAGCAAACGTATTACGGTGAGCTATTTCGCGACACCACCTTCACTATTTGGGGATCTGTGCCGGGGCCTGGCGGCTGCTGGTTTAGCCGCTGAACCATCACGGGTGGTGCTGGAAAAACCGATTGGCCATGATCTGGCATCATCAAAAGTGATTAACGATCAGGTTGCTGAATACTTTAAAGAATCGCAAATCTACCGCATTGACCACTACCTGGGTAAAGAGACTGTACTGAACCTGTTGGCGCTGCGCTTTGCGAATGCCATTTTTGCGTCGAACTGGGATCATAATGCCATTGACCATGTGCAGATCACTGTTGCCGAAGAGGTCGGGGTAGAGGGCCGCTGGAGCTATTATGACGACGCCGGCCAGATGCGCGATATGGTACAAAACCATTTGTTGCAAGTGCTATCACTGATTGCGATGGAGCCGCCGGCGCGGCTGGACGCTGACAGTATCCGTGATGAAAAGCTAAAAGTGTTAAAGGCACTGCGCAAAATCGATCAGTCTAACGTGCAGGAAAAAACCGTACGTGGTCAGTACAGTGCTGGCTTTGTCGCCGGACAGGCGGTGCCGGGCTATCTGGAAGAAGAGGGTGCACGGCCCAATAGTAAAACCGAAACCTTTGTAGCGATTAAAGTCGATATCGATAACTGGCGCTGGGCCGGGGTGCCGTTTTACCTGCGCACCGGTAAACGGATGCCGAAAAAGCACAGTGAAGTGGTGATTTGCTTTAAGCCACAACCACACAATATTTTCCGCGAGACTTACCGTGATTTACCGGCTAATAAACTGATTATTCGCTTGCAGCCGGATGAGGGGGTCGAAATTCAGATGATGAATAAGATCCCGGGTTTGGGCGAGCATATGCGCCTGCAGCAAAGTAAGCTGGACCTGAGTTTTGATGAAACTTTCGAATCACAGCGTATTGCCGATGCCTATGAGCGTTTATTGCTGGAAGCGATGCTGGGCAATCAGTATTTGTTCGTCCGCCGTGATGAGGTTGAACAAGCCTGGAAGTGGGTCGACGGCATAATGCAAGCCTGGAAAGCCAGTAATGAACCGCCAAAAAGTTATCAGGCTGGCAGCTGGGGTCCGGTCGCGGCCATTTCAATGATGGCACGCGATGAGCGCAACTGGGATGAATAATATGCAATTACAGCAGTTTGCTAATACTGATGCCTTAAATGCCGCCTTTGCCAGCCAACTGGTGACGATTCTGGAACAGGCCATTACGGAACGTGGTGCTGCCTATTTGGTGGTATCGGGCGGCCGTACACCGCAGGCGTTGTTTGCCAAACTGGCCAGTACACCACTGGCCTGGGATAAGGTTACCATTTTACTGGCCGATGACCGCTACCTGCCACCGGATGCCGAGCACAGTAATGAACGGCTGGTGCGCAGTACCTTAATGCAAAACTATGCTGCGACCGCGCGTTTTATCAGTTTGTATGCCCCGGCGGCAGATGCATACGCAGCGGTAAGCGAAATTAGTACACGGCTGGCCGGTTTACCGACCTTTGATGCGGTGATCCTGGGCATGGGTGAAGATGGTCATACCGCATCCTTGTTTCCCTGTTGTGCCGAACTTAAAGCCGGGATGGCGGATGATGCCCCGGCGGTGCTGGCCACCAGCCCAACCACGGCACCTTATCAGCGTATTACCCTGAGTAAAGCGCGCTTACTACAAAGCCGGCAGTTGTTTTTACATTTGGTTGGCAGTAGCAAGCTGGCGGTGCTGGAGCAAGCGCAGGGCGCGAATGACGTTTTCGCGATGCCGATCCGTGCCTTTTTACACCAAACAGCGGTGCCAATGGCAGTGCTGTACTCGCCAAGTTAGAGGTAAAGAATGAACCCAGTTATTCAGCGCGTCACTGACCGCATTATCGAGCGCAGCAGCAAAAGCCGGGCTATTTACCTGGAGCGGCTGGAAGAAGCCCGCCGGAAGGGCCCACATCGTGGCGCCTTAAGTTGTGGTAACCTGGCGCATGGCTTTGCCGCCTGTAATGCGTCTGAGAAAAGCGACCTGCGTAGTCTGACCAAAGCCAATATCGCTATTATCTCGTCCTACAACGATATGCTGTCAGCGCATCAGCCTTACCAGTTCTACCCGGAAATCATTAAACAAGCGGTGGCCGAAGTGGGTAGCGTGGCACAGTTTGCCGGTGGTGTCGCCGCCATGTGTGATGGCGTGACCCAGGGCCAGCCGGGGATGGAGCTGAGTTTAATCAGCCGCGACAATATCGCGATGGCAGCAGCTATTGGCTTATCCCACAATATGTTTGATGGTGGCCTGATGCTCGGGATCTGTGACAAGATAGTGCCAGGGTTATTGTTAGCGGCGCTGAGTTTTGGTCATTTGCCTTTTGTGTTTGTGCCCGCCGGCCCCATGCCGTCCGGTATTCCGAACAAAGAAAAAGCCCGGGTTCGCCAGCTGTTTGCCGAAGGTAAGGTCGGTAAAGAGGAGCTGCTGGAAGCGGAAGCAAAATCTTACCATGCTGCCGGTACCTGTACTTTCTATGGTACAGCCAACTCTAACCAGCTAGTGGTTGAGGTGATGGGCCTACATTTACCTGGCTCATCTTTTATCAACCCATACACGCCGCTGCGTGATGAGCTTACCCGCGCAGCCGCCCGCCAGGTGACCCGCCTGACCGATCTGGGTACTGATTACCTGCCAATTGGTAAGTTGGTCGATGCCAAGGTCGTGGTCAATGGCATAGTGGGCTTATTGGCAACCGGTGGTTCTACTAACCATACCATGCATTTAATTGCTGTGGCCCGCGCGGCTGGCTTTATTGTTAATTGGGACGATTTTGCTGAGTTATCACACGCCACACCGTTACTGGCAAAAATTTACCCGAACGGTCAGGCTGATATTAACCACTTTCAACATGCCGGTGGTGTGCCTTTCCTGATCCGGACTCTATTAGACGCTGGCCTGTTACATGAAGATGTGCAGACCGTAGCCGGTTTTGGTTTACGTCGCTACACCCAACAGCCGTTGCTGGAAAACGGTGAATTACGCTGGGTAGATGCACCGCTTCAATCTCAGGACCCTGACGTACTAACCACGGTTGATAAGCCGTTTAAAGCTACCGGTGGATTACAGGTGTTATCCGGCAATATCGGCCGCGCGGTATTGAAAACCTCAGCACTGCGACCAGGCACCGAAGTGGTTAAAGCGCCAGCTGTGGTTTTTCATAGCCAGCATGAATTGGAAGCCGCTTTTAAAGCCGGTGAACTGAATAAGGATTGTGTGGTGGTGGTACGGTTTCAGGGCCCCAAAGCCTGCGGTATGCCCGAGCTGCATAAGTTAACGCCACCACTTGGTGTGTTACAGGATAAAGGGTTTAAAGTGGCTCTGGTTACGGATGGCCGGATGTCGGGTGCTTCAGGTAAGGTCCCAGCGGCGATCCATGTCACACCCGAGGCACTGGACGGTGGCAATATTGCCCGGATTCAAACCGGTGATCTGCTGCTGGTCGATGGTGAAACCGGCAAACTGGAAGTGCTGGTTGACGCTGCTGAATTTGCGGCCCGTACCCCGGCAACAGCGGATCTGAGCCATAACCTGTACGGTATGGGGCGCGAGATGTTTGGAGCTATGCGTCTGCAGTTAACCGGCGCCGAGCAGGGCGCTTGCAGCTTATTTGTCACGGAGGAGCATCTGCATGGCTGAGCGCCAATTTGCGATCGTCGCTGATATTGGCGGCACCAACGCCCGCTTTAGCCGGGTGGCACTGGATACGCTGGCGCTGGATCAGGTGGCGGTTTATCCGTGCGCTGATTTCCCAACCCTGGCAGCGGCGTTACAACATTATCAACAGCAACTGGGCTTAACGGCGATTAAAGATGTCGCCATTGCTATTGCCTGTCCGGTGAACGGCGATAACGTGAAAATGACCAATTTCCATTGGCAATTCTCGATCAAAGCGATGCAAGCCGAGCTGCAGCTAAACACCTTACTGGTGATGAATGACTTTACGGCGGTGGCGATGTGTTTACCCGCGCTGGCAGAGGATCAGAAAATCCAGATTGGCGGTGGTCAGGCGCAGGCCGGCAAACCCATGGCGGTGTTAGGTGCCGGTACCGGTTTAGGCGTCGCGCATTTGCTCCCGGTCGACGGTAAGTTTTTACCTTTGCCAGGCGAGGGCGGCCATATCGACTGGGCGGCGCAAACTGAGCAGGAATGGTTTATTCAGCGCCAACTCGCAGCACAGTATGGGCATGTGTCGCCAGAGCGTTTGCTCTCTGGCCCGGGTTTGGAAGCCATTTATCAGGCGTTAGCGGCGTATCAACAGCAAAGTGTACCCATGCTTAGTGCCGGAGAAATCGGTCAACAGGCGCTATCTGGTCAGTCGCCATTAGCAAAAGACGCCGTCGCGCAGTTTTATGCCAGCCTCGGCAGCGTTGCCGGAGATCTGGCATTGACCTTGAGCACCTTTGGTGGCGTCTATGTTGCAGGTGGTATAGTACCCAAGTTACTGCCATTGCTCGGTAGCAGCGAGTTTCGCGCCCGCTTTGAAGCCAAAGGCCGGTTCGCGGGCTTTAATCAACAGATCCCAACCTTTATCGTCACCGCTGAGCAGCCGGGTTTACTGGGCGCAGCCGTCTATTTAAAACAAACATTGGCAGGTTAAGTTATGGCATTTACGAATTGGCAGTTACAACCGTCAGTGTTGTTTGCAATGGGCCCGGTGGTACCGGTTATTGTGATTAAAGATTTAGCCGACGCCGTACCAATGGCGAAAGCTTTACTAGCGGGTGGCATCAAAGTATTAGAAGTGACATTGCGCACGCCAGTAGCGCTGGAAGCCATTAAGCTTTTAGCCGAGCAGGTACCAGATGCAGTAGTTGGCGCTGGTACCGTGACTAATCCGGAACAACTGGCACAAGTCGCAGCTGCCGGCGCCAAGTTTGCGATCAGTCCGGGCTTAACACGCGAATTACTGCAAGCCGGCAAAGAGGCCAGCATTCCGCTGATCCCCGGTATCGCCAGTATCTCTGAGCTGATGGAAGGCACAGGTTTGGGTTATACCCATTTTAAATTCTTCCCGGCGGAAGCCGCCGGTGGCGTAAAAACGTTAAAATCGATTCACGGTCCTTTCGCTGACATCCGGTTTTGCCCAACGGGTGGCATTAACGAGCAGAACTTCCGTGAGTATCTGGCACTGCCAAATGTCAGTTGTGTTGGCGGCTCCTGGATCGTACCTGACAGCGCGGTAGCCGCTAAAGACTGGGCAAAGGTCACTGAGCTGACCGCCAAGGCCGTCGCTGAAGCGCTGTAACTTAATACAGTTTAACCAGCAACGGGCCTATTCTGGCCCGTTGCGTTTTGTTAACGCACTAACTTTGAGTTTTTCCGCATAACAGCGTATGATACGCCCCTTTTTTCCGGCAGCAACAATAGGTTCCCGCAGTGATTTCTACCAATAATGTAACCATGCAGTTTGGCGCTAAGCCGCTGTTTGAAAATATCTCCATTAAGTTTGGTGACGGTAACCGTTATGGCTTAATTGGCGCCAATGGCTGCGGTAAGTCAACCTTTATGAAAATTCTGAGCGGTGAGCTAGAGCCTACTGCTGGTAATGTCTTTGTTGAGCCGAATTACCGTGTTGCCAAACTGCATCAGGATCAGTTCGCCTTCGAACAGTACTCAGTGATTGATACCGTTATTATGGGGCACGCTGAACTGTGGGCGGTGAAAGCCGAGCGGGATCGGATCTATGCGGATCCGGAGATGTCAGAAGAAGACGGCATGCGCGTTGCAGACTTAGAAGTTGCCTTCGGTGAGATGGATGGCTATTCCGCCGAATCACGTGCCGGCGAGCTGTTACTGGGTGTCGGTATTCCGATTGAACTGCATTACGGCCCCATGTCAGCTGTCGCACCGGGCTTTAAGCTGCGGGTACTATTGGCCCAGGTGCTGTTTGCTGATCCGGATATTATGTTGCTGGACGAACCGACCAACAACCTGGACATCAATACCATTCGCTGGCTGGAAAACGTATTGGCCGAGCGTAACTCGACCATGGTGATTATTTCGCACGACCGGCACTTTTTAAACAGTGTCTGTACCCATATGGCCGATCTGGACTTTGGTGAGTTGCGGGTTTACCCGGGTAACTACGATGAGTATATGACAGCGGCGACACAGGCGCGGGAGCGTTTATTAGCCGATAACGCCAAAAAGAAGGCGCAGATCGCCGAGTTACAGACCTTTGTTAGCCGTTTCTCAGCTAACGCCTCTAAGGCCCGTCAGGCCACCAGCCGCGCTAAACAAATTGATAAGATTAAGCTAGAGGAGGTAAAAGCGTCCAGCCGGGTTAACCCCTTTATCCGCTTTGAGCAGCAAAAAGGCCTGTATCGTCTGGCATTAGAAGTCGAAGGGCTAACCAAAGGCTTTACGGAACACAAGCTGTTTAAAAACCTGAAACTGACGGTTGAGGTGGGTGAAAAAGTGGCGATCCTCGGTACCAACGGTATTGGTAAATCGACACTGTTAAAATGCCTGGTTGGCGATTTAACACCAGAAAGCGGCACCGTAAAATGGTCAGAAAACGTGAATATTGGCTACTATGCGCAGGATCATGCGCATGATTTTGCTGAAGATATGACCTTATTTGACTGGATGAGCCAGTGGAAACAGCCATCAGATGATGAGCAGGCGATCCGTGGCATTTTAGGCCGCTTATTATTCTCTCAGGATGAGATTAAAAAGTCTGTTAAGGTGCTGTCTGGTGGTGAGCAGGGCCGGATGTTATTTGGAAAGCTGATGTTGCAGCGGCCAAATATTCTGATTATGGATGAACCGACCAATCACCTGGATATGGAGTCGATTGAATCACTAAACCTTGCATTGGAAAATTACAAGGGCACTTTACTATTTGTCAGCCATGACCGCGAATTTGTGTCATCGCTGGCCAGCCGGATCATTGAAATCACTGATCAGGAAGTGCGTGACTTCGTGGGCAGCTATGACGAATACCTGGCGCGACAACTGGCCTTACAAGCCTAACATCAATAGCTGACTTCCCGTTACCAGACAACTCCTAAGCCAGACTTAGGGGTTGTTTTTTTTATTTTCAGGCCCCAGATCAATAAACGTAAATAAAACTTAATTCAGAAATTCAGGTAGCTATGCTATTTTTTAGCTATTGCTTTTTATACCTGAACAAATAACGGGAGTGTCGAATGAAGATTAATATCGGTATTGATGAAGAGCAACGTAAAGCCATTGCCCACGGTTTGTCTGTATTGTTGGCGGATACCTATACGTTATACCTGAAAACCCATAATTATCACTGGAACGTGACTGGCCCGATGTTTCAGACGCTGCACACCCTGTTCGAAACCCAGTACAATGAACTGGCGTTGGCCGTTGATGAAATCGCCGAGCGTATCCGAGCGCTGGGCGAATTTGCACCGGGCTCTTATAAAGAGTACGCCAAGCTGACCAATCTGAAAGAAGCGGATGGTATTCCAGCCGCAGAAGAGATGATTAAAGATCTGGTAAAAGGTCAGGAAGCCATTGCCAAAACAGCTCGCTCTATAGTGCCGGTCGCCGATGGTGCCTCAGATGAGGTAACCTTGGATCTATTAACTCAGCGCATGACTGTGCATGAGAAAAATGCCTGGATGCTGCGTAGTCTAATCGCTTAAGCACAATATTAACGTTATTATACCCAGATAAAACAGGGAGCCTTGGCTCCCTGTTTTCTTTTTAAGCAACTCTGTACCACTTTGGTCTAATTCTGCATTTTATCGTGGTATTTTTGCCATTCATCTGACATTCTTAGCGCCCGGATGTGTTACCATCCGGCCGCCCAGCCTACGGGCAACTTACCCTCAACTAAATTTGTGCAAAAAAGTAACAGGTTTAATCATGCGAACGTTAAGTGTTTTGTCCTGCTGTGCCGCGCTGTTGCTGGCCAGCCCCGCCGCTCTGGCAGCGGCAGCTGGTGAGCTCTCCCTGACATCTTCAACTATCGGTTTTATTTGTATCGCCATTTTCGTGCTGGCTTATGCGCTGGTGATGGGCGAAGAAAAGTTGCATATGCGCAAATCGAAACCGGTGCTGGTTGCAGCAGGTCTGATTTGGATCCTGATTGGTTGGGTCTATGTGCAAAATGGCATGCCGAATGTAGCCGAGGATGCTTTCAGACATAACTTGCTCGAGTTCGCCGAGTTAATGTTATTCCTGCTGGTCGCGATGACCTATATCAATGCCATGGAAGAGCGCCGGCTATTTGATGCGCTGCGTGCCTGGATGATTCGCAAGGGCTTTAGCTATCAGAACCTGTTCTGGATCACCGGCTTTTTATCCTTCTTTATCTCGCCGGTGGCCGATAACCTGACAACAGCTCTACTGATGTGTGCTGTGGTAATGAAGGTAGCCGAAGGAGACAAACGCTTTATTAACCTCTGCTGTATTAATATTGTGGTCGCAGCCAATGCCGGTGGTGCCTTTAGCCCCTTTGGCGATATTACGACGCTAATGGTTTGGCAGGCGGGGATGGTGAAATTTCAGGAGTTTTTCGTGCTCTTTATCCCGTCAATGGTCAACTTCCTGATCCCGGCGGCGATTATGAGTTTCTTTATTGAAAAACGTAAGCCTAATGCCATTGAAGAAGATGTGGAGTTAAAACGTGGCGCGATCCGTATTGTCTGCCTGTTTTTATTTACGATTGCCACAGCTGTCGCCTGTCATACCTTCCTGCATCTGCCACCGGTACTGGGTATGATGATGGGACTGGGCTATTTGCAGTTCTTTGGTTATTTCCTGCGTATGACGTTACCGGGTTCGCTGGCCCGTAAACGCGCTATGGCAGAGCGGGCGGGGGATATGGAACGTTTACGGCGCTTAGGTGGCGTGGTGCCTTTTGATGTATTCAGTAAGGTTCAACGTGCCGAATGGGATACCTTACTGTTTTTCTACGGTGTAGTGATGTGTGTTGGCGGCCTGGGCTTTCTGGGCTATCTGGCCGTGATGTCCGACCTGCTTTATAGTCAATGGGGCCCAACTAATGCCAACGTTGCCTTAGGTGTCATTTCTGCAGTGATTGATAATATTCCGGTGATGTTTGCGGTGCTGACGATGCAACCGGAGATGTCACATGGCCAGTGGCTGCTGATTACACTTACTGCCGGGGTAGGCGGTAGCCTGCTGTCGGTTGGCTCTGCCGCTGGGGTGGCATTAATGGGCCAGGCCAGAGGCATGTATACCTTTGCCGGTCATTTGAAATGGGCTCCGGTAATTGCTTTGGGCTATATCGCCTCGATTTTTGCGCACCTGTGGTTAAATGCCAGCTTATTTGACGTATACGGCTGACGCTATTCAGTCGCTGGCTTGATCCGAAAAACGCAGTCCTTGGTGGCTGCGTTTTTTATGGCCGGGGTCTGTCCAGTGCAGCTGGCGAAAAAACTACTAAGATTTTTCCGGAAAACCTTGTAAAATTCATCACAACAGCGACACTTAGTAAAAAGGTGTTCGCCGCAGTGTGGTCAGTTTGTATCAAACGCTGCGTTACTCAGTCAGTAGGTTGTGACAACCGGAGAAGCTAAGATGAATGCGTTACAGTATGCGCAGAATGTAGTAGAGCTATTTTCTTTACCTGACAGTTATTTCCGGGTGCGGGAGTTGATGGAATCCGATACGGCGAGTCTGGATGATATCGCTGAGGTGATTTTACTGGATCCGGTACTGACATCTAAGCTTCTGAAACTTGCCAACTCAGCAGTGTACCGCTTGCCCTACCAGGTTGACTCTGTCAGCAAAGCCTTGCTGGTACTTGGTAAAACGCAGGTTTATAACCTGATCCTAAGTATTGGTATCAGCTCAGCCTGTAGCCAAATCTCTACTTCAGCCATTGATCTGGACCGGTTCTGGGAGCAAAGCGTCAATGCGGCGCTGATTGCGCGCTACCTGGCCAACCATCTGGCATTAAAGCAGGCTGACAGAGTGTATGTGGCGGGTTTGCTGCATAATATTGGGGAGTTAGTGGTGGCTCAGGTTGATCCTGAACTGGCCAGCAGCTGTGAAAAGTATACGACTGAGCTTAAGCCCTGGCAGTTGCAGCAAAGGGTGCTGGGGTTTACTTATGCCAGCTGCGGTGCTGAATTGCTGAATTTATGGCAGTTACCCGATGCCATTGTTGAACCTCTGGCTTTACAACATAACAGCCAGTTTGAAGCACGTTCAAAGGAAGAGCTAATTGTCTATTTGTCGGTGCGTCTGGCACTTGCAAATCAACATCCTGAATTATATAACATTAAGACCCTGGTCGATCCGTTTCTATTCGAGCTGCTACAGCTTAAGCAGGCAGATTTGCTGAAGGCGGTCGACTTTTGCAATACCGAAGGGCTTTTTATCTTATCTGTGCTAAACCCCCGGATCAGTACTATTTATTAATCTATTAATCAATCCTATACCGCCGGTGTGACCGGCGGTATCTTGTTAATCCCGGAATGAATCATGTCTTTAGTCTCAACTAAAAAACGGCCTCTTTATACCGGCTATGCCGGCTCGGCTTTATTGGAAACACCATTACTGAATAAAGGTAGTGCTTTTACCGCGGAAGAGCGAGCCGCCTTTAACCTGACCGGCCTGCTGCCGCCACGTTATGAAAGCATTGAAGAGCAGGTAAGCCGATGCTATCAGCAATACCGTAGCTTTGAAGAAGCGATTAACAAGCATATTTACCTCAGAGCCATTCAGGATAATAACGAAACCCTGTTTTATCGGTTGGTGCAACAACATCTGGAAGAGATGTTGCCTATTATCTATACACCGACGGTCGGCGACGCCTGTGAACAGTTTTCTGATATTTATCGCAGCGCCCGTGGGCTCTTTATTAGCTATGACGATCGCTACAATCTGGATGATGTGCTGCGTAATGCCACAAAAAGCAAAGTCAAAGTCATAGTGGTAACAGATGGTGAGCGGGTGCTCGGCCTGGGTGATCAGGGCATAGGCGGTATGGGCATTTCTATCGGTAAGTTGTCGCTTTATACCGCTTGTGGCGGAATCAGCCCGGCCTATACCTTACCCGTGATGCTGGACGTGGGCACTAACAACGAAAAATTACTTAACGATCCTATGTATATGGGCCTGCGGCAACCGCGGGTTGGGCAGGAGGAATATAATGAGTTTATTGACCTCTTTATTCAGGCGGTAAAACGGCGCTGGCCGGAGGCAATTATCCAGTTTGAAGATTTTGCCCAGCCCAATGCGATGCCGATTCTGCAGCGCTATCGTGACAGCGTGCGCTGTTTTAATGATGATATTCAGGGCACTGCTGCAGTGACGGTGGGCACCTTGCTTGCGGCTTGCCGTAGCAAAAGTGTGCCATTACATCAGCAAAAAGTGGTCTTTGTTGGCGCAGGCTCTGCGGGCTGCGGTATCGCCGAGGCGATTATCAGTCAGATGGTGGCTGAAGGTTTGGCTGAAGCTCAGGCGCGCAGTCAGGTGTATATGGTTGACCGCTTCGGACTGCTTACCGATACCATGCCGGATTTACGTGACTTCCAGCAAGCGTTAGTGCAAAGCAGTACGCATATTGCCAACTGGAGCTTTAGCGGTGACTATCCAAGCCTGTTAGATGTAATGCATTGTGCTCAGCCAACCGTGTTAATTGGGGTGTCTGGCCAGGCCGGATTATTTACCGAGCAGATTATCCGCGCGATGAAAAAGGGCTGTGCCTTGCCGATTATCTTTCCATTAAGTAACCCGTCACGGCAGGTAGAGGCGACACCAGAGCAGGTTATTGAGTGGACAGAGGGCGAGGTGATTGTCGCGACTGGTAGCCCCTTTAAGCCTGTTCATTATCAGGGCCGTGAATTTCTGATTACCCAGTGTAACAACAGCTATATTTTCCCGGGTATCGGTTTAGGCGTCATAGCCGCTAATGCCAGACTGATTTCAGACGAGATGTTGCGTGCCGCCAGTGAAACCCTGGCAGCGAATTCGCCTCTGGCTAACACCGGAAAAGGGGGCTTGTTACCACCTTTTACCGAACTTGCTGCGTTAAGTAAAAAGATAGCCTTTGCTGTCGCTAAGATTGCGATGCAGCAGGGCCTGGCGCTGGAGATGGACGACAACGCGCTGCAGCAAAAAATTGAAGATAATTTCTGGCGGCCGGAGTACCGAAATTACCGCCGCGTCAGTAACTAGCGATGTAGCGGGTGAATCGCCCGCTTTTTCGCTGTCGTCGTTTCGGTTACTATTTTTGCAAGGGCTTTAGGTCGCGCATCAATTGGTGAGCAGCTGAGTCGGCTTTGCGATAACGGCCTGAGCGCGACCACGATGCTTGCCCTGATAGAGGGCGTCGTCGGCAAGTTTTACCCACTGTTCGAGCGAACTGCAACTGACGGGTAGCTGCGCTATGCCGAAAGTTGCGCTCAGCTTTAATATGGCGCCCTGATATGAGCAGGGCTCCTGCTGCATCTCTCGTAGTAAGGCCTCACAAAATACTTTGGCATCACTTGCTGTACAGTCCGCCAGAGCCAGAATAAATTCTTCGCCTCCCCAGCGCCCAGTCAGATCGCTGCCTCTTGCCCTTGTACTGAGCTTAGCAGCGAAATGCTGCAGGGCGGCATCACCTGCGGCGTGACCAAACTGGTCATTAATGCTCTTGAAATAATCCAGATCAATTAACACCAGGCTAAGAGATTGCTGACTGCGTTGTAACTGTAAACGTAAACGTTGAAAGTGTTCCGTAAAACCGGCGCGATTTAATAACCCCGTTAGCTCATCATGATCAGCTTTGTTTTGCAGTTGTTGTGCTAACAATTCAAGCTCCTGCGTTCTGGCACTAACCAGGCCGGCCAGACGTGCGTTGCGTCTTCTTAAATTAAGCTCTCGCAGATAGACACTTAATAACAAGGTAGTCAGGAAAACGACAGCAGAGACAATCCATAAGTAAGGTGAATACCACCAGGGTGCAGCGACCTGAATTTGGATCCGCAATGGCTCTGCGGATTGGATACCCTGACTATTCTGGCCAATCACTTCTAACAGGTAATTGCCGGGAGCTAAGCCCAAATAACGTAATTCGCGGTTACGGGTTGCGCTACTCCAGTTCGATGACAACCCTAGCAGACGGTATCGGATAGTGTTTTTGTCTGGTTCACGGTAGTCCAGAACTGAGACACCGATCACCAATTCCCGAAAGTTAGCCGGTAACGCAATTTGCGTCTGATTAACAGGATAATGCCGGGTCTGATCTCTGCCATCGATTTCAACCTGGCTCAGCGCGACTCTGGGCACAGGCATATACTCGGCCTCTATATCAAATTTGCTATTGGCGACCCCCATAGCGGTACCCAGCAAAAAGCTGCCGTCGGGTAACAATAGATGGGCATTACGTTGCATCGTCAGATCGGGTAGACCGTCATTCAGACTATAACTGGTAAAACGTTGGCTGTGCTCATTAAAGCGGGCAGGACCATGATTAGTCAAAGCCCATAACCGTTGTTGCTGATCGAGGAAGGCGCCGGTAATAAAGACACTTGGCAGTCCTTGCTCGGTTAAAAATTGTGAACTGCTGCCGCTTTGTAGATCAAGGCGCCACAGCCCATATTCGGAGCAAAGCCAAACTATGGTCTCAGCGACAGGTAATACACAATTAAATCCTTCAACCAGATTGGCGACACCGGTTTCTACCTGGTGCCAGCTTTGCCCGACAGGTCTTTTATACAATCCGGAGTAACGGGTTGCTGCATATAAATTGCCGCTTTGATCAGTGACGATCTGATAAATCTGGTCGCCGCTGTTTGTCGCCAGGTTAGTCAGGCTAATAGTCGCCTGCTGCGTTTGCGGTTGCCAGCGAAGTAGACCCCGCTGCCAAACCCCCAGATAGAAATCGCCGTCAGTAGAGATATGAAAGGCAGTAATAGCGCCCGGAGGAATACCGGCCAGCTCAAAAGGCGCCAGTTCTGGTCTAAGCCGGCCATCCTGCATTTGATATAAGCCACTGTCAGTCGCCAGCCAGAGCGAGCCGTCAGGCTGCGAAGCAAATTGATAAATTTTGCGAATATTATGTTGTTGGCGATACAGAACCTGATGCCACTGGTTGCTGGCATGCTCCAGCCAGATTAAGGCACCGTGTGCGGCTATCCAGATATTACGTTGCTGGTCCTGATACAGGGCACTAATTAAACGACTTGCCGCCTGTTGCAGGGGGCTCGGTAGTTGAATACTCAAGGGTTGAAAAGCCCGTTGTTGCGGATTACCGATAAAGAGTCCCTGATCCCGGCTACCTACCCAGAGTTGGCTGTCGGCGTTTTCATAGAGGGTTCGGACATCGACATCCGGCAGATAATTAAAGCCCTGACGATTTTTAATCCACTGCTTAGCCTCGGTATCATATAAAAATAATCCTTCGGTGCTGCCGACCCATAAATAATTATCCGGACTCTGATAAAGTACATTTACTCGGGGAGAGGCGAATTGCGCCGGCATTTCCAGACGGGCAAAACAGTCACAGCCGGAATGATACTGATAAACCCCCGTGGCTGAACTGGCCCAGATACCCGAGCTAAAATGCTGAATAGCGCGTACTTCACGCGCTCGTTCAAGGATATTTTTTTCCGGTTGCGGCAACAGATAGCGTTTTACCTGCTGCTCTGTATTAAGCAGCACTATGCCGTCAGCGGTGGCAAACCACAGACCTTCAGCCGATTCAGTGATCCACCAGATCCGGTTCTTATGCAATGGATGTTCGAGCTCCGACGCCGCATAACGCTTGATCTCCCTGGGGTTAGCTAAATCAATATAGTTAACCCCCGCGACAGTACCAATCCATAAACGTTGCTTGCTATCCAGAAATAAGGTTTGTACCCGATCAGATGCCAGCGCGTCAGGATCGCCGCTATCGGCCCGGAAATTGTACTGAACATCGTTTGCAGCAGCGAGATAGGTTAAACCATGACCCCAACTGGCCATCCAGATAGCGCCATTATTCTCTAATACAAATTTATTGACATTTTGCCGCCGTAAACCACTTTCTGCGACACTTAGCCAATTAACGCTTTCGCTGCCATCAAACCGTAACAGTCCGTCGCTGTCCGTTGCCAGCCACATAAAGCCATGCTGGTCCTGAGTGATGTGATAAACCGAAGACTGTCGGGCGGTCAGCTTATCGGTAGGTGGGCTAAACACATAGTCTATGTCTGCAACAGCACTGAAACAGCATATCGCCAGTAGAAGTAGCAAGGGTTGCAACAACTTTGACATCAGACCCGGACTAATATTATTTGAGCGTATTCAAGTTATACCTGTTTTAATAAAAAAGCACAATCTGACCTTGGTCTGGCGTCAGGTTAAGCAGATCGCAAGCTTTAATCTGCAAGGTGTTTACTGTTAAGATCAGGGTTGGCGGACAAATTGGGTTCGCAACAGGATCAAAGTCAGAACAGGCCGGTTTTGACTTGCAGTCATCAGAGCGTCCACGGCCGGCGCGGTAGTTGTTGTGATCAGACACTTTTTGTTCGTTATTCTGCTGCTTAGCATTAGCAGTCCGGTATTTGCCAATCCAGGCAATTTTGAACAGGCCAAAGTTACCCTCAAGCAAATTTATCAGGGCCATGAACGTACCTTTTATTGCGATTGTGCGATCAGTTGGGTTGGACGCAGTGGTGGTCGGGTTGATCATCAAAGCTGTGGCTTCGAAGTCTATGCGCCCCGGGGTACCCCCAGTGAGGCAACGCTGGCCAGAGCAGCTCGTTCAGAAGTGGAGCATATTATTCCGATCTCCTGGGTGGGGAAGCAATTAAAATGCTGGCAAAACGGCGGCCGTAAGAACTGCCAGCAACAGGATCCGTTATTTAACCTGATTGAAGCTGATCTGTTTAACCTGACCTATGCCGTAGGACAGATCAATGGTCTGCGGGCCGATCTGCCCTTTGGTATGGTTGGGCAAGAATTCAGCGGTCAGTTTGGCCGCTGTGATATCCGGATTGATACCAAACAGCGTAAGGTTCAGCCCAAGGCAGATATCCGCGGCGATATTGCGCGGGTGGCGTTTTATATGGCCGATCGCTACAACCTGAAATTAAGCCGCCAGGATCAGCAAATGTTTCTGGCTTGGCACAGTCAGGATCCGGTTTCAGAGAAAGAGCGGCAGATCCACCAGCGCACAGCTATGCAGACCGAGCGTAATAATCCTTTTGTAACCGGTGAAAAAAGCTGGCAGCTAGGCTTTGCTACCAGCGGCATTGGCTTAACCGCTGCCGGTTGGGACAACCGCAACGACACGCAGGTTGCCAAAGTGGAAAGCAGCAGCAAAGTGACAGGTCCAATCCATGCTAACCGCAACTCCAAAATCTATCACCGGCCGGATTGCCCCAATTATCAAAGTATGGCGCCAGCAAACCGGGTGATTTTCCAAACCATATCTGAAGCCGAGCAACAGGGCTATCGGGTGGCGGCGAATTGTCCGGCAATATAAAAAACAGACCAAGGAATTAATTTACCGCCGTAAGCTCTAAGCAAAATCTTAACTAAGGAGCCGGCTATGCTAAATAAAGATTTTCTTAACAAATTACTGAGTAATGGTACAGGGCTTACTGGTGCACCGGGCACCGGTGGTAGCATCAATGACTTATTAAAAGGTCGGGCCGGTGCTGCGGTAGCCGGCGGCGCACTAGGGTATTTGCTGGGAAGTAAAAAGGGCCGGCAACTCGGTGGCAAGGTGCTAACCTACGGTGGCCTGGCCGCGCTTGGTATACTGGCTTACAAGGCCTATGGTAACTGGCAGCAGCAACAGGGAAATCAGCCAGCAAGCAGCACAGCGGCCGAGCTGCATACTGAAAGCGGTTGCCGTGCCATTCTGGTCTGCTTGATTGCTGCTGCAAAAGCGGATGGTCATATTGATGAGCGTGAGCTACAGCTGATTGAGCAGGAAATCAGCAGACTGACCACGGATGCCGGGATCCGGCAATTTGTTGATGCTGAACTGAAAAAACCACTGGATCCGGCCGCGGTGGCAAGATTAGCTACCTCAGAACAACTGGCTGCCGAGATGTATATGGCGACCCTGCTGGTGATCGATGAAGAAAGCTTTATGGAGCGTAGCTATCTGACCGAGTTGGCCAGACAGCTAAAGTTACCGGAAAGCTTGCAGCTGGAGCTGCGGCAGCAAGTTAAGGCTGCAGGCCAATTGGTGGCCGGATAAACGAAAAAGTAGGCGCCGCTACCGGCGCCTACCTTTACAAACCGAAGGTCGCAAAATCAGCCGTGCTGTGGCGCTCAGCCAGACCTGGTGTATCACCAAAGTTACGGTTTACCAGATAGCCGCGTTTTACCGCCGGACGTGCATCCAGTTGTTGTGCCCAGCGCAACACATGCTGGTAGCTGCCGACATCCAAAAATTCAGCCGCATTGTAAAGCCGGCCCAATACCAGGCCGCCATACCAGGGCCAGATTGCCATATCGGCAATGCTATATTCGTTGCCAGCAACAAAGGGCTGGCGCGCCAGCTGCTTATCCAGCACATCCAACTGACGTTTGGTTTCCATAGCATAGCGGTTGATCGGGTATTCGTATTTTTCCGGCGCATAGGCGTAAAAATGACCAAAGCCGCCGCCAACAAAGGGGGCGCTACCCATTTGCCAGAATAACCAGTTCATCACTTCAGTTCGGGCGCCTGGATCAGTGGGCAGAAAGGCCTGAAATTTTTCTGCCAGATACAGCAAAATTGAGCCAGATTCAAATACCCGGATGCCGCTGTCACGGTCAAATAATGCCGGAATCTTCGAGTTAGGATTCAGTTCGACAAAGCCACTGCCAAATTGCGCACCGTCTTTGATACTGATAAGCCAGGCATCATATTCAGCCGCATGACCGGCAGCTAATAACTCTTCCAGTAAGATCGTGACTTTAATACCATTGGGCGTCGCCAGTGAATATAGCTGCAGCGGATGTTCGCCAACGGGTAAAGGCTGCTGGTGAGTAGCGCCGGAAACCGGGCGGTTGATACTGGCAAAGGCGCCGCCGTTTTCAGACTGCCATTGCCAGACTGCGGGTGGGGTATATGAGGTTGTCATCCTGTGCTCCTGTGATCTGCTGTTGTCGTAAATCGGGCTGATATTGATAAACTACAAGGCCATTAAGACATTTTTTACAGTTCAGTTCAGCTATTTGTCATTTTTATCCCGTACACTAAGTTAGTTTGAGATCGCTACAGGGAGTAATTTATGCAGAGATTAATTGCTTTGGCCGTCGCCTTGGGTATTGTTAACCCGGCACTGGGCGCTGAGGCGGAGCAACGTCTGGAACAATGTTTAGCCCTTGCCGATCAGCAGCGACTCAGTTGTTATGACGATATAGTCAAAGCCATGCAAAAGCAGCGTTTACTGGCTGAGCGACAGCCAGTAACGGCGGTTGCCCAAACTGTAGCAGAACAGCCCGATACGACGGACGCCGAGCCAGTCACAGCTGCGCCGGTAATTCCAGTTGCTACCATCCTACAAAGCTTGTGGGAACTTACCGAACAGGATAAACGCGGCACCTTTCGGGTGCGTACCTATCAACCTAACTTTATTTTGCCAGTGCATTACAGTAGCGGTGTAAACCGCCAACCGGCAAGTCCAACCCGCAGCGGTGCTGAGCTACAGGAAAACTATAAAGATATTGAAACCAAGCTGCAGGTATCACTACGGGCGAAAATTCTTGAAGACTGGCTATTGCCCAATGCCGATCTCTGGTTCGCCTACACCCAGACCTCAATGTGGCAGCTGTGGAACTCTGAAGACTCGGCACCTTTTCGTAGTACCGACTATCAGCCGGAGGTGGTTTATGTAATTCCGACGGCCGAGTACCTAGGCGCTTTGCCTTTTGGCTGGCGATTACAGATGCTGCAATTTGGTTTTGTGCACCAATCTAACGGTCAGAGCGAGCCGTTATCGCGCAGCTGGAACCGCTTTTATACCGCGGCAGCGTTCGAGCGTGAGCAGGTTGGACTTTTGCTGAAGTTTAATAAACGGGTTGCTGAATCATTGTCGGAAGACGATAACCCGGATCTGACAAACTTCCTGGGCAGTACCGAGCTACAACTGAGTTGGCTACCGGGCAGTGCCACCGCTTCATTAACGCGCAGAATGAACTGGCAGGATTTTTCCAAGGGCTCTTGGCAGCTGGATTTGACTTATCCAATCAATAAGCAACAACCCGATGGTTTACGGCTGCATTTACAGCTATTTTCCGGTTACGCCGAGACCTTACTGGATTACAATCATCGGCAAAATAGTATAGGCTTAGGCGTAATGTTGTTTAATTTCTGATACCTATAAAGATTGGGTACGCAGCGAGCTAAAGGTCAGTAAATTGTGAAGGGAAGACGCATGCCGGCTAAATTTCAGATTGAATCACGCCACTATATCCTGATTGTTGCGCTATTACTGGCGCTCTATGGCAGTTACCTGCTAATAGCGCCTTATATTGGCGCTATCGTATTGGCTTTTGTGTTATCGCTACTGTGTTTTCCGGTGCATGAATGGATTGAAACCAAATTGCCTGGCAAACCAAATTTGGCAGCGACAGTATCGCTGCTGTTGTTGGTAGTCGTGATTCTGGTGCCGGCGGCCCTGGTATTTGGCGCCATAGTGCAGCAGGGTTTAACTTTTACCAAACAAAGCTATAGCTGGCTTGGGCAGGGTGGTGCGGAGCAACTATTACAACATCCTTATTTACAGCAATTGCAGATTTTTCTGGCAGAGTGGCTACCCGGTGAAACCCTGGATGCCAGAAGTATTATTGAAAGGATTAGCGAGTTCGCCGCAGGTTTTGGTAAAGAGCTACTGAATCTTAGCACCAAATTAGTAGGTGATCTGACCGGTTTGGTGTTTAGTTTTATTCTGATGTTGTTCGTGCTGTTCTTTTTACTGCGCGACCACGCCAAAATTGTTGATACCCTGCACTGGGTCTTACCGCTTTCACGCTCTCAAGAAGAAGCCTTACTAACTGAAGCAAAGATGGTCGCCCGTTCCGCAGTATTGGGTTCGGTGCTTACTGCTATCGCGCAGGGTATTGCCGGCGGTATTGCTATGGCCATTGTTGGCTTTCCGGGATTGTTCTGGGGCACCATGATGGCCTTTGCCTCTTTTATACCGGCCGTGGGTACGGCGCTGATCTGGCTACCAGCCAGTTTATATCTGATCCTTACTGGTGATTGGGGTTGGGGTTTGTTTCTCGCCGGCTGGGGCGTGGTGGTCGTCGGTTCTATTGATAATGTCTTGCGGCCGATCCTGATGCAAGGCAGTTCTAATATGAGCACCTTATTGATTTTCCTGTCATTAATCGGAGGGATCCAATTGTTTGGGCTGATCGGTGTGATCTATGGCCCAATTATTTTTGCGCTGACACTGGTGTTGCTGCGCATTTATACCATTGAGTTTAGAGACTTCTTAGAGAAGCAGGATAAAAGTTAAACAAAATTACCGGCTAGTGATTGCCAATTTTTACCCTAATGTTAGAATGGCGTAATACTTTTTTATTATTACATTGCTCTGGTGAATTTTTTAAATGATTAAAAAAGCAGTCTGTTTAACGATATTACTCTCGACCTTAAGTGTGTTTTCCGTAAAAAGTAGTGTTGTTCCTTTGACCAATTATACGAATGACACCCAGAATGCAATGTATTGGTCACTGCTCGATGCAAATCTGGATATTGCCCGCCTAAGCTGGAGTGATACGCTGGGAGCGTCAACTCAGGCAGAGAAATCTGATATTGATAGTTTTATCCAGGCCAATACTGACGGGTGGCGCTGGGCGACGCTGCAAGAGCTTCAATTAATCCATCATTGGTTTGACTCAGATCCTTATGCTAATGGCTGGTCTGAGGGACAAAAAGCCGGTTCAGCATTGTTCTTCTTACTAAACGGCACCGGTCCTGCCTTTACCGAACAAAATGGTTATGATTTTGAAGGTTACACTTACTGGCAGTTTGGTACTTATGTGCAGGAGCAGTTTAATTCGGTTTGGATGGCCGATTTTGCCTGGAATAACTCAGCAGTTAACTGCGCGACGTATTCGTTATTGTGCGCAAGCGGATATTTTACTGATGAAAACTCGCCATTATGGAGTGCGCAAGATGTCATCGGAAATCCGTTAATTAATGTCGCCTCGTTACTTGTTCGGGATCGTGGTGCTTTATCAACGCCAGGCGCCACCATCACGGTACCCGCGACAGCATCTTCTTGGCTGTTGTTTTCAGGGTTAGCCTTACTAGCGCTGAAGCGGCGGCGTAGGGTAACGCGCTAGTTTCATTTATCCAAACTACGTACGAGATCAACTACCGCAAGTAGTTGATCTCTTTTTTTATTAAGTTCGAGATGTAGGATGTTTTGATGATTTTTGTAGATATCGCAGCTATTTACCTATATCTGCTGAAAACTATCTCCGTTATTCTACTGTTCGCACTACTATTCTTTGCACTTGATGACCTGTTTATAGATTTGGTGTATTGGGTTCGCCGTATATGGCGCAAAGTTACCGTTTATCGGAAGCAACCGGCGTTTGATGAGAAAAAGCTGTTTCTTTCAAAAGAGCAACCTATCGCCATTATGATTCCGGCCTGGCAAGAGGTGGGCGTTGTTGGCAAAATGGCTGAATTTGCCGCCTCGGAGCTGGATTATGAAAACTATCAGATTTTCGTCGGCACCTATCCGAATGACGAAGAGACGCAGGCAGATGTTGATGCAGTTTGTGCGCGATTTCCACATATCCATAAGGTAGTCTGCGCCCGCCCCGGACCAACCAGTAAAGCCGACTGCCTAAATAATGTTATTGCGTCAATCCTTGAGTTCGAGCTCAAAGCCAATATTCGTTTTGCCGGTTTTGTCATGCATGATGCTGAAGATGTGATTTCAGCGATGGAATTGCGTCTTTTTAACTATTTGCTGCCCAGAAAGGATCTGATCCAACTGCCGGTGTATCCTTTTGCTACCGGATTGTTTTCGTTTACGTCCGGACACTATCTGGATGAGTTTTCTGAGATGCACGGTAAAGATGTTGTTGTTCGCGAGGCGCTGGTTGGTCAGGTACCCAGTGCTGGTGTCGGCACCTGCTTTAGCCGCCGCGCCATTCTTAAACTTTCTGCGGAGGGTGACGGCTTACCGTTCGACGTACAATCTCTGACAGAAGATTACGATATCGGCTTTCGCTTAAAGCAATGGGGGATGTCTGAGATCTTTGTCCGCTTCTCCGTTCAGGATGACGGCTTAGCCAGTTTTGCCGAAAAAGCAGCCAGTCGTAACAGGCTGGAAGGTAACGTAGTTTGTGTTAGAGAGTATTTCCCGGAAACCTTGTCCAAAGCGATCAGACAAAAAAGCCGGTGGATTATTGGCATTGTATTTCAGGGCATGAAAACGCATAAATGGAGCGATAACTGGAAACTAAACTACTTTCTATGGCGCGATCGTAAAGGGGTGATCAGTTATTTTGTGAGCTTTTTAGCGACCTTAGTATTCTTCCAGCTAATTGCGCTGACATGTTACCAATTCTTGGCTCAGGAGCCATATCGATTTATTGACCTTTATAGCGGAGATCCCCTGATCGTTGCGTTACTCAGTGCCAACTTGGTACTGTTTTTGAACCGTACCATACAACGTGCCATTTTTGTGCGCCGCTATTACGGTATTGGTCAGGCGCTGATGTCTGTACCGCGTCAATTCTGGGGCAATATCATTAACTTTTGCGCCAATATCCGGGCAATCCGCCAGGTTATTGCACAAGGTGATCCGCGCCGGGTAGCCTGGGACAAAACACAGCACATTTACCCGACCGTCAGTGATCGGCAACTCGGCTTAACTGTTGGCGGCATGTTGCTTAAAGCCGGACTGTTGACAGAGCAACAACTTGAGTTAGCACTGCAAGAACGACGCCGCGGTGAGAAGATTGGTCAGGTCATGGTAAGGTTAGGCTTCCTGACTCCTGACCAGCTAGGGGAAATATTGGCCGAGCAAGCTGGCGTTTCTTATCAACGATTAGATCCTTTTACACTAAACGCAAAACCTATTACGCAGTTTCCGGAAAAGCTTGCTTTAAAGTACAGTGTTATCCCATTACAGGATGATGGTAAAACGCTGTTGCTGGCGCGGGAAAGTAGCTTGTCTCCGGTAGCCATTGGCGCTATGGAAAGGCAGCTGCAACGACATATTAGTTATGTTATCTGTCAGGGTGGCGCTGTGACCTTGGCTTTACGTTATTGGTATAAATACCAAAAAGATGCTAACCCCGAGCCAGAGCTTAACCATTATCTGGCGCAAGGTAAGCTAACGACTGAGCAGGCAAACTTACTTCGCGATCAATACTTTTCTACCCGGATCCAGTTTGGCGAGGCGCTGTTGCAAGCGTCAATGCTTGAAGCCAGTGTTGTCAACCAGGTGCTGATCAATTTTGATTATAGCGGTGAGCAAAGGTTGGGAGAGTATCTGCTGAGTGAGAATCTGATCAGTGACGCGGTTCTGCAACAAACTCTGAGCTTACAACAGGCTTACCAACCCAGTTTAACCGAGCTCTTTGCTCAACTTTTTGAATCAAGTGATAGTAGGGCAGCAACGTGCGTATAATTCCTTGCCTTCTGTTTGGTTTGTTTACTTCGTTTAACTTAGCAGCAGCGACACCAGATTGGGCTGATACGTTGTCAAATTTTCAAACACATCGGGTTTATCCCTATGTAGAAAAGGCATATCGTCTGGAGCAACAACAGGATTTTCGTGCTGCCAGCAAACAGCTGGAATATGCATTAGGTATTGTTCCTAATCATTTACCTTTCCTTAGAAAATTAGCAGAGCTGCAGCTCAAATCAGCCTATTTGGCGGAGGCAGCGACAACCATTGCGCTGTTACCTGATACGGAACAACAGGCGTTTTGGGAGTCTTGGGTATACCGCCTGTTTGAAATAGTCAGCGTTCAGGATCAGGAAGAAGTCCGAAAGTTCTATGATGCTGTCCCTGCTGGCTTGCAGCAGAAGATTGCGACCCATTTTGCCCAACACTATATTTCAGTCAACAAGCCTGAGCTAGCTGCTGATTGGCTTGCGCTACTAACCGAACCTGAGCTGGATTTATTGTTATATCGGGCCAGATATGCGGTAACACAGTCGCAGTTACCGAAGGCCGAGGCTGATTATTTGCGACTGTTAGCGCAGCACAACATCCCCGACTATCGTTCCGAATACTGTCTGGTTCTTGCCTCGTTTGCAGAAACTGAGAAGGCCACAGAATTTGCGCTTGCCAGCCAACCCGCACCAGAGTTAGCAGCCTGTTACAGACAACTTTTACAACTACAACTTGCTCAAGGTGGTTGGCAAATTGCTCTGGAATTGGCTAGTGGGTTACAACAAGTTGATAAGCTTGCGCAATCTGAAGCCCGTCAATTGACAATAGCGGCATGGAATCTGAGAGATGTTGCGCAATTGCAATACTACAGCGCTCTGGGTGAGGTTGACTGTTTGGATCAGACAGAGCTGTTACTTCAGCTTAATGAAACTAAACTGGCCGCAGCACAATTTCGCCGTTGTCACCCGATAACGGATCAGCAACGCTGGTTGGTATACGCTGAGAAAATGGCAACAACACCAGAATTAGTCAATGCCAGGCTCAGCAGCATTGCTGCGAAGCGGGAACGCGACCGCATAGTACGTGCGCGTGAGCTAACGGCAGGTCGTGTTTCAACGGTACTTGAGCGTTTATTCCAACAACCGCTGCACAGCGATGATTACGGCTTGGCTGTGAATCTGTTGGACCAATTAAATGAACCAGAGCAGCAGGTTATATATCTGGAACGGCTCTACCAACAATTTCCGAAAGCGGAGGTGCTAAATCGCCTCAGTGTTGCTTATATAAAATCAGAACGGCAGGATGCCGCGTTGAATATACTGGTAAATAGCCTGCCATGGCATAACGACTGGCTGGATAACCGGGAACTGGCTGAGCGTTTACTGAATCTGCTTTCGCAAAGTCCGAAAGCTGAGGTACTGAATTTATTAAGCAATTGGCCACAGTATCAGGCGCAACGGGCGGAGCTTTGGCGCTTGGTAGGGCAATGTGACCAAGCTCGCAGTTTACTCTCTCCTGAGCCGGTTTCTGTTGCCGGTTGGCGAACTTTGGCACTATGCGAGTCACAGCGTAATCCAGCTTATGCGATTCAATATTGGCAATATCTGTATCAACAACAGGCAGATAGCGAATACCTGATTCAGATTTCTTATTTGCAGGAAGCACAGGGAGATTTTGCCGCTGCGTTTGAAACCCTGGCTTCAGTTAATGATCCAAACTTACCTATCGAACAAAGATTGCGGCTGGCCGAATTGGCACGTCAAAACCAACAGCTTGATCTCGCGGTAAAAACGCTTGAAACGCTCCCGGTACCTGATGAGTTGGCTGCGCAAAAATGGAGTACTTTGGCAAGAACGTATCAGCAGCAACAGCGAATGGCGGATGCAATACAGGCGTGGGAACTCGCCATACAGGCAGAGCCATATGCGCGGCAAGTACGCGCAGAATTGGCGTATGCAATAGCAGAAACAGATCCGCTAAGAGCTATAGCACTATTTGAACAGCTGATAGCAACCGCAACCGACCAGGTTGAGTCGAATATGCAAACCCAGCTGGCGTACTTGTACTATCTGACAGGAAATGCTGCTCAGGCCGCACCGCAGGCACTGTTGGCTACCCAGTGGGCGGATGACCCGGTGCGCCAGACTGAACATCTTGCTATTCAGCGGCTCGCACAACAACTTAACTCCCCCTGGCGTTTTAGTCTCGGAGCGAGTTTTGTTGAAAACGGTTTTAGTAGCCCGGAACTACTTAATACTGGTGTAGCACAAAAATATAGCTCAGTGCTGCGGACAGACTATTTTCTTGATCCCTTACATCAGAATTTTAGTGGTTATCTAATGCTGAGTAGCGGCGGCGAAACAGAATTAACGGATCAACAGGGCTTGCAGCTTGGTCTAAGCTATAAACCCTTTGAAAAACAGAATATTTGGCTGGCCGCTGCGATGGAGAAAGTACCATTAAGTGGTGGCGACTGGCGCTCTATGTTGCGCCTGAGTGCCGATCTTTTTAACCAGGCACCGTGGCAGGCTGATTGGCGGCCAGAACAAAGGTCCTGGTATGAGCGGCGACTGTATACGGATTTTGTTTTATGGCCGGAGTCAGGTAATAATCAGCTAGTGCTGCGTTGGGATCAAGGCGTGGTTTATGCCTTGCCGGATACTCAAGCTGATGCCGTTAAGGCGTATTGGCTGGCGCAATTTGACTACCGCAAATTAAAAAATGACGCGACCTTCGATGATGGTCATCTTACAACGGCTGGTTTGGGCCTGAGTTGGCGTCGTTGGTTGGGGCAGGCGTTACACCAACGCTTAGAGGTATCATTAGAATGGCGTTACCAGCTAGATGGCGTAACATTGCCGGCGCAGCATGCCTGGTATCTGCAGTTTTCAGCTGTTTGGTAGAAGGCGCAGCGACAGGCGTATTTTATCAGCCGCTGAACCGTGACAGACATCTGACGGTTGCAGATTGGCGGTCTTTAATGTCGAATGTCCGTCAAGCAGGATATAAGCAACTTGTTGTGCAATGGAGTCAGTATGGTGAGCAGCATTTCCTTGACTCCGAATCGCCGGTAACCTTGTTGCTGGATGCTGCCCGGGAACAGGCTTTGGATGTCTGGCTTGGCTTAAGCGCCGATCCAGAGCAGTTTAAGCACGACTGGACACGCGATAGCCGGCGCAGTTATGTTGAGTCCCAGTTTGCCAACTTTGCAGCTGACCTTAAAATCTTACCCGTTAATTATCCAGAGTTGCCGCCAAATGTGGCGGGGTGGTTTATTCCACTTGAGCTGTTTGACCTGGATTTAACGTCTGCAGCCAGCGTACTGCATTTAAAACACCAGTTACAGGCGTTACAACAGCACACCAAAAAGCCAATAATGATCTCGGTGTTTGCAAACGGCCAGCTTGCGCCAGTATTGTTTCGAAAAGCACTACGGCAGTTACAAATGTCCGGGGTACAGTTATGGCTGCAGGATGGTAGTGGCGCGGCCTTGGTCTCGCCAGACTATAGGCAAGAACTGCTGGCAGCTTTAGATTGTGATGTCGGTCTGATTGTTGAAGCTTTCCGTGACGGTAGCTACGACGGGGAGTTCGCGGCACGAAGTGCATCATCAACAGAGTTACAACAGGCCTTAGCGGAGATCAAACCCTGTCATAATGTACTGTTATTCTCGTTGCGATACCTGTCCTTGTCTGATGCTTTATTGCCTTTAAAGGACTAACGATGCTTCGCGCAGAGTGGTTAACAGATTTAAGTCAAATCTCTGAAAATTGCTGGCTTACGCTCTTTCAATCAGGCTTTCCATTCACCGATCACGCTTTTCTTAATGCGCTGGCGAACGGAAAAAGTGTTGATAGTAATAGCGGTTGGCAAAGCCAGCATCTTGCCGTTTGGCAAGGCGAGCAGTTGGTTGCCTTAGTACCTGGCTACTTAAAAACTCACTCTTATGGCGAGTATCTGTTTGACTGGCAAATTGCGCAGGCCTATCAGCAATTGCAGTTACCGTATTATCCAAAATGGATAGCGGCGCTGCCGTTTACGCCGGTGACCGGGCCAAGGCTTGGCATGCGGCAAGGCACTGATCAATATGCGGTGCTACACGTGGTTTGTCAGTTTCTAAAAGCTGAGCTAAACCAAGGTAAGCTACATAGTGTGCAGTGGCTCTACCCAGAGGCTGAGCTAGCTACGTCCTTAGCAGAGCAGGGGCTATGGCTTAGATATGATGTGCAATTTCTCTGGCAAAATCAGCGTTACACAGATTTTAACGACTTTCTGGCTAGGCTGAACTCGCGCAAACGCAAACAAATTGCCAAGGAGCGCGCCGCCTGTACCGGACTTAGCTTGCAAACTCTGACCGGTGAGCAGCTTACCGATAACCACTGGCAACAATTGATCCGTTGTTATCAGGCCACTTACCTCAAACGTTCCGGCCATCACGGCTATATCACGCCACAAAGCTTTCAACTAATGGCGAAAACAATGGCGACACAGATCGTAGTATTTGCGGCTTTTGACTCGCAACAACCGCAGCAGATTGTTGCTGCTGCACTCTGTTTTCGGGGTAAGGATGCGCTTTATGGCCGTTACTGGGGGGCACTGGAACACAATGATTATCTGCATTTTGAGCTTTGTTACTATCAGGGTATTGAGTATTGCATCAAGCGGGGATTAGCGTTTTTTGATGCCGGTGCTCAAGGTGAACATAAGCTAAAACGCGGTTTTGCTCCGGTACTACGCTATGGTGCCTACTGTTTTGCTGATACGCCGTTATCAGCTGCGATCCAGGGCTATTTCAAACAAGAGCAGCGGCATTTGCAGCACTATCTTCAAGCTGCAGAGGCGGCTTTACCCTACAAAGCTCTGGTTAAATAAAGCTCTGGTTGAATAAATGGGTATTGAAGCAGCGGCTAGCGTTTAAACCAGAGTAGCCGGTTATTCGCCGGCATCGCGATATCCTGCTGTAGCAAAAAACCTTGTGCCGCAGCCAGTTGCAGAATGTCTTCGCAATGGCGAATACCCATCGCCGGATCCCGACTTTTTAAGCTGGCATCAAAAGCCTGGTTACTGGCGCTGGTAAATTCGCCTTGATAGTTAAAAGGCCCATAGATACATAGCGTTGCTTCTTGTGCGGCAAACTCATCTAAGCGCCTAAACAGGCGCTTAACCAGTTGCCAACTGATAATATGTAAGGTATTGGCAGTAAAAATACCATCAAATCGCTGCGCGGGCGCGCTGTCATTGCTGATATCCAGTGCCAGGGGTAACGGCAAATTGGCTAAAGCCGCACGGCGGATCCGTTCAGCCAGTGCCGGTAAATTGCAGTGCTGATCGCTGCTTTGCCAGCTAAGGTGAGCCAGCTGACTGGCGAAGTAAACCGCATGCTGGCCAGTACCACTGCCAATTTCCAGTACCTGCTGGCAATTGGCAAAAGCCTGATTTAATACCGACAGAATAGGAGACTTATTATTTTCACAGGCTTGCGAGTAGGGTAGATCGCTATCGTTCATCGTTATCACACTTATCTTAGGTTTGCTCACAGTCTGTAGCAGCGGTTTCCAGTAGTAATTGCGCCCAAAGCGCCGCACCTTTAGCCGAAGGATGAAAGCCGTCTGCTGCCAGCAGCTCCGGGCTTAACGGCAGCTTAGCATCAACCATTACTGCATTGGGCCACTGGGCTAGCTCTTGCGTTAAAACCTTGTTTAACAACCGGGCCTTCAACCCAAGCCACTGATTTAACGGCCAGGGTAGCGCGGTAAACTGCTGCATCGGAGGTATAGCGCTGATAATAATCTGTGGCGACTGAAATCGGTTGCTAAGCAATGTGAGTAATTCCCGACACTGCTCGAGGTACTGGCGATTTCCGGTCAGAGCAGTGACATTATTCACGCCAATCGAAACATAGATCTGATCAAAGCGTTGCTCTGGCAGATCTTGCAGTAACTTAACCAGCCCGTTACAACAGAGACCGCTTTGCGCGACTAATTGCCATTCTACTGTGTTCGTAACTGCTAACGCCCGGGTAAGGTAGCCTGCCAGCGCTTGTTGCTGCGAAGCGATACCGGCACCAGCTGCCGCCGAGTCACCGCAAATCAAAACTCTTAATACAGATTGTTGTGCAGCATTGCTTGCAGCAATACTGCCAGCTCTGTCACCAGTGGCTTCCGGTAACCGCACAGCCAGCTTGCGCAGGCGCTTGCCTTGCCAAAGTAATAATGGCCAAAGCAGAGCAGTGACCAAGTACCAAAATACCTGCATATAAGCTGTTCTCAAAACTCGCTATAAATCCGAAGTTAGGATTATAACACTAAATCTATCAAATACAGTTGCTTAGACATTTCCAGCATTTAATACATTTAACATAATATACATTATGGGCTATTATAGCTTAGGCGAAGAAAGCTTTTAAAATAGACATAGCCAGTCTAACCAACCCTTTGGCCGCTTGACCTCGTCCCATAAGCTTAATCACCTTAGCAGACTAACCGCAATAACTATTAGTCTTTTCTCCGGCACCATTTTCGCTTAAGGTGAGTAACAAATTATGTAACCCTCTATGACAGGATGTTGAATGAAGCGGATACTTACTGCAGCGTTATTAATTTTTCCTCTTGCGGCACTGGCCAACGACCAATACAGCCAACGCCGATGTGATTCCCTCAATGCAGAGCGTGAAACCATTAGAAAGCGTTTTAACAGTGGTTATGGTGTTTCTGAACGCAATTATTTGAACAAACGCGATCGTGAGCTATTTATGCTCATATCAACCCATTGTAAGAAACCAGTCCAGGAACGTCGGTTAAGTTCAATACAAACACCGGTGCGCTCTGAGCAAACTACGAGCTATTCCGCTACAACGTCTTCTGTTACACGCTCACCCAGGGCAAACTTCAGTGCTAGAAACCACGTTTTCTCACCTGAAAAAAGTGCTGCCTGGGATGCTTTTTACAAGATCCCCGCTCGTTGCCGCAGCAGAGATACTGCACCAGAGGATTTTGTATTCTGCGCAGAGGATAAAGCCGACCAACGTCGCGAGTTTGAGCGCCAATGGTCTAAGCAAAACCCATAGATGGTTGTGTGCCATTTAGGTACCGCCTAGCGTTGCTTTTTAGCCCATTCGATGTGCTGTTGGACTTTATCGCTCGTCAGCAGCAATGCCAGGCTGTTGTATTCTTTAGCCAGGGTCATTTCGTCGTAAAACCGATGGATAGTCTTATGACACAGCATACAAAGCATAATGCCGGCTTGAAGCTGAGCTTTGTCATAATGCTTTTTAAAAAACGCCCGGCGATGCATTTTTCTTGGAATAAGATGATGAAAGGTTAATTCGACTTGCCGTTGGCACAGCATGCAGTGTTGAGCCGCAGTGGTTGGCATTACGACATCCAATCATGTTTTATGTTACAGCACATAAGCAGCTATACGCTGTAGTCTTCACTTTAGCTCAAATCTCAATCTTGCAGCGGTTTAATACCAACCTGAGTAATATCGCCTTGCTCATTTATTTCACGTACCGTTAAAAGTAACTGATCCAGCTTCACCTGATCACCTATTACCACCCGGCGATGGAAACGTTCGCTAATATAGGCAGACAGCGTCTGCTCCCGATTTAACTCTGCCATATTAATGGTATAGAACGCATCTAAATCACTCAGGCTAACTGCGCCATTGAGTAAGAAATCACCGAAGAAGTTACTGTTATCCAACACGCTCTTTTCAGCATCACTGGCGAGGATTTCGCTTAGCTTTTTCACATGTTTTAAATGCGACAACACCATAATGGTATCACCGGCGGCGATAGCAGGATCTTCACTGGCTTGTAGCCAGTCACCATCCCGGATCAGCCCAAGATACTGCACCGGCAGCTGTACGCCGAGTTGTTGCCAGCGCATCGTTAGTACCGGTGAACGTGATGTCACTTTATAGGCCAGTACTTCCATCACATCTTTTGATGGCACCGCATCCAGTGGCATGGCCTGGTCAGGCTCAAGCTCTGCCGGAACTTCCAGTTTTAACCAACGGGCTACCGGGATCAAACTCCAGCCTTGTAACACCAGCGAGACAATAACCACCACAAAGGCGACGTCAAAATATAGGTGCTCATTTGGCACACCGGCCAGCCATGGAAACAGCGCCAGAATAATAGGCACCGCGCCTCTTAAGCCAACCCAGCTGATAAAGAGTTGATCGCGCATCGGGAATTTAAACGGGATCAAACAGATAAATACAGCCAGTGGCCTGGCGATAAAGATCAGCACCCCCGCTATTAATAATGCATGCCACAGATGATCCATCAGGTTGCCGGGTGAAACCAGCAGACCTAACATTAAGAACATACTGATTTGGCTGATCCAGGCAAGACCGTCGTGCATCCGCAGAATATGGATGATCTGAGGTAAGCGCGCGTTACCCACGATATAACCCATCAGGTAAACCGCCAGAAAACCGCTGCCACCAAAGGAGTTTGTCAGTGCGTAAATCATAATACTGCTGGCCACTGCCAGCAGTGGAAAGAATGCAAAGCTTAGCGGCAGCTTACGGCACAAGAATACGAATACCCTGCCCGCACCATAACCCATAGCAGCGCCGACTACGGCTTGCTGCAAAAAGGTCACCAGGACAAAGGCATCCAGCGCCTTGTCCTGAGCCAGCAGCGAAACCAGCGTCAGCGTCAGAATAACCGCCATCGGATCGTTACTACCGGATTCGATCTCCAATGTCGACGCCACCCGCTCTTTAATTTTTAGCCGCTGTGACTGGAAAATCGAAAATACGGCCGCAGCATCAGTAGAGCTTAGGATGGCGCCAAGCAACAAACCTTCAATCCAACCCAAGCCAAGTAAATAGGCAGCTGCCACCCCGACAGTGCCACAGGTAATCACCACTCCCAGCGTTGCTAACATCGACGCCGGCGCCAAGGCAACCCGAAATCGCTCCGGGTGCGTCCGCATACCGCCGTCGAACAGAATAATCACCAGCGCGATGGAGCCGATCAAAAAGGCAATCTGAGGGTTAGCGAACTGGATACCCCCTATTCCATCCTCACCGGCGACCATTCCAATCAGCAGGAACACCAATAGCATAGGTGCACCGAGCCGCGCCGAAATCAGCGTGGCGATAATACTGATAAAGAACAATAAGGCGCCGGCCAGTATGGCCAGGTTAATTCCATCCATTTATGTTGCTCCGCTAACAGCATACTGCCAGCGGTAACTGGCAGTATGGAGTGCACCAGGATCCGGTGCCGCTGTACCGAGAATAGCGGATTGGGCGGGCCTATTACCAGTCTTTAACGTAAATTGCTGGTTTTTAGCTTAAAAATCAGGCAAGTTCGTCAACAATTGCCTTTAAAGCGCTAAGCGGATCAGCGGCTTTAGTGATTGGCCGGCCAATGACCATATAATCAACGCCCGCCAGCTGTGCCGCTTTGGGTGTCATCACCCGGCGTTGATCGTCTGCAGTGCTGTTGGCCGGTCGGATCCCCGGAGTAACCAGTTGAAACTGCTGACCAAATTGCTGCTTTAACAAAGTCGCTTCCTGCGCTGAGCACACTACACCATCCAGACCCGCTGCAGCAGTTAACGCCGCCAGTTTTTGTACCTGCTGTGCTGGCGTAAGCATAATGCCCAGTTCCGTTAAATCCGCTTGCTCCATACTGGTCAGCACAGTCACGGCGATCAGTTTGGGGGCCTGAGCGCCAAAAGGCAGTAGCGCTTCTTTGGCGGCCTGCATCATGCGACTGCCGCCACTGGCATGGACGTTTACCATCCAAACGCCAAGCTCGGCCGCTGCCGCCACTGCTTTGGCTACCGTATTCGGAATATCATGAAACTTCAGATCCAGGAAAACCTCAAAGCCTCGCTGTTGCAGCGCTTTAACAAAGTCAGGTCCGAAATGAGTAAACATCTCCTTGCCCACTTTTAACCGGCACAGGCTGGGATCTAACTGGCTAACCAGATTAAGCGCTTGCTGCTGCTGTTCGAAATCCAGCGCAACAATCACAGGCGAACGACAAGACATGAGGTATCCTTTAGCTAAAAATTAACGGCCATCGATCCCGGCAATGGGTTCTACAGTCTCCCACTGCTGACAGGACGGACATAACCAATAAGGTTGACGGGTTTTAAAGCCACAACTGCGGCAACTATACAGGGCTTTGGAGTCGAGATAGGCGTTTACCAGCTCTTCCACCGAGATCAGTGCCTCGGCAGCCAGCGCCGATTGCTGCTGACGCAGCTGCAATAATTTCTGGAATAAGCGGATATTCGGCTGTTGCCGCAGTTTAGGTAATAAATATTGCTCTGCGGCGGCGGCAGATTGATGTTCAGCCAGGTGGTCCGTTAGTAACAAACAGGCACTGATATTATGCTTGTCTGCCAGTGGGCTGAGTAACTGTTGCCATTCGGTCACGTCCAACTGACATTGCTGCAATAATGGCAGTAGCTCTGCTGCCCATTGTACGCGCTGCTTTAACACACTCAGTATTGCCGCTTTCGCCACTGCCGGCTGCTGTTCAGCCAATGCCTGACGGGCCAGCGCAACGCGAGGCCGGATCGCTTGTGGAAAATGCTCCGCCAGTTGCTGCAGGCGGTTCAGATCCAGCTGTTGGCTTTTTTCCAGATGCTGAATTTGCATATTTGCCAACATAATGCGCAAACTACGCGATTGGGTTTTCTCAACCGCCGGTTGCAATGCTACGGCTTTTTGTGGCTCATGGGTGGCCAGGAAGATACTGAATAGCTGTTTCAGCACAGCTTCACGCAATATCTCATTATCGGTTAGAGGTAGAAGTAGGTATTCGGCGCGGTCAAACAAACCGGCAGAAAAGTAGTCTTTTGCCAGTTCAAACTGGATCTGC
Source organism: Alishewanella sp. BS5-314 (assembly GCF_025377695.1). Taxonomy (NCBI): domain Bacteria; kingdom Pseudomonadati; phylum Pseudomonadota; class Gammaproteobacteria; order Alteromonadales; family Alteromonadaceae; genus Alishewanella; species Alishewanella sp. BS5-314. The sequence goes on from NZ_JACEHJ010000002.1 coordinate 827,156, forward strand.
TGTGCTTTGTTTTTTGGCAGTTTTAGCTGGTGCAGCTTTTCATGAATTTTTATCGCCTTGTCCCAATCGCCTTTGCGCCGGAACAGGTTTGCCAGTGCCAGATAGGTATCAATAGTAGCGGCTTCAATATCCAGCAGTTCCAGCAGTTGCTCTATGGCCTTATCTTCCTGATCGGTGAGCAGAAAGTTCAAACCAGATGACAGATTGCGGGTAACGTCAGCTCTGCCCTTAAGCTCTTTGGTTTTCAGGCTATTTCGTCCCATAAACCAACCATAAGCAGCGGCAACAGGAAGTAACAGAAATAGCAGTTCAGGCATAGCGGTCAGGCTTTATCAGCGGTTTTACTAAACCAGCCCCGGGTTTTACGTTGTAGCGAGAAGAGCAAACTGAATACCAGGCCCAGAAGTAAGCCGGTGAGTAAAAAAATCACGGCGATATCGACGACGCGCAATTCCAGTCTGACGACCAGTAAATTCAGCTCAGTGAGTTGTTGATTAGTGGAGCCGAGTAAAAAACCCAGCAAGATTACCAGCAGCGTGAAAAAAATAAAAACCAGTCTACGCAACACTCAGCTCCGTTAAGTTTGCCGATAACAAGCAATAACTATCAGGTGTTATCTTTTACCCGATCCCGCAGTTCTTTACCGGGCTTGAAGTGTGGCACGTATTTGCCATCTAACTCAACCTTGTCGCCGGTTTTGGGATTACGGCCAACACGGGGGGCGCGATAATGCAGCGAAAAGCTACCAAAACCACGAATTTCAATACGTTCGCTGGAAGCAAGCGATTGTGCCATCTGCTCCAGAATTTCTTTTACAGACGCTTCAACATCTTTGACCTGAATATGGGGGAAACTGGTGGCAAGCTTTTCAATTAATTCAGATTTGGTCATAGACCCTCCGGCATACCTGCGTGTAGAGAAAGCAGGAGGCTTAGGCCCCCTGCTTCACTGGCATTTTAGTCCTGCTTTTGAGCAGCTTTAAATGCTTCAGCCATAGCGTTTACACCAAAGTCAGCATCTTGTTGCTTGCTGTTGATGTTATCCATAGCTTCTTTTTCTTCAGCTTCAAACTTGGCTTTGATAGACAGGCTGATTACGCGGTTCTTACGATCCACGCCCATCAGACGGGCTTCAATGGCTTCGCCAACTTTCAGCGCTGTAGTAGCGTCTTCAACGCGATCACGTGAAATATCAGACACGCGAACGTAACCTTCAACACCACCTTCTAACATCACAGTAGCGCCTTTAGCGTCAACGGCTGAAACTTCACCTTTAACGATAGCACCTTTTTTGTTGTCAGCAAGGTAATCATTGAACGGATCTTCGTCCAGTTGTTTGATACCTAAAGAGATACGCTCACGCTCTGGGTCAACTTGCAGTACAACAGCGTGTACTTCGTCGCCTTTCTTGAATTCACGAACTGCATCTTCGCCGGTAGAGTTCCAGCTGATGTCAGATAAGTGAACCAGACCGTCGATGCCGCCGTCCAGACCGATGAAGATACCGAAGTCAGTGATAGACTTGATCTTACCGCTTACGCGATCGCCCTTGTTGAAGCCCTTAGCGAACTCTTCCCATGGGTTAGCTTTACACTGTTTCAGACCTAAAGAAATACGACGACGTTCTTCATCGATTTCCAGAACCATAACTTCCACTGCATCACCCAGGTTAACAACCTTAGATGGGTGGATGTTCTTGTTGGTCCAGTCCATTTCAGATACGTGTACTAAGCCTTCTACGCCTTCTTCGATTTCTACGAAGCAGCCGTAATCAGTCAGGTTAGTTACGCGACCAGAAATTTTCGCGCCTTCTGGGTAACGTGAAGCGATAGCTGCCCACGGATCTTCGCCCATTTGCTTCAGGCCTAAAGATACGCGTTGCTTATCACGGTCGAACTTCAGTACTTTAACTGGAATTTCGTCGCCAACGTTAACGATTTCGCTTGGGTGCTTAACGCGCTTCCACGCCATATCAGTGATATGCAGTAAGCCGTCTACGCCGCCTAAGTCTACGAAAGCACCGTAGTCAGTCAGGTTCTTAACGATACCCTTAACTTCCATGCCTTCTTCTAAGTTTTCTAACAGCTGGTCACGTTCCTGGCTGCTCTCAGATTCGATCACGGCACGACGTGATACCACCACGTTGTTACGCTTCTGATCCAGCTTGATAACTTTGAATTCCAGCTCTTTGTGCTCTAAGTGTGCTGTATCACGTACCGGACGTACGTCTACTAATGAACCAGGCAGGAAAGCGCGGATGCCGTCAACTTCAACCGTGAAGCCACCTTTAACTTTACCAGTGATAACACCGATAACAGTTTCTTTGTCTTCACAAGCTTTTTCCAGGCGAACCCAGGCTTCATGACGCTTAGCTTTCTCGCGAGACAGTAAGGTTTCACCGAAACCATCTTCGATAGCGTCTAAGGCTACGTCGATGATGTCACCCACGTTCACTTCGATTTCGCCGCTCAGAGATTTGAACTGCTCAACCGGAATGGCTGCTTCTGATTTCAGACCGGCGTCAACCATAACGACGTCTTTCAGAACAGCAACAACAGTACCTTTAACGATGGCACCTGGGCGGGTTTCGATGGCTTTGAGGCTTTCCTCAAATAATAAAGCAAAATTTTCAGTCATAGTCACTTTTTCGGTTAAGTGCTCCACTTCACATCTTGTGTTATGGGGTTGCTAAATTTACCAGTAAGCATCCGTGTTACTGGCTGTCCAACATGCAGCTTCGGCCTGGTTCACCGGTTGTGCACAGGCAATTTGCCTTGCACCACCTGCAGCACCTCTTGCAGCACTTGTTCAATAGTTTTACCGGTCGAATCCAGCATATAGGCGTCCGCAGCCGGTTTTAGCGGTGCCGTCGCGCGATTGGTATCCCGATCGTCGCGGGCCTGGATTTCGCTTAAAAGGTCGCCGATATTAACATCAAAACCCTTTTGTTTCAACTCTAAAAAGCGCCGGTTGGCGCGCTCTTGCGCGGTGGCGGTTAAAAAGATTTTAACTTCAGCCTGTGGGAATACGACTGTACCCATATCACGGCCGTCGGCGACTAAACCCGGTTGTTCGGCAAAGGCGCGCTGGCGACGCAGCAGTGCTTCACGCACTGTGGGTAAGGACGCAATTTTTGATGCCATTTCAGCCACTTCCTGCGTACGGATACTGTGGCTAACATTTTCACCTTCCAGGATCACCAGGGTATTACCGGCTTCGTCACTGGCAAACTGCACATCCAGGTGCGCGGCCAGTGGTTGCAGCGCTGCTTCATCAGCGGCATCAATCTGATGATGCATCGCCGCCAGCGCTAACACCCGGTATATGGCGCCGCTGTCGAGTAACTGCCATCCCAGTTGCTGCGCAACTAAACGGCTGATCGTACCTTTACCCGCGCCACCAGGGCCATCGATAGTAATAACAGGTGCATTAAGTGGCATCCTACCCCCAGAAAACAGATTAATAGCTATTGAAAACGGCGCATATTATACAGCTTTTTATGACAAAAGCTGTGTTTAACTGCGGTGGAGAAAAAGAAAACGCGTAGCCGGCTTGGTTACGCGTTTTGACCGAGAGAGCCGGTTTTACTGGCTCAGCTGCCGGAATACCTCAAAGTATTGCGGGAAAGTTTTAGCGGTACAATCCGGATCTTCAATGGTTACCGGCGTATCACTTAATGCGACCAGTGAGAAACACATCGCCATCCGATGGTCATTATAGGTGGCAATGCTGGCATGCTTTAGCTGCGCCGGTGGCGTGATTTTCAGATAATCTTCGCCTTCTTCTACCTCAGCACCAACTTTTCTTAGCTCTGTTGCCATCGCTGCCAGCCGATCGGTTTCTTTAACCCGCCAGTTATAAACATTGCGGATCACCGTCGGCCCTTTGGCAAACAGCGCCGTGGTGGCAATGGTCATCGCAGCATCCGGAATGGCGTTATAATCACGGTCAATGCCAGTTAATTGGTTACGAGTAACGGCGATATAGTCACTGGCCCATTCCACTGTGGCGCCCATCGCCTCCAGCGCATCGGCAAAGTGAATATCACCCTGCACCGCATCTTTACCAATGCCGGTGACTTTAATGGTACCGCCTTTAATCGCCGCGGCCGCCAAAAAGTAGGACGCCGATGACGCATCGCCCTCAACCAGCCAGTGGCCCGGTGAGCGGTAACGCCGGTTACCCGTTACCAAAAAACGCTGATATTGCTGATTTTCCACCGTGACACCAAAGCGTGCCATCAATGCCAGCGTGATATCGATATAGGGTTTTGAAACCAGCTCACCGTCAATCAGGATCTCGCTATCGCCGTCAAGCAGTGGCGCTACCATCAGCACCGCCGTTAAGAACTGACTGGAGATACTGCCATCAATCCGCATTGTACCAGCACTAAGGGATTTACCTTTGATCCGCAGTGGCGGAAAACCATCCAGCTCCAGATACTGAATATCGGCATCAAGTTGGCGCAGTGTGTCGACCAGATGACCGATCGGCCGCTCATACATCCGAGGTTCGCCAGTTAGCGTCACATCAACATTAGACGCGGCCAGGGCCGCCGTTAACGGTCGCATCGCGGTGCCGGCATTACCTAAAAATAACGTTAGCGCATGCGGATGATGAAATAAACCACCCAGACCATGTACTTCGCATTCGGTACGACAGGCTGATAACTTATAACTGACGCCGAGCGCCGTTAAAGCGTTCAGCATATGCTTAACATCATCGCTGTCGAGCAAGTTGGTAATGCGGGTCGTGCCTTCGGCCAGTGCAGCTAACAGCAGGACCCGGTTAGAGATACTTTTCGAGCCGGGTAAATGCACTTCACCGGCCACTTTTGCGATAGGTTGCAGGGTTAGGGTTTTCATCCGTGTACCCTCTCAAACTCCTGCATAAAGCTGACCAGCGTTTGTACGCCCGCCAACGGCATCGCATTATAAATACTGGCGCGCATGCCGCCGACCATGCGGTGCCCCTTTAACGCCAGTAATCCATGTTGCTCGGCTTCGGTTACGAACAGATCGTTTAAGCGCTCATCGGCCAGGAAAAACGGCACATTCATCCAGGAACGATATGCCGTATCAACGTCGTTGCGGTAAAAATCACTTTGATCGATAAACTGATACAGCGTCTGAGCTTTTTGCTGATTTAATTTCGCCATTGCCGCCACACCGCCCTGAGCTTTTAACCATTTAAACACTAAACCGGCCAGATACCAGGCATAGGTTGGTGGCGTGTTAAACATGCTGTCATTTTCGGCCGCCAGGCGGTAATCCAGTACCGCCGGAATGGCGCTGTTGGGCGCCGGCAATAAATCTTCTCGGACTATGGCAACGGTCAGGCCTGAGGGGCCGATATTCTTCTGCGCGCCGGCATAAATCAAACCGTAGCGGCTGACATCCAGTGGCCGCGATAAAATGGTCGATGACAGATCCGCAACTAACGGCACTGAGGTTTGCGGTAAGGTCGAGAACTCGAGGCCATCAACGGTTTCGTTCGGGCAAAAGTGCGCATAGGCCGCAGCTGAGTTAATCTGCCAGTCTGCTGGACTTAGCAAACTACGGTTGCCATCGGCGTTCTTAACGCGGATATCCTGCGCATTAATCTGACCAAACTTAGTCCCTTCTTCAACCGCTGCGGATGACCAGGCACCAGAGACAAAATAGTCGGCGCTTTGACCGGCCTTTAATAAATTAAGCGGCACGGCGGAAAACTGGCCACGGCCACCACCGTGCATAAACAGCACCTTGTAGTTGGTGGGGATCGCCAGTAAATCGCGCAGGTCTTGTTCCGCGTCAGCGGCAACTTTAATAAAAGGCTTACTGCGATGGCTCAGCTCCATTACCGAGCAGCCCTGGCCTTGCCAGTTCACAAATTCCTGCTGGGCTTGCGCCATTACTTCAACAGGCAGCATCGCCGGGCCAGCGCAAAAATTATAGGTTGTCATGGTTAGATCTCACTTTCGTTGCGTAATTTAAAACTGGCCTTAGTTGTTCTTTCTCGTTCTGCCTAAAAGAAAACGAGCGCCAAAGCGCCCGTTTTCTAAACAGTATTATTCTTCTTCGCCGGCGTCATCCTGCGCCAGTTGGCTGTCCTGTACCTCCGGCGTACGGACTACAGCTTCAGCATCAGCCAGCGCTGTGACCTGCTCTTCCTGAATTTCAGCAATTCGCTCCACACCCGAAACTTTTTCGCCTTCCTGGGTACGGATCAGGATCACGCCCTGGGTATTGCGACCCACTTCTGACACTTCACGTACCCGGGTGCGTACTAGCGTACCTTTGTCTGAAATCATCATGATCTCGTCACTTTCCGCGACCTGCACCGCACCAACCACCAGGCCGTTACGCTCAGAGACCTTGATCGAGACCACACCCTGGGTAGCGCGGCTCTTGGTCGGATATTCGGTCAGTGCAGTACGTTTTCCATAGCCGTTTTCTGTCACGGTCAGGATAGCGCCTTCGCCCTGAGGAATAATCAGTGACACCACGCTGCCGCCATCGCGTAAGCGAATACCGCGTACACCGGTGGCGCCGCGGCCCATCGGTCTTACAGCTTCTTCTGCAAAGCGTACAACCTTGCCATCATCCGAGAACAGCATAATTTCATTGCTGCCATCGGTAATGCCAACGTCAATAAGCTTATCGCCTTCATTCAGATTCACCGCAATAATACCGTTGCTGCGTGGCCGCGAATATTCGGTCAAGGCGGTTTTCTTCACGGTACCGTTGGCGGTAGCCATAAAGACGTACTTACCTTCCTCATATTCGCGTACCGGCAGGATGGCGTTGATGCGCTCGCCCTCTTCCAACGGCAGAATATTGACGATAGGTTTGCCACGCGCGGTGCGGCTGGCCAGCGGTAACTGATACACCTTCAGCCAGTATAAACGGCCGCGGTTTGAGAAACACAAAATGGTATCGTGGGTACTGGCAACCAGCAGCTTATCCACGAAGTCTTCATCTTTTACGGTAGTTGCGGCTTTACCGCGGCCACCACGGCGCTGCGCTTCATAATCAGTCAATGGCTGATACTTGGCATAACCCAGATGCGATAAGGTCACCACCACATCTTCTTCGGTGATCAAATCTTCTAAGTTGATATCCAGCATATTGTCCTGGATTTCGGTGCGCCGGGCATCGCCGTATTGGGCTTTGGCTGCGGCCAGCTCTTCACAGATCACTTCCATCAGCCGTTCCGGGCTTGCCAGGATATGCAGTAACTCAGCAATCAGATCCAGCAGTTCTTTGTACTCGGCCAGGATCTTTTCATGTTCCAGCCCCGTTAACTTGTGCAGACGTAAGTCGAGGATGGCCTGGGCTTGTTGTTCCGTCAGGAAGTACTGGCCGTCGCGGATGCCAAAATGTTCTTCCAGCCATTCCGGACGCGCTGCGTCCTGACCGGCACGTTCCAGCATGGCGCTGACGCCACCCAGCTCCCAGCCGCGCTCAACTAAGCCGGCTTTGGCGTCTGCCGGGCTGGCTGAGGTTTTAATCAGTTCGATAATGGCATCGATATTGGCCAGCGCAACGGCTAAACCTTCTAAGATATGGGCACGTTCGCGGGCTTTACGCAGGTCGAATACCGTACGGCGGGTCACCACTTCGCGTCGATGCAGAATAAAGTATTCCAGCATCTCTTTCAGGCTTAACAGCTTTGGCTGGCCATTGGCCAAGGCCACCATATTAATGCCAAATACCGTTTGCATCTGGGTATTGGCATATAACTGGTTCAGCATCACGTCTGAGGACTCGCCGCGTTTTAGCTCAATCACAATCCGCATGCCGTCTTTGTCAGACTCATCACGTAACGCTGAGATACCTTCAATGCGTTTTTCTTTTACCAGCTCGGCAATTTTTTCAATCAGCCGCGCTTTATTTACCTGATACGGAATTTCATTAACGATAATGGCTTCGCGACCGGTCTTCTCGTCGGTTTCCAACGTGGTTTTGGCGCGGATATACACCTTGCCCCGGCCGGTACGGTAGGCTTCTTCAATACCTTTACGGCCATTGATAATGGCCGCAGTCGGGAAATCCGGGCCCGGAATATGTTGCATCAGTTCGTGCAATTCAATATCCGGATTCGCAATCAGTGCCAGACAGCCATCAATAATTTCATTCAGGTTATGCGGCGGAATATTGGTTGCCATACCTACGGCAATACCGGATGAGCCGTTAATCAGCAGGTTCGGTACCTTGGTCGGTAATACGGCGGGAATTTGTTCGGTGCCGTCGTAGTTCGGCACAAAATCTACGGTTTCTTTGTCCAGATCGGCTAACAGCTCATGGGCAATGCGGGCCATTCTGACTTCGGTATAACGCATGGCGGCGGCAGAGTCGCCGTCAATCGAACCAAAGTTACCCTGACCGTCCACCAGCATATACCGCAGCGAAAACGGCTGAGCCATCCGCACGATAGTATCGTATACCGCACTGTCACCATGGGGGTGGTATTTACCGATAACGTCACCGACGACACGGGCGGATTTTTTGTAGGCCTTGTTCCAGTCGTTACCCAGTTCCTTCATGGCAAACAACACGCGGCGGTGCACTGGCTTCAGACCATCCCTGACATCGGGTAAGGCCCGGCCAACGATTACGCTCATGGCATAATCGAGGTAGGAATTTTTTAATTCCTCTTCGATATTTATTGGAACTATTTCTCTGGCCAGATCTGTCATAAAACGTTATTTTCCCTTAAATCAGATAGATAACTCGCTTTTCTTGCCTTTGTTTAGCGCGAGACAACGCCGGATTCTATCACAGAAATATTACCTTGCCATGCCTGTTTGCACCGCCTGCTCGAATTGCCGCCGTTGCCAGCACCGGCTAAGGCTTTATAATGCGCGAAAACAATCAGGTAGTGACTATGAACAGCCCCGATAACTTCGATAAAAACAGTAACGTCGATCAGAATGAAATCAGTAAGTTTAATGAGATTGCTGCCCGTTGGTGGGATCCGGAAGGTGAGTTTAAACCACTACATTTATTAAATCCGACCCGCTTAGGTTATATCAGTGATCAACTCGGTGGTCTGTTTGGCCGCAACACTCTCGACGTCGGCTGTGGCGGTGGCATCCTGGCCGAGAGTATGGCGCGCGCCGGCGCAAAGGTAACTGGTATTGATATGGCGCCGGATGGCCTGAATGTCGCCCGCCTGCATGCCCTGGAAGCCGGAGTGAATATTGATTATCAGCAAAGCACCGCAGAAGACTTTGCCGAGCGCCACGCCGGCGAATTTGAACTGGTGACCTGTATGGAAATGCTGGAACATGTGCCGGATCCGGCATCGGTGGTGCGCGCCTGCGCCGAACTGGCCGCACCCGGTGCTACTCTGGTGTTCTCGACCATTAACAAAACCGCCAAGGCGTACCTGTTTGCCATAGTCGGCGCTGAGTATCTGTTAAAGCTGGTGCCGCGCGGTACCCATCAGTTTGATAAGTTTATCCGCCCCTCAGTACTGATGCGCTATATCGAAGACGCCGGTTTGGAATTAGTGGATGCCACTGGTCTGCATTTTAACCCTCTCAATAACAGCTTTAAGCTTGGTGCCGGTTTGGATGTCAACTACTTCGTGGTAGCGCGTAAGCCACTCTGATGGTCAAGCAGCTGGGGACCGTGATACACCCTGGCTGCTAAATAACCGCTTAAACTAAAAATGACGCTTTATAGAACAAATAAATCCAAGCAAAAAAATCTATAAAAAAGCTTGCCTCTGACCGGTGCATCCGGGCACACTGAGCTCAAGGTTAGTGGCTGCTAACCGGCAAAAAAACTGCACAAAAAAGCCGCTTTTTCCTCGCTTGCAAATTCCTGCAATACACACTATCTTGTGATCGTCTTTTGAAATACACCCATATGTTGTGTAAATCGTCAGCAACCCGGGTGTATTGATAGCCGTGCGCTAAACCCGATTCATTTATTATTAAAAGAAATGGAATACTTCAGCGATGACTCAAACTCTTTTTGTGACTAAGCGCGATGGTCGGCGCGAACCTCTGGATTTAGATAAAATTCACCGCGTCATTGACTGGGCGGCCGAGGGGTTAAAAAACGTGTCGGTGTCGCAGGTGGAACTGAAATCCCATATTCAGTTCTATGATGGCATCAAGTCGTCCGATATTCATGAAACCATTATCAAGGCCGCTGCCGATCTGATCTCAAAAGAGACCCCGGATTACCAGTATATGGCGGCCCGGCTGGCAGTATTCCATCTACGCAAAAAAGCCTACGGTCAGTTCGAACCACCCCACCTGTATGACCAGGTGGTGAAGATGGTCGAAGCCAAACGCTACGATATGCATATTCTGGCTGATTACAGCCGCGAAGAGCTGGATATCCTGAATAGCTATATCGACCATAGCCGCGATCTGAATTTCAGTTATGCTGCCGTTAAGCAGCTGGAAGGTAAATATCTGGTACAAAACCGGGTAACCGGTGAGATTTATGAAAGCGCCCAGTTCCTCTACATGCTGGTTGCCGCCTGTTTATTTGCCAATTACCCGAAAAGCACGCGGTTGGACTATGTACGCCGCTTCTATGATGCGACGTCGCTGTTTAAGATTTCACTGCCCACACCTATTATGTCCGGTGTACGTACTCCAACCCGTCAGTTCAGCTCCTGCGTACTGATTGAGTGCGGTGATAGCCTGGATTCGATCAATGCCACCTCCAGTGCCATTGTAAAATACGTGTCGCAGCGCGCCGGTATTGGTATTAACGCGGGTCGTATTCGTGCTCTGGGTAGCCCAATCCGTAACGGTGAAGCCTTCCATACTGGCTGTATCCCGTTTTATAAGCATTTCCAGACCGCAGTAAAAAGCTGCTCGCAAGGCGGTGTGCGTGGTGGTGCCGCCACCCTGTTCTACCCCTTATGGCATCTGGAAGTGGAATCGCTGCTGGTACTGAAAAATAACCGTGGTGTGGAAGAGAACCGGGTGCGGCATCTGGACTATGGCGTGCAGTTTAACCGCCTGATGTATCAGCGCCTGATTAAAGATGACTATATCACCTTATTCAGCCCGTCTGATGTGCCGGGGCTGTATGATGCTTTCTTTGAAGATCAGGAAAAGTTTGAAGCCTTATATGTGAAGTATGAAGCTGACAGCAAGATCCGTAAAAAGCGCATTAAGGCAGTCGAACTCTTTACCTTATTTATGCAGGAGCGCGCCAGTACCGGCCGCATTTACCTGCAAAACGTCGATCACTGCAATACGCACAGCCCGTTCAACCCGGCGCTGGCACCGGTACGGCAAAGCAACCTGTGTCTGGAAATTGCGCTGCCGACCAAACCGCTGGAGCATGTTAACGATCCAAACGGTGAGATCGCGCTCTGCACACTGTCAGCCTTTAACCTCGGCGCCATTGAACAGCTGGACGAGTTTGAACCGCTGGCGGATTTAGCGGTGCGGGCACTGGATAGTCTGCTTGATTATCAGGACTACCCTATTCCGGCCGCACAATCCGGCTCCATGGCGCGCCGTACCTTGGGCATTGGTGTCATTAACTATGCCTACTACCTGGCGAAAAATGGCGTGAAATACTCGGACGGCTCGGCCAATGCCCTGACCCACCGTACCTTCGAAGCAATGCAGTATTATCTGCTGAAAGCCTCGGTGAAACTGGCGCAGGAGCAAGGCCCTTGTCCGAAGTTTAACGAGACCACTTATGCGCAGGGTATTCTGCCGATTGATACCTATAAAAAGGATCTGGATAAGGTTTGTGCTGAAGCCTTACAACTGGATTGGGAGCAGCTGCGTAAAGATATTCAGCAGTATGGCCTGCGTAACTCAACGTTGTCTGCGCTGATGCCATCTGAGACCTCATCGCAGATCTCGAATGCGACTAATGGTATCGAGCCGCCGCGTGGCCATATCAGCGTCAAGGCCAGTAAAGACGGTATCTTAAAGCAGGTTGTGCCAGAGTATGAGCGCTTAAAAGATCAGTACGAGCTGCTGTGGGATATTCCATCCAACGATGGTTATCTGACGCTGGTGGCCATTATGCAGAAATTTATCGACCAGACCATTTCGGCTAACACCAACTATGATCCGGCCAAGTTCGAAGGCGGTAAAGTACCGATGAAGATCCTGCTGAAAGATCTGCTTACCGCTTATAAGCTGGGTGTGAAGACAATGTATTATCACAACACCCGTGATGGCGCTTCAGATATCCAGGATGATATCAAGCCCGCAGCAGAAGACGACGGCTGCGCCGGTGGCGCCTGTAAGATCTAATGCAGTGAAGAGCGGCCCGGCCGCTCTTTTTTAGTAAGTTTTTGTCAGATTCTCAGGATTAAAATCAGCATGGCGTACACCACCTTTAACCGCAATATCAATGACCAGCTCAAGGAACCGATGTTCTTTGGTAATGCCGTAAACGTTTCCCGTTATGACCAGCAAAAGTATCCGATTTTTGAAAAGCTGATCGAAAAGCAGCTGAGCTTTTTCTGGCGGCCGGAAGAGATTGACGTCAGTAAAGATCGGATTGATTTCCAGCAATTACCTGAGCATGAAAAACATATCTTTATCAGCAATCTGAAATACCAGACGCTGCTGGACTCGGTACAGGGCCGCTCGCCTAACGTCGCCCTGTTGCCAATAGTGTCTATTCCGGAGCTGGAAACCTGGATTGAAACCTGGGCCTTTAGTGAAACCATTCACAGCCGCAGCTACACCCATATTATCCGTAATATCAGTGCTGAACCGCATAAGATCTTCGACGATATTATGCTGAACGAGCGGATTTTAGAGCGAGCAGTTGATGTTACCCGTTACTATGACGATCTGATTGATGGCATTAATCTGTATCAGCGTTGTGGTGAAGGCACTCATCAAATTAATGGTAAGACCGAGCAGATCACCTTGCGTGAGCTGAAAAAGCGGCTTTACCTGTGCTTAATGTCGGTAAACGTATTAGAAGCGATCCGCTTTTATGTCAGCTTTGCCTGCAGTTTTGCTTTTGCTGAGCGTGAACTGATGGAAGGGAATGCCAAGATTATCCGGCTGATTGCCCGCGATGAAGCGCTGCACCTTACCGGCACTCAGCATATGCTGAATATTCTGGCCAGCGGTGATGATGATCCGGAAATGGCGGAGATTGCCAAAGAGTGCGAAGAGGAATCTTACGCCATCTTTATGCGCGCGGCGGAGCAGGAAAAGGACTGGGCAGCCTATCTGTTTAAAGATGGTTCGATGATTGGTCTGAACAAAGATATTCTGTGTCAGTATGTCGAGTTTATTACCAATAGCCGGATGCAGGCTGTCGGCTTAAAACCACGCTTTGCCACCACGCAAAACCCCATTCCGTGGATCAACACCTGGCTGGTATCCGACAATGTGCAGGTGGCACCGCAGGAATCGGAGATCAGCTCCTATCTGGTAGGTCAGATTGATAACGAAGTCGATACCGCCGACTTTGGTGATTTTGATCTGTAACGCCGATGCCGCAGGTTCGCATTAATGGCGAGGTGGTCGTCAACTTCGATGGCTCCTCGCCTAACCTGCTACAGTTTCTGGAGCAACAACAGCAGGCCGTTAACTATCAGTGCCGCGAGGGCTTTTGCGGCGCTTGTCGCTGTAAACTGTTAAGCGGACAAGTTAGCTACCTGCAAGAGCCGCTGGCCTTTGTCCGCCGTGGCGAATTCTTGCCATGTTGCAGTATTCCACAGACCGATATCGAGCTGGAAATTCCGAAATAAATGGTATTTTTGCTTAAGTTAAAGCAAAATTAGCGCCGGATTTTGGCTGCTTTAGACGGTTGTTGATGAAAGCTCTTGTTCTGTCGTTGATGTTAACGCTACCGCTGCCGGCACTCGCCAACAGCGATTATCAGTCTTTATTTGCTCAGGCGCGTTATACCGAGTTATTACAACGCATGGAGCAAGATCCGGCTGCCCGGCGCGATCCGCAGCTGATGCTGCTGATGGTACGCTCGCTGATCCAGCAACAGTTCCGCGAAGAAGCCAGTACGCTGTTAAATCAATTGATTGAAGAATTCCCGGAGCACAGTGCCCTGCTGACGCAGGCGGCACTGAACAAAATCGCGCTGGCGAATAGTGGCAATATCTTTAACGCCCGTAAAAGAGCAACCGATGGTCTTGAGCTGCTGCAAAAAGCCATCAGCCTGGATCCGGAAAACTATCTGGCACAGCAAGCGCTGATTAACTTTTATCAGGTCGCTCCTGCCACTGCCGGTGGTAGCAAGCCTTTAGCAGCTGAACTTGCCGAGCAGTTATTTGCGAAAAATCCGGTGCAGGGCACCCTTGCCCGGGCTGGTATTGCTGTGGCTGAGGGCCGGTTGAGTGATGCGCAAGCGCTGCTTGATGCCCAGTTACTGCAGACACCGGATAACACTGAACTCTTACTACGCAAAGGTGCCGTCTTAACCCAGCAAAGCGCCTTTCTGGTAGCACAACAAACCTATTTACAGCTGTTACCGTTGCTTAGCGATCCGGTAAGCCAGCAGAATGTACATTTCCAGTTAGGGCGGCTGGCCGTGTTTACCGAGCGCTACCAGCTGGAGGGGATCCATGCGCTGGAAAGCTATCTGTCATTCTATGATAATAGCCAGCAACCCCGTCTGCCGCGCGCCCGATTACGTTTAGCGCAGTTATACCTCGCTCAGGGTGATATTGTCCGTGCCAGAGCGCTGTATCAGCAAATTGCCAGGGTGGTGCTGGATGAAGCCGACTTTATCGAAGCCAGAGCGCAATTAGCAACACAGCTGGAACAGCGTTAATCCTCAGACATAGGCCGCAGGGCGTGCCGCAGCCAAAACTGCGGCAATTGAGCATCTTACTTGCGGATCCCTTCGACACTCAGTTCCAGATAGACAGTTGCCGCGGCCGGGCCCAAGTCATAGTTGATGCCGAGGTCTTTTAATGCAAAGGCGGTGGTGCCGGCAAAACCTGCCCGATAACCGCCCCAGGGATCCTGACCTTCACCAATTTTCTCGGCAGCAATCACGATATCTTTGGTTACACCATTTAACGTGAACTTGCCATGCAGCTCAAAGTTATCACCGGTGGTGGGAACGACCTTGGTGCTAACAAAGCTGGACTGCGGGAATTTTTCAACGTTTAGAAAATCAGCGCTGCGTAAATGTTGATCGCGCTCAGTATGGTTTGAGTCGATACTGGTGGTATCGATAGTGACATTGATTTTCGAGGCGGCCAGATTATTGCTGTCGTAACTAAAGTCGCCGCTAAAGTCATTAAAACGGCCATACAGCCAGCTATAACCTAAGTGGCTAATTTTAAACTGGATAAAGGCATGTGCGCCTTCAGTGTCAATCACATAGTCAGCGGCTTGTGCCGGCAATGCCATTAATGCAGCTAAAGATGATGCTAACAGTAATTTTTTCATCAGGTTCCTCCGAGAGACAGTCATTACGTAACGCTATCCAGCTTACCTGAAAGAACCCGAAAGAAAATTGCATTAAAACGCAGGTAGTGTTCGATTAATTAGATTTATTGCAGCCTTATGCAGCAGCATTGGCGAGAAGATGTTGCTTTAGCGCTAATAAGCTGGTCAGACCGGTACCGGAGTGCTGTGGATAAGTTCAGACTGGTACCGGAGTGCTGTGGATAACGGCTGTTTCGCTTAGGATTCGAATTTGCCGTCGCGAATATGTTTTTCGCCGCGCGCTTGCGCCAGTTGTACCTGCTTTTGCCGCTCGGCGAAGGCTGCTTTTTGCTCGTCCGTGGTTTTGTCGTGACAATGCGGGCAGCTTAAGCCTTTGACATAGTGCTCAGACGCCAGATCGGCAGCCGATAACGGCATCCGGCAGGCATAACACTGATCATAACTGCCCTGCTCCAATCCATGCTTTACCGCCACGCGCTGGTCAAACACAAAGCATTCGCCCTGCCATTTGCTGTTTTCTTCCGGCATCTCTTCCAGATACTTCAGGATACCGCCATCCAGGTGGTAAACCTCTTCAAAGCCCTGGGTTTTTAAAAAGGCAGTCGACTTTTCACAGCGAATGCCACCGGTACAGAACATCGCTACTTTTTTATGTTTAGTTTTATCCAGATTCTCGGCGGCCCACTGTGGGAACTCGCGGAAACTGGTGGTGTTGGGGTTAATCGCGCCTTCGAACGTACCGATCGCCACTTCATAATCGTTACGGGTATCGATCAGAATGGTATCCGGATCGCTGATCAGCTTATTCCACTCTTCACCCCTAACATAGGTGCCAACAATGTGCTTTGGATCCAGGCCTTCGACGCCCATGGTCACGATTTCTTGTTTCAGCTTAACCTTGGTACGGTAAAACGCCTGCTCTGCGGCGAAAGATTCTTTGTAACTCATCCCCGCAAAGCGCCCATCAGCCTCCAGCCAGGCTTTGACCGCATCAACCCCTTCGCGCGGGCCAGAAATAGTGCCATTAATCCCTTCCGCGGCTAACAGCAAGGTGCCTTTCACCTTATGCATCACCATATGGTTATACAGCGGCTCGCGCAGAGCTTCATAATCCGGTAAATCAACAAACTTATATAAGGCAGCTACAACAAACATCTTTTATCCTCTTGCCAGGCTGGACCGCAAATCCAGTGCAATTAATGGTTAGCGCCACAAGGGCGGCGCGCATTATAACGACATCCGGCCTGCTGTCCAACCGCTGTTTTCGTGCTGCCAGCTTGTTAAGCCGGTAAAAAGGTACTGAGTAATAAATGGCCAGCCAGCATTAACAGTACGATACCCATTAACCGATCAAACCAATAACCTTTCGCCAGCAACAAGCTCCGCACCGCCGGTCGGGTTAGCAAAACGGATAACAAACAGAACCAGAGCGCGGTGGCAACGGCCATATAGAGACCATAGATCACTTTATAACTGAGCGGTGTACTGGCTGAAATCACCACCGCGAACAGCGACAAAAAGAATAAGGTCGCTTTAACATTTAAACCATTGGTAATAAAGCCGGCTAAAAACGCGGCGCGCCGGGCCGGCACATCAGGCATCGCCTCTTCTTCACCTGCTATGCCAACCGGCGGCCGGGCCCGAATCGCGCCCTGCCCCAGATAAATCAGGTAACCGGCTGCCACCACCGTTAGCGCCTGAAATAACCAGGGTGTGGTTTTTATCAATAAGCCAATACCAACCAGCGAATAGGTAATATGCAACAGGATAGCGGTACCAATACCCAGACTAGCCCAAATGGCGGTTTGCCGGCCGTAGCGCACGGCATAACGCAGGATAATCGCAAAATCGGGTCCTGGACTGGCTACCGCTAATAAATGTGCGGTGGCAATTAACAAAAACTCTGGCCAAAATGCTGGCATACTGCTTAATCCTTATTTTTATAAGTTCTAGCTTTGTGACGCCTAACTTAAAAAGCGGTCAGCAAACTGGGCCCACTGATAATAGGCATATTGTGCCAACCGGCGGCCGCGGGTAAACGGAAAGGGCTGCAGCGGGCTTTGATACAGCGGCAATGGCGGTAAGGTTTCGCCCATCAGCTTTTCGGCCAGGCGTTGTCCGGCCAGTAAGCTATAAGATACGCCACTGCCACAATAGCCGGCAGCATAATAAATTCCCTCGGAAGTTTGAGCAATACGCGGCAGATCGTCGTAAGAGACGCCAACCCAACCCGCCCAGTGATACTGATAATCGATACCTTGCAGCGCCGGCAAGGTTTGCCACAGCGCTTGGCGTAACTGCGCCGGATAATGCGGCTTGGCCAAATCAGCGCCGCTGATCGCACTGCGACCACCAAATAGCACGCGATTATCCGGTAATAGCCGGTAGTAATATTTCAAGGCTCGGGTATCCATCGCCATAAAACCGGGCGTCAGGCCACAGGCCGATAGCTCTGAGGCAGTCAGTGGCCGGGTCACAATAATGCTGCTTAGCACCGGCAGGCAGCCCCGGTTAAGCTCAGGCAGAATATTTTTCGGTGTATAGGCATTGGTGGCCAGCACCAATTTGTCACAGTGCAGTGAACCGGCACTGGTAGTCAGTTGGTAGCCTGTGCCGCTGTGATTAATCGCCTGCAGTGAGGTATTGGTAAATAACTTTACCCCGCTGCGCTCAGCTAAACCTGCCAGCCCCTGCAGCAATAAAAACGGGTTAATACCATAACAATCCGGTAGTCGTAAGGCGCCAAAGGCGCCCGGACTATTAATACAAGCTTGCAGTGCTGATTGATCCAGAAAGCTGACCGCATAAGCAAAATCCCGCTGTAAACGCTCAGCTTGTTGCTGCAGTAACTGCGCCTGTTTCACGGTATGGGCAATTTTCAGATACCCCGGTGTTTGCGCCTGACAATCGATATTACCGGCAGCGACCAAGTCTTTTAATCGCTGCAAAGCTAAGCCATATTCCTGGTGAAATAGCTGGGCCTGCTCCAAGCCAAACCGGGCTTTAAGCTGGCTGAGGCCTAACCGACCGGTACCGCGCAGTACAAAACCGGCGTTACGGCTACTGCAGCCCCACCCAGGTTGATTCGCTTCCAGCAGCAGTACCTGACGCTGATAGCGTTGACTCAGCTCGTAAGCACAGCTAAGGCCAGTATAACCGGCTCCGACCACCACGATCTCAGCCTGCTTTGGCAGTGCTGAGGTCTGAGGCTGACTTGCTATCGAAGTATTTGCGGTCCAGTAAGAGTCAACATAGCGGTTACCGCTATCTAATGATGTTGCGATATAAGGGTCGTAAAAAGCGGGCATTAAAACTCCAGTACCATCTCGGCCGCACTGCAGTAACAAAGCGTACCACAACGCGGACACAGATAACCTGCCGCAGATAGATGCTGCCAGCGGTTAGGGTGAACTTTTAATAAGCGTCCCCCGGCTTTACTAAAGTAGCGCACGGCGCTGTTATGCGGGCTTTCGCGCCATAAATGCGCCAGACCAGCTTTCGCGCCCTGCTGTCTGAGTACTGCAATTGCCTGCTGCAACAACTGCTGACCAATACCCAGCCCTTGCCAAGCCGGATGTACTGCCACAGATTTAAAATAGGCTAGCTCTGTGGCGCTTACCGGCCACAACTCTGGCGAACACCACTCATCTTGTCGCCAGTTACCGGCGCTAAAACTGAGCCGGTATCCGACTAGCTGCTCGTCCGCAAGCGCAATAAAGTTGGCATTAACGCCGGCACTTTGCCCCAGACTCTGCCACTCCGTCAGCGTAGCCTTGTCCAAATAGCCCGGACCATGCACCAAGGTTGCGAGCTCGACCACTGACTGAGCTGCGATGTCAGTTAAGGGTATAATCCGGATCTCCGCTTTACCTACAGTCTTGAATGTATGCAAAGGCTGTTCCTCTTTAAGGTTTTGCTGTTTAAAAATCCTGCAGTTGCGCCAAAATGCAGCTTAAATAAGATAGACAGCGCCGCAATATTAAAATATGTTTAAAAAGACGCCATTAAAAATAACAGCGTAGCGTCCGCAACTTTTGTCAATTATCCAGGAACTAATCATGACCAATAAAGCTAACCAATATAGCCCGGTCTGCCGGGCAGTAAAATACGCGTTAGCCTCCGGGCTGGCATTGGGACTCTACTCTACCAGTGCTCTGGCTCAGGAAGCAGCAGCTGAAGAACAAAAAGTTGAAAAAATTGCCGTGGTCGGTACCCGCGCTGCGCCACGATCGATTGCCGATTCACCGGTACCGGTTGATATTATCGGCGGTGATGAACTAATGAAAAGTGGTAGCAGCGATATGCTAAATATGCTGACCACCACCATTCCTTCGTTAAACGTGCAAACCACACCGATCAGTGATGCCGCTACCCTGATCCGCCCGGTCAACCTGCGCGGATTATCATCAGACAGTACCTTGGTGTTATTAAATGGCAAGCGCCGCCATCGGGCTTCGGTTATCACCTTTTTAGGTGGTGGCCTGAATGACGGCGCTCAGGGGCCGGATATTTCGGTGATCCCGGGTATTGCTTTAAAACAAGTTGAAGTGCTGCGAGACGGTGCCGCTGCTCAGTACGGCTCTGATGCAATCGCAGGTGTGATTAACTTTGTACTGAAAGATAACGCTGATGGCGGTTCTATTGAAGTGAAGCAAGGCGAGTTTTTTGCCGGCGATGGTACCTCGACAGAAATCGCTGCCAACATTGGCATGCCGCTGACTGATAATGGTTTCTTTAACGTCAGTATGCAGTACAAGAACGTTGACCCTACCAGCCGTAGCGTCCAGCGCGCTGATGCTGCCGCGCTGGCAGCCCAAGGTAACCCCTTTATTGCCCCTATTACCCAGGTTTGGGGTTCGCCGAAGATCAAAGATGATATAACACTATTTGCCAACGCTGGCCTGGATCTGGGTAATGATCGTGAAGCCTATATCTTCGGTAACTACTCTGAGCGTGATGTGACCGGTGGCTTCTATTACCGTAACCCTCATACCCGTGGTGGCGTATTCTCAAATGACGGTGGGCAAACGCTGGAAGTGATTGATACTACCGGCTCAGGTAACTGTAGCAATGTCTCGCTATTTGATGGCACGCGCAAACTGAACCACAATGAAATTACCGCCCGGGTCAATGCACTGCCAGCAAACTGCTTTACCTTCTTCTCGATGTTCCCGGGCGGCTTTACCCCGAATTTTGGCGGTAATATTACTGATACCTCACTAACGGCAGGCACTAAGGGCGAATTTAAATCTGGCTTTGCGCAGGGCGTGTTCTATGATTTTTCGGCCTCAGTCGGTCGTAACGAATCCGCTTTCAACATAATCAACACGGTAAATGCCTCACTGGGGCCAGATACCCCAACAGACTTCGAAGCAGGTAAATATATCCAGTTAGAGAAGAACTTTACTGCCGACTTTATTAAGTACGTCAATATGGGCTTACATAATGATGTCGCGGTCGCCGGTGGTTTACAGTGGACTGAAGAAACCTTTGAAATTGTTGCCGGTGAAGTCGCCTCCTGGGAAATCGGCCCTTATGTCAGCCAATTAACCAATGGCTCTAACGGTTTCCCGGGCTTTCAGCCAGACGATGCTGGTGTGAATACCCGCCGTAACTATGCGGCCTATGTTGATGTCGAAGCCGAGTTTACGGACAACCTGTTGATGGCAGCCGCGCTGCGTTTTGAAGATTACGACAGCTTTGGCACTACCACTAACTACAAGATCACCGGCCAGTATCGTTTAAACGATGACTGGGCATTGCGCGGCTCGCACAGCACCGGCTTCCGGGCCCCTACTGTTGGCCAGGCGAACGTGCGTAACGTTCGTACCGCAATCTTTGAAGGCGAGTTGCAAGACGTTGCCCTGTTGCCTCCTACGCACCCGGTATCGCTGTTAAAAGGTGGTAAAGAGCTGACACCGGAAGAATCGCGCAGCTATACCCTGGGTCTGGTATACAGTGGCAGTGGTTTCTTCTTTACCGCTGACTGGTTCCGGATTGAAGTCGATGATCGGATCAGCCAGTCTACTGAGTTTGATGTTAGCCAAACTGACCGTGACGTGTTGCGCGCGGCTGGAGTGCGTGGTGTGGAATCACTGTCGAAGGTAACGTTCCTGACTAACGACTTTGATACCGTGACCACAGGTTTAGATCTGGTTGCCAACTACAGCACCAGTATTCTGAATGGCCGTAGTACCTTTAGTCTGGCCTATAACTGGACTGATACCGAAGTAAAACGTTTCAGCGCAGTCACAGGTGATTTTAAAGTGTCACGCCTGGAGAAGGATTTACCGGATCACCGGGCAACCCTGACCTGGAATCAGCAGTGGCAGGATATCGACATGTTTGTGCGCTCTAACTACTACGGCAGTTTCCAGGGCGTGCATGCTGATGATCCAGACTTAACCGGTAAGGGCTCATCCAAAGTAACCTTTGATGTTGAACTAGCCTACCACTGGAATGATAGTTTTACTGTTGCCGTCGGAGCACAAAACCTGTTTGATACCAAACCAGAACGTTTACCGCAGTGGATGAGTGACATTCTGGGTGCCAAGTACTTTGAAACTTCGCCAATGGGTATAAATGGTGGTTACTACTACCTGAAAGGCGTTTATCGCTTCTAAGCTGGCTCACAGCAGCAAAACACCCGGCAACTGCCGGGTGTTTTTTTAGCGATACTCGCTACACCAAGGCTCGCAACAGCGCCTGCAGCGGATGGCGCGGCTTATCACCGACTAGCCGTTTTACCTGGCTGCGACAGGAGAAACCGGTCACCAGGATCTGCTCATTACCGAGCTGGGTTACCGGCGCGCGCCAACTGAGTTCAAACAGCGCTTTGCTGTTTTCAAGTTGCTGCTTTTCATGGCCATAGGTACCAGCCATACCACAGCAGCCAACGCTAACAGGCTTTAATTCCAGCCCCATCTGGGCAAAGATCTGCTGCCAATGCTTTTCACTGGCAGGTAAGGCGGTTTTCTCAGTGCAATGCGCCAGTAACGAGAATTGCTGTGCCTGCGCCACCTTGGGCAAGCTTTGCTGTACTAACCATTCCTGCAATAGTAAGACCTGGAAATCCCCCCGCTCTGTGCCAAGCGCTTTCACATACTCGTCGCGATAGACCAGCACCAATGACGCATCCAGACCTAACAATGGCAGCTGATACTGATTTAGCTGGTTAAAAAAGGCTGCCGCCGTGGCAGCGGTCGCCGCAAATTGCTTTAAAAAGCCTTTGACGTGCTCCGGCTTACCGTTTGGCAAAAATGGCAATAACAGCGGCCGATAACCCAGTTTTTCCAGTAACTGTAGCGCGTCTGCCACCAGTTCCGCTTCGTAAAAACTGGTAAAAGGATCCTGCACCAGCAGTACCGTGCGTTGCCGCTCCTCAGCCGTTAAGGTGTTTAGTTTATCAAACGAAAAGCTGTAACGTCCCTCCAACCGCTGCGCCAGCGTGGGTACCGATAACAGTGGCGTATCGACATAGCCAACGCCATGCTCCAGGCCTTTTTGCAGCCAGCGCTGCCCGAGGAAAAAATTCACCAGCTTAGGGGCTTTGGCCAGTAAGGGCGCGGTACGTTCAATATTGGCAACCACATAGTCTTTTGCCGGCCGTAAATAGCGACTGTGATAAAGCTGCAGGAAACGGGCGCGGAAGCTTGGCACATCAACCTTGATCGGACACTGGCCGGCACAGGCTTTACAGGCCAGACAGCCCTCCATTGCCTCCATCACCTCATGCGAAAAGTCCGCCTCGCCCTGGCGTTTGGCCAGCGTATTCTTTATTTTCTGCCAGATACTGCTGATGCTCTGGCCTTCACTTAACAAGCGCTGTTCCGTTTGCAGAATATCTTCGCCCGCCTGCTGTTGTAAGCGCAGCCACTCACGCATTAAACCGGCGCGGCCTTTCGGGCTATGGCGCCGATCTTTAGTGATCTTACTGGACGGACACATCGGCGAGCTTTCTTCATAGTTAAAGCACAGGCCATTGCCATTGCAGTTCAGACTGCTGTCAAAGCTCTCACGCACCGCAACCGGAATTTGCCGGTCAAACCAGGCACGCTTTTGACCGTCAACACTGACCAGCGCATCAGCGCTTTGGTAAGGCGTACAGATTTTTCCCGGATTCACGCGGTTGCGCGGGTCAAAAGCCGCTTTGATTTTCCTAAGCTCAGTAAAGAGTTCCTCACCGAAAAACGCCGGTCCGTATTCACTGCGATAGCCCTTACCGTGCTCGCCCCACATCAAACCGCCATATTTGGCGGTTAACGCGACCACCTGATCGGAAATAGTCCGCAGCAAACGTTCTTGCTCTGGATCATACAAATCCAGCGCTGGCCGCACATGCAGCACCCCAGCATCAACATGACCAAACATGCCATAGTGCAACCCATGCGCATCTAACAGCGCACGAAACTCGAGGATAAAATCAGCCAGATTTTCCGGCGGCACCGCGGTATCTTCGGCAAAAGCCACCGGTTTATGATTGCCGGCGGTATTGCCCAGCAGCCCCACCGCCTTTTTACGCATGGTGTAGATCGCATTAATTGCTGCTGCATCATAGGTCAGCTGATAGCCAATGATACCGCCTTGCTGCTGTTCGATAGCCTCGTCCAAACGCGC
This sequence comes from Alishewanella sp. BS5-314, assembly GCF_025377695.1. Taxonomy (NCBI): domain Bacteria; kingdom Pseudomonadati; phylum Pseudomonadota; class Gammaproteobacteria; order Alteromonadales; family Alteromonadaceae; genus Alishewanella; species Alishewanella sp. BS5-314. The sequence continues at coordinate 851,135 of NZ_JACEHJ010000002.1, forward strand.
AGTTAAAGCGGAAATTTTGTCGTGAATTTCCTGCTCAGACTCAGTGTTATACTCGACAATATTCAGGCCTTGCATCTCCTTGCCGGGCACATCAGTAATCAGATCTTTGACCTGATGCCAGACGATATCGCTACGTGCCAGGTTCAGCACCTTACTGTCGACGGTTTCTACCGAAGTGGCTGCCGCTGCGACCAGGAAAGGCGAGTTACGTAGCGCACTTTCAAAGCTGTCGTATTTAATATTGACCAGACACTTGTACTTCGCGATCGGCGTGATATTCAGCTTGGCCTCGGTAACAAAACCGAGCGAGCCTTCCGAGCCGGTAATAATCCGTGACAGATCGAACTCGGTCAGATCGGCGTTAAACACATGCTCTAAATCATAACCGGTTAAAAAACGGTTCAGACGTGGAAATTTATCTAAGATCAGCGCCCTTTTGTTACGGCAGCTGTCCAGTACCTGGCGGTAGATGCGTCCGATGCTATTGGGTTGCTCGGCTCTGTGCTCAGCTTCAAACAGCGGCATCTTACGGGTATTCAGCACATTACCGTCGATCAGCACCGTTTTCAGGGCCAACACATGGTCACTGGTTTTACCATAGACCAGCGAGCCCTGACCTGAGGCATCGGTATTAATCATGCCGCCGATAGTGGCGCGGTTGGACGTGGACAGATCGGGGGCAAAGAAAAAGCCATAAGGCTTTAAAAAGGCATTCAGCTGATCTTTAATCACCCCGGCCTGCACCCGTACCCAGCGCTCTTCGACATTCAGCTCCAGAATTTGCCGCATATGGCGTGATAAATCGACCACGATATGCTCGGTCAGGGCCTGACCGTTAGTGCCGGTGCCGCCGCCACGTGGGCTGAATTTTAGATGGCTAAAGCTGGAGGTTTGCGCCAGTGACGTCATGATCACTAAGTCATCGGTGCTGCGCGGCAGTAACACGGCTTGTGGCAAGGCTTGATAAACACTGTTATCGGTAGCCACGGCCAGCCTGCTGCCATAGCTGGTTTCGATATCGCCGGTAAAGCCGGCATGTTGCAGGGCTTTGGTAAAGGCAACCACGCTGGCGTCCAATGCCAGCTCAGGATTCAGCTTCGCAATCATAATTCTGCCACTTCAGCTTAAACTGGCCGCAGTATAGCACTGCGTCAGGTTATGCCAAAGTGGGCTTAGAGCTTTATTCCTGCTTAATCCATATGGCCGAGTTTTGCCGCTTTGGTCGCCAGATAGCGATGTGAATGCGCTGTAGTTTTTACCCGGTGCTGTACCCGCTCCAGCACATTGACGCCGGCATCCTGCAGTGCTTTTAACTTGCGGGGGTTATTGGTCAGTAAGCGGATTTGTTTTACACCCAGTTGGGCAAACATGTCGGCGGCAATACCATACTCGCGTTGGTCTGGTAAAAAACCCAGAATCTCATTGGCTTCGACCGTATCCAGCCCCTTGTCCTGTTCAGCATAGGCGCGGATTTTATTGATCAGACCAATACCCCGACCTTCCTGGCGCAGATATAAAATCACGCCGCGACCGGTTTCGGCAATTTTCCGCATGGCGGCTTCCAGTTGCGGGCCACAATCACAGCGCAAGCTAAAGAGCGCATCACCGGTTAAACATTCAGAGTGCACGCGCGCTAATACCGGCTCATCGCTGCTAATATCACCGAGGGTCAGCGCGACATGTTCTTTACCATTTGCCGCTTCAAAGCCGTGTAAACGAAACTCGGCAAAAGGCGTCGGTAACAGGGTGGAAGTAACCAGTTTAATACTCATTTAAATTCTCAAATAAAACGCTGACAACACAGTAGCGGAAATTGGGATCCCCAGTCCAGGAATCAAGTCTTAGCGGCAACGCTCAGCTAAAAAAGCTCCCTCGCAACAATTGTGATAGTATCACATTACCAGCAATAACGGTTAAGACTTTTGCCCGTCGGATCGGTTACAATCAGCAAGGTGCCGCTGGTGGCACTTTGTTGTTTTATGTTTGGCTATTTCGTTTTTAGCTATCCCGCTTTTCTCTATCGGATTAATTCGCATGCTAGGTTTTTTTGAACGCTTAACGCGCCCCTTTCCAGAACAACAACCCACGCAACCACCGCAGGGCCTGCTAGCCTTTTGCCGCCACTATACCAAAGGTATGGAGCTACCGCTGCTGGTGATGTCGATAAGTTCGGCACTGTTAGCGATCCTCGAAGTGTCGTTATTTAGCTTTATGGGCCAGTTGGTCGATTGGCTGGTAGCGAAAGAACCCGAAACATTCTTTAGTGAAGAGCGAGCTAACCTGATTTGGATGGCGTTAGTTACGCTGGTATTACTGCCGCTGTTAACACTGTTTCATTCCGCTCTGGTGCATCAAACCCTGCTCGGGAACTATCCAATGTCTATCCGCTGGCTGGCTCACCGTTATCTGCTAAGACAAAGTATCGGTTTTTATCAAAATGACTTTGCCGGCCGTATTGCAACCAAAGTCATGCAAACGTCGCTGGCGGTGCGCGAAACCGTAATGAAGCTGCTGGATGTGCTGGTGTATGTACTGGTGTATTTCTCTGCAATGCTGTTTTTTGTTGCCGATGCCGATTGGCGCCTGATGATCCCGATGCTGATCTGGCTAGTTTTTTATATTGGTTTACAACTGTATTTTGTACCGCGTTTAAAGCGGGTATCAACCGAGCAGGCTGATGCGCGCTCAGAAATGACCGGCCGCATAGTCGATAGCTACACCAATATCAATACGATTAAGCTGTTCTCGCATACCCGGCGCGAAGAAGACTATGCCCGCGAGAGTATGGAGGTATTTTTAAAACCGGTATACCGGCAAATGCGGCTGGCTACCGGCTTAAGCGTGTCGGTACAAAGCCTGAACTATCTGCTGGTGTTTGCCGTCGCCGCCCTGGCGCTGTACTTATGGGCTGGCAGCGCCATCACCGTTGGCGCCATTGCCATTGCCGTTAGTCTGGCACTTCGGTTAAACGGCATGGCACAGTGGATTATGTGGGAAGTCAGTAGCCTGTTTGAAAATATCGGTACTGTCGCCGATGGCATCACTACCCTGTCGCAACCGGCCAGCGTGCTGGATAAGCCCAATGCCAGTGAGCTGGTAGTCAGTCAGGGCGAGATCCGCTTTGCTGCCGTCAGCTTTAACTACGGCAAGGCCCTGAACACCGCAAAATCGCCGGTGATCGATGGCTTGAACCTGACGATTAAACCGGGTGAGAAAATTGGTCTGGTTGGCCGCTCCGGCGCCGGGAAATCGACGCTGGTTAACCTGTTACTACGTTTTTATGATGTCCAAAGCGGTCAGATCCTGATTGACGGCCAGGATATCAGTCAGGTCAGTCAGGAAAGTCTGCGCCGGCAAATCGCGATGGTCACGCAGGACACCTCTTTGTTGCATCGCTCGGTACGTGACAACATCAGCTATGGTAAGCCGGATGCCAGTGAGCAGGAACTGCTGACAGCTGCAGAGCAAGCGGAAGCCTCACTGTTTATTGATGAGCTAACCGATCCTAAAGGCAATAGCGGACTGGACGCCCAGGTGGGTGAACGCGGCGTTAAGCTCTCTGGCGGCCAGCGGCAGCGTATTGCCATTGCCCGGGTGCTGCTGAAAAACGCCCCTATCCTGATCCTGGATGAAGCGACGTCTGCGCTGGACTCTGAAGTCGAGGCTGCGATCCAGGCCAGCCTGAATAAACTGATGACCAATAAAACGGTAATTGCTATTGCACACCGGCTGTCGACTATTGCCCAGATGGATCGCTTAATAGTGCTGGACCAGGGTAAGATCGTTGAGCAAGGTACGCATGCCGAACTGGTTGCCGCCGGCGGTATTTACGCCCAGCTTTGGGCGCATCAAACCGGCGGTTTTATCGGTCTGGATTAAACCGCCTGTACCCCGGTACGCAGGTCGGCAGTGATAGTGCCGACCTCTGGGATCAGGGCATCATGTGCCTTGTCCAGCCAGGGCTCAGCCAATGCTTGCTGATACCAGTCCTGCATTGCCGGCAATTGCAGCAAGCGGGCAAAATAGGCATTGACCTCTTGGCTTAAACTCAGGCCATAGCTTTGCAGACGAAAGGCAACAGGCGCATAAAAGGCATCTGCCGCAGTGAACTGTGCGCCGGCCAGATAGGGGCCGCCAAATTTATGCACCCCTTCAGTAACCAGCTCATCCAGCCGGGCCAGATCCCGTAATAGAGGCGCACTGTGTTCATGCAGCTGAATACGCAGGCCGCAGTTCATGCTGCAAATACTGCGTAACGCATTAAAATTAGCATGAATTTCTGCCGCTGCGCAGCGCGCCCAGGCCCTTACCCGGCGATCCGCTGGCCACACCGTCGGATAATGCTCATACAGATACTCGGCAATCGCCAGCGAATCCCAGATCACCGTATTGTGCTGCACCAGACAGGGTACCTTGCCACTGGGTGAGAAACTGCGGAATTTGGCAAAGCTGTCTTGTTCGGCGAAGGGAACCAGTTGCTCGGTAAAGGCGATATCCAACTGTTTCATCAACAGCCAGGGCCTTAATGACCAGGAAGAATAGTTTTTATTGGCGATATAGAGTTCCCGCATAACAGACTCCGTCACTTGTTTAGGTTTACCCCTCAATGCTTTGGGGCTTAACTGGTATGATGTGTTTCTGTAAGTTGTCAGCTTAGCCGAAAAAACAGCCCCGGCAAGGGCCAGGGCTGATATATATCAAACATCATCGCGATTCAGCTTTGCTGCTAAGCTTAGTCGCTGCCTTTTTGCTCCGCCTGAGATTTGGCTAAGCGCTGCTCCCAAAAGGTCGCATTTTTAATGCCTAGTTTAACCGGGTCAAAGCTGATTGGGCCGCCGGCTTTCTTCTGTTCTTCATAGTCCTTCAGACACAGAATGGCAGGTTTATGCAGGAAGAAAATCACCAGAATACCCAGCACGTTGATCCATGCCATTAAGCCTACCCCAATATCACCGATATCCCAGACATAACCTGCTGCATTGACAGTGCCGTACGCCACCATCGCCATCAGCACAATTTTAAACACGATCAATGGTAGCTTGTTATTAAACAGACGGTTTAGGTAAGCGACATTGGTTTCGGTAATGTAGTAATAGGCCAGGATAGTGGTAAAGGCGAAGAAAAACAGTGCCAGACCAACAAAGATTTGACCGAAGTTACCAAACACTGAGTTCAGCGCCATCTGGGTAAAGGCGGCAGAGCCAATGACGGTTTCTGCAGCAACATTCTGCACGATAAATTGGCCAGCGGGTAATTCGCCAACCACATTGTATTGCTGGGTAATCAGGATCATCAGCGCCGTGGCGGTACAAACAAAGAGCGTATCAACATAAACCGAGAATGCCTGCACTAACCCCTGCTGCGCCGGGTGATCCACTTCTGCTGCTGCGGCAGCATGTGGCCCTGTACCCTGGCCAGCTTCATTGGAGTAAATACCGCGCTTTACACCCCAGCCAATGGCCGCGCCAAAACCGGCTTGTGCAGTGAACGCATCTGATAAAATCAGGCCAAACACACCCGGTACTTTATCTAAGTTTAAGAACACGATAATCAGCGCCATTACGATATAGCCCAGCGCCATAAAAGGGACAACAATCTGAGTAAAGTTAGCGATGCGCTTAATACCACCAAAGATAATAAAGGCCAGCACAATTAAGATCAGTGCCAACGCCGCCAGTTTGTTGGTACCAACTTCGCCAAAACTGGTGGTTACCATATTGCCGTCACCAAAGACCTGAGTTACCGCATTGCCGACCGCATTCGCCTGCACGCCAGGTAAGAAAATACCACAGCCGATAATCGCTGAGACAGCGAATAACACTGCCAGCCAGCGCCAGCCCAGGCAACGCTCGAAATAATAAGCCGGACCGCCACGGTACTGACCATTTTCTTCAACTTTGTATACCTGACCCAGCGTTGATTCGGCATAAGCGGTACTGGCGCCTAAAAAGGCGACTACCCACATCCAGAACACGGCACCCGGACCACCGAAACCGATGGCAGCAGCAACACCGGCGATATTACCAACACCGACCCGGCCGGATAGCGATACTGCCAGGGCTTGAAACGACGAAATACCTTTATCTGAACTCGTGTTGTTAAACAGCAGCTTGCACATTTCTTTAAAATGCCGCACCTGCGCAAAGCGGGTCATGATGGAGTAAAATAAACCGGCCCCCAGACACAGATAAATCAGTGCCTCACTCCAGATTATGCCGTTAATGGTATTCACCAATTGTTGCATTACGTTCCCCTGAATTGTTGTTATTGTTGTCGAGCCAAAGCCATCTGCGCCCTGCTCTGTGCCGCCCTGGCAGCCTAACCTTAGTAATTTGCCACAAGCGTGGCGCTATGGCTATGCTGATATAAAAGAAATCCCGCCAAAAGGCGGGATTTTAACACCGATAGTCTTTAACGTTTGTTATAGAGGCTTGCCATATTTTTCAGCAAGATACAGCCAGGTATCGACCACAGTGTCCGGATTTAACGACACACTCTCAATGCCCTGCTCCATCAGCCAGGCGGCAAAGTCTTCATGATCCGAAGGTCCCTGACCACAGATGCCGATATACTTGCCTTTGGCTTTACAGGTCTGAATTGCCATTGCCAGCAGCTTTTTAATAGCCGGATTACGTTCGTCAAACAAATGCGCAATCAAACCGCTATCGCGATCCAGTCCCAGCGTCAGCTGCGTCAGATCGTTAGAGCCAATCGAGAAACCATCGAAATATTCGAGGAATTCTTCAGCCAGCAAAGCATTAGACGGCAGCTCACACATCATAATAACCCGCAGGCCATGCTCGCCGCGTTTTAAACCATGTGCGGCCAGCAAGTCGATCACTCCGGCGGCTTCTTCCAGGGTGCGCACAAAGGGGATCATAATTTCGACGTTATTAAACCCCATCTGGTTACGAACCCGCTTTAATGCCTCTACTTCTAACGCGAAGCAATCGCGGAAATCCTCTGACAGGTAACGCGAGGCACCACGGAAACCAATCATCGGGTTTTCTTCGTGCGGCTCATACTGCTGACCACCAATCAGGTTAGCGTATTCGTTGGATTTAAAGTCTGACATCCGTACTATGACTTTTTCCGGTGCAAAGGCACAGGCCAGCGTGGCAATACCCTCGGTCAGCTTGGCGATATAAAATTCCACCGGATCGGCATAACCGGCCGTCATTTCATCGATGGTTGCTTTTAACTCGGCACTTTGACTGGTGTAATTTAACAGCGCCTTGGGATGGACGCCGATCATCCGGTTAATAATAAACTCTAACCGGGCCAGACCAATACCGGCATGCGGTAAACGCGAGAAAGCAAAGGCGCGTTCCGGATTACCGACGTTCATCATCACTTTCAGATCCAGTTTTGGCATCTGATCAACCTGGCTGGTTACCACATTAAAGTCCAGCAGGCCCTGATAAACAAAGCCGGTATCGCCTTCGGCACACGACACGGTAACTTTAGTCCCGGCCTGAATTTTCGCCGTTGCATCACCGCAGCCAACGACGGCCGGGATCCCCAGCTCGCGGGCAATAATGGCAGCATGACAAGTACGACCGCCACGGTTAGTAACGATAGCCGAGGCGCGCTTCATAATCGGTTCCCAATCCGGATCTGTCATATCAGTAACCAGCACATCGCCCGGCTGAATCTGATCCATCTGTGAAATATCACTTAGCACCTTGGCAGTACCGCGACCAATCCGTTGCCCGATGGCCCGGCCTTCAACCAGTACCTCGCTTTTCGCCTGTAACTGGTAACGTTCAATGCTGTTACTATCTTCGCGGCTTTTTACCGTTTCCGGCCGTGCCTGTACAATATAGAGCTTACCATCTAAGCCATCTTTGGCCCATTCGATATCCATCGGCCGGCCGTAATGTTTGGCAATAATCACCGCTTGCGCCGCCAGTTGCTCGACTTCGTTGTCGGTTAGTGAGAACTGGCGTCTGGCGCTTTGCTCAACATCAATAATTTTTACCTGCTTGCCATGCCCCTGTTCGCTGGAGTAAACCATCTGCAGCAGCTTACTACCCAGGTTACGCTTTACCACCGCCGGCCGGCCGGCTGCCAGCGTGGGTTTGTGCACATAGAACTCATCCGGATTTACCGCGCCCTGCACTACCATTTCACCCAGGCCGTAAGACGAGGTAATAAAGACCACATCTTCAAAACCGGATTCCGTATCAATACTGAACATAACGCCGGATGAGGCCAGATCAGAGCGTACCATCCGTTGCACGCCGGCAGATAACGCGACGCCGCGGTGGTCATAACCCTGATGCACCCGGTAAGAAATAGCGCGGTCATTAAACAGCGACGCAAACACATGTTTAATCGCAGTAATCACTGCATCATAGCCACGGACGTTTAAAAAGGTTTCCTGCTGGCCGGCAAAGGAGGCATCCGGCATATCTTCTGCTGTAGCTGAGGAGCGCACGGCAAAGGAGACATCCTGGCTGCTGTCCGGGTGTAATTGCTGGTAGGCTGCGCGGATCGCCTGTTCCAGCTCAGGCTGAAACGGCGTATCGATAACCCATTGCCGGATCTGCTTGCCGGCTTCTGACAGCGCCTGAATATCACCAACGTCCAGCGTATCCAGCAATTTATAAATACGCTCATTGACGCCGCTTTGCTCTAAAAACTGATTAAAGGCATAGGCCGTGGTGGCAAAACCGCCCGGCACCTGCACCCCGGCCGAAGCCAGATTACTGATCATTTCGCCCAAAGAAGCATTTTTGCCGCCGACCCGGTCAACATCATGCATGCCCAGGTCCTGATACCAAATGACGAATTCTTGCACCTTTCTCTCCAATTTTTGTTGCCAAGCAGGTAAGCTTACAGCAAGGGTTACAATCGCAGCGATTTTACACTTTGGCTGCAAGTAAGAAAATCTTTAATTTTCATGTAGTTTTTTTACAAGAAATGGAGCTGACGTGCGCACTGCTTTTTATATTTCCGATGGTACTGCCATTACCGCTGAAGTCTTTGGTCATGCACTATTGACGATGTTTCCTGCGCAATTCGAGCACGTTACCATACCCTTTGTCGAAACGCTCGCCATGGCACAGCAGGTGGTCCAACGCATTAATGACTGTTATAAAACTACAGGTTTAAAGCCGCTGGTGTTTCATACCTTCGTTGACGAGCAACTCAGGCTACAGATCAGCCAAAGTAACGGCATCTGTTATGACTTTTTAAATGCCTTTGTCGCACCGCTGCAACAAGAGCTGCAACTGGCGCCGGTGCCGAAAACTCACCGCACCCACAGCATGCATGAGAAAACCTACGATTTTCGGATTGATGCGGTCAATTTTGCGCTGGCCAATGACGATGGCGCCAATATGAAGAATTTTAGTCAGGCCGATATTATTCTGATTGGCGTCAGCCGCTCCGGCAAAACCCCGACCAGTCTCTATCTGGCGCTGCAATACGGCATCAAAGCGGCGAACTACCCCTTTGTCGAAGAAGATATGGAGGCTATGCGATTACCGCCGGAGCTAAAACAACATAAAGCTAAACTCTTTGGCCTGACCATCAGTCCGGAACGCTTAAGCCAAATTCGCGAACAGCGCCGGCCCAACAGCCGTTACGCCTCGGTGCGCCAGTGCGCATTGGAGTTAAAAGAGGTGGAGCGCTTATATCAGCGCGAGCAGATCCCGTTTTTAAACTCAACCCAGTTATCGATTGAAGAAATTTCGGCGAAAATTATCGCTATGACCGGCTTAAAACGGCAGAAGTATTAGTGCGCTTGGGGTGGCAGCAGGACAGAGAAAAAGCCCTGACCGAAGAAGCAGTCAGGGCTTAAGCTTATTTACGGGCGGCGCTTAAAGTATCAGCAATTAAAAACGCCAGTTCCAGTACCTGATCGGCATTTAAGCGCGGATCACACTGGGTGAAATAACGGCTGGATAAGTCGCTTTCACTCAGACCATAGGCGCCACCGGTACACTCGGTAACATGCTCACCGGTCATCTCCAGGTGAATACCGCCGGCATGGGTACCCTCTGCCTTATGTACGGCAAAGAAATTGCGGATTTCCCGCAAAATGGCTTCGAAATCCCGCGTTTTATAATCATTGCTGGCTTTCACGGTATTACCGTGCATCGGATCTGAGCTCCAGACCACTTTACGGCCTTCCTGCTTCACACGGCGAACCAGGGCCGGTAGTTTATCGGCCAGTTTATCGGCGCCCATCCGGGTGATCAGCGTCAAACGGCCTGCGGTGTTGTCCGGATTTAGCGCATCAATCAGACGAATTAAATCATCCTCCTGCATGCCTGGCCCCACTTTCACCCCGACCGGGTTATGGATGCCGCGGAAGAACTCAAGATGCGCATGATCCAGTTGCCGGGTACGCTCACCAATCCATACCATATGTGCCGAACAGTCATACCATTTGCCGGTTAAGGTATCCCGCCGGGTCAAGGCTTCTTCGTAATTCAGCAACAGGGCTTCATGCGAGGTAAACAGCTGGGTTTCGCGGATCGACGGCGAGTTTTGTGCCGTGATCCCACAAATCTCCATAAAGCGCAGCGCTTCCTGAATGCGGTTTGCCACACTCATATAACGCTCTTTTAGCGGATTGCTCTCAACAAAGCCCATATTCCAGCGCGCGACCTGGTGCAAATCAGCCAGACCACCCTGCGCAAAGGCACGCAGTAAATTTAGCGTTGCCGCAGAGTGATGATAAGCGGTGATCAACCGTGCCGGATCCGGCTCCCGCGCTTCAGCGGTAAACTCGAAGCTATTGACGATATCACCGCGATAGCTCGGCAAACTGACACCATTAATGGTTTCCAGATCGCTGGAGCGTGGCTTGGCGTATTGCCCGGCCATCCGTGCCACCTTCACCACCGGTAAACCACCGGCAAAGGTCAGCACTACCGCCATCTGCATTAATACCTTAAAGGTATCGCGGATCTTCGGCGCATTAAAATCGTTAAAACTTTCAGCGCAATCACCACCCTGTAGTAAAAACCCATTCCCCTCGGCCACCTGGCCGAGCTGACTAAACAAATCCCGGGTTTCCTGAGCAAAAACCAAAGGTGGGTATTTGTGCAGTTGTTGTTCTGTTTGGGTTAACAGTTGCTGATCCCGATACTGCGGTTGCTGCTGGATCGGCAGGTTGCGCCAGCTATGTGGCGTCCAGGTGGTCACGATGCTATTCCTGTAAGTTAGTTACACACCCGCTAAACTTATAGACTTCTGGACGTAAATTCAATCCTGAGCTGACACTTTTTCGCAGCAAAGTGCCTGCTATCGCGCTGATTGCCCCTCTGACTCAGCTAAGGCCGGCAGTTGTTGCAGCAGTTGCTGACAGCTTTCTTCCAATAACCTTAACACCAGCTCGAAGCCTTTACTGCCGCCATAATAAGGATCCGGCACTTCCTGATAGCGCGGATATTCAGGGTGAAAGCTCAGCATTAAGCGCAGTTTATGCTGATAGGACTCTGGACAACGGGTAGTTAATTCCCGCAGGTTTTGCTTATCCATCGCCAGAATCAAATCGTAATAGGCAAAGTCAGCATCCATTACTGGTCTGGAGCGCAGCGCTGAAAAATCATAGCCGGCAGCCGAACCAACCCGTACCGAGCGCGGATCCGGTGGCTCACCCTTATGGCTGGCGCTGGTACCGGCAGACTCCACTTCTAGCTCCAGCCCCTGCTGCACCGCTAACTGTCGCAGCACAGCATGTGCCGTTGGTGAGCGGCAAATGTTACCTAAACAAACAAAAAGTATTCTCTTCATGCGTCTTTGCTTTTCAAATTATGGTCTGACGTTATATAGTTAGGGTATTCGCGATAAGGGTAGCTGTTATGGAAAGGTTTTCACGCCTGATATTACTCACTGATGAAACTGAACAACTTAGTACGTGCCGCCATGCCCGTGCCGCTGGCATTGATGTCGAGCAAACCACCCTCGCCGCCTTTACAGCGCAGCGCCAGTATAAAGGTATTCTGGCTGGATACCAATTCAGCAGTGAAACCTCGGTCAAAAAAGGCTTTTCCGCTAAATTACTCAGTGTCAGCCGGCAGGTGCCATTGTTTTTATTTCAGGCCGAGCGCCAGTTGATTGATCCAAACCGCGCTTTGTTCGCCGGTTTACGGGGCGTGATCTACAACGATGAAAAACCCGACATTATCAAAATTGCCTTGCAAACCCTGATGTCTGGTCAGCTTTATTACGGCCGCAAGGTGATGTCTGATGCGCTGGATGCGCTGTTCCAGCTGCGTGAACAGAATAATAAACGGATTAAACTGCCGTCGTTACTCACCGATCAGGAGCAACGCATTAGCATGCTGATCGCCGAAGGCGCCCGGAATAAAGAAATTGCCGAACAGCTCCAAATCAGTGCCAATACCGTAAAGGTCCATGTATCTGCCATCTTTAAAAAAACCCATAGCCGGAATCGGACTGAACTGGTACGGTGGCTACAGGAAGCATCAACCTAAGGGTTCAGGAGTAACAGCCCTGACCGTAGCAATTTTTAAGGAGTCAGGGTGTTAGCCGAGCTACATCATATCGAACAACAACTGAATCAGGTGATTCTGGGTAAAAGCCTGCAGATCCGTCTGGCGTTAACTTCAGTACTGGCGCAAGGCCACCTGCTACTGGAGGATTTACCCGGCATGGGCAAAACCACGCTGGCGCATGCCTTGGCCAATGCGCTCGGCTTAAGCTACAAGCGGGTGCAATTTACCAACGACCTGCTGCCCGCTGATCTGTTGGGAATGAATATTTACGATGCCCGGTCAGCGCAATTTTATTTTCAGCCAGGCCCGGTGTTTAGTCAGGTATTGCTGGCCGATGAAATTAACCGCGCCAGCCCGAAAACCCAGAGCGCCCTGCTCGAAGCCATGGAAGAGCGTCAGGTCTCCATTGACGGTGATAGCCGGCCCTTGCCAGAGCCGTTCTTCGTGATCGCCACCCAGAATCCGCATTTTCACTCCGGTACTAATGCCTTGCCGGAATCGCAGCTGGATCGGTTTTTATTCCGCTTATCGCTGGGGTTTCCTGATGCGGCAGCAGAAAAGCAGCTACTCCGTGACGACAGCAAGGGTTCTCGCCTGAGCTTTATCAGCCGCGCGCTGTTACCGGAGCAACTGATCGCGATGCAGCAACAGTTGCAACAGGTGAAACTCAGTGAGCCGTTGCTGGACTATTTACTGGCGTTAATCCGGGCCAGTCGTGGCCAAAGCGGTATGCTGCCGTTATCGCCGCGTGCTGGCAAAGGCCTGGTGCGGGCCGTAAAAGCCCTGGCCTTTTTACAAGGTCGGGATTATGCCACCGCCGAAGATGTACAAAGCGTCTTTCCGTACCTAGCCGAGCACCGCTTAAACCCGCAAAGCGTGGCTGGCTTGTCGCCACTTAGCCAGCAGCTGCTGGAACAAACCCCCTGCCCGGTTTAAGCAGGCTTTGTTATTTATGCTAAAGCGGCTGTTGCAGCAAAAGTTTCAGGCTTATCTGGCGCGTAGCCAACCGGCGCAACCCAGCGTCTGCCTGACGCAAAAGCGGATCTATATTTTACCAAGCCGGCTTGGGCTCTGGTTTGCGCTGTTGGTGCTGCTGCTGTATTTACTGGGCACCAATTATCAGAACAATCTGATCCTGCTCAGCAGCTTTATGCTGCTGAGTTTACTGTTGCTGACCATGCTACTGGCGTTTTATAACCTGTACCGGCTTGAACTTAGCGTGGTTGCCGATGCCGAAACCTTCGCTAATCAACCTGCGGCCCTGCCGCTACAGCTTGACAGCGCAAATTGTCAGATGCTGCAACTGGGTTTACAGGGGCAACGACTGCAACAATTGGTGCCAGTCATTTCCGGACCGCTGGCGTTTGCGCTGCAGCTACCGCTGCTTAGCCGTGGCTGTTATGAATTACCACGGCTTAAACTCAGTAGCCAGTTCCCGTTCGGGCTGTTTAATTGCTGGAGTTATCCCGCGCTCAGTGCGCAGCTTTGGGTCTATCCGTCAGCGCTGGCACCGACCGGTCAGCAAAACCTCGACGAGGATCCGGATAATCAGGGGCAGACGCAACCGCTGGAAGGCAGTGAATGGCTAAAACCGTATCAGGCGGGTGATCAACCCCGGCGCATACTGTGGAAAAAACTGGCGACCAACCCGCAACAACCAATAGTCCGCCAGCAACAGGATGGCAATACCGTAAATGAGCAGTGGGTTAAGGTGCCTAATGCCAGTGGCGCGGCGCTGGAGCTGGCCCTGCAGCACGCCTGTTACCGTTTACAACAGCTGGAAGGCGCCGGTTCACGTTATGGTTTATTGTTACCGGGCAAAACCTTGGCCCTGGGTCAGGGTGCGCAACATCTGCAACGTTGCTTACAGGAGTTGGCGTTATGTTAGCCCAGGAGCTGCAACTTAGCCGGCGCTGGCAGCAGCTGGCTGTGGCGCTGCAATTTAGTATCTTGCTGCTGTTTCAGGATGCCTTTACTGTCTGGAGCAGCGCTTTATTTCTGTTATTATTTGGCTGGTTGCTGCTGCGGCTTTATCAGCAGGCAGAACCCCTGAGTCCACGCCAGATCAACTGGCTGCTCGCACCGCTGTTACTGCTGCTATTCTGGCAGGCGCGCAGTATCGGTGCGATGAATCTGATGTTTCATATTCTGCTGCTCTCTGCGGTAGGACGCAGCTTTAGCCTGAAATTACGCCGTGATGCGATACAACTGATGTGGGTGCAATATTTTGCGCTCAGTTGCGGTTTTATTTTTTATCAGCAAATGCTAATGGCACTGCTGATTTTTGGCTTGTTAGCACTGAACTTAATGCTGCATTTTCAGTTATTTGCCCCGAATAGTAGTCAACTTAAACTTAAGCCGTTATTAAAAACCGTGGCACTGGCGTTGCCGATCTGGCTCGGGCTTTTCCTGTTATTCCCGCGCTTACCACCGCTGTGGCAAATGCCGAATCAGCAACAAGCCAGTACCGGCCTTGGCAGTGAACTGGATCCCGGCAGTATTGAACGGCTGGTACAAAATGATGCCCTGGCTTTTCGGGTTAGTTTTAACGGGCCGCCGCCAGCCCGCGAACTTTGGTACTGGCGTGCTAAAGTCTATGAACACTTTGATGGCCGCCGCTGGCAGGAGCATAGCCGTTTTGACCGGCGACAGCAGCAGCTAACGGCGTTGGCCACCCCGGCAATCACTGATAGCCAAAACCGGCTCGACTATCAGGTACTGGCAGAAAGCAGTTTTCAGCGCGATGTGTTTAGCCTCGGCCTGCCGTTGAGCTGGAGCGAAAACCTGCAGCCGCGTCCGGCAGCGCTATTGCAAAGTACGCATTTGATCAGTCAGCGTCTTAGTTATCAGGTCAGCAGCCTGTTAAGCCCGTTACCCCTGGTGGCAAACGCTGAGCGGCAGCTTAACTTGCAACAAGCCGGCAACAGCAATCCTCGCAGCCAGCAATTGGCCATGCAGCTGCAACAACAATATGGTAGTGATGGCCATCAGCTTAGTGCGGCCCTGGCCACGCTATTTCGTGAACAAGCCTTTTACTACACACTGGAGCCCCCAAGGTTAGGGGCCGATGCCATTGATCAGTTTCTGTTTCAAACCCGCAGCGGTTTTTGCAGCCACTATGCCTCGGCCAGCGCGATGTTACTCAGAGCTGCCGGCGTACCGGCACGGGTGGTTGGCGGCTATCAGGGCGGCGACTGGCAAGCCAGTCAGCAGTATTTAATTGTGCGCCAGCGTGACGCCCATGCCTGGGTTGAGTATTTGCAGGATGGCTACTGGCATTTGTTTGACCCGACTGCGGCTATTGCACCTGAGCGGATTTTACAGGGGCTGGCGCAGGCGCTAAGTGAACCGGAGCGCGCGCTACTCAGTGGCTGGCAGCCGGGTTGGCTGCAACAACTGGCATTACAGTGGTCACATCTGGATTATCTGTGGTCGGTGTGGGTGTTAGGCTTTGATCAAAACCAGCAATCGGTGCTGTGGCAGCAACTCGCCGCCTTATTGCACTATTGGCCGCTGCTTGTCGCTATCTCACTCGGGGTGCTGTCACTGCTGATGGCTTATACGCTTCTACATTACCGCCAGCAGCGGCTGCGACAGCAACAGGCGCCGGACCACTGGCGACGTCAGGTATTGTCCGTATTGCCGCCGCCCGGGCAAAGTGCTGAACCACTGAGTCATTGGCTAAACCGGCTGGCAACAGCCAATCCGGGCCAGGCTGAGCTACTGCAGCAGCTGCGGCAGCACTATGAACAGCTGATCTTTGCCGGTAATCAGCAAGCGGCTTACCCGTTGCAGCAGCTTATCAAGCGTGAGCGTAAACAATTACGGGCGCTAAAGCGCCCGTAATATGCCGTACAACAGCACCTTAACTCTGATGTGCACCCAAAATACGCAAGGTACTTTGCAATTGCTCCGCACAGTGGATCCCGAGATCAGTCAGATAGCCGCCGTCCGGCTGGCTGATCAAGCCTTTGGCATAAAGACGGCTAATGGCCGCCAACACTTCCGGTTGCGCGACCTTGTGCGCTTTGATCCCGGAATTGATGCTGTCCAGATTAAACAACGCCAGCACCCGTAACTCTTCTATCAGCTCAGCACTAAATGGCATAGTCACTCCTTCTCTGCCTTTTTTATTCAAGATACGCCGGGGCAGCAAAAAAGCAAGCTTAATCAGCGTTTAATATCCTCAGCTATCGCCGGTGTCAGCGGCGCCGCCTGCAGCGGTTGTACCGGCTGGCGGCTTAACTGTGTGGTTAAATAGTTAAGTGCCGCCTGCAACTGGGCATCCTGGCCGTTAAAGCTGGCATAAGGCAAATTCACCACCTCAATATCCGGTTCTACGCCATAACCTTCGATGATATAGCGGCCATCCATGGCAAACTGCGGCGTTTCCGCTACCCGCGCCACACCACGGTCGGCCAGTAAGTTACGACCGGATAACCAGACACCGGCACCGGCGGTACGTTGCCCTATCACCGGGCCCAGGCCCAGCGCCCGCACGCCAGCGGAGAAGGTTTCGCCATCAGAGTAAGTCAAGGGGTCAGCCAGCACCACTAAATGGCCGCGGAAGGCTTGCTGCATATTGGTATAGGGTGCGCCATGGGTTGGTTGCCAGAACGACCAGGCCCGGCGTAACAGCTTCTCAATAATCCAGCTGTCAATATTGCCGCCACGGTTGCGCCGCACATCGATAATCAGGCCCTCTTTCTGGAAATGGGCATAAAACTCACGGGCAAAATTGGCAATATCTGCCGGCCCCATCGCATTCAGATGCAAATAGCCAAAGCGCCCGCTTGATACCTCAGTAACCTGCTGCAAATTGCGCTGTACCCAGTCCTGATAACGCAACATCGATTCCTGCGCCGCCGGCACAGGTTCGACAATACGCTTCAGTGCGGTATTACCGCGCTTTAGCTCCAGCAACACCTGACGCCCCGCCTGATTGCGCAGTGCTGTGGTCAATTCCGCCAGATTGCTGATGCGCTGACCATTCACCGCGATAATCAGATCACCGGCCTGAATATTAACCCCTGGTCTTGCCAGCGGTGAAGCCTGAGCCGGCAGTTCCGGATCGGTCTGATAAATATGCGCGACCTGCACCCCGCCCGGCTGATTGTTTAAACGCGCACCCAGACTTGCCGCACCGGGCGCTGTGGGATCGTCACGATATTCCCCTCCGCGCACCTGCGAATGCAGAGCGTTTAGCTCGCCCATCATTTGCGATAACAGATCGTCCAGTTCGTGCCGGTCCGTGACGCGCTGTAAGAGCGGTAAATACTTGCTGCGGGTCGCTTGCCAATCCAGCCCCCGCATATTTTTATCAAACAGAAAATCGCGGTGCATCAGCCAGGCGTCATTAAACATCTGCCGCCACTCGGTTTGCGGCACCACCGCGAGGCGCAGTGCTGCGGTATTTAACCGGGCCGTGCTCAGATCCGCCGGTAACTTATCGCTGGCCGGCACCAGTAACAGCTCGCCACTGTTATCCTGAGCCGCTTTTTGAATAAACAGGGTTTTGCCATCGGCACTTAACTGATAACGCGCCACGCCTTTGCTAACGCTGCTGGTTTTCACCGCACGCTGGGCAATATTAACGGTCAGTAATTCGGACGCTTGCTCGCCCTGCTCGCGGCTTAGCAGATAAAGCCGTTCATTATTCAAACTTAATTGCCGGTAATTGCCGGCACTAACGGGCACCTGCCATAAACGGCTGGCTAGCCCTTGCCAATCAATACGCTGCGCGCGACGGCCCTGCATCGCCTCGGTGGCGGCCTTGTTATCGCAGTTAACCAGCTCTTGCGCCGGCGCAAAGGGGAAACAGGCGTCGCTTTTCAGGCTAAGGGCAAAGATTTCCGCTCTTTTATCAAACATCGGCCCCAGGTTACGGTCGCCCCAGGGGCTGGACGGGGTGGCACGGAACTGACGATCCGAGAGAAAGTACAACCAGAGCCCGTCCGGGCTAAAGGCCGGGGCATAGGATTCATATTTATCGCTGGTCAGTACTTCGCTGCGCTGCTCAGCCAGACTGTACAGCACCACCTGACTGCGTGGTCGCTGCTGATGATTCAGCGTAAAGGCCAGAAGCTGGCTATCTGCTGACCAGATCACATCGGCGTAGGGTGAATGTCCCCAGCCTTGCTGATAAATTTTGCGATTACTGCCGTTTTGCAGATCGAGTAACCAGAGATCGCCGTTTTTATCATCGTGCGCCAGATAGCGGCCATCCGGTGACAGATGTAAGCCCCAACGGAAGGTTGACCCGTCTTTGGTCAATTGCTCAGCACGGTTAGCGCCATCGGCAGCAAAGCGCCAGATCTCGTTTTCGCCACTGGCATCGTTAATAGCGTACACCCAGTTACCATCATGACTCAGCAAGGCTTGCCGGGAGCGACTGCCTTCTGGCGTTGCGATCTGTACTGTGCGTCTGTTGTCCTGGCCGACCAGGATAATCTGGCTACGTACCGTTAAGGCCGCTTGTTTGCTATTCGCATTAGCCGTGACGTCAGTGAGGTAACTCAGCGGCTTATCCAGCCAGCGCTCGCGTTGTTGCAGCCGATCCGACGCCAGTTGTAATGGCAGCGTCTGGCTTTGCCCCGTCTGCAGATCCAGCTGCACCAGATCGGCACCCAATTGATACACCGCCTTACCTTCACTGACCGATAAGCGGCCAATACGCCAGTCTTGCTGTTGCGTATGCTGTTGCAGATCCTGACCAGCTAAGGTGACCGACCAGATATTACTATTGCCATCGGCATCACTGACGAAGTAAACCCGGCCATTAGCCACCTGTGGCTGGCTGATCGAGCCAGCGTGTTCCGGCAATAAACGCTCGGCCTCTGCGCTTGAGCCTAAGGTCCAGCGCCACAGCTCGCCCATGGCGCCGCCGCGGTAAACTTTGGCATTATCACCGGTCAGATGCAGGCCAAAACGGGTAAAAAATAGCGTATTACTGCTCTCATCCAGCTGACCGCTATTGGCATCGGCCAGCGGCAATATGGTACTGAGGCCGGTTTTCGGATCGAGTAAGGTCAGTTGCCAGAAATTCGCCGGGCCACTGGCGTTATCGGTAGCATATAGCAACCGGCCATCGCTCAGGCTTTGTAACAAACGCACCCGGCTGTTTTCAAAGGTCAGGCGTTGGGCCGGACCACCGCTGAGTGCCAGCTGATAAACCTCGTCCGTACCCTCGTAATTGGCGACAAAATACAGCGTCTGACCATCGGCGGCGAGCAAGGGATCGCGCTCCAGTGCCGGATGAGTTGTCAGGCGCTGTGCCTGTTGCTGACCAAGGCTGCCCTTCCAGATATCACCTTCAGCGGTAAATACCAGTTGTTGTTGCTGCAAAGCCGGAAAACGATAGTAGCCTTCGCTTGCTGTGCTGGCCAATGCTGGGTTAAAGCAGCTAGCAAAACACAGAGAAAGTAGGGTTAGCGGGAAACGGCGGCCAATAGCCATGGTGAATACCTCATTGCTGTTATCTTGTAAGAAGCTAACAGAATGCCGGCCAGGCCGGTAGTCACAGCCGGTCAAATGCCCGGAAAAAACGATAAGCAAAAGTCAGCAGTAAAAAAGCCAGCGCTTAAAGGCTGGCTTGCTGGTAAAATATCATCTGAAACTAACGCAGGACCTCACTCAGCGCCTGTAAACACAGCGCCACATTTTCCCGCCTGGCGCCAAAGCCCATCAGGCCAATGCGCCAGGCCTTGCCGGCCAGATCACCAAGACCAGCGCCAATTTCCAGATTATAGTCGTTTAGCAAACGGCTACGCACAGCGGCGTCATCCACGCCGGCCGGGATATAAATGGCATTAAGCTGCGGTAAGCGATAAGGCTCGGCCACCACAAAGTCGATCCCAAGCTGGTGTAACCCCTGCTTTAATTGCTGATGCATCGCCTGATGTCTGGCCCAGGCTTGCTCCAGACCCTCTGCCGCCAGTAAGCGTAGCGACTCATGCAGCGCGTACAGCGTGTTAACCGGGGCGGTGTGGTGATAAGCCCGTTTAGCACCGCCGCTCCAATAGGACATCACCAGGCTTTGATCAAGGAACCAGCTTTGCACCGGCGTCTTACGTGCTTTGATTTTTGCCACTGCAGCCGGCGAAAAAGACACCGGTGATAAACCCGGTACGCAAGACAAACATTTCTGACTACCGGAATAAATAGCATCAATACCCCAGTCATCTACGCGCAGCTCGACACCACCAAGTGAGGTGACGGCATCAACAATACTCAGACAATCATACTGCCTGGCCAGCGCACAGAGCGTTTTGGCATCTGATAGCGCTCCGGTTGAGGTTTCCGCATGCACAAAGGCCAGAAAGCGCGCATCCGGGTGCTGCTGCAGCGCTTGTTCCACCTTAGCCGGGTCGACCGGTTCGCCCCAGCTATGATCGACCGTCACGGCAATACCGCCGCAGCGTTCGACATTCTGCCGCATCCGTTCGCCAAACACGCCGTTACGACAAACGATTACCTTCTCATCTGGCTCCACCAGGTTGACAAAACAGGCCTCCATCCCGGCTGAGCCCGGTGCGGAGATGGCCAGCGTCATCTCGTTACGGGTTTGAAACGCATATTGCAGCAGTTGCTTCAGTTCATCCATCATGCCGACAAACAGCGGATCCAAATGGCCGACAGTGGGTTTACTTTGTGCGGCCAGCACCGTCGGATAGACATCAGAAGGCCCGGGGCCCATTAAAATACGCCGCGGTGGATTAAAAGCCGCGATAATAGGTGCGGGGATCAGCGCCAGGGTCATAAATAAGCTCTCCTTAACATAGCCTGCAGCGTGCAAGGCAAA
Source organism: Alishewanella sp. BS5-314 (assembly GCF_025377695.1). Classification (NCBI taxonomy): domain Bacteria; kingdom Pseudomonadati; phylum Pseudomonadota; class Gammaproteobacteria; order Alteromonadales; family Alteromonadaceae; genus Alishewanella; species Alishewanella sp. BS5-314. The sequence goes on from NZ_JACEHJ010000002.1 coordinate 872,411, forward strand.
AAAGCGAACTGGCAGCATAGCAAATTATCCGGCCAAAGACGGTGCAGGCGCGGCATTTAGCTGAATAACGAAGATAAAGCGGCGAAATAGCGGCACGACAGCCGTGCTGTTGTCGGCTATAATCGCCGGTTTCGTCAGTGGGAGTACCCTATGCAAACCCTACCCGCCTGTCCCAGTTGTCAGGCTGAATACACCTATCAGGATGGCGAGTTGCTGCTTTGCCCGGCCTGCGGCCATCAATGGTCTGCGACTGACAACGCAACCCCTGAGCAAGGACTGCAAATCCGCGATAGCGCCGGCAACCTGCTGCAGGACGGCGATACCGTTACCGTAATTAAAGATCTAAAAGTGAAGGGCTCTTCAGCAGTAGTGAAAATTGGCACTAAGGTGAAGAATATCCGGCTGGTCAGTGGTGATCACGATATCGATTGTAAAATTGATGGCTTTGGCGCCATGAGCCTGAAGTCGGAGTTTGTACGTAAGGTTTAACTGGCGGTAGCGCACCAGATAGCAAACACCCCGCTAGTGCGGGGTGCTGTCGGTTAAGGCTTAATTGCAGACTTAAGTTAAGGCTTAAAACTGCCGGCTGTTTTGCAGCGCAGCAATGCGTTTTTCCAGCGGTGGATGGCTTAAGAACAGCTCTGATTTGGCTTTCTTACCGGAAATACCAAAGGCCATCATACTGCCTTCCAGCCGGCTTTCATGGTTATACTTTAACCGCTCCAGCGCTTTAATCATCTTATTAGCCCCGGCTAAGCGTGCGGCACCGGCGTCAGCCCGGTATTCACGCTGGCGTGAGAACCACATCACAATAATGCTGGCCAGAATACCAAATACCATTTCCAGTACGATCACAATGGCAAAATACGCCAGCTGACCCATCTGCTGATTGTTGTTGCGAATAACACCGGCAATCAGCCGCGCTAAGAAAATCACAAAGGTATTCACCACGCCCTGGATCAGCGTCAGCGTCACCATATCGCCATTGGCAATATGAGACACCTCATGTGCCAACACCGCTTCGACTTCATCTTCGCTCATATTGCGCAGCAAGCCGGTAGAGACGGCGACCAACGCATTATTACGGTTAGCCCCGGTAGCAAAGGCGTTCATTTCCGGCGAATCATAGACCGCCACTTCCGGCATACCAATGCCTGCCGCTTTCGCCTGTTTGGCCACGGTATTCATTAGCCAGTGCTCAGTAGCATTACGCGGCTGAGTGATCACCACAGCGCCGGTAGAGCGCTTGGCCATCCACTTAGACATCAGTAACGAGATAAAGGAACCACCAAAGCCAAAAATCGCGGCAAACACCAGTAAGCCGCCGATACTGCTATGGTCTATGCCCAGAAAGCTGAACACGATATTTAATACAATGCTCAGAACTAAAATAACCGCTAAGTTGGTTGCCAGAAATAACAACACCCGTTTCATCGATACACCCTCTTAAGATTTACTGCACCTGTATATATGGGCATAGACCCTGAATTCAATTTCTGGTTGCCGTTTTACGGTAAAAAGTATGAAAAGTCAGGTAAAAAGTGTAAGCAAATATAAGCACTCAGCACGCTCTAAGCCAGTTGTTGCTCTAGGGCAGTCGCTAACTGAAGCGCGACTGCCGGCTTAGCGACAGCGGCATAAGGCACAGTAGCCAGCAAGGGCGCCTGAATACGCTGCGTTAAGTCCGCAATATTTTGTGCCAGGTAAAGCATCTCCGGGCTGATAATATTGGCGACCCAACCAAGGATTTTGGCGCCACTGCGCTCTAGTTCCCGCACCGTGAGCATGGCATGATTTAAACAGCCCAGCTTAATGCCTACCACTAACACCACCGGCAATTGCTGTTCCAGCACCCAATCTGCCAGATAACGCTTTTCCGATAAGGGTAATAACCAACCGCCAGCGCCCTCGATTAAAATGCGCTGCGCCTGAGTTTGCTGTAACTGCTGCAAATGTGCAGTCAGTTGTGGCTCATCCAGCCTGACACCGGCCGCCGCGGCCACCAGATGCGGTGCCGCCGGTTCCGCTAAACACACCGGATTATGCTGCGCATAAGGCAACGCGATACCGGAATATTGCTTTAGCAGTAACGCGTCACTATTTTGCAGACTGCCATCCGCCGCCTGCTCTGCACCCGCTGCCAGCGGCTTCGCGCCCAGCGCAGTGATGCCCAAAGCGGCATAGCCTTGTAACAACAAGGCACTGACATAGGTCTTACCGGCATCGGTATCAGTGCCGGTAACAAAAAAACAGTGTTGACTCATCATTAATCCCTGCCTGGCTTGTTAAGCTGTAACACCGCAACCTGATAGCTGGCCGTTAAACCTGCGGCACTGGCATTGGGATAGGCCGCCGCAACCTGTTGCCAGTAACCCTTGCCGGTTAACCCCTGCCGCCCACGATTGGCAATATAACTGGCGCCCAATTGTTTTAGCTCTTTTGCCAGCGCAAAGATATCCGGGTAGCTCAGGTCAAGCTGATAGCGGTCCACTTGCCAGCTTGCACCTGAGGCCGCTGCGGCGGCGCTCAGTGCATTGAGGGGTAAAAAATGTTGCACATGCTGGTGCTGATCCACGGCGGCGAACGCGGTCTGCAACTCGCTAAGGGTGCCGGCAACTAAGGTCGTGACCACAGCACGGCCCCCTGGCGTCAATACCCGGCTAATTTCGCGCAATACCTCGGCTGGTTCAGGGCACCACTGCAGCATTAAACTGGAAAAGACAGTATTGATACTGGCATCTGCCAGTGGGATCGCCGCCGCATCGGCTAACAGATAATGCGCCGCCTGCCCCTGTGCCTTGGCCGCAACCAGCATGCCGGCACTAAAATCCAGCGCAGTCAGCGTTTCGGTATGCGGTGCTAACTCCGGATGCAGCCAACCCGGGCCGCAGCCCAAATCGAGCGTCTTGCCCAGTGTTGTGCCTGTAAGCGAACCGGCAGCCGTTAAACCGGCTAAAGCCTGATAGGCGACCTGGCGCTGTAAACGGGCCGCGTGCTGATAACTTGCCGCCGCTTTACCAAAACAGGCGGCGATAGCGCCCTGAGAAGCTTGCATTACAGCCTGCATTAAAAGTACTGCCTTAAGGTATTGATTAAAAACCGGATATCTTCCGGCCGATGACTGGCGCTCAGTGTTATGCGTAACCTGGCGCTATTAGGCGGTACCGTCGGTGGCCGGATCGCGGTCAGCCAAACCCCTTGTTGTTGCAGGGCCTGGCTTAGTGCCAAAGCGCGACTGGCTTCGCCTAATAGCAGCAGTTGAATGGCACTGTGTTGGCTGCTATCCAGCCAGCTCGTTGTCGCCTCTTCTGCTTGCAGCAGCGGTAATCCGGCCTCTGCTGCCAGTTGTCGGAACAAGCGGATATTGTCCTGCAGCTGGTCACGTCGCCACTGCTCAGTGCGAACTAAACGGATAGCACAGTGCACTGCCGCGCAAAGTGCCGGTGGCAGCGCTGTGCTGTAAATATAATGTTTGGCAAACTGTTCCAGATACTCGATAACGGTACTGTTCGCTGCCAGAAAAGCACCGCTGGCGCCCAGGGCTTTGCCAAAATTGGCCATGGTGCAGAACAGTTCGCTGTTTGCCACGCCCTGAGCCGCCGCAGTACCGCGCCCCTCTGGCCCCAGTACACCAAGCCCATGCGCATCATCCAGCAGCAGCGCGGCCTGATGCTGCTGACACAGCCTCAGCATAGCCGGCAGATCCGGGCTGTCACCATCCATACTAAACACCCCTTCAGTCACTACCAACTGATGACTAGCGCTGGCGGTTTTTTGTAACAGCTTTTCTAAGGATGCCAACTCATTATGCGCAAAACGCCGCAGTGGCTGCTTGGCCTGTGAAGGATGCTGCTGGGCAGCGCTAATCAACGAGGCATGACAGAGCTTGTCGAGCAGCAGCTGATCATCGGCACTGGCCAGACATTCCAGCATACTTTGGTTAGCGGCAAAGCCCGAGCTAAACAGCAAGACCTGCTCGACGCCAAGCCAGTCACAAAGCTCGGCGCTTAACGCCTGATGCGCGGCATGAAATCCGGTTACCAAAGGCGAGCCGGTACTGCCTACCCCATATTGGCCGACGGCATCACACAGCGCTTGCTGGACTTTGGGCTCGCTGGCCAACCCCAGATAGTCATTACCGGAAAAATTCAGATACTGCCGGCCATTAACATGCAATAACCGGCCAGAGACAGTGCCAAGTGCCCTGGTGCTACGCCTGAGCGCCTTAGCCTCGCGCTCGGCAAGTGCCTGTTGCATGGCGGCAAGCTGCATGGCGCTTAGCCTGCAGCATGATATAGCGGCGGATTTTGCTGCTCTTTAATGGCATCGGCCAGTGCCAGCGCATGGGCTTCATCCGACACGTCCTGGCGCTTTTCCGGCACTATGCCGAGCTTGGCGAATAATTGCATATCCGCATCCGCCGCCGGGTTTTCGGTGGTCAGCAGTTTGTCACCGTAGAAAATGGAGTTGGCGCCGGCGAAAAAGCACAAGGCCTGCATCTGTTCATTCATCCGGCTGCGACCGGCTGATAAGCGAACATGACTTTTTGGCAACATAATACGGGCCACAGCGATGGTACGGATAAACTCAAAACCGTCCAGATCGGCGACATTCTCCAGCGGTGTGCCTTCTACCTTGACCAGCATATTAATTGGCACACTCTCCGGATGCAGCGGCAAATTGGCAATTTGCATCAGTAACGCCGAGCGGTCATTGGCACTTTCGCCCATACCGACAATGCCACCACAACAGACTTTCATGCCGGCATCGCGTACATGGCTCAGCGTATCCAGTCGATCCTGATAACTGCGGGTGGTGATAATCTCACCATAAAACTCCGGCGAGGTATCCAGGTTATGGTTGTAGTAATCCAGACCCGCTGCAGCCAGTGAATGCGCCTGCTCCGGCTCCAGCTTACCTAGTGTCATACAGGTTTCCAGGCCCATGGCTTTTACGCCACGCACCATTTCAATTAAATACGGCATATCGCGCTGCTTAGGGTTACTCCAGGCGGCGCCCATACAAAAGCGGCTGGCGCCCTTGTCTTTCGCGGCCGCAGCCTGGCGCAGCACCTTTTCTACCTCCAACAGCCGCTCACGCTCAAGGCCAGTATTGTAATGGCCACTTTGCGGACAATATTTACAATCTTCGGCACAGGCACCGGTTTTAATCGACAGCAAGGTGCTGACCTGCACCTCATTGGCATTAAAATGTGCCCGGTGCACCGACTGTGCCTGAAACAATAGATCGTTAAAGGGTAAGGCAAACAGCGCGTTAACCTCGGCTAAAGTCCAGTTATGGCGGGGAGTAACCTGAAAAGATGTGGCCTGCATGGGGATCCCTGTTATCAGCGTAGCAGCATTGAGCCGCAATGGTTTTTCCGCTAGTCTAGCGACCAACCCCGGCTTGTCAACGCAGACCAGCCATCAAAGTTTACTAATGATTATTTTATGAGCGTAAATCTGGATTTTGATCGCCAGCATATCTGGCACCCCTATACGTCGATGTTAACGCCACTACCGGTTTATCCGATAGTGCGGGCCGATGGCTGCGAACTGGAGTTGGAAGACGGCCGTAAACTGATTGACGGTACCGCTTCCTGGTGGTCAGCCGTGCATGGTTATAATCACCCGCGGCTTAATCAAGCCATCAGCAGCCAACTTAGCCAGATGGCGCACGTGATGTTTGGCGGCATTACCCATCAACCTGCTGTGGCACTCTGTCAGCAGCTACTTAAGATGGTACCGGCCAATCTCAGCAAGGTTTTCCTGGCCGACAGCGGCTCTATTGCGGTAGAAGTGGCGCTGAAAATGGCGCTGCAATACTGGCAAGGTGTGGGTCAAACCCAAAAGACCCGGCTGGTAAGTCTGCGCAAAGGCTACCATGGGGATACCTTCGCGGCGATGGCGGTCTGCGATCCGCATGACAGTATGCATAGTATGTTTAGCCAGTTATTGCCACAGCATTATTTCCTGCCGGCACCACAGAGTGCTTTTGCCGGCCCCTTTGACGATAACGATCTGATGCCGCTGCGTGATCTGCTGCACCAGTCTGCCAATGACATCGCCGCCATCATTCTGGAGCCGATCGTTCAGGGCTATGGTGGTATGCGCTTTTATCATCCGGATTATTTACGCGGTGTACGCGAGCTCTGTGACCAGTATCAGGTGCTGCTGATTGCCGATGAAATTGCTACCGGCTTTGGCCGCAGCGGTAAGTTGTTTGCCTGTGAGCATGCCGCAATCAATCCGGATATCCTCTGTCTGGGCAAGGCGTTAAGTGGTGGCTATCTGACGCTGGCCGCCACGCTGTGTAGTGATGAAATTGCCCGCGGTATTAGTTTAAGTGCGGCCGGCGGGTTAATGCATGGCCCGACCTTTATGGCCAATCCGCTGGCCTGCGCAGTGGCACTGGAGAGTATCCGCATCATTGCCGAAGGGCACTGGCAGCAGCAGGTTGCTGCCATTGAACGACAGCTCAGCGCGGAGTTAGCGCCCTGCGCTAAGCTTGCCGCCGTAAAACAGGTGCGGGTACTGGGCGCCATTGGCGTACTGGAAATGCGGCAAAAAGTGGACGTGGCGAAATTACAGGCTCAGTTTGTCGAGCGCGGCGTCTGGATCCGGCCCTTTAATAACCTGATCTATATTATGCCGCCCTTTACCATTAGCAGTGCACAGCTAAGCCGTCTCACTTCGTCGATGTACGAGGTCGCCTCGTCGTGCTAGAGTAAACTAAACAGCAAAACAGGCCGTAGTTTTTGTGCCTAAACTATTGGAGCCGATAATGAAATTAACTAAAACCCTTAGCCTTTTTACCGGCGCAGCCCTGCTACTTTGTAGTAGCGTGGCGTTGGCCAACCGCTTTGCCGATGTACAGGTTAGTGCCACCCCGTTAAAAGATAATGTCTATATGCTGACCGGCGCAGGCGGCAATATGGCTGCGGTCGCCGCACCTCAGGGCGTGCTGTTGATTGACAGCCAGTACGCGGAGCTGGCGGAGAAAATTCGCGCCAGCTTAAAAACGCTAAGCCCGGCTGAACTCACAACGTTGATTAATACCCATATGCATGGCGATCATGTTGGTGGCAATGCCGCCCTGGCCGCGCAGGCTGACATTATTGCTCATGCCAATGTTAAAACCCGGCTGGCCGCTAACGCCAATTTCGATCCGGCGGGCTTACCGAAAACCAGCATCACAGAGAAAACTACGCTTAATCATTATGGCGTGGAGCTGGTGCTGGAGCCGATGCCGGCCAGCCATACCGACGGCGACTTGCTGATTTGGTTCCCGGCACAGAATATTGTGCATATGGGCGATCTGATGTTTCAGGGCCGCTTTCCGTTCGTTGATACCAATAATGGCGGCAATGTGCAGCAATATATTGAAAATACCCGCTATGTGATTAGCAAAATTGATGAGCAAACGCAGGTGATTCCGGGCCATGGTGAGCTGACTAATAAAGCCGGCTTACAGCGAGAACTGGCTATGATGGAGCAAACGCTGGCGCTGGTGACTGCCGCCAAACAGCAAGGCGTCTCTGAAGCCGAACTCATTGCCAAGGGCCTTGGCGACGAGTTCAAAGCCTGGCACTGGAACTTTATTACCGAAGAGCGTTGGATAAAAACCCTGTATCAGGCGGTACCCTGATGCTAAAACGCCTGAGCCTGCTTGGCGCACTGTTTTTCAGCGCCGCTATCTTGTCACAAACCCCGGGTGAACCAGTGCAGTATCTGTTGTCGGAAATAAATGGCAGCGGCGCGAACCAACTGGCGCTGACCGATGGCAGTCTCTGGCGTTTAACGGCACCGCGGGCTTTAGCCCGTGGTAGCGCTATTCTGATTAGCGGCCGTAACTTACGTACTGGCAACGTACAGGCATTAAGTGGCGGCTTTCAGTTTGATCTGAGTTATCAGGATGGTCAGCTGCCGGCGCAACAAGGTTATAAGCTGCAACTGATAGCCAGTCAGCAGGATGGCAAGCAACTGCTGCTGGAAAATAATATCCGGCTTTGGGTGCTGGATGCGGATCGACTCGAAAGCCGGCACTTTCGGGGTACAGCTGAGGTGATCCTAAGTGCCGATGGTCAACAGCTTATTTATTTACCTAATTTGAAAAAGGTGCAGGTCCGTCAGGTCGCCACGCCCTAGTACGCAACTTTCTTCCGGCGAGCCAACTCTTTTCTGCTGGCGCAATTTTTTGCTTGTATTCAGCCTTGCGCCAAGTATCATTACTGCTTTAATTCAATCCGGGCGCTAGAGCTGATGCCGCCCCTGCTTGTCCCTTTGGAGTTGTTTGCATGACGCATGCTGTTATTAAAGATGTTCTGGCCGGTCGCTATGCGGTTGGCGAAAAGATCACGGTAAAAGGCTGGATCCGCACCCGCCGCGATTCAAAAGCCGGTATTTCCTTTTTAGCCGTGCATGACGGCAGCTGTTTTGATGCGGTACAGGCCGTGGTTCCGGCCAATCTGGCCAATTACGAAACAGAAGTAAAGCGTCTGACCACCTCTTGCTCTGTGGCAGTTTCAGGTGTGATTGCCCGCTCTGAAGGTCAGGGCCAGGCGTATGAAATTCAGGCCGATGTCGTTGAAGTGTTAGGCTGGGTAGAAAACCCGGATACTTACCCTATGGCACCCAAACGCCACAGTATGGAATATCTGCGCGAGCAGGCGCACCTGCGGCCACGTACCAATATTATGGGCGCAGTCACCCGGGTACGGCATTGCCTGGCACAAGCCATCCATCGCTTTTTCCATGAACAGGGTTATTACTGGATCAGTACGCCAATTATTACTGGCTCTGATACCGAAGGTGCCGGTGAGATGTTCCGCGTCAGTACGCTGGATATTCACAACCTGCCACGTAACGACCAGGGTAAAATCGATTTTAGCCAGGACTTCTTTGGTAAAGAGACCTTTTTAACGGTATCAGGTCAGCTGAACGGCGAAGCCTATGCCTGTGCGCTGTCAAAGATCTATACCTTTGGCCCAACCTTCCGTGCCGAGAACTCGAACACCAGCCGCCATCTGGCTGAGTTTTGGATGATTGAACCGGAAGTCGCCTTTGCTGAGCTAAAAGATATCGCCCAGCTGGCCGAAGATATGCTGAAATACGTGTTTAAAGCGGTACTGACCGAGCGCGCCGATGATTTAGCCTTCTTTGCCGAGCGGATTGACGCCGATGCGATCAACCGGCTGGAAAAGGTGGTGAACTCCAGCTTTGTGCGGATGGACTACACCGATGCCATCGAAATTCTGAAAAACTGCGGTAAGAAATTCGAGTACCCGGTGGAATGGGGTGTCGATCTGCAGTCTGAACACGAGCGCTATCTGGCCGAAGAGCATATTGGTGCTCCTATCATTATGCAAAACTACCCGAAAGACATTAAAGCCTTCTATATGCGCTTAAATGAAGACGGTAAAACCGTGGCCGCGATGGACGTCCTGGCACCGGGTATCGGCGAGATTATCGGCGGTAGTCAGCGTGAAGAGCGCCTCGAAATGCTGGATAAGCGTATGGATGAGATGGGCCTGAACAAAGAAGATTACGGCTGGTATCGCGATTTACGCCGCTACGGTACTGTACCGCATGCCGGTTTTGGCTTGGGTTTTGAGCGTTTAGTATCTTATGTAACCGGTGTCGGTAACGTGCGCGATGTGATTGCGTTCCCACGGACACCAGGTAATGCTGAGTTCTAAACACTGACTGGGCAAGGCTTCGGTATCAGCACTGCCGGAAAATCAACAGTGCCGGGGAAAGCCCGGTACTTGCAAAAAAGAACCCGCAACAATTGCGGGTTCTTTTTTGATGAGGAATATACCGTCAGACCGGATCACCTCACTACGAATGCCAGCGACTAAAACTCGCTAAAGAAAGCGTCTGCATCCAGCGGCGTACGATTAGGCGCACCGCCATTTGGCGTACCCAGATATAAAAAGCCGACAATTTCATCGTCTGCCGCCAGCTCAAACGCCTGCTTAACATAATCATACTGAGTGTAAGCGCCGGTGCGCCAAATGCCACCATAACCTAAGGCAAAGGCCATTTGCTGCATTGCCATCACCGCACAGGCGGTTGATTGCACCTGCTCGGCTGCCGGCACCTTGGCATGCTCGGTGACTTTAGCAATACAGACGATTACCATCGGTGCCCGCAATGGCAATTGCCGGGCACGCTCCTGCAGCTCCAGTGACAAGGTTGGATCTTCTTCAATGGCGGCTTCGGCAAAGACATCACCCAACCGGGTTAGCGCTGCTTTACCCTGCACTACCACAAAACGCCACGGACGTAAGGCACCGTGATCCGGCACCTGCACCGCGGCACGTTTAATCAGTGCCATAGCCTCAGCTGAGGGAGCCGGCTCGGTTAGGCGCGGCGACGAATAACGGCTGGTCAGAAGAGTTAATGCATCCATAAACTTACCTGTAAATAGCGAGAGCTGTTGCTGCGCAGGCTATCAAAAAAAACCGTCTGACTCACGGCAATTTTGCAGCAAGCTGCGCAAGTGGCGATTAACTCCGCGAAAACTGCTCAGTCAACGCCTGTTGGTAAAGCTGAATATAACTTTGCACCGAGCTTTGCCAGCTAAAGTTCTGCTGCATACCGCGTAATTGCACCGCCCGATAGGCTGGCTGTTGCAGATAAAGTTGCTCGGCTTGCTGTAACGCCGACAATAAAGCGGCGATACTGACATCACTAAAACCAATGCCCGTTGCGGCCTGGTCTGGCCATGGGACAACGGTATCTTGCAACCCCCCGGTTAACCGCACCAAAGGCACAGCGCCATATTTCAGACTATACAGCTGATTTAAGCCACAGGGTTCGAATAACGATGGCATTAAAAAGAAATCACCGGCCGCTTCAGTCTGGTGTGCCAGGGTCTCATCAAAGCCCTCAAAAAAACGGAACTGCGCCGGAAAATCTTCCTGTAACTGATAGAGTTGCCGGCAATAATGTTGCTCGCCACTGCCAACAATAAACACCTGCACCGGACTTTGCAGCAAAAACTGGCGCAGTGCCGGGATCAGATAGTCATAGCCTTTCTGACCGGTGATCCGGCTTACCGCCACCATTAACGGCACGTCGGCCGCCGGTAAATGAAACCGGGCTTTTAGCTGTTGTTTGCAGGCTGCTTTGCCACTTAGATCGGTGCTATCGAAATTTTTAATCAAGGTTAAATCGGTGGCCGGATCCCACTGCTGATAATCGCAACCATTCAGAATACCGACAAAATCAGCTTGCCGTTGTTGATACAAGCGGGCCAAACCATTGGCCGCTGGCTCCGATAACAACTCGTCACGATAGCCCTGGCTGACCGTATTCACTTTGGCCGCATAACGAATGCCCTGCTCCAGCATATTCAGAAAGTGATCCTGCTGCTGCGCCAGTTCCAGCTTACCAAACCACTCTGCGCCGGCCGTTAACTGATAGGCGCCATTATGGATAGTAAACACAAAGGGGACCCTGCCAAGTACCGGGTCCTGCGCATAATGCTGTTTTAAATAGGCCGCTGTCACTGCGGTTTGCCAGTCATGGCCATGGATCAGATCGACATCCGGTAAATACTGGCGGCACCATTCCAGCGCGGCTTTGCAGAAAAACGCAAAGCGCAGCGGATTGTCGGCATAACCCTGATCACCATCATCATAGGGCCGCTCACGATGAAAGAAATCATGATGCTCCAGCAGGCGGATATCCACCCCACCCTGACTGGCTTGCGCCAACTGCCGTACCGCGCAGCCCAGTGGCCGGCCGCCTAAATGAAAATAAACCGAGTGCCATTCCCCGGTTGGCCGGCTATACAGATTGGTATATTGCGGCAATAAAACGGTGACCTGATGGCCAGCATCAACCAGCCCCTGCGCTATGCCGCGACAGGCATCTGCCAGCCCACCGGTTTTGATCAGCCCTTCATATTCACTACATAACAACAGAACTCGCACCAGGCAGATCCTTTTTTAGCGGGCAGCCTTAGCTGCCACTGTCATCATCAAAACCCACTTTGGCCCCTTTCGGGATCACCACCACACCACCTGGCGAGATATGAAACCGCTTGCGATCCGCTTCAATATCCTCACCAATCACCGTGCCGGGTGCTATCTTAACATCTTTGTCGATGATGGCACGGCGAATACGGCAGCCACGGCCGATATCGTTATTGCCCATCAGTACGCATTTTTCGATATAGCTATGGCTATGTACATGCACGTTGTAACCCAGAATCGACTGATAAACGATAGAGCCGCTGACAATACAACCCGCTGCGACCATTGAGCTAATCGCCTGCCCGGTACGGTTCGCCTGATCATGCACAAATTTCGCCGGCGGCATCGGTGGCGTATAGCTACGCAGTGGCCAGTAACGGTTGTATACATCAAACGGCGGATCAATAGAAATCAGATCCATATTGGCCTCGTAATAAGAGTCCAGCGTACCAACATCACGCCAGTAACCGGAACTGCTCTCCGATTCACCACGGATTTTATTAGTCGAGAAATCATAGACAAAGACTTCACCGCCCGGCACCAGGCCCGGAATAATATTATGGCCAAAATCATGTTTGGAGTCCGGATTATCGGCATCGTCGTTTAACACCTTAACCAGACATTTGGCTTCAAAAATATAGTTACCCATCGAGGCCAACACCATATCGGGCCGGCCGGGGATGGTTTTCGGATCCTGTTTCGGTTTTTCCTGAAAACCGATCATCCGGCCGTCGGCATCGACTTCAATAATGCCAAACTCATGCGCCTGCGACACCGGTACCGGAATGGCAGCCACCGTCAACTTAGCCTGCTTTTTGCGATGAAAGTCCAGCATTTGCCGCACATCCATCTTATAAATATGGTCGCCACCAAAAACACAGATATGCTCCGGATCCAAGCCTTCAATTAAATGCAGGTTTTGATAGATGGCATCAGCCGTGCCCAAATACCAGTGCTTACCGGTTTGCATCTGGGCTGGGATAGGATCAATAAAACGGTTGGTAATGCCGCCGACCCGCCAGGCGCGGCTTAGGTGTTTCATTAGAGAGTGCGATTTAAACTGCGTAATCACAAAAATTTGCAGCAAGTCTGAGTTCACAAAGTTGTTTAAGACAAAGTCAATGATCCGGTAGTTACCACCGAACGGCACCGCTGGTTTCGCCCGCACGCCGGTTAAAGGCGCCAAACGGGTACCTTCACCACCCGCCAGAATCATCGTTAATACACCTGACATAGTTTCTCCCCTTTAGCACTGTGCCTGGCACAGTGGTTCCATATAATGAAATTGATACTGTGTTATCCCCGGGGTTGGTCTTGGTTGTGCGGGGTTCAGGCGATTGCTGCAGGCTTTTCACTGCACTGCTTGGCCTTCACCTGCTATGCAATAGCAATACCAATATCTGACTACTGCTTGGCGGCTTTGCATTTTATTAGTGTTAATGAAACTACTAATAAAGATAGCAGCTAATACTGCGTAAAAATAGGGCAAGTAAAGGACAAAAAGATGACAAAGAGATGACCGGTCGCACTTTTTTGGTGCAACCGGCCAGTCAAAGGTAGGGAACCTGGCCAGAGCCAGGCAAAAACGACTAGATTTGTGCCGCCAGCTCCGCGCCCTGACGAATGGCGCGCTTGGCATCAAGCTCGGCAGCAACATCCGCACCGCCTATTAAATGCACTTTCTGCCCCCGCTCAATTAAACCTTGTTGCAGCGCCCGCAGCGGCTCCTGACCGGCACAGATCACCACATTATCCACCGCCAGGCAGCGCTCTTCGTTATTAATGCTGATCCAAAGCCCGGCATCATCTACTTTCAGATAATTTACGCCGGCCAGCATTTCCACGCCTTTTTTCTGCAACGAGGCCCGGTGTGCCCATCCCGAGGTTTTACCCAGGCCAGAGCCAACCTTGGTATTCTTGCGCTGCAACAAATAGATCTTGCGCTTGGCTGGCTCAGCCGGCTCGGCTTTTAGCAAGGCACCACGCGCCTGATACGCCTTATCAACGCCCCAGTCTTTTAACCAGGCATCCGGTTGCAGCGTCAGTGAATGCTCCTCGGTCAGATATTCCGATACGTCAAAGCCAATGCCACCAGCGCCAATAATAGCCACATGCTTACCCACGGCTTTATGGTCGCGCAGCACATCCAGATAACTCAGTACTTTCGGATGGTCCTGCCCCGGCAAACCAATATCACGCGGCACTATCCCGGTGGCCAGAATAATCTCATCAAAGCCACCGGCGCTTAACGACTCCACGCTTTGCTCGGCATTTAAATGCAGCTTAATCGCATGCAGCTCCAGCATGCGGCCGTAATAACGCAGGGTTTCGTGGAACTCTTCTTTGCCCGGAATTTGCTTGGCATAGTTAAACTGGCCGCCGATTTGGTGCGATTTATCAAATAAGTGCACCTCATGGCCACGCTGCGCAGCATAAACACTAAAGGCCAGGCCAGCCGGGCCGGCACCCACTACCGCCAGCTTTTTACGGGTTGTAGCCGGGGTAAAATTCAGCTCAGTCTCGTAACAAGCACGCGGGTTAACTAAACAACTGGCGCGCTTTTGCTGGAAGATATGATCCAGGCAGGCCTGATTACAGGCAATACAAGTATTAATCAGATCAGCCTGATCAGCAGCCGCTTTATTCACAAAGTCGGCGTCAGCCAGGAAAGGTCGCGCCATACACACCAGGTCAGCCTGACCATTAGCCAGAATATCTTCCGCTACCTGTGGATCATTAATACGGTTGGTGGCAATCACCGGCACAGACAGCTCTTTGCGCACCCGCTCCGTGATCCAGCTAAAGGCAGCCCGCGGTACCCGGGTGGTAATGGTCGGGATCCGCGCCTCATGCCAGCCAATGCCGGTATTAATCATCGTCGCACCGGCCTTGGCAACGCCTTTACCTAAAGCGACGACTTCATCAAAGGTATTACCATCTTCTACCAAATCGAGCATAGACAGCCGGTAAATGATAATAAAGTCCTTACCACAGGCTTCACGCACCGCCCGCACCGTTTCCAGCGCAAAACGGCTGCGGTTATCAAAGCTTCCGCCCCATTCATCGGTACGCTGGTTAGTGCGCTGACAAATAAACTGATTAATCAGGTAGCCTTCCGAGCCCATAATTTCCACACCATCGTAACCGGCTTTTTTCGCCAGTTTGGCGGCATTGGCAAAGTCTTTAATGGTGGCACGCACCTGACGGCCAGACAGCTCTGATGGCTTAAACGGGGTAATGGGTGATTTAATTTTGCTGGGGGCGACGTTAAACGGATGATAACCATAGCGACCAGCATGTAACAGTTGCAGGCAGATCTTGGCGCCGTGCTGATGTACAGCTTCAGTGACCTGCTTATGCTTGCCAACCTGCCACCAGAAGCTCAACTGACAGCCAAAAGGTACCAGATTGCCGCGAAAATTCGGGCTGATACCGCCGGTAATAATTAACCCGACACCGCCTTTCGCGCGTTCAGCATAAAAGGCCGCCAGTTTACTAAAACCATTTTTCTCTTCTTCCAGGCCGGTATGCATCGACCCCATAATCACTCTGTTGCGTAATGTTGTGAAACCGAGATCGAGCGGTTGTAATAATTGTTGATAAGCCACATAAACCTCTCTGGTCGTACCTGTCATAAATGCCAGACTCTAGCGAGTTTGGCGCCGTTTCGCAAGCGATATACATTTTCTTACAAATTCGGTTTCGACTTTGCAGCAAAAGCAGTTAGCATACTTAATGCAAAAAATCGTTCGAGACACAGGAATATCTCATGGCAGAAAAAAAGAAAGGCATCATCCGGCGCTTCTTTGGCGCGATCTGGGCCGTCTATAAGGGCTTTCGCTCCACCGTGCTTAATATCATCTTTATTTTATTTGTGATCTTAATTGGCAGCGCCATCTTCGGTGGCGGCGACAAAGTTAAAGTGGCGAAAACCTCTGCCCTCTACCTGAACCTGAGAGGCGATCTGGTTGAAGAGAAACGCTTTGTTGATCCTATCGCCGCCATTATGAATCAGAGCCTGGGTGGCCAGGAAGAAACGCCGGAGATCCTGGTCAGCGATCTGGTTGCGGTAATTAATCATGCCGCTAAAGATAACCGCATTCAGGCCATGGTGCTGGATTTATCCGGTTTAGGTCGTGCTTCACTGGACAAGATGCTGGCCGTTGGCAGCGCGATTGAGAATTTCAAGCAAGGCGGTAAAAAAGTATTCGCCTACGGCGCCTTCTTTGCCCAAAACCAGTATTTCCTGGCCAGCTATGCTGATCAAATCAGCCTGGAGCCGATGGGTGCCGTGATCCTGGAAGGTTACGGCAGCTATCCGATGTTCTACAAGAGCGCACTGGAAAAACTGAAGGTCAGCACCCATGTGTTCCGCGTGGGTACCTATAAATCTGCGGTAGAGCCCTACACCCGCGATGATATGTCTGCTGAAGCCAAAGAAGCCAATATCGCCTGGTTAAATGCGCTGTGGCAGGAATATAAAGAACAGGTTGCCGGCCGTCGTGGCTTTGCACTGGATAACTTTGACGAAACCTTTGCCAGTCTGTATGCCAAGGTGGCTGCCGCCGAGGGCGATTTAAGCAAGTACGCGCTGGAAAACAAGCTGGTTGATAGTATCCAAACCCGCGAAGAGTTCCGTCGCAGCTTAATTGCCGTTGTCGGTAAGAACGACAAGAATACCTATAACCATGTCACCTTCGATGATTACAGCAAGCTGGTGTTACCGGCCAAGCAGTTTGATAATCCGATGACCGAAAAAGTCGCCGTTGTCGTGGCCCGCGGTATGATTATCGATGGTACCGCTAAAGCCGGCACCATTGGTGGTGACTCTACTGCAGCGCTGTTACGTCGTGCCCGTCATGACGATAAAGTAAAAGCCGTGGTACTGCGCATTGACAGTGGCGGCGGTAGCGCCTTCGCGTCAGAAGTGATTGGTCAGGAAATTACCCTGCTGCGTGAAGCTGGCAAACCGGTTATCGCTTCTATGGGCGCCGTTGCTGCCTCAGGTGGTTACTGGATTGCCGCGCCTGCCAATGAAATCTGGGCCGCCCCGACTACGATCACCGGCTCTATTGGTATCTTCGGTTTAATGCACACCCTGGAAAATGCGATGCAAACTCTGGGCTTAAACGTAGATGGCGTAGGTACCACTGAGCTGGCAGGCTTATCTGCCGGTGTTCCGCTGTTTAAAGGGTTAAATGACCCAATGAAAGATTTAATGCAGCTGCTGATCGAGCGCGGTTATTCCGAATTCCTGACCATGGTGGGTAAAAACCGCAATATGAGCGTGGAAGCGGTAGATAAGGTTGCCCAAGGCCGCGTCTGGACCGGCCGGATGGCGCAGGAGTTTGGCCTGGTGGATAAACTGGGTACCTTCGACGATGCCATTGCCCGTGCTGCGGAAATGGCTGGCCTGGATAACTACGATGTCAAAGTGATCCAGCAAGAGTTAAGCCCAACAGAGCAATTCTTTGTTGATATGTTTGGTGCGGCCCAGGCCAAAGGCTGGGTACCGAGCTTCGGCCAGTCGATGCAAAACCGTGCCCTGCGTCAGTTAAGCCAGCAGGTACAACAGGACTTCCTGTTAATGAACCAGTTTAATGACCCTAATGGTATCTACTCCTACTGCCTGAGCTGCCAGATCCACTGACAGCAAACGCAATAAGGATTACAATGCCCGGCTCTGACCGGGCATTTTTTTAAGGTTCCCATGCAAAGAAAACGTATTTATGTCGCCTATACCGGCGGTACCATCGGTATGCAGCAATCCAGCCGTGGCTTTATTCCGGTACCGGGCTTTTTAACCGACACGGTAAAACGGATGCCGGAGTTTTACCGGCCGGAAATGCCCGAGTTCGACATTCATGAGTATCATCCGGTAATTGACTCCTCCGACATGACGCCGGCGCACTGGTTAAGTATTGCCAAAGATATTCAGGCAAACTATCAGCATTATGACGGCTTTGTGGTGCTACATGGCACCGATACCATGGCTTACACCGCCTCTGCGCTGTCTTTTATGCTGGAGAATCTGCAAAAACCGGTGATTATCACCGGCTCACAGATCCCACTGGCGCAGCTGCGCTCCGACGGCCAGGTTAACCTGTTAAACGCGCTGTATCTGGCGGCCAATTATCCGATCCCGGAAGTGTCGCTGTTCTTTAATAACCAGCTGTTCCGCGGCAACCGCGCGACCAAGGCCGATGCCGACGGCTTTAATGCCTTTGCCTCGCCCAATTTACCGCCGCTGCTGGAAGCCGGGATCCATATCAAGCTATTAGCCGGCAAGCTAAGCAATAGCGCCGAGGCCCTGCCGTTACAAGTTGCTGAGATCACCCCGCAGCCGATCAGTGTGGTGACACTCTATCCCGGCATTACCACCGACGTGATCAGCAATATGCTGGCCGCACCGGTACGGGCGCTAATTATTAAGTCTTTTGGTGTGGGTAATGCACCACAGCGCCCGGAACTACTTAAAGTGCTGGAGAATGCCAGTAACAGCGGCCAGGTATTAGTAAACTGCACCCAATGCTTTAAAGGCAAGGTCAATATGGATGGTTATGCCACCGGTAATGCCTTACGCCGCGCCGGCGTGATCAGTGGCTTTGATATGACGCTGGAAGCAAGCCTGACCAAGCTGCATTACCTGCTAAGCAAACCACTCAGCCCGGAGCAGATCCGCACTCAGATGCAGCAAGATCTGCGCGGCGAACTCACCCTATAAGCATAAAGCAACCCCACTCCACGACTCCGGTACGCTTGCCGTACCGGAGTCGACCCTGCGATCTCAAATCACGCAACTACCTTAACGCTACACCAAATCTCGACTCCGGTATGCTTGCCGTACCGGAGTCGGTCCTGCGATATCAAACTAAGCAACTATCTTAACGCTACACCAGACCTAGACTCCGGTATGCTTGCCATACCGGAGTCGGTTCTGCGATCTCAAATCACGCAGCTACCTTAACGCTACACCAGACCTCGACTCCGGTATGCTTGTCGTACCGGAGTCGGTTCTGCGATCTCAAATCACGCAGCTACCTTAACGCTACACCAGACCTCGACTCCGGTATGCTTGTCGTACCGGAGTCGGTTCTGCGATAGTGGGTTATAAACTTTGGGCGTGATATGTAAGCAATCCTGTTACGAAGAAATGCTGCTTTGTGCCAAAAGCGGAAATTCACTGAAGTTTGATTAAATCGGCGCTTTTCACTGAAAGCGGACATTCCCAACAAAAACTGAACTGGGGGCTCTCGAAAATTTCGAGACATCTTCATATTGCCAAAAAGTTAACAAAGAACTTAGAAATACCAAGCATTGTGGCCCATCTATCCTTGGTTGTATTGCAATGACAAGAATTGGTTCCAAAGAAGATATGCCACAGCCCACATTTGGTTGGATAGAGATCGCGTTGGTTTTGCGATGCTGCGATTAAACGGGACAAAACGAGGAAGATTCAGATATTAGAAATTTAACTAACAAAATGCTGTGGATGCATGGGTATCTTGAGCCGCAGAAAAAGTGATTGGTCTGTAAGGTTGTGGAATGACTACCCATACAAAATTTAAGTTCAACTCACAAAATGCTATGCAAATTTCAAAGTCATGATACGCTATTTTATTGTTCCGAAATCCTGATTATCAGCGAGAGGCACAACCATGATCCGCTGCCATCTAGCCCGCATGATGGGTGAGCACAAGATGCGTATAGCCGACGTTGCCAGAGAAACGGGGTTAAGCCGCGCTACGGTGACTCTACTCTATAAAGAGACGGCCAAGAAAGTGGATCTGGAAGCCGTTGAAAAACTCTGCCTGCTTTTTGAGTGCCAGGTCGGCGACCTACTTGAGCTGATACCAAATTAAACAAGGAATGTTATGAAATTTAATGAAGATAGCCGCGTCAAAATCCCCGCAATACTGCACCTAATGCGATTAGGTTATAAGTATCTATCACTCAAAGGGCAAAACTGGGATCTAGATACCAATATCTTCCCTGAATTATTTAAAACCGCTATCTGCAAAATCAACCCTGGTATTGGAGATGATGACGCAGGCCGTTTACTGGAAGATGTTAAGCTCTTAATAGATAACGAAGACTTAGGCAAAGCCTTTTTTGAACGCCTATCTGAGCGCTCGAATACCAAGCTGATTGACTTTGAAAACTTCAATAACAACACTTTCCATGTTGTTACCGAGCTAACGTATCAGAATGGCGATGAAGAATTCCGCCCGGACATCACGCTGTTAATCAATGGTATGCCGCTAGTGTTTATTGAGGTGAAAAAGCCCAATAACCGTGAAGGTATTTTGGCCGAGCGAGACCGCATCAACAAACGCTTCCAAAACCCAAAGTTTAAACGTTTTGCCAACATCACCCAGTTTATGATTTTCTCCAATAACATGGAGTACGATGATGGAGACCCAGAACCTGTGCAAGGTGCGTTCTATGCTAGTAGTTCCTACCACAAGCCGATATTTAACTATTTCCGTGAAGAGGAAATCTTAAACCTAACTGCTTTGCTGAAATCGGTATCAGATGCAGACGAGCTGAACGTCTTAAAAGACAACAATTTGGAAGTGATCCGCAGCAATCCTGAGTTTCAAACAAACAAGCAGCCTGAGCGCCCAACCAACCGCATTTGTACCTCGCTACTTAGCCGTGAACGCTTAACCTTCATTTTACGTTACGCTTTGGCTTATGTATCCGAGTCAGATGGGCTGCAAAAACATATCATGCGTTACCCACAATTGTTTGCCACAAAAGCTATTGAACAAAAGCTTAGTGAAGGAGTTAAAAAAGGCATTATTTGGCATACCCAGGGCAGTGGTAAAACCGCACTGACATTTTACAACGTGCACTTTTTAACCGACTACTTCCAAAAGCAACAAGTCATTCCAAAGTTTTACTTCATTGTCGATCGCATAGACTTATTGCAGCAAGCGCAGCGTGAATTTACCTGCCGTGGTTTAACGGTTCATACCATAAATTCACGAGAAGCCTTTACACGTGATATTAAAGCTACTCAAGTGATCCACAACCATTCTGGTAGGCCAGAAATCACCGTAGTGAACATCCAAAGGTTTCAAGAAGCCTCAGATGTGGTCAGCACTAAAGACTATAATGTAGCGATACAGCGCGTGTACTTTTTAGATGAAGTACACCGCAGCTATAACCCCAAAGGCAGTTTTTTAGCCAACTTAAGCCAATCTGACACCAACGCCATCAAAATCGGCTTAACCGGCACGCCACTATTAGGGGATGACTACAACTCGCGCGTCTTATTTGGTGATTACATTCACAAGTACTACTACAACGCATCTATTGCCGACGGCTACACCTTGCGTTTAATCCGTGAAGAAATCAGCACCCAATATAAAATCCAACTGCAAAAAGCGCTTGAAGAAGCTGAAGTCAAAATGGGCGATGTCGAGCGCAAGCTGATTTACGCCCACCCAAGTTTTGTTGAACCTATGCTGGCTTACATTGTGAACGACTTTGAAAAAAGTCGTGGCGCACTCAATGACGCCAGCATCGGTGGTATGGTTATCTGCGACAGTGCAGAGCAAGCCGAACAAATGTTCGAAAATTTTAATGCGGTTTATGCTGAAACACCTGTTCTCCCAAAGAAAACGGTAGCTTCTGATAATCAAGTGCTCGAAATCTTCGAGACTGCACCTACAGCCTATACAGAATCGGTTAAAAAAGCACAAAAAGTAAAAAACGCCGCGTTAATCCTGCACGACATCGGCACAAAAGAAGAACGTAAAAACTGGGTAGAAGAATTCAAGGCAGGCAAAATCGACTTTTTGTTTGTGTACAACATGCTACTCACCGGGTTTGATGCCAAGCGCCTGAAAAAGCTTTACCTTGGCCGGGTGATCCGAAAGCACAACCTGCTGCAAGCACTAACGAGAGTGAACCGCACCTACAAAGATTTCCGCTATGGCTACGTGGTGGATTTTGCTGATATTCGTAATGAGTTCGATGCCACCAATAAAGCCTATTTCGAAGAATTACAGTCAGAGCTTGGCGACGAGATGGAGCACTATTCGCACCTCTTTAAATCTCAAGAAGAGATCAAACAAGAGATCGAACATATCAAAGATGTCCTATTCCGTTTTGATACGGACAACATGGAGGAGTTCTGCAACCAAATCAGCCAAATACAAGACCGCGACACCGTATTAGCGCTTAAGAAAGCCTTAGCAGATGCGCGCAGCTTGTATAATCTTATTCGCTTGCAAGGTGAGCATGACTTTCTGCATGAGCTAGATTTTGCCAAGATCAATGTGTTGTTCCGTGAAACCTGCAACCATTTAGACTTACTCAACCTTAAAAATGATTTAGAAAGTGGTCAAGACACAAGTAACCTGCTCAACCGCGCCTTGGAAGACGTGATCTTCAAGTTTGTAAAAATCGGCGAAGAAGAGCTGGTACTGGCCGACAAGCTCAAAAACACCCTGCGTCAAACCCGCGAAGCACTGGCCAGCAACTTCGACCAACAAGATCCCCAGTTCATTAGCTTAAAAGAAGAGTTAGAGCGCCTATTTAAAAAGAAAAATCTCAGCGAAGTTACTCAGGATGAAATGGTTGCCAACATAAACGCTCTGAATAAAATTCACGACCGTGTAAAAGAGCTGAATCGCCAAAACAACCAATTGCGGCAAAAGTACTTAGGTGATGCCAAATACACCCGCATTCACAAACGCTTGCAAGAGCGTCAGCAAAGCCAAAGCGATATTAGTGAATCAGAGCGTAAAATCTTTGCAGCATTGGCTGGCGTCAAGCAAGACGCCGACGAGCAAGTGGTCAACAACAGCCAAATGTTAGATAACGAAAGCTACTTCGAGCGACAAATGATACCGCTGGTCATTAGTCGCTTTGTGAAAGAACAGCAAATCAAACTGAACGCCGACGCCTCGCGTTATATAAACCGCCTCGTCGTCGCCGAATATTTAAAAGAATTTAATACCGGCAGCCAAGCGTGGTAGTGGCTAATGATTAACTACTGACAATAAGCACCGGCGAAATTGATTAGGAAGTAAAAATTAAATGGTTGAATTAGAATTTCAGCAAAAAACCAAAGCTCTGATTGATAGCTTAAAAAGCATCTGTGCTAACTACGGTTTAGGTAACGACGGTAACGAATTTAAAATTATTACCCAAGCCTTTTTGTACAAGTTTTTAAACGACAAGTTCGCTTTTGAAGCCAAAAAACTCGACGAAAACATCGCCAAAGCCGACAAATGGGAAGAAACTCTGGAAGCAATGAGCGAGGATGACCTCGACATGCTGCAACTGCAAATGGGTGGCGATACTGCAAGGCTAAAACCACAGCATTTTATCAGCTATTTATTTAGCCGACAAAACGCCCCCGACTTTGCCAAACTGTTTGACGACACTCTCATTGATATTGCTATCACCAATAACGATGTGTTCGCGGTAAAAACCGATGGCGGCGCAAAAGTGGTGCTGTTTGACCGCATCAGCCAATATATTGCCGACGATTCCAAACGCGATGCTTTTTGCCGCGCGATTATCAATAAACTGATCGAGTTCAGCTTTGAGCGCATCTTCACGCAAAAATTCGACTTCTATGCCACCATCTTTGAATACCTGATCAAAGACTACAACAGTAATTCGGGCGGCAAGTACGCTGAGTACTTCACCCCTCATGCGGTAGCGCGCATTATGTCCGAAATCTTAGTACCCAAAGAGCAGCGCGGCATCGTACGCAATGTCAGTTGTTATGACCCATCGGCAGGTTCGGGTACTTTATTAATGAACGTGGCGCATGCTATTGGTGAAAACCGCTGTAGTATTTACACGCAGGATATTTCACAAAAGTCATCAAACCTGCTGCGTTTAAACTTGATCTTAAATAATTTGGTGCACTCAATTCCCAATGTGATTCAGGGGAATACCGTACTGCATCCCTACCATAAAGATGGCAACACACTAAAACGATTTGATTACATCGTCTCCAACCCGCCATTTAAGCTCGATTTTAGCGACTTTAGAGATGAGCTAGACAACAACGCAAACAAAGAGCGCTTCTTTGCCGGTATTCCCAAGATCAAACCTAAAGACAAAGACAAAATGGAAATTTACCAATTGTTTTTGCAACACATCATTGTCTCACTTAAACCTAGCGGCAAAGCGGCCGTGGTTGTACCTACTGGTTTTATCACTGCGCAATCGAGTATTGATAAAGGCATTCGTGAGCACTTGGTGAAAAACAAAATGCTGGCAGGCGTCGTTTCCATGCCATCCAATATCTTTGCCACCACCGGAACAAACGTATCTATCTTGTTTATCGACGCCAGCAACGATGGTGATGTGGTTCTGGTGGATGCCTCAAACTTGGGTGAAAAGGTCAAAGACGGCAAAAACCAAAAAACCGTCTTAACACCATTAGAAGAACAACAGATTATTGATGTGTTTAACGCCAAAGAAACGGTAGAGGATTTTTCCGTCGCAGTGAGTTATGACGAGATCGAAGCTAAAAATTACTCGTTAAGTGCAGGCCAGTACTTTGACGTCAAAATCGAATATGTGGATATTACCGCAGATCAGTTTGCTGAAAAGATGCAAGGTTTTACCAACAATTTAGATAGCTTGTTCAGTCAGTCTCGTGAATTGGAAACTGAGATTAAAAAGCAGTTGGCGGGGTTGAAGTATGAGTAACCTGTTTAGAACGCATCAATTAGGTGAAGTCGCAGAAATTATTGCAGGAGGCGACAAGCCGAAAGTATTCAGCCTGGAAAAAAAAGCATCAATCCGTGTACCTGTACTTGCAAACGCAGAAAAAAATAATGGTTTGATGGGATACACGGATAATGCAAGAATCTTTGAACCTGCTGTTACTATCGCAGCAAGGGGATCGAATGTAGGATTTGTTGCAGTTAGAAAAGAACCATTTTTCCCTGTAGTCAGATTACTGTCTTTGATACCGAAAAAAGAGCATTTAGACGTCGACTATCTTTATTATGACCTAAAGCAAAATCGTAAAAAAGGCACTGGTTCTGGACAGCCTCAAATTACCATTCCTGATATTTCCTGCAAAACTATTTCATTGCCACCTATTTCTATTCAGAAAAAAGTAGCTGAAGTTCTTTCGATATTAGATAAAAAAATCGAGCTCAATAACCGCATCAACGCCGAACTGGAAGCCATAGCTAAAACCCTGTACGAATATTGGTTTGTGCAGTTCGACTTCCCCGACGCCAACGGCAAACCCTATAAAACCTCCGGCGGAAAAATGGTCTACAACTCAACCCTCAGGCGCGAAATACCTGAGGGGTGGGAATTAGTCCCAATTGAATATTTTGCAGATGTGATTGATCCACACCCTAGTCATCGGGCACCGACGGAGGTGGAAAGTGGGTTCCCGTTTGCTGGTATCGGGGACATTGATGAAGCAGGTAATATTTCAATATCAAAGGCACGTCAAATAGATGAAGAGTTTGTACTCAAGCAAGAGAAAGATTATGAAATTGGTGAATACTCAATTGGTTATGGAAGAGTAGGTACGGTTGGAAAAGTAGTAAGATTGAAGAAGCAAAAGTTTCGCTACGCATTGTCACCAACGCTATCCGTTATCAATCCTAAGAAACCAGAATATGCAGGATATGTTTATACGGTTATCAAAAGTGATGAGTTTTATAAGCAAGTTATAAAAAATACATCCGGCACCACGCGTCCTGCGGTTGGAATACAGTTACTTCGTAAAATTCCTGTTCTCAAGCCCGGGAGTACACACAAAAATATGTTCGAAAAATATGAAGAAATAACAAAAGGGCTATTTGAAAAGTCCAGTATCGTGAACCAAGAAAATCAGAATCTGATCGAGCTCCGTGACTGGCTCCTCCCTATGCTAATGAACGGCCAAGTTACTGTGAAATAAAAGGAATTTTTATGGTTAGGGCTGAATATCAACGCTTTGTGCAAACATTGCACGGTCAAAATGCCACGGACTCTGTGCGTAAGATAGCCAATATAGTTTCAGCCCATTTTGATGAATTACTTCCTTTAACTACTCACCAAGGACAACGCATTCGGAAGGTGGTTGAGCTGTGCCAAGCCCACTGGGGCAGCACGGCTACAAATATTCCTCCAGCGGTAGAGCAAGCAGTGACACAGGAAGTACCACTATCGCGTTTAAAAAGCTTAGCTGTTGGGCCGTTTAGAGGGTTTGCGCGACAAGAAGTATTTGATCTAAATAGTCGATTGGTCTTGATTTATGGCCCAAACGGCACGGGTAAATCAAGCTTTTGTGAGGCCCTTGAATATACGCTATTAGGCAATGTTGCTGAAGCAGACAGCAAACGGTTTCGTGATCAAAACGAATATCTAAGAAATGCATTTGTAAATGCTCTGGTAGCCCCTTCACTAGTCGCGTGTGATGCACGGGGAAACGATATTGCTATCGTTCCTAATGAGTCAGCCTTTCGTTTCTGTTTTGTTGAAAAGAACCGCATTGATAGCTTTTCCCGTATTGCAGCACAAGCCCCAGCGAAGCAAACCGAGCTTATAGCAACACTATTTGGTCTTGAAGCATTTACCGAATTTGTTCGTAACTTCAGTTCAGAGATTGGTGGCCAATATATCGATTTGCAGGGCCAACAAACTTTGCGTTTAGTTCAAAAGCAACAAGGCCTTCAAGGTGCGTATCAGCAGATACAAACAAGCACCACAGAGCTACAGAGAATAGCCGCTGCAGAGTTAACACTATCGAATAGCTACAGATCTGGTGTCAGCTTTGAACAATTAATCGTTGAACTGAACGGTAATGGTCAGGCTCCGGGACTCATTGCACAATTAGATGCTGAGTTACAGCAACCACCTCCGCCTACAAGTAACCTTAGTATTGCTGCGTTTGAGGCGATGGGTAACGCAGCTTGGGCGGTAGTCAATGATTTCAGGCAAAGCCAACAGCAACTGGTAGGTGCTAGCCAAGACGTTTCATTTAAGCAGCTGTATGAAGCTTTACTACAGGTTCAACAGGGTAGCCCTGATGCATGCCCGGCATGTAAGACGCCATTACAACACGTTCAGGTAAATCCGTACCTGAATGCAGGGCAAGAATTACCTAAGTTGCAGCAATTAGGCGAACTTCAGCAAAAAATCGTTCAACTTGAACAACAATCATTGCAGGCAATATTCAAGGTTGGGCAATTGTTGAATACTTGTTTGCAGTTTTTCCCACTGAATAATCCACTAAAACCATTTGAATTCGTCAATATTCAACAAGGTTTACACTGGTGGGATTCACTATTCGTGCCGTTGCCAGATACTTACACGGTATGGCAACACCTTGTAAGCCAAATCCAGCAACTTGAAGCAAATGATAAGCAAGCGCAAGCTGTTATACAAAACAGGGCAGGTAAACAGGCCGAGCTAAAGCGCCTTCGCGATATTGAACAACAAATAACAGTATTGGCAACTCAGAAGCAAATTGCTTTAGGTAACCAGATTAATGCTCAAAAACTGATTGATAATTTTCAAATTGAAAACGTACAACTAATAGCAAGCGTCGAAGCGGAAAAACCAGTTCTCGCAAGGAACCAAGAAATAGTCGCGGCATACCAAATATTTGTTCAAAAATTATCAAACTACAGTGAAAGATTGCCAGCGCAGTTAGTCGCTGATCTAGGTGAGTTGGTTGTTCAGTTGTATAACTCTTTCAATCGGAATGATGCTCAATCAGAACTGTTGGCAAACGTTAAGCTGCCATTAGCTCCAAATCAACGATTGCGGATAGCCTTTCGGGATCGACCTGAGCAGCTATATGATGCATTACATATCTTGAGTGAAGGCCACGTGCGTTGCTTGGGCTTAGCTATATTGCTTGCGAAGAATTTAAAAGAACAAGCCCCTGTGTTGATTTTTGATGACCCAGTTAATGCGATTGACGATGACCATCGGGAGTCCATCAGACTAACTCTCTTCCAAGACCAATATTTTTCTCAAAAGCAGATAATTCTGACTTGCCATGGTGAGGAGTTTTTTAAGGACATTCAGAACTTGCTGCCGGTTGCTGAGAATCGTAACGCAAGACTTCTAAGCTTCCTTCCACGGTTAGGTGAACAGCATGTCCGTGTTGATTTCAATTGTGCTCCCAGGAATTATATTTTGGCTGCACGTAATCACATGGATAGAAATGAAGTGAGAGAGGCGTTGGCAAAGTCACGGCAAGGGTTGGAGGCACTTACAAAAGGGAAGGTTTGGACATATGTAAGTAAATTTGGTGATGGAAACTTAAGTTTGAAGTTTCGGACAGCATCTTCGCCAATTGAGCTAAGAGGACTAGCCGATCAATTGCGCAGTAAAATTGCCAAAGCCGAATTTTCTGATCCGAATAAAGCTAATGTTTACGAGCCACTAGATCAACTATTGAACCGCAGTGGAGAGTCTCGAGAATGGCGTTATCTAAATAAAGGAACACATGAAGAAAATGATCGAGCCGAGTTTGATCGTCAAACGGTTGAATTAATCATTAGATCGCTTGAACAAATAGATGCGGCACTGCAGTAGAATCTGAAAATACGAGTTAGCATCATTGTATACCGAGCTGAGTCTTCTAGCTGGCGCTCGGAAATGGTAGAAAATCTTCTTTTTGGTTACCGAAAAACCAAAGACGACAGTTTCTTCGAAAACTCTTTCGCTACAGTGGCACACTCAAATTTGCCATCAGATCTGAGGATACAGTGAGGGCTCTTGAAAAAACGAATGTCTGCAAATAAGGCAAAGCAGAGATTCGTTTTTGCGTGAGCGTCTGATCTGAACGTCTGCTTTTCGCTCAAAGCGGTCATTAATTCAAATTGTATTCTCTCATTTTACGTCCATCAGCTTTATGCCTTTGTGCTCCCGTAGATGGCTGGTTTTTAGCTCTGTAAATTGCTTGTCCTGTTGGTCAATAAATAGCACAGCCAGTGAATAAGCTTCTGCAACTTCTAAACCTTCAGCGCTTCCCAAACAGAGCAACGCTGTCGACCAGGCATCAGCCTCTGTTAAATCATCATGCAGTACCGTCACGGATACTGTGCTATGGGTTACTGGTCTTAGATTACGGCCATCCAGGATATGGCTATAACGCGTCCCGTCGTGATCATAAAAATGACGATAGGTACCGGAAGTCAAAATTGCGAGCGGATCCTGCTGCTGAATTTGCACAATTTTTTGCAGCTGTTGCGCCCCTGGCAGTGGCCGCTCGATTGCGATGCGCCAATGGCTGCCATCCGGCTTTTTGCCCCGGGTTTGTAACTCGCCGCCTATCTCTATCAAATAATTTTCAATACCAAAGTGTTCGGCAATCACCGTAAGCCGATGCACCGAATACCCCTGTGCAATGGATGACAGATCAATACTGAGCTGGGGATGTGGTTTTTGGAGTGTTAAAGCGTCTGAGACGATGACGTTATCGATGCCAAGTTGCGGTGCAATAGCGTTAAGTTCGTCCTGGGTTGGAATATACAGCTGTTGTGCCCGAAAACCCCACAATGAAAACAACGGTCTGACAGTCGGATCGTAGCAACCCGCAGTGGCCTGGCTAATACGCTGTGCCGTTAACACCAGTTGAGTGATTTCCTCACCGACGTGAAGCGGCTCCAACGTCTCGCTTTGATTAAAATGCTCAATCACCGAGTCTGGCCGATAATTTGACATTAACTTATCCAACCGTTGTAACTCTGTTGCGATCGCCTGCTCAAATTGCTGCCGCTCGACCGTCGTTTGACTCCAGTAGGTTACGCTATAGGTTGTACCCTGCGCCTGGCCAGAGAATTTATGTAATACCGCTGAACGCTCACAGGCCGACAAAATAACAAGTAACAACACCGCCAACAGCCCATTTCTCATGCTCTGCTCCCCGACCGACGACAATTCTTATATTCAGTAATAGTGTTAACCCAGTGTCAGGCGATAACCGACACCAGGTTCAGTCTTAAGGTAACGGGGCGCTGCCGGCAGCTCTTCCAGTTTCTGCCGTAATTGCCCCATATGTACCCGGACATATTCAGGCCTGTCGATATAGGCCGCGCCCCAGACCTGGCTGAGAATTTGATTATGGGTTAGCACCCTGTCCGCATGGCGCAGCAACAACAGCAAAATATCGTATTCGGTTTTGGTAAGATGAATATCCTGCCCTGCCCGGCTCACCTTGCGTTGTACCGGGTCAACCTGAATTTGTCCAAAACTAAATACCTGCTGCGAAGGTATGCTTTGGCGCAGGTTCGCCCGGATCCGCGCTAATAACTCAGCTGCGCTAAAGGGTTTGGTCACATAATCATTAGCGCCGTTATCCAGCGCCTTTACTTTGTCTTGCTCACTTTGTCGCGCCGAAATAACAATAACTGGGATATCAGACCAGCTGCGTAATTGCGTAAGCCAATGCTGACCATCCATATCTGCCAGCCCTAAGTCCAACAAGATCAGATCTACGCTTTGCTGCACTAAATACTGTAGCGCCGGTAAACCTTGCTCGAAACTCAGCGCTTGATAGGCTTTGGTTTTCAGCAAGGTGGTGAGAAAACTTTGCATCGCCGGATCATCCTCCAGCACCAGGATACGTTCAGCCAAAGACAACTCCTTGTAGGGTGATACGCACACACTTAGACATCTGTTAGCGCCTGTTGTTGATGAGCAAGCGGATGGTCAGGCCAACTCAGACTAGCCGTAAAATACCCGTTTTCGGCGACAGCCGCAGCAAAATGGCCCTGATGCAGGTGCATCACCGCCTCACAAATCGCGGTACCCAGACCACTACTACTATCACGCTGTGCCTTACGCTCGCTGGCAACCGGGTTTATCACCTGCAATCGATAGTTTCCCGCCTGCCGCGTAAAGGTGATTTGCAGCGGTGGCTTACCGTACTTCACGGCATTTTCCAGCATATTGGCCAGTGCAATTTCCAGTAAGGTGGCATCGGCCACACAGTCTGTGGCAGCTAACTGTATCTCGAACTGCTGTTCTGCTAATAGCATAGCCCGCCTGGCGATCGCAGCAGAGATAATATCGTTGATACTGTGGGTAGCTAATACAACGGAGCTTTGCATTTGCTGCACCCGGCTTAACTCCATCACTTTGTCAAAATGCGCGTTCAACAAACTGGCCTGGCGATAAATATGACCGGCCTGCTCGCGGATCTGCTCGGCACTCAGCGCCACATCCTGCTCAGCCAGCATGCTGGAGGCTCCCATAATGGTTGCCAGTGGAGTGCGTAAATCGTGAGATAAAGAGCGCAGCATCATAGCGCGACTGTGCTCAAGCTCGGCTTGCATTCTGGCTTGCCGGGCCTTACCTGCCAGTAACTGGCGTTGGCGCAGATGCTTTTTGGCGCGGGCCAGTTCAAAGCGCAGTCGGCCAGATAAACGGGCAATAAAAATGCCCAACAGCAGCATTACCACAAAGGTGATCAGGTAATCGCCCTGATGCACGAATAAGGTGTAGTACGGCTCAACAAAGAGTAAATTTAACAACAGCACACTGACGAAGGTACAAATAATGGCCCAGCGTTGCCCCGCATATTGTGCCACCCAGGTCACCCACAACAGCTGTAACATGGCAACATCGGTTGTGGTCGCCATCACCCGTGCCGGCAATAATAGCAAGGCAATAACAACCGGCATGACCAGCGTCAGCAGCACAAGTTGCCACCAGCTTACACGCTGCGCAGGACGATTCTTCATAATCAGTTCAACTTAATAACGCCAGTACATGGGCGTAAATAACAATAGCATAGTTAAAATCTCCAGTCTGCCCAGTAACATACCAAAGGTCAGGCTCCACTTTGCACCGGCGGGTAAGCTGGCAAAGTTGCCGGCCGGGCCAATAATCTCGCCCATCCCGGGCCCTACGTTACTTACCGCCGTAGCCGCTCCGGTTAGAGCAGTGACCAGATCCAATTCAAACATCGATAACACCAATGCCAGCGCAGCGATGGTGGCAAAATAGATAAAGGCAAAAGCCAGCACGGCTCCCAGCAAGCTGTCATCGACTTTTTTGCTGCCATATTTCTGAGTCCAGACGGCATTGGGATGGATCAGTAAATTAAATTGTTTTAGTAGTAAATAGCCGGCCAGTTGGGTGCGAAAAATCTTCAGGCCGCCGGAGGTCGAACCGGAGCAACCGCCGCAAAATGTCAGATAAAAGAACAAAACCACGGCCATACTGCCCCAGAGCGTGTAATCTTCAGAGGCATAGCCACAGGTGGTAATCACTGAAATCACGTTAAATACACTGTGCGTCAGCGCATCCCACCACGGGCGCTGATGATGCCATACCTGATACAGGCTTAATAGCAATGCCACCATCACGACTATCGCTAAAAAGGCTTTAACTTGCGGATCGCGCAGCAAAGCCCACTTGTCACCTTTGGCCATACCGACAAAGAGTACAAAAGGTAAGGCAGCTAACGTCATCCACAAACTGGCCAACCAGAGCAGCCAGGGTTTATCATTAAAATGCCCAAAGGAAGCGTCATAATTGGCAAAACCACCGGTGGCAGACGAGGTCATGCCATGGGTGATAGCATCAAACCAGGACATGCCACCCAGTTTGTAACTCAAACTGGCCGCCAGAGTAATCGCCAGATAGACCAACAAAATATAGCCCGACAAACTGCTGCTACGGGGCAGTATTTTGTCGGAGATATCAGAACTTTCTGTTTTAAACAGCTTCATGCCGCCAATTTTTAACGCCGGTAAGATGGCAATCGCCATCACGATAATGCCGATGCCACCAATCCATTGCAGCATTGCCCGCCAGAACAGCACGCCCTTAGGCATCGTATCCAGATTGCTTAATACCGTTGAGCCGGTGGTGGTAATAGCCGAAACCGTCTCAAACCAGGCATCGGTCACGCTTAACCCCGGAATACTCAGATACAGCGGTAAGGCCGAAAAAACACAAATACTCAGCCAGCACAGCGTCGTTAACAAGAACAAATAGCGTTTTTTCAGATGCACAGCGCCACCGGAACGCATGACCAGCACGACTCCGGTGATCACCGTCACAACAGCAGAAAGCAGAAAGTTCCAGAACTCCCGCTCGGCAAAGCTGAAGCTGACCATCATGGTCAGTAACTGCGCTGCGCTAAGGCTCACTAATAAATAGCCTAATACCCGGTAGAAGAAATGCTGGGTTCGGGTCTGCCGATCGGCAAAAGAATAGGAGTAGGTCGACATAAACTACAACAGCGATCTGGATGAGCAATTAGCTTAACCGGCGCAGAACAGGCCCGCTGTAAAGCTTTTCTAAAGATTAGCGCCACGGCTATAAAGATTTTATAAAATTTCACCGTTAAGGGCTGACAGTCAGAGCATTAGTGTCTTTAATGCAGACCATTTCCAACCGGGACAGCAGCGATAATGTCAAAATTTGCGGTAATAGGTCTGGGCCGATTTGGCTCTGCCGCTTCACTGGAACTGATGCGGCTAGGACATCAGGTCATTGGGATTGATAGTAACGTGAAGTTTATCAACCGATTAGCCGATCATCTTAGTCACGCCGTGATAGCGGATGCTACGGACGAGCAGGCTTTAGCTGAGCTGGATATTCCGGGTTGTGATGCGGCGCTGGTTGCCATCGGTGAAAATCTCGAGGCCAGTATTTTGTGCGTGCTCAATCTGAAAAATCTCGGGGTAAGTCAGATTTGGGTAAAAGCCACCTCGAAAGCGCATCACACTATCCTGACACGTCTGGGTGTAAGCCGGATCATCCATCCGGAAGAGGAAATGGGTGTCAAAGTCGCGCAAGCTCTGAACTACCCGATGGTGAACCAATATCTGGCTTTGGGGCACAATCAGTATCTGGTAGAAATCGATATTATCCCCCGTTTAAAGGGTAGCCGCATTCAGGAATTACTTGCAGATGGGCAGGCTTTTGTCAAAGCCGTATTGGTAAAGCGACGCGACAAGGTAGTTTCGCCGGTACAGCCCGACTTCGTGTTAGAAAGTCATGACAGTCTGGTACTGGCTGGCAGCCTGGACATTCTCAAGTCATTAGCGCCCAAATTAAGCTAATCAGACACAGCTGATGATGTAACGACAATGAAAAACTGGTTACCCCATAATCTGCCATACAAGCGGCTTCGCCCTCTTAATCAGATCAGATTGAAATTAAGCCCGCCGGCAGTGCTAGCGCTCGGTTTTATGGCATTGATCGCCCTTGGATCTCTGTTATTACTGCTGCCTGTCGCCACGACGGCACCCCTGACGCCATTGCAGGCACTTTTTACCGCCACCTCGGCTGTTACGGTAACGGGGTTGGTGGTGGTTGATACTGGCAGCCACTTTACCTTGTTTGGCCAGTTGGTGATTGCCGGTTTGATCCAGGCGGGTGGACTGGGGTTTATGACGTTTGCCGTCGTGGCGGTGATAAGCCTTGGCACCCGCATTGGCTTAACACAACAGAAAATTGCTCAGGAAGCGATGAATCAGACCAGCCTGGCCCAAGTTGCGCAGATAGCCAAAGCCGTTTTACTTTACTCTGTGCTGATAGAAGCACTTGGCATCGTGTTGCTGACAATAGTCTGGTACCAGGAACTCGGTTTGTCGAAGGCTTTTTATCATGCCTTTTTCTACACCATATCCGCCTTTAATAATGCCGGCTTTGCGCTGGACAGTGCCAGCCTGATGCCCTACGCCGCCAGTATTTCGGTTAATATGATTATCAGTGGTTTGTTTATTGTCGGTGGCATTGGTTTTACCGTGCTGATCGACCTGAAAAAGCACCATCGTTGGCAACAGCTCAGCGTCAACACCCGGCTGATCCTGCTGGCAAGTCTTTACATAAATCTGCTGGCATTTTTTCTGATCTGGCTGTTAGAAGCTCAGAATCCGGCAACGTTGGGGGCGATGCCATTAAAAGAGCAGGCACTTGCAGCCTGGTTTCAGGCAGTTACCCCCCGCACTGCCGGTTTTAATACGCTGGATTACAGCCAAATGACGGATGCGACCAATGTACTGACCTTGTTGCTGATGTTTATCGGTGGTGGCTCACTCAGTACCGCCAGCGGCATTAAGCTGGGGACTTTTGTGGTGTTAATGATGGCGACCTACGCGTTCTTGCGGCGGCGCGATGAGGTTTGTGTACTACAACGCACTATTCCTCATCAGACAGTGTTACGGGCGCTGGCCTTAACCTTCGTGTCGCTGGCTCTGGTATTTGTCGCGATTTTCGCATTAACTGCATTGGAGCGTGCGCCTTTTCTGGATATTGCTTTTGAGGCAGTGTCTGCCCTCAGTACCGTTGGCTTATCACGCGGTTTAACAGCGGAGCTATCGACGCCCGGTCAGTTTGTGGTGATCTTTTTGATGATAACCGGTCGTTTAGGGCCATTAACTCTCGCCTATTTTCTGGCAACCCCTAAACAACGTAAAAGCCGCTATGCCGAGACAAAAATTCAGGTTGGTTAATCAGGCGCACGCTTAGAGGTGTAAATTAGCGCTAAATTCTTGCTGAATACTGGCCTTTCGCTCAAAGTCGTCTTTGACCGCCACAACTTTGCCACTACATCAACTAAAAGTTGCTTATCCCACTATCGCAGGAAGGACTCCGGTACGACGAGCATACCGGAGTCCTGGGTCGGGGTAGCGTTGAGATTAGCGCTAGTATCACTATCGCAGGATGGGTTCCGACACAAGTAACATACCGGAGTCGTCGAGCAGTGTACCTTTGCATTCTGGAGTCAAAACAAACCCCAGCATTGACGAGCGCGTTCAAACACGGTTCAATCGACGCCGATTTTGTTTTAACTCTATTCAGTAGATGTATTTTTCAGACAAGGGAACCTGATGCGCATAAAGGGAAAAATTACGCAGTGGGATGATGCCAAAGGCTTTGGCTTTATTCAGCCGATGCTGAAAGGCGAACGGGTATTTGTGCATATCAAAGCCCTCCAAAACCGCACCCGCCGACCAGTACTGGGTGAGGTAGTCACTTACAGCCTGGGTAAAGATGAACAAGACAGGTTACAAGCGCAGGACGTTACCTTTGCCGGTGAAAAGCATCGCATCAGAACCGCGAGAACGGCGTCAAAGGCACCCTTGCTGTTGGTATTGGGTTTTGCTGGCGTTTTAACGCTGGCACTGTTTTTCGGTAAGTTACCGCTATATGTGTTTGTAGCTTATGCGCTGCTAAGCGTGCTGACTTTTATTGCCTACTGGTTGGATAAGCGAAAAGCCCAGGCTCGACGTTGGCGAACCCCTGAGTCGACATTGCAGCTACTGGCGTTGCTGGGTGGCTGGCCGGGGGCCTTATTAGCGCAAGCCTACTTGCGGCATAAGTCACAAAAACGGCCATTTTTAGTGGTGTTTTGGTTTGCTGTGGTGGTAAACCTGATCGCACTTAGCTGGGCGGCGTCACAGCAGTTTTTGCCGTTAAAAATCTGGCTTTAATTTTTACTTAGCGCTACTTGTCGCGATCGCAGGACCGACTCCGGTACGGCGAGCATACCGGAGTCGAGGCGCGGTGTAGCGTTAAGATAGATGCTTAGTTTGATAACGCAGGACCGACTCCGGTACGGCGAGCGTACCGGAGTCGTGGTGCGGTGCAGCGTTGAGATAGGTGTTTGGTTTGATAGCGCAGAACCGACTCCGGTACGGCGGGCGTACCGGAGTCGTGGTGCGGTGCAGCGTTAAGATAGGTGTTTGGTTTGATAGCGCAGAACCGACCCCGGTACGGCTAGCGTACCGGAGTCGTGGTGCGGTGCAGCGTTAAGATAGGTGTTTGGTTTGATAGCGCAGAACCGACTCCGGTACGGCTAGCGTACCGGAGTCGTGGTCTGGTGTAGCGTTAAGATAGGTGTTTAACTTGATAGCGCAGAACCGACTCCGGTACGGTGGACGTACCGGAGT
Organism: Alishewanella sp. BS5-314; assembly: GCF_025377695.1. NCBI lineage: Bacteria > Pseudomonadati > Pseudomonadota > Gammaproteobacteria > Alteromonadales > Alteromonadaceae > Alishewanella > Alishewanella sp. BS5-314. The sequence continues at coordinate 909,251 of NZ_JACEHJ010000002.1, forward strand.
CGTGGTGTGGTGTAGCGTCGTAGAGCTGTTAGAACAATGCGGCGACGCGTTGTAATAACGGTTGTTCGTTGGCGGCGACCGGGCCGTGTGCTAACCAGTGTTGCAGTAATTGCTCGGCATTAACCTGCTGACCACCGTTATGCTTCATAGATAACAGCGCTAACTGCACCTGCTGTTTTTCGCCGGGTTCAACCTGGGTTGCGCCCTGCCCGGTTAACAGCTCGAGGGCTACTGTTAGTTCGCGTCGGCTTAGTGGCGGTGTTGCGCCCTGTAAAGCATCACGATAACCGGCGGGTACCAGCTCTGGTCGCCACTGGCCTGCAGCCAGCGCTTCGAATAACTGGTTTAACTCGGCTTTGTGCTTTTGCTGGCGCATACCGGCGGCTTTACTGGCTAATTCAGCGGCCAGTTGTTCACGCGCGGCCCTTGCTTCGGCCAGATCCGGCAAGGTCAGCTGCTGCAATTGCTGTTGCAGCTGTTGTACCGTGCTTAAGTCTGTGGCCGCAGTCAGCGCCTGCGTAATATCTTGCAACTGCTGTTGCAGGGCCGACCACGCCTGTTGCTGCGCAGCTTGCTGCGCCTGATGCTCTGCCTGACGTTGATTAAAGAACCCATCGCACAGTGCGCGGAACTCTAACCATAAGCTCTGATCCTGCTGCTTGCCGGCAAAACCCAGTTGTTTCCAGCGTTGCTGCAATTCTTTTAACACCGACGCCGTTTGGCCAGCATCGGTTAGCAATAATGCGGCTTTGGCCTCGTCAATCAATGCCTGTTTTGCTGCGGCCTGGGTTTGCTGTGCCTGGTTTAAGCGGGCTTTTAACTGCTGGGTAAGTTGCTGATACTGTTGCTGTAACGCCTGATAATCCTGCCGGTTTACCGCGCCGGCCTCACGCCAGCGTTGGGTTAACTGACGCAGCGATTGTTCCAGCGCTTTTTCCGGCAGCTCTGTATGCAGCAATAACGCCAGTTCGGTCAGAATTTGCTGCCGCTGCGCCAGGTGTGCAGCACGTTCGGCATCCTGCTTGGCAAAAAACTCGCGACACGGGGCAAAGGCTGCTTCACAGGCCAGGTCAAACGCCTGGTTCAGGCTATCGTCTTCCGCCGGATCGGCTTTACCCAGCGAGTTCCAGTTAGCGCGGCTGAGTTTCACCTGCTCAGCGCGCGCTTTGGCATCGGTTAGCGGCTCTGCAGAGAGTTGCTGCATCTGCTGTAGCATCTCGCGTTTTCGTGGCGTGGCAATATATTGTTGCAGCTCGTTCAGCGCCTGATACAGTGCGCTAACTTCGCTAAAATCACGCTCGGCTTGCTGCTGTAAACTGGCATCCAACTGCTGATAATCCTCGGTCAGACCTTTAAAGAGTCCAAACAACACCTTATAACGGCCGGCACTGTGCAAGCGTTTAAACTCTGCACATTTGCTGCGCAGTTGCCGTAACTGGCGTTGTTGCTGTTGCTGCAAGCCGGTCAGCGCCTCTTTCCAGCGCTGTTGCAATTGCTGGCGCTCGGCCAGTAATGGCTGCGGCACAGGTAACCCAAGGCCCTGCTCCAGCTGCCGCCAGCTGGCTTTAAACTGCGAAAAATGTTGCTCAGCGGCGGGCAAATCGGTTGCGGTTTGCGGCAGTGCTATAGCGCTAAACTCTGACACTAACAGCGTTAGTTGCTGCAACTTTGCCGCTGCTGCCGGCAAGGCGCTAAGCTGCTGCGCCAGATTTTGTAGTTGCGCCGCCAGCTGTTGTTGCTCTCTGGCGGCCAGCGGCGCGGCAGAGAGCTCCTGCACCAGTTCACGATGCGCCGCTTCTAACAGTGACAGCTGTTCTGGCGTCAGAGAGGATAGCGCAGTCAGTTGTACACTGATTTGCTGCTCTAACGCTGTTACCGCCTGATGTAACTGCTGAAAACTGGCTGCAGCCTGAGCCTGCTGCTCGGCCTCCCGCTGCTTTGCTGCAATTTCGGCTAATTTGGGTGCTAACCAGAGGGATAACTTGCTGTTCAGCTGCTGAAACTTATCCTGATACTGTGCCGCTTCGGCCTCAGGTAACAACGGCAGATCGGCAGCCAGCTGCTGCCATTCGGTCGCCAGTTGCTGTTGCAGTGCTGGCACGTCGCTGAGGTTAGTGCGATCGCGAAGCGCATTTATCTTGGCCAGTAACAAGGTAAGTTCTTTGCGCAGTTTTACCGGGCGCTGCTTATCTGCCTGTAGCTTGGCCAGTTGTTGTGCCGCCTGCTCAGCCAGTTCACCCGGTAATTGCTTCGCCAGCTTATCGAGCTGCTTTTCATCCTGGATGTCGGTAAGTAAGCGCGCTTTTAACGCTACCGGGAAATCGGCATCCTGCAGGCTTTGCAGCACCAGATCCTGACGCTCCAGGCGCTGTAGCAAACTAAAGCGCAAACTGACATCGCTATCTTGCAGTGCCAGTTGCTCCAGAATACTGCTACGCTGACATTGTTCGATAAATTTCTGTTTTAAGCCTGCGGCCACCTTACCGGTTAGCAACTGCTGGATCAGCTGTTGCTCGGCATAAAGTTTTAGGCGCTCGGCGGCGTCCTGCTTACTGGCTTGCCACCACAGTGCAAAATCATTTAAGCGGTGCAGCGCAGCCTTGCGCACTGCTTCGGCGCCGTCATTAAAGGCCAGCTCATGCAGGGTATTTTTATGTTCGGTATTTTGCGGATCCAGACTTTCCAGCGCCTGTAGGCGTACTGCGGCATCCTGATGTTGCCATTTGGGTTTAAACCAGCGTTTAAAGATCATCGTGTGAAAACCTTGCGATAGCGGCAGGATCAGAAAATTGCTTTTTTAATTCAGCTTTGGATTTATGGACAATTTGGCCATCGGCGCCAACGGTAAAAATCTCGTCCGATTTCATTACCTTGGCCTGATAAGCCATCACCAGTTGCAGGGTGTGGGCTTTTTGCTCGTCAGACAGTGGTGTACCGTCAGCCCAGCGGCCAGTTTCGGCCGCCTGCGCCAGCTTTTCGTAGGTGTCAGGCGCCATGGCGCTGACCAGTGCATTAAAATCCATACTACTTCTTACGCTTTAACCAGATAATCCGGGCGCGGCAAACCACATACCAGATAAAACCCAGCGCGATCGCCGCCGTTGAGACATATTCGTTATAGCTGCCGGTTTCCGGTTGCCACCAGTACAGAATACCGAAGCCACCCAGAAACAGCAGTAACGCCAACATCGACTGATTCATCAGTGATTGTGACTGTCTGAGCATCCGATCCCGGTGCTGCGCCGCCAGTTTCTCCGGCGTGGCCGCAGTCAGATCGGTTTTACACTTCGGGCACTCTGCTGCTTTGTTAGAAACCCGGTGTTGGCACACCGGGCAGGAAATAATTGCCATCTGCTGTTCCTGTGTGGTTAGGTTGTTATTACTGGCCTAAATCATCAACGACGGCCAAAATCGCCGTTAATGCATCCTGCCCCAGTTTCATTGAGCGTACGTCTGACCAACCATAGGCTTCATCCGGCAGGTTGGCGTTATCTTTAAACGGCATTTCCAGCGTATAGGCCAGGGTTTTAAATTGCTCCGCAACCCAGTTTGAACACACGGTTAAATTGGCTTTGCCCGGCTCATCCCGATCATAGCCGTAAGTGGTTTGGAACTCGGGCGTTACTGCCAGCAGCGCTTGCTTAAAGTTGGTTTCTAACTGGGCCATTTTGGCGCTATAAGAAGGCACGCCCTCGGCACCGGCAACAAAGTTGTACGGCAGGTTTTCGTCACCATGCACATCCAGCAGCATATCCAGTCCCAGCTCCAGCATCTTCTGGCGCACCAGGAACACTTCCGGGCTCTGTTCCATACTCGGGTTTTGCCATTCGCGGTTCAGGTTAACGCCAACAGCGTTAGTACGCAGATGACCACGCACGCTGCCATCCGGGTTCATATTAGGTACGATGTAGAACACGGCTTTGGCCAGCAGGCTACGCGCTACGCCGTCATCTTCATCCAGCAGGCGATCTAATAAGCCTTCGACAAACCACTCGGCCATGGTTTCACCCGGGTGTTGCCGGGCAATGATCCAGACTTTCTTTTTGCTGTCATCCGGCTCACCGACTACCAGCATGCTCATATCACGACCATCCAGGGTTTCGCCCAGTTCAACCAGCTGACAGTTGTAGTCGTTTTGTGCCTGATGCAGCAGATCCATATGCCGCTCGTAGCTATATGGCGCGAAGTAAGCAAAATAAACTGACTCGGCTTCCGGATAATGGGTAATGGTCAGGGTATTGCCATCATATTCGGTTTCGACCCGGAACCAGTTCTGCCGATCATAAGAGGCCACTGCCTGATAGTCTTTCCAGCCATCCGGATAGGCAGAGGTGCCGGCATTGGTAATGTGCAGCTTATGCACCTGGGCATACGGGCTGTTTAAGCGAAAATGGAACCACTGGTAAAAATCCGACATATTGTCTTTACGGATCGCCAGTTGAATATTATTCGGATCGGTGGCATTGATAACTTCAATATTGCCACTGTCAAAATTTGCGGTAATTTTCATAACAAAACTCATTGGTTGTAGGCTGATACGCTGCTGCAATCCGATAGGATCGCGCAGCCTGTTATTCTTCTGTTGGCGGATTCTCGCGCACAAAGGCGATCTCTGCAAACCCAAATTTACTAAATGTCTGTAATCGATAGTTTTTAATTGCCGACTTATCTTTAGCGGTTTGCATTAACTGCTTTTCCATTGCCAGAAACTGCGTTAAGTCGATACCCTCTTCCGCCGCGGCGGCTTCATAAGGGTCGCGAAAGCGATCAAAACTAAAGGCAATGACTTTGCGTTGCCCTTTGTATAAGTAGGTGACCTGTCGTGCCATATCGGTTTACTCCTGTCTGGCCGGCCGGCATAACCAAAGCGACGCCAGCAAAATTACCGAGCCCAAAGCCAGAGACCAAAGATTGGCGCTACGGTTCCAAATTAACAGATTTACCAGCAAGCCCGCCGGGATCAGTGCATTATTCATTACGGCCAGGGTGCCGCTGGAGACCAGACTGGCGCCTTTATTCCACCAGTAATAACCGCCGCCGGAGGCCGCTAGCCCCAGCCATAATAATACGGCCCACTGCGTGGTATTAACCGGATATTGGGCTGTGCCAAGGATAAACCAAGCCGGCAGAGCCACCAGCAGTGCCCCAACATAAAACCAGCCAAACTGCTGGTATTGCAACCTGGCAGGCGCTCCACCTTGCTGCATTAGCCGTTTATAACCCACCTGCCCGGCAGCAAAACACAGGTTAGCGCCCTGCACCACCAAAAAGCCAAGCCAATAATCCGGTGCCGGCATGCCATCACGCATAATCGCCGCTGCCACTACCGCCATTGCCGCCGCCAGTAAAAAGCGCGGCTGAAAGCGCCCGGCCAGCACATCGTAAAGCAGCGTAATATAAACCGGGGTAAAGATGGTAAATACCAGTACCTGTGGTACCGACAACAACAAAAACGACTGATAATAAAACAGGTACATCAGCCCCAGTTGCACTGCTCCCAGCGCGGCCAGCTGCAGCGCCAAGCCGGCTTTTATCGGATAACGCAGCAACCAGGGTAAAAACACCAACAGTGCCAGCGCCACCCGGGTCAGAACCGCAAAATAGGCATCGACCTGCCCGGCCAGATACACACCAATCAGGCTAAATGAAAACGCCCATAACAGCGTAACACCAACGAGATAGCCCATCAGGCGTTAGCTACCGGCCTTTCAGCCGCTTGCGCATGCTGTTTCAGCACCGGGGCAGCATACATTTGTGTTAAAAACGGCTGCGACTCCGGCGGTAACGCATCCAGCCTTTGTTGCCAGCTTGCCTGTTGTGCGGCATCGGCTTTGGCGCTGTCACCTGCGGCCAGATAATTAACCGGAAACAGTTTATAGTTTTGCCAGATCTGCTGATCAATCATCGCGGCCAGCGCGTCAGCATCCGCCGGAATATCAGTTAACGGTTTAGCGAAAGCAACATGCACCCGGCCTTTAAAGCCGACAATGCCTTTGATAATGGCATCGATATCTTCAAACTCGCCTTTTTGGTAATTACCATGCTGCTGTTTGTGAGAAAGTTCTCTGGCTTTATCCTGATCGCAGGGATCTAACTCATACGATAAACACACCGGCACGATATTCAGGTTGCGCATATAGTCAGCAAAGCTGTCCCCGCGCTTTTTGCCTTCCATATAAAACATTTTCAGAATTGCCGGATCGGTTTCATCATTGCCATCTTTGGCGCGGCCTTCTTTTTGCGCAATCCAGATAGATTGCTGTTCATCCAGCGAATGGCGGATATAGGCTGAGAGTTGCGACAGGTTTTTCAGCATTTCCCGCGGCCCTTTGGCACCGCGTTTGACGATAAAGCTTTTATTCAGCTTCATCAGCTCGGTCGCACAGGCTTTACGCAGCAGGTTATCGCCAATGGCAATCCGTACCGTATCAAAGCCATGCTTATGCAAACACCAGTTAACCAGCGCCGGATCCATCGCAATATCGCGATGGTTGGAGATAAACAGATACGCCTGACCAGGCTTTAAATGTTCTATCCCGCTAAAGGTCATGGCGGTGGTCGAGGTTTTCAGCATCCGCTCCATAAAGGCGGCGACCTGTAGCTGCACCTGTTCAATGGAGCGCAGCTTGGCCCATTTGCGTTTTAGGAAAAACTTGACCGCCGGCGCTAGCAACCAGCCAAAACTGCCGGCCAGATGCGGAAAGCGGTAATGCAAAATGGCAGCAATAAATTCCTGATCGGCAATCAGCCGGCCAATAGCGGCTTGAACTTCATGGTCATGATAAGGCCGGATATCGGCAAAAGGATCGTTCTGGATGTCGCTCACAAGCTTACAACACTGCTAATTATTATAAAGAGGCGTATTCTACTCTTTCAGACAGAATTCGCCAGCACCGCAATAACTTTGTCGAAAACATCGGAGCAGCAAGGCTGCGTAAAAAAGCTGCAGTCACACAAAAGCGCATTGCATTTCATACCGAAATCATTATGATACGCCCTACGTCGGTACGTAGCGCAGCTTGGTAGCGCACTGTCATGGGGTGTCAGGGGTCGTGGGTTCAAATCCCGCCGTACCGACCATTTAACCCTTTCAATTCATAGCGTCAGCCATAAAGCCTACCCGCTCCACAATTTTTTTAATCCGGACTCAGCTGCTGTTACTCTTAAGCAATAGATGCATAATAATGATGTTTTTGACTATTATTTCCATCTGCCGTGTTGTTACAACCTTCTTGTTATGCCTAAAGGCTTAAGTTTTTTGAGAACACTATTTTGATTTCCGAGCCATCGGCATTGTCTTCTACTCCTTCTGATTTATAGCCGTTAGATATCAACAGATTAAGCATACCAGGAAAACGGTGCATAGATTTGACCTTAATGCGTTTGTAACCTGATTGCCGCGCCCATTGTTCTTGATAGTTAAGCAATAGCGTTGCGATACCACATTTTCTGTACTCTGGAACGACGCCACCTAACCAACTGTAAAATGTGTCTTCTGTTAGCTGATAACCCACTTTAAATCCCACGGGAACGGCATCTACTTTGGCGACCAATATTAGATTAACCACCCCATTGAGCTTACTATTTAGTCGCGTCGGAGTCGTTGCTTGCTCAAACTCGGGAATTTCTTTACTCAGGGTTGCAATATCCGCGACATTGCCGATTTCTATGTTTATTACCATAGCTAAATAGTTCCAACTCTCTTATTGCACTAAGCCCACCTAAGTAGTACCAACACTGTGCGAAAAGAACTACAGTCTGGGAAGCTCAGGAGTATTTCCAGTAAATAGAATCAATATCACGAACTGGGGGTTTGCCGAATAGACGTGCATATTCGCGACTGAATTGTGAAGGACTCTCATAACCTACCTGATATGCCGTACGCGCAGCGTCTTGACGAACTGTCATCATAATTTTGCGCGCTTCAATAAGCCTGAAACGCTTTTGATATTGTAAAGGTGTCATAGCAGTAACGGCTTTGAAATGTGAATGAAAAGAAGAAATACTCATCCCTACTTGAGCTGCCAACTCTTCGATATTTATCCTGGAATTAAAATTGCTTTTCAGGATTTTAATAGCAGCTGAAATTCGTTGCATTTGGCTACCAAATTGGGCTACCGCTGCAATATTGCCTCCGAACTGGCCATTTAACAGCCGGTAATAGATCTCTCGTTTAACAAGGGGTGCTAACACCTCGATATCTTGAGGCGTTTCCAATAATCGAACCAGTCTTACCACACTGTCTGCAAGCGAGTCATCGACATCACCGATAAAAATACCGCGCTGTATCGACTTACGCATCTCGCTAAATTTATTGCTCCGTACCGTTAGCTCGGCCAATTCGTGTAGATCAAGTTCTAATTGCATGCACAAATAGGGGCTCTGTTCTGTCGCCTCAATCACCTGCCCTATTAATGGTAAATCCACAGATGCAACCAGATACTCAGACGGCTGATATTGAAAAATCTCATTCTCCAGTAACACCCGTTTTTTGCCCTGAACAATTACACATAAAGATGGGCAATAAACGCTAGGTAAATTTTCGTCAACCACATTGAGCTTTATGCAATTCAACCCTGCTATAGTTGTAGCGTGAATACCATTACCAGCCGAGAATTTATTAATTAATTCAGCAAGTTATATGCGTTGGCTCTCTTTCACTTTGCATTAACCGCAATTTTAAAGGTAATTTGATTATAGGCTTGAATATTTTCTGGCTCTAGCAAATTGTAGAATTAGGCAATCATCTCGTAGATCTTTGCATCCCCAATCGCTGGTTAAGTTCCTACTATCTAGAGGGTCGATTTGACGCCATTTGATAAGAGGATAGCAAAATGCCAAACATACTGAACAAAGTAGTTTTAATCACAGGCGCAAGCAGTGGAATTGGTGAAGCTACTGCCAGGTTATTAGCAAAACATGGTGCCAAGGTTGTGCTTGGCGCGCGTCGCACTGAGCGTCTTGAATCTATAGTCCAGGAGATTAGACAAGCCGGTGGACATGCTGTCTATCAAGAGCTGGATGTTGTAGATGCCGAACAGCTAAAGGCCTTTGTGAATACGGCTCAAACTGCGTTCGGTCATATCGATGTCTTATTCAATAATGCTGGCGTTATGCCATTATCACCCATGAACGCACTTAAAACTGAGGAGTGGAATCGCATTATCGATATTAACATTAAAGGTGTTTTAAACGGCATCGCTGCGGTACTTCCCGTGATGGAACAACAAGGCCGGGGGCAGATAATCAACACAGCGTCCACCGGAGCCTATGCCGTTGGCCCCTCTTGTGGCGTGTACTGCGCGAGTAAATACGCAGTATGGGCTATCAGTGAAGGTTTGCGTCAGGAGTGCAGCAACATTCGAGTTACAGTGCTCTCTCCGGGGGTAACTACTACTGAACTTGGCCATGACATTACTGATGAGGCAGCGGCAACGCTTGTAGGACAACTTCGTACTATGTCACTAAGCGCCGAAGCAGTCGCCAATGCCGTGTTATATGCGATTTCTCAACCTGAAGATGTTGAAGCAAGTGAAATTGTCATTCGTTCTGTTAGCAGTGTTGGGCATGCATTTTAGCAGGAGTTCGGACAATGGATAAATTTTACATCAGAGCTTTGTTTATTGTGGCACTCCTATGCAGTACTCAGGTTATGGCTGATACGCTGGATCATAAAAAGATGGTTGAACATGTTTTTGATCAATGGCGGCTGGGTACTGGCTCGCCATTTGAGCTACTAGCCGAAAATGCTACATGGACGATTTTAGGACCAACTCAGTCTGCCAGAACCTATAATTTAGCTGAGTTACGGCAGTTAGTTATTGCCCCTTTTAATAAGCGCTTGCTCACACCACTGAAACCTAAAGTCCATGATATTTATCAAACCGGAGATGAGGTGATCATACTGTTTGAAGCGGAAGCAACCTTGATAAACGGTAATGTTTATCGAAATAGCTATGCTTGGTTTTTTACGATGTATCAAGACCGGGTCATCAGAGTCCGGGCAGTGCTTGATTTAAACGCTTACGACGATGTAATGTCGATGGCTATTTAGTTTTAAGTTTAAATCTGACAAGTTATAAAGCCTGACAGATCAGGCTTTATAACATACAGAGATACCTTTCTCGAGTCTCTTATCATTCAATACAACCAACAGATTTGGTCATGCCACTGAGCTTCTGAAAATCGCTTTTATGGAAAACAGTAATGAAGTGAAAACCTCTCCCTTCATTGCTGTAATCTCGCTATTTCACATTACGGCGAAGAAAATCTTTAATTACTGGAATTATCTCTGATTGGTGGGTTTCTAATGCAAAATGCCCTGTATCAAAGAAATGAATTTCAGCCTTAGGAATATCTCTCTTCCATGCTTGCGCGCCTGCGGGTGAGAAAAAAGGATCGTTCTTTCCCCACACGGCGAGCAGTGGCGGTTGGTATTTTCGGAAATAGGCCTGATACTGCGGATACTGCTCGACGTTAGATTTGTAATCAAGTAGCAAATCTAGCTGAATTTCTGCCATGCCAGCTTTTGATACCTGTAGTCCTTCCAGGGTGTAACCATCGGGCGAGACTTTTTGCAAATCTGGCACGCCTTCAATGTATTGCCACTTAATTGATTCAGGAGTTGGGAAATCACTCAAGGCGGCTCTGTTTTTGGCAGATGGGTCTTGCCAATATTTTATAATAGGCTCCCAGCCATCAGCCAATCCCTCTTCATAAGCATTGCCATTTTGAGAGATGATCGCTGTTACCTTACCAGGGTTTTTGAGTGCTAAACGCCATCCCACAGGTGCGCCATAATCGTGAACGGCGATAGCAAAAGAGTTAATTCCCTTTTGTTTGATAAATTTATCGACGGTATTTGCAAGGTTAGCAAAGGTGTACTCGTAGTCTTCTCTCGCTGGCGACTGGGTAAACCCAAAAGCCGGCAGATCTATAGCGATAACATGGTACTCGTCAGCTAACGCATCAATGACATCACGCCACATAAAAGAAGAAGCCGCATATCCATGTAGCAGCAGAATGGTGGGTAAATCCTTATTTCCAACCTCCCTATAAAACATATTAACGTTTTCAACTTGTTCATAGTGAAAACGCACCTTCTGCCCAATGACTTTGTTGCTATGTTCAGCCAATACCGCTGAGCTCACCATTGTAGATGACAATAACATCGCTGGAATTACTTTAGATTTCACAAATAACCTCATAACCAATAAAAATTACTTTTAAAGGTTACGACAACAAAGGTAACCTGTCAACAAGCAATTTATAGGTTACTTTGTAATGAGTCTGTTATTAGTAGTGAGCGTTGTAATGAATGCCGTCTTTATGTATTGCCTTGCCGCTTATTTGCTATTTCTTTTCCTAAACTGTGCTGCTTTAAACCGATTGCCACACGTCGCCATACTACACCAGCGACGTTTATGCGCCTTAGTCCGGTCATAAAACCACAGAATGCAATCTGGATGCTCACATTGCTTAACTAAAGTTGCGTCCCCCTCTACCAATAACATCGCCACGCTCTGCGCAACAGGCCCAAGCATAGCTAAGGCGGTATTAGCGCCCGAAATACGAGTTATTACCCATTTACCATTGTTATCTGAAACTAAATGCGGTGCGCTAGTGTAGGCATGCAGGAACACATTCAGCTCACTGATGTCTTGAAGTTTTTCTTGCTTAAACGCAGTAATCAGCCGAAGCGCAACACTTCGTAATGCTTTAGCTTGCGAGAGTAACTCACCGACAGCAAATACACTCGGCTCCGCGACAGGCCAAACTTCATGTTGTTGCAGCCATTTCAGCACATCTGCATCACTGGTCCAGTAGTCAACCATGCTTTCACCATTTCGAGCTTCAGTATTTAGCAAATCCATAGCTAAATGATCACCAAGCGTTATGAACGGGAGCGCGCTTTTATCATGAGAAATGTTAGATATCGGCATAAGTAACCTTTTGAAGAGACGTTGGGAAGTTACTGATACTACATCCAAGCCACATCAAGTAACCACTAAATACGAATAATACAGGTTGAAAGATTGATTATCACATACAACAAATCACTGAAACAATTAACTTTTGTCAGTTCAAAATAATGGTTGCGATACCAATAGCATCTATCTAAGCAGTCCGGTCGCTAACGCAAAAAACGCAGCAAGCGCTTTTGGTAACACATCTTGTGGATTTGCACTTGCAGCCACCCAGAGTGATGCGTTAAGCGCTGCGCCATTGATTAGACGGGCAGCTGCCTCCGCATCAATGTCTTTTACTATGCCCTTGGCAATTAGCCGCTCAACAGTGACTTTGGTCGACTCCAGACAACTACTCTGACTTGGCCATTGCGTGGGATCGCCCAACACAGCGGGACCATCACGAAGCACTATACGCTGCACCTCAGGATCAAGGGCGAGCTCAATATAGGCCGCACCTTCAGCAAGCAGACCATGCCAATCATCTCCCGCCGCTAAGCGGGCTTGTTGCGCATAAACAGCCATTTCTGTGTCTATTTGTTCAACAACAGCCGCTAACAATCCGCGTTTATCACCAAAATTATGGTACAGCGCCCCCCGGGTCAAGCCGACACTGCCGGTTATGTCGTCCATAGAGGAGTTACCGTATCCATCTTTAGCGAAAGCGACTCGGGCGGCAGAAATTAATTTTTCGCGGTTTTCTGCCATTGATTTCAAACGTTTATTCACAATTACCCCATCAAACTCGCATAAGCCGCGTATCAAACACTTTGACATACGTCGCGTATATCAATATTCTGTATACGCCGTGTATATTAAACGGACATACAGGGACCGTATAGTACTTTATTAATGGGACCTTTAGTGAATGAACAGCACAGCCCGTTACCGACAAAATTTAGATGTGGAAAAATAAATGACAAAAAAGCGCAAAGTAATCATCCCTGAAGGGAAGCATGCTCTGTACGAACAACATGGCTATTCAGCTGCAATTAAATCGGGCGATCTACTCTTTGTGTCCGGACAAGTTGGAAGCTTGCCAGATGGCACGCCGGAACCTGATTTTAAACGTCAGGTTGAGTTAGCTTTTGATAATCTGCAAAGTGTGTTGAGCGCAGCGGGTTGCTCACTGGAAGATATTATCGATGTCACCACATTCCATACTGACCCTCAAAATCAGTTCGAATCAATTATGGCTGTAAAGCAACAACTATTTCCTCACGCCCCCTACCCAAACTGGACTGCAGTTGGCGTTACCTGGTTATCGGGCTTTGATTTTGAGATAAAAGTTATCGCACGAATTCCGCACAATGGCTGATGTTGAAATATGAACTCGATGTTACCATCCCATATCGGTTTAACGGGCGTGTAGCCCGTTTACTCGTTTATAATCTAATATATGAAAGCAAATATATCAGAGGCTTGCAGTAGCAATATCCTTTCCTTAAATTGTTAAATACAAACCTCTTTTAAAAACGCTACGCGGAAAATCGCCCCACCTCGCAGGGAGGTATGAATTGAAACATCACCCTGGTGTTTTCGAACAATTTCCTGAACAAGATTAAGCCCCAGACCGCTGCCGGTATTTCTTGGTTTTAAACGATGGAAAGGCTCGAATACACGCGATCTTTCTTCCTTTGGAATTCCGGGACCGTCATCATCAACTTCAAAACCATTTTCAATTATTCTAATTATCACATGCCTTCCGCCATGCTGGACTGCATTCTGAATAAGGTTTGTGATTACTCGTTCAATAGCACCTGAGTCGCCCCTGATGGAGCAATGAGTTGATATTATGAGCTCTACCGAGCAACCAAGCTCAACGAGTAATGGCGCAATATCTGCAGCAACATCAAGCGCTAATTCAGTCAGGTAAATGACTTCCCGTGAATTAACCATGTCCAAACGCCGGAGATCTAATAATTGCTCAGCAATATTAGCGAGTCTGTCAACGTCAAGAATAAATTCCCGGCTAGCCTGATTGTCCGAGCACTCTAGCTTTGCACGTAGTATTGCAATAGGCGTACGCAGCTCATGTGCGGCTGAGGTAATAAAGCGTTTTTGGCTGTCATAACTGTCATCAAACCTTTGCAAGGCACCGTTTACTGCACGAACAAACGGCAGGATCTCAACTGGTACCTGCTGTTCACCAAGACGACTCCCCCGCTGCGTAATGTCAATTTGCTGAGCTTGTATGGCGATAGCAGAGACGCCAGACAGCGCCCGCCTGACCAGAAAAGGCGTTAACAGAAGCGAAATTAGCGTAAACACAACAAAAATTGGTAGAAGAAAGGCGCTCGAGGCAAATAGCAGAATCAGACTCACTTGATTCAGTTTACCATGTCCCAGAATAGTGAGAACGCCAATTTGCGATTGCTCTTGCCTGATAACGGCAGATAAACGGTATGGTGATGAACGATCCCGAATTTGCGCATAAGACAATTTATGCAGCATACCGCGCAACGATGCATATTCAGCCGGAACCTTACCAAATTCCGCGTAACGACCCACTTCATCTTCTACAACAAACCATAGTGTTGGCGTTTCGCTGATCAGCTTTTTCAATTCAGGTGTGATTCGGATTCCCAGGTTTCCATCCGCCATACGGACGATTGCGCGTGCAATGACCGGAGTAATAGACTCATCTGTGTAACTACCACCACTGTCTAAACGTACCGCGTAAGACATAAGAGCTACGAAAAACACCAAAAGAACAGTAAGCTGGAAGAACAGCGGGAGTGTTATTAGCGTTCTTTTCAAAGAAACCGTTTTGTCTTTCATATCTCGGCTCTCAGAAAATACCCAACACCCCGAATTGAATGTATTTCAATACCGGCGTTAGCGTCGGCAAGCTTGCGTCTTAATCTTGATATATGAGAATCAAGAGTGTTGGATTGCACATAGTCGTCAAGGCGGTACACCGCCTGCTCTAATGATTCCCGAAGTAGCACTCGACCGCGACGCTTCATCAGCGCGGATAGCACACGTAGCTCACGACGGGTAAGTTGCAATATTTGACCATCTACTATTGCCTCGTCACTCGATAAGTCAAACACGAGTCGGCCGGCACGGATTTCGGCATTTTCTTGAATATTTGGTCGTCTTCGCACCGCTCGGATACGCGCAAGCATCTCGTCCAATGCAAAAGGTTTTACAAGGTAATCATCTGCACCTTTGTCTAACCCCTCGATACGCTCGGCAATATCACCTCTCGCACTTAACACAATAATTGGTATGCCAGGATGACTTGACCGTATTTCTGATACCAATACAAGTCCATCACCATCGGGTAAGGTGCGATCAAGCAGAATAAGCTCGTAGAATCCAAGCCGCAGCACTTCACGTGCCAGCTTTATTTCTGTGACATGGTCAACAACAAAGCGCTCTCGTTCAAGAACGCTTCGCAAAGTGTGAGCTAAGCTAACCTCATCTTCTATTAATAAAATTTTCATTTACTGTGTGCAGAAATCCATTAAAACACTGAATATAAGTGCATTTATTATCCAGGAGCGCACCAACCTGGCGTAAAACCAGCATGGTAAGAATAGGTTTGAGTTATATCTTCAGACATGATTTTTACGAAAATATTACGTTATATCGTATCGTGATGACTTCCGGGATTTTAACATATGTAGGATGTATTCGAGCACTAGCTCAGTCAGACCGCTGTATCAAGACCTTTATTGTCGATGACAAAATTAAGTCAAACTATCACAGCGGCCTAACTTTGCGGTTTAGCACGATTTGTAATGAGTCGTGCAAACGCGCTACATCAGTAACAGCATTATACTATCTGCAGTCCCGTGGCTTTTCGCCCCGTTTCCGCTCTTTCTCGGCCTCTCGCTCACAGCCAAGACGTCGCACTGTTTCTGTATTATTCCGCGTTGTTTCTGACAAAGCCCGTTGCATCTCAGCCGCTTTGAGGGCAGCGTTGTCGCGGCGATCTTGCTGCTTCAACATACACTCTGCAAATTCTATTGAGCCCGGAGTTGTTCCAAATTCAATACAAGTCTGGCTATCATTTTGCCTGGCAAGACGCTCACGCTCCTGCGTTGACTGACAAGCGCTAAGGGTAATGACTGTCAGCAATCCGATCAGTATTGAACCTGACCTCATCCAAGCCCGCGCGTTCAAATTTCGCATAATTTCTCCTTCTCTATTCACTTGTCGCTTATCGCAACGCAGCAAGGATAAAGCACGAACATTGCGTGAACATGGTCTGTATCTGATTATCTGAAGTCGTTTGTTGGGGTGAGCCGATAAATGCTCGGCAATGCCTATCAAATGTCCGCCGGCCTGAGCTAATTGTTAATTAGTTTGCTTAGGTGTGACTGGCTTTGCCAGCAATAAACTAATTACTAAGACTACTCTAGTTTGTGCACTATGGTGTTGTACTGTTCACTCGCTACATGGCGTGAACTCATAAAGTCGCCTGTGAACACGGTAAAAAAAGGCGGCATAAGGGTCTAAGTTGCATGATATTCAATATCGAGCATCCAAATGCGGTTACACGTCACACAAAAAAACACTTTTGGTTATAAATAAAAACCTAACCAAAAGTGGTTGTAAAACTGAGCCTAATATCATGCTTAAGCGTATTTTTTCGTGAACTCAACGAGTTGAGCAGGGTCTGAATCGCTTTAATGACTATTTGTTCGCCTTTTTTCTTTCAAGGAGTCTGTATGTTGAAATCTACCCTGCTGCAATCCGTCGGCACCGCTGTCTTATTATTGGCCTCGTTATCCGCCTTTGCTGCCCCTTTTACTCAGGCACCACTGCCTTATGCGGCCAATGCGCTGGAGCCGATAATTGATGCTAAGACTATGGAAATTCACCATGGCCGCCATCATCTGGCGTATGTGAATAACCTGAATGCGCAGATCGAAAATTTTCCAAAGCTGACAGAGTTGAGCCTAGAGCAAATGATGCAGCAGATGTCATCCTTTAATGCAGCAGTGCGTAATAATGGTGGCGGGCATTATAATCATCAGCTGTTTTGGCAGTTAATGGCGCCAGTTGGTCAGGGCGGCGCACCTTCAGTTGCCTTAACTGCAGCGATTGAACGTGACTTTGGTTCACTGGATGCAATGAAAACGGCCTTTAATCAGGCAGCGGCCAGCCGCTTTGGTTCGGGTTGGGCCTGGGTAATTGTGAATAAAGACGGTAAGTTACAGGTAACGTCAACCGCAAATCAGGACAACCCGCTGATGGATGTCGTTGAGGAGCGCGGCGCGCCGATTCTGGCGCTGGATGTTTGGGAGCATGCCTATTACCTGGCCTATCAGAATCGCCGTGGTGATTACAGTCAGGCCTGGTGGCAGTTAGTTAACTGGCATAAAGTGAATCAGTTGTTCGAGCAAGCCAGCACTAAGTAACAGCCAAGCAAAGTTGCATTGCCAAAGGCCGCCGTGCTTTGTACACTGCGGCCTTTTCGTATCTGACTAAAAGAGCATCTGATGGCACTTAAAGCCACTGTTTACAAAGTCCAGCTGCAAATTGCTAATATGGATCGGCATTATTATGCAGACCACAGCCTGACGCTGGCACAGCACCCGTCGGAAAATAACGAGCGTATGATGGTGCGCTTACTGGCCTTTGCGCTGAATGCCAATGACACCCTGCAATTTACCAAGGGGCTAAGCAGTGAAAGCGACGAGGCAGAGCTCTGGGATCTGGCGCTGGATGGTACCGTTAACCTCTGGGTCGAATTTGGTCAGGCCGATGAAAAATGGCTGAAAAAGGCCTGTAGCCGGGCAAAGCAGGTGCATCTATATTGCTATGGTGGCCGGGTGGTACCGATTTGGTGGCAGGCGAATCAGAGTGCGCTTAGCCGCTATCAGCAACTATCAATTTGGGACATTCCGGAGCAAGGCGTGCAGCAGATGGCAACTTTGGTACAGCGCAGTATGAACCTGCAATGTAATATCAGCGAAGGCCAAATCTGGCTATCGGATGACAGCCAGAGTGTGCTGATTGAGCCTGTGCTGTTAAAAGCCGCCAGCCGCTAAGCCCGGTGTTTTTCCTGAATATGCAACTGTGAGCTAACTGGCGATAACCCTGTTATTCTGATACGCTCTTGTTATATCAAAACTTATTTTATTCAGACTGATGACTAACTCTGAGCCGACAATATCTCGGATTACGCAGCTCGCAAAACAAAACGCGGATATTGGGGCTATCTGGTTATATGGCTCAAGAGTACAAGGAAGAGCCAGGCCAGACAGTGATTATGATCTCGCTGTTGCCTTTAATGATTTCGCACTCGATAACTTAGCGCGCTACAATCGTCCCCACTGTCTGGCACTTGATTGGGCCGCAGAGCTCGCCCTGCCTGAGGCCAAAATATCTATCGTCGATATCAACCAGGCGCCGATTTATCTGGCGTATCAGATTATTGATACCGGACAACTGATATATAGCGATGGTAGTGCAAGAGCATGGCAAGAAATAACGCGGATTAATAGCTTATTTGAGTATCAACAAAGAGAAGCAAGTCATGAGGTTTGAAGATGCCGGCTTAAAGCTTTATTTAACTGAAGCCGCCAAACATAAACAAGACTACTGCCAACAATTAGATGAATTGCGTGCAGACTTAGCCTTGGGGGAACTACGCCGGCGTGACTACCTAGCTATAGAACGTTTATTACAACTGCTAACAGAATTGAGTATTGGCCTGGCCAAGCATTGTCTAAAAAGATATCAGCAACACAGTTCTGTCGACGCCTATCAAACTTTCTCACAGCTGCATCAGCACGGCATGATTACGGCTGACGAGTTGTCAGAATGGCGCCAGATTATTGGTATGCGAAACGGATTAGTACACGATTACTTAAATATTGATGTCAACATTGTGCGTTTGATTGTCGCGCAAGGGCGTTATAACACCCTTGCAGACTTTTGTGACAAAGCAATCCGATTTTTACGATAATGCTATTGTGAACGCATACACCGAATATCGTTATCCTCTGACTCAGGCCAGCCGCGGATCCGATACTGCGGCGCCGGCCTGTTGCTGATTGGCTGCATGAAAGGCCAGTAAGGCCGGATAATCTTCCAGATCCAACAATTCGCGGAATATCACCCAGTCCAGTAAGCAATACAATGCCATCGCCGGATATTGCCAGTTGGCAAATTCCTGATTGGCGGCCTGCTGCTCCAGCACAAACATTGAGGCGGCAATACGCTCTTTCTGCGCATTAAAGAACAGCCGATCTTCATTGGTATTCAGACCGCTGCGGGTACATAAAAATAGCGAGACCAGCGAATCATTGACTGCATTAATCAACGTGAGTTGATTTTCCTGATACCAACTTAATGCTGCCAGGCCCATTTTCGCCGCCAGATAACGGTAGACCACATTCGAATCGAAGATAATCTCGTCGTTATCCTGCAACATCGGGATCTTTAGCGTTGGGTTCAGCGCCAATAACTTTTGCCGATCAGCCTCGGCAAAAATATTCATATTGATAAACTGATGCGCCGTATCGGCCAGCAACAGCCGGATCCGCCGGACATAGGGTGAAGTCTGTGAACCATATAATTGCATCGCTATATCTCCCTCGCTATCAAAGTGTGCTAACAAAATGCCGGTCTGTTACGGACAAACCAACTAAAGATGGAAAAAAGCTGCCAGCGGCATTGCCAAGCTATGCAGCTTTATTGCATAATCATCCCGCTTCATTTTGCTTTATATAAGCTTGCTGCCCACGTTTTTGCGTGGGCTTTTTCTTTTTAACGCAGTCGATTGTTATAACGCTGTCTTATCATCCTGACTAATACGACTGGCTACTGCCCCGCTCTGCTCTTTATATTTGGCATCGCTGCGCTTGTTATAAGGCTTATCCGCCGGACCCGTCATCAATTCAAAATTCAGGGCGCCAATTTTCATATTGGGTCGAAGCGCCAGCGGCAACTTACCACTATTAAAAAACTCCAGTACGATATTGCCCGACCAGCCCGGATCAATGCGATGCGCGGTCACATGCACCATTAAGCCTAAACGGGCTAAGGAAGAGCGCCCATCCAGCCAGCCGACGATATCCGCCGGCAGCGTTACCGACTCCAGCGTAATACCCAGTGCCAGCTCGGCCGGGTGCAAAATAAAGACACCATCGTCCTCCAGTACAATTTCATCGCTCATTACCGCATTTAAGGCGGCATCGACTTCAGCACGGGGGCCACTCAAATCGATAAAGGGCGCGGTATGCGCCTGAAATACCCGAAATTTATGGCCAAGCCGAATATCAACACTGACGCCACTAATCATTTCGGCATCCGGTGCCGGACTGATGCGGATTTTTCCCTCGGCCAGATAGGCCGCTATATCGCGGTCACATAATCTCATTACTAATCATCCGTTATAACAATTTCCACGCTCTGGCTGCTGGCACCGGTAAGTTGCCACAGCAAGGCACGACTAATTTGTTGATAATACTCCAGCAAGCTGGCATCTCCGGCCGTTAAGGCAGTACCACTATCGGCCTGTTCCCGCAGCGCAGCTTGCAGTGGTAACTGGCCTAGTACCGGCACCTGATAGCGCTCGGCCAGCTTTAAGCCCCCTTCGCTGCCAAATACATCATCGCTGGCGCCGCAGCTGGGGCAGATATAAAAACTCATATTCTCAATCAGGCCCAGAAGAGGGATTTTCACCTGTTGAAACATGGTAATCGCCTTGCGGGCATCGGCCAGCGCCAGATCCTGAGGTGTCGTCACCACCACAGCACCGGTTACCGGCAGCTTTTGTGAAATGGTGAGCTGAATATCACCGGTGCCGGGCGGCATATCCACCAGCAGGATATCCAGCTCAGGCCACAGGGTTTCATTCAGTAACTGCAATAACGCCTGGCTGGCCATCGGGCCGCGCCAGACTGACGCCTGCTCCGGGTCAACCAAAAAGCCAATCGACTGCAAACAGACATCATGCGCCTGTAGCGGATGCATTAATTTATTATCCGGTGACGTGACTTTCTCGCCGGTTAAACCAAATAGCGTAGGTACCGAAGGCCCATAAATATCGGCATCTAACAGGCCGGTGCGCACGCCCATTGCCGCCAACGCCATCGCCAGGTTAGCGGAGGTGGTAGATTTGCCGACCCCGCCCTTACCCGATGCCACCAGTACTATGGTTTTAATCGACTTAAAAGCACCGGGTCTGGCTCTTAAGGCCTCAATAACGCCGCTTAACTCATTCGCGCCCGGCTCGGGCTGTCCTGCTGCCTGAGTTTTCTTTTTTAGCCAGTTAAACATGGTCACTCCGTTAAAAGGCTTTTTTGTAGACTAATCGCTTTTGTTGACAAATCGTTGGGAAACGCCGCTTGTGCGGATGCGATTTAATGCCGGTTATAGTATCATTAGTTCATATCTTTTCAGTTATTTATTCTCAAGAGCAATCGTCAATGTCGAGCCGGAAAATTCTGATCACCAGTGCGTTACCCTATGCCAATGGCCCTA
Organism: Alishewanella sp. BS5-314; assembly: GCF_025377695.1. Taxonomy (NCBI): domain Bacteria; kingdom Pseudomonadati; phylum Pseudomonadota; class Gammaproteobacteria; order Alteromonadales; family Alteromonadaceae; genus Alishewanella; species Alishewanella sp. BS5-314. The sequence continues at coordinate 930,667 of NZ_JACEHJ010000002.1, forward strand.
TTCACCTCGGACACCTGCTGGAATATATTCAAACCGACATCTGGTCACGGTTTCAGAAAGCCCGCGGTCACCAGTGTTACTACGTTTGTGCTGATGATGCGCACGGCACCCCTATTATGCTAAAAGCGCAGCAACAAGGCATCACGCCGGAGCAGATGATTGCGCAAACCAAAATTGAGCATATGGCCGATTTCGCCGGCTTTGGTATCGCCTTTGATCATTATCACTCTACGCACAGTGACGAAAACCGGTACTTTGCCAACCTGATTTACCAGCGTTTAAATGATGGCGGCTACATCAAGCGCGATACCATCAGCCAACTTTATGATCCGCAGAAGGAAATGTTCTTACCGGATCGCTTTGTTAAAGGCGATTGCCCGAAATGCGGCGCATTAGACCAAAACGGTGATAGCTGCGATGTCTGCGGTGCCACCTACAGCCCAACCGAAGTAAAGAACCCGCGCTCGGTTGTATCCGGTGCTACGCCAATCCTGAAAGACAGTGAACACTACTTCTTTGATTTACCGGCCTTTGCCCAGATGCTGCAGGACTGGACCCGTAGCGGTGCCTTGCAGGATGAAATGGCTAACAAACTGCAGGAATGGTTTAAAGATGGCCTGCAGCGCTGGGATATCAGCCGCGATGCGCCTTATTTTGGCTTTGAAATTCCGGGCGCACCAGGTAAGTTCTTTTATGTGTGGCTGGATGCACCTATTGGCTATCTGGCCAGCTTTAAACACCTGTGTGAAACAGCCGGTATCGATTTTGACAGCTACTGGGCTCCGGATTCTGACGCCGAGGTGTATCATTTTATCGGTAAAGATATTATCTACTTCCATAGTCTGTTCTGGCCAGCGATGCTGCACGGCGCCGGTTTCCGCAAACCCAATGCTATCTTTGCCCACGGTTTTGTCACGGTAAATGGCGCCAAGATGTCCAAGTCACGTGGTACCTTTATCAAGGCCCGTACCTATCTGGATAATCTGGACCCGGAATATCTGCGCTATTACTTCGCCTCTAAGCTAACCAGCGGCATTACCGATCTTGACTTAAATCTGGAAGACTTTACCCAGAAGGTTAACGCCGATCTGGTAGGTAAAGTGGTGAATATCGCCAGTCGCTGTGCCGGTTTTATCAGTAAGCGCTTTGACGGCAAGCTTTCTGCCAATCTGAGTGAACCGGAGCTGTTCGCCGACTTTATTAACGCTGGGGACAGCATTGCGCAAAGCTATGAGCAGCGGGAATTTGCCAGGGCCATCCGCGATATTATGGCGCTGGCCGATAAAGCCAATCAGTATATCGATGCTAAGGCGCCCTGGGTGCTGGTAAAAGATGACAGCAAGCAGCAGGAGGCGCATGAGGTGTGCTCAATGGGCCTGAACCTGTTCCGCGTGTTAATGCATTATTTAAAGCCGGTGTTGCCGAAAATGGCCAGCGACAGTGAAGCCTTTTTAAATACTGAACTGCTGTGGGCCAATTACCGTGAGCCGCTGTTAAACCATGCGATTAACCCCTTTAAAGCACTGATGCAGCGCGTCGATCCGGTAAAAGTGCAAGCCATGGTCGATGCCTCAAAAGAGAACTTACAACCCACTGCTGAGCCGGTTGCAGTCTCTAAAGCTGAAACAGCTAAGGCTGAGGTTAACGTTGTTAGCGGCGAACGGGAACCCATTAGCGATACCATCAGCATTGATGACTTTGCCAAGATAGACTTGCGGGTCGCGACTATTGTCGATGCCAAGCCGGTGGAGGGCGCCGACAAACTGGTACAACTGCAACTGGATATCGGCGGCGGAGAAACCCGGCAGGTGTTTGCCGGTATTAAAGCCGCTTACACGCCAGAGAGTCTGGTTGGCCGGCAAACGGTGATGGTGGCCAACCTGGCTCCGCGCAAAATGCGTTTTGGTTTATCCGAAGGCATGGTACTGGCCGCAGGCCCGGGCGGTAGCGATATCTTCCTGCTGACACCGGATCAGGGCGCCACCGCAGGTATGCGCGTTAAATAAAGTCGTTTACAGGAGCTTAGGATGGCCTCACCGTTTCGCAGTTTTTCGTCACTGTTCTCCAGCACCCTGATTATGGTGCTGGGATCAGGTTTGTTAACTACCTACCTGGCATTATCTTTAAGCCGGGATGGTGTCGAACAACTGTGGATCGGTGGCATGATGTCGGCTTACTACTTCGGGCTGGTCGTCGGCTCGAAAGTCGGTCATAAGCTGATTGCCCGGGTTGGTCATATCCGTACCTTTGTTGCCAGTGCCGGCATTGTAACGGCGTCAGCGCTGTGCCATGCCTTAACCGATGTGCTCAGTATCTGGTTGTTACTCAGGTTAATCGTCGGTACCGGCATGATGTGTATGTATATGGTGCTGGAAAGCTGGTTAAACGAGCAGGCCGATAGCAGCCAGCGTGGCAGTGTCTTTGCCGGTTATATGATTGTCTCCTATATGGGGATGGTGGCCGGGCAAACCGTACTGTCGTTCTTCCCTGAGCTGGGACTGCAACCGCTGCTGTTGATTGGTATTTGTTACGCGCTTTGCATCGTGCCAATAGCGCTTACCCGCCGCATCCACCCACAGCCTATGCACCCAGCGCCGCTGAAAATTTTGCCGTTCTGGCGCAAGGTGCCGCAATCCCTGACCACGATTTTGATCGCTGGCGGGATTTCCGGTTCTTTTTATGGTCTGGCGCCCGCCTTTGCCGCCAGTAATGGCATGGGTACAGCCGAGGTTGCCAGCTTTATGTCGGCTACTATTCTGGCAGGTTTATTAGCCCAGTGGCCGATGGGTAAACTATCGGACCGTATTCCACGTAGCCGCTTGTTGCGCTTTAACAGCGCCCTGCTCGGCATTTTAGTGTTAGCCATTGCGCTGTTGCCACTTAAAGGTATGGCACTGCTGATCGCCACCTTTTGCTTTGGCATTCTGGCCTTTACGCTGTATCCACTGGCCACAGCACTGGCTAATCAGAATATCGAACAACCGGAACGGGTGGCCCTGTCGGCGACCATCCTGCTGACCTTTGGCATTGGTGCCACCCTGGGGCCGTTGGTGGCATCTTTTCTGATGCAAATGCTCGGTAATGCCATGCTGTATGGCTATATGTCGGTATGCTGTCTGATCCTATTCCTGCGCTTAGCCCGGGTTAACTATAACCAGAAAATGGCCAAGCGGCTGCTGGCCGAACAGCAACCCTCAGATTATCAGCTCGCCTCTGGCGATCTGGTGTCTTCCCCGCTGGCTGCAGCACTGGATCCGCGCGTTGATGAGCAACTGGTAAAAGAACAAATGCTGGATGAGCCCGCAACCAGCAACACCAGCCAACACACTGCAGAGGCAGGTCCTGTGGACGATGCTGCAGACAACGTGGCTAGTGACATTACTACCGCGGCGGCTGCGACAACTGTAGAAACAACGACTACGCCGCTAGCGCCCAGCGACAGCGCTGACATTGCAGCAGTTGAGACACCACACACTATTGTGACGCCTGACACCGCGACTGCAGAGCCTGAAAGTAAAGACATTAAAGCTGCGCCGGACGCTGCCGACCAAGCCACGGCCCAGGACAGTCAAAGTCTGCTGGAGCGTGCGGCGGCAAAAAGAAAAAGCCCAACAGCTGAGTAAGTTGTTGGGCCTGTTGCCGGCGGAGTCTGGTTAGTTTTGCACCATTTCCGCCTTGTTCCACAGATTCTGGTTCTTTTGATTCAGGAAGTAATCATCCGGATGCCAGCAACGCGGTAATAATGGCGATGCCATCCGCTCCTCAAAGTTGTACACCAGCTTACGCAAAATATCCAGCAAGCGTTCCTCCGGTACAATTTCCAGTTTCCGACGCGCCTGCGGAAAATACAAATTATTATCCGGGCTAACCACACAGCCACGCGCCGACGCCTGATAGGTCAGGCTGTAGGTAACAATCCGGCAGATGGCTTTTCGAAAATCCGGCGGATAAAGGCCGGTGACAATGGCGTACTCATAACGCTCCATATCATTACCATCCGAGTCTTTCGGGATATAGGTAATGCCATAGCCTTGCGGAAACATGCCGGCAATCCGCAGAAAAGCTGCCACCGCATTTTTACTCAGTTTGCCCTGCTCAGCGGTTTTTTCCAGTAACAGTGCCGCCTTCGGTAAATCCTCGTAGTTATAGTTTTGCCGGGTTGATAACACCATACCGGTATAAATCTGCGGAATACGCAGAATACTGCCGATAATATCCTGCGGCCTGACCGCCTGCTTCAGTAGCAACTGGATCAGCTCACGCTTTTCAATTTCGCCCTGGACAAAACGATCCCGTTCCTCTTTACTGCGCCCCAGATAGCGGCCAGTGGTCAGTGCATCCTGGACATAGCTCAGCGCCTCAGTATAACTGGTCTGCAAAAAGGTATTGCGCTCTTCGGCATCCAGCTCGCGGAACTCATCAAAGGAGCCGTCCGGGCCTTTTAAGATCGCCTGGCAGCTTGGATGACAACGCCCGATATCCTGCAATAAGGCGGCCATCAACACCGGTACATGTACATCGTCACGATAGGGATGGTATTCCGTTTCATCGTTATAAGGGATAGCCTTCCCCTCCTCATAACGCTCCATAATAAAGGGATGGTCAATCATGCCATCAATCACCAACCGGTCTAACAGGCGTAAACTTAATACGGCTTTATACAGGTGGCGGGCTTTCTGATTCTCCTTGGCGATATTGCGCCCACGGGTTGGGCAGATTAACTGGATGGTGCCGAGCATCTTGGCGGAGTAGCTGTTGGTATCGCTAAAGTTCTCACCCTGACAGATCGATAAAATATCACGGCACAGTAAAAACAATTCGTTGTAGCGCAGAAACCGGCTCTCTTCGAGGTCCTCACTAAAGGTCTTATGTTGATCTTCGGCCTGCTTCAGATTACGCGCAATCGCTGCCTGTTCGCCCTTTTTTGCTTGTTGATGCCGGCTTTCAAATAAAAATAATTGCTGCTCTAATTCGGCCGACTTCTGATCGCGCAGTGCTTTTTCAGCAAACCACTGCACCGCCTGCTCATATAACGAATCCTGTAACGGACTTTGGTTATAAATACGCTCAACCAGCCGTTGAATAACTTTGGCATAAGCCGCTTTTCCAAAACTTGGTGGCATCCTGACTTCTTTCCTCAGCTTAATTCCATAGTGGCTCGATAGAACCGGATTACTCGATAAAACTCACAACTAACTTACCCACAGTCTGATTACTGGCAAGCAACTGATGTGCTTGCTCCAACTGCTCCGGTTTATATACGCCGGTTAACACCGGTTTGATCTTTCCTTCAGCCAGCATGGCAGCAAAATCAGCGCTAAATAACCGGGTTAACTGTGCTTTATAGGCTGCGCTACGATTAAGTAACGTTGAGCATAGCAGCTGGCCACGTTTTTTAAACAACAAACTCAGGTCGAACTCGGGTATTTTGCGCCCCCCCATCATGGCATAGATAATAATTTTGCCATCCATCGCCAATAACGTAGCTTCGGCGTTCAGATAACTGCCCGCCACCGGATCCAATACCAGGTCAATCCCTTCAGGCCAGGCTGTGCTTAACACCTCTGCAAAATCCTGTTGCCGGTAATTGATACTAAGATCGGCGCCTAACTGCTGGCAGAACGTCGCTTTTTCTTCAGTGCCTACGGTCACGGCGACCTGCAAGCCACGGGCCTTTGCCAATTGGATTGCGCTGGTGCCCACGCCACTGGCGCCGGCATGGATCAACACCCGTTGTCCGGTATCGGCTGCACCAAGCATAAATAACAGCTGATAGGCGGTAAGAAAAGTTTCAGCGGTAGCGGCTGCTTGCTCAAAAGTCCAGCCCTGGGGCACAGGCATAGCTTGTGTAGCCGGGATCCGGACATACTCGGCATAGCCCCCGCCATTCACCAGGCCAAACACCTGTTGCCCAAGCCAACCGGCTAAGCTGTGATCGGCAACCGCAACAACAGTTCCTGCTGCCTCCAGCCCCAGCACCGGGCTGTCTTCAGCCGGCGGCGGATATAGTCCCTGACGCTGCATTAAATCAGCCCGGTTAATGCCAAAGGCTGCGACCTTGAGTAACAACTCGCCGCCAGCCAGTTGCGGCAGCGCACTGGGTTGCCAGCTTAAGCGACTGTGTTTGCCCGGCTCCACAACGGTTACCGCTTGCATGTTGGCAGGGAGTATGTGCGCCATAAGATTCCTATATCGGCTGTGTAGCGAAAGCGGCGGCCACTTGCCGATTTTGCTTTAGCTTTCGCTGCGTCTTCTCTAAAATGCGGCCTTTAGTCTAGCATAGCGACCTACCAGATATGAATAATAGCAGCGTACCGGCGGTGATCCTGGCCGAGGGCCGTGAAAAAGCCCTTAATCGCAAACACCCATGGATTTTTTCTAACGCCATTGCCAAAGTCCATAATACGCCAAATCGTGGCGATACCGTTGCGGTCGTCAGTAGCAAAGGCGAATGGCTGGCCTGGGCAGCCTACTCACCTGCATCGCAAATTCGTGCTCGGATCTGGAGCTTTCAACAACACGAACAGATTGACCAGGCGTTTTTTAAGCAACGTCTGCAGCGCGCCTGGCAACTGCGGCTGAGCTTGTTCAACACAGAGCAGACTAATGGGCTACGGGTAGTGGCTGCGGAGTCAGATGGTCTGCCAGGTATTACTATTGATAAATATCAGGATGTGTTGGTAGTGCAGCTACTCTCTGCCGGTGCCGATGCCAAGCGTAAACAGTTGGTCGCTGCGCTGCTGGAGGTATTCCCGGAGCACAGTATTTACGAGCGCTCCGATGTGGATGTGCGCAAAAAAGAAGGCCTGCCGCTGGTAACCGGCTGGCTGCATTTACCACGTGACAGTGGTGAGGTGCTGATTAAAGAGCACGGTATGACGCTGGTCGTCGATGTGGTTAACGGCCATAAAACCGGCTTTTATCTGGATCAGCGGGTAAACCGGGCGGCGCTGCGCCGTTTTGCTAAGGACGCCGAGATTTTAAATTGCTTTAGCTATACCGGCACCTTTGGCGTGGCAGCCTTAATGGGCGGTGCCAAACAGGTGACCAATGTCGATCTGTCTGAGCTGGCACTAGAAACCGCGGCGCGTAATGCCGAACTTAATCAGTTAGATCTAAGTAAACTGAGTAATCAGAAAGCCGATGTGTTTAAACTGCTGCGTCAGTATCAGGAGCAAGGCAAAACCTTTGATATCGTGGTGCTAGACCCGCCGAAGTTCGCAGACAACAAAGCCCAGCTTAACAGTGCCTGTCGTGGCTACAAGGATATTAACCGGGTCGCGATGCAACTGGTGAAGCCAGGTGGTCTGTTGTTTACCTTTTCCTGCTCCGGCTTAATGGAAGAGGGCTTATTCCAGAAGGTGGTCGCCGATGCGGCACTGGATGCGAAACGAGATTGCTTATTTATCGAACGCTTACAACAAGACAGCGATCATCCGGTCGCCAGTTTCTACCCTGAAGGTTACTATCTGAAAGGCTTGATCTGTAAGATCTATTAACAATACCGGGCTGCCCGCTCTGGGCAGCCGCTCAAACCGCTATGGGCTTTGGCTAATTCAGATCGAGGAACGCCAGCCCTAACTGATAGCAATCTTCACTTTCCTGACTGCAACGCATCACCTTAGCCGTCGCATCCAGCGGCGCGACACTGGCATCCGGCGACTCTAACCGGATCCTTACCAAAGTACCCATTTCCAGCGGTTCATCGATCTCCACCGCCATCCCTGAGGCGCTAAGGTCGCGACACACCCCGTCTATTACCCGGGCGGCCTCAGGGTCGTTGATCATCACCTTTACCTCGGCGTTGACCATCATGCGGTAAAAGTGGCGGTTATCATTCCTGTGTGGCATATACAACTCCTTCGCTACGCTTTGCATCATCTTAGCAAGCTGTGGCGACGACGCAAGTTTATTATTTAAGCTCCTGCACCGCATGCAAAATACGCTTTACCGAAATCGGATAAGGGGTACCCAGCTGCTGCGCATGCTGTGACACCTTGAGCTCTTCCAGCATCCAGCGGATCTGACTGACCGGCTCCGGAATGGCCTGACCGGCATATTTACCAAGTAAATTCTGATAAGCCTGTTCAGCCTTCTGATACTCGTGCATCAATAAACGGTCACGGTTAGGATCGACCGGGAGCTTTTCCAGCCGCTTTAACATTGCCTGCAAATAACGTTTTAAATCATCCAGTCTTGCAGCACCATGTTGACTGACAAAGCCTTTAAAAATCAGCTGCTCTAACTGCTGTTTAATATCGGCCTGCGCCTGAAAGTGTGCCAGATCCACCTTACCTTTTAAGCGTTTTTGAATATCGTGATAGACCGTTAAAATTTGTTCCACCTGCAATGCGATCTGCCGTACCCGCTCATTCAGCTCAGCGCGTAGCGTTTCGCGTAACCGCTCAAAGGCGACTTTGTCCTGCACCGGTAATTGCTGGCGGATCAAGGCGTCCGTTGCCGCAGCGATACAATCATCGATCAGCTCCAGCACCTTACCAAAGGGATTAAAGTACAGACCCAGCTTGGCTTTGTTCGGTAACGACTCCTGCAGATATTTTACCGGTGAGGGTACATTCAGCAGCACCAGGCGCCGTAAGCCTTTAATATGCTCCTGCTCTGCCCGCAGTGGATTATCCAGCAGCTTAATGGCAACGCTCTGACCGGCGTCGACCAACGCAGGAAAGGCTTTAATTTCAAAACCGGCCTGCAGCTTAATATACTCTTTGGGCAGCTCGCCAAAACTCCATTCGGTCAGTTGCTCCTGCTCAATACCCTGCTCAGCCACTTCACTCAGGCTTTGCTGCACTGCGCCCTGTAATTGCTGTTTCAGTAGCGCCAAAGAGCGCCCCTGCGCCACCAGCTTACGCTCATCGACAATTTTAAAATTTATTTTCAGATGCGCCGGTAACTCTGTTAACTGCCAGGCATCGTCAGGGATAGTTATGCCTGACATGCGCTTTAACTTGCTGCTAATCGCAGTGAGCAGTGGCTCGCTAAAGGGGGTCAGGCTTTGCATTAAGGCATCGGCATAATTCGGCGCTGGGACAAAGTTGCGCCGGTATTGCTTAGGCAGCGATTTGATCAGCGCCACTAACAGCTCATGGCGCAGCGCCGGGATCTGCCAGTCAAAGCCCTGCTCTTCGACCTGGTTTAATAGTGCCAGTGGGATCAACACGCTGACGCCATCATCCGGCTCACCGGGGGCAAAATGATACTCCAGCGGCAGCGTTAAATTGCCCTGGCGCCAGCTTTCCGGGAAGCGCTCGGCACTGATATCAGAGGCATCGCGCTGATACAGCAGCTCTGGGTCAAAATTCAGTAACGCTGGCTGCGTCTGGCGGGCTTTTTTCCACCATTTGCTAAAGTCGATACGGTTATTCGCCCACTGCGGGATACGTTCGGCGTAAAACGCGGCCAGCGCATCTTCGTCTACCAGGATATCACGGCGGCGGGATTTTTCTTCCAGTTCCTGCACCTTGCTGATTTGTTGCTGGTTATAACTTAAAAAGGCTTCATTTAAGCCCAGTTCGCCATTGACCAGGGCTTCCCGGATAAACAGCTGGTGTGATACCGCCTCGTCAATCCGGCTATACAGCACCGGTCTTTTACCCACGATAATCACGCCGTACAGCGCGACCTGCTCGTAAGCCACCACAGCACCTTTTTTCTTTTCCCAATGCGGTTCACTGTAGCTGCGATTAACCAGATGCGCCGCCAGCGGCTCAATCCACTCAGGTTCAATTTTCGCTACCGTACGCGCATACAAGCGGCTGGTTTCAACCCATTCGGCCGCCATAATCCATTTCGGTTTGCGCTTAAACAGATGGCTGCCGGGGAATACATAAAAGCGGGTTTGCCGTGGCCCAAGATAGTCGGCATCGCTGTCTTTACTACCGATTTGTCCCAATAAGCCGGTTAAAATGGCGCTGTGAATAGCCTGATAGCCCGGCGGATTGGTGTTAAAACTAAGCTGTTGCTCCTGCGCGACCTGAGTCAGCTGCGCGACCAGATCCTGCCACTCCCGTACCCGTAAATAATTTAGCAGCTCTTGCTTACACAATCGGCGAAACTGGTTGTTGCTCAGCGCCTCCTGCTGTTGTTGCAGGTAATCCCAAAGCTTTAACCAGCTGCTAAAATCAGAATCCGGATCAGCAAAGCGGCCATGCAGCTCATCGGCTTTTTGTTGCTTATCCAGCGGCCGCTCGCGCGGATCCTGAATGGATAAGGCGGCAACAATCACCAACACTTGTTGTAAGGCGCCCTGCTCGCTGGCCGCCAGCACCATCCGCGCCAACCTGGGGTCGATCGGTAAACGCGCCAGCGTTTTGCCTAATGGCGTTAAACTGAGCTGTTGCTTGCTACGTTGCTGTGGGATCGCGCCCAGCTCTTCCAGCAACTTGATGCCGTCGTTAACAAAGCGGCTGTCTGGTTTTTGCAAAAATGGAAAGGCTTCGATATCACCCAGTCCCAGTGCCAGCATCTGCATAATGACTGACGCCAGGTTAGTGCGCAGAATTTCCGGATCGGTAAACTCCGGCCGGCCTAAAAAATCCTCTTCGCTGTAAAGCCGGATACAGATCCCCGCCGCGACCCGGCCGCAGCGGCCTTTACGCTGATTGGCACTGGCCTGACTAATGGCTTCAATCGGTAGTTGCTGTACCTTGGAGCGATAGCTATATCGCGAAATACGCGCGGTACCCGGATCGATCACATAGCGAATACCCGGCACAGTAAGCGAGGTTTCGGCGACGTTGGTCGATAAAATAATCCGCCGCCCGGCATGCGTTTGAAAAATGCGGTTTTGCTCTGCTGCACTTAAGCGTGCATACAAGGGTAACACTTCGGTATGCGGCAGCTTCAGTTTTTCCAGCGCATCGGCGGTATCACGAATTTCCCGCTCACCGTTTAAGAAAATCAGAATATCGCCCGGCGGCTCACGATACAGCTCTTCTACCGCATCAAAAATACCCTGCAGCTGGTCGCCATCTTTATCATCCTGCTCGGTAAAAGGCCGGTAGCGGACTTCTACCGGATAGGTGCGGCCTGAGACTTCAATAATGGGGGCATCGAAAAAATGCCGGGAAAAACGCTCAGGATCGATGGTGGCTGAAGTAATAATCAGCTTCAGATCCGGGCGCCGTGGTAATAACTGCTTTAAGTAGCCCAGCAGAAAGTCGATATTCAGGCTGCGCTCGTGCGCTTCATCGATAATGATGGTGTCGTATTGATTTAAAAAGCGGTCTTGCTGCATTTCGGTTAGCAAGATGCCGTCGGTCATTAATTTGACCAGGGTTTGCTGATTAGTATGATCACCAAAGCGAATTTTATAACCAATTTGCTGACCAACCTGACATTGCAGCTCTTCAGCCAGGCGGGCACAGACACTGCGCGCCGCCAGACGCCTGGGCTGAGTATGACCAATAGTGCCGGCCACACCCCGCCCCAGCTCCAGACAGATTTTCGGAATTTGCGTGGTTTTGCCAGAGCCGGTTTCGCCGGCAATAATTACCACCTGATGGGCGGCAATAGCAGCTTTAATTTCGTCTTTTTTCGCCACCACCGGCAGCTCAGCCGGATAGCTTAACTTCGGCATGGCAGAGAGCCTGGCAGCACGTAGCGCTGAGGACTGAGCGATTTGCGCTTCAAGTTTGCTGAGTTGCGCCGCAGCTTGCTCTGGTGGCAGCTGTTTTAGCTGGGCCAGTTTACGGCGTAGCCGGAATTGGTCTTGCAGCAGACACTGACCGATTTGGGCCGACAAGGTGGAGACAGTGGATGGTGTTTCGACAGACAAGTTAGCGCCCTCAGCTTTCAGAGGGCGCAATGCTATCAAGTTAGGGGTTAGGAGTGCAACGCTACTGCAGCCTTAGCGCCAGCTTTCTTACGTCCTGCTCCGCTTTACCGCTAGCCAGCTTTACGCTAACCCGCTTTGCTATAGTGCGAGTGAAGTTCTTTATCTATGGCGCCTAACACATCAGAGCGGGTAATAATTCCCAGCAGATGACCGTTATCATCAACCACCGGATACAGCTTGGGTTTGGCCTTTAACATGGTTTGCGCCAGATCGATAATGCCGTCGTACTCTTTTACCGTCAGTACGTCGGTCCGCATCACATCACTGACCCGCGCGGCCTGCTGGTCATGATAAGTCGACATCAGCATCCGTGCCAGGCAATCCTGCTCGGAGATAAAACCTATAATTTTGCGCTGCGCATCAATCACCGGGCCACCGGTTTGCCGGCCTTTAATCAGCCGATCCACCGCCATTTCCACTGGCATTTCAGCATCAAAGGTCACCGGATGACGATTCATATAGTCGGCAACTTTTAGTAAGTCCATGCGTCCCCCTTATCTTCTTAATACAAAGTGCGGTTGCCGCAATCCTGTCACACCGGACTTCCCGCAACCGCTTAGTTAAGATTAGACGATGAACCGCCGCTTTGCCTGCTATTCACGCGTTATTCGGCTTGAAAAATCTCAACTTTAAGTGGTGTCGTATCGCCCAGCATCGCCCGGTACATACCTTCCGTATTAAAGGCCCAGCTTAAGCGCCCTTGCGGATCCACGACTATGACACCACCCGTGCCGCCGACTTGTGCCAGCTCAGCCATCACTTCCGTTGCCGCCGCACTGGCCGTTTTACCTTGATATTTCACCCTGGCGCAGATATCTGAAGCAACCTGATAACGGATAAAGTACTCACCATGGCCGGTGGCGGAGACCGCACAACTTTGGTTGTCGGCAAAATTACCGGCACCAATCACCGGAGCATCGCCAATCCGGCCATAGCGTTTGGCGGTCATGCCACCGGTTGAGGTCGCGGCCGCCAGATTACCAGCCTTATCAATCGCCACAGCGCCAACGGTGCCCATACGCCAGGCTGGGTCAAAAGGAATGGCCGCCTGATGTGGCTGTGGTTGCAGCGCTTGTTTCGCGCGTTTTAACGCCTCAAAGCGAAATTCAGTGTTGTAATAGCTGTTCGGTACCCGCTCCAGCTTAAGAGTATCGGCAAAGGCCTCAGCGCCGGCACCGGCGAGCATCACATGCTCGGATTGTTCCATCACTGCCCGCGCCAGCAAGATCGGATTTTTGATGGTACTGACACCGGCAATGGCGCCGGCCTGCCGGTCTTGCCCTTGCATAATAGAGGCATCCAGCTCATGGCTTTCATCATAGGTGTAAACCGCGCCCTTGCCTGCATTAAACAGCGGCGAGTCTTCCAGAATCATTACGGCGCGGGTTACCGCATCCAGGCTGCTACCACCTTGTTGCAACACGGCATAGCCTTGCTCGGCGGCATGCTTAAGGGTTGCCTCATACGCCTGACGTTGGGTATCCGTCAGCTGAGCCTGATTGATAGTACCGGCACCGCCGTGGATCACAATACCGGATGGTGCAGCAGCAAAAGACAAAGCAGGGACGAGACAAAGCGCAGCTAACAAAGATTGAGGTTTCATGATTCGACTCCGGGTAAACAAGGGTTGCTGATTGTTGTAAGACATTATCAGACGCAGAGCAACTTATTCCGGCTGATGGTGCTTTTATTGCGTTGGATCAAGGCGTCGCAGCAGCAGCGCGTTAGACTGGGGTCTGTTGTTATACGTACTGCGTAAACCTGACGCTTGGCGCCCCTCTCTGTGGCGCCTTTTTTTCATAGTTTCTTTTCCCTGCGGCTGATGCTAAGGTTTAGTTTTAAGTTAACAAGCCGATCCCTGCCTATGTTATTGCGTCAAATCAGCCTTATCAGTTGCCTTATTCTGGCAAGCCTACATCTTAACGCGACAACCAAAACACAGCAGCTCACTGCCGCCGTGGCCAGCCCGGATCAGTATGGTGCACAAGTGGCGGCTGAAATCTTGCGCCAGGGTGGTAATGCAGTCGATGCCGCTGTTGCCACAGCCTTTACCCTGGCAGTCACCTATCCAGAGGCGGGTAATCTGGGTGGCGGTGGCTTTCTGACCTTATGGTTTAATGGCAAGGCCTATTTCCTGGATTACCGGGAAACGGCTCCGGCCAGAGCACACCGCGATATGTACCTGAATGCCGAAGGTGAGGTGATTGAAAACCTCAGTTTAATTGGCCATCAGGCGTCCGGCGTGCCGGGCACGGTGATGGGCATGTGGCAATTACATCAATTATTTGGCAGTAAGAGCTGGCCGGAATTGCTGGCGCCAGCGATCCAACTGGCTGAACAGGGTTTTATTGTGCCAGATAAAGCCTATCTGTATGAAGGCGATATGCTGCAACGCTTTGCCGGTAAAACCAATTTTGTTGACTACTTTGGCAAGATGCAGCCGGGTGAACGCTTTGTGCAAGCTGAGTTGGCCGCGACGTTAAAACGCCTCGCCACCGAAGGCCCGAACGACTTTTATCAGGGCAAAACCGCTGAGTTGATTGTTGCCGAAATGCAGCGTGGTGGAGGCTTGATCTCGATGGCAGACCTCGCTGCCTATCAAGCAGTCTGGCGTACCCCTCTGGTAACGCGCTGGCGTGACCGGCAGCTTATCACCGCACCGCCCCCCAGTTCAGGCGGAATTGCCTTACAGCAGTTACTGACGCTCAAAGAGCTGAATCAACAACATTTTCAAGGTGTGGCACACAATTCCGCCCAGTATGTACACCTGATGGCTGAGATTGCGAAACGGGTGTTTGCCGATCGGGCCGACTATCTGGGCGATCCGGCCTTTACCGAGGTGCCGAGCCAAAAATTGCTGGCGCCTGACTACCTGGCCCGGCGGGCTCAGGAGATCAATCCCAAAGCTATATCGGCCACTGAGACCATTAAACCAGGTCTGGAATCAGAGCAAACTACGCACTTTTCGATTGTTGATCATGCCGGCAATGCCGTCTCCAATACCTACACCCTGAATCTGGATTATGGCAGTGGTGTGGTAGTCAGCGGTGCTGGTTTTTTATTGAATAACGAAATGGATGATTTTTCTGCCAAGCCAGGTGTGCCTAATGCTTTTGGCGTGGTCGGCAGCGATGCTAACGCGATAGCACCGGGTAAACGGATGCTGTCTTCGATGACACCGACTATAGTGTTAAAAGATAATCAACCGGAGCTGGTGATCGGTACGCCGGGTGGCTCGACGATTTTTACCAGTATTTTTCAAGTGATAAATAATTTGTATGACTTTAACATGACAGCAGAACACGCTGTGGCCGCACCCCGCTTTCACCACCAGCTGCTGCCAAAAGATCAGATCCGGATGGAAAGTGTGCAAGCTCTGGCTGAACCGGTACAAGCTGAATTGACCGCCCGCGGTTATTCGTTGCATACGCCAAACTGGGACTTAGGCGATATCCAACTGATCCTGCTTAATCAGGATGGCACACAAGCGGTGTCCGATCCGCGTGGTCGCGGCGCGACAAGGCTTATCGCCGCGCCGCCAGGCCAGCCGTAACGGTCGCCCTATGCAGTATCTTTATTCTAGTCTGTTATTGGTTACCACTCTGCTTTGGCAAAACAAGGCCATGGCTGATACCGCCAGTCTGCGGTTTTGCTATGAAGATAAACCGCTGTTACCCTTTTATAATGGCCACGGTGACTTGCCTGCGCCACAGCCTGGCGCCGCTATCGAGCATCTGCAAGCAGTAGCAAAGGCTACTAACATCGAGCTAGTTCTGATCCGCCAACCTTGGCTACGCTGCCTGGCGCAACTGGAAGCCAATCAGGTCGATGCGCTGGTAGCGGAATATGCCAGCGAGCGCGACCACTATATGCAGGCGCCACGACGCCCTGATGGTCAACCCGATGAGAGTCTGGCCATGAGTAGCTTTAGACTGTGTCTGACTTATCATCAACAGGGTTTGCTACCGGAGAAACTGAGTCAACAGCGCGAGTTTGCCCTGGCCCGCCCACTTGGCTACCGCCCCTTGCCGATGCCCGGCCCCCATATTGAGGTATCTGCCGATTCAATTGGCCATGCGTTGGAATTAGTCAGCTCAGGACGCGTGGACGCCACCACAGTGCTCTGTGAGTTGAACGGCATCAATGTCGAGCCCGCCGAGCTACTGTTGCGACCGCTGCAGATCTACCCGACACCGGTGTACCACTCGGTTGGTTATTTGATGTTCAGTAAGGCCTTTTATCAGCAAAATCCGGATCTTGCTGTCAGGATCTGGCAACAGGTAGCGCAACAGCGGGATACCAACCGTTATCTGGACTATTTACAGCAGCCACAGCAATAGCAGCTGTACTAAAGCATTATTGCCAGACGTGACACAGCAACTAAGCTGGTAGCGTATTTCCTTTGGAGTGACTATGCGCCCTTTTATTCCCAGTGTTTTCAGTACTGCCATGCTGTGCAGTGTCGCGGCTCAGGCGGCCGCTCTTCCCGATTTACAAGCGGTCCCGGAGCTTAAGCTGTCACCGTCGCTGACGGTGTCGGGGTTATCATCCGGCGGCTACATGGCAGCACAGTTCCATTTGGCGTTTGCTCCTGAGGTTTCCGGTGCGGCCATCCTGGCGGCAGGCCCGGTGTACTGTGCGCGTAATGATTTACGTCAGGCGTTAGCACACTGTATGAATCAGGCAACCGCAGCACCGGATCTACAGGCGATCAACGCTTACCTTGAGCAACAGCAACAAGCCGGCAAGCTGGCAGCGCCGGCAGCGCTGGTAAATAGCAGGGTCTGGATCTTTAGCGGGAGTGCCGACAGCACCGTGTTGCCGCAAGTCAGCGCCGCCCTGTACCAACAATATCAGCAATGGCTGCCGGCTGAGCAGCTGGTATGGGTTAACGACCAGCCCTTTGCCCATCATTTTCCGACGGCTAAAAGCGGTTTAACCGACTGTAATAAATCCGAGGCACCCTTTGTTGCCAGCTGTGAGTATGACGCTGCTGGCAAATTGCTATCCCATCTGCTTGGTGAGCTACAGGACGCCGCCAGCAAAACCAGTGGCACCTTGCTGAAATTTGATCAGCACCAGCTGGCCAGTGCTGCCCGCGGCCAATTAGCACAGTATGGTTATCTGTATGTGCCAACGGCCTGTGCCTCGGGTAACAACTGTCGCTTGCACGTCAGTTTTCATGGTTGCCGTCAGGACGCCAGCCAGGTGGGTGATGCCTTTATCCGGTATACCGGCTTGAACGAATATGCCGATAGCAATCAGCTGGTGATCCTGTATCCACAGGTTGAGAAAAGTGCGATGTCGCCCTTTAACCCGAATGGCTGCTGGGATTGGTGGGGCTATAGTGGCGAGGATTACGCGACTAATGCCGGCGAGCAAATAAAAGCGGTAAAACAGTTAGTGGATGCCCTGCAACAGCGGCGCTAGTGCTGTTGCTGTTTATTGATGTCACTCTAGGTTGCCGGTGTTACCTCATCGGCTGCATTTTCATCAGCACTGTGCTGCAGCAGTTGCTCCAGACAGTGCTGACGGACCCCATAAAACTGCTTTAACGCCGCAATCTGTGCCAGGATCGGCGCTCGGGGTTTTGGTTTTTGTCGCCGGGTCGCCAGGATCATTTTATTTTTACTGGTATGCTCCAGTGAAATAAATTCAAACACCTTGGTATCATAACCATAGGCCTCCAGCAGCAGTGCGCGCAGACTGTCGGTCAGCATCTCAGCCTCCTGACCCAAATGAATACCATGCTGTAACATGGGTGACAGTACTGCGGGTAGCTGCACCTGTGGCCGGATCTCCTTGTGGCAACACGGTGAACACATAATAATTTCGGCGCCGGTGCGAATACCCATATGGATAGCATAATCGGTGGCGGTATCGCAGGCGTGCAGCGCCACCATCACGTTAATGCCCTGCGCTTTAAAATGCTTTACATCGCCTTGGGCAAACCGGATGCCATCGAGCTGCAACTGAGTCGCAGTGTTATTACACAGGTCAACCAGCGACTGTCTGAGCTCCACCCCTGTTACCTGCGCCGCGATGCCGGCGCTATGCCGGAAATAGTCATGCATCGCAAAGGTCAGATACGCCTTACCTGAACCAAAATCCGCCACATGCAGCTCGGCGCGTTCTAACAAGCCGGTGTCTTTTACTGCGCCGGAGAGAATTTCAATAAACTTATTGATCTGCTTCCACTTATTCGACATCGACGGAATGATCTCACCACGGCTATCGGTGACGCCTAACGCCGTTAAGAATGGCCGGCTTTGTTCAACGTAGCGTTGCTTGGCTCTGTTATGACTCTCGATTTTGGCCGTTTGTGCCTGTTGCTTAGTGGCCAGCAGATACTTGCCTTTTTTACTTTTCGACAGTTGCGCGCTATGCTGGGTACTTTGCAGATTAGCTTGCGCAAACTCTGTCAGCAGGCCGTCCAGCACAGTCGCTGCCTGCGCTGCCGGGTAGTTCTTAGTCACATGGTTAGTTTGATATTGATACAGAAATTTCAGCTGCCAGCTGTCCTTTAACTGTACCGGTGTAACCTCCAGCCGCTGTAATGCTGGCTCCGTGCCCTGGTATTTGCTTAACACCAGCTTGACCAGCTGCTGTTGTTGCAGACTGTCGTTTAACAGGGCGGTAAAACTTAGCCAGGCGGCCTGATGTTCAGCCAACAGTGTTCTCCTAAAAATCGGTGCTATAAAACCGGGGCCATCAGATGCGCGGCGCGCGATACTGCGCGCAGCCACCACGGCCGTTCAATAATTTCCGTCAGGCTCATTTGCCGGGAACGTTGAAAATCAGCAACAAACATGGTCGCAACCTCAGCATTAAACGCCTCATCTAACAGCAGCGCAGTAATTTCAAAGTTCAGCCGGAACGAGCGGTTATCCAGATTGACGGTGCCAATAGCACTGAGCTGCTGATCGACCAAAAAACTCTTCGCATGTAAAAAGCCCTGCTGATAACGATAGATTTTAACACCAGCATCCAGTAAAGGGCCAATAAAGGCGTAGGCCGCCTGAGTAACCAGCAGATTATCAGTGCGCTCCGGGATCAGGATCCGCACATCCACCCCGCGCAGCGCTGCCAGCTTCAGTGCCGCCAGGGTCCCCTCGTCTGGCACAAAATACGGACTGGCGATCCAAATCCGCTCTCTGGCACTGTGTAACGCATGCTGGATCAGTAAGCTGGCAGTTTCAAAGCGATCAGCTGGCCCCGATGGCAAGATCAATACCGGGATATCCCCTTGCGCCGCCGCTTCTGCCTGCCAGTAAAGCGCCGGGATGGTTTCGGCGGTCCAATACCAATCTTCGACAAAAGACAATTGCAGTGCCAGCACGCCGGGACCAGTGAGTTTTAAATGGGTATCCCGCCACTGGCCGTAACGCGCGACCTGCCCTAAGTATTCATCACCGACATTAAAACCGCCCAACCAGCCCTGTTTACCATCGGCAATCACGATTTTACGGTGATTACGAAAATTCAGCTGAAACCGATTGCCCGCGCCCTTGGTGGAATGAAAAGGCCGTACTGCGACACCGGCATCGGTCATTGCACGTAAATAGCTTTGCGGTAAGCGATAACTGCCGATTTCATCATATAAAAAGTATACCTGCACGCCCTGACGGGCTTTTTCAATCAGCAGTTGCTGTAACTGCCGACCGAGCTGATCATCACGCACAATATAGAACTGCACCAGCACATACTGCTGTGCCTGGCGAATACCGTCAAAGATACTGGCAAAGGTTTGCTCGCCATCGATTAGCAGTTGCGCGCTGTTACCGCGTAAAAACGGCATCTTGGCCAGGCGTTCCACTGCTTGCAAACTGCCGCGATCGCGAATGCTGTGTAATACAAAATCCTCAACCCCGGATGCTTTTAACTGATGCTTGTTAAACAGCTCATGCTCGGTTTCCTGACGCGAGATAACATAGCCCTGAAAACGACTGCGGCCAAAGATCCAATAAGCAGGCACTGCCGCATAGGGAAAGGTATTGAGGGAAATAATCCAGGCGATACTGCCCTGAGCGGTGCGCGACGACATCAGGGCATCCAGCGACGATAAGGCACCGGAAAGGTGGAATAAGGCTAACAGCAACAGCAAAAAGCGGCGCCTTTTACTAAGGCCGCCCACCCGCCTGCCGTCAACCAATGGCTGCCGGGCAAAGGCTTGCTGTAACAGAGATTTGATTTTTAACATGCGGTGACAGCCAGCTCAGAGCGGCCTAACACTGTGTCTGCAGTTGAGTATGTGACCGCATCAGGCGGTACGGGCATAACCGACATCAACCTCAGTCGGCAAGGCGCGGTTGCGCAGCACGCGGATCACGGTATGGCGGCTAAGCTGTTTGCCTGCTAACGACTCGCCGTCTTCAAGCAACAAGCATTCGACACATTCCAGATCCGAGGCCACAACCAAAGCCAGTAAGGTATCTTTACCTTGCAACTGCACCAATTGATACAAACCGCTATCCTGCGCCCGCTGGGTCGCGAAATACCAGCTTTTATGGGCACTCAGTTGCCGGTAACGATTAGCAAGGGCATGTAAACAGAGTTCAAAGCGCAGGGCATCATCAACAATGACTGGCTGCAGCGCTTCATGAAAACGCCAGAACGCTTCCGCTTCCGCCAGTGAAAATGGCTGGCGGACGGGTTTGTCATTCAGGTTGGCAGCAGACAGCTCAGAGCTAAACTGCAACTGGTCATCAATATCCAGTAGCAGCCGATCTTGCTGTGGGCAGTAATACCAGGTCCATTGCTCTGACGGCGTTAACATCGCTCTCCTAAATCTGGTCAGACTACGCAGTAATTAGCACTAATATAGCACGCTGATCAAAAAGTTAAAGATTATTTATGTCTAAAAAATGTTGATCAGCGACGGATCTTTATAACGCATCAACGATTGATTTTACCAGCGCCGGCCCGCCGTAGATAAAACCGGTATACAGCTGCAACAAGTCGGCGCCCGCCGCCAGTTTTTGTTGGGCAGAGCTGACATCATGGATCCCGCCAACACCAATAATCGGAAAATCTTTGCCGACAGCCTGGCGCAGCTGGGTTAATACCGCTGTGCTACGCTGTTGCACTGGCTTGCCACTTAAGCCACCGGCTTCGTCCGCATATTTTAATCCAGCTACCAGGCTACGATCCAGGGTGGTATTGGTGGCAATGGCGCCATCCATTTTACTGCGCAGTAAGGTCTCTGCCACCTGCTCTACCGCGACGCTGTCCATATCCGGCGCGATTTTTACAAAGACTGGCACATAGTTATCATAGTGTGCCTGCAAATCTAACTGTTCATTCTTAACGCTTTGTAATAAATCAAATAACGCTTCACCGAATTGCAGGTCGCGCAGACCGGGGGTATTGGGCGATGAAATATTGACCGTAATATAGCTGGCATAGGGATAAACCTTACGCATACAGTGCACATAGTCGTCTTTGCCCTGTTCGTTTGGCGTGTCCTTATTCTTGCCGATATTAATGCCTAGTACGCCTTTAAACTGGCTGTGTTTGACATTGTTAACCAGATAATCGACGCCTTTATTATTAAAACCCATGCGGTTAATAATGGCTTCAGCCTGCGGCAAGCGGAACATCCGTGGTTTCGGGTTGCCCTCCTGTGGCCTTGGCGTCACGGTACCCACTTCCAGAAAACCAAAGCCCATCTGGGCAAAGGCAGCAATACAATCAGCATTTTTATCCAGCCCTGCGGCCAGACCAACCGGATTTTCAAAGCGGATACCGGCTACCGTTTTCGGTTTGGCGACCAACTGTTGCCGCCATAACGCAGACAGCGGCGTATTTGCCAAGCGCTTTAAACTGCCAAGGGCAAAATCATGTGAGCGTTCGGCATCACAACTAAACAACACTTTTCTGGCAACTGGATAGAACATAACAAATCCTGCAATAAAAAATACCCCGGCTAAGCGGGGTATTGTAATGACTTCAGACTAAAGTTAACAGCGTCAGACCGACTGACTTAACAACATCAGTTCACGCATTGCTACTGAAAACTTCGCAAACTCATGGCTTTGCGTAGTCTTAAACTCTGACAACATTAACCGCCAGCGTTCAACCAGATGCTGATGCTGATCCAGCCAGTTCTGGATAATGTCATCGGCATTACAGACACTGCCACAGCTCTTCACCACCACTGAGGTTAAACCCCGTTGCTGCCAATCCAGCTCTTCACGGTACGAAGCCCGTGCCAACGCCTGCCAGTGGTTTGCCACCGGTTGCCGGGTAATTTGCTCCAGGAACCAGTGTAGATCCAGTTTATCACCCAGTTTGAAGTAAATTTCCGCTACCATCGGTAGTGGCGTCTGCTGGGCGTCGGCAACCTGTGCGATATCCATTACCGAGAATACGGTACTTAACTGCGTCAGATAACGTGCCACAGTCGCTGGGATCCCCTGCTCTGTCAGCTCGTTACATTTCTCAGTCAGCTCCTGCATCTCGCGTTCGGCCATATACTTGGCCAGATCTTTACTGATGCTCTCGTAAGCCGGTTTAAAGAACTTAATGGTCTGGTTAATATCCAGCGCCTTGTCGCGGTGACGCACAAACCAGCGGGTAGCCCGGCGCATGGTACGGCGTAACTGGAACAAGACCCGGCTTTGCAGTGCCGCCGACACTTTATTATCCAGTTGCTCCAACTGCTGCCAGTGCTTGGCTACATCGAACAGCTCTCGCACTATGGCATAACAAATGGCCACTTCCGCTACGCTGGCACCGGTTTCTTCAAACATCCGTTGCACAAAGTTCGGGCCCATTTCGTTAACCAGCATATTGGCTAGCTTGGTGGCCACGATCTCGGCTTTCAACGGATGCTGACTGATTTCCTTGCCAAACTTCTGTTGTAATACTGCCGGGAAGGCACCGGTTAACAACTGCTGGAAGTAAGGATTATCCGAAATTTCCGGCGTCACTAAACGCTCTTTTAACACCATCTTACCGTAAGCAGTCAGGATCGCCAGTTCAGGACGGGTTAACCCCATGCCTTTGGCCATCCGATCGGCCAGGTCGTCATCAGATGGCAGGAACTCCAGCTCACGGTTTAACTTACCGTCTTTCTCCAGGGCATGGATAAAGCGGGTATATTCCTTGATCTGTTCAGAACCTAACAGCGACGACAGACTGATACTCTGGGTTTGCCGGTAACAATCGCCGATCACGATCGCAGCCACATCATCGGTCATATCATTTAGTAATTTATTACGCTGTTTTAGCGTTAAATCACCGGCTGCCGTCAGGGAGTTTAACAGGATCTTGATATTAACTTCGTTATCCGAACAGGTTACACCGCCCACGTTATCGACGAAATCGGTATTGATACGACCACCGTTGGCCGCATATTCAATCCGGCCACGCTGGGTACAACCCAGGTTGCCCCCTTCGCCGAAGATCCGCGCGCGCAGCTCGCGGCCGTTAACCCGCAGCGCTTCCGAACCACGGTCACCGACTTCAGCATGGGTTTCGTTGCTGGCTTTGACGTAAGTACCGATACCGCCGTTCCAAATCAGGTCGACCGGCATCATCAAACATTCCCGGATCAGCTCATTTGGCGTCATGGTCGTTTTGGTCGTGCCCAGCATCTCTTTCATTTGCGGACTTAACTTAATTGACTTGGCGCTACGGGCGAACACGCCACCGCCTTCAGAAATCAGTGCTTTATCATAATCATCCCAGGTAGATGTCGGCAGATTAAATAAACGCTCACGCTCTTTAAAGGAGCTGGCCGCATCCGGATTCGGATCAATAAAGATATGCATATGGTTAAAGGCAGCCTGTAAGCGAATATGCTTAGACAGCAACATACCATTACCGAACACGTCACCGGCCATATCACCAATAGCAACACAGGTGAAATCAGTGGTCTGGCAATCGATACCAATTTCGCGGAAGTGCCGTTTTACTGCTTCCCAGCCGCCACGGGCCGTGATGCCCATTTTCTTATGGTCATAGCCGTTCGAACCGCCGGAGGCAAAGGCATCGCCCAGCCAGAAACCGTAATCTTCCGAGATACCATTAGAAATATCCGAGAAGGTCGCCGTACCTTTGTCGGCCGCAACAACCAGGTAAGGATCATCTTCATCTAAACGCACCACATCTTTTGGCGGCACGATCTGACCCTGTTTAATATTGTCGGTAATGTCCAGCAAGCCGCGGATAAAGGTGCGGTAACACTCTTTACCTTCATTGATAAAGGCTTCGCGACCGCCGGTTTCCGGCAACTTCTTACAAACAAAACCGCCCTTGGCACCAGATGGCACGATCACGGTGTTTTTCACCTGCTGTGCTTTTACCAGGCCCAGCACTTCGGTACGGAAATCTTCGCGTCGATCAGACCAGCGTAAACCGCCACGGGCGACCTTACCGAAACGCAGATGCACACCTTCAACCCGTGGTGAGTAGACAAAGATTTCAAACATCGGCATTGGCAACGGCATTTCCGGGATCAGATCAGGTTTTATCTTAAAGGAAATATAAGGTTTCTCAGCACCGTCGTCATAACGCTGGAAGAAGTTAGTACGCAGGGTAGCGTTAATCATATCGACAAAACGCCGGATAATGCGGTCGTCATCGAGGTTAGCCACATTTTCCAGCTGAGCGGCGATTTGCTCTTCCAGTTTCTCCAGCTGTTTGGCGCTGGTTTTTTCACTGGGTGAGAACTTGGCATTAAACAACTGTACCAGTAAACCGGCCAGGGTCGCATAACGGGCAAAGGTGCTCTCAACATAGCTCTGACTAAAGGTGCTGCCAATCTGGCGCTTATATTTGGCGTAGGCACGCAGAATAGAGGCTTCACGCCCGCTCAGACCAGCGCCGAGGATCAGGCGGTTAAAGCCGTCATCTTCCAGTTGGCCCGCCCAGACTTTCGTCAGTGAGTCCTGAAAGCTTTGCGACGCAGCGGCGAAATCGGCAGGCACTTCACCGTTTAACTCCATTGCGAAGTTCAGGATCCAGCTCACCGAGCCGTCCGGGCACTTAACAGCATAAGGTGTTTCACCGATAACCCGTAAACCAAAGTTTTCCAGCATCGGCAACACATCAGACAAATGGATTGGGTGATCTTTATGGAACAGATTCAGCCGCACAGCTTTACTGTCCTTGCCCTCTTCCTGTGGCCGGTAGAACAACATTTCCAGTTTATGTTCGGCAGATAAAGATTCCAGTTTACCGATGTCGACCAGCGCATCATTCGGCAACATGTCTTCTTTATAGGCGCGCGGGAAGGCATTAACATACTTGCGGCTTAACTCGCGACCGCGGGCTTCGCCGTACACACCGATCAAAGCTGTTTCCAGTTTATCTTCCCAGGTGCGGGCGGCTTCAACCAGATTACGTTCGATTTCTTTCACATTATACTCGACTTGGCTATCGTTGATCCGCACCAGATAATGGGTGCGGGCCAACACAGATTCTGAAAAATAGGTCGTAAATTCAACCGGCTCGGTTGAACCAAAGGCCTGCGCCAGGATGGCCTGGGTGTCTTTACGCAACTGGGTGTTGTAGCGCTCACGCGGTACATACACCATCGCCGTCACAAAGCGGCCAAAGGTATCTTCACGCACAAACAGCCGTGTCATATCCCTTTCCTGCATTTGCAACACACCACGGCTTACGTCTAACAATTCGTCAGCATTGGCCTGGATCAGCTCATCGCGGGGATAGGTTTCCAGAATATTCAGTAAGGCTTTATAGGCGTGGGTCCCCACTGCAAACTCAGACTGCTCCATCACCTGTTGCAGCTTGTTTTTCAGCAGTGGAATATCGGCAGCGCTGTTGTTATACAGACTAGATGAATATAAGCCGATAAAGCGGTCCTCACCGACCACCTTGCCGTTTTTGTCAAAACGCTTCACACCGATATAGTCAATATAGGCTGGACGATGGACCCGCGATTTAGCATTGGTTTTCGTCAGGATCAACAAGCCACTGGACAGCGCTTGCTGACGGCCGCGCTCCGGTAATTCCGACAGCATCAGATCACGAGGCTCAGAGCGGCGCATCAAACCCAGTGCCGAATCACGGTCACCGACAATCTGGTAATCACCTTTTACCGGCTTGATTTCATACGAGCGGTAACCCAGCAGCGTAAAATTATCTTTTACCAGCCAGTTTAAAAACTCGGTGGTTTCGGCCAGCTCAGCTGCCGATGCCTTACCGGCATGTTTAGGTAAGGCTTTGATCACATCTAACAGCTTTTGCCGCGCCGGCTGCCAATCCTGCACTGCCAGCGACACATCTTCCATGACCGACAGCAGTTCCGCCTTTAACGCCGCTATTGCATCAGCATCGGTCATACGATCAATTTCAATATGGAATACGGTTTGCTGGGTACTGGCGTCGGCTAAGCGACCCAGCTTCGCGAAGTCAGTGATGGCGTTTTTGCTATCACGTTTGGTTTGCAGCGGATAATGCAACAGTAAATGCGCAGTAATATTGTGCCGGTTTAGTGCCATCCGCACCGAATCGACCAGAAACGGCATGTCCTGCACCACGATTTCAACAATGGTGTGCTTGGATTCCCAGCCATGACGGGCAATTTCCGGATTGAACACCCGGATCCGCGCCTGTGGTTCGGCATGTTGGTTAAAGGTTTGCCACAAACTTAATGCCGCACCGTACAGATCACTGTCGTTACGACCTACCAAATCTTCACTGGAAATATTGCCATACAAAGTATGGGAAAATTTATCGACCAGCTCGACCTGCTCTTTTACTTTTTGTTTGATGAGTTTGCTGACATTTTGTAGTAGTACTGAGGGTAGACCGTCTATCTTTGCCATTATTGCATCCTTTTATCAATCACTGCGACATTGCAGGATCCACAAAATTAACGGGGATGTTTTAAGCTGCGCAGTGTAGTAGCTATTGTAGCGCTTTTGAAGCGATATTTGTGGCTTTTAAGCTGGTTATACCACTGAATTGCAGGCAGTTCTGGCTGATTATTCAATGGCTCTAAATAGAAAATGGCCTTTCGGCCATTTTCTTGGTTTTCATTGCATAATTATTTGCAAAAATATTT
The DNA here is from genome assembly GCF_025377695.1 of Alishewanella sp. BS5-314. Classification (NCBI taxonomy): domain Bacteria; kingdom Pseudomonadati; phylum Pseudomonadota; class Gammaproteobacteria; order Alteromonadales; family Alteromonadaceae; genus Alishewanella; species Alishewanella sp. BS5-314. Next base: position 957,555 of record NZ_JACEHJ010000002.1, read on the forward strand.
TTTAATTATTTTTGCGCCAGAAAAATGCAGCCAGTGCCGGTAGTACTACTATCGCCCCTAACATGTTTACAATAAACATAAAGGTCAACAGGATCCCCATGTCTACCTGGAACTTCAACGCTGAGAATACCCAGGTGCTGACACCTATCGCCAGTGTAATACCGGTAAAGAGTACGGCGCTGCCGCGCTCTTTCAGCGCTTCAAAATAGGCCTGGCGCAGCGGCATACCATCGCGCAGCTGTTGGCTCATCGTCGACAGGATATAGATACCATAGTCAACACCGATACCGACACCCAGCGCAATAACCGGTAAGGTCGAAACGGTTAAGCCGATCTGCAGTTTGGTCATTAGCGCCGTTGCCAATACCGACACCACATACAGTGGGATAATCACAGCAGCGGTCGCTTTCACAGAGCGGAAGCTCAGCAAACAAAGCACTATCACCGCAAGATAAACATACCACATCATCGGTTGCTGGGCGGCACTTACCGCCTCGTTGGTAGCGGCCATAACACCAGCAGGCCCGGTGGCTAACATAAAGCGGGTATCGGCATCACCCAGTTCAGCACCGTGTAACTTGGCAGCGCGCACAACCCGCTCTATGGTTTCTGCTTTATGATCTTCCAGGAAAATCATCACCGGCATCACCGAGCAATCGGCGTTTAACAGGCCGGTACTGGTTTCAACCCGTGACGACGCCTGTACCAGACTCTGGGTATTGCGCGGTAACACCCGCCATTTCGTATTGCCTTCGTTATAGGCGGCGTTAATCACTTTGGATACCGAGGACAAAGACACCGCAGACTGTACGCCGGGCACATTCTCCATTAACCACTGGAACTGATCGATCCGGTCCATAATGTCATGGCTGGTACAGGCACTTGGGATACTCTCAACCATCACATTGATATAGTCGACCGAGATCGCAAAGCGGTCGGTGATCAAAAAGGTGTCCTGGTTATAACGCGAGTCTTCATGCAGCGCCGGCGCGCCGGCATGCAGATCGCCAATTTTCAGCTGCTGGCTCTGCCAATAACCGTAAGCAAACAGCGCGGCTGTACAAACCAGGATCACTGCAGCATACCGGCGGGTGGCGAGGGCCGATAACGCATGCCAGATTTTCTCGGTAGCCGGGCTTGGCTCTGACACCCGCTGCTGATAGCTCTTGCTAAAACGTACAAAAGACATTAACACCGGTAGCAGGACCAGGTTAGTCAGGATAATCACCGCCACACCCAGACTGGCAGTAATCGCCAGTTCGCGGATCACGCCGATTTCGATAATCAGCAGCGTCAGGAAGCCGACCGTATCTGACAACAAGGCCACGCCGCCTGGTACCAGTAACTTACGGAAACTGGCTTGTGCGGCGGCCTTGGCATTCATGCCGGCGGCAACCCTTTTCCCGGTGGAGTTGATCATCTGCACGCCATGGCTGACGCCGATAGCAAATACCAGGAATGGCACCAGAATCGACATCGGATCGATCCCAAAGCCCAGCACGGTTAACAGCCCCATCTGCCAGACTACCGCAATCAGGGAACAGGCTATCGGTAGTACCGTTAACATCACTGAGCGCGAGAACAGGAACACCATAATAGTGGTAATCACTATGGCAATACCAAAGAACGCTACTACGCCCTTTGCACCTTCAGCGACATCGCCAACCATCTTGGCAAAACCAATAATATGGACGCTGATCTGCTCACTCTGATATTTAGCGCGGATGTCATTTTCCAGCTTGCCGGCAAAGGCGATGGTATTAAGTGGTAAGTTGGTTTCCGGATCGATCTCCAGTAAGGAGGCGGTGATCATCGCACAGCTATAATCATCTGCCACCATGCGACCGACAATGCCCGCTTTTTCGGCGTTTTCTTTAACCCGGGCCAAACCTTCAGCATCGGCGGTAAAATCAGCCGGGATCACCGGGCCGCCGGCAAAACCGTCTTCGACCACTTCAATAAAGCGTGTACTGGGGCTAAACAGTGATTTAACCAGTACCCGTTCCACCCCCGGCGTATACACCACATCATCGTGAGCACGGCGGAAGTTATCAAAGAAGTTGGCATTAAAAATATCACCACTGGCATCACACATGGCGATCAGGATGTTATTGGCGCCACCAAAATCCTGCTCATGCTTGAGGTAGGTTTGCATATATTCATGCTTGAGCGGAATATTCTTACTAAAGGCCGCGTCGAGCTTGATGTCTGTGGCCCGCCATAATAGAAACAGCGTGGCCAGCGCAAACAGCACCAGCACCGCCAGGCGATGTCGAAACAGGCTATATTCGAACTTATTAACCAGCCAATTTATACTCATATTATTCAGACTTACTTATCGAGGTTAATCTCACACCAGTTTCCGTCACCAGCACCAACTGTCCTGCCAGCGGCAGACCATTTAAAATTGCCCGACCGTCAGTTTGCGACAGATCGCGAAATGATTGCCCATCGTCGCCACTGAGTAACAGGGTGCCGGCATTACCGGTCAGGAAAAGTTGTCCCTGTTCATCCTCAAAGATGCTATTTAGCGTTGCCGATTGCGGTAAACTGATATCTTGCCAGCTTTCGCCGTCATCTGTACTGCGGAATAGATTCCCGCGCAGCCCCGCTACCAGTAACGAGCCCTGCTTGGTGCGATGCACATCAAACAAGGAGCCGTTATAAAAATTCTCCAGCCGTTGCCAGTTTTCTCCGCCATCCTGACTAACAGCGACAAAACCCGCTTCGCCCACCATCAGGATTTCATCGCCCTGCACCATTAAACGGTTAAAATGCGGCAGTACCGACTCACGCTCCAGCATATAGCCTTCCGGATCGGTTTCTGCCAACTCAGCCAGAAACTCCTGATCTTCTTCCGAAGCCAGTGCCAGATAAAAGGCCTTGTGCCAGCTGTCACCGCCATCCTGAGTGGTATAGAACATGCCGTAAGCACCAATGGCCATGCCACGCTGGCGGTCAAAGAAATAGACATCCATTAATGGCTTGTCGAGTTGTGGCAAAAACTGCTGGATCTGCCAGCTCTTGCCGCCATCCTGAGTATGCAGAATAGTGGCATCATGCCCAACGGCCCAACCATAATCCGCATCGACAAAATAGACAGAGGTCAGCAGGGCCTGCACCGGTACCTGTGCCTGTTGCCATTGCTGGCCATCCGCACTTAACAATATATGACCGCGCTCTCCGACCGCAGCAAAACCTGCCGTTGGGATCGCGACCACATCCGTCAATAAACTGCGCTCGGCCAGTGGCACCATAAAGGCCGCCTTGGGTGCGGCATCGGCAATTTCATCGTCAGTTTCGGCAACGGCTGCGGCCAGATGGGTCAGGGACAACACCGACATACAGCCGGCCAGAAAATACTTATGCATAGCTTAGTTACACGCTCTGATTATCAAGCGCAGGCTGATGCCTGCAGTTAAAAAAAAGGCTGGCTCGAGCCAGCCTTTTTCCGGCACCCGGTTTAGCGGGTACCCTCACGACGCAGCGATGCTGGTGTGAAGTCGTTATCAGATAAGGTGACAGAGAAATCATACATCTTATCTTCGTTATCCAGACCAATCGCGATATAACGGCGCGAGTTCAGGTCATGGTAAACTTCCAGCGTACTCCAGTGCGTTGGTACTTCGTAGTAGTTTAAACCATGCGCCACGGCAACGCGGTACAGATCACCACGGTTGTCGTACAGATCGGCAACATGGATCTGCCAGCTATCCTCATCGATAAAGAACACCCGTTTGCCATAAACGTGGCGGGTACCCTCTTTCAAGGTCGCTTCCACTACCCAGACCCGGTGTTTCTCATAACGAACATGTTCAGGATTAATATGACCAGGCATCAGAATATCTGAGTACTTCAGATTATTGCTGTGCAACTTGTAGTCATTGTAAGCGATATACATTTCGCGCTTACCTTTTAACTCCCAGTTGTAACGGTCAGGCGAGCCGTTAAACATATCAAAATCATCGGTAGTACGCAGACCATCCGATGCCGTACCTGGCGCATCGTAAGCCACGTTTGGCGCGCGACGTACCCGACGCTGACCGGTGTTATAGGTCCAGGCCTGACGCGGCGTTGCCACCTGGTCCATGGTTTCGTGTACTAATAAAGCAGTACCGGCCAGACGCGCAGGTGTCGTGACACTTTGTTTGAAACGGAACAGGATATTTTCAGCCTGTAATGCCTCAGGAGTTGCGTCCGGATGCGAGTACTTAAACATAATCTGCTCTTCAAAGCCGATTAACGTATAAGCGCCCTGCGCGGTAGGTGCTGCCTGACCGCCGTTACGGCTAGCCGCAACGCCACGGTAGCGGACGATATGGTTCCAAATCGCTTCCAGGCCATTGCTTGGGATCGGGAACGGAATACCAATGGCAGCATTACGCAGACCATTACCACCTTCAACTAATTCAGCGTTAGCGGCAATACGCTTGGTCGCATCATAGAAGTACTGCGGGTAAGAGGCACTGCGCCGGGTTGGGTAGATATTCATTTTGAACGTATCAGGATACAGATCAAATAATGCAATCTGCCCCGGGCTCAGGAATTGCCGATACTGGTCCAGGTTGGCTTTGGTAATAGTAAACAGGATTTTATCATCAGCAAACGGATTAGGATGATGATCACCTGGCTTATAACCCGCTGGGGCTGCCAGAATACCGCCTGTCCACTCTGGAATGGTACCGGCAGCATTACCTGCTTTCTCCGCACCAACCGGCGTTAAATCCTGCCCCAGACGCGCCACCTGATCTGCCGGTAACTTCGCCAGAGCGTTACAACTGAACACCAGCGCAACGGCTGATGCTAATAGGGTGAGTTTTTTCATAATTCGCGCTCGTCCCTTAAATAGAGTACTTGATATTGAAAGAAATAAAGTCACGGTCAGCAGTGTTATTGGTGGTGCCCACGCCGCCCCAGAACCAGTTATAACTTAATTCGCCAGACCATTTGTTCAGGTAGTCGAAAGACACCGCATAAGAAGCGGACTTACGATCTTTGACAAACATAAACAGCGGATCAGGTGTGATACCGTTCACATCATGTGAGAACACCAGACGCTGCGATAAGTTCACCCCGGCAAAAACGTTGTTGTAATCCGCCTTGGCTAACACCCGGTAACCCCAGGCCGATGCCGTTGGGAACGGGTTAGTCTCAGGACCATTCGACAAACCAGTATGTAAACCTTGTGACGGACCATTAGCACCAATTAACGGCGCGCCGCTACGGTCAGTGTTTGGACCGTTCAAGCGCAGCACGTCTTGCGCTGGCATATTGTTAATCCGCACACCACCCACTTCGGCTAACATTGTGAAGTTATCCGCACCCAGCGTCGGGCCAAATAAATGCGTGATAGTCGCCTGTGCCTGCACGGTATCACGTAAAATATAACCCTGAGCATAGTTGCCCGGTGTTGCCTTAACGCCAATTACCCGTCCAAGTTGCGAGATACCGACCAGATCCGGACGAATACCGGCATTACCAAGCTGCTCTGGCATACCGGCATACAGAATTTCAACGTCGTCGATCTGTAGCGGTTCATCTTTACGGTAAGCGATTTCACCGGCAACCGAGGTTGTACCCCAGTTGGTGTTAAAGCTAAAACCGTACAGTTTGATATCTTCCGGATATTCCAGTAAGCCTTTAGAGAAGGCCCGCAGGTTCTGTACATTATCTTTGTTCAGATTACCGGCATTTTGTACCAGATAACCCAGGTCAGCTTGAATCGCTTGCTGACGGAAATCTGAGGCAATACCTGAGATCACCGGCACCCGGCTGTGATAATTCATGTAATACAGCGCAAACTCGGTATCGCCTAAGTTAGGCGCGAAATATTCCAGTTTAATACCGTACTGACCGCCATCATCCGGCTTAATTTCACCGGCATCACCAAAAGGCCGCAGTGCAACCTTGGTAGGATACGCCAGATAAATTTGTGATGCCTGAGCAGCAGAAATCTGACCGGCCGCTACTGCAGCTCCTAAACCATTCAGATTTTGCAGTAAGAATGCCAGGTCAATATCCGGGTTACCGGAGAAACCTAACTGAATATTCTGGGCATAACCACCGCGGCCAGCGAAGTCGTTAGTTGAGAAGTAAGTGCCCGGAGGTGGCAGATAGCTTTCCTGCCAGCTGTACTGATAGAACAACTCTGCTGACAGTTGATCGGTCAGACCGACAGCCAACGTCACCATACCGGTAGGAATAAAGGCTTCTTTTAAATCCGCACCCGGTGCGCGCAGGATCCCGACGTCAACCGGCGTAATATTGATACCGTGCGGGATAAAGGTGCTTTCACCCCAGCTTAGTACCTGATTACCCACCCGGATAGTGACCGGATTCATACCATCGTTAAAGGAGAAATTGCCGTAAACAAAGGCATCAAGTAAACGTATATCTTTACAGGCTAATTCGCGCGAGCGTTTATCGTCACAAGGATCAACCTTGTTACCACTGAGCGGATTAGTATAGGCAAAGCTGCCTCTGTTCATTGCCGTGTCATAGAAGTACATAAAACGGCTGAAGAAACCGATATTATCCTTTTTGATGGATAACTCGTGCAGGCCCTTAAACAGGCTGCTAAACATATCACCACGGTCGAAATTCAGGTTACCGGCGTCGCCGTTGCTGGAATAGGCGCCTGGCTGAGCCCAGATATCAGAAGCAGGGTAAATGACGTTAGTCGCAGCGTTGTAACCGGTCCAGTTAAAGCGTGGATGATTAACTTTGGCAATAGTGTCCCAATTACGCTCCTCAGTACGCCAGCTGGCGCCGTATGAGAAGGTCGAGTCAAACACCACTTCTACATCACCGAAATTAAAAGTGGCTGCCTGAGCCGGTGCATAAGACAGCGTAAACAGCGCGGTGGCAATACCGGCTGCCAACGGACTTTTTGCAAAGCGGATTGGCCTTTTCTTCATGTTGTTGTCTCCCCCCCTGTCCCGACAGGTAGTGTTATGTGCTTTTTTATTTATTGTGCTGGTAGCTGAGCAGAGCTCAAACCAGTTCCTTTCATTAAAATAATTACATCATTTACCGGCGTTAGCAAGGCTTGCCTAAATGTAAATCTGTTGATTTTTATTCAATTTTTAACCGCATTGCGGTATTAGACGCTGGTATCGACGGTTTACAGTTTAACCTTGCAGGCCGGACCAGCTACACCTAAAGCTAAGCTAATGAAATTAAAGGTCAAACCAGCTAATAATGCAAGTCAATGTTTTAATCTCTTGTTTAAAGTATAAACTCTAATTAATTTTTTCCAGTTGCAAAAATTCTCCATTGTCCGTTACCGTTAACCGGAAACGGCCACGGATGCCAATGGCGCTGATAAAGGGTTGAAAATGCCGGAAAGCGAGCTGGATCCGCTCGCCGCTGTCCGCGGTAACCAGCACGTAGCGCGACTGGCCCTGGTAATAACGCTGACATTTTTCAACTGACAAAAATGCCCCAAACAGATAGCTGCGACTCATACCAGGCTTCTACTAACCTTCTCATACAGGTCATCGGATAGATCACTGCGCTTGGCCAATTGCTGTAGTAAAGCGATTAAAATCTGCTGCCGCTGCTGATCATAACGCTGCCAGGATAACAGCGGCGTAATTAAGCGTGCCGCCAGCTGCGGATTAACCTGATCCAGCCGGCCTACGACATCGGCCAGCAGACGGTAACCCTCACCATCTGCCCGGTGGAATTGCGCCGGATTACGCTGTGAAAACGCGCCATACACGGCCCTGACCCGGTTTGGATTCTTCCAGCTAAAGGCCGGATGCTCGGTTAACTGCGCCATGGCAGCAAAAACTTGCGCTTTGGGCGAGCTGACGACCAGATTAAAGTACTTGTCCAATACCTGCACATCATCAGCAAAGCGTGCCGCGAAATCCTCCAGCAAGGCCGCTGTTTCAGCTAACCCTACTAACTGGCCACAACGCAAAGCTGCCAGACGATCGGTCATATTGTCAGCACTCTGGTATTGTTGCTGCATTAAAGCAGCGCCTGCTGCACCGTGCACCAGATAGCTTAAACACAGATTCCGTAGCGCCCGGCAGCCAACCTGAGTTTGCTCATAGACATAGGGTGTTACAGTTAATCGCTGGTAACAGCCTAACCAATCCTCATACAGCGCCGTGGCCAGTTGCTGCTGCAGGCTGTCCAGCGCCTGCACCAGTGCCTCGACCGGGATCTGCTGATACTGCTCGGCCAGACTATCAAAATCCGGCAGCTGTAACAGTTCCGCCGTTAACGCCAGATCAGCAAGCGGCTGCTGCAACCAACGACGAAACAAAGCGAGCAAAGCCGGATTTAACGTTGGTAGCTCAGCCGCAGCGATAGCTCGCTGTAACAACTGACTCCAGTATTGCTGCATTGCATCCCAGCGTGCAAAATCATTACTGGCCAGCTCGGCAATGCTCAGCCACTGTTCGGCAGTATACTGGCAATGTAGCTTAACCGGCGCGGAAAAATCCTCCAGCCAGACCACTAAAGGGCTATCAGCAATATCATTAAACAGAAATTCACCCGACTCGGCGCTTAACACCAATAGTTGTTGCTGGCAGCGGCCCGTTGCAGGTTGCAGGATCTCAATTTTTACCGGGATCACCAACGGCAATTTGGACATTTGATCAGCTGTTGCAGCGGTGTGTTGACGCAGCTGCAGTCTGAGTTGCTGCTTGTCCGGATCATAATGGCTGGCAACGGTTAACTCCGGCGTACCGGACTGACTATACCAGCGGCGGAACTGCGTCAGATCCTGACCGGTGGCATCCTGCATGGCCTGCACAAAGTCATCACAGGTTACCGCCTGCCCATCATGGCGCTGTAAATACAGACTATGGCCTGCAGTAAAGCCGTCGCGTCCGAGCAAGGTTTGTAACATCCGGATCACCTCGGCGCCTTTATCATACACTGTGACCGTGTAGAAATTATTCATTTCCAGCACTTGCGGCGGGCGGATCGGATGCGCCATCGGGCTGGCGTCTTCGGCAAATTGTGCAGTACGGATCAGCTTTACCGCATCAATCCGGGTCAGGGTGGCAGAGGCCATATCGGCGCTAAATTCCTGATCGCGAAATACGGTTAAGCCCTCTTTTAAACTCAGCTGAAACCAATCGCGGCAAGTAACACGGTTCCCCGTCCAGTTATGGAAATATTCATGACCGATAATAGATTCGATATTAAAGTAATCGCGATCGGTGGCAGTAACATCGTCTGCCAGTACGTACTTGCTATTGAAAATATTCAGCCCTTTATTTTCCATCGCCCCCATATTAAAAAAATCAACGGCGACGACCATATAGCGATCCAGATCATACTCCAGACCAAAACGCTGCTCATCCCAACGCATCGCCCGCTTCAGTGATGACAGCGCAAAACCGGCACGACTGCCCTTACCTTTCTCGACAAAAAACTCCAGCTCGACCTCACGACCACCGGCAGTGGTAAAACGGTCAGCCAGCCGATCAAAATCGCCGGCAACCAGCGCAAACAAATAACTGGGTTTGGCAAAGGGATCATGCCAGGTCACTGCTGTACGGCCATCGGCCAACAGCTCGGTTGCAACCTTGTTACCGTTCGACAGTAAAAACGGCAGCTGCGCCGTATCAGCGACCAGCGTAGTGGTAAATACTGACAGTACATCGGGGCGATCCGGGTAATAGGTGATCCGCCGAAAGCCCTCTGCTTCGCATTGTGTGCAATATACCCCTTCTGCCAGATATAAACCCTCAAGCGCAGTATTCTGCTCAGGATTTATTTCAGTAACCAGTTGCAGGCTACCGCTTGCCCCCGGATCGGTGAGCATCAGTCCTTTGTCATTCAGCTGATACTCCGTCTGCTGCAGTGGCTGCCCATTCAGCTGGATACTGATTAAGGTTAAGGCCTGACCATCTAACCACAAAGGTCCTGCACTCTGGCGTCGGAATACTAACTCAGACTGCACCCGGGTTGCGGTCGGATGCAGCTCAATCCGCAACCTGGTTTGCTCAATCACAAAGGCCGGGATCTGATAGTCCGCTAAACGTTTTGGCTGACGAAGATCGCTCATACGATAATTTCCTAGTTCTACTGCGTTCTGATGTTAAAAAGCCTGAATCACTTCAGGCTTTTTTGCTAGCTATTTTTACCGGCTAAGATGGGGGCTACCGACTCTGGCGGCGTTAAGCGTAGGATCTTAATGCCGAGATAAGCATAGATCACTGCCAGCACCGGGTTAATCAGGTTAAAGAAGGCATAGAACAGATAATCCAGTGGGTTAACGTTCAGTACGCCGTGCATATAGGCACCACAGGTATTCCACGGGATTAAAGGGCTGGTAATGGTACCGCCATCCTCCAGTGCCCGCGACAAATTAACCGGCGCCAGACCTCGGCGCTCATACTCTTCTTTATACATCCGACCCGGCATCACAATCGACATATACTGGTCAGCGGTTAAAATATTGGTCGCCAGCGAAGTTGCCATCGTGCTGGTAATTAACGACCCTGTGCTGCGCGCAAAGGTCAAAATCGACTCGACAAACTTACGCAGTAAACCAATATGCTCAACCACAGCGCCAAACATCATAGCCGAGAAGATTAACCAAATGGTATTTAGCATACTGGCCATACCGCCACCGCTGAGCAACCTGTCCATATCGTCATTGCCGGTACTGATACTAAAACCGGCAAACAGCGTCTGCCATACCAGCTTAAATACCGCCACCAGTGCCGGTAATTGCTCATCCGCTAGGCGGCTAATCAGCTCTTGCTGGAAAAATAGCGCCCAGACACCACCGAGTAAGGCGCCGATAAAGACCGTCGGAAAAGCCGGTATCTTACGCATCGCCATCAGCAGCAGTACCGCCAGCGGGACCAGTGTCCACAGACTGATATTAAACTGACTCTGCAACACAGCACTGATTTGCTCAACATGCGCCAGATCAGCACTGACAGTAGTATTAAAACCGATCAGCACAAAGCCAAGCAACGCCAGCACTATGCTGGGAATGGTGGTCCACAGCATGTGCCGGATATGCTGGAACAGATCGGCACCCGCGACGGCCGGTGCCAGGTTAGTGGTTTCACTCAGTGGTGAAATTTTATCGCCAAAATAAGCGCCTGACACTATGGCACCTGCGGTAATAGCCGGCGATAGCCCAAGGCCGGTCGCGACACCAATCAACGCCACACCTATAGTCGCGGCAGTGGTCCAGCTACTGCCGATACTCATGGCCACAATACCACACAGAATACAGCTGGCGGCATAGAACCAGCTCGGGCTAAGCAGCTGTAAACCGAAATAAATCAGCGTAGGAACAGTACCAGACAACAGCCAGGTGCCAATCAACGCGCCCACAGCCAGCAGAATTAATACCGCTGCCAGCGATAGCGAAATCCCCTTTACCATGGCCTGTTCAATCGACTGCCAGCTATGGCCATTTTTCAGGCCAATCACCACGGCAACCGCAGCCGCAATAAAGAGCGCAATCTGGTTCGGGCCATAGGACGAGTCATCTTTAAACAGAAGCACTGACGCTGCCAATAAGGCAATCAGCACCACCATCGGCAGCAATGCATCAAGCAAACTTGGCGCTTTTTGTGTTGTGTTATCCATTTGCTGCTTCTCCGTTAGTTGCCGCTAAAGGCACGGAAGATATCCAGCACCCCAATCAGATTGAAAAACACAATAATCACTGCAACCGGCGTGATCCAACGGATAGCAAAGCGCCAGCACTGATACGCCAGCTTGCTGGTCGCCAACTCTTCACGGCTTGCCCGCTCCGACATCACCCAACCGGTAAAGATCGCGATAAAGAGCCCACCAATAGGTAACATAATTGCCGAAGTCAGATAATCCTTCAGTTCAAATAAACTGGCAATGGGTTTGCCGAGCAGAGTCCAGTCCAGCGTCGCCCAGGCAGCACCAGAAAATGAGAATACCGTCGCCAGACCCAGCAACCATAAAGATATACCGGTACCCAGTGTTGCCTGGTAACGCTTTAAGCCTTTCGTTTCAACCAGCCAGGCAACGGTCGATTCAATCATTGCTATGGCTGAGGTAAAGGCGGCAAAGACTAACATCACAAAAAACAGTGTGCCGAAAAAGGTACCAAAGGGCATAGCGCCGAAGGCAATGGGTAGCGTAACAAAAATCAGACCCGGGCCCTCGGCCGGGGTTAAACCATAACCGAATACCAGCGGAAAAATCGCTAAGCCGGCCAGTAAAGCCACAGCGGTATCACAGAGCGCGATTAATAGCGTGGTTTTACCAATAGACACATTAGAAGGTAGGTAAGCACCATAAATAATCATCGCCCCCGAGGCCAGACTTAAACTGAAAAAGGCATGCCCAAGCGCCAGCAGTACCCCATTCATAGTCAGCTTGGAGAAGTCCGGCTTAAACATAAACTCCAGCGCTTCGGCAAAGGCGCCGTTTAACGCAGAGTAGATTGCCATCAATAACAACAGCACAAACAACGCTGGCATCAGATAATTAACGGCTTTTTCCAGCCCCTTATGCACACCGCGGCCAACCACATAGATCGTCAGTGCCAGTACGACGGCGGAGAATCCCATTAATAAATAAGGATTACTGATAAACTGGCCAAATTCAGCGCCGACTTCGGCGGCTGGCATATCAACAAAGGTGCCGACGGCCGTTTTGTACACATAGTACAGCGCCCAACCGGCGATCACGGCATAGAACGACAGGATCAGGTAGCTGGCCGCCAGGCCACTCCAACCGGCGAGTTGCCAGCGGGTACTAGCATTGGCTTCCAGTGCCAGGGTTTTCACCGATAAACCGGGGCTTTGCCGGCCACGCCGGCCAATCAGCACTTCCGACATCATCACCGGAATACCGATTAGAAAAATACATAACAGGTAGACCAATACGAAGGCACCGCCGCCGTTTTGTCCCATAATGTAGGGGAATTTCCAGATATTACCTAAACCGACTGCAGCTCCGGTGGCTGCAAGAATAAAAGCCAGACGGCTCGACCAGAGGCCGTGCACGGATTGACGAGTTCCCGACATAGTTAACCTTTATAATTATTATGTTGTTGTAATACGTATTATTATTGAGAAAAGGCGGTAAAAACCGCCTTTTCTTGCTTTGGCTATTTCTTCGCCAGCCGGTTTAACTGCAACCAGTCAGACGTAATATAAGCGGCCTCTTCCAGTAGTGGATCCAGCTTGGTCAGTACTTCCGGCGCATCATCTACCGACTTCACGGTAGGCAGGGCCAGGCGCTTCAGACGCTCATTTGTGCGCTGCAGTGCTCGCGCTTCGTCGGCTTCGCGTTTGGCAATCCGCTCCGCTTTGTTCAGCGAAATGCGTTTTTCATCTTTCTGTTGCTGATACTCAGCAATATCCGCCAACAGATAACTGAACTCCACTTCATTGGCGATGCGTCGCTGATGTTTCTTCACCAGTGCTGGCACCAACTGCTGAATATCCTGCTGCGCACTATACTGTGCCGGGGCTATGGCATCCCAGGGTAAAGCATAATCTTCTTTGCTCTCACCCCATTCCGCCGGATCAATCGCCGATGGGAAGCTGATATCGGGGATCACACCCTTGTGCTGAGTACTGCCGCCGTTAATGCGGTAGAATTTGGCCATCGTATACTGCACGCTACCCAATGGCTGCTCAAACATATCGTAGATGCGGCCAATACCACGGTGCTGCTGCACTGTACCCTTACCGAAGGTTTGCTCACCAATCACCAGGGCCCGACCATAGTCCTGCATCGCTGCGGCAAAGATCTCAGACGCTGAAGCACTGTACCGGTCAACCAATACCGTTAGCGGACCATCATAGTAAGAAATGCCATCGCGATCGCCATTTAAGTCAATTTTGCCATCACCGTAACGGATTTGTACCACCGGACCGCGTTCAATAAAGAGGCCGGTCAGTAGCGTCGCTTCCTGCAGTGAGCCGCCACCGTTACCACGCAAATCAACAATCAGTGCCTCGACTTTCTGTTCATTGGCTTCGGTCAGCAACTTTTTCACATCTTCAGACAGGTTATTGTAAAAGCCCGGAATGGTAATAACACCTACCTTGCTTTGTAACTCGCCCAGCTTCGGCTGTAACACTTCAAATTTTGCAGCCCGATCTTCCAGTCGGATCTTGTCGCGCACAATCTCAACGATCTGTGTTTGATTATTCAGATCACTGCCACCTAACACCTGTAACCGCACCCGGCTGCCTTTGGGACCTTTAATTAAATCCACCACGTCATCCAGGCGCCAGCCCACCACGTCTACGAAGTCTTTGTTATCCTGCGCCACACCAATAATTCGATCCTTCGGCTTTAGACGCTGGGTTAAGTCTGCCGGACCACCGGGTACCAGACTCTGGATTACGGTATAGTCTTCTTCAGCACGCAGCACGGCACCAATACCTTCCAATTGCAGATTCATATCCTGCTGGAAGCGCTCTGCATTGCGCGGCGACAGATAAGAGGTGTGCGCTTCCACTGCCCGGCCGAACGAATTCATCACCAGCTGGAACACGTCTTCGCTATTGGTTTGCATTAAGCGTTTTTGGGTATTGCGGTAACGCTTTTCCAAGATCTCTTTCGCTTCATCCAGCTTTTTGCCAGTCAGCTTCAGATTCAACAGGTCAAACTTGACTCTCTGTCGCCATAACTCATCCAGCTCGGCAGTATCGACCGGCCAGGCCGCATCTTCACGATCGTAGACATAATAGTCATCGGCTTCAAAGTCATGCTCCTGCGCCAACTGGGCAATGGCAAAGTCAAAGCGTTCAAAACGGCGACGCTGCGCCAGATTAAACATATCAAAAGCGAAACTCAGATTGCCGCGGTTAATCGCATCGTCAAACTGATTACGATATTGCTCAAACTGAGCCACATCACTGGCCAGCAGATGATTGCGGAAAAAATCGAGGTTTTTCAGATAGAGGTCGAAAATTCGCCCTGACAGCTCATCATTTAACTGTACCGGAATATAGTGAGCGCGGGTAAAGGTGGCTGCGACACGCTTACTTGCCGTGGCATGCTGCGGTGACTGACTGATCACCGGCAAGGCATTGATATCCGGCGGACTCACTGACTCCGCTGCTACACCTAAAGCTAAAAATAATCCAACCGCTATCAGGGAAAATTTCTTCATAACTCTCTCGTTTTACGTCAGGCCTGATACAGGCTATCCTGACGGGTTTTGATGACCATGCCTGAACTCAACTGCACTGTCACATCAGGCAAATTGACTTCGGTTACCGTCGCCGGCATTGGGCTTGAACCAAGTTTAACCAGCACCGCTGCGCCCACTTTCAGCTGTTCAGCAACCAAGGCTGTTAGTTGTACTACTGGCTGTACCACTGCAGGCTTTTCTGCTGCACGGGCTGGTTTTGCCGACCGCTGTGCAGCATTAGAGGCTGCTTTTGGATTTTTGTTCGCGGTTTTTTGTACCGGTCTTGCCACTTTGTCTTTCGCAGCTGCTCTGTCAGCCTGAGGCTTAGCAGTTTGCTGTGCCCGTTGCTCCTGCTGTTTTACCTTACGTTTCTCAGCGGCTTTTTGTTTACTTTCCGCCAATAATTTTGCCGCATGCTCTGCCTGTTGGGCGTCAATCAGCTCGGCCGGTTGGCCTTCCAAATCAATCCGGTTTACGCCTTCTTTAGTCGCCTCCAGGTAACGCCAACTGGACGTGTAAACGCGCAGCGCCTGGCGCAGCTGGGTTTTACTCACCGTCGCGTTCTCACCTAAGCGGGCGGCCAAGTCCTGAAAGATACCGACTTTTAATGGCTGTAAAGGTCCGCTGCTAATAAAGCATTTCGGAAAGCTCTGACATAGAAATGCCAGTACATCTTTAACATTAGCAGGTTTTTCTGATGTCGGAACAGCTTGTTGCTCGGTTGTTACTTGTTCCAGGGTTGTTGCTTGTTCCGGGGTTTCAGCCGTTACGGGGGTTGCAATGGTCATGCAGCATTCACTCTTCTTCGTCAGCAGCAGGCTCGTCATCAGCCATGCCTTCTTCTATTTGTTGTTGGATATAGGACAGCGCCCAATCAATCAGTTCGTCTTCGTCAGCGTCCAGTAATACCGTATCGCCGCGCAGCTGTTCCCACAATTGTGGCATCAATTGCTGGATTTGGGTAATACTCAGGCTGTCAGGCAAGGCATCCCATACACTATGCACTATGGCATTAAACTTATCGGCAACCAGCTCTTCTTCGCCGTCCCAGTCACCGACTTCTTCCACCTGCAGCAGGTAATCCTGTACCGAGAGCAAGTCTTTCATCAGGCAGCAACCAAGACTTGTTCAAACGCAGCAACCAAGGCAGCCAGGCCTTGCTGATCGACGTCGTCAAAGCGGTTCAGTGACGGACTGTCGATATCCAGTACCGCAATAATGTTGCCACCTTGCCTTACCGGTAACACAATCTCTGAATTACTGGCAGCATCACAGGCGATATGACCCGGGAATTCATGCACATCGGCAACGCGTTGGATTTCACCTGTTGCAACACAGGTGCCACAGACGCCCTTGCCCACCGGGATCCGCACACACGCCACCTTACCCTGGAAAGGCCCCAGTACCAGTTCGCCCTGGCGCATAATATAAAAGCCTGCCCAGTTTAAATCAGGCAGGCTTTGAAATAATAAAGCACTGAAATTGGCCATATTGGCAATCACATCGGTTTCTTCCTGCAGCAAAGCCTTAGCCTGCTGCAGCAATTCAGCATAGAGTGCGTGTTTTTCGCTCGACATCTTCGTTCGTAAAGTGAGTTAGGGTCAAAAGCAGTACATTACTTGTTTTAAGCACTAATTTAAACCTTTTTTAGCGCGTCGCGCTGGCGGCCAGGCGCAGTCAGTACACTAAACAGCGTTAATTGCTGCTTATTTCAGCAAGGGCCGCTCGCGGCGTTAAACTGTAACGGATTGGCGGGATACAACAGCTGTGGTGCCTGACTCTGATGACTGAACTTGCGGGTGTCTTTATATGGCAGCTTCATAAAGCCCCCAACTCCGTCACCACTGATTAAACCGACCTTACTGAGAATACTCTGCAGTAGCCGGTTAAATTCTGGTTCAGCCGCCGGATCCAGCAGGCGGTAGTAGCTGTGGATCTTCATATATAACGGCGTGACCTCAAAGATAATACAACCGGTATGCCGGATCAGGTTAAGCCGCGCGATATCGTCCATAATGGCATCGGGTAATACCAGTTGCTCATCCGGATCCTTGCCATCTTCAAAGTAAGAATGCTGCTTACTGGCCTCTTCTGCACTGAGTACCGGCGCCAGCTGATACGGAATTCGACTCTCTGCTGGCGCCACAAAGGGCTCAGCTTCCGATGCGCGGCTAATATGAATAGTATTGCGGGCATTAAATAAACAGGCTTTAAAGATCCCGACCTTGCCAATAGCGCGGGCCAGCGTCACCACGTTATTGACCGCCAGCGCGAAGGCCTGACTCAGGCTTTGATCATATAAATTCAGACTACTGTCGATATAGATGCCGCCGGCCTGCCAGTGGATGGCTAAACCGCCTACTACCGGATAGCGCCCGAGCCGGCTCACGGCAGCGATAAAGGCTTTTTCGGTTTCGCCCATCCCTTCCAGATAGTTTTTGTAATAGCGTTCCAGCTGCACATCATCGACGTAGGCGATATCCAGCTCTTCGTTATGCTCGCGTAAAAAGGATTTGCGCGACGAGTACACCACGGTATCCAGCTCACGCCGCTGTGGGCTCACCCAAACCGGCAATACGGGGCTGTCATCAAACAGCGGCAGTTCCGGTAATACCAACTGCTTTAAGCGCGGCATCTGCTTGATAAAATAATCACCGGCCTGCTGGCGTAATGTCAGATCATCGGCCAGCATACTATCAAGCATGGTGGCAAACTCCAGCGGCAAACCCAGACTACGTGCAGGAATAGCTTTGCGGCCGAAACGGCAGGCCTGCCCCGAGGCCAGCGCATAGAGGGTACTGGCGACGCCCTGCTCGTCAAAGCGTGGGCTGGATAACTGCCCGCTGCGCTGTTCCGGGCCAATAAAGTAGACATCGCCCATCCGGGCATTGGAGTGTTGCAGATCGGCTGACATCAGCTGCATCACATTATTCGACAGATAATGCCCCTCGTGATCCAACTGAGCAAACACCGAGGAGCCCCAGTCAATCAGGCTCAGGTGGCCGCTTTGCTCCTCAAACACCAGATTGGACGGCTTAATATCGCCATGGACTATCGGCGCTGGTGCGCCGTCTTTTTCGATACTACGCAGATATTGCAGCAACTCAGCCAGTTGTGCCGCCAGATCCACCAGCAAACGCACCGGCAGGCGGCCATGCTGCAGGCTGTATTGCTCTAAATCGATACCCGGCGCCCGATCCATCATCAGAATGCCCTGCTTGCGCACCACCTGATAGGTGATATAACGCGGCACCGCCGGATGTTGTACCTGCGACAACATATAGGCTTCATCGGCAAGCCGTTCCTGAATATGCTGCGGCAGATTGATGCGCGAGAACTTAAACACATAGCATTCGTCGTTAATGCCAAAGCCGGCAAAGGCAAAACCGTAAGCACCTTTACCGAGCAAATGGATATCCCGGTATCCCAGTTGTTGCAACTTGCTGATACAGAGCGCTACCCAATCTTTCAGCTTTTTCGCGTCATTGGCGTTCAGCAGATAGATCGACTGTTCTTCCGGGATATAGAAATTGCGCAGATTACGTTCTTGCATCAGGGCCATTACTCAGCAATTTGACTCAGCGATTTTATTCAACGATACCACGCGCCATCTGGGCACTGATATTAAAATACCAGTTAAACTCATGCTCATCGCGTGGATTAATGATGGTCATCAAATCAAAGGGTTGCTCCTGATGCCACACCAGCGCCTGAGCCTTAGCATTAAAACCATGCAGATTGATAAAGGTATAGAGCTCAGTGGTACTGGTACAGAAAAATGCGGTTTCCGGTGTTTTACCATCACCACTTTGCCAGATCGCGGCCATCAGACCGTCTAACACTTCCTGATGATACTCGCCCTGCTCGGTATTGCCCGACTCAAACTGACAGACCATAGCACCATAATGGCCGTTTAGGCTGATAAACTGCTCCGCTAATAGTTTGGTAGTATGACTCAGACACTGCTGCCAGTCTTTTTTGGCGATGGCTTCAAACATCAGGCTGGACAGTGCCCGCTCCACCATACTGTATGGCCGGTAAGCTGAGGTTTTGGTATAGGCCTGCCGCAAACTGGCCAGTCGCCTTGGCTCTGGTGCTTGCTGCACCTCTGAGAGCAACAGCTGATAGTGCTGGTCCGCCGCATCTTGTTGCGCTCTCTGCGCGGCAGACATTGGGGGAGCAGCAGTCATTGGAGGCGAAGCAGACATCGCAGCTGCCGCACCCTGCTGTGATTGAAGCTGTTGAGCACAGCCACTCAGTAATAGCAGTAAAGCTGTCAAAATACCGATCCGAAACACCATAGTAGTATCCTTTGCTAATGGTTCTATTCATCTAAGGGCAAGCGCCCGGCCCGTAAGGTGCGTCTTTGCACCGCCTGTTTCAGCACCTGATAGTCTGGCACCACCAGAGTCAGTTGCTTTGCCGCCCGGGTAATACCGGTATACAGCAGCTCGCGGCAGAGCACCGGGTTATCCCGCTCCGGCAACACCAGCACCGTATGACTGAACTCTGAGCCCTGCGACTTATGCACTGTCATTGCAAAGACGGTTTCAACAGCGCCCAGGCGGCTGGGTAAGATCCACCTTAACTGGTTATCGGCATCAATAAAGACCACGCGTTTTTGCTGATCCTGCGGTGATATCAGGACAATGCCGATGTCACCGTTACGCAAATTCAGATTATAGTCATTACTGCTGACCATTACCGGCCGCCCTTCATACCAGCTATCCTGCTGCAGATTGCGACTGGCCGGCAGTTGTGGCAAGGCCTGTTGCACCAGCTGATTTAAACCAGCAACGCCAAAGGGGCCATCACGTACGGCCGTTAATAGCTGAAATTGCTGGTAGCTGTTAAGCACCGCCCGCGCCCATTGCTCAATAGCAGCCGCCTCGGCACCCGCTTCGGGTTTGGCCGCTAGCTGCTGCCAGTAGGCGGCAAAGCCACGGCGGCACAAGGCTGCCAGTTGTTGCAGCGGATCTTGTTCCGGCTCTCCGGCTAATAACTGCAGATCCTGATAGCCCGCCTGACCTGACAGCAGATAATCGACCTGCGCCTGCTCACCCTGATTGACCGCGCGGGCCAGGGCACCAATACCACTGTGTTGATCAAAACGCCGGCTAACCCGCAACATCACCACCTGTTGTAGCCGTTGCCGCGGCGTGCTGGTTGCCAGCTGCGCCGGTATCGGTGCGGCGCTGAATTGCTGTAGATAAGCCATAGTTTCTGCACTATAGCCACCCTGCTCGGCATCCTGACAAAGCTGTCCTAAAATAGCGCCGGCTTCCACTGAGGCCAGCTGATCCTTATCGCCTAATAAAATCAGGCGGCCATCCGCCGGCAGTGCCGCGAGCAGCGCCTGCATCAGCTCAATATCAATCATACTGGCTTCATCGACAATCAACACATCAAGCGCCAGCGGTTTACTGCGCTGATGCTTAAATTGCCGGCTGCCGGCTTGTACCCCCAACAGTTTATGCAGGGTCGCGCTGTCGGCGCGGATCGCGGCAACCGCGCTCTGCCAGTCCGCTGCCAGCGCCTGTAAGCTTTGCATCGCCTGGGTAATCGCCTCTTTCATCCGCGCCGCGGCTTTACCGGTGGGCGCCGCCAGCTTGATGGTCAGTGGCGTGGCCGACAAACGCTGTAACAGCGCCAGTAAGCGCACCAGGGTATAGGTTTTACCGGTACCCGGCCCGCCGGTGATCACACTAAAACGGCTACGCAGGCTGTTGGCACAGGCCAGCTTTTGCCAATTGATCTGAGCGAAGGCATCGCCAGCGCTGGCTGCTAACGACTCAGCTCCAAACAGCTGATCCAGATAAAGTTTTAGCTGCGCCGGCTCTGCCGGCAGGGCTACCGCTTGCATCAAAGCGCGCAAGTCGGCAGCGATCTGCTGCTCTGCTGACCAATAACGGGCGAAATAGAGTATCTGTTGATCTAATACCAGCGGCCGTCCCGGCGCTGCGCTGGCAATCGACTCAGCGTTGGCCGGTGTTACAGTAAACACCGTATCACACTGTGCCAGGCAGGCCTCCAGCTCTTCCAGACTATATGACGCCAGTATCAGTGCCGGATCCGGTAACAGACTGCCATCCTGCTGACTTAACGCCTCAGGGCTTAACTGCGCACTCTGGTAATTGAGCAGCTGTGGTGCATCGGCCAGTAAATCCGCCAGTGGCAAACAGACATGGCCGCGGCCAACCTGTCGTGACAGTAAGGCCGCAAGCAGCAAACTCAGGGGTTGTACTGTTGGTGCGTTTTGCGCCAGAAAGCGGGCAAAGGCCAGGTCAAGTTGACTTAACAACTGCTGGCGCTGATAGGCGGCCAGTAGCGCCAGCATCGCCTGACGATCCTGTAGCCGTTGTAATACCTCAGGTAGCACTGCACTAATCAGCATCGGCGACCTCCACAGCAGACTGTGGCTCTTGTTGCAGAAAGTATTGCTCTAAACTTAGGATCAACGACTCCGGTACCCGATCGATAAAGGCACCCCGGCTGCTGGCTTGCTGGCCACGCAAAAACAGATACACCACGCCGCCGACATGCTGCTGATAGCTGTAAGCGTCTTTTAAGCGGGCTTTTAAAAGCTTATGCAGTGCCAGGCTATAAAGCACATATTGCAGCTCATAGCGGCTTTGTAAGATTTTCTGTTGCATCGCTGCCGGGTGATAAGCCGCATCATCCGGTCCCAGATAGTTTGATTTGTAATCCAGCACGTAGTACTTACCCTGATGTTCAAACAGCAAGTCGATAAAGCCTTTTAACATGCCATTTAAGTAGTTGCGGCTAAGCTCAGGTCTGGCGGCACCGCCCAGTACAGCGGCGCTAACCTGCTTATCCAGTTGCCGGGTACTGACCCCCTGCACGGCAAACCAGAACTCAGGCTCAGCCCGATAGCTGCGCAAGGCATTAAGTGCTACCTGCCCACCACCTGGTAACGGAAAACTCAGCTGCAGATAGCCATGTAACCAACGACTTAATAACTCAGTTCGCTGCGCCCAGCTGCCGTGGCGGCAGCGCCGGGCAACCAGGCTTTGACACAGCTCAGGATCGGCTGCCACTGCGGCGAAGCCGTGCTCGGCCGCATCCTGCAACAAGTTATGCAGCAAGGTCCCTGGCCCGGCTCCGCGTGGAAAGTCATGCAAACTGACTAAGTCTGGCGTTGCTGGCAAGGACTGCGCTACAGCGGCAAACTGCGCTGTACTGTCTGCAGCCAAGGCTCCCGGGGAGGCATTCGGCATAGCTTCTGCAAGCAGCGCACTGGCCTGTTCTTCCAACAGGTTATGCTCCAACGCGGTATCGCCCTGACTGGCAGCACCATAGGTTAACGCCGAATAACTGGCGATCCACCAGGGCTGAAAAGGCTGCGCGGTATTGCGTTGCCGCGCAGCAAACTGTGAGGCTGAGCCACTAAGCACCGGCGGCAAATGCTGCGGTGTGCTAAAAGCAGGCAAGGCAACCACCTGAATGTCATTGGCATTAGCAGGCCACAGCGCCTCGGCTTGCTGTAGCAGCTGCAGCGGCTCTGTCGCCTGATCACAGCCCAGCAGATAGGCCAGCGCTGAGCGCTGCCAATCACCTACCGGACTTAAACTAAGCCAGGTCGCATATTTGGCCCGGGTCACTGCCACATAGAGCTTGCGGATATCTTCGCCCAGCCGCTCCTGATCGGCGGTTGCCAGCTCAAGCTTGCCGGGCGTCAGGCTTTGCACCAGTTCACCGGCTTCATTATGAAAGCTTACCAGCCGGTCATCATGACTTACCGGACGGCACAGGCTGATAAAGGGCAAGAATACCAGTGGATACTCCAGCCCTTTCGATTTATGGATGGTGACAATTTGGATCAGCTCAGCATCACTTTCCAGCCGCACTATCTGATCATCGGCAGGCTGGGCAATGGCTTCCTGCTGGTACAGATGCTGATAGAAATAGCGCAGCAACGCATGCACACCATCCAGTTTGACACTGGCTTGCTGCAACAGCTCGGCCAGGTGCAGTAAATCGGTCAGATAGCGCTCGCCACCGGCGTCAGCTAACACCCGCTCTGCCACCTGAAACTGCTGCACTAACTGGCGGATCAGCGCTAACACGCCGCGCTGCTGCCAGCAATGGCTAAACTGATAAAACCATTCCTGATACTGCTGCCAAAGCCTATCGTCATGCCTTAGCGCATCCAACTGCGCCAGCGGCAAGGCCACCAGCGGCGTATAGAGCGCGTTTAGCAGCGCCTGCTGATTGGCCGGCTCGGCACAGGCCTGCAACAGCAAATACAGATCGCCGGCCACTTCACTGTCGAACACGGAATTACGATCCGATAAATACACGCTGGCCATACCGCGCTCACGCAGCTGCTGCTGGATCAAATGCCCTTCCTGATGGGTACTGACCAAAATCGCAATATCTTTACTTTGCAGCGGTTGTAAGGTCGTCGCTGTCGCAGCCTCGTGCCGCAGCATAAAACCCGTGCGCCCGGCGGCCGCACTGCCCAGCAAAGCACCAATATAGTCAGCAACCCGGCCCGCCAACTGCTCCCGGTACAGGGTTTTACTCAGTGCTTTGCTATCGTCCGCACCCTCGTCGAAACTGCCGGCGCTGGCAGTCCACAGGGTTAAGGCAGCCGTGGCCGGTTGACCGTCAATCACCAGCTCAGCTTTAACGCCCCTGGCGTTAACTTCAGTAAAGGGCAACGGGTTGCCGCTGCTGTCCGCGAATAAAAATGCCTGCCTGGCGGCGCTTTGCTCGGCCGGTCGAAACAACGCATTAACGGCCGCCACCATCTGCTTACTGGAGCGGAAATTGGTGGTCAGCGTATAGTGGCGCCCTACGGTATCGCGGCGGGCTTGCAGATAGGTGAAAATATCGCCGCCACGAAAGGCATAAATCGCCTGCTTCGGATCGCCAATCAAATAGACTGCCTGTGCCGCTGCATTGCTGGCCAGCTGGTATACCACATTGAAAATGGCGTACTGCGCCGGATCGGTATCCTGAAACTCGTCAATCATCGCCACCGGGTACTGCTGGCGTAAAATAGCGGCCAGTGCCGGCCCGGCATCACCCTCCAATGCACGCCGGCATTGCTGGATAATGTCATCAAAGCCCATTTTGGCTTGCTGCTGCAGTTGTTGCTCCAGCCGGGCCTTACACCAAGTTACCGCCTTTGGTAACAGTAATGGCCGCAGCACCGGCCCCTCGGAGAGTAGCGCAACCAGATCCAGTAAGGCCGCCGGCCAATCCGCCGCCAGCGGCTCACCCTGATAATGCTGGTAAAACTGCTTGCCATAATTATCGACAAAAGAGGTTTTTAGTTCAGGTAACTGCGTTACGGCCTCAGCAACAGGTAAGGCCGTCCAATCCAGCAAGGGGGCAAAATCCTGGCGGGCTTTTTTCAGATTATAGGTTCTGGGTTTACTAAAGCTGCCGGCCGCTTCGGCCGCGGCAATCCAATCCAGCCAGGCCGGTAACGCCTGTTGCCAGTAGTAAAAGGCGCTACTTAGCCGCTGCTGATAAGCTTGCTCAGCCGCCAACAGCAGTTCAGCTAATTGTACCGGCTCAGAACTGGCACTGGCCTGTGCCCATAGCGGCCGTAGATCATCCAGTAAGGCTTCCGGTGTACGGTATAAAGCCTGGATCTGCTGCAGCTGTGCTTCAGGTAGCGGATAGCAAGAGCTACGCCAGAAGTCTCTTACCGCTTCTAATTGCAGAGCGCTAAGATCAGTCAACAACTCCTGTTGAAACAAACTGCCGCTATTAAACGCATGTTCGCGCAGCACCTGCTGGCACCAGCTATGGATGGTTTTTACACTGGCCTCATCCATGGCTTCGCTGGCCATTTGCAGCGCATAGGCACATTCCGGCCAATGCTGCGGGGCAAAATCGGCTTTTAGTGCCTGCAACACCGCATCGGCGCTGGCTGAAGCGTCACGAAACACCGCCGCCGCCTCCACTAAACGCTGACGGATCCGATCCTTTAGCTCGGCCGTTGCCGCCTTGGTAAAGGTCACCACCAGAATATCCGCCGGCAATAGCGGTGTGCTGCGACTAGCTGCCGCTGTCAGCCTCGGCAGATGCGCCAGAATAAAACGTAAATACAGCGCTGCTATGGTATAGGTTTTACCGGTACCAGCACTGGCTTCAATCAATACACTGCCGTGCAGCGGCAATTGCAGCGGGCTGGTTAATTCTTGGCTCATGGCTGCTCCTGGCTCGTGATTGCTAATGACTCATGCTGCGCCTGAATCATGGCTGCGCCTCCGCTGTTATAACCGCGGAATTCAGATCTAAAGCGCCTAACGATGCCACCAGGGCACTAAGCGGTTGTGCTGTTGCTGCCTGCAGCTGTTGGAAGAACGGCCGGTAACACGCCACCCATTCACTAAAGCCGGCATCCAACAATTGCTGTGCCTGCGGGTAATAGCGCGCCAGATAAGGCGTATCGGCCCGCACCCCTGACTGATACGCGTTACCGTGATAACGGCCGGCAAGTTTCGACAGACTGTACTCTTCCTGCTTCTGCTCGGCTTTATACCAATCAGCCGCCAGCTCTAGTGCCAGCGGTAATGGCTGACACAGCGCCTGTTGTAACCAAGCTGCAAGTTGCTCTAGTTCTGCTCTGGCTTGCGACGCGCTTAGCGGCGCCAGAGTCAGAAAACCATCGGCGCCCAGGATCACCGTGCTGGGTGCCTGCGCCAGGACCGTGCAGGCGACCAGATGTTTCAGATACCCTGTAACCAAATTACGCCACTGATAACTGACACTGCGCGGTTTGACTTCGACCACCTTACTGGCGGTCAGCTCCAGTTGCAGCATCGCCTCTGGCGAGGCATAGAGCGTATTGAGCTCCGCCTCCAGCAACACATCACCCAGTTGCAGCTGATAAGTCTTGGCCGCGAGCGGCGCACTTTGCTGCACCAGCGCAGACCGTGCCTGATATAACGCCAACACGGTTTGCTCGGTGCGGGCCAGATCCGGCCCGGCTGCTGCACCATAGGGTAAGTCACCGGCTTGCTTTAGACGTTGTTGCTGCTGCCGCATCAGTGCTAAAGCTTGTTCATCATTTTGCGGCTGCTCTGCCAGCAATGCTGTCAGTAGCTGGTGTTTTACCTGCCACACCGCCAGTCCGTTCAAAGCAAAGGGCTCAACATCCGGCAAGGCCTCAGGCGTACTCTGCAGGTAAACCCCTAAGCGGCGCCGCGCCAATAACTGCGCTGGCTCTTTTAACAGTAGCTGTAAATCCAATAAGCTAAAGGGCGCTTCGGCCTGAAATGGTGCCAAAGGTTCAGCCTCGCCACCGGTAACGCGTACCGCAACACCCGGCAACTTGGTTACGCGTTCACCTGAGGATTTTTCGCTATCCTGATGAATGCTAAGCCATTCTTTGGCGTAGCTAAAGTAAGGTGAGTCTGGCTCGGCAGTAAAGTATGCCGGCGCAAAAGGTTGCAGCTTATGAGCGGTGGTCAGGCGTGCGGCCAGTGTCGGGGTGCCCGCTGGCGCTGGCCAAAGTGCATTCAGTTGGTCCTGTAGCTGGCCGACCAGTACCGAAGGCGGCAGTTCACTGTTATCCTGGGCGCTGGCGCCAACCCAGCTGATATAGAATTGTTGTCTGGCCGATAACAAGGCTTCTAAAAACAGATAGCGGTCATCTTCACGACGCGAGCGATCGCCGGGCCGGTAATGCAGGCGCATAAGATCAAAGTCGGTTTTCGGGCTTTGCCGCGGGTAATCACTCTCATTCATCCCCAGCAGACAAATACGCTGAAACGGAATGGCCCGCATTGGCATCAGCGTGGCGAAGTTCACACTTCCGGCCATAAACCGCTGCTGCAGGTTGGGCTCGTCGACACTGGCAAGCCACAGCTCCGCGACGATACTAACAGGTAAAACCGCCGTGAACTGTGCCTCCTGGGTGCTTTGCAACCAGCCATCCAGCGTATCGCGTAACCTGGTCAGCAGTAACATTTCCTGCTCATTGTCTGCTGTAAACAGTTGATCTAACAGGTTACTCAGCAGTTGATGCCAATTGGCCGGGCTGCGCTCAACCTGCAGCTGCTGCCAGCAGTGCTGTAAGGTTTCCACCAGTGCTGCCAGCGCCCCTATCGCTTGCGCTTCCAGTGCAGACACCTCAGCATAAGCGGCGATATCTTGCCAGGATGCGGCCGTGGCGCCGGCAGCATAACCATAAAGCAAGCGGTTCAGCGCAAACTGCCAGCTGTTTTGCTGCCAGCTATAACTTAACCCCAGCCCCTGACGCTGGGTGGCATCCAGACCCCAGCGTGCCCCTGCGGCAGCGGCCCACTGTTGTAGTTGACTGACCTGCTGCTCGCTCAGAACAAAACGACGCCGCAGTGCCGGAACCTGCAGTAAGTCAAACAGTTCACTGTGACTAAAGCGCTGCGTTGGCGCCTGTAGTATCAGCTCCAGCGCCTGCAATAGCGGGTTGCGCTGGCGCTGGCCCTGATCGGCCAGCGTATAGGGGATATAACGCGGATCATCCGCCGCCAGCCGGCCAAACACGGCAGCAATATAGGGCGCATAGCTGTTGATGTCAGGCACCATCACCATAATATCGCGCGGTTGTAAGCTGGGATCGGCATCAAAGGCCGCCAGCAAATGGTCATGTAACACTTCCACTTCCCGCAAAGCACTGTGACATCGCTGAAATACTATCGATTTATCCGTTCGCGGATCCGGCGCTGGCCAATATTGCTGACTTTCCTGATTGGGCCTGAGGTGCAGAATATCGTGTTGCAGGCGGCCTAATAAATGCGTTGGCTCTGCCTCATCAAACAGATCAAACCGTAAATTGGTAAAGGCAGCCGCTTTGGCTGCCGTTTCATCAAATTCATCCAGCAGCCGGATATAATCCCGCCCCTGTTTGCCCCAGGACGCCAGTAACGGCGGCGCATACTGATGCAGCTCTGACAGCAGCAGCGAGCCGGAGCTTTGGTTTTTGCTGCGAAATCTCGGCTTAGCATACTGGCGCAGCAGATCGCGGCCGGCAATAATATCGGCCCAATGATACTGACAGGGGTTATGGACGCAGAGCACGATCTGACATAGTCCTTTCAGGGCGTGCAGCACTTCCAGCGTTTGCCGGGGTAATGAGGAAATACCGAATACCACAATCCGCGGTGGCACGCCGTCGGGGCGCTGCTGCGCCGTCAGGCTGGCCGCAGCACTTAAAAAGCGCTGATGCAGTGCCGCCCTGTTGCTACAAATTTGCTCGGCACCAATATCCTGCACCAGAGCCTGCCACAGTTTTGCCTGCCAGCGCTGCTCGTCGGGCAAGGGGATATTCTGCCCCGAGTGGGCCAGCACCAGCTCACCACGGCCCCAACTATCCAGCCAGTCCGCGCGATACACCTGATACTGGTCAAACAGATCGGCCAGCTTGTCGCTTAATTGAAATAATTTGCGCTGATCAGGCACGACCTGACTGCTTTGCTGCGCGTCGGTGGCAGACTGCAGCTGGTGAGCAGCGGCCTTATCTGCCGGCGCGATATAATGCGCCAGCGCCTTAAAGTCTGGATCCGCAGCGACCAGTGCCGGCAATAGCCGGAGAATACGCCAGCGGAGCCGCTGCTTATCAAAGGGGGAGTGTTTCGGAATATCCGGGCCCAGCACACTGCGATAAAGCCGCCATACCAGACGCGCCGGCAAACTGACTTCCAGCATAGTCGCAATACCGGTCTGCCGTGCCAGCGCTTGCTTTAACCACTGCGCTATACCATTGGATTGCACCAACAGCACTTCCTGCTCCAGCGGTGGCAGTGGATAGCGATCCAGCAATTCGACAGTTAGGGCGGTCAGATCTTCGAGGCGGTGGCTATGCGCAACAATAAAACCGGGCGTCAGCATCAAGATTCCTTTTCACAGGCGACAGTTAACAGCAGGCAGACAGCATAGAAGATCCAGTTTCAGCTGTCAGACTGTAAATATATCCACTGTACCCTAAACCGCCAGCAGTGCAAGCCCGACACCGCTAACTGCCCGATTTTTATCCAGATTATTTGAATTTAACCTCAAATGGCGCCACCCGGCGATAGCTGGCGCTGTGTCCTGTTACCCATTCGCCGTTTTGCAGATAACGCGAATTTACGGTTAAGGTATCGGCACTCAGGGTACTGACCGACTCCACCATCGTAATGCCGTTGGCATTATTTTCGACTGCCTCGCGCGCGATGATCCGCTGATTATTATCTTCAAACGTCATACTGCCGTGGGTATAAAAACCGGCCGTCGTAAAATAGTAGTAATTAATACTTTGTTTGGCTTCATCCCAATAAATAATCGACTCGCCGCCATAGACGCCATCATTAATTGAGTGCACCGTTTTTATCGCATTGCCGTTTAAAGCCCGTTGCCAATGTGAGCGGTCAATCATTTTTTCGGCGGCGCCACTTTGTGTCAGATCACCCTGCCAGTAGGTATCCAGATAGGGTCTGAAGGGTTCAAGTTTTGGATGTAATGTAGGTTGCTCAGCCTGTAGTGAGAAGCTAAACAGGCTCAATAGCAGGATCAGCAGGACTTGGCTTATTCGCAGCATGGGTTACTCCGTTATCGTTATCATTATTGGGGATCGGATACTAAGTAAAACCGATCAGGCCAATAACTGCAACTCGGCCAGCTCGCGATAAAGCGGACAGGTCGCCACCAGTTCGCTATGGCTGCCACTGGCCAGCAGCCTGCCCTGATCCAGCACCAGGATCCGGTCAGCATTTAATACCGTGCTGAGCCGATGGGCGATAATCAGCGTGGTTTTTTGCTGCATCAACTCCTGCAACGCCAGTTTGACCGCATGTTCACTGGCCGCGTCCAGCGCACTGGTGGCTTCGTCCAGTAATAAAATTGGGCGATCCGCCAAAATGGCCCGCGCTATCGCAATACGCTGCTTCTGACCGCCAGACAGGCGCACGCCCCGCTCGCCCAGTTGGGTATGGTACCCCTCAGGCAAGTCGCGGATAAACTGATCAGCCCGCGCCGCAACACAGGCGGCAATCACCTGCTCCAGACTGGCCTCTGGCCGGCCATAACGCACGTTTTCCAGCACCGAGTTGGCAAAGATCACTGCCTCCTGTGGCACCAGCGCAAATTGACGGCGCAGTTGTGCCGGCTCGAGCGCTGTGATCGGCAGTTGGTCCAGATAAATCGACCCGGCGCTAACATCATAAAAACGCTGCAACAACTGAAAGAGAGTACTTTTACCCGCGCCACTGGGGCCAACTAACGCCACCCGCTCACCCGCCTTCACCTCAAAGCTAAGCTGGTGCAGCACCTGTTGTGCCGGCGACAGCGGATAAGCAAAGCTGACTGCGTCAAAACGTAAATCGCCGCTCAGCTTTGCTGGCAGTGCAATCGGCTGGGGCGGCGCAGCAATTTGTACCGGTTCACTGGCCAGTTCCTGCAGCCGCTCTGCTGCACCCGCCGCCCGCTGCACTTCACCTATCACTTCGCTAATAGTGGCCATGCCGCCGGCAACCATCACGGCATAGAACAAAAACGCGGTAAGTTGGCCGGCGCTGATACTGCCAGTTAACACATTCTGCGCACCAATATAGCCAACCACTGTCACAGCGCCGATGCTAAGTAGCATCACCGAGGCAATCAGTAAGGCACGATAAAAGATCCGGCCCCGCGCCGCTGCCAGTACCGCATCGATTTTTTGCGCAAAATGCTGTTCATCGCGCAGTTCATGGCCATAGGATTGCACGGTATGAATTTCATGCAGGCTTTCATCAACGTGAGCGCCAATATCAGCCAACCGATCCTGACTTTGCCTGGCCAGCTTGCGCACCTTTTTGCCAAGGATAAAAATCGGTGCCAATACCAAGGGCACCGCCAGAAACACCAATAATGTCAGCTTAATACTGGTAAAGGCCATCATCGTCAGGCCACCGATGGCGGTAACCGCTGAGCGCAGCGCCATCGACAGGCTGGAACCAACCACACTTTGTAACAAGGTAGTGTCAGCAGTAAAACGTGAAATCACCTCACCGGTACGGGTTTCACTGTAAAACGCCGGTGATAGCTTAAGTAAATGCTGAAACACCTGGTTGCGCAGATCGGCGCTGACCCGCTCACCGAGCCAGCTCATAAAGTAGAATCGGAAAAATACCGCCAGAGCCCCCACCAGCGTGATAGCCAGTACCAGTAGCGTCAGTTCGTTTAACCGGCTGCTATTGCCGGCAACAAAGCCTTCGTCTACCAGTAAACGTACGCCCTGCCCTAAAGCCAGCCAAGCCAGCGAGCTAAGCAGCAAAAACAGCAGCGCCGCTAACACCCGACCGCGATAAGGATTTAAAAACCCGGCAACCCAGCTTAAAACACCTGGCTGCTGTTGTTGTGGCGAAGCACTCATCATTAATTCTGCAATTCTGCTCGGCTAAAAGCTCAGAAGTGGCGTTGTAACCGGCATTAAACAAGAGGTCGACAGAAAATTTCTGCATCCGCTAAAAATGCAGCTCAAATCTGTGCGGCGACAGCCGATATAAAAATACTGACGTTAAACCCGTTCTGATCGGAGCTAAGCATGGCCAAATTTCATCCGCAGGCAATTACCCCGGAGCAAACCTCGGAACTGCGTTACTTACATAAAGTGATGCAGGCGCTGGATATTCTGGGGGAGCACCCACAGCTGCATGTGGTCGCCTACGGCCGGATCTGGCGCTATCCTGATATGCTGCAAACCGCCATGCGCTATGCGTATCTGGCGCAACTCCATGGTTTTAATATTGAGCCTTTTAGGCGCTGGTATAACCGCGATGCCGAAATCTTCTCGCACTATGGGATCCAGTGGTTTAATGGTCAGCCAGGCTGAAATAAACAGTTAAAATCTTGCTTTTTAATTGCTAAAAGCTATTAGGCTATTCGTTTTAAGTTATTTTTCCTTTTCCATATTGGGGTCTATAGTTATTGCAACTTATTGACGTATCACGCGTCGTACCCTTTGCAATAACCAAAACAGGAGTGACCCATGGACAAGAACACCCCCTCCACTGGTAAGTGCCCTATCGCGCACGGTGCTAATACCAGCAACAGCGATAACGTGATGGCCTGGTGGCCGAAAACGCTGAACCTGGATATTCTGCACCAGCACGATAGCAAGTCTAACCCGCTTGGTGCCGACTTTAACTATGCTGCCGAGTTCGCCAAGCTGGATCTGCAAGCCGTTAAAAACGATCTGAAAGCGCTGATGACGCAAAGCCAAAGCTGGTGGCCGGCAGACTGGGGCCATTATGGTGGCCTGATGATCCGGATGGCCTGGCATAGTGCAGGTAGCTACCGCATTGCTGATGGCCGTGGCGGTGCCGGCACCGGCAATCTGCGTTTCGCCCCACTTAATAGCTGGCCGGATAACGGCAATCTCGACAAGGCCCGCCGTCTGCTGTGGCCAATCAAGAAAAAATACGGTAACAAAATTTCCTGGGCCGATCTGATGATCCTGGCCGGTAATATGGCCTATGAGTCGATGGGCTTTAAAACCTTCGGCTTTGCCGGTGGCCGCGAAGATATCTGGCATCCGGAAAAAGACACCTACTGGGGTAGCGAAAAAGAATGGCTGGCCAAATCTGGTAGCGAAGGCAGCCGTTACTCTGGTGAACGCGATTTAGAAAATCCGCTGGCTGCGGTAATGATGGGTCTGATCTATGTCAACCCTGAAGGTGTGGATGGTAATCCGGATCCGTTGAAAACCGCCCACGATATGCGCGTTACCTTTGCTCGCATGGCGATGAACGATGAAGAAACGGTGGCGCTGACCGCTGGTGGTCATACTGTCGGTAAGGCGCACGGTAATGGCCTTGCCGAAAACCTGGGCCCGGCACCAGAAGGTGCTGAATTACATGAGCAGGGTTTTGGCTGGATGAACCATAAAACCCGCGGTATTGGCCGTGATACTGTCACCAGCGGCCTTGAAGGTGCCTGGACCAGCGAACCGACCAAGTGGGATAACGGCTACTTTAAAATGTTGCTGGAACACGACTGGGAGCTGAAAAAGAGCCCGGCCGGTGCCTGGCAGTGGGAGCCGGTAAATATTAAAGAGCAGGACAAGCCGGTTGATGTTGAAGATAGCGCCATTCGCTATAACCCCATTATGACCGACGCCGATATGGCGCTGAAAATGGATCCTGAATACCGTAAAATCTCGGAGCGCTTCTACCAAGATCAGGCCTACTTTGAAGATGTATTTGCCCGGGCCTGGTTTAAATTAACCCACCGCGATCTGGGACCAAGAAGCCGTTATCTCGGACCAGATGTGCCAACAGAAGAACTGATTTGGCAAGATCCGGTACCGAGCGTGAGCTACAACCTGACTGAGGCCGAAATCAGTGAGCTGAAAGCAAAAATTCTGGCCAGCGGTTTAACAGTAAGTGAGCTGGTTGCCACTGCCTGGGATAGCGCCCGCACCTTCCGCGGTTCAGATTATCGCGGCGGCGCGAACGGTGCCCGCATCCGGCTGGCGCCACAAAAAGATTGGGAAGCCAATGAGCCCGCAAGGTTACAAAAGGTACTGAAGGCGCTGGAGGGCATTCAAGCTGGCCTGAGTAAAAAAGTCAGCCTGGCCGATCTGATTGTACTGGGTGGCTCGGCGGCGATTGAACAGGCAGCTAAAGCGGCCGGTGTGAATATCACAGTACCTTTTGCACCGGGCCGTGGCGATGCGACTCAGGCGCAAACTGACGTTGAGTCATTCGAAGTGCTGGAGCCGCTACATGATGCCTACCGCAATTATCTGAAAAAAGATTATGTGGTACAGCCTGAGGAAATGATGCTGGATAAAACCCAGTTACTGGGTTTAACCGCCCCGGAAATGACCGCTTTAATCGGTGGCATGCGGGTATTGGATACCAACTTTGGTGGCAGCAAGCATGGTGTCTTTACCGATAAGCCGGGGGTGCTGAGCAACGATTTCTTCGTCAATCTGACCGACATGAACTACAGCTGGCAACCGACCGGTCGCAACAGCTATAACATTGTCGAGCGCAGCAGCGGCAAAGTGAAATGGACCGCGACCCGGGTTGATCTGGTGTTTGGCTCCAATTCGATTCTGCGCGCTTATGCTGAAGTCTATGCCCAGGATGATAACAAACAGAAGTTTGTACAAGACTTTGTTAACGCCTGGGTAAAAGTGATGAATGCCGATCGTTTTGATCTGAAATAAGTGGTCTTTACCCAAACAGGCCGGTCACCAGACCGGCCTGTTTCGTAATCTTCATCTCGCCTAAAACTTCGGTACCTGACCTTTTGATAGCCGTTTCTGTATCGCTTCTGCCGTTAACTGTTCAACCCATTGTTGTCGGCTGCGTTCTGTGTGCACTATCGCACCCAGATCCATTAGTTCGCCACTAAAGCTACTGATCGGATCGCCCGGGAAAAAGTAACTCAGGTAACTACCACAGTCAGTAAATTCTTTCGGGAATAATCCCTTACCAGTATTATTGCCGGCCCGGCTACTAAAGAACTGCTCCGCACTGACATTGACTAACACACTTTCACCAAAACCCGGCGCAATATTCACCTGCGGCTCATTCTTATAATCCCGGGCTTTCAGACAGGACATTTTGCCGCTCGCTTCCCATACCGGCTGATCTTTTTGATTACGATTAAATGCCGTTGGTTGACCATAACGTGCGGTAAGCGACTGCATAAATTGCGCTGACGCCGGCTGGTTGCTCAGGATCAATCCCTTGCGGGCCACGCCAATTACCCGTACCTCGCCCACCGGACCGGAGAAGAATACCTTTAACACTGCCCCCTGATTCCCCTGCAAGGCTTCTATCCGATCTAAAAACTCGGGACTTTGCAGCGAGCTGGCACCATCATGGATATTAAATACTGCGCCAACTTCTTCAATCCGCAGCGCCGGGTCAAAGACGTTGATCGCAGTTTTAACTTCCGATGCGGTCATCCCAAGCTTAATACCGGCAATATCTAACTGCTCGCTCGGTACAGCCTGCAGCGACCCACTAAAAAAAAGACTGACGCTGAAAAACTGCGCCACGATAGACCTTATGAACATACTGGCTCTCCTTGATGCATATTGCTGATAATAACTACCAACCGAAGCGACATCAAAACGCCAGCTCTAGTATAGACGCGGAAAAGACCGCCGTATTACCGGCGGCATAAAATAGGTTTAAAATACCGGTGCCAGTTTCGGCAATTGCACTGTCGTTTGCTGTGGCTGCTGGCCGATTTCTATCGCCAACCTTGGCACATCCTGCTCGTTTAATAAGTCTTTATGCCAAACCCGCAAGGTGTAGCGTCCTGGCGGTACCTGCTCCAGCCTGGATAATCCCTGCTGATCACTGCGGCTGTAATAAGGCGTATCCAGTGCCACCACCCAGGCAATCATTTCATCGTGAATATTACAGCCGAGTACCGCGACGCCACTCTGGTCAAACAGCACCGGCGCTGCAGGGGTGCCAACGTAAAGCTTAATTTCAAACGGCTTGATGGCAGAAAACGAATACACATGATGTCGCACCGTATCTTCGTTGGGAAAATACACGGCGGTACCGCGCGGGATCACCAGCACATCCGGGATAAAGGTTTTATCCTTTTGCACAATACGGGCATCGTCGACAGGCTTTACCGCTGCACTGGCAGCAGCGGATTCTAAAAACACCACTGCCCCGGCAACCGGTTTGCCCTGCTCGTCAATTACCTGTACCTGCAACCCAGCAGCCAGGCTAGCGCCGCTAAACAGCAGCGTCAGCGTCAGTAGGATGGTCAGTAGTTTAAGGTTCAATGGCGATACCCGTTATCGTGGTCGGTAACTCGCCAAGTAACAGTGTTTTACCACTGGCCAGATCCACCTGATACAAGCTACTTACCGCTGCGCCTTGTTTGCTGACTGCCAACAGGCCAATATTACGCAGATCGGAAATATCAAAGGCGACGTCGCTAAGTGCTGCCAGGCCCAGGCTACCTACTGTGAACAGGGTACCGGTATTGGGTGAAACTGCCGGCTCCTGGCCTTCAATACTGCCCTGAGTCACCAGCGCGCCTTGTGCCAGATCGATAGCATAATTGGTGGTGAGTTTCTCATTTTGCTGATTATAGGTATAAGCGGCAGCAACTATCGCTGGTTGCTTATTGGCATTGATGTCGTCCGCGGCATAATGCAGCTTGGGATCAGTAAAGGCCAGCGCGCCGGTTTCCGGATGCAGGCGTAAATTTTGTCCCTGCACATTAACGACCCGGATCCGATCTGCCGCCGGGTTAAAATCAAAACCATAAGCAGCGTCAGTCAGAGTACCTGCGGGTAATGCAGTACCAACTTTAGTCAGGCTACCGTCTGTCGTATTGATCTGATAGAGCTGGCCCTGATTCGATAAACCAAACAACACGCCGTATGCCACCCGGTAATCAATACCAATTAACTGCTCCGCTGCAGAAAGTCCCTGCAGGGCACGCTGCTCGATAATTTGCTGTGGCGCCTTGGCCGCAACTTTAACCAACTGCTGTTCAGCCGTTAATAACCACAGCTGTTCATTGCCTTTTAGTTCTGGCATTGCCTGCAAATAAAGGGGACTTAACAATAGCGCTGCTGCAATACTACAGGTCTTGGTTGTTACCGTCATGGTTGTACCTCGCTTTAAGAACGCCAACTGGCAGTTACACTACGGTACTGACATTTCAGCGGTTCAGCAAGGGATTAGCGGCTAATCAGTCCTGCCAGCAGACCAAGCACACCACCAAAAACCCCGCCCCAAACCACCAGCCAGCCCAGATGCTCGCGGATCATCCGTTGAATAATCTGTTTTACCAGCTCGGGGGTCAGCTCAGCCAGCCGCTGTTCAACAATTTGTTCGATCTGTTGTCTGAGCTCGGCTAATTGCTCCGGACTGTCCAATTGCGTCAACAGCAACTGGTTAAACTGCTCACTCTGACTAATCTCAATCAGTGCGCTCTGTAATTTTTCAGTAAAGGGCTGTTGTAAGGGTTTTAGCATCGCACTGCCGCCGAACATCGACAGCATACTGCCAAAAGAAGATTGCTCCACGGCACTGACCAGCGCATTAAAGGCCGGACTGAGATCGGTTTGCTTGATTACCGGTTCAAAATCAAAGGCCCGGCTGTGTTGTTGTTTTTTCTCCGCTAAAAAGCGGTCGATATTTTCACTGCTAAAAAACTCGGTCATCACCAACTGATAGATCCCCTGCCGGAATTCCACAAAGCGCGCCGGGATCACACCTGAGCCATACAGCAGAGGCACCCGCTCAAACAACATATGGATAGCCAGGGTATTGGTAATGGCGCCGGCCAAAGCAAACATACCGATACTCAGCAGCAGTGGCTGAGCAAGCAGCACGCCGCCCAGTACCAGCACCAAAGCCGCCCCATTTGTCAGTAGATTTTTATTCACCATGCACTCCGCTTCGCGTTGAAGATCCAGGCCGGCGATTTTATGCAGAAGTACCGCCTTTGGCAACGTTAGCCGGCACAGCATTTTGGCGTGGGCGTGCGGCTGGTCTTTCTGCCCGCAATACGCGTATACTCAAACCATAACAGCAGTTTGGAGCCAGGTATGGCCGTATTACAAAAAATTGTGCTTCTAAAAAGCCGCTTACGCAGCGCTGAACTGGCGATAGCGGACTATGTACTGGCGAACTCAGCACAAATTCGTCAATTATCATCACAGGAACTGGCACAGGCCGTTGGCGTTAGTCAGGCTACAGTGGTCCGCTTTACGCAAAAGCTGGGTTATAAGGGCTACCCGGATTTTAAGTTTGCAATTAACGACAGCCTGCACCAGCAAGCCAGCCCGAAAAGCATTAAATTGCATGGTGATATTGCGCTGAATGATAATTTTCAGGAAATGGCGCGCAAACTGCTGGCCGGTAAAATTGAAGTTCTGACCAATACCCTTAGTGCCAATGATCAGGCCAGTATGGAGCAAGGCTGTCAACTGCTGACCCAGGCCAGACGCATTATGCTAACCGGTAAAGGTGCCTCCTTTCTGGTGGCACAGGATTTTTGCCTGAAGCTACGCAAACTGGGGCTACAAGCCATCGCAGAAAGTGATAACCATATCCAACTGGCTGATTTAGCCCACTACAACAATAAAGATTTACTGGTGGTGATCAGTGAATCCGGTGAAACACCGGAGATGATCGTCGTCAGCCAGTATGCCAGTAGCCGTGGCATTCCGCTGCTGAGCCTGACCGGTTTTGCGCCTAATACCGTAGCGAAACTCTCAGTGCTAAATTTAAAAACCGTCGCCAATGAAAATGCCGCCCGGCTGTCGTCTATTTTGTCACGTAATGCTCAGGAGCTGGTCATTGACCTACTGTTTATTATGCTGACGCAAAGCTCAGCACGCGGGCGCAAAATGGTCGAAGCCTCAAATCAGGCAGTAGCTGAATACCGTAAACGCTAAAGCATGCACACAACCTAGCCAGAGCGGGAATATCTGAGTAAACTACTCAACTATTCTGTCACTGCCTTAGAGCCGTTATGTCATTATTTCAGGTTGAACATAGCTACCGAACCCTCCCTGCTGCCTGCTACGCCGATTGTGCGCCAACGCCGGTGCGCGCCCCGGCCTGGCTGGCATTTAACCAGACTCTGGCCAGCGAACTAAAGTTGCCAGAACAGTATCAGCGCACAGCTGAGGGCTTAGCGCTGTTTAGCGGTAACAACCTACCCGATTGGACATTGCCGCTGGCTCAGGCCTATGCTGGCCACCAATTTGCTAACTATGTTCCCCGCTTAGGCGATGGCCGGGCGCTGCTACTGGCAGAGCTGCGGGCCAAGGATGGTAAGCTTTACGATCT
Organism: Alishewanella sp. BS5-314; assembly: GCF_025377695.1. NCBI lineage: Bacteria > Pseudomonadati > Pseudomonadota > Gammaproteobacteria > Alteromonadales > Alteromonadaceae > Alishewanella > Alishewanella sp. BS5-314. The sequence continues at coordinate 996,459 of NZ_JACEHJ010000002.1, forward strand.
GCAACTAAAAGGCGCCGGTCGTACCCCGTTTTCACGCAGTGGCGATGGCCGCGCCCCACTGGGCCCGGTACTACGCGAATATCTGGTTAGCGAAGCCATGTATGCCTTAGGCGTACCCACCACCCGGGCGTTAGCAGCCGTTAGCAGCGGTGAGTTGGTGTTCCGTGATGAAACACTACCGGGCGCTATCTTAACCCGGGTTGCCAGCAGTCATATCCGGATCGGTACAATGCAGTATGCCGCCAGCCAGCCTGATCCGGCTGTGCTGCCCGCACTGGCAGACTATGTCATAAACCGTCACTATCCACAGCTGTGGCAACAGGATAATCCGTATCTGGCGCTGTTACAGCAGGTAGCGGAGCGCCAGGCGCAGTTGGTCGCGCACTGGATGAGCCTGGGTTTTATCCACGGTGTCATGAATACCGATAATATGAGCCTGAGCGGCGAAACCATTGACTATGGTCCCTGCGCCTTTATGGAAGCCTATCAACCGCGGCAGGTTTACAGTTATATCGATCAACAGGGTCGCTATGCCTATCAGAATCAGCCAGCCGTTGCGCAGTGGAACCTGGCCCGGCTGGCCGAAGCCCTGCTGTCCCTGATTGACCCGGATCAAGAGCAGGCGATTGCGCTGGCAATGTCGGTGCTGAACGCCTTTCCACAGTATTATCAAACTGCATACCGGCAGCGCTTTCGGGCCAAGTTGGGATTAACGGCACCGGCACAGGAAGAGGCGGACGATCAGCTGATCACCGATTTTCTTGCGTTACTGAGCGCTGGCCAGGCTGATTTTAGCCAGAGTTTTTTCGCGCTGCGCCAAGGCGACAGTGTCTATTTAACACAGCAACTGGACAAACAACAGTACAGTGCCTGGCAGCGGCAATGGCAGCAACGTCTTAGCCAGCAGACAGCCGATCCGCAGGCTATTATGGCAACCGCCAACCCTTATCTGATCCCGCGCAATCACCTGATCCAACAGGTGATAGACCAGGTTAGCCAGCATGGCGATTTAGCTTTATTCCAACAATTGCAGCAGCTATGGCAACAACCCTATCAGCAGTCCGCAGCAGGTGAGCCATACAGCCTGGCAGCGCGCCCGGAACAGCGCGTCTGCCAGACTTTTTGTGGTACCTAAAGGATCCAGCTTTGGTAAAGTGGAATACCGATTAAGATATTAAATGGGAAGGTGATCCCGAGCGCCGCCAGCATCGACAGGCCGATATCGGCCTGTGGAATGGCGGCCCGGATCGCCGCGGGTGCCGCGATATAAGAAGCACTGGCCATTAGCGTCGCAAACACCAGGGCACTACCCGCTGGCATGCCCAGGATGCCGGCAACCAGCAGTCCGACACTGGCCAGTACCAACGGCGTAACCAGTGCGAAAATCATCAGCCGCCAATGCTTCCACGGCAACGGATTACAGACCCGGGCCGTACAAAGGCCCATTTCCAATAAAAACAGCGCCAGCATGGTTTTAAAACCACCCAGCAATACCGGGGTAATTTCCGATAAGCCCTCATTACCATAAAAAGCCCCAATCAACATGCCGCCCAATAACAGCAGCACACCGCGGCTGGTCAGGGCTTCATGTAAAATTGCCAGACCATTGGCCTTGGTGCCATTAATAAAGCGGTACAGCCAGAGCATTACCACGATAGCCGGCAATTCCAGCAGCACCAGGTAAAGTGTGGTCTGGGCGGATAATTCCAGATTATTCGCCATCGCAACCGCCAGCACCACCGCAAAGGTACCAGCACTAACGGAGCCATAGTGCGCGGCAATACTGGCAGCGTTGGCACTATCCAGCTTAATCAGGCGTCTTAACAGCGGATACAGCAGCAGTGGGATCAGGGCACCACAAAATACGATTAGCGCCAGCTCCGGCAGCAGCGGCAACAAGGGTTCGCCATGCAATGCCATACCGCCTTTCAGGCCAATTACCAACATCAGTAAAATTGACAGGATTTCATAAATCGACACCGGCACTTTGAGATCGGATTTCACCAGGCCGGCAATTAAACCCAAGGCAAAAAACGCTATAACCACATCTGGCATTAAGTTCTCCCCGTTCTAGAGCATCATGTAGTTTTAGTTTGTGTAAATATCGGCGGCGATCTTGCCTGCAACCTACCCTTTATGCTAATTAATAATCTAACAAATCACTATTGATAATTATCTATGGACGCCCGTCATCTTAGTTTCCGGCTATTACAGGTTTTCCGCCAGGTTGCCGAAAGTGGCAATATTACCGCCGCTTCCCGTTTACTGCACCTGACGCAACCCACGGTATCATTACAACTTAAAAAACTCAGTGAAATCATTGGCGAGCCACTGTTTGATTATCAGCAACAACGCTTACAACTGACCGCCAGTGGTGAACTGCTGTATCAGGCGGTGCTGGATATTGATGAACGGCTATCAGAATTTAATCAGCAGCTACATCAACAGCGCCGTGGCGATGCCGGCACCATTTCGCTGGCGGTAGTCAATACCGCCCAATATCTGTTGCCACAACTGCTGGCCGACTTTAGCCGCGACTATCCGAGGGTGGTGATCAACCTGCAGATCGGCAACCGGGCTCATATTTTAAACCGCTTTGCCCAGCAACAGGATCACCTGTATTTGTTCAGTCACCCACCCGGCGGGGAAAATGTTAAAGCCAAGGCCGTAGTCGCCAACCCGCTGTATCTGGTAGCCCCGCCCGGGCACTGGGCCAGCCGGCAAAGCGGCTTAAGTTTTGGGATGCTGCAGGAGGAACGCTTTATTCTGCGCGAACCCGGCTCAGCCACCCGTATGACCTTTGATAGCTGGCTCAGTAGCCAGGCCACTGAAATCAAATATAGTATGCAAATGGAGTCAAATGAAGCGATCCGGCTTAGTGTGATGGCTGGTCTGGGCGTAGCCTTGTTATCTGCCCATACCTTGCAGGGACAGCAACATCTGCTGTCTGTACTGGAGGTAAGCGGTTTTCCGCTGCTAAGTCACTGGTATCTGGTACGGCACAGTAATAAACGCTTGCCGCAGGCCGCCGTCAAACTCGGCAGCTTTATTGAGCAGCAGTTGGCGCTGTGGCAGGATCCACTGCAGGCGGAAAGAAACGCTCGCCCTGAGTCGCAAAATCCTGCAACCACTGGCTAAAATCTTTGGCGGATAACGGTTTGGCGAAGTAATACCCCTGCACCTGCTGACAGCCGGCATCCAATACCCGGCTTAAACCGGCATGATTCTCCAGCCCTTCCGCCGTAACGGTCAGCCCCAGTCCTCCCGCCAGCTGCGCGGTCGCCTGCACAATCAACGCATCCTGTTGGTTGTGTTCGATATCTTTGATAAAGGCGCGATCGATTTTCACTTCATGTACCGGCAAATTCTTCAGATAAGCCAGTGATGACTGCCCGGTACCAAAATCATCAATCGCCAGCTTGATCCCGGCCTGCTTTAATACTTTCAGATTAGCGATAGCCCGGCTGGCATCCTGCATCACCGCACTTTCGGTCACTTCCAGTGTTAAGGCACTCACTGGCACAGCGGCTTCAGCCAGTGCGGCCAAAATACGCGCCGGCAAAGCATCATCCAGCAGATCGGCCGCCGATAAATTTACTGCCACTGCCACTTGCGGGTGCAGCTGTTGCCAGCTGGCGAGTTGCCGGATCACCTGCTGTAACATCCAGTTCGAGATCAGGCTAATATTGCCGGTTCGCTCGGCCAGGGTAATAAACTCCATGGGTGAGACAAAACCCAGTGTAGGGTGTTGCCAGCGGATCAACGCCTCTGCCGCCCGACAGCGGCGGGCAACGATATCGACCTTCGGCTGGAATACCACCGAAAACTGACCACTGTCTAACGCCTGTGGCAGATCGCGGATCAAGGTCAGCTCCCGCTGATGGCTTTCATCCTGCCCGGTGCGATACCAGGCTTGCGGCAGATTGTCCGCTTTGGCGTTAGCCAGGGCAATTTCCAGCCGCCGCAATATCGCATTGACATCCTGCGCCAGCGCCGTGGTGGCATAGACACCGGCCACCAACTGTAGATTAATCGCCGAACCGGCCAAGTCGAAGGGCTGCGCCAGATTAACCAGCAAACTATTGATCTGCTCCTCTTCCAACGTGGAGGGGATCACCAGTAAAAACTCATCAGCCCCCAGCCGGGCACAAAAATTAATTGTGGTTTCATTGTTAAGCCGCAGCGCCAGCTGTTGCAATAACAAATCGCCACTGTGATAGCCCAGACTATCGTTTACGTAACGAAACTTTGCGATATTTAATAGCAATAAAGTCGACGCCTGTTGCTGCAGCCTGGCTGCCAGGTGCTTCTCGACCGCCAGCCGGTTTGCTAACCCGGTTAACGGGTCGCGCTCCACCTGCTCCAGTAGTTGCCGCTCCCGCTGCTGAATTGCCGCACGCATCTGGGTAAGGGTATTTGCCAGCAAGCCCACTTCAGCTAAGGCTACCGCTGGCGGCTGTACTTCCTGACCACGCCCGATCGCCTTGGCGTAGCGCACCAGTTTATCCAATGGCCGGGTGACACTACGGGTATATACAAAGGCCACCACCAACGCCAGCGCCAGGCCCAGACTAAAGATCTGTAGCAGCTGATTACGCAGTGCCTGATAATTTGCCAGCCACTGCGCATTTGGCAGGTGCAATACGCCCCATAACTGCTGGGTTTCGCTAAGCGCAAATAGCTGACTGATATGCTGGGGTAACAACTCCGGCAATACGCGATCATCAAGCATGATAGGTTGCAGCTGCTCGGCCAGCTGCTGTTTGGCCGCTGCCGAAAGCGTGGAACTTAGCACCAAACGTTCGCCGCTGAGCCTGATAAAACTCACCTGCAGCCCGGTTAAATCGGCGATTTGGCTGGCAAGTTGCTGATCGACACTAAAGCCCATACCAACCCAGGCAATAATATGCGGCGCCCGTACCGGCACCAGCACTAACTGATAGGCACGCTCTCCCACGCTAAGTACGCTGGCCTGCGAACCTTGCTGAGCACGGGCTTGTTCAAATAAACCGGGTAATACGGCGTTATCCTGCACCGCAGCGGTACTGGCCAGCATCCGGCCATCCGGGGTAAATAAAAACGCCAGATCGGCGTTAATCCGGGCGCCATGATTGTCTAAAACACTGCTGATGGTTTCCGCTTCGGCGGTGGCCACGGCCTGACGAAAACCAAAGTCGGCCGCCAGCAGGCGGACGCTGTCAGTTAACTGATCACTGCGCACTTGCAGCGTCTGGCCGGCGGCATTACTGGCAACTTTGAGCAGCTGTCGTGCTTGCTGCTCACTGTCGTTACGCATAGTATTTAGGGTGGCATAACCGGTAAATACAGCCAGCAACAGCAATAAACCGACCAGCAATAAGGTTAACTGACTACGTAACGACCTTAACATCGAGCCCCCGGGCCTGCGATTTGCGTTTAGCGTTTAAACCGATGAACCAAATCGGCCAGATTATCCGACACTTTTTTCAGCTGGCTTAGCGTATGGGCCGCTTCCGTCGCCGCCTGAGTGCTATGTCCCGCCAACGTGGAAATGCTGACAACCTGACGGTTGATATCGTCTGCCACATGGGCCTGCTGCTCTACCGCAGCTGCCATCTGGGTTGACATATGGGCAATTTCATTCACTGCGCCATTGATACCACTTAACATCTCACCACTTTCCAGCACTTTTTGTAAACCATTTTCGGCATCCTGGGCCCCTAACTGCGCCACATGTACCGCGTTATTCGCCCGCGCCGTCAACTCCGCGACGATAGCATAAATTTCTTTGGTCGATTGCTGAGTACGCTGCGCCAGATTACGCACCTCCTCTGCCACCACCGCAAAGCCCCGCCCCTGTTCGCCGGCGCGAGCCGCTTCTATCGCTGCATTTAACGCCAGTAAATTGGTTTGATCGGCAATTTGCTCAATAAACTGTGCCGCCTTGGCAATCTTATCGGTTTGATCAGACACCTCAGTCACCGACTGGCCGATACTGCTGACCGTATCGCGTAATTTCTCAATCGAATAGCGGGTGGTACCGGCAATTTCATTGCCCCGTGCCGCTAATTTGTTGGCTTTATCGGCCTGGGCTGCAGTATCAGTAACATGGTGCGCCACTTCGGCGATAGTCGTCGTCATTTGATTCATCGCCGTGGCCACCTGCATGGTTTCGGCCTGCTGGCGATCAATCTCCTGGTTGGCTTCCTGCGTCAGTTGTAAGCCGCGCAGTGAGTCCTTAGCTACGCTACTGGCCGCATTTTCAATCCGGGTTAGCATGGCACGCAAATGCGAGCGTTCGCTAAGCACATTCACTTTTAACTTGCCTACCGCATTACGATCATCGGTATAACTTAGCACCGCCAAGCGATCACCAAAGGCACCGGGTAATAAGGCATCCAGCTCACTAAAGAGTTTGGCCTGCTGCCATTTTTGTAACAATGCCCAGGTCAGTGCCGCAGCAGCGAGCACCCACGCCAGCGCCATTAAACCGCCTTGCCACAGCGCTAAGCTAGCGACCAGCAGCGTCAATAAACCGAGCCCCGCCTCCACCGACCAGCGCCTTGCAGCAGCTTTGTCCTGATTGATGTGTTGATACAGTTGTTCAGCGCGGGTGACATCCTGCTCTTTCGGTGCACAACGCACCGACTCATAACCCACGATCTGGCCTTTTTCAAAAATCGGCATCACATAGGCATCAACCCAGTAATAATCACCGTTTTTACAGCGGTTCTTCACCAGGCCCATCCAGTTTTTACCCTGCTTCAGGTAACGCCACATGGTTTCATAGGCCGCCGCAGGCATATCCGGATGCCGTACCAGATTATGCGGCTGTCCCAGCAGCTCCTCTTTGCTGTAGCCACTTACCGCGACAAAAGCCTCATTACAGTCAACAATAATACCGCGGGTATCGGTAACCGAGATTAACCGCTCCTCTGGACCAAATGTACGGCGTTGATTGGTAACAGGCAGGTTTTTACGCATGGTGTAAGCTCTTTAAATAATTAGAAAAACACATAAAACATTGTAGCGTAATTTACCACCTTGGAGGTAGAAAAGCGTGTAGCAGCGCATTTTATCCGATTAAGTGAGCTGCGGCTTACCATGCTGGGGACTCCCGCCTGACTGTACCTGCAGGCCAGCGATCGGTTATGATGCGGCTATCTGATGTTGCTAGTAAGCTGCTGAAATTCCGGACAGGAACCGCCATGAGCCAAGCGCCAAGCTTTTATTTCTATGACTTTGAGACCTGGGGCGCCGATCCGAAAAAAGATCGCCCTGCCCAATTTGCCGGTATCCGTACCGACCATGAACTGAATATTATTGGCGAGCCAGACATGTGGTATTGCCAGCTCGCTAATGACTACCTGCCCCATCCGGCAGCCGCCCTGATCACCGGTTTAACTCCGCAGCTCTGTAATAAAAAAGGCTTAGTTGAAACCGAGTTTATGCAGCGGATCCTAAACGCCTTTAGTATCCCCAATACCTGCGTGCTGGGGTATAACAGCCTGCGCTTTGACGATGAAGTCACCCGCTACGGTCTGTATCGTAACTTTTATGATGTATACGGCCGCGAATGGCAACAGGGCAATAGCCGCTGGGATCTGATTGATCTGGTGCGCGCCTGCTACGCGCTGCGCCCCGAGGGTATTAACTGGCCGCTACGTGACGATGGCAGCCCCAGTTTTAAGCTGGAGTTGCTAACCAAAGCCAATAACTTAGAACACAGCGCCGCCCACGATGCCCTGTCCGATGTGTACGCCACCATCGCTATTGCCAAACTGATTAAACAGCAACAACCCAAGCTGTTTCACTATCTGTTTGAACTGCGGAAAAAGCAAAAAGTCGCCGAGCTGATTGACGTTGCAGGCTTAACACCCTTAGTGCATATTTCTTCGAAATTCCCGGCGACTCAGGGCTGTGCCAGCTGGATAGTGCCGCTGGCTTACCACCCTGGCAATAAGAACGCGGTTATCTGCTATAACCTGCAACTCGACCCCAGAGCACTGCTGGATGATGATTTGGCTACACTGCAACAAAAACTCTACCGTAAGAGCAGTGAACTGGCCGACGGCGAACAGCGGCTGGGGTTAAAGCTAATCCATCTGAATAAATGCCCGGTGCTGGCCAATGCGAAAACTCTGAGTGCCGAACGCGCAACCGAACTTGGCATTGACCGCAGCCAATGCCTGCACCATCTGGAATGGCTGCGCCAAAATCGCCAGTTACAACAAAAAGTGGTCGAGCTGTATCAACAAGCCGGCGACTACGGCGCTGAAACTAACCCCGACTATCAGCTTTACAACGGCTTTATCAGCGACGCCGATAAACAAAAAATGCAACAGCTGCACCAACTGGATCCGGCCAGCTTAACCGCCGATAGCCTGATCTTTAGCGAAGAGCGGCTAAACCGCTTATATTTTTTGTACCGGGCACGCAATTACCCGCTCAGCCTTACCGATAGCGAGCTGCAAAAATGGCAACGTTACCGCACTGACAAGCTGATGCATGGCCTGGATAATCCCAACCTGACGCTGGAGCAATTTAGTTTAGCACTGGAAAACCTGGCACATGAGCACAGCGCCGATGAGCAGAAAATGGCGATTTTAAAAGCCTTGTATCGCTACGCAGAAGCACTGTAACAGATCCCATCTGATTGTCGGGTGGTCGCAAAAGCGGCTTTTTTGTGCGCCATAGCGCCTATTGCTTCGTATACTAAAGTGATTTTAAAGCAAAGCAGACGAGGTAAAGATGCGTACCACCCTGACTAAAGTCAGCCAGTTAAGTTTACTTGCTGCCGCACTCTGGGCTGCCAGCGCCGCAGCCCACCACGGCTGGAACTGGACCGAACAGCAGCAAACCGAGATGAGCGGTGAAATTACCGAAATCTATATTGGCCCGCCGCATCCGCGTTTAATGATCAACACCCCGGATGGTGCCTGGCAGGTCGATCTGGGCAATCCACGGCAAACCCGGGATGCTGGCTTTGTCGAAGGCGAAGCTGTGGTCGGTGATACCGTGCTGGTGCGTGGTCATCGCTCGGCAAAAACGGATGAACGGATTATCAAAGCAGTTCGCGCCACCATTAATGGGAAGGTTTATACCTTTTATCCGCAGCTGGTGCGCGAAGACTAAGCCTTGCTGGCAAACAGCCTGACCAGCCTGTCCGAACTGGCGCTCATTAACCTTATCCGCCAGTCGGCACTGGCTTATCCGGCGCTGAGCGCCCTGCATATTCTGGGCATCGCCCTGCTGCTTGGTAATATCCTGCTGTTAGATCTGCGGCTACTCGGAGTGCTACGCCAAAGCGCGTTATCAGACTTATTTAAGCTGTTTAGCCGGCTGGCGGGCATCGGTTTGCTGCTGGCTATCGGTAGTGGCGTGCTGTTATTTAGCGTGCAACCCCTGCAATATCTGAGCAATCAGGCTTTTTTGCTGAAAATGCTGCTCCTGGCCCTGGCACTGCTAAATCTGCTAATAGTGCACCTGAGCCGGGCCTGGCAGCAGGCCTGCAGTGGCGGGCCAGTCAGTAACAGTCTTAAGCTTGCCGCCGCCAGTTCGTTACTGCTCTGGCTAACCATACTTTTCGCCGGGCGCTGGATAGCTTTTGTTTGAACAGCAAGTACTTAAAATCCTAGCCTATAACACATCACGATACTTTTCATTTGCCTGATAAGCTTCCACTTCCAGGGGGGCGTTGTCATAGCCATAGGTCGCCAAGTCGCTAAAATGCTGTGTAATAACTTGCTGCAAACTGGAGCGTTCAATTTGCAAAACATGCACCAGCTCATGGGCCAGACGTGGCGTAGTAAGCGGGTAGTCTTCGCGGACATAAATGGAGTAGCCAAATACCTGAGCATTATTGACAATACCCTCGCCGATAAAGCCCACGGCTTCACCCACTGTTTTTAACAGCAGGTTATCGTACGGAAAAGGGACTTGATCAACAAAGACCAGCCTCACCTGTTGCGGGTTCTTGATACCAATTTCCCGGGCGAGTGCCAACTGTATGTCATCCAACGGCTGTCCAGTTTGCAGGCCCAACAGTTCAGTGTCAGTGGCCCATTCAATATACTGCGGCAGTATCAGTGCCGAAATCAGCTTTTGATGGAAAAATACGATGCCACTCCCCATGGCGAGCACAAAACCCAACACCAATGTCCATTTTTTTACTGCGCTACCTTGCATATCCGCTCCTGAAAAGAGGCAACCTTTACTATTTTGGGGTAATCACAATGACGCGCCCTGCGACGGGAGAATAATTCGCTGTGCAGGGCCAAAGCAATCAGTGTTATGGCCAACTGCCAGTATGACAAGACTGTGATAACACTTTCAATTTAAAACTGCGTAGTCCTTCGCAAAATAACTCCGATTCCGCCCGGCTTTCTTAGCTTGGTACAGCGCCTGATCTGCCAGAGTCAGCAATTCAGCAAGCTGCTCGGTATCGTGCTGTAATCCCACAACACCCGCGCTAAAATGCAATGGATAATCCGGCGCCAGCTTCAACCGTTCGGCAGCCGCGGCACTGCGCAACCGCTCCAGGATGGTATTCGCCTCGTCACGATCAACGCCCTGTAATACCAGCAAAAATTCCTCGCCTCCCCAACGGCCGAATATATCCCCCGGACGTAGAATTTTACTCGCCACATAAGCGAAACGTTTCAGCGCCTCATCGCCGGCATCATGACCATAACGATCGTTGCAGGTTTTAAAGCGATCCAAATCCAGTAGTGCAATAAAGAGCGGCTGTTGCCGGGCTTTCGCATGCACAAAGGCCTCCTGTGCCCGTGCCTCTGTGTAGCGGCGGTTTGCCAAGCCGGTTAAGGGATCAGTAAAGGCCATCCGCCGGTAAAAACGCCGGTGTCGCAGCAGCATCATCACGATAACGCTAAGCAGCAGCGTCACTATAACACCACTGACCACGAGCAAGCGGTGGCGGCGATCCTTTTCTGCTGCTTCCAGAGTTTTGCGCTCCAGACTTTGTGCCAGCTGTTCTACACGAAACCGCGCCTGTACCAGTCTGTTATTACGTGCCCAACTGTTATCGCCAAACTCCAACAGTTCGCTTAAGGCGACATTAAGATCTGACACCGCAGCTTCGTAATGACCCAAAGCGGCATAAGTTTGCCCTCTGATAAAGTAATACCTGTAGCCATGATAACCGACGTCCCATTCTGGCCAGTCCTTTGCTAACGATTCAAGTATCACCATGGCTTGCCCCGGCTCTTTATTCGCCAGCAGCGCCGCCGCATAATTCACGTTAGTGCTGTACTCGGTGATATGCCGAATACCCTTTAGTTTAGGCAAGCTGGCGCGGCAGCTTAGCAGAGCCTCTGCCACCCGTCCCTGCTGCTCCAGCACACCACAAAGCCCGGCTTCGGCATAGGCCACACCAAAAGGATTATCGGCCCGTTGTGCCGCTTCGGCAGAGCGGCGAAAGAGCTGTTCGGCGTTTTTCAGCGATTGGCTATCCCGTTGCTTCCACCAGGAAAACGCACTCATATATAACTCATTGGCAACCATATCGTGCATTTGCTGAGCCTCGAAGTAACGCAGCGCCTCTTCGCTCAGCGCCCGACCGTAGTCACCATCTGTTCTCAGGGCAATCTGCCCCAGCACTGATGCTGCTTCGGCACGCATCCAGGCCAGCGACTCATTATCAGCGCTCCGGTAAGCATTTGAAGCCAATTCAAAGGTTTCGCCATTAAGTGCTTCGATGTCGGCCATAACGGAGGCAAGACGAATTTTCAGACAAAGCGAGGTCGGTTGATTGACAGGCAATAAGGCAAGCTGCGGTAGCAGCCTATCGAGGGTTTCGTCAACTGAGGCGCGCAAGCCGCCACCGTAAAGATGAGCAATCTGTAGATGCAATAATGCCGGATGATCGGCCGGCAGTGCCTGCGCCGCCTCTAAAGCAAGTGGTAGCTCGGTTTTCTCCTGGCCAAGCATGCGTTTAGCTTGAGCGCGCGCAGCTTCCAACCAGGCGCGCCGCTCAATAGTCAGATCTGTATGACCCAATACTTGCTCAATCGCAGCTAAAGCCTGATAAGGTTGACGGCCGATGTCTTTGGCAAGCGCCTCAATCTGCGGATCGCCACTACCCAGGCAACTGGCGGACGCGGAGGCACTAAGAAACAACAAACCGCTGCAGAGTACAACTCCTTGCCAAACTAATCTCATCCCTTCTCCCCACGACCGCTCGGGCTGACTTGCTTAGTTCACTTTAACTAATAATAGTCATAAGCTTAGCTGAAAGCCCACCAAAGACTATTACTAATGAGGCTGTCACTGCAGCATCAGTTCTTATCAGATGAAGTAATTGGCTAAAGCCGGCTATTGCAAGCCATTGCTGTTAGCTTATTGCATTGAATGCAGGCCAATCAGGTTGCCCTCAGTGTCTCGCACCAGTGCGCAAAACCCATGCTCACCAATAGATTGCTTCTGTTGCACGATCTCACCGCCATATTTTGCGGCACGAGCTGCCTCTACGGCGCAATCCGCGCAGGAAAAATATACCAGGGTGCCGCCTGCTCCCGGGGAAAAGCCATCCATTTTCACCAACATACCACCAGAACCATACTGCGACATCCCGGCTTCTTTATCCATCGGGAAAAACCACATATCCATTTCTACCTCAGGGATCGGACTTAGCATCTTCTCCAGCGTCGTGGCAAAGACGGCTTCATAAAAGGCTTTTGCCCGGGTCATATCAGCGACATATATTTCAAAATGCACGACAGGGTTAGTTTGCATGGTAGGTTTCCTGGATTCCGTAATACTTATCTCAATATTAGCTGCCTTATCTGACTATGACAGTGACCTTTCCCCCAAATTTAAAACCATGACATCGATGAGATTTCCAATAAAATGGAGCCAATGGAGATCTCAAAATGAAAAAGCGTTACACCGAAGAGCAAATTATCAAAGCTATCAAGCAGCATGAAGCAGGGGCAAAGGTCGACGACATTTGCCGTGACATGGGCGTTTCTGTTGGCACGTTCTACAATTGGCGTAGCAAGTATGCCGGATTGGAAGTGAACGAAGCCAAGAGGCTGAAGGAGCTTGAAGCCGAGAACAACAAACTTAAAAAGATGCTGGCTGACAAGATGTTGGAAGTCGAAGCCATGAAGGATGTGCTGTCAAAAAAGTGGTGACGCCAGCGGCACGGAAACCGGTTGCTCAGCATCTGATTGACGCATTTCGTTTGAGTGAACGGGTTGCCTGTAAGCTGGCGGGGCTAAGCCGAACAGCATTTCGCTACAAACCTAAAACAAGTGCAGATAGTGGCCTCAGGAAGCGCTTAAAGGCACTGGCAACGCAATACCCACGCTATGGCTATCTGATGCTGCATGGCTTGCTACGCGGCGAGGGCTGGGTGAAGAATCGTAAACGCACATACCGGCTTTACACCGAAGAAGGCTTACAGGTTCGGACGAAGAAACGCAAAAAACTGACTCGGCCGCGACAGCCAATTGAAGTACCAACCGCCCCTAACCAGCGTTGGTCAATGGACTTTGTGTCAGACCAGCTTAGTAACGGCAGACGCTTTCGGGTGTTGAATGTGGTGGATGACTATTCGCGCGAAATGGTTGGTCAATTAGTTCAAGTGTCTATCAGCGGCAGACAGGTAGCCAGATAGATTCCTGAGCCTGCTGATTGAACAACGCGGTAAGCCTGGCAAGGTGGTCTGTGACAACGGAACTGAATTTACCAGCAAGGCTATGTTCTTCTGGAGCAAAGAAACAGGTATCACTTTAGGTTTTATTCAGCCGGGTAAGCCGACGCAGAATGCGTTTGTTGAGAGCCTAAACGGTAAATTCAGGAACGAATGCCTGAACCAACACTGGTTCAGAACACTGGACGAAGCCAGATATGAAATTGAGTTATGGCGTGAACATTACAACAATGTTCGACCGCATAGCTCATTGAATTACATGTCGCCTGTTGAATATGCAAAGCAGGCCGCATAAGCTGGAAAATCTCATCACGGGATTGGTATTAATTCCGGGGAAAGGTCACCCCTTTGGCGATACCAAGTGGAGGGCGCGTTATCGGGCGCTTCAAGCCATTCTTTATATTTTTCTCTGAAATCCATAATCCTTGATACTTTCTCTAGCGATTGCCTAACGCCGCCGTAAACGGCTGCCGAAGCAACGCGTAGGCAGTCCGGTGGAGGCCGCGCTTTTTGCGGCCGGAACGAATTTAACGGCCTTGTTATGGCTCAATGAACTTAGACTCCTCGAACCCACACCCCGAACATTTATATTCTCTCTCTTTTGCACCAAGGTCACCAAATGTGGGATGCCTTTTTGTAGAGATAATTTCAAAGGTCCGATTATTACACTTGGGACAAAGCTCGCCAGTAGCACTAGTTAAGGAATTGAGCTTTTCTTTCATGGCAGCATTTTCAGATATTAGATCAGCCATTTTCAGTTTTGCATCAGCAAGCTCTAGACTAAGGTCGGCCAGTAGGTTCTTGAACTCCGCATTTTCAATGTTTTTGCTTATTTCTCGTAGCCTTGTGGCTAAGGTTATAGCTGTAGACACTGAGCTTATGATATCTGCCATTGTTTATTCCTTGTAAAGCCATAACGCACAAATTTAGCGCGGAAAGCCGCGCAGCGGGTTGACGTCGCGGCCAGCGCTTTTTGCTGGCGATAAAATTTGATTGTTAGCACGGGAATTAAACACCTTAACCCGAATGGCATTAACTAGCGCAACGCACCAACAAATGACGAAATAGCCAGTAAATACCATAAAGATATCATCTGTTATTACCGCGCCTAAAAGGGATGCCATATACAAAAGAAAGCTGCTTACCATGGCAGAAAAGGCTAAACAATTAACAAGATGGCTTCTGTCTGTAGTTAGTGCAACAAAACCTAACCCCAGAGCAACAATAACAAACTGAATATAGTTGGCTGGTATAGTACTTTTGCTCAATAACTCGGCGATAAACACAACACCATAAAATATGAAATGTAAAAGTGCTGCATAATCAACCATTTTCTTGGTGGTCATCTTAACTCCCTGTAATAGTGCTAACGCATTGCTCACCGGAAAATGACGAGCGCCAGCGAGTTATTTTTCCGGTGCAGTAACTTGTTAGCAGCAGACATCACACTTTCGCGGCTTTGCCGCCATACAATGTTGACAGTTGAAACTGCACTCATAAATTAAAAAACTAACCAGCATGCAAGCTACGATACTGCGAAACGGCTGAAACTTTAAAAACCTTGTGCACGTGGAGCTGCATCTACTGACTGTCAGGTAGCTTCGGAACTAGCGCCAATATCAATGTCGCAATTGGCCCTAAAATTAATGAAACTAAAAACCAAACTAAACCGCTACGATTTTTGCCTTGGGCTAGTACTGCATTAATTAGCATCAACGTTCCCCATCCGACAAAATATTGCTTACCAACCTCAATGTATTCAGGACTCAAAAGAATCTCCTTTTCTCGTTTCTGCTAACGCGTTGCTAATGGGCTGCCGGAGCGCAGCGTAGGCAGTCCCGTGGAGGCCACGCCGTTTGTGGCCGGAACGAAATTTAGCAATTTGTTAGGCACTCGATTTTCCTGACTTCTCAGGACCATTACCAAGTAAAATGCTACGGTAGTTCTTACGTGCAACAATAATAGTAATTTGCCCGAATATGAACCCACCTATGCTGGCACCAATACATCCTCCTAGAAGCGTCATCCCTAATATCTGACCGAATTGGCTTCCTATAAAACCAAACACGACTACCGCGAAAAGTGCAACCCAAGTAGTCAAATGCCGAAAGCATTCGTGATAGGCCTTCTGCCATCGATGCATACGCTCATGCCTGGGCAGATCGCGAAGCTCAGGAATGCTTTTTAAAGTCCAATAGATCGTCATATCAAAATCCTAACGCAAAGCTTTGGGGCGGCTGGAGCGCAGCGTAAGCCGTCCCAGCCACGATAGTGGCGACAACAGCGCCTTGTTAGGCCACATGCCTGTATAAAACCAAGATGAATAAACCATATAAAAATGTAAATAGTCCTACCGAATTAATACTGACAATTGCGATAAGAGGCTTGATCCTTGCACGCGAAAGAAAAAACACAAGTATTACTGACAACAACGGAACACATAAGTAAATTACTATGCCGTTAGTCGTTAAAACACTAACTTGCTGAGACAAAGCTACCAAACATGCAATTGTTCCGATCGCCGTGCCAGAAAATCCCGTAATTTTATGACTTTGAATATTTGGCAAATGCACATTTCTCCATAGGGGCCTAACGCCCAAATTTAGCGCGGAAAGCCGCGCAGCGGGTTGACGTCGCAGCCAGCGCTTTTTGCTGGCGATAAAATTTGTTTGTTAGGGCAATTTAAATTTTGCATGCGCTGTAAGCCTCAGCATGGTTAACTGACTTTTGAGTCGTAAAATCTAATTGTATTGTTGTTAAAACTGGTTGGTTTTGATCATTGCTTTCGCTGGCAGTCCACCGCCATTTTCTTAACGCCTCATATGCCTTTTTATTAAAGGTTGAGCCAGGGAAGCTTTTAATTACCGTCAAATTTTGAGGCTTACCATTACCGTCAATTAACAGCGTAAACTCTACACAGCCTGATTTACTGTTGAACAAGCACTTAATATAAAGATTGCCGAAACTGCTAATAGATTTGATTTATTCACTTAACGTCCTTATTGCCCTAACGCCCGCCACAAACGCGAGCAACTTGTTGCGAGTCGAGCCGCAAAGCGGCATTTTGATGGCGTTTGTTAGCTTTGAATTTCATCATATGTAGCATTTGGAAAAAGCTCATGGCAATGCGCTATAACATTAGTAATAAAATTTCTCGAAATCCACATATCATAAGCATTACCGCCCTTATTAAAGAGGGTTAAACAACGGCCTGCTCTCTGCAATTTAACAATGTCATTTTTTTTAATCGATTTACCACCGAGCTTTGTCGCTCTGGAAAACAATGTTTGTCTAATGACGACTACTTCACCCAAGTCTTCAATTATTGCTGTTGGAGTATTAAATTTAGAGGAACGATGCAACCAGAAAACTAAGCCGGTTGAAATCAAAGCAAACATAAAGAGATAAAAATTGAACGATGTCACGAAAACTCCTTTTAAAAGCTAACGCCGCCAGCATGCGCGGCTTTGTAGTGAAGGCTCAGCCGCAACGGAAAAGACGTCGCCGTGCCTGGCCTTGTTATAAGCCATTTTACTTGCGTAGCCCAATTACTTTTACGCCACTCTCTTCATAAACAACAATATCGGAGGTTTTAACCGAAAACAAAATGGTAACCTCTTGCCCCAGAGGAACTTGATTTAAATACGGCTCTAACGACTCAATAGCTTTCCATTGTCCGTCTATAAAGCCTTGGGATTGACCAAGATTAAATTTATTCTTTTGTTCAATCTTTAGAAGAGGGTAAAACACCGCTGCGCTTATTAAAACACCGATAATCACACCGATAACCAGATCTTTCACTGAAGCCTCCATGGCTTATAACGCCGCCAGCATGCGCGGCTTTGTAGTGAAGGCGAAGCCGCAACGAAAAAGGCGTCGCCGTGCCTGCCCTTGTTAAATTTTCACCCTATAACGGTAGGCGGCAAATAGATAGTAAATTCGTTTATTGGCTCTATTAACACGCTATAAGGGGCACTTTGCTCTAGTTCTTTAACTATACCCAAATCAGACAAAAGCCTGAAATTAGCCGACTTTAGTTTGGCTGGTTTAACCTCTAGCTCTTTGTGCCACACCCGATATGTACCTAGCTTGTTGTCTCTTCGATAATAAAAGCCAGCAAGAGGGTGTGTAAGATAAACTAATGCTGACTCAACATCAGGGAATCCAGGAAAATCTAGTTCGTCAGATTCTGATTGTACCAATTCAACTGAAGCCTCAGCCCAACTGGATGATGTTTCCATCCGGTACTTTTCATACAATCCGGTTGATTCGTTCAGGGAGCAATCAAAGCTTATCCTTCCTGCATGCCATGGCAAATTCCACAGGTATCTGGGAACCATCAAAGTCCAAGAGTCAAGCGTTGTGCCAAGGAACCATACGCAACGTTCACCAGTTTCAGTATCGATTATATAAATACGATAGTTTGTTTGCCCCATTGTGAATTTCGGGAAGGGGAACACGGCTGAAGTGAAATCAACATCTATAAAAGGCACTACTGATATTAACCCCATATCTTGGCCGTCTATTTCTACAACATCGAGTCGAAATCGGTCTGGGAATATCCCTTTGAACCTATCCGCTGGAACAGCATAGGTTATGATAGCGAAATGCTTCAGACCACAGAGCACGTCTATACCCTTCGGCTTCGGCCTCTGTACCAGATAGTCTTCTAGCTTCCTCGACTCTTGCACGATGTTTCCTTGAAATTTAACGCAAAGCACATGGGTGACGACCGCAACGCGGTTGGCATCCCAGCGACCGGAGGGAGCGAATGATGCGCCTTGTTATGCATCCTTTACTCTCTTTAGTAGCGGACTTAAGCATATGTAAAATCCAATTGCACTGACAATTCCGAGGGGTAGCGTTGATAAAGCAATATTGTAAGTACTACCTTTTAACCACTCCCAATGATTCTCCAGCAACCACTCTACAAAAGGGACTCCAGCGAAGCCAGAAACGGCCATTATTAACAAACCAATTGTTACTGTTTTTAGGTGGGGGCTTTTGCGAGAAATTAAGACATATATTACATAAGCCGAAACCAATAGTGTCGGTATATTAGTAAACAAAATTTCCGGTATCATTCACTGGTCCCTCAGATTTAATATGGCATAACGCCCAAATTTAGCGCGGAAAGCCGCGCAGCGGGTTGACGTCGCAGCCAGCGCTTTTTGCTGGCGATAAAATTTGTTTGTTAGGGCAATTTAAATTTTGCATGCGCTGTAAGCCTCAGCATGGTTAACTGACTTTTGAGTCGTAAAATCTAATTGTATTGTTGTTAAAACTGGTTGGTTTTGATCATTGCTTTCGCTGGCAGTCCACCGCCATTTTCTTAACGCCTCATATGCCTTTTTATTAAAGGTTGAGCCAGGGAAGCTTTTAATTACCGTCAAATTTTGAGGCTTACCATTACCGTCAATTAACAGCGTAAACTCTACACAGCCTGATATACTATTTTTACCTGCTTCCGCAGGATATTGGGGTGCAACTTTTCGCTCAACAACCCAGTATTTTTCAACGGCCTCTTTGTTGCCAACTAAGTCTAGATATTCTCTTTCGACCGGCTGATTTACTGTTGAACAAGCACTTAATATAAAGATTGCCGAAACTGCTAATAGATTTGATTTATTCACTTAACGTCCTTATTGCCCTAACGCCCAAATTTAGCGCGGAAAGCCGCGCAGCGGGTTGACGTCGCAGCCAGCGCTTTTTGCTGGCGATAATATTTGATTGTTATGTTTGTTCATGTATCGCTAACACAAGAAACAATTAAACTGGCTATTGAAACGAATAGCGCAAAAGCCGCTAAACTACCTGGGTGCTTATTTAACCACTCCATGAATCTTTGCAGTGGAGTTCGAGATGCTTTTTGATAGCCCTCTTTAGTGAAGTAAAATTTTAAACCACTACCATCAAACCTCACTAAGCCATAAGCCTCAAGCTCTTTTGCATAATCAATAACTAAAGATTTCACACCTTCGCCGGAGGGCTCATAAAGCCAATCGGGCAAAGTGTTGATTGGATAAGTACAGTAAAAAGGACAATCATCGATATTTCTTACACCATATCCCATTCGCTCGACGTAACGTTGGTACAACCAATTTAGAAATTTCTGAGTATTGTAATTTTTCTGCTTCATCGGAATCCTGCGAAAACATAACGCTTTAGAGTTTTATCCGGCACGCTTTTCAGTGACGGATAAACTCCTGTTGAACGGCCCGGTTCACTTAATTTTTGGTATAACTGATGCTAATGGAATTTGTTTATTTAGGGAACAATTAATTTACAGGCTGCTGCTGAAGATGTGGTTGGTTTTGATACTTTTTTCTACCCTTCATTTGATTACTCACCTGCACTTTTTGCAGGTTTTCCAATAGTCAGTCAATACCCGGCCCCAGGCCACAGTGGTCTGTATTTTTCGCTCTACATTCTGAACTGTCAGCCGTCAGGTTTCACAGCAGGTCGTTCGACGAATACCGATGCCAGATGCAGCAACCCAACCTGACAATGCGGGCAATACCAACAGGGTGGTTCTTTTTCCGTAACGGTTGCTTCAGCTTTAGATTTACGCGGCGTTTCCTGCTGCCTGATGATTGTCAGCTTTCGCTTGCGGCAGCGATTCGCCAGCACACCATAGTGCCGGATGCGCATAAAGCCTTTAGGTAGCACATGGCTCAGGTAACGGCGGATAAACTCACAACCGCTCAGCGTCATCACTTTGCGCTTATTGCCATCCTGATAGTCACGATAATTAAAACTCACGCCCTCTGTGCCAATTCGCCGCAAGCGGCTTTCATGCAACACGCCTTTTCGCGTGTAACGACCAAGATAGCGCAGTACGGTCTCGGGTTTACACAAACACGCTTTGCTGAATACCGTCCAGGGTTTTGTTAGCACGGTATCCTTGTCTGGGATACACAACTGCGCATCACGCAGCTGCTGTAACATCTTTGCCCTGAACACCGTCGATAGCGCCTTTACCGGGAACAAATAGCCTTTATCTATCACCTGCCAGTGCGCAGTTTTACTTAACATGCCGCCAGGGATTAAACAGTGCAGGTGGATATGCTGGGTTAGCGTTTGTCCCCAGGTATGCAAGACGGCCGTCATACCCAACTCGCCGGCTGTTTTTCGATGCTGCTGGGCGAACTTACTTAGCGTTTGCCACACCGCATTAAACAAGCTTTTATACAGCTGCTCCGGCGCATACTGGCTAATCACATTCAGCTCATGCGGCAGCGTAAACACCAGATGGAAGTGTTTAACCTGTAATAGATTGGCAGCCTGCGCTTCTATCCACTCTCGGGTTCGCTGCCCCTGGCAGCGTGGGCAATGTCTGTCACGACAGGAGCAGTACACCACTTGTTGCTGATGACAGTTATCACACTGCCATACCTGTTGTCCTAAGGCCGCGGTACGGCATGCCAGAATGTGTTTACAAGCCGCTTGCTGTTGCCAGTTCAGCGCATGATGTTGCTGATAGTCCGGTAAGAACTGCGTCAGAACATCACTTACATGCAGGCTCATGATACAACCCAGCCCGCCAATAAATCTCTGGCACCACTGCCCATCTCAGGTAGCCAGTGTAAATAGCGTTGAGTGGTCTTAATGTCTGTATGGCCTAGCTGATTTTGCAGTTCATACAATGGCATCCCCGCAATCAACTGATGTGTCGCGTAAGCATGCCGTAAGCTGTGGATGCTGCATCCACTCGGTACACCTGCTGCCCGAACCGCCTCTTTAAATGCCTTGGTGATTGCGCTACCAGATATAGGCTTATCCATGCCTCGACCAGAATAAAATAGATAGTCTCTTGGCCGATATAACTGCCAGTACTCACGAAGTAAGTTAAGTACTGCCGGAGCCAGCACGACATAACGATCTTTACTGCCTTTACCGGCCACCACTTTAAGTGTGCTTCTCTGGCCATCAATGTAAGCGGCTTTAGTGTGGATAAGCTCCATCAGCCTCAAACCCGTACCATAGTAAGTCATTAACATAAAACGATGCTTTCTGTCGGGACAAAGCGAAATAACCAGCTGCACCTCGGTCGGCTTTAATATCACCGGCGCTTTAACCGGTCGCCTTGATAAGGGCTTGGTGATCGTAATCTCTTTGTGTAATACCGTTTTAAAAAAGAAACAAATTCCATTGAGTTGAATATGGATAGTACTGCGTGCCAACTGCTTCTCTAATGTCAGATACCTGAAATACAAATCCAGCTGCTCTTCGGTAATGGTATCTGGACGCTGGTGGTAGTGACGACTTAACTGCTCAACAGCATACAGGTACGTTTCTTCAGTTCTTTTGGCAAGACCGCGCAACCGACATTCGTCGATCATCGCCTGACGTAACGGGGTCATGGTGATTCTCCGGTTGAATTGGGAACATTCCCGGAGTAAGTGTGGCTCAACGATAGGTCTTTGCTAGGGCTCCGCGTAGCGGCTTAGTTCAACGCTTATTCGACGGAACTTTCCGTATTTAAACACGGACTTTTCCGTAATTGTAAATTTCCCTGTAGCTACATTAACCATAAATTTTCGCAGAGACAATATCTTATTGAGATTAACCTTTAACAGCAGGCGACAAATATGGAAACATCCGCCTAACAAGATTGACTTGACATTTCCCATACAACTGTATACTTAAACAGTGGTCAAAGAGAGGTGCTATATGGCAACACAATCCCCTTTTTTAGACTTTGTGGCAGAGGAAATGTATAAGCGGCGCTATGCTAAGCGCACGGTTGAAACCTATTTACATTGGATCCGTTTTTATATTTTATTTCATAAAAAGCAGCATCCTAAGGACTTAGCGGAGCAACACGTAGAGCAGTTTTTAACCTACCTTGCGGTAAATCGGCATGTTGCCGTGCAAACGCAGGCACTGGCGCTAAATGCACTCAGTTTCTTGTACAAAGAGATTTTACAGCGACCTTTGTCACTCAACCTTAATTTTAATCAATCCAGTAAGCCCAGAAAGCTGCCGGTTGTATTAACCAAAGACGAAATTAAACGCCTATTTAGAGAAATTGATCCTGGCTATTTGCTGCTGGCGCAATTGCTATATGGCAGTGGCTTACGGTTAATGGAGGCGGTGCGGTTACGGGTTGCGGCCATTGATTTTGATTACCTATCTATCATGGTATGGCATGGTAAAGGCGGTAAACACCGGCGGGTCACCTTAGCGCCAGAGCTGGTGCCGGCATTAAAACGCCAAATTTCCTTGGTCGAGGCTTATTATCAGCAAGATCTGGAAACTCAAGATTATGCCGGAGTTTGGTTACCTTTTGCCTTAGCCCGCAAATATCCTGGTGCGCCAAAAGAGCTTGGCTGGCAGTATTTATTTCCATCTAACAAACTGAGTATTGATCCCGATTCTAAATTGCTGCGTCGCCATCATATTGATGAGTCGGGTTTGCAAAAGGCGGTGAAAAGTGCCTCCCGTAAAGCTGGGATCGACAAGCATGTCACCTGCCACACCTTACGTCACTCGTTCGCCACGCACCTTTTACAAGCCGGTATGGATATCCGTACTGTGCAAGAGCAGCTAGGTCATACCGATGTTAAAACCACGCAGATTTATACCCATGTGTTAAAGCAAGGAGGCAATGCCGTGCAAAGCCCGCTATCACAACTCCTCTAAGCTAACTAAAAGCTTGAAACGGATTCGATAAGTAAGATGTGTTAGCCAACCATCGTAATTCAGCAACGCAAACAACATGTCCTTTAAGTTGTACAGATTGGAGTTTGGCACTATACTTGTCCAACAACTGGTACAGGTGGAGCAATGTTATGCGAATAGTGTCATTTACCGAGGCGCGCAATAATTTAAAATCGGTATTAGATTCCGTAGTGAATGACGCCGATACGGCAGTTATTACCCGCCGCGATGCCGAAGATGCGGTGGTGATGTCGCTGGATTATTACAATAGCCTAATGGAAACCGTGCATTTATTACGCTCGCCTGCCAATGCCGAACATTTGCAACGCTCAATTGCGCAGTTTAAAGCCGCTAAAGTAACCCAGCGGGATTTACTGGATGAGTAGTCGTTTACTGGTATGGACCGACGAAGCCTGGCAAGACTATCTGTACTGGCAAACCCAGGATAAAAAGACCTTAAAACGCATAAACCTGCTAATCAACGATACCAAACGCTCACCTTTCGCTGGTATCGGTAAGCCGGAGCCGTTAAAAGAAAACTTGTCTGGCTTTTGGTCTCGCCGTATCGATGACACTAACCGCTTAGTTTACGCGGTGGCTGATCAGGCATTAACCATTATTTCCTGCCGCTATCATTACTAGTTTCCCGCTTGCTTACCGTTTGGCAAAAAAAACAGAGCGCTGATAGCGCTCTGTTAAATCATTGACCGTAATATACCCAATGGATTTCAAGATGCACGTAGGCGGCAAGACCGTTCATCCCCATGAGCTTAGCTTTTCTAAGTGATTGGGCCGGGCTGGCGTACCAGTGGACGGACGCAGCCAACACCCGTGCATCTTGAAAGACGAAGGGTAAAAGCAGCTTTTAGAAACAATCGCCAGGCACTCTTACCCAGCCTTCCATCAGTACCCGCGCGCTGCGGCTCATAATGGCCTTGGTCACCGTCCATTGACCGTCCACTTCAGCGGCGGCGGCGCCAACCCGTAAGGTACCAGACGGATGGCCAAAGCGTACTGCTTCTCTGGCGCCACCACCGGCGGCTAAATTTACCAGGGTACCGGGTATTGCAGCGGCCGTGCCAATGGCCACCGCTGCCGTGCCCATCATCGCATGGTGTAATTTACCCATTGATAAGGCCCGTACCAGCAAATCAATTTCGCTGGCAGCAACGGTTTTACCGCTGGACGCCACATAACTTTGTGGCGGCGCGACAAAAGCAATTTTTGGCGTGTGGGCGCGGGCGGCCGCTTCGCTGATATCCTGTATCAAACCCATTTTTACTGCACCATAGGCGCGGATAGTTTCAAAGCGCGCTAACGCCGCCGCATCGCTATTTATCGCGTCCTGCAGTTCAGTGCCGGTATAGCCAATATCCGCGGCATTAACAAAGATGGTCGGGATGCCGGCGTTAATTAGCGTGGCTTTAAAGGTACCAATACCTGGCACTTCTAAGTCATCGACTAAATTGCCGGTTGGGAACATGGCACCACCACCCTCGCCTTCATCGGCGGCCGGATCCAGAAACTCAATTTGCACTTCAGCGGCCGGGAAAGTCACGCCGTCGAGCTCAAAGTCACCGGTTTCCTGCACCTCACCCTTTGTCATCGGTACATGGGCAATAATGGTTTTGCCAATATTGGCCTGCCAAATCCGCACTGTGCACAGGCCATTTTGCGGGATCCGCGCGGCATCGACCAAACCATTACTAATCGCAAAAGCGCCTACCGCCGCAGTTAAGTTACCGCAGTTGCCACTCCAATCAATAAAGGGTTTATCGATAGCGACCTGACCAAATAAGTAATCAACATCATGCTCTGGCTTGCTGCTTTTACTTAAGATCACCGTTTTACTGGTGCTCGAGGTCGCGCCGCCCATGCCATCGGTATGTTTACCATAAGGATCCGGGCTGCCAATTACCCGCAGCAGCAGGTTATCCCGCGCCTTACCCGGCTGCTGGGCGGCAGCGGGTAAGTCGGTCAGCTTAAAGAACACGCCTTTCGACGTGCCTCCTCTCATATAAGTCGCAGGGACTTTAATTTGTGGTGCAGTCATTACACCGCTCCTTGCAAAAAGTCCTGCGCAAAGCGCTGCAGCACACCACCGGCCTCATAAATCAACACTTCTTCAGCGGTATCTAAACGGCAGGTTACCGGCACTTCCACCACTTCACCGTTAGCGCGGTTAATTACCAGCGTTAAATCAGTACGCGGCGTGCGGGCGCCTTTCACATCATAGGTTTCAGTACCATCTAACTGCAGAGTTTTACGGTTAGTGCCCGGCTTAAACTCCAGCGGTAATACGCCCATACCAATTAAGTTAGTACGGTGGATCCGCTCAAAACCCTCGGCCGCAATGGCTTCGACACCCGCTAAGCGCACGCCTTTGGCGGCCCAGTCGCGTGATGAGCCCTGGCCATAATCGGCACCGGCAATAATAATCAGCGGCTGTTTGCGATCCATATAGGTTTCAATCGCTTCCCACATCCGCATAACCTTGCCCTCCGGCTCAACCCGTGCCAGCGAACCCTGCTTTACTTTGCCGTTTTCCAGCACCATTTCGTTAAACAGTTTGGGGTTAGCAAAGGTGGCGCGCTGTGCAGTCAGGTGGTCGCCGCGGTGCGTGGCATAAGAGTTAAAGTCTTCTTCCGGCAAGCCCATTTTGGCCAGATACTCACCGGCAGCACTGTCCAGCAGAATGGCATTCGACGGTGATAAGTGGTCAGTGGTAATATTATCCGGCAAAATCGCCAGTGGCCGCATGCCGCTTAAGCTGCGCTCGCCTGCCAGTGCGCCTTCCCAATACGGTGGGCGGCGAATATAGGTACTTTGTGGCCGCCAGTTATACAGCGGGCTGATTTGCTCACCATAATCCACACTTAACGCAAACATCGGCTCGTACACTTTACGGAACTGCTCTGGTTTTACGCTTTGTGCCACTACCGCATCAATTTCGGCATCGCTTGGCCAGATATCTTTTAAGGTAATGGCTTTACCATTATGGTAGCCCAGTACATCTTTTTCGATATCAAAGCGGATAGTACCGGCAATGGCATAGGCGACAACCAGCGCAGGTGATGCTAAAAACGCTTGTTTGGCATAAGGGTGAATACGGCCATCAAAGTTACGGTTACCCGATAACACTGCTGTGGCGTACAGATCACGGTCAATAATTTCCTGCTGAATCACCGGATCCAGTGCGCCGCTCATACCATTACAGGTAGTACAGGCAAAGGCGACAATACCAAAGCCCAGTTGCTCCAGCTCGGGCAGTAAACCGCCTTCTTCCAAATACAGCTGCACCGCTTTGGAGCCAGGCGCCAGCGAGGTTTTCACCCACGGCTTGCGGCTTAACCCCAGCTTATTGGCATTACGCGCCAGCAAACCTGCGGCAATCACATTGCGCGGGTTAGAGGTATTGGTACAGCTGGTAATGGCCGCGATAATCACCGCGCCATCCGGCATCTTGCCCTCTTCAATTTCATACTTACCGGCAATGCCTTTAGCGGCTAAATCGCTGGTGGATAAGCGAGCATGCGGGTTAGATGGGCCAGCCATAGTGCGGCCAACACTGGATAAATCAAAGCGCAGTACCCGCTCATACTCCGCCGTTTTTAAACTCTCGCTCCACAGGCCAGCGGCTTTGGCGTAAGTTTCTACCAATTTCACCTGTGCGCTCTCACGGCCAGTCAGGGTTAAATAATCCAGCGTTTGCTGATCGATAGAGAACATCGCTGCAGTAGCGCCGTATTCTGGTGTCATATTGGATATTGTAGCCCGGTCACCTAAACTCAGGCTGTCGGCACCCTCGCCAAAGAATTCCAGATAGCTGGATACCACTTTTTCTTTACGCAAAAACTCGGTCAGCGCCAGTACAATATCGGTTGCCATAATACCTGGTTGCGCTTTGCCGGTTAGCTCTACGCCGATAATATCCGGCAGGCGCATCCAGCTGGCGCGGCCCAGCATCACGCTTTCGGCCTCTAAGCCACCGACACCAATAGCGATAACACCTAATGCATCCACATGCGGCGTATGGCTGTCGGTCCCCACTAAGGTATCCGGAAAGGCCACGCCATCTTTGGCATGGATCACCGGCGACATCCGCTCTAAGTTAATCTGGTGCATAATGCCGTTACCCGGCGGGATCACATCCACATTCTTAAAGGCCTTTTTGGTCCAGTTAATAAAGTGGAAACGATCGTCGTTACGTCTGTCTTCAATGGCGCGGTTTTTTTCAAAGGCGTCTTTTTCAAAACCGGCATGCTCAACCGCTAAGGAGTGGTCAACAATCAGCTGCGTTGGCACCACCGGGTTCACTTTGGCCGGATCACCACCCTTTTCCGCGATGGCATCACGCAGGCCGGCTAAATCAACCAGCGCGGTTTGGCCTAAAATATCGTGGCAGACCACACGGGCCGGAAACCACGGAAAATCGATATCGCGCTTGCGGTAAATCAGCTGTTTTAACGCATCTGGCAATAGCGCCGGATCGCAGCGGCGTACCAGGTTTTCGGCATGCACGCGCGAGGTGTATGGGAGTTTGGCATAAGCACCCGGCTCAATGGCGTCTACCGCTTCGCGGGCGTCAAAGTAGTCAAGCTGGGTACCTGGTAAATTTTTGCGGTATTGGCTATTCATGGTCGGTCTCTGTCTGCATAGCACTTTGGATTCAGAGTCAGGCATGCACCGTAAAACCGGATTGCTCACGCCAAGCCGCCGTGAATACATCCCTGTAGGCTTCATTGTGAATGTCATCCTGACATTCACCCTTGCGGGCCAGTGCCTGTCCAAATGCGCTCCAGACGCATTTGTCAGGCACCATGCCATCAAAGCTTGGCTTAGAGCAATCCGATTCTCGGATACCTAAACTCTATCTTGATTCAATCGGTTTCACAGTACGTGGCTCAACACCCACATAATCCGCACTTGGCCGGATAATCCGGTTATCGGCGCGCTGCTCCATCACATGGGCGGCCCAACCGGTTAAGCGGCTACACACAAAAATCGGTGTAAACAGCTTGGTTGGAATACCCATATAGTTATAGGCCGAAGCATGGAAGAAATCGGCGTTACAGAACAGTTTCTTCTCGCGCCACATTACCGCTTCACAGCGCACTGATACATCGTACAGCTTGGTATTGCCATTGGCTTTGGCCAGTTTTTCTGACCATTCTTTAATTACGGCGTTACGCGGATCCGACTCTGAGTAAATGGCATGGCCAAAGCCCATAATCTTTTCTTTGCGCTCTAACATGCCCAGCAGTTTTTGCTCGGCATCGTCGGCGTTATCCATTTTCTCAATCAGCTCCATCGCCGCTTCGTTTGCACCGCCATGTAATGGGCCGCGCAGTGAGCCGATAGCGCCGGTGATACAGGAGTGCATATCGCTTAAGGTTGACGCGCAAACGCGGGCAGTAAAGGTAGAGGCGTTAAATTCATGCTCGGCGTACAAAATCAGCGAGGCTTGCATTACTTCCACATGCAAGGCTTCTGGCTTTTTATCGTGTAAGGTCCAGAGGAATTGCTCGGCAATAGAATCAGCGTCGGTTTCCACGTTTACGCGCTTGCCATGGTGGCTATAGTTATACCAGTAGTTAACCAATCCTGGGAAAATCGCCAGCATCCGGTCGGTCACGTCCTGCTGCTGGGCAAAGCTGTGTTCCATTTCCAGGTTACCCAGCATCGAGCAACCGGTACGCATCACATCCATCGGGTGAGCATTGGCGGGAATACGCTCTAACACATCTTTTAATGCCTGAGGCAGTGCGCGCAGGCTCTTTAATCTGGCTTTATAAGCGGCAAGTTCAGCACTATTTGGCAATTCGCCTTTTAAAATTAAGTGCGCCACTTCTTCAAAGGTACAGTTGGCGGCTAAATCTTTTACATCATAGCCCCGATAGGTTAAGCCTGAACCGGTTTTACCTACTGTTGATAAGGCGGTTTTACCTGCTACCTGGCCGCGCAAACCTGCGCCTGAGAGTACTTTACCTGTTGACATGGTTTTGTTGCTCCTGTTCTGTTTAGCCTTCATCCTTGTCACTGCAGCGGTGTTAGCTGCGTTCGCGAACCACGGTCACATAGTAGACTATGCTCCCGAGGATTCACTCACTTGCTGCCTTGCTGCAGCGGCAATGATTTTGGCTAAAAGTAATAATTAAAAATGTAAAATATTTATTTTAAGATTTTTTGCTGCTAAACAGCTGATCCAGTTTTTGCTCGAAGCTGTGGTAATTTAAAAAGTCATACAGCTCAGCGCGAGTTTGCATGCTGTCTACCACGGCTTTCTGATCGCCGTTTGCCAAAATTGACTGATACACATTTAATGCGGCTTTATTCATGGCACGGAAGGCACTTAACGGATACAGCACCATCGCCACACCGACGCTGGCCAGCTCAGCTTTGTTATACAGTGGGGTTTGACCAAACTCAGTGATATTAGCCAGTACCGGCACCTTTAACGCTGAGGTAAAGGCTTTGTATTGTTCCAGCGTATGCACGGCTTCAGCAAAAATGGCATCGGCACCAGCGTCCTGACAGGCAATAGCGCGCTCAATAGCCGCATCTAAACCTTGCTGTGCTAACGCATCGGTACGCGCCATAATAAAGAAGCTTTCGTCAGTACGGGCATCCACACTGGCTTTAACCCGGTCAACCATTTCATCTAAGCTGACAATTTCTTTATTCGGGCGATGGCCACAACGTTTTTGCGCGACCTGATCTTCAATATGAAAGCCCGCTGCGCCGGCGCGGGTCATTTCTTTTACCGTGCGGGCAATATTAAAAGCACCACCCCAACCGGTATCGGCATCTACCAGTAACGGTACTGAGGTTGCTGCGGTAATGCGGCGGATATCTTCACAGACATCATTTAATGAGGTCATGCCTAAATCAGGTAAACCAAAGGAGGCATTGGCTACGCCAGCACCAGACAGATAAAGCGCCTGGTGTCCGGTACGCTCGGCCATCATCGCGGTGTAGGCATTAATGGTGCCGACGATTTGCAGTGGCGAATTGGCGGTAATGGCGGCACGGAATTTCTGGCCGGCGGTTAAATTGCTCATCTTAGTTCCCCTGTTGCTCTAGTTCAGACAGTTTATGTTCGATATTGCGCCTGGAGGCAGCGATATGCCGGCGCATCAGTAGATCGGCTAGTTCACCATCACGATTGGCAATGGCATTAATAATAGCCTTATGTTCGTCAAATGCCCGCGATACGCGCGGGCCATTCATGCCAAGCTGTACCCGGTACATCCGCATCAGGTGATACAGCTCGTCGGTGAGAATATTGATTAAATACGGGTTTTTACTGCCAAGAATAATGCGGTAATGAAAATCCAGATCGCCGGCTTCCTGGTAATAACTTTCGCCCTCACGCACCCGCTGCGAGCTAAGATGCTGATCTAATAGATCCTGCATCTCACGAATTTCGGCATCGCTCATTTGGGTCGCCGCTAACCGGCAGGCTAAGCCCTCTAATTCTTCACGTAGCTGATACAGCGATAACAAATTTTCTGTCGACAATTTCACGACTCGCGCCCCGGCATTCGGCGTGCGCTCCAGCAAGTGGCAACGCTCTAACCTTGCTAAGGCTTCACGCAGCGGCGCGCGACTAAGATCAAAGCGTTTCGCCAGCTCCGGCTCGCTGATCTTTGAGCCCGGCGCAATTTCACCGGCCACAATGGCGCGCAGCAGCTCTTGCAGTACACGATCAGCAGCGGTTACAGCGGGGCGTTGCAAAGCAGGATTCATAGCTGATTGTCGACATAAACAAAGAATGGGTAAGTTTTAGGCTTATTTAACGCCAGTGTCAAGTCAAAATCGGCAGGATTGTCGACAATCAGACTAAAGTACATATCAATGCGTAAGGACTCCGATACGCCCGCCGTACCGGAGTCCATCCTGCGATAACAAGATATACACCGAACTCAAAGCAACACCGGCCTGGGACTCCGGTACGCCCGCCGTACCGGAGTCCATTCTCCGATAGCGAGATATACACCTAACTCAAAGCAACACCGCTTTAGGACTCCGGTACGCCCGCCGTACCGGAGTCCATCCTGCGATAGCGAGATAACCAGCTAACTCAAAGCAACACCGCTCTAGGACTCCGAACAAAAGCGCCGCCAAACAACCACACCGGTTTTCTACCCTACACCGCAGGGTTGACTCCGGTACGACAAGCATACCGGAGTCAGACGCAGTAGCCAGAACCCGCTCTAGGACTCCGGTACGCCCGCCGTACCGGAGTCCATCCTGCGATAGCAAGATAAACACCTAACTCAAAGCAACGACGCTCCAGGACTCCGAACAACAGCACCATAAAACAACCACACCGGTTATCTACCCCACATCGCAGGGTTGACTCCGGTACGGCAAGCATACCGGAGTCAGACGCAGTAGCCAGAACCCGCTTTAGGACTCCGGTTCGCCTGCCGTACCGGAGTCCATCCTGCGATAGCGAGATAAACAGCTAACTCAAAGCAACACCGCTCTAGGACTCCGAACAAAAGCGCCGCCAAACAACCACACCGGTTTTCTACCCTACACCGCAGGGTTGACTCCGGTACGACAAGCATACCGGAGTCAGACGCAGTAGCCAGAACCCGCTCTAGGACTCCGGTACGCCCGCCGTACCGGAGTCCATCCTGCGATAGCAAGATAAACACCTAACTCAAAGCAACGACGCTCCAGGACTCCGAACAACAGCACCATAAAACAACCACACCGGTTATCTACCCTACATCGCAGGGTTGACTCCGGTACGACAAGCATACCGGAGTCAGACGCAGTAGCCAGAACCCGCTTTAGGACTCCGGTACGCCCGTCGTACCGGAGTCCATCCTGCGATAGTGAGATATACACCAAACGCAATGCAGCACCGCTCCAGGACTCCGAACAACAGCACCATAAAACAAGCACACCTGTTTTCTGCCCTACACCGCAGGGTTGACTCCGGTACGCCCGCCGTACCGGAGTCCATCCTGCGATAGTGAGCAATAAACCCGAGCTATCGTTGTAGCTGAAGATGAATTTTTTAGATTTTTTTAGAATATAAAGCAGGCTTTTTAGCTTACATAATGATAACAAATTCTGACCCTATTACAGGTCAAATTCAGTAGCTGTGCATAATTGCACGGATAAGCTGGGGATAACTTGGGTATAACCCGACGGATGATTGATGCAAGCGCTTGCTAATTTAGCTGCTTTAGGAACATGAAAATTAGTGAGGCTTGGCTACACTTGATTTTACCTTTTGTAACTTCTTCTCGATAGCGCACGGCTCATTCCCTATGAGCCATTCCCCTAAGCCCGGAACAATTCGGATTGGTTCCGGGCTCCTTTTATCTACTACTTTCAAAATGTTAGGCTATGCTCAAGCGGCTTTGCGTTTGGCTGCTGCCAGCGGGAACAGTGAGTAAAAGTTGGCGCTGGTCTGCTGCGCTAACTCCACTAACGACACCGCCTTAATCTCCGCCATTGCCGCTGCGACGTCAGTAACATAGGCTGGCTGATTGGTTTTACCGCGATGTGGCACCGGCGCCAGATAAGGCGCATCCGTCTCGATCAGTAAACGATCCAGCGGTAATTTACGCACCACCTCACGCAGCTCACTGGCATTACGAAAGGTCATAATGCCCGACAACGAAATATAAAATCCCAGATCTAAAGCCGCCTTAGCCATCTCGTAATTTTCAGTAAAGCAGTGCAATACGCCCCCGGCATCTGCCGCGGCATGGGCTTTCATCAGGGCAATCGTATCAGCACGGGCATCACGGGTATGGATAATCAGCGGCTTTTCTAACTGACGGGCGACATCAATGTGTTTCACAAAGGCATCCTGCTGGCTTAGCTTTGAATCCGGATTATAGAAATAATCCAACCCGGTTTCGCCAACAGCAACGACTTGTTGCTGCGCCGTCAGCTGTAATAACAGTTCAGCATCAACACTATCGGTTTGATGCAGCGGGTGTTCGCCACAGGAGACAGAGACTTCGGAGAAAGGAGCCACCAGTTCGGCCATCGCCGGATACTCAGCTAATGACACGCTAACGCAAAGTAAATGTTCAACCTGGCGTTGCCGGGCATTATCCAAAACCTGCTGTAATGTCAGCCCTAATTTGTCCAACTCCAGACGGTCGAGATGACAATGTGAATCTACAAACAAAATAACCTCAAATTCATTAACTGCATCGCAGTTGTTACATCGTGTATGTAATTTCATTACTGTGTAATTGCACACCCAGTAACTTTTCTATCCGGCTGCTTAAACCATGTTTATCGTCGATAAAGGCCACACCTATTCCTGCCGGATTAGAACTTTGTGCGCCCAGCGGCGATACCCAGGCAACCTTGCCTGTTACCACAACCGGCTCCAGTGCATCAGGCAGGGTAACGCTTAACGCCAGGGATTGTCCCATTTTGTAATGACGGGCCGAGCGGATAAACAAGCCGCCATTTTTGAAAAACGGCATATAACAGCGATAAAGCTCTTTCGTATCAGTAAAACCTAATGCCAGCTCTTCCATTCTTGCCTCCGGTTAGCGACGACCAGGCTGGGCGCGCGCCGGCGCCAACAACTGTTGCCACTCACTAAGTATAGCGCTGATTGCCAGACTCTTATTTTGCCCTAAAATCTGCTGCTCGTCACGGCAGAAGCGGATTAAGCTTTGTTGCATAGTCTGCAGCTGCGGTGCGCCTAACCGCTGCTCTAAACTGAATTTATGTAGCAGATAACTCAGGATCAACGTCAGATCCGTGCGTCCTTCCAGGGTTTTTAGCATAGGCTGCAGCGGTTGCCGCTGCACCAGCAACGTTAATAACTGCTGTAACAGCGTATCCAGGGTCGCGTACTGGTCCGATTGCAGCAACGCCATGGCTTTTAACGGCGCCCCGCCGCTAAAGCTAACGATAAAATCAGCAATGGGGCCGCTGTGCTGTGCTGCCAGATGATCGGCCAGCGCCTGTGGCGCCAGCGGCGCTATAGCCCAGCGCTGACAACGGCTTAAAATAGTTGGCTTTAAGCGCTGTGCCTGCGCAGTACATAACAGTAAAAAACAGCCTGCCGGCGGCTCTTCCAGTGTTTTAAGTAGTGCATTGGCGGCGGCCTCGGTCATCCGTTCGGTATGACGTACAACTATCACCTTATGGCCATGCTGCTGCGCCCTGCCCTGAGTAAAGTCGGTAAGACGGCGGATTTCATCCACGCCCAGGCTAGTGCCCTCCGGTTGCAGCATCAGTAAATCCGGATGGTTACCTGCGGCCAGCAACAAACAGCTTTTACACTGGCCACAGTGCTGACCGGCCTGCGGGTTCTTACATAACAGCAAGGCACTCAGCAGCTGCGCCAGCTCAAACTTGCCCATCCCCTCCGGGCCGCTTAACAATAAGGCATGCGCCAGCCGTTGTTGCTGATATAGCAAGGAGAGCTTATCAAAGCTCTCGGCCAGCCACGGATAATTGTGCAGTTGCACCAGCGCCATCTTAAACTCCGGCCGCAGCCAGGGCAGTCACTAGCGCCTGCTGTACCTCGGCTAGCGGCTGACTGGCGTCAATCACCACGATATTCGGCTCTTTGCCGGCGATCTCCAGATATTTGGCCCGGGTGCGCTGGAAAAAGCTCAGTTGTTCCTGTTCAATCCGATCCAATTCACCGCGGCTGGCAGCACGGGCTAAACCGAGTGCCGGATCAAGATCCAGATACAGTGTCAGATCCGGCCTGGTATTACCCAGTACCGCCTGGCGTAACGTATCAATCAGTTGATCACCGAGTTGCCGGCCACCGCCCTGATAGGCGCGTGACGATAAATCATGCCGGTCAGCCAGCACCCAATTACCGGCAGAGAGCGCCGGCCGGATCACATTGGTCAACAGCTGTACCCGTGAAGCGTACATCAGCAGTAGCTCTGTTTCCGGCGCTATCTGCTCTTGAAGATCGGCTTGCTTTACCAAAGTCCGTAACTGCTCTGCCAGAGGTGTTCCGCCTGGCTCCCGGGTGCAAACCACCTGATGGCCACGGCTTTCCAGGTATTGCTTCACCGTGGCGATAGCAGTACTTTTACCGGCGCCCTCCAGCCCTTCGATAACGATAAATTTGCCGTTACTGCTCATTATTTTGCCCAAGAATATATTTGCGTACTGCGCTGTTATGTTGCTCTAGTGTTTGTGAAAACACGTGAGAGCCATCACCGCGGCTGACAAAGTAGTAATAATCGCTTTGCTCCGGTGCCGCTGCCGCTTTTAGCGCACTGATACTCACCAGTGAAATTGGCCCCGGCGGCAAACCATGATGCCGGTAGGTATTGTAAGGGTGTGGATCACGTAAATGCGCCCGGGTAATGCGGCCATTATAATCCGCCACACCATAGATCACTGTCGGATCAGTTTGTAAGCGCATCCCGGTATTTAAACGGTTGACGAACACCGAACTAACCAGACCGCGTTCAGCTTGCAAACCACTCTCTTTTTCAATAATCGACGCCAGTATCAACAGCTGATAGGGCGTTTGCAGTGGTAAATCGGGTTGCCGTTGCTGCCAAATCTGCTCCAGCTGCGTTAACAGTGCCTGATGGGCGCGCAACCAGATAGCGCTGGCTTTACTGTTGGCAGTATAAAAATAGGTGTCCGGAAAAAATAATCCTTCCATCTGCTGAGCCAGCTCTGGCATCGGCGCCAATTCGCCCCACTCAGCTGGCCAGCGTAACAGCTGTTGTAATTCGGCGATCTGCTGCAAATCCTGTTGTAAATAAGGTAAATCGGCAAAGCGTTGCCAGCTTTGCGCCAGGGTTTCGCCCTCAATCAGGGTAACACTAAATTGTGCGACTCGACCCGAGCGAAACAGTGCCAATGCCTGTTGCAACGACATTTCGGTTTCTACCCGGTACAGGCCCTGTTGCAATTGCGCCTGCTCTGGATGTTGGCGCAGATAAAGTTTCAACTGCTGGCACTGCCAGGCGGTCAGTTGTTGCTGTGTTTGCCACTGCCGGCATAACTGTCGGGCCGAAGCACCGGGCTTTACCTCATACAAGGCTTCGCTAAAACGGATCGGCGCCGCCAATAAGGCCTGTTGTGCCTGTTGCCAGTAACTATTGCCGGCAACCAGTACCAGGACCAGTAGTACCGGCAGCCAATAAGATAAACGTCTTAGCATAATACCTGTTGTTGTAAGCTATGCACGGCCGCCATCGGCAGCGGCCGGCCATCTAATTCTCGCACTGCGGCTATCCCCAGCAATGCATTGCTAAAAAACATCGCGTTTAGAAGCGGCAATTCGTGTAGCGCTAACGGCCGTTCAGTGATCTGCGGCTGCTGCTGCAAAATATGGCTGCGCATTACCCCTGCTACGCCGCATTTATCCAGCGGCGGGGTGTACCATTGTCCATGCAACTGATAGAACAGATTGGCGGCACTGCCCTCTATCACCAGATCATTACTGTCTGCCACCACCAAATCATCTAATGCTGTGCCCGCCAGCTCTTGTTTTAGCAGCACCTGCTCCAGCCGGTTACAGTGCTTTAACCCTGCCAACGCCGGTTGTGCTGCCAGACGCAGTTTGGCCAGCCCCACCTTTAAACCGGCGGCCTTTAGCGCGCGATAATCCGGCATCGGTGCCTGATACAAATAACAGCTGACTTCTGCCTTTGGATCCGCTGCATAACCGCGCCCCCCGATACCGCGTGAAATCAGTAGTTTAAAAACGCAGTCAGCTGTCATTTGCCGGGCTTGCACCTGCAGCCAGGCGCTGAGCTGTTGCCAGTCTGGTTCCACAAAGCCAAGGCGCCGGGCACTGTATTGTAGCCGCGCCAGATGCAACGACCAGAGTGCAATTTCACCCTGACTTACCCGCATTGTCGTAAACAAGCCATCGCCATATTGTAAAGCGCGGCAGCCGCCGGCAACGGCGGTACTGTTTGGCGAATTAATCAGGATAAAATCAGCCATATCTGCTCTTTACGAAATTTGCCACAGCTTTGCATAAGGTTGAGCTCAGTATGCCTTAAGGCTGCCGCCTTGCAAAGCAAAGCCCGGTTTGGCGGCTTTAGCTGCATAAAAAAACCGCAGTATTTAACTGCGGTTTCTTGCAAACAGCATCGCGGCTTAGATTTTCTTAAACAAAATCGAGCCGTTAGTGCCACCAAAACCAAAGGAGTTACACAGTGCATACTCCAGTTTCGCCTGACGCGCCTGATGCGGCACATAGTCCAGATCGCAACCTTCGCTTGGATTATCCAGGTTAATGGTTGGCGTCACCAGCTGTTCCTGTAGCGACAGCACGGTAATAATAGACTCCACTGAACCGGCAGCCCCTAACAGATGACCAATCATCGACTTCGATGAGCTGACCATCAGTTTATCCAGGTTGTTGGCAAATACGGTTTTAATCGCCATGGTTTCCGCGATATCACCCGCTGGCGTTGAGGTACCGTGGGCATTGATATACTGCACTTGCTCTGGGTTAACCTGAGCATCATTCAGTGCATTTTTCATCGCACGGGCAGCGCCATCACCGTTTTCCGGTGGCGAGGTCATATGGTAGGCATCACCGCTCATGCCAAAACCGACCAGCTCGGCGTAAATTTTCGCACCACGGGCCTTGGCATGCTCATATTCTTCCAACACCATCACACCGGCACCGTCGCCCAGCACAAAACCGTCACGGTCTTTATCCCAGGGCCGGCTGGCTTGCTGCGGCGCATCGTTACGAGTTGATAACGCGCGAGCCGCGCCAAAACCACCCATACCGAGCTCGGTTGAAGCTTTTTCAGCACCACCGGCTACCATCACATCAGCATCACCATAAACAATCATCCGCGCTGCCTGACCAATATTGTGTACACCTGTAGTACAGGCGGTGACGATACTGATATTCGGCCCCTTTAGGCCGAGCATAATCGACAGTTGGCCGGCAATCATATTGATAATGGTTGATGGCACAAAGAACGGTGATAAACGCTTCGGGCCACTGTTCAGCAGTTTGGTATGGTTTTCTTCAATCAAACCTAAACCACCAATACCGGAACCGATAGCGGCGCCAATGCGATGGGCGTTCACTTCATTAATTTCCAGGCCGGAGTCACGAAAGGCCTGCATGGCTGCTGCTACGCCGTATTGGATAAACAAATCCATTTTTTTGGCGTCTTTCGCCGGGAAATAAGGCTCAACATCAAAATCTTTGACTAAGCCGGCAAATTTAGTTGTATAAGCACTGGTGTCAAAGTGCTCGATCAGGCCAATGCCGCTTTTCGCCTGCTGCAGTCCCTGCCAGCTGCTGGTCACATCATTGCCCAGCGGCGTCAACATTCCTAAACCTGTTACCACTACACGACGTTTTGCCACCGTGTCCTCCGTAGATACCTGTTTTTCT
Organism: Alishewanella sp. BS5-314; assembly: GCF_025377695.1. Classification (NCBI taxonomy): domain Bacteria; kingdom Pseudomonadati; phylum Pseudomonadota; class Gammaproteobacteria; order Alteromonadales; family Alteromonadaceae; genus Alishewanella; species Alishewanella sp. BS5-314. The sequence goes on from NZ_JACEHJ010000002.1 coordinate 1,035,137, forward strand.
GATTCTTAAAACGAAAACGGGTAGCCTCGCTACCCGTTTCTCAAGCTTTCGGCTTATTCAGCGTGGGCTTTGATGTAATCAATGGCTGATTGCACCGTGGTGATTTTCTCTGCTTCTTCGTCTGGAATTTCAGTATCGAATTCTTCTTCCAGCGCCATCACCAGCTCTACTGTGTCCAGTGAGTCTGCACCCAGGTCGTCAACGAAAGAAGCTTCGTTTTTCACTTCTTCTTCTTTAACGCCCAGTTGTTCAACAATAATCTTTTTAACGCGTTCTTCGATGTTGCTCATCTTTTCTTCCTTTTTCTCATCTAAATCGCAACAAATCGTGCAATTTGGTTTGGCGCTAGTTTATGCGTAAGCAGGGGTTGATGCAAGCAATGCCCTTGGCATTTTTTGCTGGTCAAACCTGATTTGCTTACACCATATACATACCGCCGTTAACGTGAACTGTTTCACCGGTAATATAGGCTGCCTGCGTGGACGCCAGAAATGCCACTGTCGCCGCAATTTCTTCTGGCTGCCCTAAACGATTTGCAGGGACTTGCGAGAAAATAGCTTCTTTTTGCTCGTCCGACAACTCTTTCGTCATGTCCGTATCAATAAAACCCGGTGCGATAGCATTTACGGTAATACCGCGTGATGCCACTTCACGGGCCAGTGATTTGGTAAAGCCCAGCACACCCGCTTTCGCCGCAGCATAATTGGTTTGTCCGGCATTGCCCATTGACCCCACAACAGAGCCAATAGTAATGATGCGGCCAAAACGCTTTTTCATCATGCTACGCAGTACCGCCTTGCTCAGCCGATACACCGAAGTTAAATTGGTCTGCATAATATCAAACCATTCTTCATCTTTCATCCGCATCAGCAGATTATCGCGCGTAATACCGGCATTATTTACCAGAATATCGATCTCGCCAAAGCTTTCTTTGATTTGCGCCAGGCACTGCTCAACAGAATCGGCATCGGTCACATTCAACACTAAACCTTTGCCGTTAGCGCCCAGATAGTCAGAAATAGCGGCTGCGCCCTTCTCACTGGTCGCGGTACCGACTACTTTGGCACCCAGAGCAGCCAGTTGCTCAGCAATGGCTTTACCAATCCCACGGCTGGCGCCTGTTACCAGCGCGACCTTACCTTCTAATGAAATAAATGCTGTCATCTTGTTACCTTATTCTGCTGTAAGGGCAGCGCTTAACGCGGCGCTATCCGTGATTGAGCTGGTGCTAAGCTCTTTATTAATGCGTTTAATCAGGCCACTTAGGACCTTGCCCGCGCCCAGTTCCAGTACCTCGGTTACGCCCTGCGCGGCGAAATACTCAATAGTTTCAGTCCAGCGCACCGGGCTATACAGCTGACGAATTAATGCATCTTTAATCGCATCGCCATTGCTGGCAATTTGCACGTCAACGTTATTTACCACCGGAATCGCCGGCTCTTTAAAGCTTAGCGCAGCGAGATCGGAGGCTAGTTGCTCAGCTGCCGGGCGCATCAACGCACAGTGCGAAGGTACGCTTACTGGCAACGGCAGCGCGCGTTTGGCTCCGGCCGCTTTACAGGCTTCACCGGCCCGCTCTACCGCCGCTTTATGACCGGCAATCACCACCTGACCCGGTGAATTATAGTTAACCGGCGCCACTACCTCACCCTGAGCCGCGTCGGCACAAGCTTTGGCAATGGCCGCATCGTCCAGACCAATAATTGCTGCCATGGCGCCAGTACCGGCCGGAACTGCCTGCTGCATATACTGACCACGCTTTTCTACCAGTTTTACCGCATCGGCCAGAGAGAGTACACCAGCACAAACCAGTGCCGAGTATTCGCCTAACGAGTGGCCGGCAAAATAGGCTGGCGTAGCGCCGCCTTGTTGCTGCCATACACGCCAGACGGCAACGGAAGCCGTTAATAACGCCGGCTGGGTGCGCTGGGTTTCATTCAGCTGCTCTTCCGGGCCATTCGCAACCAGGTCCCATAAATCATAACCCAGTGCCGCTGAAGCTTCGTTAAACGTATCCTGTACCAGCGGGTAAGTTTGATACAGATCGGCTAACATACCAACACTCTGTGAACCCTGACCAGGAAAGACAATTGCAAGTTTTTTCGTCATCGTTATACCCTGTTAAAAGGTGCCTGCATTGAAATTAAGAATTTTCATTGAAATAAAAGCTTAGTAGCGAACCAGTGCAGAGGCCCAGGCGAAACCGCCGCCAAAGGCTTCTAACAATAAGGTTTGACCACGCTGAATCCGACCATCACGTACTGCTTCATCCAGCGCTGTCGGCACTGTCGCCGCCGAGGTATTGCCATAGCGATCCAGGTTAATCACCACCTGATCCATCGACATATCCAGTTTACGCGCCACCGCAGCAATAATTCGTAAGTTCGCCTGATGCGGCACCAGCCAGTCAATTTGTGATTTATCCATATTATTAGCGGCCAGGGTTTGCTCAACCACTTCAGACAGCTTGGTTACGGCGACTTTAAAGACGTCGTTACCCTTCATGCTACCCCAGGAGTTATGTACCGAGGCTTCGTCACCGCGAATAGGGTTATCGACGTAAAGCAATTCTGAGTATTTACCGTCGGCATGAATATGGGTTGATAGGATACCTGGCTGTTCTGACGCTTCCAGTAACACGGCTCCGGCGGCATCACCAAACAGGATCACCATAGAGCGATCTTCCGGGCTGACCAACTGTGACAGACAATCTGAGCCAATCACCAGGATACGTTTTGCCAGACCGGTTTTAATGTATTGATCGGCAATACTTAAGGCATAACAAAAACCGGCGCAGGCGGCAGCAATATCGAAGGCAGGAATAGCAGGAATATCCAGTTCGCGTTGAATTTCGCAGGCAGCACTGGGTAAGGCGCGCGAGGCACTGGTGGTGGCGCAGATAATCATATCGACACTGTTTTTATCTACGTTGGCTGCTTCCAGTGCTTTCCGGGCAGCTGCAGCACCCATGGTCGCCACACTTTCGTCTTTACCGATAATGCGCCGCTCTTTAATACCGGTGCGTTCGATAATCCATTCGTCTGTGGTTTCCACCATAGACTCTAAGTCCGCATTAGTGCGGACTGTTGCCGGAAAATAACTTCCGGTACCAATAATTCTTGAGTACATGCTGGCCTATGCTTTATCTATCAGAACCTGTTCCAGCCGATCTTTTATTTTTGCAGGTACCTGGCGTTGAACCTCGCACACTGCTTGTCGGATGGCACTTAAAAATGCGTCTTTCGTCGCATTTCCATGACTTTTCACTACAATGCCGCGCAATCCTATCAGACTTGCACCATTATACTGGTCGGGGTTCATCCCCTGATAAAGACTTTTTAGGGCGGGTTTACACAGCCAGCTTAATAAAGCAGCAAAAGGCCGCTGTTTCACGCCTTGTTGCGCCCGCTTCAGGATCAGTTTCGCTACCCCTTCGCAGGTTTTTAGCGCCACGTTACCGACAAAGCCATCGCAAACAATCACATCCGCCTTACCGGAGAAAATATCATTACCTTCGATATAGCCGATATAATTCAGATCCCGGCATTCCTGCAGTAACTGTGAGGCGCGTTTGATTTGATCAGAGCCTTTGATCTCTTCTTCGCCCATGTTTAGCAGTGCCACGCGCGGCGCCCGGATGCCGATCACTTCTTCGGCCATCACCGCGCCCATTACCGCAAACTGAAACAAGGTGTCGGCATCACAATTGACGGTAGCACCTAAATCCAGCATATACACTGGCTTACCGTTGCAGCTGGGTAAGGCACTGACCAGCGCAGGCCGCTCGACGCCATTGAGCATTTTCAGTACATAGTGCGCCATCGCAATCAGAGCACCGGTATTACCGGCAGAGACACAGGCCTGAACCTTACCTTGCTCAACCAGATCGAGGGCGTGGCGCATCGAAGAGTCACGTTTAGTGCGTAAGGCCAATGAGGGTTTATCGGCCATCGAAACCTGCTCGTCACTGTGTACAAAGCGAATGCGCGGATGCGCAGCAACGCCGGCTTCAGTCAGCATACGGCTAAGCAGTGGCTGGTCGCCACAAAAGACAAGTTCGAGTTCGGGGAATTCTGTTAGCGCTGCCAGGGCGGCAGGTATGGTAGATCGGGGGCCAAAGTCGCCCCCCATCATATCTAAAGCCAGAGTCGGCTTTAGCGGCTGCACTTTACTACCAGTAAAAACCGTCAGGACAAGGGTCCGGACTTATTTTACTTTACGGCCTTTATAGAAACCGTCGGCAGTAATGTGGTGACGGCGGTGCGTCTCACCTGAAGTTGAATCAACTGACAGCGTTGGGCCAGTTAAAGCATCGTGTGAACGACGCATGTCACGACGTGCACGAGATTTTTTGTTTTGCTGAACAGCCATTGTATTTCTCCTAAATCACTTTTTCTTCAATTCTTGCAGCACTGCAAACGGGTTGGGCTTTTCCGGCTCCGGGCCTATGTCACCGAAACTCATGCCGTCTGGATTCACTGAACAATCTTCAGGCGCATGCATCGGGTACAAAGGAAGCGTCAGAATCAACTCGTCTTCAATAAGCTGCCGTAAATTAATTTCGCCGTGTTCATCACGTTCGATCACGTCGTAGCGCTCAGGAATCAACTCCAAAGCCGCATCATCATCTCCGTTAACCGGAGTATATGCAAAACTGCAGTCTAGTGTTAGCGGCATCGCTTCGCCACATCGCTCACACTTTACACTTACCAGACAAGTTGCTGTACCCTGTAGTACAGTCAGTCCCTGCTGGTCAGTTCCGCATTCAATTCTGACTGTTACTTCGCCGTCGTTACTCAGCAAGCTTTCAGACAGTCGGCTTAACGTACTCAGCACTATAATGCCTTCGTAGTCCGACCGCTTTTGCGCTGCCTTTACCGGATCCAGCGTAACAGGTATTTTCACTTTTTGCATAAGGCGCGCATCATATAGAAGCAGTCCCTGAGTGTCAAAGGGTTCTGCAGGTTTTTTAACATATTTCTCGCAGCTTTCTGGCGAATAGCGCGGCTTCGCATTATAGTGCGCCCGCCCCCTGAATCATAGCGTGAAATCACCCTAAGGATGAAAAATGACTACGCAGCAGCATCCGCCACTCTATCTGGCCTCTACCTCTGTTTACCGGCGCGCCTTGCTGCAAAAGCTCACCACACAGTTTAGCTGTGTTAAACCCGAGGTCGATGAAAGCCCTTTACCTGACGAAACCGCAGAAGCCCTGGTTAACCGGCTGACGTTGGCTAAAGCCAAGGCAGTAGCCGCGACGCTAAGTGCCGGTTTAGTGATAGGGTCGGATCAGGTGGCGGTATTTCAGGGGGAAATACTTGGTAAGCCACATACTGTAGCTAATGCTGAAGCCCAGCTTAGACGGTTTAGCGGCCAGGCGGTGACGTTTTTAACCGGGCTGGCCGTGGTGAATGCAGCAACCGGCAAGGTTCAGCAAGCGATTGAACCCTTTGTGGTGTATTTTCGTGAGCTGAGTGAGGCCGAAATCCGCCACTATGTGGCGCGGGAACAGCCGCTGGATTGCGCCGGCAGCTTTAAAAGCGAGGGGCTGGGCATCGCCCTGTTTGACAAACTGCAAGGTGATGACCCCAACAGCCTAATTGGCTTACCACTGATCAGGCTGCTGGCGATGCTACGTAATGAAGGCTTAAACCTGTTACTGCACAACGATGGAGGTTAACTCTGGTAAATGGTCAATAATTGCCAGCGGCTGATATTGCGCCAATACCGATACCGGATGGGCGCCATGGCTTACCCCTACCCTTGGCATATTAATCGCCTGCGCCATCTTTAAGTCATGGCTGGTATCGCCGACCATAATAGCCTGTTCCGCATTAACACCGAGTTCAGTGATAATTTGCTTAAGCATATCCGGATGCGGCTTTGACTGCGCTTCATCGGCACAGCGGCTGGTAGCAAAGTATGGCGCCAGCCCGGTTTCGGCAAACATCCGATCCAGCCCTTTGCGCGCCTTACCGGTTGCCACTGCCAACAGGATATTCTGCTCAGCCAGCTGCTTTAACGTTGCCTCAGCACCTGCAAACAAGGGTGTAGGCGTGGTGTCATGCAGCACATATTGATCGCGATAATGTTCAAATATTTGCTGCCGCTGGGCTTTATTGGCAGTCGGAAACAGCTGGTCAAAAGCCGGATCCAGGCTCAGGCCAATAATTTGTTTTACCGCATCATGGCTGGGTACCTCTAATGCGGTTAAGGCTGCGGCGGCACGCATTGAGGATACAATGCGTCCGACCGAGTCCATCACGGTACCGTCCCAATCGAAAATAACCAGTTTTACTGCTGACATCACTACTCCGCGTCGTTACGCTGTTTTGACCTTGTTACTTACGGTTTAACCGTTCCAGAGTCTGGCTTAATTTCGGATCCAATGGCGCTTCAAAGCGCATAGTGGTTTCGCTGATCGGATGGATAAAGCTTAAGCTAAAGGCATGCAGAAACAGCCGGTTAAGTCCAATTTGCTGCATCTGCTGGCTAAACTGGTTATCACCGTATTTATCATCACAGGCAATCGGATGGCCTTTACAGGCGGTATGAACCCGGATCTGATGGGTACGGCCGGTAACCGGAAAGGCTTCTACCAAGGTGCCTTCCTGATAGCGCTGCAAAATCCGAAACCGGGTTTCCGATGGCTTGCCTTCCACAGCATCCACTTTGACCACCCGCTCACCGGACTGCAGCGTATTTTTTCGCAGCGGCTCTGTGACCTTGCGTACTTTGTTATCCCAATCGCCGGCAACCAGCGCCCAGTATTTTTTCTCTACCGTTTTATTGCGTAGCTGCTCGTGTAAATGCGTTAAAACCGAGCGCTTTTTCGCGATCAGCAAACAGCCCGAGGTATCGCGATCCAACCGATGCACCAATTCCAGATGCTTAGCGTCCGGGCGCAGCGCCCGCAGCGCTTCTATTACACCAAACTGTAAACCACTGCCACCATGCACCGCCATGCCAGAGGGTTTATTCAGTACGATCAAATCTTTATCTTCATACAAAATATGCTGCTCAAGATCTTTGACCAGACTCAATTTCACCGATACCGCATCGGGTTCGCTGGCAACGGTTAACGGTGGCACCCGCACCACATCACCCTGCTCTAATTTATACTCAGGTTTGATGCGTTTTTTATTCACCCGCACCTCACCTTTGCGCAAAACGCGGTAAATCACACTTTTTGGTACACCGCGCAGCCGGGCGATTAAAAAGTTGTCTATGCGCTGACCGATGAAATCATCTTCAATTTCAATTATTTGTACTGGCAATTTTATTTCATCGGTCATCTTTGCAAAATACTCAGCTAAAATTACAATTCAGTTGCTAATCAGCGCAGATTAGTGGGATAATCAGCCCGCTAATTGTGCCGAAATACGGCAATTAGGGCGCTCAAAGTGACATAAGAGAATTTGTGCGGCACCGTCAGGGGATGTGATCATACCGAAATCGTGGTGAAAACCAATGTTTTTTATAACCCCGGCGTTAATCCACTGCCACTTGCCTGAGGTAATGTTGAGTAATTTGTTACCAATAACGGCAAACCACAAAGTCCGGTCACCGGGCAACAACAGTAAAGATTAGTCAGAACACAACGCCTGCAGGCGCTGTGTGTCAGAAAGCATAACGAAAACCCCGCTGCCAGGCACTGTTTTGCCGGCAGCGGGGTTGTAAAACGTAAAATTAGGTTCCCTCAAGCACCCAGTCGTGAGACTGCACCCTTCTGTGTTTGATAACGGCTGACACTCAGGTGCCCGGTTGTTGTGTTGTGGCTTCGCAATAGAGTCACCACACAATGAAAAGAATGTTAATTAATGCCACGCAGGAAGAAGAAATCCGCGTAGCCCTGGTCGATGGCCAGAAACTGTACGACCTGGACATTGAAAGCCCAGGCCATGAACAAAAGAAAGCCAATATTTACAAAGGTAAAATCACGCGGGTCGAGCCGAGTTTAGAAGCCGCCTTCGTTGACTACGGTGCTGAGCGCCATGGTTTCCTGCCGTTAAAAGAAATCTCCCGCGAATACTTCCCTGCTGGTTACAGCTTCGATGGTCGTCCAAACATCAAAGAAGTGGTAAAAGAAGGTCAGGAAGTCATTATCCAGATCGATAAAGAAGAACGTGGCCAAAAAGGCGCCGCGCTAACCACCTTTATCAGCCTGGCCGGTTCTTACCTGGTACTGATGCCGAATAACCCGCGCGCCGGTGGCATTTCCCGTCGTATTGAAGGCGATGAGCGTCAGGAATTAAAAGATTCCTTAGGCCAGCTGGAAATGCCGGATGGCATGGGTCTGATTGTGCGTACCGCTGGTGTTGGCAAATCCTACGAAGAGCTGGATTACGACTTAAAAGCCCTGCTGAAACACTGGTCGGCCATTACCGAGGAAGCGCAGAAACGTGCCGCGCCTTTCCTGATCCACCAGGAAAGCAATGTGGTATTCCGTGCTATTCGTGATTATCTGCGCCGCGATGTCGGTGAGATCCTGATCGACAGCCAGAAGATTTTCGAAGAAGCCAAGGTTTATATCCAGCAATTCCGCCCGGACTTCGCGCACCGCGTGAAGATGTATCAGGGTGAAGTGCCGCTGTTTATGCACTATCAGATTGAAAACCAGATCGAAACCGCCTTCCGCCGTGAAGTACGGTTACCCTCTGGTGGTTCTATCGTTATCGACAGCACCGAAGCCTTAACAGCAATTGATATTAACTCCTCGAAAGCCACTAAAGGCGGCGATATCGAGGAAACCGCCTTTAATACCAACCTGGAAGCGGCCGATGAAATCGCCCGCCAACTGCGGTTACGTGACCTGGGCGGTCTGATCGTGATCGACTTTATCGATATGACGCCGGTACGGCATCAGCGTGAAGTGGAAAACCGTTTAAAAGACGCCGTGAAGCAAGACCGTGCCCGGGTACAAATTGGCCGGATTTCGCGTTTTGGTCTGCTGGAAATGTCACGGCAGCGTTTACGTCCGTCACTGGGTGAGTCAGCCGGTCATGTCTGTCCGCGTTGTCATGGCCGTGGCACTATCCGCAGCGTTGAGTCCTCTGCCCTGTCAATTTTACGTTTAATCGAAGAAGAAGCGATTAAAGATAACACCAGCCAGGTGCAGGCACAGGTGCCGGTATCAGTTGCTACTTATCTGATGAACGAAAAACGCGAAGGCGTGCGTCGCATCGAGCAGCGCAATGGCGTTCAGGTATATGTGATCCCGAATGAGCATCTGGAAACACCAAACTACGAAGTGATCCGCATCCGTATCGATGAAGAGATCGAAGATGTCAGCTATAACCTGACCAAGGTACCGGAACACACCACCAAGCTGTATCAGCCTGCTTCGGATGCGGTAAAAGAAAAGCCGGCAATATCAGCACTGAGTATGGCGCAAACTGCTGCGCCGGCACCGCAACCGAAAACTGTCGTTGCCGAAGTTGCTGCCCCTGTGGCCAACACACCTGGTTTATTCAGCCGTTTAGGAAGCTGGTTATCGGGTTTATTTGCCGCACCGGCAGCGGAAAAACCGGCGGATAAACCGAAAGAGAAATCAACCGCTCGTCCGGAACAACGTGGTGAGCGTGGTGAACGTGGCGATAGCAGAAGACGCAATAATCGTAACAACAAGCGTCGCGATCAGGTTGAGAAAGTTGCCGATAAAGCACAGGACAAGGTAAGCGAAGAAAAGGCAAGCCCGGCCAGTCGCCCGGAGCGCCAGGAGCGTCCGAAGCAACAAGAACGTCAGCCACGGCAGCAAGAGGCCCGTAAAGCGCCAGCTGAAGCTAAGGTTGATAAGGTAGAACGTGAGGAAGCGGACGAGCCAAATAGCCGCGCCGCTGCCGCTGAGCGTCGGGCCCGTCGTCAGTTACAGCGTTCAGTGCGGGTAGCAAAAGCAGAAGCCGTCGCTAACGCTGCTACAGCTGAAACGCCGGTAACCGCTGCCGAGCCTGTAGTCAGTGCAGCAGCGACTACTGTAGTTGATACCGCGCCAGAAGCTCTGACCAAGGCACCTGAGGCTGTTGTTGATACTGTTGTTGATACCTCTGCTCAAGCGACTGTTGCCACAGCAGCAGTGCCTGAAACCGAAGTGTTAGCCGATGATGCCGCAGAAGCTGCAGAGCCGCGTAGCCGTAGCCGTCGTTCACCACGTCATTTACGTGCTGCCGGTCAGAAGCGTCGCAAAGAGCAGACCGATAATGCCGTTGAGGAAACAGCTGCCGCAGATGAAGCGATAACAGCCACTGTCACAGCGGAACAAGCTGCTGTTAGTAGCCAAGCAGAGACCCCTGTTGCTGCAGCCACAGCCGAGACTGCAGCGACTGTCGCCTCAGAGCTTGTTACTGAGACGGTCGCAGAGCCTGTGGTTGTCGCAGTTGAGGTGGCTACTGATGACGCTGTTAAGGCAGCTGCGTCAAAGGAAAACTCTGTCGATGCTGAAGACAAACCAGCCCGTAGCCGCAGCCGTCGTCGCACGACAAAAGCGGATACCGCTGATACCGTAACGCAAGCGCCTGTTGCTGAGACTGAAGTGGCAGCAGTAGAGGTCACGGCAACTGAGGAAGCGGCCGCCAGCCAGAGCAGCCCTGAGCAACAAAGCCTGGCGTTAGAGCCGGCCGTTGAGCAAGCCGCAGCCACTGAGTCAGCCGCAGCAGCGCCGGTGCAGCCAACATCAGCCGCGCCAGTTGAAGCAGCCGCCGCAACTGTTGCAGTTGAAACAGCAGTGGCACCCGTTGCGACCAAGCGCCCTGCTGGCAGTCGCTTTGGCAATATGGTAGTCGCTGAAATGACTAAGCCTACTGCGGTTACCGATACGCAGCAGGAGATCGTGATCAATGCTGCCAGCGCCGAACAGCGTCCGGTGGTGCAATCGTCTGAGCGGCCAGCCGGTTCAGCCTTTGCCCGTCAGGCAGTATCTGCGCCTATGACCAAGCCTGGTCAAGCGGAGTAAATCACCGCTCTGTAGCAAAAGCCGGCCAGTGCCGGCTTTTTTATTATCTTCTTTTAAGTATATCGCTGTCGGATCGCGAACAGTCAGCCAGCAATATCTGATACAAACTAGCAGCAATAAAAAACCACCGTCAGAGCGGTGGTTTTTGACCAGGCATCAGTCTTACTTAGAAGTCGTACTTAGCGCTAAATTGAATGCGATGCATATCACCATCCAGGCCGCTTTCAATTTCACGATTCGCAAACTTGTATTCAATACCCATCATAAACTTCGGATTGAATTGATACAGAGCATTAGCGCTGTAGCTGTGAGTACTCTTAGTCACGCCGGTTCCGGTTAAGGTGGTATCGTTATCGGCACTTAACATTGAGTACAAGAAGGTAGAACGCCACTTGTCATTCCACAGATGACGATAAGCCACAGAGAACGCCGTCACATCAATCGCTTCCAGCCGGGCTGCATTAGTGGTGCCTGTTAATACAGCGCCATTAATGGTATTTAAACCCACATAACGGCCTAAGCCCTTACCATGGTTCAGGGTAAAACGGATATCATCATTGTTTGCCAGATTAAACTTACCGCTGAACGATACGCCATAAGAGGTGACGGTATCGTCAAACACGCCCTCGTCGATAGCGATTTGACGTAATAAACCGCCCAGACGGAAAGACGCATTACCGGCTTTAAAGTTGTAACCGAAGGTTAGATCCGGTGTCGCATTATCATCGGTAGTAATGCGGGCACCGCCACCAAATGGCGTAATGGTACTTTCCGGGTTCTCTATCGCAACCGAGAAATTGCCAGAGGTGTAACGGATTTGCGCCTGACGGATAAACACAGCTGCATCAGGGTTACCAACGAAGTCCAGCGTATCTGGCAGCGATTGCAGATCCATAAAGTTTGACCAGGTCTGGCCGACAGTCCAGTTTTTGTAGCTGACGAACGCATGACGCATTACCGGGCTATAGCCGTTAGTGGTCCGCTCATCGTTGCCGTTATTACTGGTCATCATATCGAACTCAAGGCGACCGGTCATTTTCTCGCCATTACCGAGATCGGTTGAGGTTGCAAAGAAAAACCGTGACTGGCGGGCATGTGCATCGAAACGGGTTGTGTTTCTGCCGCCGATTGGCGTTAATGCCGGTACGTAGAAATCGCGACCTAAGGCAGCAATTTCGCCGTCAGAATCGCTGTACATCATATCGAGCTTGATAAAGCCACCGTAGGTAACTTCGGTATCGCCAACTTTAAAACCGTTATTAGCCTGAGCCGCGCCTGCTGTCAGGGCAAGTGCCACAGCTGCAGTCAGGGCGTTGAGCGTCTTTCTTTGTCTCATCTGGAGTTCTCCATTGGTTTTTATAGTTTTACTGTCTTCGCGGTTATTTTACAGAAACTACAGCTGGCAGTCTCTTCTTTGTAAACTTTGGTCGACACTATCGTTATGTGCAATTAGCCTTTAGTCGCAGTTCGCATAACCGCAGCAGCTCGTCTAGACTATGGTCTAATTCCTTTTATGTGAATGCTCCTTTAGAAATACCTCATTATTTTAATAAGCTCCGCAGGGGATGTTATGACACAAGCAACACTTTATCCGGTACCGGAAACCATCAAACAACGCGCTCATGTCATCAATGAGCAATATCTTGAGATGTATCGCGGATCGGTAGAGCAGCCGGAAGCTTTCTGGAACGAACACGGTAAAAGACTGGACTGGATCAAGCCTTATACCCAGGTAAAAGACACCAGTTTCGCTTTGGGTAACGTCAGCATCAAATGGTTTGCTGATGGTGTACTGAATGCCAGCGTTAACTGTCTGGACCGTCATCTGGCAAAGCGTGGCGATCAGGTTGCTTTTTATTGGGAAGGCGATGAGCCTGGCGTTGAGAAAAAAGTCACGTATCGCGAGCTGTACGAAGAGACCTGTCAGCTGGCAAATGCGATGCGGGCTTTAGGTGTTGGCAAAGGGGATAGAGTTACTATTTATCTGCCGATGATCCCCCAGGCAGCAGTAGCGCTGCTGGCTTGCGCCCGTATTGGCGCTGTGCACTCAGTGGTATTTGCCGGTTTCTCACCGGATGCGCTGGGTAGCCGGATCACTGACTGTGATTCTAAGCTGGTGATCACCACCGATCAGGCCCTGCGTGGTAGCCGGGCCACCAACCTGAAAGATAATACTGATATCGCTTTGACACATCTGGGTGATGCCAATCCGGTGCAAAACGTTATTGTGATTAAACACGTTGGTAAGCCGATTGATTTTCATCAGGGCCGCGATCTGTGGTACCACGAGCTGATTGCTGCGCAGCCAAAAGAGTGCGCGCCTGAGCCGATGAACGCCGAAGATCCACTGTTTATTCTTTATACCTCAGGCTCAACAGGTAAGCCAAAAGGGGTACTGCACACTACCGGCGGCTACCTGGTGTATGCCGCTATGACCCATCAGTATGTGTTTGATTACCACGATGGTGATATCTACTGGTGCGCCGCCGACGTCGGCTGGGTTACCGGTCACAGCTATATTGTCTATGGCCCGTTGGCCAACGGGGCCAGCAGCGTGATGTTTGAAGGGGTACCTACCTACCCCAGCGTGAAGCGTATCGCTCAGATTGTCGATAAATATCAAGTCAATATTCTGTATACCGCACCTACCGCCATTCGTGCCCTGATGGCACATGGTGAGGCGCCGGTTGAAGGCACCAAGCTGAATTCACTTCGGGTTTTAGGTAGTGTGGGTGAACCCATCAACCCTGAAGCCTGGAACTGGTATCACGATAAGTTTGGTAAGGGCAACTGCCCTATCGTTGATACCTGGTGGCAAACTGAAACCGGTGGCATTTTGATTACGCCGTTACCGGGTGCCACTGCTTTAAAGCCCGGCTCAGCGACCCGTCCATTCTTCGGTGTCAAACCAGCCATCGTCGATAACGAGGGTAAAACGGTTACGGGCGCGGGTGAAGGAAATCTGGTGATTACCGACAGCTGGCCGGGTCAAATGCGTACTCTTTATGGCGATCACGAGCGCTTTGAACAAACCTATTTCAGCACCTATCCGGGCAGTTACTTTACCGGTGACGGTTCACGCCGGGATGAAGATGGCTATTACTGGTTAACCGGCCGGGTCGACGATGTGTTAAACGTCTCAGGCCACCGTCTGGGCACTGCGGAAATCGAAAGCTGCCTGGTAGCGCATGAGGCTATCGCCGAAGCCGCTGTGGTTGGCTATCCGCACGATATTAAGGGCCAGGGAATTTATGTTTATGTCACGCCGCGGGTTGGTGTTGAACCCAGTGAAGATCTGACGAAAGCCATTCGTGCCTGGGTACGTGAAGAAATTTCACCTATTGCCAGTCCGGATCTGATACAGTGGGCTCCAGCAGGCCTACCGAAGACCCGCTCAGGTAAGATCATGCGTCGTATTCTGCGGAAAATTGCTGCGAACGAGCATGACCAATTAGGTGATATTTCCACCCTGGCTGATCCGTCAGTAGTTGAAATTCTGGTGAATAACCGCTTAAATCGTAAGTAGGACACCAACACCGCTCCCTGAGCTTGCGTGTCTCCAGTTGCAGCAGAAAGGCCGCCACATTGCGGCCTTTCTTATAACTATAACCAGAACTATGCTGGAGGAAACAATGGCGAAGCTTATCGTCGCAGATGATCATCCGTTATTTCGCAATGCGCTGATCAACGCCATTAGCAGCACCTTTGCTACCAAAGCAACAATTGAGACTGACAGTTTTGACAGCACCTGCACCGCACTGGAACAACATCCTGATGCGGACTTATTGCTGCTGGATTTACATATGCCTGGTAATTGTGGCTTCCTTGGCTTGATCCAGCTGCGCAAAAACTACCCCAGCTTACCGATAGTGGTGATTTCGGCCAGTGAAGACCTGGATGTGATCCGCCGCGTGATGGCATTTGGTGCTTCGGCCTATGTGCCAAAATCAGCACGGCCGCAGGATATCAGCAGCGCCCTGAACGCGGTATTGGAAGGTGAATTATGGGTGCCGGCAGAGCTGCGTAAGCAGGTGCTGGATCAGCAGGAAACCGAACAGGATCTGGATTTAGCCGCCAAGGTCGCACAACTGACTCAACAACAATATAAGGTGTTGTACTATTTGACCGAAGGTTGGCTGAATAAACAGATCGCCTATGATTTACATATCTCAGAAGCGACGGTAAAAGCGCATATTACCGCGATTTTCCGCAAATTAGGCTGTACTAACCGCACCCAGGTGGTGATCCAGGCACAGCGCCTGACGCTGGAACCTCCCGTCGACCGCGCTATGGCGCAGCAGCATTAGCCTGCCAGGCTTGCAGCGAATCCGCTTTAATATCGCGCCCTCTCTGTAAGGGATTTCCCGACCGCCCGCTTAGCGCGGGCTTAGTCTGCAACTGTGCCGGCCCGCTTTAACATTTTAAAGTGATTTAAGGTGGCTCTGAGCGCGCCCGGTTTAATGGGTTTAGCCAGGAACATCAAGCCCTGAGCTTTTGCCAGCGCCGCCAGATCAGCCTGTGGTGATGCTGACACCAGTACGCCATGCACCGCGCCCCAATGTTGCCGGATTTGCTGATACAACTGCAGACCATTTAGCTGTTGCCCCAGCTGGTAATCAAGCAAGATCACATCCGGCGCAGCGGCGGTGGCCGCATACGCCATTAAAGCATCGGTATCATAAAAACACTGTACCTCACTGATTTGCCACTGCTCCAGTAAGACTTTAAGCGCGGATAAATTCGCGGCATCATCATCGACACAGACGACACTCAAGCCGGGTAAGGGCCTTTGCTGTAGCGTGGTTTCGACGGTGAGCTCCTGCCGCGCTCTTACAGCCGCTAACGGCAAGCTAATACTAAATACCGTGCCTTTGCCAGGCCAGGATCGCACCTCAAGCGGATGGCCAAGCAGTTTCGCCATCCGGTGCACCACACCAAGACCGAGCCCAACGCCTTGCTGCCCTTTGGCAGTGGCATCAATCCGATAAAAGTCTTCGAAAATACGCTGCAAATCCGGCTCAGCAATGCCGGGGCCGGTATCCCAGACTTGCAGTAACAACTGACTGCCGCGTTTGCGACAACCCAGCAAGATCTGGCCATTTAGAGTGTACTTAATGGCGTTGGATAACATATTTTGCAGGATCCGGCGCAAATAGGTGGCGTCAGTCATCACCTGATAGCGACTGGTGCGCACACTTAGCTGCAAGCCTTTTTGATCCGCCACCAGACGGTATTCCTCAGCCAGTTGCGCCAGTAAGTCTTTTAAGGCTACCGGCTGTACATTCGGCTGTAGCTTGCCATCATCCAGTTTGGCAATTTCCAACAGGGTAGAGATCAGCTCTTCTGACGCCTTTAACGAATTATCCAGCTGGTTAAGGATCGCCGCCTGCTGCTGCGGTTCCTTCACCCCGGCTAAAGCGGCAGTAAATAAGCGGGCAGCATTCAGCGGCTGCAAAATATCGTGACTGGCCAGCGCCAAAAAGCGGGTTTTCGAGGCATTAGCCGCTTCCGCTTCGGCTTTAGCCTGCAGCAATTGCTGCTCGGTTTCGCGCCGCCTGGATACCTCGGCCAGTAACTCCTGGTTCATCTCAGAAATCGTCTGAGTACGTTCATTAACCCGATCTTCCAGATATTGTTTGGCTTCAGCTAAGCCCTGTACGGCTTTTACATGCTCAGAAATATCGGTAAAGCTGGTTACAAAGCCGCCCCCCGGGATCGGATTGCCGCGCATTTCAATGACCCGGCCATCCGGCCTTACCCGCTGAAACACATGGGCGGTGCCGTTTTTCATATGCAGGGTACGCTTTTCAACATGCTCGTCCGGATCACCGGGCCCGCAAAGACCGCGCTCGGCATTCAGCCGCACGATATCGGCTACCGGCCGGCCTACTCGAATCATCCCCTCCGGATAGTTAAACATTTCCAGATAAGCTTTATTCCAGGCCACCAGATTCAGATCGCGGTCGACCACACTGACGCCCTGACTCAGATGCTCCAGCGTGGAGAACAAAATCTTGCGCGAAAATTGGATCGCCTGCGTAGTATCATCAAATAAGGTCACTACATCTTCAAAGGCCAGCTGGCGACCTTCCAATACGGCATTAACCATGGCGGATGCCGAAGAAGCGCCGATAACGCCAGACAGCTCACGCTCGACGTGTTCGACCAGGCCGACTGAGGGCAAATCATCCAACTGCACGCTTTGCTGCTGTTTACGGCCAAACTCCGCCAGACATTCTGCCGCACGCTGCGGTCCGACAAAACGCTCTAACAGGGTTTTCAAATCGTTGTTGCGGATCCGGATGCGACGAGCTGGTGTATCCTGATGATTAATAGGTAGATTTGGCTTAACAAAGGCCACAGCCTGTAAGCGGTCCTGTAAATTGACGGTGGTGGTTAAGGACACCAGCAAGTAAGCAAGCAGATTAAAGCCCAGTGAAATAATCACGCCATGACTAAGCGAGTCGAGCTGGATGCCAAACATCGAAGTGGGTAGCAGCCAACTGAGGCCAAACAGACCCTGCTGCATAATATCGCTGTTGATCACACCGGCATTGACCAACTGCGGTAGCATCAGGGTGTAGAACCACAGCAGCAGTCCCAAGCTTAAGCCGGCATAGACGCCATAGGCATTGCCACGCCGCCAATACAGCCCCCCTATCACTGCCGGTACCAGCTGGATAGTCAGCGCAAAGGCCAGCAAGCCGGTTTCAGCCAGCTCATAGTTACGGGCAAAAATACTGTAGTAAAGATAAGACAGCGCCATCACCACAATAATCATGGTACGGCGCACCAGCAGAATTAGCAGACTAAAATCATGCGACATGCCTTTTTGCTTGGTAGATTTCAGTAAGCCAGGCATTACCACGTCGTTACTGATCATCGTCGACAGTGCCAACGTCGCGATAATAATCATTGAAGTTGCGGCCGAGAAACCACCGATAAAGACAATAATACTGAGCACATTCCAGTTCATACTGGATGGGATCAGCAACACAAAGCTATCAGCCTGCGCCAGGATACCGGGAAACAGCTGCATCCCGGCAACGGCAATCGGGATCACCACCAGGGTAACAGCTAAAAGGTAACCGGAAAACCAGCGCCGGGCGTGCCGTAAATGATGGTGCGAAACGTTCTCGACAAAGGCGACATGGAACTGCCGCGGTAACAAAAATACTGCCACCATCGCCAAAATAGTCTTGGTAATAAACTCGACCAGTCCGGGGGTATCGAGCTTTTCTTGCTGACGGATCGAATGCTCAGTAAAGGCGCGTAATGCGGATTGATCGGTATCCAAAATAAAGACATAGACGGCGATGGCCAACGTCAGTAGCGCAAACAGCTTAACCACCGACTCAAAGGCAATAGCCACCATCACACCACGGTTTTGCTCGGTCAGATGCAGTTTGCGGGTACCAAACAAAATAGCAAAAAACGCCATCGCTATGGCGCTGAGTAAGGCGCTGTCCTGATACCAGGCGACCTGTGCGTCATCAAAGGCGCCACCGAGTAATACCTGATAGGAGCCGGCCACGGCTTTCAGTTGCAGCGAAATATAAGGGATAACGACAATCAGACAAATAATGGCAGCCAGGGTCGCGATATTGCGTCTTTTTCCGTAACGGGCGGAGATAAAGTCAGCAATCGAAGTTACGTTTTGTTTTTTGGAAACATACAGCAGCTTAAATAAGAACGGCTGGGCAAAGATAAACAGCAGGATCGGCCCGAGATAGATGGCCATATAATCCCAGCCCCGGGTCACGGCCGTTCCCACAGCGCCGTAGTAGGTCCAGGACGTACAGTAAACAGCTAACGCCAGACTGTAGATCAGGCCCCCATACTTTCGTATCAGGCGGTCATCAGCATGCCGTTCACCCCAGTTGGCAATCCAGAACAATCCGCCCACATATAACAGGGCCAATAAGGCTACAGTCCATACCGTCACGGGGTTCTCCCTTTTCTTATTTTAACTAGGGCGTGTTGACCTTTGCTGCTTGTTTTTGCAGCCGTTTGGCTGGTGTTTATACAAGGCAGAGCTTGTGATGTGTAGTTATTCTACATGAACAAGCGATAACGCAGTAGAAACGCCAGCCAAACGCTGCCCGAAGGGTTCGCGCTGGCGGCACTTTGCTCTTTGTCACTCGTCACTTATTTAGAATAACTAAACTGCGCTCCTCGTTTCGCGATCAAAGCGCCGCCAGTGCGAACAAAAGCTAAGCAGCAAAGGTTAACACGCCCTAACTGTGGTGGCAGCCAGTCGTTATGTCAATGCTGTGGCTGTTGCCTTCGACTAAAGTCGGGCTAGCGCCTTGGCTAACTGCTGCTAGATTAAACTTGCTCGATAAAAAATAAACTAAAGGAGACACAACTATGGCAGATCATAACATGAATGCCGCCGCGTACTGGAGCGCTAACCTGCGCTACATATCGATAAGCCTGTTTGTCTGGGCACTTGTATCATATGGCTTTGCGATCTTGCTCAGACCTATGCTGGCCGGCATCAGTGTTGGCGGTACTGATCTTGGCTTTTGGTTCGCACAGCAGGGTTCTATCATAACCTTTATCGCTATCATCTTCATTTACGCCTGGAAAATGAATAAGTTAGATAAAGAATTCGGTGTAGAGGAGTGATTGGCATGAGTCAATTTGCAATAAACTTAATCTTTGTAGGCGCCTCCTTTGCGCTCTACATCGGTATCGCCATTTGGGCGCGTGCCGGCTCTACCAAAGAATTCTATGTTGCCGGTGGTGGCGTTAACCCTGTCACTAACGGTATGGCAACCGCCGCCGACTGGATGTCAGCGGCGTCTTTCATTTCAATGGCAGGCTTAATCGCCGCTGGCGGTTATGCCAACTCAACCTTCCTAATGGGCTGGACCGGTGGTTATGTACTGCTGGCGATGCTGTTAGCACCCTACTTACGTAAATTCGGTAAGTTTACTGTACCTGACTTTATCGGAGACCGCTTTTACAGCAGGGGCGCGCGCTTAACAGCGGTGGTGTGCTTAATCATTATGTCGGTAACCTATGTAATCGGCCAGATGACCGGCGCCGGTGTTGCCTTCTCCCGCTTCCTGGAAGTGAGTTCCTCAACCGGGATCTGGATTGCGGCCGGAGTGGTGTTCGTATACGCGGTATTTGGCGGCATGAAAGGTATCACCTACACTCAGGTTGCGCAGTATGTCGTGCTGATTATCGCCTATACCATTCCAGCGGTATTTATTTCGCTGCAACTGACCAATAACCCTATTCCAATGTTTGGTATGTTCAGCACCCACGTTGAATCCGGTCAACCGTTGCTGGTAAAGCTGGATGAAATTGTGCGTGAACTGGGCTTCCAGGATTATACCGCTGACGTCAGCAACAAACTGAATATGGTGTTATTTACGCTGTCACTGATGATTGGTACTGCCGGTTTACCGCACGTTATCATTCGTTTCTTCACCGTGCCTAAGGTTGCCGATGCCCGCTGGTCTGCCGGCTGGACGCTAGTGTTTATTGCCCTGCTGTATTTAACTGCACCAGCAGTAGCCTCTATGGCACGTTTAAACCTGTTAACCACTATCTACCCTGCTGGTCCTACCGCGGATGCGATTAATTATGCTGAGCGTCCGGACTGGATCAAAAACTGGGAACAAACCGGTTTGATCCGTTGGGAAGATAAAAATAATGATGGCCGTATTCAGCTGTATAACGATACCCCGGCTTTCGCTGCCAAAGCAGAAGAGCGCGGCTGGGCTGGTAACGAGCTGACAGTAAACAATGATATTCTGGTACTGGCAAACCCTGAGATTGCTAATCTGCCAGGCTGGGTCGTGGGCTTAATTGCTGCCGGTGGTATTGCCGCGGCACTGTCTACTGCCGCCGGTCTGCTGCTGGCGATTTCCTCGGCTATCAGCCATGACCTGATCAAAAATATCATTAACCCGCAAATCAGTGAAAAAGGTGAAATGTTAGCCGCCCGGATTTCCATGGCCGGTGCCATTTTACTGGCGACTTATCTGGGGCTTAATCCGCCCGGGTTCGCCGCACAGGTGGTTGCGCTGGCATTTGGTATTGCCGCAGCTACCCTGTTCCCGGCACTGATGATGGGTATTTTCTCAAAACGCGTATCCAGTCAGGGCGCTATCGCCGGTATGTTAGCCGGTCTGCTGGTCACCTTACTGTATATCTTTACCTATCTGGGCTGGTTCTTTATCCCTGGTACCAATATGTTGCCAAATACAGCGGATAACTGGATCTTAGGTATCTCTCCACTGTCTTTCGGTGCTGTGGGTGCCATGATTAACTTCGTGGTTGCTTTTGCTGTGTCATCTGTCACTGCAGCGCCACCGAAAGAAATCCAGGATCTGGTTGAAAGCGTCCGTTATCCGAAAGGTGCCGGTGCCGCTGTTGACCACTAAGCAATACCTGCTTAGATAGCAGAAACGAGACTTCTGCAGTACACTCGGGCTTTCAACAGAAAGCCCGAATTTTTAGGAAGATAACTATGTTGTGGGAATTAATTGCAACTTTTTCTGCTGGTTTAGGTGCTGCCGGTATTGCGCTGGTACTTAGATTACTAACACTTAAAAAGTTACCGAGCTGGATTATCCCGGTTGCTGCCGGTGCCGGTATGCTCGGCTATCAGATTGTTAATGAATATATCTGGTTCGACCATCAAAGTAGCCGGTTACCCGCCGGGGTAAAGGTGGTCCGTACCGTGGAAGAAACCGCTGCCTGGCGGCCCTGGAGTTATTTATATCCGCAAACGATGCGCTTTCTGGCTGCCGATATCGAAAACGCAGCCCGCAATCAACGTAATCCGGAGGTGTATCTGGTCGACCTCTATATTTTTGAGCGCCGGATGAGTGCGCGCCGTATTCCGCAAGTCGTGCATTGTGGCAAGCAAGCCCGGGCAGACTTTACCGATAGTCTGGAAATCCCACTGCCCGGAGCAGAGCTGGGTGCTGAGTGGTTCCCGCTGGACACCAGCGATCTGTTATATCAGTACCTGTGTCAGGAATAAGTGTTATCACTGGGGTTGAACTATGGAAGTTGCTGAAGTTACCAATTTTCTAAAACAAACCATTCCTTTTGAACAACTGGGTTTGGCGCAACTTGCCGGGTTAGCCGCACATTTTAATGTCTACTATTGCCAGGCCGGTGAGCATCTGGATATCAGTCAGGAACGACTGCTGATTATCCGCACCGGCATCTTCGCGCTGTTCAGTGATCAGCAACAACTGCTGACCAAGCTGGAAGAAGGCGACTTTTACGGTTACCAGCTGCTGCTTACCGGTCTGGCCGACAACGACCGGCTGATCTGTGAAGAAGACGGCCTGGTGTACTGGTTACCCAGTGAGGTGTTTCATCAGCTGCGTTATCAGTACAAGAACATTGATATTTTCTTCCAGCGGCTGTTTGGCCGCCGTTTACATCAATATAAAGAACAGCAAAGCTCACGTTTTACGCTAAAGGTTGCTGATATCGTGCAGGCCAGAAAAGTCGCGATCAGTGGCGATCAGGATGTACAACAAGCGGCCCGGTTGATGTCGGAAAAGCGCGTCTCGTCCTTGCTGGTGGAGGATGAGAACCGTTTGATTGGTATTCTAACCGATCGCGATTTACGTAGCCGGGTGCTGGCAGCAGGCCTGCCCCCCACTACCGCTATTAAAGAGGTGATGACACCCAAACCCTATACTATTGAAAAGCACGCTTATTTGTTTGAAGCCGTTCAGCTAATGAGCCGCTTTAATGTGCATCATTTACCGGTGGTCGATCAGGGTTTAAGTTTCAGTATGATTACCGCCACCGACATTATCCGCTCGCAGCAAGATCACCCGGTCTATCTGATTGGTGAGATCCATCGTCAATCCAGCCTGGATGGCCTGGAACACTGCAGTCTGCAAATCAGTAATCTGGCGCAAATCCTCGGTAAACAGCAGGTGCCAGCCTATGAGGCCGGCCATATTATCACCACCATTACCGATGCTTTTACCCAGCGCCTGATTAAGCTGGCCCAGCAGGAGTTGGGCCCTGCCCCCTGTGTATTTAGCTGGCTTAGCTTTGGCTCGCAAGCCAGGATGGATCAAAGTATCAATGCCGATCAGGATAATGCGCTATTGCTGGAAAAAGAGCCGGTTGGCGACGTTGCCGACTATTTCAGCCAACTGGCTGACTTCGTCTGCCAGGGCCTGGCGCGCTGCGGCATTAAACTCTGTCCGGGTAATATTATGGCGTCTAACCCGGAACTACGGATGAGCCTGAAAGGCTGGTCCGGCAAATTTAGCAAATGGATCGCCGCCCCCACTCCGGATGCCATCTTAAAATCGACGATTTTCTTTGATATGCGGGTTGTCGAGGGCTCCAGAGGTCTGTTTAATGCCTTACAACAGGATATTCTGGCACGCACCAATAACTCGCTGTTTTTAATGCATATGGCACAGACCGCGTTACAACGCACCGCGCCGCTGAGTTTCCTGCGGAATTTTATTCTGGAGCACGACGGCAAACAGAAAAAAGGCCTGGACCTGAAAAAGCGTGGCATCAGTCTAATCACTGATATTGTCCGGGTCTATGCGCTGGCCAATGGCGTGCTGGAAGTGAATACCCGTAGCCGCTTGCAGCAACTGGCCACCGACGGCGTATTGGACAGTAAGGATACCCAGAATTTATGCGACGCCTTTGATGTGCTGGCACAGCTACGTTGGGATAAACATTTGCATGATTTAGATCAGGGGCATGATGCCAGCAATTTGCTGGATCCGGCAGTGCTCTCCGGTCTGCAACGTCATCAGCTAAAGGACAGCTTTGCGGTGATCAACGCCGCCCAATCCTCCCTTAAACACCGGTTCTGTAAGGAGGTATAACATGCTGGGTTGGCTGAAAAAGAAACCACCGCTTTATAGCGCGGTACAAGCCTTTAATCAGGTCGGGATCCCTGCGGCCAACACCCAGGCCAGGGAGTGCCATTATCTGGCACTGGATCTAGAGCTAACCGGCCTGCATGCCAAACAAGATCATATCGTCAGTATCGGCTGGGTACCTATTCGCAACCAGCAAATTTGTTTAAGCGAAGCCAAACACTATTTATTCCGGCCACCAACCAGTGTTGGCCAGAGCGCTATTTATCATGGTGTGCATGACAAGGATCTGAAAAACGCCAGCGAGCTGGCGGATGTGTTGCTGCAACTATTACAGGACTACGCCGGGTATGTGTTTGTCGCGCATCACTGCCGACTGGACCGGGCCTTTTTACAAATTGCGTATCAACGCTTGTTTGGCAAGGCGCCGACCATGCAGTTTATGGATACGCTGAATATCGAGTGGCACCGCATGCAAAAACAAGGCACCGTGATGAAAAAGGATGCGCTGCGCTTGCCGCAGTGTCTGGCCCGGCATAAATTGCCGGTCAGTGCACAGCATCATGCGTTGGAAGATGCCTACGGCTGCGCCCTGTTGTTTCTGAGCCAGCTGAAAAAAAGCCACCCACACATCACCCTGGGCGATTTGTTAGTACAAAGCAGTTAGCGCAGAAATTTACTCGCTAGTGCCCGGGCGCAGTTTTAACTGCAGGCCTTTTAATACATTGCGCAACACCTGCGCCTGACATTGCCGGTAGTGCGGGTGATCGGGTTTACGGAAAAAGGCACTCAGCTCTGAGCGACCCAACCGGAAATTGGCCAATTGCAGCAATTCCAAAAAGTCGTCATCGCGCAGATTGAAAGCAATCTTCAATTTACGCAGGATCAGGTTGTTATTCAGCCGACTCTCCGCAACCGGCTGCTCGCCTTCGCGCATCCCTCTTTTGCTGGTGATCAGACCATTTAAAAACTGCGCCAATTCAATATCCAGCAAGGCAACAAATTCAGGATCTTCGTCCTTGGCCAACCAACTGATAATTTGCTCCTTAGTGGCGACCAGGCCGCCCAGCGCAAAGGTTGCCGCCAGATTGCTGTTGTTGATGTTTAGAATATAGCGTAACCGACGCAGGATATCGTTGTTAGTCATGGCAGGGGTCCGGCTGTGTTAAGCAATTACGAGAGAGCAGTAAAAAAAGAGAACAACAGTAAAAAAGGCGCTGACGCGCCTTTTTTGTTACCGGCCATTATTTGGCGCGGCTGCGGTACTCGTCGGTACGGGTATCGATTTCGATCTTGTCACCTTCTTCCACGAACGCAGGCACCATCAGTTCAAAACCGGTTTCGATTTTCGCTGGCTTCATCACTTTACCCGAGGTATCGCCACGGGCGGCTGGTTCAGTGTAAGTAACAGTGCGCACGACCACAGTTGGCAGGTCAACAGAAATTGGACGCTCACCATAGAACACCACTGAACACTCCATGCCATCAACCAGATACTTCAGGGCTTCGCCCATATATTCGGCTTCGATTTCATACTGGTTGTACTCAGCGTCCATAAAGACGTACATCGGATCAGCGAAGTAAGAATAGGTAACTTCTTTGGTTTCCAGCATCACTTGCTCGAACTTGTCATCAGCACGGTAAACCGTTTCTGTGCCCTGACCGTTCAGCAGGTTTTTTAATTTCATTTTAACTACAGCAGCGTTACGGCCTGATTTGTTAAATTCGGCTTTGATCACTACCATCGCTTCGGTACCAACCATGATTACC
Source organism: Alishewanella sp. BS5-314 (assembly GCF_025377695.1). Classification (NCBI taxonomy): domain Bacteria; kingdom Pseudomonadati; phylum Pseudomonadota; class Gammaproteobacteria; order Alteromonadales; family Alteromonadaceae; genus Alishewanella; species Alishewanella sp. BS5-314. The sequence goes on from NZ_JACEHJ010000002.1 coordinate 1,060,700, forward strand.
TGGCCGGCGCGGACTTCTTGAGCTGTCTTCATCATAATAAAAAGATCTTCTGGTTAGGAAAAATTGCGAGGCATTATAATTTTTTTTTCAACAAAACGCACGAGGTTAGTCGCAAGATCGCCATTGGCGATAAGCTGCGCCCGCCACTCCCGGTTTTTTTGTTCTATTTCATTAAGTTGCTGTACAAAGTCCAGCCAGGCGGTACTGAGCTCCTGCTCGGTATTCCAGCCTAACCAGAATTGCCAGACTGCCGTTGCCAGCTGTGGCGGCCAATGCTGACTATAACGCTGATAAAATGCTGCCAGCTTATCCAGATGTGCCTGTTCCGCCTGGCGGTAGATCTGCCAGATAAAGGGTTTCGCCGCCCACTGAGCACGAATGATCGAGTCTTCGCCACGGACAAAGTTGATATCACAGGCCGCCAGCAGTAAATCATAATCGGGTTGTGGTAAGAACGGCAAAATACACAACTTAAGCTGCCCCTGTTGCCAGGGTTTGCCCAGCGCCAGACCAGGACACAGCGCCATCGCTTGCTCTGCCAGGGCCCCCTCCGGGATCAGGCATAGGGTGCTCTCGGTTTGCTGTTGCCAAAGCTGCAATAAACCGGCCAGTTGCTGCTGCGAATAAGCAAACAGCGAAATCCGGCGCGAGAAGTCTAAAGCATCATCCAGTTGTAATTGCTGCCAGAAATGCCGCTGCGCGGCCCGGTCGCTGGCAAACTGGTCCAGTTGTGTGATTAGCTGCTGCTCGCAAAGTAAACCACCGGTTTTTGCGGTAAAACCGGGGAAAAAGAAGTATTTATTCAGCGGTAATTGCGGCTGTGGTGAGGCCAGCGTATGACAGTCTTCCACCCAGGCTTCAGCTGACAGGTACTCCAGATTTAGCCACAGCGGTGGCACAGTTTGCGCGGCCATCTGCTGCTGATAGGCAAAAGGAATAGTACAGGCCAGCGCCTCAATCACTACCTGTGCCGGCGTGATAGTGCGCCAGTCGAGATCCGGTTGCCAGTGACAAATCACTACCCCAGCCAATTGTTGTTCTGGCAAAGCAGGTTTAACGTCAGGACAGATCCGCTGAAAACTCAGCAAATCATCAACCCATAACCGAACCGGTACCTGGAATTCGGCAGCTAACTGACGACACAAGCGCCAGCAAATGCCAATATCGCCAAAGTTATCTACGACGCTGCAGAAGATTTCCCAGCGCAGCTTATGGGTATTATCGCTTGACATAGCCTGGACCTAAAAAAAATGCAGGCGGATTATAGCGGATAAGGCTTTTAAAAACAGAAAAAACCAGCTGAGCAAGATCAGCGTCAGGAGTACCGCCAGTAACCCTTGCCACAGCGTCGCCAGTGCACGCCGCCAGCGACTGGCGGGGGCTGGCCGCTCGGTGCCAAAGAACTGCACTAACAACAGTAAACACAGGAACAGGATGGCGCTAACCAGGGTGGGTAGCAAATAAGGCCCCTGCCCGTTCCCCGGTAATAACTGCCAGAAAAAGCCGGCTGCCGTTAGCAAGGCCGCCAGCAACAGCAGCGGTCGCCAGGGCTTTAAGCAACGTGCCAGCGCACGGTAATGCCTTAGCACAGCGTCGCCTCAGCGTGTAGTAAGGTCAGTGGAAATAACGGCAAAATGCCGGAGATGCCCAACATATCGCCCACCACCCAGATCTGCTCAAACGGATGCAGCTTGGGTAAATGCAGTTTGTCACAGTGTGCCAGCATATCTTCGCGCCGCCACAATGGGTTAGCATTGCGGATCACCAGCCAGACCCGCTGGCTGTCATAGTATTTTTGGGCTTTATTACAGATAATACGGTTTAACGCCTCCAACATCCGCTGCTCGACCGGTAAGCGCAATAAAGCCAGTAATTCCTGATGCGTTTGCTGGCTAAGCTCCCGCCCCAGGATATGCATGGCTTCGGCTTCACTGCCATAGAGATGCGCAATTTCCAAATCCAGGCGTTGGCTATCGTAATAGCAGGACACATCCGGCCGTCTGGGTTCATTGTGCCAGATATGCCGCATCTTAATGCCAAAACGCTGCTCATAGTGCCGCATAAAGATCCGGGCGGCTTCATGCTCCAGTGCCACTTTCTCTGTTGCTGCATTCATCACTGTTATCCGCTATTGGGCAGGACTGAGGTAATACTGCCAGATTTCGATCACAACAGGTAACACTGATAGTAAAAGGATCAGAGCCATCAGCAGATTAAAGATCCGCTGCGCCACAGCATTATTTAACAGCTTACGCAGCCCAGCTCCGAACAGCATCCAGACGCCAACACAGGGAAAGGCCACCAGTAAAAAGGCCAGCGTAATCATCAATACCTGCCACCAGTAGACACCGGTTACCGAGGTAAAGGCCGCAACAGCGCCTGAGGCCATCACCCAGGCTTTACCATTAACCCACTGGAAGGCGGCAGCTTGCCAGAAATTCAGTGGTTTACTCTTGCCAGTGGCAATAGTTTCCGGCCGTGCGCTGGCAATTTTCCATGCCAGATACAACAGATAGGCGGTACCTAAAACTTTAATTAACTGATGCAGATGCGGATAACGGTCAAATACCAGACCAAAGCCCAGCCCCACCAATAACACCATCAGCGGAAAACCGAGACAGATCCCCAGCCAATGCGGCAAACTGGCTTTAACACCGTAGTTTACTCCGGAGGACATAATCATAATGTTATTCGGTCCCGGCGTAATCGTTGTCGAAAAAGCAAAGAATAAAACGGCTAAAAAAATTTCCATCACGTCATCCGCTAAAGAATTCACCCAAAGTTAAGTTAATTTAGCTACAGTAAAACAGTATGTTGACCATCGCGGTCACCTCAGAACCTAAAGTTAACTGCTTTTAACACCGTAACACAACAGGAGAATGTGATGAATAAGATAATTGGACTAGCTTTACTGGTAGCAGGCGCCATCCTACTGTATTTCGGTTATACCGAGTACAATTCAACGGCATCCAAAGTAACTGAGATGGTGACCGGGAATCCCACTGATAATGCCATCTGGTTTTTGGTGGGCGGGGCTATTGCCGCCATTATTGGGGTTGGCATGCTGTTAAAGAAATAACAGTGACCAAAATAGCTGTTGCAGCAATAGCAGAGGTAGCGGCAGGCTAACGCCTGCCGCCTTTAACGCAGCTTACTCTTCGTCTTTACCCCAGCTATCACGCAAGCCGACGGTACGGTTAAATACCAGCTTGGTGGGCTGTGAGTCCCTGTTATCGGCGCAGTAATAACCTTCGCGTTCAAACTGATACGCCTTTTCCGCTACCGCGGTTTGCAGCGAGGGTTCGGCAAAGCCGTGCTTCACTACCAGTGAGTTAGGATTTACGGTGCTGATAAAGTCTTCTTCCGCCGCCGGATTGGCCACGCTGAACAGACGGTCATACACCCGGAACTCGGCAGGCAGGGCCTGACTTTGTTCAACCCAATGGATCACGCCGCGAACCTTACGACCATCGGCCGGGTTTTCCCCCAGGGTTTCCGGCAGATAAGTACAGTTCAGTGCGACTACCTCGCCCTGCTCGTTTTTAATCACTTCATCGGCATGGATCACATAGGCATTGCGCAGCCGCACATCGCCACCTAACACCAGCCGCTTATATTTTTTGTTGGCTTCCTCCCGGAAGTCGGCACGGTCAATATAGATCTCACGGCCAAATGGCAGTTTACGCTCACCCATATCTTCTTTTGGATGGTTCGGCGCAGTTAACCACTCCAGCTTGTCGGCCGGATAGTTGGTAATGGTCACTTTGATTGGGTCCAGTACAGCCATGGCCCGCGGTGCTGTCGCATCCAGATCTTCCCGGATACAGGCTTCCAGCGCGCTCATCTCAATCACGTTATCTTGTTTGGTAATACCGATGCGCTTGGCGAATTCACGGATCGCGGATGGCGTGTAGCCACGACGGCGCAAACCGGCAATGGTCGGCATCCGCGGATCATCCCAGCCACTGACCAGCTGTTGCTCAACCAGTGTTTGCAGCTTACGCTTACTCATCACTGCAAATTCCAGATTCAAGCGCGAAAATTCGATTTGCTGCGGGTGACAAGGAATGGTGATGTTATCCAGGATCCAGTCATATAGACGGCGGTTATCCTGAAACTCCAGCGTACACAGCGAGTGCGTAATGCCTTCCAGCGCGTCCGAAATACAATGGGTAAAATCGTACATAGGATAAATGCACCAGTTATCACCGGTTTGATGGTGATGGGCAAACTTAATCCGGTAAATCACCGGGTCCCGCATACAGATAAAGCTGGAGGCCATATCAATTTTTGCGCGTAGTGAACATTCCCCCTCTTTAAAGCCACCGGCACGCATTTTTTCAAACAACGCCAGATTTTCGGCCGGGCTGGTGTCGCGGTATGGGCTGGGTTTGCCAGGCTGGGTCAGATTACCGCGGTATTCACGCATTTGCTCCGCATTCAGGAAGCAAACATAGGCCAGGCCTTTATTGATCAGCTCAACGGCGTAACCATACAGCTGCTCGAAATAATCAGAAGAGTAACGCACCGCGCCAGACCACTGAAAGCCCAGCCAGTTCACGTCACGCTGAATCGATTCCACAAACTCTACGTTTTCCTTTTCCGGGTTGGTGTCGTCAAAACGCAGATTACACTGACCCTGATAATCTTCGGCGATGCCAAAGTTTAGACAAATCGACTTTGCATGACCGATATGCAAATAACCGTTTGGTTCAGGCGGAAAACGGGTTTGCACACTGTGATGTTTGCCACTAGCCAGATCGGCATCAATAATTTGCCGGATAAAGTTAGTTGGGCGATTCGCGACGTCCGACATAAACTGCATAATCCTATAAAACGAATACGTAAAAGATGAGGCATTATAGCAGCGAAAAGCCCGCTGGCTATATCTGGCTGTAATGCCTACTGAGATTTTCGCCCCACGGCTATCTGGCGGCCAATAAGGCATCAACAACGCCGATACAGGCCTCCAGCCGTTCATAATAATTGGCTGAACTGACCCGCAGGATCCGCTCAGCGGGAAAACCGTACTGCTGATAAAGCGCCAATAACTGCTCGAAGCTTTGCTGACGCACACCGGGATCGCCCAGTTCACGCATACCGTCAGCTACCCAGGGCACAGTTGGCTCCAGCGCGATAATCAAGTCATATTTGTTGGGGTCGATAAAGCTTTCAATCCGGCTGGCCAACTGACCAAGAAACACCTGACTAAAAAAGGCGGTTACCACCGCATCGGTATCAAAAAAACAGACTTTGTTGGCACTGCGCAGCGCCTGATAATCCTGCTCATACTGCAGGTGGGTAATACGGTTAAAATCTTCCAGGTTAAAGAGATCGCCATTACCACCGACCACTTCTTCCTGATAATCCCGCCCCAGCTCTTCTGACCAGGAGGTGCAATACACCTTTGCCAGCTTGCGGGTTAAGGTGGTTTTACCACAGGACTCCGGACCGGTGATCAGCACCTTGCGGGCAAAAAATGGCCGCGCGGCACCAGCAATATAATCCCAGTGTAAATAGGGGTGGTTGCGGATCTCAGTGCCACTAATCGGCCACTGGGTACGCTGTGGATCCAACACCTGATACTGAATATCCGGAAAATGCTGCTGATGACCGGTACGGTAGCTTTCTTCACCACCGAAAATCAGCTGAAACGGCACTGGTACGCTTTGCCGTAATAAGGCCGCGTACTCGCCCCATCCTTGTGGAAATGGCGGAATCTGTCCTTCCTGTTGTAACAGCACCTTAATACCCAGCCCCTGCAGCTCCTGTGATAACCAGCGTTGGCGCAGTACACCATCGATATAAGGAATACCGGCCTGGGCGCAGAGCTCACCATCTTCCTGCGGTCGTTCACTGATCACCACATAGAGTTCATCACAGAGCGCATGCGCGCGTAAAATCGCGGTCAGATGACCACGGTGCGGCGGTAAAAATTTACCCGGGAAAACCCCTACTCTGTTCACGCTATTTTAGCTCCGCGATGCCAGCTGACGGCACCATATACTGAATTAATTAAAAAGGCGATCCACATTAATAAGGTAGGAACCGCATAAGGCGCTGAGTCTGGCGTGGTTAACAGAACCAGGCTCCAGGCAAAGATGGTCAGCACATTGGTGGCAATCCAAAATGGCCACTGCGCCGCAAACATCCGAATCATTAACAATTGCGCAGTAATTTGCAGTACCACCGTGCTGGCATCCAGTAAGGGGCCGCTCAGGTCAAATCCCGTCAACGTCTGCAGGCTATCATAGACCGCCGAGTTACGCTTTAGCGCGTCACTAATAAAGCCATCCAGGCCATTAAGCATTTGCGCCAAAGCGGTAACACCAACCCCTACAACGACCAACACCCATAGCCAATGCCAACCGAGACGCCGCACCCTGACCTGTCGGGTTTCACTGTGTAACTGATGGCGCCAGCTATAATAAATAAAGAATTGTGCCGGTAAGAAGTAAAACCAATTTAATAACCAGTCACCATAATAGCCTGAGGTCCAGGCAATCAGGCCGTAACTGCTGGCACTGATTAGGCCCCAAATCCAGTTTGACAGTAAGCCTTTGGCCGCCATCACCACGCAAAGCACGCCACTAATAGCACTCAGCGGGCTGATCAGCCAGTTCAGCGTAATCGAGCGCCAGCTTTGCCAATCAGTGCCCGTACTGCTAAACCAGAGCGTACTGAGCATAATAATCAGTAAGAACGCGGCTAACCAGTATCGCTCGTAGCGGTTCAGCCGGGTTAAATCTTGCCAAAGCATCGGATTACCTAAATTCATTAACAAAAAAACCCGCTCAGATGAGCGGGTTTTCAGACTAACACAGTAATAGCTTACCAGCCAGTCAGCTCTTTCAGGGCTTTACCGATATCGGCTAAGCTCTTCACGGTTTTTACACCGGCGTCTTCTAAGGCAGCAAACTTCTCATCAGCAGTACCTTTACCACCAGAGATGATGGCGCCAGCATGGCCCATGCGCTTACCAGCAGGTGCAGTGACACCGGCAATGTAAGATACCACTGGCTTAGTGACGTGTGCTTTGATGTAAGCTGCAGCTTCTTCTTCCGCAGAACCACCGATTTCACCGATCATCACGATGGCTTCAGTTTGTGGATCTTCCTGGAATAACTTCAGGATATCGATAAAGTTAGAACCCGGGATTGGGTCGCCACCGATACCAACACAGGTAGACTGACCGAAACCGTAATCAGTAGTTTGCTTAACGGCTTCATAAGTCAGGGTGCCTGAACGTGACACGATACCGACTTTACCTGGCTTGTGAATGTGGCCTGGCATAATACCAATCTTACATTCACCTGGCGTGATGACGCCTGGGCAGTTCGGGCCAATTAAGCGTACGCCTAATTCGTCACATTTTACTTTGGCATCCAGCATATCTAACGTCGGGATACCTTCAGTGATACAGACGATCAGTTTGATACCGGCGTTAGCCGCTTCCAGGATAGAATCCTTACAGAATGGTGCTGGTACATAGATCACAGAAGCTTCGGCGCCAGTGGCATCAACCGCTTCTTTTACCGTGTTAAACACTGGCAGACCTAAATGCGTTTGACCGCCTTTACCCGGCGTTACACCGCCAACCATCTTGGTACCGTAAGCAATAGCTTGCTCAGAGTGGAAAGTACCCTGGGCGCCAGTGAAACCCTGACAAATTACTTTGGTATCTTTGTTAATTAAAACGCTCATTGCTTACCCCTTATGCCTTGGCCGCAGCTGCAACCACTTTCTGGGCAGCGCCAGTTAAGTCGGTATCAGCAATAATGTTCAGGCCACTTTCTGACAGTACCTTCGCGCCCAGTTCAGCGTTGTTACCTTGTAACCGCACGACTACCGGTACTTTAACGCCAACTTCTTTTACGGCGCCGATCACACCCTCAGCGATCATGTCACAACGCACGATACCACCGAAGATATTGATAAATACTGCTTTAACGGCAGCGTCAGACAGGATAATTTTGAATGCTTCTACAACGCGCTCTTTGGTTGCACCGCCGCCAACGTCGAGGAAGTTAGCTGGCTGGCCACCGTGTAATTTTACGATGTCCATGGTACCCATGGCTAAGCCGGCACCGTTAACCATACAACCGATATCACCACCTAAAGCAACATAGTTCAGTTCCCATGAAGCAGCATGAGCTTCACGTGGATCTTCCTGTGAAGGATCCTGCATCGCTTTCAGTTCTGGATGACGGTATAAGGCGTTACCATCGATAACCAGTTTGGCATCCAAACAGTGCAGATCGCCAGCAGGTGTGATAACCAGTGGGTTTACTTCTAACAGTGCCAGGTCTTTGTCCTGGAACAGTTTCGCTAAACCTAAGAAGATTTTGACAAACTGGTTAACTTGCTTGCCTTCCAGGCCCAGTTTGAATGCCAGTTCACGGCCCTGGTATGGCTGAGCGCCAACCAGCGGGTCAACAGTAGCTTTTAAGATTTTCTCTGGCGTTTCGTGGGCAACTTTTTCAATTTCCACACCACCTTCAGTAGAGGCCATAAACACGATACGGCGTGAAGAACGATCCACTACCGCACCTAAATACAGCTCTTTGGCGATATCAGTACAGGTTTCTACCAGAATACGGCTAACCGGCTGACCTTTTTCGTCTGTCTGGTAAGTTACCAGATTCTTACCCAGCCATTTTTCTGCGAAGGCGCGAATTTCGTCCTTGCTCTTGACCAGCTTAACGCCGCCCGCTTTACCGCGGCCACCAGCGTGAACCTGAGCCTTAACAACAAACATATCGCCGCCGATCTGATCGGCTGCGGCAACTGCTTCTTCTACAGTGGCTGCAGCGATGCCTTTAGATACAGGCAAACCATATTGGGCAAACAGTTGCTTACCCTGATACTCGTGCAAATTCATGGCTATTTTCCGTTCATTTTTGATTGAAGGCTGCAGTTATCGCAGCCTGTCGTTTAGGTCGGCGCGCATTATAGCGCCAACCCGATGTATTTAAAAACGCTGTTGCGCAAACAACAGCATTTTTATCCGCTTTTACCGCTTAGATATCCAGCAGAATACGGGTTGGATCTTCCAGTAACTCTTTAATGGTTACCAGGAAACCCACAGACTCTTTACCATCGATGATGCGGTGGTCATAAGACAGCGCCAGATACATCATTGGCAGAATTTCCATCTTACCGTCGACTACCATCACGCGGTCCTGGATCTTGTGCATACCCAGAATCGCTGACTGTGGTGGATTGATAATTGGCGTAGACATCAGAGAGCCGAACACACCACCGTTAGTGATAGTGAAGTTACCACCCATCAGATCGTCCATCGCCAGCTTGCCATCACGGCCTTTGATGGCCAGATCTTTAATGGCTTTTTCGATTTCGGCCAGATTCATCTTGTCACAGTCACGCAGTACTGGCGTTACCAGACCACGAGGCGTAGACACCGCGATGCTGACATCGAAGTAGTTGTGATAAACAATATCATCGCCATCAATCGCCGCATTCACTTCCGGGAAGCGTTTCAGGGCTTCGGTAACTGCTTTAACATAGAAAGACATAAAGCCTAAACGGATACCGTGACGCTTTTCAAACACGTCCTGATACTGCTTGCGCAGATCCATAATCGGCTTCATGTTCACTTCATTGAACGTGGTTAACATGGCGGTAGAGTTTTTCGCTTCCAGTAAGCGGTTCGCGATGGTCTTACGCAGACGGGTCATCGGTACACGTTTCTGGCTACGATCACCGGCAGCAACTACAGGTGCGGCCGCGGCAGGCGCTGCGGCTTTAGCAGGTGCGCCGGCTAGGAATTTCTCAACGTCTTCTTTAGTGACACGGCCGTTTTTGCCGGTGCCTTTGATTTTGCTGGCGTCCAGACCTTTTTCGGCAATTAAACGACGCACTGACGGGCTTAATGCGTCATCACTGTCATCGCTGGCAGCTGGCGCAGCAGCGGCTGGTGCAGCCTCTGCTTTTGGTGCTTCAGCTTTAGCGGCTGGTGCACCACCGGCAGTCATCTTACCGATGACCTGCTCAGCTGTTACAGTGGCGCCAACATCATGCAGGATCTCGCCCATCACACCATCGGCCTGAGCTACCACTTCCAGCACAACTTTGTCCGTTTCGATATCGACTAATACCTGATCACGGCTTACGGCTTCACCGGTTTTTACGTGCCAGGTGGCGATAGTTGCATCTGCAACAGATTCCGGTAATACGGGTACTTTAATTTCCACTTTTTCACCTTTAACGGTTGGTCTTATCAGTTATAACAGCCCGCCACAGCGGGCTGAAAAGCGTTTTATTTCAGTGTCAGGGCGTCATTTACCAGCGCTTGCTGCTGCTTGTTGTGTACCGACAGGTAACCAACAGCAGGCGAAGACGAGGCTTCACGACCGGCATAAGTCAGCTTAGCGCCTTGCGGAATAGCGGCCCAGAAATGATGCTGACTACAGTACCAGGCGCCCTGGTTTTGCGGCTCTTCCTGACACCAAACAAAATCAGTCACATGCTGATAGGCTGCCAGCGCTTGCGCCATTTCCTGATGCGGGAACGGATACAGCTGCTCAACACGGATAATCGCCACATCTTTCTGCTCGCGCTTACGCCGCTCTTCCAGCAGTTCGTAGTACACCTTACCGCTACAGAACACCACGCGTTTCACATCGGCCGGGTTCAGCTCGTCAATCTCACCAATCACGTTATGGTAGACGCCTGACGCCAGCTCTTCCAGTGTGGAAGTTGCCAGTGGGTGACGCAGTAAAGATTTTGGCGACATCACGATCAATGGCCGGCGCATTGGCCGCACCATCTGCCGACGCAGCATATTAAATACCTGAGCCGGTGTGGTTGGCACACAAATTTGCATATTGTGGTCGGCACACAGTTGCAGGAAACGCTCTAAACGGGCCGAAGAGTGCTCCGGGCCCTGACCTTCGTAACCGTGTGGTAATAACAGAGTTAAACCACAGAGACGACCCCACTTCTGCTCGCCTGAGCTTAAGAACTGGTCAATGACCACCTGGGCACCGTTGGCGAAGTCACCAAACTGACCTTCCCAGATCACCATGGCGCGAGGTTCTGCCGTGGCATAACCATATTCAAAAGCCAATACTGCTTCTTCAGATAACGCCGAGTCATAGACCTGGAACACACCCTGCTTTTCGTCAATATGTTCAAGCGGTGTGTAGGTACTGGCATCAGTCTGACTGTGCAGTACTGCATGGCGGTGGAAGAAGGTACCACGACCAGAGTCCTGACCAACAATCCGGATCCGGCTGCCTTCGGCAACAGTGGCTGCATAGGCCAGAATTTCGGCAAAGCCCCAATCGATTTTCTTCTCGCCTTTTAACATCAGGGCGCGGTCTTCATAGACGCGACCGACCTGCCGTTGCAGGGCGTGCGTTGCCGGCACCTGAATCGCTTTTTCACCCAATGCGACCAGTTTCTCCACTGGTACACTGGCGTCATAAGGACTATCCCAATCTTTATTCAGGTATGGCGTCCAATCAACTGAAGTAGGAGCCATAGGACGCAGTTCTTCTACTACGCAATCACCTTTGTCCAGGGCATCGCGATAACCATCAATCAGCGCCTTCACTTCTTCCGCGGTGACAATGCCTTCTAACTGCAGTTTCTCGGCATAGATTTCACGCGGCGTCGGATGCTTCTTAATCTTCTGGTACATCAACGGCTGGGTCGCATTCGGCTCATCCGCTTCGTTGTGACCATTACGACGGTAACAAACCAGGTCAATCACCACATCGCGTTTAAAGGTGTTGCGGTAATCTACGGCAAGTTGCGCCACAAATACGACGGCTTCCGGATCATCACCATTAACGTGGAAAATTGGCGCCTGTACCATCTTAGCGATATCGGTACAGTAAGGTGTAGAACGTGTATCTTCCGGGTTAGAGGTGGTAAAGCCAACCTGATTGTTAATCACGATCCGCACGGTGCCACCGACTTTAAAGGCACGGGTTTGCGACAGGTTAAAGGTCTCGGCGACTACACCCTGACCGGCAAACGCTGAGTCACCGTGAATGGTGATTGGCAGAGCTAAAGAGCCATCAGTGCAACCACGGCGATCTAAGCGGGCGCGCACTGAACCCAGTACTACCGGGTTAACAATTTCCAGGTGTGACGGGTTAAACGCCAGGGCTAAATGGACGATACCGCCTTTGGTTTCAAAGTCAGACGAGAAACCCATATGGTATTTCACGTCACCGGCACCCACCACTTCGTATTTACCGGCGAACTCGTCAAATAATTTTGACGGGTTCTTACCCAGCACGTTAATCAGCGTATTTAAGCGGCCACGGTGCGCCATACCAATAACGGAATCCTGCGCGCCCTGCTCACCGGCACGGTGGATCATGGCTTTGAGCATCGGAATCATGGCATCGCCACCTTCCAGACCAAAGCGTTTGGCACCCGGGAATTTTGAACCTAAATATTTTTCCAGGCCATCAGCAGCAACCAGACCTTTTAAGATCTGTAACTTGGTAGCTTTATCATAGCGCGGCTGTGACTGAATGCTCTCCAAACGTTGCTGGATCCAGCGTTTTTCATCAGTCGATACGATGTGCATATACTCAGCACCAATAGAGCCGCAATAAGTGCGCTCCAGGGCTTTATGCAAATCGCCTAATTTCATCGTTTCCTGACCAGCTGCGAATGATCCAACATGGAACTCAGTATCGTAATCAGCTTCAGACAGTTCATGGTAAGACAATTCAAGGTCGCGTACCCTCGGTTGCTTCCATAAATTCAGCGGGTCAAGATTGGCATGCTGGTGACCACGGAACCGATAGGAGTTGATTAATTGCAGCACTTTGACCTGACGGCTGTCGGCACCACTGCCGCTATTGACGACCACCACTTCACGGTGTTTGTTTTTAGCCAATTCAGCAAACTGTTGCCGGACATCACTGTGCCGGGTTTCGAGATCGACCCCATCGATTTTTGGTAACTTGGCAAAAAATTCGCGCCATTCGTCACCAACACTGGTGGGCTCTGCTAAGTAGGATTCATAGAGTTCATCCACATAGGCCATGTTGCCACCGCCAAGATGTGAAGACTCTAACCACGCCTTCATTACACCTTCGTGCATTTAGTTTCCCTTATTTCTGAGCACCTGGAAAAATTAGCAAAAAAACTGCCGTGCTGCATGCAGCCCGGACAGTTTCAGTTAAATACTAAAAAAGGGCGCATTACAGCGCCCGGTTTAACAACATCGATTTGATCTGTCCGATTGCTTTGGTTGGGTTCAGCCCTTTTGGACACACGTTGACACAGTTCATAATACCGTGGCAGCGGAACACGCTGAAAGCGTCATCTAAATCATTTAGGCGTTGTTCAGTCGCGGTATCGCGGCTGTCAGCCAGGAAACGGTATGCATGCAGCAAACCAGCCGGGCCGATAAACTTGTCAGGGTTCCACCAGAACGACGGACAAGAGGTTGAACAACAGGCACATAAAATACATTCGTACAGGCCGTCAAGTTTAGCACGTTCTTCCGGCGACTGCAGGAACTCACCGGCTGGTGGTAACTTGCTGTCGTTGATCAGGTAAGGTTTTACCTTCTCGTACTGGGTGTAGAACTGGCTCATATCAACCACCAGGTCGCGGATTACCGGTAAACCCGGCAGTGGCCGCAGCACAATCTTACCGCCTTTTAAGCCGACAGCAGATAATGGCGTGATACAGGCCAGACCGTTTTTGCCGTTCATGTTCAGACCATCTGAACCGCAAACACCTTCACGGCAGCTGCGGCGGAACGACAAGGTTGGGTCCTGCTCTTTTAACTTTAACAGTGCATCCAGCACCATCATATCCCGGCCTTCCGGGTTATCCAGCGTGTAATCCTGCATGCGCGGCGCTTGGTCGACATCAGGGTTATAACGATAGATGGAAAATACTAACTTCTGCATCGTTGTGGCCCCTCTTAGTACTTACGTGCTTTTGGCGGGAAAGCTTCACGGAACTTCGGTTCCAGATTCACTTTACGCTTAAACATAGATTCGGTATCCGGTGTGTAAACACTGTGGCATAACCAGTTTTCATCATCACGATCCGGGAAGTCAAAACGGGCATGGGCACCACGGCTTTCGGTACGGAAGTTCGCTGCTACTGCAGTTGAGTAAGCCGTTTCCATCAGGTTGTCCAGCTCTAAACACTCAATACGCTGGGTATTGAAATCTGAGCTCTTGTCATCCAGACGGGCAAACTTCAGCCGCTCGCGGATTTCTTTTAACTGTTGCAGACCTTCGGCCATTGCCTGACCTTCACGGAATACCGAGAAGTTGAGTTGCATGCAGTTTTGCAGATCTTTCTTAATCTGTACCGGATCTTCACCCTGACCTGGTTTGCTGTCTTCCCAGCGACGGGTGCGGGCCAGCGCAGCATCAATATCATCAGCAGAGGCAGCGCGGGCTTCTGCGGTAGCAGCCAGGGCTTCGCCCAGGTGCAAACCAGTAGCACGACCAAATACCACTAAGTCTAACAGTGAGTTACCGCCTAAACGGTTGGCACCATGTACCGATACACAAGCAATTTCACCACAGGCAAATAAACCTGGGACTATGGCTTCTGAACCGTCAGCTTTTGGTGAAACAACCTGACCATGGACGTTAGTTGGAATACCACCCATCATATAGTGACAGGTTGGAATAACCGGAATTGGCTCTTTTACCGGATCAACGTGTGCGAAGGTGCGTGACAATTCACAAATACCTGGCAGACGGCTTTCCAGCACTTCTTCACCTAAGTGATCCAGTTTCAGCTTGATGTGTACGCCCCAAGGACCATCACAACCGCGGCCTTCACGGATTTCAGTCATCATGGCGCGGGCTACCACGTCACGGCCGGCTAAGTCTTTGGCGTTTGGTGCATACCGCTCCATAAAGCGTTCACCGTCTTTATTCAGCAGGTAGCCACCTTCACCACGGCAGCCTTCGGTTACCAGCGTACCGGCACCGGCGATACCGGTTGGGTGGAATTGCCACATTTCCATATCCTGCAGCGGCACACCGGCACGCAGGGCCATACCAACACCATCACCGGTATTGATGTGGGCATTCGTCGTCGAGGCGTAGATACGGCCGGCACCGCCCGTTGCTAATACGGTCGCTTTGGCTTTGAAGTAAACAATCTCACCGGTCTCGATATCGATAGCGGTACAGCCTACTACGGCACCGTCCTGATTCTTTACCAGGTCGAGCGCGTACCACTCAGAGAAGACCTGAGTACGGTTTTTAACGTTTTGCTGATACAGCAGGTGTAACAGCGCATGGCCGGTACGGTCAGCAGCGGCAGCAGTACGGGCAGCCTGCTCACCACCGAAATTCTTCGACTGACCGCCGAATGGGCGCTGATAGACGCGACCGTTTTCAAAACGAGAGAACGGTAAGCCCATATTTTCCAGCTCGGTAATGGCTTCCGGGCCGGTTTTACACATATATTCAATGGCGTCCTGGTCACCGATATAGTCCGAGCCCTTAACGGTATCGAACATGTGCCATTCCCAGTTATCTTCATGGGAGTTACCCAGTGCTACCGTAATACCGCCCTGGGCAGATACAGTGTGCGAACGGGTTGGAAACACTTTAGACAATAAGGCGCAAGTTAAACCAGACTGGGTGATCTGTAACGCCGCACGCATACCTGCACCACCGGCCCCAATAACGATGGCATCAAATTCTCTTACTGGAATAGTCACTTAAGCACCCCACAACACAAATAAACCTACTGCCACATACGCGAAGGCAATCACATAAAGTACGAACTGTAATACGGCGCGGATACGGGCGCATTTCACGTAGTCAGTCAGTACCTGCCATAACCCGATACGGGTATGGATAGCGATAGAGATCAGGGCAAGTAAGGTAAATACTTTTACAAAGAGGTTGGCAAAGAGTGCATGCCAGACTTCAAAGGTCACTTCAGGGGTGAACAGGAAGAAACCCAGGATAAACAAGCTATATAACGCCAGCACCACCGCCGACGCGCGCAGAGAAACATAATCCTGAACGCCATCGCGCTTCAGGCTTGCCTGATTCAGAACCATACCCAAACTCCTGCTAAAACGGCTAATACAATCCACAAACCTATGGTCAGGTTTGCACTCAGGTTACCGGACTTCAGTTCTTCCCAGTGCCCCAGATCCATAATCATATGGCGAATGCCACCTAACAGGTGGTAAATCAGTACCGTGATAGTGCCCCAAGCGATAAATTTCGCTAAATGTGAATTTAGCAAGGACTTCACGTAGTCAAAGCCTTCTGCGCTTTGCAATGAAGTCGCCCATGCCCAGATCACAAACAGCAGTGCGAAAAACATTGCTACACCAGTAACCCGGTGCAGAATAGAAGCTTTGGCAGTCGCAGGTAGAGAGATAGTCGATAAATCGAGATTTATTGGTCTTTGCTTTTTCACAGTTTCTTGCCCATCGATGCCCGTGTAGAGCGTAGTTGTCATTATTGTCGCTGTAAAACCAGTGACATCCCAACGCCAATATACTCTTTATGCCCCAAGCTGGTTCAGCAAAAAAGCTGGTGTCAGGTGAACTGCTTTTACGCCGCCAATAGTATATATTTCATAAAAGGCTATTACAATTTTTGTTTGGTTTTACACGGAAAATTCCGCAGATGGAAATTTACATAAATTGTCAAAAGCAGCAATACGACTAGAGTCGAATACTTATTCAACGATTAGTCTTTAGAATTGACTTTCAGGTGTGGTTTGCGAGTAGAATAGCCCAAACCCTAATATCCGATACTACAACAATAGGAGAAATCCAATGGCAGATAAAAAGGCCGTCGTGCAGATTGATGGTAAGACCTTCGAGCTACCGATCTATTCTGGCACGGCAGGCACTGACGTAATCGACGTACGTACTCTCGGGCAACAGGGCTACTTCACTTTTGACCCGGGCTTTATGTCTACCGGCTCCTGTGAATCGAAGATTACCTATATCGATGGCGACAATGGCGTATTGCTGCACCGCGGTTATCCGATTGAACAACTTGCTGAAAAATCAAATTATCTGGAAACCTGTTATTTACTGTTAGAAGGTGAATTACCGACTGAACAGCAGTATCAGGACTTCGTAAAGACCATTACCCGCCACACCATGGTTCACGAGAAAATCGCTGCTTTTTTCCAGGGTTTCCGCGTTGATGCCCACCCAATGGCGATGCTGTGTGGTGTCGTTGGTGCCATGTCGTCTTTCTATCATTCCGATTTAGACATCAACGACCCAATGCAGCGCAAGCGTAGTGCGCACCGTTTAATTGCCAAGCTGCCTACTATTGCAGCTATGGCTTATAAGTACACTGTCGGTCAACCATTCGTCTATCCACGCAACGAACTGAGCTACTCAGAAAACTTCCTGCATATGATGTTCTCAGTGCCGGCAGAAGAGTACAAAGTCAGCCCGGTATTAGCAAAAGCGATGGACCGCATCTTTATGCTGCACGCTGACCATGAACAGAACGCTTCAACCTCAACAGTGCGTTTAGCCGGTTCATCAGGCGCTAACCCTTATGCCTGTATCGCTGCAGGTGTGGCGTCATTATGGGGGCCGGCACACGGTGGCGCCAACGAAGCCTGCCTGAAGATGTTACAACAAATTGGCTCTGTTGATCGTATCCCAGAATTTGTCGCCCGCGCCAAAGACAAGAATGACTCTTTCCGTCTGATGGGCTTTGGTCACCGCGTGTACAAGAACTTTGACCCACGGGCTAAAGTAATGCGTGAAACCTGTCATGAAGTACTGAGCGAGCTGAATATTAAAGATCCACTGCTGGATGTGGCGATGGAGCTGGAGCGTATTGCGCTGTCAGACCCGTACTTTATCGAGAAGAAACTGTATCCAAACGTCGATTTCTACTCTGGTATCATCTTAAAAGCTATTGGCATTCCAACCAGTATGTTCACTGTGATCTTCGCCATGTCACGTACTGTTGGCTGGATTTCACACTGGGATGAAATGCTGTCGGATAAAGGCCATAAGATCGGTCGGCCGCGTCAGCTGTATACCGGCTATACTGCCCGTGATTATGTCAGCAAGAAATAATATTTTTTGCTAAATATCAAAGCGGCCTGAGGCCGCTTTTTTATTTTTTGCATTTTTATGCACACTGTCGTTCGATAAATTGGCCATAAATTGGCATAATTATGCCATTGGTGTTATGGAGTCCAAGTTCTCATGTCAAGTTTCGATGCCCTGGCCTTCCGGCAGTTTTTTCCGTTTTTTAACCATAACCCGGAGTGGATCTATCTGGATACCGCAGCCACCAGCCAGAAACCACAGCAGGTGATCGACACCGAGTTGGCATTTTATCAGCAGCAAAATAGTAACGTGCATCGCGGTGCCCACCAGCTAAGCCAGCACGCCACTGCGGCCTTTGAAGCAGCCCGGGACAGCGTGCAACAATTTCTGAACGCGGCATGCCGCTCTGAAATCATCTTTACCAGCGGCACCACTGCCGCCTTTAACCAACTGGCGTTTGGTTTAATGGATACCATTCTCAAGCCCGGCGACCGGATCCTGATTTCCGCGCTGGAGCATCACGCCAATATTGTACCCTGGCAGCTACACTGCCAAAGTCGTGGTGTGCAGCTGGATGTGATCCCTCTGGATCAGCAGTTAATGCCTGACCTTGACGTCTACCAGCAGTTATTGGCGCTCAAACCTAAGATTGTCAGCCTGACCCAGGTATCCAATGCGCTGGGGCATATTCTGCCCTTAGCAACTATGTTACGGGCAGCTAAAGCCGCAGGGGCAATTACCATAGTGGATGGGGCTCAGGGCATAAGCTGGCAGGTACCGGACGTGCAACAATGGCCGGTAGATTTTTACTGCTTCTCCGGCCATAAGCTCTATGGCCCCACTGGTATTGGCGTCTTATATGGCAAAGAGCAGTATCTGGAACAGTTAAGGCCCTTGCTGGGCGGGGGCGAGATGATTAGCGATGTCAGCTTTCAGCGCTCTAGCTTTGCTGCACTACCGGCCCGGCTCGAGGCCGGCACACCCAATATTGCCGGCGCCATAGGCCTGGCCGCTGCCATTGACTTTATCCGGCAGTTTGACGCTAAGCAAATAAATCAGTATAAAGGCGAGTTATTACAACAATTTGCTGCTGGGCTTAGTCAAATTCCCGGCTTGAGATCCTTGACCAGGGTTGAACACAGTGCCGGTATTGTTAGTCTGCAGCTGGCCGGAGAGCATCCAAATGATCTGGCAATGTTGTTAAATGAACAAAAAATAGCTGTGCGTGCCGGTGCTCATTGTGCCATGCCGTTATTTGCCACGCTACAGTTGCCCGGCGCGGTGCGTTTTGCTTTTGCAGCCTATAATTTACCAGCCGAGGTCGATGTCACCCTGCAGGCATTAGCGGCAGCCACTGAGATCCTGAGGTAACCATGCTACAACAACTTATTACCGACACTGCCAGCGGCCTGCAGCAAATCGCGGAGCACGAGCTACCGGTATTGCAACAACCCACCGATTGGCAAAGTAAATACCGGCTGTTAATGCAACTGGGTAAGAAACTGCCTGCCTTACCAGAGAAAATGCGCCAGACTGAATATCTGGTGCGCGGCTGTGAAAGCCGGGCCTGGCTATTACACTATCAGGAGCCGGTAAGCGGCAAACATTATTTTGTGTTGGATAGTGAAGCCCGTATCGTTAAAGGTCTACTGGCAATTATGCTCTGTTTTGTGAATGGCAAAACCAGTAGTGAACTTGCCGAACTGGACTTAAGCCGCCATTTTGACGCGCTTAATCTGCGCCCTTATCTGAGCCAATCCCGGGGCAATGGCCTGACTATGATGATGCAACACATACGGCAAACGGTCACAAAGTAAAATAGCCTATCGCTTTACTCAGCCTGTTGCTCGCTTACACCCTTGCGGACCAGTTTGACTAGCAGGCGCGAAACCGCAGCAAAACCGAAGCTGGCCGTCACCACAGTGGCGGCACCAAAGCCGCCGCTGCAATCCAGCCGCATCGCGCCGCTAGTATCCGGCTTTTGCTGACAAACACTGCCATCAGCAGCCGGATAACGTAACTGCTCGGTTGAAAATACACAATCGACGCCAAAACGCCGCTTCGGATTGCGGCTAAACTGATGATCACGTCGCAGCATATTGCGTACCTTCGCTAACAGCGGGTCGTTGTAGGCCTGTGTCAGATCGGCGATTTGGATCTGCGTCGGGTCAAGTTGACCTCCGGCGCCGCCGGTGGTGATCAGCGGGATCTTGCGCCGCTTACACCAGGCAATTAATGCTGTTTTGGCTTTTACTGCATCAATCGCATCCAGCACATAGTCAATTTTGCCATTTAGTAAAGTCGCCAGGTTGTCAGCCGCTATAAAATCTGCCACCTGATGCACCACGCATTCCGGGTTGATCTGATGGATCCGCTCTGCCATTACCGCCACCTTATCCTGCCCCACTGTTGCAGTCAGCGCATGTAATTGGCGATTAATATTGCTGACACAGACATCATCCAAATCAATCAAGGTCAGCTCGCCAATACCAGAGCGGGCTAAAGCCTCTGCTGCCCAGCTACCTACTCCACCAATGCCTATCACCACCACATGCGCCTGGCGAAATTGCTGCAATGCGGTCTGACCATAAAGCCGGGCAATACCGGCAAAACGGGTTTCATAATCTGACATTATTCATCCTGATCTGAACAAGCAGCCAACTGCACAGGAGCAGCTGGCCAGGGAAAATCAGCCGGTGTTAACCAGCTCGGTGGCAAGCCAAGTTGCAATAGTTCAGCAAAGGCCGCGCCGCTATCAGGTAATACCTGGAACTGATACTGCTTGCCGAACAAGCTGAAGCTGAGCGCGTAGGCATGCAGGTAGACCCGCTCTGCCACTGCACCACCATAGAGTTCATCACCCAGAATAGCAGCACCGACGCTCTTTAGCGCCACTCTTAACTGATGGGTTTTACCGGTGAAAGGTTTTAACAGAAAAGCCCGAAACGGTGCATCCTGATAGCCCTGGCTGACAAAATAGGTCACCGCAGGCGCTTGCTCGCCCTGACCAAGACGCCAGGCGCCACGCCGCGCCGGTTGCATGGGGCCCTTGACCCAGCCTTGCTTTTTTTGTGGTCGCGCCGCACTAAGTGCCAGATAGCATTTCTGCACCTGCCGCTTGGCAAATAACTGGGTTAACTCAGCCGCTGCCTCAGGCCGGCGTGCCAGTAACAGCAAGCCAGAGGTGACTTTATCCAGCCGATGCACCGGATAAAGCTTTTGTGCCAGCTGTTGCTCGGCCAACGCCACCAAGCCGGGGCCTTGCTCAGAATGAAAACTGACACCGGCGGCTTTATTCAGAACATAGAAATCGTCGGTTTGCGCCACTATCTGAAAAGCATCAGTCATAGGTTTTAGCATGGGCGATGGCCCTTGCCAGATCCTCGGCAGTATCCACCCCCATCGCCGGCGGCGCTATGGCATCGGCAACATGGATGGCTTCACCCTGCCACAGCACCCGCAATTGCTCCAGCGCTTCCAGCCGCTCCAGGGTAGACACCGGCCAGCGTACGTAATCCTGAATAAAACCGGCGCGGTAGGCATAGATGCCGATATGCCGCCGGTAATGCTGAGCAAGCTCGGCTTGAAACGCCTGATCGCGATCAAAGGGGATCACCGAACGGCTAAAATACAGCGCATAACCTTGTTGGTCGGTCACCACTTTAACGATATTAGGATTGGCGATTTCGCTGGCATCGCCAAGCGGCACTGCCAGCGTGGCCATCCGAGCCCGCTGCTGAGCCGCCAGATTTGCCGCCACCTGACCGATTAATGCCGGTGGAATAAAGGGTTCATCGCCCTGCACATTAACGACTATAGTCTCTGCCGGTAGCCCCAGCTTCGTCACCACTTCTGCCAAACGCTCAGTACCGGAGTTGTGGTGAGTGGCAGTAACACAAACCTCACCACCAAAACCTTCCACAACCGCTTTAATCCTCTGATCGTCGGTTGCCACCAGCACCCGGGCCGCACCACTTTGCAACGCCTGGCGGTATACCCGTTCAATCATCGTTTTACCGTTGATATCAGCCAGGGGTTTACCTGGCAGGCGGCTACTGGCAAAGCGCGCCGGTATCACCACTAGGAACGCCATTTTTCACACTCTTCAGCGCTCAATATGCTCGCTTCATTGGCCAGTAATACCGGAATATTATTACTTAAACGATAGGCCAGCCGATCCAGCGTACAGATCAAGCGCTGACCGTCTTTGTCGTATTTCAGTTTACCCTTGCAGACCGGGCAGGCCAGGATATCAGTCAATGCCGGATTGAGTGCCATAACGAATTCCCAAAGTATTTAATAAGGCGTTCAGACGGGCGACGACTGCCGCGTCCGGCTCCGCCTGCACTGGTAAATAATACCAGTCAGGGCGGGCAAATTTGCGGCATTTTACCGCGTCTTTTTCCGTCATCAGGATCGGACCTGAGACCATGTTAAAGTCATCCGCCTGAAAAGGGTGATGATCGGGCCAGAAGTGGCAATGTTTGATTTTAAATCCAGCCTGTTCAGCTGAGGCTTTAAAACGTAACGGATTGCCAATGCCGGCAACCAGTTGAATCTCGGTGTCAGGCGTCAGTGGCTCCGCATCGGGCAATAACGGCGATGCTGCCGCAGAACTGAGCTTGATTTCGCCAGCCGCCAGCACTGAGCTACCACTATTGGCAATCACCAGATCGACACTGGCAAGGCGTTTTGGTAACTCCCGTAGCGGCCCCGCCGGCAATAACCAGCCATTGCCCAGACCACGTTGCCCATCCAGCAACACGATTTCCAGATCCCGGGCCAGACGGTAATGCTGTAAACCATCATCGGAAATAATAATATCAACCTGCGGACGCTTCTCCAGCAAAAAACGCCCTGCTGCTACCCGATCGGGTGACACCACGATCGGACAGCCGCTGCGCTGCGCCAGTAACAGGGGTTCGTCGCCTACCAGCGCCGGACTATCCAACTCAGTGACCAGCCGCGGCGCCTTAACCTTACCGCCATAACCACGTGAAATAATGCCGGGTGTATAACCCCGTTCCCGCAGATAGTCACACAACCAAATCGTAAAAGGCGTCTTGCCGGTACCGCCTACCGTGATATTGCCGACAATCAGCACCGGTACCGGCAATCTTTCTGTCTTTAGCACCCCAGTGCGAAACAATAAGCGCCTGACACTGCTAACCAGATAGAACAAGGTGCTAAACGGCAGCAACAAGGCGCACCACCAGTGTTTTTTATACCAGGCTTGCTCTAACAGATTCATGCGTCGCCACCAAACTGCAGTTTATGCAAGGAGGCATAGGCACCGTCCTTTGCCAGCAATTGCTGATGGGTGCCCTGCTCCAGAATACGTCCTTGATCCATCACAATAATATTGTCTGCTTTTTCAATCGTCGATAAGCGGTGCGCAATCACAATGCTGGTGCGGCCCTTTAATAATACATCCAGTGCCGCCTGAATTTTTCGCTCTGACTCGGTGTCCAGCGCCGAGGTCGCTTCATCCAGAATTAGCACCGGTGCCTGACGTAGCAGGGCTCTGGCAATGGCAATGCGCTGGCGCTGGCCGCCCGACAAACTGACGCCATTTTCACCAATTTGCGTATCCAACCCATCCGGCAGCTTATCGGTAAATTCCAGCACATGTGCTTTCTCCGCCACATCAAGCAACTGCTCGCGGCTGACCGGACCGGGCATGCCATAGCAAATATTATTAGCAATAGTATCGTTAAACAGCATGACATGCTGCGACACCACAGCAATTTGACTGCGCAACGAAGCCCGGGTGTAACTCTGAATATTTTGACCATCGAGCAGGATTTCGCCCTGCTCCACTTCGTAAAAACGCGGCAGCAGACTGGATATCGTGGTTTTGCCACTGCCGGAGCGCCCGACCAGCGCCACCGTCTGGCCGGCTTTGATACTGAAGCTGAGATCCTTTAATACCTGTTGCTGATGTCCCGGGTAATGAAAACTGACATGGCTAAAGCTGATATCGCCCCTGGCAGCTTTGAGCTCTATCCGGCCGGTTTCCTGCTCCGTCAGTTGATCCAGGATCTTAAAAATGCTGGCAGCCGCAGCTAAACCACGTTGAAACTCACTGTTGACGGTGGTTAATTGCTTTAGCGGTTTTAGCATCATCACCATCGCCGTGACGATGGATGAGAAAATACCTGGCGTCAGCGTCTCCAGCATTTCTGGCTGACTTGCCATAAAGACGACAAACGCCAGTGCGAAGGAGGCGATCAGTTGGATCACACCCGAGCTGATGGCCGAGGTTGAGTCCATTTTGACCCCTTGCAAACGGGTCTGGTTATTCACCTCGGCAAAACGTTGATCTTCCAGTTGCTGGCCACCAAAAGACAGGATCACCTTATGGCCATTTAACATCTGCTCAGAGGCGGTGGTAACACCGCCCATCGCATGTTGGATCTTATGACTCAATTGCCGGAAGCGCTTTGATACCAGGCTGACGATGACGGCGATCACCGGCGCAATCAGAAAGAAGATTAGTGACAACTGCCAGCTATACCAGAACATAACGAAAATCAGGCCAACCACCAGGGCGCCGTCGCGCACCAGCACGATCAGTGCCTTGGTCAACGATTGTTTAATTTGCTCGGCGTCATAGGTAATTTTTGAGATCAGCTCGCCGGTGGAATGCTTATCATGAAAACTGACCGGCAGCCGCATCATATGACCAAACAACTGCTGCCGCATATCCTTTACGATCTGATTACCGACCCAGCTCATACAATAAGTCGCTGTAAAATGGAAAATACCGCGCAGAATAAACATGAGAATGACGATTAATGGCGCGTATTTCAAAAAATCAGTATCTTTATCCTGAATACCGCGATCGATAAAGGGTTGCAAGGACGCAATAAAGCCAGCATCAACGGCAGAGTAGCCGACCATGCCCGCAATAGCCGCAATAAAACCTAAACGATAAGGTTTTAAATAGCCTAGTAAACGACGGTAGACCGCCATGCCTGAATCGTTATCTGACTGCAAAATAAGCACCTTTTTATTCTAAGCTTGCTATTCTAGCGCGTTCTGATCTCAGTTTCAGCACCTGGCGTCACGTTTTCTGTCCAGCGCGGTCGCTGCCGCTGTCGCCAGGTTGAAATTTTAAGCTGCCTTGGCTGAAAATCCACGACAATAGCACCTTGTTCCCCACTGTGGTAGAGCGGCAACTGCAACAAGGCAATGCGTTGCCGAACCGCCGTCACCGGATACGGGTGCGCAGCGGCGCCATTGGCAGCAAGCAGCAGTTGTACCGGTGCCAACTGCTGTAATAAGGCCAGTGAATTCGCGCTGTCACGCCCAAAATCACTTAGCAAATAGAGATCTGCGCTCAATTCAGGATAACGTGCCAGTAGCCGTTGCTCAGTCAGTCGCTGCAACCTGCCGGGCAACAGTAGTTGCCAGCCATTCAGGCTAATACTTAAGCTGCAAGGATCCTTGTCAGGCAGTGACCAGTGCCGTAGCGTCAGTTTCGCCGCCAGTTCATGCTTTTCAATAGCAGCACAAGCCTGGCTGGTCGCCGGCAGCGCATCGGCACTAAACAGCGGCCAGGCTGCAGTGTGTTGACGTAATAACGCTACAGCAGGCAGATGCTCTGCCGTTAAGCGTGGCCAGATCACGGCATCCAGTTGGCGAATGCGGTAGAACTGCAATAGCGGCAGCAGCTGTTGCCGTACCAGTTGTTCGGCCTGAGGCGCCGGGATGTCCAGATACAGCAGCTTAGTGTCTCTTTGCTCGAGCAGTAACACCGTTGCCTGACCGCTATCCAGCAACGTCAGTCTGACACCCGCTGTTGGCGTTAGCAGCATGGCAATGCTAAAGGTTAATACAAAGCAGCCCCAAACCAGATACCTTACTCTTAACAGTAACAATAGTAAAAACAGCGCACATAACAGCAGTGCAACCGTGCCACTTAACTCTGGTAAACTCCACCACACCGGCCACTGCGCCGCCCAATCCAGCCAAAGCTGTAATGGCCTGAGCGCCAGATCCGGTAGCAGCCAGACCTCGGTGGCAAAAGGCAACCCGCTCAGGCTATAGAGTAGCGCCAGTAAGACCAGCGGGATCGCCAGCAAAGTACACCAGGGGATAAATAACAGATTAGAAATTAGCGTCAGCGCACTTAAGCCATTAAAAAACACCGCGGTCAGCAGGCTCATGCTCGCGGTAAGCAATAGATGAAAACACAGCCAGTAGCGCAGACGCTGCCGCCAGGGCTGTGGCAGCGGCCCCAGATACCAACTGAGCAACAAAATCATGCCAACGGCCAGGATCGATAACCAGAAACTGACACTGATTACCCACAACGGATTGAGCAGTAGCAGCGTGCTACAGAGCAGCAGCCAGTAATTAGCCGCATTTGCCGGACGTAACAGCAAGCGTCCGGTTAAAAATAATCCGAGTGCTACTATGGCTCTCAACGTCGGCACCGCAAAGCCGGCCAGCCAGGCGTAAGCCAGTGCCGGTACCAGCGACAGTACTAATGCCAGCGGCAGCGGTGCCTTACGACGACATATGGTGCCAAGCCCCAGCAACAGCGCCAGACTCCAGCCGTAGACCAGGCTAATATGTAATCCCGAGATCACCAGTAAATGCCCGAGGCCACTGTGCCGCAATCCCTGCCAGAGTTCAGGCGAAAAATCCCGCTCACCGCTACTGAGAGCCCGCAGCAGGATAGCCGTCTCCCGCTCCTGCCAGGCAAGTTCCAGTTGCTGCAGAAGTCGTGGACGTAAAGCCCGGCTGGATGCCAGCTTAATCGCCGGGCGTTGCCGATCCACATAACCGGTTGCAATCACTCCTTGTTGCAAAGCGCTATGCTCACTATTGGCCATACCGGGATTTTGCCGGCCATGTACCGTTTTTAACCGCAGCGGTAGGCGCCACCGCTCACCGACTTCAAGCGCAGGTGCCTGTAACCAGCGCACTCTAAGCTGATAGCCTCTGGCTTGCGGGTCCAGTATCTCCAGCTGCAACAAACTGCTGTCACTGTCCTGCTGTACAGCCCGGATCTGCACCTCATAGTAAGCTGGCGCAGCAGCGAGTAGCTGCGATACGGCTTGATGATGGCTCAGCAACTGCCAATGCCAGCTGCAGAGAAAACATAACAGCCCGGTAACTAACCAGCAGCGGTGCAGTACTGCCAACAGTAGCAGCAATGGCAAAATAATTTTCAAAAAAGCTGGCAGAAGCGGCAAAAATAACGACAATAGACAACCAGCCAGCACACCATAATAGAGCCTGTGCATTTTTACTTTATGTAAATGAGTTGTAATGCCAAAGAAAACTATTAAGAAATATTTACCATCGCCGGAAAAAATCAAGCAGATGAAAATCCTGAATCTGTTCGGGACCATGCTGCATGATGGCAACCTCTGGCATCTGAACCGCCGTTCAGCGCGCGGCGCCTTTGCTGTGGGTTTATTCTGGGCCTGGATGCCACTGCCATTTCAGATGGTATTTTCGGCGGTGATGGCGGTGCCGTTACGGGTTAATTTACCACTTTCAGTGGCGCTGGTCTGGGTTTCTAACCCTTTGACGATGCCGGTTATGCTGTACCTGTGTTATCTGGTTGGCACTGTGGTATTAGCCGCGCCGGCCGAACCCTTTGCCTTCGAAGCCAGCTTTGCCTGGCTGTGGCACAGTATGCAAACGATCGGGAAACCACTAGTAACTGGCTGCCTGCTGATGGGGATTACTGCCAGTATCGTCGGCTATTTTGCCATTGACTGGCTGTGGCGTTTTTCAATCCGCAAGGAAAAACTCAGCCGTTTATTGCTGCGGCGCAATAAACAGCCCCCCCCTGAAGATGCCCCTTAACCGATATTAACGCTGCCCCAGCACCCGCGCCGGATTAACCAAACTGGCGCGGTAAGCCGGATAAAGCGTAGCCAGGGTACTCAGTCCCAGCGCCAGCGCCACTGTTACTGCAACATCCTGCCACTGCAGCAGCGACGGAATAAAATCGATAAAGTAGATACTGGGGTCGAGCAAAGAGCGACCCAGCGCCTGAGTGACCCAGTAAAAAATCTGTTCGATATTCAGCGCCAGTAGTACACCACAGACCGCGCCGCTCAGAGTGCCGACCACGCCATTTAAAGAACCGAGCAGCACAAAGACTTTGATTATCCTGGCAGGCTGCATGCCCATGGTCAGTAAGATCGCGATATCCGATTCCTTTTCCCGCACTGCCATCACCAGCGTTGCGACTATATTAAAACAGGCCACTGCGATAACCAGGGTTAACACCAGATACAAAATACCGCGTACCAGTTGGATATCGTTGTAAACATGGCCCTGAGTGCGGAACCAGTCGAGCAGATAGACATAGTCTTCTGAGACCTGGCCCAGGGTTCTGGCCATCTGCTGGGCGGCGAAAATATCGTCCAGCCGGAAGGCAAAGCCCTGTACCGAGCCGAGTGGCATTTCCAGAAATTTGTTTAACGCTGTTAGCGATAGCCAGACCTGGCTCTGATCCAGTTGCCCGCCCATATGCACAATACCGCTTACGGTTAACAGGCGATTGGAATAGCTCGCCAGCCGGCCATCCTCGGTAAAACGTGGCAACATCAGCTGCACGCTATCACCGACCTCTAATTGCAGCAATTCAGCTATACCGCTGCCAAGCACCAGCTGCTCGTCGTTCAGACTTTGCAGACTGCCACTTTGCAGGTAATCGGCAAAGTCACTGATTTGCTGCTCCAGCGCCAGCTCAATACCACGAAACTGTACAGCCTTGATCTGATTGCCCTTACGCAGCATACCGTTGGCTTTGATATAGGGTGCTGCTGCCACCACGCCCGGTACCGATGCTAACGCAGGCAGTTTATCGGGCCAGTTATCCAGTTGATTCGACACCGCCTCCAGCTCAACATGCGGGATCACCGCCAGTAAACGTTGCTTCAATGCCTGCTCAAAACCATTCATCACGGATAATGCCAGGATCAGAATCGCCACCCCCAGTGCTATACCCAGGGTCGATGACGCCGAAATAAAACGGATAAAACCACTGGTATGGCGGGTTGAGCGGTAACGGCGGGCCAGTTGCCAGACAAGAGCGCGGCCTAACATGGTTGCAGATGTCCGTCGTGCATTTGATATTGCTGGTCAAGCCTTGAGGCCAGCTGTCGGTCGTGTGTCACCACAATAAAGCTGGTTTTTAAATCCTGATTCAGGCTGCGCAATAACTGATAGATCGACTCGGCAGCCTGTTGATCGAGATTACCGGTCGGCTCATCCGCCAGCACTAATGCCGGCTGATTAACCAGCGCCCTGGCTATCGCCACCCGTTGCCGCTCGCCACCACTGAGCTCAGAAGGCTTGTGTTGCATCCGATGCCCAAGCCCTACCCGCTGTAATAACGTAGCAGCCTGTTGCTCTGCCTGGGCCGCAGCAGTGCCGCGGATCCGCAGCGGCATCGCCACATTTTCCAGCGCCGTAAAGTCCATCAACAGATGATGAAACTGGTAGATAAAACCCAGCTTTTCATTTCTGAGCCGGGCTTTGGCATTAGCCGATAAGCGGCTGACATCCTGACCGGCAATGGTCAGTTGCCCGCTATCGGCCTGATCCAGGGTACCGAGAATATGTAACAGGGTACTTTTACCTGAGCCTGAGCTACCGACAATCGCCACCATCTTACCCACAGGTACTGCCAAATCGACCTGATGTAACACCTGGGTTATATTCTTGCCATCGCGGTAGCTTTTGCTGATCCCGCTGGCCTGTAACACCTTATTCATCTCGTAAAATTTCCGCCGGATTAAGTTTAACGGCCCGCCAGGCCGGATACAGCACTGCCAGCAACGTCAGGCCCAGGGCACTGGCAAAAATACTGAGAATTTGCGATAGCTTCATCACTACCGGTAACTCGATACCGCCAGCAACCTGCAATGAAAATAACGCCAGTAACGGATTAAGCTGCCAGCTAATCAGCACACCAAGCACCACACCAAGCAGAGCGCCGAGCAGACCATTTAAGAAGCCCTGCACGGCAAAGACGGTAAACAATGCCCGATCGGTCATGCCCTGGGTTTTCAGGATCGCCACTTCAGCCTGCTTTTCGGTAACCATCATCACCAGCGCCGACACGATATTAAAAGCCGCTACTGCAACAATCAGCAGCAGCATCAGCGACATCATGGCTTTTTCCATCGCTACCGCAGCAAACAATTTGCCATGACTCTGGCGCCAGTCCTGCACCAGGCTAAAGTGTCCCTGTTGTTGTAATTGCGCTGCCAGCACCGGGGCCTGGAAAGGCTCCTCTAAGCTAACCCGCCAGCTGACCTCGCGCTGCTCTACCGGCAAAAGCCGACTAAGATCATCCAGTGCAGTAATCGCTATCACACTATCCAGCTCAGAGCCGGTATCCAGATAACCGGCTACCGTGAATAACCGTTGCCGCGGCATCCAGCCCAGGGGCGTATAACTGCCACCCTGCGCCAATAACACCCGGATCTGTTGCCCCAGGTGCACATCCAATTGCTTGGCCAGCTCGCGGCCCAGCATAATGCTGTAACGCTGCAGATCCAGGCTTTGCCAGTCGCCCAGTAGCAGCGAATGTTGTAAAAATTGCGGGATAGCGCTGACATCGACGCCTTGCAGCATCACTGCTGTCATTTGCCGCGGTGACTGGATCAGGGCTTCGGTTTGTAGCAAGCGACTGACGTCCAGTACCGGATACTGTTGTTGCAAGTGTTGCTGCCAGTCACTATCTGGCGCGGCAGGCTTTAGCAGAATATGCGGAATAACGCCGAGAATGCGTTTTTTAAGCTCGGCTTCAAAGCCATTCATAACCGAGCTGACAATGGTCAAGGCCATAACCCCCAGCAAAATACCGGTAACCGAAAACAGAGTAATAAAGGAGATAAACGCATTGCCTTTTCGGCTTTGGCTATATCTTAGCCCTATGTAGAGACTGACTGGCAGATGCATGTGATAATTCAGGACTTTGAGCCGGTTAGATGATAAATTAGCGTTCAGACTGGTGCCGATGATAGAGACTATTCGGCACAATAACAAGCGGCAGCCTGAGGTAACAACCATGGACACCGAATTGCAGCAATTGAGCGAGGCCTTTTCGCAGTTTTTTAAAGTGGAACACGCCATCGCCATCAATATCCAACCGACGCACAGTCCACTGCCGGATGAAACACAATTTCAGGCGGCAATTCCGGAGCCGTTTTTGTTAGCCGGTAATATCGGGCAGCTAAATATCAGCGCTCTGCGCTCGCTACAGCGACTGGG
Organism: Alishewanella sp. BS5-314; assembly: GCF_025377695.1. Classification (NCBI taxonomy): domain Bacteria; kingdom Pseudomonadati; phylum Pseudomonadota; class Gammaproteobacteria; order Alteromonadales; family Alteromonadaceae; genus Alishewanella; species Alishewanella sp. BS5-314. The sequence goes on from NZ_JACEHJ010000002.1 coordinate 1,091,985, forward strand.
TGAACTGGCGGAAGAACTGGCGCACTATCTGCAACAACAGGCGCATAAGCTCGATCTGCTGTTACATTATGTGCTGCGACAACAGGACCTGGCTGAGTATCGCTACCAAACGCTAAGCTATGGCGGTGCCGGCCTGACCTTTTTGGCTCGGGAGGCGCTGGCACCACTGTCGGTGCTGGAGGTCAAACTGTTTTTGTCCGACAATGCCGGTGCCGTATTCTGCTACGGGCAGGTGCTAAGCTGCGAACCTGATGCAAACGGCTATCTGACTCAGGTTGTGTTTATGCGGATCCGGGAAGAAGACCGCGAACTGCTGGTGCGCGCCAGTTTGCAACAACAAGCCCGGCAACTGAAACAAAAAGCCGCTGAGCGTTGAACAAAACTCTAGCGCTTAACGTAAGCAAGCAACCGGCAAGCCGGGGCCGGTAATTTGGCAATAGCCGCGACCGCCCCGTTTTTAAGAAATAACAGGTTTAAACTTCAGATGCAGCTTTTTTCGACTATTCCTGCCCTGGTCAACGCCAGCGAACCGCAAAGCCTGGGCCAGTTAACGGGCGCCGCCCTACCTCTTTTTATCAGCGAATTATTGCAACAACAGCCCGGGGTTACGCTACTTATCGTGCAAGACACCCCTGCTGCCCTGCGTCTGGAGCAGGAGCTGGCGGTGTTTTTGCAACCAAGTCAGTGTCCGTTACTGACCTTACCGGATTGGGAAACCCTGCCCTATGATGTGTTCTCCCCGCATCAGGATATTATTTCACAGCGGCTGGAAACCCTGTATCAGTTGCCACGCCTAAAACAGGCGCTGGTGATTGTGCCGGTCAGCACATTGCTACTGAGAATTGCCGGTCGGGAGCATTTGGAGCAACACAGCTTTTTGATCCGTGAACAACAGCAAACGGATCTGACGGCGCTGAAACAACAGCTGGCTGCCGTCGGTTACCGCCATGTAGAACAGGTGATGGAGCACGGTGAGTTTTCCGTGCGTGGCTCGCTGCTTGACCTGTTTCCGATGGGGACCCATACCCCCTACCGGATTGACTTTTTTGATGACGAAGTCGAGGCCATCCGTACTTTCGATCCGGATACGCAGCGCAGTCTGGACAAAGTGCCGCACATCGCGCTGTTGCCAGCCCATGAGTTCCCGACCGATAAGGCAGCCATTGAGCGCTTCCGGCTGCGCTATCGCGAACGTTTTGCTGCCCGCAACGAGAAGGAATCGCTGTATCAGCAAGTCAGCCAGGGCATCCTGCCAGCCGGGATCGAGTATTATCTGCCGTTATTTGCCGAGACGACCAGCAACTTATTTGCCTATCTGCCGGCCGATTGCCGGGTATTGATCTGTGGTGATATTGAACACAGCGCACAGCAATTCTGGAGCGAACTGAAGCGCCGCTATCAGGACAGAGCCATCGATTTACTGCGACCAATTCTGCCACCCCAGGAGTTATATCTGGCGGTAGATGAGCTGTTTGGCCTGCTTAAAGGGCTACCCAGACTGAAACTCAGCCGCGCCAGCCTGCCGGCCAAAGCCGGAATGCACAACTTACCGGTGGCAGAGCTACCGGCACTGAATATTAATCATCAGCTCAAGCAGCCACTGGATGCTTTACTGGCATTCTTGCTCAGCCTGAAGCAGCAAAAAGGCCGGGCCCTGTTTCTGGTGGAAAGTGAAGGCCGGCGCGAAAGTCTGCTGCAACTGCTGCATAAAGCTGCGGTGCATTTACGCGAATACCCCAGCCTGACCGCTTTCTGGCAAGCTGATGATGATCTCGGCGTGATGGTGGGGAATCTGGAGCAAGGTGCGCTGCTGCAGCTAGCCACACCGCTGGCACTGATCAGCGAAAACGAACTGTTTGGCCAGAAGATCAGCCAGCGCCGGCGACGCAAACAAAGCCAGCAGATTTCCTCAGAAACCATTATCCGTAATCTGGCGGAGCTGAGCCTTGGTCAGCCGGTGGTGCACTTACAACATGGTATTGGCCGTTATCAGGGTTTACAGGTATTAGACGCCGCCGGCATCAGCGCCGAGTTTGTCACCATTGAATATGCCGGTGGCAGCAAGCTCTATGTGCCGGTGACCTCGTTGCATTTATTGAGCCGCTATTCCGGCAGTGATGCCGAGCATGCGCCCTTGCATAAGCTGGGTAACGATACCTGGGAAAAGGCCCGCAAAAAGGCGGCAGAAAAGGTGCGCGATGTTGCCGCTGAGCTGCTGGATATATACGCCCAGCGTGCGGCCCACCAGGGCTATGCGTTCAAACTGGACCAGGAGCAGTATGCCGCCTTTGCCGACAGCTTCCCGTTTGAAGAAACCGCGGATCAGCTTGATGCCATTAGCGCCGTGTTGCAGGATATGCAACAGCCGCAACCGATGGACCGGCTGGTGTGCGGTGATGTTGGCTTTGGTAAAACCGAGGTGGCGATGCGCGCCGCTTTTGTGGCAGTTAACGATGGAAAACAGGTCGCGCTACTGGTGCCGACTACTCTGCTGGCACAGCAGCATTTTGAAAACTTTAAAGATCGCTTCGCTAACTGGCCGGTACGGGTTGAAGTACTGTCGCGCTTTGTCAGCAGTAAAGCGCAAAAAGTCATTCTGGACGACCTGAGCCAGGGCAAGGTCGATATTCTGATTGGTACCCATAAATTGCTGCAGGACGATATTAAGTTTGCCGATCTGGGGTTACTGATTGTCGACGAAGAACACCGCTTTGGCGTACGGCAAAAAGAGAAGATCAAGGCGCTGCGTGCCAATATCGATATCCTGACATTGACCGCCACTCCCATTCCACGCACCCTGAATATGTCGATGTCCGGCATGCGCGATCTCTCCATTATCGCCACACCACCAGCCCGGCGGCTGGCAGTGAAAACCTTTGTCCGCGAGTTCGAAAATGGTCTGTTACGCGAAGCCATCATGCGCGAAATTCTGCGCGGCGGTCAGGTGTACTTTCTGCATAACGATGTCGCCAGCATTGAGAAAATGGCCAGCGATTTGCTGGAGCTGGTACCGGAAGCCAATATTGCGATTGCCCATGGCCAACTGCGCGAACGCGAACTGGAGCAGATTATGGCCGATTTCTATCATCAGCGTTATAACTTGCTGCTGTGTTCGACCATTATTGAAACCGGTATCGATGTCCCCACTGCCAATACCATTATTATTAACCGCGCCGATAACTTTGGCCTGGCGCAACTGCACCAGTTACGGGGCCGGGTCGGTCGCTCGCACCATCAGGCCTATGCCTATCTGTTAACGCCGCCACCGAAGCGTTTAACCAAGGACGCGGAAAAGCGGCTGGAGGCTATTGCCAGCCTGGAAGATCTCGGCGCTGGCTTTGCGCTGGCTACCCACGACCTGGAGATCCGCGGGGCTGGTGAACTGCTGGGCGACGAGCAAAGCGGTCAGATTGAAGCGGTTGGCTTTACGCTCTACATGGAAATGCTGGAAGAAGCCGTGCATGCTTTGAAAGCCGGCCGTGAACCCAGTTTAGATAGTCTGCTAAGTCAGCAAACAGAAATTGATTTAAAGATCCCGGCGCTATTACCTGATAGTTATATTCCAGATGTCAATTTACGCTTGTCGTTCTATAAAAAGCTGGCCAGCGTGCGCAATGAGCAGGAACTGGACGAGGTTCAGGTTGAATTAATCGATCGCTTTGGATTATTACCGGACGCGGCCAAACACCTGGTGCAACTCAGTCAGTTTAAATTGTTAGCACAGGAGCTTGGCATTAAACGGATTGAAGCCAATGCCAAGGGTGGTGTGCTAGAATTCGCCGAGCGGACTTTGGTGAGTCCGGCCTATATTATTCAGCTGATCCAGACTCAGTCGCGGATCTTTAAGCTGGAACAGGGCCAAAAGCTGCGTTTTACTATTGCCGCAGCGGACTACAAAGATCGGTTACAACTTATCAGTAATATGCTGGCCGAACTGGCCAAACATAAGGTGGGACATTAATGAAATTTCGGCTGTTACTTGGCAGTTGTTTACTCGTCAACGCCCTGACACTGCAAGCCAACGAACGCTGGTTTGAGGTAGAAATGATTATTTTTGAACGCACCGGCGACAGTGCGCTAAAAGAACATTTCCCTACCCAGGTCACCCCAATCAGACTGGGGCGGCATATCGATTTACTGACAGATCAATTTTATATCCCGCTGCCGGTAGATCCTGAATGTCAAACGTCAGACGCTGTCGATGCGACAGGCTTAGCTATCCCGGGCGAAGCTGAACCAGCAGCAGAGTGCATGCCGCAGCCGACAGAACAGACAACGCTTGCTAGTGACAACACTGATGCCTTGCTGGCTGCCGTGCTGGAACAAGCCACCCCACATCAATACTGGCCAGAACAACTGCCGGTACGGATCTTTGGCGAAGGCCTGCACCAGCCGGTGCCCTATCTGGCGGACGAAAACGCCTTTCAGCTTAATGAGGTAGTTAACCGCTTAAGACGGCAGCGCCAGCATCAGATATTACTGCATACGGTGTGGCGTCAGGCACCGGTAACAGAGCGCCGGGCGATCCCCAGCCGCTGGTTTGCCGGCAAAAACTTTAGCCAGCAGTTTGATTACTGGGGCCAGCCGCTGCCGAGTGAAGTGGACAGCAATCTGGCGTTTGCCACAGAAGAGCAGCAGGAAGCCGATTTACTGGCCCAGATCGCCAGCCGGCGGCAACAACTGGCGGCCGGTGTGGCGCTGACCCAGCCGGAAAGCAGCACAGACGAACAGCGGCGGCTGGAGCAAAGCGCGGCTAATTTACCGTCTCAGGTCTGGCAGCTGGATGGCCTGTTTCGCTTACACCTGGATCGTTATCTGTTTGTGAATACCGACTTTAACCTGCGCCGCCCTCAGGCTAACAGCCTGCAAAGCATTAACGTAAAACAAAGCCGGCGCTTAATCAGTGGCGAAATCCATTATCTGGATCATCCCAAACTGGGCATTATTTTACAGATCCGCCGTTTTGATCCGGCGACGGCACGCTCTGATGCCAGCATCATCGAGTAGTCTAGGAAAATTATGCAACTGAAAGTGATTGATAAAGCGCTATACCGTAAACGCCTGAACCGGATTACGGTACTAAGTATACTGGCGCTGCTGATTGTCAGCCTTGCCAGTTCGACGCTGTTGATCAGCCTGCTATCGGACGGCAGCGGCTCTAATTTCTGGCTAAACTTCGCAGGGGTCGTTATCGGCTGTATCCTGGTTGGCAGCGCTTTAAAAAAACTAAAGCGTCATCCCTACTTTAGCGAAGTCGCCTATATCTGGGATCTGAAACACGAACTGAATTTAATTCAGCGCAAACTGCGGGCAATCCAGGTGGCGGCCGAACAGCATAACCCAAGCGCACTGCTGATACTGGCATACAGCTATGCCGGCTCCAGGTTGATCTGGCAACTCGACGATAATACGCTGATGATGTCGGAGCTAAATCTGGCTGATAATCAATTACAACAGCAGATAGCCGAGCTGGGACTTAAGCTGGACCCAGCAGATTACCGGCGCGAGCTGCTGGACCAATTTTAACCTTATACAGGATACCCCATGTCAATTAACTGGTTTCCGGGCCATATGCACAAGGCCCGCAAAGAAATCGCCGAGGTGATGCCACAGGTCGATATTATTATCGAAATGCTGGATGCGCGGATCCCCTTTTCCAGCGAGAATCCGCTGGTGCCGCAACTGCGCAAAGATACCCCCTGTATCAAGGTATTAAACAAAGCCGACCTGGCCGATCCTGCCCTCACCGCGCGCTGGGTTGACTATTTTGCCGAGCAAAAAAATGTCCGCGCCATCCCGATCAGCCAACAGCAACCGGAACAAATCAAAGCCCTGCTGGAGCTTTGCAATAGCATGTTGCCGGAGCGCAATCTTGAGGTGCGTGCCGCCCGGGCGATGATTATGGGTATCCCCAATGTCGGCAAATCCACGCTGATCAATACCCTGGCGGGCCGTACTATCGCTAAAACCGGTAACGAAGCCGGCGTGACCAAGGCACAGCAAAGGATCAAGCTGGAAAATAACGTGATCTTAACCGATACGCCGGGCTTTTTATGGCCCAAACTTAGCCCGACCACCTGTGGTTACCGGCTGGCGGTGACCGGCGCCATCAAAGACACGGTTTTTGATTATGCCGATATCGCGCTCTTTGCCGCCGACTATCTGCTACAAGCCTATCCGGCAGCAGTAATGGCACGGTTCGGACTGACTGAGCAGCCAGAGAACGATTTGGCGCTGCTGGATGCGATCGGCATGCGCCGCGGTGCCATGCGTAAAGGCGGCGTGGTCGATTTAGAAAAAGCCGGTGCTATCCTGATTACGGAGCTGCGAGCCGGTAACCTTGGCCCCATTACGCTGGAAACACCGGAGATGGTGAGTCAAGAGCTGATTGACGCCAAGGCCGAAGAAGCCGCGAAAGCAGCCGAAAAAGCCGAACGCGAAGCCGAACGGAAACGTAAAGCACAAAAGCGTTATCGCTGAGGAAACGCTATGTCCGAGCCCTTGTTGCAGTTAACTTACATCAGCGATATCGCGCCCGGATTAAGTCGCGAGCAGATCGCCGCTATCCATCAGCAAGCCGAGCGCAATAATCAGCAGTTTCAGATCACCGGTGTGTTGCTGGTCACCAGCCGACACTTTCTGCAGTTACTTGAGGGCCCTGCCAAACAGGTTCAAGCCCGTTTTGCGGTGATTGCCGCCGATCCGCGACATCAAAGTGTACGGCTGGTCAGTGAACGGCTGGTGCAACAACGGCAATTTCCGCGCTGGCAAATGGGGTTAAAACGCTTACTGGATCAGGACGAGCACGCTGACTTGCAGGCCGTTATTCATCTGTATGGACAACAGCAACAGTTCTCGGAGCAACATGCCGATGCCATCGCCTTGTTGCTAAAATCACTTTAAGCGCACAGGGGTGTCGACTTTTTGGCCAGCAGCCGCTGTTACTTTGCCACGCTTCAGGTATAATGCGCGCCCGGTTTTTTCCTTTAACCAGCACAGGCAATTATGAGCGTTCAGACTTTCGATCCCAGCCAGACCACAACCCTGGATACCCCGGCCAAAACCTTAGCCGCCCAAGACAGCAATGGTACTGGCAGCAAAATAGGCTTTGTTTCGCTCGGTTGCCCGAAAAACCTGGTCGACTCAGAACGGATCCTGACCCAGTTAAAAGCTGAAGGCTACAACATCGTACCTACCTATGACGACGCCGAACTGGTGATCGTCAATACCTGCGGTTTTATTGACTCTGCAGTGCAGGAATCCTTAGACACCATCGGCGAAGCGCTGGCGGAAAATGGCAAGGTTATTGTCACCGGCTGTTTAGGCGCCCGGGAAGATGAAATTCGTGAAGTACACCCCAATGTGCTGGGTATTACCGGCCCGCACAGTTATGAGAATGTGTTAAAGCAGGTGCATGAGTTTGTGCCGAAGCCGAAATATGATCCCTTTACCATGCTGGTGCCGGACCATGGTGTCAAACTAACGCCCAAGCATTATGCGTATTTAAAAATTTCCGAAGGCTGTAATCACCGCTGTACTTTCTGCATTATTCCGTCGATGCGCGGTGACTTAGTCAGCCGGCCGATTGGCGAAGTACTGGACGAGGCGCAGCGCCTGAAAAACGCTGGCGTAAAAGAGCTGTTGATTATCTCGCAAGATACCAGTGCCTATGGCGTCGATGTTAAACACCGCACTGGTTTTTGGAATGGTCAGCCGGTAAAAACCTCGATGCAATCACTGTGTGAAGCGCTGGGCGACATGGGCATTTGGGTGCGGCTGCATTATGTTTACCCCTATCCGCATGTCGATGACATTATTCCGCTGATGGCGCAAGGCAAAGTATTACCCTATCTGGATATCCCGTTCCAGCACGCCAGCCCACGGATTTTAAAATTGATGAAACGGCCGGGACAGGCGGAAAAGGTGCTGGAGCGGATCAAAAAATGGCGGCAAATTTGCCCGGATTTGACCATCCGTTCCACCTTTATTGTCGGCTTCCCGGGTGAAACCGAGGAAGATTTCCAGATGTTACTGGATTGGCTGCAAGAGGCGCAGCTGGATCGGGTTGGCTGCTTTAAATACAGCCCGGTCGACGGCGCCAAAGCCAACGAGCTGCCGGATCCGGTGCCAGAGGATGTAAAAGAAGAACGTTACCATCGTTTTATGCAGCTACAGCAAGCCATTAGTGCTGAGCGTTTGCAAGCCAAAGTCGGCCGCACCATCAGCGTGCTGATTGATGAAGTAGATGAAGAAGGCGCCATTGGCCGCAGCTTTGCTGACGCGCCTGAGATTGATGGTGCTGTCTATCTGAATGGTGAAACCAACCTTAAACCAGGTCAGCTGGTGCAGGCGTTGGTCGAACATGCAGATGAATATGACTTATGGGCCACGGTCGTCGAATAAGGCGCCGGGCCAAAGAACTGACAATGACATAGAAATTTCATTTATTTCGCTGATTTTTTTTCGGGCAAACTGAAAAAAAATCCTGTATATTGTCGCCCTATTTTCAAACCCAAGCTTATAGAGACTACTATGGCCGCTGATTTATCGTTATACAGAAACATTGGTATCTTCGCTCACGTTGATGCCGGTAAAACTACTACCACCGAACGGATCCTGAAACTGACCGGTAAAATCCATAAGCTGGGCGAAGTTCACGAAGGTGAATCGACTACTGACTTTATGGAACAGGAAGCTGAGCGCGGTATTACTATTCAGTCAGCGGCTGTTAGCTGTTACTGGAAAGGTCACCGTTTCAACGTTATCGATACCCCGGGTCACGTTGACTTCACCGTAGAAGTATACCGTTCACTGAAAGTTCTGGACGGCGGTATCGGCGTATTCTGTGGCTCTGGTGGTGTAGAACCACAATCAGAAACCAACTGGCGCTACGCAAACGACGCTAAAGTATCTCGTCTGATCTTCGTTAACAAACTGGACCGGATCGGTGCTGACTTTATCCGTGTTACTGAACAGGTTAAAAAAGTACTGGGCGCTAACCCACTGATCATGGTGCTGCCAATCGGTCGTGAAGATACCTTTACTGGTGTGGTTGACCTGTTAACCAAGCAAGCATACGTGTGGGACGAGTCTGGCCAACCAGAAAACTACACTGTGACCGACGTGCCAGCAGATATGGCTGATGACGTTGAAATGTACCGTCAGCAGCTGATCGAAACTGCACTGGAAATGGATGACGACCTGCTGATGGCTTATATGGAAGGTGAAGAGCCTTCAATCGAAGAAATCAAGCGTTGTATCCGTAAAGGTACCCGCGACCTGGTTTTCTTCCCAACTTTCTGTGGTTCAGCCTTCAAAAACAAAGGTATGCAACTGGTTCTGGATGGCGTGGTTGAATATCTGCCAGCTCCAACTGAAGTTAACCCACAGCCACTGACTGACGAAGAAGGTAACGAAACTGGCCAATACGCTATCGTTTCTGCCGACGAGCCATTCCGTGCGTTAGCGTTCAAGATCATGGACGACCGTTTCGGCGCCCTGACCTTTATCCGTATCTACTCTGGCGTACTGAACAAAGGCGATACCATTCTGAACTCGTTCACTGGTAAAACCGAGCGCGTTGGCCGGATGGTAGAAATGCATGCTAACGACCGTACCGACCTGACGTCTGCTCAAGCTGGTGACATCGTTGCACTGATCGGTCTGAAAAACGTGCAAACCGGTCACACCCTGTGTGACGTGAAAAACCCATGTACACTGGAACCAATGGTATTCCCAGAGCCGGTAATCTCTATCGCTGTACAGCCAAAAGATAAAGGCGCTATCGAGAAGATGGGCGTGGCTATCGGCCGTCTGGTTTCTGAAGACCCAACTTTCCGCGTCGAAACTGACCAAGATTCTGGCGAAACCATCCTGAAAGGTATGGGTGAACTGCACCTGGATATCAAGATTGACATCCTGAAGCGGACCTATGGCGTTGAGCTGATTGTAGGTCAACCACAGGTTGCGTACCGCGAAACCATTACCCGTGAAGTTGAAGACAGCTACACGCACAAGAAGCAGTCTGGTGGTTCTGGTCAGTACGGTAAGATCGACTACCGCATCCGTCCGGGTGAAGTGAATACCGGTTACACCTTTAAGTCAACAGTAGTGGGCGGTAGCGTTCCGAAGGAATTCTTCCCAGCTATCGAGAAAGGCTTTAAAGAAATGATGTCTACCGGTCCTCTGGCAGGCTTCCCGGTACTGGACGTTGAAGTTGAGCTGTTCGACGGTGGTTTCCACGCCGTTGACTCATCAGCTATCGCATTCGAAATCGCAGCCAAAGGCGCTTTCCGTCAGTCTATGCCGAAAGCCGGTCCACAGCTGTTAGAGCCAATCATGAAAGTTGACGTTTTCACACCAGAAGACAACATCGGTGACGTGATCGGTGACTTAAACCGTCGTCGTGGTATGATCTTAGGCCAGGAATCAGGCGCTATGGGCGTTCGCGTAAAAGCGCACGTACCACTGGCCGAGATGTTCGGTTATATCAGCCACCTGCGTACTATGACTTCTGGTCGTGGTCAGTTCTCAATGGAATTCGATCACTACTCACCATGTCCAAACAACGTGGCTGAAGTGGTTATCGCCAAAGAAAAAGAAAAGAAAGCTAACAAGTAATTGTCGCTTCTCGAAACAGCCCCGCCCCGTGCGGGGCTTTTTTATGGCTGCGACTTGATCGTTATCAGCTTTGCGCCGCGCAAAAACAGCTAAACTGGGGCTTTACCGCTCAGTGGAGACCCTATGCGCTGCGAAACCGCCGAACAGGCTTTAAGTATCCTCGCCGATCATGATCAAATCTGGTGCCAATCGATGGCCGCCACCCCTTGGTTTTTGTTGCGGGGCTTGGCGAATATCGCCCCCCGTTATCGTAATCTGACGTTGTTGCAGTTGCATACCGAACACAGTGATATGCTGTGCGACCCGGCGTTACAGGGCCATCTGCGACAACGTTGTTTCTTTGTCGGTGGCAGTACCCGCAGTGCTATCCAGTGCGGTCAGGCCGACTACGTGCCGTTATTTCTGTCAGAAATCCCGAAGTTGTTTAGAAGTGGTGAACAACCGTTAGATGCTGCGCTGATTCAGGTTTCACCGCCGGATAAACATGGCTACTGCAGCCTGGGCATTTCGGTCGAAGCCACCCGGGCGGCCTTACAAATGGCGAAAAAAGTGATTGCCTGGGTTAATCCGCAGATGCCAAGAACCCATGGCGATTCTTTTATTCATCTGAGTCAAATAGACCGCTATGTCGAATTTAGTGCACCGATGCCGCTGCATCTGCCGGCAGAATTGGATCCGGTGACCCGGCAAATTGGCCAGCACGTTGCCAGCCTGATCCGCGATGGCGACTGTTTACAAATGGGCATCGGTGCTATCCCGGATGCCACCCTGGCCTGTCTGGGCTCACATCAGCAGCTGGGTGTACATACCGAGATGTTTTCCGATGGCGTGTTACCGCTGCTGGAAAGGGGCATCATTACTAATCAAAATAAAAAGAAACATCGCGGGAAAATTGTCACAACCTTCGCGATGGGCTCACAAGCCTTGTATGACTTTGTCGATGACAATCCGCAAGTAGTGTTCCTGGATGTCGAATATACCAATGATACCGCGGTGATCCGCCAAAACCCGCAAGTGGTGGCGATTAACAGTGCGCTGCAGGTTGATCTTAGCGGTCAGGTTTGTGCCGATTCGCTCGGTACTAAAATTTATTCCGGTGTCGGTGGACAGATGGATTTTGTCCGCGGAGCCAGTCTGTCTGAAGGTGGCCGGGCGGTCATTGCCCTGCCCGCTACCGCCGCTGCTGGCAAGGTTTCCCGCATTAGCTCCTTGCTGGCTCCTGGTGCTGGTGTGGTGACGACCCGTGCCCACGTCAACTATATTGTGACGGAGTACGGCATCGCCCAGTTGCGTGGCCGCAGTTTAACCGAACGGGCAAAAGCGCTGATCGCAATAGCAGCGCCACAATTTCAGGAAACCCTGGCGCGACAAGCCCGCGATGATTGGGGTTTATCGGTATAGCACGTAAAAAAGGGGCCAGCATGGCCCCTAACATCAGCAACAAAGGTTTAGCAGCTTAGAAGCGGAAGCTGGCACCAAGATGGTACAGATCATCACCGGTTTCCAGGCTATCAAAGGTCACGCCAGCGCGTAACGCCAGATTTGGCATGGCATACCACTGACCGCGAACCGTAAAGGCATCAGACTCAGAATCAAATACGCCCTTGCTGGTCCAGTCGTACGCCAGTCCCAGTGACAGGTTACGACCGAAATAGTAATCACCCGCGACACCGAAACGGCCCAGTGAGCTATTGGCCTGATCCATATAGCTGGCTTCAACACTGATAAAATCGCCATGTGCCAGCGTCATTAACTTTTTGGTGCTTACCCCGTACTGGGTAACACTGCCATCGCCATCAGGACGCAGGTGTTCTACATCCAGTTTTAGCAACCAGCTTGGATCCAGGTAATAACCCAGACTTGCCTGACCCACGCGATCATCGCTATTGTTCAGTTCAGTCCATAATAAGCTGGCATAGAAGTTATGGTTAACATCACGGTATTCACCACCCAGACTCCAACCGCTTAAACTGGTTTTGCCCAGATTACCAAAGTCGAACTGGTTATAGCTGTAGCCAAACAGCAGGCTGCTGCTACGGCTTAAAAAGCCAGCTTCTGCCAGTGGCATATTGTTGGCAGCCTGCACCGGGTTTAAATAGAACTGGTGTGACAAATTGTAAGAGCGCAGGTCGGCATTTAGGATATCGCCCCACTGATAGTCCAGATTAGTCTGATGCTGGAAGCTATTGGCCAGTACGCCGGCAGAGCACAAAGATAAGGCGGTTGCGATTAAAGTACGTTTCATAGATGACCTCACTTAGTCAGTTTTCCGTTGGTTTCGTGCAACTGAGCGCATCTTAGGCGTTGCAACTTAATGAAAACTGAATAACCCTATGAAAACGTTTAGACTTTAAGCAATCACACCTTAATCTGCCGGTAATTCGAGCAATACTAGCTTTAATTGGTGGATCTGATCCCGCAACGCCGCCGCCTGTTCAAACTCCAGATCGCGGGCATGCTGCAGCATTTTTTGCTCCAGTTGCTTAATTTCCGCCTGTAACTGATACGGCGTTTTGCCCTGCCGCAACCGGCTTTGCTCCGCCACCTGCCTGAGTTTAGTGTCCCCTTGCTGAGGTGCCTGCCCTAGATCCATCACGTCGGCCACTTTCTTTTTAATCGCTTGCGGGGCAATACCGTGCAAGGCATTAAAGGCTTGCTGTTTGGCCCGCCGCCGCTCCGTTTCCGAAATAGCCCGCTGCATGGAGTCGGTGATGCGATCAGCATACAGGATGGCGCGGCCACTCAGGTTACGCGCCGCCCGACCGATGGTTTGAATTAACGAGCGTTCTGAGCGCAAGAACCCTTCTTTATCGGCATCCAAAATGGCCACCAGCGACACTTCCGGAATATCCAGGCCTTCCCGCAGCAGGTTAATACCCACCAGCACATCAAACACGCCCAGCCGTAAATCCCGGATAATTTCCATCCGCTCGACGGTATCAATATCTGAATGCAAATAACGCACTTTGATTTGATGTTCGCTCAGATACTCAGTTAAATCCTCGGCCATTTTCTTAGTTAAGGTGGTGACCAGTACCCGCTCATTTCGCTCTGCCCGTTGCATCGCTTCCGACATCAAATCATCGACCTGGGTCGCCACCGGCCGGATCTCAATCTCCGGATCTACCAGGCCGGTAGGTCGCACCACCTGCTCTACCACCTCACCAGCGGAGTGTTCCAGCTCATAGGCCGCTGGTGTTGCCGACACATAGATCCGCTGCGGTGCAATAATTTCAAACTCTTCAAATTTCAGCGGCCGGTTATCCAGAGCCGAAGGCAGCCGGAAACCATAATTCACCAGGTTTTCTTTGCGCGAACGATCGCCCTTATACATGGCGCCAATTTGTGAAATGGTGACATGCGACTCATCAATAAACATCAGGCCATCACCCGGGAAATATTCCAGCAGCGTTGGCGGTGGCGAGCCGGGCTCCCGGCCAGACAAATAGCGCGAATAGTTTTCAATACCCGAGCAATAACCCAGCTCGACCATCATTTCGATATCAAACTGGGTGCGCTGTGCCAAGCGCTGCTCTTCCACCAGTTTATTGGCCGCCAGTAACTCCTGACGCCGCTCGGATAAGTCCACTTTAATTTGCTCTACCGCCGCTAAAATAGTCTCCCGCGGTGTCACATAGTGGGTTTTCGGATAAACAGTAAAACGGGTGACAATTTTTTCAACGGCGCCGGTCAGGGGATCAAACAAGCTGATACGCTCAATTTCTTCATCGAACAGCTCAACCCTTACCGCAATATCATCTGATTCCGCCGGAAAGATATCGATCACTTCACCACGCACGCGGTAAGTGGCGCGTTCAAAGGCCAGATCATTGCGGGTATATTGCAGCTCCGCCAGACGGCGCAGGATAAAACGCTGATCGACGATATCGCCCTGCTTTAGATGCAATAACATTTGCATATAGGACTGGGGATCCCCCAGACCATAGATCGCGGATACCGATGCGATAATCACTACGTCGCGGCGCTCCATAAGCGCTTTAGTGGCGGATAACCGCATCTGCTCGATATGCTCATTGATCGAGGCATCTTTTTCAATAAAGGTATCTGTCGAGGGTACGTAGGCTTCAGGTTGGTAATAATCGTAGTAAGAGACAAAGTATTCGACGGCATTGTGTGGGAAAAACGCCTTCATCTCGCCATACAATTGCGCGGCCAGGGTTTTGTTATGCGCCATAATCAGCGTCGGCCGCCCTACTTTGGCAATCACATTGGCCATAGTAAAGGTTTTACCGGAGCCGGTTACCCCAAGCAGGGTCTGATGCGCCAGTCCGTCTTCCAGACCCTCGACTAATTTACGAATGGCTTCAGGTTGATCGCCGGCCGGTTGATAGTCGGATACAAGTTCAAAAGCGCGCGACATATAATTCCCTACTGATAACGTTGTATAACCTGCTTAAACCAATAATAGGCCAGACTGGCGGTCAGTAAATTGCCAACCATAGCGCCGATAAATAATCCTGGCACCCCAGCGATTTTTGCTCCCAGCCAGGCTAGCGGAATATAACAGACAAAAAACCGCACCAAACTCAATATCATTGCTTTCGCTGGCAAATGTAAAGCGTTGAACGAGGAGTTGGTTAAGATGATTACGCCCTGCATGCCATAACTTAGCGGTAATGACCAGATAAAATAGCGGATATAGGTCGCAACCTGTTGATCCTGGGTAAACAAGGCCGCTATCGGATAAGCCAGCAGCGCCAGTAACAGGAAGACGCCGGCTTGCCACTTTAAAACAAAGTGGCAAGCCGTAAAGTAGGCTTGTTGCACCCGCCCCAACAAGCCGGCACCGAAGTTTTGCCCGACAACCGGCGGTAAGGTCATCGAGAGCGCCAGCACCAACAGACAGGCAATACTTTCCAGCCGCATACCAACCCCCAGCGCAGCGACCGCTTCCGGACCATAGGACGCAATGATTACCGTCAGTATCGCCATAGCTATCGGCGTCAGCATA
The DNA here is from genome assembly GCF_025377695.1 of Alishewanella sp. BS5-314. Classification (NCBI taxonomy): domain Bacteria; kingdom Pseudomonadati; phylum Pseudomonadota; class Gammaproteobacteria; order Alteromonadales; family Alteromonadaceae; genus Alishewanella; species Alishewanella sp. BS5-314. The sequence goes on from NZ_JACEHJ010000002.1 coordinate 1,107,577, forward strand.
TTTGCCACAGCGGCCGGCATACCGATATGCAAGATGCGCCGCCAGATCGGCAGTGCTAGCGATAGCGGCAAATAGAAACGATCAAGCAGACCTCTTTTCACTGCCAGCCAATAAATAATAAAAATAAAACCCGTTAACCAGGAGAACACGGTCGCCAGTGCCGCCCCCTGCATACCCATGGCTGGCACCGGGCCTAAACCGAAGATCAGGATGGGATCCAGCACCGCATTGACCAAACCACCAATCGCCATCACTAAGCTGGGGATCTTGGTTTCGCCCGCTGCGCGCAAAATAGCATTACCAATCATTGGCGTAACCAGCAGCACTGAACCTGCCAGCCAAATCAGCATATATTCCCGGATAAACGGCAACGTCGTGTCAGTGGCGCCCAGTAAACTAAATAATGGTTCCAGGTAAAAGGCGATAATCAGCGCCAGCACACTAACCAGCGCGGCACCTAACCATAAAGCAGCTAGACTGTCTTCTTTAGCCGTATCAGCTAAACCGGCTCCCAGCGCCTTCGCAATGACGGCTGAAGTACCGATACTTAAACCTATTGCCAGGCTGATTAGTAAAAAAGTAACAGGAAAGGTAAAGCTGATCGCCGCCAGCTGTGCGGTACCTAATAAGCTGATAAAAAAGGTATCAACCAGATTAAAGCTCATCATCGTCAGCATACCGCCCAGTACCGGCCAGGTCAGGCGTTGCAGCAAAGGCGACATAGCAGCTGTTAATAGCGGATTTTGAGATTGAAGCCGACTTTCTGACATTTTATACACTGAGGGATAAGGGCGCTCTATTGTAGTTAAGTTCGCCGTCCAGCACCATGCCCGTATTAGCGTTACGACCGACAAAAAGCAAAAAAGTGCACAATAGCGGCAAATCGCCGCTTTAACCAACAATCAGCTAATCATCCACCTCCAACCTGAAGTCACAAAGAATAACTTATTGTTTTTTAATGACATAATTTTTTACCGCAAAGCTATTGACCGCAGCCAAACGCAGCAGAATCAAGGCTTGGCTGCAACAGATAACTGATAACTCACAGAGTTATCCACAGCTTCTGTGAGTAACTTTTGCCACCCCTTTACCGGCGAGCGCTGCACAACAAATTTATCTGTAGCAGCGGTTGTCTTTTCTGAAAATCACACCATTCTGGTGCCCAAGAATGCTGTCAAAAGCAGCATAATGGCGAAACTCTATGCAAGTGAACCTTTGTGCTGAAAATCCCGCAGTCAAAGTGTTGACAGGCTGATGTGCTGGCATTAGTATTGCGCCCCGTTGAATGCTGTTCCCTAGTAGCTCAGTTGGTTAGAGCGGCGGACTGTTAATCCGTAGGTCACTGGTTCGAGTCCAGTCTGGGGAGCCACTTCCTCAACAGCATTTTTGTTCCCTAGTAGCTCAGTTGGTTAGAGCGGCGGACTGTTAATCCGTAGGTCACTGGTTCGAGTCCAGTCTGGGGAGCCACTTCACTATCAGCCGTAAAGGCACTTATCGTTCCCTAGTAGCTCAGTTGGTTAGAGCGGCGGACTGTTAATCCGTAGGTCACTGGTTCGAGTCCAGTCTGGGGAGCCACATTCTTTTCTGTGTCACTCATCGCGTAAATCAGCCTTTTTGGTTATTTATTTATTTTTAAGGTTTTTTTTGCTTTAATATAAGTGATTAAGGAATACCCGACCTGCGCACAGGAACTTGGCTCTGAAGGTGGCTTAGCATGATCAAAAATTTTCGTACACTGCTTATCGCGCAACTTGTCTCTGCCCTGCTGTTAATCCTGCTTTTAATGATTGCGTTCTTACACCAGAGTAAAAATTTACTGCAGCAACAGGAAGTACAAACCAAGCTCGCCATGGAACAGGTGCTGATCTCACACGTGGGCGTAGATGGTAAAGCACTCAGCCGTCAGGTTGAACGCAGTTTCCCGTTAAACAGTCTGCAGATCAGCAAAACTGATGGCACTATTCTTTACGAGTATAACAACCCTCAACGTCAATCCAGTCTGCTGCATGCGCTATTAAATCTGACCGGACATAACTTTGCGTCACAGTATGTCAGAGATGAAGCGCAAGAGCTGGTGGTACGCTTTGAGTTAAACCCGCAGCAAATTCTGGCGCCACTACAAAGCTTTTTCTGGCTACTGCTGGTATTGCCACTGTTATTAGGCTGGGTGCCCGTGTTTTTTGTGAAAAGTAGCCTGGAGCGAAAATACACTCGCACCAGCGCGGCCGTGAATCAGGCAATCGAAGGCTTCCTGAATCAACAGCAACCGGATGTTCATGCCTTTCGGAAGCTCCCGGCGGAGTTTTCTGATCTTGCTCAGGCTTTACAGCGCCTGGCACAACACACCCGCCAGCAATATGAAAGAATGACAGCCGACGCTCAGCAAATTGCCGAGGAAGCCTATAAAGATCCGGTAACCGGCCTGCCGAACCGTAATCGCTTTGTTCAAGGCTATGACGAACTTAGCCAAAACGAAGACTTAAATAAATTTGGCATTTTTGCTATTACCCGTTGTACCGAATTACAGAGTATTAATCAGAGCCGGGGCTTCCAGGAAGGTGACAACTATGTCAGCCAGGTCGCGGAAATTATCAAGAAAACCATCGCAACCTATAAGCATGCGCGTTTATATCGGCTGAACAGCTCCGATTTTGGTTTGCTGTTACCTCATGTCACGCCAAAAGAAGCGGAGAATTTTGCGCTGCAGCTGCAAAGTCGTTTTAACGAGTTCCAGAAGCTGGCGGAGCTGGAGTCTGTTGCCTATACCGGCCTGGTGAGTTACGAAGCCGGGAAACCGCTCGGGGAGTTGCTGGCAACAGCCGATACCTCGATTAGCCTGGCGCAAACCAAACAGCCTAACGCCTGGCATCTGCAGAAAGACAGCAGTGGTCTGGAAAATGCCAGCAACAGCTACGGCAACCAGAACTGGCGCAATGTGATTGAAGAGGTGTTAGCGAACAGCAGAATCAGCTTGTTAGTGCAAACCATTCAGCCTTCCAGTCGCGCGGCCAAGGCCTACTCCGAGATTTTAGTGCGCTTTAAAACGCACGAAGATCAGATTTTACCTACCGCATCCTTTTTAGCGATGGCAGAAAAACTGGATAAAATTATTTCAGTTGACCGGATGATTATTGAGACCGCGCTGACGACAATCAAAGAGCGCAGTATGCAAGACCAGTATTTTGGTATTAACTTGTCCCCACGTACTGTCCACGATGACCAATTTAATATCTGGCTAGAGCGGCGTTTGTTAAAGGATGCCAATATTGCCTCACGGCTGGTATTTGAAGTGACCGAATTTGGTCTGCAGCAGAACCTGAAAACCAGTAAACGCTTTATCGATATGGTGCACCGCGCCGGTGCCCGGATCACCGTAGAGAAATTCGGTGTTGGTATCACTTCCTTCAAGTTTTTCCGTGACCTGAAACCGGATTACGTTAAAATGGACGGTAGCTATACCCGTCATATTGATAACGACAAAAACAATCAATACTTTATGCGCCTGATGATCGACCTGGCACACCGTATCGGTGTCGGCGTCTTTGCCGAGTGTGTTGAATCTCAGGAAGAAAAACATATGCTGGAGTCGCTGTTTATCGATGGCACCCAGGGTTACTACATCGGCAAGCCGCAACCTTTGTAGTCCAGTCTGTATTGCTTTACAACCAGGGTTTTACTGCAAGGTAAAACCCTTTGTTTTATCAGGTTGTAAGCCTTAGCCCAAGCTTGCATAATATAGGCCCTATGCTGAGTACTTTACCCTTATGACTGAATTCTTGCTGCTGTTAATCAGCACAGTACTGGTGAATAACTTTGTACTGGTCAAATTTCTTGGCCTCTGCCCCTTTATGGGGGTGTCTGGTAAGCTGGAGACGGCTATTGGTATGTCGCTGGCGACAACCTTTGTGTTAACCCTGGCCTCGATTTGCAGCTATCTGGTCGACAGCTATTTACTGGCGCCTTTGGGCTTGCTGTATTTACGCACTCTGAGTTTTATTCTGGTGATTGCGGTGGTGGTGCAGTTTACGGAGATGGTAGTGCATAAAACCAGCCCGGGATTATATCGTTTACTGGGCATCTTCCTGCCGTTGATCACCACTAACTGCGCGGTGCTTGGCGTCGCCTTATTAAACGTCAACGCCCGGCATAATTTTATTAACTCCGCCCTCTATGGTTTTGGTGCGGCAGTCGGCTTCTCGTTGGTGCTGATCCTGTTTGCTGCCATGCGTGAACGGCTGGCCGCCGCTGACGTACCAGTACCCTTTAAAGGCGCGGCCATTGCGATGATTACCGCCGGTCTGATGTCGCTGGCCTTTATGGGCTTTAGTGGTCTGGTGAAAGCGCTATGACCTTATTCAATGCATTACTGGCGTTAGGTACCCTGGCTTTAATTTTCGGCGCACTGCTCGGCTATGCAGCAATCCGCTTTAAAGTCGAAAGCGACCCACTGGTAGAGCAGATTGATGATATTCTGCCGCAAACCCAATGTGGACAGTGTGGTTACCCTGGTTGCCGACCTTATGCTGAAGCCATCGCCAATGGCGATGACATTAATAAATGTCCCCCCGGTGGTGAGGCAACCATTAAAAAATTAGCGGATCTATTAGGGGTAGAAGCCAAACCGCTGAATGCCGCGCAGGAAGTTGCCATCAAAAGGGTGGCCTTTATCCGTGAAGATGAATGTATCGGCTGTACCAAATGTATTCAGGCCTGTCCGGTTGATGCCATCGTCGGCGCGTCAAAACAAATGCATACGGTGATTGCCGATGAATGTACCGGCTGCGATCTCTGTGTTGAACCCTGCCCGGTAGATTGTATTGATATGATCCCTGTTGCCGACTCTGTGGAGCGCTGGAAATGGGATCTGCAGGCCATACCGGTTAAGATGGTGGAGTAACAACATTTGCCAACCTTATTTCAGCAAATTCAGGCCGGCACCCTGTGGGACTTTCACGGTGGCATCCATCCGCCGGTACGGAAAAGTCAAACCAGTAGTAAGCCGGTGGCGCAGTTACCGCTGCCAGACCGGCTCTATCTGCCATTACGTCAGCATATTGGTGTTGCCGGCCGTTTGATTGTCGCTGTCGGACAACGGGTACTCAAGGGTGAAGCCTTAACCAGCGCCGATAATTCTATGGCGGTGCCGGTACATGCGCCAACCTCAGGTGTTATTCATAGTATCAGCCAGCATACCAGCGCTCACCCTTCAGCCTTACCGGAGCCAGTGATAGTATTAGTACCGGATGGCAAAGACGAATGGCGCGAGCGGCGGCCACTGAATATTGCCACCAGCAGCCGGCATCAAATACTGGAGCGGATCCAGGATAGCGGTATTGCCGGCATGGGCGGCGCAGGCTTTCCAACGCATTTAAAAGCCGGAATGCAGCAGCCGGTAGATTATCTGATTATTAATGCCGTTGAGTGCGAACCCTATATCAGCGCCGATGATGCCCTGATGCAGGAAGCACCTACCACCATCGTCAAAGGTATTGATATTCTGTGTCAGTTGCTAAACCCCAAGGCGGTACTGATTGGGATTGAAGCGGATAAACCTATTGCAATCGCCGCCCTGAAGGCCGCCTGCAGCCAACGCGAACACTACTATGTACGGGAAGTCCCGGTTAAATACCCTTCTGGCGGTGAAAAGCAGCTGATCCAATTGCTCACCAATAAAGAGGTTCCCGCCGGCCGCCGGCCAGCTGATATCGGCATTGTGATGCAAAACGTCGGCACCGCCTTTGCCATTGCCCAGGCGGTATTGGATGATCAGCCGTTAATCTCGCGTATTGTTACGGTTACCGGCGAAACGCTGCGCCAGCCGCAAAATGTGCTGGCACTGCTGGGTACTCCTGTCAGTGCCTTGTTGGATTTTTGTGGCTTTCAAAGCGAAGCTCAGCAGAAAGTCATTATGGGTGGCCCGATGATGGGCTTTACGCTACCAGATCTGGCGGTACCCATTGTAAAAACCACTAACTGTATTTTAGCACCAACCCGTGACGAATTACCGGATAATGGCCCTGAGCTCGACTGCATCCGCTGCGGCCAATGTGCGGATGCCTGTCCGGCTACACTATTACCCCAGCAGCTGCTCTGGTACAGCAAGGCCCGGGATCCGGTAAAGCTGCAGGAATACAACCTGTTTGACTGTATAGAGTGTGGTGCCTGCGCTTACGTTTGCCCCAGTGAAATTCCACTGGTGCAATATTACCGCGTGGCCAAGGCCGAGATCCGTGAGCAACAACGCGAAGCCTTAAAAGCCGAGCAGGCAAAAGCCCGCTTTGAAGCCCGCAATGCCCGGCTGGAGCAGGAAAAGCAGCAGCGCCTGGCGCGCAATCAGCAACTGGCGGCCGCCAGACAGCAGGCGCAACCGAATGAAAACCAGGCTGTTGCCGAAGCTCTGGCGCGGGTTAAAGCTCAACAAGCGGAAAAAGCAGCGCTGCAGGCAACCGATAGCGCCAAAGATCATCAACAAATTCTGGCCGAACGCGAGTTGAAAAAACAACAAGCCCGCGAATATCAGGCGCAGAAACAGGCTGCAGCCGCAGCCAGTGTGGCAGACCGCACGCCGGTCAGCACATCTGACGGCTCGTCGGACAATAAAGCCGCTGCCGTCGCCGCCGCCCTGGCCAGAGCCAAAGCCCGACAAGCAGGGCAGACCAATAGCACCATGGCAGAACCCTCTGCCATCGCTGCCGAACCCGAACAGCAAGATCCGCGCAAGGCCGCTATTGCTGCAGCGTTGGCCAGAGCCAAAGCCAAACAATCAGTAACAGCGACCGCAGCAACAACAGTAACAGAGCCTGTGGCCGCAGATGCAGTTGCGAAGCCTGAAGATCCGCGTAAAGCGGCTATTGCCGCAGCACTGGCCAGAGCCAAAGCAAAGCAATCGGCAGCGCCGGCACAAGAAACAGCCATAGTTAAGCCTGATGTGGCAGACATCCCTGTGACCACAGAGCAGCAGCGCCAGGCAGCTGATACTGCGATACAGCCTGACGCTGCCGGCAATGACGACCCGCGTAAAGCCGCAGTCGCCGCCGCCCTGGCCCGCGCCAAAGCCCGTAAAGCGCAGCAGAGTATTGAGCAGCAGACTACTGAGCAGCAACACAGTGAACAACGAGACAGTGAAGAGAGTAAAACAGAATGAGCTTTAAAATAGCCAGCTCACCACACCACCATAACCAACGCACCACCAGCAGTCTGATGCAATGGGTGGCGCTGGCTGCCCTGCCCGGTATCGCAGTTCAGGCAGTCTTTTTCGGCTACGGTGTGCTGGTGCAACTGCTGCTGGCTATTTGTACCGCCTGGCTTTGCGAGGCCCTGATCCTCCGGTTGCGCCAGAAAGCGGTATTGCCGCGCCTGCTTGATCATAGTGCCCTGGTAACCGCGGTACTGCTGGCGATCGCAATACCGCCCTATGCGCCCTGGTGGCTGATTGTGATAGGTACGGCCTTTGCGATTGTGATGGTGAAACAGCTGTATGGTGGCCTGGGTAATAATCTGTTTAATCCGGCGATGGCCGCCTATGTCATGCTGCTTATTTCTTTTCCGGTGCAGATGACGCAGTGGCTGCCGTCGGTCAGTTTACAACCGGTCGCGCTCAGCCCGCTCGATGCGTTTTGTATGGTGTTTACCGAGTACAGCTGCAGTGGCTTTAGTTTGTCGCAGCTACAACAAGGCGTTGATGGCAGTACACAAGCGACGCCGCTGGATAGTTTGCGTCAGGATCTCGCGGCCGGGATGACGCTGGCAGAAAGCTTACAACGGCCGGTATTTTATAGCTTTGCCGGTGCCGGCTGGTTATGGGTGAATCTGGCGTACTTACTGGGCGGACTGCTACTGATCCAACAAAAGGTGATCAGTTGGCGTATTCCTGCAGCCGTGCTGGCAGGTCTGGCCGTGCCTTCGCTGTTATTCTGGCTGGGTTCAGCCGGTGCCAGCCCAAGCCCGCTATTCCATCTGTTTAGCGGCGCGACTATGCTGGCGGCTTTTTTTATTGCCACCGATCCGGTTTCAGCCTCTACTACCGATAAAGGCCGCCTCTGGTATGGCGCTTTAATTGGTCTGTTGGTCTACCTGATCCGTAGCTATGGCGGGTATCCGGATGCCTTTGCCTTCGCAGTGCTGCTGGCCAATATGAGCGTCCCCTTGATTGATTATTATACCCGGCCCCGCACCTATGGCCACAAAGCAAAACGGAACCTGAAATGATCCGCTTTATCAGTAAAAATGCCCTGATCCTGGCACTGGTCGCCCTGCTTTGTGTGGCTATTCTTGGTACCATAAATCAGCTCACGGCAGAGCGCATTGCCGAACAACAGCTGTTAAGCCGGATGAATACCCTGCAGGAGGTGTTGCCCGAGCCAGCCGATGTCCGCACCCTACTGGCCGATTGTGTCCAGGTAACGGCACCTGAGGCGCTGGGGCGCAGCACAGCACAGGCGGTATACCGTTGGCGCGTTCAGCAACAACTAAAAGCCTTTATTGTCGAAACGACAGCACCGGACGGTTACAGCGGCAATATCGATTTACTGGTTGCAGTAACACCTGACGGCGAAGTATTGGGCAGCCGGGTACTGAACCATCAGGAAACACCGGGGCTGGGTGATAAAATTGAGAGCCGTCGCAATAATTGGATTTATGCCTTTAGCGGCCAGAGCGCAACCGAGGCCGATGCCAAACGTTGGGCGGTAAAAAAAGATGGCGGTGACTTTGACCAGTTTACCGGCGCGACCATTACCCCCCGAGCGGTGATCAATGCCATCTATCGCACCGCCCGCTTCGTGCAACAACACCCGGAACTGGCAGACGCCACGGCAAATTGTGAGGTCATGCCATGAGTCAATTTAAAGAGCTTAGCCTGCAGGGGCTATGGAAAAACAACCCTGGCCTGGTGCAGTTACTCGGGCTCTGCCCACTGTTAGCGGTAACAGGTACCCTAACCAATGCGCTGGGGCTGGGCCTGGCAACGCTACTGGTGTTACTGGGCTCGAATATCGTGGTATCTCTGGTGCGCCAACACGTACCTAACGAAATCCGGATCCCAATTTTCGTACTGATTATTGCCAGCTTTGTGACAGTGGTGCAGCTGCTGATGAACGCCTTTACCTTCGGGCTCTATCAATCACTGGGGATCTTTATTCCACTGATTGTTACCAACTGCGCCATTATCGGCCGCGCCGAAGCCTTTGCGTCGAAAAACCCGGTGTTACCGTCCGCTATTGATGCGCTGATGATGGGGCTCGGCTTTTTACTGGTATTACTGGTGTTAGGCGGCATGCGCGAGCTGTTGGGTCAGGGCACCTTGTTTGACGGTGCTGAGCTATTGTTGGGCGACTGGGCCAGGGTACTGCGGATTGAAGTATTTCACAGCGACAATCATTTCTTACTGGCGATGCTGCCGCCAGGCGCCTTTATTGGTATGGGGCTGCTGATTGCGTTAAAGAACAGTATTGACCAGCGCCTGGCTAAGCGGCAGATCATTGAAAAAGGCAGTATTGCCCGCGCCCGGGTTACCGGCTCGGTGCAATAAGACAAACAACGCATGAATAAAACCAAACGTATTGCTATGTTAAGCCGCCTGCGTGCGGCCAATCCTCACCCGACTACTGAGCTCGAGTACAGCTCGCCTTTTGAGTTACTGATTGCGGTCTTGCTCTCGGCGCAGGCCACCGATGTCGGTGTCAATAAAGCCACCCGTAAACTGTTTCCGGTAGCGCGTACGCCAGCTGCGATGCTGGCACTGGGCGTTGATGGCGTAAAGGACTATATTAAAACCATTGGCCTGTTTAATACGAAGGCCGAGAATGTGATTAAAACCTGCCGCATCCTGGTGGAACAGTACAACGGCGAAGTACCCGAGGATCGCGAGGCACTGGAAGCACTGCCGGGTGTCGGCCGTAAGACAGCTAATGTCGTATTAAATACTGCCTTTCGCTGGCCGACGATAGCAGTGGATACCCATATTTTCCGGGTTAGTAACCGCACCAAGCTAGCACCCGGTAAGAATGTCGACGAAGTTGAGCAGAAGCTGCTTAAAGTAGTACCGGCCGAGTTTAAGCTGGACGTCCACCACTGGCTGATCCTGCATGGCCGCTATACTTGTGTGGCACGAAAACCGCGCTGTGGCAGCTGTTTAATCGAAGATCTGTGTGAATTTAAAGAAAAAACCGAATAGGAGTTAAGCATGCGTATGTTACATACGATGTTACGGGTCGGTAACCTGGAAAGGTCGATCGCTTTTTACACTGAAGTGCTGGGGATGCAGCTGCTGCGTCAGTCAGAAAACCCTGAGTATAAATATACATTGGCCTTTGTTGGCTATGGTGATGAAAGCAGTAATGCGGTGCTGGAATTGACCTATAACTGGGGGGTAGAGAGCTATGAGCTGGGCACTGCTTTTGGTCATATCGCGCTGGAAGTAGATAATGTTTATGAGGCCTGTGACAAAATCCGTGCTAAGGGCGGTGTAATTAGCCGTGAACCCGGACCGGTAAAGGGGGGGACCACAGAGATTGCTTTTGTCAGGGATCCGGATAACTATGCTATCGAGCTGATCCAGAAAAAAGCCAGCTACACCACGCTATAACCCACAGCCGAACAGCGCTATAGCGCCGAGAACCGAAGTAGTATCGGGCTAGTTGGCACCACGCCGTTGCAAGGACTTTGCCGCGGCCTGCTCTAACCTGTTGATCAACTCTTCCGGAAAGTCTTGCTGATAAAGACGGCGCACCGTGCCATCTAAAAACATCTGATCCAACTGATATTGCCAACGCTGAATTTCTTCATCACTAAAGTCCAGCGAAAAAGCCAGATACAGTTCCACATTACGGATGGGTTGCAACGGCACTAACTCAACGCCAAAAGCACTAAAGCGCTCGCCATATCTTAACCGGTTTAAGGGTGTTAGCTCCGCCCGCCCCAGCTTTAGCATCTGGATACAATCACCGGCCCGGGCGATCAATACCAGATTGTTCTCTTCGCTAAACCCCATTGCTTCCAAAGCACTGTGGTAGGAGGCACCGCGGTAACCACAGGCAACATGACGCCGGCTCAGCTCGGTCGAACTCAACCCCAAACCCGCCAACTGTGGCGGACCATAAAGCTGCATATCATAAAATTTGACCGGCCCCACCCACTTAAAGAGCGCTTCACGCTCCTCGTTACGTACTGTTTCAAATAATACAGAGCGGGGCGTTTGTTGTGCCCTTTGCATCGCTCTGGCCCAAGGCATCAAATAGTAATATCCCCCCTGCTCCATACGCCGGTTTAATTCTTTTACTAACTCAACTGTCGGCCCAGCTACCTGTCCCTGCTCATCCAGATAGATACCCGGCATACTATGTTCAGTCAAAAAAACAATTTCGTTAGCAGGTTCAGCAAGTGTGCGGGCAGAAAACAGCAAGCTTGACAGAACTAAAAGTATTTGCAGCCGCATCCAGTACATCCTGTAACCAATTTGACCTCAAGAGTATAGTGCAAGAAACCCTGGCTAATTGTCGAGTTCAATTAGTACTTTTTCATTCAGCGACATCGCCAGATTATTATCATAATAAGCCGCCTCATTAATAAAGGTCGGATACACCACCTGCTCGCCCTCGTACTTTACGACAGTGCCATCAAACAGAGTAAACAGCGGGTCACCGGGGTAAATCGGTTGATAATCGCGGTCCTGCACATTTTTGTGCACCATACCAATGCGCTCACCATGCTCGTTCATGGGTAACTTGATACTGTGCAAGTAGCGGAAAGCTTCGGTTTGTTTTGGCAGTACCGGCAAGGCATTGTTATTGTACAGCTCGACAAAATCCAGAATATGCTGCGTCATCCGATGCATCAGCTCCAGCACGTCTTGTCGCAACACCGATTGCGGCTGCGGCCCAACCTCGACCAGCACACCATAACGCCCCAGTGTGCACATCAGCGCATGCTCTTCAGCGGCAAAATGATCCTCATCACGCGAGATAATGGCTTCCGGCATTTTCATTTTGACGTAAGCAGCCAGCTTATTATAAAACGGGCCGGCCTGGGTCAGGATTAAGCAGGCGCCCATATTGCTGGTGGTATTATGTAAATCAATCAGCAGATCAGTGCGGGCATTACCCTTGGGCCCCAGTTGCGCATTCAGCACCTTGGCGCGGCTTTGCTCGTAATTGCAGAGATTGGGATTGGCCAGATCGACAGTTTTAAACTGACGGTTCAAATCGCTGTGCAGATACCTTTTATTGGCATAGTGCGCTTCCGGATTGGCCCAAACGGTTTCGGTAGTAAAGCTGCAACGACGGACCTGCTCTGGCTGCTGCTGATACTGTTTTACCAGATAGATGCCGGAAAACTCGTTACCATGCACACCACCGACTATCGCAACCTGCTTGATCTGATCCATTTGCTACTCCTGACGACCGATAAAATGTCTGTAACTAAAAAACAAAAACCCTGAGTAAAATCAGGGTTTATTATGGCGCTGTTTAACCAGAATGAGAATAACTAAAAGGCTGAGACTGCAGTTTAATTATGGCTCAGGCTGCTGGCTTGGCCAGACTATCGATTAATTGCTGCTGTTTCACCAGCTCATTATGTAGGATCTGTTGTGCCTGGCATACGCACTTACCGCACTGACTCGCTACGCCCAGCTGTGCCTTTAAATCACGCATAGACTCAGCACCATCAGCAATCGCTTGCTTAATCGCTTTATCCGTTACCGCTTTGCAAATACAAACAAACATGGCGCAGCCTCTTCTCAGAAAACTGCGCCATAATAATATTATTGCGAATCGTTATCAATAGCTTTTTGATGCTGATGGATAAAAAGTCTACTGTTACCGGAACAGCACCTTTTCCTGTTGGAACCAGTGCACACAGAACGCAATCAAGGCAGCGGCCAACGCCACTGTCGCTCCGAAAATCAGCGCAATCATACTGCCATCAGCGGTGCCCTTAATCAGCTCTTTAATGGCCAGTGCCACATTCATCACCGGGATCATCGCGGTCTTGGTGGTCAGCTCTACCCCTGGCATCATGGCGGCAGCCAGCGGCACAAACATCAGAATTGACAACGGGCTCATATAGTTCTGCGCTTCTTTAAAGGTTTTGGCGTAAATAGAGATCGCCAACAACAAAGAGGCAAAAATGGCTGAGGTGGGCACGATCATCAGGAAGATCAGCAGCAGCTCGACGGTCGCGATCGCTCCCATCGCCTCCTGCACCACGGCAAAACCGGCAAAGGATCCGATAACGGCACCCCAGATCCCGAAACTGGCGACGGTAATCAGTGCACCGGCCAGACCGGTAGTCAGTACCGTTAAGAATTTACCCAATACAATGGCCGAGCGGCTAACCGGACAGATCAACAGCGTTTCCAGGGTACCGCGCTCTTTCTCACCGGCGCCCATATCAATAGCGGGATAGGAAGCGCCCAGCAAACACAGCGGGATCAGGATATAGGCGATCAGCGCGCCAAACTTCTCACCGATATTTTCGCGTTTATCGGCCGTATCGACTTTCTGTACTGACACCGGTTTTAAAATAGCGGTCAGTTTTACCGGATCGACCCCCAGCGCAGATAAAGACTGGCGCTGTAGCTGGCCGGTATAGTTTTCCAGTAATTCGTTAAAGTAACGCGACATAAAATCCAGCTGACTGGACTGATTATAAATCAGCTGCCACTGGCTTTGTTCCACCGCATTTTGTTTAGCCTGAAAATCATCCGGGATCACCACCGCCACGGCAAACTCGCCAGCGCGGATAGCGGCAATCAGATCCTCCGGTGCGGTCAGAGCCGACTCAACCCGCTTAAAGTTCTTATGGTAAAACAAGGTTTCAGCGAATTCCGGCGCTTGTTCGCCGTTCACAATCACATATTTGTGTTGCTCCTGCATCGCTTTGGCCGTGGTAGACGATAGCACCAACCCCATCACGCCGAAAATCACCGGAAAAATAAAGATTGGCAGTAAGATCACAAAAATCAGGGTTTTGCGATCACGCATCAGTTCAGTTAATTCTTTTAAATAAACCTGCCACATCAGGCTGCTCCTTGCTCGCGGGGTTGTTGTTTTAGCACGCTTAAAAAGGCGTCACGTAAATCGCCAGCCGGCGCCAGGGCTTTAAATTCCGCCAGATCGCCGGAAAATGCGCTGATCCCTTTATCAATTACTACCACCCGGTCACATAAGCTGGCTACTTCATCCAGATGGTGAGTGGAGAAAATCACCGGTGTACCGGCTTGCTTTAAGCCTTTAATAAAATCCAGTACAGTCTGTACCGTCATAATATCCAGGCCGGTGGTGGGTTCGTCCAGGATCACTACCTTTGGTGAATGCACTACGGCGCGGGCAATGGCAGTTTTTTGTTTCATACCGGTCGACATATTGTCAGCACGGCGGCTGGCGAAGTCATGCATATTCAGCATAGTGAACAGCTCATCAATACGCTGTTTTAATGCGGCCTCTTTCATCCCGTGCAGGCGGCCAAAATAGGCAATATTTTCATAGGCACTCAGCTTGCCGTACAGGCCGGTATCGGCCGATAAAAAGCCGATTTGCTTGCGTGCTTTGACCGGTTCGCGCAGCACATCGACACCATTAATCAGTACCGAGCCAGCATCCGGTTTCAGCGCCGTAGAGAGCATCCGCAAGGTGGTGGTTTTACCGGCGCCGTTAGGGCCTAATAAACCCAATACTTCACCCTGCCCACAATGAAAACTGACATCCCGTACTGAGCGGAACTCCTTGTCGGCATAACGCACATCCTGCTTTTCCGTCTCGGATAACTTGCTGCCTTTACCAAGGGCAAATGCCTTGGCCAGATTTTTTATTTCAATCATCTGCCTGTCCTGTTATGGCCTTCTACGTGGACGAAAATAATCCGTATTTGCATAAAACTCCGCCTGTTGATTTGCAGCGTACCAGCCTGGTACCCCCAGCAAGGGTAGCGGTGTTAGCTGCAGATTATCAAGCAGTAAGTGATTGTTAGCAATTTGCAGCGCCAGCTTTTCATCGAGAAAAGTGTAAGCATCTGTTAAAGACCACTGACTAAAGCCAGCAGGCACCTCGATAAACACCGCTTTGGCCGTCAGTCCCAGAAAGGGCGCAGTCGCCATTTCATAGATGGCATGACCAAAGATCAGCGGCCGCACACCCTGCCACCAGTCAGCTCGCTGCAGCCAAAAACTTTGTTGCCACTGGTGATCGCGCAGTAAGCCGGCATGTGCCAGGGCTGAGGGTTCCAGACACAGTACCACACCGCACTCATCAAATAGCGTTAGCTTATTGCGCAGCGGCGTACGCTGTTTTTGACCATGTCTAGCCATTTCCGCAATATGCAGTTGGTTTAACAGCGCCTTACTGCGGGGCAGCAAACACCAAATCAGCGCCCCAAAAAAGTCATGCCAGTTTGCTGCCCGGGTCGGAATTTGCCGGGTAGCAAAAATAAAGTCTTCATAATAACGGCCATCTTGCTCCAGTAAGGCATTTTCAACAAAGCTAAAGTCGGTATGACTCCGCCAGTTATTGAGCTGAGCCGGTTCAGGCCAATGACTCTGGTTCTGCAATGGAAAACGCGCCAACAAATCAGTAAAGATTGGATTGGCCGTTAGTAAGGCGGCTGACCAGTCAGTAGGTGGGGTAAAACGGCTTTTTGATGAATTTTTCAGCATTGTTGACTTTCAGTAATCGGAGCAGTGATAAATTTCGCCCAGCAGCCCAAAAAGCACTTGCAATTTTAAGCGGGCATGGCACAGTCAGGGGGTACGTTTAGACGTACATACTGCCAAACTATGTGTTATTAATTTGATTATCAGAGGTTATCATGTGTTCGATATTTGGGGTGCTTGACATCAGAACCGATGTTAAAGCATTGCGCCAGCAGGCGCTGCAGTTATCTAAGTTATTACGTCATCGTGGCCCGGATTGGTCCGGGATCTGGAATAACGACAATGCCATTCTGGTGCACGAGCGCCTGGCCATCGTAGATACTGAAAATGGTGCACAACCCCTCATTAATGATAATCGAAATCACATTCTGGCAGTGAATGGCGAGATCTACAATCACAAACAACTGGAAAAAAACCTGGCCACGCCCTATCCGTTTAAAACTAAGTCGGATTGTGAGGTTATTCTACCGCTGTATTTAGAGCATGGCGCTGAGTTTATCGACAGCCTGCATGGCATGTTCGCTTTTGTGCTGTATGACGCTGAACAAGACCGCTACCTGATCGCCCGTGATCATATTGGTATTATTCCGCTGTACTATGGCTATGACGAGCATGGTCAGTTGTTTGTAGCGTCAGAGTTAAAGGCGCTGGTGCCGGTGTGCAAGCAAATTAAAGAATTCCCACCAGGTCATTACTTTGACAGCAAAATTGGCGAACTGCGTAAATACTACCAGCGCGACTGGATGCAGTTTGACGCGGTAAAAGATAACCCGGCCAGCGAGGCGGAGTTAAAAGCCGCGCTGGAGCACAGTGTCAAAACCCACCTGATGTCAGACGTGCCCTATGGTGTGCTGTTATCCGGAGGTCTGGATTCGTCGCTGATCTCGGCCATTGCCCAGCAATTTGCCAAGCGCCGGGTGGAAGATGATGATCAAAGCGAAGCCTGGTGGCCACGGCTGCACTCTTTTGCCGTTGGCTTGCCCGGCTCACCGGATCTGGCGGCCGCACAAAAAGTTGCAGACGCCATCGGTACTGTGCATCACACCATCCATTTTAGTGTGCAGGAAGCCTTAGATGCGCTGCGTGATGTGATTTATCATTTAGAAACCTATGACGTTACCACCATCCGTGCCTCGACCCCGATGTATCTGATGGCCCGGAAAATCAAAGCCATGGGCATTAAGATGGTGTTATCGGGCGAAGGCTCGGACGAAATCTTCGGCGGCTATCTGTATTTCCATAAAGCGCCCAACGCCAAAGAGTTCCACGAAGAGACGCTGCGTAAGCTGGAGCGCTTACATATGTTCGACTGTAACCGCGCCAACAAAGCAATGTCAGCCTGGGGTATTGAAGCCCGGGTGCCCTTCCTGGATAAGGAATTTATGGACGTGGCGATGCGTTTAAACCCGCAAGCGAAGATGTGCGGTGGCGGTAAGATGGAAAAACATATCCTGCGTCAGGCCTTTGATGGCTTATTACCGAATGAAATTCTATGGCGGCAAAAGGAACAGTTCTCGGATGGCGTTGGCTATAACTGGATCGACAGCCTGAAAGCCCATGCCGCGAAAGAGATCAGTGATCAGCAGATGGCGACTGCCAGCTTCCGCTTCCCGGTCAATACGCCGGACAGCAAAGAAGCCTATTACTATCGGGTGATCTTTGAAGAGCACTTCCCGCATGCTGGCGCCATTGCTTGTGTACCGGGCGGTAAATCCGTCGCCTGCTCTACGCCGGAAGCTCTGGCCTGGGATGCCAAAATGGCCGAGCTGACGGATCCGTCTGGTCGTGCCGTGCGCGATGTACACGCTCAGGGTTATTAACCGCACAGCCAAGTGTAGACCCAGCCAAGCGCTGACAAAGCAGAGCGCAGCGAAAGCCAAGCACTAACAATCTAAACCCGGTCCGCCGGGTTTTTTGTTGCCACTAGCACCGCAAAACTTGAATTGTCATCCGACACTGGCAGAATACGCCTTTTATTTCCGGACTATTCGCTAATGAAACCTGCTGTTACATCTTTACTTTTCGCCGCTGGCTGCACTCTAAACCTTGCTGGCAACCTTGCTGGCAGTCTTGCTGTCGCGGCAGATACGCCTGCGCTATGGTTAACCGAGCAGCATCTCGCTGGCCAATGGCTCACCGATGGCAACGGGCAGACGATCCCGGATCCACAAAGTTCAGGGTTAACCTACCGCCATGGTGAACTGGTGCATATTGGCGATAATAGCGCGACCCCGGCGCTTAGAAACAAGCTGCTGCGGATCAACCCGGCGACCGGGCAGCTGGTCGCACCACCCCTCGCCATTAACGTTAACCCGGCGCTAAAACAGAGCTGCTTTGCCGAGCTGTTAGCCGGCGATCCAGACTGGGAATCCCTGACCTGGGATCGCCTGGACGACAGCACGCTAATCAGCGTCACCGAAGACTCCAGCAAATTTCACTTAACCGCAGATTGCGCCCGGCGCTTCGGCGTTACCCATTCCACCGCCTATCCGACCCTACTGGTAAAAATCCGTACCGATAAAGCCTTAAGCTTTGCCGAAGTCGTGGCGGTGCGGCCAGTACAGTTCCCGGCAGCAGCAAAGGTCGGTGACTTCCCTAATGATGGCATTGAAGGCCTGGCGTTTGATAATCAACGTAACCTGTATCTGGCGCTGGAGAAAAATCAGGCCAATGCACCGATGATCTTTGTCACGCCCTATAGCGACGATTTCTGGCTCAGCGATGATTTTGTTAAGGTTACCGACCTTAAATTGCCGCTGCCGGTACCGGATGCCAAAGATCACCCGATCAATGGTCTGGACTTTCTGCCAGCCAGAAAAGAGGGCCATCCCGGTTATCTGCTGGCTGCGGCACGCAATGATGATCAGCTCTGGGTATTGGATTTAAGCCGCCAGCAACCGGCAAAGGTGATTCCACTGCGTTTTTACGCGCCGACCCGTCCAGACAGCAGTTGCCCGCCCTATGAGCCGCTGGCCAATACCTCGATCGAGGGTGTTGCCGTGGTAGGTGATCAGGTGGTGCTCGTCAACGATCCATGGAAGCGGCATTATCCGGAGAATATTCAATGTCCGGATAATGCTGCGGCGTTTCAGCAGTTTTCGCCACTGCTGTTTAAACTGCAGCTTGATCCGCGCTGGTATTAAACTACTGCTGCAGCCTAAGGCTGCAGCTCTTCCTGCTCAGAAACGGGTTTAGGGGCCAATAGGTCTTCGCGGCTTAGTCCGAGCAACACTGCCACACCGCTGGCAACATAGACTGACGAATAGGTACCCACGGCAATACCAAACAACAGTGCGGTCGCAAAGCCGTGGATCAAAGCCCCGCCTTTGAAAAACAATACCACCAGTACCAGCATGGTCGTCAGTGAGGTAATCACTGTACGGTTCAAGGTGGAAGTGATCGCCTGATTGATGGTTTCCAGTACCGTTTCGTCACGCAGCTTGCGGAACATCTCCCGTACCCGGTCAAATACGACTATCGTATCGTTAATCGAGTAGCCAATCAGCGCCAAAATGGCCGCCAGCACTGTCAGGTCAAACTCCAGTTGTAACAGCGAAAATAGCCCCAGGGTGAGGATAACATCGTGCGCCAGCGACAAGACGGCGCCCAGCGAAAGCCGCCATTCAAAACGAAAGCCAACATACACCAGGATCCCCAACAGGGCGACCAATACCGCCAGGCCACCATCCTGTTTTAACTCTTCACCGACGCTCGGCCCGACAAACTCGACCCGGCTCAGTGTCATTGCCACCTCACTCTGCGCCTGTAAGGCACGAAACACCTGCTCCCCGACTTGCTGTTGCACTGCGCCCGCCTCTGAAGGCAACCGCACCAACACATCATGGGTACTGCCAAAAAACTGCACTACCGCCTCTGCATAGCCGGCCTGCGTCAGCTGTTGCCGCAGCAGATCGAGGTTGGCCGCCTGCGCGAAACTAAGCTCCAGCACAGTACCGCCGGTAAAATCCAATCCCCAGTTCAAACCGCGGGTCAGTAATAACACTAAAGACAACACCACTAAAAGGCTGGACAGCACCACGGCCAGCCAACGCCAACGCATAAAATTGATCGACAGATCATTACGAAATAGCTGCATAACAGCTCCATTACCATAAACCCAAACACAGGCAAACCCAGAGGGCGCCCAATATAGATACTTAACGATTGGGATTAGGGTTGTGGCGGGCCACGGGCGCTGAAGTACCGATAAAAGCCGGCAGCAGCAAAAGCAGGTAAGGCAGTGACTACCGGCGGTGCGGTAACAGCCGGGGCGACGTTTTCGCCACCGCTGACAACGTCATCATTATCATCCGCAGCCAGAGTGCGCTCATTTAGGCTATGTGGTTTGGCGGTAACAGCTGTCAGTTGCTGATCGGCCAGTGGTGCCAGACGTAAATCGTGCACCACAAAGCCTTGTGGCGTGCACAATAAACTCAGGTACAACAAAATGGCTAAACCACTGAACCAGCGCATCACTTCCCGCCAACGACAACAACTGCAGCAGATTGCAGTTATGCTGCTTATGATGACGGTGCGCCCGGCGATAAACAAGGGGGCGATTTAAAAAAACTCCTGCTATGTGCTGAGCAGTGCAATCTGCTATGATCAGCCCTTTATCATAGCTGCGCGACAGATTAGCGACGCAAGGCGCTTAACCGTTAGCGATCTGAGGAACCACAGCGATGCAAAATCATTTTCGGATCCTGGGCGTAAAAACGAATGCCAGTGACGAAGACATCAAAAAAGCTTACCGGCGGCTGGCCAATAAATATCATCCGGATAAACTGCATGGTTTGTCGGAAGATGAACAACAACGGGCCGCGACACAACTACAGCAGGTAAAAACCGCTTACGAGGTGCTGTCCGATCCGAAACAGCGCAGTGCCTTTTTAAAAGACTTTAACAACGTTATTGTGAATGATCCGGCCGCGGCAATGCGCGAGCTGTGGGACGAATATTACGCGTGAGACCAAGATGGCGACCAAACTTAATCTGGCGAAAATTAAACAGCTAACAACCGATGCCCGGGAAAATATGGACTCCTATATCGATCCCGAGCAGCCGAAAGCGTTGGAACAATTTACCAACAAAATGAAAGCCGTATTGCTGGCCGATCCGGAAATGCTGGAGTCGGTACCGGAATACCTGCCGATGGCACTGTTTGGCCGGGTGCAGTTCCCGAGCGCCGCTAAGCTCAAATGGCAGCAATGGCTTAGCAGCGGCAAGGTGCCGTCCTGGGACGAATTTAAAATCTCAGTTGCCTTTAATAATGCCGATCTGGCTTTAGTTAAAGCCATTCGGGCCTACTCAGAAAGCGTCTTAATTGAGGCCTGCGCTGCGCTGTATTTACTTAGCCTGGATAAGCCTTTGCCTGCCAAAGCGCGCCAGCATGATCAGGCAGATGACGATAGCGCTGATGATGCAGAGCTGGATGTTGAGGATTATGATGATCCCTATGCCGATGAAGAGGATAGCGATGAAGAAGGCTACGACGATCAATACGATGAAATCCGCTTTAAGCACGAGGGCTAATAATGAGTACTGAGCTGATTAGAATCGCGGCTGATGAAATTAAACAACTGGCGCTGGTGGAGCCGAAACAAGCCAGCGAACGCTTCGAGATCATTGCCAATACCATGAGCGATGAGCAGCTGTCCGAGGTCATTGAACAAATTGATATCGTGACCCTGACGCAAATTAACAGCCAGCATGATCTCTCGTTCCCTTCGATTATTTCCGAGTTAATGACGCCAGAGAAAATCCGCGACATCGTCTGCCAGCAACCGCTGTATTGGGAAGAGAAAATCAAAAATAATGCCGAAGAACTGAAGCAGCATACCTTCGACTTTTTGACCTACCTGATCCGCACTCAGGACAACGAAGAAAAACAGGCAGAAATTCTGGAATGCATAGCCGAAGATCCGGCGGGTCTGTTTTATCTGTCGATCCCCTTTATTGAGATCTATCGCGGTGAAATTCTCGAGTATGAAAACTACTGGGAAGATAAGCTGTACGAAGATGAAGAACATCTGGAAGAAGCCGAAAGCTACACAGAACGGCAACTGGCGGAAGATGCGCACAATATTGGCTATGATGATCCGAAAAGTTTACTGGCGCTGATCCGGCAACTGACCCCCAAGGTGGAAACCTCGATCAAAGCCCTGATCCGCGATGAAAAATCGGGCTGGGAAGCCATCATCAGCAAATTTGCCACTGAACTGGTGATGCAGGCGAAAGAAAAGAACAAGGTCGAAGATGAGTTTGCCGAAGTCGACGATATGTTCAGTTTTCTGGATTAAAGGACTTTTCAATGCAGTTAGTAGTACGTGAGCAGGGTGCCGGCCCGTTTTTAAGCCAGGTCCTGACCTTAGCACGCGCTGAGCAACAACTCAGTGCCGAACAGCTGCAACAGATCAAAAGCAAAGCCGTGCTGATGAGCCTGAAGTTTGCAGATAAATTCTACAATAAGTACAAGATGCATCTGTTAGAACAGGCCGCGCACGATGTGATTGGTATCACCAGTTTGGGCCTGCAGGCCTTGTCAGATGGGGACGCCAGACAGGCGATAGATCTGCTGTTAAGCCCGGAGGGTGTGGTTAAGCCCTTTCAAAAAGGCTGGTCGATGTTAAGTCTGGTCAGCAAGAAAGTACCAGGCAAGACCTCGTTATATGGCGACGTCGATGAACAGCTATTACAGCAAGTTTCCTCGCCGCCGGATGCTGAAGACTGGCCAGGTTGGCAAGCTTATCAGCAAGCCCTGACTGAACATCACCGGCATCAGGCGATGCAACTGTTACGGCAACACTTTTACCAGCAGCAGGTTTTTGACGAGTTTGAACACTTTAGTCTGGAAGAAGTGCTGGCCGAAATCGTGCTGTACCGCGCACTCTGTAGTGGCGACAAAGTGAAGCAGGATCTGAAAAAGCGCCTGCGGCAAATCAGCCTGGCCGAACATTGGTTTAACGATACCTACCTTAGCTTACAAACCGAGGCAGTGCTATCGGCCTTACCCAAGGCTAACGCCGACGCGATCCGCGCTGATCTGGGCCAGCATTTTATTCCGGCGCTACTGCGTACCCTACACTTTTGCCGCGACTATCAAAAATTGCAGCAAACCGATGCCAGCCCGGAAAAGCTGGATGCGTTTGAACATAAACAAGGCCTGCAAAGCCCACTACTGGGCTGGCCGCACTATCTTGAACTCTAAGCGCAAAGCTCAGACGGTGCTCAGACCGCACTTCGCTGCCGGTCTGACTACCCTCCACTCTGTTAAGGCCACATTATGAGAACGCCAGCCCGCTTACACCCTCTGCTGGAGGAAGGCTTAATTGATGAAGTGCATTATGCCTTAATGAGTGGCAAAGAGGCGTCCGTCTATGTGGTGCAAAGCGCCGGGCGGATCTGCTGCGCCAAAGTCTATAAAGACGCAAGCCAGCGCAGCTTTAAAAAGGCCGCCCAATATCAGGAAGGCCGTAAAGTCAGAAACTCGCGTCGCGCCAGAGCGATGGAAAAAGGCTCAGGGTTTGGCCGTGAGCAGGCTGAAGAAAGCTGGCAATCGGCTGAAGTCGATGCCCTGTTTAAATTGGCTGCTGCCGGTGTCCGGGTGCCGACGCCCTACGGTTGCTATGACGGCGTGCTGTTGATGGAACTGGTGGTCGATGCCGAAGGCGATGTCGCCCCACGCTTAAATGACATCAGCTTAACGGCAGAACAAGCAAGGCAAGACCATCATCAAATGATGCAAGCCATACTGCAGATGTTGGCAGTAGGCCTGGTGCATGGCGATCTGTCTGAGTTTAATGTGCTGCAAGGCAGCGAGGGGCCGGTAATTATCGACTTACCCCAGGCGGTGGATGCCGCGGCCAATAATAATGCGCGCTGGATGCTGAAACGCGATGTCGACAATATTACCGCCTACTATGCCCGCTTTGCGCCGGAGTTGGCGGCAACCCGCTATGCCGATGAAATCTGGGCCTTATTTGAAGCCGGCAATCTCGACCCCAAGCACCCCTTAACCGGCTGCTACAACGAGCAGCAAGGTGCTGTCGATCTTGACGCTATCCTCAGTGAAATTCAGGCGGCCAGTGACGAAGCGGCACTACGTCGCGCCAGACAACAAGCCGAACCGGAATAGGCCGCTAGCGCGGTGGGCCATAGCGGCGGAAATACCAGATGGCCAGCGGCATTTCCAGGATCAGATAAGTCACCAGAGTAAACCAGAACCAATTAGTATGAAAACCAAAGAGTTCAAAAGCTTGCTCCGTGCCCCAGAAGCGGGAACCGACAATCAACAACGCCAGCAGCGTTATCAGGGTATCAAATACCGCCACTTTACGCAGATCAGCGCCGGCTACTCTGGGATACCACCAGAAGTAGGCCAACAGCAACAACACCGCATTTAACAAAATCACTGCCAATTCTACTGTCAACATCTGTCTCGCTTCGCTTTATCCTTACAGCATCTTTGCAATGCGCTTAACTGAGAAGTTTGATGGCCTGGGTTAACCCTTCCAGCGTTAACGGCTGCATCCGCTGCTGCATAATGTCTTTAATAATACTGATTGACTGATAATGCCGCCACCACTGCTCAGGTTGTGGGTTCAGCCAGACCGCTTTTGGATACTGTGCCAGCAATCGCTCTAACCAAAGCCGGCCCGGCTCCTGATTCCAGTGTTCGACGCTGCCGCCCGGGTAATCAATTTCATAGGGGCCCATAGTGGCATCGCCGACAAAAATCAGTTTATAGTCACTGCCATAGGTGTGGATCAGATCCAGCACACTGACTTGCTCGGTATGGCGGCGTTGATTATTGCGCCAGACGCCTTCGTAGACACAGTTATGAAAGTAAAAAAACTCCAGATGTTTAAACTCAGTGCGCACGGCAGCAAAGACTTGCTGACACAGCTCAATATAATCATCCATCGAACCACCAACATCAAACAGCATCAGCACCTTAACCGCATTATGCCGCTCTGGTACAAAACGCAGATCCAGATAACCGCCCTGCTCAGACGTAGCCTGAATGGTGCCGTTCAGATCCAGCTCGGTCGCGGCACCGCTACGGGCAAAGCGTCTGAGCTGACGCAGTGCCAGTTTAATACTGCGGTTATTCAACTCGCTTTGGCTATCTAAATCTTTAAATTCGCGTTTATCCCACACCTTTACCGCGCGCCGTGCGCCACTGCCTTGTTGACCAATCCGCACCCCTTCCGGATTAAAGCCGTAAGCGCCAAAGGGCGAGGTGCCACCGGTACCGATCCATTTATTGCCACCGGCATGGCGCTTTTGCTGCTCAGCCAGGCGCTCGCGAAGTTGCTTCAACAACTCTTCTAAACTACCGAGCCCCTGCAAGGCCGCTTTATCCTCAGCTGAGAGCTGGCGAATAATATCCGGGATTAACCAATCATCCGGGATCTGGCTGGCCAGATCTATCGCTGCGACGCCCTCGAAATACTCGGCAAAAGCCCGGTCAAACTTATCGTACTGGCTTTCATCTTTGACCAGTGTCAGCCGGGCCAGCTGATAGAAAGCTTCGGTATCGGCAAAAATCACCTGCTGCTGCAACGCCTGCAGTAAATCCAGCAGCTCAGTGATACTGCTTTTCAGGCCATATTTGCGCAGCGTAAAAAAGAACTCGACCAGCATTTAACGCCCTTGCCGCTTGGCCAAAAAGGCCAGCTTTTCGACCAGTTGCACATCTTGTTCGTTCTTTAGCAGGGCACCAAACATCGGCATCAGGCCGCCCTGCTGTTGCTTTTGCTGTAACACTTCAGCCGGGATCTGCTCTGCCAGTAACAGTTTTAACCAATCCAGTAATTCGGACGTCGAGGGCTTTTTCTTCAGCCCCGGTAGCTCGCGTAGTTCAAAAAAGACGTCCAGCGCAGTACTAAGCAGCTGCTGACGGATCTGCGGGAAATGCACCGCCACAATCTGGCGTAGAATGTCGGCATCCGGAAAGCGGATATAGTGAAAAAAACAGCGGCGCAAAAAGGCATCGGGCAGCTCTTTTTCGTTGTTTGAGGTGATCAGTACAATAGGCCGCTGCGCGGCACTGACCTGCTGCCCGGTCTCATGCACATAGAAGCTCATCCGATCCAACTCGTGCAATAAATCGTTTGGAAATTCAATGTCGGCTTTATCAATCTCATCAATTAACAACACCGGCCGCTGCTGTGCCGTAAAGGCCTGCCACAGCTTGCCCGGCTTAATGTAGTTGGCAATGTCATGCACCTTGTCACTGCCGAGCTGGCTATCACGTAACCGCGATACTGCGTCGTACTCGTAGAGGCCGTGCTGGGCTTTGGTTGTGGACTTGATATGCCACTGGATCAGTTCTGCACCCAGGCTCTGGGCCAGCTCTTCCGCCAGCCGGGTTTTCCCCGTACCCGGCTCGCCCTTTAACAGTAACGGCTTTTGCAGCGTCATAGCCGCATTTACTGCCAGCGCCAATTCATCGGAGACAATATAATTTTCAGTACTCTGAAATGACATAACTTCCTCAGCTTAAAGTGCAATCCGCTATAACTTATAGCCAAATGCTTCTTCAGTTTTTTATTAAGACGCGTATTCTTATAACCAATATCTTCTGATTCTGGAGTTTTTTATGGCAAATGTATACGCAGATAACTCATTGTCGATCGGCCGCACCCCGCTGGTCAAATTAAACCGCGTGGTTAAAGGCGCGAATGTCTATGCCAAGATTGAAGCACGCAACCCCAGCTTCAGCGTCAAGTGCCGCTTGGGCGCGGCGCTGATTTGGGATGCCGAAAAACGTGGCATCTTAACCGCTGACAAAGAGCTGGTAGAGCCTACCTCGGGTAATACCGGTATTGCGCTGGCCTTTGTTGCCGCCAGCCGCGGTTATAAACTGACTCTGACCATGCCGGCGACCATGAGTTTAGAACGCCGTAAGCTGTTAAAGGCACTGGGAGCCAATCTGGTGCTAACCGAAGGCCCGAAAGGGATGAAGGGCGCTATTGAAAAAGCCAAAGAAATTCAGGCCTCTAATCCGGATAAGTATTTAATCCTCGGCCAGTTCGATAACCCGGCCAACCCACAAATCCACTTTGAAACCACAGGCCCGGAGATCTGGCATGATCTGGATGGTCAGGTTGACGTCTTTGTCGCTGGCGTCGGTACCGGCGGTACCATTACCGGAGTCAGTCGTTTCTTTAAACAGGAAAAAAATCACCCGCTGGTCAGTGTCGCGGTGGAGCCAGTGGAATCACCGGTGATTACCCAGGCCAAAGCCGGTGAAGAATTAAAGCCAGGTCCGCATAAAATCCAGGGCATTGGCGCCGGTTTTATCCCGTCAGTATTAGAGCTGGATCTGATTGACCGCGTCGAGCAAGTCAGCAGCGATGATGCCATTGCCATGGCACACCGCCTGATGAAAGAAGAAGGCATTCTGGCTGGGATTTCCTCAGGTGCTGCCGTTGTGGCTGCTGCTCGCCTGGCAGAATTACCAGAGTATGCAGGCAAGAATATTGTCGTAGTGCTGGCCAGCGCGGCTGAGCGTTACCTGACCAGCCCATTATTTGCCAATGTGTTTAGTGAACAAGAACTTAGTGCTTAGTCTTCGTTACTAGTCATGCCGGCTTAACGCCGGCATAAGCAAAAAGGCCGCCTTAGCGGCCTTTTTGCTTTACACCCAGCTTAAATAGTCGCACAATTTTGCCAGCGAAAAACTGCAGGCTCAGGCTTGCCCCTACAGGTGAACACATGATGCTAAGAAAATATTGCCTGCTGTTATTGGCTGCTTTGCTGCTATCAGGTTGCGACGGCAACACCCAACTGAGCACCCAGAGCGGTAGTCCGGAAAGCGTAGCGGAAGCCTTTTTCGACGCCATTTATAACGCGAAGGATTTAGACAAAGCCAAAAGTATGGCGACTGCTGATTACGCGAAATTGCTGGCATCTTACGGTACAGCGCGGCAAGCTGGCCGCATTTTATACAACATGAATTTCGATACCGTACAAATTAACGTTAACCGCAGTGGCCGTAATCTGCGCGAGCAGTATCAGAATGATGCCAATATCCAGTTAATTCTGGATGGAGAGTTCGATGGTAAAAGAGTGCAGGAAGTACGGACAGTACAATTGATCCGCCAGCGCGGCAGTTGGTTGGTCAGCGAAGTGCAGGCAGATAAATTCAGTACCAGCATCCGTTAAGCACAGCGCACCCGTAAAAGCAGCGCGCCGGCAAAACCTGCCGGCGTCCCGCTTGCCACAGTCTATTTTCTGCTGAAAAAAGCCTGTAGTCGTTGCTGACAACTGTCACTCTGTAATAGCTGCTGAAACTCGGCCAACTCTGTCGCTATCGCGTGTTCTGTTTGTTTATTATTGGCTTTTAACAGCGCTTTGCTAACCAGTACCGCCTGCGCCGGTAACGCCGCTAATGCTTGCGCTTTGCTGGCAGCATGCGCCAGTAGTTGCGCAGCAGGCACAATCTCATTTACCAGACCAAAGGCCGCAGCCTGCTCACTGCTAAAAGCCTCGCCTAACAGTAAATATTGTGCCGCACGCTGGTAACCGGCGATTTGTGGTAACAACAAACTGGAAGCGGCCTCAGGACAAAGCCCCAGTTGGGTAAAGGGCAATTGAAAACGGCAGTCCGGCGCCGCATAAACCAGATCACAATGCAGTAACACCGTGGTGCCGATACCAATCGCTAACCCTGCTACCGCAGCCACCAGCGGCTTAGGAAAGGCGGCGACGGTATACAGAAACTCCACCACCGGATGCTGGCGATTTAATTCGCCGGCCGATAAAAAATCTTTCAGATCATTACCGCTGCTAAAACAGTGTTCGTTGCCTTGCAGCAGTACGACCTTGATCGCCGGGTTTGCCGCCGCACTTTGCAAAGCCGCAGATAACTCGCGGTACATCTGTAAGTTCAGCGCATTTTTCTTTTCAAAGCGTTGCATACTCAGGATCAGTACGGCATCCACTTGTTGTTGCTGTATCATAAGGTATTCCTTGTTAAAATCCGGCTACCCGCCCTTCACGTCTGGGATCGGCAGCACCTTCAAGCTGGGTTGGCTTGACCTCAATGGCGTGTAAACCACTATTCAGATCCTGCAGTTGTACCTGATAACCCAGCTCCTGCAGTGCCGGCGCTAGTTCTACCAGCTCAGTACCGGCTTCCAGCGCCAGATAATCATTGCGATGGGTAAAGCGGGCTAAATTCAGGGCTTGTTGTACATCAAGTTGCCAATCCAAAACCGCAACCAGGCTTTGCACCACATAATTAATTATCCGGCTGCCGCCTGGCGATCCTATCACCAGTTTCAGTTGATTGTCGGCATCAAACACCATCACCGGTGCCATGGAACTGCGCGGCCTCTTACCGCCCTCAACCCGGTTTGCTACCAAAACGCCGTCAACGACAGGCTCTAAACTAAAATCGGTTAGCTGATTATTTAGCAAATAACCATTCACCATTAAGCCCGAGCCAAAGACGTTTTCAATACTGGTGGTCATACTGACCGCATTGCCGGTAGCATCGACAATTGACAAGTGGCTGGTATTGGGAAATTCCACTGCCTGGCTGCTGGCCAGTGGCTGGGCGCCTTCAGGTTGACCGGCGCTAAATGCCTGGTCACGACCTGTTAGTAATGCCGCGCGTTGCTTCAGATATTCCGCATCCAGCAAACCCGCCACCGGGACCGGTGCAAAATCCGGATCAGCCAGATAACGATCTCGATCGGCAAAGGCAGCGCGCGATGCCTGACTGATCAGATGCACAGCTTCCAGACTGTTAGGTTTAAGCGCTGCCAAATCAAACTCTGCCAGCATACCCATAATTTGTAGTACCGCCACGCCACCGGAGCTGGGTGCGGTCATCGAGCAGATCTGATACACCCGGTACGGAATGCAGAGGGCATCCTTTTGCTGGGCCTGATAATTGGCAAGATCCTGTAACGTCAAAGTACCAGGATTGACCGCAGCCTGATTGACAGTGCGCACCAAAGCTTCGGCGTTCGCGCCCTGATAAAAGGCGCTAACACCTTCGCTGGCAATTTTTCGTAATAAGGCCGCGTACTCGGGATTTTTTAATAGGGTACCGGCAGCCAGTGGCTGATTATCCGGGTAATAAAACTCTTTTGCCGGTGACAACTGCCGTAATCCCTGATTCCATCCCAGCGCCAGTTGTTTCGCCATCCGCTCATTCACAATAAAGCCCTGCTCTGCCGCGGCGATGGTATCGGTAAAGAGCACAGCCCAGGGCAACTTACCAAACTGTTGATGGGCATCAGCGAGCGCCCGTAACACTCCCGGCACGCCAACAGACTTACCGCCAACATAGGCTTCTCGCCAGCCTAATACTTTACCGTCCTCGGCAAATAACCAGGGGCCGGCGGCAGCAGGCGCCGTTTCACGGCCATCAAAGCTGGTTAACTGACCACTGTCAGCCTGAAAATGCAGGATAAAGGCGCCACCGCCAATCCCGGAGCTCTGCGGTTCAACCAGACCAAGCATTAACTGGGTGGCAATGGCCGCGTCAATAGCGCTACCACCGGCTTGCAGGATCCGCTTGCCCGCCTCCGCCGCCAGCGGATGCGCAGCCGCGACCATCGCATTGGCATGACGGGTCAATTGCTGTTGCACCAGCCCCGTAGCCGCTTCCGGCTCACGGGTTTCCTGTGGCGTTACCGCCACACTTAGCGCGGGCAGTAGCGCCCAAAGTAACAGATTTAAAGCAGTGAGGGATTTTTTCATCGTCAGGACTTTACTAATTAACGGCTCCCTGACACCCTAACCAGTTCTTAGTGCAAATTCAACCATCTGATGCCCATACTAAAGCTAAAGTCTGATCTGCCTTATCTGTTGTTGGCCAGCTGCTGTGTCCTGCTGTTTTTATTGCCCCCGGCCTGGCAACACGCATTAGAATACAACCAAACGATGATCTGGCGTGGCGAGCTCTGGCGCCTGCTAAGTGGTCAGCTGCTGCATAGCAATGTTTATCATTTGCTGATGAATTTGGCAGGGTTAGCGGTTTTGATGATACTACACGGCCGGTTGCCGGGGCGTTTAGCTGTAGGCTGGCAGCTCCTGTTATTACTGCTGGCCACAGCCTTGGCTTTATTACTACTCGCCCCTGAGATTGACATCTATGTCGGATTATCAGGTATGCTGCATGGCTTACTCTGCTATGGTGCCGTGGCCGATCTGCGTCAGGGCTATCGCTCCGGTATCCTGATTTTACTCGGGGTCAGTGCGAAACTGGCGCTAGAGCAATGGCAAGGCCCTGATCCGGTGTTAGGAGCACAGATCGGGGCCGAAGTCGCGATTGATGCGCACCTGCTCGGTGCGCTTTGTGGCGTATTGCTGGCGCTGCTTAGCTGGCGTCAGATCAAACACCAGTGAGCTTGCGTCCGCCTAACTTGTAAACCGCGTAACTACTAAACTCTGCAGTCAATTTACTGTAAAAATCCAGGTTTGACAGATTAACGGTAAAGAAGCAGTTTAAACTACAGTTTACCGGCCTCAGTGTCTGGCTGCTGGCAGCACCAATGCTGGCGTCCAACTGATATTCCGCAATCAGCCGGCTAACACGCCAGCTATGAAAATCACTGGTGATAAAACGAATTTGCCGCTGCTGTGCCAGTCGTGGCGCCAGGCTGGCAAACTCCTGATAGGTATTGTCACCGGCATCAAAGCAGTCAGCAACCACGGCGGGGAGTTGCTGCTGCAGATAATCCAGATAAGGCTGGCAATAACGGGTGGTGATTAATACCGCCACTGGCCCCGGCTGTGCGGCTTCGGCGGTAAGTTGTTGGATCCGGGCTCTGGCACAGGCGGGTAGCTGCGTCGCAGAACCACCACAGCCCAGCACCACATACAGGCTGGCCGGGGCTGTGGCGCTGGAAATGCCCTGTTGGTACCAGAGCCGGGCGTGATTGGCGATATAGGTATTGCCAACCAGATAGTAAAAGCCCCACAGCAGCCAGAGGCCCTTTTTGCGATACAGCAGACATGCGAGCAACAGGCCATAAAGCAACAGGTTTTGCGGATATAAAAAGGGCTCTAACAGATCCTTCATCTTACCTCCTTATCTGGCTGAACAACTGGCGTCGACGCCCCGCCAACCGTCTGCGGCATGGCTGCAGTTAACATTGATGGCGCACGATTTACCAGAACCGCGGCGTTAATCAGCGCCCAGGGCAACCATAACATACCCGAGGTCAGGACATGCCCGGCCAGCAAGGCCACTGCCAATAACAGCAGATTGAGCAAAGCTAACGGCAACACCAGCTCACTCTTTGACATGCGACTCCAGAGCAAACTAAACAGACGCAGAAAACTTAAGCAAAACAATAAGGCACCTGCCACCCCATAAAACAGCAGCAGATCGAAAAAATCCAATTCAATAAAATACTTTTTCAATAGCAGGCGCACGCCCCCCTGACCGACGCCTAATACCTGTAACCAGTGCGGATAGTGTTCAGCAACTAACGCAAAGTTACGTTGCAGGTAAAAATCGCGCGATGATAACAAAATGCCGCTCAGTCCACGCTGTTGATAGGCAAACTGTAGCTTGTCGTACAGCCCAACCCACTGCAACAAGGCGGTCAGATGATAGAGCAGCAAAGCGGTGAGTACGACTAATACCAAGCCAGCGGCCAGCAGATAAGGTTTAGCCTGTTGCCACTGCCTTTTATCCATTACTAGCAGCGGCGTCAGCAATACTAACAGCAGGATGCCAAATAAACCGGTTTTGGTCAGCATAAGTGCAGCGATAAAAAAAGCCGCAAGTGCAATCAGTGGGTAGGCCCAGCGCCGTCGTTGCCAGCTACGGCAAAGTAACCAGCCGCTTAACACCAATAATAAAGCGGACAGCTCGTTAGTAGAAACAAAGTAGCCTTTGATACCGAGAAATTTCTGACTGACCTGCTCCATCGGCTGATAGGCTGTACCGCCGTAGCCGATAGTACCGAGCACAGTATTGAGCAATAACAGCATAAAGGCTGCCAGTACCACAGCATCAACATAACGCAGGTAGTCTTGCTGCAGTGTTTTCGCGCGGGCAGCAAAGTAGGCCAGTGCCAGTAGCATGGCGCCAGCTTTGGCTATCAGTTGCAGGTCGCTCAACAAATAAGGATGACCGGTCAACCATTTGATATACAAAGGACCGGGTAGCATCAGTACCAGCAGTAGTAAGGGTAAACGCAGCTCACTGCGACACAGTTGCCAGCCGCGCCACAGCAGTAGCGTTAACAGCAAGGCTTTAAATGCTGCTGACAGCGGCAGCACGCTGCCCAGACTGTGTCGTAACAGACCGTTTAGCCAGTCGACCAGCACAAAAAGTGCTGCCAGCACCAGGATCAGCCGATCTAACAGCTGCGGCGACACGAAAAGCAGCCGGTTTTGCCAGTTCATTTTTTAAGCAAGCCCCGGATACCTTTATTCATCAACCGTAAACGGAGCGCGCTAAACCACGATAACTTATGCTTTAAAAAATAACGCCATTTCAGATTTAACAGGCCATAGCGGCATTGGCGGAAAAACTCCGTCAGTGTCAGAGGTTTCTTTTGCATTGTTAAGCGGTAAAACATCTGATTCTGCAGGTTACGCTCGCTCATCAGTGGCCGGTGTTTGGCAACAAATTGCTGATGTGCGTCCAGTCGTTTTGGCGAATCGGTGATCCGGCCGAGTTCATGCCCAACATTCACCTTATAGCTGGCGTTAGCAATCCGCTTCGCCGGGCCATAGGCCGCGACCACCCGCACCCACATATCATAATCCTGAAACGCCGCCAGACCGGTATCAAAACCACCCAGTGCTAACATCCGCTCACGGCGCACCAACGCCTGATTTGACAGCGTGTGCAAATCCAGTAACTCACTCAGACTTACCGTAGCTTCATCGGCAAACAAGGTTTTACTAAAGGTACCGTAATCCCAGATATAGGCGCTGCAGACCATGCTGAATTGATCATCATAGGCCGCATAAAGACTACTGAGGCGCTGCGGTAAAAACTCATCGTCATCATCCAGGCCGGTGACAAAGTCGCCACGTGCTTCATTAATGGCTCTGTTGCGGGCGGCGCAGGCACCCTGCCCCTTTTCCTGCCGCAGGATCCGTACCCGTGGCTCGTTAGCATAACGCGAACTCAGCTGTTCATAGGTCTGATCTTTTGACGCATCATCCACCACGATCAGCTCAAAGTTCGGATAATCCTGCGCCAGTACCGAGTCGATGGCCCGGCAGGCCATCTCAGCCCGGTTATAGGTAGGCATATAAACACTGATTAACGGTAATGCTCTCACCCTTTGCTCCTTAAATTTTTCCAATCAGCACCCACCACAGGTACCTGAATAAGCGTAATTGGCGGCCAATGCGGCTTGGTTGCGCCAATAAACGGTAAGCCCATTCCAGATTAAGCTTACACCACAGTGCCGGAGCGCGTTTTACATTGCCGGTAAAGACGTCATAGGTGCCACCAACGCCCATATAAAAACAATCCGGATGGACTGCCCGGATGCGCTGGATCAGCAACTCTTGCTTGGGCGATCCCATCGCCACGCTGACAAAGCGGGCGCCACTGGCTTTGATCGTCTGCAGCAATTGCGCTTCATCTTTAAAATAACCATCGGTCGCGCCCACTACCGGCACCCCGAGCCGCTGTAACTTATCGCGGGTTTGCGCCAGCACTTCGGGCTTGGCACCGACCAGATACACCGGTACCTGATACTCTGCTGCCCGCGCCATCAACGCCTGCCATAGTTCACAACCCGGGATCCGCTCCACCGGCCGCTGCAGACGTTTTTGCATCACTTTCACCACCCCGATACCATCGGCATAGCGCAGATCGGCTTGTTGGATCACGGCTAACACCTGCGGGTTTTCCAGTGCGGTCAGAATTTTTTCCGGATTAATGGCAATGGCCGAACCGGCATAAACAGAACCATCAGCACGGATAATATAGGACAGCAATTGCGCCATATTGGCAAAGGCCGACACCTGAACCGGACCGATACCGATTTCAGCGATAGCGGTCGAGGATGTGCTCGTCATAACATAAGTTCCTGATAATGTTTACGTAGTTTATTCACGATCACGGGCAGTAAGATTTGCTCGGCCTGCATCCGGCCCTGCTGTTGCAACTGCTGGTAGGCGGTCTCATCCAGCGCCAGCAATTGCCTGATCGCAGCCAGCAACTGCTGCTGGCATAAGGCTTCATCCTGCTGTGACACAGCATAACCGGTGACACCCTGCCGTACTTGCGCCCTGGCACCATCAGTATCGGTCGCCACAACAGGCGTATAACACGCCATCGCCTCAGCCATTACCAGACCAAAAGATTCTTTGCGCGATAAACTGATAAAGCAACGGGCGCGCTGATACAGTGCCAGCAAATCCGCACCACTTTGTGGGCCAAGCAAGGTGATATTGGGATAGGAAGCAGTGGCTTGTGCCAGTGCTGCCTGCCAGGGCCCTGAACCGGCGATCACTACGCGCCAGGCTTGCAGCTGTGGCAGCATGGCCAGTAAACGATCCATCCCTTTATTCTGGTCCAGTGTACCAACATAGAGCAAATCAATATCTTTATCGGTTTTGCTGTGCCAGGTCGCGCTAGCATAACGGTTATCAATACCGGCCGCCAACACCTGCGCCCGCGCTGGCTGCATAAAAAATTGTTGCTGCAGCGCCTCGCTACTAAAGATCCAGCTATCCACCTGCCGCGCACACCAGCGATACAGGCGCCCGGGTGGCTGATAATGATAGATATCTGAGCCGTGGCAGGTGACGACAATTTTCGCCTGCGGATTGCGTAACCAACGGTATAACAGCGCTAACCAGATTGTTGGATAAAAGAAATGGACGTGCAATATCTGATAGCCTTGGCGGCTAAACAGAAAGCGCAGGCAAAAATCGAGGAAAAAAACCGGATACTTCAATAACCTGTTCAGCCAAGAGTCACGGTGCCAGCGCATATAATGATAGGCAGGTTGCAGGCCCTGAGCCTGTAATGCCGTGACCTGGGCGCGCACAAAGTTGCCCTGAAACGGTGATGAGGGTTTAGGACCCATATTAGTGATCACGAGGACCCGGGGTTGTGTTGCAGTCACCCTGTGCTTTACTCCTGAGAAGACGGATAATTGCCGGTTCCATTAATTTATTTATCAGGACCGCGGCCAGCTAGTCGTTTATTGTCGCACTAAGCAGTATCATTACACCAGAGTGCTGCTGACAGCCAGCTGAATAAAAAGATGATGAAAAAGAAACCACTATGACAACTCAGCTTCTATTGATGATAACGGCTTTTGCCGGTTGCCTGCTTGCCATTTTAAGTTTTTATCCGTTATCGCAACGTATTGGTCTGGTCGATATTCCGCGTGGCCGCAAACAACATCAGGGCGCGATTCCGCTGATCGGCGGTCTATCGGTATTTACCGGCATGCTGCTTGGCTTTGTCTTGTTTCCGGTTGCGGACTTAGATGCCGGCTACTACCTGACACTTGCCGGTGCGCTGGTGATCCTCGGTGCCTTTGATGATTATCTGGATCTGAGTGTGAAATTACGCCTGGCGGTGCAGTTACTGCTGAGTGCAGCCATGGTCTATGTACTCGATCTGCACCTGGCAAATCTGGGTAATTTATTTGGTTATGGCGATGTCAGGCTCGGTTTTCTCGGTATCCCTGTCACCCTGATTGCGGTGATTGCCGCCATTAACGCCTTTAATATGACTGACGGTATAGATGGCTTAGCCGGCATGCTCAGCCTTGTCAGTTTTGTTGCTATTGCCGGCTTTATGTTGCTGTGGGGCCAAATTGAACAGGCGCTGCTACCGATGGTGCTGATCTGCGCCATGCTGCCTTATCTGGCGTTTAATTTACAGCTGGTGCCGGGCAAAAAGATCTTTATGGGCGATGCCGGCAGCATGTTAATTGGTTTTTCTGTGATCTGGCTGCTGATCGTCGGCACCCAGAGTGAAAGTGCCAGTTTCCGGCCCGTTACTGCACTGTGGTTAATTGCCATACCGCTGATGGATATGGTCGCCATTATGGTGCGGCGGATCCGCAAAGGCCAGTCCCCCTTTCAGGCCGACCGCGAACACTTACACCATATCTCACTGCGTCTGGGCCTGAACTCCCGCGAATCGTTAACGCTGATTACCGCTCTGGCTTGTATCTTTGCCTGTATCGGCATTATCGGTGAATATCTGCTGATCCCGGATGGCATTATGTTGTTGCTGTTTTTGCTGTTATTCGCCGGTTATATCCAGCTATTGCAGAATGTCTGGCGCATTCTATCGGCACTACGCCGCCGTTTACAGGGAGTCAAAGGTTGAAGCTGCTCAAAAAAATCTTACTGGCCCGCGCTACGGCGATGCTGGGTGATAAGCTGGTTAAACTCAGTGCCGGTGCAGTACTGACGATCTTTGTCGCGCGGATGCTGGGTGCCAGTGAGCTGGGTATATACTCTATCGTGATGGCGTGGAGTGCCTTTTTAGTGCCGCTAACCAGCATGGGACTAAATAATCTGGTCGTGCGGCAAATGGTGAAGCTCGATAGCGGTCAGCAAGCAATGACGATGCTCTACACCGCCGTCAGTATCCGGTTGGGGCTGGGGCTAGTCGGCGGCGCCCTGATGCTGGCGCTATTCTACCTGCTTAATGGCGAACTCTTTAGCGGCCATCTAAGCTATACCATACCGCTGCTGTTTATACTTCAGGCGTTTTTTGGCTTTCTGTTGTTTGAATTTTATCTGAATTATCAGGGGACTTTCCGCACCCCGGCCTATGTTAAATCGATAATTTCACTGGTAAGTTTTGGCTTAAAACTGGTTTTGCTCTATCAGGGCTTCGGCATTGCCAGTTTATTGCTGATTTACGCCGGCGAGTTTTTGATTGTCGCGCTGGCCCAGTATTGGATCTATCGCCAGAAACACCGGCCTTTTAAAGAAGAGCAACAGCGCTGGCCGGGCTATCACCCAAAATACTTTAGCCTGGCCTATGGCAAGCAGTTATTGCAACGCTCATCCTGGCTGTGGTTATCCGGCATTGTCTCTGTTATCTATCTGAAAATTGATATTGTGATGCTGGGTGCAATGGCCGGCACTGAGCAAGCCGGTATCTATGCCGCGGCCAGCCGCTTGTCGGAGCTGTGGTATGTGTTTCCGGCCACGCTGGCCGTGCGCTATTACCCGGATATGCTAAAAGCCTATGAAAAAAGCTGGGACGGTTATTTAATCAAGCTACGCCGTTTTGCCCTGCTGTTTTTTAGTGCTGCCCTGGCGATCGCGGTGGTGATGAGCCTGACAGCAGATTGGATAGTGGTGCTATTATTTGGTGAAGCCTTTAGCGCCGCAGTAACCGTATTACAAATTCATATCTGGTCCGGCTGTTTTATCTTTGTCCGTTATCTGATTGGCCAGCACCTGGTGATCACCGAACAAGAACCACTATCGCTATTTAGCCATGGGATAGGTGCGCTTTTAAATGTCGGGCTGAATTTATGGTTAATCCCTCAGTACGGCATCGTAGGTGCCGCCTGGGCGACGCTGATTTCTTATGCCTATGCCTCTTTCTTCTTTTTATTTTTCGCCAAGCGCACCCGCGAACAGTTCTGGCAACTGCTGCGGGTAAAAGCCTGATCAAGGAAACCTTATGACTAAACCCTATTTTGTCGAAATTAAAGGCGTGCAATTCCGTAATAAGGGCGCCTATCTGATGCTATTGGCCTGTTTACAAGGCCTGAAAAAACTCAATAAATCCTTTGAGCTGGTGCTGTCTCCCGGCCCCAATCTGCCTTACCCGGAGCGTGCCCGCCATGGCGCCTGGCAAAAACTCTCATTCCGGCGCAAAGGCCTGGATCTCACCGGTGTTCTGGGCAAACTACCCGGGCCTTTACTACGTTTATTTAAACGTTACGGTATGGTTACCGAGCGCGATGTTGATCTGATTCTGGAGGCCAGTGGCTTTGCTTATGGTGACCAGTGGCCGCTGACTTTCTTGCAGAATACTGCCAAAGAAGTGGTGCGTTTTAGCAAAGCCGGTAAACCCTTTGTCTTTATGCCGCAAGCCTTTGGCCCCTTTAGCTCTAAGGAGAGTAAAGCGGCAATGCGCGATATTATTCAGCACGCACGGCTGATTTTTGTCCGTGATCCGGTCTCACTGCAACATTTACAAAGCTGTGTCGATGTCCTGCCAGAGCATGTGGTGTTAACCCCGGACTTTACCGTCGGTTTAAGCGCGGAAGCCAATGCCGAGGTGCCACAGCTGAATGTGCCTTTCGCGGCGCTGATCCCAAATTCCAAGGTCGTCTCCAAGTTTAACCATGCCAATGCTGAAGCGATGCGCAGCGACTATGTTGCAGCTTTCGCTGCTGCGGCCGATTATCTAACGGCATTGGGCATTCAGCCGGTGCTGGTTAACCATGAAGGTAAGGAAGATGCTGAGCTATGCGCCGAAATTGCCGCCCGTTCGCCCTGCGGCCTGGTACAAATCGAAGATCCGCTGGCGGTAAAATATTTTATTGGTAAGGCGGAGCTGGCGGTCAGTTCACGTTTTCACGGTGCAGTAAATGCGCTCAGCCAGGGTGTCCCCTGTATCGCCACCAGCTGGAGCCACAAATATCATGCGATGATGAGCGATTTTGGCATGGGTGATTTTTGTGTTGCTGAATTGTCAGAGCAAAGCTTATTAGATGCCTTAGCGCAGCTACTGCACGAAAAAGAAACCTTAGCTGCAGTGGTGGCAGAGCGGGCGGCTGCACTAAAACAGCGTAACCAGAAAATGTGGCAGCGTCTGGCGCAGGTCATTTAAGCAGTTAAATACGCAGTACAGGCATGGCGCCACTAGCGCCCGGCCTGTGCTGAAATAAACAGATTCAGCTAACCAGTATTGGTCCAGCTGGAGCCGCTCAGACCCAAAGCGGCACTTTTAGCGTATTATCGGTCTTTTCCGGGCCACCACACATCTCGTCATAGGCCGACTGATGCACCAACCAGGCCTGGCGCACGGTACAATCACTCAGCGATTGCTTCACCTGCTCCACACTCTGAAACCGCTGTGGATGATTGTCATCATTAACCAAAAAACCACGACGACCATCGTAGTCAGCCTCGACCAGATAGACACCCATTTCGTAAGAATGCACCACCAGCTCGTCAATCCGTACATCCTGATGATTAAGATGCTCTGCGCGATGATAAGGCATAATTAGCTCCTACTTTGCTAGACAGCTTGTTAGTCTAGCTTAGCTTACGCTCATAATTTTTACTCAGATCGCCGCCTGGCAAAACTTTATTTAATCCAGCTTACGGGTGGCCTGCCAGTTTACTGCCTGCCATTTACCATTACGTTTGACGAAGGTGCCGCTATTTAAAAAACGTAAGGTTTCCTGCGCTGAAGTACCAACCAGAGTAAAAGCGACCACTGCGGTATCGCCATATTGCAGGATCTGCAGATCTTCACTGCTATAACGCATGCTAATCTCAGCCGCTGGCAGCTCACCACGACTATTAACCCCTTGCATTAACTCGGCTTTGCCAAAACGCCGCCCGGCTGAACTGGTATAAATGAGTTCTTCCGCCCAATACTTATCGTGTACCGCAGGGTCATTACGGGTCGCGCCATCCAGAAATTCGGCCAGTAACGCAGTCAGCTCGGCCCTATCATCAGCATAAGCAGTAGAAGACATTAATAATAACAAGGTTATAAAGATAGCTCGCATATAAACTCCGTACGCCGGTTAAGGTAGCCATAACTCTAATGATTGAGAACCTATTATTGCCATAATTTCAATTATTTGCCCATTAATGCGAAAATAAATATGGTCACGACCACAAAGACAGCGTCTATATCCTGGTCTTATGTGATCAATCGTTTGAAATAAAAAAGGATTTTCTGCTATTTTCTGAAACATCTGAAAAAATTCATAATAATAAAGATCCGCTTGCGAAACATCATAGTTGCAAATCCCGTAAGCATAGATCCGCTCTAAATCAGCTACTGCTAATTCTGATAAGCGATATTGATAAGACTCAGTCATTAATCAGCAGCTTTTTTTTAAACTCTGCAAGTATTTGCTCCGCACTTTTATCAGTAAAGCCGGCCGCTTCTGCTGCCGCGAGTTTTTGATTAATGGCATCAGCTCGCCTCGCGTTGCGGATTAACTCGTTGATCAGCTCACTTTTACTGTTGTATTCATGAGCATTCTGCACTTTTTCTTGTAGCCACTGCTCGTTCGCTTGGCTAAGTGTTACACTCTGTCTCGTCATTGCGCGCCTCTGGTGCAAAAGTGATGCGTTATTGCACCACAAAATATTAAATCTCAATATAAATACTGCAACTCAATAATGCAATTAAAAAAGGCGCCGCAGCGCCTTTTCTTTAGCAAAGAGAAAACAACGGTTTAGAAACTGATACCACCATCAATTTCTACCACCCGACCGGTGAAGAAATCGTTTTCAAAGATATACTTAGCTGTATGCGCAATCTCTGCAGCTTCACCTAAACGGCCAACCGGTTTCATTTTTTCCAGGCGCTCGCGCGCTTCCGGCTTCATTGCATCAGTCATGGCGGTGCGGATCACACCAGGGGCAATAGCGCCTACGCGGATGCCGTAACGGCCCAGTTCACGTGCCCAGGTGACAGTCATCGCCACTACCCCGGCTTTAGAGGCAGCATAGTTCGTTTGCCCCATATTACCGGCACGGGCCACGCTCGACATATTGATAATGACGCCCTTGCGACCGTGTTTAACCATCAGTGCCGCGGCTTCCCGACCACACAGGAATACCCCGGTCAGGTTGACATCGATGACTGATTGGAACTGCTGCAATGGCATCTTGGCAACCAGTTCACCGTCTTTAACTTTCAGCAGCAAGCCATCGCGTAAAATACCGGCGTTGTTAATCAGGCCATCAATACCGTTAAAATCGGCATCGATTTGGGCAAAAGTGGCTTCGACCTGCGCCTCATCCGCCACGTTAGCAACATAGACTGCCACCTGGGTTTGCGCTGACAGCTCCGCCTTCGCCGCTGCCAGCTGCTCCGGGTTCATATCCAGTAGCGCCAGTTTGGCACCCTCTGCAGCACACATCCGCGCCATTTCCAGACCTAAGCCCTGAGCGCCACCGGTAATTACTATTGTTTTATCTTTTAAGTTCATAATAAATTCACCACTTCTATCAGGCTACGACAGATACTGCGTACATTTTTTGCCGGACACGCCGTGAATACATCCATGTAGGGTTACAAACTTCATCCTGAAGTTTGCCCTTAGGGTCAGCGTGCCGCTGTTCAAATTCGTTCCCGACGAATTTGTCTCTTTCGCATCCATGCGAAAGACGTTCCGTCAAAAAAGTACATCCGCATCTGTCTCAGATGAAAATCTAAGGGTACATCCGTAGTAAGCGGGATGGCGGATGTACTTTTTTCTGAGACCGTTGGAGGCCATGGATGGCCGGAATCGAGCCCCAGGGACGGTTCACGGCGTGTCTCAGAAAAAATGTACGCAGTCATCCCGCGGTTCGGAGAAAGTTTTCTCAGTGTTAATTCTTAACTTTTTCGAAGGCGGTAAAAATACTGGAAAAATCCAGCTTACCATTGCCGGCCCGCTGATGCGCCACATACAAGCTACGCGCCAAAGCCCCTAGCGGCGTACTGCTGCCACTTTGCAGCGAAGCTTCCAGCGCCAGACCCAGATCTTTTACCATCAAATCGACCATAAAGCCGCCCTGATAGCCATTAGATGACGGCACATTTGGCAGCACATCCGGGCAAGGGTTATATAATTCCAGGGTCCAGTTACGGCCCGAGCTTTTTAGCATAATCTCCGACAAAACCTTCGGATCCAGACCGTTATCAATACCCATTTGTAGCGCTTCTGAGGTACCGGCCATCAGGATACTGAGCAGCATATTGTTGCAAATTTTTGCGACCTGCCCGGCGCCAACCGCACCGGCATGAAACAGGTTTTTCCCCATATTGCCAAGTACGGTTTTCGCCCGCTCAAAATCTGCGTCACTGCCGCCGACAATAAAAGTTAAGGTACCAGCTTTAGCGCCGCCGACACCACCGGAAACCGGCGCATCAATAAAGGCCAGACCTTGCTCAGCCAAAGCTGCACCAAGTTTACGGGCACTGTCCGCATCGATAGTCGAGCAATCAATTACCAGCGCTTTTTTATCGATGTGGGTGGCAATGCCCTGCTCCCCCAGATATAAGCTCAGCACGTGTTTCGCCGCAGGCAGCATCGAAATAACAAAGTCAGCGCCGGCAACGGCATCAGCTGCCGAGCTGGCCACGGCTGCCCCTTCGGCTTTTACCTGGGCCAATGCATTGACCGATAAGTCAAAAGCCGTAACCTGATGACCGGCTTTAACCAGATTGACCGCCATCGGGCCGCCCATATTACCTAAACCAATAAAAGCTACTTTTGCCATTGTCTTATCCTTGTTATCAGGTTTGACCGCCTTGCGGCCAGCGCAATAAATTAGTTTTCTAGCTTGCCTAAATCCTGCAGCGGATGTTGCCCGGCGCTCCACGGTGAACGGAATAACTCATCGATCACCGCCTGCGGCACAGCGCTCACATCCGGATACTGCCACTTGGGTTGTAAATCTTTATCAATCAACAGTGCCCGCACCCCTTCCTGAAACTCGCCCAGTTTGGCGCATTGCACACTTAAGCCAAGCTCCAAGCGGAAACTGTCGGCCAGAATTAAACTTTGCCCCAGTTGCAATAAGCGATACACAATATGTGCCGTGATTGGACTACCGTAGCGCAGTGAGTCCTTGGCTTTTAGCAGCCATTTATCCTCACCCTGCATGGCGTCTATTGCCGCCATTACGCCAGCCAGATCCGCTTGCCCGGGTAAGCGGCTGATCGCATCCTGATGCAGCCGGATTTGACTAAGTGGCATCTGGGTGCGACAACCTTCTTCCTGCGCGCGCAGTACATCAGAGAGCTTCTGATGATTAAGCGCCACCGTATTACCCCAATTAACCGTCA
This sequence comes from Alishewanella sp. BS5-314, assembly GCF_025377695.1. NCBI lineage: Bacteria > Pseudomonadati > Pseudomonadota > Gammaproteobacteria > Alteromonadales > Alteromonadaceae > Alishewanella > Alishewanella sp. BS5-314. Next base: position 1,151,190 of record NZ_JACEHJ010000002.1, read on the forward strand.
ACAGTTTATCCAGCAGTTCGGCTTTTTGCTCATGGCAGATAAAGACATCAGCCAAACCAATAAAACGCGCATCAGCGGCATTAATAGAAGCGCCGGTTAAACCTAAAAACAGGCCGCAGCCTGCTGGCATACGATTTAAAAACCAGCTGGCACCGACATCCGGATACAGGCCTATGGCCATCTCCGGCATTGCAATCCGGCTGCTCGCCGTGACTACGCGATGCGAGGCACCGGCCATTAAGCCCAGACCACCGCCCATCACAATACCGTTGCCCCAAACCAGTACCGGTTTATCAAAGGTATGAATTAAATAATCCAGCCGGTATTCTTTGGTAAAGAAATCTTCGACATAGGGCTGATAAATGCCGGGCTGATCTTTCATCGCCTGGTACAGATCGCGGATATCGCCGCCGGCACAAAAGGCTTTATCGCCAGCGCCTTGTAATACCACCAGCGCCACTTGCGTATCGGCCTTCCACTGCAGCATTTGTGGCAGCAATGACTCCACCATTGGCAGGCTAAGCGCGTTTAAGGATTTTTCAGAATTAAGGGTAGCGACGGCAATTTTTTTGCCATTAACTGCGGTCAGCTCCTGATAGAGCACCGGAGCAACAGAGTGTTCAAGCATGATGAGTCCTTCTGTTTGGCTGCAGGTGTAAGGCGCAGCGCTTGCCGTCACCGCATAGCGTCTGGCTAAGCGGTGACGGCCACGGCTAGGCTTTGCAACAAACCTACCCGAGTTTAACCTGGCTGTATTACAGGATAGCGCCGGCAGCTTCATCCAGCAGGCGACGACCAATAATCAGCCGCATGATTTCGTTGGTGCCTTCCAGGATCTGGTGTACCCGTACATCACGGAAGTGCCGCTCCAGCGGATATTCTTTAATATAACCATAACCACCATGCAGCTGCAGTGCCTGATCACAGACACTAAAACCGACGTCAGTAGCAAAACGCTTGGCCATCGCACAATAGGCAGTTGCTTCCGGATCCTGAGTATCCAGTTTAAAGGCGGCTAAGCGTACTAACTGACGGGCGGCGACCAGCTCGGTCGCCATATCAGCCAGTTTAAACTGCAGTGCCTGGAACGCCGCCAGCGGCTTACCAAATTGCTGCCGCTCCAGCATATAATTACGGGCCGTATTCAGGGCTTGCTGCGCAGTACCAATAGAACAGGTAGCAATATTAATCCGGCCACCATCTAAGCCTTTCATCGCAAAACTAAAGCCTTGCCCTTCACTACCCAACAGCGCAGACTGATGAATACGCACGTCTTCAAAGGTTACCAGTCGGGTCGGCTGCGCATTCCAGCCCATTTTTTCTTCGGCTTTGCCGTAGATCACGCCCTTCGCATCAGCAGGTACCACAAAGGCAGAAATCCCTTTCGGGCCGGCTTCGCCGGTGCGTGCCATCACGACTAAGACTTCAGTTGAGCCTGCGCCAGAGATAAACATTTTTGAGCCGTTTAACACATAGTGTTCACCGTCTTTGCGGGCACTGGTGCGTAAACTGGCGGCATCTGAGCCTGAACCCGGTTCGGTTAAACAATAGGACGCTAATTGCTCACCGGTAACCAGCTTGGGTAACCAGCTTTCTTTAACCGCCTCAGTGCCGAAGCTGGCAATCATCCAGGTTGCCATATTATGAATCGTCAGCATCGCTGTAGTCGCGGTACAGCCCATTGCCAGCTGTTCAAAAATAATGGAGGAATCCAGCCGGGATAAGCCCATACCGCCAAACTCTTCCGGCGTATACAGCGAGCAAAAGCCCAGCTCACCGGCCTTTTGCAGCACGTCTTTCGGGAAATGATGTTCGCGATCCCAGGTCGCGGCATGCGGCGCTAACTCTTGCTCAGCGAACTGGCGGGCGACCTCAACAAAGGCCTGTTGATCTTCAGTCAGATTGAAATTCATCGTTACTGTCCTGTACTACCAGATTAATTACAGTAAAAGTGCACAGTAAAAGGCAAAACGGGCGACGCTAAAGCTGCAAAATTTTTTTAGTTTGTCTTTACTTTAGACGCCGCCACGCCTGCTCCTGTCACCGGTTAACGCAGGTTAATTGACATATTCGGGCCACTTACCTGAATATCGTCATCGAACCAACGCGCTGTAATGGTTTTGGTTTCGGTGTAAAACCGCACCGCTTGCTTGCCGTAGGCATGCTGATCACCGTAGAAAGAGCCTTTCCAACCGGTGAACGAGAAGAACGGCAGCGGCACCGGGATCGGCACATTGATACCGACCTGACCCACTTCGATATTATGTTGATACTTACGGGCTGCGGCACCACTGGCGGTGAAGATCGAGGTACCGTTACCGTACGGGCTACTATTTACCAGCTCAATAGCCTGATCCAGGTTAGCTACTGTCATAGTGGTTAATACCGGGCCGAAGATCTCTTGTTTGTAGATTTCCATCTCGGTGGTGACATCGCTAAACACCGTTGGGCCAACCCAGTTACCGTTCGGGTAACCGTCAACCTGACAATCGGAGCCATCCAGCAGACAGGTTGCACCTTCTTTTTTACCCTGGGCAATTAACGACAGAATACGGGCTTTTGCTTGCGGGCTGATTTGCGGGCCATAGGCCGCTTTGTCATTGCTGTAATGACCCGGACCTACCTTGCCAATGGCAGCAGCTACTTCCGGGATCCACTCAGCTGCACTACCCACAAACACCGCCACAGAGATTGCCATACAACGCTGACCGGCCGCGCCGACAGAGGCTCCCACCAGCGCATTAATCACCTGCTGCTTATTCGCATCCGGCATAATCACCATATGGTTTTTCGCACCGGCAAAGGCTTGTACACGCTTTAAATTGTCAGTGCCGGTTTTGTAAATATACTGGCCGACATTAACCGAACCGACAAATGAAATCGCTTTAATATCAGGGTGATGCAAAATGGTATCGACCTGCTCTTTGGCACCGTGCACCACTTGTAATACGCCCTTGGGTGCACCGGCTTTGACAAACAGCTCCGCCAGCTTATTTACTGTCATCGGATCCTGTTCAGACGGTTTTAAAATAAAGGTATTACCGCAGGCAATCGCCATCGGGAACATCCACAATGGGATCATCGCCGGGAAGTTAAACGGCGTAATACCGGCGCAGACACCTAATGGCTGAATATAGCTGTAGGTATCGATGCTGCGAGCAACGTTCTCCACCGTTTCGCCCATCATCAGTGACGGAATATTTGCCGCCTGCTCCACCACTTCGATACCACGCCAGACATCACCTTTGGCATCTTCCACGGTTTTACCCAGCTCTTCACAGATAATGGCGGCGATTTCGCCCTGATGATCTTTTAACAACTGGGCGTAGCGCATCATTAAACGGGCGCGCTCAGACACCGGTACTTCTTTCCAGGTTTTAAAGGCGGCTTTCGCAGAGTCGATCGCCTGCTGCATCTCGGCGGCAGTAGCACAAGGTACCTGTGCAATCACTTCCTGGGTGGCCGGATTGGTTACCGGGATCAATTTGTCACTGTTCGAGTGCACAAATTCACCATCAATAAATAACTTAACCTGTTGTGTCATTTTATTATCTCTTTGATTTTTAACTGCTATTAGTAAACGGGCGGCCGGCGCTTTAGTGTTTGTGTTGTTGGCCGGTTCCTACCCTGTTAAGCGTGCCTGGCTGATCTTTTGACCTATTATTATTCAGGCAGTTTGCGGCGCTTCTCCCCAACCGCTTTTTGTTATAGTGGTACAGCTAATTTGACTTACAGCGCTTCCACAGCCAGAGCAACGGCCTCACCACCACCAATACAGAGTGAGGCGATACCGGTTTTTAAACCGCGCTGTTTTAATGCATGGATTAAGGTCACTAATACCCGGGCACCAGAGGCACCAATCGGATGGCCCAGGGCACAAGCACCGCCATTGACGTTAACCTTGCTGTGCTCTAAGCCCAGCTCATTAATCGCCAGCATGGTCACCATGGCAAAGGCTTCATTAATTTCCCACAGATCAACCTGCTGTTTTTGCCAGCCGGCTTTGGCCAATACTTTTTGCATGGCACCAACCGGTGCAACCGTAAACAGTGCCGGCTCCATCGAGTGTGTTGCATGCGCAACGACCCGCGCCAGTGGCGTTAAACCCTGAGCTTTGGCATCGGCTTCACGCATTAACACCAGCGCCGCAGCACCGTCTGAAATCGAGCTGGAGTTGGCAGCAGTGATGGTACCGTCTTTGGCAAAAGCCGGTTTTAACGAAGGGATCTTCTCTGGTTTGGCGTTACCCGGCTGTTCGTCGACATTAAAGCTGACTTCACCTTTGCGGGTTTGGAACACCACCGGGGTAATTTCAGCGGCGAAAGCACCGCTGCTAATCGCGTGCTGGGCACGGCGTAATGACTCCACCGCATAGGCATCCATCTGCTCCCGGCTAATGCCTTTCTCGTTCGCCGTGTCCTGGGCAAAACAGCCCATGGCTTTGCCGTCATAGGCATTTTCCAGCCCATCCAGCATCATATGATCTTTAATCTGACCGTGGCCCATGCGGTAGCCGCTGCGTGCTTTATCCAGTAAATACGGGGCGTTGCTCATTGACTCCATACCACCGGCTACCACAACATCAGCACTGCCGGCATTGAGTAAGTCAGCAGCCAACATCACCGCTTTTAAGCCGGAACCGCATACCTTATTAATAGTAGTCGCGCCGGCACTCAGTGGCAGCCCGGCTTTTAAGGTTGCCTGACGGGCTGGCGCCTGACCTAAACCGGCTGGCAGCACGTTACCCATAATGACTTCGCTAACTTGCTCAGCTGCAATGCCGGCATCGGCTAGCGCCGCTTTAATTGCCGTGGCCCCTAATACGGTCGCATCCACCTCGGCCAGACCGCCCATAAAGCCACCCATGGCGGTGCGCTTAGCGGCAACAATCACAATACTATTCTGCTGAGTCATGCGGTTCTCTCCCGTTACGGCATTTTTTCTGGCACAGAGCCTACACCAAATTTACGTTTACGCCAACGTCAACATCATAACACTATGGTTGTAGCCGGAAAACGCAGCGGCGATTTTCGTCCCGAAAAGTGCCGGCTATTTGGCATCATATCTTTACATTTTTGCCGTTTCGTCCGCCTGCAGGCCTTAATTCGCGCGCCCACAGCTTTACCTTTACGTAAACTTCACTTATAGTTGCCTGCACTTTTCGGGAAGGCCTGCAATGAAAGAAAAAGACGAAAAAACCTACAGTATCAGTGAACTGGCAAAAGAGTTTGATATCACCACCCGCAGTATCCGCTTTTATGAGGATCAGGGGCTGTTATCACCAACCCGCGCCGGCCAAACCCGCATTTATAGCAAACGCGATCGGGTGCGGCTGAAACTGATCCTGCGCGGTAAACGTCTGGGCTTTAGTCTGTCCGAAACCGGCCAGTTGTTTGAGCTGTACGATGCCGATAAAAGCAGCGTAACCCAGCTCAATACCATGCTGAAGTTAATTGAACATAAAAAATCCGAGCTGCAGCAGCAGATGGATGACATTAAGGTCGTGTTGATGGAGCTGGTAACGGTAGAAAAACGTTGCCGCGACACGCTGGCCGAAGCCAAACAGCAAAAGAACGCAAACGGGGAATAAGATGATTAGTACATATAAAGGCCTGAATTTCGACCTGGGCGAAACCGTAGATATGATCCGCGAGCAGGTAAATAGCTTTGCCCGCGAAGAAATTGCCCCGCGTGCAGCACAAATTGACCATGATAATGCGTTCCCCAATGACTTATGGCGTAAATTCGGCGATTTAGGCCTGTTAGGCATCACGGTTGACGAACAATACGGCGGTTCAGGCCTGGGCTATTTAGAGCACGTGATTGCGATGGAAGAAATCAGCCGCGCCTCAGCCTCTGTAGCGCTGTCCTACGGCGCGCACTCCAACCTGTGCGTAAACCAAATCTTCCGTAACGGCACCGAAGCACAAAAACAAAAATATCTACCGAAACTCTGCTCTGGTGAGCACATTGGCGCTCTGGCAATGAGTGAGCCGAATGCCGGCTCTGATGTCGTCAGCATGAAACTGCGCGCTGACAAAAAAGGCGATAAATATATTCTGAATGGCAACAAAATGTGGATCACCAATGGTCCGGATGCCCACACCTATGTTATTTACGCCAAAACCGATGTTAACGCCGGTAGCAAAGGCATCACCGCCTTTATCGTGGAACGGGGCTTTAAAGGTTTCTCGCAGGCGCAAAAGCTCGACAAACTAGGGATGCGTGGCTCCAACACCTGCGAACTGGTATTTGAAGATTGCGAAGTCCCGGAAGAAAACGTGCTGGGTCAGGTTGGTCGCGGCGTGCAGGTACTGATGAGCGGTCTGGACTACGAGCGCGTGGTACTGTCAGCAGGCCCACTGGGCATTATGCAAGCCTGTATGGATGTGGTCGTGCCGTATATCCATGATCGGAAACAGTTTGGCCAGGCGATTGGTGAATTCCAGCTGGTACAGGGCAAGGTTGCCGATATGTACACCAAAATGAATGCCGCCCGCTCTTACGTTTATATGGTTGCTAAAGCCTGTGACCGTGGCGAAACCACCCGTAAAGATGCCGCTGGTGTGATTCTGTATGCGGCTGAATTGGCAACGCAGATGGCGCTGGATGCCATCCAGTTATTAGGCGGTAATGGCTATATTAATGAATATCCGACAGGCCGCTTGCTACGGGATGCCAAGTTATACGAGATCGGTGCTGGCACCTCAGAAATCCGCCGCATGCTGATCGGCCGTGAGCTGTTTACTGAGTCGAACTAAGATGGCAAAAATCACCAGTAAAATTAATCCGCGCAGCGACGAGTTTCAGAAAAACGCGGCAGCGATGCAGGCGGTGGTCGATGATCTGCAAAGCAAAGTCCGGCAAATTAAACTGGGCGGTGGCGAAAGCCTGATCGCCCGCCATGTGGCGCGCGGCAAACTCTTTGCCCGCGACCGCGTGCAAAAGTTGCTGGATCCGGGCTCACCTTTTCTGGAAATCGGCCAGTTTGCCGGCTGGGAATGCTACGACGACTATGTCCCTGCCGCCGGTGTCGTCGCTGGCATCGGCCGTGTCAGCGGCGTCGAGTGCATGATTGTCGCCAATGACGCCACCGTCAAAGGCGGTACCTATTATCCGCTGACGGTAAAAAAACATCTGCGGGCCCAGGAAATTGCTGAACGTTGTCACCTGCCCTGTATTTATCTGGTTGACTCCGGCGGAGCCAACCTGCCACGGCAGGATGAAGTCTTCCCGGATAAGCTGCACTTTGGCCGCATCTTCTTTAATCAGGCGAATATGTCTGCCAAAGGTATCCCACAAATTGCTGTGGTAATGGGCCTTTGTACCGCCGGCGGCGCCTATGTGCCGGCAATGGCTGATGAAAGCATTATCGTTAAAGAACAAGGCACCATCTTTCTGGCCGGTCCACCGCTGGTTAAAGCCGCGACGGGCGAAGAGGTCTCCGCCGAAGAGCTGGGCGGTGCCGATGTGCACTGTAAAATTTCCGGCGTCGCCGATCATTACGCATTAAACGACGAACACGCACTGCAACTGGCACGCAATGCGGTATCGCGCTTAAACCGCCCTGCGCCAGCGCAGTTGGACGTGAAACCGGTAGCAGAACCACTGTACGATGCCAAAGAGCTGTACGGCATTGTTGGTACCGACTTGCGTAAGCCGTTTGATGTGAAAGAAGTGATAGCGCGGATTGTCGATGGCTCAGACTTTGATGAGTTTAAGCAATACTATGGCGCGACCCTGGTCTGTGGTTTTGCACGCATCTTCGGCTATCCGGTAGGCATTGTCGCCAATAATGGGATTTTATTCTCAGAATCAGCGCAAAAAGGCGCGCACTTTATCGAGCTCTGTGCCCAGCGCAAGATCCCGCTGTTGTTCCTGCAAAATATCACTGGTTTTATGGTCGGCAAAAAGTATGAAGCCGAGGGTATTGCCAAGCACGGCGCCAAGATGGTGATGGCAGTAAGCTGTGCCAAAGTACCGAAATTTACCGTACTGATTGGCGGCAGCTACGGCGCCGGTAACTACGGCATGTGCGGCCGCGCTTATGATCCAACCATGATGTGGATGTGGCCCAACGCGCGCATTTCAGTAATGGGCGGCGAGCAAGCCGCCGGTGTAATGGCGCAGGTGACCAAAGACGGTTTGGCACGTAAGGGTGAAACCTTATCAACGGAAGCCGAAGCTGCGCTGAAAAAGCCGATTATTGCGCAGTATGAGCAGCAGGGACATCCTTATTATGCCAGTGCGCGGCTGTGGGATGATGGCATTATCGATCCGGCGCAAACCCGGATGACGGTGGGCCTGGCGCTCGCTGCAGCGTTAAACGCACCGATTGAAGAGAGCCGCTTTGGCGTGTTCAGAATGTAAATAAAACACCTTGTGAGTGTTTGAAAATAGCAGAGTTTAGAACGGTGCAACGCCCTTAGCAGGGTAGTAATTTTCTCCACCGGCTTCAAGGATCACATCCCTGTGCCCTTTCAGCCTCCGCAGCATCCATGCTGCTGTTACGAAAATTCTACCGCAGCTAAGGGCTTAACGAATATCAGTAAGTCATAACGACTCACAGAAGGTAAACGAGGCGGTAAACGCAGAGTACACTTTGCTCGGGGACCTGTTTGGCATGGATGCCAAACAAGAGCGTACAGGGAGGTATTTACAGCGTGCCCCGACAAAGTTGTACGGCGTGTTTAGCCGCCGGATGCACCGGATTTTGACTTACAGATTTTAGATCGGTGCAACGCCCTTAACTGGGTAGTAATTTTCTCCACCGGCTTCAAGGATCACATCCCTGTGCCCTTTCAGCCTCCGCAGCATCCATGCGGCTGTTACGAAAATTCTACCGCAGCCAAGGGCTTAACTAACAAGCGATTGCGAACGAGATGATGAGCATTCCGTGCACTTTGCAAGGGACTGTATTTTTCAGGGATGAAAAATGCACAAATTTGTCAGGAACAAATTTGAACAGCGGCACGCTGGCCCGAAGGGCAAACTTCAGGATGAAGTTTGTAACCGTAAGGGAGGTATTCACAGCGTGTCCCGGCAAAGTTGTACGGTGTGCTCGTCATCGGATGCACTGAACCGGGGGCCGCAGATTCCAGTTCAGAACACAGCAAGAATAACGGAGCGACATCATTATGAGCCAACATTATACCGAAATCAGCATTGACTCCCGCGGTGTCGCTAACCTGATCCTAAACCGCCCGGAAGTCCACAACGCCTTCGACGACCAGATGATCGCCGAACTGATCCGGGTACTGGACCAACTGGCTGCCGACGATAAGGTCAAAGTATTAACGCTAAGCGCCCGCGGTAAAAACTTCTCTGCCGGTGCTGATCTAAACTGGATGCGCTCGATGGCGCAAAAAAACTACCAGCAAAATCTGGACGATGCCAACGAACTGGCCGCACTGATGCATAAGCTGGATAAATTCCCAAAACCGACCATCGCGCTGGTACAAGGCGCCGCGTTTGGTGGAGCTGTGGGTTTAGTCGCATGCTGTGATATGGCATTGGCCGAACAAGGCGCCAGTTTTTGTCTGAGTGAAGTAAAAATCGGCCTGATCCCGGCGGTAATCAGCCCCTATGTCATGCGGGCGCTGGGTGAGCGCCAGTGCCGGCGTTACTTTTTAACTGCCGAGCGCTTTAGTGCAGACAGCGCCTTAACTCTGGGCTTATTGCATCAGGTTGTCGCTGCCGGTGAACTGGAATCTCAATCTGAAACGCTGATCAACAGCCTGCTGCAAAATAGTCCGGCAGCAGTGACTAGTGCCAAACAGCTGATCCAGCATATCTACCAGCGCCCGATTAATGCCGAACTGATTGGTGATACCACCGCAGCTATTGCCTCAATTCGGGTTTCGGCAGAAGGCCAGGAAGGCTTAACGGCCTTTTTAGAAAAGCGCAAGCCAGGCTGGTTGACGAATTAACAGCAAAAACGTAAAGCACAGCATTATCACGAATAACGCCAGCCGGAGATGATACCGGCCAACTCAGCAGGATAAGGAAGTATGTTCCGTAAAATACTGATAGCAAACCGCGGCGAAATCGCTTGCCGGGTGATCGACACCGCACACAAGCTGGGTATTCGCTGTGTGGCAGTTTACTCAGAAGCCGATGCCAACGCCCGCCATGTGCGTCTGGCCGACGAAGCCTTTTTACTTGGCCCTGCCGCCAGTAAAGATTCTTACCTGCGGGCGGACAAAATCCTCGCTATTGCCAAACAAAGCGGCGCCGAGGCGATTCACCCGGGCTACGGCTTTTTATCTGAGAACGAAGACTTTGCCCGCGCCTGTGCTGAAGCAGGCGTGGTCTTTATTGGCCCACCGGTACCAGCTATCGAAGCCATGGGTTCAAAAAGCGCGGCCAAGAAAATTATGCAGCACGCAGGTGTGCCGCTAGTGCCGGGCTATCATGGCGATGATCAAAGTGATGCCACCCTGGCTGCGGAGTCTGCCAAAATTGGCTATCCGCAATTGTTAAAAGCTGCCTATGGTGGCGGTGGTAAAGGTATGCGCGTGGTTTGGAACGCCGATGAATTTGCACCGGCACTGGCCAGCGCCCGCCGCGAAGCCAAAGCCAGTTTTGGCAACGATAAGATGTTGCTGGAGCGCTACCTGACCAAACCACGCCATGTCGAAATCCAGGTGTTTGCCGACAACCACGGCAATGCGGTCTATCTGGCCGAGCGTGACTGCTCGATTCAGCGCCGGCATCAAAAAGTGATTGAAGAAGCACCGGCGCCGAATTTTACCCCGGCACAGCGTCAGGCAATGGGTGAAGCGGCAGTAAAGGCAGCTCAGGCGATTGATTATCGTGGTGCAGGTACCGTCGAATTCCTGTTTGACGAAGACGGCTCCTTCTATTTTATGGAAATGAATACCCGGTTGCAGGTTGAGCACCCGGTCACCGAGATGATTACCGGTCAGGATTTAGTGCAATGGCAATTGCTGGTCGCTGCCGGGGAGAAACTGCCACTATCGCAACAGCAAATTCAGCTGGATGGCCATGCTATTGAAGTGCGGGTCTATGCCGAAGATCCGGATAACGACTTCCTGCCTGCTACCGGTAAGCTCACCTACCTGCGCCAGCCAGAGCAAAGCCGGCATGTACGGGTGGACACCGGTGTGGTCGAGCACGACGAAGTCACGCCCTACTACGATCCGATGATCGCCAAGCTGATTGTCTGGGATGAAAGCCGCGACCGCGCCATCAGCCGTATGCTGCGGGCGCTGGATGATTACCGCATTGCTGGTGTTACTACCAACCTTGGCTTTTTAACCAGCTTGGTCGAGCATCCGGCCTTTAAAGCAGCGGAGCTGGATACCAATTTTATCAATAAGCATCAGGCCAGTCTGTTTGCGCCGGCGCATAACCAGCAAAGCCAGGCATTATTGCTGGCCGCACTTTATATTGTCAGTAAGCAACAAGCTCCAAGCTGTCAAACGGCCAGCAGCCCCTGGCAATTCAGCCATGGTTGGCGGCTAAACGAAACCCCAAGCTTAAACCTGGAGTTAAAGCTGGGTGATGACAAGCAGCTGATTAACGTAGCGGCGCAGCAACAGCACTATAGCCTGACGTTAAACGGCCAGACGCTGGATTGTCAGGCCAGTTTAAATGGCGATGAGCTGAGCGCCATCCTCGCCGGGCACCGGATGAAAGTGCGGGTTAGCCAGTATCAGGACACCATCAGTGTCTTTATCAAACATCAGCGCTACGACATCGTCTATCAGACCGAAGTCGCTACGGTTACTGATGCCGCCGATAACGCCGGCAGCCTGACCGCGCCGATGAACGGCACTATCGTTGCCGTGCTGTGTCAGCCAGAGCAGCAGGTGCAAGCCGGTGAAACACTGGTGATTATGGAAGCGATGAAGATGGAATATGCGATTAAGGCCCCTAAAGCCGGTACCGTCAATGCCGTATTCTATGCTGCCGGCGATCTGGTAAAAGATGGCGCCCAACTGGTGGACTTTAGCCCGGAGGAAGCATGAGTTTTCCAAAACAGGTCCGGCTGGTCGAAGTCGGGCCGCGTGACGGCCTGCAAAACGAAAGCAGCGTTAGCCGCGGCGCAAAAATTCAACTGATTGATCTGCTCAGCGCGGCCGGCCATCAGTATATCGAAGCCGGCGCCTTTGTCTCACCCAAGTGGGTGCCGCAAATGGCCGATTCAGCGGAAGTGTTTGCCGGGATAAAGCGCCATCACGGTGTGACTTACGCCGCGCTCACGCCAAATCTGCAAGGCTATGAAGCTGCCAAAGCCGCTGGCGCCACAGAGGTGGCGATCTTTGGTGCGGCTTCGGAAGCCTTTAGCCAAAAGAATATCAACTGCTCGGTGGCTGAAAGCCTGCAGCGCTTTGCGCCGGTACTCGAAGCGGCGAAAACTGATGGTATCAAAGTGCGCGGTTATGTCTCTTGCGTGGTCGGCTGCCCTTATCAGGGTGAGGTTGCACCAGCTGACGTGGCTTTCGTCGCCAAAGCCCTGCTGGACATGGGCTGCTACGAAATTTCACTGGGTGATACCATAGGTGTCGGCACCCCGGCTAAAGTCAATGCTATGCTGGATGCGGTGCTGGCAGTAGTACCAAAAGAACAACTGGCGGTGCATTTTCACGATACCTATGGCCAGGCACTGACTAATATTTATGTGGCGCTCAGTCGCGGTATAGCCGTTATTGACAGCGCGGTCGCCGGTTTAGGCGGCTGCCCTTATGCTGCCGGCGCTTCGGGGAATGTCGCTACCGAAGATGTGGTGTATTTACTAAATGGTCTTGGCATTGCACATGGCGTAGATTTAACCCTGCTGGCGCAGGCCGGCTGGTTTATCACCCGCGAGTTAGGGAAGCAGCCTAGTTCTAAAGTAGGATTGGCGTTACAAGCCAAGTGCAGTCAAACTAGTTGATAACGCGCCCATGCGGCTGTTAAGAAGATTCTAACGCAGTCATGGAATTAACGAAAATCAGTGATGTCATGACAGAAAAGGTCTTAGAGCAAAACAGAGACAAGACGAGGCAGTAAGCATTCCGTACACTTTGTAAGGGACTGTATTTTTCAGGGATGAAAAATGCAAGCGTACAGGGAGGTATTCACAGCGTGTCCCGGCAAAGTTGTACGGTGTGCTTGCTGCCGGATGCAACGGACTCGCCATTTGTTTAGCGATAAGTAACCGCAGATTTGAGATTGGTGCAACGCCCTTAACTGGGTAGTAATTTTCTCCACCGGCTTCAAGGATCACATCCCTGTGCCCTTTCAGCCTCAGCAGCATCCATGCTGCTGTTACGAAAATTCTACCGCAGCCAAGGGCTAAACGAATATCGGTGAGTCATGACGACTCGCAAAAAGTGAACGAGGTGGCAGGCGCGCAGTACACTTTTCTGGGGACGTCTTTGGCATGGATGCCAAAGAGACAAATTCGTCGGGAACGAATTTGAACAGCGCTTGCGCTGGCCCGCAGGGTAAACTTCAGGATGAAGTTTATAACCCCCCAGGGATGTATTTACGGCGTGCCCCAGGAAAGTTGTACGGAGAGCTTGACCGCCGGATGCCCGGTAATCGAGCCTGCAAGACGATAAGTAACTGCAGAGTTTAAAAAACAGAGGACAACAAATGGCAGGGTTTAATAAAGTCGTACATAGCTACGAAGACGCCATGGCCGGCCTGACAAACGGCATGACCGTTATTGCCGGTGGCTTTGGTTTATGTGGTATTCCGGAAGGCCTAATTGCCCAGATAAAAAAAATGGGCACCAAAGATCTGACAGTGGTTTCAAACAACTGCGGCGTCGACGGCTTTGGCTTAGGCATTCTGCTGGAAGATCGGCAAATTAAAAAAATGATTGCCTCCTACGTTGGCGAAAACGCCCTGTTTGAAAAACAACTGCTTAGCGGCGAGCTGGAAGTGGAATTAACCCCACAAGGCACGCTGGCAGAAAAGATGCGCGCCGGCGGCGCCGGAATACCCGCATTCTTTACAGCCACCGGCTACGGCACACCAGTGGCTGAAGGCAAAGAAACCCGCGAAATCAATGGCCGGCACTATGTTCTGGAAGAATCCATTACCGGTGATTTTGCCATAGTACGCGCCTGGAAAGCCGACCGTTACGGCAACCTGGTATTCCGTCATACCTCGATGAACTTTAACCCGATGGCGGCGACTGCCGGTAAAATTACCGTGGCCGAAGTCGAAGAAATTGTTGAGCCAGGTGAATTAGAACCCTCACAAATTCATACGCCGGGTATCTATGTGCAGCGCGTGATCAAAGGCAACTTTGAGAAACGCATCGAACGCCGTATGGTTCGTCAGGGTTAAGGAGACAACAATGGCTTTATCACGTGAACAAGTCGCCATGCGGGTGGCGCAGGAATTAAAAGACGGTTACTACGTTAACCTCGGCATCGGCATCCCGACCCTGGTCGCAAACTATGTACCAGCCGGTATTGAAGTAATGCTGCAATCGGAAAACGGTTTACTCGGTATGGGCCCCTACCCAACCGAAACCGAAATTGATGCCGATATGATTAACGCCGGTAAAGAAACCGTCACCGCGATTAAAGGCGCGGCGATTTTCAGCTCCGCGGAAAGCTTTGCCATGATCCGCGGCGGTCATGTTGATCTGACGGTTCTGGGTGCTTTTGAAGTCGACCAGAACGGAAATATCGCCAGTTGGATGATTCCGGGTAAACTGGTTAAGGGCATGGGTGGTGCCATGGACTTAGTAGCCGGCGCCCAGAATATTATTGTGACGATGACCCACGCCGACAAATACGGCAGCAGCAAACTGCTGGAAAACTGCAGCTTGCCACTGACCGGCGTGGGCTGTGTTAAGAAGATCGTGACCGATCTGGCGGTGCTGGAAGTCAAAGACGGCGCCTTCCACCTACTGGAACGCGCACCGGGCATTTCGGTTGAGGAAATTCAGCAGAAAACCGCCGGTAAACTGGTGATTAACGGCGATATTCCGGAAATGCAGTTTAACTAAGCCGTAATGCCTATCAGACAAGGCGCCGCTATGGCGCCTTTTTGTTGTATCCGCAGAAATTCACGACAGATTACCCGCCGTTTTATTGTATAAATGCAGCCTTTTCGTCACTATAGCGACAAACTGAATTAACAGGAGTCTTGTCTATGTTTCGTTTAAGCGCTATCGCCGCCATCCTTGCCGCCAGCTGCAGTTTTTCGGCTATTGCTGACCAATTTCAGGTAAAAGCCAGCAGCAGTATTGCTCCCACTGCTGATACCCTGGTGTTGCTGGTTAGCCCGGATCAACTCAATGCTAATCCGCAACTGGAAGCGATCAGCAAACAAGAGAATTTTAGCGCCGCGCATGGCAAAACGCTGAACTGGCTGGCACCGGCTTCGCCCTATTCTCAGTATCAGCGCGTATTGCTACTGGGTACCGGCGACAGTGCTAAGTTGACTCCTTATCAGGCCAGCCTGCTCGGTGCCACCGCCGCCCGTAGCCTGAAAGGCAGCGCTGCCAATACTATCCAGCTTGATGCCTCATTAATTAAGGCGCCGATTGGCCAGGCAGAATTATTAGCCCAAATCAGTCATGGTATTGATTTAGCAAGCTACACCTTCACTCGTTACCATACCAATAAGCAACCTTCAAAAGTTCGCCAACTGCATTTGCTGAGTGCGGAGCAAGCGGCTACTGAACAACGTCTGGCCCAATTAACAGCACTAAGTGAAGGCGTAGCACTGGCTCGTGATCTGACCAATGAACCAGCCAATGGAATTTATCCTGAGACCTTCGCTAAACAGGCACTGGAGCTGCGTAAACTTGGCGCTAAAGTGACAGTAATGGATGAAAAAGCGCTGGAAAAGGCCGGTTTAGGCGCAATTCTTGCGGTTGGCCGCGGCAGTGCCCGCCCGCCGCGCCTGGTGATTGTGCAATGGGAAGGCAGCAAAGAAGCGCCGGTTGCACTGGTTGGTAAGGGCATTACCTTTGATACCGGTGGTTATAACCTGAAAACTCAGGGTGACTCTATTCTAAGAATGACCAGTGATATGGCGGGCGCGGCGGCAGTACTCGGTACCATGCACACCCTGGCGAAACAAAAAGCCCCGGTCAATGTTGTTGGCTTAATGGCAATGGCTGAAAATATGATTTCTGACCGCGCTTACCTGCCCGGTGATGTGATCACCGCAGGTAATGGTAAAACCATTGAGATTATCAATACCGATGCCGAGGGCCGTTTGGTGCTGGCCGATGCCTTGTTCTATGCTGAGACAAACTTTAAACCGCGCGCTATCGTTGATATCGCTACCTTAACCGGTTCCAAAGTGGGCGCTGTCGGCAGTTACTACGCCGGGTTATTCAGTACTGATGACAAGCTAGTTACGCAACTAACACAAGCGGGTGATAAGGTGCAGGAAAAAGTCTGGCGCTTACCGCTTAGCGACGAAATGCTGCCAGAGCTAAAGAGCCGCATCGCCGATTTACGTAACACCGGCAGCAGCACCGGCGCATCAACTGCCGCCTTATTCCTGCAGCAGTTTGTTAAAGACACGCCTTTTGCGCACCTAGACATCGCGGGTAACGCTCTAAGCAGTGGCAACCGTGGCTTACAAACTGAGGGTGCAACCGGCTATGGTGTGCGCTTGTTAACCGAGTGGGTTTTAACCGCTGAGTAATCTGTAAATTAAACCGGGTAGTCACTTTGCTGGCTATCCGGATTTATCACTGTTGTCACTAAAATCTGAGTTCGATACCTGACATGCAGATTTTAGACCTGCTCAACGCCCTTAGCTGGATAGTAATTTTCTCCACCGGATGCTTCACCCTCGACTCTGCAGCGTCTAGACCTGCGCAACGCCCTTAGCAGGGTAGTAATTTTCTCCACCGGCTTCAAGGATCACATCCCTGTGCCCTTTCAGCCTCCGCAGCATCCCTGCTGCTGTTACGAAAATTCTACCGCAGCCAAGGGCTTAAATAGAATCTCTTAGACGTCACGAAAAACATCTTAGAACACAGCAGATATAAAACGAGGTGGTAAGCATTCCGTACACTTTGTAAGGGAATGTATTTTTCATGGATGAAAAATGCAAGCGTACAGGGATGTATTCACAGCGTGTCCCGTCAAAGTTGTACGGTGTGCTTGCCACCGGATGCTTATATCACGATTCTGAAGCGTCGAGCCCATTGCTGCGACCTTAGCTGGGTAAACTTCAGGATGAAGTTTATAACCCCCAGTGAGGTATTCGCGGCGAGTCCCAGGAAAGTTGTACGGCGTGTTTAGCCGCCGGATGCACGAATCTTAGATAGTAAATGATCTTTTACCGGCTCAACCGCTTAATTAAACTCGACGTATCCCAGCGTCCGCCGCCCATCTGCTGCACCTCAGCATAAAACTGATCCACCAGCGCCGTCAGCGGTAAAGCACTGCCATTTTTGCGGGCTTCATTTAACGCAATTGATAAATCCTTACGCATCCAATCCACCGCAAAACCGAAATCAAATTTATCATCCAGCATCGTCAGTGAGCGGTTCTGCATCTGCCACGAGGATGCGGCACCTTGCGAAATCACCTCGACCACAGCGGCACCGTCTAATCCGGCATTTTTAGCAAAGTTTAGGGCCTCAGCCAGCCCCTGCACCACACCAGCAATACAGATTTGATTCACCATCTTCGCCAACTGGCCAGAACCGGCCGGCCCGAGTAACTTAACGCAACGGGCATAGCTCTGCATCGCCGCCTCAGCCAGACTGTAGTCGGCTGCACTGCCACCGACCATCACCGTTAAAATGCCCTTCTCAGCACCTGCTTGGCCACCGGATACCGGCGCATCTAAAAAGCCCAACTGCTGTTTAGCGCAAGCTGCGGCCAGTTCACGCGCCAATTCGGCAGATGCCGTAGTATGATCGACCAGCACTGCGCCGGCGGCCATGGTGGCCAGTACTCCCTGCTCGCCGTAAACTACAGAGCGCACATCATCATCATTACCGACACACATAAATACCAGACTGGCGCCCGCTGCCGCCGCTGCTGGCGTTAGCGCGCACTTGCCGCCATACTGACTGACCCAGGCCTCAGCCTTGGCCGTAGTACGGTTATACACACAAACCTGATAGCCTTTTTGCTGCAGATAACCGGCCATCGGATAGCCCATTACCCCAAGACCAATAAAGGCGACGCTTTTATTGCTAGTATTTGACATAAAAATGACTTAAAGCTGTGACATAGTGGAGTGTGAGCTTACAAAGTTATCAGCCTAATTGAAAGTCTAAAGGAATGACCATGACGACACTTTATGATTTTACCGTCCAGGACAATGCCGGTAAGCCGCTTGAGCTAAGCCAGTTTCGCGGTAAAGTGGTTTTAATTGTCAATACCGCCAGTAAGTGCGGTTTTACGCCGCAATATAAAGATCTTGAAGCCTTGCATAAAGAGTATCACCAGCGTGGTCTGGTGATTCTGGCCTTTCCCTGTAACCAGTTTGGCAGCCAGGAACCAGGCTCTAACGCTGAGATTATGCAGTTTTGTGAACTGAATTACGGTGTGACCTTTCCGCTGATGGGAAAAGTCAATGTGAATGGTCCGGAAGCCGCGCCGGTATTTGAGTATTTAAAAGATCATGCCCGCGGTTTACTAAAAAGCCGTGCTATTAAGTGGAACTTTACCAAATTTCTGGTAAACAAAGAGGGGGTGGTGGTAAAACGCTATGCCCCGCGCACTAAACCTGCCAGCATAGCGCAAGCCATCGAAGAATTACTGTAACTTTGATCTGGCGCTAAATATGCAAAATCAGGATCCGGTATTCTCCCGTCATCAAGATGGGAGAGAAGCAATGAAAATCGCTGTGTTCAGTGCGAAAAAATACGATCAGGACGGCTTTAGCCAGTGGGCTGATGCCAGCTTGCAATTTCGATACTTTGACAGCCGTCTGAATGTTGAGACGGTGAAGATGGCCGCGGGCTGTCACGCCGTCTGTGTTTTCGTCAACGATGATCTGTCTGCTCCGGTACTGCAGCTGCTATCCGAAATGGGCATCGAAATGGTCGCCCTGCGCTGCGCCGGCTTTAATAATGTCGATCTGGATACCGCCAAGGCGTTAGGGATCAGAGTAGCCCGGGTGCCGGCCTATTCACCAGAGGCGGTAGCCGAACACACTATCGCAATGATGCTGACCTTAAATCGCAAACTGCATAAGGCCTATAACAGAGTGCGGGATGATAACTTTGCCCTGGACGGTTTGCTCGGCTTTAATATGCACGGCAAAACCGTTGGTCTGATTGGTACCGGTCGCATCGGTCTGGCGACCGCCCGCATTTTGAAAGGCTTTGGTTGTAAGTTGCTCTGTTACGATATTCAGCCAGACGCTGAGCTAACCGAGCACTACACCACGTTGGAAAATCTGTATCAGCAAAGCGATATTATCAGCTTACATTGCCCGCTTACCCCGCAAACTAAGCATTTGATTAATCAACATAGTCTGGCACAGATGAAAGACGGTGTGATGCTGATTAATACCAGTCGTGGCGGCCTGATTGACACTAAAGCCGTGATCCATAGCCTGAAGAACCGGAAAATCGGCTATCTGGGTTTGGATGTCTATGAACAGGAAGCGGATATCTTTTTTGAGAATCTGTCTGAGCAGATGATTGAAGATGAAGTCTTTAAACGCTTACTCACCTTCCCTAATGTGCTGATCACCGGCCATCAGGCGTTTTTCACCCGCGAAGCGCTGCAACAAATCAGCCAGATCACCAGTGATAATCTGGTGGCTTTTGCCGGGGGGCAAAGTAATGGTAATGAGCTGGTTAATTAAGGCTTATCCTCTTTATCCTTGATGTTACCTCATAAAAAACGGCAGGTTCCCCTGCCGTTTCTTCTGGTATTGCCGCTGGCTTAAGCTTCGTCTTCCAGCTCGTTCACCAGAGTTTCGGCTAATTCGTCCGGCGTTACCACCACGCCAGGACCGTCCGTATCCGGCAGTACAGCGATACTTAATTCGTCACCGTTTAAACCTTCAGTCCATTTTTCCAGCCAGGTATCGATGGCAACAGCCTGAGCGGTACAATTTGACCACTCGCCTTCGATCCACTGTTCTGCCAGCTCAGCATGTGGCCATACCGGAATGCAACGCTCGTCCTCGGCGCTGACCAGCACAAAGCCTTCGTCATCGGTCAGGATCCAGATCTGCTCCAGATCGGCGACGGCCTTAATAAAATACTCATAGCGCTGTTCCGCATCCAGCGCGGTGATCCGGGCCAGTTCTTCAGCAGTCAGTTGATAATCCATAGTGTGTTCTCTTTGCCAGTAAATACTGCTAATGATGACGGATCCGCTGCGCAAAAGCTATCAGAAAAATGCGCTGTTACCAGAGCTGATGCCCCAGCCAAATCAACAGCGCATAGCGTAGCCCCTTACCCAGTGCCACCAGCAGCAAAAACAACCGGAAGGGTACTCTGAGTACCCCGGCTACCATGGTCAGCGGATCCCCCACCACCGGTAACCAGGCAAAGAGTAAACTCCAGCGGCCATAACGCTGAAACTGTGTTGTCGCTCGCGTCAGGGCAGCGGCTGAAATGGGAAACCAACTTTTATGCTGAAAGCGTAACAACTCCCGACCAAGATACCAGTTAACACAGGATCCCAGGGTATTACCAAGGGTCGCTGCCAACCACAACCAAACAGGCAGATAGCCCTGCGCCAGTAAGGTCAGCAGCAGTACTTCGGAGGAAGCCGGGAATAGCGTCGCGGCAATAAAGCCGGTTAGAAAAAGTGAAAAATAAGCCACAACACAGTTCTGTCTAATCAGGTGCGGCAAAGTCTAGCATTTTTAACGGCTATTTTAGCTAAAACTGTCGGCTTTTGTTTAAGTTTGTCATAGGTAAAACCATGGCTAAGTCACTGGCAAAAAATAAGCTTTCCGATAGACTTTAGTCTAAAAGCCGCCGTTAGCTATTTACAAAGATTGCGGCATTCTCCAACCTGCCAAAAGTATTAGTGTTTCCGGAGTGTCTATGTCTACCCCGCTGATCCGTCATACTGTATTTCTGGTGCTGCTAGCGGCACTGCTAAGTTTGCTGCTGTGGCTGGGCAAGCCACTATTAGCCCTGGCGCTGACCGTGCTGCTAAGCGCTGCCTATTTGTTTTTGCTGCCCGGCCTGAAAACGGCAGCGTCAGATCCCGCTCAGGCTCAGACTCAACCAACCTCAGATCGGATGGTCCGCAATATCACCGAAGCAACGTCGAAGATGGCAATAGGCGCGGCAGAAGTGTCCTTTTATATTGATGCCTTGATTAAAGATATTAAACATAGCAGCGATGATAGCCAGCAACTGGCCAATGCCAGCCAGAGTGTGGCAGCCGGCAGCAGTGATTTAAATCATAACCTGCAAACCATTAATCAAACGATAAATCAAACCGCCAGCGCCTCAGAGCAGGCAGATAAAAACCTGCAAAATGGTGTGGTGCGGATTGAAGCATTGGCGCAAGCGGTCGCCAATGCGGCAGCCGAATTACAAAGCCTGCGCAGCAGCGCTGATAAAATTCAGCATATCACCGAAGTGATTAATAACGTCGCCGCGCAAACTAATCTATTGGCGTTAAATGCCGCCATTGAAGCCGCTCGCGCCGGTGAACAAGGCCGTGGCTTTGCCGTGGTGGCCGACGAGGTACGGGCACTGGCAGGCAAAACAGCCGGCGCCACCCAGGATATTGCGGCGATGTTGCAGGAGATCCGTAGTCAAAGCAGCCATACAGCGGAGTTGATGCAACAGCTGGAGCTGTCCAGTCAAACGGTACAGCAGGAATTACAGCAGGTTGCAGCCGGGGTGAACCATATTAGTCAGGAGGTTAAGCAAGCCTCTTCTGCCTTACGTGAGATTGAACAGCTAAGCGATAACCTGCAGGAAAACAGCAGCCAGATCAGTGGCGCCATTGGTAATATCAGTCAGGCGCTGTCTGATATTGAACAAAAAGGCACCCGCATCGCCGGTCAGGCGGTAGAGGTGTCAACCGAGACAGAAACCATTTATCGTGAACTGAGTGATCAGACAACGAACAGCTTCTATCAGCCAATACTGGCGGAGGCCAAACAGGCGGCAACAGCGATTGCCGCCGCGCTGACACAATTGATTAATGAAGGTAAAGTCAGTCAAAGCGAACTCTTTGCCGAAAAATATCAGCCAATTGCCAATACCAAGCCACAAAAGTTCAGTACCGCTTATGACAAACTGACGGATCAGCTGTTCCCGCCGATCCAGGAGCCGATTTTAAGCCGGCATCAGAATGTACTCTATGCCGGCGCAGTCGATCGCAAGGGTTACTTCCCGACCCATAATAAAAAGTTCAGTCAGCCGCTGACCGGTAATTACGATAAAGATTTGCTGCAAAATCGTACCAAACGGATATTCAGTGACCGAACCGGTAGCCGCTGTGGCAGCAACACTGAGCCGATGCTACTGCAAACCTATAAAAGAGATACCGGCGAAATTGTGCATGACTTATCGGTACCTATCTATGTTAATGGCAAGCACTGGGGCGGTTTTCGGATTGGCTTTAAACGCTAACCTCAGCGCGTAACCGCCAGCCTTGTTGACTAGTGAAAATCCCGTGACCCGGCCGGCAGAGCTTCCAGTAAGGGCGTCAGATCGGTCAGGCGTCCGGCAATCACATGCACGACCTCGCCTTCGCGCTCTAAAATACCATTTACCTGCAGGATCTTCGCTGTCAGATAGGGCTGCTGCTGTGCCAGAGCCGTCCCCTGCCATACCACAACATTAATATTACCGCTTTCATCCTCCAGCGTTAAAAAAGTGACGCCGGCGGCAGTCCCCGGGCACTGCCGGCAAGTCACTAAGCCGGCGACCTTAACCACCGCCTGTTGCCGCACTGTCGCCAAGTCGCTAGCCAAAGTACAACCGGCCAGCTTCCCTCGCTGGCGTAAATAGTGCAGTGGATGATAATCAAGACTAAACCCCAGCGCCTGATAATCTTCCAGCATCGCTTCGCGCTCGCCGGGTGGCTGCAGCAGCGGTGCCGCCGGTTCAGCTACAGCGGCAAATAACGGTAGCTGCGTTTGCTGATCCAGCAAATGCCAGCGACTGTTATAGCGATCGCCAGTTAAGCTCTGCAAGGCATTGCTACTGGCCAGCGCCGCCAGTTCGCGGGCATTTAATCCCAGTTGCTTTAACTGTGCCGGATGACAAAAGCCCGCCGCTGGCCGCTGCTGTAATAGCTGTTGCAGCGTCTGTGGGCTTAAGCCCTTAACCTGTTGTAAACCAAGCCGGATAGCCCAGTCACCCTGATGCAGGACCAATTGGTGAGCGGCAGCGGAGGCATTAATACAGACCGGCAGCACCCTAAGCTGATGACGTCTGGCATCCTGAATAAGTTGCGACGGGCTATAAAACCCCATGGGATAGCTGTTTAACAGGGCGGTATAAAATGCCGCCGGAAAATAATGTTTTAACCAGGCAGAAACATAGGCCAGTACTGCAAAGCTGGCGGAATGCGACTCCGGAAAACCGTACTCGCCAAAGCCACAAATTTGCTGATAGATCCGCTCAGCAAAGTCTTGCTGATAGCCGCGGCTGAGCATGCCATTGATCAGCTTTTCTTTAAACTGCAACAGCTCACCGGTTTTCTTCCAACTGGCCATGGCGCGTCTGAGTTGATCCGCTTCGCCACCGCTAAAACCAGCGGCCACCATTGCCAGCTGAATCACCTGCTCCTGAAAAATCGGTACGCCCAGGGTACGGGATAACACCCCCGCGACTTCTGGCGATGGATAACTCACGGCTTCCAGGCCATGCCGGCGCAGCAAATATGGGTGCACCATATCCCCCTGAATTGGTCCTGGCCGCACTATCGCGATCTGAATCACTAAGTCGTAATAGCAGGCTGGTCTGAGTCTTGGCAGCATGCTCATCTGTGCGCGGGATTCAATCTGAAACACCCCCACTGTATCCGCCTGTTGAATTTGCCGGTACACCTGAGGGTCATCACCATAGCCATTAATTGCCGCAATACTAAGCGTCAAGCCATAGTATTGCTGCACCAACTGAAAACAGCGGCGGATTGCCGTTAACATGCCCAAAGCCAACACATCGACCTTTAACAGCCCAAGTGTTTCCAAATCATCTTTATCCCATTGGATCACAGTGCGCTCAGCCATGGCCGCATTTTCTACCGGTACCAACTCATACAAAGGGCCGGCCGAGATCACAAAGCCCCCGACATGCTGTGATAAGTGCCGCGGAAAGCCGCGGATTTGCTCCACCAGCTGCACCAGCTGCTGCCCCAGACCTTGTTCGGTATTCAGTCCAAGCTGGCTAAGCTGTTTTTGCCAGCTGACCACACCATGGCGGCGGTTCAGGTTTTTAATAAAATGCTCCAGTTGCATTTCATTAATCCCCAGCGCCTTCCCAACATCACGGATCGCGCTTTTCAAGCGGTAGCTGATCACCGTTGCCGCCAGCGCTGCCCGCTCGCGGCCATATTTCTGATACAGATACTGCATCACTTCTTCGCGCCTTTCGTGCTCAAAATCTACGTCTATATCCGGCGGCTCCTGCCGCTCGCGGGATAAAAAGCGTTCAAACAGCACATTAATTTGCCGCGGATCGACAGCGGTAATTTCCAGGCAATAACAGACCACCGAATTAGCGGCAGAGCCGCGGCCCTGATATAAAATGCCGCGCGCTTTTGCAAACTGCACCAAATCATAGATGGTCAGAAAAAAGTACTCATAACGCAGCTCGGCAATCAGCGCCAATTCCTTGTTAATCAGTGCCTGGATCGACGCTGCCGGCCCTGCTGTACCAAAACGCTGCCGGGCTCCGGCTTGCACCAGTTGCTGCAAATACTGACTGGCACTAAGATCAGACGGCACCAGCTCAGATGGATATTCATAACGCAGCTCATCCAGCGAGAACTGGCACACCGCAGCCAGCGTCACGCTCTGCGCCAGTGCAGCAGCGGGATAGAGCTTTGCCAGTTTGCTCAGGGGTCTTAAACAGGCCTCAGCATTACTCAGCAACTGGCGGCCTAATTGCTGGACCGGCGTTTTCAGGCGAATGGCAGTCAAGGTTTGCTGTAATGCCAGTCGCTCACGCTGATGCATTAATACCGCACCTACCGCCAGCTGTGGCAGTGCAAAATCGTGGGCCAGCGTCTGGCAATACGCCAGGTAGCGCGCTTCGCGATAACGCAATTGCCGCACTAGCGCCAGGTGCAGGCGACCACTAAAATGCCGGCTTAACAATTGCCCCCAGTACTGGTCCACTTCCGCCTCCCCCTGCGGCAACCAGAGTGCCAGGCAATGCTTGCTGCTGCGTAAATCCCATTCTTCCAGCTGGTAATGGCCTTTTTCAGCGCGCCGTCGGGCATTGGTAATAATGCGGCACAGCTCAGCATAGGCTTGCCGATCCGGACACAGTAGCACTAAGGACAGGCCAGGCAGCTGAAAATAACTGCCTATGATCAGTTTTAACGGTAATTGCAGCCGCTTGATTTGCCGGTGTGCCCGCACTACCCCGGCGACCGAACATTCATCGGTCAGTGCCAGCGCCTGATAGCCCAAAGCTGCCGCCGTGCTAACTAACTCCTCCGGCGAGGAAGCGCCTTGTAAAAAACTAAAGTTCGAACGGCAAAATAACTCCGCGTAGGCCACGGCCTCGGATGGCGGCGCTGCCGCTGACGTTTCGCTCATCGGCCCCCCTTAGCTAAACCAGCCTTGCAGATACCATTGCTGCTGCGGTGTGCGGTATACCCACCACAGCTGCCCCTGCTCAGTGCGGGCCAGATAATAATCCCGCTGCAGTAAGGTGCCACTTTGCCAGCACAGTTGCTCCAAACGCTCGGCACCACTTAACAGCGTCACCGCCTCGGTTAAAGGCAGGGCTTTGGGCAGTTGTAAAATAGGCCTGAGCTGATAACAAAGCGCCGCATTCAATGCCGGCAGCGCCGCTACAGCTGATACCGATGACTCTGCCTCCGGCCAGTGACTCAGGCTTAGCACCGGTGTCACCACCGCCTTCTCCCCCAGGCGGGCCACCAGCATACTGAGCAGTTGTGCTTTGCTCAGCGGCTGTGAGCGCTGTGCCAGTAAATTACAACTTGCGCGCTGATCGGGTACATAGTCTGTTGCCGCCAATTGCAGCGCATACACCGGCTCTGGCAGCTGCAGCTGCGCCAGGTGCAGGGACAGTAATTGCTGCCAGTTTGCGGCACAGGCTTCACCGGCCCGGGCGCGGATCTGCAGAGGTAAGGGGCTGTGCTGGCGAAACTGCAGGGTAAGTTGCAAACACTGACACAGTAAGTTGGCCCGGCGTAAAAACTGCTGCAGTTGCTGTAACAATGGCTGTAACGGCTTTAATAACTGTGGACTTTCAGTAATTTCATAATGCAGCTGTAGTTCACGGTTAAATTGCAGCCGGGGTCGGTAAAATTGTGGTAATTGCAGTACTCTGCCCGTTAATGCCGCCAGATATTGCAGCACGTCCTGAGAAAAACGCCGCGCCAGCTCTGCTGCCGGCAATGCCAGTAAGGGACCTAACTGCCGGATCCCCAACCGGGCTAACTGCTCAATGCTAGCCGCCGGCAGATCGCTGGCAGTTAACGGACAAAGTGCCAACTTGGCCTGCTCTGCCGCTGGCGTTAAGTACAGCGCGGCCTGCCCGGAGCGGGCCAGTAATTTTGCAGCCAGCGGAGTTTGCCCCGCTGCGGCTAGATATTGATAGGGACAGTCTGCCAGTTGCAGTTGGAGGTGCTGCCAGTAACGGGCAGGATCCGGGTAAAGTTTTAGCATGCTACTCACCCGAATCAACAAGGCATCCGGCGGCTGCAGCGCCAGATCGGCTGTCACCTGATATAACCGCTCCGCCAGCTGCTGCAGCTGCTGCTTTACCCGTGCCGGCTCAGGACTAAACAGCTGTAACTCACGACACAGTAACACGGCCGTTGCCACACTTTGCCCGACCTTGACCCCGGCTGCCGCTGCCAGTGCATTAACCCCCAGCAATTGATGTCGTTTCGGACATGCCAGCGCCATCGGTTGTGCCGGATATTGTACTGCCAGTTGATCAAGTTGCAGGCTGGGGAAATACAGATAAAGCCAGCGCATGACAAAGCCCTCAGGCGGTCTCAGCCAAGGCCGCGTGGCTGCGGGTCAGTACCGGATAAAGCTCAGGCCACTCCTGTTGCCAGTTAAGATAAAATTGTTGCCCGGCCCAGCCGGCACGGCGCTTTAACACTTTAAGCTGCAAACCTTGAGGCTGTGGCAGTAGCTGTAGCGCCAGTGCTAAAGGCAGTGTTAATTCCGGCTGTTGCGTGGTCAGTTGCAGCACTAACGCCTGCTGCGCCTGAGCTGCCAGCTGTAAACGACGTGCCGCCTTGCGCGCCAGCGTCCCCTGCCAGAGCAAGACCAGGCTACATAAACCACTTTGTAATAACTGCTCTGCAGCCCAGAGTGCATCTGTTTCACTGACACCGGAAAGCAACAGCAACTGTGACGGGTTAATCCCCTCTGCCGCCAACGGCTCAGCCTGGAGTAACTGTGGCGGATTAATCAGCCCCAGCAGGCCTTGCTGCTGCAGTTGTTTGAATAAGGGTAACAGTAAACGCAACTCGCCAATTGCCGGCTGACTTTGCAATACCAGCAAACCGGACGCCGGCCAGCCACCCAGTTGCCGGTCAAATTCGGCATAACCGGAACTTAGCTGCTGACCGGCAGCAGGTAAGGCTGAGCCTTGCCAGAGCCATTGCCGCTGCGTCAGTTGTTCAAGTAAGCTGTGCATAGACCACCAAAATACTGTTCATATATACAGTATATTTGCTGGTGTTAAAAATGCAAGCACCCATAGAGTGCTCACAGGCTGCCGACTGCGGGTAAAGGTGTGTGATTAGTGGGTTTACAAAACCGGATCAGGCGGTTTTAGCCCGCTGCTGTAACAGGGTAAGTACTTCGTAATGACTACTATGGGCAAATAAATCAAAAAGTTGCACCCGCAGTAACTGATAGTTGTCCAACAGGGCCAAGTCAGCTGCCAGACTATTGGCATTGCAGCTGGAATAAATAATATAAGCGGGGGCCAGCTGTTTAATCGCCGTCACCAGCTCGACGCCTAAGCCGCGGCGGGGTGGATTCACGACCAGGAGATCCGGTGGGCTAACCGCCGCCGTGGCAAAAGCAGCGGAGTCCAGCGCCCTAAAATCGACCTGAGTCAACCCCAGCTCAGCCGCGGCCTGCTTGGCACTGGCAATGGCGGACGGTGCAATTTCAATCCCGGTCAGTGTCATCTGATTGCTGGCCAAATGTAAACCAAAACCGCCCACGCCACAGAACAGATCCCAGAGGTGCCGGATCGGCACGCCTTGTTGCGTGAGTTCCGCAGTCCAGGTTGCAGCAGTGGCATAGAGCCGGGCAGCCAATTCAGGATTGATCTGAAAAAAACTCTGCGGGCTTAAATACAGCGGTACCTGATTAAGTTGCTCGCGCAGCAAAGCCTGCTCTGTTAACAGGATTTCTTCCGGCCCTTCCAGCAGCGCTGCCGGCTTGGGCTGTAAATTAACACTTACCACCGACAACGCCGGTAAGCTCGCCAATAACCAGGGTAAATGCTTTTGCAACGCCGCCAGACAGTTCTTTGAACGCAGTACCAGACGCAGCATAAAGTGACCACTGTGATAACTTTGCTGCAGCAGCACATACTTGAGCTCACCGCGGCGCTCGGCAATATCGTACGGGGTAAGCTGAGCGCGGCTAATCAATTGCTTAATCACCGCAAAAACGGCCGCAAAGGCCTGCGGATATAAGGGACAATCGGCGAGATCAACTGCCTGCCCCTGTTGATTAATGATCCCCAGTAGCGGCGCCTCACAGCTGCCCTGCACCACCATCTTGGCTTTATAACGACACGCCTGTTGCTGACTTGCCACCGGCGCCAGGATCTCCAGCGGCGCCAAAGGAGAGACTAACTGCAACAGTTGTTGCTGCTTTAATGCCAACTGCTCGGCATAGGGCATCGCCAGCCATTGGCAGGACTGACAACGGCCTGCAACAAAGTGCGCACAATGCATCAGGCTTAGTCCCGCAATAACAGCGATAACGCGCGCGGATCACCCTGATTAGGCGCCGGTGTCAGGCCCACTACTCTGGCCATCACATTGTAAAAATCGACCATGCTTAATTGCGCTACCGTCGCCTGTTGTTTAAAGGCCGGTCCATAGGCAATCAGCATTCCCTGCATATCTGGCTCGGTATTATCATAACCATGGCTGCCACGTGCTCTGAGGAAAGACGGGTCAGCCTTTAAACCGGGTAGTAAACTGCGCCGGACAAAGATCCAGGGCTGCTCCGCCAGCAAAATAATCGGCGCGATGCGGACATGGTGTTGATGCTGAAAGCGTTCTGGCAACTCATGCTTGCGGTACAGGCGCATCTGTTCTGGGTTATAACGCCCGGCAATTTGCTGATACAGTAACTCTTCCTGGCCATCTTTCGGGAAAATGCTGACAATTTCACGTGAAAAGCGAACATTCTGCGTTAAACTGCCATCAAACAACTCATCAGCAATAATATACTTGCGCTGATCGACCTCTGCCATACCATGGTCGGAGCTGATGATCAGGTTAACCTGCTCCGCCTGACCGCGTTCACGCAGCGTGTGCACCAGATAAGCCAGTTCGGCATCCACCTCGGCCAGAGCCTGAGCCACCTGCTTTGAGCGCGGGCCATAGTTATGACCCGCACTATCCACATCACTAAAATACAAGGTGATCACTCTTGGCCGCTCGGCTTCAGGCAGCGCCAGCCAGGCCAGCACCTGCTCGGTACGCTCACGGTTTGGCGTCTCATGCACATAGGGAAACCAGTGGCTGGGCCGCTTACCTTTAATTTCCGCTTCCGAGCCCGGGAAAAAATAAGTGGCCGCCTTCACGCCCTGCAATTCAGCCGTGATCCAAATCGGCTCACCCTGCCACCAGAAACCATCTGCTACCTGATCCGCCATACTCATCGCAAAATGCCGTTGATGCTCAGGATCATACATCGAGTTATCAACAATACCGTGCCGCTCCGGGTGTAAACCAGTGACCAGTGAATAATGATTGGGAAAGGTTTTACTTGGAAATACCGGCTGTAATTGTTTGACATGCACACCACCTGCCGCCAGTTCGGCTAACATCGGCGCCTGATGCAAACTCAGGTAGTCATGACGCAGACCGTCAATTGAGATAATCAGCAGACTATTTGTGCTGGCAGCACTAGTATTAGGTGTGGCTGGTGGCTGATGGCAGCCAAGTAGCAACAGGCTGATAAAAAACACAAAAAATTTCATAAGTATCAGGTCCGGATCGAAATTAGCCTGATCTTAGCAACTCAGGCAGAAAACCATTAAGTGTACTGATTTTTGTTGACCGCTTCATGACATTTTGCCGGTTATTGCCGGCACTTTACCGAAAGCGGCCTCAGGCTTTGCTTAACTGATTAATTTAAAGCGCTGCAATGGCAAGTACTCCAGAACCTCGCCCTCTCGCCGTGATTGATAGAGCGCAAACTCCCGCACCTTAAGTCTGAGCGGCGTGACGCGCTGTTGCCCCTCAAACAGCGCCTGACGCGCCAGCGTAATATGCGGCCGATACTCAGCATGTGGCTCGGTAAAGCCCTGTACCTGACAAAACTGCGCCAGCTGTTGCTGCAGCAATAGTAAGGCTGGTGGTATCGATGAGGGCGCCAGATACAGAATTTTTGGCTGCCTAAAACCCGCCAGATAATCAAGCTCTAGCTCAAATGCAGCAGAACGAAGCTTTGCTGCTGATTGCAATAACAGCTGCTGTTGCTCAGCCGTCACCTGCCCCAGAAAAAATAACGTCAGGTGCAAGTTTGTCACCGCTACCGCTTTGGCGCCGGGACAAGCTTGCAGCGCCAGCTGCTGATAAGGCGCTAATAGCTGTTGCTGCTGCGCCGAAAAACACAAACTAAAGAACAGCCGCCGGCTTTCCACTGCTCAGCTGCCGGCACGGCCGGTTTTTGCTGCCGGTTTACCTTTGACTACCGGTTTACCTTTTGCTGCAGGCTTACCTTTTACCGGTGCCTGGCTGGCCGGCTTAGATGCAGCCTGCTCTGCTTTGGCTTTACCGTTTGCTTTGCCGTTCGCTGTGCTGTGCTTTGACCTTGCTGTGGCCTGCGCAGCCGGATTTAAGCCAGTGTGCCGCGTTAATGCCGGCTTACCACCGCGCTGTGGTCTTTGCTGCTGCTCATCTTTCGTCTCTGGCGGCACCAGACAGTCTTTACCCCGGCCAATCAGGTGCTGCATTTTCAAGCGGATCAGCGCTTCGCGAATGATCGGCCAACCTTTGGGATCATGATAACGCAGGATCGCTTTATGCAGCCGGCGCTGCCGCTCGCCCTTGGGCACCGGCACCACTTCAGTATTCGCTTTATTGATATTTTTCAGCGAATTCATTTCGGTATGATAAATGGTGGTGGCATTGGCCATTGGGCTCGGGTAGAAATTCTGTACCTGATCCAACCTAAAATCGCGCGCCTTTAACCACAGCGCCAGATTAATCATATCCAGATCGGTGGTACCCGGGTGCGAGGCAATAAAATACGGGATCAGATACTGCTCTTTACCGGCTTCTTTACTAAAGCGGTCGAACATTTCTTTAAATTTATCGTAGGCGCCCATGCCCGGCTTCATCATTTTCGACAAAGGCCCCTCTTCAGTATGCTCAGGGGCAATTTTTAAATAGCCCCCGACATGGTGCTGCACTAACTCTTTGACATAATTCGGATCTTCTACCGCCAAATCGTAACGAACCCCCGAGGCGACCAGTACTTTCTTAATGCCCGGTAAATTACGGGCCTCACGATACAGTTCAACCGTTGGGCTCTGATCGGTATCCATATGCTCGCAAATCGTCGGATAGACGCAGCTGGGGCGACGACAGGTTTGCTCGGCTTTCGGGTTTTTACAGTTTAAACGGTACATATTGGCGGTCGGGCCACCCAGATCGGAGATCACCCCGGTAAAACCGGGAACTTTGTCGCGAATATCCTTGATCTCCTGCATAATCGACTCTTTCGAGCGACTTTGGATAATTCGTCCCTCGTGCTCGGTAATCGAACAGAACGAACAACCGCCAAAACAGCCACGCATAATATTGACCGAGGTTTTAATCATCTCATAGGCGGGAATTTTCGCCTTGCCATACACCGGATGTGGCACCCGCTGATACGGCAAACCAAACACCAGATCCATTTCCGCAGTACTGAGTGGAAAGGCCGGCGGATTAACCCAGATATGCCGATCGCCATGGCGCTGCATAATGGCACGGGCACAGCCGGGGTTGGTTTCCTGATGTAAGATCCGTGACGCATGCGCATACAGCGGCTTATTCACACTGACCTGCTCAAAAGCGGGTAACTTAACGTACGTTTGCTCCCACGGCTTTTGCCGCGGCGCCTGCACCATAATTGGCTTCGCTTCGACCTCAGCGGGCTTGGTTAAATCAATACCGGCTTTGGCAAATTCGGAATAGCTGCTACAGCCAACATCATCGGCGCCATAAGGATTCGGGATAGGGTCAATTTTACCGACTTTATCAATGGCGGTGGAATCGACGCCGCGCCAGCCCGGCAACGGCTCTTTGCGAATAACCGCCGTGCCACGTACATCCTGAATTTCGCTAACAGGTATGCCCGACGCAATACGATGTGCTACTTCAACCAGCGGCCGCTCGGCATTGCCGTAGATTAAAATATCGGCCTTGGCATCAAAAATAACCGAGCGCCGTACTTTTTCTGACCAGTAATCATAGTGCGCAATGCGGCGTAAACTGGCCTCAATACCGCCGATAATCACCGGCACTTCTTTGTAGGCTTCTTTACAACGCTGGGTATACACCGTCACCGCCCGATCCGGCCGCTTGCCGCCAATATCGCCCGGCGTGTAAGCATCGTCGTGCCGCAGTTTTTTATCGGCGGTATAACGGTTAATCATCGAGTCCATATTGCCGGCCGAAACACCAAAAAACAGGTTCGGCTTACCCAGGCGCATAAAATCATCTTTGCTGTGCCAATCAGGCTGGCAAATCAGGCCTACGCGGTAGCCCTGGGCTTCCAGCATCCGGCCGACTACCGCCATACCAAAGCTCGGGTGATCAACATAGGCATCGCCCACCACTAAGATCACATCACAGCTGTCCCAACCAAGCTTATCCATCTCGGCGCGTGACATCGGTAAAAAAGGTGCCGGACCAAAGCATTCAGCCCAGTATTTGGGATAGGAAAACAGGTCGCGTTCAGGCGCCATCCGCGCTACCGGAGCAGATTTACGGGATAAGGGAGCAGTAGCAGTGGACATAAAACAAGCACCTGAGTGTTACAAGGGCGCGTATTATACAAGTTGCGCTGTAGAAAGGCGAATGCGCTGATTTCTTCGCGCTGCCAGCTGACATTAATCGCCACGCGCCGTACACTGAACTTAACGCATCTAGCGGAGCCTTACATGCCACTTCTTCGCCCCCGCCAGTTACTGGCTCTGTCACTATTGGCCGGCTTTTTAACCATGGCGCTGAAAACCCTGGCCTGGTATCTGACCGACTCCGTCGGCTTTTTATCAGATGCCATGGAATCACTGGTCAATGTTGCGGGTGCCGGTTTTGCATTATGGATGGTGACGATCGCCCGTCGGCCAGCGGATGATGGCCACCCCTTTGGGCATAGTAAAGCTGAGTATTTCTCAGCCGCTTTTGAAGGCGGCATGATTTTTCTGGCCGCACTGGCCATTTTGGTCACGGCCGGCGAGCGTTTACTCAACCCACAGCCAATTAATGCTTTGGGTATCGGTACCCTGCTTACTGTGCTGGCCAGCCTGATTAATCTGGCCGTGGCAATGTTATTGCTACGCGGCGGCAAGCACTGGCATTCACCGGCGCTGGAGGGCGATGGCAAACATCTGCTAACAGATGTCTGGACCACAGCCGGTGTGGTATTGGGCGTGGCCCTGGCCGTGGTCTTTGAACAAAACTGGCTGGATCCGCTGGTGGCGATGTTAGTCGCACTGCATATTCTGCGCGAAGGTGGCCGTATCTTACATAAAGCCATTAATGGCTTAATGGATAACGCCCTGCCCGCCGAACGGGTAGCGCAACTGAGTGAAATGCTGGCAACAATCGGCGGACCGCAAGTGCAGTTTACCAATATCAGAACCCGCGCTGCTGCTGCCCAAGCCTTTGCTCAGGCAGATTTATTGGTACCCGGCCACTGGAGCGTAGAGCGTGCGCATCAACTGGCAGACCAGGCCGAGCAGCAACTCGCAGCACTCGGCATTCAGCTTATCGTCCACATCGAACCCCACCCCTGACTTATCCACCGCACTCCGGTACCGGCCAGACCTCGGATCTCAGACCGGTACCGGAGTGCGGTGGATAAGTTGGGGTTGCTCTAAAAGGAACAACAGGTTAGGTTAGTCGATATTCTGCTATAAAAATTAACTCCTTATGTTCGAAACTCTGACTCAGATTGGTTTACCACTAGCGCTAATTTTTATTATGACCGGTGTCGGCATGAGCCTGCGACCGCAGAATTTTCACCAAGTCGCAACCCAGCCGAAAGCGTTTTTCGTCGGTGCCGTGGCACAACTGATACTACTGCCGCTGCTGGCGCTTGGTGTGATTGCGGTGTTTCAACTTCAGGGGGAGCTGGCGGTCGGCTTATTTATCCTGGCACTCTGTCCGGGTGGCACTACGTCGAACTTATATAGTTATTTATCGAAAGCCGACGTTGGCTTATCAGTATCCCTGACGGCACTGGTCGGTTTCGTGACACCCTTTACCCTGCCCTTTTTAGCCGCCTGGGCGATGCAACAGTTTTTAGGCGCCGAGAGTTTATTGCAATTACCGCTACTTAAAACCTGGTTAACCTTACTGGTCGTTGGCGTGATCCCAGTGATAATCGGCATGTTAGTCAAAGCGAAGTTTCCGCATTTTGCCGAGCGCGCCCAGCCACAAATCAGCCGTTTTTCGGTACTGGTATTACTGCTGCTGATTGTCAGTATTGCCTATGATTTAGGCGATACGCTTTGGCACTATCTGCTACTAAGCGGCCCGGCGGCGCTGGCACTAAATCTGCTGTCGATGGCTCTGGGTTATGGTTTGGGACGTTGGTTACTGCATAGCGAACAACAAGCGCGGACCATCTGTCTGGAAGTAGGCTTACAAAATGGCACCCTGGCACTGCTAATTACTACTGGTATTCTGCAAAGCTCAGCGATGTCGATTGCACCAAGCGTATACAGTTTACTGATGTTTGGCAGTGCCAGCTTATTTACCTGGTGGGCGTTAAAACGCGGCACCCGGTAAACTGGCAGCTAACTTTAACAGCCGCTGCTGATATTGCTTTAGGGCAGTCTTATCGGCAGCAGTCAAACAAGGTCCGATGGCTTGTTGCATCTGCTCGGTTTGCTGAATTTTCTGCTCTGCGATGCGCCGCTGTGACTCAGGTAAAAAGGGTAAGCTCTGGCGGGTCAGTTGTTGTACCGGTTGTAATGATTGCAATAGCGGCCAACTGCCTTTCGCGGTTAACTCTAAAAACAGCGGCGCCGTTAATTGATGTTTTGCCAGAACCTGATCAACCTCTGCCACATAGGCTTTTCCCTGCTCTTGTTGGCGCAGATCACTGGCATGCTGCTGCCAGTCACAATGCTTTTTCAACCGCAGTTTGGTTAGCCCTTGTGGATTATCCTGTTCAATAGCGACCAGCTCCGGCAACGCCGCTTCCAGCCGGGCAATATTTTGTTCAGTTAAAACTGTAGTTGCCGACACAGCAGCACTGGTTGCGGTCAGAGCGAAAACTAAAACCATTTTACGCATAATATTCCCCATTAAATACTGCTGTCGATTATTACCAACAGAACTGAATCCTACCTGAAGCCTTTTTAAGGCACCTTAACTGGTCAGAGCGGTACCGGAGTGCTGTGGATAAGTTAGCTGCTGATAATGGTAGCGATACCGAGCAAGATGAAGATTGCACAGGCGCTGCGCCGTGCCCAATCGAGCGAAATTTTTTGCAGTAACCAGCTACCGGCATAGACCACCGGCACGTTGGCGGCTAGCATGCCCAGTGTCGTGCCCCAGATCACCATCCAGACCGCATCGTCAAACGCCGCCGCCAGGATCACCGTTGCCACCTGAGTTTTGTCGCCAATCTCGGCCAGGAAAAACAGCACACAGCTGGCAACAAAGGCGCCGTACTTTAGCATCGCAGTATCGTCGCTATCGTCTTTATCCGGTATCAGCAGCCATAGCGCCACAGCGATAAAGGAGCCACCTAACAACCACGGGCCCCAACCGGCAGGGATAAACTGCGCCGCCCAAACGCCTAACCAGGCTGATGCCGCATGGTTTAATAAGGTCGCGACCAGAATACCGGCGATAATGGCGGTTTTATTGCGAAAACGCGCAGCTAAAAACAGGGAGAGAAGTTGAGTTTTGTCACCGATTTCAGCAATGGCGACAGCGGTAAAAGAAGATAATAAAGCGTCCATAATATCCTGCAGCTAGCGGGATCTTATTGACAAAAGACAAGGGCTGACTCCCGCTTTAGGTCAGTACCTTGTCTTAAGTCTCATCACACAAGCCAGCGCTGCTGAACCTGCTGCCTATACCATATGCATGCGGCACAAGTATGTTGATATAGGCGCCTTACGGCCGATTACTCCCTTAAAGAGGCGCGCAGTATAACTGTTGGTTGCAGAAAAGCCAAGCCTGTGCCCGGGAGCGATTCCCGGGCACAGCTATTAAGCTTGGCGCAGTAAACGCCGCTGCCACAAACCGCTGCGGGCCAGCAAACGCCCTGTTGCCGTGCGCAGTTTTACTAAACCATAGTAATTAAGCGGCACCAGCAACAAACTGGTCAGGGTGGAGAACAACAAGCCACCAATAATGGCAATCGCCATCGGCGCATAACTTGGGCCATTACCACCAATGGCGGTGCCACCCAGCGCCAGCGGTACCAGCCCCAAGACGGTGGTCGCAACTGTCATCAGAATAGGCTTTAAGCGTGCGGTACAGGCTTCGATAATCAGGTTTTTCAGCGGCAGATCAGGCATTAACGCCCGATCCTGATTAATACGATCAACCAGTACTATGCCGTTATTTACAACGATGCCCATCAGAACCAGCATACCGATCATCCCCATTACCCCAAGGCCAGTGCCGGTAATAAAGAAGGTCCAGAACACACCAACAAAGGAGAATAGCAAGCTGCCAATCACCGCATTGGGCATTAACAAAGACTCAAACAAGGCCGCCATCACAATATAGATCATCGCTAATGCCAGCAGCATATTCACCAGCATCACCTGCTGCTCCTCGTTCTGGCGGGTAAAGCCGCCCTGATAGGACCAACGATAACCATCCGGCAATTGCACCTGCTGCATCAGTTGACCAATTTCCTTACGCGCCTGATCCATACTGATATCTTTTTGCAGTGACAACTGCAAGGCAACACCGGTTTCGCGGTTAAAGCGACGGATCGACTGCAGCCTTGGCACCACTTTTAGCTCAGCCAGCTGCGACAGCGGAATACTGACGCCCGCCACCACGGCAACCGGTAAGTCGGCTAATTCAGACAAGGAACGGCTAATGCGCTCGTCATAAATCAGCCGGATCTGCAGCTCTCCCTGCTCGGCGCTGCGATAGGTCCGCAGATTCACGCCCCGAAGCGATAAGGCCACACTTTGCGCTACCTGATTGGCCGAAAGCCCTAAGCGCTCCAGCTCGGGGCGATTAAACAAAATCTGCACTTCCTGCTGCCCACGCGCCAGATCCGAGCGTACCTCTGCTACAGCCGGTAAGCTTTGTAATGCCGGCTCCAGCTCAGCAGCCAGTTCCAGTAAGCGCTCAGTCGAGTTGCCCAGTAAATGCAGGCGCAGCCCGCTGTTATCATTACCAAAGCTAAAACTCGGTCTGGCGCGCACCAGTGGCGGCCATTCCTTGCGAATTTGCTCCTTCAGACTATTAAGCTCAACCGGCACCTGTTCTTGTAGCAAAATAATCGAAATGGCATGCCCGGAGCGGTAATAGCTATATACCGACTCGATATAGAACTCGTCTTTGCGGCTATATAAGAAGGCCTCCATCGCTGACACCTCAGCGCGCACCTCTTCCAGGTTATAATTGCCCTGGATGTTATAGTTTAAAAACAGCCGGCCACGGTCTTCTTCATCTTCATTACTGCTACCTATTTGTGAAAAAGGCAGTGCCGCACTCAGTAATACCAGCAGCGCCAGCAGCGTTGAGGTTTTAGGCCAGTGCATCACCTTGGTCAGCAGCCGCCGGTAGCCGCGATCCAACGCTGAACCTTGCGGATCACTGACCGGCTGTACCTTAAGTTTGGTGGTCAGCAAAGGGATCAGCGTCAGGGATAACAGCAGCGAGATCGCCAGACATAAGCAAATGGCGATAGCCACATGCTCGAGGAAAATGGTCAGCTGCATCTTCTCACCGATAATATTCGGTAAAAATACGATGGCGGTGGTCGCGGTGCCGGCCAGCACCGCCAGCCCAACCCGTTTTACGCCACGCTCGGTTGCTGCACGCAGATCACCACCCAGTGCCCGCTCGCGGAAAATGCTCTCAGTCACCACAACAGCGTTATCGACCAACATACCGATCGCCAGCATCAGGCCCATCATACTGAGAATATTCAGGCTGTAGCCCATAAAATACATGGCACCCAGTGCAATCACGATTGCCGCCGGCACCGACAGCACCACAATCAGCGTGGTCGTCAGATGACGCAGGAATAAATACAACACAATAAAGGACAGCAAGGCACCGATAGCACCGGCTTGCAGCAAGTCACGCAGCGATTTGGTGACATTGTCAGCAAGATCGTCCATCACATACAGGCTGATACCATTAAAGGCCGGGTTGGCATCGGCGGCGGCCACCACCTGCATCGCGGCTTTGGCCACCTCGACCAGATTCGCGCCAGACTCTTTATAAACGTTCATCCCCACTGCATAGGTCTGGTTTAAATGCCGGCCGTCTTCGCGTTTTGGCAGCTCCAGTTCAACACTGGCGACTTCGCGCAGTTGCAGGCCCGGCCGGATCGGCAAGGCGGCAATTTCCGACAGCTCTTTGTACTCACCAAGCGGTTTTACCAGCACACTTTGCTCGCCGTTACGCAGCTCACCGGCACTTAAAGCAAAGTTGCTGCCGCGTAACTGATTTAATAATGCCGTAGGGTCAACCTGTAACGCCCGCATCCGATCCGGGTCCAGGCGGATAATCACCTGACGCTTTTCCACCCCATAAAGCTCAACTTTAGAAACACCGGGTACCCGCTCCAGCGGCCGTTTTATTTGTTGTTCCAGCAAGTCATAAGCCATCGCCAGATCGCGCTCAGAGGAGATCCGTAACTGAAATATCGGCATATCGCTGGTGTTAAACTGGAATACCAGTACCCGCTCTACATCTGCCGGCAACAAGTGGCGCACCGTATCCAGCCGCTCCCGCACTTCCAGACTCTTACTGCTGATATTCTCACTCCAGCGAAACTGCAGTGAAATATCACCACTGTTTTCATTGGCGAAGCTACGCAGTTCTTTAATACCACTGACGGTCGCCAGTGCCTCTTCCAGCGGCCGGGTGATCAGCCGCTCCACTTCAGCTGGTGTGGCATTCGGATAAGGCACATTGACGTACAACTCCGGGATATCAATGCCAGGAAACATCTCCAGCGGCAGCAGCCGACTGGCTAAACCACCAAATAACAACATGGAGATAAACAGCATACAGATGGTCACTGGTCGGCGCAGTGCCACCCGGGTTAACCAGATTGGCTTTTGCTCGTCCGCTGCCGATCCGGCGTGATTGGTGCTGGTTTGCGTATCGTCTAAAGGCTGTTGGCTCATAGCGTTGCCTCCTGCTCTACTGCCACAGCCTTATCCCGCTGCAGGCTATACAGCACCGGAATAAATACCAGCGTTAACAACGTGGCCAAACTTAAACCGGCGATCACTGTGATCGCCATCGGGGCGCGGATTTCACTGCCTTCACCGGTGCCCAGTGCCAGCGGCAGTAAGCCCAGTACTGTGGTCAGGGTGGTCATTAACACCGGGCGCAACCGGCTTTGCCCCGAGGCAATAATGGCCTCCTGCAGCGCCAACCCTTCAGCACGCAGCTGGTTAATACGGTCAATCAGGACTATGGCATTGTTGACCACGATCCCGGCCAGCATAATTAAACCGATAAACACGATCACCGACAAACGGGTATCGGTAAGCCAAAGCCCCAGTACCGCACCTGCCCCCGCCAGCGGCACCGTAAACAGGATCAACAAGGGTTGCAGCAGATTTTCAAACTGCGATGCCATCACCAGATAGACCAGGAATACCGCCAGCAGTAAGGCAAACATTAATGAGCTGTACGCCCGCGCCATCTCTTCACTTTGCCCCATCACCAGCGCCTGTTGGCCCGGTAATAAGACTAACTGTGCCAGTGCGGCTTCGGCGGCAGCGGTCGCCTGCTCCAGATCGCCATAAGCCAGGTTGGCCGTCACCAACGCCACCCGCTGCTGGCCAACCCGGGTAATTTCACTGGGACCGACTTCGCGACGAATTTGCGCCACCGCACTTAACGGCAAGGGTTCGGC
The DNA here is from genome assembly GCF_025377695.1 of Alishewanella sp. BS5-314. NCBI lineage: Bacteria > Pseudomonadati > Pseudomonadota > Gammaproteobacteria > Alteromonadales > Alteromonadaceae > Alishewanella > Alishewanella sp. BS5-314. Next base: position 1,191,807 of record NZ_JACEHJ010000002.1, read on the forward strand.
TGCACCAGGATTGATAATCAACTCGGCCAGCTGCAATTCATGTTGACGGTACTGCTCATCCAGCCGCACCCGGATATCAATTTTGCGGTCATGCAATGAGTACTGACCGGCCACTTCACCACCGATATAGGTGGCAACGCGGCGCGCGACCTGCTGCGCCGTCATCCCCAGCTGCGATAAGCGGGCATGGTCAAAATACAGGGTCACTTCCGGCTGACCTGGTCTTAGGCTGGATTTAATATCGGTAAAGCGATTATCCGCCTCCAGCAAATTAACCAGCCGTTCAGCAGACTCAGACAGCTGGGCCAAATCATAGCCACTGATCTCAATTTCCAGCGGTGTACTGAAACTAAACAATTGCGGCCGGTCAAAGCGGCTCGTTACCCCTGGCAACAATGCCAGGGTGCGGCGTAATTCTTCCTGCACCAGGGCTTCATCGTCAGCATTGCTATGCTCTGCCATCACCACATGCAGGCGGCCCCAATGGCTGCCGCCGATCGCCGGATCCACTGACATTTGGACACCGGTACCGGCTAAACCATAGCTGCGTTCTACCACCGGATACTGCTTCAGTTGCCCGGATAATTGCTTTAACAAGGTATCGGTTTGCTCAATAGCTGTCCCGACCGGTAATTGCACATCGACATAGAACTCGCCCTGACTCAGCTGCGGGATCACATCCGCGCCCAGGCGCGGCAACAGACTAAAACACAGCGCCGCAGCGGTTAGCGTTAAAGCCAGGGTCAGCGTTTTGGCTGCCAGCGCAGCGCGTAGCAAGCGCAGGTAGAGCGCTTCAATTGCTTTTAACAGCCCCTGCACCAGCAATACCGCAGGTCGGAATAACCAATAAGCCCCCTTGGCAATGGCTTTGCCCAGCAAGCTTAGTAACGTCAGCAGCGCCAGCACTGAAAGATGTAGCAAACGCCCGGCCGCACGCAGCGGCAACAGCGGCCAGTGATACCAGCGGCTGGGTTTCAAGGAGGGTAAAGGCGTGATCTCGGTTGCTGCAGCGCCTTTTTGCCAGGAGCGCGCGGCCATGGTTGGGATCAGGGTTAACGCGACAACCAAAGAGACTAACAAGGCAAAGGTCACCGTCAGCGCCTGATCGCGAAACAGCTGGCCGGCAATGCCTTCGACAAATACCAGCGGGAAAAATACGGCTACGGTGGTCAGGGTGGAGGCCGTGATCGCCATCGATACTTCACCGGCGCCCTTACGCGCCGCGTCTTTCGCCGGCATGCCCTGCTCTTTATAGCGGGCAATATTCTCCAGTACCACGATGGCATTATCCACCAGCAAGCCAACTGCCAGCGCAATACCACCCAGACTCATCATATTTAGCGTAATATCCTGACCGTACATCAGATTAAAGGTGGCGATCACTGACACCGGGATCGATACCGAGATAATGACCGTCGCCCAGACGTTACGTAAGAACAGATACAGCACCAGCATCGCCAGGATACCGCCGATAATACCGGCCGATTTCACGTCGCTGATCGCCTGTTTAATAAATTGCGACTGATCATAGAGCACATCCAGCTGATAACCGGCTGGCAGCATCTTTTTCAATTCGTCGAGACGGGATAACAAGCCTTCGGCGACCTTTACCGTATTGGCATCGCCTTCTTTATAGATCGCCAGTTCAATGCCCTGAGCGCCATTGATATAGCTGATACTCTGCCGATCGGCAAAGGCATCCTTGACCTGTGCCACATCCTTTAACCGGATCTGACTGTTACCAACGGTGGCCAGATACAGATTTTCAATTTCCGTTAAATTGGCAAACTGATTGATCGTCCGCACCAGATAATCATAAGCCGGAGTTTCCAGCCGGCCACCGGCCAGGTTGATATTTTCGGCTTTTAAACGCTGGGTGATCAGGCTGATATCCAGCTGCAGCTGGCTGAGTTTTTGCGGGTCGACCAGGATTTGGATCTCCTGAGTTAAACCGCCATCGGGCCGCACGGCGGCAATACCCGGAAAGGACTCCAGTTTGCGGCGGAATTCTTCTTCGGCGAAAGTGCGCATTGCCACTAAGTCAGCCTGGTTCATCTCCGGCTTGGACAGCGATAAGCGTACTACCGGATCTAAATTAGGGTTAAAGCGCAGTAACAACGGCTTTTCGACATCCAGCGGCAGGAACAGGACATCGAGCTTTTCCCGCACTTCCAGCAAGGCCAGATCCATGTCAGTGCCCCAGTCAAATTCCAGCACTACGTCAGAGCGACCGGCACGGGAGACCGAGGTGACTTTACGCACGCCTTTGACGATACCGAGTGCTTCTTCTACCGGCTTACTAACCAGTTGCTCCACTTCGGCCGGTGCGGCACCGACGTAGGTGGTGCGCACCGTTAAACTGGGATAAGACAAGTCAGGTAACAAATTAACCGCTAACCGACCTACTGACACCATCCCAAACAGCAGGATGGCAAGCGTGAACATCCAGACCGTGACCGGACGGGCCACGGCAGTTTCTACTAGTTTCATCTTCTCGTCCCTGTCAGAATTCGCGCTCAGATACGACTTTGACCAGGCTTTGCTCTTTTAACGCAGCATGCCCTGCCACCACGACCTGCTCTCCGGCTTCGACGCCGCTGATAATTTCCACTACGTTATCGGCAGTGTAGCCCAGGGTCACCGGCCGGCGCACAATACGGCTCTCGGCATCCAGTACCAGTACACCCGGCAAATTATCCAGTGTCAGCAGTGCCCGCTTTGGCACCAATAACGCGTTGTCACGGGTATCAAATTTAATTTCTACCTGGCTAAACATCCCGGCTTTTAACTGGCGCGCGCTGTTGTCAATTAACAAGGTGGTACGCACTGTGCCTGAGCTGGCATCCACCACCGGCGCAACCCGGCTTACCGCCGCCTTAACTTCCGGCACACCGGCAAAGCTCAGCACCGCCTGTTGTCCGGCTTGTGCTTGCAGCACTTGCTGCTCAGGTAAATGCACAACGGCTTCGAGCTCGGTTTCGCTAACCAGATGAAATAACGAATTCGGCGTTAACTGGCTGATCAGTTGGCCGGCCTTAACATAACGACGGGCTACGACACCAGCTATCGGCGCACGAATTTCGGTTTCCCGCAAATTCAGCTCTGCCAGCTCAACTGCAGCCTGCATTGCCGCAACCTGCCATTTTAATTTTTCATACAGATCGGCACTGACCAACTGGCGCTGATGCATTTCCGTCATCCGGGTCAGCTCTGAACTTAAGCGACCTAATTCCGCCCGCTCTTTCGCCAGTTGGTGACGCTGCCGCTCATTTTCCAGCACCGCCAGTAATTGTCCGGCCTGTACCTGATCGCCTTCTTCAACCAGGATTTTCTGCACCAGCCCACTGCTTTTCGCCATCACTTCGGCTTCAGCACGGGCCGTTAAGGTGGTGGTAGTACGGTAGCTACTGCTGATGGCGCCATTCTTCGCCACAGAAATTTCTACCGGCACTGCGACTTCAGTCGCAGCAGTCGCATTAATACTACTTTGCGCCTTATTACAACCGGTTAAGACTAAGGTACTGCACAGCACGGCGGCCGCAAGCGGCATTATCGTTTTCATTTTCGTGTTCCTTGCATAAAGGGTTGATTTCAACCCGTTACTGTTAATCTGACGCTTTCTAAATTGCAGCCACTATGCCAATAGTTTAATAGATTTAAGATCAGCTACTTAGCTTTAAATTGTTACAAATCACGACAATTGAAACACCAAAAAATAGTAAAACACACCACCTTTTAGGCAAAATCCGTTTATTCGTCGTGGGCGCTGCCACAGCCGTACAGATCAGATCAGCTCATCGCAAGCCAGCGTTAGAGTCTGTACTCTAAATAATAATCGTTCTATACTGCGCACCTTTTGTCCCAACAAGGTGTACAACTTATGCTAAGAAAAACCTCGGTCGCCACTGCCGTTTTAGTGGCACTGAGTAGCCTGACTGTGCAGGCGGAAGGTTATAAATTACTGGAGCAGTCTGTCAGTAGCATGGGCAATGCCTATGCCGGTCGCGGTGCACAAATTACTGATGCGACATTGGTTTATTCCAACCCTGCTGCCTTAACCGAGCTTAAGGGCGAGCATTTATCCGGTGGCTTAAACCTGATCCATGCCCGTACCCGCTACAGCGATGCCCAGGCGGTAAATGCCCGCGGCCTGGAGGTGACAGGCCGGGATCACGGTAAGGTATTGCTAACCGAAGTGGTGCCTTTTGCCTTTTATAGTCAACAACTGAACGACGATTTAAGCTGGGGCCTCGGCTTTTATGTGCCCTTTGGCCTGTCATCTAACTACCAGCAAGACTGGGTTGGCCGCTATTTTGCCGATGAAACGGCCGTTCAGATCGTAAGTCTGCAACCGGCGCTCGGTTACAAATTAACTGACTGGCTCTCCGTTGGTGGCGCCATCAGTCTGAACCGCGCTGAAGGCACCTTATCCAAGTACAAAGATCACTCAGGTTTATGTGAGCTGGGTAGCGGTATTGCGCAGCTGGCCGGGCGCGATCTGTCTAACGCCGCCTTCTGTGATAGTCATTATGAAGTCACAGGCAGTGACGTTAGTCTGGGATATACACTGGCACTGCATGCCGAGCCGCTAAGCGGTACCCGGCTGGCGCTGATTTACCATTCTGCGGTCCGTTATACCCTAAGTGGCGACTCCGAAATTACCAATACTCCTATTACGGCAGCCACGGCAGGCAATACACCTGGGCTTATCAGCGTTGCTCCGGGCCTGCCCCTGGTGGATGCTAGTACCGGGCGTTTTGCTGCCCGCGACTTGCTTACGGAACGCAGTAAACTGGCGCTGACCACACCTGCGACCCTGACCTTTAGTCTGGATCAGCAACTTAATGCCAAATTCAGTGTACAGGGTAGCGTGCTGTGGACTGGCTGGAGTGTATTTAAAAGTATCGATATCGTCAGCAAAGATGCCAACCCCAGTATCTCCCTCAGTACCGGTGCCCAGTTAGGTGGCACGGGTTACATTGGCTATATCCCGGAATACTGGCACGATACCTGGTCCTTTTCGCTCGGCGCAACTTATCAGTATCAGGCTGATTTAACGTTACGTGCCGGTATCGCCTATGACGAAAACCCGATCCACACAGTTCACAAAACAGCACGGATCCCAACCTCAGATCGGATCTGGTTAACCACAGGTTTAACCACCCGGCTCTCTGCCCAGAGCACGTTGGATCTGGCCTACGGCTATATGTTTATGGATGATGTCGCCATTAATGAATTTGAGTATGGTGTTGCCGATAACCGGCTGAATCAGGCCAACCTGCAGGCAAACTACCGCAACAAAGCCCATGTGCTGGGTGTGCAGTTTAACTATCAATTCTAAGGCGTTCTGCCATCTTATTGCCCGCTGGCTTTCAGCGGGCGTTCACGCCCTTTTACTATACTATCGCTACTAAACTATTCTTATCGATAGCAGTCAAATTCAGGTACACTGCTACCAGATTGATCTGCAGCAGACCAAAGGCCGTTCAATAGCCAAAGGCTGTATTACCGGGGGTCCTATCATGAAATTGTTGCCAACCGCCTTGTTACTTTGTGCCAGTTTGTTGCTGGTTGCCTGCGCCAGCAGTCCGCGTCAGGCCAATATCGATTATGATCGTAGCGTCAATTTCAGCCAGTACCAGCGCTTTGCCTTTTATCAGGCAGCGCCGGCAGAAGGCGAAGAGGCCGCCAAGCCAGCCTATGATCCGCTGCTGGAACAACATTTTAAAACTGCTATCAGCCGTGAAATGACCGCCCTGGGTTACACGCTGGACGAGACCGCACCGCAGTTACTGGTGAACTACCTGACCAATGTTGAAAACCGCCAGGATGTGCGCAGCTCGCCTTTTAGTGTTAACACCGGCTTTGGCTTTTTTGGCCGCAACAGCGCTTTTAGTGTTGGCTTTCCGCTCTATGGCGGCGTAGAAAAGGTCGACTATAAAGTGGGGTCAGTATTAATCGAAGTGATTGATGCCTCAGCCAATAGAGTGATCTGGCAGGGGATGCTGGAAGGTCGGCTATCCAACAAAGCTATGCAGCAACCGCAGCAGGCGATCAACGATACCGTCAATCTGATTTTTCAGCGTTATCCAACCAGACTCGTTAGTCAGTAACTGACTTCGCAAAAAAAAGCGGGGGCCAAAGGCCCCCAGCACTCAATCGCAGAGTAATATCCAGGAAGGAAGGTATAACGGCTGCTATTATCCGGTAGCAGCATGGCAGTTTTATGACGAATAGCTTGCAGAATAATGAATTCGACGCCGCAGCAACGGGCAGTGCAACCTCAGCAGATGGCAAACGCCTGGCGCTGCTGATTGCACAAAGTGGTTTATGTTCGCGCCGGGCAGCCAGCCGGTTAATCACGGCCGGCCGGGTAAGCATCAATGGCCAACCGGCCAGCCATACCCTGCACCTGTCCGATGCCAGCACCATCTGTGTCGATGGCAAGCCCTTGCCTACCCCGGCCAAGCTAAGCTATTACCTGTACCATAAACCTGTGGGTATTGACTGCAATATCCGACCCGAAGATCCGGCCAGTATCGCGGCGGTACTTCGCGATTTACCTGCCAGGCTCTACCCGGTTGGCCGGCTGGATAAGGACTCGCGCGGCCTGCTGCTACTAACCAATGACGGTGCCCTAACCCAAAGGTTATTACATCCGGGTGCCAAACACGCCAAAACCTATTGGGTTGAGGTGGATAAACCTCTTGCGGCAGATCTCAGTGCTCGTTTTGCAGCAGGTATCAGTTGGCAAGTCGGGCCGCATCGCTACCAGGCCCAGCCCTGCCAGGCGCGGCCGCTTGGCACAAGCCAATTTGAAGTTATCTTATATGAAGGCCAGAACCGGCAAATTCGTTATATGTGTCGCGAGCTTGGTTATCGGGTACAGGATCTGTGCCGGGTGGCTATTGGCGATCTGGCGCTTGGCAGCTTAGAAGCAGGCGAGCTGCGACCGCTTAGTGCTGCCGAGCTGGCATCGCTGTAGCTGAGTGTTGCCGCTTAAGTCGCCATAGCAGCAGACAAAGTAATAACGTCAGGCCATACATTAACAGCGAGCCTTTCACCACGCCCAACCACTGCCCTGCCTGCCAGAACGGCTGCAGATATAAAGTCCCCGAGCTGGCGCCCAGATAGTAAAACACCAGATAAAGCGCACTGGCGCTGGCCTTAGCACGGAGCGCATGTTGACTAACCCAGCTACTGGCCAGTGAGTGACATAAAAAGAAGCCAAAGGCACTGATAAAAAAGCCTGCGCCAATCAGCACTAAGCTTTGCCCCAGGGTAATGACCGACCCCAGCATCATAATCAGAATACCGGCCGCCATGGCGCCGGGTGCAGACAAGCGCGCCGCAATTTTTGCCGATAATGCTGAGCCGACAGTGCCGGTTAAATAGGTGACAAACAGCAAGCCAATCAAACTACTACTCAGGGAAAACGGTGCCGCCGCCAGCACGAAAGCGATATAGGTATATTGATTTAAAAACACCAGAAAATTCAGGCCACCAATCAAGTACACCAACAATAGCAACGGCTGGCGCAGATGAAACAGGTTATCACTTAAGGCTTGTTTCAGCCGGAATGGTTGGCGCTGAAATTGTAACGAGGCGGGTAAATAACGCCATACCAGCCAGCAACTCAGTAAACCCAGCAGCGTCATTGGATAGAACACCCACTGCCAGTGGCCAAGGTCGGCCATGGCCCCCGATAATAAACGGCCGCTGATACCGCCCAGCGAATTGGCACTGATATAAAGCCCAACCGCACTGACCAGCGCGGGTTTGCTGTACTCTTCGCCCATCCAGGCAATGGCAATAGCCGGCAGGCCACCGAGAAAAAGCCCCTGCACCGCACGCCAAAACAGCAACGCCTGAAATGACGAAACCTGACTGAGGACCAGCGTACTGAGCGTCATGCCAACCAGGGTGATTAACAGCAGTTTTTTACGCCCCCAGGCATCGGATAGCGCCGCATACACCAGTAACGACAAGCCCAGACACAGAGTACCTATGGTATAGACCCAGCTTACCGTTAACGCCGAGAGCTGAAACTGTCGGCTCAACTCCGGCAAGAGCGGTTGCATCAGATGCAAATTGGCAAATACCGCAGCGGCGGCCACACAAAGCGCCAATGCACTGCGATAAAACGCTGCCGATTTATATTCAATCAAAGCCGGTGATCCTGTTTCTACTCAGAGCCTTATTGTAACCGATCCCGGGCGCCATCGGATGCGTAATGGCAAAGTTAGCGCCAATATCGACTTAAAACCCAGTCCAGGCTAAAAAGTGCAGAAAATCGAAAGATTAGTTGGATTTATTGCACTGGTCTTACCGCAACCGCGCCCATATCTAGCCCGGACTGTAATTAACAACCCTAAACTAACCGGAGTGCTATGAATACCGTATTCTCACCAATAAAACTGGGCGCTGTGGCGCTAAAAAACCGCATCCTGATGGCACCCTTAACCCGCTGCCGCGCTACCCTGGACCACTACGCCACCGAACTGATGGCCGAGCATTATGCCCAGCGTGCCAGTGCCGGTTTATTAATCGCAGAAGCCACCATGATTGCGGAAGGCAACTCTGCATTTTACCGCGAACCGGGCATTTACTCGGCCGCGCATGCCAATGCCTGGCGGCAGGTTACTCAGGCTGTACATGCGCAAGATGGTAAGATTTTTCTGCAGCTTTGGCACGGTGGCCGCGCCTGCCACCCGGCCTTAAATAACGGCAAGGTGCCGGTTTCAGCCGGCACCGACGCCATCGACGATTACACTCACACGCCGGAAGGTAAAAAAAGCTACACCGCGCCGCGGCAATTACCGACTGCTGAGATTGCAGAGGTGGTCGAGCAATTCCGTCAGGCAGCGATTTACGCTAAACAAGCCGGCTTTGACGGTGTAGAAGTGCATGGCGCCAATGGCTATTTAATTGACCAATTCCTGCGAGATGGCATTAACAATCGCACTGACCGTTACGGCGGCAGTCTGGAAAACCGCGCACGCTTTTTAATGGAAGTGCTGCAGGCGGTCATCAGTGTCTGGGGCGCCGATCGGGTGGGCCTTCGCTTATCACCGCTAAACAGCTTTAACAGTGCCAAAGACAGTGATCCTATTGGCCTGATCAGCTATCTGGCCAAAGCATTAAGCCCATTAAAGCTGGCTTATCTGCACCTGATGCGCGCCGACTTTGCCGGCCTGCAATTTGGCGATGTCGTAAGCGCCACCCGCGCTTATTATCAGGGGCAACTGGTGGTAAATATGGGCTATGATCTGGCCGAAGCCAATCAGGTGATTGGCCTTGGCAAAGCCGATGCGGTAGCTTTTGGCAGTGCCTTTATCGCTAACCCGGATCTGGTCGAGCGGCTGGCACAAGGCCTGCCATTGGCCCAGCCCGATGTTGCCACCTTCTACACCCACGATGCCAAAGGCTATACCGATTATCCCCGCGCTTCGGGGTCAGATACCGAAGCAAAGAAAGCAAAGACAGGGCATTAGTATTTCAAAATTGTTTGGGCTTCGGTATCTGACCCCGAAGCTCGCTTGCAGCTGGCTGTCAGCTCGGGTACAGTTATCAGGTCAAGAATGGGGTGAGATCGGCAGATCTGGCCCCTTTTTACCTTTATATACTAATAACGAGAAATGACTTTATGCATGATGCATCCTGGCGGGACTTACCCCCGCCCACACCCTTCTATCGCTGGATGGTGTTGCTGTTTGTCAGCCTGGCGATGTTTGGTAACTACTATATCTATGACTCCTTATGGCCTATTGTTGACTTACTGCGCGAACAGCGCGGCTTTAGTTATCAACAAATTGGTTGGCTTTCTACCGCCTATAACGTCGCTGCGCTGCTGGTATTACTGGCCGGTGGCTATCTGATTGACCGCTGGGGCACCAAAAGGGCTATTACACTATTCGCGCTCATTTGCTTATTTGCGGCTGTCGTAACTGCCTGGAGCCCAAACTTTGAAATGATGCTGGCCGGCCGTTTCTTACTGGGCCTGGGAGCAGAACCGCTGATTGTGGCGGCTACCACAGTACTGGCAAAATGGTTTAAAGGTAAGGAACTGAGCTTTGCCTTTGGTATTAACTTGTCGATTGCCCGTTTAGGCTCTACTGCCGCCGATTGGTCGACCGGTTTTGCCAGCCCGCTGTATGCCAACTGGCAAGATCCATTATGGCTGGCCACTGCGGTAGCCGGTATCTCGGTAAGTGCCGCTATCCTGTACTGGATTTTAGAGCGCCGCGCCGAAGGCCGTTATAGCCTGGGTGTAGCGGAAAATAACGAAAAACTGGAATTTAAAGGCCTGTACAGTTTTAGTGCCTCTTACTGGTATGTGGTCGCGCTGTGCGTCGTGTTTTACGCCACCGTCTTTCCGTTTCGCAGCTTTGCCATCGACTACTTTCAACAAGCGCATGGCCTCGACCGCGAAGCTGCCGGCATATTAAGCAGCATTCTGCCAGTCTCCGCCATTATCGCCACGCCACTATTTGGTCTGTGGGTAGACCGTATTGGTAAGCGCGCGCTCTTTATGGCTGCCGGCTCACTGGTGTTGTTGCCACTGTTCTTAATTGTCACCTATGCACCAGCCGGCCCGCTGGTTGGTATTAGTATTCCGTTTATTGGCAGTGCTATTGTGCCATTGACCTTACTGTTAGTGATTACAGTACTGGGGATCGTTTTCTCATTGATCCCGGCGGTAATGTGGCCTTCTGTTGCTTACATCGTCGATGGCCGCCGCCTGGGTTCTGCTTATGCGCTGATGACGTTCTGTCAGCAAATTGGCTGGGCAATAGTGCCGCTGACTATCGGGTTCTTAAACGATCGCTTTTTGGCCGGGCCAGAAAATATTGCTGGCTATACTCCGGGTATGTGGCTATACACGGCACTGGCGTCACTGGGCTTATATTTCTCTTATAAACTATGGCGCACCGAACAAGGGCCTACAGGTCATGGCCTGGATAGCATTACCAGCAAAAGTGCCGGGTAACGCTGATTAAGCAGCAATAAAAAGAGGGAGCTAGTCATGCTCCCTTTTTTTATTGCCACAGCGCAAAAAATCAGCAAAAAAAAGCTAAAGTTTAATCACAGGCAGCCGTTAACCCGTTAAGGCCAAAATGTAACAGGAGCGCCCAGATGAGTACCATTAAACCAGATGCCGCAGTAAACGCCAGTCGGCCCAGTGGTTATAAGACCGAATTACCGGCTACAGCGAACGCAAAGGCTCAGGAAAACTACAGCCAGATGCTGCAGAAAACGGGTAAAGATGTGCTTAACCAATCCATTATGCAAGCCAACGAGAAGGTTGCGCTGCAAAGCGGTAACAAATCGCTTAGCTTGCTTTATAAAACCGCGCTGGAAGGCATTAACAAAGAACTGGAACCGATTTTCGGTAGTAATGCGGCGCAAAAAATTTATGACTCTGGCATCGACACCTCGCCAGAAGCAACCGCAGGGCGCATCGTCGGTTTTGCCACCAGCTTGTTTACTCTTTACCAGCAACAGCGGCCATCAGCTGATCAAGAGCAACAGCTAAATGATTTTATGGACATTATTGGCAAAGGGATCGAAAAAGGCTTTGCCGATGCGATTAATATTCTTCAAGGTTTACAGGTATTTGAAGGCGAGGTTAAAGCCGGGGTCGACAGCACCTACGAACTGGTAATGCAGGGATTACAGAAATTCCGGGAACAGATGCTGGAAAGCTTTAAGCAACCCGAGCAAGCAGAACAGTCGAAAAGCTAACTTGAACAAGCAGGCCCTCGTTCAGTATCGAGGGCCTGCTCACCAGCCCTATTCGGCTCTGGCCGCTGGCAAAGACTCGATGCGGGTAACCAGCAACTGGTCGATTTTATAACTATCAATGTCGACCACTTCAAACTTATAACCACCATGCAACACGAAGTCAGTCCGTTTCGGGATCTTACGCAGGCTATACATCATAAAACCGGCGATGGTCTCGTAGTTTTCTGCATCCGGAAAACTGTCGATATCCAGTACCCGCATCACATCCGCCAGTGGGGTTAAACCTTCCACCAGCCAGGAGTTATTGTCACGGGCGACAATTTGCTCTTCCTCAGAACTGACCAGCTCCCCCATCACAATACTCATCACATCTTTTAGCGTAATAATGCCCACCACCAGCGCGTACTCATTTAAGATAATCGCAAAATCAATACCGGCCGATTTAAAATGCTCCAGCGCCTCATATAGGCTTAGCGTGTCAGGAATAATTAAGGGTGCCCGGACTATGCCATCTTTGCTAAGTGAGATCGGCTGATTGTGTAATACCTGCATCAGAATATCCCGGGTATCAACATAACCGACAACCTGATCCAGAACTTTGTCACAGACTAAAAACTTGGCATGCGGATGCTCAGCAATTTTCAATTTAATATTGTCTTGTGACTCATCTTTGGTAAAGAAAATCAGACTTTCCCGCGCCGTCATCGCTGAGGTCACAGTACGCGATTCCATATCAAAGACGTTTTCCAGTAGCTGATGCTCGTGCTGTTGTAACACTCCGGCCTGTGCGCCCGCTTCCATCATCGCCAGAATATCATCCGGGGTGATGTCATCTTTACGCATGGTCGGTACTTTAAATAAACTGAAAAACAGATTGGCCAAACCATTAAATAACCAAACAAAAGGCCGTAGCAACATCACCAGCAATAACATCGGAGACACAATACGCAGTGCGATCTGCTCCGGTGCAATCATCGCTAGCCGTTTGGGCATCAGATCAGCAAACAGAATAAACAGTGAGGTTACGAAAAAGACCGAGAGCGTAAAGGCTGCAGGCTGCACCCAGGCTTCGGCACTAAGCAACCCTAACAACGCCGCGAAATAGGGGGTAAAGGCCGATTCACCAAGAATACCGCCAAGGATCGCCACGGCGTTCAGACCAATCTGCACCACAGTAAAAAAATTTCCGGGATGATCCTGTAACTGCAGCACTTTTTCTGCCCGCTGGTCCCCTTCAGTCGCTAACATCCGCAGCCGCATTTTGCGCGAAGCCGCCAGCGCAATCTCTGAAATAGAAAAAAAGGCACTGGCTGCGACCAGCATAAACATAATTAATAAGTATTCGAGGGTGGTCATAGCTGTTCCGTTACATCCATCAATTCGGGCCTGATGCACAAATATTGTTGCCAATTATACGCGATTTGAAAGTATATTTTTTGACAACCTAGACTTTGGCGTAAAATTTCGTTACAAATATCAGATAAATCTGCTGTTTACGGCACTATTATAACTATGTTAAAGCCGGCGTTATTCTTTCTGCTGCTTCTGTGTTTAAGCTTTAGCTTCAATACCCAGGCAGACAATCCTCCCCCCGGAACCGATCCCGTTCTGGAGGCTCAGCTTGACCAGTATTTAGCACAGCAATCTTTTGATGCCGATGTCGCTGTCAGACAAATTCAGGCAATCCTCAGCTCAATGAATGAGCAGACCCCTTTAGAAACGCGGGTACGAGCCCAAACCTATCTGTTATTCAACTTTTTGTATCAACGCCAGGAACCACAGACACAGCAAGCCTTGGATGATTTACTGGCGATAAAACAACAGCAGCCGGGTGCTAATGCGCTAGCCGAGATTATTGCAGCGGAATTAGAAGTACATATCCAACGGAATCAACTAAATGAAGCCTATCTTTTGGCTGATAGCCTAAGTGAATTGCTTGCGGATGCCCGAAACCCACGGGTACTTTATTGGGTGCATGCTCTGTTAGGGCGTTTATACCGCATCGACGGTCAGTATGATAAGGCGCTGGTGCATTATGATGCAGCACTGGTGGCCTTAATGACAACTAATGATGAGCGCACCCTAACCCGCCGCAGTTACTTGAATCTGCAAATAGCCCTGGTTCACTCAGAGTTGCAAAACTGGCAACGTGCCCGCCAGCTAATGGAAGAGCTGGTTAGCGAGGCCAAACAGCAAAATCAGACGCAGATCCTACCTGACTTATATTTATCGCTGGGGTATGTGTTAGCTGGTCAAAAAGATTATACCGCGGCGGAGGCTATTAATAAGCAGGGGCTTGAGGGTGCCCGCCAGCAAAATAATCAGCTGCTGGCGCTGACTTTTCTCAATAATCTCGGCTCTATCTATATTGAGCATAAAGATTACCCGTCAGCACGTCAGGTACTCACTCAGGCGCTTACCGAAGTTCTACCATTAAACGATCCTGATAATGAACAGATTATCCGTTTTAACCTCGGCTATATTAAGGCAATACAGGACGATGCCGAGCAAGGACTGGCAGAAATGCATCAGGCGTTTTCTTATTATCAGCAAAAGGGCAATAAAGCAGAAATTGAAGGCTATCTGACCTGGTTCGCCAACGCTTATCGTGAGCTAAAAGACTATCAAAAACTCGCCGACACACTGGAGTGGCAACTGCGATTGCGCGAAGAAATCATGTCTGAAAAACGCGAGAAAAGCATCAGCGATCTGCAAACCCGTTATGATATGAAAGCCCAGACGCAGCGGATTACGATACTGCAGCAACAAAACGAACTACAGCAGCAGTTACTGGAGAATAAGCAGCTACAACAACGCATTACCTTGCTGTTTATCCTGTTAATGTCACTCGCTGCGGTAATGCTGGTGCAACTATACCGCAAAGTACGCCGCTCCAACCTACGCCTACGGGAGATGAATAAGCAGTTAGAGTATCAATCCATCCGTGACCCGCTTACCGGTTTGTTTAACCGCCGTGCTATGCAGGAAAAGATGGCAAAACGCCACCAGGAGCCTCAGGCTGAACATTGCAGTTTATTGCTGCTTGATATCGACTTCTTTAAGCATATTAACGATCATTACGGCCACGCCGCCGGCGATGCGGTGTTAGTCGAAATCAGCAAAAGACTAAGCGCACTTTGCCAGGAAAATGAACTGGTGATTCGCTGGGGCGGCGAAGAGTTTTTACTGGTGCTACAGCGTCCGCAACAAACGGCTATTGATAGCCTGTGCCAAACCTTATTGCGAAAAGTGTCCGAGTTACCAGTCGAATTTGAAGGTAAGACGATTCCGGTAACCATCAGTGGCGGCTTTATCAACCTGCCTTTTGCAGGCGTGCCAGAGCATCAATTTAACTGGGAGCGGGTACTTCAGGTAGCCGATATGGCGCTATACCTTAGCAAGGTAAACGGCCGTAATCAGATAAATCTGGTCACAGGTTTGCGCGTGCCATTCAGCGAAGCAGAACCCCATTTACAATCAGACCTGTCAGGCGCCATCCGCGAGCAGATGATTCACTACCACACCATCGCCGGCTAACTTATCCACAGCACTCCGGTACCGGTCTGACCTCTGACCGGTACCGGAGTGCTGTGGATAAGTTAGTAGCCTAAACCGGCATGATGTTGACGTAGAAAGTGTTCAAACTCAGAGTGTGGTAGAGGCCGGGCGAAATAGTATCCCTGATAATGGTAACATCCTAATTGCAATAGTGATTTTAACTGAGCCTCCGTTTCAACACCTTCAGCTAATACTTCCAGACCAAGCGTTTGTCCCAGCATGATAATAGTACGCACTATCGCTTGCTGATTATCGTCCTGCACCAATTCATCGACAAAACCGCGATCAATTTTAAGCTGGTACAGCGGTAAACGTTTTAGATAAACCAGAGACGAATAGCCAGTGCCAAAATCGTCTAACGCGAAACGAATACCCAAAGCCCGTAATTGCTGCATCTTGGCCACGACCTGCTCAAAGTTATCTACCAACATACTTTCGGTAAGCTCTAGTTTTAGACTCGTCGCATCAACACCGCTTTGCTGCAAGATTTCAATAACCAGAGCCGTAAAATCGGGTTGCTGAAACTGCCGGGCACTAATATTAACTGACAGCTCGAGCCGGCTGGTTCCAGCCTGACGCTGCCAAAGCGCCAACTGCTGGCAAGCCTTGCGCAATACCAGCTCCCCTATTGGCAGAATGAGGCCACTTTCCTCAGCGAAATCAATAAATTCATAGGGTCCCAATATGCCACGTGTTGGATGTCGCCAACGTAACAACGCTTCAGCACCGGTTACCACACCCGGATGCACCAGTTGTGGCTGAAAGTACAACTCAAACTGATCATTGACGATAGCCTCACGCAGCTCATGCGCCAATAACAAACGCCGGCTGGCTTGTAACTGCATCTCTGCGTCAAAAAACGCCAAACCGTTTCCCACAGCTTTAACCTGATGCATTGCCATATCCGCCTGGGTGATCAAGACATCAGTATCCAGCTGATCACCTAAAAACAAGGTCGCGCCTATACTAAGGGTATTCTTCGGTCGTAACTGAGTTAGTGCCACATTCTGCGCCACAGCAGCTTGCAGCGCGGCAGCCAAATCTGTCACCTCCTGCACTGCCGCCGCCCGCTGGGTTGAGAGCATTTCGGTCAGGATCAGAAACTCGTCAGCGTTTAAACGACCCACGGTATCACCGGACGGCAGCACCGCCTGCAGCGACTGCCCGACCAATTTCAGAACCCGATCACCGGTGTTGTATCCCAAACTGTCGTTTAGGGTTTTAAAATCATCGATATCAATAAAGAGTAAAGCCGCGTAATGTTGGCTGCGGCTACTTTGCAGCTGCGCCTGTAGGATCCTGTCCCGCATCAGTTGCCGGTTTGCCAACCCGGTTACCGGATCATAAAAAGCCAGGCTCTCGGCTTGATGTTCAATTTGTTGCCGGATCAAGGCACTACAAATATTACCCGCAATGAGCTGCAGCCCAGCAATTTGTTCAGCAGACCATTGTTGTAAACCACGCACTATATCAAGACCAAACATCCCAAGCAGACGGTCCCGGCTTTTTAGCGGCAACATCAGTAAAGATTGGATCCCTTGCGGAGCTAATAACTGATACTCAGCGGAATCATGCGGTAAACTATTGATATCACAAAGAATCGATGGCAAACCTGCTGTCCATTGCCGATACCAGTCACCAAAAGCGGCAGAAGGCAACTGCTGCAACTGCTCCAGCTGCGGGCTCACGCCTGGCGCACACCACTCATGGCTATTACTGGCGGTTGTTAAATCAGCGGAAAACTTAAATAAGTAGCAGCGATCTGCCTGATAGAAACGGCCAATAGCCGCTAGTGCAGAGTTAATCACTTCGTCCACGTCAGCCGCCGTCGCCTGGACAAAAGCGCCCGAAATGGTGGCGACCATATTAAAAAAGCTATCTGCGGGGGGATGCGGCTCAGTCAAGCGTACCTCGGCTTGCAAAACCAGATAACTTCAGTGTATCTGCAAAACTGCAAACACGCAAAACCATATCACACAACACTTATCCACAGCACTCCGGTACCGGTCTGACCTCTGACCGGTACCGGAGTGCTGTGGATAAGTTAGCGTTCGCGCCAGAAGATTTGGCGTGGGTTGCCGCGGTAGCGGCCGAAGATCACTTCATTTTGCGGATGCTGGTTAAAACTACCGCTTTGTGCCCAATCGTAAGTTAGCCAGGGTGGTGCCTGATAACGATAACGGGCACTGCCCGCCTGACCGGGCGCAGCCAATAGTAATGCCAGCGGTGAACTGATGCCATTTGCCAAAACGGTACTGCCACCACTGGCAGCAAGATTAAAATCGCCACTCACCCAGCTTAAACGACCGGACTCTACGACCGAACATTGGTCAAACGGATTAGTAATAAAGCGTCCCTGTTGCCAGTATTCCGCCCGTAACACCAGCGGTAAGGCGTCAAATTCCGGCCCGAAGGCGTTATCGAGCGCCAGGCGGCCATAGCGCAGCGTATACGTCGCAAGGCGCCGGCTATTACACTGGGCACCGGTACAACCAGGGATCAGGACATTAAAATCCGGATTCTCGATTGAAGCGAGTTGCGGGTTTTCACCATCCAACACCTGTAGCGCCAGCACCGTATTTTCATAGGGGCCATCGGGCTGGCCATTGCTTTGCCGGTTAAGCCAGAGCTGTGACTCACCAGCCAGACTTGCTGTAGTATAAAAAGCTGATCCCGCTGCCCAGCTGCCAGCGTTAGCCTGAAAATGCAAACGATCCGCCAGATTCTGGGCCGGAGATAAACTGGCTGCACCCAATACCGGGGTGGCGCGGACAAAGCCCGAGTGGTAATTGGTGGTGACATTGCCTTGCCGGTTTAACGCCGTCAGGCGATAGCTCAGCGCAAGATTCTGTCGCATATACAAATTATCATTTACGTTACACGTCGGCGTCCGAAGCAGCTCTAACTCCGATAAACGAAAACGAGCAGGCACAAAACGTCCGGTGCTATTACTCCATGCCTGGGGTACCTGCTCTGCCATCCCCAGATAACTAAAGGCGCTGGTACCAAAACGGAATACCCCACTCTCGGAGACAGACTGCTGCACCACCGTCTGTGCCTGACTGTTACGGCTATGGTTATACTGCGCCACCCCCTGACTACCCAGCGCACCTGCTGCGGGAGCCAAAAGCTGGAGCTGCAATGGTATGGCGGTACGTTCGAAATTAGGCGTTATCGGATTTTCGCAATAATTCAGATTGCCATTACCCCAACTGTGGGCAGTGATCGTTAGCGGGAACGGGTCTCCCGCCACCGCAAAGGCCGGACAACTGGCGTCGGCAGCATTGCATGTGGCAGTGGTTCTGACACACAACCCCGCCGGGCGACGAATAAAGCGATCTGATCCGGTCATAATCAGGCCGGCATCGTTGGTTGCAGCAGATCCGACATAACGGGCATTGAGCTCCATCTGTCCGGCATCCGGGTAATTCACACTAATGGTCGCCCGCCCCTGGGCATTAAAGTTCAGCGGTATAGTCGTTGCCTGCGCCTGACTAAGACCCACATCATTCAAATTCACCTGCACCGGCAAGCTTACCGGCCGGCCACTGGGCCCGGGATTGATATAGCTGCTCCAGAAACTGATATTACGGCTGACATTCGCAAATTCAGGGATACACTGCTGGCTCACATCGTCCTGCTTTACCGCAGACAATGTAATATTCGAGCGCGGCCGACCAGCAATATCATCAGGGACATCAAAGATAAAACCACTGGCAGCGAAGGGAACATTACAATTTTGCGCTGTTAGCGTACTGTTGCCACGACGACATAGCGTTTGACTCAGTGGCCGGGTAGCGGGCAGCGAACTGGTCACCCCTACCGTTACCGAAGACGCTGTGCGATTTTGCAAAGTGACCTGCGTAGATCCCCCGCTAAAGCTAATCACATTGCCGCCAACCCAACCACCATTCGCCAGCGTTGCCGGCGCCAGGGTTGCGGTAACCGGCGTAGTAACCAATTCACTACAGGCTGGGTTGGCACAGGCTCTGACCGTAAAGCTCTCTGCTTTACAGGTCAGCGGTGTGCTGCTGTAATCGAATTCAAAATGATCGATCTGCTGTCCCACTGGCAATGATCGTAAGGCACAGATACTGACATTATCTAACTCATGAATATTGGTTGACCCCCCAGTTGAGCCCGTCAATGACAGAAAGAAATTCTCCGGCACCGGCGCCTGGCCAGTTTGAGATTGCGCATCAAAAGGAGCAATCAGCGTTGTAAAACCCGAACCGGTATTACGCTCTACTGACACCAGGGTGCTGCTGCCACTGCGCGAATCAACCACAATACGATAGCGATGTGGATTATTCTGATTACCATCAACGGCCGGGCTCAGGCAATTGCCGTTGGGGTTGACGGTGCCATTATTACAGGTGCCGCGTAAATATCGGTAACCGCTGGTGCCACTGCCTGAACCACGCACAGCAACAGCCTGGCGCCGCCGCCCGACATTCGTGCTACCGCCCTCATTAGAGAAATTACCAAATTCATCCAGGCCAAAACCGAGCCAACCACCGGCAAAACCTGGGATCCCGGGCTTAAAACCGTAACCTAAGGGTCCCCCAAAAGCACCTGGTTGAGGTGTAATAGCGGCGTCAGATAACACTACCGCCATACCATCGGCACCATTGCCACCATAGGCCAGATAGTCGAACTCTACTATCACCAGGTTATCTCGCGCCGGATAGAGCCGCTGATAGGTAACGGAAGTTGCCTGATTGGTTACAGCCTGCGTCATGCGCAAGCGACCATTGACAATTTGCGGAGTAAAATTGCCACTGCTGGTCGCTGTAACCCAATTATCAGACAGTGCAGCATCACTAAAACTATCAACGCCACACCCCAGCCCCAGAGCACAGAAAGTTCCGCCATTTAAACGAATTAACGCGTTCTGCTCAAACTGAACCAGCGCGCCCGGCGCGGCAATGGTGCTACCGGCGGTAACGCCGCCTGAAATTACCGTATCATTACCGATAGAAATGGCGCCAGCTGCATAAATAAAACCATTGATCTGCACATTATTCTGAATAGCCAGGCTGCCGCTGACGACAATAATCAGATTCTCCGGCGGCCCCGCACTGTTTAACTGCGTATTGGCGCCAATAGTCAGGTCACCATTAATAAATAGCCGGCTGGTCGGGCCGCTGGTGGTACGAGTCGTACTGTTCTGAATTTGATAACTACCCGGCTGATCATAATAGTAGTCGGTGTTAGTCAGTGGCTGCGGAAAATTCGGATTAGCTGCCGGAAAACTAATCCCTCCAGGCACGGGACTGTTGGGCCGGATTGCCTGAGTCCAGATCTCATTACAATTTACCGCATAGGCAAGGGTTGGCAGCCCCAACAGCCAGATCACCAGCACCAGGCGTAACAGTGCCCCCCTCATTGCCTGACCTCCAACACCAGCTCGCGGCTAGTGATAAAGTTATCTGCCTGACAGATGCCGGTGCTGCTCAGCTGATATAACACCGTTGCCACATTACCGGCGGGTAAACTCAGCGCCTGGCAATTTACCTCAGCGCGACAACCGCGCAGGCCATCATCGCTAAAATTTAAACTCAGCGCACTGCAACTGGCGGCACCTGTGAGCGGAAACACCCGGGTTAGCGCCAGCTCAAGCCCACTTTGTGCGGCAAAAAATGCCCGGCTGCCCTGCACTTCATATACCAGCGACTCAGATGAGCTTAACAATAACCGCGATAAACTGAGGATCACCGCCAGCATCACCACAATAATAAAAACGGCAATCACCAGGGCACTGCCGCGCTGCTTAGACGCCGTGGCTGGGTAATAAGTTGGCTGGCGCGATTCAGGGTGCGATTTAGGGTACATTGTATAGATGCACCTCATAGTTAAAAAACAAATCATCGCCGCTTTGAGATGCAAAACGCAGTAGTAAATTGACCACATTATTACGCGTCAGCGATACTTCTTGCTGGCTAAAACGCACCTCAGCCAGCTGTTTTGCCATCAGCACGCCGCCACCAGCGGGAGGTAAGGGCTGCGCCGCATTAAAGGCATAGTCACTAAAACGTCTAAGCTCCCGGCTGATTGCGTTATAACAAAAGCTTACCGGGCTGTCAGCGAGAATAAAAAAGCGTTGCTCCGGCGAGCCAGCCGGAAAGCTGTGATTGCTACTAAGATTAAACTGATGAGTACCGGGGTTAGCATCACTATCCGGCGCCAGCGCGCCGCTAAGTAAAATCGTCGCCCCACCCTGCTGATAAATATCGGCCGGTTGTCTTGGATAAATACTAAACGGCAAACCGACAAAATTAGCTTGCCAGTTGGCGTGCAGCAAAAGCAACTGATTACCACTGTCCGGCGCTATCGGTGCCTGCTGATACAGGCCGCTACTAAGTAGTGGCGTAAACTCCAGGCAATGCCAGGGCGCAGCAGTAGCAATCCGCACACTATTGGGTGCAGCCTGGCGTAGCTCACGCACCAGCCGCTCGGCAGCAAAACGCCCGGCACTTAAAATTTGCTCACGCTCGGCGGCATCGCTAAACATGCGGGCACCGGTGCCCAGATAGCGGCTGGTACCAAGCGCTAACAACGCCAGCAATACCATTACCACCACCAGCTCAATCAGCGTAAAACCGCGCGCCATTACCAATTCCCCCGATAGGCGCTAAACTGCAGGATGCTACCTGTCGGCGTGGTCACTGCCACTGTGATGCGCTTAGCACTAAAAGCCGGTAAACTGATACCACCAACCTGCTCCGGCGCCGGATAACTCACGGTCACCATGACCTGATAGTTCAGATAGACACTGGCCAGCTCCTCACCCAATAACGAACTTAGCTCACCGGCACTGCCAACAAAGCCATGAAAATCGTCCACGTCGTTATAGCTAAGCCGGGTCTCGCTGCCATCCGGACCAAACTGGCCCACAGGGGTGCAGGCAGGCGCACCGGCCTCAGCACAGCGCAGTAAGCCGCCGCTGCGGTTACTGTTTTCATCAAAACTTAACGCCAGAATTTCATTAAGCAGGCTTTGCCCAAGCTCTGCCGCCCGCACCTGATGCCAGGGATCGGTACTACGTACAAATAACGGGCTTAGTATCGAGGTGATCAGGGTAAGCGCTATCGCCAGCACCGTAATGCCAACCACTAACTCAACCAGCGTTACCCCCTGCTGTTTACGCCGGGCCTGGGTTATCGCTGTGAAAGACGCGGTACGGGCTAACATAGATGGATAAAGCCTTCGCTTTCCAGGCACAGACTCAGTGTAACCTGGCCCTGCAACCGAATTTGACAGCCGGCAGCCTGACATTGCACCGGCCGGCCCCAGCTATCAAAGTTCAGCTCGGTTAAATTTACAGGCTGGCTACTGAGTTGCACACTGCCATCGGTGATACACAAATGACTGGCATCGTTTAAGCACGCTGTTGTCGTACCCAAACGATCAGCGGCCAGTCGGATGCTCACCGGCGGGCAAATTGCCGGGTTAGTCGCTGTGCACTGCATCGCCTGTTGCTGCGCACGCCGCAGCACCGCAAGCGCCTGCTCACGCAGCAAATATTCACTGCTACCTGCAGCTGAAAAAAAACGGGGTACCAGGCTAATCGCCAGTACCCCGATAATAATAATGACCACGATAAGCTCGACTAGTGTAAAGCCTCTGCCTGAGCTCATCATAATATCGTGGTTAGCAACCAGTTGCTGTAACAGCAATCACAGGTTTAGACCCATTTCCTGTAGATTCTGCGTAAACTACGTGACAATTCTGACTAAAAGTAAAGTCTTTAGGAAGCACAGCAATTGAGTTTTCCGGAGGGGTAGCAGCATCAGATGTACCCTCAACAAAATCCCATTCAGAATCTGATAGTTCTGCAACAAGCTGTAATGCTGATTTTGTCGCAACAGGGTACCCCAGATGAGTAAGTACTGTGACTCCGTCAGATACCGTAACAGTAGGTGGAGTAACCGCAGTTTTAGCAACATTTTGCGAACCTGCAATAATAGATTTGCCGTAGGTTAGCGCCGCAGCGCTATCCAGAGATGCTTTTAAACCATTTAGCGTCGAAGCCCGCGCATCAGAACCAAAATTAAAAAACCTCGGAGCTGCTGTAATCGCCAGGATCCCCAGAATCACAATCACAATAATTAATTCAATTAACGTAAAGCCGCTTTGTTGCCGTTTCATGCTGATACCTCAGTTCTTATTAATAAAAGTACTTACCCGACCGGTGGCCGGGACATAAACAAAACCATTCAGATTAATTTGATTAGTTGGTGCTGCTACCAACCCCGCTGTTTGATAGTAAGTGCAGGCGTGATCCGGGGCAAATAGCTGGGTATCGACCCGGACAAACAGCCGGGCGCGGCGGATATCCTCGATACTCGCCGAAGTGGTGGCACGTGGCGGGCTTTGCATAATGCTGTCCAGCACAAGTAAACACTGCTGTGCAGTCATGGCTTGTGGTAAACCACCTCCGGTTGGGTAGCCGTTGGGACTAACCAAAATTGGTGTTCCCTCTAACAATACCTGCCCGCTGGGACGCCCTGCCAACTCCCACTGGCTACGGGTTAAACTTACTGCCGAGGCAAAGGCGCTGGCCACAGCTTCAATAGACACCTCTTCCGCATCCTTGGTCGCGCTGATAAAACGCGGTAAGGCTACGGCGGCCAATAAACCAAGAATAATGATCACTATCACTATTTCAATCAGGGTAAAACCGTTACGCTTTAACATCTTAGTGTATCCACTGCCCTTTTAATTGATTATGCGCGATAACCTTGGTGCGCGCCAGTACAGTTTTAACCCAGCCGGGGTCTTTGGCGGACTATACTAACGCCCTTTATAGGCATCCAGCATATCCCACATTGGGGTAAAGATACCCAGTGCCAGAATCAGAACCATCGCTGCTACTATCGCAATTAAAATCGGTTCGATTTTGCTGGTCAGGCTTTTTAAATCAAAGCCCACTTCCCGCTCATAAAAGCCTGCCACTTCCGTCAGCATTTCATCCATCTGACCGGTTTCCTCGCCTACCGATAACATCTGCAGCACCAGCGGCGTAAAGATTCCGCTTTGCTGCGCCACCCGGTACAGGCTCTCGCCGCGTTCAATATTGCGCCGCATCTCGCGAATTAGCTCGCCCAGATGGTCGTTATCCACCGCCTCTGCCACCAGATTTAGCGCAGTAGTAATAGGTACCCCAGCCTTTAACATCATGCCAAAACTGCGGGCAAAGCGCCCCAGTGTGGCACGGTTAATAATATCGCCAACCAGCGGCAAGCGCAGCTTTATCCGCCCCCACCAGAGTTTACCCGCGGCCGTTTGCAGATAATGTCGCCACCAGAAAACCAGTACCACGCTACTAAATAACAAATAGGGCCAGTAAGCGGTAAAAAAGCCGGAGCTGGCCAGTAGGATCTTGGTAGACCAGGGCAGTTCCGCATTAAAGCGGCTGAACATGGCAGCAAATTGCGGGATCACAAACAGGTTCATAATCACGACCGCCACCAACAAGGCAATCAGCACCATGGTCGGATAACGGCTGGCTTGTTTGATCTGTTTACGGGTTTCCTGCTCCTGCTCAAAATAAAAACTGAGCTGCATAAAGGCTTCATCCAGCCGGCCGGTATTCTCCCCGACATGCACCATACTGATAATCAGCCGGTTAAATACCTGCGGATGTGCCGCCATTGCTGTGGATAAATTACGGCCATTTTGCAATTGCTCCAGCACGTCTGTCAGCACCCGTTGCATCGCTACCGAGCGGGCACTTTCCAGTAAGCTGCTAATGGCGCGGATAATCGGGATCCCCGCTTTGTTTAGCGAGTACATTTGCCGGGAAAAGATAATCAGTTCATCCAGCCCCACTTTAGCCTGCCAACTAAACCAGGTTGCGCCCTTGCTCTCTGTCAGCGGGTTAATCACAACAGGGATCAGGCCGCGCTCGCGCAGCGTATTGGCCGCCGCGGCCAGATCCGCAGCCTCTAACTGCCCCGCTACCGGCTGCCCTTTTAAATCACGGGCGCTATACTGAAAACCGGGCATCGGCTTAACTCTCTGCTAACAGCGCACTAAAGGCGCTTTGCGGGTCTGACTCCAGATATTCCGACACCTTCATCACCTCTTCCAGGCTGGTCACGCCTTTACGGGCGTAGTCCAGCGCCATCAGTCCCAGGCTGACAAAACCCTCGCTGTGGTACGCCAGGCTGGTAAAGGCCTCAGCATCGTTTCGTCTCAGTGCATCAGCCAGCGGCTTAGTCAGTACCAGCAGTTCAAACACCCCGAGCCGCCCCTTGTAACCGGTATTATTGCAGGACTGACAACCGGGGCCATGCCAGAAAGGCGTGCCTTCCGGAATTTTATGATGGCGCAGCCAGTTTTGCTCCATCTCATCGGGTTGATATGGGGTTTTACAGTATTCACACAGCCGGCGAACCAGGCGCTGTGCAATAATTGCGCGTAGTGCACTCGCCACCAGATAAGGCGCGGCGCCCATATCAATTAAGCGTAGCGTACTGGTTACCGCATCATTAGTATGCAGGGTAGACAACACTAGGTGACCGGTTAAAGCGCCACGCAGGCCCATTTCGGCCGTTTCCTGATCGCGCATCTCGCCCACCATAATAATGTCCGGGTCTTGCCGCAGCGTGGTCCTGAGTACCTTGCTAAAACTTAAATCAATTTTTGGGTTTACCTGCACCTGATTAATCCGCGGCAGGCGGTATTCCACCGGATCTTCCACCGTAATAATCTTACTACCCGGCTGATTCAGTTCACTTAACATGCCATACAAAGTAGTGGTTTTACCGGAGCCGGTTGGCCCGGTTACCAGCAACATACCATGCGGGCTTTGCATAATGCGTCTGAGCCGGCGCAGCATCTGCTCCGGCATACCGGTATCTTCCAGCGTCAGCACCCCGGCTGATTGATCCAGTAAGCGCATAACCACCGACTCGCCATATTGCACCGGCATGGTCGACATCCGCACATCAATCTTATGTTGCTTTACCGTGATCTGAAAGCGACCGTCCTGCGGCAAGCGTTTTTCCGAAATATCGAGACTGGCCATCAGCTTTAAGCGCAATACCAGTGCTGACGCGATACTGACCTCATTCAGAATATTTTCCTGCAGTACGCCATCAATCCGCTGGCGAATGCGCAGCACTTTTTCATCCGGTTCAATATGGATATCTGAAGCACGGACCTGCACTGCGTCTTCAAAAATCGACTGCAGTAACCGCGAGATGGTGTTGTCGGCTTCCGACTGCTCGGCCAGTGCAAATTCCTGCTCAGGCGCCGCACCGTATTCCTGCTTTAGCTGGGTGGCAAAACTTTCAATATCTTTGGTGCGCCGATACAGGGTATCAAACGCCTGCATTAGCTGGCTTTCCCGCACTACCGCCAGTCGGATCTCCCGCGGCGCCAGAAACTGCGATAACTGATCCAGCGCCGTCAGATCCGCCGGATCGCTCATTCCCAGTAATACGGATTGCTCATTGGCTTCCAACACCAGCGCCCGAAAGCGGCGCGCCTGGACTTCGGATAATAGCTGGGCATCCTTCGCTTCAATCCGCCGCTGTGCAATATCCAAAAAAGGCAGCTGCAGCTGCTGCGCCAAAAATTGTAATAGCTGCTGCTCCGACAGGAAATTGAGCTCAATCAGCGTCGCCCCTAACTTGCGACCGCTTTCCTGCTGCCGCTTTAAGGCTTCCAGCAGTTGCTGTTCACTGATAATTTTTTCGTGAACCAGCAGATCGCCCAGCCGCATTTTAAGTTTTGGTTTTTGCATGGTGTTAGTTCATCTGGTTCAATTGTTGTTGTAAAAATTGCTGGCTGGCTGGTGCCAGCCGCTGCTGTTGCAGCCAGGCTTGCTGATAATACTGCCGGGCCAATGCTTGTTGCCCCTGCTGCGCTGCCGCTATTCCGGCCGCCAGGTTCCAGCCTGGATGCGCCGGCTCAACCGTTAATAGCTGCTGATATAGCGAGAGCGCAGCCGGCCAGTCCTGCTGTTGCTGCAGGATCGCAGCCCTAAGCGCCAGATATTCCGGAAACTCGCTGGCCGAAACAGGCGAATTAAGCTCAAGCAAGGCCTGTTGTAACTGCCCGGCTGCCACTAAGGCCGCGGCCTGCGACATCTGTTGTTCTAAGTAGGATGGCCGGCTTTGCTCAATCGCCAGCTGACCGCTACCGGCTTGAATTGAAGTTGGTGCTTGTTGTCCGGCACCACGGTTTGCTGCCAGCTGCAGATTGGCGGCTGCCTGAGGCTGCCTTGTTGCAACAGCAACAGGCGTTGTTGGCTCAGATCCCAAGGCTGCATCGTCTTCTTGTACTGTTTGCCGCTTAGTTGGGTTCTCTGTTACCGGGTTCTCTATTACAGATAGCTCTGCTAATGGCTGCGCCGACGCAACCAGCACAACCGCATTTTGGCTGCTAATGGCAGCCGTGTTCTGCGCTGCTGGTATCACAGCAGCGGTAGGGATGCCACCAGCGGTGGATTCGGTTAGCGTAACTGGCAAAGCTGCCGCTGGCTCAGACGCGACAGTTTCAGTAACAGCTAAGGCCGGTGAGGCCACGCTGATCTGGGACTGAGGCTGGGATTGGAACTGCGGCAAAGCCAGAGACTTATCAGTATCAAACCAAAAGTACTTCACCAGCTGATAGCTTAAAAAGCCCAGCACAAATAGCAGCAGATTACGTCGCCAATGACTCTGAGCAGGCTTACCTTCTAGGACGACGTTACTTAACGCAGCAGAATGGCCAATAGCATTAGTGCTGGCCTGGCGCTTCTCTAAATCCTGCAGCATTTTATTAATCACACTCATCCGCTTACCCTTAATGCCGTTAACCAGAGTAAAGCCGGGCCCAGCAACGGCCAGTGATGTGAACGGCAGCGCACTGCTGCCGTATCTGCCGCGGCAAAACGGATATGACGCCAGTTAACCTGCGCGGCGCCCTCGCCATAAGCCAGCATCAGGCATTTGTGCGCCAGAATATTCACCAGCCTGGGAATACCCCGGCTGTATACATGCAGCAGCTTTAATGCCGTAACAGAAAAACGCTGCTGCGTAGAGCCGGCGATCTGTAGGCGGTGCTGCACATAATGCTGCAGCTGTGCTGCGGTCATTCCTGTAAGTTGCTGCGAAAAGGTAATACGTTGTTGTAACTGGCGAAAAGCAGAACTCGCCAGCCTTTTATCAAGCTCTGGCTGAGCAAACAACACCACCTGTAACAGTTTTTGCTGCTCGGTTTCCAGATTGGTTAATAGCCGCAGCGTTTCAAGCGTATCATCCGGCAGTGCCTGAGCTTCATCAATGACCAGCACTACCCGTTTTTGCTGCCCAGCCAGCAAAACTAGCTGACGTTGTAATAATTGCAGTAACTGCGGGGTATCGATATTAGCCGAGTATTTCAACCCCAGTTCCTGCGCCAGCGCCCAGCGTAGCTCCAGCGGTGTCAGCGCCGGATCCGGCAAATAAGCCAACTGCCAACTGGCTGGCGCGTGCTTGAGCAGCAAACGACAAAGCAGCGTTTTACCGGTCCCGACTTCACCGGTAACCTTGATAAAGCCCTCGCCACTGTCAATAGCGGTACGCAAGGTGGTCAGCGCGGCTTCATGCTGAGGTAATTGCAGATAAAAAGCGGTATCCGGCGTCAGACTGAACGGAATCTGCGTCAGCTGAAAATAGCCGGTATACATGCGTTATTGCCCTTGCTGCCAGCGCTGCAGCTGCTCGCTGGATTGGCCAATTTGCTGCTGCCAGACACCCGGCTCGACAACCGTCGGCTTTAACAGGATCACCAGCTCTTTCTTCTGTTCGATTTGCCGTTTGCTGGTAAATAGCTGGCCCAGTCCCGGAATAGCACCCAGGATTGGCGTACGTGAGACCGAATCAGACTTCACCGTTTGCATCAGGCCACCAATGACCACTATCTCACCGCTACGGGCGCGGATCAGGGTATCCGACTGGCGGATATTACTTTGCGCCAGCGGCAACACCACGGTTTCGTCACTAAAACGGATGGTTTTGCTTTGCTCCGAGGTTTCAGTTACCGACGGGTTAACATGCAGGATCACCGCACCCTGGGCATCAATTTGCGGTGTCACGTCCAGTGCGATACCGGAGAAAAACGGCTGTAAACTGATGTTGGGTGAGGTGGTGGTGGCACCGGTGCCGGCAATGGTAGTGTTACTGGTAACGTCCGTCACAAAGTACTCATCCTGGCCAACCTTAATCACCGCCTTTTGATTATTCATCGCCGTAACCCGCGGGCTGGATAAGACCTGGGCATTGCCCTGCGTTTGCAGCAGGTTAATCACACCGTTAAAGTCGGCATTATTAAAACTGATCGCCGTTACGCCACCCAGCTGAGCAGTTAAGGCGTTTGCCGGGGTAATACCAGAGGTCGTTAAGTTAAACTCCGTGCTGCGAATAGAGGCCAGGGCATTTTGCCAGTTAATCCCCTGCTGGTAATCGTCATTAAGTGTAACTTCAATAATCCGTGCTTCCAGTACCACCTGGCGCTGCAAATGCTGCTCAGTCTGCCCCAGAAAGGCACGGATGGCCGCAATTTCATCCGGCATGGCGCGTACTGTTACCAGGCCAGCCTGCGGACTAACCACCACCATTCGCTCCGGTGCTTGAGCTAAAAAGGCCTGCAGCGTTTGCTCTAAATCTCTCCAGAAATCGGTGCGGTTCTCGGTTTGGATACTGCTGCCACTAAACTGCTGCTGATTACCCATCGAGCCCAGATTCCCCAGGCTATTGCTGCTACCAAGATTATTGTTATTAAAATTGCCGCGGTTATTCTGATTACTTTGATTATTACTGTTTTGCGAGACGCCACCCGAGTTCACGGTAATGGCCGACAAGCCCTGACGCTGTAACATCAAATAGTTAACGGCGATAGTTTCAGTACGCAGCGCGGCCGGAAACACCTGAAAGATGCTGCCACTTTGCCGCACATCTAAGCCAAACAGCTGTCTGACCTGCTCCAGCGTCTCGGCCAGCGTAACCTGCTTTAACTGCAGGCTGATGCGGCCGCTCACCTCGGGGTGTACCACCATACTGTAAGGCGTATCCGCCACCAGCGAGCGCAGAAAATCCGGCAAGGCGACATCCTGCGCATTCACATTAAATCGGGGTTCGTTGCGCAGCAGCGGCCGCAGCGATTCGGCCAGCACTTCCTGTTGCACCACTAGAGGTACCGCAGGATTTGCCGCTACGGCTGCCGGCATAGACGCTGCCTGCGATAACTGATTAGTGGCATCGGCAGTGACCTTGGGATCCGGTGTGATCTTGCAACCGGCTAACAGCAGCGAGGATAGGGCGACAACGGAATAACTCAGACGACTAAGGTTCATAGGTTTTGATCTTTTTATTATTAATCGAAAGTTGTAACTGCCCGCTATCGCCAACCAACACGACACGTTCAGCCGTAATACTCTGCACCCGGTAGTGCCCGAAACGATCGCCGGCTTTGACTAAGTTGCCATTTAGCATAGCCTGATAACCATTGGCTGTCTCAATAATCAGCTCCAGCCGCGGCCCTGGCGCAGCCATGCTCTGAGCGCCCTGCTGCTGGGCCTGCACTGTTGCCGGTGGTCGGGTTGGATCGGCCTGCAGTGGCAGTGCCAACAGCAACAGACTAAAACTGAATATAGCTTTCATGTTCACTTACCGTAGCCAGCTGCAGCGTCAGATGCGCCAGCGGATATTGTTGGACCTGATAGTCCAGTTGTTGCCAGCGCAGCAGCCACGGCAAGCGTTCCAATGCCTGCACTAACTGCTGCAGCTCGTCATACTTGCCCTGCACCACGACCGTGGTCAGGTGCTGATACAGGGCCGGCGGTTCAGCGCTATCCTGCCCCGGCAGATGCATGGGCTGCGCGGGAGCTGCTTGTAATGACACTAGCTGTAAGGCTTTCAGTTCGGCAAGGACATCGTGTAACAGCGCCACAGTTTGGCTACCAGTGATAAAACGGGCCTGAAAGGGTTTAAGTTGCTCAGCCTGCTGCTGATTCAGCTCAAGTTGCTGTGCCAGTTGTTGGCGCAGCGGCTGATTTATATCAACGCTAAGCTCTTGAGCAAGCTGTTCATTTTGTGCCGTCAATGCCGCCAGTTGCTGCTGCAGTTGCGCGCTTTGACGCTGCGCCTGCTGATAGCGCAGCCAGGCCGGCTCTATCAGCAATATCAATAACAAATAAGCCAGCACTAACAAGAGGCCGAAGAAAACCAACCGCTTTTCTCTTAGCTTCAGCGCGTCATAACGTGTATTTAATTGCTGCCAGCTGGTTGCGCTCATGGCGTTACTCCCGGGCGGCTATCCAGTTTAAATTGCACTAACGACGACTCCGCCTGCTGTTGTAACTGCACCTGCTGAAATTGCTGGCCTTTTAATTCATTGACTTGTGACAACTCGTTTAACCAGAGCGCGACACTGGCAGGTTGTTGGGTTAGCCCCTGCCAACTGCTGCCATTACTGCTCAGACTAAAGCGCTCTAACCACAGCTCCGGCCGGTCGATTTTTACTAATGCGGTCAGTACCGGGCTAAAACGGGTACCATTTTGCTGCTGTAACAAAAACTGTAACAAGGCCTGACGTCTGAGTTGATCCTGCTGCGCCAGCAATAATTGCTGCTGCAACTGGCTGTCTGGCTGTCGTTGCAATAACGCCAGTTGCAGGGTTTCTGCCTGCTGCTGCAGTTGTTGCTGTTGTAATTGTAACGCCTGCACTGTGTGCAATTGCTGCTGGCTCAGATAACTGAATGCGGCCATCAACAGCAGTGTGAGCGCGAGTAACATTGCACTATAAATCCCCAGATTGCGCAGCGGCAATACCGGCTTTGCCGGCAATAAGCTGGCAGAAAACAGATTAACTTGCTGCTTCAAAGGCCACCTCTGCCGGTTGCTGTAAACGATGCAACGCCACTATCGCCGGCCAGTGTAATGGCAGATCCAGCTGTCGCGCCCACGGCCAGTTATCAGGTAAGGTCAGCACCTTGGCCTGATTAAATCCAGCTTGCTGAAACAAAGCTGGCAGCTCGGCTAACTGTGGGTGCGCCAGCAGTAGCAAAATTTCGCGCACCGGCGGTAATTTCAGCTGGGCTTCAATAAAGTCCATCGAACGCTGCACTTCCAGCAGCAAGTTATCTAGCAAGCCAAACTGTAACTCTGTGCTACTGCTCTTTAACAGCTGCTGGTAGCCGCGTAAATGCCGGCTAAAACAGAGCTGTCCGTCGCGAACGACCTGTAAAATCACTTCATGACCAGGCTGTTGTTGCACAATTAACCGGGTCGGCCCTTGCGGCGATAACAGATCGCGGCTTAATAATTCTTCAGCCAGAATTTGCTGTGGTTGATGGCCGGCGTCGACCAGCAGCTTACAGAGTTGCTGTAAAAAACCTTTACTGGCAACCACCACATTCACCTTAGCACTGGCACCGGCAGTTGCCGGCATATCCAGATAGTCGAGCTGCATATCTTCCGGCGGCAAATTACAGATGTCTTTCAGCAGCCAGGGCAAAGCCTGATGCATTTCAGCAGCAGGGATATTGGGTTTATCCAGCGGCAGTAACTGATAATGCTCCGGGCCCAACACGATACTGACCGCACTCGCCGGCAACTCTTTTAACAAGGCTGGCAATGCCGTTAATACTGTCGCGCCCTGTAACGGCACAAGTCGACTCATCGGGGCAGATGAGCCGGATTTAAGCTTATCCGCCCGCGCCGATAAGAGATGAATTTGGTGTTCCTGCAGATGTAGTACCAGCAAGGATCTAACGCCCGGAGCCTGACCTGAAAACCTACGCCAAAATTGCTGCAACATCTGTTACATAACCTTTGTGAACCCTTAGCTTTAGAATAACGATAAGCCGCTGACTGAGCAATAAATTCTTCACCCCAAAGTTATCCACAGCACTCCGGTACCGGCCAGAGCTCCGACCTCAGACCGGTACCGGAGTGCTGTGGATAAAAATTGGCGGGGTTATAGCCAATAGTCTAAGTTTTATTCAGCGTAAAATTTTGTAAAGTGTCGACATAAAGACCATCAATAGGGGCAAAAACCATGTCTTACCGTACCGAATACCAAGGATCCGTCGACAATGCTGTTAAGTTTTGGGGCGACAAAGCCAGTAAGCTGGCCTGGTTCAAGCAACCAACCCAGGTACTCACCGCACAAGATGGGCAATATCAGTGGTTTGCCGATGGCGAGCTCAATACCAGCTACCTAGCGCTCGACTACCATGTGGAGCAAGGCCGCGGCGAACAAACTGCGATGTTTTACGATTCCCCGGTTACCGGCAGTAAACGTCGTTACAGTTACCGCGAGTTGCGGGATGAGGTCGCGCTTTTTGCCGGAGTATTACAAGCTCAGGGCGTGATCAAGGGGGATCGGGTGGTCATTTATATGCCGATGATCCCGCAAGCTGCAATTGCAATGCTGGCGACAGCGCGCCTCGGTGCCATTCATTCGGTGGTGTTCGGCGGCTTTGCACCGCATGAACTGGCAGTGCGGATTGATGATGCCAAACCTAAGGTAGTGGTAAGCGCCTCCTGTGGTATCGAAATTAACCGTGTGATTAGCTACAAGCCACTGCTCGACAGCGCTCTGGAGAAAGCCAGCCATCAGCCCGATCGCTGTATTATTTTTCAACGGCCGCAGCAAGTCGCCAATTTAGTTGCCGGCAGGGATCTCGATTGGCAAGCCGAAATGACCACTGCCTGCCCGGCAGCTCCCACTCCGGTAAAAAGCACAGATCCGTTATATATTCTGTATACCTCTGGTACCACCGGCAAACCCAAAGGCGTGGTGCGTGATAACGGTGGTCATGCCGTTGCCCTGCACTATAGCATGCACGCCATCTACAATATTAAACCTGGCGAAGTGTTCTGGGCGGCATCCGATGTCGGTTGGGTTGTTGGCCATTCTTATATCGTCTATGCCCCGCTATTAGCTGGCTGCACAACTATCCTCTACGAGGGTAAACCGGTTTTCACCCCTGATGCCGGCGCTTTCTGGCGGGTTTGCGCCGAGTACGGTGTTAAGGCGATTTTTGCGGCACCTACGGCATTTCGGGCCATCCGCAAAGAAGATCCGAACGCTGAGCTGATGAAGCAGTATGATCTGAGTAAACTGGAAACCATCTTTATGGCCGGCGAGCGGCTGGATCCTCCAACCTATCACTGGGCTTGCGAAGTCTCTGGTAAGCCGGTTATTGATCATTGGTGGCAAACTGAAACCGGCTGGGCGATTTGCGCCAATCTGGCAGGCGTTGAATTACTGCCTGCCAAAGCCGGCTCAGCAACCTGTCCGGTACCCGGCTATAACGTACAGATCCTGAATGACGAAGGACAACCGGTCGCTGCCAACCAACAGGGCAATATTGCGATTAAGCTTCCCTTACCGCCCGGCTGTTTAAGTACAGTGTGGGGTAATCCGGATCGCTATGTGGCGGGTTATTTGAGCCAATTTCCAGGCTATTATGCGACAGGCGATGGCGGATATCTGGATGAGGATGGCTATCTGTTTGTGATGGGCCGCACTGACGATGTGATCAATGTTGCCGGGCACCGGCTTTCTACCGGTGAAATGGAAGAAATCATCGCTTCGCACCCAGCGGTTGCCGAGTGTTGCGTTATAGGCTTACCGGATGAACTTAAAGGTCAGCAACCTGTTGGCTTTGTCTTGCTGAAAAACGGCGTCAACACCGATGCTTCGACCGTGCAGGATGAGTTAGTCGCATTGGTAAGGCAGGAAATTGGCGCTGTCGCTTGCTTTAAACGCGCTTTAGTCGTGCCGCGCCTACCGAAAACCCGCTCCGGCAAAATCCTGCGTAAACTGCTGCGCCAAATCGGCGAAGGCCAGGCCTATCAGATCCCTTCCACCATTGACGATCCGGCGAGCCTACCTGAACTCGAAGCCCTGATGAAACAGCACGGCCTCGCCTGACTTATCCACACGTCTCCGGTACCGGTAAGAGCTCTGACCGGTACCGGAGTGCTGTGGATAACTTAGTTTTGCTCTGGAAACTGCTGGCGGCGAATAGTCGCAAACTGCTTACGGCAAAGATAGAAGGTGATAGGTCTGGTGATCAGTGGATAGAGCACAACCAGCAACAGTATGTAGCCTGCTATTGCCCAGCCATCGGCGCGTGCAATCATAATAAACAGCACTGATAAAATAATCAGCTTAATAATATTCAGGGTAATTTTGGTCGGTGCCGGCAAACGATCTGCTGCCGTACGAATAATCTGCATCCGCTGCGAAAAGTTAAGTCCTTGTAATTCCGGGATACTTTGACTGTTGAAATAAATCATCGCTATACCTTAAAACCTCAATCCTACCCGTTAACTGGTAAGACCGGTACCGGAGTGCTGTGGATAAACAGGTCAGACCGGTACCGGAGTGCTGTGGATAATTAGTCGAAGAAGGGGGAGCGTTGCTCGGTCATGTTGTAGAGCATGCTCGGCCGGTTCAACATTTGTCCGCCATCGCGGGAGATTGGGATCCATGGTAACTTACCACGGCCCGTCGCCGGCGTAATAGAGAACAAATCGAATGGGATCGAAATATAGAACCCTTTCGTGAAACTCCCCTCACCATATTGCTCTGACGATACATCGGTAATGGCCGCGTAAGCCCCCATCACTATGCCGCTGTTAAAGCGCTTGGCGAAGTCGACGTTAACGCCCAAATCTTTTGCCAGAAAACGCCCAACGTTGAAAGTTAGCTGGGTATCAGGCAGAAAATCCGGTTTCCAATAAATATTGGCGTGGCCAGTCAGTACCTTGTAATCGAAAAAGCTAAAATCGTTTTCGTAAGAACGTTGCCGCACATAGTTCAGATCAAAACCGACAGCCCAATTACTGTCCACCGGGCGATACATCACCTCGCCACCTACCCCGCCGTACATGGCTTCCAGATAGCCAGCATAAAGCTGACCATACAGATTTGGCGCTAAACGCTCCTGCCAATTGCCATACAGTGTATCCAGGGTAATCTTACTACGGGTAACATATTCACGAATGTAGGTCCGCACCCGTGGTAATCCAGTATCAAAGGCATCTACAGTAAAGTTAAACTTATCAAAATTCTCTATTAAGGTTACTTTGCTGGAGGCATGCAGCGCCCAGTTTGGGTTAAAGCTATAGCCAGCACCCAAGATCACACCACCCTGATACATATAAAACTCTTCCGGACTACCAAAGGTTTGGATCCAGAATAGCTCCATATTAGTGTAAAAACCTTTGGTTACCAGCGGTTTAAAATCAGCCAGACTTTGCGCCGAGACATCCTGCCGCACATAGGTGGAGGTAAAAGGTGCACCTAAACGTTCGTTACGGGCCACCGCCTTAAACTCACTCGCATCAATCACCGACTCCAGCATTGGAATATTGCCGTTCAGATTTACAATCTTATAGGTTGTGATATCCGCAGGTAACTCGGCCGCTAAAATACGCCCAATCCGTTCTAACGCTTCTTCGTGATCGCGATAGGCTATCTGGTTACCATAAACGGTTAATACCCCATCTGCCAGGGCTGAACTCTTAACTAAAAAGCCCGCCTGATAAAGCAAATCATAAATCAATTGCTCACGCTGTACCTGGTCAAACTGTGCCACCTTTGGCTCAGCAGGAACATCACGTAGTGGCGGTTTTACTTTATAGCCAGCGGCATTATGCAAATTCAGCGCATAGGAAACACCAAAACCTAAGGTATTACCGCGTTGATAGTTCAGGCTAAAATCAAAATCACGCCAATGGTATACCGCCCCTAAGTTCCAGCGGCTATCTTGCGCTAGAGCCCCTGCTGCATCGTCAAGATAATTGTTACCCTCGTATTCCAGCTTTAACCGGAGCGGTTGCCAGGACGTTTGGTACTCAATACCACCGTAGACAGAAGCTGATCCTTTAAAGAAATTATCATATTTAACGGTACCACCCTGGCCAACATCAGCAGCTCGCAAACAGAAACTCTCAGCCAAACTACAGAATGGGTTTGTAATATTTGCGGCGTTACCAAGATACCCCCACCCAAGACCAAGATGTAAATCAAAATCGCCAAATTTTTTACTTAAAACTGCAAACTCACTCTCAAAAAAGCCCGTACCACCTAAATCACGCAAACCTACAGCAACTTCAGGTAACCATTTCGATTCCTGCCTTAAGCGAAATTTGGCATCTATTCCTTTATCTTTAAGAGTTTGATCACCACTAAAGCCTGGGTCATTACTATATAAACGAGTTCTAACATCGGTATAGCGTACTGTCGCTTCTAACCAAGGAAATAACTGGGTACTTACCGTCCAAAAGCGATACTCTTCATTGTCAGAATAATTAATCGATAAGTTCCCTTCCGACGCCATGCGAGCTGTGGGTACCTGAATTAGACCTACGCCACCATGAGCACTTTGTGATACCCCTGCCGGTGGTAACTGCCAGCGTTGTTCGGCGTTAACTGTTGCAGACATTGCTAGCAGCAGCGGCGATAGCGCAAATGGCAGCAAGTGTTTGATAGTTATCCGTTTCATACTGCAATCCTATACTGCATAAGTTCAACCAAGAGTTGGTTTAGACGCTGATAATCACGGCTAAACAACGAACTACGAAAAGGCACATATAAAGCTGCACCGGGTTGTGCTTCCTGATATACCGCGGAGGCGCCGGATAACGGCACCTGAAATAAGCGACCATCGGCCTGCAATAGCCGAATGTTGTTGGTATCTGCGAACTGTAACTTAGCACGCTGCAAGTAGTCATTTACAGCAGTCGCAGGCGTATGCGCCTGGGTAACAACACCACCGCTAATAGCACCTATTAGTACTACAGAATCGGGCCGACGGGGAAGCTGTAAAATATAGTCGCCAGTTGGCAATAGCGGGTTGGCTGCAAGATTAATACGGGCCAAGTCATAATCAATGGCAAAGGGTAAGCGTTTAGCTAAACGCCAGTCACCGATACGGCTTGCTAACTGCAGCAAGACCTGCTGCACCTCTGGTTTAGCACTTTGTTGCAGCTCCTGCAGCAGATTTAGTGTTTGGCGGCGCAGTTGCTCTGCCTCGGGGGCGTTAGTGTCATACAAGGCAGCAGCTGGCCAATAAATCTCAGCAGAGCGCACTAGCGGGGCCATTACGGCATCCAGCCGCACGGGCTGCTCAAAGGTTATCGACTGGCCAGCGCTATGCACTACCACCTGAGCCGACACTGGCAAGGTTACCAGCACTGCGGCCAGCAAAGTTAGATTCTTTAGTAAACGCATAGTTTATCCTGCCTTAGCTAAACGAGCCGCCCGGCTGATAAAAACCATTTCGGTCGGTGGCTGAAAAGGTGCATATTGCTGGCGCGTTTTTAATAACTGGCCCGAGGATTGTTCAAACCAGTATTCATTTTGCCACTGCTGATCAAAGCGCCAAAACTGCGGCCGGGTTTTATAGCTTAAAGTTTCGGTTACTTTTAATACGTTAAAGCTATGCTCAAGTATTACCAATGTTTCCGGCTTAGGTTGGCTAAACTGACTTTGTACTAAATAGCCATATTCATCCTGCTGCCAGTCAGTAAGACTTTGCCAGCTACTGCCAGCTAAGGACGTTACACCGCGGGTTAAAGGATCTTCAGTACTGGCGGTTACAAAAAGTAAATTATGTGGCAAGCCAGCGGTACGGACTATTCGACCATGTTGTAATACCACAACAGCGTTATCTGCAGAAATCCATTTTTGCTGACTATGCTCCATAAAGGCCAAGGCCAACACAACCTGCCGCTGCTCACCATAGCGGAAATAGAGTAAATCTGCAGGTGAGGCAATTACCTGCTCGGTAGCAAGCTCGATATCTGCCGGTGGTTTAAAAGCATAACTAAGAGTATCACGATACGCCTGGTAAGTACCTGAACAGCCAACCAGACCGAGGCTACAAATTACCGTAGTGCATAGCGCATAAATAGCGTTTTTCATTGTTTGCTATCCTGGCAACTTAAGAAATTATTGAATAAAAAAGCCGCCTAAAGGCGGCTTTTTGAGTTCACTTACTTTTAACGCAGTGTTGGTGCGTAAGTAAAAGTGGTTGTGGCAGTTGCAGTAGTTGTACCTGTAGCAGTACCTGTACCTGTTAATGTAACAGTGTTAGTAACGGTAGTACCAACACATGCACCGCCAACTAAAGGATCAGTACCTTCACAGCTTGGTTGTGGTTGTGGCGGTGGTGGTACTGGTGGCAGTGTAACGCCTGAGCTATTAGAAACAATAGCTGCTAATACACCAGCAGCAACGGCTCCGGCTACGATAGTACCAACAGCAACACCACCAACAGTAGCACCAGAAGCAGCAGTGCCGCCGGCGCTGTCAGATGATTGAGCAACAGCACCCGCACTGGCTAAAGCCAGAGCAGCAGAAATTGCTACTAAAGTTTTTTTCATAAAATATCCCTCAATGGTTAAACCGAATTCCGATTACGGAGCAGCTTAAACCAAGTTTAAAGTTAACACAATGCTTAAATTTAAAACTAAGCAATTTGTTGTTTACTCTCCGTTTGTTTAAGTACAGTTACCAGCGGCCTGGAGGTGTCGGCAGCAGCTAATACCTCTAATTGCTTACGGGTATCCACCGGACATGCCGCATTTACAACCAAATCACTGGTAGCGTTACTGTAATTAAACTCGGTAGGTGCACTGCGAATAAGTGCAATAATATCTTCCACGGCAAAGCGATTACAGGCGGCATCTAAGCGCGCCAATAAGTGCTCCATTTCAGGCCAGCTCAGGCATACTTCATCTGCTGCCATAATACGGCTATGCTCAGTTTTCCGCACATTATTGCCGATTAATAATTCTTCATACAGCTTTTCGCCGGGGCGCAAGCCAGTATATTTAATTTCAATATCGCCGTGTGGGTGATCTTCGTCCCGAACTTCCAGACCCATTAAGTGGATCATACGGCGGGCGAGCTCAGAAATACGCACAGGTTCGCCCATATCTAATACAAACACATCACCGCCTTTGCCCATGGCACCAGCTTGCAGCACCAGCTGAGCAGCTTCCGGAATGGTCATAAAATAACGGATAATATCTTTATGGGTCACGGTAACGGGGCCGCCTTTACGAATTTGTTCGCGGAACAGTGGCACCACTGAGCCGGATGAGCCTAAAACATTACCAAAGCGCACCATACAAAAACGGGTTTTAGTTTGATACTGAGCCAATGCCTGTAGCACCAACTCTGCCAGCCGTTTAGACGCGCCCATTACATTGGTTGGCCGAACGGCTTTATCGGTAGAGATAAGGACAAAGGTTTCCACCCCGGCTTTGATCGCCGCCTCAGCAGCATACCAGGTACCGAACACATTATTGCGCACGCCCTCAACGACATTATATTCCACCAAGGGTACATGCTTATAGGCAGCGGCATGATAAACCGTATGTACGCCAAAAGCGCGCATAACGCTTTCAAGCCGGCTTTGCCGCTGCACCGTCCCCATAACCGGCACTAGGTTAATTTCCAGCGCCTCATTACAAATTAAGGCTTTTAGCTCCTGCTCGATAGCATAAAGGGCATATTCAGACAGTTCGAATAACACCAGCGTTAGCGGCTCACAGCGAATAATTTGCCGGCATAGCTCAGAGCCAATAGAGCCGCCAGCACCGGTAACCATGACGACCTTACCTTTAATATTGGCATGTAATAATTTCTTTTTCGGTGCTACGGGGTCTCGCCCCAGCAGATCTTCTATTTTTACATCCTGCAGCTCATCAATACGCATACTGCCGTTAACTAAATCACTCATACCCGGTATTGATAAGACCGGTATCGGCAAGGCCTCCAATTTATCCAACACCTCGCGGCGACGGCCGCGACTGGCTGACGGCATGGCCAATAAAATACGACCAATATTTTTTTGTTTAATTAAGCCAGGAATATTATTAGGGCTGGAAACAGGAATACCGAGAATGGTTGAACGTTGCAGCGTGTTGTCGTCATCGACAAAGGCGACCGGGTGATATTGGTCACCATTCATCAAGGCTTGTGCTAACTGACGCCCGGAAGAACCAGCTCCATAGATCAATACTCTGGTTTTATGGCCGTTATTACGCTGCTCTAAAAGCATGCGGGCTAATAAACGAACGCCGCCTGAGGTAACCAAAGCGATTAAGGCATAAACTATAACCAGATTGGTTCGATGCTCTACGTCAAAAAACATAAATAGTGCAGCCAATAAGGCAGCACTACCTAAAATACCGAATAGCACAGCGCCCAGCGCGTGTTGACCAACATAACGAATTACCGCCCGGTATAAGCCTAGCTTGGTAAATATAAGCAAGGTAAGCGGCAGCGTAATTACAAAAGCCAGCGTTATATCGGATAGCTGGCGCGCATTCCCATTTTGGGTAAGCACAAAAGCTAAATAAATTGAGAGCGATAAAAATACGGTATCTATTGCTACTGAAATCATACGCTTAGCCGAACGAGGCAGCGCCAGCAACCATGCAAGCATGTTTTAACTCCATTGTGCCGGCTTCAGTAACCGGCACTTAAACAGCAAAAATTGGCTCAAGTATAGCACTAAAACTAGCATTTATTAACGATAGTCACGCAACAACTGCTGTAACCAGGCTTGAAAACCCGGCCCAAGGTTTTTATCCCGCAAGCCAAACTCAACAAAGGCTTGCATATAGCCAAGCTTATTACCGCAATCATGGCTGCGGCCTTTAATTTGATAAGCGTTAACTGGCTGCTGCTCAAGTAACATGGCGATAGCATCTGTTAATTGAATTTCGTCACCGGCACCTATTGGTGTACGCTTAAGGCAAGGCCAGATATCCTTACTAAAAACATAACGCCCGACCACCGCCAGGTTTGACGGCGCTTGCTCTACACTAGGCTTCTCGACAATTTCTGTTATTTTTACGGACTCACCAGCCGATAATTCAACACCAGCAACATCAGCTATACCATAACTGCTAACATTCTGCCGCGGCACTGGCTCTACCATTACCTGACTAACTTGGGTTTGCATAAAAAGCTTAACCATCTCTGCCAGGTTATCATGCATCAAATCACAGTCGTAGCTATCAACAATAACGTCAGGCAACAACACAGCAAAGGGCGCATCACCGACTAAAGGTAGTGCGCAAAGCACTGCATGGCCTAATCCTTTAGCTTCCCCCTGCCTAACATGCATAATAGTTACGTCTTTCGGGCAGATATTTTGCACTTCATCTAACAGCTGGCGTTTAACCCGTTTTTCCAGCATCGATTCCAGCTCAAAACTTTTATCAAAGTGGTTTTCAATACTGTTTTTCGATGAGTGCGTAACTAAGACAATCTCTTTAATACCGGCAGCGATACACTCCTGCACCACATACTGAATAAGCGGCTTGTCAACTACCGGTAGCATCTCTTTAGGAATAGCTTTAGTAGCCGGTAACATTCGGGTACCGAGGCCCGCAACAGGGATCACCGCTTTACGCACAATATTTGTTTGCATTTATTCCATTATCCATTTTATTTTTTAGTAGTGTGCTCACCGTCTTGCTAGCTACTCAACATTGTAATAGCTGCGATACCAGTCTACAAAACGCCGCATACCCAGTGTAATAGGTGTAGATGGTTTAAAACCTACCGCGGCCTGTAAATCATCAATATCGGCAAAAGTCGCCGGCACATCACCAGCCTGCATCGGCAAATACTCTTTAATTGCCGTTTTACCGGTAGCCTGCTCAATGGCTTCGATAAAGGTCATCAGTTTTACCGGCTGATTATTGCCAATATTAAAAATTTTATACGGCGCAAAGCTGCTACTGGCGTCGCTACCGTCCCAGCCCGGCGCTGGCTTGGGTGGCTGCTGCTGGATACGTACTATACCTTCAACGATATCATCAATATAGGTAAAGTCACGCAACATCTCGCCATGGTTAAATACTTTGATAGGCTCTCCGGCTAAAATGGCCTTAGTAAATAAAAACGGTGCCATATCTGGCCGCCCCCAAGGCCCGTAAACAGTAAAGAACCTTAACCCCGTAGTGGGAATACCATACAAATGGCTATATGAATGGGCCATTAATTCGTTAGCTTTTTTTGTAGCCGCATAGAGTGATACCGGATGGTCCACTCTATCGTGCGTACTAAACGGCATTTTGCTATTCATGCCGTAGACGGAGCTGGATGAAGCATAAACCAGGTGCTCAACCCGGTGCTGGCGGCAGCCCTCCAGAATGGTAAGAGTACCGCTAAGGTTACTATCGGCATAGGCCATCGGATTTTGCAGTGAGTACCGTACCCCCGCCTGAGCGCCAAGGTGAATAACCCGCTGAAAGCCTTCTTTGGCAAAAAGATTGGCAATACCGGCTCGATCCGCTAAATCGAGCTGTTCAAACCTAAAACCGGGTTGCCCTAGCAACTGTGCCAAACGATCACGTTTTAACTGTACCGGGTAATAGGCATT
Source organism: Alishewanella sp. BS5-314 (assembly GCF_025377695.1). Taxonomy (NCBI): domain Bacteria; kingdom Pseudomonadati; phylum Pseudomonadota; class Gammaproteobacteria; order Alteromonadales; family Alteromonadaceae; genus Alishewanella; species Alishewanella sp. BS5-314. The sequence continues at coordinate 1,235,512 of NZ_JACEHJ010000002.1, forward strand.
AAGATTATCCAGGCCCACCACCTGGTGCCCTTGCTGTATCAAACGCTGACACACATAAAAACCAATAAAGCCTGCGGCGCCGGTAACCAGAAATTTCATACTCGCTCCATCAGCTTGATTTGCGCACGGTTTCACCGCGGCCAATGGCATAATAGATAAAGCCTCGCTGGGCTAAGCGGCGCGGATCGTACAAGTTACGGCCATCAAAAATCACAGCCTGACGTAACTGCGATTTGATTAAATCAAAATCAGGCGCGCGGAACTGTTGCCACTCGGTACAAATAACCAAGGCATCAGCACCTTTTAAGGCCGCTTCTTTGGTCCCCACCAGGGTTAAGTCATCGCGCACACCATAAATACGTTGAGTTTCCTCCATCGCTTCAGGATCATAGGCTTGCACTTTTACCCCTGCAGCCCATAACTGCTCCATTAAAACCCGGCTACTGGCTTCACGCATATCATCGGTGTTGGGTTTAAAGCTTAAGCCCCAAAGCGCAATGGTTTTGCCTGCCAGCGCAGTACCAAAATGCTGTTTAATCAGCTCGGGCAGTTTATATTTTTGCTTATTGTTGACCGCCTCGACAGCTTGCAACACTTTAGGGCTATAGCCCATTTGCTCTGACGAACGAATCAAAGCCTGCACATCTTTAGGGAAGCAAGAGCCACCATAACCACAGCCTGGATATATAAAGTGGTAACCAATACGGGGATCAGAGCCAATACCTTTGCGCACTGCTTCGATATCGGCACCCAGAAGCTCAGCTAAATTGGCCATTTCATTCATAAATGAAATTTTAGTAGCAAGCATACAGTTAGCTGCATACTTAGTGAGCTCAGCAGAGCGCACATCCATAAAAATCATTTTGTCATGATTACGGTTAAACGGCTCATACAGCTCCCGCATCAGATCTTTAGGGCGCTCATCGTAGGTACCAACAATAATGCGATCGGGTCGCATACAGTCATTAACTGCGGCGCCCTCTTTTAAAAACTCGGGGTTTGACACCACATCGAAATCAAGTTGTTGGCCACGCTCTGCCAATACCGAGGCAATAGCGGCCTTGACTTTATCTGCGGTACCAACAGGTACCGTAGATTTATCGATAACCACCTTAGGTGACTGCATATAAGTAGCGATAGTTTTCGCCACCGCCAACACATACTGTAAATCGGCAGACCCATCTTCATCGGGTGGCGTGCCCACAGCGATAAATTGCACGTCGCCATGCAACACACCAGCCTGAGCGTCGGTAGTAAAATTGAGATAACCGCTGGCAAAGTGCTTTTCTACCAGCGGTGTTAAGCCAGGTTCATAAATCGGGATAATACCTTTTTTCAGGTTTTCTACCCGCTCGGCATTTACGTCGACACAGAGAACCTGATGGCCAACCTCAGCTAATACCGCGGCCTGCACCAGACCGACATAACCAATACCAAAAACTGTGACTTTCATATCATCCCTTTACTCAACATCAGGCAACGACAACCTGGTTAGCATATTTAACTAACGCGGCCTGTAATGCCTGCTTTGCTGGCAGATCGCCGTGTACAATTCGCACTTGTTTTGGCCTTCGCCGCATGCCTTTTATAAAATTAACCAAACCCTGCTGATCAGCATGGGCAGAATAGCCGCTTAATGTTAACACTTCTGCCTTAATATCAATACGCTGGCCATCAATAGTAACATAACCTTGTTGCGGACCATATTGCTGGATCGCCGCCCCAAGTGTACCTCGCGCCTGATAACCGACAAAAACCACCTGATGCACAGGATCGCCCAGCATCGCTTTTAAATAATTCACTACCCTGCCACCCTCACACATACCGCTAGCAGCGATAACAATGGCTGGTTTTCGGGTGCTGGCCAGCAAATTTACCGCGGCAAGGTGCTGCGCATGGCTATCGATCGTATGTAACTGCGCAAAGCTAAGCGGGTGCCGCCCCTGCAGTAAACGCTTTTTAGCTTCGTTATCCCAACAGGCAGCCAACTGCTGATAAGCAACATTAAATTTAGCCGCTAAAGGTGAATCTACAATGACTGTTAACTCTTGCCAGCGCAAATGCTGATGGATTTTTTTATTGCGCAGGCGATGGATTAAGGTTTCAAGCTCGTAGAGCAGTTCCTGAGTGCGGCCAATGCTAAAAGCCGGGAATAACACAGTGCCGTTGTCCTGTAATGAATGCAGCAACACCTGCTCTAGGCGCTTAATACGACTGCGCCGGTTCTCATGCAGTTTATCGCCATAAGTGCTTTCAATAACAACAACGTCGGCAGCGTAAGGTGGTTTAGGGGCAGGTAACAACGGAGAGTAAGGCGCGCCTAAGTCACCGGAAAACACCGTGATAAAGGGTCTTTTGTTGAGCAAATGTTTAATTTCAACATAGGCCGAACCAAGAATATGGCCGGCCTTTTGTAGCCGGAAGTGCGCGTTGATACCGTTAAAGGCAGGTAATTCAAGCCAGGCGTTAAACTTACAGGGCACAATCTGGCGGGCCATGGCACGCAAAAAGCCGTTAATCAGCTGCTCGTCGCGCGTTACCCCAACTTTAAGTGCATCTTCCAACACTAAAGGTAACAGATGAGCTGAGGCTTCAGAGCAAAAAATAGGGCCGGTAAAACCAGCCGCCAGCAAATAAGGAATTCGTCCTACGTGATCAATATGGACATGAGTAACGATAAGTGCCTGAATATGGTTAAGCGGGAAATTGATAGCAAGGTTGGCTTTGCTACCACTGCCCTGCTCGTCCCCCTGAAACAGGCCACAATCAATTAGTACTGCATAACCAGGGGCTAACTGATATTCATGACAAGAGCCGGTGACACCGTCAACGGCACCGTGGTGGGAAATCCAAGGAGTGGTATAAAAACAGTCCATGTACTTTAACACCTCTAAAAATACCGAATCCACTCAATCTAATCTATTTCAATTTTTAACATACACTCAAGATCAGAGTCTACCAGCGTTTGCTTTTAAATTTCTTTTACGAGAACAGCACAAACTGTTGTGCTATATTTAGTCCAGTGCTCCAAAATCTGTTACTCAGAAACAGACGGCATCACAATTGCTAAAATCCATTTCCGAGAAGCCCCAAAAAGACAAAAGGTTTCAATATGTTTATTTTATATAGACTGCTTTTAATTACAGCCTTGGCATTAATATCCGCATGCAAAGAAAAAGATTTGAACGTAGATAAGCCACTACAAAATTTAAATAAAAACAAGTATTTTGATAAAAAAGTTATAGAAAGCTCATCATATGCCATAATCCCTCTAGGAGCGGATTACCATGCTGATTTTTGCCTTGCAAAGAAAACAAATGAAGAGACCTACTATTTACTCCCAAATTGCAAAATAGAAAGCGCCATAGGATTCGATAGCGGAAATAACCAACGCTTACTAACATATAACTCAACAAGCAACCGAATCAATTTCATCTTCTACCTTGGCGACTATCACTTACCAATAGAGTTAAGACGAGGCGTCACACTTTTTAGTTACGATAAAGATAAAGATAAATTATCTATAATTAAAGATAAGATACAACTCCAAGAGTTTGACTCATATTTCTACAGCTACAATCACAACTCAAAGGAGTATATCTGCTCAGTCAATAAATGCGCAATTATTTCACAAGACAATATCGATTACTTCTTTATAACCACAGATCAATCAGGCAGTGAGAGAATAACAGAATCTAAAATCAGCCAAGGTAAAGTTTTCTCTATATTAAAAAACGAAAAAACGAACTCCTATAATTTAAGTGAGTTTGATGGTAAAAATATTACCGAATACGAAATACCTATTAATTGCTTCGTCCCTTTTGGTCTGAAAGTCACTGATGGCAAAGCAGAGTATTCATGCTTAGATAAGAACTCAAGAAATTCTATACTTTCTCTTTTAAATAACGAGCTAAAGAAAATAAATAATGTCCAGATAAGAAACATAGCAATTACAAACAACGACGGCAGAATAATTTGGGAACAGAAAGACTATCTACCTAGCCTAATAACCATAACAAGCGAAGAGTACTTTCAGAGCTTTGAGCAAAAAGAAACATATCTTAAAACAAAGGACTTGGTGGAAGCAGAGATAAAATACCTAGAAGAAAAGATGTCCAGCATTGAATTCATGGCATCTAAACGATACAGCCTAAGCGGAGAAAGCGCATACTTCCTAATTCATAATCATTTATTTATAGATCTCATCTCCAAACTGAGACTATCTGATACAGATCCCAGCTCGAGATTAATAGAAAAACTTATTGAAACCGAGCTTACTATAGAGAATTTTAAAGAGATTTTTTTTAATAACACAACAATAAATACTGTTTTTATAAAAAAAGGCAGCGATTTCTGGGCTGACGGTGTAAATGCGCCTTATAATTTTACATCGGCAATAGTTATTGGCCTTTTGTCACAAGCTAAAGCTTATAATGATTACCTTTTTGCAGAGGAACTTTTAACGCCACTATTGAAAAACGAATTTTCAATATTTAAAGGATCTTGGCATTACTGGTGGGGCCTAGGAAAAACTGGCTGGACTTCTGAAGACAATGTTAGTTTGAACACACCAAGCTATTTAGGTAATTCATCTATAGCTAACAAGTCTTATCTTGCAATAGACGCAGAAGCAATACTTGCGCTTGAAAAAGTAAGCACAAACGCCGATGTAACCCTAGCATCTGATAGGGTAAGACAACTTATATATGAATGCAAATTACCTTTTTATCTTTGGCCCACTCAGGAAAACGTCCAAGAATGCCTCCGCGTTAATTACACTACCTCTCATGCATCAGAATTTCGGGAAGCGTTCTCAATTATCGCAACCCTGTTGCAGACTCAATAGATTTTCAACTGAAAATACCTTGAATGATATTTTTTTCTCATAAAAATAGGGCGCTTTAAAGCGCCCTATTACAATTTCATAGTGATTTAGTAGCTAAACTTAGAATTTCATCTAAAACTGTACAACTTTTTTCGATTTCTTTTTCAGTCAGAGTGGGGTGTACTAACATCATTATGCTCGTTTCACCCAATTTAACAGCATTAGGCAACCGAACTTCGGGGCGCCATGGTGTATTATCAAATGCTTTTTCTAAGTAAACCTCTGAACAACTACCCTGGTAGCAAGGCACTCCACGAGCAACAATTTCATCAATTATGCGATCCCGACTCCAGCCATAAGCTAATTTTTCTGGGTTAACAAAGAAATAATGTTTATATTCGGCATGCTCACAATCTGAAGGTACATTAATCAAACGAAGAATAGGGTATTTAGACGCTATCACATCAAGTTTAGCAGCATTAGCTTGGCGCGCCTTTGTCCAATCGGCCATTCTGCGCAATTGAATACGACCGATAACGGCTTGTACCTCTAACATGCGCCAGTTAGTACCAAAGCTTTCATGCACCCAGCGAAAGCCTGGCGGATGCTCACGTTCGTACACCGCTTCAAAACTCTTACCATGATCTTTGTACGACCACATACGCGACCACAGCGTTTTATCATTTGTGGTTACCATACCGCCTTCACCGCCGGTAGTCATAATTTTATCCTGACAGAAGCTCCAGGCTCCGATATGGCCAATAGAGCCAACAGAACGCCCTTTATATTTAGCACCATGAGCCTGGGCACAGTCTTCAATAACGGCAAAACCATGCTTTTCAGCCAACGCCATAATGGGGTCCATATCAGCGGGCATACCGGCTAAATGCACTACTATTACCGCTTTGGTATTTGGCGTTAATACTTTCTCAATACTTTCTGAAGTAATATTCTGGCTATTAAGATCAACGTCAGCAAACACCGGGTTAGCACCAGCAGTAACGACTGTTGAAGCGGACGCTAAAAAAGTGCGGGGGGTAACAATTACATCGTGACCAACACAAACACCGACAGCTTTAAGTGCTACATCTAAAGCTAGCGTACCGTTACTCAACGCCACCGCATATTTAGTACCAGCCCAAGCAGCAAATTCTTTTTCAAACTCACGACATTCTTGGCCCGTCCAGTAATTAACCTTATTCGACAACACCACATCACGAACAGCATTGGCCTCTTCTTCGGTAAAACTAGGCCAAGGAGAAAATTTAGTGTTTAACATATCGCTCCATCACGACTTAATAATTTTTGCTGGTACGCCTACCGCAGTTACATTATCAGGTAGATCGTTAACTACCGCAGCGCCTGCACCAACCATTACATTCTTACCAATATGCTTTAATTGAATAACAGTTGCGCCTATTCCTACCCAACTGCTTTCACCAACCACCACGCCCCCCGCTAAACCAGCACCGGGGCTAATATGTACAGCATCAGCCAAAATACAGTCATGCTCTACCACCGCATTTGAGTTAACAATGCAGGCAGCACCAATAACAGCATCAGCATTAATAACTGCACCAGCCATAACAACGGTACCCGCTTGAATAATGGCTGAACGCGACACTACGGCCGTTAAGTGCGCGACTGTAGCAAGCGTAAAACCGGCATTTACCAGCTCCCGCTGTTTTGCCAGCCGGATTTTATTATTACCAATAGCAACAATAACCTCTGGCTTCTGCTGCAAATCAAACAGGCTTTGCGTGTTACCTACTACAGCAGAACTGCCGTTTTTAGTTTTGGCTGGCCAGGCATCATCATAGAAAACAACGCTATCCCACAAACCAGTACTCAATGCAGCATCGGCAACCACCTTGCCGTGGCCACTGGCGCCAACTATTGCCAAGGTTTTCATCTATTTCTACTGCCGGTAAATTTTGACATGGTGGCTTCACCCGCAGCCGAAATACCCTCACGAACGAACACCTTCTTTACAGTGAGGAACAATATTTTGATATCCAGCCAAATACTGCGGTTATCTACATACCAAACATCTAGCTTAAATTTATCTTCCCAGCTAATGGCATTACGGCCATTTACCTGTGCCCAACCGGTGATACCGGGGCGCACTTCATGTCGTCTGGCCTGCTCGGCAGAATATAATGGCAAATACTCCATTAATAAAGGCCTTGGCCCCACCAGGCTCATATCACCTTTTAGCACGTTAATTAGCCCAGGCAGTTCATCTAAACTGGTTGAACGTAGAAACTTACCAAAACCTGTTAGACGAGCCTCATCTGGTAAGGGATTACCTGATGTATCTTTAGCATCTAACATGCTCCTAAATTTAAGCATTTTAAAGGGCCTTGCCTTGTAGCCAGGACGCACTTGACAAAATAAAAAAGGACGTCCTAACTTGAAAGAAACAAAAATAGCAGTTATCACAATTATAGGTGATAACACTAACAGTGCTGTGAGCGAGATAAATATATCAAAAAACCTTTTAGTCATAATTAATCTCTGGGAATAGGATTAACGCAAAATCTTGAGAAAGTTTTTTATAGTTTCGGTTCTCTAAAAGCCATTCCCTACCGTTAGCACCAAGCATGTCTCTTTCATTTTTATTCAGCTTTGATAGCTCGACAAGTTTGTTAGTTAACGAATCCACGTCACCAGCAGGAACAAAAAAACCGCAATTTGCTTCATTAATCATTGATGGATAACCATAATAAGATGCAACTACAGTTTTACCTGAGAGCAGATAATCTACAACTTTATTAAGTGACTGACCATACTCCCAGACTTTTGATTGAAATACAGAAAAATAAACAATATCGCAATATGAAAGAAGCGACTGAACTTGATGCTTATTTACTTTGGGTGCAAATATTAAATTCCCCAAATGCCCAAAACGCTTTTGATACTCAGCTTTTAGTGGACCATCGCCGACCAAGATAAATTCAATATCTGAATTATCAACCAGTGATTCTGCAGAAAGAAAGAAAACTTCCAAAGCATTAGTTATACCTACAGTTCCTGCATGAACAACTTTCATCTTAGAAGAAGATAGGTACTTCTTAATATAGCTTTCATCAAGGGAGTGAACATCAGTAATTTGATCCTCCGAAACTCCCATAGGTATGCAATAAACTGGAGACTTTGTGCTACATACCTGCTCAATGTGAGACTTTAAATTTGGCATAGTTCCGACTATTGCATCACTTTTTTTATATCCGAGTTTCTCAACAAGAGATAAAAACATAACAAAGGGGTTATATTTGCTGAATCCTCCCTCTTCCGTTATTGTTAAAGGCCAAATATCTCTCACTTCAAATATAAGGCGACATCTAAACTTTCGTTTTAGAACAAGCCCATTCAAAACAGTTAACAATGAAAGACTAGAAACTACTATAGCATCAGGTTTATCAAGAGTATTTTTGTCCAAACAGAAAAGTCGCCACTCGAAATGAAACCAGCTAAGAATACGTTGAGGTGACTTAGCGATTTTATATTTAATAGTTTTTAACCAGACTAACCTTACACCTTCTATTTCTTCCTGCTTGACTTTACTTTCAAGATAGACAGGGTCTATCAATGCATTTGAATCAGAAGTAATAACAATTGGATTAAATCCTAAATCTACTAAGCCTTTCATCAAAAACCAACCGCGCCCACCGGGCGCGGTTTCAGTTTTTGGTGCAAAATACTTCGAAATGTACCAGACCGTCTTTTTCATTCAGATTGTTGCCCCCTTAAGACTGCGAGTACAATCTTGGAATTTTATTAACGACATTAATCACTTCAGAGAAATCAAGACCCACTGCATCAAGATACCATTTGATGTTCTCATAACGAGGTTGATTTTCGTCCTCAACAAGCCTTAATGCCTCATCTCTATTCATTTGCCCTTCTCTGATTTGATTACTTCTAAACGTATCATGTTCAGTAAAGCCAGCTACAAGATAATAAATATAATTATAAAATGCTGCTGTCCCATCGCCGATTCGCCATGTAGTGTTCGTATCTATTGCCGTTTCCCAGTCATATTCGTTAATTAATGTATCATCGATAAGCTTCTCATCCCAACGCCAGTAATCAAAGATATGGTAGTAATCCTTCTTTTCAGTAAAGCTTCTATAGTACTCCCCAGAAAGAGTATCCCAAAGAGAGGTATTAAAGTAGCCGGGACTTTTCAGCATCGCCTTGAAACGTAGTTTTTGATACTCTAGCTGCTTTTGCCAACCGTGCGAATAAACGCGTTTCTCTTCAAAATCTGGCGGTACACCTAAGAAACCAGCTTTAAAATGAGTGACCTCAAGCGGATTAACGCCCCACAAATTCAGGTTAATTCTCGTTTGCTTCTTTACCTCTTCGACGTAGCGAAAGAAATGTTTATCACCAGCTGTTAAGATACTAATCATCCCCAAATTAGGAGCCTTTAACCAAGCAACCAGATTCTTCCGAATATTTTCTCGCTTCTTGGCAATATCATCGGCAATGATGATATTCTCAACGCCCAATTCAGCACACATTCTACTAATATTACGACGACCTAAATCAGTTACCATTCCCCAATCATAAGTATAGGTGACCGGTTTCATACCTAATTCTTTAACGATCAAATGTAGACCATAACAACTATCACGACCGCCAGAGAAAGGAACAATACAGTCTAATTCATTAGATCTGCGATAAGGCTTAACCAGTTCAAAAAGTTCCTCTTTAGGTCTAGGAACGTTTCTCGGCTTATAATGATGACAGTAGTTACACACCCCATGTTCATCGAAATGGATATAAGGCATTGTTTCAGGCAGGATACAACGGGTGCAACGCTTTAAAACTGGTTTTGGATATTGCAGAAGATCAATCTCAGCCTGTATTCTAGTAAACTTAGGAATTAAGTTAGTTTTTCTGTCTTTGAAATCCGTAACATTCATCGTTTTAATTTTGGGGATATCAACAACAACTTCCTCATTTAGAATTTGCGTGATCTTAGTGCACTGTAATTGAACTAGTGGATATTTTTCAGAAGAAAAGTAGAAATTGCCACCCTTCCGACCTGTATATAAACTACCGTTGTTTGAAAAAACAACCATCTTGCCAATTGATGGCACACCTACAGCAGTTGCAACAACACCTTTACAGACAGATAGTACTTTTTCAGAAACACCTGTTAAACAGCCCGTATCCAACAAATGCTTTTCAGTAATAGCAGCAATGATTTCAGTATCAATTTCCTGCTTGCGGACTAATTGTAATTCTTCCCAAAGATCTTCGTGATTCACGATAATCCCGTTGTGAATTACAAAAACATCACCGCGAACAACTGGTTGATTATCTGCTAATCCATTTGTAATTAAACGGCTATGACCCAGAGCAAGAGTACAATTAGATAGCTGAGTTTTGCCTAGCAATTTTCTAACATCGTAATCAGCACGAAAAATGCGATACTCTGATTCATTTCTAGCTAGCACTAATCCGCTTGAATCTCGCCCTCTTTGTCTTGCATGCTCAGCGAGTAACTTTAAATCAGAACTCGCAATTTTTTGCGGCGATACAATACCAAAAATTCCACACATACTTAGTTATCATCCTAATTTAATTTCTTACTCAAACGATTCATAGAGTTTCAGTAACTTTGATTCTTCTATAGTCCAATTAAATTTATTCTTTATTGCTTGCTGACCGTTCTTAGACATTTTATCAACTTCTTCAGGATGCATTGCAAGGTAATCAATTGCTTTTGCAATCTCATCTGGTATTAATGGATCAACGCAAAGTCCGCATTTACTACCTTCGATTATCTCCTTCCATAGCGGAAAGTTAGAACAAATGACTGGTAAACCTGCAGCCATGTACTCAAACATCTTCACTGGTAGTGCGTCTCGATAACTTTGGGTTGGATGCAAAGTTACTAATCCAGCTAATGACCCATTAAATACATGCAAAATGTCTTTTCTACTTAGCCAACCAAGATATTCTGTTTTTAACCAACCTTTTTCTTGTTTTACGTCTTGTTCAAGATCTGTTTCATAGAATTCACCTGCTAATAAAAGGTTGACCGAGTTTCTAGTTAATGACATTGCTCTGACAATTTCTAAAGCTCCCCTTACCCGCGCAATCCCTCCAACATAACAAACAGAAAATGTATCAACACTTGCACGGTGTTCAATAAAATGAAATTCCTCTAGAAGCGGAAAATTATTAATATCAACACTTTTAATACCGTATGACAAAAATTTATCACGAATAAAGGGAGTGGCGGCAACAACACCGTTAAGCTTTGAACATGCCCATCGCTCGTATAAACTGACAATTTTTGAAAGAAGTACTCTAACAAACTTATTAATATAAGTTTTTGTTAAGATTTGTTTCGGAAAATCTTCATGAGCATCGAATAAAACAACTTTGCCAAGCTTTCTTAGTTTTAATCCAATAGGGATAAGTTCTGGATCATGAAGATGGTAAATGTCTGCATCTATTTCAACTGCTTTTTTGTAAACCTTTTTTGGTGCTCCGACAATTCGACCAAATCTGGAAGAAGATGCTCCAGCGTCAATAACCGAAACACCGTCGTTAAGGCTGTCCCCTTTACCGTCAGCAACAATTAAACTTACGTTATAACCTGCTTTAAGTAGTGAACGACATTGCTTGTGAAATATTCGGACATCATCACGTGGGTGTGCTGATGTCAAATGACAAACTTTATGAATAAGAACTGACATTTCGTCCAAGAACCTTCTTGAGGAGAACCTTGATATTACGCATCAGGTTATAATACTTATCCCAATTTGGATAATCAGCATAACTATGTCCAGGACTTGTTATCAACTGATCCAATTGCTCGAGCGTTATACCAAGCTTTTTCGCTATATATAACTTATCTTCCCTTAATTCAGCTTCTTCATATAACGTTTTATTTAATAACTCCAATGCCTGTTCTCTGGTTAATTCCCCAGATAGAATCTGACTTGATAAATGGGGTCTACGTTTATCAATGTTAAATTTCTCTGGTAAATAGAAGTTTTGAAAAAACTTTGTAAATCTGGATTCACCATGTTTACGACCGTAATCTTTGTAACCAACTTCATTCATTAAAGTTTGAAGAGCCTCAGCCTTATTATATTTCATAAAGTTAAGTGGCCTGATCACAGTCAGCCCTTTTATGAAAGGATAGTAGAAATAATATTCAAAAAAACTTATTGTTTTATAATGAACCAATTCTTTTTGGCCAAATTTTTTATGTATTGCTTTTAAGTTCTTCGCATCCATAGCAGAATGATGCCAAGCATCAGGAAAAACCGACTCTGTGGCTATATTCCCACCACTTATGACATATTTAATTTTGTTCTTGACTGCATAGTGATAAAGAGACGAAAAGAAAGCATGATCCTGAATTACATCCTGGTTGGCAACACCGGCTTTAAGATAAGCTAACTGTAGATCTTTGATCTCTCGCCAATCCATTACGTGCGTGTGAAGATCATATCCGCAGTGTTTAACTACTCTTTCAATATTATGCACAGCAAGTTCACTGTTCCAACCTGCATCAACATGAACGACTAACGGACGCAAACCAAAATCTTTAATTACCAAGGCAAGATATGAACTATCTACACCACCCGATAAACCAATAATGCAATCGTACTCGTTGTTTTTGCCATCCTTTTTTATTTGTTCGACAATCTTTGCTAATTCCTGTTTACCAAATTCGTTGGGATGCCAATTTTTTGAGGTAACATCATCAAATTTGTGACAGTGATTACATACTCCATTGCTATCAAATTCTATTAAAGGATCTGAAGTATCCATAACACACCTGGAGCAAACGCGATAATCTTTCTGAAACATATATATTTCCTAATTTAATATTTTTTCAAGCTCTATGTAATCTGGATAGGTAATAAGAACGGCTTTATGTCTTCCATGAAAAACAAATAAATTGCCAGCCGCCAAGCCAGATACATTACTAGAACGTTTAGCTTCGGCGAGATCGTGAACACTTCCTGCACCGCCTAAGCAGACAACAGGTATATTAACAGAATCAGTTACGCGATTGATAAGTTCCAAATCATATCCTCTGCCAGTGCCTTCTCTATCTATTGAGCACAGAACAATTTCACCCGCTCCTAACTCTTGCATTTTCTTCGCGTAAGTTACAGGATCAATTCGGGTGCGAACTGTACCATTTTTTACATAAACCTCATAACCACCAAATAGCGTCTTTCGTACATCGATAGAAACCACTACGCTTTGCGATCCTGCTACAATTGCTGCCTCGGAAATAAGATTTGGGGTGTAAAATGCTTCCGTATTAATTACAACTTTCTCAACACCAAGGGAAAAAAGTCTCTCAATTGTAGCAATATTTTTTATGCCCCCCCCGTAGCCAAAAGGCATGAAGGTCTCACTAGCAATATCGGTTAAAAGATCGAAATCAGGCTCTCTGTTTTCAATGGTGGCAGAAATATCAAGAAACATTAATTCATCAACTTGTTTCTCATTAAATATTCTTACAGCGTTTATTGGGTCACCAACGTAACGGTGTTTTTTAAATTCTTGACCTTTTACTAAGCCCCCATCCATAAGTAGAAGTACAGGTATAACTCTTGTCCTAAGCATTGTTCAATTCCTGCAAAAAACTTTTAAAAAAGTGAAAACCAAACTTATGACTTTTTTCAGGATGGAACTGCGCCCCCCAAATATTATTTTTTCGTACCGCACATGTGAAATCGTAGCCGTATGTTGAGCTAGCAAATCGATCAGACTCATTCTCACATCTAACGTGATAAGAATGTACAAAATAGTAACGAGCTTCGCCAGGGAAGAACAACTGAGCTTTATCATCAGCAATAGGATTTACAAGATTCCAGCCCATATGTGGTACTTTTAAATTATTATGTAGATCCTGACCTGAAAAGTCGAATTTTACAACATCGCCTTTTAACCATCCTAAGCCAGGTAGTACACCTTCTTCACTTTTTTCAAAAATAAGCTGCATTCCGAGACAAATTCCCAGAAAAGGTACTTTTCTTTCATTAACTAATTCTGTGAGTATATTTTTAAATGGTGATAACTTTCTCATACCATTATCAAATGAACCCACACCAGGCAAAATAATTGCGTCAACCAAGTCCAACTCACCAGGATTTTTAATTAATCTACACTCGACGCCAAGATAGCGAAGCATATTTTGTATAGAACCACAATTTCCCATCCCGTAATCTATTATACTAATCACTGCAATCCTTCCGCCTGATTCTAATTGATGAAAATATCGCTAAAAGAAAGAAAAACATTGGAATCCACAATGAATTAACGCCACCCATAAATTGGTAACTGATTAATGCATACAATGCATAGCTAAAAATGATTATTTTAGGTTCTGAATAATTCCGGAAAACTGATTTGAAATTCCAAAAAATTAATATGAGTATCATGAAAATCGGAATCATTCCAAACAATCCAATCTCAGCAAGAATTTCTAAAATGAAATTGTGTGGATACCAACCAGGTTCGTTTGCACCGATAAATAAAGGGAAGGAGCTTATTCCACTACCAAATAAAAATGTTTTGGCATTTAGTAACCATAGCTCAATAGCTGAAGTGAATAGAAACACTCTAGAAGACGAGTCATCGCCACTTAGCGCAGCGAATCTTTGGATTATTAATATATTTTCAACTAAGTCAGGATATATAAAAGTCAATGTAAAGAATGTTAAAATCGAAACACAAGTGATTATGAATAACCGAGTTCTATCCAACATAAAAAACGAGAACAAAAAAACAACAGTCAGGGCAACGAAAACAGACCTTGCGCCTACAAGACTCATTGATATGCATGAAATAAGAAAGATTATTGTAACTAAAAATAACTTAGCACGTCTTAACGATGCCATAGCACTGATTAAGCTAATTGAAAATAAACCTAAATAAAATGAAGTGGCTTGGTAATTGGGATTCTCAATATCACTATTAAGTGATATAAAACCAGAAAAACTTTCCACACTATAAATTTTATATAAAACATGCACAAGGACTACACCAGATAGAGTAAAAATAATCTTGCATGCTAATTTTTCATTATTCGATGCTATAAAAGCACAAATCATTACCATTGGTGTTACTACAAAAATAGATACAAAAACTTGAACCCAAGAGGCACTACCAAATTCTGGTGACCTCAATAAACCCAATATTATAAAAATAGAGAATATCATGTAAACTATCGTAACTAAGAGAAATGTTTTATTGACTTTAAAAAATCCGAATATTAAAAATGACAATGAAAAAAAACCTGCGGAAACGATAACGGATGGAATTCCGTATATAGCAAATATTTCCTGTAATGATGGATGTGCTGGCAATAATACAGCCAATATGGAAAATATTATGCTTAATTTCTTGTAATTTAATAAGTACATTGTTTTTTGGTCATTCGATAACAAAGTACTAAATACAAAACATAAAGCATTGAATATCCTATATTATAGACATAAAGTGCTCCATTGAGACTTGACAGAAAATGAAATGAGGAAACTGTTGTTATCAACAGTAAAAATTGCCAATAAAGATCAACCTCTTGATTTTCAGTAATATACACTACATAACTCAGTGGGCTAGCTATAAATCTTAAGGAGAAAAGAAGAAGTAAAATTTTTGCGGCCTCACCAGCTGTTGACCATTCACTTCCAAAAGCAATTAAAAATAAATCTTCAATCAGAAAGTATGAAAATGTAAAAAACACCAGAGACAATAAAGCTAAAATTTTAAATGTTTTAGTAAATATGGCCGAACAGTTTCCTTTTTCTCTAAATTCATCTGATGCAAATTTCTTAAATACATCGAGAACAGCTTTTGCAATTAATCCAATTGGAGCTCCAAGAACTCTTAGTGTCAATGCTAAAATGCCACCTGCTTCTGAACCAAACTTAGCAACAACCATAATGATAGGCAATTCAGCAGAAACACTATTAATAGTGTCTGCCGGTAATGAGTACAGAAGATACTTTTTGTTATTCTTCCAAAATTCAATAACACAATGTGGTTTAAAATTATTAAAGTTAAATCTTAATTTCAAAAGACTAAAAATAAATAAAATAGTTAAAAATAAAGCAAATGTATGAGTCAACACCAGTGCATAAACATTATTGTCAAATAATAAACCAGCGACAACTTGCAAAATTAAAATCGCAGCAGACTGTATTATTCTGACTATTGATAGCCTTTTAAATAGTCCTTCAGAGGCATAATAAGAAATAATTAATTGAATTGAAGCCGTCAATGCAGCACTAATTGGTGTGAGCAAAAGAACAATTGGCTGCTTTAACTTAATGTATTCTGAAAATACTAGATAAATCGGTATCGCTAAAAATATAAAAAATGTAGTGCCAATTAAAATAGTGATCAGTGTGTAATATACTGCCTTATTTCGTTCTTCACCAGGTGACTTTACAGCGATGCAGGTTTCAAACCTACCCGAGATAATGACAGTTAAAATAATAGTTAATGAAAACCATAGAGCATATTCACCAAATATATCAGGTGAAAAGATCCTAACAATAATCAAGCTACCAAGTACAGGGATCAGTTGTGCAATCCCTGTACCGGTGAGGACAGTGAAAATATTTCGGTAGAACAATGTCATAGATAACCATGCATAGGCAAACTAAACACTTGCTTAGCTAATCTTGACGCTACAGGTAAATCTATATCTGTGTAAGATAGGTGATTAAATGCCGTTTGCTGATGCATGCAAGTTCCATAATAAATCATGGTAGGTACACCCTCAGCTTTATATCGAGCCATTTCTTCTTCACGATTTTCACTGATAACCGTGTACTGCGCCCATGAACTCAGGTAACCTTCTGGCACAAACGGCGTAATGTATTTACCATTCAATGATTGATTGTAACTTGCAGCAGCTTTATTTCGAGCGATAAGCTCAGTAGGAAACTCTGCTAATTTTTCAAGTAAAATTGCTGCTTGAATAGTATCCAAACGACTATTTATGCCAATCCTTACATTGTCATATTTATCTTTGCCTTTTCCATGTACACGATAAGAACGAAAAAGTGCTGCATATTCGTCGTTATTAGTGAATATTGCACCACCATCACCGTAACAACCTAGTGGCTTAGCGGGGAAAAAACTGGTTGTTGCAATATCACCAAAACTACCAGCTCGCTGGCCATTAATTTCGCCACCAAATCCTTGTGCGGCGTCTTCAATCAATTTCATATTGTACTTGTTTGCTAACTTTTCTAATTCAGGATAGTTAGCTGGTAATCCGAAGAGATCAACTGCAATAATAGCTTTTGGAACGAGCTTACCTTCTGATATTACTTTCTCGATCCTTTTCTCGAGATCTTTCGGACATATATTAAATGTTCTCTCATCAGAATCTACAAAGACAGGTGTAGCACCGGCATAAGCAACCACTTCTGCAGTTGCAAAAAATGTAAATGTAGGGCAAAAGACTGCATCACCTGGTTTAATATCTAGGACCATCATTGCTAATTGTAGAGCATCGGTGCCATTTGCACAGCTTATACAATGCTTTACACCAACATACTCTGCTAGTTTTTGCTCCAGCTCTTCAACCTCAGGGCCCATTATATAGTTACCATGATCCAGAACAGCTTGAATACGTTTATCAATTTTTTGTTTTAAATGTTTGTACTGCGCTTCTAAATCAATAAAGTGCATTTCAACTTACCTTGCTCAAAATATCGCCGTTTAATATATAGCGGTTTTCAGTATGTTCACATATTGTTTCAGCTTGACCTGTTAGAGGTATGTCTAAACGCTCACCAAACTCACTCATCCAACCAATCTGCTTTGCAGGAACGCCAACCATCAGCGCATAAGCAGGCACGTCTTTGTTGATAACAGCGCCAGCGCCAACAAAAGCAAATTCACCTATTGTTACACCACAAACAATAGTGCAGTTAGCACCCAGAGTTGCTCCACGTTTTACGATAGTGTCCAAATATTGATCTTTTCGTTCAATCAACGACCGCGGATTATACACATTGGTAAAAACCATACTTGGGCCGCAAAATACACCTTCTTCTAGGTGCACATTGTCATAAATTGACACGTTATTTTGAATTTTACATCTATCGCCAATGGTGACCTTATTACCGACAAAAACATTTTGGCCAAGTGATACGCCTTTACCTATCTTGGCACCACCGCAGACATGAACAAAGTGCCAAACACGAGAGCCTTCACCGATTTCAGCTCCATCATCTACAATTGCAGTATCGTGCTTGCTATAAGTCATTTTAATACCTTCGCTAGCAATGGGTGAGAAGCTTGAGGATTTATTGTTATTGGTGTGGTACGGATGACCTCTACAGTTTCAATTGCAGCACGGTTTTCCTCAACGCCATAACCTTGTCCAGCAAGTATTCTTTGGTAACTTTGGGTGTGTAGATCAGTAAATCCACCTGAAAACTCCAGCTCTTCTTCGCCTATGCGAATACTACGATAGGTTAACTTTTCACCTTGAACGGCATTTTCTGGCAAATTAGCTGCATCTATAGATAAAAACCAACGTACTCTTGCCTTTTCATACTCCAGATAACCAGCTGATGTTTTCTCGTCGCGGTAATGCACTTCATTCTTCACTACACGACCGAAAATAAAATGCAACATGTCGTAAAAATGTACGCCGATGTTTGTTGCTACTCCTCCAGACTTTTCATCTACTCCTTTCCAAGATTTTAAGTACCACTTACCGCGAGAGGTCATGTAAGTTAGATCTACATCAAATATTTTATCTTTTGGCGAGTTCTGAACTTTTTCACGAAGTGCAATAATTGAAGGGTGTAAGCGGAGTTGCAGAATAGAATTAACCTTAGCACCAAATTGCGATTCATATTGCTTTAACATGTCCAAATCTTTAGTGTTTAAAACTAGAGGTTTTTCGCAAATGACGTCTATACCATTCTTCAAGGCATATTTCATGTGAGGCGCATGTAGATAGTTTGGAGAACAAATAGCAACATAGTCAAGCTTGTTGCCTTGTAGTTTTTGATCCTCAACATACGCTTCAAACTGTTCAAACTCCGTAAAAAACTCAGCATCAGGGAAGTGGCTATCCATGATACCAACTGAATCATTTACATCCATTGCAACAGTAAGATTGTTACCCGTTTCTTTTATCGCTTTCAGATGACGAGGTGCAATGTAGCCTGCAGCACCGATAAGAGCAAAGTTCTTTTTCATATATTCGACCAAGATAAGTTATAGACGGAAAACTGTAAAACCTTCAGCTGAAACATCATTCCTGTTAAAGATACTTTTTACATCAGTAAATACGGGGCGTTCTCCTCGAACAAAACTTTTTAACTTTCTAGGCGTAAGAGCTCTGAATTCGTCATGCCCTACCGCAACAACGATTGAATCTACTTCGCTAATACTATCTAAATTGGTAAGCTCTAAATCATATTCATGCTTCACTTCAACATCGCTAGCCCAAGGGTCAACAACCAATACATTAGTACCCCAATCTTTGAATTCATTGATCATATCAGCAACTTTACTATTTCTAATATCAGGGCAATTTTCTTTAAAGGTAATTCCCAATATACAAACAGTTGCTCTTGCTACGTCTATTCCATTTTGTAACATCAGTTTTATTGTGTTGCCTGCCACATATCGCGACATGTTGTCGTTGATTCTCCGACCAGCTAGAATAACTTGAGGGTGGTAACCAACTTCCTCAGCTTTGTGCGTAAGGTAATACGGATCTACACCAATGCAGTGACCACCAACTAATCCGGGACGAAACGGAAGGAAATTCCACTTACTACCTGCAGCCTCCAGAACATCGAGCGTATCAATACCGATTCTTTCGAAGATGACGGAAAGCTCATTCACTAAGGCAATATTTAAATCACGTTGCGTATTTTCAATGACCTTCGCTGCCTCTGCAACTTTTATTGAAGTTGCTTTGTGTGTTCCTGCCGTAATAATAGACGCATAAAGTGCATCGACTACGTCAGCAATCTCTGGTGTGCTACCACTTGTTATCTTCTTAATTTTTGTGAGAGTATTTACTTTGTCGCCAGGATTAATTCGTTCAGGGCTATAACCTGCGTAGAAATCTACATTGAAGGTTAAACCAGAAAAGTGCTCTAGCACTGGTACGCAAACTTCCTCTGTCGCACCGGGGTAAACTGTTGACTCAAAAATAACTATATCCCCCTTTTTCAGTGCTTTCCCTACAGTTTCACTCGCTTTTCTGAGCGGTGTGAGATCAGGACGATTTACCTTATCGACAGGTGTAGGTACTGTTACTATAAAAACATTACAATTTTTAATGTGTTCCAAATCAGTAGTGAAACTTAGAAATTCAGATTTTTTAAGTTCCTCAGTGCTACATTCAAGAGTAACGTCATTATGCTGTTTAAGCTCAATAACACGCTTATTATTTATATCGAAACCGACGGTAGGAATTTTCTTACCAAACTCAACGGCCAAGGGTAAACCTACATACCCAAGTCCGATAATGGCGATATTTGTATCTTTTAAGCTAAACATTATATTTTCCTGAATTAATTATTTACGTTTAAAGTATCTTATTAAAACGACCAGTGAAGAAAGCGTCACGCCCATCAGCGATATAAGGAAAACTATTATCGCTCTTGCAGGCTTTACTTTCTTCTCAGCGACTACTGCAGGATCAACCGTTTTAAATACATATTCGTCGCGCACATTAGCAAGCATAAGAGTTTTAGTTTGTTCCTCAATTAAAGAGAACAACATGGTGCGAACGTCTGCCAAATTTGTCTGGGCAATCTGTTGATTAAGGTAAGCAATGCTTCTCTCTGCCTCGGTAAGTTCACGGGTACGCATTTCTTCATTAATTGCTTTAACTAAGCTATCGGCCCAACTTTTTGCTAAGTATGGCGAGAAGTGTTCTACACTTAGCTTTACCATACCTGACGTTTTATCCTGACTTACTGAAAATAGTTTTTTAAACTCTTCAACGGTTTCCAGTGTACTGGGTTTGGGTTGAAACGGAGATTTAACTTTGCGGACCCAAAGCTGGGTTTGCTCATCAAAAACCTTGCGGTCCCACAGCAGCTTGTTGTCTGCACGATTCCAGCCTTCAGCAGCCATAATGGGGAGATATAAGTCGTTTTGCTCGATAAAACGGCCAATAAAATCCCGCGATTTTAGAATTTCTAATGCCAAGCCGGTTTTATCGCCTCCGCCCATACCACCCAGGTTTACTCCAGCGAGAGCAGCTAAACCACCCAATTGGCCGGGGATTTTAAGGCCTGAATCTTCTGATACCGGGGCCAGTGTCACTTCGCTTTTATAGATATCGGGTAAGCTTAAGGCATAAAACACCGAAGCTACGCTAAATAGGAAGGTTGTTACGATAATTATCCACTTACCTTGCCAAAGCGCACTAAAGAGCTCGCGTAAATCGATTTCGTCGTCTGCAACCTGCGGCACGGGTTGTTGAACTTGGTCAGACATAAGGTTCCTTGTTAGCATTTTAGGCATTCGGTTCGCGTAGCATACCGAATGCCATTGTTAAGCCTGGTTTTTTAGAATGAATTCAGCGCTGCCAAAGCAACGGCTGTTTGATAGAAAATTTGGGTGACTTGCGCCCACATACTCAGGCCATCTTTATATTCGGTATCCAGCGGCATAATAACGGTATCGCCCGGGCGTAACTCGTCATTAGCTGCACTAAACCAGCGGTTTTGGGTTGGGATCATTACTGAGCCGTCGGCACGGATCACAAAAACCCGTTTTTCGTCGGCGCGCTTACGGGCACCGCCGGCTAATGCCAGGTAGTCACGTACACTTAAACCTGCGCGGTGACGATGTGAGCCGGGATGTTGTACTTCGCCCATTACCGTTACCGAGGTTTGGGTACGAGGGATAGTGAGGCTGTCCTGGTGCTCTACTTCGATATCAAAGTCGGCACGCCCCAGCATAATCTGCTCCAAATCAATTACCATGCGGCCTACCGGCTCTAAGGTTTGCAGCTCTTCCAGCATTTGTAATGGTGCCGGTGCAGTCATTGGCTGACCAGAGGTTAGAATACGGCTGGTCACATCCGACTTTAACTGTGATAACAGTTTTTCGGCCTGCTCGGCTTCACGCAGTTTAATTGCCTCGCGGGTAAAAACTGCGCCGTATGGATAAGCATCACGGGTAAAGCCACCGGCACGTTTAATTACATCGGATAGCTTTTCGCCCTTTAATACCTGATAGGTACCAGGGAAGCGTACTTCACCTTTAATATTAACCAAGCGTACCTGCGACCAGTCTGGCGTTGAGAACACATTAATGCGGTCACGGCTGGTAAGTTGCAGATCCTGCTGCTGACCACTTAGGATTGCACCTAAGTCGATATTAATATTTTGCTGTTCAACACCGTTACGCTCAATTTGCTGTGCCAGAAAGCGGCTAAGTTCAGCCCGTGGTAAATAGGCAGAGGCATTTAAGCCACCGGCGGCCTGCAGCAACATCGCCACATTACCACCCTGTGCCAATGGGTATTCGCCTGGCACTTTTACGTCGCCACTTACCGATACGATAGGGATGATACGTTGATCGGTGCTTTGCTTACGTAAGGTTTGCAACAGCGGGAATAGCAGCTCGCGGCGGGTAAAATGCTTGGATAACGCCAGATATTCAGGGTTAACATATAACTGCTGCAGCATAGTGCCAACAAAGCTTTCAATTAGCGCCTGCTCTGACAACTCTTTGTCGTCAAACTTAAACTGGGTACTGGCGATTAGTGCGGAGTTACTCTCAATTTGTTTAAAGAAGTTACCGGTAATATCGCCAGAGAGTAAGGCATTTTCAGTAAAGTGGCTTAGCTTGTTATGCACAGCTTTGCGAATAAAAGTATTTAACTGTTCGCGCTCGTAAGCCAGGTTTACCTGATGGAATACTAAAACGATATCTTGTGGCTGTAAGTTAACCGGGGTAAAACCGCCAGGCTGGCTGCTGTCTACTGCATCCAACAGGTTAATTTGCAATACTTCGACATCGCCGCGGTTATTGATGCGGCGCACAATCAGAGCGTAGTCTGTATCAGTGCTATGCAGTAAATCTGACCAAACATTACCCAACAGGTGATGCAGTTGCATACCACTGCGCCAAGCATAGGTGCCCGGGCGCGATACGGCACCGGCGATAGTAACCTGGTCACGTACGCGCTGTGAGAGCACCGGTACAACTAATTTATCACCAGAGCGTAAAGCAAAACTTTGTGCTGAGGGCTCAGTCAGGTTTAGGTTAACCAGCTCACGGCCATTGGGGCCAGAGCGTTGTAATGAGACGGCATTAACGTGAGCAGAAGCCTGTAAACCGCCGGCCATAGTTAACAACTGGCCAAGGGTTTCACCCGTGGCCAATTCATAATAGGCCGGGCGACGCACTTCACCTTCGATGGCGACTACAGCGCCGGCTGGCGCGACAAACACCACATCACCATGCTGCAGGGTAATATCGTTGGCGTTATTGCCTTTTAATAGCAGGTCGTATAAATCGAAGCGGGCAACAGTTTGGCCACTGCGGGTTACCCGGATATCGCGCAAGCTGCCAATTTCAGACACACCGCCAGATACAAACAACGCCTGAGTAACAGAAGTCAGCGCCGATACCGCGTACATACCCGGATTACGGGCTTCACCGGCGATAAATACGTTGATAGTACGCAGCTGCCCCATGGTGACTGCTGCCTGTAAACCGATATTGGCTTCGGCGATACGGTTGCGAATAAGGCTGCTGGCCTGGCTAAAAGTTAAACCTGCCACATTAACCGGGCCAAGATCAGGTAAATTGACGCTACCCTCGCGGTTAACTACCAGCTCGTAGTCGCTGCTTTGTTTACCATAAACTTGTAATAACAGGGTGTCGTCTGGTCCTAGACGATAATTATCCGGGACCGGCGCATTAGCTACCGGGGCAAAGGTGCTGATGTTGGCGTCGAACAGGTTTTCACCAAAACGCTTTAATTGTTCTTTTTCATCCGGTTCGCGGGTTTTGCGTTTGTCTTCCAGGTCGGCCATTGCCTGCATTAACAGCATTGAGTCGCGATCGGCCTGCGGCATCAACTTTTCCACATCCTGACTTTGCAGGCGGTTGGCACTGGATGTGCCGGAAATCATGGATAAATCAAAACCGTACTGTTTAGCCAGGGCCTCTTGCTGGGCCTTGGGTAAACGTTTGAACTGTTCGATTTGCGCTGCGCTGGGTTGCTGTGCCATGACACTGGCAGCCATCAACAGCGCTGCGGTGCTCACAACCAGTTTGCGAAAAAAACTTTTAGACAACCTCATTAACTTGCTTCCGTTTTGTAGTTGATTATGCATTTTCCAGCCTTCAGGCACGCTACCGCCCCTGAGTTAGGCGCCCCAGAACTGAATGTCATACTTTTTAACAGCGGGAGTATAACTTATCTGCCCTGCCGTTTTTACTGTTTTAATACCTGATTTAGCCGCGTTGGCAGCTGGTATCAGCCAGGCTTGCTTAAGTCTTTATTTTCCAAACTAAGTTGCAGTTGCTGGCCTAAAAAATTCAGCAAAATAATACTGCGCTGTTCGCCGTCAGCTTGCTGAAATACCGCGTTTAAACTGGCAAAGGGCCCATTTAGAATTTCTAACTTATCGCCGGGTTGAAACGGCTGCGCTGGCAGTTGCTGCTGTAATACCAGTTGATTCTTTAACAGGCAATGAATCAGGGAGCTGGGTACAGTTGCCAGCGTATCACCAAAACGGACTAGCCCGGCGACGCCGCGGGTGCTTCGAATGGTAGATAAGTTAAGAGTTTGTGGGCATTTTAAAAAAATATAACGCGGGAACAGCGGCTCAGTTAGCTGTACGGTTTTGCCGGCACGGATTTTTTTTACAGTGATCTGGGGGGCAAAGCTTTCAAAGCCTTGGTTGGCAAGGTGTTGTTGCGCTCGCTGTTCTTGCCGCGATTTGCTATAAATGAGATACCAACTGTCCATAGATTACTGCGTCCTTATTGCTGGCACGGATGGTAAGGCTGAACAGTATCGGGCGTCAATTCTTTCATCGGCTAAAGTGCACAGCTGCTGCTTTTATCGCCATTACCAACGCCATTCCCAGCGTACGCCGACCGCATGGTTAAGTTCGGTGGTATCAACATATTGTTTGGCGCGCTGCAGCTGGTAGTCGATACTGACTAAACCGCTTAACAAAGGTCGCTGGTATCCGGCGTGAATAGCGGCAGGATCAACTAACAACTCGGGTTGAGACGGGTTTAGCTGTGAGCTGGTTTTACTAAATTTGAGATAACCGCTTTCACCCGAGGGAGTAGTAATTTGCACCCCTGCTACCCATTCATTTTTAATCGCAGCCTGAATCTGGCCCGGCTGAATAAACAACCATTGGTTGTAGTCGGTTGCAATATGTTGGTACTCGCTAAAAAAGCGCAACAACACAAACTCATTACCTAAATGGTATTGGCCACCGACAAGCCAACCGCTAGCCGTTTCACCACTGCGCTGGCTGGAGTACTCGGCGTATAACGCGGTTTGGTTGTTCAGGTGATAGCGCAGGTCCAGGCCAAGGGTAGTGATATCCTGCTGCGGTAATTGCTGGTAAAAAGGTTCGCTAATTGCCTGCTGCTCAGGCTTTGGCTGTAATTTGCGACCACTTAAGCCCACTTCTAGCGCTGTGAATGGCTTTAAGCCAATCCGGCTGGCCAGATAGGTGGCATGGCGGGTTGGCGCTGTGCCGGCAAATTCACCATATTGCAGATTAAACTGCACGGCGCCAAGTGCGCTAAGGCTTTGGTGCAGTGGTAAATTCGGATTAAGACGGCTTATTTGTAAGCTTTTTGCCGGCCGTTGCTGGTTGTTAAAATTAAAGCTGCTATGAATTGCCGGCCCCCACCATTGCTGATGAATGGCTGCCAGCATAACCCAGTTGCCTGCGGTGTAAGCACCGTAGCTACCGTCCCAATGGGTATCGTTGTCAGAAAAGCTGTTGGCGTCGTATGCGTCGCGCCGGAATTGCTTGTATACCGCAGCCGTCCAGTTATTGTCTTTTAGTTCGGCGCCAAGGCTTAGCATGGCCTCTTGCTGGTACTGATTACCGGCACCACGTGGCCCGAGGGCTTCATTGCTGCCAGAGAGCGTAAGGCTGTTAATCCGATCCTGTTGTGCAAAACCCGCAGCTGACTTTATGCGCAAATAGGCGTGCAGTTGCGCATCGGTAAGGCCTTGGGTGTCAATTTGCGCCAGATCTTGCAGAATGGGCTGCCACATTAAAGGCCAGGTATTAACCGGTGTTTTAATCAGGCCAGCATTAGCGAGCAACTGAATGCTTTGTTGCAGAAATTGATCTTCTGTTTTTACCCAGGGTGCAGCTTGCAACAGTGGGGAAAATGCGAGTGTGGCAGAGGCCAGAACAACTGTATAAACAAACCGCATAGTAATACTCTGACGTCCTGTACAAGTAGATTTTACGCGGCAATGCTACCAAAGCCCTCCCCCCGACACAACCCCAACTTATCCACAGCACTCCGGTACCGGTCAGAGGTCAGACCGGTACCGGAGTGCTGTGGATAAGTGCTGGCTGTTGAGGGCACTGTAGCGCGGGCGCTGTGCAATGCTCGGATATTCGGCGCTACTGATAGCAAGGAGCGGTGTGTTGCTTCCTTGTTCCTGAAAGATACGCTGCGCAAACTGGTACCAGCTCATCACCTGTGAACCGGCATAGTGATAAATCCCGTGCGGCAATTCCTGCTGCAAAATAAGCCTTACCACTATTGCGGCGAGATCTTTGGCGTGTGTTGGTGTACCTGTTTGGTCGGCGACAACCTTAACCGGCGCAGTTTGCTGGCTTAACCGCTGCATAGTGGTATAGAAGTTTCGGCCAACACTGCTATAAAGCCAGCTGGTTCGCAGGATGTAGTGCGGGCACTGACTTTGCTGGATAGCAAGTTCCCCTGCTCTTTTACTGGCGCCGTAGTAGTTTATCGGATTCGGGCTATCTTGTTCTGTATAAGGGGTATTTTTTTGACCATCAAACACATAGTCGGTTGAAAAATGAATTAACAGGCTCCGTTGAGCCTGACAATAGTCTGCCAAATGCTTTGCGGCGATTTCATTGATCGCAGTACAGGCATGTTGGTTACTTTCAGCAAGGTCAACCAGATTATATGCAGCACAATTGATGATGATGTCAGGTTTAAGCTCTGTTAGTTTTTGAATTAACTGTTTGCTATTACTGATGTCTAACTGTTGCCGATCGCACGCGATAAACTGCATTCCGCGTGCCAGCAGTGCCGCGCTGATATGCTGTCCGAGCTGACCGGCGGCACCGGTGATTAAAATACGCATTAGTGTTCAGCTAAGGTGCGGCAAATTGAAGCGAAACTTGGCGCTTGTTGATCTTTGGCCGAGAGGATTGCAGCTTGCAAAGGCCAGGTAATGGCCAGATCCGTATCGAATACGTTAACAGCACCCTCGTCGTTCGCATCGTAATAGCTACTGGTTTTGTAAAATACCAGGGTGTCATCAGCTAATGCCTGAAAACCATGCGCAAAGCCAGGTGGAAGCCAGAGCTGCCGGGGTTGTTCAGCACTCAAATAGATACCTTGCCACTGGCCAAAGGTATTGGAGTTGGGTCTGATATCCACCATCACATCGTAAATTTCACCTTTAAGCACAGATATCAGTTTACCTTGAGGCTTGTTGCGCTGAAAATGCATGCCTCTAATCACACCGCGCTTTGACTGCGATAGGTTATCCTGAACTAATGGCAGAGTGATTCCCGCTCGCTGGTAGCGTTGCTGAACATAGAGTTCAGTAAAAAAACCACGGCTATCTTGAAAGTGTTGCTGTTCAAGCAGCAGACAACCGGCGAGTGATGTTTCTGTTATGGTCATAGTTTGCTTCACTTTTTTGCCGATTATAACGTATTTTGGTGGTATTCAATGTCGGAAGTGTTATTTGTTACCGGTGGTTCGGGCTTTATTGGCTCTGCTTTAATCAGGCATTTGCTAAATAGCACGGATTATCAGATCGTCAATATCGACAAATTGACATACGCTGCCGCCCCAGAAGCGCTGGCCGTCGCGAGCAAGAATAGCCGCTATCGATTTTATCAGCTAGATATTAATGATCTCGACGCTATTACCAAATTGTTCGCTACATATCGCCCGGTGGGCGTATTTCATCTTGCTGCAGAGAGTCATGTAGACCGGTCTATTCAGAGTGCATCCCCTTTTATTCAAAGTAATATTGTTGGTACTTTCAATTTGCTTGAGAGTTGCCGCAATTACTTTGCCGGGCTAACGGCTAGCTGTAAAAAGGCCTTTAAATTTGTTCATGTTTCTACTGATGAGGTATACGGCGATCTGCCAATTTCTGCTCCCGCTGCAGCAGAAGGTGCACCTTATCATCCCAGCAGCCCTTACTCAGCCAGTAAAGCTGCAAGTGATCATCTGGTGCAAGCCTGGGCAAGAACCTATGGTCTGCCTGCGATCATAACGCATTGCACCAACAATTACGGACCCCATCAATACCCCGAAAAACTGATCCCGTTACTCGTTCAACGTGCGCTGAAACTGGAGCCGTTACCGATATATGGAGATGGCCTGCAAATCAGAGATTGGTTGTATGTTGACGATCACGTGCATGCACTATTACAAGTTTTTCAGCGTGGTAAGCCCGGCGAGTTTTACAACATTGCCGGAGATCAGCCGCTGACGAATCTTGCAGTTGCACATGCGATATGCAACTTAATCCCCACTCTAAACTTACCCACAGCACTCCGGTACCGGTCTGACCAGCTGGAGAGCTTAATAACTCATGTAGCTGACCGTCCTGGGCATGATCGACGATACGCATTAAATAACAATAAGATAAAGACAGAAATTAGCTGGGTTCCGCAAGTGCGCTTTGAAGAAGGCTTAGCAAGGACGATAACCGCAGTGTACGAGAGCCTTACTACGATTCGTTAAGTCAACCCCGTTTATCCACAGCACTCTATCCACAGCACTCCGGTACCGGCCGGAGCTCAGACCTCAGACCGGTACCGGAGTGCTGTGGATAAGTTATTTTTTGGGCGATAAATTGTATATTCATATTCGCGGCTTTATGATGACGGCATCACTTCTATAGCGTTATAAGGAATGCATAATGCTGTCTTCATATTCAAAAGTTTCTGTTATTGGCCTGGGTTATATCGGTTTACCCACAGCGGCTGTTATTGCCTCACGTGGCGTTGAAGTTGTCGGGGTTGACGTATCGGAGCATGCGGTTAATACCATTAATCAGGGCAAAATTCATATTATCGAGCCGGATCTGGACATGTTGGTACAGGCGGCCGTGACTACGGGCAAATTGCGAGCTTCGTTAACTCCGGAGCCGGCACAGGCCTTTATGATTGCCGTGCCCACCCCCTTTAAAGAGGATAAGGCGCCCGACCTGAGTTATATCCGTGCCGCGCTGGAAAATATCGCGCCGGTAATCGAGAAAGGCAACTTAATCGTACTGGAGTCTACTTCACCGGTGGGCACTACTGAGCAAATCGCTAAGTGGCTGACTGAACTGCGTCCGGATCTGAGGGTACCACTGGATCCGTCTGATAATGCCGATGTGTTTATCGCACACTGCCCGGAGCGGGTATTACCTGGTCGCGTATTGCAGGAACTGGTAAGTAATGACCGTATTATCGGCGGCATCACCGAGCGCTGTGCCGATCAGGCTACTGCGCTGTATCAGTTATTTGTGCGCGGCGAATGTTTACGTACCAACGCCCGTACAGCTGAGATGGCAAAATTAACAGAGAACGCTTTCCGTGATGTAAATATCGCTTTTGCCAATGAGCTATCGCTGATTTGTGACGAGCTGAAAATCAACGTATGGGAACTGATCAAACTGGCTAACCGCCATCCCCGGGTTAATATTTTAAGCCCGGGCCCCGGTGTCGGTGGCCACTGTATCGCGGTAGATCCGTGGTTTATTGTTGACTCGGCGCCAGCGCTGGCCCGGATGATTCGCACAGCGCGGGAGATCAACGACGGTAAGCCACATTATGTGATCAACAAGGTGAAAGAAGCCGCGGATCAGTTCAAACGGCCGGTTATTGCCTGTTTGGGTTTAGCTTTTAAAGCAGATATCGACGATCTACGTGAAAGCCCGGCTTTAGATATCGCCGAGCATCTGATCAACGACAATGTCGGTGAAGTGTTGCTGGTAGAGCCGAATATTAAGGCGCTGCCAAAACGGTTAAGCCAACACAATGATAAACTGACCACCCTACCCAAAGCGCTGGAACGCGCCAATGTGTTAGTAGTATTAGTAGATCACCGTCAATTCAAAGCCCTGCATGTCAATGACGTAGCCGCTAAGGTGGTTATTGATACCCGCGGCATCTTCGGCTAACGCACTTATCCACAGCACTCCGGTACCGGTCTGAGGTCAGATGTCTGACCGGTACCGGAGACGTGTGGATAAGTTTTGGGCGAGTTCGTTTGCCTGCAATGCAAAGCCGGCCTCAGTGTAGATTCGTAGTTCCGGCGCATTACCTGATGCTCTGAGATGAATGATACTGGTATCACTCAGCGTTATTCTTACACCGTCGGTGAGATCAACGTTTTGCACAGTTTTATCTGTAATACCCAGCTGTTGCAGACACGCCAGGGGTTCAGCCGCAGCAGCTGCCAGTAAAGTACGGCTGTTCTCCGCGCTGAAATTCTGCACCCGCTCGCTGGCGGTAAAACGCTGCGGTAAGGCCGCCACCAGCTCTGAGATTGGCTGCTTATTCGCGAGCAACAGGATCGCAATAAAGGGTAACAAGGCATCGCGCGTTGGTAGTGCAGTAAGTGGGTTACTGTTGATATTTAGCGCACTCGCCAGTAAGAAGCCTCCATTTGCTTCAAAACCTGCAACCCGCTGAAAATCCGGTAACAACGTTTCCATCCCCGCGATAACGTAGGGAGAGCCAATCCGGGTGCGCAGCACCTTGGAAAAGCTACCACACAAATCTATTGCGCTGTTGGCATTCACCGGCACTGACAGTGCCTCGATGCCAAGTGCCTTTGCCGTTAGCAAGCCAACCGTATCGCCGCGCAGCCAGTGTCCCTTTTCATCAGCAATCAGGGGCCTGTCACCATCCCCATCGGTGGAGAAAATAGCATCCAGCTGATACTGCTCTGCCCATTGCCGGGCTTTGGCTTGGTCAGCATCAGATACTGCTTCGGTATCAATCGGCACAAAGTGCTCGGTTCGCTCCAGCCGGGTTACCCTTGCACCTAATGCGCTTAACAAGTGATGATACAGATCGCGACCGGCACTGGAATGTTCGTAAACACCAATGTGCATGCCGCTCAAACATTGTGCAGGGCAGATAGTAAGATAGCGCTGCAGATATCGCTCTGCCGCTTCGCTGGCGATGATGCTAAGCTCTGCAATATCCGAGGCAAGTAACTCAGTGGTATTCTGACTAATCGCCAATTCATCTGCTTTGCTGATTTCGCCATCGGGCCGGTAGAACTTCAGGCCATTGCGGTCAAACGGAATATGGCTACCGGTAATCATAATTGCAGGTACCTGATCAGCCATAGCTTGTAATGCCAAAGCTGGCGTTGGCAAAATACCGTAGTACTTTACCTTTAAGCCCATAGCGGCCGCCATACCGGCGCAGCTTTGCGCCATTGCCAGGCTGCTGGGTCTGTTATCAATGGCTATTGCTAATGCAGAAAACGGGTAGTGCCGCTGCATTTCCTGCAGAAAACTCTGCGTAAAGGCTGCACACACCTGGGGTGTAAATTGGCTAACCAGACCCCGGGCACCACTGGTGCCAAAGGCAATGCCACTCTCGCTTATTATCTGTTGCAGGCTAACGGCCATTATTCACCTCAACTTATCCACAGCACTCCGGTACCGGTCTGACCAGTTAAACGCGGCCATAAAGGTCAGAAAAACGCACAATATCATCTTCGCCAAGGTAGGCACCGGATTGCACTTCGATCAGTTCTAATGGGATTTTGCCCGGATTCTCCAGCGAGTGAACGGCGCCAATCGGGATATAAACCGACTGATTCTCTGTTAACAGTTGCTGCTGCTGATCAATAGTGACCTTCGCAGTGCCATGCACCACTATCCAATGCTCAGCCCGGTGATGATGCATTTGGATCGACAGTTTTTCACCTGGTTTTACCGTGATCCGTTTCACCTGATAGCGATTGCCATTGTCGATACTGTCGTACTTACCCCAGGGCCGGTATACCTCACGGTGAATATAATGTTCGCTACGCCCTGCCTGCTTGAGTTGCTGCACGATATGCTTGACGTCCTGCACCTGATCTTTAGCCGCAACCAGCACCGCATCCTTAGTTTGAATCACAACGGTATTATGCAAACCAACGGTCGCAACAACGCCTGTTTCTGCAAAGATATAATTATCGCTGGAACCATGCTGAAGCACATCGCCAAGCTGCACATTCCCGGCCTGATCTTTATGACTAATTTCCCAGAGGGATGACCAGGAACCGACATCACTCCAACCGGCATCCATTGGCACCACTACCGCCTGGTCGGTTTTTTCCATTACCGCATAATCAATTGATTCTGACGGACAAGCAGCGAATGCCTGCTTGTTTACCCGGATAAAGTCCAAATCAGGTTCGGTTTGCGTCATTGCCTGTTCACAGGCAGTCATAATATCAGGGCGGAATTTCGCTAATTCAGCAAGAAAAACACTGGCTTTAAACAGGAACATACCGCTATTCCAGTAGTACTCGCCGCTGGCCAGGTATTGCTCGGCAACAGCCCGGTTTGGTTTTTCAACAAACTCGGCAACGCTGAATGCCGCATCAGATACTGCCGACACAGCTCCGCGACGAATATAGCCGTAACCGGTTTCTGGCGCTGTGGCGACTATCCCAAAAGTGACCAGTTGATCCGCTTCCGCCAGCTTCGTAGCACGCTGCACTGACGCTTGAAACGCCTGCACATCCTGAATGACGTGATCGGCAGCTAGCACCAGTAGTAAGGGGTCATCACCATTGCGTCTGGCGGAAAGTGCAGCTAAAGCGATAGCCGGCGCGGTATTCCGACCAGCTGGTTCAAGAATGATATTGTGGTTAAGCTGTGATAACTGTCTTAACTGCTCGGCGGCAATAAAACGGTGCTCTTCGTTACAAATCACCAAGGGTAGCTCAGCTGCCATACCAGATAACCTGGCAAGTGTTGCTTGTAGCATGGTGGCGTCGCCACAAAGTTTAAGAAATTGCTTTGGCATCAGCTCGCGTGACAGGGGCCACAAACGGCTGCCGCTGCCACCGGCCATAATAACGGGTAGTAACATACTCGATCCCTGAAAATAGAATGTTACCCGCTACTTTAAATCATCAGCCAAAATAAGCAACTTTTGCCGCTCGCTCCGCAACTTATCCACAGCACTCCGGTACCGGTCTGACCACTTCTGGCTGCTGCCGGTTAACCCAATTTTTAGTCAATGCCAGACGTATCTGTTTTAACTCCTCTGCACTCATCTCAGTATTGAATAATTCCCGATAGGCTTTAAGGCGGCTGAACTGACAGTCTCCCAGCGCAAGATAAGTTTTATGTGGCTGAATAATAGCAGATTTCATCCCACAGGCATTGGTGTGGAAACTCGACCAATGATAGCCAGCCGGCGTAGCCGACAGACCTGCCCGCACCGGGTTAAGCTCAATATAACGATAACAGGCCAACAGATAATAGTCGCTTTCTATGCTGCTGGCGAAGTACTTACTATCCCAGACTGTCCCGGTACGTTGCCGGTTTGTATTAAAATAACCGGCGTATTTACGCCCCAAACATTGCATAAAATGAGGCAGTTCTGCGCCGTCATCCGGTGTCACGAGCAGATGATAATGATTGGACATTAGCACAAAGGCATGTAGCTTTATTGAGAATGCCTCGAGCTTGTCGCACAACATGCTGAAAAAGGTTCCTTTGTCTGCTTCACCACCAAAACAGGGCATGCGGTTATGCCCACGGTTAACCAGATGGTACGGCATACCACTGACAAAAAATCGCGGTTTCCTGGCCATAAATTAACCTCCTATTAAATATTTTTTAAAATAGAAGATAAGTTGGCGACCGGCAAACCCGGACAATACCGGTCAGAGGTCTGACCGGTACCGGAGTGCTGTGGATAACTACTGGTTTTGTAGTTGAGGGAAGTGTTTACGCAGTAACTGGATTAACTCATATTCAAAGGCAGACAATCCCTCGATAGGAGCTTGAGTTGGCTGCTGATTCACCAGCGCGGCTTCAATCATCCCCGCGCCTACTGTCAGGTTGCTCAGCCTGTCGATGATAATAAAGGCGCCGGTTTGTTTGTTTTTGCTGTACGCATCAAATGGCATTGGCTCGGCCAGCTTCAGATCGACCAGGCCAATTTCATTCATTGCCAAGACTTCTGCCGTTTTCTCAGCCAGGGTGTTAACATCAATACGATAATGCAACTTCTCAACTTCACCGGATGTGGTCTTGCAAGCGAATTTAATGTAGTATTGCCGCTCTGGCTTCATCGCATTTTCATGCATCCAAATCAGTTTGGCGCGCAGGCGTGATGACACATGCGGCAACGCATCCTTTTTCACCAACATATTGCCGCGGCTAATATCCACTTCATCATTCAGGGTCAGCGTGACAGCCTGGCCAGAGTGGGCTGAAACCAGGTTACCATCGAAAGTAACGATCTCTTTGACGGTAGAGACTGTACCTGATGGCAGCACCCGCACCGCGTCACCTACTGCGATACTGCCTGAGGTAATGGTACCCTGAAAGCCACGAAACTCGGAGTTTGGCCGGCTTACCAGTTGCACCGGGAAGCGGAAATCCTCATTGGCGACCGGACTGATGTCGATGTTTTCCAGATACTGCATCAAGGTTGAACCACGGAACCAGCTTAGCTTTTCACTGGTGTTCACCACATTATCGCCTTCCAGCGCCGAGATCGGCACAAAGCGGATATCCGGAATATCTAACGCCCCAGCCAGTTGCAAATAATCATCCTGAATTTCCTTGTAGCGACTTTGCGAATAGTCCACCAGATCCATTTTGTTAATGGCTACGATCACATGCTTGATGCCCAGCAATGAGCAAATAAAGCTATGTCGCCGGGTTTGGGTTTGTACGCCTTTACGCGCATCAATCAGGATGATCGCCAGATCACAGGTCGAGGCACCAGTAGCCATATTACGGGTATACTGCTCGTGGCCCGGCGTATCAGCAATAATAAATTTGCGCTTATCGGTCGAGAAATAGCGGTACGCCACATCGATGGTAATGCCCTGCTCGCGCTCAGATTGCAGACCGTCGACCAAAAGTGCCAGGTCAACCTTATTGCCCTGAGTGCCGACTTTTTTACTGTCTTCGGTAATAGCCGCCAGCTGATCTTCAAAGATCATTTTGCTGTCGTGTAACAGCCGGCCGATCAGGGTACTTTTACCATCATCAACACTGCCACAGGTAATAAACCGCAGTAACTGCTTGTTTTCGTGTTGTTTTAGGTAGGCCAGAATATCTTGTTCAATTAATGGTGATGCATGACTCATAACGATAACCTCTGACCTTAAAAGTAACCTTCAATTTTTTTCTTTTCCATCGAGCCACTGCTATCGTGATCGATCACCCGCCCCTGCCGTTCAGAGGTTTTGGTCAGTAGCATTTCCTGGATAATCTCCGGCAGCGTTGCAGCAGCAGACTCTACTGCCCCCGTCAGCGGATAACAGCCCAGGGTTCTGAAACGCACTTGTTTAAGCTGCGGCACTTCGCCATCCTTAAGCGGCATGCGCTCGTCATCCACCATAATCAAGGTGCCGTCGCGCTCTACTACCGGCCGCTCCTTGGCAAAATACAACTTAGGAATTTCGATATTTTCCAGATAGATGTATTGCCAAATATCCAGCTCGGTCCAGTTGGAGAGCGGAAACACGCGGATACTTTCGCCTTTATCGACCCGGCCATTGTAGATGTTCCACAGCTCCGGGCGCTGATTTTTCGGGTCCCAGCGATGGTTGCGATCACGGAATGAGTACACCCGCTCTTTAGCACGGGATTTTTCTTCATCACGCCGAGCGCCGCCAAAGGCTGCATCGAACTTATACTTATCCAGAGCCTGTTTCAGGCTCTGGGTTTTCATAATATCGGTATGTTTGGCACTGCCATGGCTAAAAGGTCCGACATTCAGTGCCAGGCCATCCGGATTGATGTGCACCAGCAGCTCAAAACCATGTTGTTTCGCCATCTGGTCACGAAAGGCAATCATCTCTTTGAATTTCCAGGTGGTATCGACATGCAACAGCGGGAACGGAATTTTACCGGGGTAAAAGGCTTTGCGCGCCAAATGCAGTAGTACAGAGGAGTCTTTCCCTACCGAATACAGCATCACCGGATTCTCGAACTCGGCAACCACTTCACGGAAAATTTGAATAGACTCGTTCTCGAGGGCTTTTAGATGGCTCAAGCTAGGTGTGGCCATAACAACTCCAACATCAGGATAAGTAATGGCGGCAGCTTACCAGAACGCTAGCGCGGCAATTATCGTGTTTTGGAATAACTTATTTCCATCCAGATGTCTGTAACTTATCCACAGCACTCCGGTACCGGCCTGACCTCTGAGGTCTTACCGGTACCGGAGTGCTGTGGATAACAGTTTTCCCAAAAGGGAGTGCTGTAGGTATGAAGGCGGGTTAGCGGAGCGTTTTCAGGCTGGCTAAAATGCGGCTGCAGGCGTTGCCATCACCATAGGGGTTATGGGCAAAGCTCATACTCTCGTAGTAGCTGCTATCGGTGAGTAACCTCGTCACTTCGCTGACAATTTTTGCCTTGTCGGTACCAACCAGTTTAACCGTACCGGCGGCAACAGCTTCCGGCCGCTCTGTGGTATCGCGCATTACCAGCACTGGCTTACCTAAAGACGGTGCCTCTTCCTGAATACCACCCGAGTCGGTTAATACCAGATAGCTGCGGTTCATCAGGTAAACGAATGGCAGATAATCCTGTGGTGGGATCAGATGCACATTTGACACGCCGCTCAGCAGCCGATAGACCGGCTCCTTTACATTAGGATTCAAATGCACCGGGTACACGATGTCGCAGTCCGGGAAGCTTTTCGCGATGTCAGCCAGGGCAGCACAGATCTGCTCAAAGCCACCACCGAAACTTTCGCGCCGATGGCCCGTAACCAGAATCATCCGCCGCTCAGGCTGGACAAAGGGAAACTGCGCAGCGAATTGCTGATTTAATTCCGCATTGCCTTCAATCTTTGCCACCACTTGCAGCAAAGCATCGATAACGGTATTCCCGGTGATCACGATATGCTCAGGTGCAACCCGCTCGGCCAGCAAGTTATCTGCAGATGTTTGGGTTGGCGCAAAATGCAGCCGGGTTAAGGCACCAGTCAATTTGCGGTTTGCCTCTTCCGGCCAGGGACTATAGATATTGCCGGTACGCAAGCCTGCCTCAACGTGGCCCACGGCAATCTTTTCATAATAACAGGCCAGCGCAGCGGCAAAGGTCGTACTGGTATCACCGTGTACCAAGACGATATCCGGCTGGAACTCACGCAGTACCGGTTTGATATTTAACAGAATACTGGTCGTAACATCATACAGGTCCTGACCAGGCTTCATGATAGCGAGATCGTATTCAGGCTTAATCTCAAAGAGTTTTAATACCTGATCCAACATTTCCCGGTGCTGGCCGGTGACGCAGACCCGGCTATCAAAGGCAGCATCCTGCTTTAACTGATTAACCAGCGGCGCCATCTTGATGGCTTCTGGCCGGGTACCGAATACGCTTAGTACTTTAATCATTGTGTCCCTCTGTTTCTTAACCTGGTTGAATCTGTCATCTGGTCAGATCGGTACCGGAGTGCTGTGGATAAACTGGTCAGACCGGTACCGGAGTGCTGTGGATAAGTTATTCGATTTCGTCGAGGAAATCGAGGGTGTCGTCATCCAGGGTTTCTTCCGGTGGCGGTGGGTTGCCGTCGTAGATCTTAAAGCGTTGGCGCTGGAAGTAGGCTTCTTTCACAAACGAATACGGATCAAGCGAGTTGTTCAGCATGTCTTCCACCTGCATCAGCTCTTCGCGGGCATCCAGCGCCATAATCGCCGCGCGGGTCAGGGTTAGCGGGGTATTTAACAAGCCCAGCGGGAAATACAGGTTATCAACAATACCGCCCGCGGTACCGCGGATTGTCGTTGGCCCGCGCGCCGGCACCATTAAATAAGGGCCATCACCAACACCCCAGACGGCCAGAGTCTGGTTAAAGTCTTCATCGGCCGGTTCCAGACCCATCTTTCTGGCAACATCAAATAAGCCGACGATGCCCACAGTGCTGTTTACCAGAAAACGGCCTGCGCTTACGGCGGCTTTTTCCGGCTTGGCTTGTAACACACTGTTTAGAAAACTCGCCGGCTCACCGAGATTGTCGACCACATTCTTTAGGCCTTTGCGCGCAGGCTTGGGCACTATCGTCATATAGCCTACCGTTGCCGGGCGCAGAAGATACTCGTCCAGCACATCGAGGTTAAAGTCAAATAATGGCCGGTTCACCCGCTCCCAGGGATCACGCGGATCGTCATACACGACAGTCCTCGGCGCTTGTTGCGCGGCTGTTCCCGCTGTCGCGGCTTGCTGCTCTGCTTGTTTTGAGCTGGCACAGCCAGTTAGCAATACCGCCGTTAACAACAGCGCGACACTTTTTATCGGAGATAACATATTACTCTTCCAGAGTTAAGGCTAAACGAAGATCAGTTGCTGTAAATTCCAGCGGCGCTGATACCACTTCAACATCCTGAGCAGTGCGCTCCACTGTACCTGACACTGCCATACGCGCTACCACTTCAATAAGTTCAGCCTGATTCAGATCCCAACCCGGCTGCATTGCATCGTCGACCGTCAGGGTAACATTCAGCACTCCCGCCTGCATCGGTAAACGCTTCACGGCCAAAGGCACGGCCGGTCCGCCTGCGGCTCTGACAAAGACCAACAGTACGGCGTCCGGATGCGCGGCGGCAAGCTCATTACTGACTTGTAACGTCAAGCTAACGGAACGGCCAGCGGTCTGTGTAGCAGAGCTGTTGACCAATGTCTCAGACGCTGCAGCTTTTAATTCGTTCAAACGTTCCTGCACCACCACTAACCGCGGATCATCCTGCTCTAACCTGTCTGCCAATAACTGCCAGGCGGCGGTCGCTTGTTCGTTGTCACCGCGCTCATAGGCGATTAACGCCATCAGCGAAATAGCATCGATGTTTTCCGGCTCGCGCATTAATACCTTGGCGACACTCTGGCCGGCTTTGGCCAGATTCAAATCGCCACCCAGCATAATCAGGGCCTGACTGTAACTAATCAACACCGGCGTACGCTCCGGCATCAGCTTTAACGAGCGCTCAAACGACTCTACCGCTTCCTCCAGCATGCCAAGTGTCATCCACACCCGACCCAGCAGCATCCAGGCAATGGCATCATCCCCCTCTTTTGCCAGCTTGGTGCGCAGCGCCAGCGAGAATAACTGCATATCACGCTCACCCATAGGTTCGCCCTCCCCCAGCAACGCGCGCTGACCAAAGGCCGGTAAATTTTGCTGTGCATATTCCCAGTCGCCAAGCTGGCGGTAGTGGCCATTCTGACTATAGGTCAGCCCGACAATTACAGCCGTTAACAGCACCAGCGTCAGATGAAACATGGCCTTATGCCGCGGCTGCTGATAGCGTATCGCCTGCTGTTCCTGCTCCAAAAACTGCTGTTTTAACTCGGCCGCAGCGGTGCTGAAATCCTGCTCTGCCAGCTCACCGGCATCCCGGGCCAAGGCCAATAATTGCAGGCGTTCTTCGAATAACTGCGCCGGAGTCTGATTATTCTGAGCGCTGGCACGGCGGGGCCAGCAAATAAAAATGGCACTTAACGCCAACATGGCGAGTGCGCCGGCGAATAGCTGCCACATCATGGTTTGGTACTCCGGTAGCGTTCAATAATTTGGTCCAGTTGCTGATCCAGCGCGGCCTGTTGCTGGCTTGCTGGCGCTGTCTCCTCGCAGGGCTGTTCAGCGCCCTGCATATTGCGTTGTAGCGCACGGCGGCGCAGTTGAAACAGCAACAAGCTAACCAGCACCAGTACAGGTAATAGCCACAACCAAATGGTGATCGAATTGACCGGCGGCTGATAATGCACAAAGTTGCCATAGCGGTCGATCATAAAATCCAGTACCTGCTGCCGGCTATAGCCCTGTAACACCAGTTCATGGGTTTTTTCGCGCATATCGACCGCGACCACGGCATTGGAGTCGGCGATATTCTGATTCTGACATTGCGGGCAACGTAGCTCGGCCGTTAACTGCGCATACAGACGCCGTTGCTGCTCAGACTCAAACTGCAACAGCTCCTGACTGGTGCTGGCGTGCAGCTGTGCTGCGGCCAGCAGGCATAACACCATTACGAGTCTTATCATGGTTTGGCCGCCCATTGCTGATAAATTGGTGCCAGCTTACTGCGCCACACCTGCGGGTTGATATCGCCGATATGATGCGCCCGCACTATGCCGTCGGCATCAACAATAAAATGCTCAGGTGCACCACTGACGCCCAAATCCATCGACAAGCGACGCTGACGATCCAGAATATTAAACTGATAGGGATCACCAAAGGCCTGCAGGCGGCTTTGCACATCGGCTTGCAGTTTGGTTAAGTCGAACACCTCACCGAACATCGGATCTTCCGGCAATACATAGTACAAGCCGATAATCCGCACTCCCTGCTCGTTGCGCAGCTGGCTCATATAACCGAGCTCAGCATTACAGGTTGGGCACCAGATCCCCCAAACATTCAGCAGGTAAGCCTCGCCTTTCAGGTTCTCTGGCGTCCAGATTTGCTCCGGGCTCATCAAGTCCGGTAGGGCAAATTGCGGCAGCGGCTTGCCAATAATGGCAGAGTCGCGTTCGCGCGGATCAGAAAACAAGCCACTTAGTAAAAATAGGGACAAGCCCAGAAACGCCAGTAACGGAATATAAAACAGGACTTTACGCATGCTGGGCTCCCGCTTGGGTGCCGGTACGGCGGTAGCGTTTATCCAGTAACGAAATCAGGGCGCCGATAGCCATTAACAGGCCGCCAAGCCAGATCCAGCGCACGAAGGGTTTTACGTAGACCCGAATCGCCCAGGCATTACCCGGTAGCGCTTCGCCCAGCGACACATAAAGATCGCGGCTCAAGCGGGCATGAATAGCCGCTTCGGTCATCACCATGCGCTGAATGTTGTACTCGCGCTTCTCGGCATGTAAGTGGGTAACATAGCGACCATCAACAGTGCGGACATCCAGCTCGGCCGCTTCGCCACCGTAGTTAGGGCCATTTAGCTTATACACATCCTGTAATTCAAATTCATAGCCGGCCAGCACTACCCGATCGCCAATCGCCATCCGCACATCGCGCTCTTCGCTGTAAGTCAGCGTCATGGCGATACCGACGATCATTACCGCAAAACCAATATGCGCGACTGTCATGCCGTAATGCGATGCCTGTAATCTGGCGACACCAGCAGTCACTGAGCCAAACTGTTGTAAACGCTGATAAATTTCAAACAACGCTGATACACCAACCCAGGCACCGAGCAACAAACCAAGTAACGCCAGATTAGCGGCGATGCTTTGGGTGGCGGCCATAGTACCCAGCGCCAGTATCAGCGCAAAAATAGCCACCAGTGACAACGGCTTTAACAGCGGCGCCGCTTTTTGTTGCTTCCAGCGCACCCAGGGGCCTATACCCAGTAACAGTGCAAAAGGAATATTCAGGTAGTAAAACATCTGGTTAAAGAACGGCTCACCAATCGAAATTGAGCCCAGGCCCAGCTCTTTATGTACCAGCGGAAACAGGGTACCCAGCAACACCACCAGGGTAGCGGTGAGCAGAAAGACGTTATTTCCCCACAGCATGACTTCGCGCGAGAACAGCTCATAACGGGCCTGGCTGCGCACTGAATGCATACGGCTGGCGTATAGCAGCAGCGAGCCGCCAATCACCAGTAGCAGGAAAATCAGTAAAAACACGCCACGCTCCGGATCGGCAGCAAAGGAATGTACCGACACCAAAACACCGGAGCGGACTAAAAAGGCACCCATTAAACTTAGCGAGAAGGCACCCAGTGCTAAAAGTACGGTCCAGGATTTAAAGGTGCCGCGCTTTTCGGTTACCGCCAGACTGTGAATGAGGGCGGTACCGACGAGCCAGGGCATAAAGGAGGCATTTTCAACCGGATCCCAGAACCACCAACCGCCCCAGCCCAGCTCTTTATAAGCCCACCAGCTCCCCAGCATGATGCCTAGGGTTAAAAATAACCAGGCTGCCAGGGTCCAGGGCCTTGCCCAGCGTGCCCAGGTGCTGTCGAACTTGCCACCGAGCAGCGCCGCAATGGCAAAAGCAAAGGACACCGCAAATCCAACATAGCCCATATACAGCAACGGCGGATGAATAATCATGCCGTAGTCTTGCAGCAAGGGGTTAAGATCGCTGCCCTCAACCGGATAAAACGGCAGGCTGCGCTCAAAGGGGTTGGACATAAACAACGAGAAGGCGATAAAACCAATGTTGATCAGTCCCATAATGCCGAGGATCCGTCCTTGCATCAGCAATGGCAGACCTTTGGAATACTGCGCCACCAAAGCGGTCCAGGCGGCCAGGATCATCACCCATAGCAGCATCGAGCCTTCGTGCGAACCCCAGGTTGCCGTTAGCTTAAAATACCAGGGCAAAATTGAGCTGGAGTTGGAAGCGACATTAATAACGGTAAAATCATCGTGGTAGAAGGCCCAGCTTAACGCCAGAAAGGCCAACAGCGTAAATACAAACATGCCAACTGAAAGCGGCTTTGCCACCAGCAGCGCACGCTCATTGGCGGTATAGCTGCCAATCAGTGGAATAACACCCAGCAGTACCGACAGCGCAAAGGCGAATGTCAGCGTAAGCTGACCAAATTCAGGGATCATCGCCTAGCCTCCGTAGTTGCCAGTACTGCTACTATTATTTTGCTGCGGGTTTTGCGGTGGATTCTGCTGCCACTGGCTAGGTGGCACATGGCGGATGCCTTTTACCGCTTCGGCCACTTCCGGCGGCATATATTCTTCGTCATGCTTAGCTAATACTTCTGAGGCGACCAGTAGCGTTGGGGCTTTTAAGATGCCCTGTGCGACTATGCCCTGCCCTTCGCGAAACAGATCCGGCAGAATACCGTCATACTCAATGGTCGCGATTTCACCGCTATCATCGGTTAAATCAAAACGTACCCGCAAACTGGTTTCATCACGCTGTACCGTGCCCGGCACTACCATGCCACCCAGACGCAACCTTTGCCCTACCTCGGGCTTCACTTTATTTGGGCCTGTGCCACTAACCAACTGGCCCGGGGTATAGAACAAATTAATATTCTGACTCAGCGCATATAGCATGGCGCCAACGGCACCGGCCATCAGGCCAATCACCAGGATGATGGAAAACAGGCGTTTCTGACGTCTTGATTGCATTAGGTCTGTTGCTCCTGATACTGCTTAACACGTTGCTCGCGTGCCAATTTTGCTTCGAGCTGCTGTTTAAATTGCCGATGATTAAAATAACTCCAGATGATTAACCCAATTAGCAAAAGATAGGTTAAGGCATAGGCCAGCCAAACATAAAAGGCATAACTGACACCATTGCTCGCCATTTGTAGAAAATCGCTAAAGCTGGCGAAATAGAACGGAAAAAGACCAAAAAGTTTCTGCGGGATCTCTGCAGCGGCACTAAAAACCAGTGCGAATTCAACAAGACTGTGCATCATACTTTACCCACCAGTTGTTTTACCCAGGGCCTGTGCTGCTCGTTTTCCAGAATGGCAGTACGCAACCTTACACAGGTTAACCATAACATCACTAGCTTAAAGGCCAGTAAACTCATTAATAATGGCCATAACATACTGGGATCAATCGACGGCTTGGCAAATTTGGTAATGGTTGCACCCTGATGCAACGTATTCCACCATTCAACTGAAAAGTGAATAATGGGCAGATTAATGGTACCAATTACAGCCAGTAAACTGGCTACCTTAGCCCCGGTTTGCCGGTCAGAGAAGGCACCATGTAATGCCATTACTCCAAAATATAAAAATAACAGGATGAGCTGTGATGTTAAGCGTGCATCCCATACCCACCAGGCGCCCCACATCGGCTCACCCCAGGCCATACCGGTCAGCAGAGCAATGGCGGTGTATACCGCGCCGATAGGTGCAATTGCCAGCACCGCCCATTGTGCGGTTTTAATTTGCCAAACCAGAGCAGTAAAAGCAGCGATCGCCATGGCCATATAGGCACCCATCGACATAATGGCCGACGGCACATGGATATGGATAATACGGTAGCTGTCACCTTGCTGGTAATCGGTTGGCGTAAAGCCAAGGCCCCAGATATTACCAAGCAGCAGCGTAAAGAGTGCGGCAGCCATTAACCAGGGCGAAAGTTTACC
The DNA here is from genome assembly GCF_025377695.1 of Alishewanella sp. BS5-314. Taxonomy (NCBI): domain Bacteria; kingdom Pseudomonadati; phylum Pseudomonadota; class Gammaproteobacteria; order Alteromonadales; family Alteromonadaceae; genus Alishewanella; species Alishewanella sp. BS5-314. Next base: position 1,279,849 of record NZ_JACEHJ010000002.1, read on the forward strand.
GCAAAAATGATAAAGGGTTTCTGGCTTGGCCAGCGGATGTAACCACTTAAACATATCAGCTCACATTTATCTTAAGCGCACTGCACACTGCCATCGGCACCAGTGCCAGCGCAAACAATACGATTGCCAGTAAAATTGCCAACTGTCCCTGATATGCTAATCCCATGCTGGCAGCTTCGATCGCCGCACTGGCAAAAATTAGCAGCGGAATATACAGCGGCAGAATCAGCAGTGCCAGTAAAATCCCACCCTTATCGGCGGAAACCGTAATAGCCGCGCCTAACACGCTCAATAAACTCAGCACCGGGGTGCCAAGCAGCAGAGTTAACGCCATCGCTTGCAATGCCGGCAGCTCCAGATTAAACAACAGTGCCACCAGCGGTGATAACAATACCAGCGGCAAACCGGTGCTTAACCAGTTAGCGCTGATTTTCGCCAGCACAAAAGGCAACAGCGCGTGCCGGGCAGCCACCAGTTGCTCTATCACCCCGTTACGGTAGTCATCCTTAAACAGCCGCTCGGCAGCGAGTAACACGCTAAGCAGTGCCGCGATCCAGACAATACCCGGTGCCATTATACGCAGCATATTGGGCTCCGGGCCAACGCCAATTGGGAACAGGGTCAGCACTATGATAAAAAACAGTACCGGATTGAGCCAGTCGGACTTTTGCCGGGCCAGCAGCCGCAGTTCGCGTTGTAAAAAGACACCGTAGCTTACCATCGGTAGTGGATCTCCAGGGCAAAGAGCCCGGCATACTGCAGGCTAAGCGGCTGATGGGTGGTCAGAATAATGGCGCCGCCCTGCTCTAAATGGGCGATAAAGTGCTGTTGCAAGGTGCCGATAGCCGTTTGATCCAGCGCGGTGAAAGGCTCATCCAGGATCCACAGCTCTGCCCGGCTGGCCCAAAGCCGGGCAAGTGATACCCGGCGCTGCTGTCCGGCCGATAACATCCGGCACGGAATATCCTCTAAGCCTGCCAGCCCTAAACTCGCCAGCAACGCCAGATCATCGGCCGGCTTCAGATCAGTTGCCGCACGCCAGAAGCGTAAATTTTCCAGTGCAGTTAGTTGCTCGTGAATACCACTTTGATGACCAATAAAGCACAGGTTAGCCGCGTAATCGGCACTAACGTCAGATAGCGGGCGCCCCTGATAATACAGCTCGCCTTCTTCCGGCCTCGCCAAGCCGGCCAGAATACGTAATAAGCTACTTTTGCCGGCGCCATTTTTGCCTTTGATTTGTAATAACTGCCCGGCGCTGACACTGAGCGATAATTGCTCGAATAGCACCCTGTCCTGCTTGACGCAGCTAAGCCCGCTGGCGCTGAGCAGCGCGGCTGGGGTGTGATTTAAAGTTGACTGAGTAAGATCCACTGGCCTTAACTATCGACTCTGCAAAAAATTGCGCGCATAGTAGCATAACAGGCGGCGAAAACGAATCAGAACCGGTACTTAGCCATGATCCAGATCAGCATCTTCCACGCAACTTATCCACAGCACTCCGGTACCGGTCTGACCAGCTTAACCAGCGCACTGTTGTGCAGAGCCTCGCACCGACTTGAGCTTTCAGACTGTTGCTACATCCAGCGATATCGGGTTATCCGTTAATGGATCCTCTATTGCCTTTATCTGGTGGTGTGCTGTCAGCGTTACCGCAACAAAAAACCCAACTGTCACTGAATACGCCCTACCCGGCGCAATTGCTGCAAGATGCTGACCCCGTGCTACGCCTGCAAGTTGGCGGGCGTGAACTGCGCTTGCCACTACATCATTTACCAGCTCTGCCGCTGGCTCAGCCCCTGACAGTTAGTGTCAGCTTAAGCCAGGGAACATCGCTACAGCTAAATCTGAGCCTGCCAACAGCCAGCGTGACGGTGCCACTTACCCCGGCGCAAGTTGCTGCGTTACAAGATCCCAAGGCGCTGGCCCTGCTTACCCAACAACTTAACCGCGGCGAAACACCCAACCTGGCCGGTAGCCCGGTTATGACATCCGCCCTCAGTACGCTGCTGGCGGCAAAAATTCCGTTGCAGCTGAACCTGAATGCCAGCGGGGAGCTAAGCATTCAACCCGAACAACCCGCTAAAAGCTTAACTTTACCACTCAGTGTGCTAAAAGAGCCGGCCTTGCTACAAAGCTTAGTTGCAGAGAAACTGCCGCTAATGAAACAATGGTCGGCAGCGACGAGTCAGGAGAGCACGATGAAACCCCTGAACCTGGATCAGGCCCTGCAACAACTAAGTGGCGTAAAAGTTGAGTTAAGCAGCGCCAAACTGCAGGCTGGCGCCGATTATTTCGCCCGCTTACAGTTAAACGCCAAGCAAGGGCCGGAATTATTGATCCAAACTGCGCAAGGCCCTGTGCGTCTGCCACTGCAACAACTGCCGGCTATCCCCAGCGGGGTTCCGTTACTGCTGCAAATGCAACCGCTGGCCGATGGAGGGGTGCAGCTGCAGGTTAAAGTGCTGGCAGGTGTCGCAACAGAGGTACCGCTTAGCAGCGCACAGCTGCGCCTGTTACAGGACCCAAAACAGCTGGCGTTGTTGCAACAGCAACTTAGTCGTGGTGAAGCACCGCCACAACTGGCCGGCGAGCCCTTTAAATTACCAGCAGGCATCACGACTACGCCGCAGACTGTCACACTGCAACTGTTAAACCAGTTAACCAATAATACTGCCGCGAGCAAAAGCCCGGCCGGCAGCCTGAGTATTCTGCCGATTGCTGCCGAGCAGCAACTGCAGTTAAGTCAGAAAGATTTGCTAAAGCCTTTGCCATGGCAAACCTCTGCCACGGAGCGTCCGGCAGCGGTAAATCTGAATAACAGCACCAGCGTTGCCGAGCAGGGTTGGCGGCAACTGTTACCTTTACTTAGCAGCAGCCCGGCGCGGCTGGCAGCACTGCCGGAGATGCCACCGGCTGTCGTTGCCCTGCTACAACAGATCAGGCAAGCACAACCGGATGGGCAACGCGTTTTAACTGTCGCGGAAGTGCAGCAGCAGTTACAGGCGGTGCTGCAATTTCAACCGCTGCAATTGCAGCCCAACACCAGTACCGGCGCCGGCACCCTGGCTATTGCCATTCAGCTATTGCTGGGGCATTTGTTGCGACAACCGTCAGCGCAAGCATCCCGCAGCAATAGTGCCACTCAGACTATGGCGCAGCAGATCAGTCAGCTGGATAGTCAGCAAGCCAGTCAGCTGCTGCGGGCACTGGGCAGTCACAGTAGCTTGCTGCAGTTATCGCAGTTACAAAATGCCGATCTGCCACAGCTGCAACAACAGTGGTTTATTCCACTGGCATTGCAGCAACAGCAGGAAAGCCGGATCAGCGAGATCTTACTGGAACAACGGGAAGCGAAAGAGAAGAACGGCGCTGGCAAACAAAAACACTGGCAACTGACGATGAAGTTTGATTTGGGGCACTATGGCCAATTACTGGTAGTGGCTAAGCTGGCGGCGCAGGATCTGCAGTTACAGTTTTATACTGACCAGCCCGCCGCACTACAACAAGCAGAAAAATTTTTACCGCTGCTGACTGAGCGTTGTCAGGCGCAGGGGCTTAATCTTAGTCAGGCGGCTTGCCAGCTTGGGAAAATTCCCGACACCCTTGGCAGCCGCCGTACCAGCCTGATCGCCACTCAGGCCTGATTTATCCACAGCACTCCGGTACCACTCCGACCAGTTTATCCACAGCACTCCGGTACCGGTCTGACCAGTTAGAACAGTAAGTTTTTACCAAAATAAATGGTCGATACGGTATTCACAAAAATAATTAACAGGATCAGTGGGATAAAAGTACCCAACGAGAAATTAACGTATTTCTGCAGCACTGTGCCGGCAAAACCGGGATTTCCGTCGGCGATTTCTTTATCCAGATTGTGTGCTTTCCAGCGATAAACCACAAACAAACACAGCAGGAAGCCATTTAATGGCAGAATGGTTTCGTAAAACATATCGTAAACCAAATCAAAGAAAGACTTGTTGTTGCCGCCATAGCTTAGAATATTGCTCAGCCAATCAATACGGCCAAACGACAAAGCACAGACTACCGCCAGCAGCACCATGGCACCACCCAATGAGTACAGCGCTTTGCGCCGGCTTAATCCCTTACCATCCATCACGCTGGCCACCGGCACCTCGATAATCGACACCAGCGAGGTCATGGCGGCAAAAAACACCAGCAAGAAGAAAAAAGCAGCAATAAAGGAGGCACCGAAATAGCCTATGTCAGCCTGCAATGCCAGGAAGATTTTTGGCAGGAACATAAAAATCATACCAATGCTGGATTCTGACAGTTCGGCTATTTGAATGTCCGGATTAAACGAGAACACCGCAGGCAAGATCAGCAAACCTGAGCAGGCCGCAACCAGCAAGGATAAGCCGGCTACCGTTTTACCGGCTGAGACGATATTGTCATGTTTTTGGATATAAGAGCCATAGGTGATCAGAATCCCCATTGCCAGCGACAAGGAAAAGAATGCCTGCGCCAGCGCGCCATTTAATACCTGTCCGGTGAGCTTGGTGAAGTCCGGGATCAGGAAAAACTTAACGCCCAGCATGGCATTTTCTTTAGTTAGCACGTAAATAACCAACAAAATCAGCATAATAAACAATGTTGGCATCAAGATGGTGGTGGCTTTTTCAATGCCCTTTTTCACACCGCCTTGCAGGATCAGAAAGGTTAAGCCCACGACGATGGCCATATACACGAACAGCTCATTACTATTGATAAAGGCGCCGAAGCCATCAGGGTCAGCAAGTTGATCAAGCTGACCAAGCAGCGCCTTACCGAGGTAACCGGCGATCCAGACGGTGATCACCAGATAGAACACCCCAATCATAAAGGGCGTAATCACCGATAACCAACCCACAGTACGCCAGGCCCGGTTTTGGCCAATTTGGGTGTAAGCGCCAAGTGGGTTTTGCCGCGTGTGACGCCCCAAGCTCATCTCGGCCAGCATCACCGGTAAACAAATAAAGAACACGAAAATCGCGTACATGATAAGGAAGGCGGCGCCGCCATTTTTACTGGCCATTACCGGAAAGGCGACCAGATTACCGATACCAACTGCGGAGCCGGCCGCGGCCAGAATAAAGCCAAGGCTGGAACTGAATTGTTCACGTTTCATGCGTGGGTGGACTCCCTGAATGGATTTTTTTAGTTATTGTTAGAAAAAGCGCCTTCATGCTAACAGCCTGTGGCGGGAAATCCTAGCCCGACCTGCCGGCCTGAATTGGTTTTAAAGCACAAATCTGCTAAGGTGCAGCCAGAATTTCTAGCGTAGCGAGTTTTAACATGTTCTATATGATTTATGCCGAAGATGCGGCCAATAGTCTGGAAAAACGGTTACAAGCCCGGCCGGCGCATTTAGCCCGCCTGGAGCAATTAAAAACTGAGGGGCGGCTGCTAATGGCAGGCCCGCTGCCCGCCATTGATTCGGACAATCCGGGCGCAGCCGGCTTTACCGGCTCACTGGTGGTGGCTGAATTCCCATCGTTAGCAGAAGCAGAAGCCTGGGCCGCGGCTGACCCGTATTGGGCAGCAGGCGTTTATGTTAAGGCGACTGTTAAACCCTATAAAAAAGTCTTGCCTTAACTGTTTCGTTTTTTAGCCAAAGGATTGCCTATGAGCTCTTATATTTTGCTGACCGGCGGTGCTGGTTACATCGGTAGCCACACAGCACTGTGTTTGCTGCGCGCCGGCTATAACGTGATTAGCTTTGATAATTTTAGTAACAGCTCGGCAGAGTCGCTAAAGCGGGTAGAACAACTTGCCGGGCGCACGCTGTTAAGTATCACCGGTGATATTCGCGATCAGGCGGCGCTAACGGCAGTATTCAGCCAGTATAAAATCAGCGCGGTGGTTCATTTCGCGGGTTTAAAGGCGGTAGGTGAATCGACCGAACTGCCCCTGCATTATTACGACAATAACGTCTCGGGTACTGTTACCTTGTGCCGGGTGATGCGGCATTTTAATGTCAAAAAGCTGGTATTCAGCTCTTCGGCCACCGTTTATGGTGATGCCAAGGAAGTGCCGATCAAAGAAACCTCGCCCCGCTCGGCCACTAACCCTTATGGCCAGAGTAAGCTGATGATTGAGCTGATCCTGGAAGACCTGGTAAAGGCCGAACCAGACTGGTCTATTGTCCTGCTGCGCTACTTTAACCCGGTCGGCGCCGATGAAAGTGGCCAGATCGGCGAAGATCCTAATGGCATTCCGAATAATCTAATGCCGTTTATTTCCCAGGTCGCGGTCGGCAAACACCAACAACTCAGTGTGTTTGGTAACGATTATCCGACCAAAGATGGTACCGGCGTGCGCGATTATATTCATGTCGTGGATTTAGCCAATGGTCATTTAAAGGCGCTGCAATATCTGGAACAGAGTAAAGGTGTTGAGGCGATTAACCTGGGTACGGGCGTTGGCTACAGCGTGCTGGATATGGTTAAAGCCTTTAGCGAAGTGAATCAGGTGGCGGTGCCGTATCAGATTGCGCCGCGTCGCCCCGGTGATATTGCGGTCTGTTATGCTGAGCCAACTAAAGCCCTGACTTTACTGGGTTGGAAAACAGAGAAGACACTGGACGATATGGTGCGCGATACCTGGCGCTGGCAGAAACACAACCCCAACGGCTATCGCAACTAGCAGGTCCGACCCTGCTCTTACCAAAGAAAATGGAGCCGTGTGAATAAGCTGGCCAGACCGGTACCGGAGTGCTGTGGATAAGTTTAGGGGGTGATAAGGCCCAGCTCCAAAGCCAGTAATACCGCTCGGGTGCGATCCCGCACCCCGAGCTTACTTAAGATGGTCGAGCACTGGTTTTTTACTGTGCCTTCAGATTTAAACAGGGCGCTGGCAATTTCTTTATTACTGTAGCCAGCCGCCATTAGCCGCAAAATCTCCAACTCTTTATCTGTTAGCGGCTCTGGCAACGCCGGCTTGCGGTACTGAGTATCGGCACTGCCGGGTAATTGCTGCAATAAGCGCTCAGTAATAGTAGGTTGAAAACAGCTACCCCCGGCCGCCAGGCTCTCGATGGCTTTGATTAGCGTATCCAGCGACACATCCTTTAATAGAAAGCCACGGGCGCCGGCTTGCAGGCTTTGCAGTACCAACTCATGGTCGTCAAAGGTGGTCAATACCAGCACCGGCGTATCGCTGCCGGCTGCTTTCAAGGCTTTAATGGCGGCGATGCCATCCATTTTCGGCATCGACAGATCCATCAGGATAACTTGGGGTTGGCAGCTTTGCCACAGTGCTACGACTTCACTGCCATCACAGGCTTCGCCGACCACTTCGACCTTACCGGATATCGCCAGCAAGCTGCGAATGCCATCACGGATTAGCTTCTGATCGTCGACTAATAACACTTTAAACATCGGCCACTCCTGCCTGAGGTAACCAGATTTGTAACGCCAGACTTCCGGCATCAGCGGCAAGATGCAGCTTGCCGCCACATTCGGCAACGCGCTCGCGCATGCCAATCAGACCGTTACCTGGCTGCCAGTTTGCCTTTAGCTGACCATTATCTTTAATCTCTAAGGCGATGCCCTGCTCTGCCTCCCTGGCATGGATCCACAAGCAGCTGGCATTGGCATGTTTTAGGGTATTACTGATGGCTTCCTGCACCAGATACTGTAGATGCTGAGCCTGATTTAAGGAGCTGGCTTTTAATTTGGGTGCTATATCCAGCTCAACCTGCAAGCTATCCGGTAAATGCTGCAGCAAGGGGGCAAATAACTGCTTTAAATCCAGCTCGGAACTGTCGCGCATCGCGGATACCGCTTCGCGCACATCAGAAAGTAGCAATCTGGCCAGTTGCAGACTTTTCTCAACCTGAAGTTTGGCCTCGCCATCACACTGATAACTGGCAACCTGCAATTGTATCGTCAGCGCCGTCAAATGATGTCCTAATAAATCATGCAGATCGCGGGCGATCCGATTACGCTCTTCTGCGCGTGACGCCAGCTGTAATAGTTGTTGCGCGGCCAGCAATTGACGATGCTTTTCTGTTAATTCAGCGCGCGCCTCGGTTTCAGCCTTAATTGCAGTCTGCATCAGTACCGCAAATAAATGAAAGCTACCGTACAGCGCTGCGGTGATCCACAAACTGCGCTGCTCCAGATAGGCCTGTAAGCCAAACCATAGCGCCACTATGCCCAGGGTCAGTAGCAACGCCAAACGCTGCGACATCAGATGTGGCAGCAAACAGACCCAGATAATGGTCAGTATGGCCAGATAGTCAAAAATAGCGGTCGGTAACAACCACTGTAAGGCGAAGGCGCAGATCAGTGGTAGCGGCAGCAGCCAGCGACCATAGCGGCCACCAAGACCCAGTGGATGCTGCTCCTGCGTCAGAAAGATAAAGCTCATACCATAGAGTAACAATAGCAGGCTGGCTGGCAGCAGTGGCTGTGGTGCAGGCAGCCGTAATAGCAGCATCAAAGTGATACCGGATACCAGTAGCCAGGTCAGGATGCCGGCCAGGGTTGCCAGCGGAAAATGGTATTTCATCAGCTCATTATGACGTTTGTCGTAACGAGTGCAATAGGCCAAAAGTCATGTGCGAAAATCCTGACTTCCGGCACCTGCGGTCGGGCAACTGCAAGCGTAAGCTGAATCTGTTTTCAGCCAGAGGAGGCGTTAAATGAACTACTTACATACCAGCTTACTTGCTCTGCACATTTTATTGGGGGGCATTTGCCTGATGTTGTTTTGGGTGCCGGTCGTCAGTGCCAAAGGCAGTATGTTACACAATACAGCCGGTAAGCTTTACTACCAGATGATGCTGTTAATTGCGGGCTCCGGGGTACTGATGTGCCTGATGGTGCTTTATAGCCCTACCGTGGTTTATGGCCAGAACCCGAACTGGACCGCAGCACAACTGCAGAAATTTATTACTGAGCGGCGGCTGTTTTCGTTCTTTCTGTTGCAACTCAGCTTATTAACCTGGGTGACAGTGCGACATGCATACGGTGTGCTGAAAGTAAAAGCCGACCTGGCACAGCTGCGGGTATGGTCTTATCAGGGGCCGGTATGGGCGTTGTTGGTCGGTAGTGTTGCGCTGGCAATAGTCGGTATTGCTGCCAGTGATTTGTTATCAATCATCTTTAGCGGTGTGGGTGCTATGACAGTGATTGGGATTTTGCGTTATATCCGTCAACCCACTTTGCAGCCCCGGCAATGGATTATTGAGCACTTTACTTCAATGATTGGCACCGGTATCGCGCTTTACACTGCCTTTTTTGCTGCCGGTGGCCGCCGCTTACTGGCCGAAGTGCTGACTGGTCAATGGCAAGTGATTAGCTGGATTATCGCCCCGGTGATGGGTATCAGTGCCATTATGCTGTTTAAGCGCCACTTTAGCCGTAAATTCCGGGTCGGCAGCTAACTTATCCACAGCACTCCGGTACCGGTCTGACCAGTCAGCGTGACTTCACTTTGACAGTCACACTGCAAATCCCCTAACATCGGCCATCTGTATCTTAAGATGGCCATAACGATGACAATATCGCTACAAGACAAGGTGATCTGGATCACCGGTGCGTCAGGGGGCATCGGTGAAGCTTTGGCAAAGCAATTTGCCGCAGCCGGCGCCAAGGTGGTGCTGAGCGCCCGCCGTAGAACAGAGCTTGAGCGCGTGCAACAAAGTCTGCCGCAACCGGAACGGCATTTAACGGTACCGTTGGATATCTGCGATGAGCATGCTCAGCAGCAAGCGCTTGATAAGATTATTCATCACTACGGCCGGCTGGACTGGCTGATCAATAACGCCGGGATCAGTCAGCGCGCACTAGTGATGGATACCAGCAGCGACACTGATCGCAAAATTATGGAAATTGATTACTTTGCTCAGGTGGCGCTGAGTCGGCGGGTGTTGTCGGTGATGTTAAAACAAGGCACCGGCCAGCTGGTGTTTATCTCCAGTGTCGCCGGTTTAGTCGGTACCCAATACCGCGGCAGCTACTCTGCTGCTAAGGCAGCGCTGCACTTATGGGCCAATAGCGTGCGGGCCGAGCTGTATAACCAGGGTATTCGCGTGGCGGTGGTTTTCCCCGGCTTTGTGAAAACCGCGGTATCAATGAATGCACTAACCGGCAGTGGCGAAGCGCTCGGTAAAATGGATGATGCCCAGGCAAAAGCCATGACTGCCGACGAGTTTGCTACAGCAACACTCAAAGCATTGCGCAAAGGTAACAGTTATATTGTTATCGGCGGCTTTAAAGAAAAACTGGCGGCTTTCATCGCCCGGCTATCACCTGAGTTGCTGTACCGGCTGATCCGCAAAAGCAAGGTGCGTTAAGGCAGGTAACTGGTCGTACCGGTACCGGAGTGCTGTGGAGTGCTGTGGATAATTAGCCTCTGCCTTCACGGGTTGGGGTTTTGCCGGTTGGCTGCCGCTGTGCGCTATTGCCTCTACCCGCCTGACCTTTAGTCGCAGTCGGCTTTTTGGCCGGCTCTGCCCGGTTGGCTTTTGCGCTGGGTTCAGTTTTTTTACCAGGCGTTTTCTCGGCAATTTGATGCTTACGCACGGCCCGCTTCATGCTGGCCAGGCGGCGGCGCCGCTCAGTGCGATCTTCCGGTTTTACCAACGTGGCCACTTCATCTTTTAACCCGACCAGGTTACGCAGATAGTTGACTTCAGCAAGGGGATATTCGGTATAACCACCGGCAGGTAAGTGCTTAGGCAACAACAGATCACCATAGCGTACCCGGATCAGCCGGCTAACGACCGCGCCCTGAGATTCCCACATCCGGCGTACCTCACGATTACGGCCTTCAGTAAGCACCACATGGAACCAGCGGTTAATCCCCTCGCCCGGCAGCGCTTTAATGCGTTTAAAGTTAGCTTTACCGTCTTCCAGCTCCACCCCGGTGCGCAGACGCTGGATCATGGCATCGTTAATCTCACCGAAAACCCGCACCGCATATTCGCGTTCTACTTCAAATTTAGGGTGCATCAGGCGGTTAGCCAGCTCGCCGTCGGTGGTGAACAGCAGCAAACCTGAGGTATTGATATCCAACCGGCCGATGGCGATCCAACGCGCGCCCTTGATATTTGGCAAGCGCGAGAACACCGTAGGCCGCCCTTCCGGATCGGTACGCGAACAAATCTCGCCCTCGGGCTTGTGATAAGCCAGCACCCGACAAACTTGCTGCTCTTCGCTTGCCACCTGCACCGGATGACCATCAACGCGGATCGCCTGAGTCGGGGTAACCCGATCACCCAGGCTAGCCGGTTTACCATCCACGGTCACGCGGCCACGACTGATGTAGTCTTCCATTTCGCGACGCGAACCGATGCCGGCCCGGGCCAAAACTTTCTGTAATTTTTCACTCATTAGTGGAGCTCTCCTGTCATCCCGACGGTGGTTAATAATTCCGCTTCTGCCGGTTGCAAGGCTGCAAACTCGGCTAATGGCGGTAATTGGTCTAAATGGCGTAAGCCAAAGTAATCTAAAAAGGCCTCAGTAGTGGCATAAAGCCCGGGCCGACCCGGTACTTCTTTGTGGCCGACCACCTTGACCCAGCCGCGCTCGGTCAAGGTACGCATAATCTGGCTACTGACCGATACGCCACGAATTTGCTCAATTTCACCGCGGGTAATGGGCTGGCGATAAGCAATTAAGGCTAAAGTTTCCAGCACCGCACGCGAATAACGCGGCGAACGCTCGGGCCAGAGTCTGGCCAGCGGTTCGCTTAATTCAGGGCGGGTTTGAAACCGGTAGCCACTGGCCGTTTCCATCAACTGGATGCCACGAGCACTGTAATCGTCCTGCAGTTGCTTCAGACATTGTAGCAGCCGCTTCGCGCTGACGTTAAAGCCCTCCAGCACTGTGGCTTGCAATTCGGCGCGGCTAAGGGGCTTTTCAGCAGCAAAGATCGCGGCTTCGACAAGTTGCAGTAATTGGATATCGTTAATTTTCTGCGCCATTATGCCTCACTTAGCGCCAGTTTGACATGGATTTGTGCATAAGGCGCCACCTGGATCAGCTCTACCAGCTTTTCTTTGGTTAGCTCCAGGATCGCTAAAAAGGTCACTACCACGCCTTCCCGGCCTTCAGTTAAGTCAAAGCATTCAGCAAACTCCAGATAACCCTGCCGCTGCTGCAGTAAATCCAGAATACGGCTCATCCGCTCCCGGGTCGACAAATGTTCACGCTGAATATGATGATGCGCCAGCGCCTTGCTACGCTTGACTATGTCATTTAAGGCACTGATAAGCTCCGTAAAATCCACATCCGGTAAAATCAATAAAGGGCTGAAGTTATCAGCCAGGCTGGCCTGGGCAGTAAAATAGTCGCGCTCATCGCGCGGTAAGGCATCCAGATCGGTCGCTGCTTGTTTAAAGATTTCATATTCCTGTAAGCGGCGCACCAGCTCGGCGCGTGGGTCGTGCTCATCGTCTTCCAGGTTAGTGATTTTCGGCAACAGCAGGCGCGATTTAATTTCCGCCAGCATGGCGGCCATCACCAGATATTCGGCTGCCAGCTCGAAATTCAGCTCCTGCATCAGCTCAATATATTCCATATATTGCAGGGTAATTTCGTTTACCGGCAAATCGACCAAATCAAACTTATGTTTGCGAATTAAATACAGCAGAAAATCCAGCGGGCCTTCAAAGGTATCGAGCAGCACCTCCAGCGCATCTGGCGGGATATAGAGATCTTCCGGCCGCTCCAGTACCGCCTCACCGCGGACAAAGGCCAGCGGTAACGGTTGCTGTATCGTTAACGGCGGTAGCTGCTCAGCCATCTTAACTCGCTACTTATTCAAACGGCCGGCTATCGCCACGGCCCTGACGAATAATCTGCGGTGCGTCTTCCGATAAGTCGACCACTGTGGTTGGGTCCTCACCGATAATGCCGCCATGCAAAATCAGGTCGACCTGCCGCTCCAGCTGATGCCGCATCTCATCCGGATCACTCTCGGCAAATTCCAGACCGGGTAAAATCAAGCTGGTGGTCAATAAAGGCTCGGCCAGCTCTTCCAAGAGCGCCAGCGCGATTTTATTTTCTGGAATGCGCAGGCCGATGGTCTTCTTCTTTTCATTTAACAGCCGTCGCGGCACTTCTTTGGTGCCGCGTAAAATAAAGGTGTAGGCACCGGGAGTATTGTTTTTAATTAACCGAAAGGCGGTGTTTTCCACCTTGGCATATACCGATAATTCCGACAGATCGCGACACATCAGTGTAAAGTGGTGTTCGCCGCTAACCTGACGGATTTGCATAATGCGATCCATAGCGGTTTTATCGCCCACATGACAGCCAAGCGCATACCCACTGTCGGTTGGGAAAATCACCACACCGCCTTTCTGGATAATTTGCACCGCTTGCTTTAACAGACGCTGCTGCGGATTTTCCGGGTGAATATGAAAAAACTGGCTCATGTTGGCGTATCCATGCTGATAGTTGATGCAGCGGACTTGGCCGCTGTACGGTTTAGTTCTGACTCTGGTTCTGCCTGGGGTTCTGCTTTGGATTCTGAGACTGCGCGTTTTGAGCTCAGGCCCCAGCTGGCCCAAACGGGCGTGACGTCGTCTGGTAAATATAGATGCTTTCCAAGCTCATTCCAAGCTGTTGGTTGATGAAAATCCGAGCCTACAGAAGCAGTTAGCTGATGTTGCTGGCAAAGCGCCCATAGCTCGCGTCGCTGCACCGGCGTTTGCTGCGGGGAAATAATTTCCATCGCATCGCCGCCGGCTGCGGCGAAATCGGTGACCAGGCGCTTTAAATAGCGGCCGTTCAGGTTGTATTTTAATGGGTGCGCCAGCACAGCCTGGCCGCCGGCATCATGGATCCATTGCACAGCACTGGCTAAATCGACCCAATTATTGGGTACATAGCCGGTTTTACCGCGCGCCAGGTACTTTTTGAATACCGCATTCATCGAATCGGCACGGCCGGTTTTCACCAGAAAGCGCGCAAAATGACTTCTGGTAATGGCGCCGTCGCCAACCTCTGCCAACACTGCCTCTAATGCGCCCGGAATTTGCGCTTTTTCCAGCCGGCGAGCCATTTCCTCGGCCCGCTGCAGCCGCCGCTGTTGTTGTGACGCCAACCGCGCCAGGAACTGTGGGCAGTCCGGCTTGATATTTAAACCGACAATATGAATTTCAAACTCATGCCAGGCGGTAGAAATTTCTACACCGTTAATCAGAGTTAGCGGTGCCTGATTTTCTGTCAGCCAGGCCGCAGCCTGCGGCAAGGCACTCACCGTATCGTGGTCGGTAATGGCCAGCACATCCAGATTGCAGCTGATTGCCCGCGCCAACAGCTCAGCAACCGGCAACAGGCCGTCTGAGTGGTTAGTGTGGCTATGTAGATCTATTTTCATATCATCCTCTAATTAGGTAGCTATTGTCGCACAAACAGGCCATTCAAGGACAGTGAACCTTTTTCCGCATCCTGACGTATGCTGTACCATCAAATTAATGGAGCAACGATGATGTTTGGCTGGTTAAAATCCGATCCGGTAAAGAAATTGCGCAAAGCGTACGATCAAAAATTGGAGCAAGCGATGCATGCCCAGCGCAATGGCGATATGCGTTTATTTGCTGACCTGACGGCAGAAAGCGAGGAGCTTTGGCAGAAAATTGAGCAGTTGCAGCAACAACAAGCTGCCAACCAATAGAGCCGTCCAGACTTTTATACGTTTTTCTTTCTTGTTTTTGTGATTAAGGGCTTGACGCCAAGCCCGATTCGCGGTTTTATGTAGACGTTCAAGAATAAGGTAGTTAAAGCCAATGCAATTTCTAACAACGTTTTCACTGATCAACTGGTGGTGGCACATTCCCAACGGGCGTGTGTAGGCGTTGTATTCGCTTTAGAAACCCAGGCCCGTTTCCCCCGAAACGGGCTTTTTTTTGGGCGCAGTTTTGGGGTTAGCCGGCGACAAACCAATAGCAACAGGTTAACCAACTAAAAATTAAGGAAAATTATTAAGATGATTTTCAGCCATATCACAGACACCCCAGGCGAGGTGGCCAGTATAGCGCTAACGTTGCCCTATCAGCGCGATGCCTTAGCGGCTTATGCCAGCCTGTGTCAGGCCGACCGCTGCTCACTGCTGCTGGAATCAGCCGAGATTGACAGCAAAAACAGTGTCAACAGTCTGATGCTGATCGACGCCGCACTGCGTATTGAGTGTAACGGTCAACAGGTCAGTATTACCGCGTTAAGCAGCAACGGCCTTACCCTGCTGCCCTTTTTAGCCGACCTGCTTAGCCCCATCGCCACCCTCACTTATCCACAGCACTCCGGTACCGGTCTGACCAGCAGTTGTCCACAGCACTCCGGTACGGAGGCGGTGCTGTTAGCAGAATTTGCGCTGCCAGATCCGCTATTGGATGAAGTCAGCCGTTTAACGCAGCCTAATCCGTTTAGTGCGCTACGTTTAATACAGCAGCAATTGCGCAGCCAGGGTGATGAACCCTTTGCTATCTTTTTAGGCGGCGTGATTGGCTATGATATGGTGGCCAATATCGAGCAATTGCCCGAGGTGCCGGTAAAAGAAAATCAGTGCCCGGATTATCTGTTTTATCTGGCCGAAACTGCACTGGTGATTGACCATAAAGCGCAGCAAAGCCGCTTAGTGGGCAATGTATTTTGCGGCGAGGCGGCTCCTGCCAACTGCTTTGCCATTGGAAAACGGCTAGAGCAGTTAAAACAGCAGCTACTGCATAGCCAGCCATTGGCTGTGGGGCAAGCTGCCAGCAGCAAAGAGATTGCGGTTGATATTAGCGACGCCGATTTTGAAACCCAGGTCGAAACGCTAAAGCAACATATTGTCGCCGGCGATATCTTTCAGGTGGTTCCGTCGCGCTGTTTCTCGCTGCCCTGCCCTAAGCCGCTGCAGGCTTACGCCAAGTTAAAACAGCTGAACCCCAGCCCCTATATGTTTTATCTGCAAGACCCTAAGTTTTGCCTGTTCGGCGCCTCACCGGAGTCGGCGCTGAAGTTTAATGCCGCCAGCCGCGAAGTGGAGATTTACCCCATCGCCGGCACCCGCCGCCGCGGCTTTGCCGCCGATGGTAGTATTGACCGCGATCTGGATAGCCGCATTGAGCTGGAGCTGCGCCAGGATGAAAAAGAAAAAGCCGAGCATTTAATGCTGGTGGATTTAGCCCGCAATGATGTGGCACGCATCAGCACGCCCGGCAGCCGTTACGTGAAAGAGTTACTAAAAGTCGACCGTTATTCCTACGTGATGCACCTGGTATCCCGGGTGGTGGGCCAGCTAAAACCGGAGCTCGATGCGCTGCATGCGTATCAGGCCTGTATGAATATGGGTACCCTGGTAGGTGCGCCTAAGGTGAAGGCGGCTGAGCTTATTCGCGGTGTTGAGGGGAAAAAACGCGGTTCTTACGGCGGTGCTGTTGGTTATCTGGCCGGTAACGGCGATTTTGACAGCTGCATTGTGATCCGCTCAGCTTATGTCACGGATGGTATGGCTTATATTCAGGCCGGTGCC
Source organism: Alishewanella sp. BS5-314 (assembly GCF_025377695.1). Classification (NCBI taxonomy): domain Bacteria; kingdom Pseudomonadati; phylum Pseudomonadota; class Gammaproteobacteria; order Alteromonadales; family Alteromonadaceae; genus Alishewanella; species Alishewanella sp. BS5-314. Next base: position 1,296,322 of record NZ_JACEHJ010000002.1, read on the forward strand.
GGGGTGGTGTTTGACTCAGTGGCGAAGCTCGAAGCAGAAGAGACACGCAACAAAGCGCAAGCGGTGATTAACGCTATTCAGGCGGCGGGGTATTAAGATGAGCCAGAACCTTAATTGCACAGTTTATCTGCTGGATAATATCGATTCTTTTACCTACAACCTGGTGGATGAATTTGCACAGCTGGGCGTGAGCTTGAAGCTGTATCGCAATACCGTTCCGGCCGATTATATTTTTGAAAAAATGCAGCGGGAAACCGGCCCTGTGCTGCTGGTGTTATCACCCGGCCCGGGGGCGCCAGCCGATGCTGGCTCAATGCCGGCGTTATTAAAGCGCTGCGCCGGAGTTTATCCGGTGCTGGGGATTTGCCTCGGGCATCAGGCCATCGTTGAACATTATGGCGGTGTGGTCGGCCGTGCCGGTGAAACCGTACACGGTAAAACCTCGGCGATTAGTCTGGCCGAACATCCGGTGTTTAACGGTTTACCACGGCCTTTCCCGGTGGCGCGTTATCACTCGCTAATGGCGACGACACTGCCAGACACCCTTGAGCAGATTGCCAATGAGCGACATATTCCGATGGCGGTGATTAACGAGACTGAGCGGATGCTGGGTTTTCAATTTCACCCGGAGTCGATTTTAACTACGCTGGGCAAGCCGCTGCTTAAGCAAAGTATCGAATATTTATTAAGGAGTTAAGAGCATGACAGATCTTAACAACACAGAGGTCGGGGTTTTACCGCTGGTGCAACAAGCACTGACCGGTAAAGCACTTAGCCGGGAGCAAGCCGAGCAATTCTTTAGTGCTGTGGTGACCGGTCAGGTCGATCCACTACATCTAACCGCCATGTTAGCGGCCCTGAAAGTACGTGGTGAAAGCAGCGCCGAAATAACCGGTGCAGCCAGTGCATTACTGCAAGCAGCCGCACCATTCCCGGCTACGACCAAACCGAGCATCGACTGCTGTGGTACCGGCGGTGATGGCAGCAATACCATTAATATCTCCAGCACTGCCGCCATCGTCGCCGCCAGTATGGGGTTGCCGGTGGTAAAACATGGCAACCGCAGTGTGTCATCACGTTCGGGCTCTGCTGACTTACTGGAGCATCTGGGACTCAACATCCAGCAAAGCCCACAACAGGCAGCCACTATGCTGGCCGATTCGCAATGTACTTTCTTATTTGCGCCCTTGTATCACAGCGGCATTAAGCATGCGATGCCGGTACGCAATGCGTTGAAAAGCCGAACTATTTTTAATTTGCTCGGGCCTTTAATTAACCCGGCGCGGCCTGCTTTTCAGCTACTTGGCGTCTACGATCCGGCACTGTGCCGGGTGATGGCCGAAGCCTTACAGCAACTGGGTACTGAGCGCGCCTGGGTGGTGCATGGTAGCGGCTGTGACGAAGTGGCGCTGCATGGCACAACTTACGTCTGTGAGCTAAAAGACGGTGCACTGCGCGAATTTACGCTTACGCCGGAAGATTTTGGCCTGAATATGACTCCTCTTAGTGCCTTAGCAGGTGGCGAGCCGGAGCAAAATGCGGCAGTGACGCTGGCCATTTTGCAAGGCCGTGGCGAAGAGGCGCATAATCAGGCAGTAGCAGTAAATGTGGCGGCGATGCTAAAAATTGCCGGTTTAGGCCAGGATTTAAAAGTGAACACCCGAGCAGTACTGGAACAACTGGCCAGTGGTAAGGCGATGGCGACCTTGGAAAAAATGCAGGAGTTAAGCCGTGGCTGAACTGGTACTACATAATAAAACCATTACCGGGGTACTGGCGAAAATCGTCAGCCATAAGTTAACTGAAGTCTCGGCTATGGCGGAAGAGAGGCCGATGGAGCACTTTATCGCCAGTGTCAGCCCGACCAACCGGGATTTTCTCGCCGCTTTGCAGCAGCCTGGCGCCCGTTTTATTCTGGAGTGTAAAAAGGCCTCACCGTCGAAAGGCTTAATTCGGGCGGATTTTGATCTTAGCGCTATTAGTCAGGTGTACAACCAATACGCCGACTGCATCTCGGTGTTGACCGACAGCGAGTTCTTTCAGGGCAGCTATCAGTATCTGGAGCAGATGCGCGCCTTATCTGACAAGCCGCTGCTGCATAAAGACTTTATTATTGATCCCTATCAGATCTATGCCGGACGGGCAGCCGGTGCCGATGCGGTACTGTTAATGCTATCGATTTTATCACCCCAGCAGTACCAGCTATTAGCGGCTATTGCCGCCGAGCTGAATATGACGGTACTAACCGAAGTCAGTAACGAGGAAGAAACCTTACAGGCGGTGGAGCTTGGCGCCAGATTAATTGGGATCAATAACCGCAACCTGCGCGATCTGAGTACGGACTTAAACACCAGCTTTCGCCTGCGGCAGCTGATCCCAGCTGATCGCACTGTGGTATCGGAGTCCGGCATTTATCGTAATCAGCAGGTACGAGAGCTACTGCAGGTCGCTGATGCCTTTTTAGTCGGCAGCTCATTGATGGCAGAAGCCGATCTGGCAGCTGCCTGTCAGCGGCTGATTATCGGCGAGCATAAAGTCTGTGGTTTAACGCGGATTGAAGATGTTAAAGCGGTGGCTAAAGCCGGGGCTTACTACGGCGGCTTAATTTTTGCCAAGGCGTCACCGCGCTATGTGACAGCAGAGCAGGCGCAACAGCTGATACAGGCCGCTAAACTTAGCTTTGTTGGCGTTTTTGTCAATAGCCCACTATCTGAAGTGGCCGGGCTGGCTCAGGCGCTAAAGCTGGCGGCAGTGCAGCTACATGGCGAGGAAGATGAGGCTTATCTTGCTGCCCTTCGGCCGCTATTACCTACTGGTTGTCAGATTTGGAAAGCCTATCGGGTGCAACAGCAGCTACCGGCGTTTAGCCTACTGGCCGATCGGATCTTGCTGGACAGTTTTCATGCCAGCCAGCATGGCGGCAGTGGCTTGAGTTTTGACTGGACACTGCTGTCAGCGCTTAACAGCGCACAAGCTATTATGTTAGCCGGCGGCCTTAAGCCGGATAACGTGGCGCAGGCGCTGGCCTTACCGGTGGCGGGGCTGGATTTAAACTCCGGATTAGAGAGTGCGCCGGGCATTAAAGATCACACTAAACTGGCGGCGGCCTTTAGCGCCATCCGTCATTTCGATTTTCAGAGCAAAACCAATACTAAGGGTGAGCAGAACTGATGAGTGAGTTAAAACTAAACCCCTATTTCGGCGAATATGGCGGCATGTTCGTGCCACAATTGCTGGTACCGGCGTTAAAGCAGCTGGAAGCCGCCTTTGTCGAAGCACAGCAGGATCCGGCCTTTCTAGCCGAGTTTCAGCAATTGCTAACCGAATATGCCGGCCGGCCAACGCCGCTGACGCTGACCCGTAACTTATCCCCTAACCCGCTGGTTAAAATTTACTTAAAGCGTGAAGACCTGCTGCATGGCGGCGCGCATAAGACCAACCAGGTGTTAGGTCAGGCGCTGCTAACCAAACGCATGGGTAAAAAAGAAGTGATCGCTGAAACCGGTGCCGGCCAGCATGGCGTGGCCACGGCGCTGGCCTGTGCGCTGTTGGGCTTAAAGTGCCGCATCTATATGGGAGCTAAAGATATTGAACGCCAGCAGCCGAACGTGTTTCGGATGAAGCTGATGGGCGCGACCGTGATTCCGGTGACGGCTGGCTCCGGTACGCTAAAGGATGCCGTAAACGAAGCGATGCGCGACTGGTCAGCCACCTATGAAACCACGCACTATATGCTGGGTACCGCAGCTGGCCCACATCCGTTCCCCACTATTGTGCGTGACTTTCAACGGATGATTGGTGAAGAAGCCAAGCAACAGATCTTAAAAGCCGAGGGCAAATTACCGGATGCGGTGATTGCCTGTGTCGGTGGTGGCTCTAATGCGATCGGCATTTTCGCTGACTTTATTGATGAAGCTGGTGTGAAACTGATTGGCGTCGAACCCGGTGGCATGGGTATTAACACCCATCAGCATGGCGCGGCGTTAAGTACCGGCAGCTATGGTATTTTGCACGGTGCCTATACTGCCATTATGCAAACCAGTGATGGTCAGATTGAAGAGTCGTACTCGATTTCGGCCGGTTTAGACTACCCGGCGGTCGGGCCACAACATACCTATCTGCAGCAAAGTGGTCGCGCGCAGTACGTGGCGATTAATGATGATGAAGCTTTGGCAGCGTTCCAACATCTGGCCAAAGCCGAAGGCATTATTCCTGCGCTGGAAAGCTCGCATGCCGTAGCCCAGGCGTTAAAAATTGCTGCTGACGCCACAGAGCCAATGGTGTTACTGGTGAATTTATCCGGCCGTGGTGATAAAGATTTGGCCCACGTGCATAGCGTGTTAGCGGCGCAGCAGGGAGGAGTATAAGATGCAGCGTTATCAACAGATGTTTCAGCGGCTTAATAACGAAGGCCGCGGTGCCTTTGTACCCTTCGTGACCCTTGGTGATCCGAACCCGGCGCTGTCGTTTGAAATTTTAAAAGCCCTGGTCGATGGTGGCGCCGATGCGCTGGAGCTGGGTATTCCGTTCTCTGATCCTATTGCTGACGGCCCAACAATTCAAAATGCCAATATCCGGGCGCTGGCCGCTGGCGTCACGCCGGCAGTCAGCTTTGAGCTGATTGAAAAAATCCGCGCCTATGCCCCAGCAGTACCTATTGGTTTATTACTGTATTCAAACCTGGTAATGGCTAAAGGCATTACTCAGTTTTACCAACAAGCGGCGACTGCCGGCGTCGACTCGGTACTGATTGCTGATGTGCCGCTGCATGAGAGTAAGCTGTTCCGCCAAGCCGCGATGGCACAAAACATCGCACCGATTTATATCGTGCCACCAAATGTCGATGATGATGACCTACGCGCTATCGCCTCTTATGGCCGCGGCTATACCTATCTTTTAAGTCGCGCCGGCGTGACCGGTGCCGAAACCAAGGCCGCGATGCCAACCTCGGAGCTGATCGCGCGCATTCGTGCTTATAATCCAGCGCCACCCCTGCTGGGTTTCGGGATCTCCGCACCTGAGCAGGTAAAAGATGCGATCCAAAACGGCGCTGCCGGGGCAATTAGCGGTTCGGCTATCGTCAAACTGATTGAACAACACCAACACGAGCCTGAGCTACTGCTCACTAAGCTTCGCGACTTTGTCAGCAAGATGAAAGCCGCCACCTGATTTTATCCACACCACTCCGGTACCGGTCTGACCTGTTTATCCACAGGTCTCCGGTACCGGTCATACCAGTTTACTTTGCAGCCTGAATCACTGCTATAGCTGTTATCTGCATGCAGATGCCATATAATGGCGCCACTTTTATCAGCTAACAGACTTATCATTATGCAAATTACCAACAATGCCGTTGTGCAATTCCACTACACCCTAAGCGATGCCTCAGGCGAGCTGGAGAGCTCGCGCAAAGCCGCGCCCCTGCTCTATCTGCATGGCCATAATCAAATGTTGCCAAAATTAGAAGCGGCGCTGGAAGGTAAGACTGCCGGCGATACGCTTGAAATTACGCTGGCGCCAGGTGATGCCTATGGTGAACGTCGCGACGATGCGATCCAGAGCGTGCAGGTTAAACATTTGCGGGGGGCTAAAAAGTGGAAACCTGGCATGGTGGCCTGGGTTAACACCGATCAGGGCGAGCGTCAGGTGACTATCGTCAAAGTGGGTATGTTTAAGGCGGAAGTCGATACCAATCACCCACTGGCCGGCAAAACCCTAACCTTCGCACTCGAAGTGCTGAGCGTACGTGAGGCGACTGCAGAAGAAATCGCGCATGGCCACGCCCATGGTGAAGGTGGCCATCAGCACTAACTGGTCAGGCTGGTACCGTAGTGCTGTGGATAAACTGGTCAGACCGGTACCGGAGTGCTGTGGATAAGTTACTGCGGGGTCAGGCGCAGTAACTTGCCGGCCGGGCCGTCGGTCAGGATATAGATCAGGCCGTCCGGGCCGGTACGCACATCACGCAAACGGCTGTCGAGTTCAGTGAGTAGCTTTTCTTCCTCTACCACCTTATCGCCGTCCAGTACCAACCGGTGCAAAGCCTTGCCCGCTAAAGCCGTAATCAAGATGTTGCCCTGATACTGCGGGAAAGCCTCGCCGCGATACAGCGTCATCCCGGCAGGGGCAATCGAAGGTGACCACTGATATACCGGCTCAGCCATTCCAGTAAAGCGGGTAAAGGGAGAAATCCGGGCACCAGTGTAATCAATACCTGTGGTCGCCACCGGCCAGCCGTAATTAACACCGGCTTGTAGCAGGTTCAGCTCATCGCCACCTTTGGGGCCATGTTCGTGACTCCACAATTTTCCGGTTGCTGTATCATAGACAATGCCCTGCACATTTCGATGCCCGAGCGTAAAAATCTCGGCGGCAACAGCCGCTTGCCCAACAAAGGGGTTATCCGCAGGCACGCTGCCATTCTGCTGCAAACGTACGATTTTCCCCAGGTGATTCGTTTTATTCTGAGCTTGCTCACGATAATCAAAGCCGTCACCCAAGGTCAGTACCAGGCTTTGATCCGGTAGCAGCACCATACGACCACCATAGTGCGCGGCACCGCGCCGATCTGGAGTTGCCCGAAAAATTTGTTTTACATCAGTCAGCTGATTGTCCTGCCAGTTACCACTGGCCAAACAAACACTGTTGGCATTAGCCGTTCCGCAGACATAGCTTAAAAACAGGCGGCCGCTTTGCGCGAAATCCTCAGCAAGCAGTACCTCTAATAAGCCCCCCTGTGAAGCGGCATAGAGATCCGGTAAGTTAACATCCAACTTTTGCAACACCTGACCATCGCTACCCAAGGTGACTAACTGACCGCTGCGCTCAGTTAGCAAAAAGCCGCCAGAGGGTAAAAAACTTAATGACCAGGGATATTCCAAGCCCTCGGTAAGTGTCTGTACTTTTGGCTTGGTCGGCAGCGGATCTGCAGCCAGCGGCTCAGTTGTCAGCGCAACCGGCGCGATAACTAACATCAGAGAGAGAAAAAGCATTCGGTTCAGGCTCATGCAACACTCCTGCTACGACTAAAATAATGATAAAAAATGGCACCGAGACCAGTGCAGGCAAGCAACATCAGGGTGCCTGCTAAGGTGCGGTTTAATGCTATTAGGGTTGGCATGGGTGCGAGTTGGTTAATAACGTACAAGGCTGTCCAGGTCGCAATTGCTGTAACAGCAAACACAACTATGGCTTTGGTCACAGGTATATGCTTAATCAGCAACCGGGCAGCGATTAAACTCAACAGCATAATAGGCAGAAAAATCGCCGCCAGCACTGGCATAAAGTGGCGCAAATCAAACCAGAGGGTACTCAGTTGATCAGCGGTGGCAACGGGCCCTGCCAGTGCGGCGATGGCCTGCAGATTCACCAGGCTTTGGATCACCGAGCCGGCACTGGCCGCCAATAACACTGCCAGCAAAAAAACGAGGATTCTACGCATTCAGTTCTCCCTGATATCTATTACACCTTAACAGGTTAGACCTCGTACCGGTACCGGAGTGCGGTCTGACCAGTGATGCTAAATATTCTGTTTCAGTCATAGGTTTACGCAGCTGAAACTGCTAAGATCACTTTAAAGCCGGGCGATCTAACGGGGCTCCTTCGCCGTAATGCCGGCTTTAGTATAATCAGGAGCGCAGCGTCTTATGGGATTTATTAATAGTAAAGATTTTAGTCACGCCAGAGCCGATAAGATCGGGGTATTGTTGACCAACCTCGGTACACCGGATGAAGCTAACCCAAAAGCATTAAAACGCTATTTAAAGCAGTTTCTATCCGATCCCCGGGTCGTTGAAGTGCCGCGCCTGTTGTGGTGGTTTATTTTAAATGGCGTTATTCTGAATATCCGGCCGCGGCGCTCTGCTAAAGCTTATCAAACGGTGTTTACCGAACAAGGCTCGCCGCTACTGTTTCATACTGTCAGTCAAACTAAGGCTGTGGCTGCCGAATTGGCCACGCGCGGCTATCCGGATCTGGTGGTAGACTTTGCCATGCGCTACGGCAACCCCAGTTTTCAGTCTGTGCTGCAGCGGATGATGCAACAAGGGGTCCGCAAGTTGATTGTCCTACCCTTGTATCCACAGTATTCAGCTTCGACCTCGGCCTCAAGCTTTGACGAGTTAGCACGCGATTTTATGCAGCGGCGCTGGCTGCCCGATCTGCGCTTTATCAGCCATTATCATGATTATCCGGCCTATATTGCCGCCTGTGCCAACCGTATCAGAGAACACTGGCAGCAGCATGGTCAGGCCGATAAGTTGCTATTTTCTTATCATGGCATCCCGAAACGCTATTTAATGAACGGCGATCCCTATCACTGCGAGTGTTATAAAACCTCGCGGCTGATTGCTGAAGCGTTACAGCTTAAGCCCGAGCAGTATGTAACCACCTTTCAATCACGCTTCGGCCGTGAAGAATGGCTGAAACCCTATACCGATGAAACCTTAAAGGCCTTACCGGCACAAGGAGTCAGTTCGGTGCAGGTATTTTGCCCGGGTTTCTCCGCCGATTGTCTGGAAACCATCGAAGAAATTGGCGAAGAAAATAAAGAATACTTTGAACATGCCGGCGGTAAGCGCTATGAATATATCAGCGCACTAAATGATCGAGCAGATCATATCCAGGCTTTAAGCCAACTTATTATTGATAATTTACAGGGCTGGCAGCTAACTGCCGATCCTGAGCGCTTAGCCAGAGCCCAACAGCTTAATCCACAGGAAGTGCAGTAAGTCAGATTATGTCAGATCAGCAAAGGGTTGAACCCCGACTAGGTGATGCACCGTTAGACGCGCCACCACTAATTAATCGGCGCAATTTCGATAATGTTCGGGATAACGCCGCGCCGCGCGTCCGCCCTGCCGCGACAGGCCCCAGGCAACCCATTAACTGGCGGCCATTAAAGTGGTTGCTTTGGCTTTTGTTGCTGATTTTACTGGCTGGTCTGACTTATCAGGAAATGCGCACCAGTGTGCTGCAATCTAAAGTCTGGCATTATCTGGCGCAACAGCTGACCTTTAGTCAGGGCAAGGGGCCGGCACCTGAAGACGAAGCACCGGTTTATCCGCAAGGCGGTCCTTTTGACCAGCGCGCTGGTTACAGCCATCTGCCGCACTGGCTGAGCAGCCTGCAACAACAAGGCTATAGTATTACAGAGCAAAGCCGCTTTTCACCGGCACTGCAACGCTATGCCGACTGGGGCTTTTATCCACCCTACGCTCAAAAAAGCCAATGGGGGCTGCAGATTTTTGACTGCCGTCAGGATGCACTGTTTAGCTTTCATAAGCCGGAGTTTCAATACCCACATTTTGACGACGTCGCGCCATTATTATTGCGAGCCCTACTCTATGTAGAGAACCGCGATTTGTTCCAGATAACGCCCTTTGCCAACCCTGCGGTAGATTGGTCGCGCCTGGGTGCTGCGGTGCTGGCACAAACCAAAAAGCTGCTCGGACGCGATGCAGCGGCAGCGGGTGGCAGTACGCTGGCAACACAAATTGAAAAATACCGGCACTCTAATCAAGGCTTCACCGCCGACGCCCTGGATAAATTGCAGCAGATGGTCTCAGCATCGGTGCGCGCTTATCAGCCAGCCCGGGAAACCATGGAAAGGCGCAAACAAATTGCGCTGGACTATATCAATACGGTACCGCTGGCAGCGACACCGCAAGCCGGCGAAGTTCACGGCATGGCCGATGGTTTGCACGCCTGGTTTGGTGCTGATCCCGTCAGGGTCAATCAGCTGTTAAAAGACAGTACGGCGACGCCGGCTCATGGCTTAGCATTACGGCAGGTTATGGCGCTGATTATTGCCCAGCGCCGGCCGAGTTTTTATCTGTTGCAAGGCCGTGCCGAGTTGGAGCAGCTGGTCGACAGCCATTTACGCTTACTGCGCCAGGCCAATATTATCAACCAAAACTGGCTGGAGCAGGCGATGGCGCAGCGACTTAGCTTCCAAAGCGCCGCCACAACACCGCGGCCACAGCTGGATAAAACCGCACTGCTGGTGCGTAACCGTATTGCAGCCTTATTGGAGCGCACTCTGTACCAAACCGATCGTTTGGATCTAACGGTACAAACCACCCTGGATCTGGCGCTGCAACAACAAATTAAACGCTATCTGGAGCGGCTGGAACAATTAGCACCGGCACAGCAAGCCGGTATTATCGGCCCGCGTTTATTACGGGAAGACCAGCTGCGCGGCGTGAAATACAGCTTTACCCTGTACGAGAGCACGCCCACCGGCAACAAGTTGCGGGTACAAACTGATAATCATGCTGAGCAACCCTTTGATTTAAACGAAGGCGGCAAGCTGGAATTGGGTTCAACCGCCAAGTTACGGATGCTGACTACCTATCTGGAAATCGTCGCTGAGCTGCATCAGACTTATTCTGAGCAACCAGTCAGTTCGCTGGCATTACTGGAAATTGCACCGCAGGATCAATTATCGCAATGGGCGATTAATTATCTGATTGCAAACCCCGGTGTGAGTCTACTGACGATGCTCAACGCGGCGATGGACCGTGAATTTTCAGCTGATCCACGCATGAGTTTCTTTACCGGTGGCGGCCTGCATACCTTTAGCAACTTCCGGCGCGAGGAAGATCGGATGGTGCCGACAATGCGGCAGGCACTGTATGAGTCGATAAACCTGCCCTTTGTTCGTTTAACCCAGGAAATTGTTAACTACAGTATTTATCACGGTGAAAGTAGCAGTTATCAGCTACTGAAAAATGATAATGACCCGCGCCGCGATCAGTACCTGCGTCGCTTTGCCGATAAGGAAGGTGTTAGCTTTTTACAACGCTTCTGGCGTAAGTATCACCGCTTAACGGCTGAGCAACGACTGGAAGTGTTCTTAAATGGCTTACGGCAAACCCCGGACCGCTTAAGCGCCGGCTATCGGTTTATCTACCCGGATGTCAACGAGGCGGACTTTATCCGCTTTATGCAACAACGCTTTGCCGATAACCCGCTAACGGTTGCGCAGTGGCGGCAACTGTACCGCAAATATGCGCCAACGGAGTTCAGTTTGCCGGATCAGGCTTATCTGGCCCGCAGTCACCCGCTGGAATTATGGTTACTCGGTTATTTACAGCAACAACCCAATCCGACACTGGCAGAAGCCATAAGTTTAAGTGCTGATGTGCGCCAGCAGGCCTATCAGTGGCTGTTCCGCACCCAGTCGCGTAGCGCCAGGGATAACCGCATTCGCACTATGCTGGAAATTGAAGCCTTCTGGGATATCCATCAGCGCTGGCAACGGCTGGGTTATCCGTTCGACTTCCTGGTACCCTCTCTGGCGACTGCGCTGGGCAGCTCAGGCGATCGTCCGGCCGCGTTAGCGGAGTTGATGGGCATTATCCAAAACGGCGGCCGCCGTTTACCGATGTTCCGTGTTGAATCATTGGATTTTGGCCGCGATACGCCCTATGCCGTTAGCCTGGCCCGCACCGAAGTCGAAATGGAACGGGTTATGCTGCCTGAGGTGGCACAGGTCCTAAGAGAAAATCTGGCCGGGGTAGTACAGCAAGGCACGGGCCGGCGTTTACAACAGTACTTTAGCTTACCGAATGCACCGCAACTGCCGCTGATTGGCGGTAAAACCGGCACTGGTGATAACAGGATCAGTACCGTCAATAGTCGCGGCGAAACCGTGCAGTCGCGGGCATTAAACCGCACGGCTACTTTCGCATTCTATCTGGGAGAGCGGCATTTTGGGGTAATTTCGGTTTATCTGCCGGGTAACGCCGCTGAAGAGTATTTCTTTACCTCAGCACTGCCACTGCAGGTACTTAATGGCATGTCACCGCTGTTAATGCCGTTGCTAAGGCCGCAGGCCGGCTGCCCGGTTCCGTAATAAAATCAGGCTGCAACCACCTGGTTGCGGCCCTGATGTTTGGCCTGATACAGCGCCATATCCGCCCGGTGCAACCATTGCTCCCAATCTTCCGCCGTTTGCAACATGGCGGTGCCTGCCGACAAGGTCACTGCCTTGCCATCTGGCAGCAGTAATTGCGCTTCTACCCGCTGGCGAATTTTTTCAGCCAGCAAGGGTAAATCCTCCGCTTGCATATCACGCAGTAACACCAGAAACTCCTCGCCGCCATAGCGGAAGACCCGATCACTTTGTCTTAGCGTACTGGCAATCAGTGGCACCAGACGGATCAACATATCGTCACCAATACGGTGGCCATAGTTATCATTAATTTGCTTAAAATGGTCCAAATCAAACAGGATCACGCCAAAGCGGCTACCCAGTTTTTGCTTTAACTGTACCGCCAGCTCCAGTTCGGCATTTAAAGTATGACGATTACCGGCGCCAGTCAGGCTATCAATGCTAGCCAGCTGTTTGAGTTCGTTGCGTTGTAATTGGGTACGGTAGGCAAACACATAGGCGAAAAAGCTGGAGATAAAGGCCGTGACCGCAAAGGCCGTCAGTTGATAGTGGCTTTCAAAAATGGTAGTTGGCCATAACAAATCGGTAGCAATTAATACCCCAAGCATCGCCATTGACAGCAGAACTGCGGTCAGTGGCGCGGCCAGAAAAAAGATAAACACCAGTAGCGGATAAATCCAGAATACGCCACTGATGCCCAGGTTCAGGCAGACAATAACGGCTCCGGCACAAAACACCACCGCCAGAAACTTACCGGGGCGCACCGTATCACCGGTACGCCAGGCGTAAATCACAGCGGCAATAGCGGACGACACGATCAATAAGTCAGCGATACCCACAATCAGATTACCGGTACTTAGCCGGTAAATTGCATAAGGTGTAACAAATAATGTGATTATCAGGCCGACCAGGCTAATCATTGCCAGATAGAAATTGTCCTTTAACCGCGCCAGCACTCTGCACCTTTTTTTCAGGTTGTTCTTATACAACCACTATAGTGCGCCCGGTCAGGAATAACAACCGTTGCTGGCTGATTAACCATTTGCCTACTAAAACGCCTGGGCCAACTCGTTAAAGTGCTGAATATGATAGTGGGCCAGTGGTTTGAAATGCTGATTAGTATCATTAAGATACAAGCAAGACCAGGCGCCGGCGTTACTGGCAGTTTGCAGATCAAATACATAATCCCCAACGTACAACAGCTGCTGACAAGGGATGGCATAGTATTCAGCGATGCTATACAAGCCCGCCGGATCCGGCTTGGCCGCGCAGTCTTCCCGGGTTAATACCAGCGATACCGGGATCTGCAGCCGCTGCAGCATTAAGCGGGTGGCGTCACGCATATTGCGGGTGAGGATAGCTAACGGCAGCTGCTGTGCAATAAGATGCTGCAGACATGCCGCCGCGCCCGGCATCCAGGACGCCTGCTCCGCGCCGCGCATTTCATGCTGATAAATAATCTGCGCCGCGCGGCGGGCCTCAGCACAATCACCCAAAGCAGCCAGCCGCTCCAGTAAAGGCGTTCCTACTGGCCAGCCAATATCCTGACATATCGCCGTAAAATCCAATCGCGAGTCGACCAGAGTCCCATCCAGATCAAAGGCTACTGCCCGGATATGCGCTAAATTCATACCTGCTCTCAAAAATTAAAATAGGCTTTACGGCAACAACGGCTAGCCGGATTAAAAAACCCCAGTCAGCGGTTGCAGCCGATGGCTGCAATTCGCTAGACTAGCCGACCGAAATTTTTCTTCAGCTTAACAGGAATGCGTTATGGGTGCCCAGTGGAAAACCAAGCATAAAATGGATGCGGCCAATGCCAGAGGTCGTATTTTTACCAAACTTGCCAAAGAAATTATGGTTGCCGCGCGCAATGGTGCCGATCCCAGCATGAACGCCAAGTTACGCTCGGCCATTGAAGCAGCCAAAAAGGCGTCGATGCCAAAAGATACGCTGGAGCGGGCAATTAAAAAAGGTGCGGGCCTGCTGGATGGCCCGGTAAACTACGAAACCGTGGTTTACGAGGGTTTCGCCCCGCACCAGGTGCCGGTTATTGTTGAGTGTTTAACCGACAACAAAAACCGCAGTGCCCAAAGTATGCGCATCTTATTCCGCAAAGGCCAACTTGGCAGTTCAGGTTCAGTATCCTGGGATTTTAAACATCTGGGACAAATTGAAGCCGTGCCCACGTCAGCCGATGCCGACATGGAGCTTGCCGCCATTGAAGCCGGCGCTCAAGACTTTGAGCAGGGCGAAGACGGTGAAGTGATTTTCTTAACCGAAAGCACCGATCTGGATGCCGTTGCCAAAGCCTTACCGGAATTTGGCTATGACGTACATTCTGCCAAACTGGTTTACCGCGCCAATAACCCGGTAAGCTTGGATGACGCCGCCCGCGCCGAAGTAGAAACCTTTTTAGACGCTATCGATAACGACGATGACGTGCAAAACGTCTACGTTGGTCTGGCCTGAGCCTGAAACGTCAGTCTGTAGCCCGGTATCAGCCGGGCTAAAGACTAACTCAGTTATAACCGAGCACAGCGCAGTGTTCGGTGTCCTGTTCAGTATTACGCAGAGGCCTCGCTTCATCTGGCTCTGACCAGACTAAACTCAGTGCCCGCCGCTCCTGTTGACTAAGGTCAACCGTATGCGACCGATAGTGATAACGCTCTGCGAGCGATTGCTTGCTTTGCTTGGCTTTCATCTCGAAGCTCCTTTGCTGCAGGTTCAACCTAACTATAGGTCCCGCAGTCTGAGCCCAGGCTGAACACCGTGGCGCTTTTAAAAACGGCCAAATATCAGTTGCCACAAGCTAAAACGCCGCTCTTTATGATAACGTTCACGCAACTGGGCCACCTGTGTCAGGTGTTGTTGCAGTTTAGCGGCATCATCAGCGGCAGCAGCCTGCTTCGCTAACGTTAGTTCGACCAATACCTTATCCAAACCTTCCTGAAACACGGCGGCTTTATCGGCCGGCATAGCCACCTGCTTAGCGTCTTCAGTTAAACGAAACAGTTTCTCCAAATGAGGTAAGGCTTCAACCGGCGTCGCGGCCTCATTCGCCAGTTTAAAGGCAAACCCCATGGTCTTCATGGTTCTTTCCATGGTACGAGGTTCTGCCGCGGTAGCCAGCAGACTGCTGGATAACAGCACAATTGCCAGAGTTGCTTTTAACAAGGTATCGCCCTCTTTATCGCCTGAATCAGCGAGCATTATACCTAAATTGGCGACCCAGGCGAGGCGAACCGGCAACAGCGCCAGGACCTTGCGATAAATGGCAGCATCAGTCAGCGGAATTGCCGTAAAAAAACCGGCCAGCTAATAGCAGCAGTGGCCGGTTATCACAATATCGACAACTGGGGATCAGAGACTATCAAAAAACTCCTGCACCCACTGGCGGGCATCTTCCTCATCCAGCTGGTAACGTTCCTGCACTAATTCGGCAAGATAATCCGGATCGCCGCGTGCCTGCTCCAATTCGGCATAGCTGATCCTGTCCCACTGCAGCTTGGCTTGGGCACGCACCCTGCCCCATTGACTCTCGGCAAAGTAAGCACTCATAGTCATTCCTCGCATTAAAGGTGACGACACCGGACGCTCATCGCAGCGTCCGTTCTGAGTATAGCCGGACCATCTTAGCACTGCTCACTTTTTGAGCAATTTACAGGTAGGCTTTATTAAACGACTCGCGGGATTGTTTCAGATAATCGCGGGCCTTTTTGGCATGATTTTCCCAGGCATCCCGATCGGCTTTTTCGGTAAAAGGGTTTTGCTCAGCAGCAATCGAGCGTTCGAAGCGCTCGTAGTAGGTTAGCATCGCCGCAGTGATTTGATTAAAACCGTCGCGGTAGCTTTGCATCGCCTCCAGTAACTCTGAGGTTTTCAGGACAAAGCGGATCAGCTCGGTATTGTTACCGTCATTCAGATAAGAGCCGGCTTTCAGACTGATATTACCGGCCACGGCGCTACTGATACTTTGCCGCACTTTTTCATCTTTACTCAGGACGCGGCTGATATTTTCTTTTGAGCTGGCGATATTGGCATGCAGCAGCGTGTCGCGTAGTTGCTTCTCCAGATCGCGGCGAAACAGTTCGATATTGCGCTGAATTGTTGCTAATTCACTATCTAACTGGCTAACCTGTTGTAACTCGCGCTCCAGTTCAGTTAAAAAACGCTCGGCATCCTGATAGATCTTCAGCCCGTGTTCTTCGGCAAACTTACGATCGGCACGGCTTAATCCGGCATTTTGATAATTAGAGCGGTCAAAACTGGCCGCCAGAAAGGATTTAAAGGGTTCAGCAAAGGCGGCATAGGTACCGGCACTGACCACATTCAGCGTGGCAGTAACCAGATCGCCAAAGGGTTTAATCATTGAGTTAAGCCGTGCCTGCTGAATTTTAGAACTGACCCGACGCGTATCGCTGATAATATTACGGAAGGTGGCGTAGGCCATCGGATTCGACATTTTATTGCGCTCTGAGCTGGCCAGCACCAAAGAGATCCCAGAGTGCAGCGCATTGGCATATTCCAGATACTGCCGCTGCACCTCCAGTTGTGCGGCATAATTGCTGCCAAGGGTGCGGAAGGACTCAGATTGCAATTCAATATTCTGATCGCGGCGCAGTTTGTCGAGGATACCGCTGATAATCCGCTGTTCGTTCTTATGTAAGGCTGTCGCCAGCAGAATGCGCTCTACCTGCACATCGTCCAGCTGCACAAACCCCTGATTTGCCTCGATATCCAGTCGTAAAAACTTACGCCCCGGATCATCAACCGAGATGCGGTGCGCCTGGTAACCGACACTACCTCCATGATGCTCAATCACTGCAACCGGTGCCCAATTGGCATCGACCGTATTACGCTCGGCCACTAAAACCTGGATGCGGTAGCTGGTAAACTCGGTTTCAGGTAACACCCAAAACTCCAGTAAGCCCAGTTCACTTAATGCATCGCGGCTAAATAAACTGCTGGTACCGGCGGCACAGCGCAGTGCCTGCTGTCCGGTGCGCGGTTGTTCGCTGCTAAGCTGACACTCGCCTAACTGTCGCCAGGGCGTCAGTGCCGATTTTTCAAAATCACTGCTAAATACCACTGTCGCAGGCTTGGCCAGCACGGCGGCAGAACACAGACTAAAGCTGACTATCACAGGTAAGACAAATCGACGCATACCAACCCCGATTAATAAGCGAACAGGCGTAAAGCCGTGGCGATGAAAAGCGTTGCGATTCTAGCAATCGCCTGAGCGGCCGGCAATGATCCGGCAACAGTAAAATCGTAGTTTGGACCCTTGGCGAAAAAATTTACTTGACAGTCTGCGATAGATCGGCGAATTATAGCGACAGTTTGATTTTCCATCACCCATTCTCACAGGAGGCAGCTAATGCAAAAATGCGCATGCAATCGCTACGGCTACTACTGTGCTCCCTATTATCTGTCCGAGTGGTTCAATAATTAGTTCTCCCTCTGCGTCAGGCAGAGGCGTCCATCTGTAACGCTCCCCCTTAGTGTTGTCTCCGGTTTTAGCCGCAGCATGCCTATGGTCGCGCTTCCTTGGTTGGTTTTGCTTTGACGCAGCTTTTATAACCCGATTGTCGCTAACGGCAACGTCAAAACAATAAAACTATCCAGAGGAATAAAAATGAAGCAAAGCAACCTGATCCGGTTTTCCCGGATGAGTCTGGCTGTGGCTATGGCGTTATCTGCCAGCGCCATGGCGCAACAAGCCGCGACTGAAGAGCCGCAGATTGAGAAAATTGAAGTCACAGGTTCACGCCTCAAAGGCGTGGATATGGAAGGCGCTAACCCACTGCAGGTATTTAGCCGGGATGAACTGACCAGCCGCGGCTATGACAGCATCAGCAGCTTTTTACGTGATTTACCTCAGGCCAGTGCCGGTACCTTTAATGAAATTGGCAGTACTGCCGGTAATGATGGTACCCCAGCGGGTTCGGCCGGCGTCAGTTTACGTGGTTTGGGCAGCAGCTCAACATTGGTACTGGTAAATGGTCGCCGGGTCGCTGTTGACTCCTTCGCCAATGGCGCTGATACCTTTGTCAACGTTAATGCCATTCCGATGTCAGCGATTGAACGGGTAGAGATCCTGACCGACGGCGCCTCATCAGTCTACGGTTCAGACGCCATTGCCGGTGTAATTAACTTTATCCTGCGCAAAGACTTCGAGGGCCATGAACTGTCTGTGATGTATGGCGATGATACCTCCAGCCATGATTTTAACCGCAAAAATTTAACCTATGTCGGCGGCTTTCGCACTGCAAACAGCAATACCACAGTGGTCATCGATTACTTTGACCGCAACGCCCTGTTTAACAAAGACCGCGATGTTGAAGTCACCTTTAAGTCTAATACGCGGGTCACCATTGATGGCCGCGACTACCCGGAACCCTGGTGCGGAACGGATACCAGTAATGGCAACAGTCGCTGTGTATATGACTACGTGATCCAGCGGGCGATCCAGCCGGAGACCCGTAACTTTGGTACCACTGTAAATCACTATTACGATCTTGGTGATAACCGTGAGTTCTTTGCCGAAGCCATGTACCAGCGTAATACCGGTTTTACTTATGATGCACCTGCCGGTTTAGATATTACGGTTCCTGGCAGCGCGGCCTTTGTACCGAACTGGGCCAGAACCATCAATGCACTGGACGGTAACCCGAATAATAATATCCGCCTGCGTACCCGCTTCCCGGAGCGTCGTAGTCAGGAGTTTGACGATCAGGCATACCGCGCGCTTGCCGGCATACGGGGTGAACTGGGTAACTGGGGCTATGAAACCGCCGTCAGCTACGGTAAGTCAGACAGCGAAATCCGTCATGTTTCTGGCTATTTTTCGCGGGCCAAAGTCCGCCAGGCAGTTGATAATGGTAGCTTTAACCCGTTCAACCTGGGCCTGGATACGCCACAAAGCGTCATTGATGGCATGCGTGAGCTGGCACCACGCAAAGGCAATTCCACGGTATTATCCGTCGATTTCAGCTTAAACGGTGAACTCTTCACCATGCCGGCAGGCTCAGTGCAATCAGTATTTGGTGGCGAATACCGCCGTGAAAAAATTTCTGATCAGCCTTCTGCCATCGCTGCCGCCGACGGTGTTTATTCGCTCGGTGCCAGCGATGCTGCCGCAGACCGTAACCAATATGCGCTGTATTCAGAACTGCATATTCCGTTAACCGAACAACTGGATGCCATTGCGGCTCTGCGTTACGACAGCTACAGCGATTTTGGCAGTGATGTTAACCCCAAACTGTCACTACGCTACCGCGCTACCGACAATCTGATCCTGCGTGCTTCCGCCAGTACCGGCTTCAGAGCACCGTCGTTGTCGCAAATAGGTGCCGGTAAATCACTGGGCTTTAACTATATCAGCTGTTTACCTGGTCAGCCGTTCCTCAGCTTCTGCGGTAACCAGCCGGTTGAAATTGGTTATGACGAAGAGCGGGTCGGTAATAAAGAGTTAGACGCTGAGAAGTCGCGGGCTCTTAACGTCGGCATGTCGTGGAACCTGACCGATAGCCTGCAACTGACCGTGGATTACTGGCGTTACCGGCATACCGATATCGTTGACTACGATTCAATCACTACCCTGCGTGGTTGTTTAAGTGGTGACGTGCCGGTAACCGGCAGTGAAGCCGCGCTGGGCGACAGCTTTGGTTGTGTAGTAGTGAATAACGAACTGGTGTTCCTGCGCACCGGCTTTTACAACATCGGTAGTCAGGAAACTGATGGTATCGACGTTAACCTGAACTACCGGCTGGATACCAATTACGGCAGCTTTAAGTTCTATGCCACTGGCACCAAAACCTTTAGTTATGAGCGGCAGTTAACGCCTGACTCGCCAAAAGAAGATTTGCTGGGCCGCTTATCCGGCGCCAACGAAATTGCCCGGCCGGATCTGGTGGCGGATTTTGGTACCGATTGGCGCTCAGGCAATTGGAAAGCCAGCTTGTCAGCACACTACGTCAGCTCTATGGGCGATGGTGATTTCCGCTTTGGCGGCAATGAAACCGTGAAGTCCTGGACCACGTTAAGCGGTAGCCTGGGGTACGACATTACCGATAACCAGAGCATTAGCCTGGCGGTTCGTAATCTGACCGACAAGGCGCCACCTTATGCGTCTTCGCCAACCAATGGCTATGCCAGCTCAGTACATGACTGGATTGGCCGCTTGTGGACGCTGCGCTACACAGTAAGCTTCTAACACTTCCCTGGTAGGGGCGCCTGGGGTTGGTCTTTCCCCGGCGCCCTTTTTTATGCGGCGCTGCCACTATCCTGCCAGGTAAGATAGAGCCGTAAATCAAACTCCAGCTGGTGATAAGCCGGTTCCATATACTGACACAGCTGATAAAACGCCTTGTTATGTTCCTTTTCCCGCAGATGCGCCAGTTCATGTACCACCACCATTCTTAACAGCGGCAAGGGCAACTGCTTTAACTGACTGGCGATGCGGATTTCGTTTTTACTTTTCAGCTTACCACCCTGCACCCGGCTGATTTGCGTATGGGTACCCAGGGCATTATTAATAACATGGATTTTTGGATCGAATACGGCTTTGCTGATTGGCTCGCTGCTTTTCATATATTGCCGCTTTAACACCTGAGTGTAATCATACAGGGCTTTATCGGTTTGAATATCGTGGCTACTTTGTGGATAGCGCTGGGTCAGTGTTGCCGCCAGCTTGCCTGCCGCCAGCAGCTGCTGTACCTGCTGGCGCAGCGTGTCCGGATAGCCGCGCAGATAAGGCAAGTCATGCATAAGAAATTCTTATCCTTTTGTCACAATTAATCTCGTGTTTCCGCCATAGGGCTGTCACAAGGTAGGCCTAAACTGCGCACAGTTTACCTAACTTAACCGGAGATCGTGATGAAATTATTAGTTAATGCTGTGGTGTCGTTGACCGCCCTGTTCAGCCTGAATGCGCTGGCCAGTAATAACAGCTATGTATACTCCAATATTGAGTACTGTCAGTTGCAGAGTCAGGCCGTTGCCAGCAGCCAGTTAGACGCCTATGCCCGCAAACTGGGTTTTGCGCCCGGCGTAAATGAGTGCCGTAGCTTATTACAGCCACAAGTTACCGCACAGGGCGAGCTGGAGTTGTCACAACAGTTACGTCAATTACAACGCGGTTCGGTGATCCGACTGAACAAGCGAGCCGAGCAGAAACTGGCTGCCCTGCCAGCGGCCGAGCGCGCTGAGGTGTTAAAGCGGTTTGGGTTGAGATAATAGTGCTGCGGGGTTCGAACCAAGACCTCGCTCACCGCATTAAAACAAAAGGCCCACGCTTTTGGCGTGGGCCAAGAGAGGGATTGCCAGCGCCATCCTTGGCGCTGGCCCTACGGGCCGCACTAAAGTGCGTCCAAATTTGCTGAGGCTTTCCTGCCTCAGTCCTTCGGACCCGCGCTCGCGCGGTCCAAAATTGTTCCAGACAATTTTGTGCTCCCGGCGAATTTGTCGAACCGCAGGGTTCGAACCAAGACCTCGCTCACCGCATTAAAACAAAAGGCCCACGCTTTTGGCGTGGGCCTTTTGTTTTAATCTGGCGGAGAGAGAGGGATTCGAACCCTCGTTAGGGGTTAACCTAAACACACTTTCCAGGCGTGCGCCTTCAGCCACTCAGCCATCTCTCCGGGGCTTGCACTGCAAGCGCCGCTATACTAGGGAAAAAGCAGCGGCGGTGCAAGGGTTAAATGCGTTGGCCGCTGTTGTTGCCGCTATTTTGAGCAATCACAACTCAGGCGTTGCCTTTTACCTGCACCTTTTGCTCTTTGGCGAAATTCAGCATCCGGTTTAACGGTAACAGCGCCCGCTCGCGTAAGGCGGCGTCAACAAAGATTTCATGGCCGCTTGGGCTTAGCAGCGCTTCTTCAATGGCTTTTAAGCCATTCATCGCCATCCAGGGGCAATGCGCGCAGCTGCGACAGGTTGCACCGTTACCACCTGTTGGAGCTTCGACAAAGCTTTTCTCTGGCATTAACTGCTGCATCTTATAAAAGATACCGCGGTCGGTAGCCACAATAAAATGCTGGTTTGGTAAGGTTTGTGCCGCTTTAATCAGTTGGCTGGTGGAGCCTACAGCATCCGCCAGCTCCACTACGCTATCCGGCGACTCCGGATGCACCAGTACGGCAGCTTCCGGGTGTTGCTTTTTCAGCTCACGCAGCGCATTGGCTTTAAACTCGTCATGCACGATACAGGCGCCGTTCCACAGCAACATATCGGCGCCGGTTTTCTTCTGCACGTAGGCCCCCAGATGCTTGTCCGGGCCCCACAGGATCTTTTTACCCTGGCTATCAAGGTAATCCACCACGTCCAGCGCTATTGATGAGGTAACCACCCAATCAGCACGGGCTTTTACTGCCGCAGAGGTATTAGCATAAACCACCACCACTCGGTCAGGATGCTGATCACAGAATGCAGAGAACTCGGCAGCCGGACAGCCTAAGTCGAGCGAACAGGTGGCTTCCAGCGTTGGCATAATCACGGTTTTTTCCGGCGTCAGGATCTTCGCCGTTTCACCCATAAATTTTACCCCGGCTACCAACAGGGTTTTTGCCGGATGCTGATTGCCAAAACGGGCCATTTCCAGTGAATCTGACACACAACCACCAGTTTCCTCAGCCAGGGCCTGGATTTCCGGATCGGTGTAGTAGTGGGCGACCAGCACAGCATCTTTAGCGGCCAGCAGCGCTTTAATGCGCGCCCTGTAGGCCTGCTTTTGATCGTCAGTTAATGGCACAGGCTTTTTCGGGAAACGGAAGTCCTGCTCAGAAAAATACAACGGCTGCTCCATTAGGCTCACTCAGTCAGCTGATAAGGGCGCGTATTATATAAGGGACGATTCAAAAAAGACAGTATCAGGCAGTTTGGTGGGTCATGATGGATTCGAACCATCGACCAACGGATTAAAAGTCCGCTGCTCTACCAGCTGAGCTAATGACCCAAACAGGATAACGCGAGAAGTGGTGGGTCATGATGGATTCGAACCATCGACCAACGGATTAAAAGTCCGCTGCTCTACCAGCTGAGCTAATGACCCAAACAGGATAATGCGAAGTGGTGGGTCATGATGGATTCGAACCATCGACCAACGGATTAAAAGTCCGCTGCTCTACCAGCTGAGCTAATGACCCACTTCGGATTTACTTGTTTGCGCGGTTTGGTGGGTCATGATGGATTCGAACCATCGACCAACGGATTAAAAGTCCGCTGCTCTACCAGCTGAGCTAATGACCCCTACCGCGGACGCATATCTTACTGATTTACGGAATTTGTGCAACCAAAAACTGTGAAAAAAAGCGCTGAGGCGGGCTGTTTGCTTAAAATGCCAGCGGCGGCGGCTGACTTTGTTGGATAAAGCAGCGCTTGGGTACGTAATGCGTCGCTGGGGCTAAAAATAAAAAACCCGGCACTTGGCCGGGTCGATCATTTCAGCGCGTCTATCCGCTCTTTCGCCAGCCTGGCAGCTGTTGTACTGCCATGAGCTGACACCACCTTGCGATAATGGGTTAAGGCCGTAGCCTTATCATTCTGCCGCTCGGCGATCTGACCCAGTTTCAACAACGCATCCGCTACTTTGTTCGAATCGGGGAAGTTTGTCACCACCCGCTCAAACGAGGTTTTGGCTTTTGCATTATCATTGTTATTAAACAATAACTGACCAAGCCAAAAGTGAGCATTCGGCGCGTAAACTGAATTGGGATAGGTACGCAAAAAATTCTCAAATTCTGGAATAGCAGCATCAAAGCGCCGATCTTTCAGCACTAAGTTGACCGCTCTCTCATAGGCGTCATTTTCCGAGGCATTGCCCGAAACCGTGACTGCCGGGCCACTCGCTGCGGCTGCCGAACTGGCAGTGCTGTTGCCAGCACTGCCCTGCACGGCACTTACCCGCCGTTCGATTTCCTGGTAAATATCACGTTGCCGCTGAACGATTTCATCCAGCTGATACGAGTGGTTTTCAGTAACACCACGCAGCTCACTGACTTCATCCAGCAAGACCTGCAGTTGTTGCTGCATTCTTACCTGCGCTTCGGCACGGGCTTCAACCACGCGCTCCAGAGCGGCCAGCCGCTGTTCAACAGAACCTGTTGCCACAGCAGTGGTGGAAGAAGCAACTCTGCCGCTTCTGCCTATCTCAGTAACCGGGGCCGGATTGGCCAGCACACCAGCACTAACTAAGGACATTGCAATAAGCAGCGGTTTCTTCACTGTCATCCTCACTCGTACCGTTTAAATTAATATACTAAAACTGCGCGACGGTTTTGTGCGTAAGCTGCTTCGTTGGTACCACGAACAGCTGGCTTCTCTTCACCGTAGCTAACAGTAGACAGTTGACCAGCGCTTACGCCTAGGTTCTGTAAGTACTGAACTACAGACAGTGCACGACGCTCGCCCAGGGCGATGTTGTACTCTGGAGTGCCACGCTCGTCAGTGTGACCTTCGATAGTTACACGTACGCTTGGGTTAGCGCGCAGGAACTCACCGTGTGCTTGTAATACTTCAGCAAACTCTGGACGGATAGTCGATTTGTCGAAGTCGAAGTAAACAGTGTTTTCACGACGCAGAGCTTCCATTTTTAAACGCATTTGCTCAGCAGCAGAAGCGTTTGGATCTACGCGCTCAACCTGTACAGTTTGAGTAGTTGCTGAAGTGTCGGCATCACCGGCACCAGTAGAAGATTTAGAGCTACAAGCTGCCAGAGTTAATACTGGAACTGCAACTAACAAACCTTTTAACACTTTGTTTAAGTTCATAATGTTGTCCTTAGATTATATTTACCAAGTTTTACCAAGTTTTTGTTTTATAAAAAAGGTGACCACGCCGGCGATTTTACCAATCCATCAGTCGCCGGTAGTCTTGCTTTAAAACGACCATCCATAGAAACTAGCGCCAACACCTGCGAGTTACCATGCATGGTGCTGTATATTATCATAGAACCGTTTGGTGCAACACTGGGCGACTCATCAAGATTCGTCGTGGTTAACACTTGTAAAAAACGGCTCTGCCGATCCATACGTGCTAAATGATAGCGTCCATTTGTACGATTTACCATCACTATGGATTGGCCATCAGGCGAAAAAGTCCCGGCCAGGTTCATTTCCCCCTGGAACGTTAACCTACGGGTATCACCTGTTGCTAAATTTACGGTGTAGAGCTGCGGATTACCGCCACGCTCCGAGCTAAATACAATTTCTTTACCATCTGGTGACCAGCTTGGCTCGGTATCGATAGCACGATGGTTAGTAACCCGGGTTAATGCCTTAGTCGCGATATCCATCACGTAAATTTCCGCATTACCGTCTTTGGATAACACCATTGCCATACGACGGCCATCCGGCGACCAACGTGGCGAGCTGTTAATACCCGGGAAGGCGGTTAAAATGGTACGCCGGCCAGTGTAGATATCCTGGATATAGATCTGCGCCTGACGCTTTTCAAAAGTGACATAAGCCAACTTGGTACCATCAGGTGACCAATCCGGTGACATTAACGGCTCTTTCGAACGCAGCAACACCTGAGGGTTATAACCATCATAATCGGCAACGATCAATTGATACGGGAATTCGTCGCGCGGTTTAACCAGCACATAAGCGATTTTGGTTAGGAAAGCGCCGCGTTCGCCAGTCAGTTTTTCATAGACAATATCGCTGATTCTGTGAGCATACTGCCGGAACTGACCGCCGTTGATCACCGTTTCACGACTGTCCAGAATAAACTGACTACTGCCTACCAACTGGCCGGCATTCAACATCTGCGAACTCAGGCCGCTGTTGCCCTTTAATACATCAATCAGCTCAAAGCTAACACTATAACGGTCGATACCAATTTCAGTGATCTCACCCATTACAATGGCTTCAACGCCTTCACGCGCCCAGGCCGAGAAGTTAATCTCAGCCGATTTGGAGGGCCGCTGTGGCATTTTAATAAAAGGAATCGGGCTAAACTTACCGCTGCGCATTAAGTCAGCCGCCACCACCTCAGCAATATTCTCACGAGGCAGGTTGGTGCCTTTAAAGGTGAAGGGTAACACCGCGATAGGCCGTGCTGAGTCCACACCGTCAGTGATAATAATTTCCAGTGAGGCTTGCGCCTGCACCCCCAGCAGTAACAAAACACTGCAAAACACGCTTCGAAGTAATCTAGTCATAATCAAAATTCAGGTGCCACCGTTAAGGTTATATCTTTTAACTGATTATACACATCCGGATCCTGAGACATCGGTAAGGTTCCGGCCCGGTTTACTGCCCGTACGGCAGCGTCGCACACTACCCTGTCGCCACTGATGACGTTGACGCTGGTTACAAAACCATTAGTCGCCAAACGGATGTTTACCCGGCACGAGCGACCACGCATGGTAGACTCATCTTTAATCAGATTGCGGGTAATCGCATCACTGATCATTGCCGTGTAACGTTGTACTTCGGTTACGGCCTGCTGTGCACGGGCACGGCGTCTGGCTTCGGCTTCAGCGGCCAGTTGCTCTTGCAGCATCCGCTCCTGCTCTGCCCGCTCACGCTGCTCTCTGGCCTGACGCTCACGTTCAGCCTGGGCTTTAGCCAGAGCTTCCTGTTCAGCTTTGCGCTTTGCTTCAGCCGCTTTAGCCGCTTCTTCGGCCTTCTTGCGCTCTTGCTCCCGCGCAGCACGCTGCTGTTCAGCTTCCCGTGCTTTTGCCGCTTCGGCTTCCTGCTGCTTCTTGGCATCCGCTGCAGCACGTCTTGACGCTGCGGCTGCTTCGTCAGCCTTACGTTTCTCTTCCGCTACCCGCTTTAAGCGAGCTTCTTCCTGTGCCCGGGCGCGCTCTGCCTGCTGGGCACGACGCTCTAAGTCACGAATTCTTTGCTCTTCTGCGCGCTTAGCATCGTCCTGTTGTTTCTGGATTTCCGCAACGCGTTGTTCAAGCACCTGACGATCAATCGCCACTGCCTGCACCGGTGCCGGCGGCGGTGGTGGCGGCTCAGCACTGGCACTGCCTGCTTCGCCAGACAAAGTAATCTGTGTAGGCTTAGGCCAGAAGTTTAAACCGCTGATCACTAAACCCAATACCAATGCCAGATGCAAACCCACCGACTTTGCCAGCGGCGTTTGCCACCACTTTTCACTCAGCTCAAACTTCATTGTCCGTCATCAACCCGACAGCCGGCGCACCGGCCTGCTTTAATACATTAATTAGGCGGATCACGGAATTGTAATCAACGCGGCCATCCCCTTTGACGATAACCTGAGTGCCAGGTTCAATCGTTAACCAGCTGGCGACTTCTACCTGTAATTGTGAGGACGTAAAAGGACCTTGCTGTTTACCGTCTTTTTCAAAGTAATACAGCCCATCTTCATCCACAGTAGCGATTAACGGCGTTTTACCATCTTGCATCTGCGCAATGGGCTCAGCCGCAGATTTTGGAAGTTCGACATTTACGCCCTGGGTAATGATCGGCATGGTCACCATAAAAATCACCAACAGCACCAGCATAACGTCGATATAGGGTACGACGTTAATCTCAGCTACCGGGCGACGCTTTTTACGGGTATACATCAGGCTGCCTCACCGCTACTGACAGCCTGACGATGCAGGATATTGGCAAACTCTTCCACGAAATTGACGTAGCTACTTTCAATTTGTTCAACTTCGTGCGAAAACTTGTTGTAGGCGATGACCGCCGGGATAGCAGCAAATAAACCAATGGCAGTCGCAATCAAGGCTTCAGCGATACCGGGTGCGACCATCGACAAGGTGGCTTGTTGCACTGAGCCCAGTGCAATAAAGGAATTCATAATACCCCAAACCGTACCAAACAAACCGATGTACGGGCTGATCGAACCAACGGTAGCCAGAAAAGGCAGGTCTTGCTCTAAACGCTCTACTTCGCGCGACAAGCCAACGCGCATCGCGCGGTGAGTACCGTCCATGACGGCTGCTGACTGGCGGCTGCTTTTGTGCAAACGGGCAAACTCTTTAAAACCAGCTTTAAATAATGACTCCAGACCATCTGCCTGCTGCCGGGCACTGACTTCGGCGTACAGCTTTGACAGATCAACACCGGACCAGAAACGGTCTTCAAACTTTTTCGCGTCATCCAGTGCGGCTTTCAATACTTTTTTGCGTTTAAAAATCATCGCCCAGGAGGTGATCGACATA
Source organism: Alishewanella sp. BS5-314 (assembly GCF_025377695.1). Lineage (NCBI taxonomy): Bacteria > Pseudomonadati > Pseudomonadota > Gammaproteobacteria > Alteromonadales > Alteromonadaceae > Alishewanella > Alishewanella sp. BS5-314. The sequence continues at coordinate 1,324,368 of NZ_JACEHJ010000002.1, forward strand.
CCAACCAGGATCAACATAACCGCCTGCACCACAATACTGGCTTCGAGCAATAAATGCAGAATCGAAATTTCACCTGAACCTGTCACCTGTTGGCACCTCTGTTTAAACGAATGAATTACTTGCAGCCTTTGATGCTAAGGTACTGATATGACAAGACTGAGTCAACCAAAGTTGGTTCAGTTGTCTTGTACCGGCAGCTAAGGGCTTAGCCTAATGCGTAAAACCGTCGTTGTATCATTCGCTCACCCGCAAGGGCACGCTACCCACTGGCGCGCGCTTTTCCTCATTAATCAGGGAGTTAATCAGGTTCACTTGCCCGTATGCCACCGCTAAGGCGCTGGTGACAACAACTCGAAGACAAGCCTGCAACTGCATGAGCTGAAACGACGATTTTTCGCGCCTGTATGATAATTAAGCCTGCAATTTAACTCAATCGGTTGGCATCGCTTTTCACAACTATATTTTTTTAGCGCCGCCACTTGTTTTTCTGCCCGAAATCAGAATGTGTTACAGCTGTATTAAAACGCGCTCTGCTTTCTGGCTTTAGCAGTAAAACCGACTATCGAATAAATCATTTTTGCCGACTTAAAGTATCACGAAGCTTATCTTGGGCAACCAAGCTTAACGCTGGATGAACAAGCGCCAAATCTACAGATTTACCCGCTAAATTGCATGGCATTCTCCCTGGCGGCAATTCAGATATTCATTAGTTTTTTTAATGGCAAAGTGCCAGTTTTTCTCGTTTGAAGTAATTACTCCAAATCTTTAAGATACGCAGGTGTTCTGAGCTAGCGCAAAGACAACCGGAAAAGTGGTAGCGAGTTTTGGTTGTTTAGACAGTTCACTTAACAATGAGACTTTGTGAGAGAGGTCTTGTTGTTTGCTCCAAACATGTTCCCTGGATTTATTGAAGCACTTCCTTCAACTTGTTGCTTGCCCGCTCATTGAGCGGGCTTTTTTTTAACTCGACTTATTTCGACTCGGGCAAATCAAAACCCAGATGACGATAGGCTCTTGCTGTGGCGATGCGGCCACGCGGTGTACGCTGAATAAAACCCTGCTGAATCAAAAACGGCTCTATCACATCTTCAATGGTTTCTTTCTCTTCGCCGATCGCTGCGGCCAGGTTATCCAGCCCCACTGGCCCCCCCATAAAGCTGTCAATAATGGCCGTTAGCAGCTTACGGTCCATATAATCAAAGCCTTCAGCATCGACATCGACCATTTTTAGTGCGGCTGAGGCAACTTCGATAGACACGACACCATTGGATTTTACCTGCGCATAATCGCGCACCCGGCGCAGTAGCCGGTTGGCAATGCGCGGTGTACCGCGCGAGCGGCGGGCAATTTCGGTCGCCCCTGCCACGTCCAGCTGCATATTCAGATAATGGGCTGAACGCTGAATAATCTGACTCAGCTCCTCGACCTTATAAAATTCCAACCGCTGCACTATGCCAAAGCGGTCGCGCAGGGGGGAGGTTAAGGCACCGGCCCGGGTGGTGGCCCCCACCAGCGTAAAAGGCGGCAGATCGAGCTTGATTGAGCGCGCGGCAGGTCCTTCGCCAATCATAATATCCAGCTGATAGTCTTCCATCGCCGGATACAGGATCTCTTCCACCACCGGACTTAAGCGATGGATCTCATCAATAAAGAGCACATCATTCTGCTCCAGATTGGTTAACAGCGCGGCGAGATCCCCGGCTTTTTCCAGCACCGGGCCAGAAGTGGTTTTAATATTGACGCCCATTTCGTTAGCAACAATCATCGCCAGCGTGGTTTTACCCAGACCCGGCGGGCCGAAAATCAGTAAATGATCCAGTGGATCGCCGCGGCCGCGGGCGGCTTCGATAAAGATCGCCATTTGTTCGCGCACATGCTGCTGACCGGTATAATCCGCCAGACTTTTTGGCCGTATCGCACGGTCAATTACTTCTTCTTCTTTTAATATTCCCGGCTGCAGCAGGCGATCGGCTTCAATCATGGCTTAAATCATACTCTTTAAGGCCGCCTTGATTAGCTGCTCGCTGCTAATACCCGGCGTTAAATACTGTTTTACCGCTTTCGCGGCCTGTGCCTGACTATACCCCAAGGCCAGCAAAGCGCCAATCGCATCCTGCTCGGCTGTGGCTGGCGGCGCGAAAATGGCTTCATCATCACTGAGCTGTAGCTTATCGGTTACCAGCGTTTGTGGTGTCACACCCCAATCTTTTAGGCGGTCGCGCATTTCAATCACCAGCCGCTCAGCCGTCTTTTTACCGACACCAGGTAGTTTAATTAAGGTGCTGATATCGTCAAACTGCACACAACGCACAAAATGTTGCGCGGTCATGCCGGATAAAATAGTCAGCGCCAGCTTGGGGCCGACGCCATTGGCTTTAATCAACTGGCGAAATAAACTGCGCTCGGTCGGATTGCTAAAACCATAGAGTAGCTGCGCATCTTCACGCACCACAAAGTGGGTATAGAGGATAGCGGTTTTGCCCACGTCCGGTAATTCATAAAAGCTGGTCAGTGGCAGCTGCACTTCATAACCCACACCACCAACATCAATAAGCAGATCCGGGGGTTGTTTTTCCAGAATAGTGCCTTGTAAACGACCAATCATCAGCTTTCCTTATTTACGTAAACGACCGCGTACCGTTTTACTGGCCTGCCCGGCCAAACTGACCAGGCTCTGCTGGGTATGACCATGACACAGCGCTACTGCCAGTGCATCAGCAGCATCGGCCTGCGGGTTGGCCGGTAGCTTTAACAGATAACGCACCATATGCTGTACCTGCGCTTTATCGGCCGCGCCCGTTCCAACCACCGCCTGTTTCACCTGGCGGGCGGAATACTCAAACACCGACAGCCCGGCATGGCAGGCCGCGACGATGGCCGCCCCCCGAGCCTGCCCCAGCTTTAACGCAGAGTCGGCATTACGCGCCATAAAGACCTGCTCAATCGCAAACACAGTGGGCTGAGTTTGGGCGATAATTTCGCTTACGCCGTTAAAAATGCGGATCAACCGCTCCGGCAGCTCATCGGTACCGGTACGGATACAGCCGCTGGCGACATAACTAAAGTTACCGCCAAGCTGCTTAATCACGCCATAACCGGTCAGCCGGCTGCCGGGGTCGATACCCAGAATAATCGCCAAGCTTACTCCAGAGTTGCCATAATGTCGTCGCTAATGTCGGCATTATGGTAAACGTTTTGCACATCGTCAGAGTCTTCCAGCGCGTCGAGCATTTTAATAAACCTGGCCGCGGTATCGGCATCAAGTTCAGCGCGGGTATCCGGTAACAGGGTGATTTCTGCTGATTCGGCAGTAAAACCGGCTGCCGCTAACGCATCTTTTACGGCACTGAAGGCGTCCGGGCTGGTCAGCACTTCCTGGCTGCCATCCTCATGGCTTTGCACATCATCGGCGCCGGCTTCCAACGCTAATTCCAATAGCTGATCTTCATCAATGCCCGGCGCAAACAACAACACGCCCTTGCGCTGAAACATATAAGCGACTGAACCGCTGGTACCGAGGTTACCACCGTATTTGCTAAAGGCATGCCGTACATCAGCCACAGTGCGCTTATTATTGTCGGTCATGGTTTCAACGATAACCGCGACACCGCCCGGCCCATAGCCTTCATAGACCAGCTCTTCGTATTGCTCACCGTCCTGCATACCGGCGCCGCGTTTAATGGCGCGCTCAATGGTGTCGCGGGTCATATTTTCACTTAAGGCTTTGTCGACGGCCAAACGTAAGCGTGGGTTGGCGGCAACATCGGGGCTAATGCGGGCTGCGGTGGTCAGCTCGCGGATCATCTTGGTCCAGATTTTGTTTTTCTTCGCATCCTGGCGGGCCTTACGATGCTTCATATTGGCCCATTTACTGTGTCCAGCCATCGGTGCTCCTGTGCTTGTAAAAACTGCGGGGTAAAGACGCAGTGGGCAAGGCCCACTGCACAAGCTTAGCGGTTGTTTCGCTGCTCAGACTCAGGCTTTGACCGCCACCTGAATACCCAGTTCAGCTAGTTGAGCTGGATTAGCGGCACCCGGTGCGTCCGTGAGCGGGCAAGCAGCGGTGGCAGTTTTCGGGAACGCCATCACATCACGGATTGAGGTCGCGCCGGTCATCAGCATTACCAGGCGATCCAAGCCAAAGGCCAAACCGGCATGCGGCGGCGCGCCGTATTTTAACGCTTCGAGCAGGAATCCGAATTTCTCGGCCGCCTCTTCATCGCTAATGCCTAATAAGGTAAAGACCTTGGCCTGCACTTCAGCGGTGTGGATCCGCACTGAGCCACCACCTAATTCAGTGCCGTTTAACACCATGTCGTAGGCATTGGATAACAGCTCACCGAGCTTGAGCTCGTTATTCGGGGTATTCAGGAAATGCGCCGTGTCCAGTGGCGAGGTAAACGGATGGTGCACTGCCGAGTAGCTGCCATCATCGTTTTCTTCAAACATCGGGAAGTCTACCACCCACAGCGGCTTCCAGCCTGGTACCGTCAGTTTTAAGTCTTCGCCCAGCTTTAAGCGCAGTGCGCCCATGGCCTCGCAGACAACTTTGTAGCTATCGGCACCAAAGAAAATTAAATCGCCATTCGCCGCGCCGGTACGGGCCAGAATTTCGGTAATGATCCCGGCGCTTAAGAACTTGGCTACCGGTGACTGGATACCCTCAGCGCCTGCTGCCAGATCGTTTACTTTCAACCAGGCTAAACCCTTGGCGCCATAGATGCCAACAAAGCTGGTGTAGTTGTCGATATCTTTGCGGGAGATTTTCTCGGCGGCGCCGGGGACTTTTAATGCCACGACGCGACCTTTTGGATCATTGGCCGGGCCTGAGAAGACTTTAAATTCGACGTCTTTTAATAAGTCAGCCACATCGACAAACTGCATCGGGTTGCGTAAATCCGGCTTGTCGGAACCGTATAAGCGCATCGCTTCCCAATACGGCATCCGTGGAAAGTCGCCTAAATCAACATTCAGCAGGCTCTGGAACATCTCACGTACCATCTGCTCGGTCACCGCCATGACTTCCGGCGCCGTCATAAAGGAAGTTTCGATATCGATCTGGGTAAATTCCGGCTGGCGATCGGCGCGTAAGTCTTCATCGCGGAAGCATTTTACGATCTGGTAGTAGCGATCCAGACCTGACATCATCAACAGCTGCTTAAACAGCTGTGGTGATTGTGGCAACGCAAAGAACTGGCCTTTGTGCGTGCGGCTGGGTACCAGATAATCGCGCGCGCCCTCTGGCGTGGCCTTGGTCAGGATCGGCGTTTCAACATCTAAAAAGCCCTGGCTGTCCATAAAATTGCGCACAAAGCTGGTGACCTTGGCGCGGAATTTCAGCCGGTCGCTCATCAGCGGCCGGCGTAAATCCAGGTAGCGGTATTTCAGGCGCTGCTCTTCACTGTTTTCATGGTTAAAGTCCAGCGGCAGTGGCGCGGCTTTATTCAAGATAATCAGCTCACTGGCATAAACTTCTACCGCGCCTGTGGCCATCTCCTGGTTTACCTGCGATGCCGGGCGCGCCCGCACCTGGCCTTTTATCTGAATGCAGTATTCATTACGCACGGTATAGGCAACATCGAACAAATCTTTTAAATCCGGGTCACATACCACCTGCACCAGACCTTCACGGTCACGCAAGTCAATAAAAATCAGACCGCCCAGATCCCGCCGCCGGTTGACCCAACCACTTAAGGTGACGTCTTGCCCAACTTCTGTTGCCGTTAACTTACCGCAATAATGGCTACGCATTAACCTTTCCTTTCATTCAAGCTGAAGTGCTACACCTGTCATCTGGCGACAACCACGGTTTTTGTCTGCGCGGCTGTCGAAATTGATAGTGTATCTATTTAATGGGCGCTAATTATAGCGAAATGCGCTTTAATGTCACTGCCCGCTTTGGAAAAGCATTAAAGCCCCGCGGCTGTAAAGATTAACTGCAGAAAAGTGCCCGTCTTTGCGTTAAAATGCCGGCCATATCGTGCCTTTATTGAGAAATTAAGATGCAAAAAGATCAGGTGTATGCCGATCCGCTGGCCCATATTGCCGATTTTCGCTTTGACGCGGCCGTGGCCGAAGTATTCCCGGATATGATTCAGCGCTCGGTACCCGGCTATCAGACTATTATTCAGACCATTGGTAAACTGACCGCCCGCTTTCAACAGCCGGACAGTCATTATTATGATCTCGGTTGCTCGCTGGGTGCTGGTACGCTGGCAATGCGCCGCAATATTAGTGCCGCTAATAGCAGGATCATTGGTGTCGATAACAGTGCAGCGATGGTCGAGCGTTGTCAGCTGCACTTACAGGCATTTCGCTCTGAGGTGCCGGTGGAGATCCTGCTGGCCGATATTCGCGATGTGGCGATTGAACATGCCGCCGTTGTCGTGGTGAACTTTACGCTGCAGTTTTTAGCGCCTGAGGATCGTAGTGCGCTGATTAATAAAATTTATCAGGGCTTAAAGCCAGGTGGCCTGCTGATCCTGTCCGAGAAATTTATTAACGACGATAGCCTGACCAATGAGCTGCTGATTGACCTGCACCACGACTTTAAACGCGCCAATGGCTACAGTGAACTGGAAATCAGCCAAAAGCGTACCGCACTGGAAAATGTGATGCGTCCGGATAGCCTGCAAACCCACCGTAGCAGACTGCAGCAAGCTGGTTTTAACACGCAAACACTATGGTTTCAGTGTTTTAACTTCTGCTCAATGCTGGCAATTAAGGATTAAGCATGCTGGATTTTTCTCCCTTTTATGCCGCCCTGGCGCAGAACCAGTTAAGCGCCTGGCTGGAAACCTTACCGGCCCAACTGGCCAACTGGCGCAAAGAAGCGCTACATGGTGACTTTGCCAGCTGGCAAAAGGTGTTGCAGCATTTGCCTGTGACCAAGCCCTCGGTCGTTGAGCTGCAGCAGGAGGTTAAATTCGGTACCGCCGCTGATATCAGCGCCGGTGAAGCCGAACGCATTCGCTATTTATTACAACAATTAAAGCCCTGGCGCAAAGGCCCCTTCTCTATTCATGGTATAGAGATAGATACCGAGTGGCGCTCGGATTGGAAATGGCAGCGCGTATTGCCGCATATCAGTGATTTAAGCCAGCGCACCGTGCTTGATGTCGGCTGTGGCAGCGGCTATCACTTATGGCGGATGCGCGGAGCCGGCGCCCGTTTTGTGGTCGGTATCGACCCGTCGCAACTGTTTTATGCGCAGTTTCAGGCCATTAAACACTTTAATCCGGACCCGGCGGTTAATTTAATCCCAATTGGTATCGACGAGATGCCTGCCTTAAAGCAGTTCGATACGGTATTTTCGATGGGGGTGTTATACCATCGCCGCTCACCGCTGGATTTTTTACAGCAATTAAAGCAACAACTGCGCCCGGGCGGCGAGCTGGTGTTAGAAACCTTAGTCGTCGAAGGCGACGAGCAGACAGTGTTAGTGCCGGGTGAGCGCTATGCCAAGATGCGTAATGTCTGGTTTATTCCCAGTACCGCCGCCTTATGCCATTGGTTAAACCGGCTTGGCTTTAAAGATATACGGGTGGTTGATTTAAATACCACCAGCCTGGAGGAGCAGCGCGCCACAGCCTGGATGGAAAATGAAAGTCTGATTGATTTTCTCGATCCGAATGATCATAGTAAGACCATTGAAGGTTATCCGGCGCCATTACGGGCCGTGGTGCTGGCCCGGGCGTAACGACTGCAACAACAAGCAGCAAACGTCAACACGCCGTAGCAGGAGCAAAGTATTCTATGCCATTTCGACCAAAGTCTACCCTTGAGCAATGGCGTATTTTACAGGCGGTCGTAGACGCTGGCGGCTATGCCCAGGCCGCCGAATTACTGAATAAAAGCCAATCCTCGCTCAATCATGCGGTAGCAAAGTTGCAATCGCAGCTTGGAGTGGAATTATTGGAAGTCATTGGCCGCAAAGCCCGGCTCACTGCCGCCGGTGAAGTGATGTTGCGCCGCTCCCGTATTCTGACCCAGCAAATTGAAGACTTAGAGTTATTGGCCGATAACCTGGACAAGGGCTGGGAACCGGAGATCCGCATTGCGACGGAATTAGCCTACCCGAAACAGTTTTTATATCAGGCGCTACAGGCCTTTTATCCGCTGAGTCGCGGCAGCCGGGTGCAAATTATTGATACCGTACTGACCGGCACCAGTGAAATTATCACCCAGAAAAAAGCCGATCTGGTAATTACCGGCGTGGTCCCCAAAGGCTATCTCAGTGAACCGCTGTATGTGACCCGCTTTATTCCGGTAGTGGGCTGTCAGCATCCGTTAGCCGCTATCGAGAGCCTGGATCAGAATGAACTGAGTCAGCAGCTGCAGATCGTGATCCGGGATACGGCGGTTAAACCGCAGGAGCATATGGGCTGGTTAAAGGCAGAGCAACGCTGGACTGTCGATAACTTTTACGAAGCCGTCGAGATCTTGCAGCTGGGTCTGGGCTTTTGTTGGTTACCCGACTTTGTGGCGCAGCCACAGCTCGATAGTGGCCAACTCTGCCGCTTACCGCTAAAACAAAGTACCGAGCGGCTGGTACCCATGAGCCTGTTGGCACCACAAGAAGAAACACTGGGGCCTGGCAGCCGGCAATTGCGCCAACTGTTACTGGCCGCACATCAAAAATAATCAGGAGACATTATGCAATCACAGGAACTGAGTACACTGATGCAGCAATCTGCAGCAGATGCCGTAGGTTATGCTGCCGAGCAGCACCAACTGACACTAGATTACAGTCTGGATAGCCTGCACCAAGTCGACCAGCTGTTATCCCGCTTGCATCAGGATCAGCAGAGCAAACCCCATTCCAGTGAGCTGCTGTTTACCCTCTGTAACATTATTGGTGCCTATATTGGTGAAGTCTTTATCCGCCACGTTGGCGGCCAATGGCAAAATAATACGGCGGATGAAAGTGCACCCTATATGGCAGTGGGTTTTGGCGACAAGGAATTTCCTTTTGCATCAGTGTGTTACCATAAAATTGTGAACCATGACAGTATCAGTTTGCAGGACTATCTGCGTCAGGCACGTGAGAATGCTACACAGTAAGGCTTTTGTCGGCGCCGTTAAAAAGGTAAAATAGCGCCCTCTTTAGCCAACCCCCAAGCCATTCGAGGAAAGCCGTGAGCGAGCAGAAAACATCTTTAAGCTATAAAGACGCCGGAGTAGACATAGACGCAGGTAATGCGCTGGTTGATCGGATCAAAGGCGCGGTTAAGCGCACCACCCGTCCGGAAGTCATAGGTGGCCTCGGTGGTTTTGGCGCGCTGTGCCAGATCCCTGCCGGTTATAAAGAACCGGTGCTGGTGTCAGGTACCGACGGTGTCGGCACTAAGTTACGCTTGGCGATGGATTTAAAACGCCACGATGGCGTAGGCATCGATCTGGTTGCGATGTGCGTGAACGATCTGGTGGTACAGGGTGCCGAACCGCTGTTTTTCCTCGATTATTACGCCACCGGTAAATTAGATGTTGATACGGCGTCGCGCGTGGTAGCCGGTATTGCAGAAGGCTGTGTGCAGTCAGGCTGTGCGCTGGTTGGCGGTGAAACCGCTGAAATGCCAGGCATGTACCATGGTGATGACTATGATATCGCCGGTTTCTGCGTCGGTGTGGTCGAAAAAGCCGATATTATCGATGGCTCAAAAGTCCAACCCGGCGATCAACTGATTGCATTAGCCTCTTCTGGCCCACACTCCAATGGTTTTTCACTGATCCGCAAGGTACTGGAAGTGTCAGGTCAATCACCTGAGACCTTACTGGCAGGCAAGTCACTGGCTGATCATCTGCTGGAGCCAACCCGCATTTATGTTAAGAATCTGCTGGCGCTGTTTAAAACTACACCGGTACATGCTTTGTGTCATATCACTGGCGGTGGCTTCTGGGAAAATATTCCACGGGTGTTACCAGCCAATACCAAAGCCGTGATCAATGGCAAGAGCTGGCAGTGGCCGGCGATTTTTGACTGGCTGCAACAGCAGGGTAATATCAGTCGCCATGAAATGTACCGCACCTTTAACTGTGGCGTGGGGATGATAGTGGTAGTACCAGCTGCACAACTCGATAATGCCCTGTCACAATTACAGCAAGCTGGCGAAACGGCCTGGCACCTCGGTGAAATTCAGGCTGCGGCGGCTGACGAGCAACTGGTTATTATCAACGAGTAACGAGGCAGCATGAAATCTATCGTCGTGCTGATTTCCGGCAGTGGCAGCAATTTGCAAGCCCTGCTGGATAGCTGTGCTGCGGGCTTTATCCCCGGTAAGATCACCGGGGTGATCTCGAACAAGGCAAACGCCTTTGGCTTAAAGCGGGCTGAAGCTGCCGGCATCAGTACCGCAGTGCTTAGTCATAAAGGTTTCGACAGCCGGGAAGACTATGATCAGGCGCTGATTGCTGCGATTGAGCAATTTAAGCCTGATTTGATTGTGCTGGCTGGCTTTATGCGCATCCTGACTGCAGAATTTGTGCAGCACTTTTCCGGTAAATTATTGAACATTCACCCTTCTTTGCTACCTAAGTATCAGGGATTGGCTACCCACCAGCGGGCAATTGACGCAGGTGATACCGAACATGGTTGCAGCGTACATTTTGTTACCGAGCAACTGGACGGTGGTCCGGTAATTTTACAGGCCAAGGTACCCATTTTCCCGGGGGACGATGCTTCAATCGTAGCAGAGCGGGTTCATGCGCAGGAACATCAGATCTATCCGCTGGTGGTGCGCTGGTTCTGTCAGGACCGTTTACAACAACGGGCAAATGAGGCATGGTTAGACGGTAACGTACTTCCAGCACAAGGTTATGCCCAGGATGAGGATGATGTCGAGGTTGCGCCATAGCGCTGCCGTATTAATTAGCACCTGTTTACTCAGCGCTGCAGCTCAGGCTGCAGCCCCTGTCACGGTCGAGGCGCCAGCCTTCAGCACCTTTAACGCCGAATATTTAATTTATCGTGCCGGTAAAAACCATGGTAAAGCCCGTCGCTATCTGCACGATAAAGGCCAGCATTATGAAATGGGCTACAACAGTGATATCAGCTGGCTGGTGTTTAGTGATAAACGCAGTGAATTATCAGAGTTTAAGGTAGAACAAGGGCAGATCCGGCCTGTACATTATCTGATGAAACGCAGCGGCACCGGCAGCAACCGGCATTATGAATGGCGGCTGGACTGGCAGCAGCAGCAGGTGTTGACTGGCAAAAGAGCCACCCTGAAACAGATACCATGGCAGGATAACTGGCTGGATCCGCTTAGTTATCATCAACAACTGGTGACGGATCTGAAAGCCGGTAAAACGGAGTTCAGTTATCAGGTGCTGAACCGGGATGGTAATAGCCGCACCTACCATTACCGGGTGGAACTGGAAGAGCCACTGGCCCTGCCCTATGGCAACCTGCGTGCCCTCCGGATCGCCCGGGTGGAAGAAAACAGCGATAAGCAGGTGCTGGCCTGGGTAGCACCGGAGCTGGATTATATGCTGGTACGTCTATGGCGCGGTGAAGATAATGTCGAGCAATTTGACGTGCAGCTCCACACATTAGAGTGGCTACAGCGTTTAGCGCCCGAGCGGCTCACCGAAACGGAATAACTGCGCCTCCCCCGGTTGCATCTTATGCCACTGCTCGTTATTAGTCAGTGGCTCTGTGGCAATAATGGTGACCACATCCTTGGGTGTGGTTTCCCGGCTAAAATCAATATCCACATCAACATCAGACAAGCGCGCTACACCAAAGGGCGCGCGGCGGGTGATCCAATGCAGCTTGGTGGTGCAAAATGCCAGCACGTACTCGCCATCCGTGAGCAGCATATTAAACACTCCCAGCTGTTGCAGGCGCGGTAACAGCCGGGCGATAAAGCGCATTGCCGCTTTAGGGCCAGGACTACGGTTCGGATAGCGTTTCGCCAGCTCACTCAGCAGATAGCAAAAGGCCCGCTCACTGTCGGTGGTCCCCACCGGTTGAAAGCGCTCAACCGCTAACTGGCGGAAATCCTTTAGCTGGCCATTGTGGGCATAGGTCCAATAACGGCCCCACAGCTCGCGGGTAAAAGGATGGGTATTTTCAAGGCCAACGCGGCCGCTGTTAGCCTGCCGCACATGGGCCACCACGGCCGTACTTTTGATTGGATAGTCGGATACCAGGCGGGCGATTTCTGACTGGTAGCTGGGTAAGGCATCCTTAAAAGTACACACGCCCTTCCCTTCGTAAAACGCCACGCCCCAACCGTCTTTATGCGGCCCGGTGCGGCCACCCCGTTCCTTTAAGCCTTTAAAACTAAAGCATATATCCGTTGGCACATTAGCTGACATGCCTAATAATTCACACAACTGCCTGTCTCCGCATCTGAAAACTCCGGAAAAACCCCACTGTTTAGCGGTGCATTTCACATCTGCTTGCTATGCTAAAACGTAACTAACAGTGTCTGCAACTTTTGTTGACAGCTGCACCGCCAGCGCATCAACACGAATTGCTTGCAACTTGGCTTAAAGCATTCTAAGCTAAAGCTTTAGTGGTCAGACCTCTTATCACAGGAGTTTACAATGAGTGTGTTTCTGCTTTGTGTTGCCCTGCTGGTGGCGACGGGCGTTCTCGCCTATCACCGCGCCAGCCTGACATTATTTACCGCCGTACTCGGTGCTATCCTATTGCTGGGTACCTTTAGTGGCGTCGCAGGCGTTTTCGCCTGGCTGGTCTTTTTAGCCATTGCCTTACCCCTGAACATTGCGTCCGTGCGTCAACAGCACCTGACCAAACCGCTGTTAAAGCTGTATCGCAAGATTATGCCGGAAATGTCCAGCACCGAAAAAGAAGCCATTGACGCCGGTACCACCTGGTGGGAAGGCGATCTGTTCCGTGGCAATCCGGATTGGCACAAGATGCACAACTACCCGCAGCCGCGTTTAAGCGCTGAAGAGCAGGCCTTTTTAGACGGCCCGGTAGAAGAAGTGCTGGCAATGTTCGACGACTGGCATGCCACTCATGAGCGGGCAGATCTGGCACCAGAAGTGTATCAGTACCTGAAAGACAAAGGCTTCTTTGCCATGATCATCAAGAAAGAATACGGTGGTCTGGAATTTTCTGCCTTTGCCCAGTCTTGCGTGCTGCAAAAACTGACCAGTAAGAGCATGATGTTATCCAGCATCGTCGGCGTGCCAAACTCCTTAGGCCCAGGTGAACTGTTGCAGCATTATGGTACTGATGAGCAAAAAGCTTACTATTTACCGCGTCTGGCCAAGGGTATCGATGTGCCCTGCTTCGCCCTGACCAGTCCGGAAGCCGGCTCTGACGCCGGTGCCATTCCGGATTTTGGTGTGGTATGTAAAGGTCAGTGGAATGGTGAGGAAATCCTCGGCATGCGCCTGACCTGGAATAAGCGCTATATTACGCTGGCACCAATCGCCACCGTACTGGGCCTGGCGTTTAAGCTGCAAGATCCGGACAAACTGCTGGGTGATAAAGAAGATCTGGGCATTACCTGTGCGCTGATCCCTGCTAATACCCCTGGTGTTAAAATTGGCCGCCGTCACTTCCCGCTAAATGTACCGTTCCAGAATGGTCCAACTCAGGGTACTGAGGTATTTGTGCCACTGGATTATATTATCGGTGGTCCGAAGATGGCCGGCCAGGGCTGGCGGATGCTGGTGGAATGTTTATCAGTGGGCCGGGCTATTACGCTGCCATCGAACAGTACAGGTGGTATCAAGGCGGTGGCGTTGGCGACCGGTGCCTATGCCCGTATTCGTCGTCAGTTCAAATTACCTGTTGGTAAGATGGAAGGCGTAGAAGAAGTGATGGCGCGGATTGGCGGTTATGCCTACATGGCCGACGCTTCAACGGCAATGTCAGTAAGTTCGATTGACCTGGGCGAAAAGCCTTCGGTGATCTCTGCTATTACTAAATACCATATGACCGAACGTATGCGTCAGGCCATTATTGATGCGATGGACGTGCATGGTGGTAAGGGGATCTGTATGGGTCCGAACAACTACCTTGCACGCGGTTATCAGGGCGCACCGGTAGCCATTACCGTAGAGGGTGCCAATATCCTGACCCGGAATATGATTATTTACGGTCAGGGCGCGATCCGTTGCCATCCTTTTGTACTTGCTGAACTGCAGGCAGCACAACTGACAGACGAAGGCGCAGCTATCACGGCTTTTGACAAGGCACTGTTTGGCCATATCGGCTTTGCAATCAGTAATTTCTTCCGCACCTTCTGGTTATCGTTGACCGGCGGCGCCTTTAGTCACGCCCCTTACAACGATGATACCGCCCGCTATTATAAGCAAATGAACCGCTTTAGTGCAGCGCTGGCACTGATGTCTGATGTGGCCATGGGCACCCTGGGTGGTGATTTAAAACGTCGTGAACGGATTTCAGCGCGGCTGGGTGATATTCTGAGTATGCTGTATATCACGTCATCTGTGTTAAAGCGTTATCAGGACGAAGGCCGTCAGGTGCAGGATCTACCGCTGGTGCAGTGGGCCTGTGAAGATAACCTGTTCCGCGCTCAGGTCGCCTTAACCGAATTGTTCGATAACTTCCCGAACCGCGTGGTCGGCGTGGTATTAAAGCGTATCGTGTTCCCGTTTGGCCGTACCTTGCGTAAACCGTCAGATAAACTAGATCATCAGGTATCGCGGATTATGATGACACCTTGTGAAGCCCGTAACCGCTTAGGTAAACACCTGTATCTGAAAGTTGAGCCACTTAATCAGTTAGGCCGTGTTGAGCAGGCGCTGCTGGACATTCTGGCTGCCGAGCCATTGTTTGATAAAGTCAGCAAAGCGTCCGGTAAACGGTTACCTTTCTTCCGGCTGCATGAAGTGGCGGAAGAAGGTTTACAGCTGGGCGTGATTAATCAGCAGGAAGCCGCTTTACTGCGTAAAGCGGAAGAAAGCCGCTTATTTGTGATTAACGTTGATGATTTTGAGCCGGAATATCTGGCCGCGGATAAATCGTTAAAGCAGCAAGCCAATGGTGCTGAAGCCCTGAAAGCAGAAGCAAAGAACGCTGAAGCCGCGTAATCGCCATCTCAGCTGCCAAAGCTGAATAAAAAAGGCCGGTCAACAGACCGGCTTTTTTATTTACCACCCTGCCAATTAAGTAAATAGGGCGTGTTGGTGTTTGCTGCTTAGATTTTGTTAAATAAAAAAGGAGCCTGCTATCGCGGCCCCTTATGCTTTGTATCCCGGCAGCTGATCCGCTGCCGGTAGATGTCGCTATTAGGCGCGACGACGCATTAACAGCAGACCAGACAGGATTAACAGTAAGGCCGCTGGTGCTGGCACCTGAGCCGGATTAATGGTTAGTGCTAAACCACTGCCGGTTACATCGATAAATTGATTATCAAAACTCAATACACTCAGCTGAGCAGGGGTAAGGCCTAACCACAGCTCACCAACACTGCTGGCTAACAGGCTAAAGGTAGCAAGTACGAAGCTGTTACCTTGCTTTGATGCCAGCACGCTCTCGTCAGCCCAAATATCGGCATAATTAGACAGAAAGATCGCACCTGCTTCCGCATCGTGATCATCAAAAGGAAAGTCCCCCAGCCCATCATCAAAACCGGTACCAAACTGCCAACCTAACAGGGTTAACAGTGTCTTCGGATACAGCATTTCTGCAGTAAAACCGCCAAGTGTTTCAGAAAAATCAGAAATTTTCAGTGTTACCGTGATGGTTTCACCCAGTTGATACACACTACGCTCGGAATGCAGCTGAACTAAAGCGGCATGACTGAAGCTACTGAAAAATAAAACTATCGTTAAGAGCATTGCTTTCATTATTTTCTTTCCTTATCAAATTATTGTGGTATGGCGCAACGAGGTAAATCACACAACAACATCATACTTCTGACGTCCAGCTGATTGACAACACCGTCACCATTAAAATCATATTCCGCGCCCAGCAAGGCTGGCTGACGCAACAATTGTTGGAACACAGTGATATCCCGACTATCAACAACACCGTTCTGGTCCAGATCACCACGCTTGACCGGCTTTTGTAAATTCAGCTCAATAATCAGCGGATCATGATCCGCAGTGCGGAACGGATCTGCATTATAGAAACTGGCCGGCTTCGGCAAGTTGCTCGCCAGATTGGCTTCGCTATAGTTAAAGTTCACGATTTCATCTGCGTTGATATGCCAGGGCGCTGCGGCGACTACTTGTGATAGCAAGCTGCTGCTGACCATAGCATGATCCAGACTACCGGCCTCACCCATAAAGGTGTAGCTATACTCAGGCTCATCGTTTAGTACGGCAACATTCACAAAACCGGCATTCTCCAGAATGCGCATCGGGTCTTCTTTCGCATAAGCATTAAAGTCGCCCATAATCACATAGTCCGGGTCGGCAATACCGGTCGGATCCGTGGTTAACCAACGGCCCAGCGCCGCTGCTGCGCGGCTACGCCATTGATTCCAGCAGCTTTGACCATCACCGGAATCCGCATCAGCGCCAGTGGCAGAGCTGGAACAAGACTTGGCACGTAAGTGCACGGCGACCGCAGTAAAGGCTGCGCCCTCAGCAGTCACAAAGCTCTGCGCCAGCGCCGGACGCTGTCTGCTGGTATCGAAATCAGCATCTGCCGACTCATCCAGCACCGCGAAAGCGCCTTGCGGTACCACGCTGCCCCGTCGGAAAATAAAGGCCGGTTTAATGGCATCAGTACCAACGCTGCCGGTTGCCACATAGTCCCAGTCGGCACGCAGATCCAACTGGTTCAGACGCTCAACTAATAACTGCAGCGTGCTGTCATCAGCGTCGTTTTCAACCTCAATCAAGGCCACCATATCGGCGTCAATCGCCAGTAAGGCAGAGACGGTTTTTGCCAGTTGCCGCTCCAGTTCAGATACCGTGGTAGCACCACGACAGGCTAACGCATTAGGACCACAGCTGTTACCACTGACGTTCAAGGTAGTAAACAGGTTCTCGACGTTAAAGTTAGCAATCCGCAGATTACCGCGCTCAGTTTGCGGCGCTGCGGTACGTGGATTACTGCTGCTGTCGTAAACCGGCGTTCCGACCGGGCGTAAACGGTAGACGTTAAAGCCATAACCGAGAATACCCTGATAACCCGCTTTTAAGGTATAACCATTGCGGATGGGGTTAGTTGCCGAAACCTCAGTGATACCATCTTCGCCGACAATAAATGGCTGGCGGAAAGTACCGGTACGGCCATTCTCCAACAGCAAACGGTTACGGGCATTAGCGGCCGAAAGTTGCCGTGCTGCCTCACCCGGTAATACTAACTGAGTAGGGGTAAATAAACGGCCATTTGACAGCGTCACTTCGCCAAAACGGACTGCGTTAAAGACATCAGAAACCGTCAGATCGGTGGCGGTTGTCAGTAACATACCTTCTTTAGATTCCAACTCTATAAAATCATTAAATGGCAGTGTGATCGAGGATGCCGATACCGATGATAATTGATTAGTGCCACAGTTCGCCCACTGAGTTAACGCTGTGATCTGCGTTTCTTCAAAATACTCGGCAACAGTGCCTTCTACCCGCAGCAGATCGCCTACTTGCACTTGCAGATCGGTACCTTCAGCATAAACAAAGACACCCTCAGAGGTCAGCGGATTATTGTCGGTACGATAATCCGGCTCCTGCAGATAGAAACCACGCAGACTACCTGGCGCTGTATCCATAAAAGTCGCAGTAACCACAGCCTCTACCTGAACGCGGGCGCCTTGTAACGGGCTCTGGAAGCCCTGTCCCTGCAAGCGGTGAATCGCCAGCGCCGGGTTATAACAGGCAAAGGTTTGCGCCGGTAACGGATTATCAGCAGTCAGGATCAGATTTGATAAGCGCCAGGTGCTGCAATTAGCGACGGCCTCCGTCTGATAGCGATAAGCCAGATGCAGCTGCCCGCTTAAATTGGCGAACTGCTCATAATCACCAAAGCGTTTTGGCACGTTATTCTGGGTAAAGTCTGCACCACTGATCTCGGTCAGTAATAGCCAGTCCGCCGGGTTAATCGTGCCCGAACCGTCATAGGATACCGAGTAATACACCTCCAACGGATTAACGCCGTTAAAACCGCGGGCAATATCGAAATTTAACCGCTCAGCACTTTGCTGCTCCAGATTAAAGGCGGGAGAGACCAACCAGCTATCAGCGATATTACACTGTGGTTGGCCAGACACAAAGCCGCTGATCGTCACGTTACGGAAGCCGCTATCCCAGCTCCAGCTGGTGCTACCCTGGCGGTTAACCACTGTCCAACCTGCTTCAAAGGGGTTAGTGGCAAAATCACGGTTGTATACTGTAATGCGGTCAGCGTCGGCAATCAGGCTGCCGCTAATCAAAATATTGTCAAAGCGATTATTACCGGTAGCGTTAGTCGCGCCTGTCAGGGTAATTTTAAAAAACACCTCAGCCTGGTCGTTCAGCTCGCTAATGTTCGATAAATCGAACTGCCGTAGCGTCATCGCCATAGCGCCGCTGTTAGTATCAGTCGCAATAAGCTGGTAATTTTCACCATCAACTGACCAGGACAAGGCGCGACTGTTAAAGCCCGTTGCAGTAGCTTGCTGCGCCCAACTAATGTTGAGATTTGCCAAACCCGTGCTACTGACCTTTATCAGAATACTTGCACCATTATTACTCAGGTTGTTACCACCCTGGATAGATAGCGAGCCACCTGCCGCATAACCACTCAGGGAGTTGATGGTCGAGCCAGCAAAGGACTGTAAATACTGATAACTGCCATTTGCCACCAGCGATTGATCGAAGTTAAGCAGATATAGCTGTCCCTGCCCTTCATCAGCTGACTGCGGAAATGAGGCCGGATTAAAGGCTCCGCCGCTTGGCAAAGTGTTGTTATTTTGTGCCCAATAGGCGATAGGTTGCTGCGCGAGTGCGCTCTGCATCAGTAACACACTGAGCAGGATTATTATTATTCTCATCTTTTGTTGATTCCAAAGTTAGGCGTTATGCGCTTAGTCAGTACCTACTTACGATACAGACCTGTTCCCGACGGCAAAACGGGAAACTAGACTACTGCAACTAAATGACAATTTCATTAACACTTCATCAGATAACGTAAATTCATGTTAAAACCATTTTTAGACGTCTTTACACCTAAAATACTGGCATTGGATGAATTTTTCCGCTTTACTGCTGTTTTCAACCATAACAGGACATCCAGATGTTTAAAGTAAATCAGTATTTCGACGGTCAGGTCGCGTCTATCGCCTTTCAGGGAGAACAATTACCAGCTACTGTGGGCGTAATGGCAGCGGGAAACTATGAATTTGGTACCAGCCAGCACGAGGTGATGACAGTGATCAGCGGCGAGCTGACGGTAAAATTACCCGGTAGCGACAGCTGGCAAACCTTTTCCCGCGGTCAATCCTTTCAGGTGCCTGCTAATGCAAAGTTTCAGTTGCAAGTCGCCCGCGATACCGCTTACCTTTGCACCTATCAGTAAGCAGTCTGAACGAGTGAATTATGCGGGGCATGCGCAGCGCGGCCAAACAACCTGAACCACAAAAACGTAGCTATGCCATGTCATTAGGCCAGAGTGTGCAAACCCTCTGGCCTTATTTAATGGCATTTAAAGGCCGGGTGTTGCTGGCGTTGCTTTGTCTGATTGCCGCTAAAGCGGCAACCCTGCTGGTGCCTTTTGCACTAAAAGAAATTGTCGATGCGCTGGACTCCGGCCGCCAGGCACTGTTAGTGCTGCCACTGGCGCTGATCCTGCTGTACGGTGGTCTGCGTTTTGCCACGGTATTTTTCGGTGAGCTACGCGATGCCCTGTTCGGCCGGGTCACCGAACATGCGATGCGGCAACTGGGTTTAAAGGTATTTCAGCATTTACATCAATTGGAACTCAGCTTCCATCTGGATCGGCAAACCGGTGGTATTAGCCGCGATATCGAACGTGGTACCAATGGCCTCAGTTTTCTGATGCGCTTTTTAATGTTTAATATAGTACCGACCCTGCTGGAGATCCTGGCGGTGGCGGTCATTTTCAGCCTGTTGTTCTCTCCGCTGTATGCGTTGATTACCGTGGTCGCGGTTGCGCTCTATATCTTCTTTACCGTCTACGTCACGGAGTGGCGCAATAAGTTTATCCGCGAAGCCAATCAGGCCGATAACACCACCAATAGTCGCGCCGTCGACAGCCTGCTGAACTATGAAACGGTTAAATACTTTAATAATGAACAGCATGAAGCCAAAATTTATGACGGCTTTTTAGCCCGCTGGGAGCAGGCGCGTTTAAAGAACCGTCTCAGTTTACTGCTATTAAACTCGGGGCAGGCACTACTTATTGCGCTGGCAGTCACTGCTTTGATGTATCTGGCGGCCCGCGATGTGGTCAACGCGCAGCTGAGTTTAGGTGAGTTGGTGATGTTAAATGCCTATTTAATTCAGTTGTTTTTGCCGCTGAACTTTCTGGGGTTTGTCTATCGCGAGATCCGCAGGGCTCTGACCGATTTGGAAAATATGCTCGGACTGCTTACCCGCAAGCCAGCGATCGTCGATGCGCCAGATGCCCGGCCCTTGCAGCTGCAGGCAGCGGCAATCAGCTTTCAGCAGGTCAGTTTTCGCTATCAGGCAGAGCGGCCGATTCTACAACAACTGAGTTTTCAGGTACCAAGTGGCAGTAAGGTCGCGATCGTTGGTGCCTCTGGTGCCGGTAAAAGTACCATTGCCCGCCTGTTGTACCGTTTTTATGAGCTGGACAGCGGGCAAATTCTGGTCGATGGCCAGGATATCCGACAGCTGACACTGGACTCACTGCGCCGGGCTATTGCGATAGTTCCGCAGGATACGGTGCTGTTTAATAGCAGCATTCGCGAAAACATTGCCTATGCCAACCCAGATGTCAGTGCTGCCGAGATCGAACGCGCCATTGACCTGGCGCACCTGCGGGACTTTATTAACAGCTTACCGCAAGGCGATCAAACGCAGGTTGGTGAACGCGGTTTAAAAGTATCCGGGGGTGAGAAGCAACGTATTGCGATTGCCCGAGCCATCCTGAAAGGCTCGCCGATCCTGATCTTTGATGAGGCCACCTCGTCACTGGACTCACAATCAGAGCAAGCGATCCTCAGTGCGATGCGCGAAGTGGCAAAACAACATACCAGTTTAGTGATTGCGCACCGCTTATCTACGGTAACCGATGCCGACCAAATCCTGGTGTTACAGCATGGTCAGTTGATTGAGCAAGGGAATCATCAACAGCTGCTGGCCGCTAACGGCAGTTACGCCAGAATGTGGCGCCAGCAGGCTGAACAGCAGTCGGAATAGTTAGCCTGACCGACAGCTCGCCGACGGCGATTGCACAATTTTTGTGCGCCAGATCAACTGTAGGCCAACTGCAGTCTGCTACAGTTAAGGCGGGTAGCACAGCAAACAGGAGCCGCAGATGCCATTTCAAGAGCTAAAACGCCGCTTACTTAGCCGTAAATTAGAACTGGAACGTCAGGTCGCTGCAATTGAACGTGATTTTGCCATGGGCCGCAGCGCTGATTTTAGTGAACAGGCCCAGGAACGTGAAAACGAGGAAGTCCTCAATGCGCTGGAACAAAAGGATCGGTTAGAGCTGCAGCAAATTGAACGCGCCCTGGCGCGTATCGAACAGGGTACCTATGATCAATGTGCCCGTTGTGGTGACAATATCAACGTAGAACGCCTGAATATTATCCCCTTTACTGAGCGTTGTATTAAATGCGCTAAATAGCGCTGTCTTAGCGCTACCCTAGCGTTGCAACGCGCTGTTATCACACCGTCCACACACACCAGCCGGCCGCACTATCACGGCCGGCTGTTTTACTGTTCAGCTCTGCTGCTGCGCTTTCACTCTGAATACCAGGGCGTACAATACCGGTACCGCAATCAGCGTCAGGATGGTCGCAAAAGCCAGGCCGGCCATAATGGTCACCGCCATACTATTAAAGAAGGCATCCCACAACAGCGGTAACATCCCCAGAATAGTCGTGAGCGCAGCCAGGATCACTGGCCGGATCCGGCTGGTGCTGGCTTCGATAATGGCTTGCAACTTGTCAGTTTTTTGCGCGCTTTGCAGATCAATTTCGTCAACCAATACAATGGCATTTTTCATCAGCATCCCCGATAAACTGAGGAACCCAAGCAGCGCGGTAAAACCAAAGGGTAAGCCGGACGCCAACAGGCCTGCCGCCACACCACAGATCGACATCGGCACGATCAGCCAAATCACCAGCGGTTGCTTTAGCGAGCCAAACAGCAGAATACTGATCACCAGCATCACAATAAAGCTGAGCGGTAACTGTGCCGCCAACGACTGCTGCGCCTCAGCTGAGCTTTCATACTCACCGCCCCAGCTAAGCTGATAGCCGCTGGGTAATGGCAGAGCCTCAACCTTGGCTTTAATACGCTTTAACGCCTGGTCAGCGGTATAACCCATTGCCGGCTCCGCTTCGACGGTCAAGGTTCTTAAACGGTCACGGCGCTGAATTTTTGCCTCTTCGGTTTGCGTTTGCAGCCCATTAATCACCTGTGTGATCGGAATATAGGTATTGTCGCTGGAGCTCCAGATCATCCGATCATGCAGGCGGTCGATATCAAAGCGCTCCGAGGCCGGCGGCCTGACCACGATCGGGATCTGCTTATCATGTTCACGGAAGACACCGCTACGCACCCCGGTGCTGGCAAACTCCAGCGTTTGCGCCAAATCAGTGCGGTTAATGCCAGCGACCCGGGCCCGTTCCTCGTTAAAATCCGGCACGATCACCAGCTCGCGCTGCCGCCAGTTTTGCCGTAAATCGGTAATACTGGCATCCTGGCGCATCAGCTCGGTAATTTGCTGCCCCAACTGGCGCAAAATACGCTCATCCGGCCCTGATACCCTGGCCTGCAGCTTGGCACCACTGCCCGGTCCGAACATCAGTTGCTGGGTGTAGATTTCAGCCTGTGGTAAGCGCGGCGGCAGTTCAGTGCGTAGCCGCTGCATCAGCGGTGGGATCTGATCGCGGTGTGCGGTACGGATAATCAATTGACCATAGGCTGCATTCGGTTGCTCCGGTGCATAGGTCAGCATAAAGCGACTGGCGCCCGAACCAATAAAGCTACTGACCGATTCCACCTCAGGCTGCGCCATGACAAAGCGTTCAATCTCTGCCAGATCGCGTGACGTCGCCCGGATATCCGAACCTTGCGGCAAAAAGTAGTTCAGATAAAAGATGGGGGTGTTGGAGGCCGGGAAGAATACCTGCTTAACCTGACCAAAGCCAATCACACTAACCAGGGTTAACAGCGCCAGACCACCCAGGGTTAGCGCCCGCTGGCGCAGTGCCAGGCGCAATAAGCCGGCATAACGCTGGTAGAACTGACCGGCATAAGGGTCCTGACTGGCACTGTCAGCGCTGACTTTAAACAGGTAATGCGCCAGTAACGGCGTGACACTGATGGCCAGCACCCAGCTGAGCAGCAGCGAAATAGCAATCACCGCGAATAACGAGAATAAGAATTCACCGGTGCTGTCCGGCGACAGGCCGATGCCGGCAAAGGCCATAATACCAATCACCGTCGCTCCCAACAGCGGGATCTGGGTCCGACTGGCTGCTTCGCCGGCAGCCTGGCGTGAACTCTGGCCGCGCTGCATATTAATCAGCATGGTTTCGGCGACAACAATCGCATTGTCAACCAGCATCCCCATCGCAATGATCAGGGCACCAAGCGAAATCCGCTCCATCTCGATATGGGCTAGCTTCATAAAAAATACCGTGCCCAATACCGTCAGCAACAGGGTACCGCCAACGACCAAGCCAACACGCCAACCCATGGTCAGACATAGCACCGCTATTACGATCACTACGGACAGCACCAGATTGACGATAAAGTCGTTAATGGCGTTATCGACGACCAGATGTTGCTGATAAATCGGATGTAGGGTAACCCCTAATGGGATCCGCTCTGCAAGACTGGCCAGATGCCGGTCGACCGCTTTGCCGACATCGACAATATTGGCGTCCGTCAGACCGGAAATAGCCAGCGTAAATGCCGGCTGGCCATTGAAGCGGATCAACTGTGTCGGCACCTCCACCTCGCCACGACTTACCGTAGCGACGTCAAAGATACTCAGTTGTTCAGTAGAACCAGGTTTGCCGATACGCAGATTCTCAATGGCACTGATGGAATCTAAGCCCGGCTTGCTGATCAGCCGTACCCTTTTATCGCCGACCTGCACCGAACCTGCGGCCGCTACGGCATTCTCGGTTTGCAAGGTATTGACCACCAGCTGTAGCGGCAAGCCGATGCCCAGTAGGCGTTCCTGCGAAATTTCAACGCTGATTTGCTCTTCCGGCTCACCGGCCGTTTGCACCTTGGCGACGCCGTTAACTGTTAACATTTCACGGCGTAAAAAGGTGGCCAGCTCACGGATTTCGCGATCCGAAAAGCCATCGGCGGTTACCGCATAAAAGATACCGAATACATCGCCAAAGTCGTCATTGACGATCGGTTTCATCACCCCAGCGGGTAAGCGCATACTGGCGTCATTTACTTTGCGTCTGAGCTCATCCCAAATTTGCGGCATCTGACTGCCATCGTATTTATCCTGAATTTGTACCCGGATCTCCGATTTACCAGGCATCGACTTGGAGGTAATACGTTTTAACTGCGATAACTGCTGAATGCCGGACTCCAGCAGCTCTGTCACTTCTTCCTCCACCTCTACCGCCGTCGCTCCGGGGTAGTAGGTCATTATCACCGCTTCTTTCAGCGTAAAGGCCGGATCTTCCAACCTGCCAATACTGACCAGCGCCCATAAGCCGCCTAAAAAACACAGCATAATCAATAACCAGGTATTGATTTGCTTTTCTATTGCATAACTGGCAATCCGCATCAGACCGCTCCTTAATAGGCTACAAAGGGCTGAACTTGCTGCTCAGGTTGCAGCTGATAGATCCCGGCTGACACCAGCTGCTCGCCTCGGCTTAAACCACTGATAATCTCCACCTGCTGCTCACGAATACTACCCACCTGCACCGGTACCCGCTGCACGCTTTGCGTCTGGGCCTGATAGCGCCAGACATAGAATTGGTCCGGTGTGGCGGTATCCAGCGCCGATACCGGGATCAGTACCGCACTGTTCGCCGCCACTTTTTCCGTGACGACGTTGACAGTCATACCTGGCAGTAAATTCACATCCGGCAAACGTGGCATGGCAAAGGACACCTGATAGGTCTGGGTCAGCGGATCAACCTCGGTTGCATGCTCACGGTAGGCCAGTGGATAGCGCTCAGTGGCAGACTCTGACAAGCGCACCGAAACCAGATAATCACTGGTATCCCGCACCTGGCGCATAATCTGCTCCGGCACATTGATATGTACCCGCAGCTCGGTAATATTTTGCACTCTTAATAACGGCGTGCCGGCGGCTACGGTAGCAAAGCGCTCGACAATACGCCGGGTCACCAGCGCATCGAAGGGTGCTTTCAGTTGGGTATAGTCCAGATTACGCCGGGCATTTTCCAGCGCGACCCGGGCAATCTCAAAATTGGTTTGTAACTGATCAAAAGCAGACGGTGTTAAAATCCCCTGCTCACGCAACGGCTTGCCCCGCTCTAAATCACGGCTGGCCTGCGCCAACTGCACTTCGGCTTGTTCCACTGCTAACCGGTAATCTGCTGGGTCCAGCGCGGCCAGCAATTCCCCTGCCGGAACCACCTGACCTTGCTGCACGGGTAGCTCTGTTACTCTGCCGCCAACCTGAAACGCCAGATCCACTGTACTTACGGCATCAATACGCCCGACAAAATGCCGGCTACTGGCCTGATCTTCGCCATTAACGGTATAAAGTTTCACCGTTGGCACCGCCACTGTTGCCTGCTGTGGTGCGTCCGAGCAGGCACTTAGCCCGACGACTAAACTGGCAATCCACCATGATGATTTCAGTGTCAATTTCATGCTTGCAGCTCCCGTGCCTGTTGCACTAATAATTGTTCCAAATCGATTCGCTCCTGCTCAGTGAAGGGCGAAATATGCAATAAATCATGAAAAACCAGGGCTTCGCTGGCTAAAAACAATAACAAGGCCTGAGGTGATTGCTGATGCTCGGCCAGCACCTG
Source organism: Alishewanella sp. BS5-314 (assembly GCF_025377695.1). Classification (NCBI taxonomy): domain Bacteria; kingdom Pseudomonadati; phylum Pseudomonadota; class Gammaproteobacteria; order Alteromonadales; family Alteromonadaceae; genus Alishewanella; species Alishewanella sp. BS5-314. The sequence continues at coordinate 1,350,449 of NZ_JACEHJ010000002.1, forward strand.
CTGCAACATCGCAATATTGTGTTGCTGTACCGGTTTAAGTAAGGCTGGTTGCTCAGCCGCAGCGGCCAAAATGGCCATAGCAGTATTGCCGGCAATTTGCCGGGTAAAGGAAGCTCGGGTTTGCAGCAACGCAGCCAGCGTCGATTGCTCCAGTTGCGTCTGTTGCTCGCGCCGGCAATCGGCCTCATCCAGTAAATGCTGCACCATGGCGCTAATCAGTGCCTCCTTGCTTGGAAAGTGATAAATCAAGCCCCCCTTACTGACGCCTGCCGCTTTGGCAACAGCGTCCAGAGTAACTTTGCCGGCGCCCTTATCTGCTGCAACGCTAAGCGCGGCCTGGATAATCTGGCTGACGGTGATCTGGGCCTTTTTGCTCAATATGCTACTCCTGTGTTCCGCCGGGCTGAGATTACGGCCTGGCAGGCCACCCAAAAAAAACCGACTGGTTGGTACAGTAAATTATTATAGAATAACTGGCTTAAACTGCAATAAGCCGGCTGAAAAATGACTATATTTTAGTTATTCTCGCTATAGGCTTGGGAAAGCAAAAAATTAAAACCAATAAAAACAACGCATTAATACCTGGCATACTATTGGCAAGTATAGCAGGGAATTAAATCACTGCTGGCAGATAGCGGCTGTCAGCGTGCGGGTTTAGCCTTATACACAGAAAAAGAAGGATAGGATGATGGGCGTACTACGGTTAGTTTTTAATATCTTCTGGTTTATTCTAGGCGGCTTTGTGATGGGGCTGGCTTGGTGGCTGATTGGGCTGATTTGTTTTATCAGTATTATCGGTATTCCATTTGGCCGCGCCTGCTTTGTGATGGGTGAACTGGCATTCTGGCCCTTTGGTCAGGACACCATCAACCGCCGCTATCTGAATAAGGCGGACGACATCGGCACTGGTGCCCTTGGTACTATGGGGAATATTATCTGGTTTGTGCTGTTTGGTATCTGGCTGGCCATTGGCCATTTGTTCCATGCTATTGTCTGCTTTATCACAATCATTGGTATCCCCTTTGGTCTGCAGCATCTGAAACTGGCCTGCCTGGCAGTAGCCCCCATTGGCAAAACGGTGATTAATAAGCAGCGTCTGGTCTGATCCCGGAACCTGGCCCGGGCGTAAAAGCGGCATCTGAGTATCACTGTTGTATGCCGATGATTGCGCCTCTGGGTTATGCGGGTTTAATTCCCTTTGTCTTGTTACCATTTTGCAGCCTGCTCTGGCCTTTGCTTGCTCCCGCACAGGCCATGCTGTTGTTTCAGTTCTACAGCTGCCTGATCTTAGGTTTTATGGCTGGCGTGCTATGGCCGGTATTATATCAGGCGCCAGAGCCGTCAAGCCGGGCCCTGTGGGTAGTCAGCTTTCCGGTACTGGCAATCCTGGCGTTAGCACTGCTACCCGCATATAGCCTGCTGGCGCTCGCCCTGCTATTCGCAGCCTTAAGGTGTTATGAGGTTATCAGCGGTATTAATCAGCGCTATGCTTTGCCTTACCGTAGCCTGCGCAATCAGCTCACCTTTGTCGTAATACTGTGTCATCTGGGGTTTTATGTCGCCTACTAAGGTCAGCGCCACTGTAGATAAAAAAGTGGATAAAAAGCTGTTTTTCGATGGCAGCTGCAAATTGTGCCGGCATGAAATGAGCTGGCTGGGCCCGAAACTCAGCGGCAAAATTGAGCTGGTTGATATCAGTGCGCCCGACTTTACCGGCTTTGCCGGGGTTAAGCGCAGCGCCATGCTGGCTGAAATCCATTTGTGGGATGGCGAGCGCTTTATTACTGCCCTGCCCGCTACACTTTATTACTGGCGTTTAGCGGGTCTGCGCTTTTTACCCTGGCTTTTGAGTTTACCGCTTATTACTTCGCTGGCAAACCGGGCGTATTACTTCTGGGCGGCCCGTCGCAAAGGCTGTAGCGATGGCCAATGCGACCTTTAACCGACCAAATCTAAACAGCCCGAGCCCTGAGAGCAAATAAATGCATCGTCCCCGTCGTGCGCCCAGCCGGGTGCAAATTCATACTGATGCCCAGCTATTGGCGCTGCACCAGCTAATTGCCGATAAGCTACTGGCTCAGCCTGAGCTGGCTGCGCCATTACTGGAAAAACTGGAGCTGCGCTATCAGACCGGTTTAATTAAGCATTGGGGCTATATCCGCTGGTACAGTATGCTAAGCCAGCTTGATCAGCCGGAGCTGTTTCGTCGTGCCTTGCTGGAAGACAGTGAGAGTATGCGCCGGCTACGCCGCAAAACGCTGCTAACCGGTATTCTGACCGAAACCGAACGGCAACAGGTGTTAAGCCAGGAATTTTCTGGCTAAGATAAGCTAATTACTACAACAACTACACCAAGGAACTGCTTATGCACGCTCGATCCTATCTGGCGCTGTGCTGCACGCTTGCCCTGTGCGGTACCGCTATGGCCAGTGAAGGCAGCCGGCTATTACGCCAACCCGATATTTCAGCCAATCATCTGGTATTTGTTTACGGTGGCGACCTGTGGCTGGCGAACCGTGATGGCTCGTCACCACGGCAACTGACCAATCACCCGGCGGCAGAGTTTTCGCCCAAATTCTCACCTGACGGCAAGTGGATCGCATTTTCAGCCAGTTACGATAACAATACTGATGTCTATCTGATGCCGGTAAGCGGTGGTCCGGCACAGCGTCTAACCTGGCATCCCGGTGCCGATACCGTCAATGGCTGGAGCCCGGATGGTCGCAAGGTCTTGTTCGCCTCGAACCGCGAAGTGGCTAATAGCCGCAGCAATCAGCTGTATCAGGTCGCCGTAACCGGCGGCTATGAAGAAAAACTGATGCAGGCAGTCGCCTTCGAAGGCCAGCTGTCGGCCGATGGCAAAAAGCTGGCGTACCGCCCAAACAATATGGCGTATAGCGGCAGCAGTGGCTGGCGGCTACATCGTGGTGGCAGCACGCCACCGATCTGGATCCTCGATCTGGAACAAGCTCAGCTGGAAAAAGTCCCCCAGCCCAATGCCAATAATTTCAACCCGTTCTGGTTACAGGATGAGGTGTACTTCTTATCTGACCGCGATAACCAGGCTGTCAATTTATTCCGCTACCGTGGTCAGCAAGTGGAACAACTTACCCAATTGCGTGATAGGGATATCCGCTCAGCAGCTGGCTTTGACAACACCGTAGTCTATGAAGCCGGTGGCTATCTGTATCAGTTGGATCTGAGCAGCGGACAAAGCCAGCAGCTGGTAGTGCAACTGAATACCCAATCAGAGCAGCGCCGGCCACAATGGAAAGATGCCAGTAAAACCCTGACCTCCGCCCGTTTATCCGCCACCGGTCAACGTGTTTTACTTAGTGCCCGCGGTGATATTTTTACTGTGCCAGCCAAAGAAGGCTCCACCCGCAATCTGACGCAAAGCTCCGATATTCGCGAGTTTGATGCGCACTGGAGCCCGGATGGCACTAAGGTGGCGTATCTTTCTGATGCCGGTAATAAGCACCAACTGGTGATCGCCAGCCAGGATGGCAGTGGCCGGCCGCAACTGGTGGAGTTAGCGAATCCGGGCTATTACAATCTGCTCGCCTGGTCACCTGATGCTAACCTATTGGTATATCAGGATAATCATCTTAATTTATATGCCTATGATGTGAAACGTAAACGCGAGCTGAAACTGGATACCTCCTTGCGCCGCCAGGGCTTTAGCGTCAGCTTCTCACCGGATAGCCGTTATCTGGCCTATACGGTGGTGGGGGAAAATTATTTTAGCCAAATCAAAGTGTATGACTTTACGCTGCAGCGCAGCCAGCAGCTAACGGATGGTCTAAGCCATGCTACCAGCCCGGTATTTAGCCAGGATTATCTGTACTTCGCGGCCTCGGTAAATACCGGCCCGGCTCAGGTGGGGCTGGATCTGTCGACGCGGGAGCGGCCGGTACGCTCTGCACTATATGCTGCCGTGCTCGCTGCGAATGGTAAGTCGCCGTTGTTACCGCGAAGTGATGAAGAGAGCCCGAAAGCGACGGCAACGAAAACCGAGGCCGATGATAAGGCGGCGACCGTCAAGCCGGTGCAGCTGGACCTGATCGGCATTCAGGATCGGATTGTCGGCTTACCGGTTGCCGAGCGCAACTACAGCCGGCTCAGCGTCGCCAGTGATGGTGCCCTATTCTATCTGGAACTGCCACAAAGCGGTGCCAGTAATGAGCTACCGGGCAGCGACACTCGCAACAGCGCCAGCTTGTATCGCTTTGATTTTAAAGAGCGTAAACCGGCCCTGGTGCAGCAGGGGATCAGCGACTATCAGCTGAGCGGTGATGGCAAGAAGCTACTGTTGGTCAGTTTACCAAACCGCCTGCAACTGGCGGATGCAGTAGCCAAGCCTGAACCCAAGGCGCTGGATTTAAGTCAGGTGCGCAGCTTTATCGATCCGGCCGCCGAGTGGCAACAGATCTTTAATGATGCCTGGCGGATGCAGCTGGAATATTTCTACGATCCGGCACTGCATGGTATCAACTGGCAAGGGATTTACGATAAGTATCAACCAATGCTGGCGCACGTGCAGCGGCGCGAGGATCTGAACGAAGTGCTGGTTGAGATGATTGCCGAGCTGCAGGTTGGCCATAACCGGATTGGCGGTGGCGATATCTACCAGGCTGCCAGCACCGGCGTAGGCTTGCTGGGCGCCGATTTTGCAATTGATAATAATCGCTACCGCCTGAAAACCGTCTATCAGGGTGATCGCTGGAGCCCCTTCCTGCGCGCGCCGCTGGCGACGCCTGGCGCCAGTGCCAAGGCCGGCGATTACCTGCTGGCCATTAACGGTGTCGAGCTCACTGCTGCGCAAAATATCTATCAGTTGTTAGATAATACGGCCGGCAAGCAAGTTCGCCTGACACTGGCCGACGATGTGCGTGGCCGTAACAAACGCGATATTACTGTAGAGCCCGTGACCGATGAAAGTCAGCTAAGACTCTGGCATTGGGTAGAAAACAATCGTAAACGGGTTGAAGAAAAGACTCAGGGCCAGGTTGCCTATGTTTACCTGCCAAACACGGCCGATGGCGGTTTCTACTTCTTTAACCGGATGTTCTTTGCGCAAACCGAAAAGCCGGCGCTGATTATTGATGAGCGGAAAAATGGCGGCGGTCAGGCGGCGAACTATATCACCGAAATCCTGGCCCGGCCCTTCCTGGCTGGCTGGAAAGATCGGGCCGGCGCCGGCTTTACTACGCCGGGAGCCGGTATCTATGGCCCGAAAACCATGTTAATTGACCAGGATGCCGGCTCAGGCGGCGACTTCCTCCCCTGGGCCTTTAAACGGTTGGGATTGGGCAAAACCATAGGTACCCGTACCTGGGGGGGGCTGATTGGTATTTCGGCTAATCCAGCGATGATCGATGGCGGCTTCCATGTGGTACCCTTCTTCCGCTTCTATACGCCGGATGGCGAATGGCGGGTGGAAAATGAAGGGGTGGCGCCGGATATCGAGGTAGAGCTGGATCCGATAGCCGTCAACCGTGGCATCGATGTGCAGCTGGAGCGGGCGATTGAACATACGCTACAACAGCTAAAAGCCAACCCACCGCAGGACCACCGGCAGGCACCAGCCATGCCAACCAAGTTGGGGTTGTAAGCATTAGTGCTGCATACAAACACAGCACGCTCTAATAAAACGCCGGCACAGATTTCACGCTGTTGCCGGCGTTTTTTCGCCCGGCACCACTATACTTAACCGAGTATTTAAGCCGGAGCCAAAGCGACCAATGGAAGCCCCCACTAAAGCACAAATTCTCGACACCGCCTTACAGCTGGCTGCGGCCAGCAGTTGGGAACAATTGCGGCTATGCGATATCGCCTCAGCTCTCAACTGTCCGCTCAGTGCACTCTATCAACAGATCAGCACCAAAGATCAGCTGGCCGACGCCTGGTTTGACCGTGCCGATCAACAGATGCTAAGCCACAGCTATCAGGAGCACTCAGCAAGCGAGCGCTTATATCTGGCCATTAGCAGTTGGCTTAATGCCCTGGCCCCTTATCAACAGCAAACCGGGCAAATGTTGCTGTATAAGCTGGAACCGGGTCATTTTCATCTGCAAGCAGCAGCGCTGCTTAGGATCAGCGCGACGGTGCAGTGGCTACGCGAGGCGGCAGCTCTAGGTGCCAGTGGCCTGACGCGAATTGGTCAGGAACTGGCACTCAGCGCACTTTTTGTCGGAGTTTTTGTGTATTGGTTAAATGACCGTTCAGACGGTCAACAGCAAACACTGCAGCTGCTACAACGAAAACTGAGTGCCGGCGATAAGCTGGGCTTGTGGCGCTGATGTTGGCAAGCTAATGACCGCGCCTTTGTTGCCACAGCAGATACAAACCACAGAGCATAATCACAGTGGCACCAAGCAAAACACTGCGCCCCGGATACAGTTGCCATAACGCAATATCAAAGCCAATGCCCCAAAGCAGGGCTGTATACTCAAAGGGCGCGACTATTGCCGCCGGCGCAATACGAAAGGCTTCGGTAATAGTAATTTGCCCCAGAAAGCCACAGACACCAATCAGCAGATAGACCGGCCATAGCTGCGCTTGTAACGGCTGCCAGTTCGGCAAAGCCAGCGCTGTGGCGCCCAGAGTTAAAAAGGTCATCAGCCAGAACACCATATTGGCAGCACTGTCTGAGCGCGCCAAAACCCGCACCGAAATTGCCGACACGGCGTAGCAACAGGCCGCCAACAGTGCCGCTAAAGCACCTAAACTTAGCCACTGCCCGGCATCCGGTTTTAACATATAGCACACCGCCGCCAGGCCAATCACTAACACCAGATACTGCCGCGGTGCCACATACTCTTTCAGCCACCAGGCCGACAGCAGGGTAATAATAAAGGGCGCGGCAAAGAAAATGGCATAAGCATCGGCCAGTGCCAGCGTTTGCAAGCTAAACACAAAGGCCCAAAGCATAGTAATACCGAGCGCTGCGCGCAGCAGATGCAGCGACCAACGGGTTTGCAAGATCTGCTTAATGGCACCACTGCTACATAACCAAATGACTACCAGCGGCCAAGCTAAGGCACCACGCAGTGCGGTGATTTGCATCGGGCTATGATAAGCAGTCAAGGCTTTCATACCGGCATCCATCGCCGAAAAAAACGCCACTGCCAGCAGCATAGCGATAATGCCGCGCAGCGGACGATCAATCAGGGGTTGCGACATTAAACGGGACCTTTAGCAAGCACAGCAGCAGGATAGTAGGGCGAAGATTATACCAACTTGCTAAGGCAACTGCATCAGCGCTTATCGACGCGTTACACCGTTCGACTCCGGTATGCTTGTCGTACCGGAGTCGCGAACTGGGGTGTCAATAATGACACCTCTTTCGAGGCTGAACTGTGCCACGACGCTGTTACAGCAAGCCGTTACTGGAGGTATGGTTGCAATACTCGTTTTAGGATTAGCTCGTATCTATTGTGATTACCCAGCGGAGCAGGTTGGATATCAAGCCCTTGTATCTCAGTAAGTGGTTGTTGTTCACTACCAATGTAACGAAGCTCCAACGAAACAGCTGTTGCGTAACGAACAGAACTATTCGTATTTACGACTTTTTGTTGCGTATTGTTCCAACGAGCTACCCCATCGTGAACTTTAACAGACTGTTGTTTAAGGTTGACATAAATAATATCTGTAACCTCAGGCATTTCCGCCGCGACATAGGTTTTAACGAGCTCAAGCCCTGCCATCAACCCCGCTTGATTCAACTTTCCTGAACTTGGATCAAACACTCCACCATGCTCTTTCACTGCCTGATCAAACCGCTTTTGAGCTTCAATGCTGCGTTGCAACAAAAGCTTATCATCAACAAGGGTAGAAAGATTTGCCTCAACGGCAAATCGATAGTTGACCAACTCAGATTGCATGGTTTGCGGTAACCAAAGCCATATAACCTGATTACCAGCACGTTTCTGAAGAGGGAGGCTATTATCAATCGGCGTCGGTCGTTCTGGCAATGTTGGTAGCTGACAACCGGCAAGTATTAAAAACGCTAGAAGTACGCTAAAAAAGCGACTCATTTTCCCTTACCTTTTTGGTTGTCGATCTGCAATAACGCTCTTTCTAATGCGATATTTATATGCTGATGGTTTTGCAATACGGTATTGACATCTTTATAGACAACATCTTTGTTATTGTTAAATTGAGCAAGTAATTCTATGCCACCAGCACCGAAACTGATCGTTTTACCATACTCATTCTCGAACTGAACGAATACTGATAGGCCTGGTAAGGTACCATTGGTTTGCACAAAGAAAGCACCTAAGACCTTTCCTGCGCCCACTCCATCTGATAACGCAGATTCTTCCTGTCCATCCCAAGTCGCAACATACATCTTAGTAAAGTCATTAGAAAAACGAGCCGTTCTGACACTAAAACCATAATAAACAAAGGCATCGATGTTAAGCTCGGCCTTGGCTTGTTGCAGAGCTTGCTGCCATATTTCGTTACTACGAACTTCATCACGTTGACCGGTGACCGGATCAAACAAATTAGTCTCCGCTTTGCGCAACTGAGTATGTATCTCATAAAAACGCTCAGCAGGAACAAATTGAAAGCCCTTTGCTTCCAGCTCTGCTTTTAGCTTAGGCTCGATAATTGTCTTAAGAATGTCATCATGCATCTCAAGCCCCTTTTCCATCCTGGGGTTGAACGCCATAATCCGAGGATAATTACTTTGTAACTCTTTTGTGTTTAGGTAACTAACTTTTGTCGACTGACATGCACTAAGTAATATTAACGCTAGAAATACCCATATTTTTTTCATTTTTATTCCCTGTAAGAGTTAGTTAAAACCTATAGTTAAGTTTCCAATGACGTTGAAACCAATATCAACAAACATTAAACCACCATTAACGGGTCGGTGAGTGTAAGGGGTTGTTTCTGTTAACTTCGATGGATCCGCATGAACCACAACGAAATAAGTATCTTCAGGCAACGTCAAACGGATTCGGTAGAAGGGTGCCCGGGTTACGTGCGGCGTGATTGATAATCCTCGACGCCAGTCCTCTAAAGAACGCAAGGTTGTTATGATCTGCTTGTCTTTATTCAATACTGTCACTAAAGGATATATCAGATCGGCATTAGTAATTAAAAAGCCGTTTAGCCAGCTGGTAATTTCTATAAAACGACTGTCAACAGGTTTTTCTAAAGCGATAAAATAGCTTTTACCTTGACGAAAGTCGAAAACAGACGCTTTAGCTAGGTCATACTCAATAAAATGAAGCATTTCGCCTTTCTTGAAAGGCAGTTCAGAGATACTTTGACAACAGCTGTTGGTTTGCTGAAGCTTCGCATTAGCTTTTCTGGAATTTACGCTGGCGCAATTGGTCAACACAAGTATAAGAAGAAAAACAGTAAAAAAACGCATAAAATGTTAACTTCGATCGTTAAAAGCACAAATGATATTCCGACGTTATTACTTAAGCAATACATTGTTAACCTCGGAACTTAACTTCTAATAATTGAAAAATAGCGTCAGGCTTGATATCGCAGGTGACGACTCCGGTACGGCAAGCATACCGGAGTCGGGATAAAGTGTTATTAGGGTAGTTAAACGTCAGGAACAGCGCTGAAATGAAGAGTCATTTACCGCGAAGCCTCGCTCGGCCAGCCAGTTAAATGCTTGTTGTTGGTCAGCATATACGCGGCGTTCAAAGGTCAGGGTTTTCTCAATAATCATCTTGTCCAGTTGGTAGCGCTTTACGCTGTGCGGACAATACACCTGAGCAGTCAGCACCAGGCCATTATGCAAACACCAGGTCACCAGTTCCTGCACTATCGGCTCAATATCGGGCGTACCCAACTGCCAGTCATCCAGATACACGATATGCGCCCAAGGCTGACCGGTAAGCCTGGTAGCGGCAGCCTTAAAAGCCCGGCTATAATCCTCAGCCGCAAAACGATCCCAGCAGCCACGGATACAAGCCAGAACCACCCTGTTTTCAACCCAAATCTGAAACGCTTTTGCTTCGACCATTAATAGTCCCCTACTTGCCTGCTTAAAGCATAGCAGCTGAGGATCGTACTGCTTAGCGCTAACTTGATATGGCTTAAGGATTGAGCTTATAAATTACATTCACGCTTTTTTGCAGCGTAATCTGTTTCGGCGCTAACAAGGCCCCGGCCATGCCACTGTCGGCACTCATTTTCTCCATCCGGCCATAACTTACCTGGCCACCGCCAAAGCCAAAATCACCGGCCAGATTACCGAAACCGGCGTTCTCGGTAATGGCAAACACGGTGCTAAGCTTAACGCCTTGCGCCGCGGCTAAGCGGTTGGCACGGGCACGGGCATCCGCGCCGGCTTTTTCACTTAGCGTTAATTCAAATTCCTCGCGTTTGCTGTGATCAAAGCTGCTGTGAATAGAAAAAATCTGTGGCTGGGTAAACAGATAATCCATCACCGTCACATACTGCTCCAAATTGGTCAGTGTCAGGGTGATAGGCTGGCTGGCTTCATAACCGGTGATGGTTCTGTCCTGATAGTCTTTATACAGCGCTTCTTTATTGATCTGCGCCGCATCCAGTGCTTTCTCAGTTAAGCCTTGCGCTTGCAAAAACTTCAGCAAACTTTCGCCTTGCTGATACACAGCCCGGGTAGCCTGTTCAGCAGTTGCCCCCGTCTGGCGCAAGACAAAGCGGATCTGAGCTTTGTCGGGGGCCACTTCCAACGTCGCCTGACCGGTAACATTGATAAACGGGAAATCAGGTAATGGACTTGCCGTGACGCTGGCAGCAGCAACTAACAGACTAAAAGCGGTGGTTAATCTCAGCATGATGGTTCTTCCCTTTACATAAGTGCGACTATTACATACCTTGTTGACTGTACTTTAGCTGAATAAGAATAAGGTTTGCTATGTTACTGCGTTTTTCTGCGCTATCTTCTGTACTCTCTGCTGCACGCGCTTCCGCGCTGTGCGCACTGCTGCTCGGCGCGGGTCTGACTCAGGCCGCTGATGATGCCTATACCTACGCCAATTTACAGGATGTGAAAGTCAGCCATCTCTATCTGGATTTGGCGGTCGATTTTGAACAAAAAGCCCTGACCGGTTTTGCCGATTTGACGTTAACCTGGCAAAATCAGAGCGCCAATACCGTTTATCTGGATACCCGGGACTTAATCATCAAACAGGTGTATGCCCGCCGCGCTGATGGTCAGTGGCGTAAAGTGCCCTTTAGTCTGGCTGCCGCTGAGCCGGTGCTGGGTAGTAAGCTGACGATAGAGCCGGGCTTTCAGGCCGATACGCTACGTATTCACTATCAATCGCAACCGCAGGCCTCAGGCTTGCAATGGCTGAGCAAAGAACAAACCGCGGCGAAAACGCAACCCTTTATGTTTAGCCAGAATCAGGCGATTCATGCCAGAAGCTGGATCCCGATTCAGGATACGCCCGCGGTGCGCCTGACTTATAGTGCCCGCATTCAAACTGACAAAGACCTGCTGGCGGTAATGAGTGCACCAACCGCCCCCGGCGCAGTGCGCAGTGGCGATTACCGCTTTACTATGCCGCAGGCGATCCCGCCCTATTTGCTGGCCATCGCCGTCGGTGATCTCGAATTTAAAGCTATGAGTGCGCAAACCGGCGTTTATGCCGAAGCTTATATTCTGGAGGCCGCCGCCAAAGAGTTCGCCAGCACGCAACAGATGATTGATGTGACTGAACAGCTGTACGGTGACTATCGCTGGGGCCGTTATGATTTACTGATCTTACCGCCCAGCTTTCCGTTTGGCGGCATGGAAAACCCGGTGCTGTCTTTTATTACACCGACCGTGGTTGCTGGCGATGGCAGCTTGGTCAATCTGATTGCCCACGAGCTGGCGCATTCCTGGTCCGGCAATCTGGTCACCAACGCGACCTGGCAGGACTTGTGGTTAAACGAGGGCTTTACCTCTTATGTCGAAAACCGCATTATGGAGCAGGTGTTTGGCACAGACCGCGCCATCATGGAGCAGGCCCTGGCGGTGCAGGATCTAAAGCAAGAATTGGCCAGTCTGGATCCGGACGATAGCCGGCTCTACCTCGATCTGAAGGGCCGCGATCCGGATGATGCTTTTAGTGGCGTGCCCTATACCAAGGGGCAACTGTTTCTGATGTTTCTGGAAAGCCGCTTTGGCCGTGAGGTCTTTGATCCTTTCGTTAGAAAATACTTCGATGACCATGCCTTTCAAAGTATCACCACGGCCGCCTTTGAGGCTTACTTAACAGCGAATTTGCTGGATAAGCATCCCGGCAAAGTCAGTGCCGCCGAAGTGCAGGAATGGATCCATGGCCGGGGTTTACCGGCGACAGCCCCCAACCCGCAATCAGATGCCTTTGTCAGGGTACAACAACATAGCAATGCCTGGTTATCAGGTTTACGCACCCTGGATGAGCTGCCAACGACAGACTGGACAGTGCATGAGTGGCTATATTTTATCAATAACCTGCCGCTGAGCATTAGCCCCGGCCAGTTACAGCAGCTGGATAATGGCTTTAACCTGACGCAATCGACCAATAGCGAAATTGCCCACGCCTGGTTTCTGTTAGCCCTAAAAACCGGCTATCGCGAAGTGCTACCGGCATTAGAGCGCTATCTGATTAGCATCGGGCGGCGCAAACTGATCCTGCCATTGTACCGCGAGCTGGCCAAAACGCCGGATGGTTTGGCCTTTGCCCGTAAGGTCTATCAACAGGCGCGGCCAGGTTATCACCCACTGGCGCAGGGTAGTGTCGATGAGATTCTAAAGCAATAACTAGAGGGCTCTACAGCACCCTTACCATGCCAATCAAGGCGCCAGCCAGCACCAGTAACCAGGCTGGCAGGCGCCAGAATTGCAGCGCAATAAAACCCAGCAGTGCCAGCGCAAAATCAGTGGCTCCGAACACACTACTTTGCCAGATTGGCTGATATAAGGCTGACAGCAAAATGCCGGTGACACTGGCCCCTACGCCGGCCATTAAGCGACTGACGTTACTAGAAGCGCGCAGTGTTTGCCAGTACGGCAGCACCGCCGCCAATACCAGAAAAGACGGCAAAAAGATGGCCAGCAGCGCCACTACCCCACCCCAAACACCGCTTAGTTCACCATTACTGGCGGCACCTAAAAAAGCGGCAAAGGTAAACAAAGGGCCGGGTACAGCCTGCGCTGCCGCATAGCCGGCAATAAAGTTATCAGCACTGACCAGATCTGTTGGCACCACTTCGGCCTGTAACAGTGGCAACACCACATGCCCCCCGCCAAACACCAGCGCACCGGCACGGTAGAAAATATCGAACATAGTGACAACAGCACCGGGATAGAGCTGCGCCACGAGCGGTAAACCGAATAACAAGACCAGAAATAACAGACCGTAAGCCTTGGCTGCCGTACTCGACACACTAAGAGGTAAGGCAGAGGCCGCAGCGGCTGCTTCCTGCTTTAACAGAAAATAACCGAGCAGTGCACCAAGCAGGATCACCACAGGTTGCAACCAGATAACCGGAAATAACAGCAACAACACCGCACTTAGCGCCATAATGCTGACTTTTGGCACCGTACTACATAAACTTTTTGCCATCCCCCAAACCGCATGAGCGACCACAGCAACCGCCACCAGCTTTAAGCCCTGCAAGGCACCCTGCAACAGCGGGCTTTGTAAAATCGCCAAACTGAGGCTAAACGCAATCAAAACCCCAGCCGATGGCAGCGTAAAACCGAGCCAGGCAGCCAGCGCACCGCGATAGCGACCACGTAATAGCCCAAGCGCTAAACCAACCTGGCTACTGGCCGGGCCGGGTAAGAACTGGCATAACGCCACCAGTTCAGCATAGTCGCGTTCAGTCAGCCATTTACGTTTTTCAACAAATTCGGTACGAAAATAACCAAGATGCGCTACCGGCCCGCCGAAGGAGGTTAGGCCCAGTACCAGGAAAATCCGGAAGATGCTCCAGAAGTTATTTGTCGATGTCTCAGTCATGTTTTTAATCATTATTCCTTGCTAAATTCTGCTCGCTCGCAGATGTCATTTAAGCCCTTAGCCACTCTATTTTAAACGCTACCGTTACACATAGTTACGCAGATTCAAACCCGTTGCATCCGGCGGCAAGCACACCGTACAACTTTGACGGGACACGCTGTGAATACATCCCTGTACGGTTACAAACTTCATCCTGAAGTTTGCCCTACGGGCCAGCTAAAGCTGTTCAAATTTGCTCCCGGCAAATTTGTGTCATTTTTCATCCCTGAAAAATACATTCCCTTACAAAGTGCACGGAATGCTTACCGCCTAGTCTTGTGCAGGTGACGCTCTGAGATATTATTCGCGACGCCTCACCGATATTAGTTAAGCCCTTAGTTGCGGTAGAATTTTCGTAACAGCAGCAGGGATGCTGCGGAGGCTGAAAGGGCACAGGGATGTGATCCTTGAAGCCGGTGGAGAAAATTACTACCCAGCTAAGGGCGTTGAGCTGGTCTGGACGCTGTAGAGTCTAAGGTAGTGCATCCGGCGGTAATCATTCCGTACAACTTTGACGGGACACGCTGTGAATACATCCCTGTACGGTTACAAACTTCATCCTGAAGTTTGCCCTACGGGCCAGCTAAAGCTGTTCAAATTTGCTCCCGGCAAATTTGTGTCATTTTTCATCCCTGAAAAATACATTCCCTTACAAAGTGCACGGAATGCTTACCACCTCGTCTTCTATCTGCTGTTCTCTATGATATTTTTCGTGATGCCTACCAGATACTATTTAAGCCCTTAGCTGCGGTAGAATTTTCGTAACAGCAGCAGGGATGCTGCAGAGGCTGAAAGGGCACAGGGATGTGATCCTTGAAGCCGGTGGAGAAAATTACTACCCTGCTAAGGGCGTTGCCCCATTCTAGCCGCTACTTTTACCCAAAATTACGCAGGTTCCAACCCGTGGCTTGCCGCCGGATGCGGCGCTCCTTGCCACTGCAGCTTCTAACTTATCACCATATCATACGCTGTAATTATGGCAGCAACATTACTTCAATCATCCGTCACCAACAAAAACGCCGCAGTAATTCGCTGCGGCGCTTTAATCAAACAACACCCCGTTACTTCAGATGCGTTTGCAGGAAACTTAAATACGCCTCCTGCGCTTTAATCCGGTTAGCTTTTACCGCAAACCCATGGCCTTCGTCCGGGAACAACACATACTCCACCGGCACATTATTAGCACGGATCGCCGCCACCATCTCATCGCTCTCAACCTGTAACACCCGCGGGTCGTTAGCGCCCTGCACGACCAATACCGGGGCTTTAATATTACCGGCATGAAACAGCGGCGAAATACGGCGTAAACGTTCACCATCAACGGCCGGATCGCCCAGCTCATCGTACAGCGACTGACGGAAACTCTCCCACCATGGTGGAATGCTCTCCAGCGTCCGAACCCAGTTGGTAACACCGAAGATATTAATACCGGCATCAAACTCATCGGTAAAGGCCAGTGCCGCCATCGTCAGGTAGCCACCATAGCTACCACCCATCACCACAATCTTGTCGCCATCAATCCAATCCAGGCTTTGCAGGTACTTTTTACCATAGACGATGTCTTGTAAGTCATCTTCACCATGCCGTTTATCATCAAGATGGTAGAAAGTTTTACCGTAACCGGACGAACCCCGGTTATTGACACCAAACACCGCATAACCATGATTGACCAGATGCTGCATCATCGCACTGTAGCCCTGGCGGGTTTGCCCGCCCGGACCACCGTGGATCCAGATAATACCGGGGACTTTGTTGCTGCTACTGGCCTGCTTAGGTTTATACAGTAAGCCGGGAATTTCCAGGCCATCGAAACTTTTAAAGCGCTCGATCGAGCTTTGCACTAGGTGCGTGGCATCCATACCCGCAGCCAGGGTTTGGGTTAGCTGGGCCACGCTATCGGTGCCCAGACGCCAGACAAATAAGTTTGACGGTGAGGTATCTGAGTTCACATAAAACACCATGGTGTTTTCATCGGCCGAGAAACTGACACCGCGTAAATCGCCGGCTGGATAAGCCGGCATTTGTAGTTTTTGCCCGTTGCTCAGATCGGTAATGGTTAACTCAGTACGGGCATCGGCATTCACCCCCACCACCTGATAACGGCCTGATTTCGAGAAATACAGGAAAGAAACATCCCAATCGGCGGCGATATAGGCACTGTGTTCAGCCGTCGCCAGATCATAACGCCAGGCTTGATTAAATTCGCCATGACCATTGGTACTGTAAATCAGGGCCTTATTATCAACGGTAAAGGTATAAGCCCCATGTTGGATATTGCCATCGGTAGGCGTAATCAACTTAGGTTCTGCTTTATCGGCCTGTAAATCGACCAAAAACAGATCGGAGTCAGAGTTAGAGTTAGTGCGGCTAAGCGCCAGATAGCGGCCATTCGGGCTTACCGCTTCTAAATTAAAACCGGTATTGTTTTCAAACAACATGCTACGGCTGTAGTCCACACTGCTGTATTGATACAAATCGAAAAAGCGGTTATCCCGCTCGTTGGTCATAATAAAGAAATGCACATCGTCCTGATGCCAGCCCACCATCTGCGCCTTGAGCTTCTCGCCCGGTGTTAAATCTTTACTGCTGCCATCTGGTAGTTGCACATAAACGTGGTTTAACTCATTGCCACCCTGATCGGCGGTATATAAAAAGCGATCATCCTTAGGAAACCAGCTGATACCGTTATAGGCATCGCTGGTTGACTGGGTTAATTGCGTTGGGGCGCTGCCATCCACCGGATAACGGTAAACATTAAAAATACCACTGGCATCGCTGGTTACCAGCACCGCACTACCGTCATGACTTAGCGAAGAGCCATAGAGAGTGGTGGTATTAAAAAAGGTTTCGGCTGAATACTGCGGCACCGTCTGACTTACCGCTGCCTGAGGTGTCGGAGTAGCAGTTTGCTGCTCTGCCGGTGGCGAGCAGGCCACTAATAAAGCGGCGCAAGATAACGCTAAAATTGAAGCAGACCAACGCATATCACTCTCCTCTTGCTGTTTTTAGTTCCAGTCCGCTTCAGTCTAGTGTAAAAAAACAACAAAAGAAAAAATTAATCTGCTCACCCCTTTACCTGTGTCGATGTCTGACAGCGCCGTAACGCCCAGGTACAAAGCACAGCACCAAGCAACAGTAACCCTGAGATCCACAAACACGCCAATAAACCATAGGCCTGAAACGCCCAGCCGGATAATAAAGTGCCGACTAAGCGCCCGGCCGCGTTTGCCATATAATAAAAGCCGACATCCAGCGAGACACCGTCACGATTGGCACTGGCGACAATTAAATAGCTGTGCAAACTGGAATTAATGGCAAATACCGCACCATACAGCAGCAAGCCGAGCAGCAGCGCCCACAGCGGCTCGCCGCTAAATAGCATCGCCAGGCCGATCAGCCAGGGTAAGGCTGCCAGCACCAACGCCCATTGCAGAGCTGTACCCGCCGCCGGTGGCGCTTTTTTACTGCTGCGGGTAAGTGCAGGCGTAAGGGCTTGCACTATGCCATAACCAATTACCCAGCAGGCTAAAAAGGCCCCGACCGCACTCTGTGACCAACCGGCGCTGCTGGCAAGATAAATGGGCAGTGCTATGACAAACCAGACATCGCGCGAGGCAAACAAACAAAACCGCGCCGCCGCTAGCCAGTTTAAACTGGCACTTTTTGACAGCAACTCGGTAAATTTGGGTTTGAAACTTTTTTTCCCAAGATCCTTTTTCAGCAGCAACAAACTAAGGATCCACACCAGCAGCAGCGTAGCCGCCATCGCGGCCATTGCGCCCTGAAACCCTAGCAACGCCAGCAATAGACCACCGAGGAAAAAACCGACGCCCTTTAGCGCATTTTTGGAACCGGTTAATACCGCCACCCACTTATACAGCGCCCCTTGCGCCTCATCCGGTAACAACAGCTTGATGGCGCTTTTCGCACTCATTTTATTCAGATCTTTGGCAATACCTGAGATCGCTTGCGCCACCATGACCCACAGTACCGTTAGCATATCCGCAGGCACTAACAACATACTGAGCGCAATAATTTGCAGAAACAAACCGATATTCATGGTCTTGTTTAAGCCGAGCCGGGCGCCGAGCCAACCGCCAGTGAGGTTAGTCACAATCCCGAAAAACTCGTAAAACAAGAATAACGAGGCAATCGCCAGCGGCGAGTAACCCAGCTGATAAAAATGCAGCACAATCAGCATGCGCAGCGCACCGTCGGTCAGCGTGAAGGCCCAGTAATTACCGGTGACAACCAGATATTGTTTAACGTCGCTGCGCATATTCATCATATCGTCATTTAGTCTGCCAAACCGACTAATTTCGCCAGTTCGACCGTACGATTGGCATAGCCCCATTCGTTGTCGTACCAGGCATAAATTTTGACCTGAGTGCCATTGACCACCATAGTCGATAAGGCATCGATAACACTGGAGCGTGGGTCGGTTTTATAATCCACCGACACCAGCGGCCGGCTTTCATAACCCAAAATTCCTGCCAGCTCACCTTCAGCTGCAGCCTTGAGCATGGCATTCACTTCCTCGGCGGTAGTGGCGCGCTCGACTTCAAACACGCAATCCGTTAACGAGGCATTAGCCAGTGGCACCCGCACCGCATGGCCATTTAAGCGGCCCTTTAACTCCGGGAAGATCTCGGTAATAGCGGTCGCTGAGCCGGTGGTGGTCGGAATTAAACTGGCACCACAGGCGCGTGCCCGGCGTAAGTCTTTATGGGGCGTATCTAAAATCGATTGCGTATTGGTTAAATCATGAATCGTGGTAATAGAGCCATGCTTAATCCCCAGTTGTTCGTGGATCACCTTAACCACCGGCGCTAAACAGTTAGTGGTACAACTGGCTGCAGTAACAATGCGATGTTCGGCGGCATTAAATAACTGCTGATTCACGCCCATCACCACATTCAGCACTCCGGCTTCTTTTACCGGTGCACTTACCACCACCCGCTTTACGCCCTGCTCCAGATAAGCTTGTAGCGCGGCTTTGGTTTTCATCTTACCCGAAGCTTCAATCACCAGATCACAACCAGACCAGTCAGTATCGGCAATGGCTTTATTGCCGCTGACCTGAATGGTTTTGCCATTAATAAGTATGGTATCGTCAGCCGCCTCAGCTTGATGCTGCCAGCGGCCATGGACTGAGTCAAAGTTCAGTAAATGGGCAAAGGTTGCGGCATCGGCCGCCGGATCATTGATCTGTACAAACTCGAACTCTGGCCAATCAAAGGCCGCACGCAGGGCCAGACGGCCAATCCGGCCAAAGCCGTTAATGCCAACTTTAATCGTCATCAGTAAATCCTTCTGTCAGGCGCCAGCTAGCGCGTTAAAATAATCAATATGTGGCGGCAGGCTTAGCGCATGCGGCCGGATCTGCTTAATACTGCTCAGGATCTGTGCTTTAGCGACACCACGTTCGGCTAGCAGTTGTGCTGCCGCCAGCGAAGTGCGACCTGAGCCGCCTTTGCAATGAATCGCCACGCTCTGCTGCTGGCTAAGTAACTGCTGTATGGCGGGGCCGGCACTTTGCCAGGCCTGCTGAAAGGCTTCACCCGGCGCACAGTCATCTTCTATCGGGCAATGAAACCAGGTTAAGCCAGCTGCTGCGCATTGCTCAGCCAGATCCGTGACCTGAAGCGCCGCCAGCTCAGTTGCCGGTGTTAGCGTTAACACGGCTTTGGCACCCTCAGCTTTAAGTGTCGCTAACGCCTCAGCCACAGAGGTGCCCTTGGTACCGGGGCAAGGGGTAAAAATAAAGTTCACATCATTAACCTGTAGCACATCATAAGGGTGAGACATAAATCGCTCCAAAAGGCTGAGTGTCAGCTTGTTTTAAACCAGTGCCGGGTACGATTGGCAAACCATACCAACGATAGCATCACCGGCACCTCTACCAGGACGCCAACCACGGTCGCCAGCGCAGCTGCCGAGTGCAAACCAAAGAGAGCAATGGCTACTGCAACCGCCAGTTCAAAGAAATTACTGGCGCCAATCATGCTGGCCGGTGCCGCGACTTGATGCGGTAACCGCAATTTACAGCCGGCAAAGTAGGTTAAGGCAAAAATCGCATAGGTTTGGATCAACAGCGGTATCGCAATCAGGCCAATCGCCAGGGGTTGCCGGATAATGGTCTCTGCCTGTAGTGCGAATAACAGCAACACGGTGGCAACCAGGCCAGCAATGGAAAAGGGTTTAATTCCGGCAAGAAAGGCAGCCAGTCTGGCAGGCTCTTTCGCCAGCAGCTGGCGGGTTAATACACCTGCGATCAGCGGTAAGACAACATACAGCAATACTGATATCACTAACGTTTGCCAGGGCACAAAAATCTCCGTTACACCCAGCAACAGCGCCGTTAAAGGCGCAAAGGCAAAGATCAGAATCAGGTCATTTACCGATACCTGGACCAGCGTGTAGTTGGCGTCGCCTTTAGTTAATTGACTCCAGACGAACACCATAGCGGTACAGGGCGCTACCCCAAGTAGAATCATACCGGCGATATATTCAGTAGCGGTTTGCGGGTCAACCCAGCCGGCAAACAGTACTTTAAAAAATAACCAGCCAAGCAGCGCCATCGTAAAGGGTTTGATCAGCCAGTTGACCACCAGCGTCAGCACTATTCCCGCTGGTTTTTTGCCGACGTCTTTAATGGCACTAAAATCAATCTGCACCATCATTGGATAAATCATGATCCAGATAAAGACGGCGATCACCAGATTGACATGAGCAAACTCCAGCGCGGCAACTTGCTGAAATACGGCAGGTACCGCCAGACCACCCAGCACGCCGGCGAGCATCGCCAGTGCCACCCAAAGGGTTAAATAGCGTTCAAAAATGCCCAAAAGATCACTCCAGATTGCGTTATTAACTACAGCAAAGCTGTTCACGTACCGGCCGTTCGCCCATCGCGTTCAGGTTAGCTAATAGCGGCTGGATGCTACTGGCGCTGGCAGTGGCAAATTGCTTAATGCTTTCGCTGGCCCACAACGGTAAATCTTCGGCCAGGCGATAATACACCCACTGCCCTTGCCGGCGGTCTTGTAACAAGCCCGCTTTGCGGAGCATTGCTAAATGCCGGGATATTTTTGGCTGCGTTTCGACAAGGGCTGCCGTCAGCTCACAGACACACAGCTCCTGCTCCGCCTGGATCAGTAGTACGGTATTAAGACGGGTGTCGTCAGACAGTAATTTGCACAGATTTAGTGCGGTGAGTGGCTCGTGCTGATGTTGTTTGTCATACAGCAGCACAAACATACTCAGCCGTTCAGCCAGTTCATGCAAGGTCGTTTCAAAGGCTTTGAGAGTACCCTGTTGTTTGGGATCGCTAAAATCCCAGGCCAGCAGATGTTTGGCTGAAATATCATGGGCACACTCAGCAGCGGTTTTGCTGCACAGTACGATGGCATAATCGAAATGCTGCTGCCGGTGCGCGCTCAGGGGCTTGGAAAACAAACCTTCGGTGCTAATGCCATGCGAGTTTAATACTGCCAATGCCCGGCTATCGGCGGTGCCCGGGTGGCTACCGGCGCTATAAACTTCAAAACGATCGGCATATTTATGTCGGGCTATCGCTTCCGCCATAATGGAGCGCGCCGAATTTTCGGTGCAGATAAAAAGGATTTTCGCTAACGCCATGCTGAACCCATGTACGTAAAAACACATATACACTGCATTGTATATATGTTTTATCACATATCAAGTCATGGCGCTAAACTTCATAAAACTGTCATAAAACGCTAGCGTCTTAACGCCAATATCCGTTTGGCGCCCAACAACACGATAGCGCCAACAACAGCCCCTACCAGCAAATCCGGATAAGCCGAGCCGGTCCATGCGACTAACAACGCGCCCAGAATCACTCCAAAGTTAATCAATACATCGTTAGCCGAAAAGATCCAGCTGGCTTTCATATGAACGCCACCCTGCCGATGTTTAGCCAGTAACACCAAGCAACTAACGTTTGCGACTAACGCCAGACTGGCCATGCCCAGCATCAGCGTTGACTGCGGCTCACTGCCATATAGTGCTCTGCGTACAACCTCGGCTAACACGCCAAGCGCCAGAATCGCCTGTAACCAGCCTGCCACTTTGGCAGCCCGAAGCTGTAACTGTAATCCTTTGCCGACGGCGAATAAGGCCAGCAAATAAACCGCTGCATCAGCAAACATGTCTAATGAGTCGGCGAGCAGCGCCATTGACTGCGCGACTATGCCAACAGCAAACTCCAGCACGAACATCATCGCGTTGATTGCCAGCAACCAATAAAGTGTACGTCTTTCAGCTGCCGGATCAGCGGTAAAGCTTTGGCGATCAGCTACGGATGCGGCACGTGAGACGGAAAGCTGTGCTCCCAACCCCAAACTTTGCAGCTTTTTGGTGATCATCGTTGCATCGCCCTGATGCAAGATCGCCAGCTGACGCTGTGCCAGATCAAACTCGAGTTGCATAATCCCATCCAGGTCCTGCAATGCCAGACGGATTAATCGCTCTTCCGATGGACAATCCATTTTCGGAATATGATAAAGGCTGTGCCACTGAGCATCGTAGCTGGCGGCTTTAGTAACAGGCTCTTGCTCAGGCTGCACTTTTGCACAACAAGCTGATTGCTGGCAATCCGATTGATTCTCTCTGGTCACGGTAATACCTCAACTGCTGCACATTAGCTGTTACTGTAACACCTGCCCCCCAGCCATTGTAAAGTGGCTAAAACGGCAGTGAGTGCTGGCGCAGAAAATCGGTTACGCCAGCCAGTAGCTCTTGACTTAATGTCAGCTCAAAGGCGGCCAGATTTTCTGCTAACTGGCTGGTACTGGTGGCGCCGATAATGGTCGAACTGACACCATCAACCTGATTCACCCAGGCCAGCGCCAATTGCGCCGCGCTTAGCTGATGGGCGGCAGCCAGTTCACAAAAAGCACGGATCGCCGCATTTGACTCTGGTGTGTCGCGAAATAAACCATTGCGCTGCACCAGGGTCCAGCGGCTGGCAGCCGGTCGTTGCCCGTCCAGATACTTACCGGTTAGGGCACCACCTGCCAGCGGTGACCAGGGTAAATAGGCGATATTCTCGTGCTGGCATTGCTCAATTAGATAGGGCCAGTCTTTGGTATGCAGCGGGCCAAACTCGTTTTGAATCGAGACCATCCGCGGTAGGTTATGCTGTGCGCTGAGCTTTAGGTACTGGCTAATCCCCCAGGGCGTTTCATTCGACAGGCCGCAATAGCGGATCTTGCCAGCCTGCACTAGCTTGCCAAGCGTCTCCAGAATCGCCAGCATCTCTGCTTGCTGCGCTATGCTATCCGTTTCACTAAAGCGTACCTGATTCACGGCATGCCGGCCAAAGTGCGGCGAACGGCGATTTGGCCAGTGTAGCTGGTATACATCGATATAGTCTGTCTGTAACCGCTTAAGCGAGCCGTCGACCGCGGCGACCAGACTTTGCGGGCTAATATCGCTCCCGTCGCGAATATGTGCCAGGCCGTTGCCGGCGATCTTGGTAGCAAGCACTAACTGCTCTCGTTTGGCGCTATTACGGCTTAACCAGTTGCCAATAATCTGCTCGGTGGCGCCATAGGTTTCTGGCCGCGGTGGGATCGCATACATTTCTGCAGTGTCGATAAAATTCACGCCGGCATCCAGTGCCAGCGCCAGTTGCGCATCGGCATCTGCCTGGGTGTTTTGCTGCCCCCAGGTCATGGTACCCAGACAAACCCGTGACACCCGCAGGCCGCTGCTGCCTAAAGTGGTGTATTGCATATGTTGCTCTGTATTCAGGGAAATAAGCGGACTATACCAGATCGCAGGGGGTTTAGATCAGTAGTGCTCTTGCTGATGCCCCACCGATGTTATTTAAGCCCTTAGCTGCGGTAGAATTTTCGCAACAGCAGCAGGGATGCTGCGGAGGCTGAAAGGGCACAGGGATGTGATCCTTGAAGCCGGTGGAGAAAATTACTACCCTGCTAAGGGCGCTGCTCCGTTCTAAAAGCTACTGTTATCGAAAGTTACGCAGGTTCCAACCTGGTGCATCCGTCGGCTAAACGCGCCGTACAACTTTCCTGGGGCACGCCGTGAACCCATCCATAGGGGGTTATAAACTTCATCCTGAAGTTTACCCTGCGGGCCAGCGCAAGCGCTGTTCAAATTCGTTCCCGACGAATTTGTCTCTTTCGCATCCATGCGAAAGACGTCCCCGGTCAAAGTGTACTATGCATTTACCGCCTCGTTCACAACCGTGCCGCCAAAAGCATATTTTCGTGATACCTAACCGATATTTGTTAAGCCCTTGGCTGCGGTAGAATTTTCGTAACAGCAGCAGGGATGCTGCGGAGGCTGAAAGGGCACAGGGATGTGATCCCAGAGCACCATCCCGTGTAATGAGCGACACCAGCGAATCTAAAAAACGCGCAGGTAAGGCAAGTTTTCGAAGATTTAGTGGGCCTAAATCGAGAAAGCTTAACGCAGTATGCGCGTTTTTTAGGTTCGCCCATAAGGGAATACCAGAAAAAGCCTCACTCTTCGTTCTGATTGCTCGAAAGAGCACCCTATTCCTTCGCAATCACGCCTTGATTGAGGCTCTTTCTGGTATTCTGGTGCTCACTTATTACACGGGATGGTGCTCTACAGCCGGTGGAGAAAATTACTACCCTGCTAAGGGCGTTGCGCTAGTCTGGACGCTGAAGATTAGAGATACAAGCATCCGGCGGCTAAACGCGCCGGATGCTCCGATGACAACGCTAATGATTATCTGCAGCAGCAGGCTTAGCAAACACCTCCTCCAGCCAACGCCATACCCGCTGCTGCTGCGCTGCCGTAAACTGATGCCCCTGCTCCGGCCAAAGCTCAGTCACCAGCTTTTCGCCGGCGCCATGCGCCTGCCAGATTTGTCGCATCGTGGCAAAAGCTTGCTCAGTGCCGGCCGCTGGCATCAGACGATCTTTAGCACCACTGATAAACAATGCCGGTTTAGGTGCGGCTATGCCCGCCATATGCGGATAATCCAGTTTCGCTGCCAACCCGGGATGTAACATCCAGAACGCCGTTTGGCCGCGTAATTGATTATTGCCCGGCGTCATAGCAGTATCACTGGTGGTCATCCAGCTAATGGTCGCTGTGGCTTTGATATCATCCGTCAGCGCCGCCAACTGCCAGGCCCGAAACCCGCCCATTGAAAAACCCAATGCAGCAATGCGAGTGTTATCGACCTGCGGCAGCTGGGCAAGAAAGGCTGCCAAGCGCAAGTCTTCATAAGCCGCCAAACCGGCCAGCGAGCGCCCGAGCTGAAAGAAATTCGCGGCCAGTGCCTGCTGCGCATCGGCATTTAAAGGTCCCCGTTCACCAAAACCAAAGGAGTCCGCTGCCAGCACCAGATACCCCTGAGCCGCTAACTCATCACCGATAAAACGGCCATCGTAATAACGTTTAGTCCAGGCCTCCGCCTTGGCGAGATTCGGATCCCTGGCAAAGGGTTTGATCAGCTTGGCTTTACCAATTAAAAAATAAGCGCCGTGATCATGCAGCAGCAGTACCGCCGGGAAAGGCCCCTCACCCGCCGGGCGCAGCACCGAAACGGTAACCCGGTTTTCTGGCGTCAGATTAAGCTGCCAGCGCTCGGCCTGATAGCCATCGCGCTGCTCAACCATCAGTTGTTCAGCCGCAAAATCCAGTGGCTGCTCGGGCCACAACAGTGCGTCGCGCAGCAGTTGCCGTGCCTCAGTGCGCCACTGCTGAATTGGCTTAGCGCTATCCGGGCGCCAGGCAGCACTAAACTGTTGCTCTGCTTTCAGCTGCTGATAAAAACCCGGTAACTGCTGCGCCAGAATCTGTGCCGAAAGCGGCGCCGCAAAAGCTAATGCCAGCATGCTTAGCAATACTCTCAATTTGTACTCTCCAAAACAGATGGCCAAAACAGATCGCCATAACAGGTCGCCATACCAGTTCTCGATGCCAGGACTTGCCGGCCGTTGCTGGTTACAGACTAAGTGATTTTCCGCGACAGGGAAATTCCAGATACGAACAAAAGCACAAAAACCCCAGACCTGACTTTGCCTGCGAGGCCAGCGCAGGTTAGCGTAGCTTTTTTACTAATCAATTTGGTACTGAAAATGCTCTCATTATTGCGGCCTTTGTTACTGAGCGGCGCCCTGCTCTGCGGCGAACTGCATGCCGGCAGCAGCCCGTCAGAGCCGCTGCTTTCAACCAGCTGGGAGCTATATTACGCGCGTTCTGCAAGGCTGCTGCAGCAAGATGAGGCGACACTACAGGCTGAACTGCAGGCTTTGCGCCAAAGCGACTTTAGCTTACCCACGCCAACCCGGCGCTTTGGCTTTGAGCCTGACTTACCGGCGGCGTTTTATCAAAGCGCGGCCGGACGCGAATTATTGCAGGCCATACTCAGCCTGCAAACGCCAAGCGGTGGCTGGTCGAAACGAACCGATATGCGTATTGCCCGACAAAGTGGTCAGCACTGGGGCGTGGAGCCAAACTATGTGCCTACCTTTGACAACAGCGCCACCACGACGCAATTAAGGGTGCTGGCCCGGGCATATAACGCAACGGCTGAGCCGCTTTACCGGCAAGCCTTTACCCGCGGTATAACCTTGCTGTTGCAGGCGCAGTACCCCAATGGTGGCTGGCCACAGAGCTTTCCGCTGCGCGGAGGTTATCATGATCATATTACGCTTAACGATGAGGTGACTGAGGAGGTACTGAGCTTATTGTATGCCGTAAGTACGGCTGAAACTGAGTTTGCCTTCGTCGATGCCAGCTTGCAACAACAAGCCGGACAAGCTTTTAGCCGTGGCCTTAAGCTGTTACTGCAGTTGCAACAGCGGGACGAGGCAGGGTTGAGCCTGTGGGCGGCACAGTATCATCACCGTACCTTGCAACCGACCTGGGCCAGAGCCTACGAAATGCCGGCGCTGGCGGTAATGGAAAGTGCCAGCCTGCTGGATTTTTTGCTCAGCTTGCCCAAGCCATCCGTTGAACTGCAGCAGAGTATCCATGCTGCAGCCGGCTGGTTAGCGCGCCATGCTATCACTGATCAACACTGGCATCCGCAACTGCGGGTGCTGCAAGCCAAAGCCGGCGCCGGGCCGCTGTGGCCACGCTTTGCAGAGCTTAATACCAACAGACCGATCTTTGGCGATCGTGATGGCGAACTGTATTATGACGTGCATCAGGTCTCATTCGAACGCCGGCAAGGTTATGCCTGGTATACCGAGCGCCCGGCGCCAACGCTTGAGCGTTATCAACGCTGGCGTGCTGCCTTTAATGACGCTGCAAAGTAAAAACCGACTCTGCGACCTGGCGCGTTAATTCCACATCCAACAGCAGTGTTTGATGCGGTGCAAAAATCTGCGCCAGTTCCTCAACCGCCAAGCGCAGCCCTGCAGCTGCGCTGGCTGGCACCGCGCTAAAGCCTGCGGGTTGCCGCGGTGGCTTAAACAGCGGCTGGGCATGGAAACTTAAAAACAACTGCTGAAAGTTCGGGCTTTGTTTAAGCTCGTTTAATGCCGCCACATCAAAATAAAACGCCCGGTTTTGTGGCTGCTGGCTATGCGGATGCACGTGCCGTAAAAACTGCTGATACAGCCTTTGTTCAAAGCGACTATCGGCATTGGCCGTGCGATACATTTCTAAAAAGTAATCAGTGACCGGATCGCCATGCTGATCCTGGAGCTTACAAAGCACCTGGCTGCGCAAATCCGCGTGCCAGTTGGCAGGCGGGTTTTGGCTATCCAACTGCTGCTGATAGGCAAAATGACCTGTGCTGCCAACCTGAAAATCGGCATCCTCGACTTGCAGTGCCTGGCGAATCAGCTTTAAGGTCAGCGGGTTATGCGGGGCTTTTTTACCATTACCGATAATACTGCCATGATGCTCATCTGGCAGCACCGAAAAGGCGATTTCACCCTGACTTTTTCGCAGCTGCAAACTGCCAGGCTTAACGTTTTGCTGCTCATCCAGTGCCACTTTCAGATAACGGCAATTCAGGTTTGCCCCGGCAATCCGCACCGTACCATCTGAACCGGCTTCGTTGGCGATAGCGCTGATCCCGCTGTAACCGCGGTTACCAATAAAAATGGTGCTGAGCATTCTGCCCGCACCATACCAGGACTCAGCGGCAAAGAGATCGGCTTTAGCCAGTTCCCGGCTATAGTCGGCCGCCAGCTCCAGCCCATATAACAAATTGGCGCCGGTTTGAAAGCCCGGTTGCTTCCAGCCTTTAACGGCCCGACCATAGAAGCTGCGGCCTTTATGCGCCAGCGGCGAACCAAAGTTGGCCGGCGCCAGTTGCAGAAAACGTTTAACCGGATTGGTGGCCGCAGCATAATAACGGGTAAACCAGTGCCGGCTAACCAGGGCACCGGTGCTGTGGACGATCAGATCAACACTTTGCGGCGAAGTGGGCAGCTGCATACCCAGCCAGGCTTGTTGCATCGCCGCGGCCAGATCGCCATAACTGATCTCATCCTGTAATGACAACCAGTCAGCCAGATACAGATGTTGTACCGCAGCACCAAACTCGGTTTGCAGAAAGTGGGCTAAGTCACGAAACGAGCGGCTGTTATCACTCCAGCCGTGCAGGATAACAATGGGATTACGCATGGCGGTTCCTCTGCCAGTTGCTGCTTTAAGCAGCAATCAGTATAGCTGCCGCTGTCGCAATAGGGCAAAGTTGTGGTCACCGCTAAGTGTAGAAAGCGGAATAACTTAAATATCGATAGGTTTTGTCGCTAACCTAAACAGCCGGAATAATGGCATTAGGTCCCCCTGATAACCTGCAATGTTTGCTAGCAACCAGTCTTCCTGCGAAATATGGTGCC
The DNA here is from genome assembly GCF_025377695.1 of Alishewanella sp. BS5-314. Lineage (NCBI taxonomy): Bacteria > Pseudomonadati > Pseudomonadota > Gammaproteobacteria > Alteromonadales > Alteromonadaceae > Alishewanella > Alishewanella sp. BS5-314. The sequence goes on from NZ_JACEHJ010000002.1 coordinate 1,379,277, forward strand.
AACTTAATTCATAACCCGCCTGCAATGCTAAAACCTCACAAAACAATCTTAGGCTTCTGCCATTACCCTCTCGAAACGGATGAAGCACATTAACTTCACAGAAAAAGTCCGCAAGATTATTAATAAATACTGGGAGCGGCATCTCTCGGAAGTAATTATTTCTCGGCAGTACTTCAAAACACTTTTCCGCTGACTTTGAAATAAATCGAACATTACAAAAATGCGTCGATTGTTTTGCAATATCGACAGTTCTGATTTGTCCGGCCCAACGGTATAAGTCTTGAAATAGATGATAATGGATATGGCAAAGATAATCGAAGCTCAGATTATCGAAGTCTGGGATAAAGGTGCTCAACCGGTACGAGGTGAACTCAACTTCCGCTGCTGTAAGTTCTTCTTCAGACTTTAAATCCAGCAGATTGATCAATAAAGAAGAGTTTGGGTAACAGTAGGGATCTTGTCCAACACCATACTTATCAGTCATGTAACTCTTGTAATTGCTTGAGTCTAGCTAAAATTTTGGGGTTCAAGCTAGCTTTGTCTTTGGTAGGTTTTAACCCCTCAAGACGCAGGCTCTCAGCAAAATTGCTAACCTTTATTGCTTCAAAGCGCTTTTGTAACTGCTGCTTGCTGACCATATTTAGCCCCTTGATTAAACTATTGGTAATTCTAGCGCTTAATCGGTTTTGCAACAAGTTACTGTCAAGCACCATCTTTGAACATATACCGCGCCTGTTCCCCGGCATAACTCTGTAGTGCCGCCTCAGCATCAGGGCAGAGTGTATCTTGTACGAGAAAACCCTGTCGCTGCCAGTAGCTTACCGAGCCCTGTACTGCTACCAGCGCTAACCGGGTCAATCCCTGCTCTCTGGCAAAGTATTCGGCCTGCTGTAGCAAACTGCTGGCCAGGCCTAAACCCCTGGCCTTAGCGCTCACCGCCATATCGTGTAAATACAATAGCTCCGGCTTGCTGGCAACCTGAAACGGACTGCCCAGTGGCACTACCTTGCCAGCTAAAGAGGGGTAGCAAAACAAATAAGCTAACAGCTCACCGGCTGGGTTTTCTGCCAGCCAGCAACTGTCCGGCGCTGCGGCCAGACGCTTTACCAGTAATTCTGGTGGCTCATACAGATTATCGCTATAACAGCTATCCTGCAGCGCCACCACCGCCGCCAGATCGGCAGCGCTGATTAAGCGGATCTGAATACTCATGTTGCTTACTATGCCGACTGTTCCGACTATGCCGACTTCGCTGACAGCTGCGTCCGAACAAAGTTTAAGCCACCCACTACCGCCGCTACCTGCGCCAGAATACACTGCTCGGGCGTGGCACTGGGGCTGTCCGGATAAACTTCGGTGGTGGTAACAAAGCGCGCAGCGGTCATGCCGCCACAAAGCCCCAGGGATTTTTTCGGGTAATTGACGACGCCAAACTGCGCCAGCGGCTCGCCAATCAACCAGCCTTGCTCATCAGCAGGGGCGATATGCGTCACTTTTACCACTTCATCAATCATGGCTTTTTGAAAATCCGGCTGTGGATTTTCACTATCACCAACCAGATAAAAGCCATCCGGAATATTCCAGTTAGTATTTACCGTGCCATCGCGTGCTGCTTTGGCCGGACGAAATTCACTGTTATCTGAATCCGTGGTTTCATGCAGATCAATATGCACCAAAGGCGTGGTCCCCAACGCCAGCAGATAATCGCGCAACAAACCGGCTTCGGCGGCCGGGCTATTGGCAATAAAGGAACGGTTTGGATCGACCGCCAATGGGTTCCAGCGATTGATCGTTTCATAGCCCCAGGGGCTGATACAGGGTGCAATCAACAGGTTAAAGTCGGCAACATAGGCCGCAGCATGGGTTTTGGCAAAGCGCAGCGCACCATGCACTCCACTGGTTTCATAACCGTGCACACCGCCGGTGACCAGCGCCAGCGGTTTATCGGCCTGCCAGTTGCGGCTTTTTAATAAAAACAGCGGATAGCGGCTAAAGCCCTGCGCCTGATAATCCAGCTCACCGTATTGGATCACCTCAAACTGCGACTCCAGGGCACTAAGCTGACTTAACACATCGCTCTGATAGCTGCGCTTGATGCGTTGCTCGGCGAGCCATTGTTGTTTTTCTGCCTCGCCCCAGGGTTGTCCCTGAGTGCCGATATGATAGATAAAGGGTTGCATAGTGCCTCGCTATAATGCTTGTTCGAGCCGGAAATAGTGGCAGCCTAACGGCTTTGGTTATTTTGTAAAGCCCTGTGCCGTCAGTTGCCGAAAAAAAGCGCTATGGCGGGGTTTTGGCGCCTTATTAGCGCTAACTTGACCGCCAAAACAGACCCTTTTCGCTTGCAGCCTGGTCATGGTAACCCCTAAGCTAGCCGAAAAGAACAAGGAGATGATAGATGGATATTAGTGCAGAAAAGCTCAAGCAGTTAAGACTGGATCGTGGCTTAAGCCAGGATCTGTTAGCCAAGCAAAGTGGTCTCAGTTTAAGAACAATTCAACGTTTGGAACAGGCAGGTGGTGGCTCGCCCGAGTCTTTACTAGCGCTCTCTGCAGCCTTGAATATCTCGCCACAGGCACTACGTACCAAAGAACTTCCCCCTGCAAGTGCTTGGTCATTTCAGCATCAGGGCGTAAAAATCAGCGCACTACTTTTATTGGTGGCACTGTTGCTGTTTCTTGTAAGTCTGGCCAGCAGTGGGCAATTCAGTATCTATCTGGATTTGGTATCATTAGTATTTTTAATACTATTTGTGCCAACGGTCACCCTGCTTGCCGCAGGCAAGCAAAATCTAAAATTGAGTGTCAGGCACTTAGGTGCATTGTTTACCGAGCCAAGCGGTAACCAGGCTGAGCGAACCAGACTGCTGGCAGTTTACCGACTACAATATCAACTTTGTTATAGCGGCGCTTTGGTTATTACCCTGCTCGGCTTAATAAGCCTGCTTCACTTTAGTGCAGAGTTTGACCAGAGCTTACTTCAATCTGGCATCAGTGTATTAAGTCTGCCTTGGTTATATGCAGCCGTTGTCTCGGAAATTCTATTAAGGCCCATAATCTTTAAAATACAGCTCAGCCTAAAAGATGAATCTTAACGCTACCAACCTTAACTGCATCGGGACATTTTGGTTAAGCCTCCTTAGCCTCGAGCGCAAGTTCGGCGACATGCGCCTGCAGTTCAGGATAAAAGCTCAGAAAAGCCTGCTCCAGCCTGGGATAATGGCGTTCAATATCCTGTCCGGCACCGCTAAAACGGTTAGCAAAGCGAATGCGCTGTGCGATACGGTCCAGCGCCATTGCTACACCATCTAACTGCTGATAGGCCGCCAACCAGTCTTGCTGGCGTACCTTACGCATTACCACCGCCATCGCTTCCGGCATCAGAGGCTCCGCTGTCGCCAATTGCAGGTAGAGCTCTGACTTGGCTTGCAGATAAGGCGTGGCGTAAAACTGCTGCCAATGCTGGATCAAGAAATGATCGAACAGCACATCTAATGCCACCGGCGCAAAACGACGGCGCTCAGTACTAAAACAGGCACGCGCTTCGCGTACCAGTGGATGACTATCGGTAAAACGATCCACCGCCCGATGATTGGCTAAACCGGCCTGAATTGGCTGCGCCAGCGTATCAATGGCAACGCCTTTGCAGAAGTCACCTAATAAATTGCCCACTAAAGATTGCGGCTGTGGCTGCGCCAGCGCCGCATGCGCCAGATAATTCACTCGTTACTCCAATACCAGGGCTTGTTGTAGTTTACCCTGACAGTCCTAACTGGTGATAAAAAAATTATTGTGTAGTTATTAAACAGTCTTGACGCCCACAAAAATTAGGGGTAAAACGTTTAAGACAATTTTAACTGATAAAGTTTTACCCAAATAATAACAGTTGTACCTGAACCAGCCAGCAGCTTTGGCGTGTCATCGAGCTGTTATCACGCTGCACTGGTCGGTCGCCCTACTGAAAATGCCTGCTGGCATTTTTTTAACGGCAATAAACTTAAACGTTTCAGCTTATAAAAAACAATATCTCAGATCGACAAGGGAGACACCCAAGATGCAACAGCAACCTGCGTTATCCAGCCTGGCGCTGGCCATTACTCTCGCTTTAACTTCTCACCAACTTACTGCGCAGGAAACTGCGCCTGAACCAACGGCTGCAGAGCAAACTGACACGGCCGCTGAAGCTGCCCCCAGTGGCCTCGGCTTTGAACGTATTCTGGTAACGGGTGCGGTATCCCGCAATCAAACCGTAATGCAATCCAGCGTCTCGGTCAGTACCCTGACGTTTGAAGATATCGACGCGTCAGCGCCCCGCTCTACTGCTGAAGTGTTTCGCATGCTGCCTGGTGTGCGCAGTGAAGCCAGTGGTGGCGAGGGTAATGCCAATATCGCAGTGCGCGGCTTGCCGGTGGCTGCAGGTGGCGCAAAATTTCTAACCCTGCAGGAAGATGGTCTGCCTGTGCTCCAGTTTGGTGATATTGCCTTTGGTAACGCTGATATTTTTGTCCGCGCTGACGCGACTCTGGCGCGACTGGAAGTGATCCGCGGGGGTTCCGCCAGCACCCTCGCCAGCAACTCACCGGGTGGCGTGATTAACTTTATCAGTAAAACCGGGCAGGATCAGGGCGGAAGCGTGGCGCTGACCTCCGGCTTAAATTACGATCAGTTCCGTACCGATTTTGAATATGGCGGTGATATCAACAACGATATGCGCTTTCATATTGGCGGTTTTGTCCGCCAGGGTGAAGGGGTGCGGGATCCGGGTTATCAGGGCGAGCGTGGCTATCAGCTAAAAGCCAACCTGACCAAAGACTTTGACAGCGGTTATGTGCGGCTTTATGCCAAGCACCTGAATGACCGGGTAACCAGCTATATGCCAATGCCGATGTTGGCCGATGGCAGTTCGCTTCCCGGCTACAACGCCAAAAAAGATACGCTGCAATCGGCTTATTTAACCCAGACCGTGCGGCTAAACGGCGACAACCAGATCTCACGCGGCGATGTTCGCGATGGTATGAACCCACAGGTTAATAGCTTTGGTATCGAAGCGCAGTTTGACCTCGATGATAACTGGACCTTGGATAACCGCTTTCGGATCAGTGAAGTCAGTGGCAACTTTATTACGCTGTTTCCGGCCGAAGTCGACAGCGCCCAGTCGATTGCCAATAGCATTGCTGGTAGTGGCGCTACCGTACGCTATGCGGTAGGTCCGCAAGCTGGCAACTTGTACGGCAACGGCAATGCGATGCGTATTCATACCTTTGATGTCGAACTGCATGACTTTGGCTCCATCGTTAACGATCTGAAATTGTCACGCCGTTTTGGCGAGGTCGATGTCAGCTTTGGCTACTACCTCGCTGATCAGAGCATCAGCATGTCCTGGCTGTGGAATTCCTATCTGATGGCGTTAAAAGGTGATAATGCTGAGCTGCTAAATGTGTTTGCCGCTAACGGCACCGCCTTCTCCGAGCAGGGCCAGCTGGCCTATGGCGTGCCGTTCTGGGGCAACTGCTGTCAGCGCAATTATGATACTGACTACAGCATTAAGGCACCTTACGCTTCAGCCAGTTGGGCCTTTGGCGACTGGTCGCTGGAAGCCAGTGTACGCCGCGATATTGGCAGTGCCAGCGGTAGCTATGCCGGCGCGGTACAAAGTAGCCGTGATATGAACGGCGACGGGGTGATCAGTATTATCGAGCAGAGTGTTTCCGGTATTGATCTGGCCAATCCGCAACTGGTGAACTACGGTTGGGCTTACAACTCGTACTCAGTCGGCGCCAACTATCAGTTTAATAACGATTGGGCCATGTTTGGCCGCGTCAGTAAAGGTGGCCGTGCTAATGCCGACCGTCTGTTGTTCGGCAAGGTTAACGCCGATGGCTCAGTAGCCCGCGAAGATGCGATTGACCAGGTGAAACAATATGAACTGGGTAGCAAAAGCCGCCATGGCAACCTGAATCTATTTGCGACGCTGTTTTTCGCCGAAACGGATGAGCAGAACTTTGAAGCCACTACCCAGCGCTTCTTTGACCGCGTTTATCAGGCCAAGGGTATTGAGCTGGAAAGTAGCTACCGCATCGGCGATCTGGACCTGCGCGGCTCCATTACCTGGACCGATGCCGAGATCAGCAAAGATGCGCTGAATCCTGAGTTAGTCGGCAATACGCCACGGCGTCAGGCCGATGTAATTTATAACCTGTTAGCCCGTTATACTCTGGATCAGGCGCAATTTGGTGTCAGTTTAATTGGCACCAGTGCCGCCTATGCCCAGGATAATAACGACTTGAAATTCGGTGCCTATACCCAGGTCAATGCCTTTGCCAGTTACGAGCTGGCCAAGGATCTGACCGTGTCACTGAATATCAATAACCTGTTCGATAAGGTCGGTTTAACGGAAGCCGAGCAAGGCAGTGTGCCGGCCAATGGCATTATTACCGCCCGTACCATCAATGGTCGTACTGCCTCTGTTGGCTTACGCTATCAGTTCTAAGCGACCGCTGCTTTATACTTTAAGGCGACTGCGGTCGCCTTTTTTTATACCTGCGAGATTTAAGCCCGGTACCGGAACCTGTGCTCCGCCTCCACTCCGGAAAGCTAGATCCTAAAACCAAAGCACAATTTATCTTAACGTTTAAGATAAACTGAGTTAGAGTGGTTCTATCTGTCAGCTCTGTCTGCTAACACGCATTAAACCCGGAAAACCTGATGCCAAAAGTTACCCTTAAAGCGCTGGCCAAACACCTTGGGGTGTCGGTGGCGACTGTATCTAACGCCTTTAACCGCCCGGATCAGCTCTCGGCAGAGCTGCGTAAACATATTCTGCAGGAAAGTGAAAAGCTCGGCTTTAGCGGCCCGAATGCCACGGCCCGCAGCCTGCGTACCGGCCGCTCCGATATGATTGCCATTCTGCTGTCGGATACGCTGGAATATTCGGTCAGCGATCCGGTTGCGAATCAGTTGATTAAAGGCATCGCCGAGGTGCTGCAGGACGCCGGCAAGGATATGTTGCTGTTATCCGGTGCCAAAGCGGTACACAGCACCGCCGAAGCCCTGCCCGATGGCTTTATTATTTACGGCAGCCCAAAAAATCCGGAGCAACTGGAGCGGGTAAAGCAAAGCGGAAAACCGCTACTCTGTGTCGACTGTAACCTCAGTGGTATCGGCTCAGTTAATATCGACAACTATCAATATGCCTATGATATTGCTGAGTATGCGCTGCAAAAACAGCCTGGCAAGGTCGCAGTACTAGGGCTTAGGTTGATAGATTCCGATCGGGTCTGCCGGCTACAACAACACGAGCTATACGATGCGAATGAGGCGATTTCCCGCCGCCGGCTGGAAGGCTATCTGGCAGCCGCCACGCAGCAGCAACGCGAATTAAACGCGGAGCAAATCTGGCATATTCCAATCAATAACCATCATTACGCGCAAATCGCCGCCCGTGAGGCTCTGACGCAACATCCCCGCCCAACGCTGCTGCTTTGTATGAGCGATCGGATTGCGCTTGGTGCCATCAGTGTCGCCCGGCAACTAGGTCTTAACATCCCGCAAGATCTGCGGATTGTCGGCTTTGATGGCATTGAAGAGGCCGAGCGTAGCTATCCGGCACTGACGACCGTCGCCCAGCACAGCGATGAAAAAGGCCGTATTGCCGCCAGAATGCTGCTGGCTGGTAATACCGCTGAAAATGTGCTCTTACCTTGTGAGCTACGACTGCGCGACAGCTGTTAAAAAAAACGTCGTATTTTTCGCCAGAAAGCGGGTTCTTAGCTTGCAACTTAAACGTTTAAGGTGTAATTTTAAGCCGTAACAACGATTACAGCAGGGTTAGCGTAAATGGTCAGTATCTGCCGATAAGCAGTATCCTGAGCCACTGACGCTCACCTGCGCACAAGGCCAGCTGCGCATAGCGCAGACTGCCAAATTAATAAAACGCTGCACTTACGACAGCGCCAAGACAGGGTTAGACTATGCAACAGCTCAGCAGCGCAGCGGCAACCGCCGTGCCGACGCACACCTATACCCAGGTTAAATGGATGACCTGCCTGATGTTCTTCGTCTTCGCCATGACCACGGATGCCGTGGGGGTGATTATTCCCGAAGTGGTTAAGCAGTTTGACCTTAGCCTGACGCAAGCGGCCGCCTTTCATTATGTGCCGATGATTTTTATCGGCTTATCCGGTCTATTCCTGGGCCAACTGGCTGATCAGCTTGGCCGGAAGAAGATTATTCTGTTTGGCTTACTGATCTACACCCTGGCCTGCTTTGCCTTTGCGCTGGGGCAAAGTTTTTACTTTTATAATTTATTATTGGGGCTGTGCGGCCTGAGTATCGGTTTATTTAAAACCGGCGCCCTGGCACTGATTGGCGATATCAGCCCGAATTCTGCCAGCCATACCCGGCTGATGAACCGGGTTGAGGGTTTCTTTGGCCTGGGCGCCATAGTTGGCCCGGCCCTGGTTGCGATCCTGCTGATGTTTGATATGGCCTGGGAGCAGCTGTATTTTGTGGCCGGCTTTATTTGTGCGGTGTTACTGCTGATTGCCTACCGCATGGACTATCCGGTTTATTCACCACAGCCCAAGGCGTCGATCTGGCAAACTCTGGCTCTGGTGAAAAATCCTTATGCGCTTGGCTTCTCGCTGGCCATTGCCTGCTATGTCGCGACTGAGGTGGCGGTCTTTGTCTGGTTGCCTACCCTGTTACAGCAATATGATGGTCAATGGACCTTGCTGGCAGCACATGCCATTACAGTATTCTTTATTTTGCGGACTATCGGCCGCTTTCTGGCGGAATGGTTACTGACCCGCTTTAGCTGGACCATTCTGCTGGCGTGGTTTAGCAGTGTTATCGCGCTGTGTTTTGTCCTTAGTATGTGGCATGGCGTAGCCTGGGCGCTGTGGTTGATGCCATTATCCGGCCTGTTTATGTCGATGATGTACCCTACGCTGAATTCTAAAGGCATCAGCTGTTTCCCACGCAAACAACATGGCGCAGCGGCAGGCCTGATCCTGGCCTTTACCGCTCTGGCGGCCGCGCTGGGGCCACTATTGATGGGTATAGTCGGCGACTGGTTTGGCGATGTGCGCTACGGCTTTTATCTGGCTACCGGCTTTGCGCTACTGCTGGCAGTCGCTATGTGGTGGAATCATCTGTTTAATCCGGCTGAGGCTCAATTACAGGCGATGTCCGACTAGGGCGTAATAACCGCTATTGTTGATTTTCTCTCGTGCTGTTGCCCCGCTTGATCGGGGCTTTTTTATTGCTAAAGTCAGCACCAAAGTTGCAAGGCTCCCGGCCTTGCAGTAAGGTAGCGCCGCGCTATTACTCTGATCAGGTAGATATGATGTCCAGACCCTTTGCTACTGTTCTGCTACTTGCCAGCCTGTTTGTTACAGGTTGCGATCAATTGAAAACCCTGACCGAAGCCGAGCAGATCGCGCGCAGCATTCAGCAGGAAGTTAAACGTAACGAACGGGGCCTGGATGCGTTGATCGCAGCCGCAGATAACACCACCTATGATGGTTTCGCCTGGCGGCGCGGCGAACGCATTCAGATCCGCCAGCGCCTGACAGAGGGGGAACAACAGGGCGAGCTGCAGTTAGTGGCCGAGGCCGAAGCGCCGGAGATTATTGCCACTGCGGTGGCCAATAACCTGCCCAGCTTTAGTATAGTACGCTATCAGCAAGGCTGGCTGGTGGTGTTTAATACCTATCTGACCGAACATTGTCAGGCGGTTTACGCCTATGCCTACCGCGGCCAGCTACCCGAGGTGCCGCCTTGCAGTGAAGAGCGCTTTGCTGAAACGGCCAATGGCCAGTGCCAAAGTCCGATCACGGCCAATTGGCAGCTATTTAAAGAATGGTTTTTTGCCGAGTCGCTGGTGGCAGAAGGTAACCCCAAATGCATCAGCAAAGCCGAACAAGGCTGGCAAGCACCGCGCCCTTAAGCGCGGTGTAAGAAAAGAATAAGCCTTGTGCCCAACTTACAGTGCCGTTAACCACAGTACCTGATAAGGCTGCAGCTCAAGCCGGGCGCCCTGATATAGGTTACCACTTAACTCATCCCGCCACTGGCTGCTGGCTGACATCGCCAGCGTCTGACTGTGTTCGCTAAAATTGACCACACACAGCAAACTTTGCTGATCCTGATAACGACGATAGCTAAACAGATGCGGATTGGCACTGGCCAGGATTTCGGTTTTGCCCTGCCCCAGTAGCGGCAAGCGCCGCCTTACGCCCAGCAGCTGCTGCAGTTGCTGGTAAATTTTACCAGACAGTTTAGTACTGTCGGTGGCGCTTTCAAGCTGCTGCTCGTTAACCGCCACCCGGTTCACCCAGCGGCTGTCGTCTTTTTTCGCTGCATCCTGCTGATAGCTGTAATCATTTAACAGGCCCAGCTCATCGCCCATATACAGCAGCGGCAAACCGCCGATACTCAGGATCACGCTATTAAGCAGGTAAATACGGGCCAACGCATGTTGTAAATGCACCGTATTACCGGTTTTCAGAGCCTGCTCAACGCCGGTTAATGACGCCAGCATGCCAGCGACGCGGCAATCGCCGGTTTGCGGATTTTGCTGAAACGGCACCCCGCTGGCAAAGCTGCCGGCAAATTGCCCGGTATAGAACTGATTTAAAAACTGCCGGTGATGCTCTGGGTTAATCCCCAGCTGCCAGGCGACATTATCGTCAAAGGTCCAGCCGATATCATCATGGCAACGAATATAGTTAACCCAGCTACAATGCGGGTCAATGGCAAAGCGCCGCTGTAATGACTCGGTCAGCAAGCGGGTTTTACGGGTCGCCAGACTATTCCAGAGCAGGGCCATCAGCAGTGGGTTGTATGATAGCTGACACTCCTCGGGGGCGATATATTTTACCACCTCATCCGGATGCACTATGGCTTCTGATTTAAACTGTAGCGCCGGTGCCGCTATCCGTGCCACCTGATTAAAGGCGCGGATCAAGGTGTGTGCCAACGGCAGATTTTCGCAGTTAGTGCCGGCCTCTTTCCAGACAAAGGCTAACGCATCCAGGCGCAATACGGCAGCCCCCTGATTGGCCAGAAACAACATTTCTTCCGCCATCGCATTAAATACCGCCGGATTCGCGTAATTCAGATCCCACTGGAAACTGTTAAACGTGGTCCAGACCCAGCGCCCGGAATTGGCTTCCCGCGTAAAACAACCGCGGCGGATTTCCGGAAAAATTTCCCGTAAATAAGGCGCATAGCGATCGCGTTCGGCTTCATCAAAAAAGAAATAATAATCCTGATACTCAGAGTCGCCCGCTTTGGCTTTTTGCGCCCAGCGGTGCTCATCTGAGGTATGGTTAAACACAAAATCCAGCACCGGCCTGATGCCATGCTGATGCAGCGACTGCATCAGATCTGCCAGCTCAGTCATAGTGCCCAGCTTAGGCATGGTGGCGCGGTAATCTGATACCGCATAGCCGCCATCGCTATTTGGCTCGGGCGCTTTAAACAGCGGCATCAGATGCAGATAATTAATCCCGGTTTGCTGTAAATACGGAATACGCTGCTTTAACCCCTGAAAATCGCCGGCAAACAGATCGACATAACAGGCCGAGCCAAGCGCCTGCTCCGATTGATGCCAATCTTGCGGCGCAGCATCTTCGGCCAGCAGATAATCCGGCCGCTGCGCTATCGCTTTGGCCAGAATTTTTAGTAGTTGCTCCAAATGATAATAGGCGTCAAAGCGTGCGCCATAAAGCGGCAGATATAGTGCCAGCAAAGCCGGTAACTGCTGTCGTAAGCGCGCTGCCAGCAGCGGCCAGCGCCCCTTCGCCAGCGTTTTTAGCGACGAACTATAACGTTTAAGTAAAATATCAGAAAAATGCGCTAACTGTGCAGGATCAACGGTCATGAAGCGGGTCAGATACTGTGGCATAAGCAAGGGTCCAAACCAAAGTTTTATTCGCTATCTTTGCTTTATTTTTGCTGCATTGCAAGCCTTCGCTAAAAATTTAAGCAATTTTAGCCAGCGTACAATTTACAATAGCTGGCGAATAGGCTAGCTTAAGCTTAAACATTTAAGTTAAATCTTTGCAGGTACCCTAATGTCGCTACCAGTCTATTGTTTTGGCGAAGTGTTAATTGACTTCTTACAGGATCCACAACAAGCCGGTGTTTTTCGCCGCTTCGCCGGCGGCGCACCGGCAAATGTCGCCGTAGCCGTAGCGAAACTGGGTGGCGATGGCCGCTTTGTCGGCATGCTGGGGGCCGATATGTTCGGGGATTTTCTGCAAGCCGAGCTTGAACATTATGGCGTTAATGTCAGCGCCTGTGCGCGCACGGCAGAGGCAAAAACCGCATTGGCCTTTGTTGCGCTAAATGCCGACGGCGATCGCAGCTTTTCATTCTACCGGCCACCGGCAGCAGATTTGTTGTATCGACTCAGCCATTTGCCGGCGGATTTCTGGCAGCAGCAGGCTATTTTGCATTTATGCTCGAATAGCCTGACCGATAGCGCCATTGCCGATACCAGTTTTGCACTGATAGCCGAGGCCAAACGCCACGGCTGGTTAATTTCTATCGACGCCAATTTGCGGCATAACCTCTGGCCAACCGGGCAAGCCAACCGCGAGCTGGTGCAACAGCTGCTACAACAGGCCGATATTATTAAACTCAGTGACGATGAACTGCGTTATCTGGCCGGGGCTGGCGATGAGCAAAGCTGGTTAAGCGCGTTAAATGCGCACAAGCAGCGCTGGATCGTGGTTACCGCCGGTAGCGCCGCCGTGCAGAGTTATAGCAAGTTTAATCTGAGCATCCCGGTGCCGCCGGTAAAAGTGGTCGATACTACTGCCGCCGGCGACGCCTTTGTCGGTGCCTGGTTATATCAGCTTAGCCAAAGTCTTATCTATCAAGACTGGCAAAGTCTATTGGCCGATCAGGTGTTACAGAACCTGATATTACAAAAAGCCATTAAAGCCGGCTCCCTTACCTGTCAGCATTTTGGTGCCTTTACTGCCCTGCCTACCCGCTTTGAATGGGATGCCAGCTAGCCTTCGCTAGTCAGCCGTACCGGTCAAAACACCAACAAAAAAAGGGCTGTTAATGACAGCCCTTTTTCACTGCTATCAGCTAATGCGGTTAGCTCAAACCGTGCTGATAGCCGTACCAAGCGGCGATAATACAAACAATCAGTATTATCAGATATTGGCCCCAGGGCCGTTTTTTCTCGGCAAAGGGATCCTTGAGTGAACGTTTAGCGCCCTTCGGCAAATGCGCCAGTCCGGTCAAGGAAGCTCCAAAAGGCACGTTAATTTTCGCCCGGGCATTTACCGCCCAGCCATTAGCATCCAATAAGGGGCCGATATTGCGCCGGCGTAGTGTCAGATAGGCCAGTAGCATCGACGGTGTTGAGATCAGCAGCATTACCCCGAGTAGTACCAGCGGGACTTGCCACCAGCTAAGCGAAAACAAGCCCGCCACTATCGCGGCCAATGCAGTACCTAGGGCGCCTAACGCCAGACCAAAGGCGGCAAAAATACCGGCGAATTTGGCAATATCAAAGCTGCTTGGCGCCGTTGCCGGTGCCGCAGCCGCATCAGCCACGCCACTGGTAGTTTGGGTTTCGATATCCTTATCGCGGGAAGCGGCAAATTTCTGGATCTGACCTTCGATAAAGGCAGCAACCCGCTTATAGGGCGACCAGAATGCCTGGCGGATACTAACCGGTTGCGCCACCACTTTAGTCACTGTTGCTCGCCAGTCACGGCCCTTGCGGTCATAGAAGATGCCGTTACGCCCGGCAACCATCAGCTCATCGACATCGCCACCGGTTAGCGCCGCGACGATATTAATCGGCGCTTCGCCCTGACGCATACAGCTACAATATACCAGGTAGCAACCACTAAAGGGGGCCATAGTGGCGTGCCGGCCTTGATCGGCAACCTGCATCACCAGCTCACAGCTGCGCTGATCCAGATACAGGGTACCAGCCTGGAAAATGGCTTTGTGTTCGCCCTGATAAAAATCACTGAGGCTGACAAAGTTACGTAGCAAGGTCACCAGATCCCGCTGATAACGTAGCAATTTTTCCAGTGCTAACAGATTATCGGCAAAGGTACTGGCCGCCAGATCGTCCTGAATTAAGGCCTCCAGCCGTGCTTTAGTATCACTGGCAAGGAGTTGCTGCAAATACGCCAGTTCTAAGGCATGTAATGCCGTAGCGGGCTTAGCAGCCTGCCAGCTGCGCCAGGCGGCCAGTTTGCTTGAAACCTGCTGCCAGTCGGCGGCGGTTAATACCTCATAGTCTGCCCCCAATAACGGCGTCAGTACTTTCTCTTTTAAACTGGCGATAGCGCCAGCCCAGGCTGGGTTAATACCCAGCATCAGATCCAGTGGCCGCTCAGCGACAATCACGGATAACGGCAGAGCGGCAATATCCTGATCCGCACCGGCCACGACCCGGTTCGCCAACACCTCATAGACTGCCGGAGCAGGATTAAGGCTATCGGTCGCCCTGTTATCAAAGGCAGCCAGCTGACAGCGGACAAAGTAATCATCGACTTTGGCTTGTACCGCTTCAAAGGCAGCAACAGCATCGGCAGTAGAATCGGCTAGCGGGCACAACTGGTTTTGCTCGGCAGCAAAGGCAGCATGCCAGCTAACAACGGCTTCGGCCTGGCTAAAAAACGCGTTTAACGTATCCTGCGTTACACCTAAACCGCCACTGCGATCGGCTACCCCACCCTGGGTCTCAACAATCTGCAGCAGTACCTGCTTTAAGGTCTCATCGCTTGTTAGCTCCGGCATAATCACGCCGTCGCCGTTAAAATGATCAGCAGAGAACAAGCGGGTACTATCCAGAACATCGGCTACCTGCAGGCTCTGCCCCGCCGTTTTCTCGCTGTAGCGCAGTACCAGTTCGGCGGCATGCTTAATGCCGGCACCTTCGGCGTCCTGATCGGCAATAGCCGCCAGCGGCAAACCAGGTTCAGCAAACATCACGCTGGCATCCGTCAGGCGCTGACAACTCCAACGCACTGCCGACAGGATCTCCGGCACCCGGATTTGCCCGTCGCCATCGCCGTCCATTAACGCCAGCGTACGGTCGTCAAATTCCAGGCCCGTAGTCGGGCAATTTAAGACAGTCCAGAGTTTCGGGTCGAGCTCATGCAGATGCTGTAAATCGGCTGCGCTGTCAATTGCAACCTGGTCAAAACCGCCGGAGCGGAAGAAACGCCATTGATGGGAAGAAGTGGAAGCAGTCAAGGTTTCTCTCCGTGAATTAGAATACTTAGGCTTAGCATAATGCAGTCAGGCTAAGCTTGCCATCTTCGCGCGCACAAACTGCAAAAAAGCTGTTGCGACGCGCAATATTCTGATTCGACGCCTTAATTCCCGCAATCATCACAGCGTCAATGACAGCGTTGTCATTTATGTCAGGATCTGCTAGATTAAACTGAACCTAGCCAGAGCCGGAGTAACAGATGCAAATAGTGATTCAAGCCGATGCCGCCGCCGTTGCTGAACATGGCGCAGCGGTTTTTATCCGTCAGTTACAGCAGCAACCGGCTTCGGTGTTGGGACTGGCTACCGGCTCGACACCGGTGGCCTTGTATCAGCGGCTGATCCGCGCCTATCAGCAAGGCGAGATTTCTTTTCGGCAGGTGAAAACCTTTAATCTGGATGAATATCTGGGGTTATCTGGCAGCCATCCGCAAAGTTACCGCTACTTTATGCAACAGCAACTGTTTAAGCATATCGATATTCCCGCCACTGCCACGGCGGTGCCCGATGGCATGGCGGCCGATCCTATCGCCGCCTGCGAGCACTATGAACAGCAAATTGCCGCCGCCGGTGGCATCGATTTGCAGCTACTGGGGTTGGGGCGTAATGGCCATATCGGCTTTAATGAACCGTCGTCGGGCCTGCGCTCGCGCACCCGCATCAAAACGCTGACCCAGGATACCATCAAAGATAACGCGCGCTTTTTTCAACCCGGCGAATACCAACCTCATTTATCCCTGACCATGGGTATCGGGACTATTCTGGATGCCCGCAAGGTGATCTTACTGGCTACAGGAAAAGCCAAGGCTCAGGCCGTTAAAGCGATGATCGAGGGGCCGCTTAGTGCCAGCTGCCCGGCATCGGCGTTGCAATTACACCAACAGGCGCTGGTGGTATTAGATGAAGAAGCAGCCAGTGAGCTGAGTCAATTGGAATTTTACCGCCATATTGAGCGGGAAAACGCCAGCTTACTGGCACGATTAGGGCGCAGTTAAGCCCGCTTAATCGGCTTGAGACGACAAAGCGCACTAGGCCAGCGCCCTGGTGCTTGTTTTGCGCTCTTGGGTCTACCTATCTGCGGTCTGTATCTCAGAGTTTAATAAAAATCCGCCGCTGTTTTAGCCACAGCGCCAAGACCGCAAACAGCGCGACATGCAGCAGCGCAAACACTAAGGACGCTGCCTGCGCAGATAAGCCAAGCTGCAGCAGGTTAAACCCCCAGTCGTACAGACTAATCCGCCCCTCAGCTGTGGTCGCGGGCAACCAGATTAATTTGGCGGCACTCACCGCCCATATCCAGGACAGCACATAAATAAACAGCGGGTTAGCGCCAAAGGCCAGCAAGGGCTGCAGTAAGGTGTGACGCCAGCGACTTAATGGCTCAGCCAGGCTGTAAGTTAACAGACGTAGTAACAACAAGCACAGCCCGGTGCTAAATAGCACATAACTGCCGGTCCATAGCGGTTTATTTAACGGCCAGACGAACTGCCACAGTCCACCCAGCACCATAAAAAGCCCGGCCATGCGCCATAAATAGCGTCCTTGTACTATGGCAGGCAGTTGCTTAAGACGCCGCGTAAAGAGATAGCCAAATAATACCGAGCTACAGGCGCTCAGGCTGCTTAAGAGCCCTTCAGGATCAAAGGGTTCACCAAAGCCGGCATATAAATGCTCTGGCCCGAACAACCATAGATCAAGGCGCTGTACCGCATTAGCAGTCAGCAAATCAGGATCGGCAGAAAAGCCCCACAGCAACAACCAATAGCCCGGCAATAACAGGAACGCGACTAACCACAGGCTACGCTGTGACAGATGCTGTACTAACAAGGCAACCACACAATAGCAAAGCGCAATACGTTGCAATACGCCGGGAAGGCGCAATTCGGCGAGCGAGCGGTCAAAGGGAAAGGCATGTAGCATTAAGCCAATAACCAATAGCAGTAAGGTGCGGCGGGCAATCTTGTGATAAGCGTCCAGTCTGCTGGCCGGCTGCTGCCCCAAGGCCAGCGCCGAACCAACAGCAAATAAGAACAGTGGAAACACCCAGTCCGCCAGCGTAAAGCCATGCCAGGGAGCATGCAGCAGTAGCGGATAAACATGCTGCCACGAGCCGGGCGTATTGACCAGAATCATCAACGCCACAGCCAACCCGCGCAGCGCATCCAGCGCGGGCAATCGTACCGCCGGCATCACTGGCGCCGCCAGGCCGTCAGTTTATGGCCTTTAAAGGCGTAGAACAGGATAAAAGCATAACACGGCAACAGGATCCAGTAAGCGCCCTGACTATTGCCCGAACTTTCCGCCAGATAGCCATATAACAGCGGTAGTACCGCCCCGCCGGCAATACCCATAATCAGCATTGCCGAGCCAGTTGCCGTCAGCCGGCCCAGGCCTTGTAACGCCAATGGCCAGACAGCCGGCCATACCAGCGCATTTGCTAATCCCAATAAGGCGACGAAGAGTACCGTATCCGGCACCAGGGGTACGCCAGCCCAGCCAAACAGCAGTGCAGACAAGGTATTACTGTCACGCGATGCCAACAGCACCCCCAGACTAAATACGATGCCAAAGATAGCCGATAACTGTAACGCCAGGGTTTGCGACAGCAACCTTGGGATCAGGGCCACACCAAGAATATAACCTAGCACCATAAAACTCATGGTATAAGAGGTCAGAATGCCAAAATGACTGACGCCAAGCTGACTGCCATACAACCCGATGGTATCGCCAGCAATTACCTCAACGCCAACGTAACAGAACAGCGCCACCACACCCAGCACCAATTGCGGATAAGCCAGTGCGGCTTTAACCTGACCTTTGGCGCCTTTTTCACCTGCTTGTTGCGGTAACTCCGGTAAGGGCGCAAACCAGATAAAGACGGCTAACACCAGCAAGGCGGCAGTCATATACAAATAAGGTAATACCAGGCGTGCCGAGAGCTCAGCTAACTGCACTTGCCGCTCGGCTTCACTCAGTGCCGCCAGCGCCTCGGCGGAAAACTGGGCGATATCACTCAGTACCAAGGCGGCAAATACCAGTGGCACAATAATACCAGCCGCCTTATTCACCAGCCCCATAATACTGATCCGCATCGCGGCGCTTTCATGCGGGCCAATACAAACGATATAGGGGTTGGTCGCCGTTTGCAGGATAGTCAAACCGGAGCCCAGTAAAAATAGGGCAGCCAGAAATAGCGGATACCAGGCGCTCTGTGCCGCCGGAATAAACAGCAAAGCGCCGACCGCCATAATCAACAAGCCTGCCACCATGCCTTTTTTGTAACCGAGAATATTCAATAAAAACGACATCGGTAATGCCATTACCGTGTAGGCAATATAGAAAGCGAAGGTGACCAGCAGTGCCTGAAACTCATTCAGTTCGCAGACAATTTGCAAGAACGGGATCAGGGCCCCGTTTAACCAGGTCACGAAACCAAAGATAAAAAACAAGGTTCCGATAATCAGCATTGGCCCGAGTGTCGAGGGCCGGCTTTGTTGCGTTAGCACCTTTTCCATACTGTTTCCTGTCGTTTATTGTTGTTATATCGAGCCCTGTTTTATCGAGCCTTGCCGTATTAAGTATGCATTTAATGTATCTTGTTTAATCAACTGTAGTGCCGTAATAACGGCAGCAACTGGTATAGCCTGCAGCCAGTGTTTCTTAAGGCAGGCCGGCAATACCGCCCTGCCAGCACTGCGTAACCTGGTACTGCTGATCCAGCAACACCATATCAGCCTGATAGCCCGCTTGCAGGCGTCCGGATTTGTCCTCAATCCCCAGCGCCTCGGCCGGATAAAGTGCCGCCATCCGGCAGGCCTCCCCCAGCTCCACGGCAAGTTCGCTAACGGCATAACGCACCGCAGCGGCCATATCCAGCACTGAGCCAGCCAGGGCTCCGGCCTCATCGGTTAACTTATTACCCTGCCGGGTCACCTTGCCATTAAAAAACGCAAATTCCGTCTCAGCTGTACCAACCGGCGACATCGCATCGGTAACCAGTAGCACCTTGCCGCGCGGCTTTGCCAATAGCGCCAGCTTTGCCGCCAGCGGATGCAGATGCAAACCATCCAGGATCAGGCCACACCAGCTGTCGGCGTCAGTTAGTGCCACCCCAACCATTCCCGGCTCACGTGAGGTCAGTGGTGACATAGCGTTATAAAGATGAGTAAAGCCCGAGGCACCGGCAGCCAGCGCGGCCTGGACAATATCTGCAGTGGCATTGGAGTGACCAAGCCATACCCTTACCCCGGCCGCACTGAGTTCCGTGATTTGCGCCGGCGACACATTTTCCGGCGCTACCGTTAACAAGCGGATCCCCAAATCTTCACGCAGATAAAGCGCCATTTCCGCTGCCGATAATTCCCGGATATGTGCCGTTGGATGCACGCCGCGCTTCGGTACTGACAAATGCGGCCCTTCAAAATGCACGCCGAGGATGCCCGGCATTTTGGCCGCGATAGCCTGAGCAATCACCGCGGCGCTTTGCTGCATCACGGTCAGCTCATCAGTAATCAGCGTCGGCAACATAGCGGTGGTACCAAACTGG
This sequence comes from Alishewanella sp. BS5-314, assembly GCF_025377695.1. Taxonomy (NCBI): domain Bacteria; kingdom Pseudomonadati; phylum Pseudomonadota; class Gammaproteobacteria; order Alteromonadales; family Alteromonadaceae; genus Alishewanella; species Alishewanella sp. BS5-314. The sequence continues at coordinate 1,399,083 of NZ_JACEHJ010000002.1, forward strand.
CGATGAGCTTGTAACATCGTCTGCAGGGTATCGAGCGTGGGAGCCGTATTAAACAGCGCACCGCCACCGCCGTTAACCTGCAAATCAATAAAGCCCGGTACCAGGCTGCCAGCGACGACCGCGCCTTTGGCCGGTTGAATACTGTGGATCACGCCATCGGCCCATTCCAGCTGCACATTATCGAACCATTGCTTACCATCGAACAGGCGTGCTACGGCGATTGACTCTTTCATACGGATCCCTTCACCTTTATGTCGCCAGAGAACTTGGCATTCTCACAGCTTTTGGCATACCAGATAGCCCCCAGCTCCGGCGTTTGACTGGCGTCGACCAGTAACGCCTGCACGGCAGGGGCGAGATAAGGCCTGAGCTTATCGCAAAGCCCGCCGATCAGCGAGATCGCCGGTGGTTTTAAGGTCATTAAACGCGCGGCGATGGCATTAATATGAGCCGCGCCGGCGACAATAATTTGCTGTGCCAGCTCATCCTGTTGTTCTGCTGCCTGAAATACCAGGGGCGCCAGCCGGGCATAGTCGGTCGCTGACGCCGACATAAAGTGCAGCGCCAACGCCAGCGTGTCCTGCAAGCCAGTTTGCTGTTGCAGCAATTCTGTCATCAGGGTGGCTGCAGTCAGACCATCCTTACTGCGTAATACGGTTTGCAGCAATTGCAAACCAAACCAGGCGCCACTGCCATTATCACCATGCGGAAAACCATGGCCGCCGACTTCCAGCACCTGCTCTGCGACGGCGGCCAGGCCACAGGAGCCAGTGCCGCAAATAATTACCGCGCCATCCTGCCCCTGATGCGCGCCAAAGCAGGCGGCATGCAAATCGCTGGTTAGATACAGCGCCGCAAACGGATGCTGCCATTTTTGAAACAACTGATAGTAATAAGGCACGTTAACACCGGCCAGACCAGCTCCAACATGCAGCCGGCTAAAATCATCACAGCTCAGGCCTGCCATCTCCAGTGCCTGATAGCTGGCATTCAGAATAGACTGGGTGGCGACATCCATGCCGCGCAACGGATTTGCCGGCCCGGCCAGGCCTTCGCCCAGTATCTTAAGGTTGGCGTCAGTTAATACCACCCGGCATTTACTGCCACCGCCATCGATACCTAAATACAGGCGTTGCCCGCCCGGCACAGTCTGATTCATCCGCCCTGCTCTCCCCTGTGTTGCTGTTTGCTGTCTGCACAACTTTTAGCCGGATTATAACTTGACATTAGGACCCGACTTTGCCAAATTGACAGCGTTGTCATTTTCAGCATAACGCAATTGTAATAAATAACAAGAGCCATGTTTAAAACAAACGGCATTTTTTTAAACCGGTCGGATAAGGCATCCTACGGAGGGTATGACCATGGGCAAGCCAATACTGCTATTGCTGCTGTGTCTGAGCAGCGGCCTGTTGCAGGCAAGGATCGACAGCGCGGCAAGGATCGATAGCGAAACAAAACTGGCTGAGTTTAGCCGTAATACCGCGCTCTGGTTCGCCATTGAATCGAATTTATTGCCAGACGCCGCCACCTTTAGTGGCAGTATCAATTTACACAATGACTCAGCCGTGGCGTTACCGGCCGGTGAAGGTAACTGGGCTATCTACTTTCATCTGATCCGCAAAATCGAAACCACAGAGCATGCCGGACTTCGCTTAACTCATGTGCAAGGTGATCTGCACCGCATCAGCGCCACCGCCAACTTTGCCGGGTTGGCGCCAGGTCAACAACTGACCTTACCCTTTCAATCCGCGCCCTGGATCATCAGCTATAGCGACTTTATGCCACGGGCTTTTATTGTCGTCGATGGCTTGCCGCCGGCGGTGTTTGCCAATACCGATACCGAACAGCTACAGCACTTTGTCAGGCCGCTGGTGCGCCCGGAGCAGCTGCTGCGCAATATCGCGGATGGCGATAAAATTCCGCCGGTGACAGCGGAGCAGCGCTACTATCATTCTGAAAATAGGCATGCTGAAAATCAACAATCTCAACATCTGACCTCCACGCCAAAGGCCAAAGCGACGCCGGGCAGTAGCAATCTCCAGCAGCGCCTGATCCCAAAAGTTCAGCAGCTTGAATCCTTTGGCGGTGAGCTCAGTCTGGAATCGCGCTGGCAGATCCGTGCCGATGCAGCGGTACAAAGCGAGGCCCGCTATCTGCAGCAACAACTACAGCAACTTTACGGTTTAAAGCTTTCGCTGACCGATAGCAAGCATCGCAGCGCCAACAGCATTGCTCTGACGTTAGCCGACAAGGCAACCACGCCAGAGAGCTACCAGCTGAAGATCCGGGATGCACAAGTCAATATTAGCGGTGCGGATGCCGCTGGTGTGTTCTATGGTATTCAAAGTCTGTTAGCCCTGTTGCCGTTACCTGAGCTCACTCAGGGCTCTCAGGCATTAACACTGCCGACGCTGCAGATCAGCGATGCCCCACGCTATCGCTGGCGCGGTATGCATTATGATATGGCGCGCAATTTTCATGGTCTTGATGCTACCCTAAGACTGATTGAGCAAATGGGTCGCTACAAGCTGAATAAACTGCATCTGCATCTGACTGAAGATGAGGGCTGGCGGCTGCAGATCCCCGGCTTGGAGGAACTGACCAGCATTGGCGCTTTCCGCTGTTTTGATCTCAGCGAACAAAACTGCTTATTAACCCAGCTTGGTACCGGGCCAGCGAAAACGGGCTCAGGTAATGGCTACTATAGCCGCGCTGACTTTGTCCGCTTACTCCAGCATGCCAAAGCGCACCATATCGAAGTGATCCCGGAAATTGACCTGCCCGGCCATGCCCGGGCCGCAATTAAAGCAATGGAAGCCCGTTATCAGCGCCTGATGCAAGCGGGTAAGCCTGAGCAAGCGCTGGCTTATCGCCTGACCGAAGACAACGATACCTCCCGCTATCTGACGGTACAGAATTATAACGACAATGCGGTTAACGTTTGCCTCGAATCCAGCTATCGCTTTATCGATAAGGTGATCTCTGAACTACAGCTGATGTATCAGGATGCCGGTGTTGAACTGCGCATTTTTCATATGGGGGGTGATGAAGTCGCCAAAGGAGCTTGGGAGCAGGCGCCATCTTGTCTGGCCCTGATCGACAGCGACCCGCTGGTAAACAGTGTGGCGGATCTGAAACCCTACTTTATTAACCGGGTAGCACAATTGACTGCCGCGCGAGGTTTAAAACTGGCGGCCTGGGAAGATGGTTTAATGGCAGATCCAGAGCAGCCTTTTACCCGTGATCAGTTTCAAAACGAGCAGGTGCTGGTAAACGCCTGGGACAATATCTGGGAATGGGGTTATGGCGATCGGGCCTATAAATTTGCCAATGCCGGCTATCTCGTTGTGCAATCCGCCGGCACCAATTTGTATTTTGACCACCCGCAGGAAGCTCACCCCGAAGAGCGCGGCTACTACTGGGCTACCCGCTATACCGATACCGAAAAAGTGTTTTTCTACCGGCCGGATCATCTGTATCACAACGCCGAATTTACCCGTGACGGTGCGCCGATCCGCGATCTAGCCGCCTTGTTAGGCCGGCCTTTACCTGAGTTGACACAGCCGCAAAATATGCTCGGTATTCAGGGCCAGGTTTGGAGTGAAACCATCCGCACGGCAGCGCAATTGGAACAGATGATCTATCCAAGATTGGTGGCACTGGCGGAGCGCGCCTGGCACCGGGCGCCCTGGGAGCCAGACCGGCAGACAGCCAGTGCACAGCAGGATTTGCAGCAATTTTTATCACGCCTCACACAGGTAGAGCTAAAACGGCTGCAACGGGCAGGCAGTCAGCATTATTTGCCAGCGCCGGGCGCCAAATTAAGCAAAGGCTTGTGGCAGCTGAATCATCGCTGGCCAGAGGTGGCGCTGGAATTTAGTCTGGATGGCGGCCAAAGCTGGCAGCCTTATGTTAAACCGCTGCCGGCTACAGCGGGCTTACTGGTACGCGGTCGGCTGGGTCAGGTAAGTAGTCGTGTTGAGCCGCTGCAACCCTAGGAGCTGAACAATATACACTGGCTAAGCTGCAGCAGCCGAATGCTGCAGCTTAATTACGGTTAGTCTGCTTTATCTGCTAACTGCTGCTGTAACCAGCTTCTCAGCGCCGCCAGACGCGCCGCAGTGGGCAGCTCCCCCTGCCCTGGCTGCAGCAGATTTTGTAATGCCGGCAACTGCGCCGGGATACCGGTTTCTTCCCCACTAAAAGCAAAATACTGAAACAGTGCTGCCCAGGCCTTGCGTTCTGCCGGGCTGTAATGCTGCATGCTAAGTAGTGTAAACAGCAAACTGTCAAATGCCGCAGGTTGCACCGGTTTAGCGCTCAGGCTGCCACCCCACCAGTAATTAATCAGCATACTCACTGGCGACAGCGATTCAACCTGATGCCACCACAATAGCGGAATATACAACACATCTCCCGGTAACAATTCTGTCTGCTGCGCACTGGCCAGTGCCGCCTTGGCGCGCGGGAAACGCTGATAATCCGGTTTATTCAGATTAAGCAGGCTGATTGGGGTGCCGGTTGGCGCAAAATCCAGCGGCCCGGGATACAGGTTGGCGACCTGCTCAGGCGGAAACAATGTAAAACGCCGCCGTCCAGCTACCACTGCCGCCAGATTATGACCGTCATCAAAATGCGCCGGTACCGTCACCTGATTACCCAGCCAGACTCTGCCGGCGGCAGGCTCCGGTAAAAATGGCAGTGGCAATTGCGTCACCAGCTCCGGCAGGCAGCGCTGTAGCGCCGCACTTTGCAGCGCAATAAACAGTGAAGGTGTTGCGCTGCTTTGTTTAATCAACTGCTGTAGCACCGCAGTCAGCGGATAGCGGCTACGCTCAAAATTAAAGCCCTGATAGTCCGGGCGGTAAAAAATCCGGCCCGCGGTATCCGCTGCCAGCAACAGGGTGTCGGTCGCCTGCCCGCTGTCAAACGGCTTTAAATAACTTAGCAAGGCGGCAGGACCATCCTGCGCGACTTTAACCACCGGCCAGGATGCGACTGCCTGGCGCAATACCACCGGCTGACCTAAGGGTAACAACTCCTGCAAAAAGCGCTCAGGGCTGCAACCATGATATTCTTTAATTTGCTGCATCCGGTTTTCCAATAAAAAAAGGCTGATCAATCCCTGTATCAGCCTTTGTCCAGGTGAAAGTTAAAGCTTAGAACGCCATTCGGATCCCGGCAGTAAAGCGGCGGCCATTCTCGTAAATCGAGAACAGGCGGGCTTTATCGGTGTTGTATTCGGTTACCCGCTCATCAGTCAGATTAATGGCTTCAAAAGACAACACAATACTGTCGGTCAGGTTATAGCTGATACTGGCATCAAGCTGACCATAGTCGTCATTCCACAGCTCGTCACCGTTCCAGTGTAAGCCTTTATACCATTCAGTGCGGTAGTTATACATCAGGCGCACGCTGAACAGGTCGGTTTCATAGTAACCGCTCAGGTTCAGCATGTGCTTAGAGGTGCCCTCAACCAAACCTGAACCCGGCTTACTCAGATCGCGATCTTCATCGCGCTTGGCGCTGGTGTAGGTGTAATTGGTAATGACGCCAAAGTCACCGAAGGCCTGTTGATAGCTCAGCTCCATCCCCTGAGTGCGGCCACCCGGACCATTGCTGGGGCGGGTAAAGGTGACATCAACCATCTGATCCCCCTGCTCCCAGTAGCGCTGGTCAACAAAGGTCGAGAAGCTGCGGTAACTCTTTACATCTTTCAGGAAGTAAGTTGCCGCCAACACCGATGACGGATTGAAATACCACTCGTAGCTGAAATCGAACTGATCGACAATTTGTGGCTTTAACAGCGGATTGCTGGCGGTACCGGTCGGTTGCGCCACGTTCAAAGAACCATAACTGACCGAAGTTGAGATATCGTTCCAGTTCTGCCGCGCCATGACGCGGGCGGCACCAAAGCGCAGTAACGAGTCTTCAGTTAAATCGATGGCGATATTAAAGCTTGGCAGCATTTCACGATAATCATTTTTCACTTCCACCCAGGCCAGTTCGCTTGGGGTTAACCACTCGCGGTCCACAGTTAAAAAGCCCCAGCTATCATCTGAGAACTCATAACCGCCGGACGTCTGGCGGGTATCAACATAACGTAGGCCGAGATTACCGCGGAAGCCTTCGCCATCAAAATCCCCCTGCACATAGAACGCAGTAATATCTTCTTCTACCGCCCAGTTCTCAGCCAGGATCAGCGAGCGCGCATAGTCAGCTTTAACGCCATTTAAGCCAACAAAAGCAATTTCTTCCATCCGCTGCCGGTTATGCACCACCTGCTGACCAAGGTTACCATTGACTGCGGCATTGACGTTCTGACTGCCGCTAGTCAGGTTACATTGCGCCAACGTCGGGCAGGTATCAAAGATATACTGCAGATAAACCGGCCAGTCCGGTGCCAGTGAGGCATCGGCCAGGGTATTAGGACCATGCCAGCTATAAGCAGTGCGGCCCTGGGTGCGTTCCGCTGCGCGCAGTTTTACCCCGGTATGTAACTTGTTGAAAATGCCATATTCCACCGGAATACTCAGATCGAACTGGGCATAATCTTCTTCATCAGTGGTTGGCTTTTCGCCGCCCCAAATCCAACCGGCACGGAATTGCGCCGGATCGGCAGCATTGACCACTGTGCTGGCTGAAGGCGTGCTGCCACGTAAATCAAAGTTATAACCGGTGGTTGCCACATATTCCCACGAGGTTTCACGCAGGGTGCCACCCTTAGCACGGGTGGTACCAAACTGGGTATGTAACTCGTAGTTATCGGCGCGGTAGTTCAGGTCAAAATCGATCCCTTTGGTTTCGGTTGACGCGACCCGGTTAATAAAGTTGTACGCCGCGGTGCCACCACTGGCCACAGTACCAGCGACAACGCTGTTATTGATCCGGGTGACATTGCTCAGGGCCTCGGCATCATTATTAACAAAGATCAGCCAGTTTGCGTTCTGGTTATTGGCATCGACCTTGGAATGTAAGGCATTGACGGTAATATCCAGCTTGTCAGACGGCGCATACTGGAAAGAAGCAAACAGGGTTTCACGCTCGCGTTGCTGCTCAAAACGTGGCACACCGATATGGCTGGGTACCCGGCTATTCAGATCAGGATTTTGTGGCCAGCCGAGGATTTCAAAACCTTCACGTACGACCTTACGATCCTGTTTGATTGCCGACACCAGCACCCCGAAGGATTCATCGTCATTTTTCCAGGAGTACAAACCGGCTAACTGCGGATCCCAGGCATCGGCCATTTCCGAGTACTGGCCTTCCACCGACAGGTTAATAGAATTGGCATCCAGATCTAACGGCTTGCGGGTACGTAGAATCACGGTACCGCCAATGGAGCCCTCGTCGATACTGGCCATCGGCGATTTATAGACTTCCAGATCGGATACCAGCGCCGACGGCAACATAGTGTAGTTAAAGCTACGACCCGGGTTATCCAGAATAAACCAGTCGGCCGTGGCGACCGATTGGCCATTTAACAAGGTACGGTTGGTGGCTGAACTGGCACCACGGATAGTGATCTTTTCGCCTTCACCAAATTCGCGGCTAACCCCGACGCCGGTGATACGTGACAGTGATTCGGCAACGTTACGGTCCGGGAATTTACCAATATCCTCAGCAGTCACCACATCGACTACCGCATCGGAGTAACGCTTGGCATTCAGGTTGGCCTGCTGTGAGGCGCGAATGCCGCGGATTTGAATCACTTCAACTTTCTCTTCAGTCGCAGCAGCATCTTGCGCTAAGACATAAGAGGGGGCGGTAAAGATGCCGGTCAGCAAGGCAGCTTTTACTGCCAAAGCACAGACACCGATTTTATGGTTAAGCATAAGCTTCTCCCGTTCCTGTTCTGGTGGTCGTTTTAGTTATTTTATGACAACGCTGTCATAAAATAACCTTACACAAAAAAATTCGGCTTTGCAAATAGCAAAAGCTGTTTTTTTAAGCAGAATTTTTTTATCACGTAGCAAAGCTGTCAATCAGTAGACCGTGCTGGAGTAAAGCAGCTGATTCAGAAATGGTTAAAATCATTTACAAACAAAAGCTTAAAAATAAAGCGCGCACCAGATTAATGGATAAAGCACTGGCTGAATCAGCTATGGTTCTATACCGGGAAACTGTTCACACTATGGTGCACAGCCCGGATTTATTCTGCGCAAAGACTGTACAAAATGACCAGCGCTGTCATATGCTAACAAAGCATTTGCGCATCCAGCCTCCGGCGCCGCATAATGTCCGGCCAACTAACAGAATGAATTTACGATGAAAGTGACCATTAATGACGTTGCCAAACTGGCTGGCGTGTCGATTAAAACCGTATCCCGGGTCATTAATAATGAACCTTCGGTCCGTAAAGATACCTTTGACAAGGTAACGGCTGCCATTGCCGAACTGCAATATCAACCTAACGCCGCGGCGCGCAATCTGGCCAGCAGTCGCTCTTACAGTATTGGCTATGTCTACGATAATCCGAATGCCTACTATATTATCGATATGCAAAACGGCTTACTGGATGCCTGTCGTAAACAAGGCTATGAGCTGTTGATCCACCCCACCAACGCCAAATCCAGTGGCATAGTGCAGGAGGTGCTGGATCTGGTCGAGCGCTCGCGACTGGCCGGATTGGTGCTAACGCCGCCGTTTTCAGAAATGCCGGAAATTGCCAAAGCGCTAGAGCAACATAATATCGACTATGTACGGATTATTTCCGGCTCAACGCCGTCGGAAAAGCTAAAGCATTGTGTATTGATTGATGACTTTACCGCCGCCTTTCGCATTACCAACCACTTGTTGGACCAAGGGCATACCAAGCTGGCATTTTTATGTGGTGATGAAGAGCACTCTTCCAGTGGCGAGCGGCTGGCCGGCTTTCAGGCGGCACTCAATAAAAGGGGCATTGTGCTACCAAACGACTATATCGTGCCGGGTAGCTACTCTTTTGAATCCGGGGTTACCGGCGCCCGCAAATTGCTGTCACTGGCTACACCACCCAGTGCCATTTTCGCCTGTAACGATGAAATCGCGGCCGGGGCGCTGTTTTGTGCCCGCTTACAGCAAATTGCTATCCCCTCTCAGCTGGCAATTGCCGGCTTTGAAGACAGCCCCTTCTCGCGTCAAACCTGGCCACCGCTAACCACGGCGCATCAGCCGAACAGAATCATTGCCAGTAAAGCGGCAGAGCTGTTATTTAAAGCGGTTAAGCTCAGTGACAGTGATCCCTATTTACAACAGCCAGTGTTTGTGCCGGAACTGGTCGTTCGCGAGTCTACCCGCTCTGAATAGCCACCCGGCCCGCTTTGACAAAGCCCGGCCAGATCCTGGGCTTTGGCGCTAATACAAAAAGATCGCCGTTTTGCCCCAGCAGTTGTTGCGGTACCCCAACCTCGCGGGCAATGGCGGCATTGGCTTGCATATGTGCAGCCTCGCCATGTACCGGTATCGCCACGGCCGGTTTTACCGCCTGATACATCTCAGCCAATTCGCCCTGATTCGGATGACCGGAAACATGGATTGGCAACAAGGTATCCGCCGCTTGCAACACCTGCAGCTGTTTGGCTTTCAGTTTATCCACCAGCCGGCTGACCAGCATCTCATTGCCAGGGATCAGATTGGCACTGAAAATCACCAAGTCGTCTTTTGATAGCAGCAGCTGCGGATGACGATCTTCAGCCAGTTTACTCAGGGCGGCCCGGGGTTCACCCTGGCTACCGGTTGCCGCCACCAGCACTTCTTCCGCTGGCAAAAAACCAATATGGGCGTTATCAATCAGCGGCAGGTCATCCGGCCAATAACCGCAGGCACGCGCAGCACCGACCATATTCTCCATCGCCCGGCCGAACAGTGCCAGGTAACGGCCGCTTTGCTGAGCAATGCGACCCAGGCTAATTAAGCGGCCAATATTACTGCTAAAACCGGTTACCAGCACCCGCTTTGGAGCCTGACTGACCACCTCACGCAGCGCATGAAAGCAAGCGGTTTCCGACAACGAAAAGCCACTTTTTAGTGCATTGGTTGAATCACAGACCATAGCAGTAATACCTTGCGCCGCCAGCCGTTTGAATACCTGCGGTTTAAAAGGCCGTCCCAGCATAGGTGCTGGGTCCATTTTCCAGTCGGCGGTATGAAATACCTTACCGGCCGGCGTGCTGATTAACAGCGCCTGACATTCCGGGATCGAGTGGGTGATATTTAGCCAATTGACGAGAAAAGGCCCGATCTGACAGGTGCCGCCGGGTGGGATTTCGATAATTGGTATCTGCTCGACAAGATCGGTACGCACCAGTTTGCGGCGCAGCACCTCAGCGGCAAAAGGTGTGCAATACACCGGCGCCTGCAAGCGTGGCCATAAATAGGGCAAGGCACCGATATGATCTTCGTGGGCATGGGTAATAACAATACCGCACAGATTTTCGCGTTGTGCGGCAATAAAGCTGGGATCGGCCGCCTGCACTTCAGCCGTAAGCTGAGCTGGCTGTGTCTGCGGCTGCAGCGGATTATAAAAGGTGACGCCGCAATCCACCATTAACCAGCGCCCGGCATGACCGTATAAATTCAGGTTCATCCCAATTTCGCCGCAACCGCCAAGCGGCAAAAACCAGAGATCCTGCTCGCCGGCTAAGGTCATTTCAGCGCTCGAACGGCTGGCCATGTCACCTCGTATTACACTACTATCAACTGCTAAGTGCTACGTATAATACGCCATTCACGTTCACAGACCCAGCAGACATTTCCGCTGTCAGCGACGGGGTGGCAACATTTTTAATAGCGTGCGATCTTTTAGATGATAGTGATGGTAAAGCGCGGCCGCGGCATGCCCCAGGATCAATAGCCACACCAGATAAGCACCGCCCTGCTTATGAATAAAATCCATCGGCGCTTCAAATTGCTCAAAGGTTAGGCCCATACCATCCGCAACCAGCGTCTGAAACAACCAGGTATCGGCAAATTTCGGGATCTCAAATAAAAAGAAAAACTCGGTTGCCACGCCGGTCCCTAAATAGCCGGTCAATGGCATCACAATCAGCACGCCATACAATACCAGATGCCCCAGATGCGCAGCCTTTTGCATCAGCGCCGAACCGGGCTCAGCCGCAGGCTGAACATTAGTCAGCCGCCAATAAAGCCGCAGCACCACCAGCACCGCGATAGTCACGCCAAAGGATAAATGCAGTTGCAGTGCAGTCCAGTTCTCCGGCGTCCGGGCTTCGGTAAACCACTGTCGGTAATACACTGCGATATAAGCCAGTAAAAACAGCAGTGCCGTCAGCCAGTGCAAGGCGCGGGCAACCCGGCCATAGTGAGTTGGGGAGTTTTTTAACATAACGAAATCCAGTAGCCTTTGTTAAACAAAACCAGTGCTCTAGTTTGCCGGGCTAAAATGTCAGCAACAACAGTATTAGTTGCTCACTTTGTTGCAGAAATTCGAATAACGTCAGGCAAAAGCGGGCAGTAAGGTGCAATCAATGCTATCAGGCGCCATGAACTTTGATTACACTAGCCACTGCTATTTTTACCGTAGTTTGAAGGATAACGGACAGATGTCTGAGTTGTTTCCTATAACCAATCCGGTTGTTGTGTTTGCGATTGTTGCCAGCCTGATCCTGATCTGCCCTATTCTGCTCGCGCGCTACCGCTTACCCGGTATGCTGGGTTTACTCTTCGCCGGCGCCCTGCTTGGCCCCAATGCGCTCAATGTGCTGGCCCGTGATCAGTCTTTTGTGCTCTTTGGCACCGTAGGCTTGCTGTATATTATGTTTATTGCTGCACTTGAAATTGATATGCAGCAATTAAAACGCTCCAAATCGCACACGCTGCTGTTTGGTCTATTCACCTTTGCCATCCCGCAGACAACCGGCACCGCCATTGGCTTATTACTCGGCTTTGACTGGCTGGCGGCGATACTGCTGGCCAGTATGTTCGCCTCTCATACGTTGCTGGCGTATCCTATCGCCAGCCGCTTAGGCATTAGCCGCAACCCGGCCGTAACGACTGCCGTTGGCGGCACTATTATTACCGACACGCTCGCCTTGTTGGTGCTGGCGGTGATTGCAACCATGGCCAAAGGCGAGCTTAGCGAACATTACTGGCTGCAACTGGGCATAAGTTTAAGCCTGTATATCCTGCTTATTTTAGTGTTATTACCCAGGCTGGCACGCTGGTTCTTTCGCAGTGTCGGCGGTGATGGCGTAGCCGAATTTGTCTTTGTCTTAGCCACAGTCTTTATCTGCGCCAGCTTCTCACATCTGGCTGGCGCTGAGCCGATTATCGGCGCCTTTTTGGCAGGGTTAGCCCTTAACCGTATTATTCCGCATAACAGTACCCTGATGAACCGGCTGCAATTTACCGGTGAAGCGATATTTATCCCGTTCTTTTTGTTATCGGTTGGTATGCTGCTGGATGTCGGGATTTTCTTTGCCAGTGCCCGCGCCTGGGTCATTGCCTTTGCTATGGTCGCCACTGTCATTTTAACCAAGTGGGCCGCCGCTGAGCTATGCCGACTGTTTTTAGGCTATAGCAAACCGCAAGCGCGGGTGGTGTTTGGCTTAAGCGTCGCCCAGGCTGCCGCCACACTGGCCGCAACGATGGTCGGCTATGAAATTGGCTTGTTTGATGAAGCGGTGGTAAACGGTGCCATTCTTATGATTCTGGTTACCTGCTTTTTGGCGCCCTGGCTGGTTGATCGCTACGGCCGGAAAATTGCGCTTAGCAGCCAACAGCAGACCGAGGAAAGCCTGGCGGAGCAACGGATTATGGTAGCACTGGCACCGCAGCAACAGATGGAGCCCTTTTTACAGTTGGCGAAATGGCTGCGCGCGCCGGGCGCCCGTCAACCTGTGTACGCGATGACAGTGGTAGAAGAACAGCGCGATCACAGCCTGCCGTTACAGCAAGCCGCCGGTCGACTGGAGCAGGCGGTCAGTTATCTGGCTGCCGCCAATATTCCGGCTCAGGCCAAAACCCGGCTGGATCTGAATATCAGTGATGGTATTTTGCGAAGTCGTCGGGAGCTGAATGCGACTGAAGTAATTGTGGGCTGGAGCGAACACAGCAGTACCGCCGAGCTGCTATTTGGTTCAATGTTAAGCCGCTTGCTGGCCGATCCGGGTTATACACTGCTGGTGAAGCGTCAGCTGTCACCACTACAACACGGTCAACGCTTATTCTGGCTTATTCCACCCAATGCAGAAAAAGAGGCCGGTTTTACTGAAGCGCGCGAGTTGGTGCAACGTCTGGCGCAACAGTTAAGTCTGACGGTACAGCTCTGTTGTCAGGATAACCAGGTCGCGGCTATCAAAGCCGCGCTGAATAAAGCCAATATCAGTGGTTACATTACCGCGCCGCAGTATCAGTTGTTACCCGATCAGCTGCATAAGCTGGCACCGACAGGTGACTTACTGGTGCTCTACGGCGTGCGTCAGGGTGGTCTGGCCTGGGATGCTGATCTGCCCCGTTTACAGCAAAGGCTGAGTCAGGCACTGCCGCACACCAATTTGCTGGTGATTTATCCGGCCGAACGGCAAGATCCCATCGTGACTGCCACCGTCGCTATCGCCTAGCCTGTCAGCGAAATATAGCGGGCTTTGCCAGCCCGCTTAGATCCCTTCCCCTAAAAACACCTTGCTATAACGTGGCAGGATCCAGGCTTGTTCGCCCTGCTTCAGGTTTAGTTGCTTAAACTGCTCTTTCGGCAGTTCAACGTGGATCAGCTGTTGATCGGATTCAGCCAGCACTTCCAAACGCACTGAGGGGCCAACAATGGTCACCAGATCCAGTTTTACTTTAATGGCATCGGGCTGCGGCAGGTTAAAGACATCAATTTCATGCGGCCGCACATAGGCCAGGCCGTCTTGCTCTTCGCTGTTGGTATATTCCGGTGACGGCACCCTTAACTGTCCGATACTGCTCTGGCCTTGTTTTACCCGGGCATGAAACAGATTTACATTACCTAAAAACTCATACACAAAGGGATTGGCCGGGTTGTCATACACCTGCTCCGGCGTACCTTCCTGCTCGATGCGACCTTTGTTCATCACCACGATACGATCGGCCACTTCCAGCGCTTCTTCCTGATCGTGGGTAACAAAGACACTGGTGACATGAATTTCATCATGCAAGCGGCGCAACCAACGGCGCAGCTCAGCACGCACCTTGGCATCCAGCGCACCGAACGGCTCATCCAGCAATAACATTTTCGGTTCAACTGCCAGAGCCCGGGCCAGCGCAATTCGCTGCCGTTGTCCGCCCGAGAGCTGTGACGGATAACGATCGGCTGTCCAGCCCAGCTGCACTAACTCCAGCAGATTGTTTACTTTTTTGGCGATCTCCGCCTTCGAGGGGCGGAATTTTTTTGGTTTAACCGTTAAGCCATAGGCCACGTTTTCAAACACCGTCATATGCTTAAACAACGCATAGTGCTGAAACACAAAACCGACGCCACGCTCGGAGACATGCTGACCGGTAATATCCTCGCTGTTGAAGCGGATAATGCCGCTGTCCGCTTGTTCCAGCCCGGCAATAATCCGCAGCAAGGTGGTTTTACCCGAGCCGGATGGCCCCAGTAAAGCGGTAAGCTCACCGGTTTGAATATTTAAATTAACATTATCCAGCGCCACAAAATGACCAAAGCGTTTATTAACCTGTTCAATACTAATACTCATCACATTCTCTCTTAGGCAGTTTTATGACGACGTTCGTCTTTATATTCAACCCAGCTTTTCAACACTATGGTCACCAGCGCCAGGCCGGTTAACAGGGATGATACGGCGAAGGCCGCAGTAAACATATATTCGTTATACAGTACTTCGATATGCAGCGGCATGGTATTGGTTTCACCGCGAATACGGCCCGACACTATCGCCACCGCGCCAAACTCGCCCATGGCACGGGCATTACACAGCACCACGCCGTAAATCAGGCCCCATTTAATATTGGGCAGCGTGACCCGCCAAAACGTTTGCCAGCCACTGGCCCCCAAGGTTAGTGACGCCTCTTCCTCTTCCTTACCCTGTTGCTGCATTAGCGGGATTAGCTCGCGTGCCACAAACGGCAAGGTGCCAAACAAGATCACGATAATAATGCCGGGAATCGCAAAGACAATTTTCAGGTCATGTGCCGCCAACCAAGGACCAAGCCAGCCCTGCGAGCCAAACAAAATAACGAAGATTAAGCCAACCACCACCGGCGAAATAGCAAAGGGCATATCGATTACTGAGATCAGAAGGGTTTTGCCTTTAAACTCAAACTTGGCAATAGCCCAGGCAATAGCAACGCCAAAGATGGCGTTAAGCGGCACCACGATCAACAACACCAGCAGCGTCAGGCGGATTGCCGCCAGTGCATCCGGCTCACTGACCGCGTCCCACCAGACCTGCAGACCAAGTTCAAAGGCACCAAACAGCACCACTGATAAAGGCAGCACCAGGAATAAGCTTAAAAACACCAGACAAACGCCAATCAGCGTCCATTTTACCCACAGCGGTTCGGCGGTGGCTTTTGGCACGGCGCGCGCCGGCTGCTCAAGTTTTGTTAATACCAATTCTGTCATCTTAGGCTCTCTTACTGGTCCACCACTGCAGGCCGTTAATCAGCAGCAGGAGCACAAAGGCCGCAAACAGCATGACCACACCTATAGCAGCAGCACCGTTATAGTCGTATTGCTCAGCTTTCGCTACGATAAGTAAAGGCGTGATCTCGGTTTTGTAAGGCATATTGCCAGAGATAAAGATCACCGAGCCGTATTCGCCAACCGCGCGGGCAAACGCCAGTGCATAGCCGGTCAGCAGCGCCGGTAAAATTGCCGGCAAAATTACCCGCCTGACGGTGGTTAAGCGGCTGGCACCCAGCGCAGCTGAGGCTTCTTCCAGCTCTTTCTCAAAATCAGCCAATACCGGCTGGACAGTGCGTACCACAAAAGGTAAGCCAATGTAGGTCAGCGCAATAATGACGCCAACCTCACTGTATGCCACCCGGATCCCAAACAGATCCAGATATTGCCCTACCCAACCGGTGCTGGCATACAGGGTAACCAACGCAATCCCTGCCACTGCAGTTGGCAAGGCAAAAGGCAGATCCACCAGCGCATCAACAATTTTTTTCCCCGGGAAGCTGTAGCGCACCAACACCCAGGCCGTTAAGGTGCCAAACACGGCATTGATACTTGCCCCAATAAAGGATGCGCCAAACGACAACTTATAAGAAGCCACAACCTGGGGGTGGCTGATGGCCGCCCAAAACTCCGGCCAGGTCATCTTAAACGTAAAGAGGATTAACCCGGCGACCGGTAATAAAAATAATAAACTCAGATATAACACCGAAAAGCCAAGGGTAATACCAAAGCCCGGGATCACGGAGCGCACAGCGGCCTGACTCATTATTGACACCTATAATTACAAATAACAGGCCCCGGCATAACCGGGGCGCCATGCTTAGTTAACGGCGTGAGCGTGCTATCGCTTCTAAAATGGCATCGAAACGGCCACCATCATTAAAGTGCGTTTGCTGTGCCTTATCCCAGCCACCAAAAACCTGATCTACCGTAAAGAAATTAACTTGTGGAAACTTCTCCAGATATTGCTTGGCAATCTCAGGCTTAGCCGGGCGGTAAAAATGTTTGGCAGCCAGATGCTGGGCTTCGTCGCTGTATAAATAATTCAGATAGGCTTCGGCGGCTTGGCGGGTACCTTTGCGATCCACATTGCGATCGACAACGGTTACCGGTGGTTCTGCCAGAATACTGCTGCTGGGAACGATAATCTCATACTCACCGCGCCCCAATTGCTCAACGGCTAAAAAGGCTTCATTCTCCCAGGCGATAAACACATCACCAATGCGGCGCTGCACAAAGGTATTGGTTGCTCCACGGGCGGCAGGATCCAGTACCGGCACATTCTTATAAATTTTCTCAACAAACTCGTACGCTTTATCATCCGAACCGTACTTGTTCAGTGCATAGCCCCAGGCCGCCAGATAGTTCCAGCGGGCGCCACCGGAGGTTTTCGGGTTGGGTGTAATAACCTGTACATCATCCCGCACCAGATCATCCCAGTCTTTGATCTGCTTTGGGTTACCCTTGCGTACCAGCAGAACGATGGTCGACGTATAAGGCGAGCTGTTTAGCGGCAAGCGGCTTTGCCAGTTTTCCGGGATCAAATTACCCTGGGTGCGCAGTGCATCCACATCATAGGCCAGTGCCAATGTCACCACATCGGCATCCAGGCCATCAATCACAGATCGTGCCTGCGAGCCGGAACCACCATGCGACTGACGCACTGTGACGGCGCTGTTGCCCTGGGCACGCCAGTGGTGGCCGAACAACTGGTTATACTCGCGATAAAACTCACGGGTGGGGTCATAAGATACATTAAGTAATGTTGTCGCAGTTACCGCGAAGCTGCTGGCAGCCAGCGCCACGCCGATAGCAATTTTCTTTGCTGTTTTAAAGATAGGTTTCATGCTGATGTCCTCAAAATTATGATTTTTGTTTTTTCGCTTCCGGTAATCCGGTCAGCATGATGTTTTGTCTATTAGCGTTTAATGACTAATGCTTTTCAAAGCGCACCTTTTCGTGCTTTTCTAACTGAACCAGCTTGCCGTGATGAAAAATCAGCTCTACTGAGCCAAACTCAATTTTGCCAAGCAACTGCTCTATCACTGCAACCAACGGCTCTAATGACTCGATCTGCTTCTTTGCTTCACTCATTTCGCTCTCTCCACACTATCGAAGCTGCGATGATAGTAACCAGAACTTCCATAACCAGAAAATTCGATTTAATTCTTTTCTATTCCATCTGGATATATAGATAGCCAAAACCTCAGCCTGCTACCAACACGGCAGCGATATGCTTTTTTGGCACTAGTTAGATACTTTTATTCTTTGTGGTTTTCTTGTTTGCCCTTCTAGACTGCTATTGCACATTTTTAATACGACAGCACGGAGCTATAACCATGGCACTTAAACATCTACTTGCAAAAACCTTGACCGTCAGCCTGCTGACGGTCACTAGCTGGTACAGTCTGGCCTCTGATTTTCTGGTCAGTACCGACTGGTTAGAGCAAAATCTGCAGAACCCCAAAGTCCGGATCCTGGAAGTCAGCGTTAATCCGGGAGTGTACGAGCGGGGGCATATCGAAGGGGCAGCAAATTTGGTTTGGCACACCGACCTGGTCGATACGGTGAAACGGGATATCGTCGATAAAGCGCGCTTCGAGCAGCTGCTTCGCAATGCCGGTGTCTCAAACGACAGCACCATAGTACTGTATGGCGATACCAATAATTGGTTTGCTGCCTGGGGAGCCTGGATTTTTGATATCTATCAGGTCCCCAATGTCAAACTGTTAGACGGGGGACGCGCCAAATGGGAAGCTGAAAAACGCCCGCTAAGCGTTGTGCAGCGCCAGGCCAAAGCCGGCAATATCAGCGTTGGTGAGCCGGATCTGGCATTGCGTGCCCGGCTAACAGATGTTCTGGATATTGCTGAGGGACGTAAAAACTATGGCCTGGTAGATATTCGGTCTAAAGATGAGTACGAGGGGAAAATTTTTGCGCCGGCCGGCGTACAGGAAACCGCTGTTCGTGCCGGTCATATTCCTAACGCAGTAAATGTGCCCTGGGTACAGGCGGTGGCGGCTGACGGCACCTTTAAATCCAAAGAAGAACTGCAAAAACTGTACGCCAGCGTGGGTATTGATGGCAGCAAACCGATAGTCGTTTATTGCCGGATCGGTGAGCGCTCAAGCCATACCTGGTTTGCACTGAAGAAAATTCTGGGCTACGACGTACGAAACTATGACGGCTCCTGGACGGAGTACGGTAACAGTGTCGGCGTACCGGTAGTAAATATCGCCGGTACCATCTGGGGCGGTAAGTAAGCTACAGCAGTTTTTGACAAAGGGCCGGCAGGCCCTTTTTGCGTTAGGTTTTTCAGGAATTCGGGAGTCTGTGTGGAGCAGGTATCACCACTTACAATACGTCAAACCGGGCTGCGCTGGCTGGTCAGTTGCATCATTGTTCTAATCCTCGGCTTGCTTGCTTATTACCTTGAGCAGCAAAACCGCCAGCTAAGTTTTTCTTTACTTTGCGGCGCCGCCTTCGGCTATGTATTACAGCGTAGTCGTTTTTGCTTTTACTGTGTTAGCCGCGACTTTATCGAACGACGTCAGGCGCAGGGCTTACTCGGGATCATTACCGCTTTAGCCTTGGGTTTGGTCGGGTATCACGCGGTGTTTGGTATTTTCGTGCCAGATGCCAGCGCTGGTCGCTTACCACCCGGCGCGCACATCGGTGCAGTTAGTTGGGCATTAACCATAGGTGCGGGCGCTTTTGGTGTTGGTATGGCCCTGGCTGGCTCTTGCATCAGTGCAGTACTTTACCGGCTTGGCGAAGGCGCCTTTAGTGGTTTAATTGTGCTTCCGGCGGTAATACTGGGGTTTCTGCTGGGCTTTTACTGCTGGAATACGCTTTACTCGGCTTTTGTGCAGCAAAGTACGGTTATCTGGCTACCGGCGCAGCTGGGCTATGCTGGCTCGCTGATATTACAACTGGGAGTACTGGCGCTGCTCGCCAGTGGCTTGCTACGACTGGCCAAGGATCGTCCTGCCCAGGTTACAACACTTTATCAACGGCTGTTTGTCGCGCGCTGGCCTGCTTTTATCGGCGGGCTCCTGGTGGCTTTTATCGCGACTTTGGCTTACTTACGCGTGGCGCCGCTGGGGGTAACGGCCGAACTGGGCAGTATCAGCCGCAGCCTGGGCGGACAACTCAGTAGCTTTCCGTCCCGGTTGGAAGGCTTGGATACGCTACGGGGCTGCGCAACGGTAGTTAAGGAGACCCTGTTAAGTAACAATGGCGTTTTTATTCTGGCGTTAATTGCCGGCTCCCTGGCTGCCGCCTTGCCCGCCGGCGAATTTAAACCCAGCTTGCCGAAACTACGGGAGTTACCACGGCTAATTACCGGTGGCGTGCTAATGGGCTTTGGCGCCATGCTGGCACTCGGCTGTACCGTCGGCGTGCTATTGTCCGGCATTATGGCATCTGCTTTATCTGGGTGGGTGTTTTTACTCTGTTGTGGCCTTGGCTTGTTTGCCGGATGGTGGCTGAGACAACGTTATAGCGCAGCTTAGCGCTACGCTGCCACCGTTGCTCTGGTCAGACTTCGGGCCAGAGCAGACTTCTACACCTCTGGCCGCTTATATGCCAAAACATCCTGATATTTCTTATTGCTATAACTAATAGTTATATGATTCTTCTCCATCCTCTTTCCGGAATCTACACTCAGCAGCAATTGTCAACGCTGTGGATTGATCAGATGCAACAACTCCCAATTTTAGATCTAACAAAATGGCATGCGGGCGGTGATGCCAGACGGGCATTTCTGTATGAGCTGGGTGAAGCCGCGCGTGAAACTGGCTTTTTTTATTTAACCGGCCACGGTATTGCCGTCAGCCAACAAACCGCTATTCTGGATTTGGCGAAGCAGTTTTTTGCTTTACCTGAACCCTCAAAGTTAGCGGTACAAATGCGGCATTCGCCACATTTTCGCGGCTACACCCGGTTGGGAGATGAACTCACGCTGGGTAAGGCTGACTACCGCGAGCAATTTGATATTATGGCGGAGCAGCCTGCCCGCCCCGGCGTGGCCGCCGCACCTGCCTGGTATGGTCTTTATGGCCCGAATCAGTGGCCCGCTAGCTTACCGCAAATGCGCAGCCAGTTGTTAAGCTGGCAGCAGCAATTAAGCGAACTTACGGTGACGCTACTGCGCGCCTTTGCGCTGGTGCTGCAGCAGCCGGTTTCGGCCTTTGATCACACCATCAGTCAGGGCCCCTACCAGCACCTGAAGTTAATCCGATATCCCGGCCAGGCCAGTACGACAAGTAAACAAGGCGTCGGCGCGCATAAAGATCCAGGCTATCTGACATTGGTACTGCAGGATGAACACAGTGGCCTGGAGGTCCTGACCGAACAAGGCTGGATACAGGCAACGCCCCTGCCCGGGGCCTTTGTTGTTAATATTGGTGAGCTATTGGAACTGGCATCAAATGGTTACCTGCGTGCAACTTACCACCGTGTGCTTAGCCCACCGGCAGGTATCGAACGCTATTCCTGTGCCTTTTTTATGGCAGCGCAGCTCGATGCTACGGTGCCGCTTTTGCCACTGCCTGATGAGTTGGCATTGCGGGCCAAAGGCCCGGCCAGTGATCCACTAAACCCACTCTTTTATCAGGTTGGCCAAAATGTACTAAAAGGACGTTTACGCTCCCATCCGGACGTAGCGGCCTTGCACTACCCGGATATTACCGCTGCAAATTCGGCAGCATTACCTCAGTCCCCGATCATCCCGGAACTTAATTATGCAGTTTAGAACTCAATTACTTCATGCTCAGGCTGATAGCTATAACACCAGTGGCGCGCTGACAACCCCCATCTACCAAAGCAGCACCTTTAGTTATGGTAGCGCCGCAGACGGTAAAGCCCGCTTTGCCGGCGAACAGGCCGGTTTTATCTATAGCAGAATGGGGAATCCGACTTTAATGGCCTTAGAACAGCAACTGGCCATGCTGGAAGGCGCCGATGAAGCGGTGGCGGTAGCCAGCGGTATGGCCGCTGTCAGTAGTGTCTTTTATGCGCTGACCAGTCAGGGTGATGAGGTCGCCTTACTTGAACCCGTCTATGGTGGTAGCGCGGCCTTTCTGGTTAATACACTGAGCCGTGCCGGCGTCACGGTTAGCTCCTACCAATCTGACGATGAATTACTGGCCAACATTAACCCCAAAACCAAAGTCATCTTATTCGAGCCGGTCACCAATCCGAATCTGAAAGTGTTCGACTACCGAAAAGTGCTGGCGGCAGCGGCTAAAACCGGCGCGATCACAGTGTGTGATAACACCTTTCTGACCCCGTATTTGTTTCAGCCGCTAAAACATGGCATCGATCTGGTGATCCACAGTGCAACTAAATACCTGAGCGGGCACGGTGATATTATTGCCGGCGTGGTTGCCGGTAACAGCCGGTTATTGCCAAGCGTGCGGAATATTGCATTAAAACATCTGGGGGCTGCGCTCGGCCCACAAGAGGCTTACTTACTGCAGCGGGGTTTGCGTACTCTGACGCTTAGAATGGATGCCCATCTTGCCGGAGCAGCAGAAGTTGCCGCTTTTTTAGCTAAGCACCCTGCTGTTAAAAACGTGATTTATCCGGGCCTGCATACCCATCCCGGCCATCAGGTGATGGCCGATACGGTAGGCGCCTATGGTGGCATGATCAGTATTGAAATTAATGGCGGCTTTAACAGCGCCGCCCGTTTTCTGGACCAGCTGCAATTATTTACCCAAGCCGTAAGCCTTGGTGATCTGGAGAGTCTGGCTTGCCACCCTGCCAGTACCACCCATGCCGCTATGACGCCGCAACAACGTCTGGCGGCTGGTGTTAGCGATGATTTAATCCGCTTAAGTATCGGCGTAGAAGCACCGGCCGACTTAATTGCTGATCTGAATCAGGCGCTGAGCGGGCTGATTTAAGCAGCAAACTTTCCTGAATTAGTTATTCCATTTGGTTATTTATAATTGATTTGATCTAACTAAGGAATATATTAAGCTGTAGTTGTAGTCCTGTTCTACACCCTCTTGGTAGTTTTATCCCGTGGTATCCGTGTTGGATACCACGTTTTTTACCGGTAAGGCCTGGCCTGAGAAGGAACTTTCGAATGACGATCAGCTTAAACGATATCTCAACCCCCGTTTTTAGCCGCAGCCTGACCAATCTTGCCCGTCTGCTACGTAAAGCCAACTACCAGGCACAGCTAAAAGGTTACCCGGCAGCCTTGCTTTTACAAAGCCGGCTGTACCCGGATATGTTTGAATTATCGAAACAAATTGTTCGCGCAGCGGAAATTGCTGCCGAAACCATTACCCAGCTCTCCGGCATCACTGAACCAGACTTTGCCGAGCCACTGATCACTATGGAGCAGCATATTGCCCGGGTTAATCACACCCTCAGTTTTCTGATCAGTGTCGCACCAAGGCAAGTAAACAGTGGCGCAGAGAAAGACTTTTTATTACCGCCAACCTTTGAAGAACAATACAGCGCCCTGGGCTATATCTTGTTTTATGCCGTACCTAATTTTCATTTTCACGTGACCACGGCGTATAACATCTTACGCCACAATGGCGTTGCCATCGGTAAACAAGATTATCTCGGCCGGCCGCAGCAAGACGATCCAGCATGGCCGGATCTGGGTGCCTTTATATGAAAGCCGTCGTTGTCTCTGGTGACCCTTTACCAGGTACCAGAAGCCTCGCCATAGCTAAACGC
Organism: Alishewanella sp. BS5-314; assembly: GCF_025377695.1. Taxonomy (NCBI): domain Bacteria; kingdom Pseudomonadati; phylum Pseudomonadota; class Gammaproteobacteria; order Alteromonadales; family Alteromonadaceae; genus Alishewanella; species Alishewanella sp. BS5-314. The sequence goes on from NZ_JACEHJ010000002.1 coordinate 1,422,400, forward strand.
TATCAGGCGGCCCTGATGCAGTATCCAACAGTACAGCACAGCCTGTTTGATCTCAGTATCTGGGGCAATTTGCTGGGCAGCGCCACCACATTACAGCAGTTGCCGGATCATGCTTTAGATGCCTGCCAGCAATTACTGGATGCAAATTTAATAATTATTATTTGCCCAATTTTTCATCAGGGGCTACCGGGATTATTTAAACACATCTTTGATTTACTGGACCCGACAGCGCTGCGCAATAAAATTGCGCTGCAGTGCACAACCGGAAACTTGCTTTATTCAAACGTATCCGAGCAACAACTGCGGCCGCTGCTGGAGTATTTTGGGCTTTTTGTGTTGCCAATAGATAGCTATATCCCATACAGCGAGCTGGATAGTGCACCACTACCCTATTGTTTTAGCTTGAATAATGCCCAGCAGTTACAGCGCATTTATTTTAGTGTTAACCAGGCCGTGAGCCTGGCGAAAAGCCAGCAACGCAGCATTGTTGCCTAAGCGCCAACCAGAATATGAAAGGGTTTTAATTTATATCAAAATAGAATTGGAATCTTAGTAGACCCTTTAAAAAAAGAATATTACAGTAATAAGACAACAGCAAAATAGCCCAAATAAAACATAAATTCAGGAAAACAAAATATGCAACTGTTTAAATACTCTTTACTGGCCGCATCTTTGCTGGCTGTGGGCACTGTTCAGGCCAATAACGTCGAGATCTATGGTCTGGCGCATCTCTCGCTGGACCGTTTGGATAATGGCGTCGACAGCGGTACCAACGTTTCCAGTAACTCAAGCCGGTTGGGGTTTCGTGCCAGCACCAAACTGGAAGGCGGTTTAGAGGCCTTTGTGCAGCTTGAGCAAACCATTCGTATCGATGAGGGTGCCGGTAGCTTTGCCGATCGCGATTCTTATGTCGGCCTGCGTGGCGATTTTGGTACAGTAAAAATTGGTCAGTTCGATACGCCGCTAAAAGTATTGCGCGGCAAGGTCGATCAGTTTGGTGATCGGGTGGGTGATATCCGTAACATCGGTCGGGTTAGTGGCGGAACCATTGGTAATGTGTTTGACGAGCGCTTTAAAAATGGTGTGGCTTATCAAAGCCCGACCGTCAATAACCTGACCTTTGCCTTTCACTATACGCCGCATAACAATACCGGCGCTACCGTAGATAATCTGCGCGAGTCTTACAGCAGCTCCATTACCTATGAGCAAAAAGGCATTTATTTAGCTGCGGCCTTTGAGCGTTTTGAAGGCACTGATGGTTTAGATCCGCAGGCGATCCGCCTGGGTGCTTACTATGATATTACGGATGCCATCCGCCTGACGACATTGTGGCAAAGCGCCAAGGATATTCCGGGTGGCGACCGCAATGTTTATGGTGTTGGTGCCAGCTATAAGCAAGGTAACTATGTCTGGCGCGGCCAGGTTTATCAAACCGGCGACAACGATACGGCAGACAGCGGCGCAACGTTATTCGCTGTGGGTGTAGACCGTAATTTTGGCCGTGAGTTAGTGCTTTATGCCGTTTACGGTATCACCAGTAATGATGACAATGCCGCCTTCCGCATCTCTGGCGGCGGCCGCGGCACTCAGTTACCGGCGATCGCCGGTGAAGATAGCACCGGCTTATCGCTGGGGATTATCTACCGCTTCTAAGCTCAGTGCGGGTAGTCTGCTACCCGCTTGCTTTGCCGACACAACCTATATCTCGCCACACCTGCTCCTTCACTCTTAGGGCGTGTTGATGTTTACTGCTTAGATTTTGTTCACACTGGCGGCGCTTTGATCGCGAAACGAGGAGCGCAGTTTAGTTATTCTAAATAAGTGACGAGTGACAAAGAGCAAAGCGCCGCCAGCGTGAACCCTTCGGGCAGCGTTTGGCTGGCGTTTCTACTGCGTTATCGCTTGTTCATGTAGAATAACTACACATCACAAGCTCTGCCTTGTATAAACACCAGCCAAACAGCTGCAAAAATAAGCAGCAAACGTCAACACGCCCTAATCAACACCGAAATAATTTTTCAGCATTTTTGCTGCTTAATGTTTTCTTAAGCTTCGCCACCTAACCTGCCAGCATCGAGGTTAAACCGGAGCGTCTTATGTCTGAACCCTTATTACTGGCACCACCCGCTGCCGCTATGCCGCTGCTGTGTAGCCTGGGAAATATGACCAGTAAACTGACTTTGCTGGCAAGACAAGCCGATGGCCGCGCTGAAGTAGAAACCCTTATTGCCCGCGAGTTTCAGCGCAAGCATCAGGCCGAAATCTGCTACTTTCTGCCGCAATTGCTAAGTTTACGCTGCGCCGGAGCCCTGACCGCAGCGGTCGGGTTACAGGCCGCAACGCAGGGCCCGCTGTTTCTGGAGCAATATCTGCCACAGCAGATTGAACAGCTGCTGTCAGAACAATCCGGGCAAGAGGTAAAACGCGGGCAAATTCTGGAAATCGGCAATCTGGTATCGGCACGCGCTGGCAGCAGCTTGCTGCTAATGGTTGCCTTGAGTGAACTGATTGCCGCTAGCCGCTTTCGCTGGGTAACCTTTACCGCAACTGATGAAGTGCAATCCCTGTTAAGCAAGCTACATTATCAACCGATACTGTTAGCCGCAGCCAATGCCGATAAGCTGCAGCAGCCCCAATCCTGGGGCGCGTACTACCAAAAACACCCGCAAGTGATGGCAGGTATGACCTTACCGGCCATAGCCAGTGCCCGGCGCTTGCCGCGCTATCAGTTACTACAGCAGTTACTGGCTCCACAGCTGACTGAGCTGCAACCGCAATTGGCGCGGCTAACGGAGGCTGGTCATGACTAAGTCAGTACCTTTGGATTTTCCCAGCCTGCGCCAGTTTGCCGACCGCCCGGCGTTAACTGACGGCCAACACAGTCTGAATTATCAGCAACTCGCTGCACAGGTATCTCAACTGGCCAACTGGCTGCAACAACTGCCGGCACAGCGCTTTGTCATTAGCGGCCCGAACAGCATCAGCTGGATTATTGCCGATTTAGCGCTGGCAGTGAGCGACAAAGTTTGTGTTCCACTACCACGTTTTTTCTCAGCGGCGCAGCAAGCTTATATCCTTGATACCGCCGCGATCGAGATCGTACTGGAGACCGAACTACTTGCCGGCAGCATAGCCTGCGCAGTGCCAGGTTTATGGTATCGGCAGGTGCCGCAATCAGGTACTCACGAAGTGCCAACCTTTCCAATATCCAGCGGTAAAGTGACCTTTACCTCTGGCACTACCGGCAGCCCGAAAGGCGTATGTTTAAGCTGGGCACAGCAAGCGGCGACCTTAGCCGGATTAGTTAAAGCACTAGGCGCAGAATTTAGTGCAGAGGCACAACAGCAACAACTGCGACATTACTGTCTGCTGCCCTTATCTACCCTGTTGGAAAATCAGGCCGGTGTGTATTTACCTCTGGCTCTGGGGCAGCAAATTATTGTGCTGAACGAATCGCAAAGCGGTTTGAGCGGAAGTTCAAAGCTCGATTCAGCGCAATTGGCACAAAGCCTGGCGCAGTACCAGCCGCACAGCCTGATCCTTACGCCACAGTTGCTGCAGGCGCTGCTGTTGATTTGCCAGCAGCAACCGGCACTGGCAGCCAGCTTTCGTTTTATTGCCGTTGGTGGTGCGCACTGCGCACCGGCATTACTGGCACAGGCCGCCAAGCTAGGGCTACCTGTCTATCAGGGCTACGGTTTATCCGAAGCTGGCTCAGTGGTGGCTTTAAACTTACCTGCTGCGAATCGGCCCGGTAGCGTCGGCAAAGCGCTACCTCATATACAACTGCGGATTAACGCGGGCCAGATTGAAGTACAAGGTCAGCTCTATGCCGGCTATTTAGGCGAAGCCGCACGCGACGCCGACTCTTGGTTAGCGACAGGCGATTTGGGGCAACTGGACAGCGAAGGTTATCTGAAAATTGACGGGCGCAACAAACAACTGTTGATCAGCAGCTTTGGCCGTAATATCTCGCCGGAATGGCTGGAAGCTGAGCTACAGCTTTGCCCGGCGATCGCCCAGGCCATGGTATGCGGTGATGCCAAGCCCTGGTTAAGTGCACTGATAGTGCCGCGGTCGGCCAGGCAGTTGACGGAGCTCAGTGCCCAGTTGCAGGCGCTTAACGCCCGGCTCCCGGATTATGCGCAAATTCGTACCGTCTTGCTGCTAAATGAACCTTTTAGCGGCCAAAACCAGCAACTTACCGACAACGGCCGGCTGCGCCGCCAACATATTCTGGCGCGGTACCAACAACCTATTGAGCAACTTTACCACCTTACCCCAACAACGGCAGAGCCAGTGCTTGTGCCGCTAAACCAGGAGCATCGCGATGAGCTTTTATCAGCAATTAATTGAGCAAACCCAGGCCGAACGCGAGTATCTGTTAAGTGCACCGCTGATCCAGCGCTGCCTTAAGCAACAAAGCTTTACGCTAGCCGAGTATCAGGCATTTTTAACGGAAGCTTACCATCATGTTAAGCACACAGTGCCATTACTGATGGCCGTTGGCAGCAGGCTAAGCAGTGCCCAGGAATATTACCGCGAAGCCATTGCTGAATATATCGAAGAAGAGCTGGGTCATCAGGAATGGGTGCTGAATGATCTTGCAGCAACCGGCGCCGACAAAGAGCAAGTACGCCACGGCACACCGCGCCTTGCCACCGAACTGATGGTTTCCTACGCCTATGACACTGTGCTGCGAGGCAACCCGCTGGCCTTTTTTGGCATGGTGTTGGTACTGGAAGGCACTAGCGTTAACCTCGCCACCGGCGCCGCTGAGATTATTCAGCAGCAGCTACAGTTACCCAATAAAGCCTTTAGTTATATACGCTCGCACGGCAGTTTGGATATTGAACATCTGAGCTTTTTTGAAAAACTTATGGACACCATTAGCGATGCAGCCGATCAGCAAGCGATTGTGCATGCTGCTAAAGTGTTCTATCAGCTGTATGGCAATATCTTTCGCAGTATTGAAGCAGCGCCTGCGGCTAAGGCGGCGGCATGAGCGCCGCTGCCCTACAGGGCCAAACACTACTGCTGCTAGGTGCCAGTGGCGGTATTGGTGCCGCACTGGCGAAACAACTCGCGGCACAGGGCGCGAACCTGATTATTACCGGGCGCAATCTGTTACCGCTACAGCGGTTGGCAACGCAACTGGCCACTAAAACCCAGTGTGTGGCCGCCGATCTTAGTGATGCTTCGGGTCGCGAGCATTTACTGCTGGCGCTACCCGACAAGCTCGATGGTGTGATCTTCGCCGCAGGTTATAACGATTTTGCGTTGTTTGGACAGCAGGAGCCAACAGCAATACAGCGGCTATTTGAACTTAACACGCTACTGCCAATACTACTTACCCGCGCCCTGTTACCCCGGCTTACACCTCAGGCACGCTTAGTTTATGTCGGCTCGACACTGGGTGCCATCGGCTATCCGGGCTATGCCGCCTATGGCGCCAGCAAAGCCGCGCTAAAGCATTTTGTGCAGGCGCTACGCCGGGAAATGGCCGATACCGCTCTGCAGTTTTGCTATATCGCACCCAGGGCTACCCAAACCAGTATGAACACCCTGGCAGCACAGCAGCTGAATCAGGCGCTGGGTAGCAAAACCGATCAACCTGAGTGGGTCGCATCCCAAATTCTAAACCAGTTAATCGCAAAACAGATGCAGGATCAGAACCTTGGCATGCCGGAGCGACTGTTTATCCGGCTAAATGCGCTGCTGCCAGCCTTACTGGATAAAGCACTACGCAAACAACTGACGACCATCAAACAATTCGCCCGACGGCAAGCCCCAGGGTTAACCCACAATGCGCTGGCTGAAGTGAAAAGCGTCCCTGCCAGCGATAAAGGAGCATGCAAATGAAAAAAACCTCTTCACTGATTGCCCTAAGTTTACTCAGCGCCAGCTTACTGCTGGGGTCAGTACAGGCCGAAAGCTCGCTTTCCGCAGTACCAAGCGAACTAGGTCAGATTCAACAACAATGGGCCAGCGTAAAGTATCAGCAAAGTGGTAAAACCCAGCAGCAAGCCTTTGCCGAACTGGTTAGCGCCGCCCAGGCCGCCGTAAAAGCCCACCCTGAGGATGCCCGCTACCTGATTTGGGAAGGTATTATCCGCGCCACCTATGCCGGCAGTGTCGGCGGTTTGGATGCGCTTAGCGAAGTCAAAACCGCGAAAAAGCTATTTGAACAGGCGCTAAAGCAGGATGAGAAAGCGCTGGATGGCTCGGCCTATACCAGCCTGGGCTCACTGTATTATCAGGTTCCAGGTTGGCCTGTCGGCTTTGGTAGCGATAAAAAAGCCCGCGAATATTTACTAAAAGGCCTGGAGGTTAACCCTGACGGTATCGACAGTAATTATTTTTACGGTGATTTCTTGCTGCAACAAAAAGAATATAAGGCCGCCGTGGCGGTACTGGAAAAAGCCTTGCTGGCGCCGCCGCGCCCCGGCCGTGAAGACGCCGATGCCGGACGCCGGCAAGAGATTGAGCTGGCGCTGACTAAAGCGCGTAGCAAAATTAAAAGTTAAGGCTCGATATCCTCTAAATATACCGGCTTAGCCGGTATATTTGCTATTTACTGCGATAACTTTGGATAACCGTCTGACCGCATTATTCCCCGCTAGTCATTTAACTGCTGCACGAGATGAAAACTTAAGAATTTCTTAAGTAAGTGAGGTTAATCTGGTTATAGTTAACAGACTGACCGTAAACGGATAAATGGCATGCGGATCTTACTGGTAGAAGACGATAACTTACTGGCACAGGGTATAGTTACAGCCTTGGCGCGGGCCAGTTATCAAACCGAACATTGCCGCACCGGTAAGCAAGCACTGCAGGCGCTGGATAATGCGGAGTTTGATTTAATGATCCTGGATTTAGGCCTACCCGATGGCTTTGCCGGCAAAATCTTACAACAGCTACGCGCACAGCAGCATCAACTGCCGGTGCTGGTACTCACGGCGCTGGATCAAATTGACACTAAGCTCCAACTGTTAAACGACGGCGCTGATGACTATATGGTCAAACCCTTTGATGTGCGGGAGTTGGAAGCGCGGATCCGGGTGCTATTACGCCGCAAAGCCGAGCGGCGGCATGATGTGCTGCAGCATGGTGAACTGCTGCTCGATTTAGTGAAACATAGCTGCGAATATGCCGGGAAAACCGTGAATTTAACCCGGCGCGAATTTTTACTGTTAAAAGACTTTATGCAGCACAAAGATAAGATTTTAAGCCGCCAGCATCTGGAAGAGCTAAGTGTGGGCTGGGATGGCGATACCGAAAGTAATGCCATTGAAGTGCATATTCATAACCTGCGCAAAAAACTGCACCCGGAGCTGATTAAAACCGTGCGCGGCATCGGCTACCTGTTACCGGGACAAGTATGAAGCCACTGAGTATTCAAAGCCGCTTAGTCCTATTACTCAATTTACTGGTGATCGCCGTCCTGAGTTTGACCGGCTATATCAGCTATCAGCAAAGCCTGCATGAAATAGACGAAGTATTTGATGCACAGTTGGCGCAAAGCGCCCGCTTAACCGCAGGAGTACTAAAGGCTAATCCGACATTATTACAGCAGGAAACACCAGTGCTGATACCAGTGGCGCATCTGGACGAGCTGGTTAAAGGCCAGGCTGAGCTTAGTGAGCGCTTTCTTACCGGCTACAAATATGAGAGCAATATCGCGATCCAGATCTGGCGTGACGAGCAGCAGTTGATTCTGCATACCGCTAATCTGCAACAGCCAATGCGGCCGGTTCGTAAAACCGGTTTTAGCGAATATCACACTGAGAACGGTGATCTGTGGATCAACTTTACCCTGCGTCTGGATGAGCTGGGGGTACAAATCGTTAGCAGTCAGCGCGAAGCGGTGCGCGAGGAGCTGAGCTATAGCATCGCCCTAACCCAGATCCGGCCGGTTCTGTTTTTAATCTTACCACTGAGTCTGCTAACCCTTTACCTGGTCCGGCGCGGTTTAAAGCCGCTAAAACAACTGCAACAGCAACTCACTCATACCAAACCTGAGCAACTAAAACCTATCGTCAGTCCAATGCCGGCTGAACTGACTCAGGTTGTCACTGCTATTAATCAGCTGTTGGCAGCGATTGAGCAGCATATGCAACACGAAAAACGCTTTATTGCTGATGCCTCGCATGAACTGCGCACGCCCCTGAGTATTATCAGTTTGTATGCCCAAAATCTGGCACAAACAGCACTTAATGCGGAACAGGATGCGGCGGTGACCGCAATTAAACAAGGCAGTGAACGGATGAGCCATCTGACCAATCAACTGTTGGCGCTGGCGCGGTTAGAACACCCGAAACTGGCGTTGCGGCCGCAACCACTCGCAGATTTATTGGAAACCAGCCTGCACCAGGTCGCTCCAGCGCTGCTGCAAAAAGTTATCTGGCAACTAGACGATCTTGCTGCTTGCCGGGCTGCGGGTTATCAAGTGCAGGTAGACACGACACTGTTACAGGTAGCACTGCGTAACTTGTTTGAAAATGCCGCCAAGTATGCGCCAGCAGATACAGAGGTAGTACTGCGCCTTGAGCCGGGTTTAAATAATAAGATTGTACTGACAATACAGAATCAATGCTTAGTCGCAGTGGATAATGATGTCCTGGGACAACGCTTTTACCGCGCTCCCGGGCATCAGGATCTAACAGGCTCAGGTTTGGGTCTGTCAATCGTAAAACGCATTACGGAGCTACATCATCTGGGGTTTAACTGCGCCTTTTCAGGGCATACGTTTAGGGCACAGATCATTATCACTCTTGCCAACAACCAGAGTTAAATATCTTTTAACGATATCGTTTTCCCGCGACATCTGGCTGCGCACCTTCCTGCTTTAAAAATTAAATTTTTTATGCATCATTGTTATTTTAAAGAAACAATGCTTTATTCTTCTGGTATCTAAAACGTATCATCAGGGAGTTGAAAATGGGTTTTAGTCAGAAAATAAAGATCATTAGCCTTAGTATCGTCCTGTTACCCCTACTCGTTGCCACTACCGTGATTACCCTGCTGGGTCGCACTGAACTGTTTCGCGAAGCCGAATCGCGTTTAGTCGCAGTGCGGGAAATTAAAGAACAAAATATCGCTGCCATGCTGCATGATTTTCGTGCCGGATTAGAAGTTGCGGCCAGTGCGGTGGCCGAGTTACCGCAGTTGGAGCAAACTGAGAGTCTAACGCCATTTTTTAGCGCTATTAATCAGCAGCTTGGATTTTATGATCTGTTTGTCATAAACAGTGCTGGTGACATTATTTACACTGTGGCGCGAGAGTCCGATCTGCACACCAATCTGCAACATGGGCCCTACCGCGACTCTGGTCTTGGCCGGTTGTTTCAGCAACTGCGGGCTCAGGATAATCAGGTGCTGATGGAAGATTTCTCGCCCTATGCCCCCTCGAATAATGAAGCCGCCGCCTTTCTTGGCAAAGCCATTATGCTTAATCAGGAGCGGGTTTATGTTGCCGCTCAGCTGTCGATCGATAAGATTAATAGCGTGATGCAAATTCGCGCAGGTATGGGTGACAGTGGCGAAACCTATCTGGTTGGCAGCGATTTCAGAATGCGCTCAGATTCCTATCTCGATCCGCAACAACGCAATATTCAGGCCTCATTTCGTGGTACCGTCGCCGCAAACGGCGTGGATACCAAGGCGGTACGAGAGGCGCTAGCCGGGCAGAATGGCGTTATGCAAGTTATCGATTACAACAACAATGCCGTGTTATCGGCCTTTGCCCCGCTGAATGTGTTCGGTGTACGCTGGGCGCTGTTGGCGGAAATTGACGTTGCCGAAATCGCAGCACCAGCCCGCCGCATGCTATTTACCGGCATTGGTATTAGCCTGGCCGCTTTACTGCTGGCGATTCTGGCCGCCGAGCTGGTGTGTCGTTTAGTGATCAGGCCGCTTGGCGGTGAGCCGGAGCAAATGTGCCAGCTTACCAGTGTCATCGCGTCCGGTGACTTTACCACTGAGTTAATGGTACCCGAACAACCCGGCCATGTGATGGGTTGGCTGGCAAAAATGCAACATACGCTTAAAGGTTTGATTTCGCAGCTGCTGGGTATCAGCCGGGAGCTGGAAAATACTGCAACCCAAAATTCAGCAGCCATTACCCAGGCGGATGGCAGTATCCAACTGCAGGCCCGTGAGACCGATATGCTGGCAACAGCAGTTGAAGAAATGAGCTATGCCGCCGCCGAAATCGGTAAAAATACGGCCTATGCCGCCGATGAAGTAAAAGGCTGCAACAATTCCAGCCTACAGCTTACCGCCGCCCTCAACGCTACCAGTGAAAGCTTACAACAAACCTTGACCCGCTTTGCCCACATTCATCACGAAGTCGGTGAGCTGGACCAGGATAGTCGCAAAATTGGTCAGGTGTTTAGCGTCATCAACAGCATTGCCGAACAAACCAATTTGCTGGCATTAAATGCCGCTATTGAAGCTGCACGTGCCGGCGAACATGGTCGTGGCTTTGCCGTCGTGGCTGATGAAGTCAGGCAGCTGGCCTTTCGGGTGCAGGAGGCGATTAAAGAGATATCTTCAGTACTCAACGGCATAACTGGTAAAGCGGCGTCTCTGGCGACGCACAGCGGCTTTTGCAGCGAAGCCGCTCAACAAACACTACAACAATCTAACGCGATGGCAAACGCCGTAAATGACATTTATCAGCGTCTGGCCGTGCTAAAAGATTTAATGACCCAAACCGCAACAGCGGCGGAAGAACAAACTACGGTATCCGCTACTCTGGCAAATAGCATCTCCAGACTTAGCGCCGCCGCCGAGGAAAACAGTACCGCCATTTCCCAGGTCGCCAGCAGCACCCGCCAGTTACTTGGTATGGCACAGAGTTTGGGGCAGTCGGCCGGACAATTCAGAGTCTAGTGAGGGTGTGGCAAAGCATTACTGATTAAAGCCTGCGGCAACGCAGGCTTTAATATCTTGCCCCGGATTAACCATCTTACCGTGGCTACTGCCCCTGCCCCAGTGCGAAACCGCGCTCACCGTTAAAACTATACAGGTTCTCGGTTTTCATCACATCCAGCCCGGCCTGGGTTAATGTTTGCAGCAGTTGCACAATATCCTGCTGTTTAACCTCCTGTGGCAGTTGCGTAAGTTGTGTCGATTGGGCCGGCATAAAACGGCAGCGCCAGTGGTCGGTACAGAAGGTTTCCGGAAAGCCTTCCGGCCATACTTTAACGCCACGATTAGTGATCATCTGTAGATGCAAGATACCTTTAGTCAGTGCCAGTAAACGACTGGCCAGCTGCTCCGGTGTAAAGTTACGTTCATGCAAAAAGATGTCGACACCCAATAGTACCTTATGCGCTGGTGTCGCCCGCTTATACAGGCTCTTTACTGCCGGCTGACGCGGTTGACTCTGATACTGCACCGGCGTAAAGCGCTGCGGCAAGCGCCCCAGCCGGGCAATGACGGCCTCTGCAAAGCCTGCTGTGCTAACCACTTGCTGGCTTTGCTCACCCTGCAGATCGGCGGTATGGATCCCCTCTTCCAGGGTTGCCAGCCAGGCATTATGCACGCGCGCTGCCACCTCGGCCTGACCGATATGCACCAGCATCATTACCGCTGCCAGTAATAAGCCACTGGGGTTTGCCACGCCCTGCCCGGCGATATCCGGCGCACTGCCATGAATAGCTTCAAACATGGCAATTTGTTCACCAATATTGGCGCTGGGGGCCAGGCCGACACTGCCGGTCATCTCGGCTGCGATATCACTTAAAATATCGCCATATAAATTGGGCGTCACGATCACATCAAAACGTTGCGGCTGGGTCGCCAAGCGGGCTGCGCCGATATCAATAATATAGCGTTCGGTCGCAATATCAGGATACTCTGCGGCTATCTCCTGAAACACCTTATAAAACAGGCCATCTGTCATCTTCATAATATTATCTTTGACCATGCAGGTGACTTTTTTCCGGCCATGGCTGCGGGCATAGTCAAAGGCATAGCGTACAATTTTTTCACAGCCCGGGCGGCTAATCAGCTTCAGGCACTGAAAAACTTCATCAGATTGACGATGTTCTATACCCGCGTACAGATCTTCTTCATTCTCCCGCACTATGACGATGTCCAACTTAGGATGCAGGGTTGCGACAAAGGGGGCATAACTGACACAGGGCCTTACATTAGCGTACAAACCCAGGGTTTTACGGATGGTCACATTAAGGCTTTTGTAGCCATCGCCGGCTGGCGTTGTCACAGGCCCTTTTAGAAAGACTTTGGTGCGGCGCAACGATTCCCAGGCATCTGGCGCGATTCCTGAACTGTGACCAGATAGATAAAGCTTCTCACCAATATCAATATATTCAGGGGCAATTCTGGCGCCGGCAGCGGCCAAAATATCCAGCGTGGCCCGGGTGATTTCTGGCCCTATCCCATCGCCCAGTGCGACGGTTACCGCTACCTTTTCGCACTGCTCTGTTGCCTCTGAGTTTAGGTGTTGCTTAGCTTGCATCTGAACTACTCCGACTGTGGTTGCTATGCCGGCACTGTAGAGCAGTTAAATCATTAAGAAAAATATTTAGTTTTAATCTTATCCATAGCTTAAAATCTATATATCAGCCAACCAGAGCCAACTTAGCGATGCCAGCCAGTACCCTCGCCCGTTTTCAACGTATTACGCCGCAACAACTGCGCGCCTTTGAAGCCAGTGCCCGCTTGTTATCGGTAACCCAGGCTGCGCGTGAGCTCTTTGTCAGTCAGCCTACGGTGTCAGTACAACTGAAAGAGCTGGCAGAAACCCTGGGCGAGTCCTTATTTGAGCAAAGTGGCCGTCAGATCCGCTTAACGCAGGCCGGCGAACTGCTGTATCAAACGGTACGCGAGCTTGCTGGCTGCTGGCAGCGGCTGGAATCAGAGCTGGCGGCAATTCATGGTTTGGTGCGCGGCAAGCTAAAAATTGCCGCGGTCACCACAGCCGAATACTTTGTCCCGGATCTGCTGGGCCCTTTCGCGCGTGCCTATCCAGGTATTGAAATTGAGCTCAGTGTCGAAAACCGCGATCGTATTGTGCAGCGACTAAGCCAGGGGCTGGACGATCTGACGGTAATGATGCTACCACCAGCAGAGCTGGATTTGGACAGCCAGGCCTTTCAAACCAACAACTTGATTGTCATAGCCCCGGCGAACCATCCGTTAAGCAATAAAAAGTTGCGCCTAAACGAACTTAGCAGCGAACGCTGGTTAATGCGGGAAGCCGGTAGCGGTACCCGCAAAGTGACAGAACAGTTTTTTGCCGAGCAACAATTTCAGCCGAATATTGTGATGAGCCTGGGCAGTAACGAGGCGATTAAACATGCGGTAGCGGCCGGGCTTGGTATTGCGGTGCTGTCCGATTTGGCGGTCAATCAACCGGCCTGGTCAAGCACCACAAATGGACTAAGGATACTGGAGGTCGCCGGCTTTCCCATCGTCCGGCAATGGTACGTGGTTTGGCGTCGTGACACCCCGCAAAGCGCGACGGCGCGAGGCTTTATTGCATATCTGCAACAGCAGGCATCGGGCTGAATGTACTAGCGCTGGCGAAAAGTTCAGCGCCGTGCTAGAGTGCGCGCGATCCGGTTCCGGCTCAATTCAACCCCAATCCCAACACCATTCAGGTACCCAAAAACTATGTTCACTTATGTCGTAAACAAGTGCGCAGCCGTGCGCCTAAGCTTGTTGTTATTAGCGGCGTTATTATTAAGCGCCTGCGTCGCGCCAGCCTTGTTACTGTCACCACAGGGCCAGCTGATGTGGGCCATTATGAAGCCAATGGTTGGCCTCGATCCCAAGGAAGTGAATTTATTTGAGCAACCGCTGATTAAAAAGCGGCTGGAACCCTTACTGGGCGAGCATTACCAAACGGCAGTATCGTTGCTGAACACGGCAGATGAGATCAAACAGCAAGGGCCGCTGTTTTATGTTGCGTCCAACTATACGCCGCTACCGCAGCTGGCTGAAAAAGCAGGCTTTGTCTGGAATGCCGAAACCAATCAGATGGCGGTATTAATCAGTAAAGGCGGTGTTACAGAGATTTTCGCCGAAGCGGTGGAGAAAAAGGCGAAAGCTGTGCTGCCAGTGTGGCCGGATGAGCTGGTAGATTACGCCAAAATGGCCAGTAATCCGGAACAGTTACTGCAACAGCAACTGGAACAGCAAAAACAACAATTACTTACACAGCCGCAACAGCAGCTGCAGCAGGCGATAGACGCGCAAAAACAGCAGTTAATTGACGCGCCCAAGCAGCAACTTGAGCAAGCCATTGATGCGCAAAAGCAGCAATTAATTGAAGCGCCCAAGCAGCAACTTGAGCGAGCCATTGATGCGCAAAAACAGCAGCTAATTGATGCACCCAAGCAGCAACTTGAGCAAGCCATTGATGCGCAAAAACAGCAGCTAATTGATGCACCCAAGCAACAGCTGCAGCAGGCTATCGAAGCACAGCTGCAACCGTTAAGCGAGCAGCCGGAGCCGCAGCTGAAAAAGCTGGCAGCACCAGTACCAAAACAGGATTAAAGGGCTTTTTGCATAAAAACGCTAAGCGGGTCCGGTTGATAATCGGCAAAGGGCCCGCACTGCAGATAGCCATGCTGCTGATAAAGCTGCCGCGCCGGCGCAAAATAAGGTTCGGCGCCGGTTTCCAGATACAAGGCAGTTACGCCTTCGGCTTTGGCAAACTGCTCTAAGTGCGCCAGTAGCGCCTTCGCCACCCCTTTACCGCGGGCAATACGAGCAGTACGCATCGACTTAATTTCTGCCATAGTGGCAGCATGGCGCTTCAGCGCGATACATCCCAGCAACTGTCCGTCCTGCCAGGCACTCCAGAACACAATATCCGGCGCTTTTAACCGCTCCAAATCCAGGGCATGTACGCTTTCCGGCGGCGAGGTCGCATACATATCGGCCAGATGTTCGCTCAGCAGATCCTTAATCGCCTGGCTGGTCAGCGGATCGCGGATAATGGTCAGCATAGTTTTGTTTTCCCTATATTTAATAAATTCTTACCTGTAACCCACAAAAAACCACAACACGTACCTGTTTTCAGGCTTAGTTTTTCCGATCAGTTATGCCATAGTAGAACGAAAGTAGTAGTGGACACAGTGTTATGGATCCGGATTTTCTTGCACTCAGAAGAGTGCTGTTAGTAGATGATTGTGCACCGGTTCGGGCCAGTATCAAAGGCATGTTACAACAAATAGGCTTTAAATTAATTTATCAGGCCAAGGATGCTGTTGAGGCCATTAGCATTTGTGAGCAACATGCGCTGGATTTTATCCTGTGCGATTTTAATCTGGGCGATTGTCAGGACGGTTACCAACTATTTGAAACCTTAAAAAGCCGCCAATTGTTGCACAGCATGTGCTGCTTCGTAATTATCAGTGCCGAAAGTCAGCGCCAAATCGTGCATGGGGTTATCGAACTGCAACCGGATGACTACATTCTAAAGCCTTTTACCTTCCCCGTATTAAAAGAGCGTATGGTCAAGGTAATGAAGGAAAAAATGGCGCTGCGCAAAATATTTCAGGCATCGCAGGGCGGCGATCTTGCCGAAGCCTGCCGCCAGGCCGATGCCATTATCCGCCAGCAAAACGAAGTCCAGTTACAAGCAGAGCGATTAAAAGGCGAGCTCTTGCTGCAGGCTGGTGATTATCAGCAGGCGGAAATTTATTACCAGCAACTGGTTAACCAGCGCAAGCCCGTCTGGAGCAAATTAGGGTTAGCCATTAGCATTCTGCAACAACAGCGTTTTGATGCAGCAGAGCAACTACTGACTGAGCTAACCGAACATGACGAAACGGCTGTCGAATCGCGTGACTACCTGGCGCATTTGTACTTTCAGCGCGGCGATCTGAAGCGCGCCTTTGACATTCTACAGTATGTCACCCAGCTCTCACCGAAAAATATTCCCCGCCAGAAAACCATGGCCAATCTCGCGCTACTTTGCCATGACTTCGCCGCCGCGGCCCGGATTTTCCACAAAATTGTCGGTCTGGCCCGCCACTCGATGCATGACTCGGCACAAAATTATCTGAATCATGCCCGCTGTATTATTGATAATGCCAATCAGCAAGCCCCGATTGACCGGGCCAATGCGTTGGGGCATGTCGGGAAATTACTGGATAGTCTGGTAAAACGCTTTAGCCCGGAACTGATTGCCTTTGATTTACAGATTTTGCAGGTCAGGTTGCTTTGCGCTAAAAGTAAACTCGCAGAAGCCAAGCAATTATTAGCTAAGTACCAACAACTTACGGAGCAAGAGCACCATCCAGAAACCTGTTTGGATGCGGCCAAAGCCTATTTTGAAACGGGCGATATTTATGGCTGCCAATTTTACGTTAACCTGCTTCGAAAACAGTTGGATAAGGCCAATTTTTTAACCGACAGTCAACGATTATTACTGAATACCGAACAGCGTCGTTATGAAGCCCTCTATCAGCAGCTAAAGCAGCTGATCCTGCAAGCTACCGATGCCTACCAACAGCAGGAGTATGGCAAGGCAGTACTGATATTCAGCCGGGCCAGCAAGGAGATGCCCACCAACCCTGCGCTGGCGCTAAGCCTGTTACAAGCGATGACCAAATGTACCGGCGTAAGTGCTGATACCCTGCCGGTAGCCCGCAACGCGCTATCCCTGCTGCAAAGTGCGCCCCTTGAGCAACGGATGCAGGAGCGCTTTAAGCAGTATCAGCAGATCCTGAGCAAACAGTATTCGCAATTACAAAATACGCAGCGGGGATAACCCCGCTGTTTTTTGCTAGGAGGCCTGACGCAACTGCTGTGCGGCCGAAACCATATTTTTCAGGGCCGGTAATACCTCACTCCACTGCCGGGTTTTCAAACCACAGTCCGGATTGACCCACAGCCGCTGCGCCGGGATCTGCTGCGCCGCCTTTTGCATCAACTTAACCATCTGCGCTGTCGTAGGGGTATTGGGCGAGTGAATATCATAAACACCGGGCCCGATTTGATTCGGATAGGCAAAGTGCTCGAAGGCGCGCAGTAACTCCATATCGGAACGTGACGTTTCTATTGTAATCACATCGGCATCCAGCGCCGCGATCTCAGCGATAATGTCGTTAAACTCGGAGTAACACATATGGGTATGGATTTGCGTACTGTCAGCCACACCGTTGGCACAGAGTTTAAAGGCAAACACCGCCCAGTCCAGATACTGTTGCCACTCGCTTTGCCGTAGTGGCAAACCTTCACGCAGTGCGGCTTCATCAATCTGGATGATCCCGACACCAGCGGCTTCCAGATCCTGAACTTCCTGCCGGATCGCCAGCGCCAACTGCAGACAGGTTTGCTGCCGCGGCTGATCATCGCGCACAAAAGACCAGTTCAACATGGTAACAGGCCCGGTTAACATCCCTTTCATCGGTTTAGTGGTCAGCGACTGGGCATATTGGGTCCAGGCCACTGTCATCGGCTGGGGCCGGCTGATATCGCCATAAATAATAGGGGGTTTGACACAACGCGAACCGTAGGATTGCACCCAGCCATGCTGGCTAAAGGCAAAGCCCGATAACTGCTCACCAAAGTACTCCACCATGTCGTTGCGCTCCGCCTCGCCATGCACCAGCACATCCAGCCCCAGTTGTTCCTGCTGCGCCACCGCATGAGCAATTTCCGTTTGCATCTGATCCCGATATTGCGCCGCCGAGATAGTGCCTTTTTTCAGCGCCAGCCGCGCCTGACGAATGGCCGTCGTTTGCGGGAAAGAACCAATAGTCGTCGTAGGGTACAGTGGCAGGGAAAAACGTGCTGCTTGCTGTTTCGCCCTTACCGGATAAGGACTTTGCCGCTGTGCCTGCTCTGGCCGGATCTGCTGTAGCGCCTGCTGCACCGCCGGATTATGCACCAGCGCAGACTGACGGCGACTGGCGATCGCCGCCGCATTATCAATTAACGCTTCTGCCACCAGCAACCGCCCCTGGTTAAGTGCCAAGCCCAGGATCTGCAACTCCTGCAACTTCTGCTTGGCAAAGGCTAACCAGTTTTTCAGCTCTGGCAGCAGCTTCTGCTCGCTGTCCAGATCAACCGGGACGTGCAACAAGGAACAGGAAGGTGCCAGCCACAGTCGCTCCCCCAGCAAAGCTGCAATCGGCTCCAGCCAGTCGAGTACGGCTGTCAGATCAGTTTTCCAGATATTACGACCATCGATCACGCCCAGTGATAGCACCTGTTGCGGCGCCAACCCCTGTAACACCTGCTGCACCTCAGCGCGGCCCCGCACCGCATCCAGATGGATGCCGGCAACAGGTAACGCCTGTAATAAGGGTAAATTGGCTCCCAGCCGGCCAAAATAGCTGGCCAGTAGCAGCTTAACCGGCACCTCTGCCAGCAGACTATAGGCGCTAACAAAAGCCAGTTGCCACGGCTCGCTAAGCTCTGTTGCCAGTATCGGTTCATCCAGCTGGATCCATTCGGCCCCGGCTTGCTGCAGTGTCTGCAATAACTGCTGATATACCGGCAGTAGCCGTGGCAGCAGCGCCAGGGGCTCAGACTGATCTTTGGCCTTACATAGCCACAGATATGTTAAGGGGCCAATCAACACCGGTTTGGCCTGAATGCCCTGCGCCTTCGCTTCGCGAAATTGCTGTAACAGCCGGCCGCTTTGTAACGAAAACTCGGTCTGGGCGGTCACCTCCGGCACGATATAGTGATAGTTGGTATCAAACCACTTGGTCATTTCGCCGGCATGAATACAGCTGCACGCACTGTCCTGTGCCGAGCGGCCGCGCGCCAGCCGGAAATAATTGTCCAGCTCACTACCGGCTAAATGCTGCAGTCGGGCCGGGATATTACCAAGCGTAAAACTTAGATCCAGCACCTGATCATACAGCGAAAAATCGCCAACCGGCAGCCAGTCCAGACCTTGTTGCAGTTGCCAGTTTTGCGCTCTTAGCTGTGCTGCGGTCTGCTCCAGTTCACTCTCGCTGCTCTGGCCCTGCCAGTAAGCTTCCAGCGCCTTTTTTAATTCCCGTTTGCGGCCAATCCGCGGAAAACCCAGGTTGTGTAATATTGCCATTGTGCCCTTCCTTTTATATCCATCTGGATGGCTAAACATTAACAACTTTATTTAATGAACAAAAATGGTATATTTTCATCAACCAATGAAATTAGATCATAAATATCATGATAGAACGGATCCATCTGGCGATTCTGCGCGAGTTAGCCCGCCAGGGCTCGGTGACAGCCGCCGCCACGGCACTGCATCTGACGCAATCGGCACTGAGCCACAGCATTAAAAAACTGGAACAGCAGGCGGGTACCGCGCTGTGGGATAAGGATGGTCGTTCGGTGCGGCTGACTCAGGCCGGCAGCTATCTGCTAAGCCAGGCCGAACGTTTACTGCCACAGTTTGAACGGCTGGAGCAAAAGCTGCAGCAGTTTGCCAGCAATGAGGCCGGTACCCTGCATATCGGCATGGAGTGCCATCCCTGCTATCAGTGGTTGCTGCAGGTTGTAAAACCCTTTCTGGCGGCAGCGCCGGGGATGGATATCGATGTGAGGCAACAGTTTCAATTCGGCGGCATGGCAGCGTTGTTTAATCAGGAGATCGATCTGCTGATCACCCCGGATCCGATCCGAAAAGCGGCTATCGAGTTTGAAGCCGTATTCCCTTATGAGTTGGTACTGGTGGTCAGCAAGCAGCATCCGCTTAGCCAGCAACAGCAGGTGAGTGCAGCGCAGCTTAGCAAGGAGCGGCTATTAACCTATCCGGTAGAGCTAAGCCGGCTGGATATTTTTCAGCAGTTTTTACTGCCGGCGCAATGTCTGCCCAGACAGCATAAAACTCTGGAAGATACTGATATTATTCTGCAGATGGTGGCAGCCGATCGCGGTGTCACCGCCCTGCCCGACTGGCTGGCCCGTCAGTACGCCAGCAGCCTGCCACTGAGTTTGCTCAGATTGGGCGAGCGCGGTATCCAAAAACATATCTATGTCGGCTGTCGCCAGCAAGAGCGGCAAAACACGCCCATTGCTACCTTTATTCAATTGGCGAAAGGCGCTGTTGCGCCCGTTGCAGCCCCAGCGCCAGACCCGCACTAAAGAGCCCGGCTTCGAGCATGGCGCTAAGATGAAGCCAGCCGTTGCCAAGGCCGATGCGGGCAAAACCCTCTGGCAGCAAGATTTTACCCAGCGTTGCCTGAGGAAATTCCGCTGCCAGTTGCGCCAGACTGCCAGCCAGTAAAACGCCGCCGCTAAGGCTAATCAACAGTCCGGCCAGCATACCGGGCAGCAGCGCAAAACCTAAACGGTGAAAGCGTGGTTGCCGTCGCAGCAACAGCACAGTTGTTGCCACAGCAAGGCCAATCAGCAAACCTTCGGTAGCTCCGGTCAACTGTGCCGGGCTGCGGCCAAAAAACAGGATCAGCATATCCTTAAGTAGCACACTGACAAAGGCACCAACCAGCAAACCTGCCAGCGCCCCGGCCAACAGGGTCCAGAGCGGTTGCTGCGACCGCCATAGCTGTGCGGCACTGATAGCGGCGGCAATCGCAGCGCCGGCCACTAACGCCAGCAAGGTCGTAACAGTTAACAGCACCAGCAAAAATGACATCGCCTGACTGCCGCTGTTCAGGGCTTGCAGCGCCGCCAGCAAACCATACAGCATGCCTCCGGTTAAGCCGGCCACAGCTGCCCCGGCCACGCCATAACCGATACTGAACCAGAGGTGTTGTCGCTGCCGCTCTACCCGGGTTTCGTTAGCAGTCGGCCGTGCCGTAGGGGTTAAGCTTGCGCCAACGCCGGCCGGCGCTTTGCCATCCTCCCGGCTGACCGCCGCAATAAAGCGGTAACCATGTTTGGGAACCGTTTCAATAAAGCGCGGCGCAGCGACATTGTCGCCAAGTACCCGGCGTAAGGTCCGGATACACTGCGTCAGGGCCTCATCAGTTACCACAAGCCCCGGCCAGACTTGCTCAAAAAACTGCTGCTTGCTAACCAGTTCACCGGCATGGTGCAGCAACAGCAGCAAGGCATCCAGATAGCGACTGTTTAGCTCCTGCAGCTGCCCGTGATAATAAAGCTGCCGCTGTGCCGGGTGCAGCTGAAAACCTGCAAAAGAATAACACTCTGCCGCCATCGGGCTGACTCACTCCATACTTTCGACTAACGTTATTATGCCTCAGGATCCGACCGCTCCGGGTCAGAATTTCGTAATAATCCCGCCGCCAGTAACCAGAGTAAAGCAAAAGCAGTATTGATCACCGGTGCCGCGCCTAAATCCGCCACTTGAATCACCAGCTCAATCCCCAGCTGTAGCGCAGCACTAAGGTATAACACCTTGCTCATACCCCGTGGTCGAAACCTGACCCACAGTGCGCCCAGCGCTGTCACGGCCAACACCACCAGATACAATAAGTTCGCCGGGTTATCTTCACTGCCAATAATGCCGACAGCCAGATTAATCCAGATCAGCAGTAAGGAGGTAAGTGCGACTAAAGCCCAACCGGCGCGCCCGGCCAGATTGTTGCCCGCCCGACAGCCCAGCTCAATTAGCAAGGCGGTGCCAGCAAGCAGTACGCCGGCAACCACGAAGTCGGAGCCGGTCCAGTTCACTTCGCTGCTAAACTGCATGGCTAGCAGCGGCAGTAACAATAATCCCAGCACGCTACTCCATAGTGCCAGACGCCAGGGATTAAACCGGAATAACGAGGGTTTCTTTAACGTTTGCATCAGATGCTCCTTGATTAATTAGCGCGCCTATCATCAGGCCAAGGCGCGCTAAAAACATGAGCAAAAGATGAGGAAGGGCTGATTTTTTGCGGTATCAGTTACATCAGTCCGCTGCGAGCGATGCAGCGGGCACTGGCACCTGGCCGGCCGAGACTAACTGCTGGCGGCTTTGTTCCAGACGTTCGAGTCTCGACAAATATTGCGCACAGGGTACCTTGGAGGCGCGGTTCAATATCTTACCTACCGGGTTATACGCCCAGTGATACCAGGGAGCAACAGCTTGTTGCCCGCCGGCTTCACAGCTTAGCAGCAGTGCCCGCTCATTACTGCTGGCCTGCGCTTGATAAAGCGGTTTAAGTAGCGTTACGCCCAAGCGTTGCAACAGCTTTAATTCGCTGCTCTCATTCAACCCTTTTGCAATTAGCTGCTCAGACAGCTGCCACTCGCCGGCCAGGGCTAGCTCCAGGCTCAGTTCAGCCGGACTAAAAGGTTGTTGCCAGATCGCAGGTAGGGGTCGCTCGCCATCAGTCAGAGATTGGTTGATCGCGCTGGCAAATAGAAAATGCTGCTCAATGGCGGCGACGCTGATCATCTTGGATAACAGATAACGATTTTGTGGTAACAGCTTGCGCCAGAATTGCAGATCGGCCGCCAGTAACTGCTGTGCCAGCTCGCTATCTCCCTGGCGTGCTGCCAGATACGCCTGTAGCAACTGCAACCGCTGGCCATTTAATAACGGTTGATAGGCAGGTAAGTCAGTACTAACCAGCAGCGATTCCTGCCAGTGCTCGGTGGCAAGCCACTGTTGATAGGCCGCTAACAACTGTTGCTGTTGCGCCAATAACTGCTGCAAAGTTTCCGTTTCCGCCTGAATTAGCGACTGACATCCGGCTTGATAGCAATCACTAAATAATTGCTGTAACTCGGGGATAGCGGCGGAGCCCAACTGCACCAGCTGTGTAGTATAAAGCTGATAGCCATTGTTGCTAACCGGCTTTAGCGTCAACTGGCGTTTCAGATCCAGCGCGTGTTCTGACGCTGCCTCATCCTGCCAGTTAACCCCCCATAACAGCAGGTAGCAGGTCACAACAACTGCCACCAAGCCGCCCAGACATTTGCCAAGGAATTTCGCTAACGTGGTAACTAATGACATCCGTATCTCCTTATTTATTCTTATTTTTCTACCTTAAAGCAAAGCGCTTTATATTACCAGTTTAGTGCGGATAAATTTTAAACAACAGTAACAACCACAGCGGCAGACTAATGCAGCCGAGCATAGTGGACTGGGCGATAAGGGTCGCCACCGGTTGGCGCTCAGCACCATACACCGAGGCCAGCACATGCGCCGCTGAGGCTGTTGGTAAGGCGGCAAATAATACCAGTACCAGTGCCGGGCCGGCTGGCACTGCTGTCAGGTAACAGATCAGCAGCATCAGCGCTGGCATCAACAATAGCTTAATCGTATTTAAAGCCAGCTGAAAACGGTCAAGCCGCCATAATGCTTGCCATTGCATAGCGGCACCAATAGACAACAGCGCCAATGGCAGCGCAGCCTGTGCCAGTTTCTGCAATGCCAGCAGCAGCGGTTCAGGCAGGGAAACCGCCAATACTGAGCACAGCAAACCGGCCAGACTGGCCAATAAAAAAGGATTGCTGGCCACCAGCTTCAAAGTTTTTACCAGCCCCATGCTCTGTCCGCGCGATAACGCAGACACCGCCAGGATATTTGCAACCGGTACCGCCAGACCTATCGCAATCGACATCAGTGCCCGATACTCAGCTGGCAGCGCCTGGACCATCACCATCGCCAGCGCCGTATTAAAGCGCCAGGCGGTTTGCCACAATGCAGCAAAATCCAGGAACCGGGCCGGCCCCCAGGCGCGCACCAGCCAGCCGAGCAGACAGGCAAACAACATAATGCCCCAGATCCCGGGAGCCAGAATCATTAAATCCCGGCCAGCAGGAGGGGCACCAAGGGCACTGATGAAAATCAGCGCCGGGAACAACAAATAGAAATTCAGGGTATCCAACGCCTGCCAGCCGGCCGGCGGTAACACCTTACGCAATGCCGTGCCACCCAGTAGCAATAAAAAATCCGGCAACAAGGCCAACAACACCATCCCCACCTCACTTATCCACAGCACTCCGGTACCGGTACGACCAGTTTGGTCGAACCATGCAGAGTTTTATTTCGCAGTTGCGTAAAACTGCTATAAAATGCGCCACCTTTTGCTGCCCGATGCTCAATATGCAGGCTACTAACGCACTTTACACCGATCTGTCGGGCTATTATGACCTAATGTGCTGCGATATTAACTATTTGCAGCAAAGCCAGGGCATCATCCGCCTACAACAACTGTTTGGCAATGCCGGCTTGCAGCATCTGGATCTGGCCTGTGGTACCGGGCCGCATATCCGGCATTTCATTGATGCGGGTTTTCAGTCTCAAGGATTAGACTTAAATCAACCGATGCTGACGCTGGCCAGAGCGCGCTGTCCCGAGGCGAAGTTCCTGTTAGGTGATATGTGCCGGTTTGAACTTGCGCAACCTGTTGATTTAATAACCTGCTTTTTGTATTCCATTCACTATACCGGTACTCTGGAACTGCTGGCCGACTGCATTGCCCGGGTTTATCAGGCATTAACACCGGGTGGCGTCTTCTGCTTTAACGCCGTAGACAAAACTAAGATCTGTAATCTCAGCGCGGTAAGTCATAGCACTTATTATCAAAACGCCCGTTTTGATTTTGCCTCTGCCTGGTACTACAGTGGTTCGGGTGAGCAACAAGCGCTGAAACTAAAGATAAGTAAGATCACAAAGCTGGAGCAGGAATACTGGCAGGACGAACATCCAATGGTTGCGGTAAGCTTTACCGAGCTCGCCGAACTTCTCGCCCCCTACTTCGATATTCAGATCCTTGCACACGACTATCAGCGGATCCAAGCCTGGGATCAGCACGCCGGTAATGCGCTTTTTGTCTGTATTAAGCGCGATTAAGCACTACAGACTGGTCAGACCGGTACCGGAGTGCTGTAAAAAATAGGCGTTGAACCTACATCTTTTTGCTTTGAGTGAAGTGATCGTATTTAAGCGCTGCCTGCTTACGCACGTGCATTTTATCCAGTTTACATGTTCCGAAAAAATATAAATCTGATCCTTTTTTAAGCGACTGGCGTTTGATCATAAGAACCAAGCGTGGCGACGCTGTTACCACGCCTAACCCTAACCCTAACCCTAACCTAAGTTGAAAAAGGAAACGTTATGAAACTGTCACACCTGGTTGCCTGTTCACTCTTTGCCGGCTCATTACTGTTTACTGCTCAGGCACACAACCACAAAGCAAAAGCCGACATTGTCGATACTGCTGTAGCTGCAGGTAGCTTCACTACGCTGGTCACTGCAGTGCAAGCGGCTGAGCTGGTTGATACCTTAAAAGGCAAAGGCCCTTTCACTGTGTTCGCCCCAAATGATGACGCCTTTGCCAAGATCCCGGCGGCTGATTTAAATGCGTTGGTGGCAGACAAAGCGGCGCTGACCAATGTTCTGACTTACCATGTGGTAGCCGGTAAAGTGATGGCCGCTGATGTGGTTAATCTGACATCCGCCAAGACCGTACAGGGGCAGGACCTTAACATTGAAGTGAAAGACGGCAATGTATTTGTTAACGGCGCCAAAGTTATCGCCACCGATATTGAGACCAGTAATGGTGTGATCCATGTGCTAGATACTGTGGTGTTACCATCTAACTAATTCTGCATCCTCTACCGCCGGGCTAACCGGCGGTACTTCACAGCTTTACCTCTGGTGACTGACCGGCTAAAGTGGGGTTTCATCCGTTAGACACCTGGCAAAAAAATGGACTTTAGTCACAACGCGACATCATCAGCCGGCCGTTGCTGCCGCCGTCATGAAAAACTTGGTTTATGGTTGTACCAACAAAGCATGGCTGCCGAAGCCTACTGGTATGGCCTGCGCCGCAGGCAAGCTGATATTGGCGAGCTAACCATCGACTATTACTGGCATGCCAACCCCGGTAAACCAACACTGGTATTGCTACATGGCTTTAGCGCCGATAAAAGTATCTGGCTGCGTTTTGCCCGTCAGCTGCGGCGTCACTATCAGTTACTGATCCCAGACTTACCTGGTCATGGTGAAACCCCCTTTGCCGCTGATGCCGATCATAGTATGCCAAGGCAAGCGGAGCGACTGGCATTATTACTGGCGACGCTGCACCTGCCGCAGGTGCATCTGATTGGTAATTCGATGGGCGGTTTCTTAGCCACCGTCTTTGCCAGCCGCTATCCGGAGCAGGTGCTCTCCCTGGCACTTCAGGATCCCGCCGGGCTTAGCTCTGCTACGCCAAGTCAGTTAGAGCAGCAGGTACGCCAGGGCTTAAACCCGTTTTTACAGCTGGATTTTGCCGACTTTAAGCGATTTTACGCCCTATCGATGGCCCGGCCACCCTATATTCCACAGCTAATGCTAAAAGGCATTGCCTGGCGCTACCAACGACAACGGGCATTACTTGCTGCTATCTTTGCTGATTTTTTCGATGCCCGCTTAACAGCGGCAGAGCTGGCGCAGATTAAAGTACCGGTTTTATTATGTTGGGGCGAAGAAGACCAACTGATCGATATCAGTGCTGCAGCACTTTGGCAGCAACAGCTACCGCAACTCCAACTGCAGGTTTTTGCCGGTATTGGTCATTTACCGATGCTGGAGATCCCAAAGCAAAGTGCTACCGTCTATCGCCACTTTTTACGACAGTGCTAACCGTCATTAGTCACAACAACTGCTTTGTGGAGCTGAAGCCGAGGGCAAACCGAGGCAACACTCATCATATAAAAATGCTAACAAGGTCTCGACGTTGTTAAAGAGCAAACTGCAATATAAGGTGCGGCCATCCCGGCGTTGTGCCATTAAACCGACTTTGGTCATCCGGCTTAAATGATGTGACAGCGTTGAATTTGGAATATCCAAAGCCTGCTGGATCTCGCCAACCGCGACGCCCTGATGACCAGCACGCACCAAAATCCGAAAAATGCCTAATCGGGTTGGATGCCCCAATTCTGCCAACTGTGCTGCAGCCTGCTCCAATTCCAAACTCATCTTTACTCCAGGTCCTGAGTTGCTAACAGCGCTAGTGTAACGCCCTCCCGAAATAATTTCCACAAACTTGGAAATATCATTTGACACTTCCATGTTTATCGAAATATTATATTTCCATAATCACGGAAATATCTGTGTGTGCTAACTAACCTGTGGAGGTTTTATGTCAGATGCGTTTTATGCCAGTGTGCAATTTTTTATCGGTACCCTTAGCGAGCTGCTGATACTCTTTGTCTTGATTAGTATGCTGGTGTACCAGCTGCAGGATCGCTTTCCGGCACAGCGGATCCAGGCCTTATTGGCCGGTGGCAAAGGTTACTTTACTGCCGCAGCCCTGGGCGCTATTACACCCTTTTGTAGCTGCTCCACTCTGCCGATGTTAGTTGGTATGCTGCGTGCCAATGCAGCCTTTGGCCCGGTGATGACCTTCTTACTGACCTCTCCGTTGCTTAATCCAATCCTGGTTGCCCTGCTGTTTTCCGTGTTTGGCGCCAAGCTCACTCTGCTATACGCAACGGGCGTGCTTAGCATTGCGATCTTGTCTGGCCTGCTGTTATCACAACTGGGCTTTTCCCGTTACGTTAGGCTACCTGCAGCAGAGCAGTCTTGCTGTAATAGCTCCCAGGCCACAGTAGCGGTAAAGTATTGGTCATGGCAGTACTGGAGCCGCTTATGGCTGCGGGCAGTTAAAGACACCCGCAGCTTTCTGCCACATTTAATGCTTGGTGTACTGGCGGGTGCGGTGATCCATGGCTATGTACCAGCCGAATTCTTTGCCAGTTTAAGTGGTAGCAATAGCCTGTACCTGATCCCGCTGGCCGCTGTGATTGGCATTCCGCTGTATGTTCGCGCCAGTTCGATGATCCCGCTGGCACTAAGCTTAGTGGGTAAAGGCATGAGCTATGGCAGCGTTATGGCGCTGACAATCGGCGGTGCCGGTGCCAGTTTGCCCGAACTGATTATCCTGAAAAAGATCTTTCAATGGCCGCTGCTGTTGGCATTTATTGGTGTGGTGCTTGTTACTGCCTGCAGCACCGGTATTGCCATTGATCTGCTGTTACCGGTAAGGAGTTTGTGATGGCACAGTCGCTGCGAACAATCGCCACACCTCAGCAACTGGCTACTACACTACAACCTTTGCTGATTAACGCCCGCTTGGGTTTGCAACAGGCCAAGGGTTTTGTACCAGCGCCGGTTTCACTGACGCCCTGGCAACTCAGTAGCTCGCAGTGGCAACAGGCAAGGACAGCGGCTACGCTACTCGGACGTTTGCTGGAAAGGATCGCTGGTGATCCCTATTGGTTACTGCAACAAACCCGGGCACTTCAAGACTCGGCATCAGTGCCAGGCGAGATCTGGCGAACCTTGTCTGCGATAGAGCCGGCTCGCTTAACCAGCCAGAATCTCAACTTAAGCCGGCACGATTTGCTGTTAACTGCAGGCGGATGGCGTTGGGTCGAATCTAATCCGATTGCCGCCGGTATGGGCCCCCTTAGTGCACGCTATCAACAACTATTGGCGCCCTTATTGCCACTGCCTTATGTCGATAATCCGGCATTGGCCGCTCAAGCGAAGCTGTTAGCAGAAGCCGCTCTTGCCAATGCTGCCGGACAGCCCGCGTTATTGGTTATGGTCATCGCGGAACAGGAGCAAAATATCTTTGATCAGCAATTGCTCACTGAAGCCGTCCGCCAGCACGGCGTGGCGACCGAACGGCTGACCCTAAACCAGTTACAACAAGGCCAGGTGCGGGTAGACAAAGGTTTCTATCTGACAGATGGACGGCGGGTAAGCTTATTGTACTGGCGCACCGGCTATAACCCACTGCCACAGGCAGCTGATTACTGGGCATTTCGGACGAGTCTTGAGCACACGAATCTGCTGCAATGCCCTAATCTGGCAGGACAGTTAAGCGGCAGCAAATGGTTACAGCATCAACTGGGACTCTTGCTGCAGCAGCCTAGCGGGCGGCAACAGCTCGCTCAGCGCTTTGGACTTAGCCCGGCACAATTGCAGCTGCTGCAACAACTCATCGTGCCCAGCTTTGCCGTTGCCGACTTAACAGCGGAGGCAGTCCGCGCCAAACTAGCCGCCGGCTACTGGTACAAGACTCAACAAGAAGGCGGTGGCAATGTGGCACGCTACGCGCAAGGCTGGCAACGCTATCAGCACTATGACAGCGCCGATCTGCTGATGGCGCCGATTAATGCTAACATTCGCCGTGAAAATGTCTTTAGCCTAAAACATGGCGAACTGCTGCAGAATAACAGCGCTGGTCAAATCAGCGAGTTGGGTATTTTTACTCTGGGCTCGGCCGCCAGCTATGGCGGATATCTTTGTCGTAGCAAAGCTAGCAGCAGCCTGGAGGGTGGGATCAGTCATGGTGCTGCGACTTTGGATTTGATTAGCCTGAAACCTTGTTGTTGCTCAGGCTTTGCCTGAGCAACAAGATCAGGATTTTACATCTTCCAGTTGTTTCTGCTTATGCTCCCAGCGGCGCTTGGCAAAGCGGCGCATATTGGGGATATCGTCGGTCTCATCCATAATCGGCTGGCCGATAATGGCTTCGATCACATCTTCCATGGTCACCAAGCCCATCCAGCTACCGTATTCATCGTATACCAAAGCCAGATGCTGGCGCTCGCGGATCAACTGCGACATCAGTTGTTCCACACTGAGTTTATCCGGAATAATTTTTACCGGCTTCATAATATCAGCTGCGGTTTGCCCCTCTGCAAACTCCAACATATCGTAACGAAACACGATACCCAAAGGCGATTCGTCATCATCCAGTACCGGATAACGTGAATACTGATCTTTCTTAACCCGTTCCAGCAGTTCAGCCAGCGGCTCATCCGGCTTAGCATACTCACAAACGGTGCGGGGCGTCATAATGTCCCGCACTTTAATCTCATGCAGATCCAGAATATTGCCAATCACCCGCTGTTCATCTTCGTCGAGTTTATTCAGCTCACGGCCTAAAATCGTCAGGGCTTTTATCTCCTGACGTAAATCATGATCGTGCTGGCCGCCACCGAATAGCTTCATAATTTGATCTGACATCCAGATAAAGGGCTTTAGCAGCAATATCATGGTGTTCAACATGGCAGGCAATACCGGCACCAGACTTGGCCAGTAGCGTGCACCAATGGTTTTAGGCAGAATTTCTGACAAGACCAAAATCAGTAGGGTCATCACAGCGGACGCAATACCCAGATAACCGTCGCCAAAGACGATAGTCACCTGTGCACCGACACCGGTAGCACCCACGGTATGGGCCACAGTGTTCAGGGTCAGAATAGCCGCCAGCGGCTGGTCAATTTTCTCTTTCAGCTGTTTTAATTTTTCGTAGCGCTTAGGCTGCACCAGCTTTTGCTGGGCGATATAGCTGGGGGTGATAGATAACAGGGCAGCTTCCAAAATGGAGCAGACAAAAGATACCGCAATGGATAACACCACAAAAGCGATTAATAAACTCATACAGGTTGGTTACAACACTCCTTTTTGCCTCGACCCGCGCAGTATATCAGTGCGAAACACAAAAGCGAGGAGGTTTTTCGGATTTTTCCACGCTTTTTATTCACTCATCTCACTCAGCTTCGCAACAATTCCCGACGTTTTAATACCGATACCAGCAGCGCAGGCAGGAAGGTTAAGCTAATCAGCGTCGAAAAGATCAGGCCGCATAACACGATAATACCCACACCGCGGTACAATTCGGTGCCCTCGCCTGGCAGCAATACCAGAGGCGCCAGACCAAACACCGTGGTTGTGGTTGACATTAAAATCGGCTTTAAGCGGGTCGCCACCGCTTGCAGCACCGCCTCGGTAACAGACACGCCGGGGAGCTGCAAATTATGCCGGCTTTGATCGACAATCAGGATCGGGTTATTCACCACTGTACCCAGCAGGATCAGGAAGCCCAGCATGGTAATCATATCAAAAGGTTGATAAAAACCGCCCAGGCCGATAGTTGAGAGCAGACCGCTGATGCCATTAATCCCCACCAGACCGACCAAAGCCCCCGCTAATCCGAGTGGCACAGTCGCCAGGATAAATAGCGGATAGCCCCAGTGGCTGAAAATTGCCACCAGCAGTAAATAAATCAGCACCACGGCAATCAGGAAATTACTGCTTAATGCGGCTTTGGTTTCATCCAGTTGATCCGAAGCACCGGAGATATCCAGCATCACGCCGGGCGCGATAGCCCCTTGCCGCTGTAACGCCGGCACTAACTGTTGCCGCACCCTGTCCACTGCGGTTTCTAACGCCACCGAGCGTGGCGGGATAATATACAGCGTCACCGTACGACGGCCATCTACCCGACGCAGCGTATCGCTATCCGCCACTTCAACCAGTTCCGCCAGGCTACTCAGTGGCAACACTGCCCCCGAAGGTGTCAACACCGGCGTTTGCGCCAGTTGCGCCAGACTTTGCCTGGCGCCGGCCTGACTAAATAAAAAGATATCGACCTTATCATCGGCTAAAAAGAACTCATCGACAAAGGCGCCGTCACTCAGCGCCGACACCGCGTAGCCAAAGTCGGCGGCACTAAAATCCAGCTCAGCCAGGCGCTGCCAGTTAGGCCGGATTTCTATCAGTGGCTGATCCAGTGACAACGAAGCCGGTTCAGAGTTAAGTTGTGGCCGGTCAAATAACTCAGCGGCGGCAACATAGGCAGCATCGGCCGTAGCATACAAGCTGGCCAGATCCGGCCCGGAAATATCCAGTGCGACCGCCCGGGTACCACCGTCATTGCTACTGATAATCGACCCACGTGATGAAAACGCCCGCATCCCCGGATACTGGCGGAATAATGCCGTCATCGCATCCATCATCGGCGTAATATCCTGCGGCCGCACCGGCTCACTTAACACCCGGATCCGGCCGACTGAGACACTTAATGAGTAGTACTTCAGCGGCGGCATCGCCGTATCGCCCCGATCAAAGGCTGTCGGATCGGCATTAACCTGAGCGGTTAATAGTGTTTTCAGCTCTGCTGCGATCTGTGCCATTTCCGATAAGTTATAACCGGGCGGCGCAATCATTGACGAAAAGGCTTTCGGCTCCTCACCCTCAGGTAAATATTCTGCCGGTGGCAAAAATATCCAGGCCGCACCCAGTGTCAGAATGACCGTCAGGCTCAGCACTAACCGCCGGGCCAGCGTTGAATACAATAATTTCGCCACCAGCGGCAGAATCACGCCTGTTACTACTGGCGAGCCTGTAACCCCCTCCGGAGCGGTGTTAACACCATTGCCACGAAACCCTAAACGGGCAATCGCCGGCGGTACCACAAAGACCGCCACCAGCATAGAAGCAGTAATCGCCGCCGCGATAGCAATGGCGATATCCGAATACAGCTGACCGGCTTCCTGCTCAATAAACAGAATTGGCATAAAAACCAGCACGGTAGTCAAAGTGGATGCCAGCACCGCCGGCCAGACATCACGCACGCCACGGATCGCGGCCTCAATCCGGTCCAGACCACGCTGTTTCGCCTGCTCGATACTCTCCAGCACCACGATGGTGTTATCCAGCGTCATACCAATAGCAAAGGCAATACCGGCCAGTGAAATCACGTTAATGGTGCGGCCAAAGGCGAGCAAACCAATAAAGGCGGCAATAGTACAGATTGGCACGCCAATCACGCCAACCAGGGTTGCGCTGCCCGAGCGTAAAAACAGATACATCACCCCGGTAGCCAGCGCGGCCCCCAGCGCCAGGTTAACCCAAACATTGCGAATAGAGTCTTCGACATAGCGCACATCATCGCTGATTAGCATCAGTTGCAAACCATTGCTTGCCAGCATATCGCGGTTAATCTGTGCCACGACCTGCAACATCGCCTCTTTGATGGCAATCACATTTGAGCCGGGTTCGCGCCGCACCGACAAGCCGAGAGTTTGCTCACCATCGGCAAACGACAACTCCCGCACTTCAAAGTGATCCAGCACCAAAGTCGCCACATCTTTCAGACGTACCTGATTATCGCCCTGCTGTGTCAGGATCAGATTTTCTAGCTCAGACAGTTGTTCAAAACGCCCGACTACCCGCAACAAATAGCGCCTTTTACCGCTATCAATATCCCCCGCTGAGCTGTCACGGTTGCGGGCACGGATCGTATCGCGCACCTGGGTTAAACTAATGCCACGCTGCGCCAGTCGCGCCGGATCGACCAAGACCTGGATTTGCCGCTCGGCCCCCCCACTTACCCCGACTTCCGATACCCCGGGCACGCGCTCCATCTGCGGCCGGACAAAATCCTCCGCATAATCGCGCAGCATATCCATATCAAGGTTCAGTGGATTACCGGCCAGTGGCATTAGTCGGAAGTACATAAAGGCGTTATTGGAAAAAGAACTGCTGAACAGCCGCGGCTGATCGACATTCTCCGGATAGGACGAAACCTGACTTAACGCATTGCTGACCCGGATCAGCGCTTCATTAACATCGACGCCAAACGGGAATTCCAGCTCAATTTGCGCCGAGCCGGTACTGGCGCGTGACACCATGCGTTTCAGATTTGGCAGGGTGCGTAAATACCGCTCCTGCTCAATCAGGATCTCTTTTTCGACATCCTGCGGCGTCGCCCCGGGCCAACCGGTTACCACACTGATAGTGCGTACTTCCAGATCAGGGATCATTTGCACCGGTATACGCAGCGCTGCCACTATCCCCAGTACACACACCATTAATACGGCTACCGTCAGGATGGTACCGCGACGAATACCTGCATCCAGCATCAGTTTGCTCCCTGACGATTGGCGCCAGCTGGCGTAGGATTCAGGATCCGTACCTGCTGGCCAGCGCGCAAGGTCTCATTACCCCGCACCACCACCGGTAAACCGGCAGGTAAGCCTGATAAGATTTCCACACCGCGCTCACTGCTGCGGCCAAGCTGCACATTAAAGCGTTCAGCCTGATTGTTGCGGATCGCAAAAACGCTGAAGTTACCATCCGGATGACGTAACAGTGCATCGGGTGGCACCACCAGCACCTGGCTGTCTTCACGTTCAAAATATAAGGTCGCCCGGGCTGAGGTGCCGGGTAGTAACGGAGTATCGGCAGTGGTGACCTCAAGGCGGGCCAGAAAACTACGGGCATTGCTGTCGCCCACCGGCACTGTGGCCAGTAACCGGCCGCTCAGCACCTGCTGCGGCGCCAGATCCGAGCGCACCTCGATGCGGCGCAAATTAGCAAGATTGGCAAAATATTCTTGCGGCACCTGAATATCCAGTAACAACGGCGATAAACTGACCAGCTGAAACACCGGTGCGCCTAATGCTAACCACTCGCCCAGATCAGTATCGCGCCGTGCGATCACACCGGCAAAAGGTGCGGTTAACGTATGCCGGTTGATAATTTCCCGTTGCTGCGCTAACCGGGCATTGGCTTGTTGCAGCAAGGCTTCGGCCTCGGCTAATTGGGCGCGCCGAATTGCCAGCTCGGTTTGCGGAAACAGTTGTTGCGTGGTTAGTTGTTCCGCTTCAGCCACCAGCCGTTGCCGCTCGGCTAGCATAACCCGGGCCGCATTAACCGCGGCAAGCTGTTGTGCCAATTCATGCTCAGCCAGCGCCGGATCTAACTTTAACAGCGGCTGCCCGGCTTTGACCTCGGTGCCGGCGTCCACCAGCAATTCAGCCACCAGGCCGGCGGTGCGGCTCGACAACTGGGCATTTTGCTGCGCTGTCAGGCTGCCGCTTAACTGCAGCTGCTCGGCGAGCCCTTGTTGTTGCGGTTGTGCAACCTGCACCGGCACCGCTTCATCGGCAACAGCCGGTACCACTAAGCCGGTTATCGTTAGCGCCAGCCAATACAGATAGATGCCACGGCTAATCATGCTGCCATTTCCTTTTAATTTTTTGATTATAAGCGTGTTATTTGCAGTATGAACCAAGTTAGCCATCAGATCACGGTAAACGACAGGGCGTCGTCAGCCAGCGATAGATTGTGTCAGTAAAATGGCCATGCTAAAGTAATCGTCTTATCGCTTATCACCGGGTTAGTTAATGCTTCGCCAGGCGTTGGTTTGTCTGTTATTGCTAAGCTTATTTGTTCAGCTGTCTGGACGACACTGGCTATTGCATAACGATAACGCCGATATCGCCGTTGAGCATCAACATCAGACCAGCGCGGCTTTATCCTGGCATGACCTGCTGCATTTTCTTGGTAAGGCGCACCTGCACCACGCTGATGCCCAGCAAATTAGCCTGGAAAACTCTGCCGAAGCCCGCTGGCATGTGTTTGCCGATCTCTGTCACAGCGCGCAATTACTGTGGCAAACAGTGCCCGAGGTAGCGCTTGATTTGCGTCCGGATCTGGTACTGATCACCTTCTCCGGCTGGTGGCCGCGTTCACCGCAAAACCTGCTATGGCGGCCTCCCCGCCCCTGACTCTGCTGATTAAATTTTTTTCTTCACTGTATTTAGCAGAGGATTTGTTATGTTTAGCTTTAAACTACAGCAGCTGACTGTCGGCTTGCTGTTAAGCGTGCTGCTCGCTGTTTTGCCAGCGTTAGCCGCACCCGGGGCACATGGCCCCAATGGAGAACACCTTACCGGGCCCGTCGTCGCTAACACTCAGCTGGCGCCGCGTTTTGAAACTTTCAGTGAGCAGTTTGAACTGCTGGCCGAACTCTACGACGATCGCCTGGTGCTACATTTGCACCACTATGCCAGCAATCAGCCCGTCGCTGATGCCAGCCTGGAGCTGGAAAGCGCCGGGCTAACCGCTCAGGCCCGCTACAACAGCACTGCCGCTTACTATGAAATAACCGAACCGGCACTGTTACAGCTGCTACAGCAACCGCAGCAGCATGAGCTGGTAGTGACCGTTTTGACCGCGGAACAC
Organism: Alishewanella sp. BS5-314; assembly: GCF_025377695.1. Lineage (NCBI taxonomy): Bacteria > Pseudomonadati > Pseudomonadota > Gammaproteobacteria > Alteromonadales > Alteromonadaceae > Alishewanella > Alishewanella sp. BS5-314. Next base: position 1,458,065 of record NZ_JACEHJ010000002.1, read on the forward strand.
GCTGATCTGCTGCTGGCCAGTTTTCAGCTATCCCAAACAGCCACCCCGCATGCCTCTGAGCATGATCATCAACATGAGCATGACCATCATAAACATAGCCACTATGCTAGCTGGTTAGCCGCCCTGGTTCTGCTGGCGCTGGCCGCTGGCAGCGGTTACTGGTTTGGTCTAACCCGTGCGGCGCGGAGGTTATAATGCAGAGGCGTAATCGATTTTATCTCAGCATGCTGTTCGCAGCAGGGCTGCAGGCCGCCGCTGCCTGTGCCGCCCCGGGGGCGCATGGCCCTGATGGCGAGCATTTAACCACTTCGCCCGAACCCCATTCGCCACTGGGCCGTCAGGCGGATGGCAGTGTAGTGTTACCGATGGCACAGCAACGCTTGTTCGAGATCCGCACTCAGTTGGGGGTTAGCAGCACCGCCTCGCCAACCCGGCAACTGCATGCCGTAGTGCAAAGCCATCCGGCTGGCCGGGGCCTGGTGCAAGCCAATAGTGCCGGCCGTTTAGCGCCGCCGGCAAATGGCCTGCCCGTTGCCGGCCAGCGCGTTCAGGCCGGGCAAATTCTTGGCTACTTATATTACCAGGATACGGCTTACGAGCAGGCCAGCCAGTTGGCAGAGCTAACTGCGCTGCGCCTCAGTGCCAGCCAGACCGAGCGTGACGTGAAACGTCTGCAGCAGTTGTCCGATTTAGTGGCGCAACAACAGCTGGAACAGCTGCAGTTGCAGCTGAACAGCCTGCGACAACAAATCCGGCAGTTAGAAGGTGGCCTGGAGCAACCAGAAGTGCTTAGCGCCCCGCTAAGTGGCATTATTCAGCCGCATCAACTGAGTAGCGGCCAATGGCTGGCTGCCGGGCAACCGCTGTTTGAAATCCTTGATCCGGCTCTGTTACTGCTGGATGCCCGCACTACTGAGCCCGCATTGCTCAATCAAATCGGGCACGCCTATCTGCAGGGCTGGCCGCAAGCGACGCTGGAATATATCGGCAGCACCGGGCAGTACCAGCAGGGTAGCCTCAGTTTGCAGTTTAAGCTAACCCGGGCGCCACTGGCTGTCGGCCAACCCGTGACGCTGGTCGTAGCGCAAGCCGGGCAGCTCAGTGGTATTCGCCTGCCCGCCAGCGCTGTGGTCAGCAGCAGTCAGAATCTGCCGCAGGTTTGGATCAAACTGAGTGCCGAGCGCTTTTTACCGCAAATTGTGCGTTATATGCCGCTGAATGACACAGAGGTGCTGATTACCGCCGGTTTGGGAGCGGACAATCGCGTGGTGGTACAAGGTGCCAACCTGCTGAATCAGATCCGCTAAGCGGGAGGAACCATGTTTGACATTATTGTACGCCGCAGCCTGGAGCAGCGGCTGTTGGTGCTGCTGGCTGCCCTGCTGCTATTAATTTACGGCCTGTTCAGCGCCAAATCGCTGCCGGTCGATGTCTTTCCGGATCTGAATAAGCCGGTTATCACTATCCTGACGGAAGCCGGTGGTATGGCACCGGAAGAAGTGGAACAGCTGGTCAGTTTTCCACTGGAAAACCTGCTGAGCGGTGTTACCGGCGTCAGCCGGATCCGTTCCACCTCCGGTATCGGACTTTCGCTGTTATATGTCGAATTTGACTGGGATACCGATATCTACCGTAACCGGCAACTGGTGGCGGAGCGCCTGACCCTGGCACAGCAACAACTGCCGCGACAGCTTACGCCGGTCATGGGGCCGGTATCCTCTATTATGGGCGAGATCATGTTGCTGGCATTGCCGCTTAAAGCCGGCGTAGCAGAAGGCCCAATGCAGGCCCGCGAGTATGCCGACTTTGTGCTGCGCCCGCGCCTGCAGGCTATTCCGGGTGTATCTCAGGTGATCCCGATTGGTAGCGAAGTGCGTCAGTACCGGGTGATGCCGGATCTGCCGAAAATGGCGGCTGCCGGCGTCAGCTTAGCCGATCTCAAAGCAGCGCTGCAGGGCTTTGCCCGTAATGCCGGCGGCGGTTTTCTGGAGTTAAATCAACGCGAATATCTGTTACGCCATCAGGCACTGACCACTGAGCTCTCAGATCTGCAATTACTGGCTGTCGGCTGGCATGCCGGTCAACCCATCTTGTTACAGCAACTGGCAGAGGTCAGCTATGCCGCCGCGGTAAAACGTGGTGATGCCGGCTTTAATGGCCAAAGCGCCGTGATCCTCAGCATTCAAAAGCAACCTGATGCCGATACCGTTGCGGTAACCGCCGCCATCGAGCAGGCACTGACCGGGCTACAAAGTGGTTTACCTGCCGGACTGGCAGCGCCACAAGTGCTGTTCCGCCAGGCAGACTTTATCAGTGCCGCGGTGCGTAATGTCACCGAAGCGCTGCGTGATGCCGCCATTATGGTGCTGATCGTGTTATTTGTGTTTTTACTGTCCAGCCGCACCACCTTTATTTCACTGCTGGCGATCCCGCTGTCTTTTGCCATTACCATCCTGGTATTCCGTTGGTTCGGCATGACCATCAACGTAATGACGCTTGGCGGTCTGGCCATCGCTGTCGGTGAACTGGTCGATGATGCGGTGGTCGGGGTTGAAAATACGCTGCGCCGGCTGAAACAGCGAGCCGCAGACAGTAAAGAAGCGGTATTAGACGTGATCTGGCGCGCCAGCATGGAGGTACGCTCCGGTATTCTGTACGCCACGCTGATCGTGGTGCTGGTGTTCCTGCCGCTGTTTGCGCTGCCGGGTATTGAAGGCCGGTTATTTAGCCCGCTGGGTGTAGCCTATATTGTCGCCATCCTGGCTTCGATGTTGGTCTCCATCACCGTTACACCTGTCCTTTGCTATTACCTGCTACCGGGCCGGCCAGAACTGCAGCGCCAGGATAGCTGGCTGATCCAGCAACTGAAACAGTGGCAGCAGCGTTGGCTACGTTGGGCCTTTGCGCGCGCGAAAGGCCTGCTAGCCGTGACCGCTGGCGCGGTACTGATTGCCCTGGCGTCTCTGACACAGATGCCAAGAGCATTTTTACCCGCCTTTAACGAAGGCTCCCTGGTGCTGGGGGTAATATATCAGCCCGGCACTGCCTTGTCGGAAGCTAACCGGCTGGGCTTACTGGCCGAGCGCTTGCTATTAGAAATCCCCGAGGTCAGCCAGGTTGGCCGCCGTACCGGTCGCGCAGAGCTGGATGAACATGCCGAAGGCGTGCATTCCAGTGAAATCGATATCGACTTAACGCCTTCCACCCGCAGTCGCGACGCCGTACTCGCAGAGATCCGGGATAAGCTCGCTGTGCTGCCGGCCCAGGTTGCGATCGGCCAACCGATATCCCACCGCCTGGATCACCTATTATCCGGTGTCCGGGCGCAGCTGGCGGTGAAAATCTTTGGTGATGATTTAGCCGAGCTGCGCCTGACGGCTGAGCAACTGCGACAACGTCTGGCTGAGATCCCTGGGCTGGTTGATATTAACGTGGAACAGCAGGTGCTGATCCCGCAACTGTCGGTACAACTTAACCAGCGCAGCGCCGCCCAACACGGCTTAACGCCCGGGGCGGCGATCGAGCAGCTACAACTACTGACTGACGGTGAGGTCGTAGCGGAAATTATCGACGGAGTAAGACGTTTTGATGTAGTACTACGCCTGGCAGACACTGAACGTAGCCCGGAAGCGCTGCGCCGGGCGTTGCTGGATACCCCTGCCGGCCCGGTGCCGCTGGCGGCAGTGGCAGAAGTCAGTGCCAGTGACGGCCCGAATCAGATCCTGCGGGAAAATGGCCGCCGTCGGATTGTGGTGTACGCCAACGCCGACAGCACTGATGTTAAAACCTTACTGGCCGAGATCCGGCAACAAGTGGCTAGCCTCAGCCTGCCCACAGGCAGCTTTATCAGCCTCGAAGGTCAGTTTTTAGCGCAGGAGCAATCCATGCAGCTGGTGGCGGTTTTAGCCTTAGTCTCCTTCCTGCTGATTGCACTCGTTTTGTATCTGCGCTATCAGTCCTGGATCTTGGCTGCCATCGTGTTTTGCACCATGCCAATGGCACTGCTGGGTAGTGTACTGGGGATTTGGCTAAGCGGCTTATCGCTGTCCGTGGCCTCGGTTGTTGGCTTTATTACGCTTACCGGCATCGCGGCACGCAACGCTATTCTGAAGATCAGTCACTATATTTACCTGTGTCGGCATGAACAGCAGCATTTTAGTCAGGAAATGATTATCCGGGGTTCCGCCGAGCGTTTAGCGCCCGTCATAATGACGTCGCTGGTAACGGCTTTTGCGTTATTGCCACTGCTGTTATCGGCCGGAGCTCCCGGCAAGGAAATTCTGTATCCGGTGGCCGTGGTAATTTTCAGCGGCTTACTCAGCTCTACGCTGCTGGATATTTTACTGACCCCCCTGCTTTACTGGCTGTATGGCCGGTCAGCAACCGAACAACTGTTACAACAGCAAACAGAGGTATAACTGATGAGATTAACGTTTGTGAAAAAACTGAGCTGCATTCTGATCGTGACTATGGTCTTGGCTATGGTCACCCTGTTACCGGCAACGCCTGCTCTTAGCCACGGCGAAGCCAAAGCACAACACGGTGGTCAGATCCAAAGCCGGCACGATTTAGCAGTGGAGCTGGTCCGGCACAGCGAGAGTATCGAGTTGCATCTGACAGATCACGGTGATGCGATTGACCCAACAGGCTGGCAGGGAAAAATTACAGTCCTTGCCGCCGGTCAAAAACAGGACATACCGCTGGTTGTAACGGGGCCGACACTCAGTGCCGGGCTGAGCCTGCCCGATGGCGCCAAGGTCGTGGTAAGCCTGACTAACCCGCAGCAGCAGCGCTTTTCGTTTCGCTATAGTTTTTAATACCCCGGCGTCAGTTGTCGCAACAGACAAGAAAGGATCTTAGCGACAATTGGCTATTAACTTTATTAAAAGAAACTGACCTGAGCCAGCATCGCTTTGGTCAGCTTTCTCACGCCTGTCCGGGGCTTTTAACACTGCGTACTCACATCCGCTACAGCCGCCAGTACATAAACTGCAGATTTCACTTGACCAAAATAGTCGCGGACTCTAAGTTGATGTCGCATATCAGGAGTCGCTTTTCAGGAAAGGTTAGATGTCGTTTCAACTGGCTGTTCGTCGGTTTCTGCAAGCTCCATCATCAGTTATCCAACTCTATCACTTTGTTGTTCTTGCACTAAGTTATGCCATGCTGGGCTATGTCGGCATTCAACTGGCGAATCTCTCCTATGGCATTAGCCTGATCTGGCCGCCGATTGGCGTAGCCATTGCCCTATTGCTGCGTTGGGGGCTTAATTTATGGCCAGCTATTGTTATTGGCGGGCTTGGTCTGCAATTGCTGGCGTCCGATTTCTCTCTACTACAGGCTTTTATTTTAGCCCTTGGCAGTGCACTGATTATTGCTCTGCACTGCGCCTGGCTAGAAAAAACCGGCTTTGACCGCCGCCTTGAGCAGGTTGCCGATATGCTGCGTTTTGTCGCCATTGCCATTATCTCTTGCTCTGCTATTTTGGCGTTATTTGGCATTAGCCTGCTGATTTGGATTGGCCGGGTCCCGGCCGCCGACTTAGTTACCGCCTGGAGTAGCTGGTTTTTGGGCGATCTGACCGGCGTGCTAATCTTCGGCCTGGCCTTGCTCATCTTTGAGCGTCAAAAGCTCGCCGTGCTGTTCCAGCTTAAAAACTTGCTGGCCCTTGGCCTGATGCTGGTGCTAAGCGCAGAGGTCTTTATCTTTAACCAAACCGGCCTTGGCGTAGCCTTAACCTTACTACCGATGATTTGCCTGCTCTGGATTGCCATGCGCACCAATCTGGTCGTCACATCCTGGGTTGTACTGTGCTTTTCATCGCTGGCTATTTATAGTGTCTATCTGAATGCCGGCATTTTTGCTACTTTAGCCAACCCGACTATGGGTACCTGGCTTTATATGGCCAGCCTGGGCTTAGTATCTTTGATCCTATCCGTCAGTGCTGCCGAAGCACGTTTAAATGCCGAGCTGATGCGTCGTGCCATCGCCGCGACCAAAACCGGTATCTGGGATCTGCGGCTGGACGATAAGATGTTATTTCTAAATGCCCATTTGCTGCAAAATCTTGGTCATGGCGCTTATCCGCGCAAACAGCCGCTGCCTGAGTTCAACCCGCTGATCCATGCTGATGATCGAGTCAGGCTACAACAGGAAGTACAGGCTTATCTGCTCGGCGAAAAACCGCAGTTGAAACTGATCGTGCGCTTACAACATCAGGATGGGAGCTGGCGAGACCAGCAATTAGAGGGGGCTATTACCGAACGCGATCTGAACGGTGAGCCAAAGCGCTTAAGTGGTACAGTAGTCGATGTCACAGAGCAGCAGCAATTACAAGCCAAGCTAAACAGCCAGGCAATGACCGATGAGTTAACCACTATCGCTAACCGCCGGGCCTTTATGCAGCACCTCACGCTATGTTGGCGTCAGTATCAACGCGACCACCGGCTTGCCTTCTATCTGATCCTGATTGATCTTGATTATTTTAAAAAAATTAACGACCAATATGGTCACGATGCTGGCGATAAGGTACTGCAAGGCTTTAGTCAGTTGATTAGCGGCCGGCTGCGGCAAACCGATTATTTCGCCAGATTGGGCGGTGAAGAGTTTGTGATCCTGGCCAGGGCGGAAAGCGAGGCCGACATTCTGGCACTGGCTGAGCAACTACGGCAGGCTGTTAGCACACTCAGTTTTAATGTGCTGACGCAGCCTGAGTTTAACATCAGTGCCAGCTTTGGTATCGCCGGCTGTGCCGTTAACGTCCAGACTGCCGAAGAGTTACTGCAGCAAGCCGATCAAGCTTTATATCAGGCTAAAGCTAAGGGGCGAAATCAGGTCGTCTACTTTACACCTGAGGAACGTTCACCTTAGCCCCGTACCGGGCGGCATCATCTCCGCCCGGTACCATATCAAACGCCGGCTCTGATCTTAACTGGCTAACTTTAATACCACTACCCCACTGATAATCAGCATCACCCCAATATAGCGTAGCAGCGAGCTGGCATCCCCAAAAAACCAGACACCAATCAAAAAGGTGCCAGCCGCGCCGATACCGGTCCATACCGCATAGGCAGTGCCAAGCGGAATAGTGCGCTGCGCCAGGAATAACAAGGTACCACTTAGCGCCATAAAGGCGACCGCAATCGCAATGCCGGTAAATTTATATTGCCCTTGTTGTGCCAGTTTTAGCCCAACTGGCCAGCCAATTTCAGTAACCCCGGCCAGCAGTAGATAAAGCCAACTTAACATGCCCTCGCCTCCGTTTGTTTTAGTTGAGGCCGGCAATACTATCAGTTAATCTGCAAGAACAAAGTTAGATACCATCGATTATTTTCATATGTTTAGTTTGGAACAATTACGGATCTTTGTTTGTGCGGCCGATGAGGGTTCCTTTTCTGCCTGCGCCAGAAAACTGGGCAAGGTGCAATCCGCAATAAGTCACAGTATCAGCACGCTGGAGCTGGATTTAAATGTTGAACTGTTTGACCGCTCCAGCCGCCACCCCAGACTCACGCCCGCCGGTGAGCATTTATTGCGCTTAGCCCGCGGTTTACTGGTGCAGGCGAACGAGTTGGAAAATACTGCCAAGTCGATATATCAGCAGCAGGAAACCCGACTGACCGTCGCAGCGGATGATGGCTTGTTGCTACCTCAGGTATTTGATGTGCTCAAGCAGGTAGAGTTGCAGTTTCCCAGTGTCGAGCTGGAGCTGCTGTCGTTGCCTTCGACCGATATTGCGCTGGAGGTTGCCGCGGGCAACCTTGATTTGGGCATGATGTTTTCCGAGATTGAGGCTATTAAGCCTATCGACTTCTGCTATGTCGGACACATCGACTATATTGCGGTCTGTCATCCGGAACATGCCCTGGCGGCGCTAAACCGCGTTTCCCTGACAGATCTGCTACCACACCGGCAGATTGCTGTGCGTGGCAGAGCGCAGCGCGAGTCGCAGCTGTTACTGAGTATTGCCAGTAAAACCTGGTGGTGCTCCAGCTATAGCAAGGTGTTGGCGCTGGTTAACCGTAATGTTGGTTGGGCTTATCTGCCACGCTTTATGGTGGCGGCACAACTGACTAACGGCCAGCTGCACGCCCTGCCGGTGAGTTTTGACCATGTTAGCTGGTCAGTCCCGGTTGATCTGGTCTTCCGTCGCGGTGCCCAGCATGGCCCTGTAGTCAGCTTTTTGATCGAGCAGTTAAAACGGCTGTATTCCACAATTTAGGGATACAGCCGTCAGCTACAACAGCGCCCTGATGAAGCAGGGCGCGATTTACGTTATTTCTTGTTGCTACGGGCCGCAGTAATACCTACCAAGCCGATCAGCAATAAAACCAGTGTCGCAGGTGCAGGTACTGGGTTAGGTTCACTCCGAACTAAGTTCAAAGCATTAAGTAACCAAGTCCCACTTGCGCTTGCAGATTCCGGAAAAGAATCAGCCCAATCCAAGGAGTTAATTAGGGTATAACCAGAACCAGACTGTCCACCAATAATTGCCGGTGTGTTGCCGGGAATAGTTGCAAGAATATCCACTCCGGCACCAATGTTGCTCAGTGTCCATTGAAATTCCGTTCTTGGCCCGTCGCTGTATGGGTTAGGTAAGCCCATACCAAGGTTTAATGCGAGTCCTGCAGCTGTCAGAGTGACAGGCGTATTACTTCCAATAAAGCTATTAGTGCCACCATCAGCATTCAGTAAATTTGCGATATCCAGTGCCCATTCTGCAGCAGACCACTCAGTAATTAGCAGGCCTCCTGCCAATACAAAATCTCTTACTGCATCATTACCATCTGCACGTAATGCTATTACTGCATTAACACCAGCAAGTTGTGCTGCCGTAGGAGCAGCAATACCAAAATTGGTTACGGTGTGACCATTAGCGGTCAAAAAGCTGGTAACGCTTAAATTTGAGTTATTACCGAAAACCGCGATAATCGCTGCATTCGCTGACATGCTAAAACACATTGCGGCTGACAAAATAACAGAGTAGAACTTTTTCATCACGAACACCTATTCCGATTAAGTATTACTATTCGAGTACTAAAAATTGACCGCAAAGGCTTTCAGCATAGTACGTAGAACCACATCGCATGCACGAATTAAGCCATTGGCAAAATGCCATTTAAAAACAATTGATTAATGAAAAATCAGGCGTTTAAAGTGCTTGCATTAAGATTTTTATGTAAGAAAAACTGACAATCGGCAGGATAAATCTCGGCTGTATCAAATATTAGGTCATACCGTTATGTGGAGCCGAAGCTGAACGGTATTGCCAGCACAACCCAATTCGCGAGCAATACTGGCAGTAAGTTCCAAATCGTCGGCTATCTGCTGTTGCTGTTTTTGCACCTGCGGCTCCTGCCGCTGCCGCTCAAGTATTAAGCTTAGCAGCCGGAAAAAGCTGCCAAGTTCAATAACCACCTCGTCCAGTTGCTGCTTGTCGGCTTGCCTTTGTTGCTTCACCGGGTCCTGAGCTTCACGTTGCAGCCAGGCAGCAAGTTCCGCAGGCCCGGCTACCCCCAACGATTGCGGCTCGTGGGATCCTGAGTTGATAGGCTGTGTTTCTTCGCTGTCTGAGTCAGCTGAGACAGTGTTAATAGTGGGCTCTTGCGCCATGACTGCAACTGACGATGCGGCGCTTGGCTGGCTTATCGCTACTGTGCCTGAGCTTAGTGTCGGCTGCTCAGCACTATTGAGCGACATTTTGGGTAAAGCCGAAAGCGGGTCGTTACTGTCTGCTCTGAGATCTTTGGCTGCACTGGCCAGCTCCCGGCTTAAATGTTGCACCTGCTGCAATAACGGTTTTGCCGCCCGCTCGCCAAACAATGCCAACAAACGCTTTAATTCATGCAGTCTTTTTTTGATGTCAGCGATGCGCTCGCGCGCCTGAGTTTTACGCTCGTCCGACAACTGCTGAGCCGGCGCTGCGGCGTTATCTTTAGCCTGGTTAAGCCGGCTGGCCAAACTCAGTTGCGGCACCACGGCGCTCTGCTCAACATTGCTGTCAGGCAGTACTGCAGCAGCAGGCAAAGCTCGCCCGGCAGCGGTTGTGCTGACAATCGGAGAAAAACTTAGTCGTGACGATAGAGCGGCCGGTACTTGCACTGAGCGCCCCTGCTTTTAACCTGGCGTATCAGCATATCGGCGCGGTGGCTTAATTCTTTAGCTGTTTATCTAATCGGCCGGGCCTGTATCGGCAACGTCGGGTGCCGAAACCGCGTTCAGTTGCAGCAGATCCCATTTATTGCCATAGAGATCAGAGAACACAACCACAGTGCCATAGGCCTCTTCGCGTGGGGCTTCGTGAAAATGTACCCCCTTTGCCTGCATTTGCCGATAATCGCGCCAAAAATCCTTGGTTTGTAAAAACAAAAATACCCGGCCCGCGGCTTGATCACCCACCTGCTGCAATTGTGCCGGCGTACTGGCCCTGGCGAGCAGCAAGGCCGTACCGGCAGTGCCTGGTGCAACCCGTACCCACCGTTTACCGCCGCCAAGAGGGGTGTCCTCGAGCAAGCTAAAGCCGAGCTTTTGCGTATAGAACGCGATAGCCTCATCATAGTCGGCAACCAATAAGGCGATACTGGCGATCTGCTGCTGGAATTCCGCTGTCATTAACACTTCCTGAAAATACGTTAAAGATGAAACCGAGGGCTAGCAACTTAGCTGCGGCAACGCCGAACGGTGGACACGATACAGCACCGCGTCCACGTCACCAAGGGCATCGCGATGCAAAAAGGTTTTGATAAACTGCATGCCAAGCTTTTTCATCACACCGATAGAGCCGGCATTATCCGGCATTGCAATAGCAGAAAGATAGTGGATTTGCGGCTTATCCGCTAACACAGCCCGGGCAATGGCTAACGCAGCTTCGCTGGCATAACCTTGCCCCCAATAAGGCCGTTGTAACCGCCAGCCGATCTCCAAAGTATCTAAACTGGGCGTTTCGGTGTTAAACCCCATGGGCCGGATCAAGACCCAACCAAGATAGGCCTGATCGTCCAGACGCCGGATTTGCCAGATCCCAAATCCTGCTGCCGGGCTGTGATATAACGCCAGTCGCGGCAGCATCACCGCAACGATGGTTTGCATAGTGCTGCGCTTACCGCCATTAATATAACGCATGACCTCCTCATCCTGATCGACCTGATATAACAGATCCGCATCAGCTAAGGTTATTAAGGCAAAACTCAGGCGGCCTGAGTCAGGTACAACCAACATAGTGCTTACTCCAAAAAATAGCGGTTTTTTGATGCACTGCGCTCGGCGTATTCAGCTAACCGGACAGCAATTGAAATGACCTTCCTGACTAAATTTCTGACGGTACTGCCCCGGCGTAAACTCGGTATAGCTGACAAAGAGCTTCCGAAATGAGCTGACATCCTCATAACCCACCTGAGCAACAATTTGCTCGATAGCCTGATCGGTCGTTTCGAGCAAACGCTTGGCATGTTCGACCCGTAGCCGCTGCAAATAATTAAGCGGGGTGTCGTTTAATGCCAGTTTAAACCGCCGCAGCAAAGTACGTTTGGTTAAATAAAACTGCTGCGCCAGCAGATCCAGTGAGAAGGGTTCAGCAAGTTGCTTGCTAAGCTGGGCCTGTATTTGCTTAACCACCTGATCGTTATGTGGCTGGCCTATTGAGAGATCCATATAGGGAATTTGCGAGCTGCGATTAGGATCGGTCAGCATAACCTTGGCAATTTGCCGGGCAAAGTGTTCACCAACCAGTCGCTCGGTAATAGCCAGACACAGGTTTACATTTGACGTGGTGGCACCGGCCGTAAGCAGATTATCATCCTGCACCAACAATTTATTCAGTTGCAAATACACATCCGGATACAGGCTTTGAAAAGCGTCTTTGAAAAACCAGCTGGTCGTGGCCCTTTTATGCGCCAGTAAACCGCTTGCGGCCAGAATAAAGGTGCCAGTGCAATTCGCCGCAATCAACTTGCCGCTTTGTGCCGCCTCAAGCAAGCCCGCTAAATAAGGGCGTGATGGCTCGGCAATGGCTGTCAGTTGCGCACGGTTATAGGCATAAGCCGGTGGCAGGATAATGGCATCAGCCTCTTGCCAGCGATGCGGTTGTACCGGCAGGCTAACCCCTTGTTTCAGTTGCAGTGGCGTGCCGTCCGGTGACACCAGGTAGCAATGCAGCAAAGGCGTTGCCTGGTGTTGCTGTTGATATTGCCACAGCACATTACAGTACTCAAAAAAGTCCAGCACACCAAAGAGATCGCTGCTGATACTGTTATTGGTTGCTAATACGGCGATGTGTTTCATACCGACCCCGCTTTGGCACTATTCACCTTATTTTTATCAATAGTGACACTGTGGTCCCCCTTTGGCAAGGCGTAAACTGCAAACTACAGACATAACAACGGACGGAAACAAGATGAAAACTAAATTTGCAACGGCTTTCACTGTGCTGGCCTGGCTTGGTAACTGGTGGCTGATTTTGTGGATCAACTTTGCTGCTGAGCTGTCTCTGCTGATGCATCTGGTGGCAATACCGGTTTTATTACTTAGCACGGCCTTTGGCGTCGGCAAGTTGCTGGAGCAGCGCCAAGCACGCCCCCGTCGAACGTTCAGTGTGAAGTCGCAGGCACAGCCAACCCCAGCCAGAGTGCAGTTAAATACTCGCGCGCACCCTCAGCACTAAAGGCGCTGGATGCCGGGTGGCAAACTGCAACGGGCTGCACTATAGTATTTAGATACTAACTCCGGCAATGCTGTATTAGCCGGCACCGCGGGTGCTGACAGCAGCGGGTGACAGGCAAAGATGGATATGGCTTGGTATCAGGTTGTGCATATTGCTGGCAGTGCCTTGTATCTACTGCTGCTGTTGTTATTTCTGATTTGCTCGCGGGTACCGCGCACCAATCCGGGAGCCGGGTTTTGGGCCCTGGCGCTGGCTGCGATGTGTCTGGCCCGACTTCAACTACTGCTGAGCTTGCCGGCGTTGCTTTTTATCGATACCTTTGTCTGGTATGCCGGCTTTATTATTCTGGAAAAAATATTTCTAATTCATGGCCTGAAACGTTTTTTGCAATTACCGCTACCTACCGTTGTTTTCGTTGGTCCCGCCAGCCTGCTATTTGGCCTGTTAGTCCTGTTCAGCTTGTTACAACGACCGCAATTAGGTCCGATGATCGTCTTTGCGCTGTTTAATCTGGGCTGTTTAAGCTACGTTGCCTACAGCTGCTTTCAACACCGCCAGGCAGTCCCTAAACAAGCCCTGCTTTTTACCTCGGGTATCGCCTTGGTACTGGCACTGCATTGGGCGACTTTTCCCTTTGTGTTAACACTGTCCTGGTGGCGGGTATTAGGCTTTGTGCTTGGCACCATTCTGACGATGGCGTTATATCTGAGCTTGCTACTGGCAGTATTTGCACTGTTTTATCAGCGTTTATCTGATGCCGAAAGCCAGGCGCTGGAGCTGGCCTATCAGGATCCGCTAACCGGACTCAATAATAAGCGTTATATGGATATGCTGTTTGATAAGGCTCTGCTGCTGGCCACCCGGCCGCACCAGTTTGTAGCGATTTACTATATCGATCTGGATAACTTTAAACCGATCAATGACCTGTATGGCCATCAAACCGGCGATAAGGTACTACTGGAGGTAGCTAACCGGTTAAGGCGCTCGGTGCGCAGCACCGATATCTGCGCCCGGATCGGTGGCGATGAGTTTGTGGTGATTGCTACCCAGCTGGATCAGTCAGAGCAACTCCACAAGCTAGCCGATAAACTACTGACGATCTTAAAACAACCAGTTGAGCTGGGTAACAAGGTATATCAGCTTGGAGCCAGTATTGGTGTCAGTATCTGCCCGGCGCAAGGCACCAGTTTAGCCGAATTGCTAGCCCATGCCGATCAGGCGATGTATCAGGTGAAGCAGCGTGGGAAGAGTGGCTATAGCGTATACACTGTCACCAAACAAATGGAGAATGCTACTGCTGCCAATGGTGATGCCGCAGTGTCAATGAAAACAGAGTTATAGAAACCCGCAGCCACAGCGTTTCAACGCAGCGCTGATACCAGATAATCAACAAAAGCCATAGCGGCGGTCGTTTTAGCCTTACTATTGGCATACAGCACATGCACCGGCGTCTGGCTGGCCGGATAATCCGGCAATAAGCTGAGCAGTTGCCCTGTGGCAAGATATTCCGCCACCATAAAATCAGGTAGCAACCCTATCCCTTGCCCAGCCAGCACTAACTGACAGGCGTTAGACATATTACCGGCTGCGATCTGCCAATTTACGCTGACCGAAATATTATTCTCAAACTGCCATTTATCCAGCGCGGCAGACAATACCACACATTGCTGCCGTCTCAGATCGTCCGGAGTGACCAGCGTTTCCGATTTTGCAAGATAAGCGGGGGCAGCACAGAGGATCCGTCTGACAGTACCAATTTTACGGCACAACAATTCAGAGTCAGCCAACTCCCCCATTCTGATGGTAAGATCGAGCCCATCCTGCACAACGTGGCTGCGTTGCTCACTTAGCTTTAATTCAATCCGGACCCTGGGATACGCAGTAAGAAAGCCCGGTAGCAGCGGCGTAATCCGATGCTGACAGTAGCCAGTGGTGGCACCAATCCGGATCAGGCCTGCAGGCTCGGCATGTTGCTGCAGCAAGCTCTGCTCTGCCAGCTCAAATTCGTCAATTAAGCTGACAACGCTGGCATAGTATTCCTGCCCCAAATCGGTTAGCGACAACGCCCGGGTGGAGCGGTTTAGTAGCCGGTTGCCAAGTCGCTGCTCCAAAGCTGATAATTGCCGGCTTAGGGTTGCCTTTGGCAAATTCAGTACCCTGGCTGCGGCAGAAATACTGCCCATTTGCACGATCTTTACGAAATATCGGGTCGCATTTAAATCCATGACTAGCTCATCTTCAGGCTGGTAAAACGTGCCCGGCAGCGGGCATTACCGTTACACAGCATAGTTCAGCTTAGATCTTAAACCCAGCTATAACGCTAACTATTCTGGCTCGCCGTTTAACTTGCCGATCCACGGCGGAGCAGGCCACGACGGTAATGGATAGCGTGTAAAAACGAAACAGCGCCCGGCCAATTTTAGTACTAGTGACACAGCAGACAACAGGATAATCTGAGCGCAATAATAGCCACAGGACTAACCAATGAACCGTGAAAGCAACGCCCGTGACGTGCTGATCACTGGCCTGGCACCAGTGATCTGGGGCAGCACTTATCTGATCACCACCGAGATGTTGCCACTGGGCTACCCGCTTACCACGTCAATGCTAAGGGCCTTACCGGCCGGTATCCTGCTGTTACTGTTGGTGCGGCAACTTCCCGACAGACACTGGCTGGGCCGGGTTTTTCTGCTCGGTGCCCTGAATTTCTCAGTGTTCTGGTGGTTATTATTTATCGCGGCGTACCGCTTGCCCGGAGGCGTGGCAGCAACCCTGGGGGCAATGCAGTTTTTGTTTGTTATCGTCTTATCCAGAGGATTACTGGGCACCAAGATTCACACCAGCGCACTAATCGCTGCCGTGGCCGGCATGCTCGGGGTCGCCCTGCTGATTCTGACACCGGCGGCTAAACTTGATCCTGTGGGCATTGCAGCCGGGATCGGCAGTGCCGTTGCCATGGCTTTGGGCACTGTCTTGAGCCGGCGCTGGCAACCGGCGGTCAACACCCTGACCTTTACCAGCTGGCAACTCACGGCTGGCGGCATTCTGTTAGTGCCTGCGGCATGGTTTTTCGAGCCAGCTCTGCCGTCCCTGACACTGGTCAATATCGCCGGTTTTTTATATCTGGGGCTGCTGGGTGCCGCCTTTACCTACATTATCTGGTTTCGTGGCATTGCCCGGCTAAGCCCCAATCTGGTGGCACCTTTGGGTTTTTTAAGCCCGCTAAGTGCCGTAATGCTGGGTTGGCTGATCCTAGGGCAAGCCCTGTCGGTACCGCAAATCCTTGGTATTGTGGTGGTACTGGGCAGTGTCTGGTTCAGTCAACAGCGCAAAACCAGCTCCTAAACTGGGTGCAACAGAGTTTGCCCCGGACGCCCGGGCAAACGCCCTATCCTATAGCTAGCTATTTTGAAACGCAGCTGTTTCAGATCTCGCGCTAGTGCACGGCGGTCACACCCTCTAAGCTTAGTAGCAGAACCAACAGTGGAGGCCGCTATGCCATTAGTGAACTATCGGGTAAAGGTGCATGCAAGTGCGAATAAACTCTGGGACATGATGCTAGATAAAATGCGGCGTCCTGACAAATACGTACCCGGGATAGTCCGGGTCGCAATACTACGGGAACACAGTGCCAATTGCATTGAACGGGAAATGGAGACGGCACAGGGCAAAGTGATCAGAGAGCTGATTGTGGCCGAACCGCTAACCCTGACGGTGATTTTTAAATCTTATCAGGATGAGGTGTATAGCGGCTTTGTCACTAATACCATCTTTGAAGAAGACGACGGCGTTTATCTTGATTACACCCTGAATTGGACGCTGAAACCGGGTAAATCAGCAGCGCAGCCCGACAGTTTTTGGCAAGAGACCATTAAAAATGCCGTGTTACATGCCAAACAATTGGCAGAGTCATAAGGCAAGCGGTGGCTATTGCAGCTAAGCTTATCGCTGACAGCGCACCTGCTCAGACTGCCACCGGCACGGCTCCGGGCGCCAAAGGCGTGATAACAGCGGCCTGTGGCAGAACCTTAAACTGCTTGATGCCATTAATACTTATGAGGACCTTATGAAAAAACTACTGGTGCTGTACTACTCATCATACGGCCATGTCGAGACCATGGCGAATGCGGTTGCCGAAGGCGCCCGACAAGTTAGTGGCGTGCAGGTGGATATTAAACGGGTGGCGGAACTGATGCCCCCTGAAGTGGCGAAATCAGCCGGTGTGAAGCTGGATCAGGCAGCCGCAATAGCTAAGCCTGCTGAGCTGGCCGATTACGATGCGATCATCTTCGGCACCCCAACCCGCTTTGGCAATATGGCCTCGCAAATGCGCAATTTCCTTGATCAAACCGGTGGGCTTTGGGCACAAGGCAAACTGATTGGCAAAATTGGCAGCGTTTTTACCTCTACCGGCACCGGTGGTGGCAACGAAACCACAGTGCAGTCCTTTCATACCACGCTATTGCACCATGGCATGATTATCGTTGGCTTGCCTTACAGCTGTCCGGAGTTGGCCGATATTTCAGAGCTTAAAGGGGGCTCACCACTGGGTGCTGCCTGTATAGCCGGGGCAGATGGGAAACGCGCGCCCTCGCCAAAAGAGTTGAATATGGCGCGCTTTCAGGGGCGGCATGTTGCAACGCTGGCGCTAAAGCTTACCTGACAGGCGCGAACTACCCGGCAGTAGACCACAGCCAGAAGGCCGATGTTTTCTGGCTGTTAAAATCGCTTACAATTTTCTCCTGTTCGAACGGTTAAAATTGCGCCATGCTGATAGTTATTCGATCAGTACTGTGTGCCGGCTCCGGCAGCAACCAGCAAAAGGATAGCGAGATGGCAATTGATACCACAGGCGTAAAACTGCAAGACCGGCCTGTTGCTCAAATCAGGGAAGAGGTGATTGACCAACTGATTATGAACTACAGCCATGGTGTTATTTCAGAGCAAGCCTTTGAACGGCGGCTGGACATTGCCACCAATTCTGATGATCACCTGCTCTTGGCCGAACAGGTTGCTGACCTTACCTTATTACCCGATGCCAAATACCGCGCTATGTGGGCACAAAATTTTAACTCGCCGGGTCGCCATAATCAGGCGCACCAGCAAAGCGAGCCGACCGACTGCGATCGTCTGGTTTCAGTATTAAGCAGTGATGAGCGCAGTGGCCCATGGCGGGTACCACAACATCTGACCATCATTAATGCGCTCTCCTCGGTTGAGCTGGATTTTTCTGAAGCGCAGTTTGACCATACGCAGCTAACAATAAAAGTGCAAAACTGGCTGGGCAGCGTCACGATCAAGGTACCTGAACACGTTGCAGTAATTAGCGATGTGAACAATATCGCGTCTTCCAGCAGCAATAACGTCAGCAGCGGCGGTCCGGGGCAAGCCAAAACACACTTTATCCGGGTTGAAGGTGTCTCAGTACTGGGCTCGGTCAGTATCAGTGTAAAACGCACCTTACAGGAACGCTTTACCGAATTTGCCAACTCAATCCGCTCAGCACTGGGATTAACCAAAAGCTGATAATACCGCGCATACCACAGTATCAATAAAAATTGGCAAGAGCTTTTGCAAAGCGTATCATCTGAACCGTTCGAAACGAACGTTTTGAGAGGTAAGGATGGAACGCTTAACTGCAGACAACGCTAAAAAGCATTTTGGCGAGCTATTACTTAAAGCTCAACGTGAGCCAGTTCAGATCAGTCGTAATGGTAAAGCTGTCGCGGTGGTAATCTCTATGGCTGAATACGACGCTATTGATAAGATTAAACTGGAATTACTCAGACTCAGAGCGGCAGAGGCTGAACAAGCTACTGAGCTGGCAGATGTGGATACCGTCTTTGCTGAGCTGTTGCAGGATCTTTAGTTGGCCGCCGCAAAAGCAAAATTTACGCTATCTGCCAGGGCTGATTTAGCCGAAATCAAGCGCTACTCTCTGGAGCAGTGGGGACCTTTACAGGCAAAAAGCTATTTACACACCATCAAGCAGGCAACAGAACTACTGGCGGAGCAACCGCGTCTCGGCAAAGCGAGGCCAGATATCAAAATTAACGCATACAGCTTCCCGGTAAAGAGTCATGTTATTTATTATCTGGCTTACCCAGAATACATTACCGTTTTTGCCGTGTTAGGAGAATCCATGCTGCCAAAGCCTCACTTGGAAACGCGCCTGACAAACTAGCAAAACTTCCCCGTCAGCAACAAGGTTACCAGCGATATAAAACTATCCTTCAGTGACGAGTCGCCCGTGGGATCCTGGGTAACCAAAACGCCAGCATCCCCAGTAGCGGAAACCAGGCACACAGCTTAAAGATGGTGCTGATACTGCTGGCATCGGCCAGCATGCCGAGCAAAGCTGCGGCAATGCCACTGATGCCAAACATCATGCCGTAGAATACACCGGAAATCATACCGATTTTGGCTGGCATCAACTCCTGAGCAAAAACGATAATAGCCGAAAAGGCTGACGACATAATCAGGCCAATCAATACCGTTAAGATAGCAACACCCGCTAAATTGCTGTACGGCAGCAGTAAGGCCAGCGGTGCGGCACCCAAAATCGATACCCAAATCACCGGCTTGCGGCCAATTTTATCGCCGATCGGCCCGCCCAGCACCGTACCTACTGCCACCGCCGCCAAAAACAGAAATAAATACAACTGCGACGCGGCAACCGATACCGCAAAGTTTTCAATCAGATAAAAGGTGTAGAAATTACTCAGGCAGGTCATATACACATATTTAGAAAATACCAGCAGCGCCAGGACCAGCAGCGCGCGCCGGGTTTGCCGCGTCGTTAAGCCATTACCCGTTGTCGCTGCCGCGCGCAGTTGCAAGCGGGCATTAGAGCTGACCACCCAACGGCTCACCCGCAGCAATACCATAATTCCGACGATGGCAAACAAGCAAAACCAGCCAATACTACCCTGCCCCCGCGGCATAATAATAATGGCCGCCAGCAGCGGCCCCAGCGCAGAGCCGGCATTACCACCAACCTGAAACAGCCCCTGCGCAAAGCCGTACCGCCCTCCCGAGGCCATCCGGGCTACCCGTGATGCTTCCGGGTGAAAGGTTGACGATCCCAAGCCAATCATCGCAGAAGCCAGTAATAACAGTGGAAAACTGCCGACCACACTAAGCAGTACCAAACCCAGCAACGTAAACAGCATCCCCAGCGGCAGTAAAAAAGGTTTGGGATGCTTATCGGTGTAAAGTCCAACCGCTGGCTGCAGTAACGACGCCGTAAGCTGAAAAATCAGCGTGATTAAACCAATTTGGGTAAAACTCAGCGCATAGTCTTGCTTTAGCATCGGATAAATGGCTGGCAGGATGGCCTGGATCAGATCATTCAGCAGATGGACAAAACTGACCGCCCCCACCACTGGCAATACCAGTAAGGCTGGCGTTGCCGCCGGGCTGATACTTGCTATTGGTGAGGTGGTCATGGTCATGGCTTAGCGCGCTTTTTTAACTTTGGCTTTAGGCTTGGCTGCCGGCTTACGGATCTCAATACTGGTGGCAGTAGCCTTATTCGAGCGGCTGCCCAGCACCTTACATGAGATATTTTTTAGCAAGCTGGCGCGGTTACTGACTTCAAAGCCGGGTTTGACCACACGGGGAATAGTACTGCCAATCAGCTTTTGAATACGCTCTAAGTTTTGCTCTTCTTCACGGCTGACAAAGGAAATGGCCTGCCCCTTAGCGCCGGCGCGGCCGGTACGGCCAATGCGATGGACATAATCTTCCGGTAAATACGGCAGATTAAAATTCACCACATAGTCCAGCCCCTGAATATCCAGACCGCGCGCCGCAACCTCAGTGGCAATCAGCACCTGCAGCTTGGCCGATTTAAAATCGGCAATAGCACGCCTTCTGCTGCCCTGGCTTTTATCGGCATGACACACCGCGGCGTTGATCTTGGCTTTTTGCAAATCTGCCAACAGGCGGTCAGCCTGCTCTTTGGTACTGGTAAATACCAGCACCTGGAACCAGTTTTGTTCGGCCAGCAGCTGTTCAAACAGCTCGATTTTCCGGCTTTCTTCTACCGGATACACGACGTGCTCAACGGTATCGGCAGTGCTGTTGGTTTTGGCCACCCGGATCTGCTGGTGGTTTTTCAGGATCTTATGCGATAGCTCATTTACCGCCGGCGAGGTGGTCGCGGAGAACAACAGGGTTTGCCGGGCAGCCGGGGTCATCTGTAATAACTTCAACACATCGGTACTAAAGCCCATATCCAGCATGCGGTCGGCTTCGTCCAATACCACGAACTCGACATCACTTAAGATGGCATTACCCAGCGCCATATGCTCAATTAAACGCCCCGGCGTACTGACCAGAATATCAAGGCCGGCCTGTAATTTACTGGCCTGGCCGCCCATTTTTACCCCACCGTAAATGGCGGTAACTTTTAAAGGCAAAAATTGCGCATAGCTGCTGATCGCATTGGCGATCTGCTCTGCTAATTCCCGGGTCGGCGTTAAAATTAAGGCACGCGGCCGGCATGCAAGCGCGGGTTTAGCGGCATCAAGCAAGCGTTGTAACAGCGGAATCGCAAAGGCAGCGGTTTTACCGGTACCGGTTTGGGCGGTAACCTGTAAATCCTTACCGCGCCGCGCTGGCACTATGGCTTGCGCCTGCACAGGCGTTAGCTCGCTAAAGCCGCACGCCGTTAAACCGCGCAGTAAGTCTGGTGCCAAATTTAAAGCTGAAAATTGCATAGAAGTTCCTCTGCAGCCTGGCTGCAGTTTAAAAGTGAAGCTTACTCAAGATCGCTATCCGGGCGTAGCTTGTGATTACAGGCACGGGCCAGAATTTCAATATAAAACTGTGGCCACTGCTGCGCAGCCGCAGCATCGATATGTTGGTTGATTTCTGAGGTGAACATCGGCTTTGCTTCCGCTTCTGAGGCGCCAAAGCGACAATCAAAGGTCCAATAATCTTTATCTGCAGGTACCGCTTTTCGCCGCTCACGCGCCAGATATTTGCGAATTTCGTGTTTAATGGCGTCAACTAAACGCGCTGGTTGCAGCTTGGGGTGGGTTAAGGCAAAGGTCTTTTTCATCACAAATCCTAGGGGGTGGCTACTACGCAACAGCTTGCGCGCGCGAATAAACCGCTATTATACCTTTAAGTGACCAAGATAACTGCCCTATTCTTTCGTTCACGTCTTAACGCCGGTTAATTGCTGACGAGCATTGACGGTCTGAAGAGCGGCGGGCATAGTGATAACTCACTACCTTGGACATCTATCCTGCAGTAGGTTTTATATGCGCCATGCTCTCTTTGTTGTGGTATGCCTGACCTTTTCGGTTAACGCTTCAGAAAATCTAAGCGACCATGCGCAATTCTGCGCGCCTGTGGCAGCGCAAAACTGTGGCGACTATCTGCAGCAACAACTAACGGCATTAACGCCTTATAGCTCTGCCTGGTATCGAGTTAAGGCTTATCAGCTTAACTACCTGTTTGATAAACATCAGTTCCGGCAATTAAACACCGAAGCCGAACAGCTATTACAACAGCCCAATCTACCCGAAGTATTAAGGGTACAACTGTACTTTTATTACGCGAAAACCCTGTTTTATTTCGAACAGCGTGACGAAGCAAAACACTACGCCAAGCTGGCACTCGCGATGCTGGAAGAGGTTTACCATGCCTTTGGTAATCCGCTGCGACTGGTCGAGCTGGCAAATTTACACTATTCATTGGGTGATCTTGAACAGGCCGGGCAACTGCTGCAGGTGGCACAGTCGCGATATCAAAAAAGTAAGGATCCCCAGTTTAGCTTTGAGCTTAATTCCAATCTGGCATTAGTCGCCCATCAGCGTGGCGATCTGGCAGCCGCCGCGGCCTACCGCAGCGAAGCCTTAACCGCCGCCAGTGCGCTTGGTCATCATAATAAGATTATTGTTGCTATGGGTAATTTAGCGCGCACCAGGCAGCTATTAGGTCAGCTGCAGGAAGCGCTGCAGCTGTATCAGGACTCGCTGCAGTTTACCGCTGCCGCAGAACACCGCGTGCAACATCAGATCCATTTGCTGCGCTTATCCGAAATCAGCCTGCAACTACAGCAACCCGCACAGGCCCGAACTTATCTGCAACAAGTTATCCCAGAGCAGCTTGGACCAGGCCACCGACAAATTTATCAGCAGCTTGCCACTGCGCTGGATAGGGGCCAGTAGCATAGCGCTGGAGCTACTTTAATAAAACCGGACAGGCTAATACATGGCGGTTAGTTGGCTTAGTTAAAACGCTTATTTTATGTCGCTCTTGATATTCTTTTCTAAGCCTTTGCCGGTAAGCCCTGTATACAACAGATAGAGCCCTCCACTAACCAAAATAACAATACCAAAATAAAATCCCACCGGGTTGTCTGCCAGCTTTACAATAACCCTACCATGTTTCCCTGTGATTACCCCCTCACCATAAGACGTAAAAGCACTAAAAAGCGTCACGCTACCAACAAGGGCTACAAAGATCCGTATTAAGGTTCTTTTCACATCCTGAGAGGCTATCTCTTTTGCGCGCGACTCTGCCTGCTCTTGTTGCTGCCGCTCCGGTTTAGCCAGTTCAGCCATTAAGCGGGCATAATTTTCCGGATATTGTGCAGCGTCGATACTTTCCTGTGCCTGGCGCAGCTCTTCTACGCTGTAACGACTAAAATCGATTCCTGCCAAAATACCCCTCCCTTAAAAACTCCCAACATCAGCTTACCCAACAAAAATAATCAGCTAACTTGTTTAACTTTCTGCTGTAACAAGGTCAGTAACTGCTCACTATTGTACATTTCATGATTTAATATCAGCGAGGATTTAATACTGCCGCCGCCGGCATCGCTAAAATGCAAAATATAACGCTGGCCAAAACCAATCCGAAACCAGGCTTGCCAGCCAGGGGCTGGCTCAACGGCCACTAACCGCGTAAGCGGAATTACCTGCCTGGAGAATAAGCTTTGCTTGATCAAGGTATCTCCTTGTACCAACAGCCGGTTGTTTACTATGGTTGCGCCGAGGATCCCGGTACAGGCGATATAAACCATAAACAGATTGACAGCAAGATGGGTACTCGCCATAAAGCCTATATTAAATATCCCAAGCAAAGCGGCACTACCGACAAACAGCATCAATAGCATCAAAATTGCGGCGGCAGCTTTACTGGCGGGCGGCGAGAAAACCTCTAATGTCTCACCCGGCTCAAGGGACTCGATACGTTGTGTTGTTTTTGCCGGTGCCTGACCAAAGGTTAAATAAGCAGCCATAACATTGCCGAAAAACAAAAAATAAAACATAAACATCGCTATATATCCGGACCATGAGCTTTCCTGCGTTGTCTCCGAGCTAAAGCTAAAAAGCGTCATAAATACCGCATAAGGCAGCCCGGTGCTCAGCATCATATTAACGTAAAATGCACGACGCTCCTGACGCTGAGCTTGACCTCGTGCTGCTGCCGGGCCGAGCTGCTCTACTGCGGCCAAACTGGCAGTTGTTGCCTCCGTGCCATCTGCAATTAAGCTCGTTTTTTGTGCGATTAGCTGTTCCCGAACTGCAGCCAAAGTTTGGTTACGTACCGTTTTGGCCCCCACCAACTCAGCGTCCAGAGCCTGCAGATACTGGTCAAGGTGAGTGTCACCGGTGGCCAACTGTTGATCGAATTTTGGTGAAGGCAGACGGGAAAGTGTCCGTAACATAGTCATCACAGCTCCTTATTTATAAAAGTTCCCAATCCACAGCGTTAACTGCCATTAACGCTGATCGGCCAGACCTTACTACAACCGGGAAAAGCTGTAAAACAAAATAAGCAGCCATGTTTTTTTAATGAAATATTACGCTTTTTTAGGTTAACCATACCCGGGCAGAAATCCTGGCAAGGCTCTGCAGCACGGCAGATTTGCCGTCTGCCGTTAATCTCTCTCAGCGAACTTCAGCTGCTGTGGCGCCAACGGCTTTATCTCAGCCCTGATATCGTGAATACTGAGCCAAAGTGTATTTAGCGGAGAACAGCATGCGTTTTTTCAGCAAACTCAGTACCTGGCAGCGGCTAGTACTGCTCCTGCTCTGCCTGTTGACGTTAGCTGCCGGGATCTATAGCGGTGTGCTGCAACAGCGGTTAATAAACCCGGCCCTGGCGCCACTGGATCATAAAGCCGAGCAGGCTTTACAACAAAGTTTGCTGCTAAGCAGTGCGTCCTTTGCCACTGCGCGGTTGATTGACCGCGGTATCGCTTTTGTTTCCGAAGCCGAGGTTGGCGTCGGTGTTGCCAGCGTAAAACCGGGCCAACTATTAAAGCCACTGCAGGATATGGCAGTGCGCTACTCGGATGTGATGGTGATTGCGATGACCTCGGTCGGGTTGCAGTTATTTTTACTGCACTTTGGTCAGCTGGCCGCCTTGCCACTCTTTGGTAGCGGCATCCTGGCCTCGGCAGCATTGCTGTTATGCGGGCCAGCCAGCTGGCGCAACAGTTGCCGCTATCTGCTGCGGCTTTTTGTAGCGCTGTTGCTGATTATCCGTATCGGTATTCCTCTGGCGGCTTATGGTGTGGCCGGACTGTCGGATTGGGTACTTACGCCACAACGCGAAGCCGCCGAAGCGGCACTTAACCAAGAAACGGCTGCTTTGCAACAAATTGATCAGCCAATTAGCAATACAGAGGATGGCTCAGTTAGCTGGCTGCGGCAAATGGCCGCCAAAGCCACTGATATGCTGGGCGCGATGCGCAGCTTCTCCGACAATATGGTAGAAAAGCTGATCCAGCTAATCGTGGTATACAGCCTGAAAACCTTGCTGTTTCCGCTGTTATCCATGTATTTGCTGTGGCAGCTGGGCCGCTGGTTTGTTAGCCGGCCAATGCCGGAGCCGGTAAAAAAAATGGCGACAATATAGACGCTATCACCCGTTATCAAGCTGTTCTCTAATCTTGTTTGCCCGCCTAACCGGACCAGGCGCTTATGCCCTGGTTCCGCGACTGTAATCCTTAAATCAGCCTAAGTGTGGCATCACACAGACTGCTTATTTTGCCTCGTGCTAAAAGCATTGCAGGTTACAACAGCTTTTGCCGGTGCATAAAGCTAAGCAAGGAAAGATCATGAGAAAATATTATTCTAAGTTGCTCGGTCACACTAGTAAGGGCTTATTTGCCTTGTTACTACTGACCCTACTGGCTGGCTGTAACGCCGAGAAAAAGGATCCTGTGCTTGGCGTTGATCCAATTCAGGGGTTAACGTCAATATCGGTGTCATCCCAAAATCCCAGTGTGGCTGCAGGTTTAAGCCAACCCTTTACCGCCCTGGGTATTTACGCCAATGGTACCTCGATAGATATCAGCAGTCAGGTAAGCTGGAACTCAGCCACCCCCGCTGTTGCCACTGTCGATAACAGTGGATTAGTACAGACATTACAACCAGGCAGCTCAGTGATCAGTGCAGCTTTCGCCGGTAAGACAGCCAGCAGCTTACTCACCGTGACGGATGCCGTCTTAGTCGGTTTGACTATCGCTCCCCTGGAATCAAGTATTGCCGCAGGATTAAGCCAACAATTTACCGCTACCGGCATCTACTCTGATGGCAGTACGGAAAACATCAGCCGGGACGTAAACTGGCAATCCAGTAATCTGGCTGTAGCTGTACTCGCCGCCAATCAAACTGACAACAGCGGCTGGGTTAGCGCCCTGCTCCCGGGCAGCACAGAAATTAGCGCAACCATGGGTGAGCTGTCCGCGTCGACGAGCTTTACAGTGACGAATGCCACTTTACTGTCAATTCAATTATCCCCAGAAAATAGCAGTCTATATGTTGGTGTAAGTCGCCTCTTTACTGCCACTGGCATTTATTCTGATGGCACCTCGCAAAATATCAGTGCTGAGGTTAGCTGGGCTTCCAGTGACAGCGAAGTCGCTACAATAGGTAACCTCCCGGCGACCGCACCTGCCGATGCAATGCACGGTGTTGCGACAGCCATCAGTGCAGGTACAAGCCAGATCAGTGCTAGCTTAGCTGCAATTTCAACCGAAACGACCTTGACGGTTAGTGCGGTGAGTTTAAGTAGTGTGGTGGTGACACCAGCGAATAGTAGTGTCGCTGCCGGTTTATCACGCCGGTTTGTGGCGACAGCAAATTATAACGATGGCAGCGCTTTTGACGTCAGTCGCACCGCGATTTGGGCCTCCAGCGATACAGCTATCGCCGTTATGAACCCAAATGGTAATCCCAACAGCGGTTTGGCTACCGCACAGACGCAGGGTAACGCGCAAATTAGCGCCAGCTTCGGCGAACTCTCTGGCGCGGCAAATTTAACGGTTACAGCAGCAAGCTTAAGCAGCATGTTGATCACACCCGCGAATAGCAGCCTGGTTGCCGGTCAAAGTCGGCAATATATCGCGACCGGCGTTTACGCTGATGGCTCATCTGAAAATCTGACAACCATGGTTAACTGGACCTCTTCAGATAACGCCATCGCTATGCCTAATGCCAATTTAGCCAGTGACAGTGGCTTATTTACAGCTGTCACGAGCGGTGCAGTACAAGTTCAGGCTAACTTAGGTGCAGTGGGCGCGCAGACAAATCTGACCGTTACCAGCGCCACCTTAAGTTCCATCAGCATTACTCCTGTCAGCTCAACGGTAGTAGCAGGTTTAACCAGACAGTTTACCGCTACGGGCCTATATTCTGATGGTTCAACGCTGGACATTAGCCGCAGCGTGATTTGGGCATCGTCCAACATCCAGCTCGCCACCCTTAATGCTAATGGCAATACAAATAGTGGCTTAGTCACCGGCCTTGCGCCAGGTGACGTACAAATCAGAGCAACACTCGATGGCAAATTAGGTACTGCCAGCCTGACAGTCACCAATGCCAGCTTAACCGGAATTAGTGTGACACCGTTAAACCCCAGTGTAGCGGCAGGCTTCAACCGCCAGTTTAATGCAATAGGCAGTTACAGTGATGGTAGCACTGCCGATTTGACTACGGCTGCCAGCTGGGCTTCCGGTACAGTCAGCGTCGCTGCTATGAATGCCAGCCAACAGCCTGATAGTGGTCAAGCCAGAGGGGTGTCAGCAGGCAGCTCACTTATCACCGCCCGTTTGGCAGGGGTTGAGGGTAGTACCCTGCTTACCGTTACCACCGCCAGCTTAACCGCTATAGCAGTAAGCCCCACCACTGCCACTGTGCGCGTTAATGACAACCAGATGTTTACCGCAACCGGTATTTTCAGTGATGGCAGCACTGAGACAATAAACGACAATGTGGTTTGGACTTCCAGTGATACCGGTGTCGCGGTTCTGAACAGCAATCATCAGGCAACTAGCGGTCTGGTAACCGCACTTTCTGCCGGCTCTGCGGATATCACGGCAACCTTGGGTTCAGTGCAGGACAGTGCCGTACTGACGGTTAATGCCGCTTTAGCCAATAACCCGCAAGCGCCGGCAATGGGCGAGCTATCCCGTTTTATTATGTTAGCGAGTCAGGCCATAACCACAACCAGCGGCTCCGCCCTGAGTAACGGTGATCTGGCGATCCTTGATTTAGCACGTACTGCTTATGCCGGTTTTACTCCGGGTAATGTCGCTGGTCAGTTTACTGAACTGAGCAATGGCTTATCTTATGCGCCGGATGACACAACGCCACCTTACGTCGTGCCGGCACCCTATGCCTCAATGGTCGCTTTTATTAACCAGGTTAGAACCGACTTAGGTATCGCTGCGACCTTTTTAGCCGCAGATCCTAATCCGCTAGCAGCGTCTCAAACACTACCTGCAGAGTTGGGTGGTTTAGTACTGACCCGCGGTGTTTATCGGAATACCGGCAATGTGATTATTCAGCAGGGCAACCTGACTCTGGACGCTCAGGGCGACCCGGATTCGGTATTTATTCTGGTAATTGCCGGGACTCTAAGCACAGGCGCACCAGGCGGTAACGTTGAGTTAATAGGTGGCGCTCGGGCCAGCAATGTTTACTGGCGTACTGGAGGCACCACTGTGCTGGGCACTAATACGCGCTTTGCCGGTAACGTTTTTGCCTGGCCTCAAATCAATCTGGGCACTGGTGCTGAAGTCACTGGCCGTTTGTTCTCAGTGACCGAGCAGGTCACGCTGGACGCCAATCTGGTTAATAAGCCGCAGTAATGGTTGGTGACTTAAAAAGGATACAAAAATGAAAAACTCATTAATAGTAAAGCGTCATAATAACTTGTTCGTTGTCTGTAGTTGTTTACCGGTGTTACTGGCCTTTAACAGCCAGGCCAATACCGGTCAGGATTACCTGGAAAATGGTTGGTTTATCGGCGTTAATCTGGGGCAATCCACTGCCAATATTGATAGCAACAGTATCCGGGCCAATTTGGAGCGAAGCGGTTTTGCGGTATCTGCAATCACTGAAGACACTCGCCACTTCGGTTATAAACTCTATACCGGCTACAAATTTACACAGTATCTCGCGCTGGAAGGTGGCTACTTTGACTTAGGGAGTTTTGGCTTTAAAGCCGCAACCTTGCCCGTATCAGATTATGCCGGTGAAACCGGCTTAAAAGGCTGGAATTTGGATTTGGTGGCGATGCTACCCCTGTCTTTACGCTGGTCGGCACTGGCCAGAGTGGGTGTAACCCACAACAACACCAAAACCCGCTTTAACAGTAACGGTTTAGTTAACAGCGCCGCAAGTAATCAGGATGACGATTACACTAAACACAAATATGGCCTGGGCCTGCAGTACAATATTTCTGATGCCTTTACCATGAGATTAGAGGCCGAACGCTATCGGATGGATGATTTAATCGGTAACCACGGCGATATGGATTTGTACTCGCTAGGTTTAATTTATCGATTTGGCAGCACTGAGGACCGCTATGTCCCTGCTGCTGCACCCGAGCCAGTGCCGGTGATCAGACAGCCTGTCGCCCCGCCACCGCGGCCGGCCCCAGTGACGGCAGAGCCAGAAGTATTAGTGCTGGAGGATGTCCATTTTAACTTTGATACGGCAGAACTCACCCCTGACACTAAAGTCATTTTGCGCCGACATGTCGCAACCCTTAAAGCCAACCCTCGGGCACGGGTTCGTATCGCCGGCTATACTTCGGCCAGTGGTACTGCCGCATATAATCAGGCATTAAGTGAACGACGGGCAGAGTCGATCAAAACCTTTTTGGTAAGTGAAGGCATTAATGCTAACCGCTTTAAAACGATCGGTTTTGGTGCAAGTAATCCGGCAGAATACGAGGCAAAACCCTCGGCGCTGCGCTCAGATGCAGCCAAAGCTAATATGCGGGGTTTGTTTGAGATCATCGTTGAGTAAGAACCGAGTTGCACACTAATATGCCGCTCACCCCGACTCCGGTTTGCTTGCCGAACCGGAGTCGCAACCTAAAATGTTAAATGCACACCTTACTTAAAATAATAACCTTCTGCCTCCCCCATCGCCAAATAGCTAAATCAATTTACTGCTGCTATAATTTTACCGTGTTCTAAATTAAGAAGGAGAGTTTGATGATTGCAGTAATTACCCACCCGGCGAAGGCTGCGGCGTAAGTTAAACTTTTCGCTTTTTAATTTCACCTGCCTTAGCCCGGTGTTTGCTGACCGGGATCTCTGAAAACCCATTCGGGTTACCTTAACTTTTCCAGAGTTCCTCACCATTTTTACTGTGCGCGCAGTGCTTAGCTGTGCGCAGAAGGAAATGCAATGAACTTAGCCTTAACTTTACCACAACTGGGCTGGCAAGCCTTTTTTCAACAACAACTGTCGCTGGCAGAATTTGAACAGGCGCTTATCGCCCGCGTCACAGCGCATCACCGCAGTGGTTATCAGCTAATGACTGAGCAAGGGCCTTGCCATTTAACCACCAGCCTGGCCTTACCTGCGATGACGATTGGCGATTGGCTGCTATTGGATCAAGCCGGCGGTTTTATCCGCTTATTAACACGAAAGTCGCTGTTTAAACGTAAAGCCGCCGGTAACCAGCTGGCCGAACAGCTGATCGCCGCTAATGTTGATACGCTGCTTATTGTTTGCTCGTTAAACCACGACTTTAACTTAAGCCGTATCGAGCGTTATCTGGCACTGGCGCACGAAGCCGGTGCCGAGCCGTTATTGGTGCTGACCAAGGCAGATCTTTGCGCCGATGTGGACGCCTATATCCAAGAGGTTACTAAGCTTGACCCTATGCTGCTGGTCGAGGTTGTAAATGCCCTCGACAGCAGTTGCAGTAGCAAATTACAGCACTGGTGCCGGGTTGGTAATACGCTGGCGGTAGTAGGTTCGTCTGGCGTGGGTAAATCAACCCTGGTAAATACCCTGACCGGCAATACGGCACAAAAAACCGCGGCTATCCGCAGTGATGACAGCAAAGGCCGGCATACCACCACCGCCCGCTCGATGCATTTTACTGCCGCCGGCGCGGCACTCATTGATACACCTGGTATGCGTGAACTGCAACTGACAGACTGCGATGCCGGTATTCGCCGCACCTTTGCCGACATTGATGCCTTGGCCAGCGAGTGCCGCTTTAGCAACTGCCAGCATCAGACTGAGCCAGGCTGTGCGGTACAACAGGCTATCGCGCGGGGGGAGTTAGACGCCAGACGGCTCGCCAACTACCGGAAACTTAATGCCGAACAAGCACGTAATGCGGCCTCTTTACATCAGCGGCGAGAAAAAGAGCGGCAGTTTAGTAAGCTGGTTAAGTCGGTAACGTCACTTAAAGCCAAGAAATACGCTGACTAGCGGTTTAGTCACCTAACAGCAACGCCGGTTTGCTTGCCAAGCCGGCGTTGCAATCTTGGATCGCGATACTACAGCAAGGCCAACGATGGCTTGAATCCCGGAGATAACAAATTTAATGCTCAGCCAGTTGGCGATAAAACTCCGGGTTATCCTGAATCGTCGCCAGCACTTTCGCCGCCAAACCCGTTGGGTTACGCCGCTTGCTTTCCCAGCTTTTAATGGTATCAACGCTGGTACCCAGTGCCTGCGCTAATTGCGCCTGCGTTGGCGCTAGCCGCACTCTTAGTCATTACACGATCCCTCGACTCCGGTATGCTTGCGTACCGGAGTCGGTCCTGCGATGGTGGGGTAGAAACCTTGGCCGTGGTATGTAAACAATGCTGTGGCGAAGAAATGCTGATTTGTGCCAATAGCGGACGTTCCTAACCTTCATCGAATTTTAGACACTGTAGAAATATCCTACCCGCATTCTAATGTCGCCAACGCTAGTTGTATGAAATAATCTGCATTGATAGCTGGCACATCGAATATCCGTAGCTTTATGTTGTTGTGAGTTTTGAAGAAGCGGTGTAATGTTCTGTATATTAAATTAAAAAGGCAGGTTAACTCGGGGACAAATACGGGTAATCCGTCAAATGGACTTTAGCAATTAAGGATTGAATCAATGGATGATCCATTCTCGCCCAGAGTAGCAATTACCAGCCTTACTTTTAGTGATGATAAAACAGTACCAATTGCGGTAAATGATGTAGTTCTCGTTGTCGGACCGAACAACGCTGGAAAAAGCGCAACCCTCCGAGCAATAAGGGACAAGTTACAGAATGGAGCCCACAAGAGTCCGGTGTTACAGAGTCTCGAAATTCAGCGAACTGGTAGCTTGGATGCATTCAAAGTTTGGCTTTCAGGTTGGACTGTACAACAATTCGGCTCTCCACCAGACAACCCAATATTTCAAGCACTTGGACATGCAGTCCACCAAAGTCAGGCTCACACTGAATGGCAACGTTCAGATCATATCCTAGGTCAACTCTCACGTTGGTTTTGTCAATTACTGTCGGCAGATGAACGACTTCAAATTTGTAATCCTCCTGGAAACATAGCTCTCGCCCGAGATAACCCCAGCCATCCGATTCATTTCTTGCTTCGTGACGACAAGCTAGAAAGTAGCTTGAGCACGAAGTTTCGAAAAGCATTTGGTGTGGATCTTGTTGTGCATCGTAATGCCGGTAACCAAGTCCCACTGCACATTGGCGAACGTCCGATACCCGAGGATGGGGAAGACAGAGTTAGCGTTAGTTACATAGAAAGACTAGAAAAGCTTCCTACGTTACACACTCAAGGCGATGGGATGCGTAGTTTTGCAGGTGTGCTCTTGGCAACCTCTGTAGGGCGCGAAAGCATAATGCTGATCGATGAACCAGAAGCATTTTTGCATCCGCCACAAGCCCGCTTACTCGGCACTACTCTTGTTCAGAATCGAAACAAAGAACGTCAACTATTCATAGCAACACATAGTACCGATATCTTGCGTGGCGTGCTTGATGCAGAGAGCACTGATACTAGAGTAATTAGAATTCGAAGAAATGGAGAAAAGAACACTGTTCGGCTTTTAAGCAACGAGCGGATCAAGGAATTATGGGGGGATCCGCTGCTGCGGTATTCCAACATACTTGATGGACTCTTTCACGAAAGTGTTATCGTATGCGAGGCTGATGCTGATTGTCGCTTTTACTCGGCTGTCCTCGATGCCATTATGTTAAACAAATCAGAAGATGCTAAACGACCGGACTTGATGTTCACTCATTGTGGTGGAAAGGCTAGACTGTCAGTTGTAGTTCGGGCACTCCGAGAGGTGGATGTGCCTGTCCGAGCAGTCGCAGATTTCGATGTATTGTCAGAGAAAGAGCCATTAAAATCGATTTCTGAGTCTCTGGGCATCGATTGGCAAGAGATAGAGGCTGATTGGAAAATCGTTAAATATGCCGTTGACAGCAAGAAGCCAGACCTTAATACCGACGATGTAAAGAAAGAGATTGGCGCCCTTCTTTCTTCCATTACCACACCTACGTTCCCGCCGAGAATGAAATCCGATATTCAAGCGATCTTGAAACGTTCATCACCTTGGGCACACGCAAAGCTTGTTGGAAAGTCATTCGTTCCTTCGGGAGACCCTTCAAAGGCTTGCGAGCGGTTGCTGGCAAAGCTGCGTGCTGGTGGACTCTTTGTTGTTGAGGTTGGGGAACTTGAAGGCTATGCCCGAACCGAAGGCGGACATGGTCCCAAATGGGTAAACGCAGTATTAACACGTGATTTATCAACCGATCCAGAACTTGAAGCGGCTCGGAATTTTGTTCGTGAGCTCGCTGACACATGACTTCTTATTTGTTGATGTCCGTTATTCGTTCGTAGCTGCCGTCGAGTAGTTAAGACAGGTCAGTGCCAATACGAGACGTTCGGTTTATGTTAAGTTAACCTCTTCCATATTAGTATTACAGAACTACCCAATGATAGAAAATAGAACTCTATATATAGTCTCTGGAAGCCACAAGCTTCTCGCGGAAGCTCTTATCGAGAACTTGGTCAAAAGTGGCAGAAATTTTATTTTACTCGGTAGAAATAAATTTAAACGAAACAAATATTACTACGAGGCAGTTGAACATCATAGCTATGGATGCACCTTGAAAAACCCAGAATCTTTTAATGAGTTGTTTTCTTCTATAATTTCGAGATTCCACTCTGAAAAAAAATTGTTTGTCATTCCATGCTGGAACGAAACTAAGCTTGTAATTAATAACCATGCAAAAATGAAATCTCTTTTTACATCTTTAATACCTAGCTTAGATAGCTTTATAAAAATAGAAGACCGGTACAATGCCTCAAAAAATATAAAAGGAGAGCATTTTAAAATGCCCGCTTCGCAGCTTTTTCCATTTGAACCTCAAACACCGTTTTATGTGAAGCCAAGAAAACATTCTAAGCCATTTCAAGTTAAACTTAATACATCAAGAGGATTGTCAGAGCATTTCTATTATGAGCCTAAAATAGAAGGAATAGAAATCAGTGCAAACATAATCTCTAAGAACGGAAAGGTGTTTTTCTATGATTCCTTTATAAGCCTCGCAAGATGGCCGAAAACAGGGATTTCAGTGCTTAAAACTGAAAGTAAATCAGACATGATCAAAAAAGCTGCAATTGAATTAGTTAACATTATAGGCTGGTGTGGGCCTCTAAACATCGACTTTATTTTAAGAGGCGATGAAGTATATGTTATTGATATTAACCCAAGGCTCTGGGCGTCTTTACATGACAATATTGAAAAAAACATAGACATCATTTGGCTTATGGAAACATTAACAAATGCCGATGATGATGCACCCATGGCAATAGTAGAAATGCAACGAGTAACAACGCATATTTCTCCGCTTGTCTATTTTTCGCTATTGTCTATGAAGACTCAAGAAAAAATTATTGCTCTAAACGCTCTAAAAACCTCAAATTCTAAAAACTTTAGTATCAAGTCCGTTTTGGCCACTTTTATCGATAGGTTTTGTTATGCAAGCTAAATACAAAAAATTGAAAAAAAACTTTGAAAACTGCTCATTAAAATTATCAGAAATATATAAAAATGATAACTTTTCAGAACAAGAGAAAGAGATGCAGAGCAAGCTTGTTTTAGAATTGCTCGCAACAAAAAATAGCCTTTTAAAAACTTACGAAGAATCAGTTATTACCTTAGGGCAAGTAACTATTAAAATGTCGATCCTTTTGAATGGTGGAGCTGCCGTTGCTCTCATGGGATTATTTTCCAAAATTTCTGATAAAGATATTTTTGTTAATTCCTTCGCTCATACGATTTTAGATTTCTCTATAGGTGTAATGTGGTCTTGTTTAGCAGCAGCATGCACATACGTCTCAAGAAAGCTTCTTATTGAAGATCATTATTCTTTCTCAGTGGTTTTTAATGTGGCAGCTATTTTTTTTGTAATATTATCATACATTTATTTCTACTATGGAATATGTAAATTTTCGTAAAAGCAATTAGAAAATACCGATTTATGCCCGCAACGCTCAAAGCAACCTTTCTAAGTTTAAAGATTAACTACACATCTACCTCTAGCACCTAAATCACCATCGCAGATCGCGACTCCGGTACGCAAGCATACCGGAGTCGTAGTGCGGGTTAGCGTCAGAGTTAGGATTTAGCCCGAGGTGGCTTTTAATAGTGGCAGCCTATAAACGCAAAAAGCGACCCGGTTTTGGGTCGCTTTCTTATTGTTCACTTTTTTGGCTGCTTTCACACTGTTCGTCAGCATTCCCTCGCAGTCCTGCTCTGTTTAGGATCTGCGCAGCAAAGATAACTTAAGGGGGCGCTCGTAAACTGTTAACATCAAACCAGTGCTGGCGAGCCATAAAAAACCCGACACAAGGTCGGGTTTTCAGACAAGCTTAACTTACGCAGTAAATCTTACCGGTAAGCCTCCGGGCTTGGGCATGAACACATCAGGTTGCGGTCGCCGTAGACGTCATCGATACGGGTAACCGTTGGCCAGAACTTGTTTTCTGCCACAAACTGCGCCGGGAAGGCGGCGTAGGTGCGCTCGTAGGCGCGATCCCAGCTTGGGTCCAGAATGTCGGCCATGGTGTGGGGGGCGTAAGCCAGTGGGTTGTTATCCACAGTCCACTCGCCCGCTTCTACCTTGGCAATTTCGGCTCTGATGGTCGTCATCGCTTCGATAAACTTATCCAGCTCGGCTTTGCTTTCTGATTCGGTTGGTTCAATCATCAGCGTGCCGGCTACCGGGAAGCTCATGGTTGGTGAGTGGTAACCAAAGTCCATTAAGCGCTTGGCGATATCCATCTCGGTAATACCGCTGGCTTCTTTTAATGGCCGAATGTCGATAATACATTCGTGCGCCACGCGGCCATGGGTACCGACATACAGCACCGGGAAGTGCGGGTTCAGTTTTTTAGCAACGTAGTTAGCGTTCAGGATCGCGAATTCAGTGGCTTGTTTTAAGCCTTCGCTACCCATCATCGCGATATACATCCAGCTGATTGGCAGAATGCCGGCGCTACCAAAAGGTGCTGCCGATACTGCACCATTGCTGGCGCCGGTGCCGTCGATTTTTACGACCGCATGGTTAGGTAAAAACGGCGCTAAATGGCTCTTCACGCCGATTGGGCCCATACCCGGGCCACCACCGCCGTGCGGGATACAGAAGGTTTTGTGCAGGTTTAAGTGCGATACGTCTGAGCCGATAAAGCCTGGCGAGGTTAAACCCACCTGAGCGTTCATATTG
Organism: Alishewanella sp. BS5-314; assembly: GCF_025377695.1. Classification (NCBI taxonomy): domain Bacteria; kingdom Pseudomonadati; phylum Pseudomonadota; class Gammaproteobacteria; order Alteromonadales; family Alteromonadaceae; genus Alishewanella; species Alishewanella sp. BS5-314. Next base: position 1,494,738 of record NZ_JACEHJ010000002.1, read on the forward strand.
GCGCCGTCCATATACACCTGGCCGCCGTAGGAGTGGATCACCTCACACAGCTCGGCGATGGTTTCTTCAAATACACCGTGCGTAGACGGGTAAGTTACCATAATGGCCGCTAAGCGATCGCCGACTTCGGCTGCTTTGGCTTTTAAGTCGGCCATATCGATATTGCCTGACTTATCGCAGTCTACCAGCACAACTTCGTAGTTGGTCATGGCCGCAGTAGCCGGGTTAGTACCGTGCGCCGATACCGGAATTAAACAGATATTACGATGGCCTTCGCCACGGCTTTCGTGGTACTTACGAATGGCCACCATACCGGCGTACTCGCCCTGAGCGCCTGAGTTTGGCTGCATCGAGATAGTGTCGTAGCCCGTGATATTGACCAGCCAGTCGCCCAGCTCGTTGATCATCTGGTAGTAACCTTCGGCCTGATCGCGTGGCACGAACGGGTGCAGAGACGCGAACTCTGGCCAGGTGATCGGGATCATCTCAGCGGTGGCGTTCAGTTTCATCGTGCATGAACCTAACGAAATCATCGAGTGGTTCAGCGCTAAGTCTTTGTTTTCCAGCTTTTTGATATAACGCAGCATCTCAGTTTCGCTGTGATACTGGTTAAATACCGGGTGGCTTAATACGGCAGAGGTGCGTACTAAGTCGGCCGGGATAGAGGCTGAGCCATTAGCAACAATCTGTGCATCTAAGGCATTTACGTCTACGCCATGGCCGGCGCCTAATACGATATCAAACAGCTGTGCGATATCCGCAGCCTGAGTGGCTTCGCTAAAGCTTACCGCCAGGCTATCGGCCACGTCCGTACGCAGGTTAACACCTGCTGCTAAGGCGCGGGCAACAACAGCAGCGCGATCGGCAACTTTAAAGGTAACGGTATCAAACCAGTGGCTATTGACCAGGGCAACGCCTTTGACTTTTAAGCCAGCAGCGAAGATATCGGCGCTGCGGTGAATGCGCTCGGCGATATCTTTTAAGCCTTGCGGGCCATGGTACACGGCATAGAAGGAGGCGATATTGGCCAGTAATACCTGGGCAGTACAGATGTTGGAGTTCGCTTTTTCGCGGCGGATATGCTGCTCGCGGGTTTGCATTGCCATACGCAGTGCCTGATTGCCACGGCGATCTTTCGACACACCGATAATGCGGCCTGGCATAGAGCGCTTATAGGCATCGCGGGTCGCGAAGAAGGCAGCGTGTGGGCCACCAAAGGCCATTGGCACACCAAAGCGCTGCATAGAGCCTAATACGACATCGGCACCCAGCTCGCCCGGTGCTTTTAACAGCATTAACGCCATTGGGTCTGTTGCTACTGCAACAATGGCTTTTTTCGCCTGCAGCGCGGCAATTAAGGCGCTGTCGTTACGGATATCACCGTTAGTGGTTGGGTACTGTAACAAGGCACCGAATACGTCCTGCTCAGCGGCTTCGCTGGCTTTACCCACCACAATATCAAAACCAAACATTTCGGCGCGGGTTTTTACCACGTCGATGGTTTGTGGGTGCACGTCGTCGGCAATAAAGTACAGGTTAGACTTGCTCTTAGTCACGCGCTTGGCCAGGGCCATGGCTTCGGCAGCAGCGGTCGCTTCGTCCAGCAGCGAGGCGCTGGCCAGTTCCATACCAGTTAAGTCTAAAGATAACTGTTGGAAGTTTAACAGCGACTCTAAACGGCCCTGGGCAATTTCCGGCTGGTATGGCGTGTAGGCGGTGTACCAGCCCGGGTTTTCCAGCACGTTACGTAAAATAACATGCGGGGTCAGTGTTGGGTGGTAACCCATACCAATGTAAGACTTATACATTTTATTTTTTGACGCAGCAGCCTTTAAATACGCCAGGGCGTCTACTTCAGTGCGGCTGTCGCCAATGGCCAAAGGTTTTGGCAAGCGAATGCTCTGCGGCACGGTTTGCGCAATCAGCTGCTCGATGCTGTCTACGCCAAGTTCCTGCAGCATAGCCGCAGTTTCGGCAGCATCCGGGCCAATATGGCGCTGGATAAATTCGTCGTGTTTCGCAAGTTGCGTCAGGGTTTTCACAGCGGTATGGGTCATGCTCATTATCCTGGTAGTGCTTTCTAACATAAAGCCCCGTTATCTACGGGGCTTTAGGGTGGCAGGATCTGCCGTAATATTAAGCTTCGTCAATCGCGCTCTGATAACCGGCGGCGTCTAACAGGGCGCCGAGCTCAGCTTCGTCTGCGATTTTAATCTTAAACATCCAGCCATCTTCGTACGGGCTGCTGTTTACCAGCTCTGGCGAGTCACTCAGGGCATCGTTTACGGCAACAATTTCACCTGAAACCGGCGCATAAATATCTGACGCCGCTTTTACTGATTCTGCAACGGCGCAATCATCGCCCTGGCCTACCGTTTCGCCCACTTCCGGTAATTCTACGAATACCATATCACCCAGTAATTCCTGAGCGTGCTCAGTGATACCTACGGTGTAGATGCCATCGCCTTCAGCGCGCAGCCATTCGTGGCTGGATGCGTATTTTAAGTTTGCAGGAATGTTGCTCATTGTAAGTTCCTTAGCTGTGTGTTCTTGCCACCTGCCGCCCTGTTAGCACAGGCACGGCCAGGTGAAGCCTCTCTGGTCTTTCCGGCAGCAGGCCGGCATCGTTATTGTATTATTTTTGGCCAGCTATAAAGCTTAGACCAGTTTTTTACCCATGCGCACAAAGGCCGGTTTTACTACTTTTACCGGCACCAGTTTACCGCGAATATCCACTTCTGCGGTATCGCCGGTCGCGGCAGGTACCCGCGCCATCGCAATACTAAAGCCCAGCGTCGGCGAGAAAGTACCAGAGGTAATTTCACCTTCACCGGCAGCAGTAATCACTTTCTGACCATGGCGCAATACCCCTTTTTGCTCCATCACCAAACCCACCAGCTTAGCGGTGCCGGCGGCTTTGGCCTGCTTCAGCGCGGTGCGGCCGATAAAGTTACGATCGCCAGGCTCCCAGGCAATGGTCCAGCCCATATTGGCGGCCAGTGGTGATACCGTTTCGTCCATATCCTGACCGTACAGGTTCATACCGGCTTCTAAGCGCAGGGTGTCGCGGGCGCCTAAACCACAGGGTTTGACGCCGGCAGTTACCAGCTGTTGCCAGAAGTCTGCCGCCTGCTCGTTTGGCAGCGCAATTTCGTAACCGTCTTCACCGGTGTAACCGGTGGTAGCGATAAATAAGTTACCCGCCTGCACGCCAAAAAATGGCTTCATGCCGGCGACGGCCGCTTGCTGCTCAGCCGTTAATAAGGTTGCCACCTTGGCTTTGGCATTCGGGCCCTGCACGGCAATCATCGCAAATTCCGGACGCTCGGTTACCGTAACATTAAAGGCTTTGGCTTCAGCGTTGATATGGGCTAAGTCTTTTTCGCGGGTGGCAGAGTTCACTACTAAGCGGAAGAAATCTTCTTGTAGGAAGTACACGATTAAATCGTCAATTACGCCGCCGGTGCTGTTTAACATGCCGCTGTACAGGGCTTTGCCGGGGGTGGTGAGTTTGGCAACGTCGTTGGCTAATAAATAACGCAGGAAGTTACGGGTATTGGCACCGGTTAAATCAACAATGGTCATATGCGACACATCGAACATGCCGGCATCCTGACGGACGGCGTGGTGTTCTTCAATCTGAGAGCCGTAGTTAATTGGCATTTCCCAGCCGAAGAAATCGACCATTTTCGCACCAGCAGCCAGATGGCTGGCGTGTAACGCGGTTTTTTGAGCCATTATTTTTTCCTGTTTATTATGCGGGCCGGCAGCTTAATATTGAGCTTGGCAAATAAACCTTTGTTATCAGCCTATTACGCAATATTGCTATCAGTCTGACTAAAAAATACTGCTCGATTATACCCGATACCCCCGCCAGCAAACAGCCCAATTTGGATTACTTTTTGTAATGCGACAGCCGGGGTTACCAAAAAAACTAAGGCAAATTTATGACAGCAAAATATGGTTCAGTGCCCGTAACCGGATTAATCACGCCAAGACGCCGTAAATACATCCCTGTAGGCTTCATTCAGGCATCCATGCCTTCAAGACTTGGCTTAGACTAATCCGGTTAAGAGCTCTCAATTTGGTTTGGCTAAAGCCGGTAAATCACCGCTATTACCCAGCGCCTGCGCCATCAGCTGCTGTTTAACAAAAGGCAGTTTATCGGCCAGCAGCAAACCTGCGCCGCGCAAAAATTTTAATGCCGGCTGCTCATTACTAAAACCACGTTTGAAAGCTTCCATCGCCGCGATCATGCTTTGCGCTTCGGCCTTACGCCAACGCTGATACGCCTGTAACACGCGGGGGGCAAATAGCGGCTTGCCCGCCTGCTGTTGTTTGCCTAACAATTCGGCCAAGGCAGTCACATCCATTAAACCCAGGTTCATGCCCTGCCCGGCCAACGGATGAATACTATGTGCTGCATCGGCCACCAGCACCACACGGCCACGCACCCAATCACTGGCATAACGCATCCTTAGCGGATGCACACTGCGCGCTGTTGTCAGCGTTAAACAACCCAAGACACTTTGGCTGGCAGCGGTCAGGGCGCGCGCAAAGGCAGCATCATCCAGCGCCATCAGTTCGCTGGCACGGCTGGTTTCGGCACTCCAGACAATAGAACAATGCTTAGGATCCGGCAGCGGCAGCAGCGCCAGCGGCCCGGTCGGTAAAAACACCTGCCGCGCCGTCGCCTGATGTGGTTCATCGCAGTGGATCACCGCCACTATCGCATCCTGCTGATAGTCCCAGTGCGTCAGGGGTAACTGTAACTGCTGGCGCACGTATGAATTTACGCCATCGGCGCCAACCAGTAATTCGCTGAGTAAGATCTCGCCACTGCTCAGTTGCAGCAGCACCTCTCGTTCAGATTGCACTAACTGCTGAATTTGGGCAGCGAAATAACAGTGGATCGCCGGCTGTTGCTGTACTTTTTGATACAGCTGCTGGCGAATCGCTTCGTTATCGCAGATCCAGCCTAAATCGGCCGGCTGTGGTGGCTCGGCGGCAAAATGAATGCGGCCAAAGCTGTCGGCATCCCACACCTGCATGTGCTGATAAGCAGCGGCCTGCGCGGCTATGCCATCCCACACGCCTAAATGGGCAAGCACCCGTTGTGAGGCCGGATTAAGGGCGCTTACGCGCAAATAGGCAGGGGTTGCCGGCAGTGGCTCGGCGCCCTTTTCCACCAGCGCCACCTTTAAGCCCAGCTCTGCCAATAACAGCGCCAGGGTTAAGCCGGCACTACCGGCGCCAACGATGGTGACATCAAGATTTTGCATAACGAGTTCCATAACCCATAGTTTGCCGCGCGAGTGGCGTCTTAAGCGGATCGCACAGCAGCATCGCCGTCAGGCCAAGATTACGCGCCAGCGCCACCAGGCGTGAACGGTTAGAAAAGGTGCGCACTAAGGCGTCGGTCAGCCAAATCACCTGCTGCATATCGGCCTGGCGTTGCTGCTGATAGGCACGCAGCAGCGCATAGCCACCGGCATCGGCTAAACCTTGTTCTGCCAGCAGCTGGCTTAAACAGGCAATATCTCGCAGTGCCAGATTAAAGCCCTGGCCGGCAATAGGGTGCAGGTTATGTAAGCTGTTACCTAACAGTGCGGTGCGGTGATTCACCACCTGTTGGCTTTGCTTTAACACCAGCGGGTAAGCGGCACGGCTGCCCACCGCCGAAAAGACGCCGGCCCGATAACCAAAAGCCTGTTGAATTTGCGCTAAAAATTCGTTGTCACTGAGTGCCAGTAACAGCGGCACCTGCTCCGGCGGCACCGTCCAGACCAGCGAATAGCGGTTTTGGGTCAGCGGTAGTAAGGCAATAGGGCCATGCTCGGTAAAGCGCTCGAACGCCTTATACTGATGCGCACTGCTAAGCGCCAGATTAGCGATAATGGCCGCTTGCGGATAAGGCTGCTCTGTTAAACTAAAACCGGCCAGCTGCCGGGTATTGGAAGCACCGCCCTCGGCGATCACCAGTAAGCGGGTACTCACACTCTTGCCGTCATCTAAGGTTAGCTGTTGCCAAGCTTGCTGTTTGTCGATGGCGGCGATGCTGCGCGGCTGTAGCCGGCTTAAGTTAGGATGCTCGGCTAACGCCTGATATAGCGCGGCACCAATATGCTCGACTTCAATCACCTGCCCCAGGGCGGGCAAACGGTATTCGTCAGCGCTAAGCCAGGTTTTGCCAAAATGGCCACGATCAGATACCGCTATGGTTTTGATTGGGCAGGCCTGCTGGGCCAATTGCGGCCAGAGTTGCCAGCGTTGTAATAATTCGACACTGGCCGCCGCCAGCGCAATACTGCGGCTATCAAAACTGGCTTTGGATACCGGTGTTTCAGCCTGCTCGATAATCGCGACCTTTAATACCGGCGCCTGACGCAATAATGCCAGCGCCAGCATCGAGCCGGCCATGCCACCGCCGGCAATCACCAGATCAAAATCGACTGTGGTAGTGCTTGTTGCTTGCACGGCTTACCTTATTTGTTGTGTATTTGTGCTGTTACTGATTACTGTCAGAGCGCCAGGCTAACGATTGGCCATCAGAGCTTCCACTTCCGCCAGGGCTTTGACACAGCCAGCAGTCAGGTTGTCATGGCCATCCGCGGTCACCAGAATATTATCTTCGATCCGGATTGCCAGGCCCCACCATTTTTCGGCCGCCTCGCTACCCGGTGCGATATACAGGCCGGGTTCAATCGTCAGCACCATGCCGGGTTGAAACGGCCGATCGTCACCAGCGACCTTATAGGCGCCGACATCATGTACGTCCAGCCCCAGCCAATGGCCTATACCATGCATAAAATACTGCTTACAGGCTTTACTGGTTATGAGCTCGGTCAAATCACCGTGCAAAATACCTAATTCCAGCAACCCTTTGGTCAGCACCTGCTCGGCAATGGCATTTAACTGGGCAAAGGTGCAACCGGGTTTAACGGCTTCGATGCAAGCCAGCTGCGCATCCAGTACCAGCTGATACAGTGCCGCCTGCTCTGGGGTAAAACGGCCATTTACCGGGAAGGTGCGGCTAATATCAGCGGCATAGCCCTGTAACTCGCAGCCGGCATCAATTAATACCAGCTCGCCGTCAGTCAGCTGGCTGCTATTTTCGGTGTAGTGCAAAATACAGCCATTCTCACCACTGCCGACTATGGTGTTATAGGCCGCGAAACGGGCACCATGCAGCGCAAATTCATGCAGGATCTCGGCTTCTAACTGATATTCCCAGCCGCCGGCATGGCAAAAGCGCATGGCGCGATGATGGGCCTGAGTGCTGATTTGGCCGGCGCGGCGCATTAGCATAATTTCATCGGCACTTTTAATCAGCCGTTGTTCGCTGCTATAAGGCCGCAGATCAATCAGCGCCACCGGCGCCTGCTCACCGCGTTTTTCACGCTGTCTGAGCCCCTGCATAATGGTCAGCACTTCCTGCTGTAATGCCGGTTCATCACCTAAATTCAGATACACCGCCTGCATGCCATTTAATGCTTGCTGCAAGCTGGCGCTACGCTCACTCAGACTGATGGCATTTAGGCCCAGGGTCGTCAGTGCCGCAGCGGGCCCAAGCCGGCGGCCCTGCCACATTTCGGCAAAGGGATCTTTGTCGCGACACAGCAACAAGCTGCGACACTCGCCCGCAGAGGTTTTAGTTAAAATCAGTAAGGCATCAGGCTCGTTAAAGCCGGTGTAATACCAAAAGTCACTGTGCTGCCGAAACGGATATTCGGTATCGCGGCTGCGGGTTTGCTCGGCGGCCGCACTCAGTAATACCACAGAGCGCTCTGGCAGTTGCGCCAGCAGTTGCTGACGCCGCTGCTGATAGACTTCGATTTGCATCAGCTTAAGAACTCTGTTCGCTGGATGGTAAATCCTTACCATCTAATAAAATTTTGTTGTTACGCCATTGCACACTGTATTGGCCAAGCTTTCGTTTCTTGTCCAATGCATTCTTTACCGCCTGACGCAGAGAATCGTGCGTTGTTGTGGTAAGTACTTCGACGTGTTGCTCAGTTTTCATTTGACGATTCCTCTAACAGCAATTTGAACAAGGTTTGATCATGCACTGTTCGACTACTTTGCGACTGCTCGAAAATTAATATCGGCTCATCACTCGCATTTAAGTAGCACTGGCAATGATCAACCAGAGGTGCGAAATGATTAAGCAAATTCGACAAACTTCTCGGAAAGCGACGTCTTACATCCTGGGTTGGAATATTATGCCCGCCATGTGCAACACGTTCCGCCACCCTTAGCAGAGAAACGTCAACACTAGGTAAAGCTAGATAAATCAATTCAACACGCCAACCTTTTGCTTGTAAGTTCTTCACCAGTTTTAAGTACGTTTTGCCAGCTAACGTGGTTTCAAATGCGAAGGACTCTGACGCCTGAATACGTTTTTCAAGCTCCGATAAGAAAATGCGACTCGCATTCATCAGCTCAATTTCAGGATTCAGCGGTGAAAGACCAGCGGCGATCAAATCAGCATTTATAAAATGATGACAGCGAACAACATTTGGCAAAAACTCTAGCGCAAAAGTCGTTTTTCCTGCACCATTCGGGCCAGCAATGATCCAGCAAGTTGGCATCTAATCTCTTTCCTCGGATACAGGTAGTAACTTGCCCAATTTTAGTACACGAGCTTTCAGTGTAGTGTTTTATTTAACGGGCCCTTTACCGCCGGCCGCTGTCCGACTTCGTTGTAGCAGCTAAACACCATCAGCCGGATATGTTCCAGTACCAGGAAATAGGCTTCCTCGTTTTCTTCGGCGCTGGCATCGTCCTGCGTACTAAGGTCAACCTTAGTCACTTCGCTAAGCTGATTCACGGCTTCGCGGACTTCTTCGCTTAATAACGATAAATCGGTTTGTTGTACCGAGAAACCGACTAAAAAAGCTTGCGCCCACTCCACCATCGCCTCCAGCCGTTCGATCAGTGCATCATCGTCATGCGGCAGCAACAGCGCGAAATCATATTCAGCAGCACTCAGGCTTTGAGCGGTATTGCTGATCAGCTGCTGCACGTCGGTTTTTAGCGCCTGAGGCAGGGCCTGACCGTCATTTAAAAAGTCGTGCAGCACCGGCAAAAACTCGCTGGCATCGGCTGGCATACCGCCACACAGCAGGCCACTGATTAAACCGTGCAATTCTGCGGCCGAAGCCATCACATAGGCTGCATCCAGGGCTGCGCTCCAGCGCTCATAGCTTTGTACCAGTGATAATGGCATACAGTGCCCCTTATTTACTTATATCTGCTTATGCTACCACTGCTACAGAGCCACGCCAACCTGTGCCTAAACAAGCAGCAGTTGGCCGCTTTTTGCCGGGCTTTGTTTCTCATCGCGATAAAAGCGGTGTTATACTGAGGGCGTTCTCTGGGTTGTTCGTGTTTTGTCGATGTCCCTGAGCCGATAATTGTTTTATTAAGGGATGTTTCTGCGTCGCTTTTGTGCAGGCCCGGCTAGTACCGGGAAGCCTACGGTGGCCATTGGCGTTCCGCCTTGAACCTTGGGTTCAAGGGCTGATACAGGGCACGGCAACTTCGGAGAACACTTCTGCACTCTCTCTTCTTCCTGACAGCAAGGATTCTGCATTGCTAAATCGGGCACAACTACGAACTGAAATCCGTAACCGGCGGCAACAGCTAAGCGATCAGGCGCAGCAGGACGCTGCTATCGGATTAGTGCGGCAACTGCTACCCTGTGCTGAGGTATTGGCGGCGCAACATATCGCGCTCTATCTGAGTAATGACAGCGAGATTGATACCACGGCGTTAATCCAGGCCTTATGGCAGGCCGGCAAAACCCTGTACCTACCTATTTTGCACCCGTTTTGTGCCGGCTATCTGATTTTTCAGCATTATCAGCCGACTACGCCATTAGTACCCAATCGCTTTGGTATTCCGGAGCCGAAACTGAACTGTGCTGAACTACTGCCGGTGCAGCAGCTGGATCTGATTTTTACCCCTTTAGTCGCGTTCGATAGCCTTGGGCAACGCCTTGGCATGGGTGGTGGCTTTTATGATCGTACCCTGTCGCAGTTAGCCGCCAATCATCATTGCCGGCTAATCGGTTTGGCGCATGATTGCCAACAAGTGCCGCAGTTACCCGTCGAGCCCTGGGACCAGCCTCTGCATGCGGTAGCAACCGGCAGCCGGCTGCTGCGTTTTAGCCGCTAGTTTTTGCCGAAAATTATCCACGCTAACTAACACTGTCTTTTTTTCTGGCAGCCGATATACTATCCATCTTTATGGCTAAACGCATAAAGCGAACCCTCCATGACGCAAGATGAAATGAAACGCAACGCGGCCCGCGCCGCCGTGGCCTATATCGAGCCACAGACCATTGTCGGTGTCGGCACCGGCTCGACCGTAAACCACTTTATTGACGCCCTGGCCGAGATCAAAGATCAAATCGCCGGCGCCGTTTCCAGCTCTGAACAATCTACCGCCCGCTTAAAGGCACTGGGAATTCCGGTGCTGGATTTAAACAGCATCAGCGGCTTTGGCGTCTATGTTGATGGCGCCGACGAAATTAACGCCGCCAAGCAGATGATTAAAGGTGGTGGTGCCGCCTTAACCCGCGAAAAAATTGTCGCCGCCGTCGCCAAAACCTTTATCTGTATTGTCGATAGTACCAAGCAGGTTGAGGTATTAGGCAAGTTCCCACTGCCGGTTGAAGTGATCCCGATGGCCAGCAGCTATGTCAGCCGCGAACTGGCAAAACTGGGTGGTAAACCGGTAGTACGCGAAGGCGTGGTCACCGATAACGGTAATCTGATTATTGATGTGCACGGTTTACATATCAGCGAGCCGTTAGCGCTGGAGCAGCAGATTAATAATATCGTCGGTGTTGTTACCAATGGCATCTTTGCCGCTCGCGCCGCCGATCTGGTCTTGGTGGGTAGTGCTGAGGGTACTCAGGTACTGCGCTAACACTAAGCAAAGCTTTTGATAGAACTGTTTTTATAACAATAGCCCCGCTTAAGGGGCAGTGAAGACAACCGGGCAGCATTTATATTAAGCACAAGAGAAGTGACCATGGAAAAATTTTCGCTGGCAAAAGACAAAATTAAGATCCTGCTGCTGGAAGGCCTGCACCAGAGTGCCGTACAAACCTTTAAAGATCACGGCTACAGCAATATCGAGTATCTGAAAACCTCGCTGCCGGAAGACGAGTTGATTGAGCGGATTAGAGATGCCCACTTTATCGGCATTCGCTCGCGCACCCAGCTTACCGATAAGGTGTTAGAGGCAGCATCCAAGCTGGTGGCGATCGGCTGCTTCTGTATCGGTACCAATCAGGTGGATCTGGACGCGGCGTTAAGACGCGCCATCCCGGTGTTTAATGCGCCCTTTTCTAATACCCGCTCGGTGGCTGAACTGGTGCTGGGACAAATTATTATGTTACTGCGCGGTATTCCGCAGCGTAATGCCGCGGCTCATCGTGGCGAGTGGTTAAAAACCGCCGATAACTCCTTTGAAGCGCGCGGTAAAACGCTCGGCATTATCGGCTATGGCCATATCGGTACTCAGCTTGGCATTATGGCTGAGAATATCGGTATGCGGGTGCAGTTTTACGATATCGAAAACAAGCTGGTGCTGGGCAATGCGGTACAGGTAGATTTAGGCAGCTTACTGAAAACTTCCGATGTGATCAGCCTGCATGTGCCGGAAACGCCACAAACCAAAAATATGATTGGCGAAGCCGAACTGGAGCTGATGAAGCACGGTGCTATCCTGATCAATGCCTCGCGTGGCACTGTGGTTGATATCGATGCTCTGACCAGCGCGTTACAAAGCAAAAAGCTGGCCGGCGCCGCCATCGATGTATTCCCGGTAGAGCCTAAAGGCAACGACGAAGAATTTATCTCGCCACTGCGCCAGTTCGATAATGTAATTTTAACGCCGCATATCGGTGGCTCGACTCAGGAAGCGCAGGAGAATATCGGCTTTGAAGTCGCCGGTAAGCTGGTGAAATACAGTGATAATGGCTCTACGCTGTCGGCGGTGAATTTCCCGGAAGTGTCGCTGCCTGAGCATAAAGGCCGCTCACGCCTGCTGCATATCCATAAAAACCAACCGGGTATGCTGACCAAGATCAACGAAGCCTTTGCCCGGCATAATATCAATATCTCCGGCCAGTACCTGCAAACTGTGCAGGAAATTGGTTATGTGGTGATTGATATTGACTCGGCCGATCACGAACTGGCACTGAATGAGTTAAAAGCCATTCCGGGTACCTTAAGAGCGCGGGTACTACACTAAGGTTTTACTTAGTCGCGCAACATAACAAAGGGGGCCAAGGCCCCCTGTGTTATTAGTGCGGTCAATAATGGAGTACCTTAGGTCCCAATCATACCACCGTCATCTTTGGTAATAATCACTGTCGCTGAACGCGGCCGGCTATTGCCACCGTCCGGCCAGTTACTGGTAAAGTTCGTTACGCTGGAACGATCGCCCGGATGCTGGATATTCACAAACATAGTGCGCTGATCCGGCGTCATAATCACCCCTGTCACTTCACAGTCAGTTGGCCCCACCAGGAAACGCTTGATCTGCCGGCTCACCGGATCGGCAACCAGCATGGCATTGTTACCATAAGGGCCGCTGCTTTGCTGGGAGCCACTCATATCCGTTTGGATCCACAGTAAGCCATTATCATCAAACCACAGACCATCGGGGCTGGCGTGGTGGTTATCCGCCGTTAACACCAGGTTGGTTCCCGGTGTAGCGGTACCAACGTCACCGGCGAGCAGGAAGATATCCCAGTTAAACTGGCTTGAGGCCAGGGTGCCGCGCTCTCTCCAGCGGATAATATGGCCAGTGGCATTGTTGGCGCGCGGGTTAGCCGCATCAACCTGCGCCGCAGTACGGTTAGTATTGTTAGTCAGGGTAAAATACACTTCCGAGGTTTCCGGATGCACTGCGCCCCACTCTGGCCGATCCATCTTGGTCGCACCGGCGATATCGGCGGCCAGGCGGGTATTAAGCAACACATCGGCCTGATCGCTAAAGCTTACGCCGGCCAGAGCGGCCTTGGCAGCAAACTCGGGATTATTAATATCCAGCGCCAGCCAGTCACCAGAGCCATCGGCGTTAAAACGGGCGACATACAGGGTACCGTCATTCAGCAGATGCCCGCCGGCAGTATTACGGAAGTACGGCTGTTTCGATACATACTTGTAAATATATTCATCCCGCGCATCATCGCCGGAATAGGCCACTAACGGCTCACCTTCGGTTACCTTGGCAAAGACGATACCTTCGTGGGCAAAGCGGCCCAGGGCGGTGCGCTTTTGCGGCACACTGTCCGGATTAAAGGGGTCGATTTCAACGATCCAGCCAAAGGTATTGGGTTCGTTCCGGTAATCCTCAGCGGCACTGGCTGCTAATGTCGATGCATTAAAACGCTGGTAGCGATCCGCAGCTGGCGTAGCCGTTTCCCAGAAATAGCGGCCGTTACTGCTACCAACGCCATAGCGGCGGTGCTCACGAACCTGGGGAGTATCGCTATTCATAAAGTAGCCCGCCCAGTTTTCCTCCGCCGTCAGGTAGGTGCCCCAGGGCGTGTAACCATGAGCACAGTTATTTAAGGTACCACGGGTACGGCTGCCATCCGGACTGTATTTGGTCACCACCTTGGCATGGCCTCGTACCGGGCCTGCCAGCTCCATAGGTGTTTCACCGGTAATGCGGCGGTTAAAGGGGCTGTTACTGACGACCCGCCAGTCACCATTGGCCGCTTTTTCAATATGCACCACACTGACACCATGCGCCGCCAGCTCTTTAGCCACCTGTTCGGCCGGGCGTGGTAATACCGGTCCTTGCGGATGCAGTACATTCGGCTCGACATATTCATGGTTCATCACCAGCAAGCCTTCGCTGGAGCTATTACCACCGCTGCGCACATCAATCGGGAAAAAATGCATGCCATCATGGTTCATGCCCATTTGCATCGCCTGCTCGGCGGCCGTGTTGCTGGCATCCGCCAGAAAGGCCGGATAGGTGCCGGTGATAGGAGTACCCCAGGCCAGAAAAGGTTTAGCACTATAGCCCGCCGGCACAGTAATGCCATCAAGGCGGTTAGCCGCAATAGCAGCAAAACCCAAAAAAGCCGGTGCCGGGATCACACTAACCGGTGGCAAAGGCTCAGCGGTATCGCTGCTATTACAGCCGGTTAGGCCAACGCCCATAATACCGGACACGGCTGCTGCCAAACTGCCTTTTAAAAAGCTGCGCCGCGCCATCCGTTGCTCTAATACCTCGCCAAAGCTCGGATTAGCAGACGTATTGGAGATGGGCTCCAGGCCGGAGTTATCTATTTGAACAGGGAGATTAGGTTGTGTCATGGTCAGGGTTCCTGCGTGATTTATCATATTGGCGCAGAAATTGGAACACGACCATGTGAAAGCCAAATGACACCCAGGTGGCTTTTTGGTTAAAGATTGATTACAAACAACTGCTTAGAATTGATACACCAACGAGGCCGAGGTTTCGGTATCAGTAGTCTGTAAATTGCCCTCGGGCTGCGAGTTGTGACTCACCGAAAAACTTAAACGCATTGCCAGACGGCCATTAATTTGCGCGGTCAGTGAGCTGCGGCTGGTATAAGCCGAGTTTTCGCCATCGACCGACACATTGCCTTCGAACGTTTGACGAAAACGGCTGCCTTTGTAAATTTCCTGCTCAAAGTTGAGTGCCAAAAACCAGATCAAACCCTTAGAGGTGTTGCCGGAAGCACCCTCGCGATACGCAAAACCCGGGCCGGTTTCCAGATCCAGATAATTGGCCTGCTTTTGATATACCCGGTTGGCATAACCTGTTGCCAGCGAGCCGACCTGCCGAAACGAGCCGAACATATCGTAGGCATAGGCTCCGCGGCCAAAGAACGAGGTAGAACCGCTTAAAAACTTATAGTTACTCTGGCCCGACAACGCATAGCGTTTTACTGTGGCTTCGGTGCGCACTTCACCGGTTTCACTGTTGGTAAACTGATTCTTTTGGATCCGGCCCTGCACGTTATAGCGGTTCCGGAAAAAATCATTTTCATGCACCAGTTCAGTGTTAACCCGCCAGCCGCGCGCATCGGTGTTGCCATCGATAAACAAAAAGCCCAGCTCAATATCGCCGGTAAGGGTGCCCAGTAACCCCAGGTTCTGCAATTCAGGCACCAGAGGCTCGGCTTCTTCCGGCGCTTCATCGGCACTAACGTGAAACGCCAGCAAGGCTACGACTAACAATAAAAAAACAGGCATGTTTAATCTAATATTCAGTTTTTTTTAATCTACAAGCTAAGCGAACTAAAAACGCCTGAACTCGCAGGCGTTATCAAATCTTCAAGTAACAGCTCAGGCCAGGCCTGAGCTGTGGCATCAGACAGCGTGCTGCTTAATAAAGCTCAGCGCCTGTTCGATGCGGGCCAGGCTGCGCGCCTGACCAATCAGTTGTAACGTCAGATCCAGTGCCGGTGAATTACCGCCACCGGTTACTGCCACCCGTAGCGGCATCCCCACCTTACCCATACCCAGCGCCAGTTCGGCGGCGGTATCGGTAATTTGCTGATGGATCAGCGCTGGCTGCCAGTCGGTCAACTTAGCCAGTTTGGCATGTAACAATGCCAAAGGTTCCGCCGCTGCCGCAGTTAAATGTTTCTTGGCGGCCGCTTCGTCAAAGCTGCTAAAGTCTTCATAGAAATAGCGGCTGACTTCCACCATTTCTTTTAAGGTTTTAACCCGCTCGGCCTGCACCTGCACCAGCTGCGTTAAACTTGGCCCGGTGCTGATATCCAGTTTTTGCTCGGCAACATGCCAGGCTAAATGGCTGGCGACCTCTTCCGCCGGCAGGGTTTTCATATAATGTTGATTTAACCAGATCAGCTTGTCGGTATTAAAGGCCGATGGGGCACGATTACAAGCCGACAGGTCGAACAGCTGTACCAGCTCGTCCAGACTAAAAATTTCCTGATCGCCATGCGACCAACCCAGCCGAACTAAATAGTTGATCAGTGCCTGCGGTAAAAAGCCGTTATCGCGATACTGCATAACGCCGACCGCGCCGTGACGTTTTGATAACCGCTTGCCATCGTCGCCCAGAATCATCGGTACGTGCGCGTATTTTGGGATCTCAGCGCCCAGCGCCGCCAGAATATTCATCTGCCGCGGGGTGTTATTAACATGGTCGTCACCCCGGATCACATGGGTAATGCCCATTTTCCAGTCATCGACGACCACAGTCAGGTTATAGGTTGGGGTGCCGTCACTGCGGGCAATTACCAGATCGTCCAGCTCAGCATTGGCAATTTCAATGCGGCCTTTAATCATATCGTCAATCACGACCACGCCATCCAGCGGGTTTTTAAAGCGAATGACATAAGGCTTATCGGCCGGATGATCAGTGCGATCGCGCCACATACCATTGTATTTTGGCTTTTCACCGGCGGCCATTTGCGCTTCGCGCATCGCGTCCAGCTCTTCTACCGTGCAGAAGCACTTGTAGGCTTTGCCTTCTTCCAACAGCTGCGCCACCACTTCTTTATACAGGTCAAAACGTTTGGTTTGATAGTACGGGCCTTCGTCGTGCTCCAGTCCCAGCCACTGCATACCTTCTAAAATGGCGTCTACCGATTCCTGGGTTGAGCGTTCCAGATCGGTATCTTCGATACGCAGAATAAATTTACCGCCATTTTTTCTGGCATACAGCCAGCTGTATAAAGCAGTACGGGCGCCACCTACGTGTAAATAGCCGGTTGGGCTGGGTGCAAAACGGGTCACTAATGACATAATCTTTCCAATTCAGACAGGCAAAAAGCTAAGAGGCCGGTATTGTAACAATCCACGCCGGCGGATGCACCCGAGGTGTAGTGGCAAAAGCTGGTTTTTTTCACTATGCTGTTTACTTTTGCGGCATACAGCGTGCTTTGCCCGAAAATAAAGTTGACAGCTAAATCACGCTCCCTATAATGTGCGCCATCGCAGCGTGGATTGTTAGCTCAGCTGGGAGAGCACCGCCCTTACAAGGCGGGGGTCACTGGTTCGAACCCAGTACAATCCACCAATATTCTATACCGCGATACTCCCATGGATTGTTAGCTCAGCTGGGAGAGCACCGCCCTTACAAGGCGGGGGTCACTGGTTCGAACCCAGTACAATCCACCAAAGCTCCTATTTACGATACTCCCATGGATTGTTAGCTCAGCTGGGAGAGCACCGCCCTTACAAGGCGGGGGTCACTGGTTCGAACCCAGTACAATCCACCAAAACTCTTAAGCAAAAATTCCAATAGATTGTTATCCCAACCGGGAGAGCACCACCCGCTTTTTACAAAAACACGGTTGCCACTGGTTCGAACCCAGTAAAATCCCACCAAACCCCAACACTTAGCGTCCAGACCAGTGCAGCGCCCTTAGCTGGGTAGTAATTTTCTTCACCGGCTTCAAGGATCACATCCCTGTGCCCTTTCAGCCTCCGCAGCATCCCTGCTGCTGTTACAAAAATTCTACCGCAGCTAAGGGCTTAAAGAGCATCGGTTAGGCATCACGACAATATACTTTTGGCGGCACGATCGTGAACGAGGCGGTAAATGCAGAGTACACTTTTCTGGGGACGTCTTTCGCATGGATGCGAAAGGGGAGCCCCCAGGGATGGGTTCACGGCGTGCCCCAGGAAAGTTGTACGGCGCGTTTAGCCGCCGGATGCACTGAGCCAGAACCTGCGTAACGATGAGCATCAGTAGCGTTGAGATTGGAGCAGCGCCCTTAGCTGGCTAGCAATTTTCTCCACCGGCTTCAAGGATCACATCCCTGTGCCCTTTCAGCCTCCGCAGCATCCCTGCTGCTGTTACGAAAATTCTACCGCAGCTAAGAGCTTAACTAATATCGGTGAGGCATCACGGAAAATATCCTTCTGGCCGCAAGATCTTGAACAAAGTGGTAAATGCAGAGTACCGATTTAGTGCGCAATCGCCTATTTATTGATCCTGCCCGGTTAACTCAAGGCAAAAAGTTGCTATAGTAGCTTTAGACGAAGTTCTCGGATCCAGCCTGTAATGGAAAATGCACCCAAGCGGGACGAACGCATCCTGATTATTGATGAGCAACCCCTGTCACAAAGCTACCTGCGCTACACGCTGGAGCAGCTGGGTTATCAGAATATTACCATTGCCGAACGGCCACAGCAGGCGCTGGCACTGTGCCGTAACAACCTGTTCGATCTTATTATCTGCTCGTATAACCAGGCCGATGGCAAAGACGGCTTTCAGCTGTTTGCCGAATTAAAATTCAGTGGCCTGCAAAAGCACAGCAGTGCCGTGATCTTTATCAGCGCCGAGACCGATCCGAACCTGGTACACAGTGTTATTGAATTACAGCCGGACGAGTTTCTGGCCAAACCCTTTGTAATTAAAGACTTACAGCTACGTATTGAACGGGTGCTAAAACGTAAACAACAACTGCGCCCGTTGTATCAGTTGCTGGATGCGCAGCATTACCAGGCAGCGCTGAATTATATCGACGAGCAACTTGCTGATGCCAATCAACGTAAATGGTTTCCGCTGCTGTTAAAGCTGAAAGGCGACATTCTGCTGGCACAGCAAGAATTTACCGATGCCGAACACTTCTTTCTCGCCATGCTGAGTATTCAGCCCTTTAGCTGGGCCAAGATGGGTCTGGTACGGTGTTATGTCGCCAAAGGTCAGGAACAGCAGGCGTTTAACTTACTGGAAGAGTTGTTACTGCGCAGCGAAAGCCGGCTGTTTGCGCTCGACTTATTGGCGGAACTGGAATTTAAACAACAGCATTACCAGCAAGCCCAACAGCATTTGATTGATGCCGCCGAGCTGGCGCCGCGAAATTTACTGCGCCAGCAGAAATTACTGCAGTTATCCCGCCTGAATCATGATTACGAAACTCAGTATCAGGCGGCACGGGATATGGTGAAATATGCCCGTTACTCGGCTTTTGAACAGCCGGATCTGTATTTGAATCTGGCGCGGGCCAGTATTGATTTTGCGCTGGCCACTGAAGATGAAGAGCAGCACAGCCGCTTAAACCGGCAGGTAAATCTGAGCTTACAGGCGTTACAAAAGCAGTTTGCCAAGCAGGATTTGTGGGAGCAACATCAGGTAGTACAGGCCCGTTTACTGTACTTACAAGACCACAAAGATAAAGCCAAGGCGCTGCTACGCGATCTGAAAACCGATCAGCCGATCACCTCGCTGGAAGATGCCTTGGATAAGGCCAAGGCGCTGCATGAAGTGGGGCTTACCGACGCGGCCGAACAACTGTTTAGCCAAATCAGTCAGCACTGTAAACAGCAACAACCCGATCCGCTGCTGGGCGCCTATCTGCAACAGGAAGTCACCGAGCGCCGGCAAATGCAACAAGGCCCGCGCGAGCTTAACAACAGTGCTGTACAGCTTTATCAACGCGGACATTGGGAGCAGGCGTTTGAAGCCTTCGCTCTGGCACACAAGGTGATGCCGAAGAATGCCGGTATTGCACTCAACTTACTGCAAACCCTGCTAACCAGCCCAAGACCTCTGTGCGCACCAGACCTGCGCTATCGTTTGCTGCAACAATGTGAGCTGGTTGTCGCCGGCGCCAGCCTTAAACCCGAGCAGCAGCGTCGTTATGAACAGCTAAAAAGCAAGCAACAGCCGTTATCGATGAATGCCTGAGCCGCAGTACTTTATTTCTCTACCGGCTCTGGCCATTCGCTAAAGATCCGCGGCAGGGTTTTCGAGCGCAGCAGCCAGAATAGCCCCAGCCCCAGACCAAACACCGCAACCAGCCGCCAGGGCGCATCCAGGATCACATCCGGCGGTAAATCGTAAATACTGTAAGCCAAATCGGCGGCGCAGCTGATAAATAATAAGCCGCGGCTGTAGCGCCAGATGGCGCGCCAGGCGGCGCTGCGTTTATCGCTGCGTTGACTTAGTGCCGCCACTACCAACAGTACCGGCAAGGCAATGACACAGGCAATCAAAAAGTCCTGCTGTTGCGGATAGAACAGTTTCAGTAAATCTTTTTGCTGCGGCGGCAAGGTCAATACCAATACCCAGCTTAAATAAGGACGCAGCAGCAGCGCCAGCAACCAGTAAAAGCGTTGTGGTATCGGCGTCAGACCGTATTTATCCAGCAGAGGCCAGTCTTTCATGCCTGTCGCTTGCGTTGTGCCAGCATCCCCAGCAGCACAAAGACTGCCAGGCTCACCCAGGGTAGCCAGAGGTTGCTTAAACCCGCCAATTGCTTGGCCACCAGCGGCGTTAAAAACAACGTCAGGGCGCCATAGCCAAAGGCACAAAGCAGCACAAAAATAGCGGTGCGCCAGATAAAGTGCCAGTGTGCGGTTTGCCGGCGTACACTTTGATTTAGTGTATCGCCAAACACCACCAGTGTAGTTGCCACCATGGCCAGCGCCATATCGCGCACATAGGGGCGAAACAAGGCGCCCCAGTCCAGTAATAAGCTAACTAACCAATCAGGCATCCGGGCTGACTCCATACTGCTTAAACAAATCCAACATCTGTTGCTCATCCCAGACCGGTACCTGTAATTCACTGGCTTTCGCCAGTTTCGAGCCGGCATTTTCGCCGGCAATCACGGCATGAGTTTTCGCTGACACCGAGCCGGAGACTTTGGCGCCCAGCCGCTGTAATAACGCCTTGGCTTCATCACGGCCCATACTGCTCAAAGTACCGGTTAATACGATGGTCTGGCCGCTTAACGGCTGCTCGGTGACCTGTTGCAGCGCTATCGCTGGCCAATGCAGGCCCTGCGCCAGTAAGGCGCTGACCACCTGCTGATTATGCGGCTCGCGGAAGAAATGATACAGATGCTCAGCAACGACAGTGCCGACATCAGATACCGCCAGTAACTGCTCCATTTCAGCCGCCATCAGGGCATCCAGGGTCGCAAAATGATTGGCCAGATTCAGCGCCGTCGCCTCACCCACTTCCCGGATCCCTAAGGCATAAATAAAGCGCGGCAAGGTGGTACTTTTCGCGGCTTTAATGGCATTTAACAGCTTTAACGCCGACTTCTCGCCCATCCGCTCCAGGCCAACTAAAGACGGCATATCCAGGTCAAAGATCGCATCCGGTGTTTTCACCAGTTGCTGCTCTACTAACTGCTCAACCAGCTTATCGCCCAGACCTTCGATATCCAGCGCCTTACGCGAGACAAAGTGTTTTAGCGATTCTTTCAGCTGTGCCGCGCAATATAAACCGCCACTGCAGCGGGCCACCGCCTCACCACTCACCCGCTCCACCGCTGAACCACAGACCGGGCAGGCCTCGGGGAAGATTACCGGTTTTGTCTTTGCCGGACGCTGCTCGGTAACCACGGCAACAATTTGTGGGATCACATCGCCGGCGCGGCGCACTATCACTTTATCGCCAATTTGTACGCCCAGCCGGTTTATTTCGTCCTGATTGTGCAGCGTGGCATTACTGACCATCACTCCGCCGACATTAACCGGCTCCAACCGTGCGACCGGAGTGATAGCGCCGGTGCGACCGACCTGAAAATCCACGTCCAGTAACGTGGTTAGCATTTCCTGCGCCGGGAATTTAAAGGCAATGGCCCAGCGCGGCGCGCGGGCGACAAAGCCCAGCGCCTGTTGCTGCGCCAGATTACTAACCTTAATAACGACACCGTCAATTTCATAAGGCAGTGCCGCGCGTTTGACCAGGATCTGCTGATAGTAGCTCAGCGCTGCTGCTGTACCCTCAACCAGGCGGATCTCCGGGCACACCGGCAAGCCCCAGTCTTTTAGCTGCTGCAGCCGCTGATAATGGCAGCGATTGTTTAATAGTGTCTGCGGATCATCCAGTTGACCAACCGCATAGGCATAAAACATCAGCGGTCTTTTCGCGGTAACGGCCGGATCCAGCTGCCGTAAACTGCCCGCGGCGGCGTTACGCGGGTTGGCAAAGACTTTTTCACCGCGTGCCTTGGCATCGTTGTTCAGCCGTTCAAAACCAGACAGTGGCATAAAGACTTCGCCGCGCACTTCCAGTACCGGCGGTACTTCACCGGTTAAGCGCAGCGGGATCGCCCGGATGGTGCGGATATTGGCGGTAATATCTTCGCCGGTGCTGCCATCGCCGCGGGTTGCCGCCTGCACTAACACACCCTGTTCGTAACGGATACTGACCGCCAGGCCGTCTAACTTAGGTTCAGCACAAAAGCTAAAATCGCCGGCAAAGTCCAGCCGATCCTGCATCCGTTTTACAAAGGCCAGAAAATCGCTGTCATCAAACGCATTGTCCAGCGATAACATCGGTACCTGATGGCTAACCTGGGAGAACTTGGCTAAGGGTGCGCCACCAACCCGCTGTGTTGGTGAGTCGGCGGTAATCAATTCTGGATGCTGCTGTTCCAGTTGTTGCAGCTCGCGGTACAGCCGATCGTATTCGGCATCCGGCACACTGGGGGCGTCTAACACATAGTATTGATAGTTATACTGTTCCAGCTGCCGGCGCAGCTGAGCGATTTGCTGTTCAGGAGACATCATTTGCAAACTCACCAACAAAAACGGCAGGATAATCCTGCCGTTAGATTAAAGCCTGGCAATCAACCGCGGATCAGTTGTTGCCGCTGAAACTCGCGGATCCGCTCGACATAATGCCGCACGGTTTGCACCGTCAGCACACTGCGCTGACCGTCTAACACCTGACCACCGAATTCTTCCGCCAGCTTTTTCGCGGCGTTATTCATCAGGTTAAAGTTTTGCAGCGGCTCGCCCGGTCCGGGTAGTGTCATAAACAGGCTCAGACCTCGGGTGCTCAGCTCGTCCATGCGCTCAATATCAAAGGTACCGGGATTAAACATATTGGCCAGACTAAACAGCACCTCACCGGTACCGGCACTGTCCTGATGCCGGTGGAAGATGTCCATATCGCCGTATTTAAAGCCCAGCATGGTTAACACCGATAACAGCTCCTGACCGCGGATTTCTTTCTGCTCAGGCAGCAGCACATAGAGGATCAGTACTTCTGAGGGTGCAGCAGCGGCGTCGTCTGCCGGCTCGTCGGCCGCCATCTCATCGTAACCGTAATCGGTCTCTTCCGGCAGCAGTTCATCCTGCTCCGGAATACTCGGCTCATCTAAAGCCGAGAAATTAAATACCGGCTCTTTCGGCTCAGCAAATAAGTCGGTTTGCTCCGCCGGACGCTTAACATCAATTGGCCGGCTGGTCGGTTTGGTTGCAGTGCGGCTTGGGTGCAGCTTGGTACGCTGCTCGGCACTGCCTTTACCGGCGCCCTTTACCACCCTAACCTGACCAATACCGTATTCGTCAAAACCTTCACCCGGACGCTCGTCTTTGCTGTCCTCCTCCGGATGATAGCGATGCTGTACCTTGTTACTGTTTTTTCGCACGGTCCACAGACCATGCAAAAACAAGCCGCCCAACACCAGGGCCCCGATAATAATTAATACCAAACGCAACTCGCTAGCCATTTGTTATACCTTTTGCTCTTTTAGGCTACTGCCAGTTTGACAGCATCATCCACATCTACTGCGACCACGCGGGACACACCGGGTTCCTGCATCGTCACCCCCATCAATTGCGCGGCCATTTCCATGGCAATTTTATTGTGGCTGATATAAATAAATTGTACGGTATCCGACATTTCCCGCACCAGATTACAGAAGCGCCCTACGTTGGCATCATCCAGCGGGGCGTCAACCTCATCCAGCATACAAAACGGTGCCGGGTTAAGTCTAAATATTGAAAACACTAATGATAAAGCGGTTAAGGCTTTTTCACCACCCGATAATAAATGAATTGTACTGTTTTTTTTACCCGGCGGTCTGGCCATAATACTGACCCCGGTTTCCAGCAGGTCATCATCGGTCAGATCCAGATAGGCACTGCCGCCACCAAACACCTTTGGAAACAGCTGTTTTAAGCCGTCATTCACTTGATCAAAGGTCTCTTTAAAGCGTTGCCGGGTTTCGCGATCGATCTTACGGATCGCGGTTTCCAGCGTATCCAGCGCTGAAGTCAGATCCTGATGCTGGGCATCCAGATAGGCTTTGCGCTCGGCCTGTTGCTCATACTCTTCAATCGCTGCCAGGTTAATGGCGCCAAGCCGGCTAACTGCCTCCACGGTTTTATCCAGCTGTTGCTGCCACTGTGCTTCATCGGCATCGGCCGGCAATTCAGCCAGCACCTCTTTCATATTCACCTGCTGCTCACGCAACAACTCCAGCATATTATTAGCACGGATCCGGTAGCCTTCAGCATCCAGCCGCAGATTTTCCAGCGCTTTTTGCTGGCTGCTTAAACGCTGGGTAATGCCGCTTTGTCCCTGCTCCAGCTCACGGATCTGTTGCTGGATGGCAGCCAACTGCTGATTGGCACTGGTTAGCGCCTGTTCGGCGTCACTGCGCTGCAGCAAGCTTTCCTGCAACTCCTCTTGCAGTTGCAATGCCGGATCCTGTTGTTCGTCCAGCTGTAGCTGCAATTCGGCCAGTTGCTCCAGCCATTGCTGTTGTTGCAAAGCCGCGCGACTTAAACTCAGTTCGACACTTTGCAATTGCTGCTGACAGAGCCGTTGCTGCATTTGCAGCTGGCTGTGCTGACCTTGCTGTTGTTGCAATTGCTGGCGCAACGTCTCTTCCTGCGCCCTGGCCTGTTGCTGGCGCTGCTGTAACTGCTGCTCCTGCGTTACCGCCTGCTGATACTCTTGCTCCGCCTCTGCAAGCTTAAGTTCGGTTTGCTCTGCACTTGCCGCCAGCGCCTGTTGCTGTAACTGTAATTCTGCCAGTTGCTGCTGCAGCTGTGTGCTCTGTTGCCTTAATTGCTGCAGCGCCTGCTGTTTTAACTGCACCACCGTATGCTGTTGCTGCCGGGCTTGTTGCTGGCTGCTGAGTGCTGCATTAAGCTGGCTAAGTTGCTGCTGTGCCTGTTGTTGCAATTCAAGCTGTTGTTGCTCTGCTGCCGCAGCTGCTGCAAGCTCCTGCTCAACGACAGCTAACTCCTGCCCTAATTGTTGTAACCGCTCCTGGCGTAACAAACGGCTATCGGTCAGCGACGCCTGGCTTTGCTGGCCCCAGTTAGTGCCGAACCATTTACCCTTAGCACAGATCACCGATTGTCCGGGCTTAAGCTGTGTCAGCATCGTTAGCGCCTGCGCTTCATCCGCCGCCAATAAAATTTGCCGGAAATAATCCGGATATACCCCTGAGCGCACCACGCTGGCCAGGGTATTTGCCGGCGCCGCGTTGTCGCCAGCCACTGCGGTCACATACAGCGCTTTGCCCGCAGTATGAGCAGCCAGCTCAGCCTGTTGTAGTGCGCCCAGTGCCAGCGTAACAGCCAGCGCCCAGCCATCTGCAATTTGCAGCTGCTCTGCCAGTAAAGGCCCGCTGCTGCTGGCTTGCTGTTGACTCTGGCTAAGACGTTGATGCTCTATTCTCAACACTTGCTGTTGGTTTTGCCACTGTTGGCGCTGTTGGGTTGCCTGCGCGCTCAGCTGTTGTTGCTGCGCCAGTGCGGCACTAAGCTCTGCCTGCTCTAGCTGCAATGCAGCGACTTGCTCTGCCAGCTCCTGATGCCTGGCTTCTGCCAGCGCCAGCTCTTGCTCTGCCTGCTCAGGTTCCAGCCGGGCCAGCTGTTCAGTTAACTTATGTTGCTGTGCGGCCAACTGATGTTGCTGCTGCGCCCAATGTTGCAGTTGCAGCCGCCACTGCTGCAGTTGCTCGCGGCGCTGATAATGCTGTTGTTGCCAGTCTTGCCAGTTAAGCTGTGCCTCGGCTGCCTGCTCCGTCGCTGCCAGCAATTGTGCCTGTAACTCTTCCTGCTGCTCAGTCAACACTAGCAGTTCCGGTATCAGCTCTTCCAGCTGCGCTTCAAGCTCGGCGCGTTGCAGCTGCTCCTGCTGCTGTTGCTCATGAAAACCGGCCAGACTCAGCTGCTTTTGCTGGATCTGCTGACTAAGTAGCTGTTGTTGCTGACGCTGGCCGACAATTTGCTGCTCCAGTGCACTGATCCTGTTACCCAACTGATAGTACTGCTGCTGACACTGCTCCTGCTGTTGCCGTGCAGTATGGGCATGTTCACGTAATTCGGTCAGCACCCGCTCATCGCCCGCCTGCGCCGCCTGATATTTCTGCAGCTCGGTTTCCTGCTCGCGCAGCTGCTGTTCCAGCTTGTTTAGCGTGTCGTTAAAGCCCAGCCATTTAATCGTTGTCAGTTGGGCACGCAGTGTGCGCTCCTGCGCTTTCAGCTCTTTATAGCGCTGTGCGGTAGCGGCCTGCCGCTTGAGTTTGTCGATATTTTTACCCAGCTCTTCGCGCACGTCGGTCAGGCGATCCAGATTATCCCGGGTATGTTTAATGCGGTTTTCGGTTTCGCGCCGCCGCTCTTTATAGCGGGAAATGCCGGCGGCCTCTTCAATAAAGACCCTCAGCTCCTGCGGTTTAGATTCGATCAGGCGCGAGATCATGCCCTGTTCAATAATGGCATAGCTGCGGGGGCCCAGGCCGGTGCCAAGGAAAATATCGGTAATATCGCGGCGGCGGCACTTGCTGCCATTTAAGAAGTACAACGACTGGGCATCACGGGTCACGACGCGCTTGATTGCAATTTCACTGCGATCCGCCAGATTGCCGGCCAGCCGGCCCTGAGTATTTTCAAACACCAGCTCGACGGAGGCCTGCGACACCGGTTTGCGCTGCGCCGAGCCGTTAAAGATCACGTCGGTCATTGCATCACCGCGCAGGTTTTTCGCCGAGCTTTCGCCCAGCACCCAGCGCACCGCATCAATCACATTGGATTTGCCACAGCCGTTTGGCCCCACTATGGCCGTCATCGCTTGCGGAAACGGCACTGTAGTAGGGTCAACGAAGGATTTAAAACCTGCCAGTTTGATCTGTTTTAAGCGCATCCGGCTGTGTTGAGCTGATTAGAGTATTAACGACAAATCTACCGGCTTTGTTAGCCAGTGTCACTTGCTAATTCGATTAACGGGCTGACTTTGCAGATTTTTTTTACGCCAACGTTCGGCCTTTGCCAATACATCGATGTTTTTACGCACCGGCGCCGGGGCCGCACTGATAATCACCACCGGCCGCGATACAATCAGGTTATTCGGGTAGATCACCCGCTCCTGCTCTTTGGTGCGCAGCACGGTATTAAACAAATGGATCTCGGCAATATCGCCTTCCAGTGCATTATTGCCATCAATGATCCTTACCTTACTGCCTTCGGCAAAGTCCTTCTGCCCCAGCAGGATAAAAAAGGCAGTGACATTGCTGATCAGCGACCAGGACGCAAATAAGGCGACACCGGCTACCGCGATAATTGAGGAGGCCAGCACCAGCAAACCACGGATATCCACACCCCAGATAATGCTTAGCACTACCAGTAGCAACAGCATGAGCAGGATATGGAAAACCACTATGGCTCTTTTATTCATCTCCGGCCGCATCCGGCCACCAGCCAGTAAACCGTAAATCAGCGGCACCAGCCGCCGGCTGATCAGAATATAAGCCAGCACCGAAAGCAGTGACAGGCCAAGCTGTACCATCGCCGGGCTCAGATAACGGCTTAATTCCGTCAGCAAGACGCTGTCGGCAATAATCGATTCTTCCAGGCTCATTGCTTAATCCAAATCGTTTAATGGCCAGCTGACGATGTAATCTTCAAAGTCATCCAGGTTGACCAGATCTTCTGAGATAGTTTTATTGCGCACCGACATTTGCTTCTTGTGCATCAGACTTTTTTTACCGCCGTTTAACAGTGGATGCCAGGACGGCAACCCCCGGCCTTCATGTAACCGACGGTAAGCACAACTATTGGGCATAAAGAAAATATCTTTCAGATTGTCTTTGGTCAGCTTAATACAATCCGGTACCAGCACGGTGCGTTGACTGTACTGAGTGCACTCGCACTTATGACTATTCAGATAACGACAGGCGATATTGGTAAAAACCACCTCTTCACCTTGTTTTAGCTCAGCGGTCGGGCCTTCTTCCTCGTCATCATCAATAAACTTGTTCAGACAGCATTTGGCACAGCCATCACATAAGGCTTCCCACTCAGCGTCGTTCATCTCGCTTAGGCTTTTTTGCTCCCAGAAGCGTTCGGTCAGGCTCATTTATACCTCAACCCGGCTATCTATTTTTAGCAGATCGGCCAGGATCACACTCAGCTTATCGCCAGCCTGCAAAGGGCCAACGCCAGCCGGCGTGCCGGTCAGCACCAGATCGCCGGGTAGCAGGGTAAAATGCTGGCTCATTTCACTGATCAGTTGGGTAATACCGCGGATCATATTGGCACTGTTACCCTGCTGGCGCAGCTCACCATTCACCAACAAGCTAAAATCCAGCTGTTGCGGATGTTGTACTTGTGCTTTGGGCACCAGCGGTGACATCGGACAGGCACCATCAAAGCCTTTGGCAATTTCCCAGGGCCGCCCCAGTTGTTTTAAACGCCCCTGCACGTCGCGTAGCGTCAGATCCAATGCCAGCCCATAGCCCCAGATAGCCTCAGTAACCTCAGCAAAGCCGGCATTTTTCAACGGTTTGGCGATCAATACCGCCAGCTCCAGCTCATTATGCACCTCGCCGCGATCAGCGGGGATGCTAAAAGCCGGCGCCAGCGGCACCAGCGAGGTAGCCGGTTTGATAAAAAACAGCGCTTCGGGCGCCGTTTTACTTTGCATTTCGGCAATATGATCCTGGTAGTTTTGCCCGATACAAACAACCTTACCCGGCGGCAGGTCAAGCGCCTGCCCCTGCCAATCCTGATGTTGGTACATTAACTTTGCTCCGCGACAATAAGATCTGCCAGATAGCCGACACTGGTGACAAAATAATAAGAGCGGTTCCAGTGCATCAGGCTTTTATAATTGTCATACGCCAGGAAGGCACGGCCTTTCGGGCCATCCGGTAACACCAGAGCAGCGCTGATTTCGCGTTGCGGCAGCGCTTCACCATTTAAGCGCCGTACCCCCAGCTTATGCCAGTCGGCCATACTACGGGCTGAAGCATCCCAGCGGCTTAACCACTCATTACGCGCCAGGCTACCACGCTGAATCGCATGAGCGGCGTCAAAGCCGGCCGGCAATGTTACTTCGCGGCCCCAGGTCAGGCTGTTATTCCAGCCCTGGCGTTTCAGGTAATAGGCAATAGAGGCAAATACATCCAGCTCGTTAGTCCAGATATCTTTTTTACCATCACCGTCACCATCCTGGGCATAGGCGAGAAAGGAGCTTGGCATAAACTGGCTTTGCCCCATGGCGCCGGCCCAGGAACCTTTCATATTCTCTAGATCGATATGCCCCTGCGCTAAAATATCCAGAGCATGGAAAAACTCAGTGCGGAAAAAGGCTTCACGCCGGCCTTCATAGGCCAGCGTTGCCAGCGCTGACGGGATCGAATAGTTACCCTGAAAACGGCCAAAGCTGCTCTCCAGACCCCACAACGCCACGATAAAGCGCGGTTGCACGCCGTAGCGCTTACCAATTTCTTCCAGCTGTGGCTGATATTGCTGATAACGTTCGCGCGCCATGCGGATCCGGGTTTCACTGACCCGCTTCGGCAAATAGGTATCCAGCGTTTCGACTACTTCCGGTTGGCTGCGGTCAGCGCTGACCACCCGCTCATGAAATTGCAGGCTGCTAAACACGGCTTCCAGCAACGCCTGATCATAGCCGCGGCTTTGTGCTTCGGCTTTCAGGGCTGCGGTATAGCTTTGAAAATCCGGTTTTGCTTCTTCGGCCAGACTCTGACCATTGAACCAACCGGCTGCCAGCAGCAGGCTGGCAATAAGCTTCTTTTTCATTCTGACTCCTTGTTGCTGAGCGTCGTTTGCGGCAAAGCCGCGCGATGCTCATCCAGCAGATTAGCTACTGGCGGGGGTAATTGCAGGTAAAAGCCTTGCTGCTGCAGCGCCGCTTTCACCTTTTGAATATCGGCCAGGGCTAAATGTTCCCGTTTGGCCAGATTTAACACTGTCACCAGCTGCGGTTGCCCAAACGTGTCCAGTAAGGGAGCTGGTACCTGGCTAAAGTCGTCCCGCTTTTCAATATACAGGTAGGTGCCCTCTTTTCGTGGGCTGCGATATACCGCACATAACATAGAATAAAACTACTTCATCAACTTGCCTAACAGATGGCAAGACTATAACATGAACCGCTGATCAAGCGTAACGACAGAGCTTGTCGGACGCAGAAAAATTCTCGCTGCGACAGCAGTAATAATAATAGTAAAAGCGCTGAACTTTTATGTCTGAACACTCCTTAGAATTAAAGGGCAGTTTATTCCCTTTATCCGTGTTACATTGCTCCGATCTTAGCATCAGCAGTCTGCAATCCCTGTTAACTGCCAAACTGGCACAAGCGCCGGCCTTTTTCTATCAGGCACCGCTGGTGATTAACTTACAGGATAACGACAGCAACCCTGACTTTGCCGCGCTAAAACAGTTATTTACCGAGTTAAAGCTGGTACTGGTCGGGGTAACGGGTGCCAATGCCGCGCAAAAAGCGGCTGCGCAGCAAGCCGGTTTAGCGGTATTGCAAGCCGGCAAGAGCAATACTGCCAAAGCGGTAGAGCCGGCACCACAGAGCCCCGCGCCAGAGCGTTCAGCACCGGCACAGGTGGTGGTACAACACCAGGCAATGGATAGCAAGATTGTCGAGCAGAATGTTCGCTCCGGTCAGCAAATCTATGCCAAGGGCGCCGATTTAATTATCAAGGGTGCCGTTGGCGCCGGCGCAGAAGTGATTGCCGATGGCAATATTCATATTTATGGTTCGCTGCGTGGCAAAGCCATTGCCGGTGCCAGTGGCGACAGCAGCAAACGCATTTACTGTTACAACATGCAGGCCGAATTGGTCTCAATAGCCGGGAATTACTGGTTAAGCCATAGTCTGCAAGGCGAGTTTTGGGGTAAACCGGCCTGCATCCGCTGGCAGGGCGAAAGTTTAGTCATTTCAGAATTAGTGTAAGGAAAGTCACTATGGCAAAAATTATTGTGGTTACCTCTGGCAAGGGTGGTGTCGGTAAAACCACCTCCAGTGCCGCTATTGGCACGGGCCTGGCGTTAGCCGGTAAAAAAACTGTAATTGTCGATTTTGATATCGGCTTACGGAATCTGGATCTGATCATGGGCTGTGAACGCCGCGTGGTCTACGACTTCGTTAATGTGATTAATGGCGAAGCCAATCTGAAACAAACGCTGATTAAAGATAAGCGGGTCGACAACCTGTTTATCCTGCCGGCCTCGCAAACCCGCGATAAAGACGCCCTGACCAAAGAAGGCGTAGAGCGGGTGTTAAATGAGCTGTCTGCTGAATTTGATTTTATTATCTGTGACTCACCGGCCGGTATCGAATCTGGCGCCATGATGGCCCTGTATTTTGCCGACGAAGCCGTCGTGGTAACCAACCCGGAAGTGTCTTCAGTACGTGATTCAGATCGCATCCTGGGTATGCTGTCGAGTAAATCCCGCCGCGCTGAACAAGGCCTGGAAGGGATTAAAGAGCATTTGCTGTTGACTCGTTATAACCCGGAGCGGGTGATCAAAGGCGAAATGCTCAGTGTCGAAGACGTGAAAGAAATTCTGGCCATTGAGCTGGTAGGCGTTATTCCAGAGTCGCAAGCGGTGCTAAATGCGTCGAACTCAGGCCAGCCAGTTATTCTGGATGAAGAAAGTGACGCTGGCCAGGCTTATCTGGACACGGTAAAGCGTCTGCTGGGTGAAGCAGTGCCATTCCGTTTTCTGACGGTGGAGAAAAAAGGATTTATTAAAAGGTTGTTTGGAGGCTAACTGATGTCGTTACTGGATTATTTTCGTTCAACTAAAAAAAATACCGCCAGCACTGCCAAAGAGCGCCTGCAAATTATTGTGGCCCATGAGCGGAAAAGACGCTCCGGGCCGGATTACCTGCCCCAGCTGGAGCGCGACATCCTGGAAGTGATCCGCAAATATGTGGATATTCCGGCCGATCAGGTCGCGGTATCACTGGAGCAACGTGGTGATGAGTTATCTGTACTGGAGTTAAACATCACCTTCCCTGACGAAAAGCGCTAACAGGCGCTTTTCACTTTTTATCTGTCAAAGGAGCAGACAATGCGTAAGACCCTGATTGCCGCCGCTGTGGTTGCTGCCGGCGCCGCCGGTTATTATTTTCTGAGTAAACAGGACAGCCAGGCTTTTCATGCCGAGCTGGCCTATGTACCGGCTGATACGGTGCTGTTTTCCGGCCAGTTTAAAGCGCTGGATATGGTCAGTTATCTGGCTACCGTTGGTATTACACCGGACTACCTGAAGGGCGAAGACCTGCAACAGGGTTTAGCAGTGTTACAACAGCAGGCTCCGGCTG
Organism: Alishewanella sp. BS5-314; assembly: GCF_025377695.1. Classification (NCBI taxonomy): domain Bacteria; kingdom Pseudomonadati; phylum Pseudomonadota; class Gammaproteobacteria; order Alteromonadales; family Alteromonadaceae; genus Alishewanella; species Alishewanella sp. BS5-314. The sequence goes on from NZ_JACEHJ010000002.1 coordinate 1,527,075, forward strand.
CCGGTCAGTTTGCGCTGGCGTTGTTTGAAGGCTTTATTAATGCGCTGGGTAGCCCGGAGCAGTTTGAACGCGAAACCGGTATTGCCAACGCGTCACGCTCCTTATTCTATCTGGTTGGTGCAGCGCCGGTGATTCGGCTGGAACTGGCCAATGAACAGGCTTTTTTAAGCTTTTTGGATAATCTGGGGCAACGCAGTGGTCTGAGCTATCAGGACGCCAGTCTGAACGGCCACAGCTTCCGCCGCTACCGCACTGACGACGCGCCTGAAGGCTTTGAATTACTGGTCAGCACTGAACGTGGTTGGGCTACCATTGCCCTGCACCACCATGCGCTATCAGACTCACACCGCCTGCAAAGTCTGGCACTGGAACAGCCGGCGAAAAATCTGGCGAACAGTGGCAAACTGGAAAACTATGTTAAGCAGTATCAACTGAAAACCGATGGTCTGGGCTTTTTTAGCACTGAACAGCTGGCACTGGCACTGACCACCACTGACGGTAATCAACTGGCGCGTGATCTGCAACTGACCTTTAACGGTGAAGTGCCAGAAGCTTTGCAAAGCTGGCAAACCCCGGCTTGCCGCACAGATATGCAGATGCTCGCGCAAACCTGGCCTGGTATGGTGATGGACAGCGAGCTGGTGACCCAGGCTAACGGCCAGTTCCATATCCGCAGCAAGATGCTGGTGCCAACCAGCAGCAAGGTCGCGTTAGAGGGCTTACAAGGCTTACAGGGCTTTATCCCTGCAGCTCTGAATGGCAAGGTGCACAGCTCGATGTTCTATCTGGCACTGGGAACCGAAATCAGTCAGTTAACCCCGTCCGTCAGCAAGATCTGGGCTGGTATGACGGATTTATCTGTCAGCTGTGAGCCACTGGTTGCCGTGCAGGAACAGATGAAAGCACAAAACCCGCTGATGATGCTGGCGATGGCCGGGATGGCAGCCAACGGTTTACAGGGTTTCTCAGTCACTATTAACGGTTTTAGCCTGGATCCTGCGACCGGTCAGCCAAATCAGGCCGATGCATTGGTCACGGTTTCTGCTGATAATCCGCAAACGCTGGCGGCGAATGCCATTGCAATGGCGCCAATGTTAGCAGGTATCCAGTTACCGGCTGCAGGTGAAGAAATTTCCGTCAGCGAGGTATTCCCGCCAGCTGCTATGCTGGGTTTGGATCTGCGCTTAAAAGCCAGTGCCAATCATCTGATGTTGTATGTTGGGGATAAAGCTAAGGCTCAGGCCACTCAGCTGGCCAGCGAAAAACTGACCAAGAATGGCATTATGGCTGTAGGCGCAGACTATAAGCAGTTTTTCAGCGCTCTGTCTGATGCGGCGGCAATGTCCGGCCAACCGGTACCAGATGAGCTGAAGCGGATGATGGACAGCAATATGCAGCTGGGTTTTGGTTTTGGTATTGAACAGCACGGTATTGTATTTAATACCGAGCTGAAAACCAGCCGTTAACCGTACCTGGTCCGATAAAGCCAGCGTTAAGCTGGCTTTTTTTATGCCCGTTTTCTGACATTATGCCGCCAGGCATCCAGGCTGTAGCAGAGCAGTGCCAGCCAGATCAGACCAAAGGTAAACAGCCGTTCCAGTGCGAAGGGCTCCCGGTATAACCAGACGCCAAAGATAAACATCAGGGTTGGCCCAATATACTGAAAAAAGCCCATAGTAGATAACTGTAGGCGCCGGGCAGCAGCGATAAAACACAGCAGCGGCACTGTTGTGACCAGGCCGGCAGCGACCAGATACAGGTTAAGGCCGGCACTGTTAGCCAGCAAATTAGCGGCCGGACTCTCGGCATAAGCCCACCAATACCAAAGTGCTAACGGCAACAACAATAAAGATTCGACAAAGAGTCCTTTAATGGCATCTACTGCCAGCTTCTTTCTGAGTAAACCATAGATGGCGAAGGAGCTGGCCAGCGCCAGGGCTATCCAGGGGACAGCACCATAACCAATGATTTGCCACAGTACACCAAGCGATGCCAGAACCACCGCCAACCACTGCAGCTTACGTAAACGCTCGCCTAAAAACAGCATGCCGAGCAGTACATTCAGCAAGGGATTGATATAGTAGCCGAGGCTGGCATCCAGCATATGATTATTATTGACGGCCCAGATAAAGAGCCCCCAGTTGCCGCCAAGCAGCACAGATGACAGCAGTAACCAAGCCACCAGCTTAGGCTTGGCAAAGACTGCCAGCGTGTCACGCCCCTGCTTTAACAGTAACAGGATCAACAGCAATAGCAGAAAAGCCCAGACAATACGGTGGATCAGAATTTCCGGCGCCGGAATAAAATCAATTTGTTTAAAATACAGCGGAGCTATGCCCCACAGGGTATAAGCGCTGGCGGCAAAGGCGCCACCTAATCGCTGTTCTCGTGTTAACGCCATAAGCACTCCGGTTGTGGTTAACGCTGAGGTTTAACCAGCGGCGGCATTATAACGAAGATAGGGCTATGCGTGTGAACCTTTACCGCATGGTACAAGCAAAGAAAAAGCCGGAGCGAGCTCCGGCTTTGCTGAAGATTAATTGCTCTTCGTCTTATTGTACGAAGTCATCCAGTAAAATCAGACCCACATCAGCATTTAACCCGGCACCATCGCGCGCTACTGCAGTGTAAATCTTGTTCGCTTGTAGCGTCAGAGGAACAGGACCAATGGCCGCAGTTTTAGTACCTGCTGGAGTAACCGTCACGACGTAGTTGCCGGCAGCTAATCTGACGTAACCGGTTTCTGCCTTAAAGGGTACGTTTCTGAATGCCGGCGTTGCGGTGCTGATATCGTTAGTTGCAGTAACATAGATATCAACCGGACCGGCCAGCGTTGAACCGTGAACAATACGTACCCGTGCTTCAGTAGCAACACGACGCGGATTATCACTCAGCACCAGTGGCTCGATGGTATTGTTACCTAAAGAACCAACAGCCAGCACGCTGTAGAACTTACCGGCTTCCAGTGTCAGGTCATTGTTAATCACCACCACACTGTTATCCGCAGCTGCCGCCACCTTCACATTGTATGTGTCTGGCGCTACGCCGACATAAGGGGTGAAATTAGGGAAAGCCAAACCCTCAACCAGTTTAATCGCATCGTTCACAATCACATCGACTGCCGGCGCGTCTGACACATTATGTACCACCCGAACTGATGATGTAGTATTGGCATCTTTAATATCCAACTCATCACCATTTGGCGTTACAGCCAGTAACGACACAGGTGACGCACCAGAGAAGCGATTATTAATCGCCGCAACGACCAGATCGGTACCACCAGCCAGAGACAAGGTGCCGGAATCAAACACAACTGTGCTTTGACCTGGTAAGGTAATGCGAACACGGTAATCGCCTGCTGGAACATCTAAGGCTTGAGTAAACCCTTTAAAGTCCAACGTAGCTAAGGCTGAGCCGAGCGGATCGTTTGGCGCTGTAACATGGATATCAACCGTTGGTGCTGCAGAAGCAGCATGCACCACCTGTAACCGCACATTGCCAGCCGCCAGGGCTTTCACATCTGAGGTGACTACTAAAGGCTCCAGTGTAGAACCGGCGACCGAGCCTACTGCAAAGACCTTGTAGTTAGTGGCTTCAGCTAATGTCAGATTAAGAGGTCCAATCACATTCGGTGTTGCAGTGCCTGGCAGAATCGCCTGCACGGCCACGTTGTAAGTATTGGGTCCCAGTGGGAAGTTCTCAGAACTCTGACCATAAGATAAACCGGTAATTGCCGGATAGCCACCAATTAACACATTGACATCTGGCGCATCAGAAGAGGCATGAACGACGCGCAAGGTCGCATCCACCACAGACGATGGCGGTGGTGGTGGCGGAGCTGGTGGAATGACAATAGGATCACTGCTGTTACAGGCACTGAGCGTCGCCAGCATAGTGGTGGCGACGGCAAGTGAGACTATCTTTTTCATTGTGCTTTCCCTTCAGTTAATAGTTGCGACGAAAATTTACGCCGGCAAAAAAACGCAGGATCACTTTGCCGGTCGCAAAAAACTGAATGGTTTATTGAAAAAAATAATCTGATCTAAAAAGGTTAAAATTACGTAATGGCGGTCCCATTAACATGAGCAGGTAGCCGCAAATGGCTTTGCAACAGAGCTTGACGCCAGCTGCTGAGAAACTCCGGCAGAGGTAGCAACGATCGCTCGTCATCACTAACCCGCCAACACCAATTGAAATATTCATGTAACTGACGCCGTGTTGCCAGAAAAGACGCCGGAATATCAGCCGCTGCGGCAGCATCCTTTACTGCCTGACCAATTTCCGCCAGCACCACTTTTTCACCGGCGAAACTCTGCAGATGATAAAAGCGTTGCGGACATTGCTCGGCAGATAATTGCTTTGCCGTTTGAATCAGCTCGATCAAAATTTTCGCATGGCGGCGCAGATCCTTGGCCAACATCCCCGGAATATTCAACAGACTTTCAACCGAGCCAGGTTTGCGTTTAGCTAATTCAAATAGCTGCGCATCCTTCACCACCAGCCCCAGCGCCAAATCTTTTGCGCTGGCATATTGATAGCGCCAACTAACCAGCTCACGTAAAATCGCCAGCTCACGGCTGTTAAGCTGACTGCTGTTTTTAATTTCCAGGTATTTAAACTCGGCAGGCAGTTGCTGCTGGCGCCGGGCCAGTAACTGCTGTCCTTCGGCCAGCAACAGGGTCAATTTTTGCCCTGCACCAAGCTCCTGCAGCAATTTCTGGTACACCGGCAATAGAAACTTGACGTCATTGGCGGCATAGTCCAGCTGCTTCTGCGCCAGCGGCCTGGCTAGCCAGTCGGTACGGGATTCGCTTTTATCCAGCATAGCGCCGGTCAGTTGCTCAACTAAACGCGCATAACCCATGCTACCGCCCCAGCCCAGGATCTCAACCGCCAACTGGGTATCGAACAACGGCTGAATACTCTGAATGCCGATCGTCGCCAACGCTTCCAAATCTTCAGTACAGGAGTGCAGGATCTTAGTCACGTCAGGCGCGGCTAATAACTGCTGTAATGGCTGCCAATCGGTGATACACAGTGGGTCGACCAGTGCTAGCTGCTGCCCGTCATAAAGCTGGATCAGCCCCAGCTTTGGATACAGCGTGCTTTGCCGGATAAACTCGGTGTCCAGTGCCAGCAAGGGTTGTTGTAGGGCCTGCTGACAAAACTCCGCCAGTGCCTGATTGGTGCTAAGTAACGACATCTTGTGCTCTCTAAAACAAAAAAGCCGGCGGCTGCCGGCTTTTTTTATTATCCGCGAAGTTCGCGGCGTAGGATCTTACCTACGTTGGTTTTTGGCAGTTCAGTGCGGAATTCTACCAGCTTTGGTACCTTATAGCCGGTTAAATGTTGCTTACAGTGCGCAATCACTTCCTGCTCGGTTAACGACGGGTCTTTTTTCACCACAAAGACTTTTACCGCTTCACCGGTCGTCTCGTTGGGTACCCCGACAGCCGCGACTTCGAGTACCTTTTCACTCATCGCCACCACTTCTTCAATTTCATTCGGGAACACGTTAAAGCCCGAGACCAGAATCATATCTTTCTTGCGATCCACGATATAGAAGAAGCCATCGGCGTCCATAGTGGCGATATCACCGGTATATAACCAACCGTCTTTGATGGTTTTGGCGGTTTCTTCCGGTCGATTCAGATAGCCCAGCATCACCTGTGGCCCCTGTACAATCATCTCACCGGCTTCACCTTGAGGTACATCGTTGCCGTTTTCGTCTACCAACCGGATATCGGTTGAAGGTGCCGGCAAGCCGATACTGCCATTAAAGTCGTCCAGATCAAAAGGGCTTAAGGTTACCAGTGGACAACACTCGGTCAGGCCATAACCTTCCAGCAGCCGGGTTTTGGTGACTTTTTTCCAGCGCTCTGCAACCGGTCTTTGTACTGCCATACCGCCGCCTAACGACAACTTCAGCCGGCTAAAATCTAATTCAGCAAAGCCCGGGGTATTTAGCAGACCATTAAACAGGGTGTTTACCCCGGTAATGGCAGTAAAGGGAAACTTGGCCAGCTCTTTGACAAAGTTGGGCATATCACGCGGATTAGTGATCAGCAGGTTAGTGCCACCGTGCTTGAAGAAGACAAAGAAGTTCGCCGTCAGCGCAAAGATATGATACAGCGGTAAGGCAGTAACCACATTTTCTTTGCCTTCATCGAGGAATTTATCGAGAAAGCCACTGGCCTGCTCCAGGTTTGCCACCATATTGCGGTGAGTAAGCATAGCGCCTTTAGAAACACCGGTAGTGCCGCCGGTATACTGCAAAAAGGCAATATCTGCACCACTCATTACCGGTTTTTGCCAGCTTAAAGCAGTGCCGCGCTGCAGCACCTGCTTAAAGGGCACAAATTTTTGCAGCTGGTAGGCCGGGATCAGTTTTTTCAGGTGTTTTACCACCAGATTGACCAGGGTGCCTTTAACAGTGCCCAGCATATCGCCCATCTTTGTCAGAATAACATGCTCAACCTGGATGTTCTTTTCCACGGCCATCAGGGTATGGGCAAAGTTTTCAACGATAACAATGGCGCGGGCTTTGGAATCAGTTAACTGGTGTTGCAGCTCACGTGGTGTGTAAAGCGGATTGACGTTTACCACGCTGCAACCGGCACGCAGCACACCCATTAATGCTACCGGGTATTGCAGCAGGTTGGGCATCATAATGGCCACGGCATCGCCTTTTTTCAGGCCCAGCTCGTGTTGCAGATAGGCAGCAAAAGCCTGGCTTTGCCGATCTAATTCACGATAGGTGATGCTCTTGCCCATATTAACAAAGGCAACTTTGTCAGCGAATTTGGCAATGCTCTGCTCAAAAATATCTAGCAAGGATGAATAATGATCGGCATTAATTTCCGCCGGTACACCTGAGGGGTAACGCTTTAACCAGACTCTATCCACCGTCTACTCCTTAATAATTGTTATACCGTGCCTGCCTGGAGCCCGACTGAACGGGACATCCGGCGACTTTATTGTTGTACAGCTTTGGAGCTTTTACTCTAGCTTAATCATCCCATAAAAGCCGGCAACACACAATCCGCGGCCTGCTTCTGGCTACTCCGGCTTAATAAATTTCAGTGTCATGCGATCACTTTCACCAATACTCAGATAGTAATCGCGCTGCTCAAGTCCAAGGGCCAGAGTTGGCGGCAGAGTATAAACCCCTTTCGGATGGTTTTTAGTATCGCGCGGATTGGCATTAATCTCGCTGCTAGCCACCAGCTGAAACCCAACCCGCTCCGCTACTGCTATTAAATAGGCTTCGTCGGTGTAGCCTTCACTGGCGACACTGGTTAGCTCAGTAACTTTAGCAGCTCGGTGCTCCACCATCCCCAAAATACCGCCAGGTTTTAACACCCGATATAATTGCTCCAGGGTCGCCAGTAAATGCCCCTCCTGGTTCCAGATATGCACATTGCGAAAACTTAATACCATATCAAATTTCGCTTCCGCGGGCGCAGGCAACAGCTGCGGTGGGTCCAGCACAATGCGGCGCACAGGTCCAAAATGTTCGCTTTGTTCGTCAATCCGTTGCTCAAGTCTGCCGCTGAGTCTGGCCCAGAATTGCATCTTGGCATCGGCTCTGTTACCCAGATCCTGCCGGAAGGTTGCAATCGTCAGTTGCCCCTGCTCTTTGACAAAGGGCGCCAGGATCTCGGTATACCAGCCGCGTACTGGCCATAACTCCAGTACCGACATCTGTGGCTCAATACCAAAAAACAGCAGTGTCTCTACCGGGTTACGATACTGATTGCGATGCAGATTAGCTGCACCACGTGCCGGATCTTCTGCCAACTCAGTTAAACGGGTTTGCCATGGTTCGGCCTGGACCACTGCTGGGATAGCCAACAGACAGCAAGCGGCGAGGATGCTTGTTATTGTTTTTTTCATCGCTACAACCTTTTAGAGACTTCAGTGAGTCTGCAACGCAGACCAGCTGAATTTAAGATAGCGTTGCTTTCGCCTAAAAGTCCAGCAAAACACGGTTTTTTGCCACTTGACCGCAAGGCGCTTGGTTCATTAGCTTGGATCTCTTACACTGTTGCAGGTTCCCTCCTGTTTGCAAAAAAGGTTATCTGATGCGTTTTCGTTTGCTGTTATCTGTAAGTTGTCTCCTGGCCTTACCCGCTGTCGCTGCCCCGAAAAATATAATTTATATGATTGGTGACGGTATGGGCCCGGCTTATTTAACCGCCTATCGTTATTACCTGAATCAGGGCGAGCGGCCGGTGCAGCAGACGATCTTTGATCAATTACTGGTTGGTGCCTCCAGTACCTATCCTGACGATGACACCCTGGTTACCGACTCTGCCGCAGGTGCCACCGCGCTGGCTACCGGTGTAAAAAGCTTTAACGGCGCTATTTCGGTAAACCGCCAGCATATTCCGATTGGCACCATGATGCAGCTGGCCAAGCGTTTGGGCAAAGCCAATGGTATTGTTGCCAGCTCTCAGGTTAACCATGCTACGCCGGCCGCCTTTGTTGCCCATAACGTGCATCGTCGTAATTACGAAGCTATTGCTGATATGTACCTGGATTACCGGATTAATGGCCAGCCAGTGGCCGATGTGATTTTAGGAGGCGGTACTTCGTACTTTATTCGTGATGACCGCAATCTGGTCGCTGAATTTAAACAGCATGGCTATCAGTATGCTGATAACTGGCAGGATCTGAAGCAGCTGACGACCAAGCCAGCGCTGGCGCTGCTGGATCACATCGGTCTGCCGGCTGCATTAAATTCAGAACATCCCAGTCAACTCGCCACCCTGACGCAAAAAGCGTTAGAACTGTTAAGCCCGGCCGAGAAAGGTTTTGTATTAATGGTTGAGGGCAGCCAGATTGACTGGTGTGGTCATGATAATGATATCGCCTGCGCTATGGCCGAAATGCATGACTTTGCCAAAGCGGTAGCTGTGGCAAAAGCCTATGTGGATGCTAACCCGGATACCTTGTTAGTTATTACTGCAGATCATGAGACGGGTGGTATGTCTCTGGGTGCCGATGGCAAATATTTGTGGTTACCCGAGGTAATACGTGGTGTTAAGGCGACTGGCCGCCGGATTGCCGATGAAATGAATGCGTCAGACAGCGAACAGGCAGCGCTGGCACGTTGGCAAGCCTTGACCGGCATTAATATTACCGATGAAGAACAAAAGCAGTTGCTGGCCGCTCGTGGTAAAGAGCAAAAAGATCTACGTGAAGTTGCGGTCAGACTGGTAGCAAAGTATTCCTATACCGGCTGGACTACCGGTGCCCATACTGCGGCAGATGTACCGGTGATGGCCTATGGTAAATACAGCGGGGCCTTCCGCGGCTTTATGGATAATACCGATATCGCGAAACAGCTGATCCGCTATATCAGTACCAATCAAACCCCTAAAACCAGCGAGTAAGTCTTACTCGCTGGCAATCAGCTGCGCCCGAAGTTCGGGTGCACTGGTATTCTGGTGAAGCCAGATATTAAAAAATGCCGGTCCAAAATCTGGATCGGCCAACACACCAGTGCTCTGGCCGTTCAAATAGAACTCCACGCTATTATCCGCTAATAATACAGCGCCAAGGCTGTCCCCTTTGTTTACATCCCGCCATAAGTTTTTTAACTGCTCGGCCCACTGTTGCTGCTGCTCGGGACTACTTTGACCTAGCTTTTTCCACTCATCGACGGTGGCTTTAATAAACTGATCACGGCTGATTTTGCGCTTATAGGTGAGCTCTAGCAACAAGGGGGTACTTTGCTGGTAATCGACAAAGCGGCCATCAGCTGTCGCCAGCCGGGCATCGTATAGCTGCCAGAACAAATAGCGATAGCTGCCCTCGCCTACTGTTGTGAGATCCGGTAAGGCCGTAGCCGGCATTGCCAGTCCCAGCAATAATGCAAATGCTGATACTCTAAACATAAAACCTCCTGCTTTGACCATAAAGGACGGCGAGACCGCCCCAAATCAACGCTAATACTCCATAAGAAAGGTAGCCGGCCGGGAAGCTAAGCACACCGCCACTTAACGCGGCGCCGCCGATATAGGATAAAGGCCCGCCAGCTGCCCCCAATACAAAAGCTAACCAGGGCTTTTGTAGAAAATCGGCTAACAACTCCACCACTGCCAGGGCAAAAACACCCCACAGCAACCAAAACCACAGTGGCAAGCTGTCGCGCAGGGCAAAACTTAAAATATCCAGCTGGATCAATGCTGAGTCAATCGCGACACCCAGTAGCGCAATAATCACAACAGCCAGCCGTCGCCGCGTGCCAATAAGACGCCACAAACCATAAATCAAATACGCCAGTACCGGCCAGAACGCCAGCTGCTGGAAATACACCAGCAAAAACCAGCACAACTCAAAGCCGATAATGGCCCGCCAGTTAAGCTTAGACACGGCGGCACTCATTGTTGTTTCATCCGGTTCGCCAATTTAATCCGCAGGCCATAAGGCAAAGCACTTAACAGCTTTAGCATCAGGCTTAAACGCCTTGGAAAGCGCAGCCGCGGTTTGCCCGCTGCGATACCAGAGTAAATACGCTCTGCAGCCTGAGCGACCGGCATTAAAAATGGCATCGCAAAGTCATTTTTTTGGGTGAGTGGCGTATCGATAAAGCCCGGTTCAATCAGGCAGATCTTAATCCCGGTTTCACCTAAATCGACCCGTAAGCTATCAGCGAAATAGCTAATTGCGGCTTTACTGGCGCCATAGGCTTCAGCCCGGGTAAAGGGGAAGAAATGCGCCATCGAACTGACGATGGCTAGAGTACTACCGTCGCTAAGCCGAGGTAGCGCGCCTTTTACCGCCCGCACCACAGCCAGCACATTGAGCTCAAAAGTCCGCTCAAAAGCGCTGATATCAAGGTTAGTCGCCTCTACATATTCGCAGTTACCAGCGTTAAGCAGCACCACATCGAAACGCAGCTCAGCCGGCAACTTGGCAAACCAGCTGGTTAAGGCTGCGCTATCGGTCAGATCCAAACTTACCGGCACAATACGCTGCGGCACCTCGGCTGAAAGTTCTGCTAACTTATCCGCAGAGCGCGCCACCGCATATACCGTCCAGCCATTACGGGCATAATGCAGTGCGGTTTCGCGGCCAATGCCAGAGCTGGCACCGGTAATTAAAATCGTTGAGGTCATAAATACTCCATTGCAGTTGGAGCTTATACGTAAAGTATAGCGAACAGTTCAGTAGTGCTTTAACGCAAAACAATTGAAAATAGTCAGGCTGCTTGTCATTTATACACTTCAAGATTATATTCATTATTATCATTTATGAATACGAGAGGCCTTATATGGCAACGACAAGTTTGAGTTTGGGCGAGCATTGGGAAACCTTTATCAGGAAGGAAATTGCAACCGGTCGCTACGGTTCGGCCAGTGAAGTGGTGCGTGATGCATTGAGAACGCTTGAAGAACGTAAGGCAAAACTTGAAGCCTTACGTGCACATTTAGCTCAGGGTGCCTTGCAAGCCAGAGAGGGACAGTTTGTTGAGGACTTTAGCGTCGACCAGCTAATTGCGGATTAGTGGCCGTTGTATTGATGTAATCGGCGTACCACATCAAGAAATGGATATTGATGGCTATTTCAAAAATTAGCCAGAAGACAAAAGTTAGGCGTAGAGATCAACACCCAGCATCGCTTGTACTTCACTGCGACGCTGTTCATTTTGCAAGCTTTGGTAAGCGGCTATCGCCCGTTCATTCTGGGGTTCGCTGCTATCGCGAAAGTTTTGCCGATTGCGCTCAGCCTCACGTTCATTATCCAAACGCTCAATCACTGCCCGTTCAACACGGATTCCTGCCGCTTGTTGCGTGCTTTGCGCCTCTGCAGCTTGGCGCTCAGGCGTAGTTTGCCGCACCGGTTGCGGACGATTCGTCGCCGGGTTTAGCAAACTGCTGGCATTGATATTATTGCTGGCGTTAATGCTCATATAAGCCGCTACTTAGTAATAACTGGCCTAATTATAGGCAATTATTAGGCGCTAATGTCAACTTTCGGTTATGCGACCTTAAATTTATTACCATCCTACGAGTGAATGGGCTGCAATAATCTGGCACTTCCCCAGCCCGCTAACGTAATCATGTCATTTAATAAAGTCAGCTCTAACCATTAATGTATTTAATTAACAACGATGATAACATGGCGCAACCCCAAAATAGCGCTATGCCACCAAACTTGGTGAATACCATAAAAAATCAAAATTACTAAAGGATTAGCTGTGCATAAATTCAAACGTTTAGCCTGTCTGCTGGCTGTTGGCATGTTATCGGCTTGTGGCGGTGGCAACAGCGACACTTCAACGACACAACCAGGAACAGGCAGTGGCGGAACACCGACTCCGGGAATCAGCAACACCATAACGGCGAGTGTTGTTCAGGAAACTATGTGTGGAACCGTTCGCAACTCATCAAATGCTGAAATTTTGCTCCATGACCAGAATTGGCGGGTACTGAGTCGACTCCGTGCTGATGCCACCGGAAAAATATCTGGCTCGATATCAGGCTCTAACCTGGTAAACCTCAGTGTCATTTCATTTAGCACTACTGGTGAAAAAGAGTTTCAGGTTAACTCCTACGCCCAACACCCAGTTGGTGATATCGGCACAATAGTCGTTCCGGGCAAGACCTCTGACGGCTGTGAATGTCGTAATGTGGATGTGCGAGTGACATCATCATACGGTGCACTTAATCCTGCAACTACGCAGTTAACCGGCTTTAGTAGCGCAGAGCAACGTAAAACTCAGGCAGCTTTCAATGAGATTGTGTTTGAACAAGTCGGATTGTGTCGCGTTACAAACGGCAGCTGGCCTCTACTGACAGCAGTATCTAATGGTGGCTCAGCTAATGCGATAGCCGCAAGTATCAAGCAGTATGCAGTTACTGGCAATATTGAGCTGTCGTTAAATCAGATGGCATCAATAATCCCGGTCAGTCTCAATACCAGTAACGCATCTTTAGTTGAAACTCATTATACCGAGAGCGGTTTGTTTGGTTTGAGAACTCGACTATATAGCAACGAAATTTATGTGTTTAATCAACTCGATGGGGTTACTTTTGTGTCAATCCGAGCGGCTGAAAATCGGGTAGATACCGTTGATGGCACCACTGTGTTCCGCTCTGCCTCTCAACGCCAAAATATCACGCCGCCATTGACCGGACCTCTTAGCCTAAACGTTCCATTCTCTGACGCACAGGAGTCGCTAGAAAGATTCTTAGTACAGGATTTACCTTCATCTAACAACAATTACAACCTTGGCGCAGTGCAAGGTTTTAATACCTTTTATCTATATGCGCAAACCACACTAAAAGACGGAACTCATTATTTCCAAAGCTTTATTGGTCCATTACAAGGCACGTATCCAGATGAAATTGTACCGGCGGATTATGGCATCAACAATAAGTTTGACGATGCAGCCCCAAGCACAGTATCAGCTTCAGTAATCAGATACGGTGATAGCCAGAGTTATCAACAGTTTATGTCAGACCAAGTCGAGCGAAATAAACTGTCATTCGAGGCTAGAATGACTGGTAAATGGGCAAAATACAGCGCTGTTGGAATTCAGGTTACAACTCAACGCTAGCGCCCCCAGGTACCGGTAGGACCTCGGAGGTCGTACCGGTACCGGAGTGCTGTGGATAAGTTAGCGGCCGGGGAGTTTTTGCCAGGTGACTTCATCGCGTACATAGACCGGCTCGGCCTGCTCGGCGCTGACAAATAACTGTTGCTGCCAGGCTCGGCTGGCAAAAGGCAACATAAACTGCGCTGACGGGTACAGAATCGAATCAGCAATCAGCGCTGGCGCCAGCTGCTGTAGTGCCTGCGGATAAGTTTGCCAACCGGTGCCAACACCCAACACCTGTGAAGTAAAAGACAGTGAGGTCAAAACCTCAGGTAAAGCGGCCGGCTTAGCCGCAATTTCCGGCGTTATCGCTTGCATTAAACCCGCTTCATCTAACGCATAAGCTGCGATATAAACTTCGGCCATTCTGGCATCAATAGCGGCAATCACCTCTGTGGCGTTTTGCTGCACTGCTGCCGCCTGTGCCATCGCCGCCAGGGTTGACACCCCGAATACCGGCAAATCTGCGCCAAAAGCCAGGCCCTGGGCGACGGACACGCCAATCCTGACGCCAGTAAAACTGCCGGGGCCACGACCAAAGATAATACCGTCTAACTGATAAAGGCTGACGCCAGCATCACTTAACAGCTGCTGTAGCATAGGTAAAATGCGTTTGCTGTGTTGCTGCGGGCAAACTTCATCCAGCGCTAAGATCTGGCCATCCAGAGCTAAAGCGACCGAGCAGGCTTCGGTAGAGGTATCCAGGGCTAAAAACTTCATCATTTATCCTGTTGCATAGCATGTAAAAACTGACAGGCCTCAGCCAGATCGCGACTACGGCGCATCGGTGGCAGGCTCTTTAAAAACGTAGCGCCATAGGGCTTAGTCACCAGCCGGTTATCACAGATCACCAGCACACCGCGGTCGCTGACATCGCGAATTAGCCGCCCTACGCCCTGCTTTAACGTAATCACCGCCTGGGGTAACTGTACCTCGGCGAACGGATCTTTGCCGCGCATTGTACAGTCTTCACTGCGTGCCTGCAGCAAGGGATCGTCCGGCGAAGCGAAGGGCAGCTTGTCGATAATGACGCAGCTTAAGGTATCGCCCCGTACATCCACCCCTTCCCAGAAACTGCCGGTGCCCAATAACACCGCATTTTCCAGCTGCACAAACTGCTCTAATAGCAAACGTTTACCGGTACTGCCCTGCACCAGCACCGGCTGGCGGATCTGCTCCGGCAAGGCGCCAGCCATCCATTGCAGCATACGATGGCTGGTAAACAGAAAGAAACAGCGGCCATTATTCGCCTGGATCAGCTGAACAGCTAAACTGAGCAAAGCATGCGCCATCGCCGGCTCATGGGGCTCGGGTAAAAACCGTGGCACACAGAGCAGTGCCTGCTGCGCATAGTCAAAAGGGCTTTCCAGCAACAGTGTACGAGCACCGTCTAGGCCCATTTGCTGTTGATAATGGGCAAAGCCCTCATCTACTGACAACGTGGCCGAGGTGAAGATCCAGCTGCGTTCAGCGGCAAATACCAGTTTTTGAAATTTATCGGCAATACTCAGCGGCGTTAAATGCAATGTCACGTGCAAGCGGCTGGTTTCAAACCACAGGCTGACACCGCTTTGCTCGGTTTGCAGCAATTTCGGTAACTGACTTTTTAGCTGCGCCAGCCGCTCATAGCAGTTATCCAGCGCCTGACTGCGTCCAAGACTGCTTTTTACAATCTGATACAGCATCTCCAGCGCATCATTAATGCGGATCACTGCCGTTTGCATATTGCTTTGCTGATAGGCCTGCCGCCAGTTGCCACGCGCTGGCTCGGCGGCAAACTGCAACCGCCAGTCGCGGGTCAGGCTGGAGAGTTTATCGGCGGCTTTACTTAGCTGGATCAGATCTTTCAGTTCAGTTTTGCCGATTTGCTCTAAGTCTTTACACAGATCCAGCAACACCCGGCTGGAGAAATGCTCACCAAAATAATCGCTGGCGATATCCGGGATCTGATGCGCTTCGTCGAAGATCACCACTTCCATGTCAGGTAACAGCTCACCAAAGCCGGTATCTTTTAGCGCCAGATCGGCAAAAAATAAATGATGATTGACGACCACCAGATCAGCCGCTTGCGCCTCTTTGCGCGCCTTTAGCAGATGGCAGTCTTCATACACCGGGCAGTCTTTACCCAGGCAGTTATCGGTGGTACTGGTGACATAAGGCAGCGCCCGCGAGTCTTCGGCGATATAACTGAGCTCACCGATATCACCGCTTTGCGTTTCCGCGGCCCATTTTTTGATCAGGCTTAGGTCATTAATCAGCTCAGGATCAGCACTAGGGATATGTTGATAATGCTGCTCTAAGCGAAACAGACATAAATAATTTGACCGCCCTTTTAACAGCGCAGTCTTTACCGGCAGGGCCAGCGCCTGTAATACCGTTGGCAGATCGCGAAAGTACAGCTGCTCCTGCAGGTTTTTGGTGCCGGTTGATAAAATCACCTTTTTACCGGACAGCAGTGCCGGCACCAGATAGGCGTAAGTTTTACCGGTACCGGTACCCGCTTCCACCACCAAAACACCATTGGCCGAGATACTTTCTGCTATGGCCTGTGCCATCTCCAGCTGCGCCGCACGCGGCTTAAAGCCCGGGATCTGTTTTGCCAGGGTGCCCTGTTCGGCAAAGGCATGTTTGACCTTAGCCGACATCAGTACCTCGGGTAACGGCATCACAATAACGCAGCACAGCAGCTCCAGAATAGTAATAAGGCTTCAACCAGACGAAGAAAGAAGCAAAATACAAAGCAATTGCCGGCTATTATGCCTTGTCAGCGCCGAAAATCAGATAAAAATATCTACATGGCCATCTTTATCGACGTGCTGCTCTTCCTCTGGCGTGGTGTAGGGTGCTGGCGGAAAGTCATCTGACTGCGCTTTTTTGGCAAAGCGGCGCAGAATTAAAAACTTTTGCTCATTGCGTTTTAGCGGCTCCAGCCGGGCTTCTTTAAACACAGGCAGCACCTGCCGTGGATCCTGTTCGACAGGGGTTCCCGGGGTGCGTTGAATAAAGGGCATAAAAACGTCCATCATTCCTCCTGCCTGTGTTAAAAACGTGGCCGCCGTAAAGCGTTAAGTTGCAATACCATACTGTTATCGACTGCATTAGCCTAAACTTTAATCAGCAATATTGCCTATACAACCTGACCACAAAACAGGCAATTAGTTGCCAGTCTTGAACTTTAAACACTGAAAAACTTTAATGCGAAACAAGCCGAAAAAATACAAAGCACTGATTAATAAACAAATTAAAAAACATTGCCGTATTTGCCACTGAAAATAATAGTTGCAACCAAGGCTTGCCAGGAGTAACTTGTATAGCATCTAACGTACAGGATTAACCCATGACACTGTTCACTGTATCACTGCACCATCATCATAGCACCTAGCCTTCCGGCTTAGGCGGAGGGCTATTGCTAAGGCCTCCGGTGGATACTGTCATATCAAACCCCGCAGGCCAGTGCCACGGGGTTTTTTGTTTTCAGGTTTTTTATTTTTCGACTATCAGGAGTGACGTATGAGTCCGGCCATTGAAAGTAAACGTTTACGTATCGCGATGCAAAAATCCGGGCGGCTGTCCGTGGACTCGCAAGCACTGCTTAGTAGCTGTGGCTTAAAAATTAACCTACGTGAACAGCGCCTAATTGCCCATGTCGAAAATATGCCGATTGATATTCTGCGGGTACGGGATGACGATATTCCGGGTTTAGTGATGGATGGCGTCTGTGATCTGGGCATTATCGGCGAAAACGTGCTGGAAGAAGTATCACTACAGCGCCAGTTAGATCAGGAAAACTTCGACTATGAGGTGCTGGCGCGACTGGATTTCGGCGGCTGCCGCTTATCAATTGCGGTACCGCAAGAGGAAAACTACCAGGGTGTACAAAGCCTGGATGGCAAAACAATTGCCACTACTTACCCGCGCTTACTGGCACGCTTTTTAAAACAACAAGGCGTCAATGCCCGCATCGTGATGCTCACCGGCTCAGTAGAAGTGGCACCGCGTGCTGGCCTGGCCGATGCGATCTGTGACCTGGTCTCTACCGGCGCCACGCTGGAAGCCAATGGTTTAAAAGAGGCCGAAGTGATTTACCGCAGCAAAGCGGTATTGATTCAGCGCAAAGGTCTGACAGATGCCGGTCAGCTAAAACTGATTAGAAAACTGATGCCACGCATTCAGGGCGTGATGCAGGCAAATGAAAGTAAATACATTATGCTGCACGCACCACGCTCCCGCTTAGATGAAGTGATTGCACTTTTACCTGGCGCCGAAAACCCAACACTGTTGCCGCTGGCGGGGAATAACGATGTGGTCGCCATTCACGTGGTCAGTAGCGAAACCCTGTTCTGGGAAACCATGGAGCAGTTAAAAGCACTTGGCGCCAGCTCTATTCTGGTGCTGCCGATTGAGAAGATGATGGAGTAACATCATGCAGCGTATCGATTGGGCCACGTTAGACACTTCTGCACAGCAACAGGCATTAGCCCGCCCGGCGCTGCCGGATGCCGCAGCCCTGGCACCCCAGGTGCGCGAGATTATTGCTAAGGTACAAAGCGAAGGTGATGCCGCCTTAAGGGCTTTCAGTGCCAGCTTTGACAAACTGGATAATAACCCGCTTAAGCTCAGTCTCGATGAACAACAACGGCTGTTAAGTCTGCTAAGTCAGGAGCGCAAAGCCGCGATTGAACTGGCCTACGACAATATCCGCAAGTTTCACGCCGCCCAGCTGCCGCGCGATATCGAAGTTGAAACCAGCGCTGGCGTGATTTGTGAGCTAAAGAATCAGCCGATCCAAAGTGTTGGCCTCTATATTCCTGGCGGCAGCGCGCCGCTACCTTCCACGGTACTGATGCTTGGTGTACCGGCACAATTAGCAGCTTGCCCGCGTGCGGTGCTGGTCACTCCGCCGGGCAAACCGGCAGCGACAGATATCGCAGCGGAAATTATCTATGCTGCTAACCTCTGCGGCATTACCGAGATCTATACTATTGGCGGCGCCCAGGCGATCGCCGCGCTGGCCTATGGCACTGAGACGATTGCCAAAGTAGATAAAATCTATGGCCCCGGCAATCGTTATGTGACAGAAGCTAAGCAGCAGGTAAGTCAGGATCCGCGTGGTGCGATGATTGATATGCCTGCCGGCCCGTCTGAAGTGCTGGTGCTGGCCGATGCGCTGGCCAATCCGGCCTTTATTGCCGCCGACTTGTTATCGCAAGCCGAACATGGCCCGGATTCACAGGTCATTTTAGTCAGCGATAGCCAGAGCCTGATCGATCAGGTTGATTTGCAGCTCTCAGCACAGCTGGCGGCCTTACCACGTAAAGAGATTGCCGCCAAGGCACTGGCGCACAGCCGCGCTATTTTAACGCCGGATCAGGCCACGGCAGTGGCCGTGACCAATGCCTATGCGCCGGAGCACTTAATTGTGCAAACCGCCAATGCCGAAGCCTTAACCGCGCAATTTACCAGCGCCGCCAGCATCTTTGTTGGTCAGTGGACGCCGGAGTCGGCCGGTGACTATGCCAGCGGCACCAACCATGTGCTGCCAACCTATGGCTATAGCCGTACCGTGTCGAGTTTGTCGCTAAGTGATTTTTTCCGCCGCTACACAGTGCAGCGCTTGTCGGCAACCGGCATGCGCAATATTGGCCCGGCGATTGTTACGCTGGCCGAGGCAGAGAGCTTAGAAGCGCACGCCAATGCCGTGCGGCTGCGCTTAGCAGCCCTAGAAAGCGCAGTACAAGAACAGAATTAAGGCAGAGCAGCATGATGAGCACAGCAAATACTATCAATAGCACTAACAATAGCAAAAACAGCAAAAATAACAGCGTCAGCGATCTGGCCCGGAAACTGGTACAGGACTTAGTGCCTTATGCCTCAGCCCGCAGCAGCATGAGTGGCGGTGCGGTTTGGCTTAATGCCAATGAAAATGCGCTGGCTCCGGCCTATCAGCTGGATGGCACTTTTAACCGTTATCCGTCCTGTCAGCCCAAAGCCGTCATTGATGCCTATGCCGCCTATGCCGGTGTCGCGCCAGAGCAGGTACTGGTCAGCCGGGGTGCCGATGAGGGCATTGAGCTGCTGATCCGCAGCTTTTGTGAACCCAAACAAGATAGCATTACCATTTGTCCACCCACTTATGGCATGTATGCCATCAGCGCCGAGAGTAACCAGACCGCCGTCAACAAGGTATTACTGGTTAATAACGAGCAGCTGGATCTGGCCGGTATCTTTGCCACCACGCCTAAGCTGGTATTTATCTGTAGCCCGAATAACCCGACCGGCGACCTGATCCCGCGCGAGCAAATTATCGCTGTGCTGGAACAGTTTCAGGGGAAGGCGCTGGTTGTCGTCGATGAAGCCTATATTGAATTTGCACCCAGTGCTTCTGTGGCGCCACTCTTAAGCCGTTACCCGCATTTGGTGATACTGCGTACCCTGTCCAAAGCCTTTGGCCTGGCCGGGTTACGCTGTGGCTTTACCCTGGCCGCCCCTGAGGTAATTAACGCCCTGAAAAAGCTGATCGCACCTTATCCTATCGCCGAGCCGGTCGCGCAAATCGCCGCTCAGGCTTTAGCACCGGCGGGTATTGCACAAATGCAGCAAAGCGTGGCGGCCATTAATCAGCTGCGCCAGGAGTTTTGCCAGTTTGCCCAAGGCTTAGAGGGTGTGCAAAAAGTCTGGCCCAGCAATGCCAACTATGTACTGTTGCAGGTAGCCGATGCCGCGGCTTGCGTGGCGGCGCTAATTAATGAGGATATTCTTATCCGCAATCAATCCTCGCAGCTGGGTTTAAGCCAGGTGGTGCGGGTATCCATTGGCAACCCGGATGAAATGCAGCGCCTTAAGCAGGCAATGCTTAA
Organism: Alishewanella sp. BS5-314; assembly: GCF_025377695.1. NCBI lineage: Bacteria > Pseudomonadati > Pseudomonadota > Gammaproteobacteria > Alteromonadales > Alteromonadaceae > Alishewanella > Alishewanella sp. BS5-314. Next base: position 1,547,541 of record NZ_JACEHJ010000002.1, read on the forward strand.
CTATTTTTCAGCGAATAAGAGAGTAAGCGCATGAGTGGCCAACCTATTTTATTTATCGACCGCGATGGCACCATGGTGGAAGAGCCGCCAATTGACAAGCAACTGGATAGTCTGGAAAAACTGGCTTATGAGCCGGGTTTAGTACCAGCACTGTTAAAATTGCAGGCGGCCGGTTACCGGCTGGTGATGGTGACCAATCAGGATGGTCTGGGTACCAGCAGCTTTCCGCGTGACACCTTCGATGCGCCACACAATAAGATGATGCAGCTGTTAACCTCGCAAGGGATCCAGTTTGACGATGTGCTGATTTGTCCGCACTTTGACAGCGATAACTGCAGCTGCCGCAAGCCGAAACTTGGCCTGGTAAAAGACTATCTGCAGCAAGGCAAAATCGACTTTACCAATTCCTACGTGATTGGCGATAGGCTGACCGATGTGCAGCTGGCCGAAAATATGGGGCTACCGTCGTTTCAATATAATCGCGACACGCTGGGCTGGGCCGAAATCACTAAACAATTGTTAAGCCGTGGCCGCAAAGCTGAGGTAAGCCGGGTGACGCGCGAAACCGATATCAAGGTTAAGGTTGATTTGGATAACTGCGGCAACAATAGCTTTAACACCGGTGTCGGTTTTTTTGACCATATGCTGGAGCAAATTGCCACCCATGGCGGCTTTTCGTTGCAGGTTGCGGTAAAAGGCGATTTGCATATTGACGATCACCACAGCGTCGAAGATACCGCCCTGGCGCTGGGTCAGGCATTAAAGCAAGCATTGGGCAATAAGCGTGGCATTAACCGTTTTGGCTTTGTGTTGCCAATGGACGAGTGCCGGGCAGAATGCGTCATGGATTTATCCGGCCGGCCGCTGTTTGTCTTTAACGCCGAACTGGGCGAAGGCAGTGTCGGTGGTTTGAACCTTGAGATGGTACCGCACTTTTTCCGCTCACTGAGCGATGCGATGGCGATGTCGCTACACCTGAGCATTACCCCGGGCAATAAACATCATATGGTGGAAGGCTTATTTAAAGCCTTTGGCCGCGCCCTACGTCAGGCCATTACCGTTAGTGGTGAAGCGCTGCCAAGCTCAAAAGGAGTGCTGTAATGGCCAAGCTGGTTATTGTCGACACCGGCTGTGCCAATATCAGCTCGGTGTATTTTGCCATCAAACGCCTTGGCGTGGAGCCGGTGATAAGTGCTGACGCTGCAATCATCAAACAAGCTGAGCGGGTAATTTTACCCGGCGTCGGTACCGCTAAGGCGGCGATGCATAATCTGGCTGAGCGTGATTTAATCAGCACCTTACAAGGCTTACAACAGCCGGTACTGGGCATTTGTCTGGGCATGCAAATGCTGACCGCCCATAGTATGGAAGGCGATGTGGCTTGTCTGGGGTTAATTCCGGGCGAAGTGGCACCGCTTAATGCCGCCGGTTTACGTTTACCGCATATGGGCTGGAATACCTTACATAGCATTAGCAAGCATCCGCTATTAAAAGGCTTTACTGCGCAAGATTATCTGTATTTTGTGCACAGCTTTGCGGTGGTTCCCAGCCAATATAGCTTAGCACAGTGCCACTATGGCTCTGACTTTGCTGCGGTAATTGGTAAAGACAATGTCGCCGGCGCCCAGTTTCACCCCGAGCGCTCAGGCAAGGTCGGGGCGCGTTTATTACAAAACTTTTTGGAGTGGCAGCTGTGATTATTCCAGCCATAGATTTAATCGACGGCAAGGTCGTCCGCCTGTATCAGGGCGCTTATGATAAAACCACCGAGTACGAATTTAGTCCGATTAGCCTGCGCGACAGCTACGCCGCAGCCGGCTCGCCGCTGTTACATGTGGTGGATTTATCCGGTGCCAAAGATGCCAGCAAACGTCAGCTTGGCTTGTTAACTGAATTGATGACCCAGTCGCCACTGCAAATTCAGGTCGGCGGCGGTGTACGTACTGAGCAAGACATAAAAGATTTATTGGCCGCCGGTGCCAGCCGCGTCGTGATTGGTAGCTTAGCCATTCGCGAGCCGGCACTGGTGCAAAGCTGGATCAAAACCTACGGCGGTGAACGGATCGTGCTGGCACTGGATGTCGCCATTAATGCCAAAGGCGAAAAAACCCTGCCCAGCCATGGCTGGATTGAAGCATCCGGTGTCACCCTGGAACAGGTGTTAGATGGCTATATCGCGGCCGGCGCTAAACATGTGCTATGCACTGACATCAGTAAAGACGGCACCCTGAGCGGCTCTAATGTTGCCTTATATCGTGAGCTGTGCAGCAAGTACCCACAACTGGCGTGGCAGGCATCGGGCGGTATTGGCGCGCTTAGTGATATCCAGGCGCTGATTGGCTCCGGTGTGGCCGGCGTGATTTTAGGCCGCTCGCTGTTGGAAGGTAAATTTACACTGCAGGAGGCGATCGCATGCTGGCAAAACGGTTAATTCCCTGTTTAGATGTGCGCGATGGCAAGGTGGTCAAAGGCGTACAATTTCGTAACCATGAAATTATCGGCGATATCGTGCCGCTGGCGCAGCGCTATGCCGAAGCCGGTGCCGATGAGCTGGTGTTTTATGATATTACCGCCTCCAGTGATGGCCGGGTGGTCGATAAAAGCTGGGTAAGACGCATAGCCGAGGTCATTGATATCCCGTTTTGTGTCGCAGGCGGTATTAAGTCGGTCGCCGATGCCGGCAAAATTCTGGAAATGGGTGCCGATAAGGTGTCGATTAATAGCCCAGCCCTGGCCAACCCACAGCTGATTGCCGAGCTGAATGCGACCTTTGGCCAGCAATGCGTAGTGGTCGGTATCGACAGCTTTTTTGATGTCGCCTCCGGCCAGTATCAGGTGTATCAGTTTACCGGTGATGAGAGCCGCACCCAAAAAACCCAGTGGCTGACCCGCGATTGGGTCGCCGAGGTACAGCGCTTAGGTGCCGGTGAAATTGTGCTGAACTGTATGAATCAGGATGGCGTGCGGCAGGGTTATGATTTAGCACAGCTAAAAAGTATCCGGGATCTTTGTCGGGTACCGCTGATTGCCAGTGGCGGCGCCGGGACTATGCAGCATTTTACTGAGGTGTTTAGTACCGCAGATGTCGATGGCGCCCTGGCGGCCAGTGTGTTTCATAAAGGCATTATTCAGATCAGCGAGCTAAAAGCGAAGTTAATTGCGGATGGGATTAGTATTCGGCCTTAGTAGTAAAGTCATGTGCTTCGAACACGCAAACACTGCGTACATTTTTTCTGTGACACGCCATGAACCATCCATGGGGCTCGATTCCGGCCATCCATGGCCTCCAACGGTCACAGAAAAAAGTACATCCGCGTTTGCTCATCCCGTTGACTACACCTATGTATCGAGCACAACACCGACACTGCTAAGCAAAGCGTCTTTGGCATGGATGCCAAAGAGGAGCCTACAGGGATGTATTCACGGCGTCTTTGCGTGTAGTGTCGGTGTTGTGCACACTCACTTTTGAGAGTTCAACATGAATCAACAACAAATCAGCCAGCTTAGCTGGCCCGATAGCCAACTGTTACCGGCGATAGTGCAACATGCCATCTCTGGCAAGGTGCTAATGCAAGGCTATATGAATCCGGATGCGCTGCAGCATACACTGCAAAGCGGCAATGTCACTTTTTTTAGCCGCAGCAAGCAGCGGCTATGGACCAAAGGCGAAAGCTCGGGTCATACCCTGCAGCTGGTCAGTATCGACAGCGATTGTGACAGTGACAGCCTGTTAGTACTGGCCATGCCGCAAGGGCCAACCTGCCATGTTGGTACCGAAACCTGCTGGCATGATAATGACGCTAATAGCCCACAGCTGGCGTTTTTATATGACTTAGAACAAGTGATTAAAAGCCGTGAGGGTGCCGATCCGAAAAGCAGCTATACCGCCAGTTTATTTGCCAAGGGCGTGAAACGCATCGCGCAGAAAGTCGGTGAAGAAGGCGTCGAATCGGCATTAGCAGCGATGGCCGGTGATCGCGAAGAGCTGAAAAACGAAGCCGCTGATCTGCTGTTCCACCTGCTGGTACTGCTACGCAGCCAACAGCTGGAGCTGGCCGATGTGATTACGATTTTAAAACAACGGCATCGCTAAGATGTCGGCCAACAGCAATCCCAGGCAGTACAGAAAAATCAGCTGTTTTTCCGGCAAACTAACCAGTTTGTGCTATACCTTATACACTGTAGTCCATTGTCGGCAGTTACATGCTGCCGCCAAGGTGCAACAGCATAGCTTAGGCAACAGGTAACTCCTGAAATGGCAAATGCTGACCATAGCAGCGGTTCTGATAGCCCCATTACCGATCCGCTGATTATAAAATGGAATCTCTCCTTACCTAGTCAACCAGAAGTATCCGGCTTATCGTTAGAAAAAACGCTGGATTTACATCGTTTACATACCGTGTTCCAGAATTTCCAGCAGGCGCTGGGCGTGACCATAGCGCTGATTGATTTACAGGGTAAGGTACTGGCCTCATCAAGCTGGCAGCAAGCCTGCCTGCATTTTCACCGGCAACAACCTGAGACCCTAAAAGGCTGTTTACAAAGCGATACCCAGCTGGCGACGCAACTACTAACCGAACAAAAGCAAGCGATCTACCGCTGTCATAACGGCCTGACCGATTGCGCCGCACCGGTGCGGGTAAATGGTCGCTATCTGGCGAATATTTTTATTGGTCAGTTTTTTCAGGAAGCACCCGATCTAACCTATTTCCGACAACAGGCTAAAACAAACCAGTTTGATGAAGACAGCTATCTGGCTGCGATTATGCAGCTGCCGATAATTCCGGCCGACAAGATCCCACCGATGCTGGCTTTAATCAGTTCAATGGCCGAACAAATTTCCGAGCTCAGTTATAACCAGTTTCTCAGCCAGCAACTGCTGGATCAGGTTGAACAACAGGTTAAACGCCGTACCCTTGAGCTACAAATGCAGAATCAAATCCTGAGCATGATTAGTCAGGGCGATCCGCTACAGCAGGTACTGCAAGAGTTAGTGCTACAAATTGAGCAGCAGTATCCACAGCTGTTGTGCTCGATCCTGTTGCTTGACCAACAGAGCGGAGTGTTACGCCACGGCGCAGCACCTTCGTTACCTGAGGCCTATAATCAGGCGGTAGACGGGTTAAAGCCGGGTCCCTTTGCCGGCTCATGCGGCGCCGCGGCTTATAATGGCGAAATGCTGATCGCGGAGGATCTGCTAACTCACCCTAACTGGCAACAGTACCAACAGTTGGTTGCGCTGGCTGATGTGCGCTCTTGTTGGTCAATCCCGATAAAAACTGCCCATGGCCGGGTACTGGGTACCTTCGGTATTTATCAACGCCAGGTCGCCAGACCCGATGCGGAATTCACCCAAAAGATGCAAGCCTTTAGCAATCTGGCAGAGCTGGCGATCAGCCGCTCTTTGCTGGCAGAAAAGATCCGCCGTATGGCGTTTTATGATGAGTTGACGGGGCTGGCGAACCGCCGGCTATTGGATGAACGAATGCAGCAGGCGTTAGCGTTAAGTAAACGCAGCAACCGTTATGGCGCCCTGATGTTTCTGGATCTGAATAATTTTAAACCAGTGAACGATCGCTACGGCCATAAAACCGGTGATCTGCTGTTGCGCGCATTTGCTATAAGGTTACAAAGTCTGGTTAGGCAAACCGATACCGTGGCCCGCCTGGGTGGCGATGAATTTATTGTTTTATTACCGGAATTACTTGCTGAATATGCAGAAGCAAGAGAACAAGCACAGCAACTGGCAGAAAAAATTACTGAGCAACTGGCATTACCCTTCACCCTGACCGACCAGAGCAATACCTGCTATCAGTGTACCTGCAGTATCGGCATGGTGTTGTTTCATGGTGAGCAGGATTTCGCTGACGAAATCCTGCGCCGGGCCGACAACGCCATGTACCAGGCTAAGCAGCAAAGCGGACAACAGCTTTGCTGGTATAGTGGCTAGGTCTCAAATTTGCTGCTTATGGTTTGCAATGACTGCGCCAGTGCCTGCAACTCAGCAGCGATACCATGCACATCCTGTTGAATGGCTTTCGAGCTACTGAAGGAACTGAGCATCTTCGCAGTATTAGCGACAATTTGCTCCGCAACCATGGTTTGCTCTTCGGTGGCTGCAGCGATCTGCGCGTTAAGTAAACTGATTTGCTGCACTTCACCGCTGATCTGCTCAATAGAGCTGCCTGCATCTGACGCCAACTCAGCCGAGTGAGCGGCATTCTTTACCGCTTGCTGCATAATACTTACCGCTTTACTGACATTTTGTGTCAGTTCGCCGACTACCTGCTGTACTTCAACCACTGACTGTGCCGTTTTACCCGACAGATTGCGAACTTCATCAGCAACCACCGAAAATCCCCGTCCATGTTCACCGGCTCGTGCCGCCTCAATGGCTGCGTTCAATGCCAGCAGGTTGGTTTGGTCCGCTATGGCATTAATACTACTGAGGATCTGTGTCACATTTTTGGTTTTTTCCGCCAGTTCAGTAATTACACTCTGCGCCTGAGTAATCTCACTGGATAAACCACGGGAAAAATTGACCGCATTACTGGTTTTATCAAAACCCTGTTTCGCCAACTGACTGGCTTTTTCGGCCGAGTTAGCCGCCTCATTGGCTGATTGACTGATATCCTTCACCGACAATTGCAGTTCGGCCATACTCTGACTTACGGTTTCCGAATCAGCACTCTGCTCCGAGGTTCGTCCTTCTAATGCCTTCATGCCAGTCGATAAATGATCAGAGCTCTGCGTCAAGGGATCGATTGCCTGTGCCAGCTCATTAAAAGACGACTGCAACATCTTGATAAAAATATTAAACTCCCGCGCTACCACTGCCAGCTCGTCATCGCCCTGCACCGGCAAACGGCTGGCTAAATTGCCCTTGCCACTGGCCAATTCTGCTAATGAGCTGCCTAAGGTTTTCGCTGACTGGCTAATGCGGTTGGCGATAAAGTGCCCGAGGCCAGCCGTGGTTACCAGTAAAACCCCGCCAAGCAATAAAATCACGGTCAGAGCTCGCTCGGAATTATCTGACACCGCATCAATAGCTTGCGCAAAACGCTGATCGGACTGCTGCTCAAATTGTGTTAACTCGGCATAGACTTTTTCATACAGTGCGGTTTTGCGACTGACCTGCTGCTGGATCTGCTCAAAATCGGCGTCACCATCAATAAATTGTTGCGCAATCGCCGAAGATAATTCGGCGTAGCTTTGGGCTTCCTGTTGCAGCTGCTGTAATGTCGTGCTGCGCTCTGGGTTCAGGTTTTGTAACCGGGTCAGCATATCGCTGATCCTTTGCTGATTTTGTTTGGCAGTGGCTAACAAATCCGGATCAGACAGCGTCACGGCCTGGGTAAAAAACTCATCCAATGAGACAAAACTGGTACGAGCCTGCGAAGATAGTTTGGCGGTCTCATACATAAAGTCACGCATATTGTGGGTCGTTGCATTATTTTTGCTGGTAAAAAACAAACTGACCGCTACAACTGTCGAAAAGGCGATCACTGCCAACCCTATTACCAGCCAGATTTTTGCCACTATGGATAAATTCTTCATCGGTACGACTCATTAGTCCGGCGCCAATGGCGCCGGACGATCAGTTAGTTGATGGTTAGCGCAACTTTTACTGCATCAGATACACTGGCGGCACTGATATAGCCAATAGCCTGCGGATTACTGGCAACAAAATTAAGCACCTCCTGCTCACTCGCCAGCTCTGTCGGCGGTGTACCCTTGCCGGTAAAAACCAACTTAGACCAGTGCGCTTTTAACTGCGCCGAGGTACGGCCCACGCCCTTTTCGTCGAACTGAGCCCGAAGTGGCACAGTCTCCGCCAGATTAACGGCATTAAAGGCATTGGAGCGTCCGGTGTAAATCCGCACTAACTCTTCATTGGTCAGATTGGCGCTATTAGATGGATGCACGATCACCGCGATTTGCGCCAGTGCCGGCAAAGCAAAGACTGTTGCGGCAATTATTATCAGTTTTTTAATCATAACAACCTCTTAAAACACTAAATCAACACCAACAGCCACTACACCGGCGCGCTGACCCGTAGTGTCATTTTTCTCAGAAGAGTACTGTGCTTTGAAGGCTGCCGCCGGATGGAAATCATAGCGCAACCCCAGATTCCAGGTCTTGGCGTCGCGCTCCTGCGTACGCACTAATCCTTGCAGCGGTACCAATAACTGAGGCGGCAAAACACCTTGGTAAGGCAGATAAATCTGATCGCGGCTGTTGTTATCTTCAACTTCATACGAGAGGTACGGAGTGAAACTATTAAAGCGCTTCCCCACCGAGACATAGTAATTATTCTGATCGGCAATAAAGGTATCTTTCACCTTAACCTTGGTATATTCACTGACCAGGATCCAGTCGCCGTCATCATAGGTCAGTCCCAGTCCCAGAAAGCTGCCATCTTCCCGCTCAATATCCACACTTTTTACAATATCGTTGCGGCCAATACTGTTGAGCGTAGTAAACAGATTACCAATGGTAAAATTCGGCGCCAAACTCACTTGTTCGGCTGCAACCGTCACTTTACCGACTAAATAAGCCGCCCGGCCACTCAGATTACCCTGCGTCAATTCCCAGCTTAAACCGAGAATATTTTTTATTTCGGCATCGACCTCTACGCCACTGATGGTCGCCTTACCATCATAACCACCCGCTACTACCTGTAACGTTGACTCAACACTACCAAGCTGTGCAGTACGATAAAATGAAATCCCTTCGATATTGTCAAAACCCAGCCCGTAAACGCCCTGCGGCACCCGCAACCAGTCGTAGGCATAACCGACATCTTTAAAATCAGAGAATTTAAAAAACGGTGTACGTAAACGGCCGGCATTAATATGCATATTATCCGCCAGCTGATAGGTCAAAAACGCCCACTCAAAGCCAACATCAAAGTCTTTGCTACCACGGCCAACCAGCTGCCCCGTTATCGATAATTTCTCGCCCAGATCTGACTTTATCTGTAATGCGAATAAACTTTCATTTTTAAAATCAATATCTTTATCATAACCATATAAAGATTCATCACTACCGGTAGTCATCCCGGCTTTGATTGACGCAAAGCCATTGATGGTAACGTCTGCCCACACCGGGGCAGCAACACTGGCGGTCAGAATCGCGAGCGCAACAGCGGTTTTTTTCATAAAGACCTCATATAACGGGGCTAATACAATCGAAAGTACCGAAATAAAAAACTAAGCACTTGTCTTTTATTTACTTTTTCTAGTGTAGCTGAAAACCGCAGGCCAGCGAAAATAATGACGGATTTTTTGCACCGAAAGTTATCATATATCAAGCCAATCTAATGTTCGACATTCCGGTTCAGCAGACATTTTGTAACAGAAAATGTCTGTCCCTTGACAAGGCGCGCTGGCAGAGCGGAAGATGGCGTGCTTTTTTCCCCATAACCATAAAGAACAAACCTATGAAAAAAACCTTACTGTTACTGGCAATGACCAGCAGCCTGGCCTTTGCTGATGAAGGCATGTGGATGCCACAACAATTGCCAGAAATTGCCGGCCAATTAAAAGCGGCTGGTCTGGAACTGGATCCGGCTAACCTGACCAAACTAACCGAATTCCCAATGGCTGCCATCGTCAGTCTGGGCGGTTGCTCAGCCTCTTTTGTCTCACCACAGGGTTTAGTTGCCACTAACCACCACTGTGTTTATAACAGCATTGCGCATAATTCCACCGCTGAAAATGACCTGCTGAAAAATGGCTTTTTAGCCAAAACCCTGGCCGACGAAGTGCCAGCGGCACCAGGTAGCCGGATCTTTGTCACCAAGGCCGTAGACAAGGTGACTGAGCGCGTTATCGATGCCAAGACCGCAAAATTAACCGGTAAAAAGCGGTTGGATGCGATTGAGGCGAATCAGAAAGCCATCGTTGCTGACTGTGAGCAAGATGCCGGTCACCGCTGCACCGTGGCAGCGTTTTATGGCTCGCTGGAATACTACCTGATTAAACAGCTGGAAATTAAAGATGTCCGTCTGGTGCATGCCCCGGCTGAAGGCGTCGGTAAATTCGGTGGCGATACCGATAACTGGATGTGGCCACGCCATACCGGCGATTATAGCTTCCTGCGCGCCTATGTCAGTCCGGATGGCAAGTCTGCCGACTTCCATAAAGATAACGTACCTTACACCCCAGACTTCCACCTGAAACTGGCTAAAGACGGCTTAAAAGAAGGCGATTTTGTGATGGCACTGGGCTATCCCGGCCGCACCAACCGCCACCGCTTACCGTCAGAAGTTGCCGACACCTTTGACTGGAGCTACCCCACTACGGTGCAGTATCTGGGTGAGTTGTTAGAGATTATCGGCCGTGAAACCGCCAATGATCGCGATGCGGCGCTGAAATATGCCAGTCGGGTCGCTGGTTTAAATAACGTGCTGAAAAATCGCCAGGGTATGCTGGATAGCTATGCACAAAGCGACTTTTTACAGCGTAAGCAGGCCGAACATCAGGCGCTAAAAAACTGGGTCAACGGTGATCGTGCCAACAAGCAAGCCTATGCCAAAGATTTAGCCGCCATCGAAAAGCTGTTAGAGCAACAGCAAACGGAAGGCCGCAGTAATTTCTTACTGGCTAATGCCACGCCACGTTTGCTGGGCACAGCCCGCAGCCTTTACCGGCTGGCTAATGAGAGCACTAAACCAGACGCAGAACGTAAAGCAGGCTTCCAACAACGCGATCTGCCGCGCTTCCAGGCTTTTATGGCCGGTATGGACAGAACCTTTGACGTTAAGGTTGAAAAAGCCCTGGATCTGCATAACCTGAAAAAATATGCCGCCCAGCCGAAAAAGCAGCGTAATGCTGACTTTGATAAAGCTATGGGTATTCAGGACAATATGTCAGAAGCTGCCTTAATTGCGCTGATCGACAGCTGGTATGCCAATACTAAGCTGACCGAACAGGCTGAGCGACTGGCACTGTTAAGCGCCAGCCCACTGGACTTTGCTGGCAAACAGGATCCTTTTGTTAAAGCTGCCGTGGCCTTGTATAAAGCGGATCTGAAACGTGAAGCCGAGCAGGAAGAGCTAGCCGGTAAGATCCAGCAAGCATACGCCAGCTATATGCGTGCAAAAATTGCCTTTATGCAATCGCAGGGCAAAGCCGTTTATCCGGATGCCAACAGCACCCTGCGGGTGACCTTTGGTAATGTTAAGGGCCGTGGTCATGGTAACGAAGATGGTAATGCCTGGACCGCCTTTACCACTTTGCGTGGTATCACCGCCAAAGCCACCGGCGAGGGCGAGTTTAATGCGCCACAAAATCAGCTGGATGCGATCAAAGCGAAAAACTATGGCGCTTATGGCAAAGACAGCCTGAACTCGGTACCGGTAAACTATCTGGCTACTTTGGATATTACCGGTGGTAACAGCGGCTCGGCGATCCTGAATAGCAAGGGTGAATTTGTTGGCTTAGCCTTTGATGGTACCCTGGATTCGATTATCTCAGATTGGGATTTCAACCCGGCAAATACCCGTTCAATCCAGGTCGATCTGCGCTTTATGTTGTGGCAGATGCAAATCGTCGACAAAGCCGACAATTTGCTGCAGGAAATGGGTGTACTATAAGCAAACACTCACCGCCCACGCTAAGCCTGGTGCGCTAACTTAACAGTAAAACCTCTGCCGCGGCAGAGGTTTTTTTATGTGCGTTGTTCCAGCAATTCTGCGGCCAGGCGCACAAAATCCGATGAGGTCAAAATGCCCAGCAATTTGTTATGACTGTTCACCACCGGCAAGCAACCATGGCGGTTTTGTACGAAGAAACTGGCCACCTGCTGCAGACTTTGCTCCGGGGTAACGGTAGCAAAATCAGTAAGCATTAATTCTGCTACTAATTGCTGCTTCTCCTTGCGCTCCAGCGCAGTGGCGCCATACTTCGCCAGCAGGCTCATCACTGCGGCAATCATGACTTTTTGTGTCAACATACCAATCAATTCACCATTGCTATCAATCACCGGGATATGGCGAATATTTTTCTCCCGCATCAGATCATGCGCGTCTTTTAGGGTGGCATCCCGTTTTACCGATAACGGATCGGGCGTCATCAATTCAGCGACAGTGTTAATAGTCATTACTACTCCTTGGCTTGAAAGTGTTGTTGATAGTTATAGCGAATTTTTCAGCTCTGGGTAGCAAGCTGGATCAACTTTTTACGCGGTAGATAATTTGAGCCTTGCTCATTTTTTGAATCAGGTTCATAATTCGAACCTGTTTATAAGAGCTACAGATCCTATGACGGTAAACGAACGTAAAGAACGCCAGCGCGCCGCCCGTGAACAATTGTTTTTGGATAAAGCCGCTGAGTTGATTGCCCGCGATGGTATTTTGCAACTGCAGATGGCGCCACTGGCGAAAGCCTGTGAATACGCGACCGGCACCCTGTATCAGCATTTCAGTTCGAAAGAAGATTTATTGCTGGCATTAGTGGCCCGCAACGGTTGCAACCAACTGCGGTTATTTGAACAGATAGCGGCACTGGCGATCCCACACCGCAACAAAATCCTGGCACTTTGTGTCGCAGAAGATTTGGCGCGCCAGTATCACCCCAGCCATGCCAGGCTGGAACAATATGTCTTTACCGAGGTGGTCTGGGAAAACGCCTCTGCTAGTCGCCGGCAGCTGATCCTGGATAATAGCAAGCCGCTGTCCGCGCTGGTAAGCGGCATAGTGCGCGCGGCCATTGACGCCGGTGAACTACCCGATCATCAGTGCTCAGCACTGGAACTGTCAATCGCGCCGTGGGCGCTCTGCTGTGGCAGTCACAATCTGGAACAAACCGCTGGCCTGTTTGAAGCCTTTGGCTTAAACAAAGATTCGTTGCAACGTTACCGCCATATGCATCTGCTATTAAATGGTATGCAGTGGCAACCCTTGTTGGATATTACCGATACAGCAACCTTGACCGCGCAAATTCAGGATTTAAAACAACGCGTTGAGCAGTTATTTCATAACCTGTGCCCGCTTAATGTGGACCCGCTAAATGTATAACAGATTTTTAGTTTTAGTTAATCGGGCGCCTGCCCTTGTAAGGAGACATCATGCTTAAGCGTATGATTATTATGCTTGTCCTGGTAACAGTGCTGTTCGGCGGTATCTTTGGTTTTAAAGCCGTCGGTAATTATTTTATGAATCAATTCTTCGACAATATGCCGATGCCACCGGCTGCTATTACCGCAGCCACTGTTAGCCGTGATGCCTGGCAACCTGCCGTCAATGCCATCGGCAGCTTTGCCGCAGTTAACAGCACCGAGCTTACCACCGAAGCCAGTGGCATTATCCGCAGCATTCGCTTTGAGAATGGCGCCCTGATTAAAAAAGGTGAGCTGTTAGTGCAACTGGACGACAGCGTTGACCAGGCCGAGCTGGCAAGGTTAAAGGCCGCTGAGCAATTGGCAAAGCTGGAGCAAAGCCGTCTGGAACGGCTGTTCCGCGATAAAGGCGTCTCGGAGCTGGATCTGCGTCGGCGCGAAAGTGAAGCCGCTCAGGCGAGCGCTGCTGTCGCCTCACAGCAGGCACGAATTTCGCAAAAATCGCTGTATGCGCCCTTTGATGGTGTGGCCGGTATTCGTCAGGTCAGTCTCGGGCAGTTACTGACTGGCGGCACCATTGTCGTCAGTTTGCAATCGCTGGATCCTATCTATCTGAACTTTACCCTGCCCGAGCAGCAACTGGCGTTGATTGAAGTCGGTAAGCCGTTAACAGTGCGGGTGGATGCCTATGCTGAACAGGCATTTGTTGGTGAAATCACGGCGGTGGCACCGGGTATTCGCGAGTCGAGCCGCAGTATCGAAGTCCAGGCCACCTTCGCTAATCCGCAGCAGTTACTGCGCCCGGGTATGTTCGCCCGCGTCAGCATGACAACAGGTGAACCCAACACTGTTACCCTGATCCCACAAACAGCAGTGCAGTTTAATCCTTATGGCAACTCAGTGTTTGTGATTACCGAACAGGACGGTCAACAGGTGGCGCAACAGCGCTTTATCCGCACCGGCGAAGCCCGTGGTGATTTGATTGCCGTGACCGCAGGTCTGGAGCCTGGTGAGCAGGTGGCGACCTCAGGCTTATTGAAGCTGCGCAACGGCGCCGTGGTAAATATTGTGGAAAACAGTTCGGCCGCGCCCAGCGCTGAATTAAACCCAACGCCGGCTAACCAGTAAGGATTGCAGTATGCGCTTTACCGATATCTTTATTAAAAAGCCGATCCTGGCCAGTGTGGTCAGTCTGCTGATCCTGCTACTGGGCCTGCGTGCAATCTCAGAGATGAATGTGCGGCAGTTCCCGGAAATTAAAAATGCCGTCGTTACCGTCAGCACTGTCTATGTCGGTGCCGATGCCGACCTGATCCAGGGCTTTATTACCACGCCGCTGGAGCGGGAAATCGCCGCGGCTGAAGGCATTGATTATCTGGTTTCCACCTCGGTATCCGGGGTCAGTACTATTCAGGCCTTTTTACGGCTCGATTATGACCCGAACGAGGCGCTGACCCAGATCGCCGCCCAGGTGAATAAAATTCGCTCGGAACTGCCGGAAAACGCCCGCGATCCGGTGATTTCACTCAAAGTCGGCCAGAATGTGGCGGCGATGTATCTGTCGTTTTATTCCGAAGTACTGGGTAATAACCAGATCACCGACTATCTGGTGCGGGTCGTGGAACCCCAGCTGGCGACGATTCCAGGGGTGCAACGCGCCGAAATTCTGGGTGCCCGCACCTTTGCGATGCGGATTTGGCTGGATCCGGTGAAACTGGCCGCCTACAACCTGACCGGCTCGGATGTTAATGCTGCGCTGCGTGGTAACAATGTGCTGGCGGCGCTGGGTTCCACCAAAGGGCAGATGGTCGCCGTCGATCTGAATGCAGCGACTGATCTGCGCTCACCGGAAGAATTTAAACAGCTGATTATCAGCAGCGACGGTAAGGCGGTAGTAAGGTTAAGCGATGTCGCCACTGTCGAGCTGGGCGCGGAAAGTTATGACAGCTCCGTGAGTTTTAATGGTCTGGCAGCGACCTTTATGGGTATTGAGATTTCGCCGGATGCTAACGCCCTGGATGTGATTGCTGAGGTGCGCAAGGTCTGGGATCGCGATATTATCCCGCAGCTGCCGCAGGGTCTGGACGCCGATATTCCGTATGACTCAACCGAGTATATTGAAAACGCCATTGACGAGGTGGTGATCTCTATCGTGCTGGCACTGGTGATTGTCGTACTGGTGATTTACGCCTTCTTAGGCTCAATCCGTAGCGTCATTATCCCCGCCGTGGCCATTCCGGTGTCATTGGTCGGCACCTTCTTCCTGATGTGGATCCTGGGTTTTTCGATTAACCTGCTGACGCTGCTGGCGATGGTATTAGCGATCGGTATCGTGGTCGATGATGCGATCATTATGCTGGAAAATATTCACCGCTTTATCGAAGAGGGCCATTCCCGCATCGATGCTGCCATTATGGGCGCGCGACAACTGGCCTGGCCGATTATCTCGATGTCGACCACGCTGGTGGCGGTATTCCTGCCGATAGGTTTTGTTGGCGGTTTAACCGGAGTGTTGTTTGTTGAGTTTGCCTTTACACTGGCTGCTTCGGTGATCCTCTCTGGCGTGGTGGCGCTGACGCTGTCACCGGTAATGTGTGCCTATATTCTGAAGCCACACAGCGCAGACGGTAAAAAAGAAAAATCGCTGGAAGCCTGGCTGGATGCGCGCTTTGAGCAGTTGCGCGCCGCTTATCAGCGCCAGTTACATAACACCCTGAATACCATGCCAGTGGTACTGACCTTTGCTGCCATAGTGCTGGTGTCCTGCTACTTCCTGTTTGTTACCAGCCCATCCGAACTGGAACCGGCTGAAGATCAGGGCTTTGTGTTCTCGATTTTACAGGCGGACAGCTTTGCCACCCTGGATTATCTGGAGCGTAATACCGCTAAGCTGAATCAATTACCGGAGCAGGCACCGGAGATCCGTAACGTCTTTATCATTAATGGCATGGGCGGCACCAATACCGCTATCGCCGGCTTTGTCCTGGCGCCCTGGGATCAGCGCGAACGCACTACCGCTCAGGTACTGGAGCAGAATATTCAGCCGCATCTGGCCGGTATTCCGGGCCTGAATGCCTTTGCGCTGGTGCCACCTTCGCTGCCCTCTTCCGGTGATGGTACCCCGATTGAATTTATTATTGGTTCGACCCAACCCTTTGCTGCGCTGCAGGAAGTGGTACAGGAAGTGCTGGGCCGGGCGATGGCGTCAGGTCGCTTTATCTTTGTCGATAGCGATTTAAAGATCGATAAGCCGAAGCAAACCGTGCTGGTCGACCGGGAAAAGGCCGCCTTAATGGGTGTGTCTATGCAGCAATTGGCGGCAGATTTGGGCTCGTTACTGGCCGGTGCCGACGCTGGCCGCTTTGCGCTGGATAACCGCTCTTACCGGGTTATTCCGCAAATTGAGCGCAGTGAGCGGCTGAATCCGGCGCAGTTAAAGGACTACTATACCCGTAATCAGCAAGGCGAACTGATCCCGTTATCGACGCTGGTAACCTTACAGGAGTCGGTACAGCCGCAAGCCCTGCGCGGTTTTCAGCAGCTGAATGCGGTAAAAATCTCCGGCGTACCCCGACCGGGCGTGCCCCTGGGGGAGGCGTTAGCAGTGCTGGATAATATTGCGGCTGAAGTGATGCCGGCAGGTTTTAGTATTGATTACGCCGGCCAGTCGCGGCAGTACAAGCAGGAAGGCCAGCAACTGGTGATTACCTTCTTCTTTGCGCTGATTGTAATTTTCCTGGTGCTGGCTGCCCAGTTCGAATCGTACAAAAATGCCATTATTATTATGGTAACAGTACCGATGAGTGTCTGCGGCGCCTTGATCTTTACCAGTCTGGGCTTTACCAGTATCAATATCTACACCCAGGTCGGTCTGCTGACGCTGGTCGGTCTGATTGCCAAGCACGGTATCCTGATTGTTGAATTCGCCAACCAGCTGCAGCAGGAAGGCAAATCAAAACGCGATGCCATTGAGGAAGCGACTGCGCTGCGGCTGCGTCCTATTCTGATGACCACGGCAGCAACGGTTCTGGCCGTGATCCCACTGTTGGTTGCCACCGGGGCCGGCGCGGCCTCGCGCTATGCGATGGGGGTGGTCATTGCCAGCGGTATGACCATTGGTACCTTCTTTACCCTCTATGTAGTACCGGCGATGTATTTGCTATTGGCCCGTGACTACCGGCAACAGCCGGATGCCATCGTCGCCGCTGCTCAGACCGATGCGCAGTAAGTCGTAAGCCACTCAACTCATTCAACTCATTCGACTAAGCGGCCCTCGGGCCGCTTTTTTATGCTAGCGCCTTGGCTAAATTGAGCGATGCGCCACTGCTGCCTTAAAGCGGATAACGCGGTTAGCTCTCTTTCGTTTTACTTAAGGTGCTCCCCAAAGAGGCACTGATCACCAGTAAGATCGCTAACCACTGTGTGACACTGAGCAACTCCGCCAGCAATAAAAAACCGGCCAAGGCAGCGATCGCCGGCTCCATACTCATCAGTACACTAAAACTTTTGGCCGTCAGCGCCTTTAATGCCACCATCTCCAGACTATAGGGTAAGGCACTGGACAGCGCCGCTACGGCGATAGCCAGTGGGATCACCTGCCAGCTGAATAAACTGCTACCGGCACTGACCAGACCAATCGGTACTAAAAAGGCGGCGGCCACCGTCATGCCAAGGGCCACCGTAATGCCACCCGAGGCCAGATTACCAGCGCGCTGACCAAATAGAATATAGCCGGCCCAGCAGGCACCAGCGGCAAGCGCTAACATCACCCCAACCGGATCCAACGCATCGACACTGGTCATATCCGGTAACAGTAACAAAATACCGCCCAATGCCAGCGCGACCCAAGCTAAGTCTAATTTGCGCCGCGAGCTAAATAACGCCACCGCCAAAGGGCCGGTAAATTCCAGCGCCACACCAATCCCCAGTGGAATACGGGCAATCGCCAGGTAAAACAGCAGATTCATGCCGCCGAGGCAAGCGCCATAGACAATCACCGCGCGCCAACTGCGCCCCTGTGGTAACTGCCGCCAGGGCCGGAATACCAGCCACAGCATCAGAGCTGAAAATCCGACCCGCAGCGCTGTAGTCCCCGCCGGACCAATCAGCGGAAACAGTTGTTTGGCAATTGAGGCTCCACTTTGAATGGTGACCATCGCCAATAATACGCTGGCGACTGCCAGCCAAACGGCCTTGTTGCTTTGCATAACTGCCCTGTTTATTACCTGATTAGCATTATTTTACGCCATTCCCGGCCCTGCGTGTTGGGTTTGCCGGGGCGTATTGACCAGATTGCACCGAAAACAGGCAAAATGCCTGCTTCTGGCGCAGGCAGGCAATAACAAACCGGCATTAAGCCAGGTCATTGTCTTGGCAAATTCATCGTTTTGTTAAGGCTTTGTCATCACCAAGCATCAACATAAGCAAGCTGGCACAGTACCTGCTTTGGTACCTACTGTTAAGCTAATGATCTCAGCCACAGCGGAGTGCACTATGGAAAGCTTATCCCGCCGTAATCATCCGTTACGCGATGTACTGGATAAAGAATTGCAGCAGCGAACCTTTGGCTCTGTTAGCGCCCCCTGCCGGCTGTGCCATTTTATGCTGACCGTTAGCCCGGCGCTACGTAGCCTAGAGCTGTCGCAAATGCAGCAACTGGCACAGCAGCAAGGTCAGCAGCTGAGTGACAATGCCCAGGATTTGACGCTGCCGCTGTACGGTCTATGGCTACGCTGGGAGCGGCATGGCGAGTTCTCCAGCTATACCTTTATCCGCCCCGGCATGGCCGAGCCCTGGTTTGATGATCCACTTAGCTTTTTGCCCAGCCGCGACTGGTTCAGCGAGCTGCCCGGACAGATTTTCCGCATTGTGCAGCTTACTATTCTGACCGCAGAGCAGCCACCCGCTGAGAGCTTGATCCGGCAAAGTTTTAATGCCGATAACTGTATCAGCAGCGAGTTAGCGGCTGGGCGGGCGCGGATCTGGACTGACTTTCAAAAGCATGCCGAAGGTGCCGGCCGGATGCTGCTATTAAGTAAAGGCTTAACCGGCGATGCACTTGGCCGGCTGGCACAACAGCTGTTTGATCTCGGCAATTACCGTAAGCTGTCACTGCTCGGCTGGCCGCTGGCCCGCCAGAGCCTGCAAAAATTAAGCGAACTGGAATTGCAGCTGGCAGGCCTAACCCAGAGTATTGAGCTGCAAAAACGTAGCGATGAGCAGTTGCTGCATGATATCACCGGTCTGGCCGCTGCGACCGAGCGGCTGATCGCCGAGAACAGCAACCGCTTACAGGCTACCGCAGCCTATTATCAGCTGACACTGGACAGGCTAAAGGCGTTGCAGGAAAGCCCACTGCCGGATCATTTGTCATTGCAGGACTTTACCGAAAAACGCCTCACCCCGGCCTACCGAACCAGTGAGGCAGTACAGCGCCGGCAACAACTGCTCTCCAGCCGCCTGGGTCGCTGTACTGAGTTGTTGCGCACCCGGCTGAATCTGAAGCTGGAGCAACAAAATCAGCAACTGCTAAGCTCAATGGAGCAAAAAGCCAAGTTGCAGCTGAAGCTACAACAGATGGTGGAGGGGTTTTCACTGGTTGCCATCAGTTATTATGCCGTGCAGTTGGCGGCTAAACTGCTGAGCAGCTTGCAATATTGGTGGCCTGGGCTTAACGCCGAGCGCTGGCAAAGTCTCGCTATTCCTGTCATTATTATTAGCGTGGCGGTGCTGCTGCGCTATCAGGCGGCCCGCTTAAAACGGAGTCTTTAAGGAAAGGGTAGCTTGATTAGCAATCTGAAGTGGTCTCCTTTGCTGTTGGCACTGCTGGTGCAGCCATTAACAGCAGATGAAGCAAAACCGGTACAGCGGTTAAGTCCGCACAGCACCGCTATGCCTGTTAGCAAGCCAACGGCACCACAGATCCTGGTGTATAAAAGCCTACGCCAGGATGGTTCTGCCGTTTTTTCCGACCGGCCACCTGTTGATCAGCAGTATGAGCTGCTACGGTTTGATTGCTTTGCCTGTGCGGTGCGTTCGCCAATCAACTGGCATACCACGCCCTTGTTCCAGCGCCGCTTTGCACGGGTGATTGAGCAGGTTGCTGCCGAGTTGGTGCTTGAGCCGGCTTTAATCCGGGCCGTGATCCATGCCGAGTCGGCCTTTAATCCGCAAGCCATTTCGCGTCGTGGTGCCCAGGGCCTAATGCAGCTGATGCCAGAAACGGCCGCTATGCTTGGGGTGCAGGACCCCAGCCAGCCAGAACAGAATATTCGTGGCGGCAGCTTATATCTGCAACAGTTACTGCAGAGCTTTGATGGCGATCTCAGACTGGCGCTGGCTGCCTACAATGCCGGACCTGGTGCAGTCCGGCGTTTTGGCGGTGTACCGCCCTACGCCGAAACCACCGCCTATATCGAACGGGTCATGATTTTAAAGCAGCGTTATACCGGTGGCTGAGCAGGCTTTGGTTTAGCCAGTAAGGCGGCTTTCATCAGATCTTTCCAGGATACCAGCCCCAACAGGCGTTGCTGGGCATCGGTAACCAGTAAACAACTGATATTACGCTCCACCAGCATGCTGGCAGCCTGACGGACACTGGTATCAGGTGCGACGGTAAACACCGGAGCCGACATCACCTGGCTGACTTTACGGCTGCGCATCATCAGGCCAATCGCCTGTTCACTGGCCGCCTCCATCATCGGACTTAACTCTTTAAAGTAGTCTTTAACCGACACTATGCCTACCACGCGGTCCATACTGTCCACCACCGGCACATGCTGGAAACGGGCCTGACTAAACACAGCCCGCAATGATGCCAGATTAGCCTCCCCGGTTGTTGTCACCAGTCTGGTTCTTGGGGTCATAATGGCTAGTAAAGACATCTGCTTACCTCACTATTCTTTATCCATCCCATCCAGCGTCACACCAGATAGGAAACCCGAGCCCTTAACCTCGTTATTACGCAGCTTAATCATCAAACGTAAATCGTTCGGTGAATCAGCATGGTGGATGGCGTCGGTATAGCTGATGGTGCCGCGTTGATAAAGGTCATACAGTGCCTGGTCAAAGGTTTGCATACCAAGCTCGCGTGACTTGGCCATCACGCTCTTAATCTCTCCGACTTCGCCCTTGCTGATTAAGTCCGCCACGAACGGCGAATTCAACAACACCTCTATCGCCGCTACCCGGCCATTGCCGTCTGCAGTTGGGACCAGTTGCTGAGCAACGATAGCCCTCAGGTTCAACGACAGGTCAAACAATAACTTATCGTGCATCTCTTTCGGCACTAAGTGCATAATACGGTCAATGGCCTGGTTCGCATTGTTGGCGTGCAGGGTTGCAATACAAAGATGGCCGGTTTCGGCGAAAGAGAGCGCAAACTCCATCGTTTCCTGCGAACGGATTTCACCGATCAGGATCACATCCGGCGCCTGGCGCAGTGAGCTTTTCAGCGCCGCATCAAAGGATTCGGTATCAATACCAACTTCACGTTGCGTAATTAAACTGCGACCATGTTCGTGGACAAATTCGATTGGGTCTTCAATGGTCAGAATATGACCACGGGCATTTTTGTTGCGATAACCAATCAGGGCGGCCAGAGACGTCGACTTACCGGTACCGGTGCCGCCAACAAAGAGTACCAGGCCCCTTTTGGTCATGATCACTTCTTTCATGATCGGTGGCAGGCCCAGATCTTCAACATTGGGGATGGTGGTCACAATGCGCCGCATCACCATACCGGCCTTATCACGCTGCCAGAAAGCCGACACCCGGAAGCGACCAGCATCGTTATGAATGGCAAAGTTACATTCTTTTTGCGTATTAAATTCGTGCTGCTGCTTTTCATTCATCGATGACAACACCAAGGCTAATGAGTCCATCTCGGTCAGCGCCTTGTCATCCAGCGGTGTCAGCTCGCCATTGATTTTGGCCGCCACTGGCATGCCTGCGGTAACAAAAAGGTCTGAAGCTTTAACTTCAACCATTTTCTTTAAATAATCAACTAGTTGCATACCTACCTCTAGATTCGGCCCATGGCGCCAAAGGTATTCTTATCCTGAGCTTTGGCCGCGGCGTCTTTCTGTGTGACCAAACCACGGTTTACCAGGTTCACCAGGCATTGATCCATGGTTTGCATGCCATGGGCGGCGCCGGTTTGAATCACGGAATACATCTGGGCAATCTTATCTTCACGGATCAGGTTACGGATCGCCGGTACCCCAACCATAATTTCATGCGCCGCGATCCGACCGCCACCGACCTTTTTCAGCAGCGTCTGCGAAATAACGGCTCTTAATGATTCAGACAACATCGAACGCACCATATCTTTTTCTTCACCGGGGAAGACGTCGATAATCCGGTCGATAGTTTTAGGCGCTGAGGTGGTATGCAGGGTACCAAACACCAGGTGGCCGGTTTCTGCTGCCGTCATCGCCAGACGAATGGTTTCCAGATCCCGCAACTCACCGACCAGGATCACATCCGGATCTTCCCGCAGCGCTGAGCGCAGAGCATTGCTAAAACTATGGGTATCGCGATGCACTTCACGCTGATTAATCAGGCTGAATTTATTGCTGTGTACGAATTCAATCGGATCTTCGATAGTCAGAATATGGTCAAAGCGGGTACTGTTGATATAGTCGATCATCGCCGCCAGGGTAGTACTCTTACCCGAACCGGTAGGCCCGGTAACCAGCACCAGACCGCGTGGATTCTCAGAAATGGTTTTAAAAATCTCCGGCGCGCCCAAATCGTCCAGCGTCAGGACTTCGCTGGGAATGGTCCGGAATACCGCCGCCGCACCGCGATTTTGCACAAAGGCATTGACCCGGAAGCGGGCTAAATTGGGGATTTCAAATGAGAAATCCGACTCCAGCCGTTCTTCGTATTCTTTACGCTGCTTGTCGGTCATAATTTCATAAACCAGCGCATGCACTTCTTTATGGGTTAGCGGTGGAATATTCAGTTTGCGTACATCACCATCAACGCGGATCAACGGCGGTACACCGGCAGAAAGGTGCAAATCTGAGGCTTTATGTTCAACACTAAAGGCTAATAATTCGGTAATATCCACAACCAGTCACTCCAATTTACCTATTTATGATGAATAACATAGCAGAACAACTGGCCCTCGCCTATCAGCAACTGCACAAATTCAGCGAAAGCCGGCCCAGCGACTGGCCGGCGCCAAAATTGATCGCGGTCAGTAAAACCAAGACTGCGGCAGATATTGAAGCGGCCTATGCTGCCGGTCAGCGGCGCTTTGGCGAAAATTATCCGCAGGAACTGGCCAGCAAAGCCGCTGCGCTTACCCATTTGGGTGAGCTGGAGTGGCACTTTATCGGGCCGTTACAGTCAAATAAGACCAAACTGGTGGCGGAAACCGCCAGCTGGGTACACAGCCTTGAGCGCGAGAAAATCGCCCGCCGCTTGTCCGAGCAGCGCCCGGCACATCTGCCGCCATTAAAGGTGTTGCTACAGATTAATATCAGTGCCGAAGTCAGTAAGGCAGGTATCACTGCAGAGCAGATGCTGCCGCTGGCAGCTGTCGTGGCCACTTTGCCTGGCCTGACACTCAGTGGACTGATGGCGATTCCGGAACCCGACCCGGCACGACTGGAAGCCGACTTTGCCCAAATGCAACAACTGTCGCGCTTATTGCAGCAGCACTATCCTCAAGCTGTTGAATTATCGATGGGAATGTCCGATGACTGGCCACTGGCTCTGCGATATGGCGCAACTATGATAAGATTAGGTACGGCTATTTTTGGCGCAAGGAATTATGACAAGCATGAATGACAACAGGGTCGCCTTTATCGGCGCAGGTAATATGGCACGTTGTGTCATCGCCGCTATGGTAAAAGCCGGCTATCCGGCGGAAAATATTCTGGCAGCCAATCGCAGTGAACCCAAGCTGACCGCGCTTAAGGCTGACTTTGCGATTGCCACCAGCCTCAGCAATATTGAGGCCGCCCGCTGGGCTGATGTGATAGTGCTGGCGGTCAAACCACAAATGATGCAGCAGGTGTGCGAACAACTGTTGGCCGAAGCACCAGAATGTCAGGAGAAGCTGTTTATCACCCTGGCGGCGGGTTTACCGGTCGCGCGCTATGAGCAGTGGTTAGGTGATATCCGCCTGGTACGGGCGATGCCGAATACACCGGCGCTTGTTAGCCTGGGCGTAACAGGGCTCTTCCCCAGTCGCTGCTCCAACTACGAGCGCGCCTTTGTTGACCATATTTTCAGCGGTACCGGTATGCGGGTCTGGTTAGAGCACGAAGCACAGATTAATCATATTATCGCCGCGACCGGCAGTGCCCCGGCTTACTTTTTCTATTTTATGCAAGCCATGCAGCAAAAAGCCGAGCAGCTCGGTTTTAGCAGCAGCGAAGCAAAAGCCATGATCGCTCAAACCGCGCTCGGTGCTGCCACCATGGCGCTACAAAGCGACCACAGCTTCGACGAATTACGGCA
The DNA here is from genome assembly GCF_025377695.1 of Alishewanella sp. BS5-314. Lineage (NCBI taxonomy): Bacteria > Pseudomonadati > Pseudomonadota > Gammaproteobacteria > Alteromonadales > Alteromonadaceae > Alishewanella > Alishewanella sp. BS5-314. The sequence goes on from NZ_JACEHJ010000002.1 coordinate 1,572,078, forward strand.
GCAAGTGACGTCGAAAGGCGGCACCACGCATGAAGCCATAAGCAGCTTCAGCGCTGCCGGCCTAGAACAGATGGTCGCTGCGGCGATGCAGGCGGCAATTGACCGTGCAGAAGAAATGGCGAAAACGCTTTAAGCAGGGAGTGATCTGATGAATGCAGTAATTTTTCTTATTAATACCGCCTTTACGCTCTATCTGATGGTGGTAATGCTCCGCCTGTGGTTACAGCTGGCGCGGGCCGATTTTTATAATCCGTTTAGCCAGTTTGTGGTCAAGGCCACTAACCCGCTGGTACTGCCATTACGCAAGGTGATCCCCAGCCTCGGTCAGTTAGACACCGCCACCCTACTGCTAGCCTATCTGATTGCCACGGCCAAATTTATTGTGCTGCAACTGGTGTTTTCACCGTCACTTAATCTTGGTGTCAGCTTTGTGTTAGGCGGTCTGTTATTACTAAAAGAAGCCTTGAACCTGCTGTTTTGGGTGTTGGTGATCCGGGCCATTATGAGTTGGTTTAGTCAGGGCCGGAACCCGATGGAACGGGTGTTCCATCAGTTAACTGAACCCTTTTTAGCGCCGGTTCGTCGGATTATTCCGCCACTGGGCGGCCTGGATTTGTCAGTATTGGTGGTACTGGTCGCCCTGCAGTTTATTAATATTCTGCTCAGCGACTGGTTAAGATTTGTTTAACAGGAGTCCCATTATGCACCCACTACTTAAGCTGATTAGCGCTTTGCTGCTTGCTCTACTGTTAACCCCGAACGCCCAGGCTGAACAAAAGAAACAGTTGGGTAACTGGGATGTGCATTATATCGCGTTTAACTCGACCTTCTTAACGCCGGAAGTGGCGCGGGCCGCCAATTTAAGCCGCAACAAAAGCAACGCCATTATTAATATTTCGGTACTGGATAGCCAAAGCCAGCAGGCACAGCAAGTGGTGATCAGTGGTATTGCCCGCAACTTACTCGGTCAGCAACGTGAGCTGACCTTTCGCGAAATTAAAGATGGCGAGGCCATTTACTATATCGCCGTCATGCCATTTCGTAATGAAGAGCAGTTCCGCTTTAGCCTGGATATCCGCCAGGGTAATCAGCGTCAGCAACTGAACTTTGAACAAAAACTCTATACCGAATAGGACTTGCTGATGCAAAAAGTGGTATTGGCCACCGGTAATGCCGGTAAGGTCGCAGAACTGTCGGCAATGCTGGCGCCCTTTGCGCTGGACATTGTGCCACAAACCGCACTGGGCGTAAGCGATGCCGACGAAACCGGTTTGACCTTTGTTGAAAATGCCATCTTAAAAGCCCGCCATGCTGCCCGGATCACCGGCTTGCCGGCAATTGCCGACGACTCAGGCCTGGCGGTTGCGGCCCTGGGCGGCGCCCCCGGTATTTACTCTGCCCGCTATGCCGGTGTTGGCGCTGGCGATCAGGCCAACATCGACAAACTACTCGAGGCAATGACCGGCATCACTGCCAGTCATCGGCAAGCCGCTTTTCATTGTGTTTTGGTGTATTTGCAACATGCTGCAGACCCGACACCGCTAATTTGCCACGGTAGCTGGCAAGGTGAGATTGCCTTGACGCAAAGTGGCAATGGCGGCTTTGGTTATGATCCGGTGTTTTATTTGCCAAAGCTTGGCAAAACCGCAGCCGAACTGACCAAAGCAGAAAAGCAACAGCTAAGCCATCGTGGGCAGGCACTGCGACAACTGGTGGCCGCGCTGCAGGTTAAGGAGCGCGCGCTTTGAGTTTAAGCCTGCCGCCGCTATCACTTTATATCCATATTCCCTGGTGTATTCAGAAATGTCCTTACTGTGATTTTAATTCCCATGCTGTGAAACAAGGGATCCCGGAGCAGGAATATATTGCGCACCTGCTGGCCGATTTAGATCAGGATCTGCCACTGGTCGCTGGCCGCCAACTTAGCAGCATTTTTATCGGCGGCGGCACCCCCAGTGTATTTAGCGCGGCCGGCATCACCCAAATTCTGGACGGGGTTAAACAGCGGCTCCCTGTCGCTGCGGATTTAGAAGTGACAATGGAGGCCAATCCGGGCACCTTTGAAGCGGAGCGCTTTGCCGGCTATGTCGCTGGCGGAGTGACGCGTTTTTCGATTGGGGTGCAGAGTTTTCAAACGCAGCAACTGAGCGCGCTGGGGCGCATTCATAATGCCGAAGAAGCCAAAGCCGCGGCGCGGCTGGCTGCGACCCTGCCACTACAGAGCTTTAATCTGGATCTGATGCATGGTTTGCCTGGTCAGACACTAACAGGCGCTCTGGCTGATTTACAGCAAGCCATCGACCTTAACCCTCCGCATTTATCCTGGTATCAGCTGACGATTGAGCCGAATACCGCCTTTGCCAGCCGGCCACCGGTGTTACCTGAGGATGAGTTGTTATGGGATATCCAGCAGCACGGCGCTGAGCTGCTGGCTGCGGCCGGTTATCAACAATATGAAACCTCAGCCTACAGTAAAGCCGGCCATCAGTGCCGGCATAACCTGAATTATTGGCGCTATGGCGATTATTTGGGCATCGGCTGTGGCGCCCACGGTAAAATCACCCTGCCCAGCCGTAATAGTATTTTGCGTACAGTAAAGATTAAACACCCGAAGGGCTATATGGATTTAAGCCGTGGTTATCTGGACGAGCGCACTCAGGTTGAGCCGGAAGACCGGCCCTTTGAGTTTTTTATGAACCGCTTTCGCTTACTGGAGCCCTGCCCAATCAGTGACTTTAGCGCCCTGACCGGTTTGCCGCTAAGTGTTATCAGTAGCCCCCTAGCTAAAGCCGAGCAAAAACAACTTATAACGGTCAGCCACGAGCATTGGCAAATTACTGCCAAAGGTGCCCGCTATCTGAATGATTTACTGACACTCTTTATTTAAATAACCAAACAGAGGTCTGTTATGCGACAACATTTGACTTTCCGAACTGCCACCCTGCCGCTGCTACTCGGTAGCCTGCTAATCAGTGGCTGCGGCCCGAAAACGGCTGAACCCAGCGCCGTAGTGCCGACGGTTGCACAGCAACAGGTGGATATGAATGAACGCGCGAACCAGCTGTTTGAGCAAATCTTTAACGAGCGGGTGCAGCGCAACCCGGTATTACAAACCAGCCTCGGCATAAAAGATGACTATGACAAATGGCAGGATCTGTCTGATGCGGCGTTCGAAGCAGAACTGGCACTCACCCGCCAGCATCTGGCTTTACTGGAAGCGATTGATGTTGCCGCGCTGGATAACCAAACCCGTTTGAGTTATCAGTTAATGCACAAGCAGCTGCGGGAAATGCTGGAAGATGCGCGCTGGCGCCTGTACAGCTATCCAGTGAATCAGATGTTTGGCGTGCATTCGCAGGTGCCGGCGCTGCTGATCAATCAACATAAAATCGACTCCGTCGACGATGCCAAAGCCTACATCGCCCGCTTAAATGCGGTACCGGAATTATTTCGCCAGTTACAGCACCTGCTCACGCAAAGTGCCGAAGCCGGCATCATAGTGCCGAAATTTGTGTTTCCACACCTATATTCGGCCAGCGAAAATCTACTGCAGGGCGCACCGTTTTCAGAGCAAGGTGACAGTACTCTGCTGGCAGATTTTAGCAGCAAGGTGGCAGCGCTGCCGTTAACAGAGCACGAGCAAAAGCTGTTGCTGGATGAAGCCAGAGTGGCACTCATTACCAGTGTTGGGCCAGCCTATCGCAGCCTGATCAGCTTTTTACAGCAGTTAGAGCAGCAAGCTGGTACCGATGATGGCGCCTGGCGCTTTCCGGATGGGGCGGCCTTTTATCAGAACCGTCTGGCCCGGATGACCACCACCGATTACAGTGCCGAGCAGATCCACCAGTTGGGACTCCAACAGGTTGAGCGCATTCATGGCGAGATGCGGCAAATTATGCAGCAGGTGGGCTTTGCCGGCGATCTGGCGGAGTTTTTTGTGTTTATGCGCGAGGCACCCCAGTTTTACTATCCGGATACCGAGGAAGGCCGTGCGGCTTATCTGGCTGAAGCCACTGCCGTCATTGACCATATGCGTACCCGGCTGGACGAGCTGTTCTTGGTTAAGCCCAAGGCAGAGATGATAGTCAAAGCGGTTGAGCCATTTCGCGAACAAACCGCGGGCAAAGCCTTTTACCAACGCCCTTCGATGGATGGCAGCCGCCCCGGCGTGTATTACGCCAATTTGTACCGTATGAGCGATATGCCAAAGTATCAGTTGGAAGCGCTGGCCTACCATGAGGGCATACCGGGCCACCATATGCAACTGGCCATTGCGCAGGAGCTGGACGGTATTCCGAAATTCCGCCGCTTTGGTGGTGCCACCGCCTATATTGAGGGTTGGGGCCTGTATTCTGAATTGCTACCGAAAGAAGTTGGCCTTTATCAGGACCCCTACGCTGATTTTGGCCGGCTGGCGATGGAATTATGGCGTGCCGCCCGCTTAGTGGTCGATACCGGTATTCACGCTAAAAAGTGGAGCCGTGAACAAGCGATCCAGTATCTGGTCGACAATACCCCTAATCCAGAAGGCGATGCGGTAAAAGCCATTGAGCGTTATATTGTGATGCCGGGCCAGGCCACCGCCTATATGGTGGGCATGATCAAACTGCTGGAACTGCGCGAGCTGGCGAAAAGTGAACTGGGTGAGCGCTTTGATATCCGCGAGTTTCACAATGTGGTGCTAAAAAATGGCGCTGTACCGCTCGATGTATTAGAGCAACTGGTAAAAGATTATATCGCCAGCAAACGCGCCTAAATAGCGGTGGGCAGCAGCCGTACTGCCTGGCGGTGCGGCACTCGCCATGGAGGATAACGGATGATCAGCGTCAATTATTATGATCCCGAGCTGGGAGGCTGGCAACAACAGCAGGTCAGCCGCCTGCCAGTGAATGCGCGGCATACGCCGCCGCTGTGGCTTGATTTACAACAGGCCAGCGCAGCAGAAGAGCAACAACTGCTGCAGGACCTGGGCATCGCCGCTACCATGGCCGAAGATTTTAGCAAATCCCGGCACCCGCCAAAATTTGAAGCAGTGGGTGAATTTAACTTACTGATTTTAAGGGCTTATGCTGACGCTGGCTTTAGTGAACTGACCGAAAGTGCTCAGCTTAACCTGCTATTCTGTCATGACATTCTGATCACCAAGCTGCATTGCCGCCAGCAACCGCTGTGTAGCCAACTGCAACCACAATTAGCAAAGCCTAGTGCTAACCAGATCAGCGACTGGGTGAAGCAACTTACGCTGATCGTCGCAGCCAGTTATCTGGAAAAACTACTGGTGTTTGAGGATGAATTGGGTGAGCTGGAAGACCGAATGCTGCATAAAGGTAATGACGAGCTGATGACGATGATGATGCGTTATCGCTCCGTATTGCGTAAAGTCAGTCGCAACCTGGCCTATCAAAAAGATCTCTTTGCTGATGCCCTGTTTGAAGAGCAGCACAGTCTGCTGCGGCGTTTTGCGCTGGCCGATTTGCGCGACTTTTATGAAAAATTTGAACGGCTGCATTCGATGACTGAGATGTATTATGACCAGCTTAGTGATCTGGTACAGGGCTATCTGTCGACCACCTCACATCAAATCAACGAGCGGATGAAGGTACTGACTATCGTCAGTAGCATCTTTATTCCACTGACCTTTCTGGCCGGCGTTTATGGCATGAACTTCCGCTATATGCCAGAGTTAGAAAGTGAAAATGGTTACTTCATCACCTTGTTTATGATGGGCCTTCTCGGCTGTGGCAGCCTGTTGTGGTTTAAATTCAGAAAATGGTGGTAACACAGTTACCACCCAGGAGTATCTATGGTTGACCACCCGCATTTAGATCTGGAAGAAATTGTTCGTGACAGCTTTGACGAGGATGAGCTGCAACAACTACTGGCGCGCTTAACTGAGCTGGAGCCTGCCGAGCTGGCACTGGCATTGGAATCGATGCCGCTGGAGCAACGGCTCAATTGCTACTTGGGCCTGGCGGTCAGCGACCAGATTGACGCCCTGATGTACATGCGGGTCGATGCCCGGGAGAATATTTTCCGCCAGTTGGATGACCAGCAACTGCGCACTTTGGTTGAAGAAATGGACGTTGATGCGTTGCTGGAGCTTTTGGATGAGCTACCAACCCGATTTTATGATTACGCCTGCTCCAGACTCGATGCCAGTCAACGGCGCTGGTTAGAGACAGCACTGACCTATGATGAGGATCAGTGTGGGCGCTATGCCGACCATGACCTGTTGATTATCAATAAAAATGCCAGGGTGCGGGATGCAATCCGTTTATTCCAGAATTTACCGGATGATGCCGAATATCAGGATACATTATTTGTTATCGACCGCACTGGCCGCTATGCCGGTCAGATCCAGGCCAGCCGCCTGCTCGGTCAGGCGACACATTTACCGGTCGATCCGCTGATTGATCCTGATGCGCCTGTGGTTGAAGGTGAGCTGGATCTGGACCAGGGCTCCGATATCGTCTCACGTTCGGGTTATACTGCACTGGCGGTAGTCGATAGTGACGGCAAGTTATTAGGGCGGCTATCCATTGGCGAAGCGCTGGAGAATGTCCGCCGCAGTCTAGAAAGCCAGTTTATGCATACCGCAGGTTTGGACGAAGAAGAGGACTTATTTGCCCCCATTATGATCAGCGCCAAACGCCGCGCGCTGTGGCTTGGTATTAATTTGCTGACGGCTTTTCTGGCTGCCTGGACCATTGGTCTTTTTGAAGCCACCTTACAACAGGTAGTTGCGCTGGCGGTGTTGATGCCGATTGTTGCCAGTATGGGCGGAATTGCCGGTAGCCAAACCTTAACCTTGATGATTCGGGGCTTGGCACTGGAGCAAATTACCGAGCAAACCTATATGGCACTACTACGCAAAGAGATGGGCGTAGCGGCGCTAAACGGCGTACTCTGGTCAATCGTTATTGCCGTTATTACCTACTTCTGGTTTGGTGATTGGTTAATCGGCGGTATTATTGGCGCCGCTATTGTCATTAATATCGTGATTGCTGCGGTGTCAGGTGTTTATATACCGCGCTGGTTAGATAAACTGAATATCGATCCGGCACTCTCTGGCTCTGTAATACTGACCACAGTAACCGACGTAGTGGGTTTTTTTGCTTTCCTTGGCTTAGGTTCATTGTTTTTACTGGCATAATATCAGGCATCATTGCCAGAACAGGCAGTTCTCACTGTTGTTCAGTAGTTATCACTGAGCAGGAGCTAACATGAAAATAGCGATCTTATCGCGCAACGCAGAACTCTACTCCACCAAACGTCTGGTTGAAGCGGCGACATCGGCCGGACATGAAGTACGGGTGATTGATCCCCTGATGTGTTATATGAATATTAACCGCATTAGCTCTTCCATTCACTATAAAGGTGAGGTACTGGAAGGTTTTGATGCGGTGATCCCGCGCATTGGCGCTTCCATCACCTTTTATGGCACTGCCGTGCTACGGCAATTTGAAATGATGGGCGTATATGCGCTGAATGAATCTGTCGCCATTGGCCGCGCCCGCGATAAGTTGCGTTCAATGCAGCTACTGGCCCGTCAGGGTATTGGCTTACCGATCACCGGTTTTGCCGATAAGCCCGGCGATATCCCCGATCTGATTGAGATGGTTGGCGGTGCGCCCTTAGTGATTAAATTGCTGGAGGGAACTCAGGGCATTGGTGTGGTGCTGGCCGAGACCCGTACCGCGGCCGAGAGCGTGATTGATGCTTTTATGGGGCTCAATGCGCATATTCTGGTGCAGGAGTATATTAAAGAAGCCAATGGCGCTGATATCCGCTGCTTTGTCGTTGGCGATAAGGTGGTTGCAGCGATGAAGCGGCAGGCGAAAGCCGGCGAGTTTCGCTCCAATCTGCATCGTGGCGGCACCGCGACCAAAGTCAGTCTGACCCCAGAGGAGCGGCGCACCGCCTTGGCTGCCGCGAAAACTATGGGGCTGGATGTTGCCGGTGTCGATTTATTACGCTCTAATCACGGCCCAGTGGTGATGGAAGTCAACAGTTCACCTGGCCTGGAAGGTATTGAAGCGGCGACCAACAAAGATGTTGCCGCTGCCATTATCCAGCATCTGGAGAAGCGGGTGCTGAGTCAAAAAAGCCGCAAACCGGCCCGAACCAAAGGAACCGGCTAATGTCCGAACTACGCGCCCCCTTTTTCCTCGCTGAAAGTCAGATCCCGGCCGGAAGCCGGGCGGTAGTAGACATCCCCTTTGGTAAGCTCTATACCCATACTGAGCTGAATATCGGCGCCCATGTGGTGCATGGCCGCCAGGACGGCCCGGTGTTGCTGGTCACGGCCGCGCTGCATGGCGACGAAATTAACGGGGTCGAAATTTGCCGCCGCTTACTGAAAGTCCCCCGCCTGAACCGGTTGCGCGGTACTTTGGTGGTGGTACCCATTGTTAATACTTACGGCTTTGTGCAGCAATCGCGTTATTTACCGGACCGCCGGGATCTGAATCGCAGCTTTCCCGGCAGTGAAAAAGGTTCCCTGGGTAGCCGGATGGCGTTTCAGTTTACCGAACAAATCCTTAGTAAATGTACCCATGCCATAGACTTACATACCGGTGCCATTCACCGCAGTAACCTGCCGCAAGTCAGAGCCAGTGCCAAGGATAAGGTGGCACTGAGTATGGCTGAAAGCTTTAACGCGCCGATTATTATCAAGGCGGCCAGCCGCGATGGCACCATGCGCGGTACCGCCAACAATTTAGGGATCCCGATTTTACTCTATGAAGCCGGCGAAGCACTGCGCTTTGATGAGCAATCCATTAAGATTGGGGTACGCGGTATCGTCAATGTGATGCAGCAACTGGGTATGCTAAGTCGCGGCAAGCGACTCGGTAAAACCCGCTCGCTGTTTTCGAAGAAGAGCAGCTGGGTGCGGGCCGAGCATGATGGCATCGCCCGTTATTATGTCAGCTTGGGGCAAACCGTACAGCAGGGCGATCTGCTGGCGCATATCTATTCGCCTTATTCCGACTTTGAGGTTGCCGTTACGGCGACGCTATCCGGGGTGATTATCGGCCGCACTAATCTGCCGCTGGTGAATGAAGGCGAAGCGCTGTTTCATATTGCGGAGGTCAGTTCACTGGAGGAGGCCGAGAAGACGCTGGATGCGATCAGTGACGAAGTAGACAATGCGATGCCGTTATCGCTGACCGATGAATATGGCGTGGTCTAAGCTAGAAACTCAACACGAGCTAGGGCGCCTTTTCGACCACTACATCAAATTCAGCCAGCTCAGGCAGTTGCTGCTGCAGCTTGGTTTCGATGTCATCCAGCTCACGCATTCGCTGACAAAACAGCGCTGATTTCGCTTCCAGCTCAACCATTTTCTGATCCATACCCAGGGTGATTTTATCCATCAGTTGATTTACTGCTTGCCAATCCTGACTGTCGGCCTTTTCAAAGTTGCTGTCTGACTGGCGCAGTGCATCACGCAAAGCGCCCCAGACAGCACCAACAGTATGGCGGGCTAGCATGGTTAATTGCGGTTTAAGTTCACCGTTTAGGAAATTATCCAGCTCGTTTAAGCTTTGTGGTGCCAGATAAAAATGATCACCGGTGCGCACAAAGCGCGATAAAAATTGAAAGGTGGTTTCGCGGATCAGGGCACGCCACTCGGCTTGCTGCGACTTATTACCCACACCAGCCAACATCGCCTCGATACTGGATAAGCCAACTTCAACGCCATCCACTGCCAGGCTAACAATTTCCGGTACAAAACGACGCAAGCCCTGGGCATAGAGCTGGAGTAACTGTTGCGAATCATCTTCAAGCTCAAACCATTCGCCTTTGATAAAAAGCTGTTTATCTTCATTGATTTGAACGAAGGTGCGGTTATTTTGCATAATGCGGATCTGATCCGGAGAGATCAGCACACCATAGCGGAAGGCCATATTACAGTCGGCAAGCAGCGGTGAACTGACTAGCAGTAATAAAAAACAGATAACTCGCACAACCAGACACCTACCAACCAGACCTGAGAATAGCTTAGAGAAAAAGCCAGCAGAGCGCATTACTCAATACCGCATAGACGCTACCCCTGGTCGCACTACAGTGGATTGATCGCCGGATGGCCATCCTGAATTTCAATAACTGAAGGCCCGTACTCACGGCGACTACGGATAATTTCTTTACCAAATTGCACTTCAACTGCCGAGAATAACTGCTGGATGGCTTTTACCTTTAACTCCGGTAACAACAATAACCGCTGCTCTTCCAACGCCCGCACCTCGTCAATCAGTGCTTTAGCCAGCTCTTTTTGCTCAGCAAACTCCTGCTCCAGCTTCTGAATTAACTCGTCGGTCTGGCCAGCCAGTAATTTACGTTGCTTATCAATACGCTGCTTTAGCTCATCTAAAACCGCTCTGGCCTGGCTCAATTGACTGCGCATTAACTCTTGTTGCTGCAATAATGGGGTCAGATGACGGTTGACTTTAATTACCACGACACCGCTGGAGGGAGATCCCAGTTGTCCGCAGCTCAAGGTTTTACCAAGCAGGTAATGACCACCGACAATTTTTCCGGTAATTTTATCGCCACTGCCCGCTAACACGGTGTCAGCCTCTACCGAACAATGCATCAGATACTTGGTCGCCATCAGTTGGCCACCGCAGAAAAAAGCAGAATACTGCGCAATATTGCAATTAATATCGCCCTGCGCTCTGATCACTGTGCTGTATTCAGGGGACTCGCTCTGCGGATTAAGTTGATGACCGATAATGGAGCCGACAATATTAATATCACCACCCGCTTCGACTAAGTCCCCTTCCATAACACCTTGAATAATGACATTACCACCGGCGACCACTTTCATACCAGAAATCACATTACCGGTGACAACCACTGAGCCTTTGAAAATAATATGCCCCGTGGTGAGATCAACATTTTTGACGGTAAAAACTTCGTCAACGGTTGCACCATTGTCGATGGCTCGGGGTAAACCGTCCTGAGTTGCCAATAACAGATCCGGATCTTCGGCACTCAGTCCGACACCAGGCCCTAATTGCCACTCCATTAAGATGCCAGGCACTGCCGGCAGTGCTTCTCCAACAACATTGATACCGGGCTCACCAGAAGTGGGTGGAAAGCGGCGCATGAGTGGCTGGCCCGCAGCAACCGCAGGAATAGCGCCAAAGTCACGTAAGTCGGCTTTCGCCTCCGACTCCACCAAGGGTTGATTACGACGCCGCACCATATCCGGAATCAATGGTTCAAAACGCGAGTTCATACCATTGACCACGGCTCGGCCGGTCGCAATTTCCAGCTTCAAACGACTACCGGGTTCGGCCCGGCTGGCTTGTTGCACCAACCGGATAATATTTTCTTTTTGAAAACCAAAGACGATACCGGCTTGTTGTGCGCCCTTCACCAGCTCGTTAGCGGAGATAGGTGCACCGCCCCAAGCAGCAGTAATAATCGCATAGGCGGCCATCTTGTCTTCGGCGATCTCAAATGCCAACTGAGCAGGGCGTTTCTCAGCAATCGGATAGGTCAATACCCTGGCGTTTTCGGCCAAAGTCATGGCTTTAACTTTTTGTTGGTATTCCTGATATTCTGCGATGAGATTCGCCAGATTATTCTGGTTTAGGAAGCAGCGGCCGTAACCGGCATCAATGATGGCTTGTTTTAGGGCGTCAGCAGTCAGAGGTGCAGCAGAAACCGGCACTTTGATTATTATATTGAGGTCGTGCTCAGTAAATTCCATAAATATTCCCATTACTTCAGGGAGTTATCAGGTATTGCTTTTGTCAGTTACTTCCTGCTATCACCCTGTGCTGGCCGGACTTCACTATCCGTTATAAGAAAAAAGCATTACCTGAGACAAGATGCCGTTACTGAACCAAATTTTTTACATAAAAGCAAGCGCTGTCTGCTGGTCAGCGCGTTATTCTGGCTATCTACCTCACCAAGGGTAGTTAAATATAGTTATCCTGGTGAACCCGGATAAACATATCCGTACCCTTTTTAGTATACTCGATTTTATATTCTTTGTTGTTTAGCGCCTGAATAAACAACAACGTCTTAGTCTCACCGAACACATCGACACTCGATACGTCCACCAACTCCAGGTAGCGTTCCTTGGCTTCGCTGCGACTAGATGGCACTGCGTCCTCAAAAACTTTTACGCCGTGTCGAGATACCAAAATTGGCGGGTCCTGATCATCGTTAATAATCACCAGGTCCAGCTTTTTATTTTTATGAATGATGGTATTCCGGCCACTGACCAGAAAAGCTTTTTCATAATTATTCATTACTACTCTGCCGGTTGTTTAGATTAAGGTTATTATGATACAGCAGTTTAGCAGTGTCTAGTTCCCTGTTTGTAAGCTGGCCAACCGCTGCTTGTTTATCGCCTGACACCATTGCTGGGCCACCTCTGCCGATACATTAACCGGCACCATAAACTCAAAGCCGCAAGCCTCTGCCAGACGTTGCATACGCTGCGCAAAGGCGGCTCGAACACCGTCATAGCGCTGTTTACCACTGTTGAAAAAGTCCTTTTCTTTTAACAACTCAGTGGCACACTGGCCGCTGGCACAGCTTTGCCGGATCGCTTCCAGATACAGCGGTCGCTGCTCTGTCATCATTCTGACCGCTAACCGCAACGGCAATTGCTGCAGTAACGCATCGAAATCTGTGATCTTAAAGCCGATAAAAGCCAGTGGCTTACCATCCAGCTCCGGCACCGCACAATAAGCAAAGGCACTAAAATCCAGACGGCAACTGCCTGCCCGGTGACAGTAGCGGATGCCATACTCATCAAGTTCCAAACTATATTTGGGCTCAGCCAATTTTGCCCAACCCAGAAATGCTGCCAATAAAGACGCCATATAAGCAATACCCAACCACCAGCTAAACTGGCTGGCGAACAACAGGGTGTACAACAGCAGTAACAGTAATACAGCCAAACTACTCAATAATAATCTGGCACCGCCACTACTGGCAGAACCAGCAAACCCCTGTTTCATACTGCGACCTCGCGTTGTCATAATCTTGTTGTATTATCTTACGTTATTTCACCGCTTCTGGGTTAACCGTCATGAACCAGCTAGACTGATACGACAGACCGCAGGATGAGTGCGATAACAGGAAATCTGAACGGCGATTCTTTCCATACAATACCCTGAGTTTATTTTTTGATTAAATTGGAGTTCCCTTGGCGCCTTTACACTCTCGCTTGATATGGTTCATTTTATTGGCCTTATTGTGTTTTGTTGGCTTTTTGTACTGGCAATCTCAACAAAGCAATGGCAATAGCCGTGGGCCTGGCGGTGCTGTTGCCGTTAAAACTGCCACCGTTAGCACTCAGCAAATGATGCGGGAAGTCAGTGCCATAGGTACCGGTATCGCCAATAACTCGGTACAGCTAATTGCACCAAGCAGCGAATTCTTAATCGAACTCAATGTTAGCGAAGGCCAGAAAGTGAATGCCGGCGATGTGATAGCACGTTTAAATAACGTGCAGCAAAAAGCCAGGGTCGCCGAACTGGAAGCTGTACTAACCGAGCAGCGCCGGCAACTTGACCGTTTAAAAAATCTGGCTACCACCCAGGCTACCGCCCAATCCTTGCTGGATGAGCAACAGACCCGGGTTAACAGCACCCTGGCACAACTGGATATTGCCAGACAACAGCTCAATGACATGACTATCCGCGCCCCATTCAGTGGTTTTCTCGGCTTGCGTCAAATTAGCCGCGGCGCCTTCGTTAATGCTGGCACCGTGATCACTACGCTGGATGATATTCAACAGTTACGGGTAGAATTTCGGATCGCTGAGCGGCATCTGGCCGATGTGGCCGTCGGTATGCCGCTTACTGTAACTAACGTTGCGTACGGCAAATTACCTTTTGAAGGTGAAGTGACCGCCATTGATACCCGATTAGATCCGGTGACCCGCTCAGTGACTATTCATGGCCGGATTGCGAACGATAACCTGATGTTAAGACCAGGTATGCTGCTCAATGTCCGTTTGCAACTGGATAACCGGCAGGTGCTGCAAATCTCTGAAAAAGCTTTGGTGCCGCAACAGAACCGGCAATATGTGTTTGTTGTCGATGCCGAAAACCGTGTGCAACAACGGGAAGTGCAAATTGGCCAGCGGATCCCTGGCTGGGTAGAAGTGGAATCAGGCTTAGCTGAGGGCGATGAAATTATTGTCGAAGGGGTGCAAAAGGTCCGCACCGGCGTCACTATCAGCAAAATTGAGGGCTAACTATGTGGTTATCTGATACCTCAGTCAAACGCCCGGTTTTTGCTACTGTAATCAACCTGTTACTGGTGATTTTCGGCATTGTTTGCTTCACTATGCTGCCGCTGCGGGAATATCCGGATATCGATACGCCTGTTGTTAGTATCAATACCAATTATCCGGGCGCCTCCGCCGAAATCGTTGAGAGCAAAATAACGCAAATGCTGGAAGACCGGATCAGCGGTGTTGAAGGCATTAAAAGCATTAACTCCAGCAGCCGCAATGGCCGCTCCAGCATTACCATTGAGTTTAACGTAGAGCGGGACATCGACGCAGCCGCTAACGATGTACGCGAGCGGGTTTCACGCGCACTGAATAACCTGCCAGATCAAGCGGACCCACCAGAAGTCTTTAAAGCCAATGCTGACGAAGATACCATCGCCTGGTTTTTGCTTAACAGCGACAATATGACCACGCTGGAACTGACTGATTATGCCAACCGCTATATTGCAGAGCGGTTTTCGGTAGTCGATGGCGTGGCTCGCCTGCAGTTTGGTGGTGCCCGCGATTATGCGATGCGGATTTGGTTAGATCGCGACGCGATGGCTGCCCGTGGTGTCACAGTACAAGATGTTGAGGCGGTACTTCGCGCCGAAAACGTCGAACTGCCAGCCGGTAATATTAAATCGATCGATCGCGATTTTACGGTTCGGGTGGTGCGCTCTTTCCGCACCCAGCAGGACTTTGAACGCATCGTCGTTAAACGCGGAGCTAATAACTATCTGGTACGACTGGCAGAAATTGCCGATGTCATGTTAACGGCAGAAGATGAGGAAGGTGAATTCCGCAGTGACGGTAAGAATATCCTGGGTATCGGTATTATCAAACAGTCAAAAGCCAATACGCTGGAAGTGGTACGCAACGCCCGGGCGGAAATGGAACGCATCAAGGCTAATCTGCCGCCGGGCATGACCATTGAGCCAGGCTATGACTCTTCAGTCTTTATTGCCCAGTCGATTAAAGAAGTTTATAACACCCTCGGTATCGCCATGTGTATGGTTATTTTGGTGATTTTCCTGTTCCTCGGCAATATCAGAGCCACCTTTATTCCGGCTATTACCGTACCGGTGGCACTGGTCTCTGCGGTAACAGTACTCTTCGCTCTGGATTTCTCCATTAACCTGTTGACCTTGCTGGCAATGGTACTGGCGATTGGTCTGGTGGTAGATGACTCTATCGTGGTATTGGAGAATATCTACCGCCGGATTGAACAGGGCGAAGCACCATTGTTGGCAGCCTATCGCGGTGCCCGTGAAGTGGGTTTTGCGGTGGTTGCCACTACCTTGGTACTGATTTCCGTCTTTGTGCCACTGGTCTTTATGCAGGGCCAGTTGGGTAAGCTATTCACTGAATTTGCGCTGGCGGTGGCAGCAGCGGTGGCGTTTTCCAGTGTGGTGGCGCTGACGTTATCACCTATGCTGTGCTCAAAAATCCTGAGTCACCGCAAACGCGAGAGCAAGCTGGGTACCTGGCTGCACGCTGCTTTTGCTAAGCTGGAAGCCGCTTATAAGAGCCAGTTAGCCGTGGTCTGCAACACCCGTTGGCCGGTACTCATCGTCGTAGCGCTGTGTTTTCTGGCCAGCTATCAATTGGTACGAATGCTGCCAAGCGAACTGGCCCCACAAGAGGATCGTGGTACCTTCTTTGTAATGATGAGTCCGGCTGAAGGCGCCAGCTATCAGAGCAATAGCCGCAATATGCGGTTAATTGAAGATATCCTGACCCCTTATTACCAGGACGGTCAGTTGACGCGAATGCTGATCCGGGTACCAGGCTGGGGCAACAGCGGTGGTATTGCCATAGTGGGTACCGAGAATTGGTATAACGGTAAACGACCGACTCAGGAGCTAGTGACTGAAATTGGCCAAAAAATTAACGAACTGCCAGATGTTAGGGCCTTCACCTTTATGCGTGGTGGATTAGGCGGCGGTGGCGGCGGTAACCGGCCGGTGCAGTTCGTGATTCAGGGCAATACCTATGAGGAACTGGCACAGTGGCGCGATATTATTTTACGCCGAGCAGCAGAGAATCCGAATTTATTGATGCTGGATCACGATTACAAAGAAACGGTACCGCAGGTATTGGTAGAAATCGATACCGACCGTGCCGGTGATTTAGGTGTCTCGGTCGGCGCCATTGGCCGGGCGCTGGAAGCGATGCTGGGTGGCCGTCGGGTGACCACCTTCCTGGATCGTGGCCGGGAATATGATGTGATTATCGAGGGCCTGGATGATGACTTCCGCGCCCCTGGTAAAATCAGCAATGTCTATATTCGCTCAGACAGCAGCCGGGAGTTAATTCCGCTGGATAACCTGGTGACCTTGCGTGAAGAAGCTACGGCTTCAAGCCTGAACCGCTATAACCGGATGCGTGCCATTACTATCACTGGTGGTCTGGCGCCCGGCTACAGTCTGGGGGAAGCACTGGAGTATCTGGAGACGATTGTCCGAACCGAAATTGATGAGCCGGTCGGTATTGATTACAAAGGCGAGTCGTTACTGTTCCAGGAAAGTGGTAAATCGACAACACTGGTATTTGTACTGGCATTGATTATCACCTATCTGGTACTGGCGGCTCAGTTTGAAAGCTTTATCCATCCGCTGGTCATTATGATCACCGTGCCACTTGGTCTGGTTGGTGCCCTGTCAGGTCTGTATTTCTCTGGTATGACACTGAATATCTACAGTCAAATCGGACTCGTGATGCTGATAGGCTTAGTGGCGAAGAACGGCATCCTGATTGTGGAGTTCGCCAACCAGCTGCGTGATGCCGGGATCGCCTTTGAAGAGGCGGTAAAGCGCGCTGCGGCGCAGCGGCTGCGCCCTATCGTGATGACTGCCTTTACAACCGTGATGAGTAGCTTGCCGTTAGTACTGGCAACAGGCCCGGGCTCAGAAAGCCGGATGGTGATTGGTATGGTAATTTTAAGCGGTGTCGCCTTTGCGACCCTGCTGACGCTCTACGTAGTGCCTGTGACCTATATTGCGATTGCCCGTAACACTGGCTCACCGAAAGCATTAAGTCGTGAGCTGGAACGTCTGGAAGCGGCTGCGCCGGACGAACATGCGGCTGATGAGGTGGTGCCGGGCGCTATCGATAGCGATAACTCGCCTGCGAAGTCCTAACTGGCGTAAGTAACAATCCACCTCTATAGGAGGTGGATTAAGATTAACAATAAAAAACGGGAGCCTGGTGCTCCCGTTTTTTATTGTGCCGCATCAGAGCATTAAAAAGGGATCGGCTGCCCGTCCCAATTCAGCAGCAAACCGGAGTCCGTCAGCTGGCTTTGCCGGATCACGCTTAGCAAACGTTCCGCCGTTGCCGCTGCGCTTTGCAACTGCCCTGCCGGCAGCCGCTGCTGAAAAGGTGCTGACAAAGCGCTGTCGGTGGTGCCCGGATGCAGGCTAAACAGCGCTGCAGTTTTATTCACACGGCCAAGCTCAATACTGGCGCAGCGTACCAGCATATTCAGCGCCGCCTTGGCCATCCGGTAACTGTACCAACCACCGAGCTGATTATCACTGATACTCCCGACCTTAGCACTGAGTACCGCTACCCGGATCCCCGGTTGTTTCTGTAGCCAGGGCTGTAGTGCCTGCAAATAGAAAACCGGGCTAAACAGATTAATCTCCATACTCTGCTGCAGCGCCTCTCGGCTTACTTGCTGCAGACTTTTCTCCGGCAAATGCCCATCGCCATGCAACCAGCCCTGGCATATCACAACGGCGGTAACGGGCAGCTGAAAAATCCTGGCCAAAACCGCGTCAGCTGCGCCCTGCTCTGCACTCTGTAGTTGGTACCAGCTCACACCGGATATCGGCTCAGCTAACGGCTGGCGGCTGATCGCCGAAACCTGATGCCCGGCAGCCAATAAATTCTGTAGCAGGCCCTGCGCAATACCGCCGCTGGCGCCAATAATTAACCAGTGTTCAGTCATTTTGTATCTGCTCCGCCACCTCAGTACCACTTAACCAGGCATTTTCTACCCTTCCGCCGCGCAACCAGTCACCAGCCAGCCAAAGGCCAGCTGCAAGACTAACCGGCGGTACTGGCTGTGCAACCTCCGCAATCTGAGCAAAGCGCCAGCGATGGCAGATAGCAGCCGCAACCTCGACCGGCTGTGCCAAAACCTTAGTCAGCAATTCGGCAGCCAGCTCCTGCCAGAAGCTGGCCGCCTGCTCCAGATGCTGCTGACTAAAGGCGGCCGTAAAATGCAATAGCCAATGCTCCGGGCCTGCACGCCCGGGTTTACTATTTTGCCGGCAAAGCCACGACAACGGCAGTTGCGGGTCTTTCACAAAGATCCCGCCAACATTGCTACCGCTTGGCCTTGTCAATTGCAAATCAACCGCCCAACAGGGGGTCAGTATCTGTTGCGGTAACAGTGTGCTGAACTCAGCTGGCAATAGTGCTGCGGCTTGCTGAGGTGGTACTGTCAGTACGACCTGGCTAAAAGGGCCATAGTCCTGACCTGTTGTATCCTGCAGCCACCAATAATGATCTTGCTGCCAGATCCGTTGCAGTTGACATTGATAGCGGATATCCAGCCCCTGCGCCAGCTGTCGCAGTGGGCTATGCATCGCCGGCACACCGACAAAACGCAGCTGAGCGTCCGGAGATGGCAGCAGTTTACCCGCCACAAACTGCGACATGGCTGCCAACCAGGGCGCAACCACGCCTTGCTGTTGCCATTGTTGAACCTGTGCCATAAAAGACGGATGCCGGGCGGTAAAATACTGCGCACCTAAATCCAGATAACCCTCAGCGCTGCGTTTACTGGTCATACGCCCACCCGGCCCGCGGGCTTTATCAAATAGCTGAACCGGCTTGCCCAGTTGTTGCAGCCGGTTAGCACAAGCCAGGCCGGCGATACCGGCACCGACTACAGCGATCGTCATCTTTTACTGATCCCATCTAAACTAATAATGTGTTACTTACGTTAAACTTAAGGTAGATGATCAAATCACAGCGCAGGGAGTATCAAAAATGGCAAACGAAGTGGCAACCTTTGGTGCCGGCTGCTTTTGGTGTCTGGAGGCAGCACTGAATGAACTTGATGGCGTGCACAGCGCGCTCAGTGGTTATATGGGCGGCCATACGTTAGCGCCGGATTATCAGAGTGTCTGCAGTGGCCAGACAGGTCATGCAGAAGTGGTGCAGGTTAGCTATGACCGGGAGCGCATCAGCTTTGCCGAGCTCTGTCAGGTATTTTTTGCCCTGCATGACCCGACCCAGCTAAACCGCCAGGGCAATGATATTGGCAGCCAATACCGCTCAGTCATTTTTTATCACAGCGGCAGCCAACAGCAACAGGCGGAGGCCTTTATTAGCGAGCTCAATCAGGCCGGTCTGTTCGATGCCGCTATCGTCACCGAGCTCAGTCCGGCCAGTACCTTTTATCCGGCAGAGGCCTATCATCAGGGCTATTACCGCCAGAATCCGCAACAAGGCTATTGCCACTGGATCATCACCCCGAAGCTGCAGAAGTTTCGCCAGCAGTTTTTAGCTCAGCTAAAACAAAGGCCGTCATAACGACGGCCTCTGGCGCACCATATCGCTTAGAATAAGCGGTATTGCAGGCTAAGATTCAGATTCACACCGGCGGTATTGTAACCGTCACTGGTTTGATACTGTTTATCCAGCAGGTTATCCACTTTGGCCCGTAGCGTCAGCGCAGGTTGCAGCTGATAGGCCAGGCCCAGCCCCCACAGCGTAAAGCCGCCCAGCTCGCTGCGGCTGGCAAAATCGCCCTGATAGGTATCACTCTGATAATCCGCTGTCACAAAGGCGCTCAGCGCCTGCCATTGCTGCTCTAATCGCCAGTGTAACGTATGTTTGGGCCGGCGCACCAAACGCTGACCACTTAACTGATTTTTGGTATTCAACAAGGTATAGGCCAGCTGTTGGGTCAAACTGCCCAGCTCTGCGGTCACGGCGAACTCGACACCGGACAAACGCGCCCGGCTGATATTTTCCGGCCGGAAACTGGTCATATCAAACTGGATCAGATCCTGCACCTGGGTTTCGAACCAGGCCAGTTCAAAACTACCATTGGCAACCTGATAGCTAAGCGCAATCTCATCCGCCACACTGCGCTCTGGCGCAAGCTCTGCATTGCCGCTGCCCGGATAGTATAAATCATTAAAGGTCGGCGCTTTAAAGGCCGCACCACGGCTGGTCCGTACTAACCAATGTTCGGCAAAACGATAACCAGCCGCCAGTTGCCAGGTATTATTGGCGCCATATTGGTCGGTCAGATCGCGCCTGGCCGAGCCCTCTAGTAACCAGCTATCCTGCTTCAGATGCACACCACTGAATAGCGCCTGATTGATGCGCCGGCTTTCCAGATAACCGACACCCGAGCGCTGTACATCTTCGCTATACCAGTTAACACCCGCTAACCAATTCAGCGCCTCGCTCAATGCCAGGTTGGCCTGATAGTTAAACTCCTCGCGCTCGGTGACAAAGGGGCTGCGGGAGTCTGGACCAAAGCTGGTCTCATCATCCAGGCTACGGCTAAGCTGAGCCTGCTGTTGCAGCTGGTCGGCAGCATACTGCCAACCCAAAATATAGCTGCGATGCAATACATCGCCCTGATCTTCACTCCCCCAGGCGGTATCATACTGATAGGTGCCGGAGTTAATATCAAACTGGGCATTAAAGTCCCCCGCTACCGTGGTCAGGGCAGCAGCAAATTTGGCAAAACGCTGTTGATAGCCATCCCGGTCCGGATCCAGACCATCCCGCACGTCAAAACCGTCGGCCCGGCTGTAGCCGAAAGCGCTGTTTAACTGCAGCGCCCCAAATTGCTGGCCCAGCGCCAGATCGGCAGCGGCCTGTCCGTAACTGCCGGCATTCAGTTGCAGCTCAGCGCCCTGCCCCTGGCGGGTACTAATGACGATCACCCCAGCGAGTGCATCGGCGCCATACCAGGCCGCGCGGGGTCCACGGATCACCTCAATCCGCTCAATTAATTCCAGCGGCACCATACTCAGGGCTTTGGCACCGGTGGTGGCCGAGCCAGCGCGCACGCCGTCAATCAACACCAGGGTGTAACCGGTATTACCGCCGCGCAGATAAAGACCAGTACTTTGGCCACGGCCACCATCCCGCGACAGGTTAATGCCCGGCAACTGTGCTAATAGGGCCGGTAAGTCGGCAGCTTGCCGGGCCAGAATATCTTCACGCTCCAGCACTGAGATACTGGCCAATACATCGGCTTCTGCTAAGGCAGTGCGGCTGGCGTGAATATTAATGCGTTCAACAGACTCAGCCATAGTTGTGGCTGAACAAAGCGTAAGTAGCAGCGGTGCTGCCAGACGAAATTGCAACATAGCATCTCCCAATGTGCCCACCGCACATTGCATCAGGTTGGTCGGATTGTCAGGCCGGTCTCCGGGCTTGTTACCTGGCAGCTGTGGGCCACCACCTGCTTCACCTTCCCATCTTGCGACAGTGGCATCAGAAACAGGTACAGTCACTTACCGTTGCGGGGGCAGCTCTGGTGTTACACCAGATTCCCGTTTAACCCTCGGCAGCATCTGCCGGGGCACCTGAAAATAAAAACGGCTTCTATCCGAAGATAAAAGCCGTCGCAGTTTACGCCCTTCTCTCAGAATGTCAACAGACTTCTGGATGGCTGAACCTTAATCGCGAAAGTTGGTGAACTGAAACGCTTGCTCCAGCTCGGCGCCACGCACCAGTGCAATGACTTCCTGCAGGTCGTCGCGCTTTTTGCCGGTCACCCGTACCTGCTCGCCCTGGATCGAAGCCTGTACCTTGGCTTTGCTGTCTTTAATCAGCTTAACCAGTTTTTTCGCCATCTCGGTTTCAATACCTTGTAACAGATTCAAGGTCTTACTACAGGTTTTACCTGAGAAGGTGACACTACCCTCTTTGAATGAACGGATATCAATACCGCGTTTCACAGCCTTAGTCAGAAAAATCTCCACCATTTGCTGCAGCTGAAACTCGGCATCAGCGGTCAGGGTCACCACTTTGTCTTTTAACGCAAATTCTGCGGTGACACCGCGAAAGTCAAAGCGGGTTTGTAATTCCCGATTGGCATTATCAACAGCATTCAACACTTCCTGCTGATCGACTTCTGAGACAATATCAAAGGACGGCATCTTATTCTCCTGTATGCGGTTTACTGGCGATTATAACCAGAAAACTGTTACAATCCGAGCGACTTTCGCGGAGGTTGTAACGTGCCCCAATCCTTTTATCGTCTGTTATGCGTGCTGGTGTTAATTGTTTCTACTGTAGGTTTTCTGGCTGAAATCAGTGGTCACCGCGTCGGTGCCGGTATTGCTAACCTGGATAAACTGGCGCACTTTCTGATTTTTGTTGTACTAAGTTGGCTGTTTTTCAAAGGCTTTCGCCTGGTATTCTGGAAATTGTTTCTTTTGCTGGCACTGTATGGCGCGCTGATTGAAGTCGTGCAGGAGCACTTCACCCGTCGCCACGGCGATATCTGGGATTGGCTGGCAGATATCGCTGGCATCCTGGCATTTTACCTTGGACGTAAGCTATGGCACTTTTGCCGTCCGCGCAGCCGCGCTGTCAGATAGTTGGCCGTGGCGCCATCGGCTTGCTCGCTGCCAGTCGGTTGCAGCTAGCCGGCTGGCAGGTCAATCTCTGGCTGCGGCAAGCAGCAAACCTTGATTGTATTTTTGTACCAGCAAAGGGAGAGCCACGGTCACTGCATTTCCCCGCGGCCGAAGCACCGTTAACGCTGTTGCTAGTCCCAGTAAAAGCCTATGCCGTGCAAAACTGCTTGCGGCAACTGGCGCCAGTACTTGCCGCCGATGCCCAGCTGATTGTCAGCCACAACGGCATGCCGGATCTGGGGTGGCTGCAACAGCAGCTGGCTCCTGGCCAGGGATTGTGGTTTCTGTCAACCAGCCATGCGGCTTTGCGCAGCTCTGATGGTGTGCAACATAGTGGTTTGGGGCAAAGCGTACTGGCGCCTTTAAACGCTAAGGCACAGCAAGCCACGACGAGCGTGGTGGCGATGCTGGATACGGCGCTGGGACCGGTGACATTGACTGACGATATCCGGCCGGCTTTGTGGCGCAAACTGGCTGTCAATGCAGCGATCAATCCACTGACGGCAATTCATCAGTGTCGCAACGGCGCTTTGGCCGCAGCAGACTATCAACCCTTATTGGCAGCTATTGTGAATGAGGTCTGTCTGGTAGCCGGGGCCGAAGGTATCAGCCTGTTGCCAGCGCCGACACTGGCGTTAGTACAACAGGTGATCGCCAATACTGCGCACAACTATTCATCGATGCAGCAAGATGTCAACGCCGGGCGTCAAACGGAAATCGCCGCTATCACCGGCTATATTGTCTCACGCGCAGCCCGTCACGGTTTGGCGGTACCAGAGAACCTGGCCTTATGGCAGGCGCTTCGTCATACCGCCTGAGCTATCAGGGCCGGTACACCGCCACATTTTGATAACCCATTTCCTGCAGCAGTAAGGCCTGTAGCCGGCTCATTACGCCGCGCTCACAATAACAGTAATATTGTTTGCTCTGATCCAGTTGCGGGAATTGCGATGCCAGACGGAAAAAGGGGATCTGTTGTACCTGGTGGCTATGCAATTGCAAAGGTTTAGCCTCAGTTTCATCCGGTGCTCGGATATCCAGCACCACCGCATCCGCGGGCAAGACCTCTTCTACCGCCACGGTACGGGCCTGTTGCTCAGCCTGATACTCGACGGTGCGAATATCCAGAATTTTCGCCTCCCGGACCACCTGCTGCAGGATGGCACTGTCAAAGGCAGCTTCTGTCGCCTCCACCTCAGACAGCACAGCATTGACAGTCGGGCTTTTTGAAATCACGCCACAGTATTCCGGCATGGTACGGGCTAACTCCTCAGCACCAATCTGCTTGGCCAGATCGATGATTTCTTGCTTATCCTGATAAATCAGTGGTCGCAGGATCAGTGTATCGGTGACCCGGTCAATGACCGCCAGGTTGGCAATGGTCTGGCTGGCAACCTGACCGATACTCTCACCGGTCACCAGCGCTTTGATACCCAAATCTGCTGCTACCTGACTGGCGGCACGCATCATCATCCGTTTTAACACCACGCCCATCAGGCCGGATTCCACTTTCTCCAGAATTTCGGTTACTACCGGTGCAAAATCAACACTAACAAATTTCACCCGATGCGACAAACTGTATTTTTGCCACAGATAAAATGCCATTTCGCGCACACCAGTTTCATGCGCGGCACCACCTAAATTGAAGAACAGGTAGTGCGTGCGTAACCCCTTGCGGATCATCAGATAGCTGGCCACCGCTGAATCATAGCCGCCCGAAATCAAGGACAAGACATCAGATTGCGACGGTAGCGGGAAGCCGCCCATACCAGCAAAGCTTTCGCTGACCAGTAAAAACTGATCCTGTTTAATTTCCAGCTTAATTGTCAGCTCAGGCTTTTTCAGTTGTACCCTGGCACTGCCGACCCGCTGGTTCAGCCCGCCACCGATATAACGCTCGGCTTCCAGCGAGCTAAAACTGTGGCTCCCCTGCCGCCTGACCCGGACACAGAATGTCTTGCCCGGCAACTGAGCTTCATAAACCGCCGCCACCTGCAGAAAAATATCGTGCAGATCGGTAAACTGCCGGGTTTGCATCTGGGAAAAACTGACGATACCGGGAATACAGCTCAAACGTTCAATCATCTGGCTGCGCAATGACGCCGTTGCCTGCTGGCTGCGCACGGTAAGGTGGTCAAAGTTATTCAGCACTTCTACCTGCTCATCCAGTTGTTTCAGGATGGTTCTCAGGTTGCGCTCCAACAGCATGGTCTGCCGTTTTCGCACTGACTTACTTTTGATCGAGATTTCCGGGTGCAGCTTGATAATAAATTCCAGCATGATGGCTTGTCGGTAGCAAAAAAAGGCGCGCATTATAGCGAAAAAGCCAGCAAAGTGCGAACAAGGCACATGCTGGCTACGTAGCTGATTGTAGGTTAGCCTAAGGCGGGCTTACCGGTTGTAAACTGACCGGCTCCGACTCCTTGGCTTTACCCTGCATAATCGCAATTTCTACCCGCCGGTTCCGGCGCCGGTTTAGCTCGCTATTATTGGGTACCAGGGGCCTGGTATCGGCATGTCCTACCACGATTAAGCGATTACGGTCAAAGCCGGGCGCCCGCAGCAACTCACTGGCAACCGACACCGCGCGTTTTGCCGATAAATCCCAGTTGTTCAGATGTAGCTCATCCGCGACCTGGAAATCATCAGTGTGACCACTGACAGTAATTTCACCCGGAATATCCACCAGCATCCGGCCAATTTGCAGCACAATGGGTTTAAATCTGGGTTGTAGAAAGGAAGAGCCTGACGGAAAAGAGCCATTTTCCCGAATACGGATAATAATCTGCTGCCCCAGCGATTCCAGTTCAATGGCTCCGTCGACAATCTGCTGCTCCAGCTCCTGCGCCATCTTCTTAACCGTTTCATTAATCTGTTCCTGCGCAGCCTCAGCCATAGCTTCCGCGGTTTCGGTTTCTTCCGCATTTAACGCAGACTGGCCACCAGTCTGATCTTCTCGCTGTTCCTGGCGTCCACCGGCCGAATCTTCTTCGCCCGCCTGAAATTCAATCACCTGTTGCGTCATTTCCATTGTTTGCTGCTGGATGGTTTCAATCGGCGTCGGATCGGGCCGGCCAGGCCGGAATTCCATCGCAATAACACTGGTGCCCTTGGGAATATCATCCACTTCAATTTTATTTTGCACACCAAAGGCAAACTTCATGGAGCCGGCAATCTGCTTAAATTTCAACACATCCATTTCGGAAAAGGCCAGCAGTAGCACAAAGAAGCACATTAACAATGCCATCAGATCGGCAAAGGTGCCCATATACTGGGGTAAACCAGGGGGTGGGCATTTACACTCTTGCTCGCTATCACTCATGCGGCTTCTCCGGCGACCTCACGTTTACCCTGAGCCAGATAATTGCGCAGGATCCCTTCGATCACTTTCGGGTTCTGGCCATCCTGGATCCCCAGTACGGCATCCAAAATCAGCATATTATTAAGCTTTTCCTGTTGATTGCGAATGGCCAGTTTATCGGCCAATGGGATGGCAATAACGTTGGCAATAAAGGCACCATAAAGCGTAGTTAACAGTGCAACCGCCATCGCCGGGCCTATCGCTTTCGGATCGTCCATATTGGATAGCATCGCCACCAAACCGATTAGAGTACCAATCATCCCCATCGCCGGCGCCACATCGCCGAGACTCTTAAATACGCCGATAGCGTTTTCATGCCGTTTCTCGGTCAGCGCAATATCTTTTTGCAAGGTCGCCCGCACCACATCAGCATCGTGGCCGTCAACCAGCATATTGATACCTTTTTGCATAAAGGCATTCGGGATCTCCGCCTCTTCCAGCGCCAGGAAGCCACCTTTGCGCGCTGAGTCACCCAGCTGCACGGCCTTTTCAATCAGCTCTTCCGGGGCTTCAATCTTAAACATAAAGGCTTTTACCGCAGCCTTACCGGCACCGAGAAACTGTGTCAGGGTAAATTTTGACAGCACAACAAAAACTGAGCCGCCAACCACAATTAACACCGAGACCAGATCGCCAAACATCCCAGGATCACCGGCACTACCGATAATCATCGCCATCACCACAAAGCCGATAGCGCCTAACATTCCGATCAGCGTCGCTAAATCCACATCTCACTCCTTAACCGACAGAAATTGTGCTGACTAACTTTTATACGTATAGCTTAATTTTACCTTAGCCAACACTCTGTTATCGACTTCAGTTGCTGAACATTAAGCAATAATTCAACGCAAAATACCAATTTAGTCGTTTCCAAGTCGTGCAGCATTGACCATAATAGCCTGCTAGGATAAGGTTGCGCACAGTTTTTGGGGAGTCGGATGAATAAAAAAAACGCAGACACCATGCCGTTTGAACAGTCGATGCAGGAACTGGAGCTCATTGTCCAGCAACTGGAGCAGGGCGAGCTGTCGTTAGAGCAGGCGCTGAGCCAATTTGAACGTGGCATAGCGCTGGTTAAACACAGTCAACTGCAACTGCAAGGTGCCGAACAGAAAGTCCAGATTTTACTGCAACAGCAGCAGCAAGAGAGTCTGGCGGCCTTTAGTCCGGAGACAGGAGACTAATTTGACCCCAGCCAGCCTGCCGCTGTTCCAGCAACGTCTGGAGCAGCAACTGACCCTTTTGTTGGACGCCAGAAAGTCTTCCAGCCCCGAACTCTGCCCGGCGATGGCATACAGCCTGTTGCTTGGTGGTAAGCGGGTGCGCCCTTATCTGGTTTATCAGTGTGGCCAGTTACTCGGTGCCAGTCTGGCGGACCTGGATGGCCCGGCGATGGCCATCGAAATGCTGCATACCTATTCGCTGATCCATGACGACCTGCCGGCGATGGATAATGACGATTTACGCCGTGGCAAGCCAACCTGCCACAAGGCCTTTGATGAAGCCACAGCTATCCTGGCCGGTGATGCGTTACAGGCACTGGCGTTCGAGGTGCTAAGTTCACACCCTTATCAGCACCTCGCTGCAGAGCGGCAAGTGCAGATGATGCGGGCACTGGCAAGCGCAGCGGGTGCCGCCGGCATGTGTGGTGGGCAAGCCATTGATTTAGCGCAAACCAATCAGCAGATCAGTCTGGCCAGACTGGAGCAAATGCACCGGCTAAAAACCGGCGCCTTAATTGAGTGTAGTGTAAAGCTGGCCTATTATTGCAGTCCGCTGCAGGATGAGCAGATCCTGCATCATCTGACCACTTTCGCCGGTGCTCTGGGTCTGGCATTTCAGGTTCAGGACGATATTCTGGATATTGAGGGCGACACCCTGACACTCGGCAAGCCGCAAGGCTCAGATTTACGGGCTAACAAGGCAACCTATCCGGCACTGTTAGGTTTGGATGGCGCCAGAGCTAAAGCGGATGAACTGTATCAACAGGCGCTGCGGGCTCTCGACAGCTTACCATTCGAGACAACTGAACTGCGGGCCTTTGCCCACTATATAATCGCCAGAACGTTTTAACCAAGGTATTTGGTAACTAAGCTATGCATATTGATATGACGGATTATCCGCTACTGGACAAGGCTAACCTGCCGGAGCAACTCAGGTTGCTGCCGCAGGAGCAATTACCGCAACTGAGTCAGGAATTGCGCCAGTTTTTATTAAAAACGGTCAGCCAGAGCAGTGGTCACTTCGCCTCAGGCCTGGGTACGGTAGAGTTAACTGTCGCCCTGCATTATGTCTACAATACCCCCTTTGATCGGGTGATCTGGGATGTCGGCCATCAGGCCTATCCACACAAAATCCTGACTGGTCGTCGTGAGCGGATGCACACCATCCGGCAAAAAGATGGCCTGCATCCGTTTCCGTACCGCGAAGAAAGCGAGTATGACGTATTATCCGTCGGTCACTCCAGCACCTCGATCAGTGCGGCTCTGGGCATGGCTATTGCCGCACAGCAAGCCAAAAGCCAGCGTAAAGTCGTGGCCGTAATTGGTGATGGCGCCATTACCGCCGGTATGGCATTTGAAGCACTAAATCATGCCGGTGAGGTCAAACCCGACATGCTGGTGATCCTGAACGACAACGAAATGTCGATTTCTGAGAACGTTGGCGCGCTGAATCAGTATTTTGCCCGCATTCTGTCCGGCAGTTTTTACACCAGCCTGCGTGAAGGGGGTAAAAAGATCCTGCGTGGTATGCCGCCGTTGCATGAACTGGCCAGCAAAGCTGAAGAACATTTTAAAGGCATGGTGACACCAGGTACCTTCTTTGAGGAGCTGGGTTTTAACTATATTGGCCCGATAGACGGTCACGATGTGCTGTCGCTGGTTGACACCATTCGCAATATGCGTCAGCTAAAGGGGCCGCAACTGCTGCATATAGTCACCAAAAAAGGTAAAGGCTATGCCCCGGCCGAGGCCGATCCTATCGGCTATCACGCAGTCTCCAAGTTTGACCCCAGTGCCAGCAGCCAACCAGCCAAAAAAGCCGGTTTACCGAGCTTTTCGAATATTTTCGGCCAGTGGATTTGCGATATGGCTGAGCAGGATGAACGACTGCAGGCAATAACCCCGGCCATGCGCGAGGGGTCAGATCTGGTGGCCTACTCCAGACGTTTTCCTAAACGCTATTTCGATGTCGCCATTGCCGAACAGCATGCTGTTACCCTTGCCGCAGGGATGGCGATTGAGGGTCTGAAGCCAGTCGTCGCTATTTACTCCAGTTTCTTACAACGTGGCTATGATCAGTTAATTCACGACGTTGCTCTACAGCAACTGGATGTGTTATTCGCCATTGACCGAGCCGGCATTGTTGGCGCGGATGGCCCTACGCATCAGGGTGCCTTCGATATCAGTTTTATGCGCTGCATCCCGAATATCACCATTATGGTGCCATCGGATGAAAACGAATGCCGGCAGATGTTGTATACCGGCTATCAACATCCCGGTGTTGCAGCGGTGCGCTATCCAAGAGGCAGTGGTACCGGTATTGCTGCAGAAGAAAAGATGGAATTACTACCTATCGGTAAAGCCCGGCTGGTGCGTCAGGGCGAACAGCTGGCGATCCTGGCCTTTGGCCCCTTATTGGCAGCCTGTCAGTTAGCGGCCGACACCCTTAACGCAACCCTGGTAGATATGCGTTTTGTAAAACCGCTGGATGAGCAGCTATTACAGCAGCTGATGCGCAGCCATGGCCAGATCCTGACCGTGGAAGACAATGCACTGATGGGTGGTGCCGGTTCGGCAGTGAATGAATACCTGGTGCAGCATCACTATCAAGGTAAAGTGATGAACCTGGGACTGCCGGACGAGTTTATTAAACATGGCAGCCAGCAGGAAATTTATCAGGAGCTGGGCCTGGATAGCCAGGGGATCCTGACACAGGCGCAAGCGCTGACCGCGCTAAGCCAGGCAAAGTAAGCCAGGCAAAGCCTGATCATCATAATGCACTGCAACTAAAGGCTCCTGACGGAGCCTTTGTTATTCGGTCTTAAGCCAAATCAGGCCCTCAGCCTGCAAGCGATTGACCTGTTGCTCTAAATCCGCAGTTTCTTCAAATTCAAACGCATCCAACTGACTGGCAAACTGCAGACTGGCGACTCTGGCAACCCGGCCATGCTGCTGCAATTGTCGCAATGCCAGGCTGGCCAACTGCAATGAAAACTCCCAACTTAACAGGCTGCCACCGAGTAATGGCAAAGGATACCAGGCATAGGCGCCCGACACGGACAAGGTCAACGGACTACCATCACCCAGCGCTAAGTCGCTACCGGACAGTAAATCCAACAGCCGCCGGCTATAGGGGCCTACTTGTTGTTGCAAAATTTCCCGAAACACTACCACAAAACGCCCGTCGTCTAAGCGCACAACATAGTCTGAGCCGCGGGTTTCGCGGCTTAACACCGCACTAAAGTGTTGCAACAGGCTATCCGCCAGACCTTTACCATGAGTGGCCAGCAGCTGATCCAGCCCATCCGCTTGCAGCACCAGCAACGCAATAATCTTGCCTTGCTGTTGCAGGCTGTCGATATTGCGCTGAAAGTGCTCAATGTCTTTTGGCAGTTGCTCAGACAGAAAACGGCTATTGCGTAAACCGGTCAGGCTATCACGGTGGGTTAGTTGCTGCAGTTGTTCGTTCAGCACATTCAATCGCTGATTGCTGTTCTCCAATTCCTGCGTACGCTGTTGCACCAGACGCGCCAATTGCTCTTGTTTTAGCAGAGCGTTCTGCCGGTATAACCAGAACAAACCGTAGAGGGTACTGATAAATAGCAATAACCAGAGTAGACGATAGAGCAGCGTCTCATCAAAACGGCGTGGGATCACCAGCTGCAGTTGCGTCTGTGCCGCATCCTGCCATTGCTGATGCCGGTACTTTACCTGCAATAAGAATTCAAAATTACCCGGCGGCAGGTTAGTATACACCGCTTCGCGGCGCAGCGGGCTGACTTGCCAATCCTGATCAAAACCCTCTAACTTATAGCGAAATACCAGACTTTCCGGCCGGTCAAACTCCAGCGCGGTAAAGTTAAGCTGCATATTGCGCTCATATTGCTCCAGCACCACACTACGCTGCGTGGCGGAAACCGGGTAAAAATGCTGCGCATTAACCGATTTCAGGTGCGGCCTTGGCTCTGGTAACGCACTGACTGCCGGCAGCTCAGGCACACTGACGACGCCTTTTAACGTCGGGTACCAAAGCTGCTGCTGCCAGTACACGACCTTGGCTGCACCAGCGCCATTGCAGCATCGGCTTGACAGCGAGCCCATTTGCCGATCGAATGGCGATAAAATCTCTTCCAGCCGGTAGCCTTCAGTGCGGGCGGATTCCAAACTGGCGCGTTGCAAACGAAAGATCCCCTTGTGGGTACTAACCCAAATCCAGCCGCTATGTTGATGATAGTAAAAACTCACTGCCGGACCATGCACCAGGCCATTACCACCGTGCAAATGCTGCCAGCTCTGCCCTGGTAACATAATAAAGATCCCGTCATCCAGAGTACTGACCAGCATAGTATCATCCGGTAGTAGCAGCGCCGCCAGTATATAGGCGTTGTAGAGCGCAGTACCTGATCCCTGCCGGCTTAATCTGTTATTCTGCCAGCGGTACAAACCGCGGCTGGTGCCCAGTAATAGCTGCCGCTCGTTACGATTCAGGGTGGTGATCTGACGTGATTCAAGCTGCTGATTCAGCTCTGAGAAATGGAGTTCGCCATCAATAACCTGATACAGGCCCTGCAAGGCCGCGATCCAAATCTGTCCCTTCTGATCCGGCAAAATAGCTCTCACCGTTTGTCCCTGTAACTGCGGGAATACCGGCAGTAAACGCGCCTGCTCCTCATCCAGCTGATACAGTCCGCGCTCCATGGCCAACCACAGCGTCTGACCATCCGGCCAGAACATGTCATGGACTGTTTGCGCCTGCAACGCCTCTTCCGCCAGTAATTGCCGGTAGAAGCCGGCCTTATCGAGAATACCTAACTCAGTCTGGGCCGCTATCAGCAATTGTCCCTGTGGTGTCAGCCCGAGGCTGCGGACCACAGCATCATGACCAGGCAATAATCGCCGGATCTGCGCCAGGCTGGCACGAAACACGCCGTCACTAAAACTGCTTAGCCACAGATGTTGTTGTTGATCCTGATACAGCGCACTAAACCATGGCGAACTGCCCAACTCCTCCAGCGTAACAGTTTGCCAATGTTCCTGGCCGAAACGGTAGAACAACTTGCGATAGGCTGAGATCCAGGTTGCGCCATGCGCATCCTGCATAACCTGATACACCGGTGCTACACTACCGTCCGGCAAAGACTGCGCTCTTACTCCCTGTTCAGTCAGCCGGTATAGCCCGGATTCACTGGCCAGAAATAAGCCCTCATCGGTACCACTGAGATCGTAGAGTGGGGTTTGCATTAACTCTGTTGGCAACGCATGTTGTAACCACTCGCCCTCAGGGGTCCGCTGATACAAATATTCCGCCGCGGCAACCCACAGCTGTTGCTGAAAATACGTTAGCTGGCTGACAACGGCTTTGATATGTTCCACCCGTTTCACCTGGCCCTGACTGACACTGAACAGTTGGTCGGCAGCAACCCAGATTTCACCGTTATCCAGCTCGAGTAATGACGTGACTTCGTTGTAGAGCGGTAAACGCTGAAATTGCCATTGCTGCGGATGGAACACCGATAAACCGGCTTTGGTACCGACCCAAATCCGGCCTTCTTTATCGGTTAGTAGCTGGGTAATCGCATTACTGGCCAGCTGAGGATGAGTTTCAGTGGTGAAGATTTCAAATTGCTGGCCATCGAAGCGATGCAAGCCGTAGAGGGTGCCGAACCATAAATAACCTTGCTGGTCTTGCGTGATGGTACGTACTGAGTTACTGGCCAGACCGTTGGCACTGGTCCAGTGTTTAATATCGTAATCGAACACCGAAGAGGTGGCGGCCTGCACGGGCAACAAATAGCACAACGCCAGTAACATGCAGAGTAGTCGCATCTCCCCTCCGTAGATTAGGTGTCCTTATAACCAACCCTGCTTCAGCAAGGCGTGCATAATCAGTAAGGCCGGTATTGCTGCCAACAGGTCGTCCAGCATAATGCCAACTCCACCATGCACCCGCTGATCAAACCAACGGATCGGCCAGGGTTTGACAATATCAAAGAAGCGGAATAATACAAAGCCCACTAACAGACTGCTCACCGAAATCGGCACCAGCAGCATCGTTAGCATAAAGCCGATAATCTCATCCCAGACAATAGCACCGTGATCATGCTCGCCGGCATCAGCCGCAGCCTTGCCACAAATATAGCAACCCAGTGCGGTGCCAAATAGCAAAAACAGCCCGTACCACAGCGTGCCTAACTGGCTGAATAATAAGATCAGTGGCACCGCAGCTAAGGTACCAAAGGTGCCGGGTGCTTTTGGCGCTAAACCACTGCCAAAACCCAGAGCTAAGAAATGCTGCCATTTAGACAGCTGAAATTTTGTGTTTTGCATCAGAAATGAACAAAGCCGGTATGTTGATAACTAATGGCCTGTTCCCCGGCTTTTAATTCCAGTTTGCCACTGGCGCCGGTAATACGGCCGATACAGGTAACGGGCACGCCATAAGGACTTAACAGCACATCAAGGGCACCACGGCGGCTCTCCGGCACCGTAAACAGCAGCTCATAGTCCTCACCACCGGATAAAGCTAACTGTAAGGCCTCGGCCTGATCACAGCTGTCTTTTAATGCTTGTGACATCGGAATGCGATTGACATCAATAAAGGCGCCAACGCCAGAGCGGCGCAGAATATGCGGCAAATCACCGGCCAGACCATCAGAGATATCCATCGCACTGCTCGCCAGATTGCGCAGCGCCTGCCCCAGGGCGACCCGGGCTGATGGATAATGAAAGCGTTGCAGCAGGTGGGCCTGATGCTTTTTACTGACCTGATGTTGGCCTTGCACTAACTTTAAACCAAGCGCCGCATCGCCCAAAGTGCCGGTGACATAGATATAATCACCGACCTTGGCTCCGCTACGGGTAATGGCTTTACCATGCGGCACCAAACCCTTGGCGATCATGGTCAGACTAAGTGGTCCGCGGGTGGTATCGCCACCGATCAGCTGGCAGTGATAATAATCGGCGGTTTCATGTAAACCGGCAGCAAATTCCGCCAGCCAGTCTTCGTTAACTTCCGGCAAGGTTAAGGCTAACGATAGCCAGGCGGGTTCCGCGCCCATCGCCGCCAAATCACTGACATTGACCGCCACCAACTTATGCCCCAAAGCCCGGGGATCCACATCGGCAAAGAAATGGGTGCCACACACCATAGTATCGGTGGTGATCACCAGATCAAAGCCATCCCGCACCTGCAGTACAGCACCGTCGTCACCGATCCCCACTTGGGTATCAGCGCGTTTCGCCCCGGCCTGACTAAAGTACCGGGCAATTAAATCAAATTCACCCATACAGATTAAAAAGCCGACTTACGTCGGCCTCCATAAAGCAGGTTATGCTGGTCGTAATACCCGGACGGCTTTGTCCAGGATACCATTGACGAATTTGTGGCTGTCATCCGCGGCGAAGGCTTTGGCCAGTTCGATCGCCTCATTAATGACAACCTTATAGGGCACATCCAGGCGGTACTTCAGCTCATAAGCCGATACCCGTAACACGGCTTTCTCGACCAGATCGATATCTTCAAACGGCCGTTCCAGAAAGGGTTTAATGGCTTCATCGAGCTTGCTGTGATGTAACACCACGCCACGCAGAATATCCTGGAAGTAAGGCACATCCAGATGTTTGACATTGTTTTCCAGCAACAGTTGCTGTTCAATATCGGCAATCGGATTCTGGCTGACTTGCCAGCTGTAGATGCCTTGTACCGCTAACGAGCGGGACTGACGACGCACATTTGGTTTCATGCCGGTTTCCTGTTACAGCTGCTCAAGCACATTAATCATTTCCAGTGCCGACATCGCTGCTTCACCGCCTTTATTGCCTGCCTTGGTTCCGGCACGCTCAATCGCCTGCTCGATACTGTCGACAGTCAGCACACCGAAGGCCACTGGCAGGTCAAACTGCATCGCGACCTGGGCGATACCTTTGACACATTCGCCGGACACATATTCAAAGTGCGGCGTGCCACCACGGATCACCGCGCCCAGCGCAACGATAGCGTCATATTTTTTGCTGGCGGCAACCCGCTGCACCGCTAATGGCAGTTCGAAGGCACCGGGGATCCGCACCACGGTAATATCTTCAGCGGCGATATTGCCGACACGCTGTAAGGTATCTACGGCGCCGCTAAGCAAACTTTCGACGATAAAACTGTTAAAGCGCGCGACCACGATCGCGATCTTTTTACCTGTTGCAGCATAGCCTGCTTCAATCACCTGCATTGCCAGTCCTTACTTGTTAACTGCCACTAAAATCAGCCGCGCATAATAGCATAGTTTGCGACGTTCTGGCAGAGGCTTATTCAGAAACGTAATCCACCACTTCCAGGCCAAAACCCGACAGCGCATGATACTTTTTCGGTTGGCTTAACAGCCGCATTTTCCGCACACCAAGGCTGGCCAGAATTTGCGAACCAACGCCAACATTACGGGAGGTACCTTTCCAGGGCGCAGAGCGGGGCTTTTCACCTTTATCTTCGGCCTGGAAATTCTGCACCATTTGCACCAGCTCGTCAGTCGACTCGTGCTTACCCAGTAGCACCAGCACCCCGCCCTCATCAGCAATACGCTGCATGGCGGTATGCAATGGGAAACTCAGGTTAGCGCCACGGTTGCTCAGTAATAAATCACTGAAGGTGTTGTGTAAATGTACCCGCACCAAGGTTGGTTGTTCTGGCTGGATTTCCCCTTTCACCAGCGCAAAATGCAGCTGATTATCGATAGTATCTTTAAAGGTCACCAGTTCAAACTCACCCATCTCCGTTGGCAGCTGGCAGGTTGCCACCTTTTCGATGGTAGTTTCATTCAGATTACGGTATTCAATCAGATCGGCAATGGTGCCAATCTTAATATCATGTTGCTTGGCAAAGACTTCCAGATCCGGGCGCCGCGCCATGGTACCGTCATCATTCAGGATCTCGACAATCACGGCGGCCGGTTCCAAACCAGCCAGACGCGCTAAGTCACAGCCGGCTTCGGTATGACCCGCCCGCACCAGCACACCGCCGTCCTGCGCCATTAACGGAAAAATATGGCCGGGCTGCACGATATCTGCCGGACTGGCATCACGTGCGACCGCCGCTTTCACAGTGCGGGCGCGATCGGCTGCCGAAATACCGGTGGTAACGCCTTCGGCGGCTTCAATCGATACGGTAAAATTGGTCGAAAACGGCGATTTGTTGGCATCAACCATTAACGCCAGATTAAGCTGCTTGCAGCGCTTTTTGGTCAGGGTTAAACAAATCAGACCGCGGCCATATTTGGCCATAAAGTTAATGGCTTCCGGCGTGACATATTCGGCCGCCATCACCAGATCGCCTTCATTCTCACGATCTTCATCATCCATTAGGATCACCATCTTGCCCTGACGGATATCTTCAATAATTTCAGCGGGGGTATTCAGTTGCATAACTAACCTTCTTATAAAAAGCCGCGCTGCGCCAGCAACGCCAAATCAACACCGCCCTTAGGCGCCGCAACCGGTGTGGTTAACAGCCGCTGGATATAGCGGGCTAACAGATCCACCTCTATATGCACCCGACTACCTTTTTGCAAGGTCAGTAAGGTAGTTTGTGCTGCCGTATGCGGCACTATGGTTAAGCGAAAACGGTCAGTCAGTACTTCATTTACGGTCAAACTAATGCCATCGATAGTCACCGAGCCTTTGTGGGCAATAAAGGGCGCCAGTTCTGCCGGCAGCGCAAACCACAGTTGCCAGGCACGGGCGCTTTGTTCCATAGCCAGCAAGGACGTCACCCCATCGACATGACCACTTACCAGATGCCCGCCGAGACGCCCGGTTGCCAGCAGTGCCTTCTCCAGATTCAGCAACTGCCCGACCTTATATTCACCAAAGCGGGTCAGGGCTAAGGTTTCAGCCGACAAGTCGGCACTAAATGACTGGCTACCCAGCGCAGTGACCGTCAGACAGACGCCATTCGTCGCGATACTGTCACCCAATTTGACGTCGCTAAAATCCAGACTACTGCTCTGGATGGTGACACTCAGATCGCCGCCCTTAGGGCTAAGCCGGCTAAGGGTGCCAGTGGCTTCAATAATACCGGTAAACATCTTATTCCTCGCTAAGGCGGGCGCGCAGGCGCAGGTCCGGCCCCAGACTAATGACCTCATTAAACGCCAGTTTTGGCGTCTGCGCCAGTTGCTGAAAATCACCCAGTACCGCCAGCGGCCGGCCCTGCTCGCCCAGCAGCAGTGGGGCCTGATACAGCAGTAATTCATCGACTAAGCCAGCTTTTAGCAAACTGCCCGCTAATATCGCGCCGGCTTCCGTCCACAGACTATTAATCTGTCGCGCTGCGAGTAAAGTTAGCAGCTGAGCCAGGTCCAACTGACCGTCAGCACTTAGCGCCAGTGGCAGTTGTTCCACTGTTACCCTTGTCACGGCTAACTTACGTGGCGCGGCGTCAGCGGCATAACACAGCAGCACCGGACCACCTTCATTGAATAGCGGCTCGTTGCCGCTTAACCGCTGCTGCCGGTCCAGAATCACCCGCAGTGGCTGGCGTAAACTGCCATCGGTGAGCGGCCGGATCAAGGCTGCCGGCTCTGCAGCGGCATCGCTACTTTGCCGTACCGTTAAACGTGCCGCATCGGCGAGTACAGTACTGGCAGTGGATAAAATCGCGCTAACCTGCGCCCGCCATAGCTGCACGTCAGCGCGTGCGGCGTCACTGGTTAGCCATTGACTCTGGCCATTCGCCAGGGCAGTACGCCCATCCAGACTGGCCGCCAGTTTCAGATACAGATAAGGCCGCTGCCGCTCCATCCGGCTTAAAAAACCCGGATTAAGCGCTCTGGCTTCCTCAGTTAATAAACCGTGTGCAACGCTAATGCCAGCTTGTTGCAATATGGCGACGCCCTTACCGGCGACCAGCGGATTCGGATCCAGCATGGCAATCACCACCCGGGCGACACCGGCTTTTACCAGGGCTTCCGCACAAGGTGGTGTGCGACCATAGTGGGCACAGGGCTCCAGCGTCACATAACAGGTCGAACCCAGGGCGGCGCTACCGGCTTGTTGCAAGGCAAAGACTTCAGCATGTGGGCCGCCGGCTTGCTGATGAAAGCCTTCGCCGAGCACCTGGCCATCTTTAACCACCAGCGCCCCCACATTGGGGTTGGGATCAGTAGTAAAACGGCCCTGTGCTGCCAGCGCCAGCGCGCGGCGCATAAAAGCATAATCGGCCTGACTAAAACTCACCTTATTGCTCTCCGAGACGGGCAATTTCTTCACCAAATTCGCGGATATCTTTAAAGGAGCGGTACACCGAGGCAAAGCGCACATAAGCAACTTTATCAACTTTCACCAGCTCATCCATAATCAGATTTCCCAGCAAATTACTGGCGACTTCACGTTCACCGGTAGCCCGGAGCTGGGATTTAATTTTATTAATCAGTTGCTCAATTTGTTCGGTGGCCACCGGCCGCTTTTCCAGCGAGCGTAATAAACCGCTGCGTAACTTATCTTCATTAAAGGGTTCGCGGGAGCCGTCACGTTTAATAATTCGTGGCATCACCAGCTCTGCCGCTTCAAAGGTAGTAAAGCGTTCGTGGCAAGCCAGGCACTCGCGACGACGGCGTACCTGATGACCATCGGCGACCAGACGCGAGTCAATGACCTTGGTATCATCGGCATTACAAAAGGGACAATACATACTGACCTTTTACCCCCTAGCTAACTGTTCAGGACAAGGCGCTAACAGCCTGTTTAGCCGGCGCTTTGCATAAAAGAATGGCCGCATTAGCGGCCATCACAGCATAGCACGAGTTATGCCTTAGGCATAAACCGGGAAGCGGCCACAGACTTCAGCCACCTGAGCCCGTACCCTGGCAATTACCGCCTCGTCACCACGGCTATCCAGCACATCACAAATCAGGCTGGCAACCAGACGCGCTTCGGCTTCTTTAAAACCACGGCGGGTAATGGCCGGAGTACCGATGCGCAGACCGCTGGTAACAAATGGCGAACGCGGGTCGTTCGGTACTGAGTTCTTGTTTACCGTAATATGCGCCTGCCCTAACCAGGCATCGGCATCTTTACCGGTGATATCTTTATCAATCAGATCCATCAGGAACAGATGGTTCTCGGTCCCACCGGATACGATCTTATAGCCACGGCTGATCATCTCAGCACACATAGCTTTAGCGTTTACCAGCACCTGCTGCTGATAAACTTTAAATTCCGGCTGCAGCGCTTCTTTAAAGGCTACCGCTTTCGCCGCGATGACATGCATTAACGGGCCACCCTGTCCGCCCGGGAAAACTGCTGAATTCAGTTTCTTCTCAATGGCTTCATTCTTCCGGGCCAGGATCAGACCGCCACGAGGGCCGGCCAGGGTTTTATGGGTGGTGGTGGTCACCACATCGGCGATAGGTACCGGGTTTGGATACAGACCCGCCGCCACCAGACCGGCAACGTGCGCCATATCCACCATCAGGTAGGCACCGACTTTATCCGCAATCTCACGGAAGCGCTGCCAGTCAACAATACCTGAGTATGCCGAGAAGCCGGCAATAATCAGCTTCGGCTTGTGCTCTAAGGCCAGGGCTTCAGCCTGATCATAATCAATCACACCGGTTTCAGGATGCAGACCGTACTGTACCGCGTGATAGAGCTTACCCGAGGCGCTTACTGTGGCACCGTGCGTCAGGTGACCGCCATGGGCCAAACTCATGCCCAGAATGGTATCGCCAGCATTTAATAAGGCCAGGAATACCGCAGAGTTCGCCTGCGAACCTGAGTGCGGTTGCACGTTGGCGTAGTCAGCACCAAATAATTCTTTCGCGCGGGCAATGGCTAAATCTTCCGCGATATCCACATATTCACAGCCGCCGTAGTAACGTTTGTGCGGATAACCTTCAGCATATTTATTGGTTAATTGTGAACCTTGCGCCTGCAGCACCCGGGGGCTGGCATAGTTTTCTGACGCGATCAGCTCAATGTGAGCCTCCTGCCGCTCAGTTTCCTGAACCATGGATTGCCATAATTCCGGATCAAAATCCGCAATATTCATATCACGCTTTAACATGCTTTCTCCTGGGCGCGGCTATCACGCTTAACGTTAACGACAGTCTGAAAAACTGGCGGCTATTCTACCCTGAAATAAAAATTGTTGCACCGAAAAAACAGCCGTCCAGACTTCTGCAAAACAAAATCTGCCACCCGCGCCGTTTTTACCAGGCTAAAAATGTGCAGCAAAGTTGCCAAAGCCGCGACCATCGGCTACATTACTGGTTATTCATACAGCGCTGTAAGTAACGATGACTTCGACGCGGAAAATTATTCATCTGGATATGGACTGCTTCTTCGCCGCCGTGGAGATGCGCGATAATCCGCGGCTGCGTGATATTCCGCTTGCCATCGGCAGTGACGGTAAACGGGGTGTTGTCGCCACCTGTAATTATCCGGCGCGGGCCTTTGGTGTGCGCTCCGCGATGTCCAGTCATGAGGCGTTAAAGCGTTGCCCACAGCTGACTTTTGTCCGCGGCAATATGGATAAATATCAGGCAGTCAGTAAGCAGATCCGCCAGATTTTTTTGCGCTACACGCCGTTAGTCGAACCCTTATCCCTGGATGAAGCCTATCTTGATGTCAGTGCCAGCCCACATTTTGCCGGCAGCGCGACACTGATTGCCGAAGATATCCGCCGTAGCGTGTTCGCGGAAACCGGTCTGACCGTCTCCGCCGGGGTGGCACCAAATAAATTTCTGGCAAAAATTGCCAGTGATGAAAATAAGCCGGATGGGCTTTTTGTGTTAACGCCGGCTAAGGTAGCTGACTTTGTTGCCGCTCTGCCACTACGCAAAATTCCCGGTGTCGGCCCTAAGGCAGCAGAGAAACTGGCCAGGCTGGGATTGCAATTTTGCCGCGATATCGTACCGCCGGGTGGTGAAGTGCCGCTGCCGTTACTAAGCGCCCTACTCAAAGAGTTCGGCAGTCAAACTGCCAGTTTATTAGAGCGCTGTCAGGGTATCGATCTGCGGGAGGTGCAACCGAGCCGGGAGCGCAAATCGGTTGCGGTGGAGCGCACCCTGGCCAGCGATTTACACCAGCTAACTGACGCCCAGC
The DNA here is from genome assembly GCF_025377695.1 of Alishewanella sp. BS5-314. NCBI lineage: Bacteria > Pseudomonadati > Pseudomonadota > Gammaproteobacteria > Alteromonadales > Alteromonadaceae > Alishewanella > Alishewanella sp. BS5-314. Next base: position 1,613,625 of record NZ_JACEHJ010000002.1, read on the forward strand.
AGATGCTGCAACAGTTATTGCCGGATTTACAATGCCGGCTCGAGCAAAGCGGCAAGGCGCATTTACTGGCCAAAATCGGCGTGAAATTAAAGTTTAGTGATTTTCGGCTGACCACAGTCGAGACGCAAAGCCAGCATCTGGATCCGGTTTTACTAAACGAGCTGTTAGCACAGGCCTGGCAAAGACGCGCGGATCAGGGTATTCGCTTGCTGGGATTGCAATTGGGCTTTAAAACACAGTGCGAAGAGCAGTTAAGTCTGCCATTTGAGGTGGCGCTAACGCATCCTAATGAATTTAATAATAGTGCAGTCTGTCTGCCTGGTTAAGCCTGCAGGTTTAAAGCATAGCAGCAGTGCCAACTAAACCGGCAATAAAGTCGGCTGCAATAAAAAGCCGGCGCTAGGCCGGCTCTTTTACAAAAACGAGACTAATTAACCGGTAACAGTGACGTTTTCAGCCTGTGGGCCTTTTTGACCTTCAGTAACTTCGAAAGTTACTTTCTGACCTTCAACCAGCGTTTTACGACCAGTGCCGTTGATGGCGCGGAAGTGTACAAACACGTCTTTGCCGCCGTCACGGGCGATAAAACCAAAACCTTTTTCCTCGTTGAACCACTTCACTGTACCAGAAATTAACTGTGACATAACATTCTCTTACTTAAACAAAAGTTTGCCGGAGCTCCGGCGTCTTAAATATTACCGGCCAGGTAATCGAGCTGATAGATATTCAACCGCATTATCAGTGGCGCTGATGCTGTGGTCAACATAAATACCGGAGCGAGCAGAACTTTCGTTGCTGCACAGGCCGTACCGGCGACATGGCAAGTTTTGCTATGTCACCTTTTGAGTGTAGCAGCAGATGTTGAAAAAATAATCACTCCGGCTGAATTTTTTTCCGCCGCACCGGTGCACTGCCATCATCGCCGCCCTGAAAGAAACGCTTGCCCGTGTCCGCTGGGCTGGCGGCAGGTTTTGCCGCTACCCGTGCTGCCTTGCCAGCACCTGGTTTAGTCAGCTTAGTTTGCGCGGCTTTCTTCGGCGCCACCTTAACTACCGGCTGACCATTAAAGCGTGCTGCCAACCCCTCCAGGGCACTGAATTCTGCTGGCCGTCGCAAGAAGGCTTCTATTTTCTGTAGTGCTGACCAATCCTTTGGCCCCACCAGCGAGATTGCGGTCCCCTTGGCACCAGCACGACCGGTACGCCCTATGCGGTGTACATATTCTTCCGGATGTTTTGGCAAATCGAAGTTAATGACATGCGATACTTGCAACAGATCCAAGCCGCGCGAGGCCAAATCGGTCGTGACCAACACCTGATACTTGCCGCTGGCGAAATCCTGCATCACTTTATTACGCTGTGCCTGATTTAAACGCGCACTTAGCCCGATAGCGGGCAAACCGGCTTGCTGACAAAACTCGGCCAGCCGGCCGGCATCGTCGCGGGTTGCGGTAAAGATAATCAATTGCTTCAGGCTTTCCTGCTGTAACAACTTCGCTAGCAGCGCTTCTTTGTGCGTTAAATGATCGGCAAAATAAAAGCGCTGACTGATATCACTATGTATCTCGTGCCCGCTATTTACACTAACCCGAAACGGATTCATTAACAGCGCCAGCGATAACGCATCTAAGTCGGTATGCTCGAGCGTGGCGGAAAACAACAAGGTCTGCCGTAAGCGGTGAGCGGCGGCTTTATTAATGATGGTCAGTTGTGGCAAGAAACCCAGATCCAGCATCCGATCCGCTTCATCGAGGATCAGCATTTCCAGGCCCTGTAAAAATACCGACTTATGCTCCAGGTGATCAACAAAGCGACCAGGCGTGGCCACGATAATGTCTGGCTGGCGTTTCAGCAGCTTTTCCTGATCATTAAAATTCTCGCCTCCCACCAGCAACACGGCAGTCACCGGGGTATTGGCCACGAATAGTCGTAACTGGGCATAGACTTGTTTAGCCAGCTCACGGGTCGGCGTTAGGATCAGCGCCCGCGCATCCTGTTTCGATAATGCCCGACTTTTTAACAACCGCTGCATCATCGGCAGCAAATAGGCCAGCGTTTTACCCGAGCCGGTTTTTGACGATACCAGCAGATCGCGCCCAACCATCACTGCCGGTATGGCTTCCTGCTGGATCTCGGTGGGCCGGGCAAAGCCTAAATGTTGTACAGACCGTAGCAAACGCGGGTCCAGCCCCATATCCTGAAATTGCAAAATATCTTTCTCCAAAAATCTGGCGCCTATTATACCCTAATTGTCTGCGCCCGCCCATCGCGCTAGTATAGCGGCACCTTTCGCAACACCTGGATAAATTAACGATGAGTAATGCTCTGAAAGAACAATTGCTGAAAGCCGGCCTGGCTGATGCCAAGAAACTCAAAGCCGTAAAAAAGCAGCAACATCAGCAACGGGTGCAGGCACCGAAGAATCAAAAAGTGGTCAATGAAGCCAGCATGCTGGCTGAGCAACGTCGGCAGGAACAGGTCGCCCGGGATCAGGAGCTAAACCGGCAAAAGCAGGCTGAACTGCAGAAAAAAGCCATCGCCGCCCAGGTGAAACAGCTGATTGAAAGCAATCAGATTAAGATGAGTGGTGAAATGGCGTTTAACTTTACCGATGGCAAGCTGGTGAAACGGCTTTACGTTAATGATAAGTTGCATAGTGAATTAACCCGTGGTTTACTAGCCATTGCCCGCTTAGGTGAGCACTATGCACTGGTGCCGGCGCAGATTGCTGAAAAGATCCAGCAGCGCCAGCCGGAAAGTATAGTGTTACTAAATAGCCGGCAGGAACACCAGGTAGCGGCTGAGGACGACCCTTACGCTGCCTATCAAATCCCGGATGATCTGATGTGGTAACTTGCAGTTCATCCTTACCGCTAACAGAAGGAGCAAGAGTATGCGGTTTCTGATTCAGTTTAGCCTGCTTTTATTACTATTCGTCAGCCAGTCGCTGTCGGCCGCGTCGGTTTGGCAAGTCAGTAAAGGGGATAAAACCTTTTATCTGGCAGGTACAGTACATCTACTTAGTGAAAGTGATTTTCCGCTGCCCAAAGCCTACGATACCGCTTTTAATGCCAGCTCTAAGCTGCTGTTTGAGACCGATCTTGGCGCTATGACCCAGCCGCAAGGCATGATGCAACTGATGTCGCAGAATACCTTTGCCCCGGGGCAAAGTCTGCAACAAGTCTTATCACCAGAAATCTATGCCAAATTAAAAGCCGAAGCCGAAAAACGGCAATGGCCACTGACCTCGTTAGAGCAATTTAAACCTGCCTTTACTGCTATGACCATGACAGTACTGGAATTGCAACGGCTGGGGGCGGCCGGTACCGGCGTTGATATGCATTACTGGCAATTAGGCCAGCAACAAAATAAGACGCTTGGTGGTTTGGAAACCCTGGATGAACATCTGGCGGTGCTGGATGCCATGAACCAGTTAGATGCTGATGAAGTTATTAGCTCTGCCTTAAGAGATATCGATAAGATTGCCGCAATGTTAGATGACATGATCGCGGCCTGGCGCAGCGGTGACGTTGCCGCTCTGGACAAGCTATTTTTAACCGAAATGCAGCAATATCCGGAAATAGAAGCCATTTTATTGACCAAACGTAATCATGCCTGGATGCAAACCCTGACCACGTTGGAACAAAATCATGTGATGGTATTGGTTGGCGCCCTGCACTTGCCGGGCAAAGATGGCTTACTGAAGTTACTAGCTGATCAGGGATATCAGTTGACACAACTGACGGAATAAAATCAGCCCCCTTACATTCCAAGAACACGCCCGCTATTGCGGGCGTAGTTTTAGGCGTCGGCTAGAGTTTTTCTCTGGCGCGGATGCCCTGCTGCGCCGGGCTAAAACTACTTTGTACCCGCCACTTCGGACGGATCGGAGTCAGCGGTAATTCTCTTTTACGCGCTACTAATAAGTAACTGGAGGCAAACAGGTTTAGAAAGCGTTCGTTAAACTTCTGCCAGCTGTTCTGCCTAAACTCCTGCGCCAGCATGGCACTGCAAAAAAACCGCTGCTCGGCAATCACTTCAAAACCGATCAAATGCAGCCAATCTTTGATCCGGGCTGCGCTAAAGAAATGCCCCAGCCAGGGTAGTTGCTGCTGATACGCAGGCAAACAGCGCCACAACCCCAACCAGCTATGTGGGTTAAAGCCACTGAGTAGTAAATAGCCGTCGGCAACCAGCACCCGGTGTGCTTCGCGGATCACATGATGCGGATCATTCTGAAACTCCAGACAATGACTCAATAACACCGCATCGACACTGCTACTGGCGATCGGCAAGGCATCCGGTTCAGCCACCAAATCCGGGGTAATACTGCCGGACCCCAGCCGTAACTGATGGCGCACCCGGCATTCCGGCGTGGCCAACTGGCAGCTAAGATCGCCGACCTTTAACAAATAGTAGCCGAAAATCTGCTGCCACCAGGGTGCCAGCTGCTGTTCCAGTGCCGCAGCCAAGGCCGGGCCCTGACGAAAACTTTGCCAGTGTTTCGGCGCTTGCAGCTGATTTTCACGTAATGCCGGTTTCATGTTAAGGTGCAGCCTTGTTTGCGATGCATGGAGCCTTCAAATGCCAGAACTGATCCCGCTACCTGCCTTTAATGATAATTATATCTGGGTTCTGACCGAGCAACACAACCCCTACTGTTTAGTTGTCGATCCGGGTGATGCTGAAGTCGTGATCCAGTTTCTGCAGCAACAGCAAAAAACACTGGCTGCGATCCTGATCACCCATCACCATGCTGATCATACCGGAGGTATCCGGCAATTAAAACAACAATACCCAGCCTGCCGGGTAATAGGACCTGCTGCAGAAAAATCGAAAATTCAAGAGCTTGAACAGCTTGTCGTGGGTGGTGATAGCGTCACTGTGCCAGAGCTGAACTGGCAATGCCGGGTGTTCGACTTACCCGGCCACACTGCCGGTCATATTGGTTTTTATTCAGCGCCCGTTCTGTTTTGTGGTGATACCCTGTTCAGCGTTGGTTGTGGCCGCTTATTTGAGGGGACCGCAAAGCAGCTGTATCAGTCTTTGCAATCCCTGACGGCACTGCCGGATGATACCCTGCTCTGCTGTACCCACGAATACACCCTTGCCAATATTGCCTTTGCCCTGAGCATAGAGCCAGAGAATACCGAGTTGCAGCTGTACCTAAAGCATTGCCAGCAAAAACGTCAGTTATCTGAGCCTACACTACCGGCGCTATTGGCGAACGAGAGAAAAGTTAATCCATTTTTACGCTGTGAAAACATAGTGTTACAGCGTAAATTTAACCAAAACTCGGCGTTGGCATTGTTTACCCTATTAAGACAAGCCAAAGACCAGTTTAAATCCTGACTTGCAATGTCTGGTCAGACAGGTAATATCGTCGTTTTACATTTGGAACCTTGTTATGACTGTAAGAATCTCTGCCGTAGTTTTGCTGGCACTGCTTAGTGGCTGTGTCAGTACGACAGGGTCTAACGCTGATAACACGGCTGATACTGCGGTTCAGCCTGCAGTAAAACCCAAAACCACTGATTTTCATAAAGATACTGCATCTGCCGAATTGATTGCTGAACGCTTGTGGAGTGCCGGCCTCACTGAGGAGCAATTGTTGGAGGCATCCGAGCTGGAAGACCTCTGGCAACGGATCCAGGCGCAGTTATCTTTTAAAGTTCCGCAAACGCGCCCTATTATTGAGCAACGTAATTTTTATGCCGATAACCAGGGTTATCTGGATCGGATTGCCGGTCGGGCGCAACCCTTTTTGTTTTTTATCGTCGAAGAGCTGGAAAAACGGCAAATGCCACTCGAACTGGCGTTATTGCCTATCGTTGAGAGTGCCTTTGACCCTTACGCCCAATCGCCATCACGTGCTGCCGGTATGTGGCAGTTTATGCCGGCCACCGCTAAGCGTTTTGGTTTAGCGCAAAATAGTTGGTACGATGGCCGTAAAGATGTGGTGCAATCTACCCGGGCGGCGTTAGATTATTTAGAGTATCTGTATAACACCCTGGAGCATGACTGGCTCAACGCTATTGCCGCTTATAACGCCGGTGAAGGTCGTATTATGCGGGCGATCCAGGCTAACAAAAAGCGGCGCTTACCGACAGACTTCTGGTCGCTTGACTTACCCGCTGAAACTACCGCCTATATCCCAAAATTACTGGCACTGGTTGACATTCTAAAGCGACCGGAAGAGTTTGAAATTGTCTGGAAATTTATTGCTAACGAACCCAAGATTGCAATAGTCGATGCCGGCCGGCAATTGGATCTGGTCGTCGCCGCGGAGCTGGCTGGCATTAGTATTGCCGATTTACAGGCGTTAAATCCCGGCTACAGCCAGTGGGCAACCGCACCGGAAGGACCACACCAACTGGTATTACCGGTAGAAAAAGCCGAACATTTCTCTGCCCAGCTAGCCCAAACGCCGGTAGAAAAAATGATGCAGTGGCAGCCGTATCAGGTTAAAAGCGGCGATACCCTCGGTGCGATCGCCAAACGTTATGGCATCAGTGTCGCAGCGATACAGAAACTGAATAATCTGACAAACAACAATATCCGAATTGGCCAGAATCTGTTGCTTCCAAGAGGCAACAACATTGATACTGAGCAACAGACACAATTGGCAAATACCAGCGGTCAGACCCCGGCAACGGCAGTTAAGCATCAGATCCAACGCGGTGATACGCTGTGGGATCTGAGCCGAAAATATGACGTGACGGTAGCCCAGATCCGGGAGTGGAATAAGCTTGCCGCTGGCGCTCCCCTTCGTGAAGGTCAGCAGCTCACCATTTACAGCAAGCAGCAACCTCTGGTACTGGCAACAACCCGCACGCTAAATTATCGGGTCAGGCCTGGCGACTCCTTATCAAAAATCGCGCAAAGATTCAGCGTATCAGTGGCAGATATTGTAAAGTGGAATAATATTAATACAGAAACCTTTTTACAGCCTGGCCAACAACTCACCTTGTTAGTCGACGCTGGTACAGTCTAATTGTTGAGGTTAAGCACCATGATCAGAGTTCTGCTGGCGTTAATAGCGATATTACTGAGCTTTAGCGCAGCGGCAGACTTTTTGGTTGAAGGCAAACTCAAACTGGAGCAGGCTGATGGTCAGAAAATACAGAAAACCTTCCCGTTAACACTGTTTCGGGAAGAGGGCAGTTACCTGTTTAGTATCGGCGAGCAACAAACCCGCTTGCCGGCACCACCGCAAAAATATTCACTCTATATTATTTTGCAAAATGATGAAGATCTTTTTATCACTGACTTCAGTCAGCTGCCATTGCGAGCCTTTATCCTGGAGATTGCTGAGCGTCGGCTTGAAGTTAGCCGGGATCCACTGGCCCGCACCGCACGTGGTCGCTATGTGTTAAAGCTGGATGGTGAGATCTTTTATTTCAGCAGGGGCCCGGGACAGATTAACTTTATTTTCGACCAGAACGGAGTAAAGGATGTAACCGTCCAGGGTATGTTTAAACCCCGACGCTGAATTATCACGACTGCGGCTCTTGCTGTGGCTGTAATGGTGACCAAAGCCCGGATACCAGGCATAATAACGGTGCCACTAACAACAACCAGAAATGGGGTAACGGGATCTGATGCCACCAGGCATGCAAGGCGGCAGTGAGCTGAAACAGCACCCCAAACAAGCCAACATAGCATAATAGCCGGTTTAACCAACGTTGTGGAAATCTTAGCATCGTCACTCCTCCCCCAAAACAGCGGCCTGGTGTTTCAGCTTAACCAAAATGCGGGCAAACATCCCCAACAACAACCTCTCCTGTTCAGTATAGTAGTGATACTGACGAACAGAATCAAAACCGACAAAACCATATAACTGCTGCTCATCAGCAATAGGTATCGTCAATAAACTTTTTATCCCCTGCGGTTGCAATAGCTGCTTTAGTGCATCGTCATCGGGCAAAGAGGGTACATCTGGCAGATACATCTCCCGGCCATGTCGGTGGGTATTTAGCCACTGAGGAATGGCCGCCAGCGGTACTTGTTGTAATGTCTGAATTTCGGGCGCAATACCAGGTGCACACCATTCAAAGGTGTTGGAGCAGCTTTGCCGGATAAAATCGTAATCAAACAAATAGGCCCGGTCAGCCCGCACCACTTCGCCTAACTGCTGTAACGTCAGTTGCAGCATTGCCGGCACAGCAGCAGGCTGCAAACCGATAAAACGCTCGGTAATTTCCAATAAGGTGGCACTAAGGCGAGCCGCGTCAGGTTGAATGCTAGCCTGACGGCTGACCGGTAACTCCGGCAACTGGTGTAAGGTGACTAACTGATAGCCCGGCTCAGGCGCAAAGCTGTTTACCTGATAATAAAGATGGGTGTTTGCCGAATAAAATACTGCCCGGACATTGAAGTTTTCAGCCGGCGCCTGCGCCAGTTGCTGCTCATCCAGCCCGGTAACAATTTTAAATACTGCATTGGCAGCGATACAACGATTCTGCGTGGTACTGGCGGGCAGATCCTGAAACAGCGCACTGGCAAAGGGCGCCTGACGCCACCAGCTAAAGTGATCCATAATTGACATCCGTGACTGATAACTCCCTGCCTGTTCAGAAATGACAACTGCAATAGACTGACTGCGGTAACCAGGTTGTGGCATAGCGGGCTGAATTTTGCCACACAGCGCAGATGACAGCCACACCACAGCTTAGCGGATCCCGGTGCGGGACACAATCGGCGGCACTATGTTTGCAGTAGCTTTCAGAATAGGTCTGCAATGTGATAGATAAAAGCTGGCGCCCATACCGGGCGCCAGCAATTAAAGTTGTGCGTCAGGCTGTTGTTCGGGAGCCGCCAACGCAAAAGCAGCAAGTTGCAGACAATGCTGATAAATACGGCTGATCAGCGGATAGCGGCTCAGATCCAGGTTAAAACGCAGCGCGTTATAAACCTGAGGTACCAGGCACAGATCCGCCAGACTAACGTCATCACCATAGCAATACTGACCTGCCGTTTGCTGTAGCTTTTGCTCCAGCGCATTAAAGCCCAGTGTCAGCCAATGTTGGATCCAGCGCAGCTTTTGCGCTTCATCCAACGCCAGCTCCCCGGTCAGATACTGCAGCACCCGTAGATTATTTAACGGATGCAGATCGCAAGCAATATCCAGCGCCAGTGCCCGCACTTTAGCACGGGCAAACGGCTCTTGCGGCAACAGGCGCGGCTCGGGATAGGTTTCATCCAGATACTCGATAATCGCCAGTGACTGACTCAGGCTACCTTGCTCATCGACCAGGGTTGGTACCAGCTCAGCCGGATTTAGCGCCTGATAGGCGCTGCTATGCTGCTGACCACCGTCCTTGAGCAGATGCACCGGAATGGTTTCAAAGCTCAGCTGCTTCAGATTCAGGGCGATCCGCACCCGATAAGCGGCAGAAGATCGCCAGTAGCTGTAGAGTTTCATTGCCCCTGATACTCCACCACTTGCTGGTCAATGGCGCCAAAAATACTCTGGCCTTGCTCATCCAGCATTTCCAAGCGGATACTATCGCCAAAGCGCATAAAGTTGGTACTGGGTTTGCCATCCCGAATGGTTTCAATCATCCGGATTTCGGCGATACAGCTATAACCCACACCACCTTCTTCAATCGAGGTACCGTAGGCAGTACCTTGCTTATTCGATACCGTACCCGAACCAATAATAGCACCGGCGCCCAGATTGCGGGTTTTCGCCGCATGTGCTACCAATTCGCCAAAGTGGAAGGTCATATCAAGGCCGGCATTAGGTTTACCAAAAGCAATGCCGTTGTAATGCGACAGCAGTGGTAGATGCAAGCGCCCCCCCTGCCAGTATTTACCCAATTCATCCGGCGTCACGGCCACCGGGCTAAAGCTGGATGCCGGCTTGGATTGGAAAAAACCAAAGCCCTTGGCCAGTTCATTTGGGATCAAACCGCGCAGCGATACGTCGTTGACCAGCATCAGTAACCGGATCCGGCTTAATGCCTGTTCGGCACTGATGCCCATAGGGACATCATCCGTCACCACGGCCACTTCACCTTCAAAGTCGATCCCGTGCTGCTCACTGACGGCAGCAATAGGATCGCGCGGGCCGATAAAATCATCCGAGCCGCCCTGATACATCAGCGGATCCGTCCAGAAGGTTTCCGGCATCTCGGCGTTACGCGCCTTACGCACCAGCTCGACGTGGTTAACATAGGCACTGCCGTCTGCCCACTGATAAGCACGTGGCAGTGGCGACTCACAGTCGGCCTGCACAAAACGTTGCTCACCCGGTACTGTGCCGGCATTTAATGCCTGATAAATTTCAGCCGCCTTCGGCGCCAGGCTGGACCAATGATCCAATAATTGCTGCATGGTGGCGGCGATATGCGGAATAGCAATACAGCGGCTCAGATCTCGGCTTACTACCACTAACTGCCCATCACGGGTCTGATTTTTTAACGTTGCTAACTTCATCTCAATTCCTTAACTGAGCGCTCAGGCTTTAACTTTCCAGCTATTCACATATTCCGGGTTTTCGGTAGCCAAGGCCGCCTCACCGACTTCCAGCGCATCCCGGGTATCCAGCATCACTGCAACTTCATCGGTAAACTTTTTCCGGTACTCTAAACCCGCCTGAAAGGCTTTCGGATGCGGACCATGGGTAAAACCGGCCGGATGGAAGGTGACCATGCCTTTTTCGATATTATCGCGACTGAAGAAATCGCCGGCATGATAGAACAGCACTTCATCATAATCGTCGTTATTATGATAGAACGGCACTTTTAACGCGCCCGGATCGCTTTCAATTGGCCGGGGGACAAAGGTACAGACCACAAAGCGCTGCGCTACAAAGGTGGTATGCGCTGATGGCGGTAAATGATAGCGGTGACTCATCAAGGGCCTGATATCGCGCCAGTTGATACGCATTACGGCTAAATCACCATGCCAGCCTATCGCATCCAGTGGGTTATAGGGGTAAGTAATCACTGACACCTGGCCGTGGCGTTTTACCTCAACCTGCCAGCTATCTTCGCTGTACTGAGCTTTAAAAGCATCATCGATTTTCGGGGTATCCAGCATCGCCGGATCAAAGATCGCATGATTGCCGACCAGGCCTTTTTCCGGCAACTGATAGCTGTCGTTAGTGGCTTCAATCAGCACCACATACAACGGCTCCAGCGGCTCTAACCGCCACATGGTGGAGCGCGGAATGACCACATAGTCGCCATCGCGCAGGGTCAGATGCCCATAATCGCAATACAGCTCGGCACTGCCCTCATGGATAAACAGTAACTCATCGCCGTCAGCATTGCGCACCAGCCGCGTCATCTTATCGCTCAAACGCCAGGTGCGGAATTTACAATGCGCATTATGTAGCAGCAAAGGGACCGCCCAGGGTGAGTCGGTACTCACTTCCAGGTTGTTAAAATCAAACAAGCGGGGACGCAGTGGCCCCTGCCAGTCACTCCAACCGGTTGGTGCATGGCGGTGATGGAAATGCGTAGCCGGACCGAAAAAGCCACTACGACCGGTTTCCCGCTCGTAAATCGCCTGCTCGGGGAAATCGGCATGCGCCTGACGTGATACATCACCTTCTTTTAATGGAAAGGACGCCCATTTACGCATTGCTCAACACTCCGCGCTGGATCTGATCTTCTTCAATCGACTCAAACAAGGCTTTAAAGTTACCCTCGCCAAAGCCTTCGTTGCCTTTACGCTGGATAATCTCGAAAAACACCGGGCCAATGACCGTCTTGGTAAAGATCTGCAACAAAATACCGTCTTTCATCGGTGCGCCGTCAATCAAAATGCGCAGCGCTTTTAACTGCTCCAGATCTTCAGTATGGCCTTCAACCCGCTCATTGACCTTGGCATAGTAGGTATCCGGCGTTGGCATAAAGTCCATGCCGCGTTCACGTAAGGTACGTACCGTTTGATAGATATCGTCCGTGGTCAGGGCAATATGCTGAATGCCCTCACCTTTGTATTCGCGGATAAATTCTTCAATCTGTGACTTATCGTCAGAAGATTCGTTAATTGGAATACGGATCTTGCCACAAGGTGCGGTCATCGCCTTTGATACCAGGCCGGTCAACTTGCCTTCAATATCAAAGTAACGGATTTCACGGAAGTTACCGATCTGTTCATAGAAACCAGCCCACAGGTTCATATTACCGCGCATCACGTTATGCGTTAAATGGTCCAGCACCTCCAGACCCACACCATGCTTGGCCATCTCGACCTGCCAGTTATCGTAGTATTTAAAGTCGATATCATAGACTGAGCTGGCACCATAGCGATCAACAAAGTACAGCAGGCTACTACCGATGCCATACACGGCCGGAATATTCAGCTCCATCGGGCCAATCTGATTCTTATATTCTTTGGCACCGTTTGCTAAGGCATGTTTTAGCGCCGCAGCCGCATCTTTTACCCGAAATGCCATGGCACAGACTGATGGGCCATGCTTACGGGCAAACTCTTCCGCCTGTGAATTCGGCTCGGCGTTGATAATAAAATTGATATCGCCCTGCTTATACAGCCAGGCTTCTTTCGAGCGATGTTTCGCCACTTCAGTAAAACCGAGTGAACTGAATAAGTCTTTCAGCTTCTGAATACCCCCGGCATCGGCTGCGGTATATTCCACAAATTCAAAACCATCGGTACCCAGCGGATTAATCATATCGGTCATGTGTCTACTCCTGTCTTTTATTTATGGCGCCAAGCGCTTGAGCGCTATCATGCGGTAGCGCCAGAAAAAAGGAAGAGGCGGCATTATTGTTGCGATATCAGGCGCTGACCTGGCAAGTGTAAAATTAGTGATACAGTGGCTAACTTAGCGGCAGCGACATGAATGGAAAGGCCGCCACTATGCAGCGGCGGCCAAAATAGCGTATAGAAGTCAACACAAAGCGTAATTAAATTTTTACAGTCTTCCGGCTAATACCATAATCACGCAGTTTATTCGCCACCGCGGTATGGCTTAAACCGAGCTTTTTCGCCAGCTGCCGTGAGCTGGGGTAAGCCGGAAACAACTTACGTAGTAAATTGGCCTCAAAACGTTTTACCGCCTCATCCAGGGTGCCATCAAAATCCTGCTCCAGGTAACCAAAGTCATTGGTATAGCTTGGCAGCTGCAGATGTTGCTTTTCCAGCTCATTACCATCCAGCAGGGTAACGGCCCGATACAGCGCGTTTTCCAGCTGCCGCACATTTCCCGGCCACGGATACTGCTGCAAAAACTGGCTGCAGTTATCCGTCAGTTTCGGCGCTTTGCGCCCGAGCCGTGCCGCGTAACGGGCAATAAAGAACTCCGCCAGCGGCAGGACATCCTGTTTGCGATCACGTAGCGGCGGTATGCTTAGCGTCAGCACATTCAGACGGTAGAACAAATCTTCACGAAACTTGCCTTCCTGCACCATCGCCGGTAAATCTTTCTGGGTAGTACAGATCACCCGCACATCAACCCGCACTTCTTTTTCTTCTGCCACCCGGCGGAAACTGCCATCCTGCAAAAAGCGCAGTAATTTGGTTTGCAGTTGCGGTGACATCTCACCCACTTCATCCAGAAACACCGTGCCGCCATTGGCTTGTTCAAAGATCCCTTTCTTGCCCTCAGCGGTGCCGGGGAAGGCATTAGGCCCATAACCAAACAGCTCAGACTCGGCCACATTATCCGGCATCGAGGCACAGGGTACGGTTAAAAAGGGTTTGCCATTGCGGCCACCGGCGGCATGACAGGCCCGCGCTAACAATTCTTTACCGGTACCGGTTTCGCCGACGATTAAAATGGGCGCATCCAGCTGCGCCATGCGCCGGGCTTCCCGTACTACCTTGCGCATGGTATTACTGCTGGCCTGTATACTGTTAAAGCTCTCGGCATCGCCTTTTTTAAAGGCAATCATATGCTGACCGAGCCGGCTTTCCGATTTCAGGTTAATTACCGCCCCGGCTAAAATGTCCTGGCCGGTTTCATCCGGCACCAAGACCGGCAAAATATCGGCGATAAAACGTTTACTATGAATTTCTAAACGCCGGGTTTGCGCCAGCACATCCTCGCCCTCCAGCCAACGCTGGAAATTAAAACCTTTCACCATACCTTGCAATGACTGACCAATGATAGCGTCATAGCTCACCGACAAGGCTTCTAATGCCGCTTCATTGATCACGGTAACATTGGCTTTCAGGTCAATGGCAATCAAACCATCGGGCAAGGTGCGCAGCAGCGTCATCACTTCGTTATGTTCACGCTCAGATGGCATAAAGGCGGTAGTTTTCACATCCTCCACGCCCTGGATGCGGCGCATCCTGGCCATCAATTCCTGAAACTGCTCAAAATTCACGGTTGGGAAAGACACATAGATCTTATTTAACGACGGATCGACTTCGATACCGCGCAGATCCAACTGATAGCTAACCAGCACATTGAGGACATCTTGCGCCAGCCCTAATCGATTTTGACACTGTATTTCTAAACGCATAGCCGCCTTACACCTCTGGCCTGACCGATGCTGCATCATACGGTAAATTAAAGCAGACAGACCAGTTTTTTTGTAAAGAATTATGAACAAAAAAGGACGCCTCTGGCGTCCTGTTACAATAAGACAGTAGGCTTAGGCTGACAGCAGCGCATCCGTCTTGGCAGCACAAATAAAATCATTCTTGTGCAGGCCTTTGATCGAGTGTGACCACCAGGTTACGGTCAGCTTGCCCCACTCTAGCAGCAGCGCCGGATGATGGCCTTCCGCTTCTGCCATTTCGGCCACTTTATTGTGAAAGGCCCAGGCTTGTTTGAAGTTTTTAAATTTGTACTCGCGTTCCAGCTGTAAGATACCGTCCCGAACCACCGGCGTCCAATCCGGGATCTGGCGCATTAATTCCGGCAACTCGGCCTCTGATACTTTTGGTGCATCAGCACGGCAGGCTTCACATTTCATTGCAGTTAATTCGGTCATGCTTAGTTTCCTAGCTTGCTTGCTTTTCTTTAGGGGGAAATTTCGGGGCATGTAAACCCAGGGCGCGCGCCTGCTCAACCAGCGCCATCAGATCCAGATGGGCGATATCAAACAGATCATCGATCCGGTTAATCATAAAATAAATCGGTTGCATAATATCAATACGGTAAGGCGTACGCAGCACATCCAGCGCATCAAACGGCTTGCGCTCTGGCAGCTCGGACTCCAGCGCATAACGGGTTTCACCCGGCGATGACAGAATACCGCCACCATAAATGCGAAGCCCGTCCGGCGTTTGCAGCAAACCGAACTCAATGGTAAACCAGTACAGTCTGGCCAGATACACCCGATCCTGCTTATTCGCCGCTAAGCCAAGCTGACCATAAATATGAGTAAACTCAGCAAAAGCCGGGTTGGTTAACATTGCGCAGTGGCCAAAAATTTCATGGAAAATATCCGGCTCTTGCAGATAGTCAAATTCTTCGCGGCTACGAATAAAGGTAGCAACCGGAAATTTCTTATTAGCCAGCAACTCAAAAAAGCGATCAAAGCTAATCAGTGCCGGCACCTCAGCACATTCCCAGCCAGTGGTTGCACGTAATACCTTACTGACTTCCTCCAACTGCGGAATGCGATCGGTGGGTAAATTCAGGCGTTGCAGCCCCGCCATATATTCATCACAGGCTTTACCTTCGATCACACCCAGCTGCCGGGTGATCAACTCGTGCCAAATCTGATTTTCTTCATCACTCCAATGGATAATGCCGTTGGCATCCGATTGGCGCGACACATATTTACTGGTCTTAGTCATACACTACCTGTTGTCTTGATCGTTAACAGCGCATGGC
This sequence comes from Alishewanella sp. BS5-314, assembly GCF_025377695.1. Taxonomy (NCBI): domain Bacteria; kingdom Pseudomonadati; phylum Pseudomonadota; class Gammaproteobacteria; order Alteromonadales; family Alteromonadaceae; genus Alishewanella; species Alishewanella sp. BS5-314. The sequence goes on from NZ_JACEHJ010000002.1 coordinate 1,629,393, forward strand.
TGCTGGCTCAGTATTTTGATATTTTTTTAAAGGGAGCCGATGCAGCGGATACTAGACGATAGTGGCGACGGTGTTAATCTTTGATGCCGGAAAAAGCCACGGTTAAGGTGTAACAAAAGCATTACACCCTAATCATTTCACGGTGATGATGGGGGCAATGCTGCCCCGCAGGACTAAGCGTGCTGACTTTCTGCCAACCAATGATTGACGGCAGTCAGTAATTCATCCGGGTGAAACTTGGCAATAAATTGGTCGGCGCCGACTTTTTTCACCATCGCCTCGTTGAACACCCCGCTTAACGAAGAATGCAGAATAATATGGATCGGACGCAGTGCCGGCTCAGCCTTAATTTCTGCCGCCAGCGTATAGCCATCCATCCGTGGCATCTCGATATCAGAAATCAGCAGCGGCACCCGCCGGGTGATGTCATCCCCCCACTCTTTGGCTTTGTTACGTAGCCAATCAAGCGCTTCCTGGCCATCTTTCATCAGTTCTGATTTAACGTTGATGCTATCAAGCGCTCTTTTCACCTGATTACGGGCCACTGCCGAGTCATCCGCGACCAACACCAGGATTTTATCCAGGGTCAGTCCTTGCGACTGGGCTTTGGTTTCCTCACTGACATCTTCATCTACCGGCATAATCTCGGCATAGACTTTTTCAACATCAATAATCTGTACCAGCTTATTTTCAATCTCAGTAACAGCCGTCAGATAGTGCGATTTACCGGCACCTTGTGGTGGCGGTTTGATCTGCTCCCAGGTCAGGTTAACGATCTTGTCGACACTGGAGACCAGAAACCCCTGCACACTGCGGTTGTACTCGGTAACAATCACAAAGGCATTTTCAGTTTTACCTATGCCCTTGCCGGTGGTGGCTTCAGCTAAATCCAGCACCATCACCGGTTCGCCACGCAAATGCGCAATACCTTTGACACAGGGATGAGATCCCGGCATCTCGGTCAGTTGCGGGCACTGGATCACCTCCCGCACCTTAAACACGTTGATCCCGAATGGCTGCGGCCCATTCAGCCGGAACAGCAACAATTCGAAACGATTCTGCCCAGCCAGATTGGTTCTTTGGTTTACCGAATTTAACAGATTACTCATGCAAGGCTTCCCGGAAATAACGTCGACTCAGTCTAGTTATAGCAGGTTTCCGGCCTCTGTTTTGGATTTAGCGCAAGCTTTGTGGTGACTTTTGCTAAGTTTTCACTCAAAGGTGCCAAGGCCTGCTGTAGATCGGCCAAAATATCATCAACATGCTCCAGGCCAACAGAGATCCGGATCAGGCCATCGCTGATCCCGGCGGCGGCCCGCTCTTCTGCAGTATAGGGACTATGGGTCATCGAGGCCGGATGCTGAATCAACGACTCGGCATCGCCCAGACTGACCGCGAGGCTAAGCAAACGGCAACGGTTAATCATCTCCCGGCTTTGCTCCAGGCTAGCGTTGAGCTCAAACGCCAGCACGCCACCGGCGGCCTGCATCTGCGTACCAAGAAAGCGATAGCCCGGATGACCAGGCAGGCCCGGATAATGCACCACAGCCACTGCCGGGTGCGCCGCCAGATATTCGGCGACCTTTTGCGCATTACTGCAATGCCGCTCTAACCGTACCGATAAGGTTTTTAAACCACGGATAATCAGCCAGGCATCGTGTGGGCTGATAGTGGCGCCCATATCTTTTAGCGTCGTCAGTTTGATGGTGCGGATTTTCTCTTCATCCGAGACAATAATGCCGGCCACCACATCTCCATGACCATTCAGATATTTGGTCGCGCTGTGGATAATAATATCAGCGCCAAATTTCGCCGGCTGCTGTAATAGTGGCGTCAGGAAGGTATTATCAATCACCGACAGGATATTATGTTGCCGGCACAGACCACATAAGAAAGCCAGATCCAATACCACCAAATGCGGGTTAATCGGCGTTTCGGCAAACAGCATTTTGGTATTAGGCTTAATGGCGGCAATCACAGCCGCATGGTCGGTCATATCAACAAAACTGACTTCAATACCATAGCGGGCAAACTGATGGCTAAACAACGCAAAGCTGCAGCCATAAATGGCTTTACTGGCAATCAGGTGATCGCCCTGTTGTAAAAACGCCAGTGTCGCGGCTGCCACGGCGCCCATACCGGTCGCCGTCGCTGCAGCATCTGCCATGCCTTCCAGTGCTGCCACTTTAAGCTCCAGCTCGCGGGTGGTCGGGTTACCTAAGCGGGTATAAATATAACCGTCCTGCTCGCCGGCGAAACGGGCTGCGCCCTGCTCGGCGTTGTCAAACACGAAGGTCGAGGTTTGGTAAATCGGTGTACTGAGCGCGCCATAGGGCTGTTTGGTTTTGCCGGCATGGATACACAGGGTTTCAGCATGTTTATTATTATTTTTCATAAGGGTGTTCTGCTAATGACTGCAACTCTCTTCAGCATTAACAGAAAACGCTAAAATGGGAAGCAAGCCAGACGGCTTGCTGTCTGAAGTAATAAAAACTCTGACCAGTGACTGCTGTCAGCTTTTGTTGGCAGTCGGCTCAGCCGGGCTAAAACGTCCAACCAGGGCTTTTGCCAGCTGTGCGGGCTGAATTTTCTGACTTTGCGCTAAGGGTAAAGGCCGTAATTGCGTCATGGCGATATTGCCCAGCCGCGCTACCAATAAACCGGCAACCACGCCCTGCCCGGCCCGGGCAGAGAGTTTTGCCGTTAATTCACTGCTCAACACATCCGCCGCCATGTCCAGCGCCAATTCTGAGCTACCGGCCCAAAGTAAGGTTGCTATCGCCTGCTTGATTAATACCAGACTACGTAACTGACCAACAGGTGCGCCGTAGAGCCTGGCCAGCTGGCGTAACATCCGGCTGCTGCGCCACAGCACCAGTAACATATCTGCCAGCGCGAACGGACTGATCGCCACAGCCAGACTGCTGTCGGTCGCACCGCGCCAGATCAGCTGTTGCGCCTGCCGATCCAAGGGTTGCAGCAGTTGCTGCTCGAATAAGGTCAGGATCTCGATGTCGCTGTGTTCAGGTTTGATCGCTGCACGCCAGTCAGCTATCGCAGTTTGCGTCAGCGCGTCCGGCGGCAAAGCGCGCAAAATGGCATCGCAAAGCGGTGAGGCCTCGCCAAACTGCACATTTGCCGCAATACGCTGCGCCTGTTGCTGCCACTGCTGATTACGTTGCAGTTGCCGCCACAAGCGCCACTCGCGGTAACACAGCACCAGCAGGATGGTCAGCATAGCGCCACTGAACAGACTTACCAGGGCACCAGCCAGCAGGCTTTGCTGCCAATGCTGTGTCAGCCAGGCAGTCCACTGCCAAAGCCCCAGTGAGATTAATGCCAGCAAGGCGAACAGTACCGCCAGCCATAACACACTGAACCGGCTGGAGGAGGAAGGCTCTGGCGGCGCCACGTCATCCAGCGGTAACAGCGGCTGGGGTTCTAACTGCTGACGGGCTTTCGGGAGCTCGACTGCTGCTATCTGCTCCTGGCTAAAATGCTGGGCCGACTTTAAGGGTTTCATCGTAGTTTGTCTCCGAGCAAAAATTCCAGCACATGATCCATCCGGACATGGGGTAAAGGTAAGGCGGCGGCCTGCGTTGTCGGCAATAAGGCTGGAAATTGAAACTGATGTTGCTGATACAAACCGGCCGGCGGGATCTGCGCCGGCACTTCGCCCGGATACAGGGTCACCGGCTCGCCCGTTGCCAGGTCACGGCCGCTGATACAAGGCTGGCGTTGTCCCTGCTGCAGCACAAAGCCGGCCTGACTGGCGCGCACAGCAGCAATCGCCATCGCTTCAGTGGCTGCACTGGCATAGACACTTTGTTTGATCGGTTGCTGCAATAACTGCTGCAGCAATAACGTCAGGGCCTTATGCTGATCCGGCGTCACATGATCCGCCTTACTGGCGGCAAACAGTACCTTGCTGATCTGCGGCTGAAATAACCGGCTTAGCAAGCTGGCCGGGCCATAGCGAAAGCTTTGCATTATCAAGCCGAGCGCCTGCTGTAACTCCTGTACCGCACTATAACCGGCGTTTAATGCAGCCAGACAGTCCACCAGCACCACCTGACGATCGAGCCTTGAAAAATGCTGCCGGTAAAAAGGTTTGATCACATAATCACAGTAGCTTTGATAATGCTCGGTCAGGCGGCGCAATAGCGGCGAATCTGTTTCCAGTTGCTCCGGCAATAACGGAAATAGTTGTAGCATCGGCGCGCCGGCCAATTCGCCGGGGATCAGTAACCGACCAGGTTGCTGCAGATAACAACCGCTCTGCTGACTGTATTGCAGCAGCAGGCTGCGGTAACTCTCAGTCAGCTCTTGCAGTTGTACCTCAGACAGGCTCTGTAAATCACACTGCTGCAAAAGTGCTTTAAACGCCACACTGCTGGCCTCGCGGTGTGGCTGTTGAAACAGTTGCCAGCAAAATGTTGACCATTGCCGGTAATCCTGCTGTAGCAGCGGCAAATCCAGCAGCCATTCTCCCGGGTAATCAATAATTTCCAGCTGCAGCTCGCTATGTTGCTGCAACCGTGACCGAATAGCGCCCTGCGGGCGGTAGCGTAAGCTCAGGTTAAGCTGGCTCCAGCCGGTGGTTGACGGTGGCCATTGCGCCGGTTCGGCGCTCAGATAGTGTAAATTCTGCTCATACGGAAAGCGGGGGATCGCCAGCGGCTGGTTTTGTGCCAGCCGGCCACCGAGATAACGCCCCTGCTGTAGCACGCTAAAAAAAGGCAGATGCGCTATTTGGTCGCCGACGGTCAACTGATGCACCAGTGAACTGATAAAGGCGGTTTTGCCGGCACCGCTCAGCCCGGTAACGCCAAGCCGCAGGTGCCGGTCCAGGGTGCGATGGCCAAGTTGCCGGCCGTGATACTGAATACTTTCCAACCAACTCATGCGCAGTCCGACAGTCAGTGGTTACAGGTTATTAAATTCACGGTTTAGCTGAAAGCGGCTGGATGTGACATGCCGCTCCATATCCCGTAATTTCAGCTCCATGCTGTTAAACTGATGATTCAGGTGTTGCAACGCCTGACGTGGCGATTCACCACGCTGCCAAACCCGGGTTTTTAACTCCACCGGCTTATTGGCATAATCCTGGCTAGCCTCAGTCGAGCCGGCGGCGAAAGCCGCTTTCGACTTTTTTTCCAGCACCACCCAGGCCGCAATATAGAGCACCAGTACAATGCCACCACCGCCGAGGAAGAACGCCGAGACAGTAATGATCCGTACCAGCCACAATTCCCAGCCGAAGTAATCCGCAATACCGGCACAGACCCCGGCGATTTTGCCGTTCTCGTCGTCCCGTAACAGTTCACGCTTTTTACTGACCATGCTGATTCCTCCATCTTGGGCTGTCGGCATCTAAAATGGCTTCCAGGGTTTTGATCCGCTCGGCCATTTTTTCGGCTCTGACGGTCAACTCGTTCAACTGGTTCAACTCAGCGTCACTCAGGCCCTGTTTAATCTTATTTTTACTGCGGTAGTGCATAATCACCCACAGCGGTGCCACAAAGATCATAAACAGGATCAGTGGCACAAAAATAATCTCATGAATATCCATTCGTTAGTCCTTCAAAAAGGACGCCTGCACTCAGGCGTCTTTGTTCTGCATTTTGGCTTTCAGAGCAGCCAGTTCCTGGTCAATTTTGTCTTGCGCGGCCAGCTCAGCAAATTCGTCTTTTAACGATTTCTTACCTAAATCATAGGCTTCAACCTGAGCTTCCAGCGTATCAATTTTCTGCTCGTAACGCTCAAATTTGTACATCGCATCGTTAATTTTGTTGCTATCCAGTGTTTTCTTCACTTCCAGGCGGTTAGCGACGGTCTGACGGCGCATTAACATGCTCTTCTGCCGAGCCTTAGCATCGGCCAGCTTTTCCTGTAACTGCGCGACTTCGTCCTGTAACTTGCTGATATGCTCGTCCAGATTAGCAATGTCACGGGCCACTGCATCGGCTTGCTCGCTGGCTTTCTCGCGTTCAATCAGGGCAGAGCGGGCCAAATCGTCACGTTCCTTTGACAGTGCCAGTTCGGCCTTCGCCTGCCAGTCTGCAGCTTCTTCCTGCAGCCGGTTGATCAGGCGTTGTAACTCTTTTTTCTCGGCGATGGTTTTCGCTGAAGAAGAGCGGACTTCGACCAGTGTATCTTCCATTTCCTGAATAATCAGGCGGACCATTTTCTCCGGATCTTCCGCTTTATCCAGTAAAGCGTTGATATTGGAGTTCACGATATCGGAGAAGCGTGAAAAAATACCCATAATAATTACCTCTGTTTAATGATGACTGACATCGACACCTTTTGTTATTCAGGTTTCTTGCCAACTTGCAAAATCATATTAATACATTGAAATATAACATTATTTTTTATTTTAAAATTCAACTATCGCTCAGTCACGTTATGAAATACACTATTTATTAGTAATTTTCGCTAACTTATGGCTGCTCATGAATAGGAAGTTCCAACAAGATAACCTGCTAGGCCAGGCCAACAGTTTTTTAAACGTGCTGGATCAGGTGTCACAACTGGCGCCGCTGGATAAGCCGGTGCTGATCATTGGTGAGCGCGGTACCGGTAAAGAACTGATTGCCGCCCGCCTGCACTTTCTGTCGCAGCGCTGGGATCAACAATATCTTACGCTGAACTGTGCCGCCTTAAACGAAAATTTATTAGAAAGCGAACTGTTCGGGCATGAAGCCGGTGCCTTTACCGGCGCCAGTAAACGCCATGAGGGTCGCTTTGAGCGCGCCAATGGCGGCACCTTGTTTTTGGACGAATTAGCCAACACCCCGGCCATGGTGCAGGAAAAATTGCTGCGGGTTATCGAATATGGTGAATTTGAGCGGGTTGGTGGCAGCCGGCCGGTGCGGGTGGATGTGCGTCTGGTCTGCGCCACCAATGAAGATCTGCCCTCGATGGCAGAGCAAGGCGAATTTCGGGCGGATTTACTGGACCGCCTGGCGTTTGATGTGATTACCCTGCCGCCGATGCGCGAGCGCCGGGAGGATATCCTGCTGCTGGCGGAGCACTTTGCCATCAACATGGCACGCGAGCTGGGGCTGGAGTTATTCAGCGGCTTTACCGAAAAAGCCAAGAAAACGCTACTGGATTACGACTGGCCCGGTAATGTGCGAGAATTGAAAAACGTGGTTGAACGCGCCGTATACCGCAACAATAATGGCTATGTGCCGGTACATACTATTCAGCTCGACCCCTTTGAATCAGCCTACCGGCCCCAGAAAAGGATCAAAGCACCAGTGAGCCGGGTGCTATCTGAGCCGGTACCGCAGGCAGCGCAACCCCAGCCGTCGGCAGCACAGCCCGGTACAGCGGCGGTACCTAACCTTGCCGCTGAATTTGATTTTTCCGGCAACCTGGATTTTAAAACGCTATCGCAGGACTTTGAGGTGCGCTTAATTAAGCAAGCACTGGCGGCCTGTCAGTATAATCAGAAAAAAACCGCCGATGTGCTGGGACTGACCTATCATCAGCTCAGGGGTTATATGAAAAAATATCAGTTACTGGATAGTCAGCAGTGAAATATCTGTCTTGTTTAAGCCTGCTTTGTGTTGCCCTGCTCAGCGGCTGCAGCCGGGACCAGGGCCCGCTGCGTGAGGGCGGTTTAGTCTATTGCGCAGAAGGCTCGCCGGAGCATTTTAATCCACAGCGGGTGACCTCTGGCACCACCATTGATATTATCAGCCAGCAACTGTACGACCGGCTGCTGGATATTGACCCGCAAAGCGGCGATCTGCTGCCGGCTCTGGCCAGCAGCTGGCAGCGCTCCGCCGACGGCAGAACCTATGAGTTTCAGCTAAGGCCCGATGTGCAGTTTCATCAGACACATTATTTTACCCCCGGCAGACCATTGCAGGCAGCTGATGTCGTCTTTACCTTTAATCGTATTTTACAGCCAGACCATCCTTTCCATGCTGTCGGTGGTGCTGTCTATCCCTATTTTCAAAGTGTTGACTGGACAGCTCTGGTAACCGAAGTGCGGGCAACGGGTCCGCTTACCGTGCAGTTTCAGCTTAGCCGGCCCGACAGCTCTTTCCTGTCCAATCTGGCCACGGATTTTGCCGCTATTCTGTCGGCTGAATATGCCGGGCAGTTACTGGCCAGCGGCCGGCCGACACAAATTGATAGTCTGCCGGTTGGTACAGGGCCGTTTTTCTTTCGCGAGTACCAAAAGGATGTTCTGGTGCGCTTTTACCGGCATGCCAACTACTGGCGCGGGGAAGCGGCGATGGCACAGCTGGTATTTGATATAGTGCCGAATAACGCCCGACGAATGGCCAAGTTGTTAACCCATGAGTGCGACATTATTGCTTACCCGCGACTGGCCGAGCTGGCGCTAATCACCGAGCGGCCTGATGTCCGGGTGCAGGAAAGCACCAGTATGAATGTCGGTTTCTGGGCCTTTAATACCCGCAAAGCGCCCTTTGACAATGTTAAGGTACGCCAGGCGTTATCGCTGGCGATCAATCAACGGGCGATTTTGCAAGCCGTGTATTTTAATCAGGCCACCGCTGCCCGCTCCGTATTGCCGCCAACCTCCTGGGCCTTTAACCCACAAATTCCGTTACATGAATATAACCCACAACGGGCGCGCGAGCTGCTGGCTGAGGCCGGTTATGGCAATGGCTTTAATATGAACATCTGGGCGATGCCGGTACAACGTTTGTACAACCCCAATGCGCTGAAAATGGCTGAGTTGCTGCAGGCCGATTTGGCGCAGATAGGGGTTAATGCCAGCATTGTCAGCTACGAGTGGAATGCTTTCCGCCGCCGGCTCAGCCAGGGCGAGCATGATTCAGTATTGATTGGCTGGGCCGCGGACAATGCCGATCCGGATAACTTTTTCCGGCCACTGCTTAGCTGTGCCGCCGCAGACAGCGGCTCTAACCGGGCCCTGTGGTGTGATCCGGTCTTTGACCGCATGATTAATCAGGCGCTGCTGACCAGCGATCAGCAGCAAAGACGTAGTTACTACCTGGCAGCCCAACAATATCTGCATAACGAGCTCCCTCTGGTTGCTATGGCGCATTCGCAGCGGATCCAGGCGCTGAACTCGCAGGTAGAGGGCGTCAGCATTAACCCCTATGGTGGTATTGCCTTATTTCAGGCCAGACGGGTGCAACCATGACCATTTACCTGCTGCGCCGGCTGTTTTTACTTGGCACCGTATTACTGGGTTTAAGTATTTTCGCCTTTAGCCTCGGCTACCTGTTTCCCGGCGAGCCATTGCAAAACTTCTCCGGTTTACGCTATCTGGATGACAGCACACGTGAACAGCTGACCCTGGCATACCGGCTCGACGGCTCCTATTTACAGCAGTATCTGGCTTTTATTCAGCGTCTCTGGCACGGCGATTGGGGACTCTCTCTCGCCAGCCAGCAACCGCTGTTAACTGAGATCAGGCAGGTATTACCGGCAACGTTGGAGCTAACCAGCTACGCCCTGCTGGTATCCTTTTTTTTCGGCATACCGCTTGGTATTCTGGCAGCAATCAAACCAGATGGTGTGATCGGTAAAGCGATCTCGGCTATCGCCATTACCGGCTATTCGCTGCCCATATTCTGGTGGGGGTTGTTGCTGATTATGGTATTTGCGGTCGGGCTGGGCTGGTTTCCATCCGGTGGCCGCCTTGGCGTGCTCTACGAGATCCCGCCGCAAACCGGTTTTATGCTGATCGATATTCTGTTGTCCGATGTCAGCTACCGCCAGGCGGCGCTGCAGGATGCCTTGCGGCATTTGCTGTTACCCACACTAGCGCTGGCGACCTTTCCAACCACTGTGATGATCCGCTTTGTGCGCGATGCGATGCTGGATGTCTGGGAGCAAAGCTATATTAAAACCGCAAAAGCCAAGGGGTTAAGCCGCTTGCAGGTGCTGTACCGCCATGGTCTGCGCAATGCCCTGTTACCGGTGATCCGGCAAATCGGCCTGCAGTTTAGCACCCTGATCACACTTGCCATGCTAACCGAAGTGATCTTCTCCTGGCCTGGTATTGGCCGCTGGCTGATCGACAGCATCTATCAGCGCAATTTCCCGGCGATCCAGGCCGGGTTAATGATTATTTCGGTACTGGTGATTACGGTTAATATGCTGACCGAAATCCTGCACACCTTCTTTAACCCGCTGGCCAGGAAGCGTTAAGATGCAGAAGTTTCGCTTGTATTTTGAAGAAAACAACCGCTCCCCTCTGGTGCAGCTTTGGCGTGAATTTGCACGCCAGCACAGTGCCCTGTTTGGCCTGGCCTTGTTTGCCGGTTTTTTATTACTGAGTATTCTGGCGCCGCTACTGACACCGCATGACCCCTATCTGCAGGCCGACCATTTATTACTGTTACCGCCGTCCTGGTCAGAACAAGGTCTGGTACAGTATCCCTTTGGTACCGATGATTTAGGGCGGGATTTGCTGTCCAGAATGCTTAAGGGCACCACCTATACCTTCGGTCTGGCGCTGGTCACGGTACTGGGAGCCTTAATCGCCGGTCTGGCACTGGGCGCACTGGCAGGAATGAGCCGTGGCGTTAAATCAAGCTTTTTCAATCATTTACTTGATTTAATCCTGACCATCCCGTCGCTACTATTGGCGATTATTATTGTCGCGGTATTAGGCCCCGGCCTGGCGAACACCGCCTGGGCTGTTAGTCTGGCGCTACTGCCACAATTTGTGCACGGCATTCGTAATGCTATTGCTGAACAACTGAAGCAGGACTATGTTACCGCCTACCGGTTGGACGGCGCCAATAACTGGCAGGTCCTGACCCGGTTGGTAATCCCGAATATTTGGGAAAAAGTCACCATTATGTGTTCCATGGCCTTATCCACCGCCATTTTAGATATCGCGGCGCTGGGCTTTCTCAGCCTGGGCGCCCAGGCGCCAACTGCGGAATGGGGGGCGATGATCAATGACTCGCTGGATCTGATTTATCTGGCACCAGCCAGCGTTGCGATCCCAGGCTTATTGATTTTTACTGCTGTACTCTCCGTTAATCTGGTCGGCGATGGCCTGAAAATCGCGATGCAACGCAGGCGGGAAGGCTGATGCTACTACTGGATATCAAAAACCTGACCATAGAGCTGGAAACCCCGGATGGGTTGATCCGGGCTGTTGACCGGGTCAGTCTATCATTAAAAGAGGGCGAAACCCGTGGCCTGGTCGGTGAGTCCGGCTCGGGAAAAAGTCTGGTGGCCAAGGCCATTGTCGGCGTGTTAAACCGGCGCTGGCATGTGCATGCTGACCGTTTTAACTGGTTAGGGCAAGACTTACTCAGGATCAGCAGCGAGCAGCGGCGACAGATTATCGGCCGCGACATCGCCATGATTTATCAGGAGCCAAGCCGCAGCCTGGATCCGACCGCAGAAATCGGTGAGCAGCTGGAAGAGGCGATTCCAAGCCATCTGCTGGAGAGTCGTTGGTGGCAAAGACCCTTTGAGCGTAAAAAACGCGCTATTGCCCTACTGCACAAAGTCGGGATCCGCGATCACCAAAATGTGATGCAAAGTTATCCGTTTCAGTTATCAGAAGGGGTGTGTCAAAAAATTATGATCGCGATGGCGATTGCGAAAAACCCGAAACTATTAATTGCCGATGAACCCACCACGGCACTGGAGAGCACCACCCAGGCACAGCTATTTCGGTTACTGGCCAGTTTTAATCAGTTAAAAGGTATGGCAGTGCTGCTGATCAGTCATGAACTGGAAAGCGTTGCCCGGTATACCCAAAATTTAAGCGTCCTGTACTGCGGGCAACTGGTCGAAAGTGGTGACACCGCCAGTTTGCTGCAACAGCCTTTGCATCCCTACACCGATGCCCTGATTAAAAGCGTACCGGAGTTTCAACCTGAACTGGCTCCCAAAAGTCCGCTCTATGCGCTACATGGCAGCATTCCAACGTTACAGCATTTACCCATTGGCTGCCGCCTCGGCCCCCGCTGTCCGAATGCCCGCAAGGAATGTGTAAAGACACCGCAGCAGGAACGCTTACAAAATCATTTTTTTAGCTGCCATTTTCCGCTGCTGGGTAAAGGTGAGAAATGAGTAACTTACTCGAAGTTGAACAGCTGTCTAAAACCTATGTCAAGCATTTAGGTTTATTCCGGCGTAAACGGCTCCAGGCGTTACACGATATCAGCTTTAGTTTGCAGTCTGGTAAAACCCTGGCGATAGTCGGCGAAACCGGCTCTGGTAAAAGCACCCTGGCGAAGTTACTGGTTGGGATCGAAAAACCGGATAGCGGGGTGATCCGCCTGGCTGGCGAGCCGGTGGAGATCAGCCACTATAAAAAGTATAACCATGTGATCCGCTTTATCTTTCAGGATGCCAGTCAATCACTGAACCCACTGCAGAAAGTCGGCCAGATGCTGGAAGATGTACTGCGGTTCAGCACCATTCTTGACCCGACACAACGTCGCACCAAGATCCGCCAGACACTGCGTCAGCTTGGTTTATTAGACGAACATGCGGAGTTTTATCCACATATGTTTTCCGGCGGGCAGCTACAACGGGTAGCACTGGCCAGGGCCCTGATCCTCGATCCCAAGTTGTTAATCCTTGATCAGGCACTGTCGGCACTGGACCCATCCCTGCGTGCCCAAATCGTTAATCTGCTACTGGAATTACAGCAAAAAAACGATCTGGCCTATCTGTTGATTACCAATAATCTACAGCTGGTACAGCATCTGAGTGATGATATGCTGGTATTGTCAGAGGGCGAAACAACCGATTATGGCCCCACGGCCGAGGTTTTTCGTGCGCCACGCCATGACTATACCCGTAAATTACTTAATAGCTTGCTCTAAAGTACGGCTATAATTAGGGCGTGTTAACGTTTGCTGCAAAAACAAGCAGCAAACGTTAACACGCCCTACTACAACTCAGGGATAGTTGCGCTTGCAGGATACTTTATGCTCACGGCACTTTTCATTTTCAGCATCCAGACCATAACACCGGCGCAAATGGCCACTAATATGCCACTGGATAATCAGGATGCCAGCCGACGGCAGATCGACTGTATTTTCCAACGCATGCAACAGCCCTACCAGCTATTAAGCTTACCCTGGCTCAGGGCGCGGCAGGAAGTCCGGCTAAATCGCCTTGACGGCTATTTTAGCGCTATTCTGCTCAGCGAAATGGAGCCCTTTGGCGAACTCTCAGCGCCGCTGTATCTGGAAAACTGGTACTGGATTGAACATCTTCAGTCGGTAAAACTGGCCGGTCAGGAAAAGGCGCTGGGGGCGGTGCGCGGCAGTCATCAGCAAAAATGGTTTCAATTGATGACAGAAACCGTCACTACCGAAGTCAATACCGATGAGGAACTGGTCCGCCTGCTGCAATTAAAACGCGTCGATCGGATCCTGATGGATTTAGAGGCATTTCAATTAAACGCTGAACGCCTGGGTCTGAATCAAAGCGACTACCAGCTAAGCTTTTTCCGTTATGTGCCGTTGGGGGTTTATTTCTCAAATCAGTTTTTGCAACTGAGACCACAGTTTCTCAACCGCTTTAACGCCCTGATCGCGGGCTGCAGCCAACAGAGTTTTGCGCTCTCACCGCAGGAACAGCAGTTAATACTGCAACGCTTTTTGCCGCAGGCGCAGGCACTAAGCCGCCGTCAGGATGTGCAGCAGGCATTAGGCGCTGCCAAGCAGCAGCTGTGGACTGAACAGCAGATCCTGCAACAGGATCAACAATGGATCGAAGAAGTGGAACTGGGTATCGCGACCCTGGCAAAGCAAATGTTACTAAGCCCACTTTCCTTGCAACTACAACAGTTCCAACACAGTTTTGCCGGGCAGATTGCGGAGATTATCCTGATGGATGTGCAGGGGCGTAATGTCGCCATCAGCGAGATCACCTCAGATTTCTGGCAGGGTGACGAAGCGAAATATCAGCAAGTCTTCGGCACTAAGCAAAGCTACTTTCTGGATGAGGTACAGTTTGATGCCTCAACCGCACGCTTTCTGACCCAACTTAGTATCCCGGTAATCGCTGCTGATGGCCGTCAGCTTGGCGTCCTTACTCTGGGACTGGATGTTGAAACTAGTCTGCAGTATTGCCAACTAAACGGTGATAGTATCGGCAGCTGCGACACTCAATAGCAGAGTGTGTGATAGCAAAAAAAAGCCCCGGATATCCGGGGCTTGTACTAGCTGAGATTTAAATATCGTCAGGTTGGGTAGTATTGCGAAGTTGACGGCTGATTTTCGCATCAGCCCGCAGTACTGCCAGTAACGCCTGATAATTTTGCTCTGCCTGCTGACGGGCAATAGCTTCCAACTGACCAGCATCCGGTACACTGCTGATCTCAGCGTCCGTTACTGCTGATACCGCTACCAGAGCCACATCACCATTGGCCAGTTGTACTGAATCCAGACTGGTAGCGCCACTCTCTGGTCTTGGCATAGCAAACGCTTTGGCACGGATCTCAGTACCCAGAGCGCCACCAAAACGCGGGGTTGCCGGATGGTCATTAATGGTTACCGCAACCTGAGTTGCCAGACTGTCCAGATCCGTTTTCGCTGCAAGTAAATCAGCCGCATAGGCCGCGGTTAATCTGGCCAGCTCTTGCTGTTGTACCGCTGCTTCAACTTCTGGGCGTACTTCATCCAGTGGCAGGGTGCGGGCAACCTGATGCTCTTTCACCCGCACAACCAATACCTGATCCCGCGCCAGTTCAATCACATCACTGTTTAAACGCTCAGCAATAAAGGTCGGATTAAACAAGCGGCTTAATACCGCGGGTTGCGCCAATAAGGCAGGTGCAGTGTCGCGGCTAAATAAGGTCGTGTGCTGGACCTTCACACCAATAGCTTCGGCTGCATCTTCCAGGTTATCCGGTTGTTCGAAAGCCGTTTGCGCCAGTCGCTGCTGCAAGTCGTAAAACAGTGCTGTTGCCTGGTCGGCCTGTAACTGATTACGGATTTCAGTTGCTACCTCAGCCAAGGTCTTGGTTGTCGCAGGGGTAAATTTACTGAGTTTGATAATATGATAACCAAACTCGCTACGTACCACACCAGAGAGCTCACCTTCTGCCGCTAATGCCATCGCCGCCGCTTCAAAGGCCGCATCCATCTGGCCGGCAACCAGCGGACCTAATTCACCGCCGTTTTGGGCGGAGAAGGTATCAGCTGAATGCTGCTTTACCAGAGCAGCGAAGTCTGCGCCTGCTTTTAACTCAGCTAACAAAGCCTGAGCCTGTTGCTCGAGTGCACTGTCATCCTGCTCGGATTCCAACATAATATGTGCCACTTCGCGCCGCTCGGCGCTGCCAAAGCGCGCCTGATTAGCCTGATAGTAGTCAGCCACCTGCTGCTCAGTCACTTCGATATCCGCTGCCAGAGCTGCTGCTGATAACTCCACATACTCAACCGCCACTTGCTCAGGCGTCATAAAACGCGCAATTTGCTGCTGATAATAGCTCTGAACTTGTTCTTCGCTCAGGTTTAACTGGCTACGGAAACGTTCAGCCGGTATCGTCAAATAGCGGATGTCGCGGGTTTGCTGCTGCAGGGCGAGCAATTGATTAATCTCACCGGCTAAACCAAACTCACTACCCAGCAGGCCTTGCATCAGCTGACTGCCTGACAGATCTTCGCGGATCAGTTCACGGAACTCGGCTGGTTGATAGCCCGCTTGACGCAGAATGGCAATAAAACGGTCATTGTTAAAGACGCCATCGACCTGGAATTCCGGCAGATTCACCACCGCATCGCGCACCTGATCATCGCCAACCCGCAAACCCAAACGACGGGCAAACTGCTTTTGCAAGGTATCGTCAATCAACCGCTCTAACACTTCGCTACGAAAATTTGCCATATAGCTTGGGTCAGCAGCTAGCATGTCGTACATTTCACCGAACTGCTGCTGCATCCGCGAGCGTTCACTTTGCAGTGCTTGCTCGAAGCGTGCCTGACTGATTTCTTCGCCGTTCACCACGGCAACTATCGCCTCACGGGGTGAGCTGAGGTAACCGCCGACGCCTGCTAATGCAAATGTCAGGATCACCAGGCCAAGAATGATCTTGGCGGTCATACCCTGTGAGCCTTCTCTGATTCGTTCTAACATCGTTGCGCTTTCTCTGTTATGTCGTGACACAAAAGTTGTGTTAAAAAAAAAGCGCATCTTAACAGATGCGCCTTTTTTATAGAAGCCTGAGCTAAGCTACCGGCTTGTGGAACTCCCCCGGCGCGCCGGATGGAAATTCTATTAGTTAACTGCGTCTTTTAACGCTTTACCCGGCTTGAAAGAAGGAATTTTCGCAGAAGCGATTTGGATAGTAGCACCGGTTTGTGGGTTACGGCCAGTACGGGCTGCACGCTCACGTACGCTGTAAGTACCAAAACCAACTAAAGCTACTGAGTCGCCTTCCTTAAGAGCTTCGGTAACAGCGTCGATGAACGCGTCTAAAGCACGACCTGCTGCGGCCTTAGAGATATCTGCATTCGCAGCAATTTTGTCGATCAGTTGAGACTTGTTCACAATATCATCCCCTTCAATTGTTATTATTTTCTACAACTACAAGCTATTAGGTTTAATCCTTGCCTGCTTGTTATAACAAGCAAAGACGTTGCTTGCAAGCAGCAGAAACATTAAAACTAATCTTTTTTGGCTTAGGCTGTAGCCCTTGCAACACAAGGGCTTAGCCGAAACTGTCCATAACTTAGCACAGCCAACGGGAATGAAAAGCCCCTAAACCGGATTTTTTTCGGTTTTTTTGCTTTTTGCTGCATTTTTTGCCGTATTTGGCACTGTTACCCGTGCCAAAGGCTCTTGTAATGCGGCTTCCAGCACCTCTTCAATCCATTTTACCGGCGTGATTTGCAACGCACTTTTCACGTTTTCCGGGATTTCTTTCAAGTCGCGAACGTTATCAAAAGGTATTAGCACCCGTTTGATGCCGCCACGATGTGCGGCCAGTAACTTCTCTTTTAAGCCACCAATAGGTAACACTTCACCGCGCAGCGTAATTTCACCGGTCATGGCCACATCAGCCCGCACCGGATTACCGGTTAAACTGGAAACCAGCGCAGTGACCATCGCAATACCAGCACTGGGGCCATCTTTTGGCGTTGCCCCTTCCGGCACATGCACATGGATATCGCGCTTCTCGTAAAAATCTTCGTTTATCCGCAGCCCCTCTGCGCGGCTACGCACCACCGTCATCGCCGCCTGAATGGATTCTTTCATCACATCACCGAGCGAGCCGGTATAAGTCAGCTTACCTTTACCAACAACAGCTGCCGCCTCAATGGTCAGTAAGTCGCCGCCAACTTCAGTCCAGGCCAGGCCGGTAACCTGGCCGATGCGATTACTGTCTTCCGCTTTACCATAGTCAAAGCGATGTACACCCAAGAACTCTTCCAGGTTAGCGTCGTTAATCACTACCTGTTTTAGGCCTTTATTCAGCAGAATTTGCTTTACCGCCTTACGACATAGTTTCGAAATTTCCCGTTCCAGGCTACGCACCCCGGCTTCACGGGTGTAGTAACGGATAATGCCGATAATGGCGCTATCCTCAATCAACACTTCGGACGGCTTCAAGCCATTGCGACTAACCTGTTTTGGTACCAGGTGCTGTTTGGCAATATTCAGCTTTTCATCCTCGGTATAACCAGATAACCGAATCACCTCCATCCGATCCAGCAGGGCCGGCGGAATGTTCAGGCTATTCGAGGTGGCGAAAAACATCACATCAGACAGATCGTAGTCAACTTCAAGGTAATGATCGCTAAAGGCGCCATTCTGCTCCGGATCCAGCACCTCTAACAACGCTGCTGCCGGATCACCGCGGAAATCCGATGCCATCTTGTCAATTTCATCCAGCAGGAACAGCGGGTTACGCACCCCGACTTTAGCCATTTTCTGGATAATTTTGCCCGGCATAGAACCGATATAGGTACGGCGGTGACCACGGATTTCTGCTTCATCCCGCACCCCGCCTAAGGCCATCCGCACATATTTGCGGCCGGTTGCCTTGGCAACCGATTGTCCGAGCGAGGTTTTACCGACACCCGGCGGACCAACTAAACACAGAATCGGTCCTTTTAACTTGTTAACCCGCTGCTGCACCGCCAGATATTCCATAATCCGCTCTTTGACCTTCTCCAGGCCATAGTGATCAGCATTCAGGATTTGCTCAGCGGCCGCCAGGTTTTTCTTCACTTTAGAGCGAGTCTGCCACGGCACCTGAGTTAACCAGTCGATATAGCTGCGCACCACTGTAGCCTCTGCCGACATCGGTGACATCATTTTCAGCTTTTGCAGCTCTGCCTTAGCCTTGGCTTCTGCTTCAGCCGGCATTTTCGCTTCTGCAATTTTTTTCGACAGCGTCTCAAACTCATCCGGTGCATCTTCCAGCTCGCCCAGCTCACGCTGAATCGCTTTCATCTGCTCATTCAGATAGTACTCGCGCTGGCTTTTCTCCATCTGCTTTTTTACCCGGCTGCGGATGCGGCGCTCGACCTGCAGAATATCGATCTCGCTTTCCATCATCGCCATCAGATACTCCAGCCGTTCGGTCACATCCGTCAGCTCCAGTACCTTTTGTTTGTCTTCGACTTTCAGCGGCATATGCGCCGCCATCGTATCAGCCAGACGAGCGGCATCATCGATACCACTTAGCGCAGTGAGTACCTCAGGCGGGATCTTTTTATTTAGCTTGATATAGCCTTCAAACTGGTTAATTGCCGAGCGCAGGAATACCTCCTGCTCACGGCTATCAATATCCTGAGTTGGCACCAGCTCGACATAGGCCGCAAAGCTGTCTTTGGTCTCAGTAAATTTACTCAGTTTTGCACGCTTACCGCCTTCAACTAACACCTTCACGGTGCCATCCGGTAGTTTTAACAGTTGCAGAATAGTGGCAACGGTACCGATCTGATACAAATCTTTTTCGGTAGGATCATCCAGAGTGGCGTCTTTTTGTGCCACTAAAAAAATCTGCTTATCATTGTCCATCGCCGCATCTAAACACTTGATAGACTTCGCCCGGCCAACAAAAAGTGGGATCACCATATGCGGGTAAACAACGACATCCCGCAATGCCAATACCGGCATATGCAAGGTTTCTTGGTGTTCTGTGGTCATGAAATAGCTCTCGAAATTAATAACTGCAGGCGATATAAGCCAGTATATGGGGCTTTTTCCGGAAACTTCAATTCATCAGATAAAAAAGGAGCTTTGCAGCTCCCTTTTTTAATGCGATTCGGCTACCGCCGGCTCACTGCTCTCGTAGATAAGTATGGGCTGACTCTCACCGCGGATCACTGTCTCGTCGATAACAACCTTGCTGACATCCTGCATCGACGGTAATTCGTACATGGTATCCAGCAACACGCCTTCGACGATAGAGCGTAGACCCCGGGCACCGGTTTTGCGATCCATGGCTTTTTGGGCGATGGCTTTTAAGGCATCATCGCGAAACTCCAGATCGACCTCTTCCATCGCGAACAAGGCAGCAAACTGCTTGATCAGCGCATTCTTTGGCTGACTCAGGATCTGCATCAGCGCATCCAGGTCCAGCTCGGTCAATGTAGCAACTACCGGCAGGCGGCCAATAAATTCCGGGATCAGGCCGTATTTCACTAAGTCTTCCGGTTCTACATCGCGGAAGCTTTCGGTCAGGCTGCGGCTACTTTCTTTGCTTTTCACTTCAGCGCCAAAACCAATACCTGAGCCTTTCGCCATCCGCTGTTCAATAACTTTGTCCAGGCCAGCAAAGGCGCCACCACAGATAAACAGGATCTTTGAGGTATCAACCTGCAAAAACTCCTGCTGTGGGTGCTTACGACCACCTTGTGGTGGTACCGAAGCAATGGTGCCTTCAATCAGCTTTAACAGCGCCTGCTGTACCCCCTCACCGGACACATCACGGGTAATAGACGGGTTATCAGACTTGCGGGAGATCTTGTCGATTTCATCGATATAGACAATACCGCGCTGCGCTTTTTCGACGTCGTAATCGCATTTTTGCAGCAGTTTCTGAATGATATTTTCCACGTCTTCACCAACATAACCGGCTTCAGTTAATGTGGTGGCGTCGGCCATGGTAAAAGGCACATCCAGTAAACGCGCCAGGGTTTCAGCCAGCAGCGTTTTACCGCTACCGGTAGGACCGATCAACAGAATATTACTCTTACCCAGTTCCACATCCTGCTTTTGCTGGATGCTTCGCAAGCGTTTGTAGTGGTTATAGACCGCTACCGCCAGAACTTTCTTCGCATGCTCCTGACCGATCACATAATCGTCCAGATGTTTGCGGATCTCGCGCGGCGTCGGCAACTTTTCGGTATCACGCTTCGGCGAGATATCTTTAATCTCTTCCCGAATGATATCGTTGCATAGGTCAACGCATTCATCACAAATATAAACTTGTGGCCCTGCGATCAACTTACGCACTTCATGCTGTGATTTGCCACAAAAAGAGCAGTACAGTAATTTGCCGCTCTTATCGCCGTCAGTGCGGTGATCAGACATGTAACTACCTCTTGTTCAACCAGCCGGGCCAAAACCCGGCCTGCTTTAAATTATTTCGCATCCCGCTGCGTTAATATGGCATCGATCAGGCCATAATCCAAGGCTTGCTGCGCGCTTAAGAAGTTATCGCGCTCGGTATCCTTGCACACTTGCTCATAGCTCTTGCCTGAGTGTTCCGCCATTAAGCGGTTTAGCTTCTCTTTAATACTTAAAATCTCCCGGGCATGGATCTCAAAATCCGTTGCCTGGCCCTGGAAGCCCCCTAACGGCTGGTGAATCATCACCCGGGCATTAGGTAAACAGTAACGTTTACCCTTGGTACCACCGGATAACAGGAAAGCGCCCATACTGGCTGCCTGACCAACACACACAGTAGCGATATCCGGCTTGATATAACGCATCGTATCATAAATCGATAAACCCGCCGTGACCGAACCGCCCGGTGAATTGATATAAATATAGATGTCTTTTTCCGGATTTTCAGATTCAAGGAACAATAATTGGGCGACAATCAGATTCGCCATATGATCTTCGACCTGGCCAGTCAGGAAAATTACCCGCTCTTTTAGCAGGCGCGAGTAAATATCAAAAGAGCGTTCACCCTTGGCGGTTTGTTCAATGACGATGGGTACTAAGGCGTTGACAATCTCATTCATGTCACGAGACATTGGCATAATCTGGGATCCCTTCTCTTAAAGCTGTAAGGTGTCGAAATAGCGGTGCCGCAAAATAAAATGGCCCGAACAGGTGTCCGAGCCATTAAAACCGTGCCAGCCTAAGAAGTCAATCTTAGTTAGCAGCCTTCGGGTTCATAATCTCATCGAAAGCAGCAGCTTGTTCGGTTACTTTAGCAGATGCCAGCACTACTTCGATCGCCTGCTCTTCTAAAGCCACGTTACGCATGCTTTGCATCAGCTCTTTGTTGCCTTTGTAGTACGCCACGACTTCAGCCGGATCTTCGTAGGCAGACGCTACGTTATCGATCAGCTCTTGTACCTTAGCTTCGTCAACTTTCAGGCTATTAGTCTTGATGATTTCGCCCAGTAACAGACCGACTTTAACGCGATCTTTCGCCTGCTCTTCGAACAGAGAAGCTGGCAGCTCTGGTAATTGCTTTGGATTTACATTCTGACCAAAACGCTGCATTGCTTGCTGACGCAGTACGTCAACTTCGCTGGCGATCAGGGCTTTTGGTACTTCAACTTCGTTAGTTGCCAGTAAGCCTTTGATGACCTGCTCTTTCACTTTACCTTTAATGGTTTGCTTCAGCTCGCGTTCCATGTTTTTGCGCACTTCAGCTTTCAGTGCGTCAACAGTGGCTTCAGTTAAACCAAACAGTGCGGCAAACTCGTCGTTCAGTTCAGGCAGAACTTGCTGCTCAACTTTGTTTACTGTTACGGCGAAGCTGGCGGCTTTACCTTTCAGGTTTTCAGCGTGGTACTCTGCCGGGAAGGTCACGTTAACGGTAACGGCTTCGCCGGCTTTTTTGCCGATGATGTCATCTTCAAAGCCAGGAATCATCCGGCCCTGACCTAACTCCAGTACGAAGTTAGAGGCCTTACCGCCTTCAAACTCTTCACCGTCGATAGAACCAACGAAATCAATCGTTACGCGATCACCGGCAGCAGCAGCGGCGTCAGAGGCTTCCCACTTGGCGTGTTGCTTGCGCAGCGTTTCCAGCATCTTGCTCAGATCGTCTTCAGAGATCTCAACCACTGGCTTAGTCACTTCCACTTTATCCAGTGCAGCAACAGTCACTTCCGGATACACTTCGAAGGTGGCAGTGAAAGCCAAATCTTTACCGCTTTCCAGCGCTTCTGGTGCAAAGGTTGGCGCGCCAGCTGGGGTTAATTTGTGTTCGATAATGGCTTCGTAAAAAGCGCGCTGCATTTGCTCAGACGCCACTTCCTGCAGTACCGCCAGGCCAAAACGTTTTTGGATGATTGAAATAGGCGCTTTACCAGGACGGAAACCATCGATACGCTGACGTTTTGCCACGTCACGTAAACGGTTCTTCACTTCGTTATCTAATGTAGCTGCCGGCACAGTAATATTTACACGGCGCTCTAAACCCTGGGTGGTTTCAACAGAAACTTGCATCGTTTTACCTCAAATTCAATGTCAGGCGCCTTGGATACGCCGTACTGTCTTGGCCGGGTGTCGACAAACTTAGGATGAACCTGACCTGTTAATAATTGGACGCGGCATTATAGCGGGCTAGAAGCCGCGAGTCGAGCCCTTCAATTTACTGTATTTAAGTGTTTGTAAGAACTAATAAAAAACGGACTTTCGTTAAACGAAAAGCCCGTTCTTTCTGCATTTTTTGCGACAAAAAGTCAGATTTATTTCGGCCAGTTAACTGCGGGTTTGTCCCTCACCCTGTACCACAAATTTTTCAGTAGTCAGGGCTTCCAGCCCCATCGGGCCATAGGCATGTAATTTACTGGTAGAAATGCCAATCTCTGCGCCCAGCCCCAGCTCACCACCATCAGAAAAACGCGACGACGCATTATGCATGACCACCGCCGTATCTACACTGGCGAGGAAGCGGTCAGCTGCGGCCTGATCAGCGGTGCAAATTACTTCAGTATGCTGACTGCCAAACTGATCAATATGCGCCAAAGCAGCAGCCAAATCATCCACTACCCGCACCGCAATTTCCGGAGCCAGATACTCCTGACCAAATTCGTCATCGGCAATCGGCGAAGCGCCATTAAAGTAAGGCAAACTGCGCTGACAAGCATGCACCTTGACCTGATGTTCGGCCAGTGCCTGCGCAGCCAATGGTAAAAAGTCGGCCGCGACCGCCTGATGCACTAACAAGCCCTCCAGCGCGTTACAGACGCCGGGACGCTGTACTTTACCGTTTAGCAGTAGCTTAAGCGCCATAGCCGGATCAGCTGCCTTATCAACATACAGATGGCAGACACCTTTAAAATGCTGGATCACCGGAATCCGGCTCTGCTCGGTGACAAAGCGGATCAGGCCCTCGCCACCGCGTGGGATCACTAAGTCGATATACTCTTCCTGCTTTAATAAGGCTAACAGCAGGTTACGATCCGGATCCGGTACTATCGTCAGTACCTCAGGCGGCAACTGATGCTCGGTTAATGCCTGACGCATCGCACTGGCAATCGCCAGACTGGTTTTAATCGCCTCGCGGCCACAACGCAGGATCACCGCATTACCGGCTTTAAAGCACAAGGCCCCGGCATCGGCAGTGACATTAGGCCGAGCTTCGTAAATCATACAAATTACGCCCAGCGGAATACGGCGCTTACTAATTTTAATGCCATTTGGCCGCTGCTCGATAAAGCGGCTTTGCCCGACCGGATCCGGCAACTGAATAATTTGTTCAATGGCCGCCGCCATCGATTCAATACGCTGCTCGTTGAGCGTCAGGCGATCCAGCATAGCGGCACTGGTGCCATTCGCGGCCGCTTCGGCAACTTCAGCACGGTTTTCTGCCAGAATGGCAGGCGTAGCCAGGCGGATCTTGTCGGCAAAAGCTTGTAATACTGTATTTTTTTCAGCAGTGCTCAAGGTCGCAACCGCTTTGGCGGCCTGAGCGGCACCGGCGGCTAAACTGGCCGCAACATCGCTAGTCATAATTTCTCCAGTAACATCATTTCACTGCGGTGGATCACCGCATTACTGCCATTGGGGCAAAAACCCAGATAAGAGGCAATTTTTTCACTGTGCTGGCCTTTAATCGAAAACAACTGGCTGGCACTAAAGCGGCTGACACCTTTAGCTATCGAGCGCTTGCTAACCGAACAACGCACAATCACCGCATCGCCTGGCGCAAAGTCACCTTTTACCTGCACTATACCACTGCTCAATAATGAGGCGCCATGACTACACAGGGCGTTAACACAGCCATCATCGACCCAAATTTCGCCTTTGGCACGCAGGGTATGTCTAACCCAATGTTTTTTAGCCGGTAAGGGTATTTTCTGACCATAGAAAATAGTGCCCGGATTGTTACCCGCTAAAAGACACTGAAAGGTTGCTGCCTGATGACCATCGACAATCAGAGTATCCACCCCCTGAGCGGTGGCCTTTTCTGCCGCTTCAATTTTGGTGCGCATACCGCCGGTACCGACCCGCGAGCTGGCGCCACCTGCCAACGCATAGATCTCCGGGGTAATTTGCCTTACTTCCGGGATCAGTTTGGCGGCGGGATCTTTGTTTGGATCGGCGGTATATAAACCATTCACATCTGAGCAAATAATTAAGGCATCAGCCTGAACCACACTGGCGACCATCGCAGCCAGGTTATCGTTATCACCGACTTTCAGCTCATCGGTAGCGATAGTATCGTTTTCATTAACGATCGGTAAAACACCATGATCTAACAGCCGCTTCAGGGTATTTTTAACATTAATATGCCGCACCCGATCACTGAGATCGCCATGGGTCAGTAATACCTGGGCACAGGGGAAATCGAAGCAGCGGCTCCAGAAATTCATCATTTCGGTTTGACCAACAGCAGCCATAGCCCGTTTCAGTGCGATTGGCACCCGCTGATGTTGAAACTGAAAATGATGGCGACCGGCAGCGACGCTACCTGAAGAAACCAGGATCACTTCCCGGTTAAGTTGACGACATTGTTGAATAAATTCGGCAATAGGACGCAAATATCTTTCGCTGCATCCATCTTGGTCCGGCGCAATCAGGGCACTGCCGACTTTCAGTACTACCCTGCGCCAGGATGGCTTAAGCATAACTCCTCCATTGGTTGTTCCGCCGGCTATTCTAGCAAAAACTGTAACCCGGCACCACTTTGGTTACAATTTGCATCGCGTTCACGTTTTAATATAAGCATTATTATTCATAAATTTAGCATCAAAACACAAAATATTTGCTGTTTTAATAGACGATAGAAATAGCGAAAAACTGTAATTAAATTACAAATTTAGTGGCTATGTTGCGGGCTGAGTGCCGCCTAGGATCGGTGGGCAGCTTAGTCTGGTATCAATTTGCGAAATGTTGGGTATAGCGGTGTGGAGTGAGTTGCAGCATTGAGTCACTAAAGTGCTCGGGCAGACTTTCGTTTTGTTTGACCATGCAGCGTCCAGATCAATGCAACGCCCTTAGCTGGGTAGTAATTTTCTCCACCGGCTTCAAGGATCACATCCCTGTGCCCTTTCAGCCTCCGCAGCATCCCTGCTGCTGTTACGAAAATTCTACCGCAGCCAAGGGCTAAACGAACATCGTTGAATCATGACGACTCGCAAAAAGTGAACTAGGCGGTAAACGCAGAGTACACTTTTCTGGGGACGTCTTTCGCATGGATGCGAAAGGGGAGCCCCCAGGGATGGGTTCACGGCGTGCCCCAGGAAAGTTGTACGGCGCGTTTGGCCGCCGGATGCACTGCTCCAGACGCTGAATAACGAAATTTGGATTTCACAGAACACAATATATTAGATTGGAATATCTAGACGATGGAGCTGAACTGTAAGTGATTTTTAACGTGAATAATGCGGGAAAATAAAGTGGTCGGTGATGCAGGATTTGAACCTGCGACCCCTTGGACCCAAACCAAGTGCGCTACCAAGCTGCGCCAATCACCGACTTAAAGGGGGATGGGGTGGATGATGGGGCTCGAACCCACGACAACCGGAATCACAATCCGGGGCTCTACCAACTGAGCTACAACCACCACATTTTAGAAACTTTTCGCCAAATGGCGCGCCCGATAGGATTCGAACCTATGACCCACGGCTTAGAAGGCCGTTGCTCTATCCAACTGAGCTACGGGCGCATAATGTACGCCTATCTGGGATATTTGTGCTTTTTAAAATGGTCGGTGATGCAGGATTTGAACCTTCGACCCGTTGGATCGAGAGCACCCAAACCAAGTGCGCTACCTAACCGTTTTAAAATTGGTCGGTGATGCAGGATTTGAACCTGCGACCCCTTGGACCCAAACCAAGTGCGCTACCAAGCTGCGCCAATCACCGACTATGCTGCACTGCTGCAACGGGGCGGAATATTAACGCCCGCGACCTGTAGCGTCAAACTATTTTTTGCTAATTTCAGCCGATTGGCGATTATTTGAACCTAAAGCGAGAAAAAGCGGCGGTTGCCGATCAAGGATGGCAGAAAACTGGCTGCTGTGCGAAAATACTGCTTTCAAAACTGGCGGGAATTCAGCAGGCATGACAGCACAAATTATTGATGGTAAAGCCGTTGCCCAGGCAACAAAAGATAAGGTCGCAGCACAGGTTCGGGCACGGGTTGCCGCCGGTAAGCGTGCACCAGGTCTGGCAGTGGTGTTAGTCGGTCTGGATCCGGCGTCGCAGGTATACGTCGGCAGCAAGCGTAAAGCCTGCGAAGAAGTGGGTTTTCACTCGGTGTCCTATGATTTGCCGGCAGATACCAGCCAACAGCAATTATTCGATTTGATTGATCAGTTAAATCACGACCAAAGCGTCGATGGTATCTTGGTTCAGCTGCCCCTGCCCGCCGGTTTAGATGCCTCAGCCATTTTAGAGCGGATTGATCCCAGAAAAGATGTCGATGGTTTTCATCCTTACAATATCGGCCGCCTGGCACAGCGGATGCCGGCACTGCGTCCCTGTACGCCGAAAGGCATTATGACCCTGCTGCACAGCACCGGGGTCAATATCAAAGGCATGGATGCGGTGGTCGTTGGTGCCTCTAATATCGTCGGCCGGCCAATGGCGCTGGAGCTGTTACTGGCAGGCTGTACCACTACCGTATGCCATAAATTTACTAAGAACCTGGAGCAGCAGGTGCGGCGTGCCGATTTACTGGTGGTGGCGGTCGGCCGGCCGGAATTTATTCCGGGTGATTGGGTTAAACCTGGTGCTTTAGTGGTCGACGTCGGTATCAACCGTCTGGATAGCGGTAAACTGGTCGGCGATGTCGACTATGCCAATGCAGTTAAGCATGCCCGCTATATCACGCCGGTACCGGGTGGTGTCGGCCCAATGACCGTTGCCAGCCTGATTGAAAATACGCTGGAAGCCTGTGAGCTCTATCACGACGCCAGCTAAGCTGCGCTAATTTATCAAGCCAATAAAAAAACCGCGGTAAAGCGGTTTTTTTATTGACTGTGGCGACAGGCTTTAAGCTTTACGCCAACTGGTGACACCGTTTTTATCTTCCAGCACTATCCCCAACGCTGTCAGCTCGGCGCGGGCAGCATCGGCTGCCGCCCAATCTTTCGCCGCACGGGCGGCGTTACGTTTCGCTATTAAGGCTTCAATTTGTCCGACTTCATCATCCGAAGCGCCGGATTTTAAGAAGGCTTCGGCATCACCCTGTAAAATCCCCAGCACGCCGGCCAGAGTTTGTAACACCGCAGCTAACTCAGCGGCTTTGGCCGGCTCAGTGGTTTTAAAACGGTTTACTTCCCGCGCCAGTTCAAATAACACCGGTAAGGCTTCCGGCGTATTAAAATCATCATCCATCGCCGCTTTAAAGCGTGTGACATAGTCATTATTTAAATCGACCTGAGTTGCCGGCGTAATATCCCGCAGCGCATTATATAGCCGGCCCAGTGCCGCATGTGCCTGCTCTAGATTCTCTTTTGAGTAATTCAGCTGACTGCGGTACTGGCTGGATAATAAGAAGTAACGTACGGCTTCGGCATTGTACTGCGCCAGCACGTCTTTGACAGTAAAGAAGTTACCCAGCGATTTGGACATCTTCTCTTTATCAACCTGCACCATACCGGTATGGATCCAGGTATTAACGTATTTATGGCCATGGGCACAGGTCGACTGGGCAATTTCATTTTCGTGATGTGGAAACTGTAAGTCTGAACCGCCGCCATGAATATCAAAATGTGCGCCTAAATGTTTGGCACTCATGGCAGAACACTCGATATGCCAGCCTGGCCGGCCATTGCCCCACGGTGATTGCCAGTAAGGCTCACCCGGCTTGGCCGTTTTCCACAGCACAAAGTCCAGTGGATCATCTTTGCTATCCGAGACTTCTACCCGGGCACCGGCTTGCAACATCTCCAGATTTTGCTGGCTCAGTGCGCCATAAGCGTCATATTTGCTGACATCAAACAGCACATCACCGTCTTTGGCGATATAGGCATAACCTTTATCCAGCAGCTGCTGCACCATCAGGATAATCTCCTGCATATGGCCGGTCACGGTGGGTTCAATATCCGCCGGTAATAAGCCCAGCGCGTTAAAGTCGGCATGCATGGCCTGGGTAAAACGCGCCGTTAACGCATCACAGCTTTCGCCATTTTCTGCCGCCCGCTTAATGATTTTATCGTCAACGTCAGTGATATTACGCACATAGGTCACATCATAGCCGCAAAAGCGTAAATAACGGTTAATTACATCGAAAGCGACATAGGTACGGGCGTGGCCAACATGACAGTAATCGTAGATGGTAATACCGCAGACATATAAGCCCACTTTGCCCGGCGTAATAGGGGTAAAGACTTCTTTTTGACGGCTTAAGGTGTTGTAAATCTGCAGCATGCTGTCCTCGTAATTGCTGGCCCGGTAAAAAGAGAGATAGTGTAACATTGCCGGACAAGGCCCGCTATCCTTGCTTTGTTTATCACGGCGGCTGCGCTAGAATAGACGCACTTTAACCTGACAGGACCCTTTACTATGGTTAGCTTACATACCAATTTTGGCGTTATTAAACTGCAACTGTTCGCCGACAAGGCCCCCGCTACTGTTGAGAACTTTTTAAGTTATGTAAAAGATGGCTTCTTCGACGGTACCATTTTTCACCGGGTCATTGACGGCTTTATGATCCAGGGCGGCGGCTTTACTCCGGATATGGATCAAAAAGACACCAAGAAACCTATCAAAAACGAAGCCAATAACAAAGTTTCAAATAAAAAAGGCACCATTGCGATGGCTCGCACCAGCGATCCGCACTCAGCCACCTGCCAGTTTTTTATCAACGTCGCCGATAACAACTTCCTCGATTTCAGCTCAGAGAGCATGCAAGGCTGGGGTTACTGTGTATTTGGTGAAGTGATCGAAGGCATGGACGTGATTGATAAGATCCGTAAAGTGCGTACTGGTCGCTTTGCCGGCCATGCCGATGTACCAGTCGAGCCGGTCGTAATCGAGCGCGCTGAGCTGCATAACGCCTAAGCGGTATTGGCGCAGATGGCGTATACGCTTTTTATTGCCGATCTTCATCTGGCAGCAGACAGGCCTGATATTACTCAGGCCTTTTTGCATTTCCTCGCTGCTGAAACGCAGCAAGCCGATGCGCTTTATATTCTTGGTGATTTATTTGAAGTCTGGATTGGTGATGACAATCCGGAACCGTTACTGGCAGAGGTTGCAGCGGCACTGCAGGCGGTTAGTAAGCAGCTGCCGGTATTCTTTATTCACGGCAACCGTGATTTTCTGTTAAAACAGCGCTACGCCAAACAGGCCGGCATCACCTTATTGCCGCCACAGCAGGTGATTGATCTCTACGGTACCCCTACGCTGATTATGCATGGCGATAGCCTCTGCACCCTGGATTTAGCCTATCAGAAATTCCGCCGCTGGTGGAATCAGCCCTGGTGGCAGACGCTGATGTTGTCGTTACCACTTAGCATACGACAGCGGATTGCCCGTAAAGCCCGCGAAAAAAGTGCTAAAGCGAAAGCGCAATATCTGCGACAAGATGCCGCCAGTATTATGGACGTGACACCAGAAGAAGTACCAAAAGTGATGGCGCAATTTGGCGTGCAGAAACTGATCCATGGTCATACCCACAGACCGGCAGTACATCAGCTGCAAGTTAATGGTCAGGCAGCAGAGCGTTATGTGCTGGGTGACTGGTATACGCAAAGTAGCTATCTGAAAGTCAGCCCTGAACACTGGCAGTTGGTGTTTCAGCCACTGGCAGTTTGCGATTAAGCGATCTCATTCGTATCACACTAAGCTATGCTTAAAAACCGGTCACTTAGCTTGGGTAACTTATGGTATCGACGTTTCAGCACTACGCAGAATTACTGGCCCGCTTTGCTGAGCAAAGCCATGATGGATACGCCATCTTTTCCGCACATGATGTTCTGGTCTGTGCCAATAAAGCATTCTTAGGCACCTTTAACCAAAGTGCTACCAAGCTGCTGGGTAAAAGTTTTACCGATATTATGCGGCTGGCTTTTGAGGAAAAAACAGGCCCAAAAATAGAAACTCAGGATATTGAGCAATGGCTTGCCCGGGCGCAGCAGGTTAGACGTCAGCGCGAGTTCCGATTGTTTGAAGTTGACCTGATCGATGGTCGCTGGTTTTTGTTTTCAGAACAAACGCTGGTCAGTGGTGAAATATTGCTACAAACCAAAGACATCACTAAGCAAAAAATTCTGGAACAGCACCTGAATGAGCGGGCACAACGGCTAAATGATCTGGCGTTAACCGACGAGTTAACCCGCATTGCCAATCGCCGCAGTTTTGTAGCGTCAGTTCAGTCAGAACTAAACCGCTGTGAACGCTTGAATTGTCATATAGCGCTGCTGCTGTTGGATATCGATCATTTTAAAAGCATCAACGACAACTTCGGCCACCAGGCCGGCGATGAAGTGCTACAACAGCTAGCCAGACTGGTCAGCTCAACATTGCGGGAATATGACATCTTTGGCCGGATTGGCGGCGAAGAATTCGGTGTATTTTTGGCAGAAACCGATCAAAAAACCGCGCTGGCCGTCGCCGAGCGACTCTGCCAATTGGTTGCCAGTTCGCCGTTCAGTGCGGCCGGTCAGCAATTAACTGTTACGGTTTCGATCGGCGTTGCAACTGGCTACAACCTATCTTTTGAGTCTCTTTATCAGGAGGCAGACACTGCACTCTACAAGGCCAAACACTCTGGCCGCAATCAGGTGGCACTTGCGGCAGCGGCGATACTGCTTCCCTGACACCCCGGCCCACTGTAAACACCACTGTGGAATTTGAAATCGGGGTCGGGACTTAAAATCAGTTCAGCTTCGATCTGAGCGAAGAATGCCACCCGCGCGCTGATATCGCTACCGGCAATCTGCTGTGCCAGACTCAGATAATCCTGATAATGACGCGCTTCCGAACGCAGTAGCGAAATATAAAAATCACCAATTGCAGCAGGCAATAAAGGCGCTAAGCGGGCGAAACGCTCACAGGAACGCGCTTCGATAAAGGCACCACAAATCAGTTTATCGACCAGCGCATTTGGCTCAAAAGTACTGACATGCCTGAGCAAGCCTTTGGCGTAACGGCTGGAGGTGATCTTGTCGTAGGCTACGCCGAACTGCTGCATGATCTCCAGTACCTGATAAAAATGGTGTAGCTCTTCTTTAATCAGCAGCACCATTTTATCAATTAAATCCTGCCCGTAGGCCGAGCTGGCTTTGGGTAGCATCGACTTTTTCAGCTTATGTTCGGCCAGTTGCTGCCAGTCGCCAAGCTGGCGGTAGGTAAAATCTTCGTATGGCTTTAGCCATTGCAATAAGGCTTCAGCGCTTTGTTCGTCTACCGCATAGCGACGAATCAAAAACATCGCTGATTGTGCCGCTTTTAACTCACAGATCAGATGATCCGTCAGCAATACCGGTAAAGACTCGGGCCTCGCCGCTTGTACTAACCAGGCATCAGGGGTAACACAGCCAAGAAACTGCTGGATCGGTGCCAACAGCTGTTGATATTCGCAACTTTGCATCAGATAACCGCTCTAAAAATCAGCGGCAAAGTATACCGAATAGGTTACAGCGCCGCCAGCAGCTTCCGATAGCCTGCTTCGCTGGTGTTTAAAAATTCAACGCCAGGCTTGACGAAGTTCTGACCATCAGTCATAACTTAACTACGGGCAACTGCGTTATTGCCCGGACAAGGGTGCAGTTTTGCAGTAATAAGGATAATAATTATGATACTAAACCATTTATGGGGCTTGTATGCCCACCCGAAAGAAGAGTGGCATACGATTGATGCCAGACACGAAAGTTTCCGCTACAGCATGATTCACATTTTATTGATCGCGCTGATCCCCTCTTTGTGTGCCTATTATTCAGCGGTGCATCTGGGTTGGAGCATCGGTGTGGGTGAAAGAATCTTTTTAACCGCCGAAAGCGCACGCTTGATGGCGGTGGCAATGTATATCGCCCTGATTGCCGGTGTCTTTGCACTGGGCTTATTAGCACATTGGATGGCCCATACCTTTGGCGCTGAACCCACTTATACCCAAACGCTGGAGCTGGCATCCTATACCTCAACGCCACTGTTTATGGTGGGTTTAGCCGCGCTGTATCCTGAGCTGTGGTTTGTAATGATGGTTGGTCTGGCCGGGCTAGCCTATTCGGTGTATTTGCTCTATGTCGGGGTACCGATCCTGATGCACATCCCGGAAGAACGTGGTTTTATTTATGCCAGTTCAGTGGTGACCTGCGGTCTGGTGCTGTTAGTGGTGGTACTGGCTGCCACAGCGATTCTATGGAGCTCGGGTTTTGGCCCTGCCTTTACACACTAACCGATAAAGACACACAAGCTACGACAAGGTAAAAAAACGGCTGCCAGTGGCAGCCGTTTTTGTTTGCTTAGCGCCGGACTCAACCCTCGTTATAGGTTTCCAGATGTGAGGCCATTGACATAACTGAAGCCACTTTAGCATCGTCACTACGCATCTGGTCCAGCCGGTTCAGATAATCCTGGTCGATATCGTTGGTGACGTAATGGCCATCAAACACTGAGGTTTCAAAACGTTTGATATCCGGATTTTCGCTACGTACTGCGGCGATCAGATCCGGCAGTGATTGGAAAATCAGGCCATCGGCACCGATGATCTGACAGATGCTTTCGACGTCATGGCCATGCGCAATCAACTCATTAGCCGATGGCATATCAATACCATAGACGTTCGGAAAACGAATTTCCGGCGCGGCAGAGGCAAAGTATACTTTTTTGGCACCGGCTTCCCGCGCCATTTCGATAATCTGGCCAGAGGTAGTACCGCGGACAATCGAATCGTCAACCAATAATACATTCTTACCTTTAAACTCCTGCCAGATCGCATTCAGCTTGCGCTTTACCGATTTCTTGCGCTGCGTTTGTCCTGGCATAATAAAGGTACGGCCGATATAGCGATTTTTCACAAAGCCCTGGCGATACGGTAAACCGAGGACACTGGCAATTTCCAGCGCTGCGTCATTACTGGTTTCAGGGATAGGGATCACCACATCGATATCCAGATGCGACCACTCGCGTTTAATTTTCTCGCCCAGATATTTCCCCATCGCCACGCGGGAGGCATACACCGAGATATTATCCATCGTCGAGTCTGGCCGCGCGAAATACACATATTCAAAGATACAGGGGGTATAGCTTGGGTTTTCTGAACATTGCTGGCTGTGCAGCTCGCCCTGCTCGGTAATATACACCGCTTCACCCGGCGAAATATCACGCAACACGGAGAAGCCATCCGCATCCAGCGCCACACTCTCTGATGCCACCATATATTCAGTGCCAGCTGGTGTTTCCCGCTTACCCATTACCAGTGGTCGGATGCCGTTCGGGTCGCGGAAGGCAATAAGGCCATGACCGATCACCAGGGCGACTGCTGCATAGCCACCGCGTACCTTACGGTGCACATTGGCAATGGCTTTAAAAATTTGCTCTGGCTCCAGCTGCATACTACTTTGCACTGCCAGTTCATGCGCCAGCACATTCAATAATACCTCGGAGTCAGAGGTGGTATTTACATGGCGGCGCGCCAGCCGGAAGATCTCGTCTTTCAGTTCATGCGCATTGGTCAGGTTACCATTGTGCGCCAGAGCGATACCAAAAGGGCTATTGACGTAAAATGGCTGTGCTTCCGCCGTGCTGGAAGAGCCCGCGGTAGGATAGCGAACATGACCAATACCAATTTTACCGGCCAGGCGCTGCATATGGCGGGTTTCAAAAACATCTTTAACCAGGCCATTCGCCTTGCGTAAGCGCAAGGTATTATTATCCACCGTAACAATACCGGCCGCATCCTGCCCACGGTGCTGTAACACTGTCAGACCATCATATAAGGCCTGATTGACCGGATACTTACCTACGATACCAACAATACCACACATTGAAATTTCCTCGCCGGCTAGGGCTTTTGCATAAAACTGGAATGGCTTTGCAAATACTCGAAAAACCATTCAATGATAAAACCAAATTCGGGGATCAATACCGATTGTCGCCACCAGTCACTGCTGGCAGCCGGGGTAAAGGCATCAGCGAAAAACAATAGCGCACTGACGACTAACACGCCACGCAGCGCACCGAAAATCAGCCCGAGCAGCCGATCGGTGCCAGACAGTCCCGTCGATTGCACCAGCTTGCTAATCAGATAGTTAATTAAAGCACCAACAATCAGTGCGCTGATAAACAAAATGGCGATCGCTACAGCGTTTCTGATGGTGTCGTCGGTAAGGTTAGTGAAAAAGCTGGCAAGATGCGGATAGTAAGAGCTGGCAATAAAGAAAGCGGCGATCCAGACGGTCAACGAGATAGCCTCTTTTACGAAGCCCCGGACCAGACTTATCACGGCGGATAAGGCAATGATCGCCAGAATGGTGAAATCAATCCAACTCATTTGCTACCAAAGGATGCTTATTGACGGCGCGCATTCTACCAAATTGCGCCGTGCAATAGCTAATTATTTTCCGCTGGCTGGTAATTGCTAATCACCAACCGCTCTACGCCGGTAAGCTGGCGTAGCTTAGGTAATCCCTGCTCCAGCTTTTCACGGCGAATTTCCGGGCCAACGAAGACACTGGTTAACTGCTGGCCACTAGCATTGGTAATGTCGCGGGTAAAGGTGGTAAAACCTTCCTGGCGCAACTTGGTCACCAGAGCATTGGCATTTTGACGGTTACTAAAACTGCCCACTCTGACAACCCAGGCAGCCTGATTCAGTGCTGGCGTAGTAGCTGATGGCGGGTTAGCCGCCGCCGGCTGACTTACCGTAGTAGGTGCCGGAGTTGTTGCAGTCTGGGTTTGCGCTTGCCCTGCCGCATCAACAGTCACAGTCGCAAATTGCTGTGATGGCAACTCTGGCCGACTGGCCGTTTGTTCGTCCAGCGGCACCTCACCCTGCTCTGGCTGTTGCTCGGAGACGACTTGCGCTTGCGTCAAGGCACTGTCATCAAAGGGTGCAACCTGCTGCACGCCTGCAAACTCCGGGCGCTCCGGAATGACCTGGAAATCGTCCTTCACCACCTGCTTTTGACCGTCCAGCAAGTCCGGCAAAAATATAATCGCCAGCATCAGTAAAATACTGGTACCGAGCAAGCGATGTTTAAATTTTGCACTCATTCTTCCTCCCGCGACAGCGCCAATACGCCGGCAACAGTAACAAAAGATCCAAAAACAACCAGCAAATCCGTCGCGGCCATGGCATCACGAAGCTGGGTAAAGGCCTGGGCCACATCCTGATGTTGCGTTGCCTGTACGGTCGGTAATACCGTATTTAGCGCCGCTGCCAGTTGCTCACTACTGGCTCCCCGATTACCGGGCAGGCTGACAAGATGCCACTCATCGATACAGGTCGTCAAGGGCAGTAGTGCCTGGGGCAAATCCTTATCTTTCAGCATACCCACCAGGCCAATCAGCCGCGGATAGCGTTGGCGCAGTTGTTGGAGTTGGCTCGCCAAATAAGCCACCGACTGCGGATTATGCGCCACATCAAGCAGAATTGCCGGTTGCTGTTGCAGCCACTGCATACGTCCGGGCAGGCTAAGCCCGGGTAACGCCTTTGCCAATAGTGCTGACTCAGGTAATACGCCCAGTTGCTCCAATACTGTCAGCGCCGTAGCGACATTTTGCAGTGGCACCGCCGGTATCGGTAAACCGCTGCGCTGCTGCTGTCCCTGCCAGCTCCAGTTATCGGCCTGCTGTTGATAATAATAATCGCGGTTGATCAGCAGCAACTTAGCCTGCGTCTGCAGTGCAACGGCACTGACACTTTGCGGTAGCTGCAGGTCGCCGCAAACAGCGACTTTATCAGCGCGGAAGACTCCGGCCTTTTCACGCCCGATACTTTCCCGATCCGGCCCCAGAAATGCCTGATGATCCAAGTCGATGGTGGTAATAACACTGATATCGGGCGCCACAATATTGGTGGCATCCAGGCGGCCGCCTAAGCCGACTTCAATCAAACAAAAATCCGGCTGCGCCGCACGCAGAATGGCAAAGGCTACCAGGGTGGTAAATTCAAAGTAAGTTAGCGGAATCTCCTGGCGTAAGCTTTCGACCTGCTGAAAAGCACTCAGCCAGGCATCATCTGCCACATCCTGGCCATCGATCCGCAAACGCTCATTGAAGCGCAGTAAATGCGGTGAGCTGTATACGCCTACCCGATAGCCCTGTGCCAGCAGCAATTGCTCCAGGGTGCGCGCTGTGGTGCCTTTGCCGTT
This sequence comes from Alishewanella sp. BS5-314, assembly GCF_025377695.1. Taxonomy (NCBI): domain Bacteria; kingdom Pseudomonadati; phylum Pseudomonadota; class Gammaproteobacteria; order Alteromonadales; family Alteromonadaceae; genus Alishewanella; species Alishewanella sp. BS5-314. The sequence goes on from NZ_JACEHJ010000002.1 coordinate 1,666,252, forward strand.
GGTGCCGGCAATCAGGATAACCTTGCCAGGCAAAGCAGCTAAGTTACCGCGGCTGGCAACTTCGGTTACCCGCTGCAGACCCAGTTCAATTTTATCAATAGGATGGCTTTGTTCAATATAACAAAGCCAATCGGCCAGGGTATGGCACGATTGGCTGGTCAACGGCTGGACAGACATAACTCTCCGGAATGCATTACTCCGACTGCGGAGCAGGTAACTGCATAAACTTCGCTAAAAGTCGGGCAATTGTATCGCGCATTTTCCGCCGGTCAACGATCATATCAATAGCGCCGTGCTCCAACAGGAATTCGCTGCGCTGGAAACCTTCCGGTAGTTTCTCGCGTACGGTTTGTTCTATCACGCGCGGACCGGCGAAGCCAATCAGTGCCTTGGGCTCACCGATATTGATATCACCCAGCATCGCCAGACTGGCCGAAACGCCACCCATGGTAGGGTCAGTTAATACCGAAATATAAGGCAGCCCCTGCTCACTCATCCGGGCCAGCGCAGCACTGGTTTTCGCCATTTGCATCAATGAGAACAAGGCCTCCTGCATCCGGGCACCACCACTGGCAGAAAAGCAGACAAAGGGGATTTTATGTTTCAGCGCATATTCAACGCCTGCGACAAACTTAGCACCGACGACAGAAGCCATCGAACCGCCCATAAATTCAAATTCAAAAGACGCCGCTACCACTGGCATACCATGCAGAGTACCGTGCATCACTACCATCGCATCTTTTTCATTGGTTTCTTTTTGGGCAGCGACGATCCGATCTTTATACTTCTTACTGTCTTTAAACTTTAATAAGTCTTGCGGCTCTAACTCAGCTGCCAGCTCGGTAGTTGAGTGCGTGTCAAAAAAATGCTGTAAACGGCTGCGGGCAGAGATCCGCATATGATGATCGCACTTTGGGCAAACCCCAAGATTACGATCCAGATCGGCTTTATACAGTACCGCATCGCAAGACGTGCACTTGGTCCACACCCCTTCCGGAATATTACGGCGATCTGACGATGACGTTCTGGGCAGAATCTTTTCTAACCAACTCATAACCTTTTCCTAATTTGGTAATTGCCGGCGGAAGCGGGCAAAAAATACGCTAAAACCATCGAAATGGCGAAAATGCGGCTATTAAAACACAAATCAAGCAGGGCAGAATACAGAAAACTGGTCTTAGTAGTGCGCGACGCTACCCTGCGTTCAGGTCGGTGGCAAAAATAACGGCCCCAGCTCAACCTGCGGTATCGCATAGTGCGCGGGATAATCGACCTCCACCAGATACAAGCCCCCTGCTTTCGCCGTTGCTGCCGCCTGGGTACGATCCCGGCTGGCCAGCAGTTGCGCCAGCCACGCAGGTGGCTGCCGCCGCATGCCGATTTCTAATAAGCTACCGGTAATATTACGCACCATATGATGTAAAAAGGCATTGGCCTTGATATCAAGGACAATATAGTCACCAAAGCGTTCAATGCGCAGATGATGCACATTGCGAAACGGCGTTTTTGATTGGCACTGGATGGCACGGAAAGCACTGAAATCCTGCTCCCCCAACAAGGCCGGCGCTGCTTGTTGCATCAGTGCAATATCCAGCTGCTGATGATAATGACTTAGCCCGGCGCGCAGAATAGCCGGACGATGTTTATGATTGTAAATTACGTAACGGTAACGGCGCGCTGTCGCGCTGAAGCGGGCGTGGAAATCGTCCGGTACAACCTTGGCCCAACGCACGGCAATTTGATCCGGCAGCTGGGCATTGGTGCCCATGACCCAGGCATTTTCATCCCGCACTGCGTCGGTATCAAAGTGCACTACCTGACCGGTGGCATGCACACCCGCATCGGTTCTGCCGGCACAAAAGAGTTCTACTGGCTGATTGGCCACTTTGGCCAGTGCTGTTTCCAGTTCCTGCTGCACGCTATTAACTTCGCGCTGACGTTGCCAGCCATAAAAGCTGCTGCCGTCATATTCGATTCCTAAGGCTATCCGCATCTTGGCCCCTACTAAATTTCGGGGCTAGTATAACCCAGCGAGCGTCAGTTACCTACTCTGGCCGCAGCTGACGTGCTTCGTCCTTAACATGTTCAGGTGCCACTGAGGTCAGGATTTCATCAATCAGCAGGGTTGCACTTTCAGGTTCATCCATCTCGATATAAGCCCGTACCAAATCTAACTTGGCGGCGAAGCCATTATCTTCCTGATCAACATCCATCTTGGTATGTTCACCGATAATATCGGCAAATTCATCCAAGCCAACATCCACATTCAGCTGTTCAAAACGGCTTTCGTCGTTATCAGGTTGTTCCAGCGCCGATAATAAATTATCAATTTCAACAAAATCGGTATCAGACAAGACCTCATCGGATGAGGGCGTAACCTCAGTCTGCTGCTGTTCCGTCTCAGCGCTACCTAAGTCAGGTTGCGCTTCAGGCTCATCCTGCTCAGCCGCTGGCGGCGTTATGTGCTCCAGTTCATCCAATAATTGCTCAAACTGACTATCTTCCAAATCGGTCAGATTCAGCTCTTCTGGTGTTAGCTCATTTACCGCTGTATCAAGCTGCTCAGCGTCCGGATCCGTCGTCAGATTTTCCAACTGCTGCGATAACAAAGCAAGCTGTTGCTCATCTTCCGGATCAAAATCAGACAAATCCAGTTCCGGATAGGTATCCAGTACCGCGCTGGGATTCTCAACGGCCAGCATCGCTTCTGAAGGTTGTTGTACCGACAAATCTTCGGCTTCAGTCAAATCAACGCTTGGCACCTCTTCAGCGTCAGACTCGATCTCCGGCGCAGCCATGGTATCCAGTAAATCGGCTTCTGCTTCGCTGGTTGTGACGAGCGGTAATTCTTGCTCTGCTTCCTGTTCCGCCAGCCATTCCTCATCTAAGATAGCGGCGTCTGACAACTCGGTGCTGTGATCTTCCTCATCTGATGCACTATGCTGCCCGGCAATGGCAGTTTGCTCTGCAGCCTGAATCAGTATATCGTCCAGCTCGCTCTGCAACCGCTCTTCGTCTTCGGTTAACAACTCATCCAGACTTGTCGTGTCCTGTTGTGCACCTTCGGCGGCGAGTTGCTCGGCAAAGGCTTCTAACTCTGAGCTATCAAAGCGGGGCTCAGCACCGGCAATTTCCTCAATACTCTCCGACGCTAGGAGGTCAGCTTGCTGCAGACTGTCTTCTTCCAGCCCGGCATCAAACTCGTCTGGCGTGATCTCCGGTTCTGCGACAACGGCAAGCTCTGCTGCTTGCGTATCGGGATCTTGTGGCCAGTCCAGCTCAATTTCCTCAAGCAAATTATCAATATCATCCTGATCAGTGAACTCAGTTTGCTCTCGCTCCACCTGAGCCGGGGTAAGTTCCGGTGCGGCCGCCGCTTCCGGTTCGGCAAACTCGATGATTTCCTCTGCTTCTGGTTCGTCCTCGGCCGCTAACAGCGAGGCCAGGTCAGTATCAGATAAGATATTGTTGGCATCAAAATTAAAATCTGCGCTCTCCGGTAAAGTTAAATCATCACTGCTTGGCGTGACTTCGGCATCGGAGACATCGTCCAGTGAAAAATCTAATTGATCGTCCTGCGGCACATCTAAGACATCTGTCGATAACACATCGACATCCAAATCGTCCAGCAAGATATCGTCGCTAAAATCACTCAGTCCATCCTCTACGGCGGCACTGGTGCTGGCTTTTGCTACCGGGGTAGGCTCAAAGGCGTCGTCCAGTAAACTATCGTCTAGTGTAAAGAGACTATCGTCAAAGTCCTGACTGCTATCCAGTGGCGGTACCGGTGATTGATAACCGGCTGGCGCAACCGGCTCTTTCGTCGCAGCACTGATCACTTCTTCGGTCTTCTGACTACGACGTTTAAACCAGAACAACAAACCGACTAATGCCAGAATTGCCGGGAAAGAGGCCGCCAAAGCCCAAATCAGCGGGTTATTCAGCCAGGAAGCACTGGCTGCCTGTTGCTGCGCCTGTGCTGCTGCCAGCTCTGCCAGACGACGGGCTTCCTGTTCAGCCAGTATTGCCTGCTGTTGCTCCAGTAACTGGTTCAGTTGCTGCTGTAACAGGCTATCTTCCGCTAACTGCGCTTTTAACCCCTCTAACTCTTGCTGCACCCGCCCCAGAGAACTGCGTAATTGTTCGTTTTCGCGGGCAATGCCTTCAATCAATAGCATTGAGCTTTGATAGTTATCTTTTAGCGCATTTAATTCGGTCAGTGCTTGTTGTTGCACCTGATTAGGTTTAGCGGCTTGCTCGCGCGCCCGGGCTCTGGCCTCTGCTTCACGGCGGGTACGCTCCGCCCAAGCCTGATCATCCAGTTCGGCTTTACGTCTGGCTTGCTCGGCATCGACACTGCGAATTTCCCGCAAATCTGGCAGGATTAAGATCGCGCCCGGCCGTAAATGATTAAAGTTAGCGTCATTAAAGGCACCAGGGTTTTTCAGAAAAAGCGCGTACATCACCTGATAGGTGGTCACACTGTCGTTGGGCTTAACCTGCTCGGCAATCCGCCATAGGGTATCGCTGGCCGTTAGCGGGCCAAACTGTTGCTGGATAAAGGCATTATCGCTGCTTTTCGGGCCACGGATCTGCGTTGGCGTACTTTGCGAGAACGCAAACGTCGAAAAATTGACAAGCAACAATACTAATAAAATACGAACGGGCATCAGTTTTCCTTAGCCGAGCAACCAGACTCACGTCATTAAGCCAAACTTTATTTCAGAGTTATGCAAACAGCGTTCCATCATTCTCAAAGTCAGCCCGACAACTATAATGCAGATGCACGAAACTGACCAGAGGCGAGCCTCTGTTATCAAGCACCGTTGCCGTTATCACCGCCAAAACAAAAACAGGCCGCAAAAGCGGCCTGTTACAGTGAAACGCGACTCAGAGATAATCGCGGATCAGCACTTCTGCGATCTGAATACTGTTAGTCGCAGCGCCTTTACGAATGTTATCGGCCACAACCCACATATTTATACCATTTTCATGTGATAAATCCTGACGGATGCGGCCAACAAAGACCTCATCCTTGCCGGTAGCACTGCAAACCTGGGTTGGGAAGTCGGCATTATTTTCCAGTAATACCACACCCGGCGCATTGGCCAGCAGAGCTTTTACCTGCTCTGGCGAAATCGGCATCCGCGTTTCGATATGCACCGCTTCGGCGTGACCATAGAATACCGGTACCCGCACTGCAGTGGCATTAACGGCGATGCTGCTGTCGCCCAGAATTTTCTGGGTTTCCCAGTGCATTTTCATTTCTTCTTTGGTGTAACCATTTTCCAGAAACACATCAATCTGCGGAATCACGTTAAAAGCGATTTGCCGGGCAAACTGTCCCTTCTCATCCAGTGGCCGGCCGTTCATCAGCTGTGCAGTTTCGCTGGCCAGGGCTTCTACTGCCGATTGTCCGGCACCACTGACCGACTGATAAGTCGCCACATTGACCCGACTGATACCAACGGCATCATGAATTGGCTTTAACGCCACCAACATCTGAATCGTTGAACAGTTGGGGTTGGCAATAATATTACGGTTACGGTAATCGGCAATGGCCTCTGGGTTAACTTCCGGCACCACTAATGGAATATCCGCCTCGTAACGAAAATGCGAGGTGTTATCAATCACCACACAGCCAGCTTCCGCGGCTTTAGGGGCATAAATCGCCGAGACACTGCCACCGGCCGAGAATAAACCAATCTGTGCCTGGCTCCAGTCAAAGGTTTCAGCATCCAGCACTGTCAGCTTTTTACCCTTAAAGGTCACAGTACCACCGGCCGAGCGGCTGCTGGCCAGCGGGAACAGTTGCGCAACCGGAAAATCACGCTGCTCCAGAATTTCGATTAAATGTTGGCCGACCAGACCGGTCGCGCCCAAAACTGCGACATTATATTGCGACGCCATGCGGTGCATCCTCTTATTACTGACGACTAAAGCCTAAGGAGTCTAGCCAGACCGGTAAGGCCGGGCCACTCAGTTGTAGCGCACTGTACTCGCGCCTCGCAGGATAAGACTTTCTGAGCCAGTCAAACCCGTTACCTGTTATATGATACCGGAACAAGGCATCATCCCGCCGCACATCATATAACATCCTGGCGAGATTTTGGACATCTGGAAGCCCAAAATTAGCGGAAAGTTGTAGTTTTTCCATTGCTGGTACCGGTAAGAGCGCGGCCAGACTCACCCGGGGCTGCTGTTGCAGCAGTTCACAGCAACGCCGATACAGCATTTCAGTACCTCGCGCCTTGCCTTCGACACTATGGCCGGCAATATGAGCTGTAGCCAGATCGCAATAAGGCAGCAGCGGTAACAAGATATCCGGCTCCTGTTCCCAAACATCCAGCACCAGCGGCCGACGCTGCTGTTGTTGCGCCGTTAGCAGCGCCTGATTATCGATCACGGCGCCACGCGAGGCGTTGATAAGGGCACAGTCGGGCTTTAACAGCGCCAGGTGTTCGGCATCCAATAAATGGTAGCTGGGATAAGGCCCGTTTTTTTCAAGCGGGGTATGAAAACTAATGATATCGGCCTGCTGACACAAGGTCGCAAAATCGGTATGTGGAAAATCCGCTTCGCGCTCAGCTCGCACCGGATCGCAGAGCAGCAGCGGGATCCCCAGCGCCTTTGCCGCGGTTGCTAAACGCTGGCCGATGCTACCGACCCCGACAATACCCAGCACTTTATGCTGCAATGACCACTGATAACGCTCAGCCAAAAACCATAAACTGCTCAGCACATATTCCAGCACCGACTGGGCATTGCAGCCGGGCGCCGAACTAAAGCTAATCTGCCGGCAGGCTAAATAGTCAGTATCAACATGTTCAGTACCGATAGTGGCCGTGCCGACAAAACGTAAGCGGTTATTCTGTGACAGCAAACTGGCATTGACTGGCGTCACCGAACGCACCAGCAGGATATCGGCCTCGCGTAATGCCTCAGCCTGTGCGTTACGGCCATCAAAGGTCGTTACCTCGCCAAGGTCGGCGAAAAACTCGCGCACCAGCGGCATATTTTCATCAGCGTAAATTTTCATTATCGGCCCCGTTGTTCGGATGCGTGCATTCTAGCAAGAAAAGTCGTGTCGCAAGAACTGAACTTGAGCAAGAAAAAAGGCGCTGATGTCAGCGCCTTAAGTTATAACAGCTGCAGTTAGCCGTTGTAGCGTGGCATTACGCTTTGTAGCGCTGCATTACCCTTTGTAACGTTGCATAACCAGGGTGGCATTGGTGCCACCAAAGCCAAAGCTGTTTGACATTACGGTATTTAATACCGCATCGCGGGTTTGGGTCACGATATCCAGACCTTTAGCCGCTTCATCCAGCTCACCGATATTGATCGACGGCGCAATAAAGTTATGCTTTAGCATCAGCAGCGAGTAAATGGCTTCATGCACACCGGCCGCACCCAGCGCATGACCGGTCATTGCCTTAGTCGCACTGATGGCCGGCGTTTTACCGGCAAAGACTTCCTGGATCGCGCCCAGCTCCTTGACATCACCCACCGGCGTACTGGTGCCATGGGTATTCAGATAATCAATAGGTGCGTCCACGCCTTGCATCGCCATTTGCATACAACGTACAGCGCCTTCGCCGCTTGGTGCCACCATGTCATAACCATCTGACGTCGCGCCATAACCGACAATTTCAGCATAGATGGTCGCACCACGCGCCAGCGCATGCTCTAACTCTTCGACCACGACGATACCGCCACCGCCACTGATCACAAAGCCATCACGATTGGCATCATAGGTACGCGAGGCCAGCTCAGGGGTGTCGTTGTAACGGCTGGATAAGGCGCCCATCGCATCAAACTCCATCGCCAGCGTCCAGTGCACTTCTTCACCACCACCGGCAAACACGATATCCTGTTTGCCCAGTTGGATCAGCTCCATCGCATGACCGATACAGTGTGCGCTGGTGGCACAGGCTGAACTGATGGAATAGTTGACGCCTTTAATTTTAAATGGCGTAGCCAGACAGGCCGAGCAGGTGCTGGACATGGTTTTCGGCACGGCATAGGGGCCGACCCGTTTTACGCCTTTTTCACGCAGAATATCTGCCGCTTCAACCTGAGTTTTGGACGAAGCGCCGCCCGAGCCAACCACCAAGCCAACGCGCGGATGCGAAATCTGCTCATCGCTTAAACCGGCATCCTGCATCGCTTCCTGCATCGCCAGATAAGCATAGGCAGCAGCATCGCCCATAAAGCGCATCGCTTTACGATCAATCAGTTCGCTGGGGTCAAGTTTAATATTGCCCCATACCTGAGATCTTAAACCCAGCTCTGCGAATTCCTCGGCACGGCTAATACCGGACTTACCCGCTTTTAACGAGGCCAATACCTCAGCCTGATTATTACCGATACTAGATACAATGCCTAAACCGGTGATCACGGCTCTTTTCATGCTAACTCCCCATGCCTGTCGTTACAGGTGCTCAATGTTAAAAATTATCTTTGTCATGCTGCCGCCCAGTCAGGCCGCAGAATTAATACCGCAATTCTACGGACTTTCGCCGCGAAACTGGTCTGCTTTCAGCGCACAGCTGTACTCTGTTTTCAATTTTGCTTCAGGCTGCGGTAAACTACAAGATGAAATTTTGCCAAAGGTTTGTTATGTCTGTCCTATCGCACGCCCGGATCCACTTTAATGCTCAGGGTACACCTATTGCTACCGATTTTGATGACATCTATTTTTCCAATGACGGCGGTCTGGCTGAAACTGACTACGTGTTTTTGCAGCAAAACGGTTTACCAGAACGCTGGTACACCCACCCTCGCCCCTGGTTTCATGTGTTGGAAACCGGCTTTGGTACCGGTGCCAATTTCTTACTTTGCTGGCAACGCTTTCGGGAATATCGTCGGCAGTATCCGGATGCCCGCTGTCAGCGGCTATATTTTAGTAGCTTTGAAAAATACCCGTTAAGCCGCGCCGATCTGACGCAGGCACTGAGTGTGCATACGGAGTTAGCCCCACTTTGCCAACAGCTATTGGCCGCCTATCCGCCGGCCACCGCGGGCTGTCAGCGATTATTGCTGGATGGGGGCCAGGTGATGCTGGATCTGTGGCTGGGTGATGTTAATGCGCTCTTACCCACAGTTCCGGAGCAGAATCGGGTCGATGCGATCTTTCTTGATGGTTTTGCGCCAGCGAAAAACCCTGATATGTGGCAGCCGGGATTATTTCAGCAGCTATTTCGCTTAAGTTATCCCGGCACCCGCCTTGCCACCTTTACCTGTGCCGGCGTGGTAAAACGCGGCCTAAGCGCAGCGGGCTTTCAGCTTGCCAAGGTAAAAGGCTTTGGTAAAAAGCGCGAAATGCTGATTGCCTGGCATCCACAGCCGGCTGAGTCGTTATCCCCCGACAGGCAGCACAGCGATCCTGTTAGTGCTCCTGTCACCATTATCGGTGGTGGTCTGGCAGCCTTAACCACCGCCTGCGCCCTGCTGCGTCGGGGTATTGCTGTAACGCTACTCTGCGCCGATGCCGAAGTTGCTCAGGGTGCTTCACATAATCGCCAGGGTGCGCTTTATCCAAATCTGCCAGTTAAGCTAACGCCACAAGGGTTATTTCACTGTCAGGCCTTTTGGCAAGCGCGGCAGTTTTATCAGCACTGTCAGCAACTGGGCTTAGACTTTCCGCTGGATTACTGTGGTGTGCTGCATCTGGCCAGCACAGAGCAACTGGCTGAGCGGCAACAAAAAATGGCAGAGGCTGCGGTCTGGCCAGCTGAGTTACTACAGTTTGTCGATGCGGCAGCTGCCACTGAGCTCGCTGGTGTGAGTTTGCAGCAGGGCGGCATCTTTTTGCCGCTGGCCGGTTGGCTGGCACCGCAAGCCTTTTGCCACGCATTGTGGCGCTACCTTAGCACCCAGCCGGGCTTTAGCAGCCAGTTTAATTGCCGCGTAGAACAGTTAAGTGCCCATGCAGATGGCTGGCGACTGCATACCGCGACAACGACACTCACCGCACAACAGCTGCTGGTCGCTAACGGTGCCGATCTAACCCGCTTAGCCCCCTTTGCCGCTCTGCCGGTAAATCGGGTACGCGGTCAGGTTAGCCATGTCGAAGCGCCGGATCTGGCGCCATTGCGCACTGTAATTTGTCATAAAGGTTATCTGACGCCTGCCTGGCAAGGACTGCACTGTATTGGCGCCACCTTTGACCGGACAGCAGATACGGCACAGTTAATGGATACAGACGATACCCAAAATATTGCCGAGCTGCGGCAACAGTTACAGGCACCTGACTGGAGTCAGCGTTTAATGGTTAACTCGGCGAAAGCCGCTTTTCGGGCGACAGTACCGGATCATCTGCCACTCTGTGGTCGCTACCACAACAATGCCGCGCCGGCACCACTTTGGCTAAATGTCGGTCTGGGTGCCCGCGGCTTGTTATTTGCACCGTTATTGGCTGAGTACTTAGCCGCTGTAATCAGTGGTGAACCGCGGCCACTTAGCCAGAGCACAGCGAACTTACTGAGCCCGGCACGCTTTAATAAAAAAGCGGCGACTTAACCCCAATTATTTGCTAGAGTTTTTATTACAGGAAACTAATCAAGGAATTGCTATGTCTGGTCGTAAGTTAGGTTTAGCCGTGCTGGTATTGGCAAGCAGCCTGCTCAATATCGGAATGACGCAGGCAGCTGAGTTTCAGCGTATCCCACTACCAGCGGATGCCCGTGAACAGCTGAGACTGGAACAAAAGCTGCCGGCCGTGCTGCACTTTTACAGCCGCGCCAGTCAGCAAGAATTACTCAGCTTTTACCTGCAACATCTCGGGCAACCAAGCCAGCAAAAAGTCGTGGCGGGTCAGCTACAGCTAAATTTTCCGCGTAACGGTGAGCAAATCCGGGTGATTATCGCCGAGCGCAATGGCTGGCGCGATGTATCCTTGATGGTGGAGCGACGTTAAACAGACGGCAAGGTCGAAGCCTGCATCAGGGCTTATTGACGCTTGCAGCTTAATATTGTTGTCAAGGTTAACACGCCTTAGGGCTTTGCCATTTGCAATACTAAACGGCGGTTAACTGCCCGCCCCAGAGCACTGTCGTTCGGCGCGGCATGACGACGCTCACCAAAGCCTTCAATCTGCACTTTTTCTGGCGCGACGCCGGCAGCAACTAAGAAATCTTTAATTTTCTGCGCCCGCTGTACCGATAACTGCTCGTTCATCCAACGTCCGCCAAAGCTGTCGGTATAGCCCTGCAGATCAATCGACTCAATTTCCTGATCGTACTTCAGATACTCCGCGATCTGGCTTAAACGACGACGTGATTCTCGGGTTAGTTGATCACCACCGCTCTCATAACTTAATACCGTAAACGCAATATCTTCAAAGTTATAGGGTAACAAACCGGCGATACAGTGGCTAAAGGCCTGATACTGAGTTGGAAATTGCACCGGATTCAGAGCCGCCACCACCTTATCATAGGGGCTGTACCAATCACTATAATAAAAGGTCGGACTAAAACCCTGCTCCAGTTCGGTCAGCAAGGTCCAGGCGGTTTTCTTCGGTAAATCACCATTAAACTGCTTTAACAGTCGCATACTGGCCAGGGTTTTGGTTTTTTCGCCGGCACGCCACTGCGGGGGTACTGACAGTACCTCCGCTAAGCCATAACTATCAGGCCGGCGCAGCATTTGTAATTCAAAGTCCATATTCAGACTTTTACCGGCAGCACTGCGAAACACCGCCTTACCAAAATTCGGGATCTCATGCTCCAACTGGCATTGCAGAGGCGTATTACTACTTAGTTGCCAACGCGATTGCTCAATAGTGGCAGAATATTGACGCCACTGGCTGGGAATTGCTGCCAGCTGGCCTGCCGTCAAAACTGCACTGATACTAAAGATTAGCGTTATCGCCCGCATGTACTGCCCCATTGTTTGCAAAAAAACTCCAGCGTCCTAACGACCATAGCAAGCATTATGCCCAAAACAAGACCTGTCGCATTTTTTTTGGCATAATGCCGGCCTCTGACTGCTACGGTGACTCTATGACCTCAACACCTTCTGCTGCGACAAAGGCTACGACTTCAGGCGCAACTAAAAGCGCTTCCCTGTTAGCCCGGCGTTTTCGCGGCTACTACCCTGTTGTTATCGACGTCGAAACGGCAGGCTTTAATCCAAAAACCGATGCCTTGCTCGAAATTGCGGTAAATCTGCTGGAAATGGACGCCGAGGGCCAGTTAAAGCCCGGCAAAACCCTGCATTTTCATGTTGACCCTTTTGCCGGCGCCAATCTGGACGCCAGCTCACTGGCATTTAACGGCATCGATCCCTTTAACCCGCTGCGCGGTGCCGTGCCTGAGCGTGAAGCCATTACTGAAATTTGTAAGGCCGTGCGCAAAGCGCAAAAAGACGCCGGCTGTCAGCGCTCTGTCCTGGTGGCGCATAATTCGGCTTTTGACCAAGGCTTTTTTAATGCCGCCATCAGCCGCTTAAATTATAAACGCTCGCCGTTTCATGCTTTTGTTTCGTTTGATACCACCAGCCTGGCGGCGCTGGCGCTGGGGCAAACGGTCCTGGCCAAAGCCTGCCAACAGGCGGGAATTGCCTTTAATGCCAAAGAAGCCCATAGCGCTCTGTATGACACCGAGCGTACCGCGGAGCTGTTCTGTTACATCGTGAATAAATGGCAGCAACTGGGAGGCTGGCCACTAAGCAATGCGCTACCGGCCGATGAGGAACAGGACGAAGAGACTGAAGACACGGCATAAAGGATCTGCCGTGTCTTACTGAAGGTTTATTCCGCCGCTGGCTGTTCGGTTTTAAACTTTTCAGCCGTGGCTTTGATCAGCGGTTGTAACTCACCGCGCTGAAACATTTCCAGCACGATATCACAACCACCAATCAGCTCGCCTTCTACCCACAGCTGCGGGAAAGTCGGCCAATTGGCGTATTTTGGCAGCTCGGCCCGGATATCCGGATGCTGCAGAATGTCGACAAAGGCAAACTGCTCACCACAGGCAATCAGCGCTTGTGACGCCTGAGCCGAAAAGCCACAACTGGGGAATTTTGGCGAACCCTTCATATACAACAGGATCGGGTTGTCGGCGATTTGTTGTTTGATTTTGTCTAACGTTTCCATTACTACCTCTCGGATTAAGATGAAAGTTGGCCTATTTTACTCCTTCTGCCCCTCGCCCGCACTTGAGATTTGCAGAAAGTGCCCAATATTGTCTGAACCAACAACAGCGCCTGCGGCTATAATGATTGCAGGCAAACGCAGGCCGGCAGGTATAAAACTTGAGTATTTTAGTCAGGTTTTGTAGTCTACGCCATGCAGACACTTTAAACAACGAACGGAGAGCTACAATGGCCTTTGAATTACCCGCCTTACCATACGCAAAAGATGCTTTAGTGCCGCATATTTCTGCTGAAACCCTGGAATATCACCACGGTAAGCACCACAACACCTACGTCGTTAAGCTGAATGGTCTGATTGAAGGCACGCCTTTTGCCAGCCAGTCATTAGAAGAAATTATCCGTAACAGCGAAGGTGGCGTATTTAACAACGCAGCTCAGGTGTGGAACCATACGTTCTATTGGCACTGCTTATCACCAAATGGTGGCGGACAACCAACTGGCGCCCTGGCCGATGCCATCAACGCTAAGTGGGGCTCTTTCGATGCCTTTAAAGCTGCCTTTAATGACAAAGCGGTCAATAACTTCGGTTCCAGCTGGACCTGGTTAGTGAAAAAGGCTGATGGCAGCCTGGATATTGTCAATACCAGCAACGCCGGCACACCAATTCAGGACGCTGCAGTAACGCCAATTATCACAGTTGACCTGTGGGAACACGCTTACTACATCGACTACCGCAATGCCCGCCCAACTTACCTGGATGCATTCTGGGCCCTGGCGAACTGGGAATTTGCTGCAGCGAACTTCGCTAAGTAACGCTGCAATTCCTGCCTCTGATACCCGGCCACTGCCGGGTATTTTTTTATCTGCGCTCCTGCCCCGTTCGGGCTGAACCTTTTACCAACACTTTAGCTCAAAAAAGCAACTGAACCCTTTATCGAGACAAAGCGTACCATTACCCAGTAACGATTTTTTACTGAAACATTGGGCAAAACAGCGCTTTAGTGTCTACCCTTAAAGTGAGTAGTTTGGGCGTTAGCTGCCAATACGGGTAACTAATACGGCTGCCCAACTAGCGTAAAAGTTGTCATGCCGGACGATGGGCTGGAGGTATTTATGGGGATCTTTGAGCATTTCAGAACCAGGTACGAAACCACCAAAGAAGAGGAAATGAGCCTGCAGGAGTTTCTGCAGCTGTGTAAAAAAGACAAAAGCTGCTACAGCAGTGCCGCTGAACGTCTGCTGCAGGCGATTGGCGAACCCGAGCTGATTGATACTTCGCAGGACTCTAAGCTCAGCCGCCTGTTTTCAAACCGTCTGATCGCCCGCTACCCCGCCTTCCATGAATTTTACGGTATGGAAGAGGCCATCGAACAAATCGTTTCCTATCTCAAGCATGCGGCGCAAGGGCTGGAAGAGCGCAAACAAATCCTCTATTTACTGGGGCCTGTGGGTGGCGGTAAATCCTCGCTGGCCGAAAAGCTAAAGGCCCTGATGCAGCAAGTCCCGATTTATTACCTGAAGGGCTCGCCGGTACAGGACCACCCGCTGTGTCTGTTCGATGCAGCGGAGGATGGCGCCCTGCTGGAGCAGGAATATGGCATCCCCAAACGCTATCTGCGAGCCATTATGTCACCCTGGGCCAGTAAAAGATTGCATGAGTTCAATGGCGATATCAGTCAATTCCGGGTGGTGAAACGCAATCCCTCTATTCTGGATCAACTCGCCATCGCCAAAACTGAACCGGGAGATGAAAACAATCAGGATATTGCCGCCCTGGTCGGTAAGGTCGATATCCGTAAGCTGGAGCACTTTGCCCAAAACGATCCCGATGCCTACAGCTATTCCGGTGCGCTTTGCCGTGCCAATCAGGGCCTGATGGAATTTGTGGAGATGTTCAAAGCGCCAATTAAGGTGCTGCATCCACTGCTGACCGCGACCCAGGAAGGTAACTACAATGGCACCGAAGGGCTGGCGGCCCTGCCGTTTGATGGCATTATTCTGGCACACAGTAACGAGTCCGAATGGCAAACCTTCCGCAACAATAAGAATAACGAAGCCTTCCTGGACCGGGTTTATATTGTCAAAGTACCTTATTGTTTGCGCGCCAGTGAAGAAATGAAAATTTACCAGAAACTGCTGGAGCACAGTGAGCTCAGTCAGGCGCCTTGCGCCCCCGGCACTCTGAGCTCGCTGGCGCAGTTTGCGGTATTATCCCGACTGAAAACGCCGGAAAACTCCAGTATCTACTCCAAAATGCGGGTGTATGACGGCGAAAGCTTGAAAGATACCGATCCTAAAGCCAAGTCCTATCAGGAGTATCGCGATTTTGCCGGTGTCGATGAGGGTATGACCGGTTTATCGACCCGCTTCGCCTTTAAGATCCTGTCACGGGTTTTTAATTTTGACTCAACCGAAGTTGCCGCCAACCCGGTACACCTGTTTTATGTGTTGGAACAGCAAATTGAACGGGAGCAATTTCCGGCAGACACCGCCGAACGCTATCTGGAGCACCTGAAAGGCTATCTGATCCCGAAATATGTCGAATTTATTGGTAAAGAAATTCAAACCGCTTATCTGGAATCCTATTCGGAGTATGGGCAAAACATCTTTGATCGCTATGTTATCTATGCCGATTTCTGGATCCAGGATCAGGAATACCGGGACCCGGAAACCGGTCAACTGTTTGATCGGGCGGCGCTGAATGCCGAGCTGGAGAAAATTGAAAAGCCAGCCGGCATCAGTAATCCAAAAGATTTCCGCAACGAAATAGTCAATTTTGTGCTGCGGGCCAAGGCCAAAAACAATGGTAAGAATCCGCTGTGGACCAGTTACGAAAAACTACGCACGGTGATTGAGAAAAAAATGTTTTCCAGCACCGAAGAACTGTTACCTGTCATTTCCTTTAATGCCAAAACCAGTACCGAGGATCAGAAAAAACACGACGACTTTGTTAACCGGATGATGGAGAAAGGCTATACCCGTAAACAGGTCCGGCTACTGTCGGAATGGTATTTACGGGTACGTAAATCACAGTAGCTCCGGAGGGTGTATGGCGCATTTTATCGATCGCCGTTTAAATGGTAAGAATAAAAGCGCGGTAAATCGCCAGCGCTTTATCCGGCGCTATAAACAGCAGATTAAACAGGCCGTATCGGACGCCATCAGTAAACGCAGCGTAACTGACCTGAGCAGTGGCGAGAGTATCAGTATTCCGGCACGCGACATTACTGAGCCGTTTTTTCATCAGGGCCAGGGCGGCGTAAAGCAACGGGTGCATCCGGGCAACGACCAGTTTAGCCCCGGCGATCGCATTCCCAGACCACAAGGCGGTGCAGGCGGCAGTGGCAAAGGTGATGCCAGCGCCGATGGTGAAGGTAGCGATGACTTTGTGTTTGCCATTTCCAAGGACGAATATCTGGATCTGTTGTTTGAAGATCTGGCGCTACCGGATTTAAAACATAATCAACTGGATAAACTGGTACAGTATAAAACGGTCCGCGCTGGTTACCGGGCCGAGGGGGTACCGGCCAATATTGATATCGTGCGCTCGTTACGTGGTTCGCTGGCGCGCCGCATCGCCATGTCTGCCAATAAAAAGCAACAGCTAAGGCAAGCCGAGGCTGAATTGGCCGAGCTGGAACAGGCCGCGGTGCCGGATGAACTGGCACGACGCGCGCTACTGGAGCGGATCAGTGAACTAAAACAGCGACTTGCGGCAGTACCCTTTATTGATAGCTTTGACCTGCGCTTTCGTAACTACCAGAAAAAACCGGAGCCAACCAGCAAGGCGGTGATGTTTTGCCTGATGGATGTCTCTGGCTCAATGGATCAGGCCACCAAAGAGATGGCCAAACGCTTTTATATTCTGCTATATCTGTTCTTAAGCCGCAGCTATAAAAATGTCGAAGTGGTCTATATCCGTCACCATACGCAAGCTAAGGAAGTGGATGAGCAGGAGTTTTTTTACTCCCAGGAAACCGGCGGTACCATTGTTTCCTCGGCCTTAAAATTGATGCAGGAAATCATTGCCAAGCGCTTTAATCCGCAAGAGTGGAATATCTATGCCGCCCAGGCTTCAGATGGCGATAACTGGGCAGAAGACAGTCCGCTTTGTGCCGAACTGCTAAGTAAACAGATCCTGCCTGCGGTACGTTATTATGCCTATATCGAAATTACCCCGCGGGCGCACCAGTCGCTGTGGGAGCAATATGAACGCCTGCGGGCAAGTCAGCCCAAGCTGGCGCTGCAGCATATCCGTGAGGTGAGCGATATCTACCCGGTATTCCGGGAGCTATTTAAGAAACAGGCAGCCTGATCGAGGGAGGCAAAATGCGTAGTGTCGCCTTAAGCAAAGGGCCTTGTCTGCCAGACGGGCCAGACTGGAGTTTCGAACTGTTAACCCAGTATCAGCAGGAGATCGCCCGGGTCGCGGCCTATTATCAGCTGGACACTTACCCCAATCAAATCGAGGTGATCAGCGCCGAGCAGATGCTGGATGCCTATTCCAGTATCGGCATGCCGATTGGTTATCATCACTGGTCTTTTGGTAAGAAATTTATCCAAAGTGAGCAACAGTATAAAAGAGGCTATATGGGGCTGGCCTATGAAATCGTTATTAACTCCGACCCCTGCATTGCCTATCTGATGGAAGAAAACACCTTGCCAATGCAGGCACTGGTGATGGCCCATGCCTGTTATGGTCATAATTCGTTTTTCAAAAACAACTATTTATTCCGCACCTGGACCGATGCCAGCTCCATTATCGATTATCTGGTATTTGCGAAAAACTATGTCAGCCAGTGTGAGGAAAAATATGGTATTGGCGAGGTGGAGGATTTTCTCGATTCCTGCCATGCGCTGATGAACTATGGTGTGGATCGCTACAAAAGACCACAGAAGATCTCAATGGCCGAAGAGCAGCGCCGGCAGCAGGAGCGGGAAGCCTTTTTGCAATCCCAGGTCAATGAACTCTGGCGCACGCTACCGGCAAAGGCCAACAGCAATCCGGCCGAGGCGCGTTTTCCAGCCGAACCACAGGAAAATATCCTGTACTTTATCGAGAAAAATGCACCACTGTTAAAACCCTGGCAGCGTGAACTGGTGCGTATCGTACGCAAGATCTCGCAATACTTTTACCCGCAAAAACAAACCCAGGTAATGAACGAGGGCTGGGCGACGTTTTGGCACTATACCTTGCTGCAGCATTTGTATGATGAAGGCCGGGTCAGTGATCGCTTTATGCTGGAAGTGTTACACAGCCACACCAGCGTAGTATTGCAACCGCCTTACAACAGTAAATACTATTCCGGCATTAACCCCTATGCGCTGGGTTTTGCCATCTTTACCGATCTGCGGCGCATCTGTGAACAGCCCACTGCGGAGGATCGTGAATGGTTTCCGCAACTGGCCGGCAGCGACTGGCTGGAAAGCCTGCATTTTGCAATGCAAAACTTTAAAGATGAGAGCTTTATCAGCCAGTATCTGTCACCTAAGGTGATCCGGGATTTTCATCTGTTTGCCATTACTGACGATAGCCAGGACAGCAGCCTGGAAGTCAGTGCGATCCATAATGCCGAAGGTTATCAACAGATCCGGCAAATGCTGTCGGCGCAATATAATCTGAGCCAGCTGGAGCCAAATATTCAGGTGCAGCAAGTGAATATCAGCAGTGATCGGGCTTTAACGCTGCGCTATACCCCGCATAACGAAATCCCATTGGGCGGTGCTATCGACCAGTTGATGCGGCATTTACACCGCTTATGGGGCTTTGACGTGAAACTGGAGCAACTACAACAGGATGGTAGCTGTAAACTGCTGGCCAGTTGCCCGGCACAGCAGTAGTTTAAGACGTTTACACATTACCCTGATAACGGCTGACCTTATTACGGCCCTCTGCCTTAGAGGTATAGAGCGCTTTGTCAGCGGCATCCAGCCATTGCAGGTAGTCCTGCAACTCGACCTGCCGCTCAGCCAGGCCAAAACTCATGGTTAAACGGATAGACTGGCCCTGATAATTCAGCTCCAATTGTTCGATTTTACGCCGGATCCGCTCCGCCAGATAGTTCGCCTGATCGGCGCTGGTATCCAGTAACAGAATGGCAAATTCTTCGCCACCATAGCGGCCAGGGATGTCTGTGCTACGCAAACTCTTACGGATCACTTCTGCCACACTTTTGATCACCAGATCGCCAGCAGCATGACCATAGCTGTCATTAATGCGTTTAAAATGATCGATATCGCACATGATCAGGGTGCCGCTATGCTGTGGATAGCGTTGTAAGCGGTTAAATTCCTGCTTCAGGCTTTCTTCCCAGTTACCGCGAGTGCGCATCTGTGTCAGGTAATCGGTGGTCGATAGCTGACGCAACTGCCCATTCATTGATTGCAACTCCAGCTTACTGACTGCGGCATCTGTGACATCATAAATAATAAAACACAGATGGCTAACCTCGCCCCTGGTATTGGTCAAAGGAAAGATGGTGCTATCCTGATACATATAGTCAGCATGGCCGGTAATGGAGCGGTAATTTTTAAAGCGGAAAATATAAGGTTTCTGCTCCCAGATGGTAAAGGCACGGTTTTTTAGCAAAAAAACCGGATCGCATTTTCGCCGCAGCCACTCTTCATCAATTTCCGGAAACAAGTCAAATAAGCTGCGCTCCCGCACCTGCCTTGGCATCAGCCCGCTGTGATTTTCCATAAAACCATTCCACAACTGGATCTGATAGTTATTATTGACTACAACCAGCCCGACATCGACGGTCTGCAGCATATCCATCAACCAGTGCAGCTCAGAGGCACCAAAATCTTGTTGTGTCATTCTGCATCATCCAATAAAAAAGCCAACTTGTAGCGGAAGGTTTTCAGGCTGTCTTCGGTAAATAACAATAGCAAATCACAATGAATATCAAAGCCTTCGATACCATAACTCAGCTCAATCGTCAGGGTTTTGCGCCAGCGTTTGGCGTTAGCTTTAATTAATTCGCTGACAGGCGCATGCTGCCCTAATACCACAGGGTGGCCCTGACTAAAGCTGATATCCAGCTGCTGGGCGATACCTTTTAACACTGCACCAATCAGGATATTGGCAATATCCATCAACAGCTCCAGTTCAACCGCTGTGGTGAGTTCGCCCTGATAATTTAATAAACGGGCAATATCACTAAAACTGGAATCTGTCAGGATCAATAAGGCTTCACCGGCGATACCACTGCCAATAAAACCCTGACAAATGCCTGAGGTTTGACTATCCGGTGCTATGGAAGCCAGCGCCATTGTCAGCTCGCTAACTTCAATTAAATTCACATTCGGGATCGGCAGCTTGACAAATACCTGCAGCAGCCGTGCCAGCAAATCACCAGCCTGCCCCATCGCGACGTTGGTAATCTCCTGAAACACATCGCGTAATTGCGGATCTAACTGTTGTAAATCAGAGGCCCAGGGAGGAGTGACCACCTTACTGCGCTCAGAGGCTGGCGCAACTTCACTTTGTAACAGAGCGGCAAGTTGCTGCGGATCAACTGGTTTTTTCAGGAAAGCCCGGGCTCCCATTGCCATTACCCGCTGGTGCGCTTCGGGTTGAATATCGCCTGACACCACCACAATTTGCAGCGGCAATTGTAGTTTCTGTAATTCCGCTAACACCTGATAACCATCCATAACAGGCATATTCAGGTCCAGGAATAACCAATCAATAGGCTGCTTTTTTAAGGTCGCAAGCGCATCTGCACCATGGCCGGCAAATTGAATGGCAGCTTGCCACTGCTGTGGTAAGATCCTGGCCAACTGTTTTCTGGCCAAATTTGAGTCATCACAAATTAACACGGCTGGTGTCATAACTTTCTCGCATCTGGGCGGTCTGAAACTATCATAGCCTTGATTGATCCATGGAGCAGCAAAATGTTTAAAAAAAATCTGATTAATACCAAGCTACTAGTAACACTGTGTTTTTTCATTAGCCAGCCGGCCGCGCTGGCTGTGGATCTGACTGCTAAGTTACCGGCGCGGATCAGTAATGTCACGGCTGGCGGCCAACAAGTGGTGCTGTTAGGAGACGAACTTAAAACCGGGCAAACGGCACCGGACTTCCGGGTAGTTGACAATAATTTCAAAGCAGTATCGCTGGCGGACTATCGCGGCAAGCCGGTGCTGATTAGCGTAGTGCCCAGTATTGATACCGGTATCTGCTCGTTGCAAACCAAACGTTTTAATGACGAAGTCGCCAAGTTACCGGACTCAGTGCGGCTATTAACGATCAGTACCGATCTGCCCTTTGCCCAAAAGCGTTTTTGTCAGCAGGAACAGGTAGAAAGTATGGCGGTGCTGTCGGACGCAGTGTGGCGTGATTTCGGCAGTAGCTATGGCTTACTGATTAAAGATATGGGGTTGCTGACCCGGGCGATTATTATCATTGATCAGCAGGGTAAAGTCGCTTATCAGCAACTCGTGCCGGAGCTGGCACAAGAGCCAGACTATGACGCGGCACTACAGGCCTTACGTAAAGTACTACCTAACTAACAACAAAAAACCCGGCGTCAGCCGGGTTTCTGCTCAAGCGCCAGGCGCCTAGCCCAACAGACTAATCAGTTGCTGACTAACCTGTTCAACCGGTTGGGTGCCATCCAGGTGATGGTAACGGGTTTCACCCCGCTCAGCCGCTTTACGATAGTAACCGACCAATAATTCGGTTTGCTCATGGTAAATGGCCAGCCGTTTGCGTACCGTTTCTTCGACATCGTCCGCCCGGATCACTAAGTCTTCACCGGTTTCATCGTCTTTACCTGCCACTTTCGGCGGGTTATACACCAGATGATACACCCGCCCCGATGCCGGATGCACCCGACGACCACTCATCCGCTCTACAATCACATCATCCGGTACATCAAACTCAATAACATGATCAACCTTGATACCGGCTTCCTGCATCGCATCAGCCTGCGGAATAGTACGGGGAAAACCGTCTAACAAGAAACCCTTGGCGCAATCGGCTTTGGCTACACGTTCTTTTACCAGCCCAATAATCAGATCATCCGATACTAACTGGCCGGCATCCATAATTTTTTTCGCCGCTAATCCCAGTTCCGAACCTTCTTTAATCGCGGCCCGTAACATATCGCCAGTCGAAATTTGTGGGATACCGTATTTACTCATCAGAAACTGTGCCTGAGTTCCTTTACCGGCACCCGGGGCGCCCAACAAAATTATGCGCATAGCCTTTACCCTCTTATCCTGGGATTAATCTGTAATTTTTACCGGGTCTAATCTTTGCATAATGCGCCGGGTGAAACAAGAAATTTGTCAACTGGTGCTACCTGACACTGCGCCAATCCTCGCCTTTAGTCGATAGCTTGAGCAGAGCAGCCAATTCAGCAGTGAATCGCTGGCAAAGGGCAAAAAATGGCTATTTTGTTGCCTTCGCCAGCCTGGTTCTGCGACTAAAGTCTGAAGCGTTTTACCAGCTCCTGCAGTTGTTCTGCCAGCGTCGACAGCGCATTACTGGCCTGCGCCGATTGACTGACATTGTCATTGGTTTGATAGGCTACATCACTGATTCTATGAAAATTTTGATTAATATCCCGTGAGACGATGGTTTGTTGTTCGGTTGCCGTGGCAATCTGATGGGTGGTACTGCTAATCAGCTCAACCGCTTCATAAATTGCCGCTAACGCCTGATCAGCCGCAGTGGCGCGTTCTGCGGTGTTTTTCGCCGCTTTCTCGCTATTCTCTGTTGCTTTCACGGCATTTTCAGTACCTTGCTGCAACTTATCAATCATTTGTTTAATTTCAGTCGTAGAATCCTTAGTCCGGCTGGCAAGAGTACGGACCTCATCGGCCACTACCGCAAAACCGCGACCACTTTCACCAGCGCGCGCAGCTTCAATGGCTGCATTAAGCGCCAACAGATTCGTCTGCTCAGCGATACTTTCGATCACCTGCAAAATATTACCGATCTGATCACTGTCTTGCTTTAACAAACGAATAATAGCTGCCGCACTGCTGACATTACCCGATAATTCAGCCAGATCCCGAAGCGTGGTACTCACCACCTGACGCCCGGTGTTACTTTGTTGCTCGGCCATCGCAGCCGCATCCGCCGCTTGCTGGGTGTTACGTGACACTTCCTCCAGGGTGCTGGTCATTTCGTTCATTGCAACGGCAGCACTGCTGATTTCTGTATTTTGCTGCTGCATACCGGCGCTGGTTTGCTGATTAATCTGTGACAACTCAGTCGCCGCCGCCGCGACCTGATCCGAGTAATTGCTGACATCTGCAAGCATTTGTTTTAAGCGTTGCTGCATCTGACTAATTGCCGCCAGTAAACTTTGCTGATCACCGCTCACCAAATTGATGCTGCCGCTCAGATCTCCCTCTGCCACCCGCTGTACCACAGCAGCGGCATACTCCGGCTCGCCACCCAGGGTGCGGGTTACTTTTTTCACTAACCAGAGACAGACGATAGTTGCTACCCCTAATACCAACATGGCGGCAATCACCAGTGTCCAAAACATCGCCCGCACCTCTGCCAGTGCTTCCTGCTGCCGGCTTTCCAGCACCAGGCTCCAACCCAGCATTGGCATAAACTGATAACTGCCAATCACCGCTGTGCCGGCAGCATTTTGATATAAGCCAACCCCACTTTGTTGCTGTTTAGTCGCCGCCGCAGCCTGAGTCGTTAACTCAGTATCTTTTGGTACTGAGGGTGCGGTGATAATCGCCTTACCCGCTGTATCCAGCAGGTAAATCTCGGTGTAATTGTTGCGGCTAAGCTCATTGACTTTGGCAAAGATAGTATCCAGCTTGACCGCGCCGCGCATGACGGCGACAATCTGATTTTGCTGGCGGATAGGGATAGCCACGGTACTGACTGTCTGGCCGGTCGCGCGTGACACAACTGGCTGTGAAAAGGTATTCTGACCGGCAATCGCCTGTTTAAACCAGGCGCGATCAGCCACATTAAAATTGTTGGCTTCGGTTTCTGTCAGGGCCTTTGCCTGACCGTTGGCAAAGCTGACACCAGCCATACCGATCCCATCGGGGCCAACGACAAAGATGGTGTCATAAAAACCACTATTTTGCGCCAATTGCTGCATCAACTCAGTTGCCAGCGGCAACTCAAGTTGTTGGACGGACGGTAAGGTGGCCAGAAAGCGCATTTCTTCCTGTCGCACCAGCAGCCAATCCGTAAAAGCCTGGGCATTTAGCTCTGCCGCACTTTGCAGTGAGCTGACGACACCCTGGGTTTGTGATTCCTGATAGCGAATAAAGAGTAAGCTGGTCAGCAACAAAATAGCTGCCAGAAATAATGAAATCATGCTAAGGGTTAAACGGCCGCCAAAGCCAAGACGTTGCCATAACTGCTGCATAGTTCACCTGTCCGTCATTATGATGTTATCGTTATAAAGTATAGACAGGACGCACAGTAATTAAATGATATAGAATAATTTTTAGTAATAGATATAAAAAAAGGCTGGTCAAGCCAGCCCTTTTTAGTGATTAGCAGCGCTTATTTAGCCAAAGATAGTAACAGGCTGTTTAAGCGGGTGACAAAGCTGGCCGGGTTTTTCAGGCTGCCACGCTCGGCCAGTAACGCCTGTTCAAACAGCACTTCCGCCCATTGCTGGAAGCGACTTTCGTCCTGCTCGTCGGCGATATGTTTCACCAGTTGATGCTCCGGATTCAGCTCAAAAATCGGTTTCACCTCTGGCACCTTCTGCCCTACCGACTCCATCAGCTTAATCATCTGAGTGCTCATATCAAACTCATCGGTCACCACACAGGCCGGGCTGTCGGTTAAACGATGGCTAACCTTAACATCTTTAACCTGCTCACCCAGCGCCTTTTTAAAGCGCTCTAACACTGAGGCAAAGGCTTCTTCGGTTTTCTTCTGCTCTTCTTTGGTTTGCTCATCATCCAGCTTCGACAAGTCCAAACCACCTTTGGCAACAGAGCGGAACTTCTTACCGTCGAACTCCGGCAGATGCTGCATCAGCCACTCGTCGATGCGATCGGATAACAGTAATACTTCCAGCCCCTTCTTGCGGAACACTTCCAGATGTGGGCTGTGTTTCGCCGCTTCATAGCTGTCCGCGACCAGGAAATAAATCTCGTCCTGGCCTTCTTTCATCCGGCTGACGTAGTCGGTCAGTGCCACGTTTTGCACACTGCTGTCGTTATGGGTTGAGGCAAAACGCAGTAAGGCGGCAATTTGCTCTTTATTGGCGAAATCTTCTGCCGGGCCCTCTTTTAGCACCTGACCAAACTCATTCCAGAACAGCTGATACTGCTCGCTGTCTTTGGCCAGCTTCTCCAGCATTTTCAGCGCGCGGCTACTACAGCCCTTGCGCAGGCTCTGACTGACCTTGGTATCCTGCAGAATTTCACGCGATACGTTCAGCGGCAGATCGCTGGAATCCAGTACACCCTTGATAAAGCGCAGATAGCTTGGCATAAACTGCTCGGCATCATCCATAATAAAGACGCGCTGAACATAGAGCTTCAAACCATGCTTGGCTTCGCGGTTCCACATATCAAAGGGCGCTTTCTTCGGCACATACAACAGGCTGGTGTAGTTGTTGTTACCCTCAACCTTGTTATGGCTCCAGCTTAATGGTTCGCTCCAGTCATGGGAAATATGCTTATAGAACTCTTTGTACTCGTCGTCAGTGATTTCTGACTTATCACGGGTCCACAGTGCTGTGGCCTTATTCACTGCCTGCCAGTGACCTTCGGTCGCCGGGATTGTTTCGCCGTCTTCTTCACGCTCCGGCGTGCCTTCCTGCCACATTTCTACCGGAATCGAGATATGATCTGAATACTTAGTGACGATACTTTCAACTTTCCAGCGACTTAGGAACTCATCCTCGCCATCACGCAGGTGCAGCACGATCTCGGTACCGCGACTGGCTTTATTGATCTTGCTAATGGTGTAGTCACCCTCGCCGGCCGACTCCCACTCTACGGCGCTATCTGCCGGCAGACCGGCCTTACGGGTACGCACCGTAACTTTATCCGCTACGATAAAAGCAGAATAGAAGCCCACGCCAAACTGACCGATTAACTTGGAGTCTTTGCTCTGATCACCTGACAGCTGGGAGAAAAACTCTTTGGTGCCGGATTTGGCGATTGTACCCAAATGGGCAATGACGTCGGCCTCATCCATACCGATACCGTTATCGCTAATGGTCAGGGTGCGCGCCTGCTCATCCAGGCTGATTCTTACCCGCAACTCGCCATCATCACCATATAAGCTACTGTCTGATAAAGCTAAAAAGCGCAGCTTGTCGGCAGCATCCGAGGCATTGGATACCAATTCACGCAGGAAGATTTCTTTATTGGAATACAGCGAATGGATCATCAGCTGCAAAAGTTGTTTTACTTCTGCCTGAAAGCCATGAGTTTGCTTCTGGCCAGCAGCGTTGGCAGTGGTCTCACTCATCTTGGGGTCCTCTATAGGTATAACGAGACAAAAAGACGGCGCGGCGCGCCGATAACAGCACCAGATATGGGGGTATTCAGGATGATTTCAAGAGTGGATTAAAAGCGCTGATTAAAAACGTTTACGCCCGGATAAGGCATGCGCTAGGGTAGAACCGTCGATATATTCCAGCTCACCGCCGACCGGCAAGCCTTGCGCCAGGCGGGTGACGGTACACTGATATTGCTGACACAGCTCAGCAATATAAAACGCCGTGGCTTCCCCTTCGACCGTCGGATTGGTGGCTAAAATCACCTCAGTGATGCCGCCACTGGCCAGTTGCTTGGCCAGTAAATCAAGACCAAGTTGCTCCGGGCCTATGCCATCGAGCGGCGATAAATAGCCCATTAGCACAAAGTAGCGGCCCTGAAACTGTCCGGTTTGCTCGATTGCCAATTGATCAGCGGCCGAGCCAACAATACACAGCGTTTCTGCATTAGCCCGTCGCGGATCACTACAAATACTGCACAGTGCCTGTTCGCTAAAGGTGCGGCATTGTTGACACTGCCCAATCCCGGTCATGGCTGCACTCAGGGCTGCACCGAGCCGGGCACCACCACTGCGGTTACGCTCCAGCAGCTGCAACGCCATGCGTTGGGCAGACTTGGGCCCAACACCGGGTAGCACACGCAATGCGTCAATCAGCTGCTGTAACAGCGGCGGGAGCTTAGCCATAATGCTTAGAACGGCAGCTTCATGCCCGGTGGCAATTGTAAGCCGCCGGTGATCTTGGCCATTTGTTCTTTATTATTTTCTTCAACCCGACGCACGGCATCATTTAACGCAGCCGCGATCAGATCTTCCAGCATTTCTTTATCATCGCTCATCAGGCTGTCATCAATACTGACGCGGCGAACGTTATGGTTACCGGTCATAGTGACCTTCACCAGGCCGGCACCCGATTCACCGGTCACTTCCATATTGGCCACTTCAGCCTGCATCTTTTGCATCTTTTCCTGCATGGCCTGTGCTTGTTTGAGCATATTGCCCATACCGCCTTTAAACATAATCAGCTCTCTCTGTTAATCTCTAAAGTTAATCTGCCAAAGTTGGCGACAAGATAATGACTCAGCGTCCAAATTACAAGGTTAATTCACCTCTAGGGTGTCCAGTTGCAGCTCAGCGGCAAAACGCAGCTGTATCGCCTGAATATGCGGATCCTGCTGTAATAAACGGCTGACATAGTCCTTGCGCTCCAGCTCAATCCGCTGTTGGATCGCCAGCGGTGATGTCGGCACCTCGTCCTGATACTGAATATCAAGTTGAAAACCCGGCGCAAATACCGGCGCTATCGCCTGATACACCTTAGTACGAAACGTCGGGTTATCCAGATGTTGCTGATGCCGGGCCACTGTCAGTAATACCTGTTGCTCCTGCTGACTAAGTGCACTATTCAGCAAATAAAGCCGCAGCAGCCCTCCCAGCTCCAGCTGTTCAATCAGCCGCGCCCAGGCGTCGACCTGGGCCGCAAAACGAATAGAAAAACGTTGCTCATCCAGCACATCACTATCGGCTGCTGGCAAGCTGTCAAAATGCTGTGCCTGCCACCAGCCCTCGCTAAGTGCGGCTTGTGTATCGGCATCGTCGGCAAATTGTGCATCCGCTTGCTCATCTTGCCGTGCGTAATAAGCTGCCTGTTGCGACTCACTGCCCTCAGCAAAACGGTAGTCAGCGGGCGCACTAACCTCAACCGGTGCCGCATACTCAACATCAGATGGTAGCCAATTATCGGGTTCAGGCTGTGCGTGCTGCTGTGGCTGTGGCTGTTGTGGCTTTAGCACAGCTGCCAGCTGGCTACTGGCCTGAGTTGCGGCACTGCCTGCAGCGGTATCCGTGATTGGGTTGGACTCCGGCGCCGCCTGGCGCTCAGACTTTTTTGCCGCAGTCTCCTGTGCTGCCAGAGTACCAGGTACCACTACACCACGTCTGGCCATAATACGGGCGGTAACCGGATCAATTGCGGAGGTCGCTGCTGTAGGGGCGTCATCTGCACTGACAGCTGTCGCTGTCTCAGCAATCACTGCAGCAGGCTGCGGCTGAAGTGGTGTTGCTGGGTTGGTATCAGCCGGCATCACACTGGTTAGGGGCTCAGCGGCTGTGGGCGGTGCCGGCTGAACCGGCGTTGGCGCGACCGTTGTCACCACAGACGACTCCGTAGCGGGCCGCAGTGGGCTTAATGCCTTATTTTCGGTTAGCACTGGCGGCTGACCGCCTTGCGCCGCCGGCACAAAAGCCAGGGTGCGTAACAGCGCCATTTCCAGGCCTATCGCTGGCTCAGGCGCGTAAGGCAGATCTTTTTTGCCACTTAACAGCAATTGATAATACAGTTGGATGGCTTCCGGGCTTTGGCTGGCGGCAAACTGGTGCACCGCATCCGGATAATCACTGTGCTCAGCCAAGGCCGGCTGTAACTGACTCAGAGCGGTCAGATGCAACAGGCTTAACACATCGTCCAGCACTTGCAGATAATCCGCCTGCTGGCTTAACAGCTGCTGTAAACTGTGTTGCAGTGCTGCTAAATCGGCCGTGAGCAGGCTTTGCAGTAACTGCACTGCCCAGCTGGTATCTAACAGCCCCAACATCTCCCGCACCGGCTGCAACCTGACCTCACCGTTACCGAGCGCAATAGCCTGATCGGTCAGGCTTAACGAATCGCGCAGGCTGCCTTTGGCCGCCTTGGCTAACAATTGCAGCGCAGTGTCATCAAAGGGTAAATCTTCGGCACTCAGAACCGCCGCCAGATGCTGCTGAATTTGCGCGACGGTGAGCGCCTTTAAACTAAACTGCAAACAACGTGACAGTACCGTCACCGGCAGCTTTTGTGGATCCGTCGTGGCAAGTAAAAACTTAACGTGTGGTGGCGGCTCTTCCAGCGTTTTTAATAAGGCATTAAAGCTGTGACGTGACAGCATATGCACTTCGTCAATCAGATAGACTTTATAACGGCCGCGGCTGGGTGCGTATTGCACATTATCCAGCAAGTCGCGGGTATCCTCGACCTTGGTGCGGGATGCGGCATCAATTTCCATCAAATCAACATAGTTGCCGGCATCAATCTCTAAACAAGTACTACACTGGCCACAAGGGGTGGCGGTAATGCCGGTTTCACAGTTCAGACTTTTGGCAAAGATACGGGCAATGGTGGTTTTACCGACACCCCGGGTGCCGGTAAATAAGTAGGCATGGTGCAAACGTGCACTGCTAAGGGCGTTCGCCAGCGCAGTTTTTACATGCTGCTGACCAACCAACTCACTAAACTGGCGCGGCCGCCATTTTCTGGCCAGAACCTGATAACTCATGCCGGCATCCTGTATCGCTGTTAGGTAGCGCTAGCCTACCGCTATTCGCCGTGATACTCAACCAAACTACACAGGCTTAAGCCCAGCTTTTCTAAGCGCGCTACGCCGCCGAGCTCCGGCAAGGCAATAACAAAGGCGGCATCAGTCACAGTACCACCCAGGCGCCGTACCAGCTGCACAGTAGCATCAATGGTCCCACCGGTAGCCAGCAAGTCATCGACCAGCAATACCTTGTCGCCAGCGACGATAGCATCAGCATGCAGTTCCAGCGCATCTTCGCCGTACTCCAGCGAATAAGCCTGAGAAATACGCTCCCGCGGTAACTTACCAGGCTTGCGCACCGGCACAAAGGCCACACCCAGCGCATAAGCCAGCGGGGCACCAAAAATAAAGCCGCGCGACTCAGTACCGATAATTTTCGTAATACCGGCAGCCTGATAGCGGGCAACAAAGGCATCAATGACCTTTTTAAAGCTGGGGCCATCCTGCATCAGGCTGGTAACATCGCGAAAGGTAATGCCCGGTTTCGGATAATTTTCTACCGTTTTAATCACGGCCTTTAGTTCGGTTGCAAGCTGTTGGTAGTCCATGCATAAACCCTTAAATCAATACAGACAAAAAAGCCGCCTCGGTGGCGGCTGATACCCGGCGTAGCGTTACTTTTAAGATAGTAACTGAAACCAGCGGACAATTGGGGCCAGACATAACAGGCCAGCGAAACAAATAACAAATAATATTAACTGCTTCAGGTTGAAGCTGTCTTTAAAGTTTTCATCAGCCATACTGCTTTACCGCCTACAAGTTGATCTACATCAAAACCGGCGCCTATGGTAATGAATTTTGCCTGCTTTGAAAAGCAACAACGCGAATTCAACACAAAGAAAAGCCCCGGCATAACGCCGGGGCTTATTAGCTGCTGAACATCAGCTTATAACAATTAGAAGTTATAAGACACGTTCAGGAAGGCTCTGCGACCGTAGAAATCGTACTGAGAGTACAGGATCGCATTACCAGCGGTACGTACGCCAGCTGGAGAACCTTTTGGCGGCTCTTTATCAAACAGGTTGGCAATACCGAAGGTTACATCGAAGCCCTGGAAATCTGTCTGAACAGATGCCGAGTGCAGGATATAAGTCGGTGTTTCTGCGATAAAGGTTGAAGCCTGACCACGATAAGTGGTGCGGTTGCCGTTAGCGAAATACTTATAGTCGTCTGTTGCAGCAACATAACGGGTATTCCAGGTATAACGCCAGCCATCACGGCTTAAGGTCGCTGATAAGGTTCCAACATGCTTAGGTTCACCGATATCACCCACATAAGTAGATGGGACACTATCCGGGAACTGCTTAAATGAACGCTCTAACTGTACGGTATGATCTAAACGCAGACGCAGACGACCGAAAGAGAAATCATCTTCGAAGGTAGCCATAAAGTCAGCACCACGAACGCTTTGCTGAGATACGTTGACATAACCACCACGTACTTCTGCAATACCCCAGTCACCGTTTGCACCAGTGCGACGGGTAAACTGACTACAGAATGGATCATTCGGGAAGTTCTCTGAACGGTAACACAAGCCCAGTACAGTACCACCACCGATATTGTTCACCTGGTTATCAATTACTACGTCATAGTAATCTGCTGAGAAGCCCCATACACTTTCCGGGCTCTTCCACACCAAGCCAATACCTTTTGATACTGAGGTTTCAGCGGCCAGTTGACCGGCGCCACCACCGGTAACAGAAGTCATTGAACTACCTGCTGTTACGTAGGTAGCTGGTACACCGCCTGCCTCACAGTTCGCGGCAATACGTGGATCAATGGTACCTTCCGCTAAACGGCCTGACCAGTTTAAGCACGGGTCATTAGACTGTGCCAGGAAGCCGGTCTGGTTCTGTAAATACAGTTCAAACAAGGCTGGCGCGCGGAAAGATGAACCACGTGATGCCCGCAGCTGGAAACCATGCCCAATTACCCAGTTGGCAGATACTTTGTAGGTGGTATCGCTACCATAGGTAGACACATCAGTCCAACGCGCAGAGGCTGTCAGGTCAAAGCTTTCAACCATTGGCAGATCACGCAATACCGGAACGAAGATTTCACCGTACACAGCTTTGGTGCTCGCGCTACCGGCGGTAATACCGGCACCGGTTGAACCCCACAGGTTATTAGCCAGTGTAGCTTTACCAGGTACGTCATTAATTTCATCTTTCTGTAATGAAGCACCGAAAGCGGTACTTACAAAACCGGCTGGTAATTCAAAGAGCTCACCAGTGAAGTAACCATCAAAGGTTTGTTGACGGTATGAGGTCGAACCATTATCAACATCAAACAGGAAGTCTTTAACCGCCTGCGATTGATTACCGTTGATATGATCCGGGCCTAACCAGTCAACTAAAGTACAAGGCTTACCAGAAACCGGTGAATTCTGACCCACACAAGGGCCGCCGTTAACCGCATTTTGCGCCATTAACATGGCATCAAACAGAATAACCTTGGTATCGTAGTCACCGCGGTTATAACTGTTTTGGTAAGAGACATCCCAGTTCCAGTCGCCGATTGAGCCTTCAAAGCCGAATACGTAACGCGAGTAATCAACTGTTGTATCCACACCAGAATGGTCAGTCATTGCTACAGACATAAAACCGATACGCTGGCTACCACCCCAACCTGGCACTACGCCCGGATTGATATAACCGGTCGCGGCCATTTCGTTGTTCCAGAACTGGCGGAAGCTGTTGGTTACAGTATTACGACGGCTAAAAATAAACTCTGAATAACCAGATACATTATCTGTAAAGTCGTAGTTACCCATTAAGAAGATCGAGCCGACTTTGGTTTCCGGGATCATTGACTGGCGATCCTGGAATGGGTGATCCGCATCAGCCCAACCATCGGTTTCTTTATCATAAGATACCGGGTAGAAACCAGCTGGTACGGTAATATTACCCGGGCCAGGTGCGGTAATCAGACTGGCGAAAGTTGGACGGTTATTGGCGGCAAAAAAACCATCATAGTCGTATTGCGCTTTAACACCAGTACGGAAGTTACTTGGTAGTGGGTTAGTATTGTTACGGGTTTGCACCCACACACCGTATTGCAGCGCATTACAGTGATAATCGCCAGTCCGCGGGTCGATAGGATCGGTCCGCTCACCGGTAGTTGCGTCTAAGAATAAGCGCTGTGGACAGGCAAAGAAATCGCGATCGCCACGCGCAAGCTCACTGCGTAGTTGATAGTCGGCTACAGCGCGGAACGAACCCCGGTCAAAGGTTCTACCGTAGGTCGCGTTAACACGGTAGTTTTCGCCACCGCTTTCAAATGGCTGATCCAGGTTTACCGTAATATTGGTTTCATCACCTTTTTTAGTGATGATATTAACAACACCAGCTACTGCATCAGAACCGTACAGCGAAGATGCACCGTCTTTTAATACTTCGATCCGCTCTACCGCTGACAGTGGAATAGAGTTAACGTCAAAGGCAGCAACCTGACCACGGGTACCGGCTGGGCCAGCGCGACGGCCATTTAGTAATACCAGAGTACGGTTCGCACCCAGACCACGCATCGAAATCGATTCGTTACCAGCACCACCGGCAGTAACAAAACCTACTGATAAAGCAGAGATCAACTGACTGGAGCCGGCAGCAATAGTAGAGGTACGCAGTAATTCGCCCAGCGTATTTAAACCCTGATCTCTGGCCAGCTCAGCACTGATTACCGTGATTGGTGTAGCGCTATCCAAACCATCAGTACGGATACGGGAACCGACAACCTGAATACGTTCGGCTTTTTCATCTTTTTTAGCAGATTCGTCTTCTTTATCAGACGTTTCCTGGGCGGCAACAGCGCCAGCAAATGCCAGCGTTGAGGCAGCACCAAACATCATAGCCAGCCGCACGGCCTTATTTAGCTTGTTATTGGTGAACATATGTTAACTCCCTGGATAGCTCTTCGGACTATCTCATTCTTTTTTGTTGGCAGACACATCCCTGAGAAAGACGTGTTTTGAATTACCCAAATTTTCATTCGGGCAAAGACAGTTAATAATATGCAGCAAAAAAAAATCGGGTCAAGCCTAAACCGAAGTTATTAGTCGCAAAGCTGAAACTTTTTTTCTAATTAAGGGTCAGGCTTAAATTTAGACAGGTAAGCGGCGTTAAAAACGCCGCAACACCAAAATAGCAGAAATGTCAAGCTAATTATTCAGCAGCTTGCTCAGCGGCCGCAGGCACACTCAAATGTTGATTAAAAAACGCCAACATGGTGTCGTATAGCTCTACCCGGTTTGCGAGCTGATAGAAGCCATGACCATCCTCTTTCACCAACCACTGATAAGGCTTACCAGCCTGATCCAGCGCGCGGCGCAAATTATTGGCATGTACTATCGGCACCCGCACATCCTTGGAACCATGCACAATTAACAGCGGCACCTGAATTTTATCTACATGATGCACCGGGGAAATACTCTGTAAATACTCCTGTCCTTCACCAACATGAGAGCGCAGATACTGGCCGATATTGCGGCTACGACTGGCGTCCGAACCGTCACCTTTGAAAAACAGCGGCATATCATAGACGCCCACATAACCGACTGCGCAGCGATACAACTCTGGATCCTTAATCACACCCCATACTGCGGCATAGCCACCATAGCTGCCACCATAGATACAAATTCGTCTCGGATCAGCAATGCCCTGTGCTACCGCCCAGCGTACGGCATCGGCTAAATCATCCTGCATTGCCCGGCCCCATTGCAAACGACCGGCACGCTGAAAGT
Organism: Alishewanella sp. BS5-314; assembly: GCF_025377695.1. Taxonomy (NCBI): domain Bacteria; kingdom Pseudomonadati; phylum Pseudomonadota; class Gammaproteobacteria; order Alteromonadales; family Alteromonadaceae; genus Alishewanella; species Alishewanella sp. BS5-314. The sequence goes on from NZ_JACEHJ010000002.1 coordinate 1,700,900, forward strand.
CGTCACCATAGCCACCTGAACCGCGAAAGTTTACCTGCAGGGTGGCATAGCCATGATGCGCAAAAAACTGTGCTTCAGCATTAAAACCCCAGCTATCGTAAGGGCCATAAGGACCACCATGCACATTTAAAATTAGTGGCAGCTTCTTATCTTTGCCTTGCGGTAAGGTCAGGTAACCATGCAAAGTTAAGCCATCTCTGGCGGCCAGTGATACTGGTTGCATTGCTACCAGTTGCTCCGCTTTTAGGTTGGGTTTAACTGATGCCAGGTAACGCGCCTGCTTTTTTTGCAGATCGTAGAGATAGAATTCGCCCGGGTTGCGGTCTGCGCTAACATGAAACAGCGCCAGCTGCCCCTTGCGGTCAAAAGAGGTAATAGTTACTTTTTGGCCGGCAAAAGCATTCTTTAATCCTGCCAGTAATAAGGCGCCGGGGTGCGAGGCGGTAATAAATTCATGTTCGGCAATACCAGCGACATAATCAACCGCCAGTAACTCGCCATCATGAGCCAGTGAACGGCCATTGATATCGGCATAATCATGGCGCGCCACTAACTCCAGTTGCCGCTCATTAAAGTGATAGGCGAATAAGCCGTGACGATCGCCCTCTGCTATATCGAAATTAGAAATAAAGTACGCAATGGTATTATCAGCGTTAAAGCCTAGTGGTTGCACTATCGGATTCAGCCGCTTTGCCGGCAGCTCCAGACGTTGCCATTGCCCCTGCTGTTTGATATGCAATACCGTTTTATTGTCATCAAACTCTTTGCCTTCGATAAACTCCACGCCCATCCGCAACACACCACTGTTATCAGCCATCAAGCTGGCGACGACGCCGGGGGGTTGGTCATCTAAAAAGCGCTCAGTACCACGGTTAATATCCAGCGTAAAAGCGCGCATACCGCTTTTTTCCGCCCAATGGTATTTGCCAATCAGGATCCGGTCAGCTTGCTCAGGTAATAAATGCAGAATGTTATAGGTGGATAATTCGGTTTTAAAAATCAGATTACGGCGACTGCCATCGGCATTGGCGGCATATAGATCGACTGCCGTGCCTTGCATCGTCACCAGATTGCCGGTGATTTCCGCCACCTCCATCAGAATACGCTCGTTATTGGCCCAGTGAAAATTCAGCACATGCTTATTGTCACCAAAGGTAAAGCTGCTTCTGACTTGCATATTAGCGAGTTGCATCACCGCCAACCGGACTTCAGAACCTTCTTCATAGCTGAAGGCTACCTGTCTGCCATCAGGCGACAATTTCATATTGCGCACTTTGGCATGTTCAAAAAAATGACTGGTTGGAATAGTGGCGCTATGGCTGGTGGGTACAAACAACAGCGACATCAGCGCTAAAAACATTAATCTGACTAGATACACCTTAGTTACTCCGTTAACGCGAAAAAAACAGCATCACTATAGCATGAAATTTTCAGTTTAGTTACATTTAGCCCGAGCGTTAGCAAGCAAAACTGGTTAGGCTGAGGCCAAAGAGCTCTCTCTCGACCCTGAGTTCCTGCCAGGAAGTTTGCCAGCCCAGCTGTTGCATTAACTGATCTATTAACTGCCGACGAAGCGGTGTAATACAAGCGGCTTGTTGATCGGCCAGTCGTTGCCGGTAGTAGTTCAGTTGTTGTCTGAGTAGCAAAAATTGTTGGTTGTTTTCTGCTTTAGGCTGGAACAATAGTGCCGCAAAGGGTGCAAACAGATACTGAAACCAGTCCAGCTCCGCCACAGAGAGTTGCTGCTGATATTGCTTAACCTGCGTTAATAGCTGACGGTTAGCCTGTATAAACCCGGCGTTATGCTCTGGTAGCTGCTGCTGAGCATATAGGTGAGTGACCAATTGCAATAGCTGTTGGATCCGGTCAAGGATACCGTTGCCAGCATTAAGTGCTGTCATCACCGATAACGCCAACGCACTGTCTTTTGCCAGAGCTGTCTCGTGGCTATGCATGATCGCTACCAAGCGGCCACCAGGCTTTAATACCCGCACCGCTTCGGCCAGGCTAAGCTCTAACTTACTGTATTCCAGTGCAAACTGACTGACTAATAAATCCATACTTTTTCTGGCAAAAGGTAACTGTTCCATCGCTATCTGTGGGTAAAAGCGGATTGTTGCTGCCAACTCTGCATAACGGGGTTGCTGGGCCAAACCTGCTTGTGGCCGGATTGCCGCCGCATCCAGCGCCAGAATACGCCATTCTTTCTGCTGTAACAGCCTCTGCTCGGCGAGCAACAGCGCCAGAGCACCATTACCAGTGCCCAGATCAGCAATCAAAGCGTCATTAGGCAAATCTGCCAACTGCGTCTGCCAAAAATGCGCCAGCTCCCCCTGATAACCTGTTGCCGCTTCGCCCTCAGCAAAACTGTTCAGACTAGTGGTTGCTTGCCAGTATGCTGTCCAGTGTTCCATTGTTACTCCTGTTTTGCACAGATAAAAAAAGGCGGGCTATGCCCGCCTTTTTAACTTAGGGTTACAACCTTAGAAAGACTGGCTGTAACGTACGTAGGTTTGACGACCCCAACCATCATACAGGTCGAAGTTATAATCACGACCGTCGTATGGGCGCAGTGAAGGTAACTTCTCGAAAATGTTCAGAGCACCAACAGTGATCTTACCATCCCAAGGCAGGTTGTAGCTAACTTGCAGATCGTGCGTCACATAGGTACCCCAGTTACCATCACGTGGGGCGTTAGCTGAGTTCACACAACCGTTACGGTTAGCAGCACCACCTGGAGTCTGACCCAAACCACAGCGGAAGCTATTGCCGATCAGGTTCAGGTTGTAGGCCACATCGATGTCACCGAACACATACACGTTCTGTAAGGTTGCACGCATCTGCGGGAAGCCAGGATCTTTCACGAAATTACGGCCACCCTCGTCATAGTTACGAGTGTAGGCAATTTGCAGGTTCTGGTTCAGACGACCGAAAGCACCGAAGTCAAAGTTGGTGCGGGCGTTGAGGTCGATACCATCAGTGTTAACTTCACCCTCGTTACCATAACCGGCCAGAACTTCGCTGATAGAACCGTTCTGACGACGGGTAATACCGATACCAGCTGGCAGTGAATCACCGGCAGCTAAACGCTCCAGGATTGTAGAAGGACCGAAATAGGTGATCTTGTTGGTGATCTTAGTATTCCAGTAGTCAACTGAGAAGTTCAACCAGTCAGTTGGCTGATAAGCCAGACCCACAGTGTACTGGTCAGATTGCTCTGAGCTCAGGTTAGGGTTAGCACGGATAAAGGTGTCAACCTGAACCGGACAAGAACCTAATACAGCACAAGTCTGCGCATCGTTAACCGATACCGCAGAGAAGGTCGTCTTCTGCGTCAGGATTGGCAGCGTTGGAGCACGGAAACCCTGGCCCCAAGATGCACGCATTACCAGACCGTCCATTGGCTCAAAACGGAAAGACACTTTTGGTGCGAAGTCATTACCGTAATCTGAGTATTTGTCGTAACGGCCAGCTAACGACATTTCCAGGTTATCCAGAATTGGTACCAGCGTTTCGAAGAAGGCTGATTTCACGCTACGGTCACCACCAGCTGAGTTACCGGCTGAACCACCAATCTGGCCAGCTTCTGACAGCGAGTCATACTGATCCTGATAGTCTTCTTTACGGTATTCGGCACCCAGAACACCCTGAACCATACCGGCGCCAACTTCGAACATATCGAAAGAACCGCTGATATAGGCTTCGTCCTGGTTAAAGAATGAAATACGAGAAATAGTGGCTTTCATCGCATTCAGCACATCTTCGTCGTTCGCACTTGGACGCTGTAAGTCATAGATACCGCGTTCGATATAATCCCAGGCGGTAGAACGTACGATATAGTTGTAGCCGATATCATAGGTCTTGCTGCGGTTACGACGTACACCGAAGTCAAGATCTACATTGCCTAACATACCTTGAGCACCAACCAGGAAGTCAGAACCTTCGTTATTTACGTAACCATCACGGTTACCTAAGGCGGCGTAACGGTGGTAAATTTCGATTTCACGTGGTGCGCCGATTGCCGGGTTAAATGGCACGGCATTCGGGTTAGCCGGGTTGTAGAACCAGGCGTTCGGGTTGGTTGGGTTGTTTACGCTGGTCGCAGATACTGGTGCCCAGTCCGGAGCCGGAGCATAACGACCGAAAGAAGCAGACTTGGTTGCAGATGCATTCATATACACTTGCCAGTCGTCAGTCACCTGATGACGGGCTTTAACGAACATAGATTCGTTGCGGGTAGAAGCTTCGTTAGCGTTAGTGGCGTTGAAGTTGTACTGACAACGTGGCTCGCCAGAGATTGTCGTAGCGATAAAGTTTTCTTCAGAACAGCCACCTGGAATAGCAGAGAAGTTACCGGTAAAGTCTGCGTTGATCCAGTTGTTACCATAAACAGAGCTGCCTGGTACTACCCACGGGTAATCGCGTTCAAATACGATGTCGCGTTTGTTCCAAGACACACCACCAATCAGGCTGGTTTTGGCATTAGATGAACCAAATACTACTGAACCGCTTTCAGTGTCGCCACCTTCTTTCGGAACAGAAGCTTCACCCATGCTGACGTTAAACTCAACGCCGTTAAAGTCTTTACGGGTAATGATGTTAACTACACCACCCATTGCATCAGAACCGTACATCGCAGATGCACCGTCTGACAGAATTTCAATCCGCTCTACCGCACCGATAGGAATAGAGTTCAAATCCTGGCTATCACCAGTTGAAGGTGATTTTGGCAGACGACGGCCGTCGACCAGCACCAGAGTACGGTCAGAGCCTAAACCACGCAGGTTGATTGAAGCGGTGCCTTGGGCAGAGCTACCTGATTGTGGACGGAAAGAACCGGTTGAGTTGAAGGTAGTGCCGCGCAGTAAGTCTGATACCGACAGCTGACCAGACATATCGATCATTTCACGATCGATAACCGTTACTGGTAACGCACCTTCCAGGTCCGTACGTTTGATACGTGAACCTGTTACTTCAATCCGCTCAACTTTAGCGGCTTCTTCTTCCTGCTGTGCGTCTTGTGCAACAGCAGTACCGGCGAACGCTGAAGCGGCACCGAAAGCGATGGCTAAGCGCACAGCCTTGCTTAATTTATTATTCGAGTACATGTATTTCTCCCTGGACCACATTGAGTGATTCTGTTTTTCAGTTACTGGATTTAAGACGGGGTTATTTCTTATTAACTGAAACTGACCCCGAGTAACGCGTCCTGATAATAAACGCAATTTTTCCGCAGGGTCAACCGCTTTTACGGAACAATTTGCATAAATACTGGTCATCACAGAGCGAAAGCTATCCGCAGCGGCAGCCATAAAAGATCGGAAGTTTTACAAGAAGCTAGCATTTCGCGTAAATTCAGCGGCAATTTACCGAAAACCTGACCGCAACCAGCCCCAAACCGCATAAAAAACCAGCAACACTGCCGAATGCCTGATTTTAAATGTAAACTATTTCTTACTATAAAAAACTGCTCTTACCACCGAGCAATTGCTCATTTTCTCATCATGCGCACGGCAAAGTGACAATAACTGACGACTAGTCACTGCGGCCAAAGCAGGGTAAACTTGGCAAAACTGTAAAGATATACAGCCTATGCTTAGTGAGCAACTGAAACAGCAAATCCGGCTTTGCCATCAAAATTTACGCCAACACTTACCGGGTTACCGGGCACGCCCCGCGCAAAATAAGCTAATTGCCGAGATCAGCAAAATTATTGCCGGCGACTACCACCGGCAACAACGTTTAGGTTTAATTGAAGCCGGTACCGGCACCGGTAAATCTCTGGCCTATATTTTGGGTAGCCTACCCTATGCGCTGGCCCATAACAAAAAGCTGGTCATTGCCACCGCGACAGTGGCACTGCAGGAACAGCTGGTGAATAAGGATTTGCCGTTTTTTCTGACACACAGCAGCCTGCAGTTTAACTTTACCCTGGTTAAAGGCCGCCAGCGCTATGCCTGTATTGAACGCTTACAGCAATTAATTGAGCAACCCACCTTATTTGCCGATGCCGATTTTTGCCCGGATGCGGCCCAGCAGGCCTTGTTACAACGGCTGCTTAGTGACTGGCAACACCGTCGCTGGTTGGGCGATCGCGATACGCTAACCGAAGCAGTGCCGGATTCACTGTGGCAACAGTTACAGGCCGATGCCCATATCTGTCATAAGCAACAACGGCAACATCTGCAGTGTCCCTTTCATCTGGCCCGCGCAGAAATTGCTGATTCAGACGTGCTGGTGGTAAATCATAGCCTGCTGTTGTCCGATCTGCTGGCAGGTAATGCGGTGTTACCGGCAGCGGAAGACTGCATCTATGTGATAGACGAAGCCCATCATCTGGCTGATTGCGGCCGGGACTTACTCAGCGCCAGCGCCCAGTTAAGCCAGCAACAAGCCTGGCTGGAGAAGGCCCGCAAGCAACTGCAGGTGCTGCAAGGGCTGTTGACCGAGCGTAGCTTAAAAGACCTGTTAAAGTTAGATGACTTACTCAGTGACTTTGCCGCTGCGCTTAAACCTGTTGAACGCAGTTTAAAAGACTTTTTACCGCAGTGGTTTAATCAAGCTGAGCAAACAGAGTACCGCTTTCCGCATGCGGCCCTACCGCGGCTATGGCAGCAACAGGCCGAACCCTTGGCAGAAACCAGCAATAAAGCCTTAACGACCACAGAGCGGCTACTTAACGAATTACAACAACAACTGACCGAGCAACCGAAATTGCTGCGCAGCCAACCGCAGCTGATCCATGAACTGGCCAGCCTGCGCTTAAGGCTCGAGCAACAACAACAACTGTGGCAACTGCTGGCGCAACCACAAAAAGACATTGCCAGCCAGGCACGCTGGCTAAGCCGCACCAGTGCGCAGAGCCCGCTGTATTTACATGCCTGCCCGCTGAGTGTCAGTTACAAGCTACAACAGTTATTATTTCAGCCGGCCTTTGCCGTGGTGCTCTGCTCAGCCACACTCAGGCTACTGAACAGCTTTGAACATGCCAAACGCGAGCTGGGCTTACTGGACTTCGACGCACTGCAGTGTTTACAGGTCGACTCGCCCTTTGCCTATGCCGAGCAAGCGGAAATTATTTTACCTCCTACCCGCTGTGAGCCGACCGATCCAACCTTTAGCCAGGAGCTAATCCGTTTATTACCAGGTTATCTGGATCACCCCGCTGGCACACTGGTGCTGTTTGCCTCTTACTGGCAGATGCAGGAAGTCGCCAGTGCGCTGCGTAGCAGCGGTTTTTCGATACTGGTACAGGGGGAAGCCTCACGACAGGCCCTGTTGCAGCTGCATCAGGAAAAGGTACAGGCCGGTGGCAGCAGTATTTTATTCGGCACCCAAAGCTTTGCCGAAGGTCTGGATCTGCCGGGCAAGTTGCTGACTAACCTGATTATCACCAAGCTGCCGTTTGCGGTGCCGACCTCGCCGCTGGAGGCAGCCCAAAGCGAGGCGATTAGCGCCCGCGGCGGCAATGCGTTTTTACAACAGAGTTTACCGGCAACTGCGAAGAAACTGGTACAAGCTTGTGGTAGACTGCTGCGACAAGAGCAGGATCACGGTCGTATCGTGATCCTGGACCGGCGGCTGGTGACTAAAAGCTATGGCAAGGCTATGCTGGATACGCTGCCGCCGTTTCGCCGAACCATTCAATACTGACTGTTGCAGCAGTAAACCTAACAGGACCTGGCCTTGCTTGTGGATCTGAATCTGACCTTTGAACTCTTATTACTGCTCTGTGGTGTCGCCTTTATCGCCGGCTATATTGATGCCATTGCCGGTGGCGGTGGTTTATTGACGGTACCAGCCCTGCTGACGGCCGGTTTACCGCCGCATGTGGTACTGGGCACTAACAAACTGGCGGCAACCTTTGGCTCCTTTACCGCCTCCTTAACCTATTATCGTAAGCAGCTATTTAACCCACATTACTGGCGCAACAGTTTAGTCTTTACCGCCATCGGTGCCCTGCTCGGCACACTGGTGGTCGATCAACTCAGTACCGCGCTGTTAGAAAAGATCCTGCCGTTACTGATCCTGTTTGCCGCCATCTATACCCTGTTTAACCGGATGCAGCCGGATGACCGCCTGACACTACCCAAACCCGGGCCAAAACTGTACTGGCAACAACGGGCACAGGGCCTGACGCTGGGTTTTTATGATGGCGTCGCCGGCCCCGGCGCCGGTGCGTTCTGGATGGTGTCGACTATGGCGCTATATAAAATTAATCTGCTGCTAACCAGTGGCGTCGCCCGTACCATGAACTTTGTCAGTAACGGTTTTTCGCTGGCGGCCTTTATCGTGCTGGGACATGTGCATTTTACCCTCGGTATTGCCATGGGGCTGTGTCTGATGCTGGGGGCTTATCTGGGCGCTCACTCGGCGATCCGCTTTGGCAGCAAGTTTATCCGGCCGGTATTTATCTGCGTGGTGATCGCCATAGCGGTGCGTCTGGCCTGGCAAGCCTGGAGTAACGGCGGATGAGCACCTTATCAAAGGCGCAGCTGGCCCGGCTGGCGCAGCAGCTACAGCAGCTGTGGCAACAGGCCAGTGAGTTAGATCGGCAACCGGCAGCAGGTAAACCTCAACACTGGTTTGATTCCGCCTTGTTTAGCGTGCACTCGCCTTACCTGGCTGATTATGTGGCACAAAGCCAGCGTCATCTGGCGCATTTAACTGAACAAGGGCAGCAGTTATCGGCCGCCGCCAGACAGCGGCTAACCGAACGCTTGCAACAACAAATTGAGGCGCTGCTACGCGCCTTTGTGAATAGTCCGGTGCGGCAAAAACATGCTAAAACCCTAAAGCAGCGCAGTAAAGCCGTGGTACAGCAACTAAGCGCCAGCAGCCAACAACTGTATCAGCAATTATCCGACTATCAGCAATTTGAAAGCCGGTTACAGGATATGCTGCGCCTGGCGGCACAAGATCAGAGTCAGGAAGGCACTACTAAGCAATTACAGCTACAGGCCCGCCTCGGCCGTTGCCGGCGCGCCATCGATGAAGTGGAGCAGCAGATCCAGCAACTGGAAAGCGGGAAAAGCTAATGTCTGCCCAGCTACCGCCATTGATCTACCACCCTTGCTACAGTGAACTAACGCTACCAGCAAACCATCGTTATCCGATTGGCAAATACCGCACCCTATATCAGCGACTGCTCGCGCTGGGCGTGCCGCAGCGCGCGTTTTATCTGCCACAAGCTATTAAAGCGCAAGCGCTAGAGCTTTTACATGAGCCGGCCTATGTCAACGCCCTGTGTCACGGCACCCTTGATGCCAGGGCAATGCGCCGGATTGGCTTTCCGTGGTCGCCAGAGCTGATTACACGTTCACTGACCTCGCTGGGTGGCACCTTACTTTGCGCTGAGCTGGCATTGGAGCAGGGTTTGGCACTACATTTAAGCGGCGGCTATCACCATGCCTTTTATGCTGAGGGCAGTGGCTTTTGCTTATTTAATGATTTGGCCTTTGCTGCCCTTAGCATACAACAGCGCGGCATCGGGCCGATTCTGATATTTGATTGTGATGTACATCAGGGCGATGGCAGCGCAGCACTGTTTGCCGATAACAGCGGCATTATTACCGCGTCACTGCACTGTGAAAAGAATTTCCCGGCGCGCAAACAACGCTCAGACTGGGATATCGGCCTGGAGCGGGACTGCACCGATAAGACTTATCTAGAAGCCGTAAGCCAGAGCCTGGATACCTTACTGCGTTGGTATCAACCGGAGCTAGTGCTCTATGATGCCGGCGTCGATATTCACCGCCAGGATGACCTGGGCCTGCTAAATATCAGCACCGCCGGAGTATTGGCACGCGATACGCTGGTATTGCAACGTTGTCATGACGCCGGTATTCCGGTCGCCGCAGTGATAGGTGGCGGCTATCAACGCGATCTGCAGGCGCTGACTCAGGTGCACCTGCAGTTGTTTAAAGCCGCCTTTGCCGTTCAGGGCTCAGCGCTGTGGCGCGAAATAGAAACCTAGCTGGCGTTTAATACTCAGCGGTAATTCCGGCAACGCCGACTTGGGCAATAAAAAGGTAGCCATGGTAAAGAGATCGGTAAAGATCCGGTTTTTCTCCGTGGTACGCTTTAGGTAGTCATGGCCGGAAGAACCACCGGTGCCAATTTTACTGCCCAGCATGCGCTGCACCATCATCGCATGCTTATAACGCCAGATGGTCAGCTGTTCATCAATTTCCGTTAAGCAAGTCAATAACTGAAACGGCAGGTTAAACAACGGCTCTTCCTGATAGAGTTTAATAAATAGTGCCGACAGCATGGCCTTTTGGCTGAGCCGAAAACTGCCCTCTTGCTGTAACTGCTGATATTTATCGGCATCCAGTAAGGCGGCAAACTTTTCCCGGGTGCGGCCGATCTCGGCCAGTTGCAGTTGCCGTTCAGATTCTGCAATTTGCTCAATCTGCTCAACGATAGCCTGGTCCTGCTGCAGCATCTGCTCAGTAGCCTGTTGATACATCTGCCAGAAGCTGAAATCATCAAACTGCAAAAACGGCATCCGCTCCAGCCATTTTTCAATCCGCTCAAACAGACTTGGCGCTTGTTCCAGCTGCTGTAAAAACTCCCGGTCTGCCTGTTTTAGGCGGCTATAGAAGGAGTTCTTATCAAAATCGATGCGATACTCGCTTTTTAAACCCAGGCCAATTTCCAGCATCTTAAACTGAATGCTCTGGAAGCCCGAGGCCGGCACCAAATAATCGCGAAACGCCATAAAATCCTGCGGTGTCATGGTTTCCAGTACCGCAATTTGTTGATTCAGTAATTGTTGAATACTGATAATACGCTTTAGTTTATGCACTATGCCGGTCAGTTGCTGATCTTTGACTTCTGCCTCAGCAAATACTGCCATCACAGCCTTTAACTCATGCAGAATCTGCTTAAACCAGAGTTCATACACCTGATGCACAATAATAAACAGGGTTTCGTCATGTGCTTCCTGGCCATAACGGGCACTTTCCGGCGCCTGAGCAGTCAGGATTTTATCCAGCTGCAGATAATCGCCGTAATAACAGGGGGTGGTATTTTTTTGCATTTTTATGTTACCTGATGACCTTGACCGCGGCATTGTAACAAGGCCCTGACCTAACACAATCTTTCTGTGGCGTTTTGCCGGCAAGCTGATTATGCTTAAACAACATTATGACCGGAGTTAGCTATGAAACTCGATGATGATATTCACAACTATTATGAAAAACTGGTGCTGGACCATATTGTGGAATTAGGCCTGGAGCAAGACAAGGACGCCGAATATCTGGCCGATCTTTGTTGTATCAGTTTAAATCTGCTGCCACCGCGTTATATTCGCTTTGAAGTGGATATGGCGTTTTATCTGCCGCAAAGTGAACGCTTTGAAATGATGATGCGGGTAAAAGAAGCGGTAAAGCGGGCCAGAGAATTTTTAGATCATCAACCCTAGAAGTGACAACCTGGTATACAGTGGGCTGTTTGGGTGGCAGCCCCACCAGCCACATCCCGGCACATACATCATAAACTATGGCTGCTTCCTTCCGGACCTGACCAGGTTCGCCTACTAGTATTGCGAGAGGACCAATGGAGCTACCATTGAACTGTCGTGATGACAGGCGCGCATTATCCGCAAATGGTCGAGGCAATGCAAGGGCTGTTACACTTAAGCTGAGGGCCTTGCTCAGAAAAGCAGCAAGGCCTACTCTGCTCACAGTATACTGCCGCAACTAATTGCCCAGCGCCTGCTGATAAGTGCGTAATAAGGCTTTAAAGCGCTGCTGTTGCTGCGGCGATAGGCGCAGCACCTGTTTTTGTGCTTCCGGCAGCTTTTCCAGTGCCGGATCAGCATAGGTAAACATCACCGAAGGCCGGCTTAACTCAGCGCCGGGTTTGACCTCAGGCGTGCTTAATAAAACGCTAATTGCCTGCCGTAAGCGCTGATCAAAGGTCAGATCAGGGTACCCTAACTCGGCGAACGCCTCGTCCAATAACGGCTGATAGCGACGTTTTAACGCCAGGATTTGCCGGGCCGGCACGCTTTCCAATAGCTGAAGGTAAGGCTCATAGCGTAAGGTGTTATCCGCAGCAGTAACATAACGATCATCGCCGAGTTGCTGCACCTTGTAACCATCGGCGGGTTTTGCCAATACCGGGTGGCCGGCGACCAAACGCCCCTGCGCCACATTGTCCACCGTCACCACAAAATTACGGATCATCTCTTCGCGATTAAATAGGCCTGCTAAACCGGCTTTCCAGTTCAGTGCCAGTAGCGCCTGGCCAAGCTCGGTATCCGATTCGTCCAGCAGTGGTAAAGGTGCAGGCGGCGTCTGCTCCGGCTGTACACTTTCGGGTTCATCCGTAACCGCGGGTCCTGCTTCTGGCTCAGTGAGAGTAACGGGCTGCTCAGGCAGAGGAGTAGCTTCAACGATTTCAGGTAGAATCACCGGCGGCAAGGGCGCTGGCTCCGTTACCGGTGAGCTGTCGCGAAATAACAGCCAGACCGCAAGCACTATTACCAGTGCTACCGCAGCCAGACCTGCATAGTAAAAGGATTGCGCAGTCGCTTGTTTTGTCATAACGGTTACCCGCAGGTTGAGAAAATTGTTGGCAATAGCAAAGTCGCAATTGCAATATCTTGCTAAATCAGCGATATATTAAACCAAGAACACCGGAGCGTAAAAAAGTTCCTTCGCGTTTATCATTAAAGGCCTTTATGTCAGACGCCAAAGTGTCAACCGAGAGTAAAACGGCATTGTTGCTTACCGGCGGCGGAGCCAGAGCCGCTTATCAGGTAGGGGTATTAAAAGCCATTGCCAGCGCCTACCCGCGCAGTAGCCCGCTACCCTTTAAAATATTGTGTGGCACCTCAGCCGGTGCCCTTAATGTTGCGGGCCTGGGTTGTTACGCCTCCTGCTTTCATCTCGGCGTAAAGAAAATTGAGTCCGTCTGGCGTAACTTCCATACTCAGCAGGTTTATTATGCGGATTACTGGCACCTGCTGTTGCATCAGGCCCGCAATTTATACAGTGCTTTCCAGGCCGACTATGCCAATAAAAAGCCGGTTAGTTTACTGGACAACCGGCCGTTAAAGCAGTTATTGCATCGGATCCTGGATCTGCCAAGAATTGATCGTAATATTATGCGCGGGCATTTATCGAGCTTGGCCGTAACAGCTTCCTGCTATAACAACGGCGACTCCATCACTTTTTTTCAATCCGATCGCGCCACCGACTGGCGGCGGGCGAAAAGATGTGGCCAGCGCACGCTGTTGGGGATCCATCATCTGATGGCCTCGGCAGCGATACCGCTGATTTTTCCTTCGGTGCGGATCCATCAGCAATATTTTGGCGATGGCTCGGTAAATCAACTGGCGCCGCTCAGTGCCCCGATCCACTTAGGTGCTGACAAAATTCTGATTATCGGGGTCGATGATCCGCGCCCTACTGAACCGGCAGATCGGCACTTACACCATCCGGATCTGGCTACTATTGCCGGTCATCTGCTGGATACCGTATTTACCGATACCCTGAATTCCGATATTGAGCGGATGCAAAGGATCAATAAAACAGTTGAACTGCTGCAACAGCACCAGATTGCAACTGAGCTCAAGCCGGTGCAGAGTTTACTGCTAAACCCAAGCCAAAACTTTAATCAGCTGGCCAGTGAGTATTTCCTTTGTCTGCCGATGGCAATCCGTACCCTGTTACGGGCCTGTGGTATCAGACAGCATTCAGATTCCAGTATGGTCAGTTATCTGCTGTTTGAACAGAAATACACCAGGCGTCTGATTGAACTCGGCTATCAGGACGGCCTGCAGCAACTTGACCAAATTTTGCCGTTTTTAGCCGCGCCAGGGACTTTAGCAGCGGCAAAAACTTGACGCTCACTGCCGACGAGCCTTTAAAAAAGTTTAATATCAATAACTTAAAATAATGGTCTAAATATTGCTTTAGCTTGCCTATGATAGGTTCTCAGGCAGAAACAGCAATGTGGCAAGATACAGCAGGTTTTAACTTCAGCGGTGCCGATTTAGCATTGGATAGTCAGTTACATGAGTTAACCGATACCGGTGCCATTAGCTTGATCAGTCAGTTGCAAACTACGTTGGATCTGCAGCAACAGCTGGATATTTTTGCTATGCATGCCAGCCGGATCCTACCGATCACTGCATTAAACCTCAGAACAGCACAGGGGCATTTTGCCGCGGCCGGCTCAATGGCCGGTCAGCATCAATACCACACTGAACTGCAGCTCGAGCAACACTTGCTGGGACAGCTTAGTTATCAAAGCAATCATCCGTTTAGCTCACTGGTGCAACGGCAGTTGCTGCTGCTGGAATCTGAATGGCTCTATGCGCTACGCAATGCGCTGTTGGTCAACCGCTTACAGCAAATGGCACTGAAAGATCCCTTGACCGGGCTCGGCAACAGACGATTTTTTGACGATAGCTACAGCAAAGCCATTCAATTGGCAAAGCGTCATCAACAGCCATTTGCGCTGCTATTACTGGATCTGGATAACTTTAAGCAGGTTAATGATCTCTCTGGTCACAGTACCGGCGATCAGGTGCTGCTGGCTGTTGCCGATTGTATGCGTGAAACGCTGCGCGCTACCGATAGCTTATTCCGCTTTGGTGGTGATGAATTCGCGCTGTTGTTACAGGATCAGGACGCAGACCATGCCGAGTTGATCGCTTGCCGCTTACAACAGAAAATCAACCAGCATCCACTGCTAAACCTGCATCAGGTTGGCTGTAGCATTGGTCTGGCATGGCTTGCTGCCGAACAACAGGAACGCGACCTGTTTCATCAGGCCGACGAAGCCCTGTATCAGGCGAAAACCACAGGCAAAGGCAAGGTGGCGGCAGAAAGGCTGAGCGTGAAAGGGCTGAGCCAGCCACGCTCCGGCATCAACAAAGTGAGCGCTAGCCTGGCTGCTGCCAGTTGATCCAGCAGCTAGCTGCACTCGCCGCAACACTACTTTGATAACCGGCTACTACTTGTAACTCTCCACCTTGCAGCAATAGCGGGATCCGCTGTCGCTGCCACGGCGGCACCTGCCACAACTTAAACCATTGTTTTAACGGCTTGCCCGGTTGGTTAACCGGTTTAAATGTCTGGCTTAAGCTGCCAAAGGCTAACTGAAAGGCAGTTCCCGCCGCCGGCAAAGCTCCTTGTTCTGGCTGTAACTGACAGCTCAGCTCACCCAGGGCCGCCGGTAACAGCAGCCGCTGTCCACAATGCAAAGACGGCGTATAGTCTTTTGGCACGACAGGCAACTCAGGCAGCAGATATAAGCGCTGCTGGAAACGTCGCAACTGCCAGCATCCCAACATTAAACAAGGTTGAGCATCTTCTCTGGCTGCTATTACTTGCTGTTTCAGTGTGCTTAACCATTGAGCTGATGGGTTAAGGCCAGTGCGAGCCAGCCATTTTCTAAGTAACAGATCCTGCTGCAACGCCGGCTGTAACGCCAGTTGCTGTAAATCGAGGTAATCAGGGGTTGCACAGTCAGCCAAAGCCCGTTCGGTATAGTAATCGGCTAACTCAAGCGCCTGCTGCAAATGCTGACTGGTCCTGGCACTGGTGGTAATAAGAGCTGGCCAGCGCTCGCTAAGCTTGGGGATCACCTCAAGCCTTAAAAAATTCCGGTCAAATTCAGCGCTTTGATTACTCTCATCTTCCACCCAACTCAACTGCAAAGCCCGGGCGACATGCTCTAGCTGCTGCCGGGAAAAGTTAAGCCAGGGTCTTAGCAGTAATCCCTTACCGAAAGGGCGGCTTTCTGCCATACCGGCCATACCAGCCAGGCCAGCACCACGCTTTAACGCCAGCAATAAGGTTTCCAGTTGATCATTGGCATGATGCGCCGTCACCAGGGCGCTATCGCGCGCAGTCACATAGTCAGTGAGGACCTGATAACGGGCATCTCTGGCCTGTTGCTCCAGAGCGCTGCGGCCTTGTAGTTGTACCCAATGCAACTTAAAGTTGACGCCGAGCTTTTGGCATTGCTGCTGGCAAAACTCAGCCCAGGCATCGGCATGGCGACTGATGCCATGATGAATATGCACCGCGGTCAGGGTAATACCGAGAGTCTGGCAGGGGGCAACCAGTAAATGCAGTAACAGTTGAGAGTCCAAACCGCCGCTGTAGGCCAGCGTCAGTTGGCGGGGAGCGTAGCGCCGCAGCAGTTGCTGCAGCGCCAGCTGCAAGTCTGAAAGGTCAGACAAGGGCCTCAGCCTTAGCAGTAACCGTAAGACATCAGTCGCTGGTAACGCTTTTCCAGCAGCTCTTTGGTGCTCAATTTTTGCAGTTTTTCCAGATCGCGCACCAGAGCTGTTTTTAACGTTGCCGCCATTTGCTCCGGCGAGCGGTGGGCGCCGCCCAGTGGCTCGGCAATGACTTCATCAATCAGTTTCAGCTCTTTCAAACGATCTGCAGTAATGCCCATCGCATCAGCAGCCAATGGCGCTTTTTCGGCACTCTTCCACAGAATAGAGGCACAGCCTTCCGGTGAAATCACCGAATAGGTGCTGAACTGCAGCATATTGACCTTATCACCAACGCCAATGGCTAAAGCGCCACCCGAGCCGCCTTCGCCGACCACGGTACAGATCACCGGCACTTTCAGGCCAGCCATCACTTTCAGGTTACGGGCGATGGCTTCGGATTGGCCGCGCTCTTCGGCACCAATGCCCGGATAAGCACCCGGCGTATCGATAAAGGTAATAATCGGCAACTTAAAGCGCTCGGCCATTTCCATTAAGCGTAGTGCTTTACGATAACCCTCGGGGCGGGGCATACCAAAATTGCGGCGGATCTTCTCTTTGGTATCGCGACCTTTCTGATGGCCAATCACCATCACCGCCTGCTCACCTAAGCGGGCAGTACCACCGACAATGGCATTGTCGTTAGCAAAGGCGCGGTCACCGCAGAGTTCATCAAAGTCGCTGAACATATGCGCGATATAATCAAAGGTATAGGGGCGGCGTGGATGGCGCGCCAACTGGGCAATTTGCCAGGCTCCTAACTCAGAGAAGATTTTTTTGGTTAGCGTCAGGCTTTTTTCTTTTAGTTTGTTAATCTCTTCTTCTAACCCAAGATCATAATCGCCATTGCGACTGACATTGCGTAATTCGTCTATTTTTGCTTCCAGTTCGGCAATCGGTTGCTCAAACTCTAAATAATTCAGCATCATCGACTATCACTACCTAAATTAGTTAAATTCCAATTCTATTGTCGCCAGCTGCTTAAGCTGATGCAACAAAGCGTCGGCGGGCGTCACCCACCAGGCTGTCCCTAACTGCAGTCTAACCTGCCCTTCCTCACGCTGGTACCAAAGATAAACCGGTACTGTACCGGCACGATACTCCGCCAGCGCGTCTTGTAACTTTTGCAGATAATTCTGGTCTATCTGCTGCGATTGTACAGTGATATTCAGAGATTTCAGCGATTTTTCGCGCATAGCGGTAATTTCGCTGACATCGCGGCCGGACATTGTAAGGCCACCATTAAAATCATCAAAGCTGACCTGTCCGGTTACCACTAAAATGCGGTCTTTTTGCAGCAGATGTTCAAAGCTTTCCAGCTGTTCCGGGAAAAAGCGCACATCCAGCCGTGCCGACTTATCATCCAGTGTCACAATAGCCCAGCGCCGGCCCTTTTTGTTAATCATCACCCGCACCGACACTACCAGGCCAGCTACCTGAATGCTTTGATCTTTCTTGGTAGGCTGCAATTCAACCAGCCGGCAGTTCACGTAATGCTTTAGCTCGTCGCGATAGCGATTGATCGGATGGCCGGTTAAATATAAGCCCAGCGTCTCCCGCTCGCCATCCAGCCAAATTTCATCCGGCCACAGCGGTACCAGCTTATAGCTACTGCTGCTGGTGTCAGTATCTGCTGCTAATAAGCCAAACAGGTCGTCCTGCCCTACCGCCTGCGCCTTGGCATGTTGCTCCGCCGCCCGCATCGCCTCTTCCAGATTGGCCATCAAAATAGCGCGCTGCGGACCGGCGTGCTGACCTTTAGCCAGTGGCGGGCCGAGGCGGTCCATGGCGCCGGACAGGATCAATTTTTCCATCACTCTTTTGTTCAGCCGCTTTAAATCGACCTTGGCGCAGAAATCAAACAGGTCGCTAAAGCTACCATGCTGATTACGCGCTTCAATAATGGCTTCAATCGGGCCTTCACCGACACCTTTAATGGCGCCGATACCATAAACAATATGTCCCTGCTCGTTAACGGTAAACTTGTACTGGCCGGTATTGACATCCGGCGGGATCAGTGTCAGCTGCATCCGCTCACACTCATCAACCAGGGTCACGATCTTGTCGGTATTGTCCATATCTGCCGACATCACCGCCGCCATAAACTCGGCTGGGTAATGCGCTTTCATCCATAGCGTTTGGTAGGATACCAGTGCATAGGCAGCCGAGTGTGACTTGTTAAAGCCATAACCGGCGAACTTCTCTACCAAATCGAAGATTTTCATCGCCAGCTCGGGATCAATACCGTTTTGTACCGCCCCATCGCGGAAGGTATCGCGCTGCTTGGCCATTTCCTCCGGCTTTTTCTTACCCATAGCGCGGCGTAATAAGTCGGCACCACCAAGCGAATAGCCGGACAACACCTGGGCGATCTGCATTACCTGTTCCTGATACAGGATAATACCGTAGGTCGGTTCCAGAATCGGTTTTAACGACTCATGCTGCCAGGTCGCATCCGGATAGGAGATTTCTTCACGGCCGCGTTTACGGTCGATAAAGTTATCTACCATGCCCGATTGCAGCGGCCCCGGCCGGAATAATGCCACCAGAGCAATCATATCTTCGAAGCAGTCCGGCTGCAGGCGGCGGATCAGATCCTTCATGCCACGCGATTCCAGCTGAAATACCGCTGTGGTATCGGCCCGCATCAGCATCTGATAGCTTTTGCTATCCTGCAACGGGATGCTGTTGATATCGACCAGCGGCTTGCCTTCCTTGCGCAGCCGGGCATTGGCCATATTCACCGCCCACTGCAAAATGGTCAGGGTGCGCAGGCCGAGGAAGTCGAATTTTACCAGGCCGGCATATTCCACATCGTTTTTATCAAACTGGGTAACCGGGTTCTGACCATGCTCGTCGCAATACAGCGGTGAAAAATCAGTAATCTTGGTCGGGGCTATCACCACACCACCAGCATGCTTACCGGCATTACGGGTTACACCTTCCAGCCGGCGCGCCATATCAATCAGATCGCGGACTTCTTCATCCGAGTCATACAGCTCGGGCAGGCGTGGCTCTTCTTTAAAGGCTTGCTCCAGCGTCATGCCGGGCGTTGGTGGAATTAATTTTGAAATGCGATCGACAAAGCCATAAGGGTGACCCAGTACCCGGCCAACATCGCGGATCACCGCCTTGGCTGCCATGGTACCGAACGTAATAATCTGTGATACCGCTTCGCGGCCATACAGCTCGGCGACGTGATCGATCACCTCATCGCGGCGATCCATACAGAAATCGACGTCGAAGTCCGGCATCGACACCCGCTCCGGGTTTAAAAAACGTTCGAATAGCAGGTCAAACTCGAGCGGATCCAAATCCGTGATCTTTAGCGCATAAGCCACCAGCGAGCCAGCACCGGAACCCCGCCCAGGGCCTACCGGAATATCATTATCCTTACTCCACTGAATAAACTCCATTACCACCAGGAAGTAGCCGGGAAAGCCCATCTGGTTAATCACATCGAGTTCAATCTGTAGCCGCTCGTCGTATTCGCCACGCCGCGCCGCCCTGATTTGCTCATCCGGAAACAGCTGTAATAAGCGCTGCTCCAGGCCCTCACGTGATTTCAGGACCAGATAATCGGCATCCGACAAGCCGCCGGTTGGAAAGGCCGGCAGGAAGTATTCGCCGAGCCGGATGGTGACATTACAGCGTTTGGCAATTTCCACGCTGTTTTCCAGCGCTTCCGGCAGATCGGCAAACAGCTCCGCCATCTCCTCGCTGCTGCGTAGGTACTGTTCAGCAGAGTAATTTTTTGGCCGGCGCTTATCATCCAGCGTAAAGCCATCATGAATAGCCACCCGAATATCATGGGCGGCAAAGTCTTCCGGCTTTAAAAATACGACTTCGTTGGTCGCCACCACCGGCAACTGCTCAGCCTCGGCCAGTAGCACCGCCTTTTGTAAATAACGCTCTTCATCCGGGCGATTAGTGCGTATCAGCTCCAGATAGAACCGCTCAGGAAAATACTGCTGATAAAAATCCACCAGCGCTCTGACACTGTGCGGGTTTTCTTTTAGTAAGGCTTTGCCCAGTGGGCCATCTTTGCCACCGGATAATACAATAATGCCGCTACTGTGCTCGGCCAGCCAGTCATGCTCCAGCTGTGGCTTGCCATCGACATGGCCACGCAAATAAGCTTTAGATATCAGCTGGGTTAAATTCTGATAACCGGCATTATCCGCTGCTAATAGCAGCAACCGGCTGCTTTCACCCGGGAACAGCGGATGTAGCACCCAGCAATCGACGCCAATAATCGGTTTGATACCCGCTTCATGCGCGGTACTGTAAAAACGCACCAGACCGCAGAAGTTCATCTGATCGGTTAGTGCCAGAGCGGGCATCCCCTGCGCTGCCGCAGCTTTGATAATAGGTTTCGTTTTGGCCAGGCCATCGACCATTGAAAAGTCGCTATGTACCCGTAAATGGATAAAACGCGGTTCACTCATCAGCGACTGGCCTCCAGCTGCTCGGCGATCAGCCGCACCGGTTTAAAGCTGCGCCGGTGCGCCGGCAAAATGCCATGTTCGCTAATGGCTTGCAGGTGTGCCGCAGTTGGATAACCTTTATGGGCGGCAAAACCAAACTGTGGGTACAGCTGATCCAAGTCGGCCATTTCCTGGTCGCGCGCTACCTTGGCCAGAATCGAGGCGGCACTGATTTCCGCTACCAGACTATCACCTTTGACGACGGCACTGGACGGCATCGCAAGCGCCGGACAACGATTACCATCAATCAGCACCCACTCTGGCTGGATCGCCAAAGCGGCCACTGCGCGCTGCATCGCCAACATGGTGGCATGCAGGATATTTAGCTGGTCGATTTCCGCCGGCTCGGCCCGGCCCAACGCCCAGCACAGCGCCTTGGCTTTAATTTCTTCAGCAAGGAGCAGACGCTTTTTCTCGGTCAGTTTTTTCGAGTCAGTTAATCCCTGGATCGGCTGTGCCGGATCCAGAATCACTGCTGCCGTCACCACAGCACCAATCAAAGGGCCGCGCCCTACTTCATCGACACCAGCGATTAACTTAACGTCGGGCCTTTGATAACTCATGGCGCCATCACCTCAGCGATGGTTGCGGCGGCAACCTGACTGGCATTCTGCCGCAATACCTGATGTAGGTGCTGATATTCGGCCAGCAAAGCCTCTGGTGCACCCGCGACCAGCGGTTGCATCGCCTGCAGCAAGGCCGGTACCGTTAAGGCATCCTGTAGCAGTTCAGTTACCAGCTCACGTCCAGCCAGTAAATTTGGCAGGCTAACATGCTGCAACTTCACCAGTCGCTTAGCGATCTGATAGGTTAGCCAGTTGGTGCGATACCCCACTACCATCGCGCATTTTGCTAACATGGCTTCTAAAGTCGCGGTGCCGGACGCAATAAAGGTGCTGTCTGCGGCCAGTAATACCTGCCTCGCCTGGCCGGTAAATTCGCTGATCTTAAGCTCAGGCGCCACCTGAGTTTTAATACTTTGCCAAAGCGTCGCTTTTTCGGCGGTGACCATATTGGTCACCAGCTGTAACTGTGGATTTTGTTGCTGCAGTAAAGCCGCAGCCTTGAGAAAATCCGGCGCCAGCAGTTTGATTTCATTAGTCCGGCTGCCTGGCATAATAGCCAGCACTGGCCTTAACGGATCTAGTCCTAATTCGGCTTTGGCCGCGGTTTTATCTACCGTTAGCGGCATGCTGTCAGCAAGGGTATGGCCGACAAAGGTACAAGGCACCTGATAGCGGTCGTAAAAGGCTTTTTCAAAGGGTAGTAGCGATAACACCATATTGGTGGCTTTGGCAATTTTAAAAATCCGTTTATGGCGCCAGGCCCAGACCGAGGGGCTGACATAATGCACGGTTTTAATGCCTTGTTGCTTTAATGCCAACTCGACCGGCAGATTAAAGTCCGGTGCATCGATACCTATAAATACTGCGGGTTGCTCAGCCAGAATAGCGGCTGTGATGTCTTTCTTAATTTGCAGCAAGCGTCTGAGCCGGCCCAATACTTCGACCAACCCCATCACCGCCAGCTCTTCCATTTCGAACAAGGCCCGAAAGCCGAGTGCCTGCATCCGCGGGCCGCCAATACCAAAAAACTCTGCATCCGGGTAGCGCTGTTTTAGCGCTGTAATCAAATCGGCACCGAGAATATCTCCGGAATGCTCACCGGCAATCAGCGCAATTTTTAACGGGGGTGTCTGTTGAACCATCATCCGGCGGTCTTTTCCTGAGTTCTGTGCTAAGCGTCACGCTATTATTCTTAGAAAGGTTTGCTATCTTAACGGCTCGTGACGGCGAGTTAAACCTTCAAATAAAAAACGCGCCATTAAAGCGCGCTTTCTAAGCTACATTAAGCGTTAACGCACAATACCACGGCTGGCATTGGCAATAAAATCGGTAAAGACTTTTAGCTCTGGGAACTCTGCCGCTTTATCCGCTAAGGCAGCTAAAGCTTCAGGTACCGTCTGGCCTTTACGATAGACTTCTTTATAGGCCCGGCGCAGTTCTAACAGCACTTCAGCGCTAAAACCGCGGCGCTTTAAGCCCTCAGTATTCATACCCGCCGGTACGCAGGGTGAACCATGCACCATCAGGTAAGGCGGCACATCTTTTAATACAATAGAGCCACCACCGCAGAAACTGTGGGCACCGATATGCACAAACTGATGCACGCCGGTCATGCCACCTAAGATCGCCCAATCACCAATATGCACATGACCGGCCGCCTGAGCGCCACTGGCAAAAATAACATGACTGCCAATCACACAGTCATGCGCGACATGGGTGGTATTCATAAACAGGTTATGGCTTCCGATGATGGTCTGGCCTTTATCCTGCACTGTACCGCGGTGCACCGAACAGCCCTCACGGAATACGTTATAGTCGCCAATCACTAACTCCGTTGGCTCACCCTTATATTTTTTATCCTGACAGGCTTCACCAATACTGGCAAATTGATAAAAGTGATTACCTTTACCAATCTTTGACGGTCCTTTGATGGCGACATGCGATTCTAATACACAGTCATCACCCAGTTCGACATCATGGCCGACATAACAAAAGGGCCCGATCTTTACGTTCTGACCAATTTTAGCGCTTGCTTCAATTACCGCGGTAGCATGGATCACGTTACATCTCTCTTCTGGCACACATCAGTTCAGCGCAGCACACTACCTGGCCGTCGACCTTGGCTTCGCCATAGAATTTCCACATGTTCCGCCGCTCCTTCAGGAACTTCACTTCCAGGATCATGGTATCACCTGGTACTACCGGCTTTTTAAAGCGCGCTTCATCAATGGCCGCAAACAAATACAGCTCGTTGTCGCTACGCTCTGTGACGGTTTTAAAACCCAGAATACCGGTAGCTTGCGCCAGGGCTTCCAGAATCAGTACGCCCGGGAAAATTGGCATCCCCGGGAAATGCCCGGTAAATACCGGCTCATTCATGGTGACATTTTTCACCGCGGTCAGACTTTCACCCGGCGTATAATCCAGCACTTTATCAATTAACAAAAACGGATAACGATGCGGCAACAATGCCATAATTTCCTGAATATCCAGGCTATTAAGTTGATTAGCCAAAATTAATCCTCTGTGGCAGCAGGGGTGTCTTCACCACTGGCTGCAAATTGTTTTTCTAGTTGTTTAACCCGCTGATACAGCTGATCAATCTGCCGTAATTTCGCCGTGTTACGACGCCATTCGGCATTGGTCGTGGCTGGTAAACCTGAAGTATAGACGCCTTTTTCTGTTACCGGTTTCATTAACATCGCCATACCGGAAACCTGGGCACCATCACAAATTTCAATATGACCGTTAATGACGGCAGCGCCGCCTATTATACAGTATCGGCCGATAGTAGTACTGCCGGCAACAGTGGTACAACCAGCGATAGCTGTATGGTCACCAATCTTCACGTTATGGGCAATTTGGCAGAGGTTATCGATAATCACATTATTGCCAATTAGCGTATCTTCAATAGCGCCACGGTCGATACAGGTGTTGGCGCCAATTTCACAATCATCACCGATCCGAACCGAACCGGTCTGTGGAATTTTTAGCCAGCGGCCACGTTCATTGGCAAAACCAAAGCCATCGGCACCGATCACGGCACCACTTTGGATCACGCAACGCTGGCCAATCTTAACACGATGATAGATAGCAACATTGGCCCACACTTTGGTCGCGGCACCAATCTCGGCCCCTTCACCGATAAAGCAACCGGCACCAATCTGCGCACCGGCACCAATGACCGCCTGTGCTGAGATAACGGCCTTGGCACCGATGGCGGCATCAGCAGCAATGTGGGCACTGGGGTCGATAACGGCCGTCGGGTGAATACCTGTTTGCGCGCTGGCCGGCGTGGTATCCAATAACTGCGCCGCCTTAGCAAAGGCAACGTACGGATCGGCAACCACTAACACATTAACGCCAGGCGCAACAAAGGGCACATCGTCGGCTTTTATCAAAACCGCAGTGGCATTGGTTTCGGACAGAAAAGGACGATACTTACTATTTGACAGAAAACTGAGTTCACCTGCTGCGGCATTTTCCAGGGACGCAACAGCAGAAACGCCGCAAGCGGCGTTTCCAATCAGCTCTGCGTTCAGCTTTTCAGCTAAGACAGATAATAAAATCACAGTTTAGTTCGCTCTGCCAACCTGCTGAATAACTTTTTCAGACAGGTCATATTCTGGTTTCGCATACACCGCAGCATTGGCGTTTAATACCACATCGAATTTCTCGCGCTCAGCGACAGCATCAATAGCGGTTTTGATCAGACCCAGAATACGATTGCGCTCTTCGTTCTGACGCTGACGAATTTGCTCATCCAATGGGCGGGCCAGTTCTTCGTATTGCTGACGCTGCTTGTTGATAGCTTCTGCCAGTTCTTGCTGTTGCTTTTCGCTCATGGTTGGGCCGTCACGACGCGCCTTTTCCATATTGAAATTGATATCACGTTCCAGCTTGTTAACTTGTTCAATCCGCGCGGCGAATTCAGTACGGATAGTTTCCTGTACTTGCTGTGATTGCGGGATGCTGGCGGCAACCGCCTGTACATCAACGAAACCGATTTTTACTTCTTTTGCTTGCAGGCTGCCAGCAGCTAACATTGTCGCGACTACGAAGACTGCAGACTTAAATAAATTACTGTTAAACATCTTGATTCCCGTCATGTTTTAGAATGTTGTACCGATATTGAAACTAAAGTTTTCTTGTAAATCGCCTTCGTACTTTTTGATGATCTTCGCCAGGCTGAAGGTGAGAGGGCCCATTGGCGAAATCCATTGTACCGAAACCCCCGCCGTGGCGCGGATCAGACTAGGATCAGAATAATCCACAAGCAAAGGCTCACGGCTGTTTTCACTACGCAACTGTACCAAATTGGCATAGCGATTAATATCAAATTCTGTATCCCAGACATTACCGGCATCGATGAAAATACTGGTACGTACTGAATTGCGATTTTCCTCTTTCAAAAATGGCGTCGGCGTAATTAACTCCAGTGTTAACATCGCCATCGCATTGCCACCAATTGACCGGGTCGACACATTATAGGTGTCGTTTTGCGGATCAGTTGGGAAGCTGCTGCCACCACCAATAGGATCCGGTACCCCGGGTACAAAGGTTGCGGAGCGGAAAATAGCCCGCGGCCCGATAATCCGGCTTTCAAAGCCACGGATATTCTGACCACCACCATAGAAATTCTCAGTAAATGGCAGCGTGAAGTCATAGCCATTCTTGCTACCATAGCCCTGACCATAACCCAGTTCTAACTTGGTACGGAAAGACCATTGATGATCACGACTTAGCGGAATATATTGCTGCGCTTCGAACATGGTTTTGTAGTACTGCAGATCCGAGTTCGGCGTCGTCGCACGCAACGTCAGATTTACCATGCGTCCTGAGGTAGGGAACAAGCCCCGGTTCAGCGTACTATGTAACCAGCCAGCGCTTAGCTCATAGTTAGTGAAGTTATAACCGCCATCCGGATTGCGCGCATCCAGCAATACCGCACGGAAATGCCGTAACTGATCGTACTCGTTAATCGAGTTAATCTTGTTTACCGAGACATTACCGCCAAAATTTAAACGGTTATATTCATTGATCGGATAACCAATATTGGCACCAACGCCGTAACGACGCTGATTATAGGCTTCGAGGTTAGACGAGGCACGGGTGTAGTCCACATCAGAATAGAATAACTGGCCACCCAGGCTGACACCATCCAGCGTAAAATACGGGTCGGTAAAAGATAAACTGACACCCTTCTGGTATTTGTTAGTGCTTAAGCTAATACCAGCAGCATTACCCGAACCAAAGAAGTTGTTTTGCTCCACGCCCACCTGGAACGACAAACCCTGGAAGCTACCGTAGGAGATACCGGCATTAAAACTACCTGATGGCTGTTCTTTAATGGTAAAGCCGATATCTACCAAGTCATCAACACCTGGTACCGGAGTGGTGGCAAAATCCACTTTCTCGATGTACATCAGGCGTTGGATCCGCTCTTTTGATAACTCCAGCGCATCATTTGATAACCAGGCACCTTCCATCTGCCGCAGTTCACGGCGAATAACTTCATCTTTGGTGCTGGCGTTACCTTTAACATCGATCCGTCTGACATAGACCCGCTTACCTGGATCGACGCTAATTGTCAGGGCGACCTCTTTAGTATCGTCGTTGATATTTGGAATAGTACGGACCCGCGAATTGGCATAACCAAAGCGCGCCAGTACCCGGGCAATATTCTCTTCAGTAAAGGTCACCAAGGCACCGTTATACAGTTGGCCTTTTTGTAACGGCACTATGGCGCGGATAATTTCTTCCTGGCCAATCAAATCACCGACAAAGTTAATATCACTGATATTGTACTGCTCGCCTTCGGTAACGTTGAGTGTGACATAGACTGAGGTTTTATCGGGGCTGACAGCGACCTGAGACGACTCGACGCCAAAACGCAGATAACCGCGATCCAGGTAGTAGCTGTTAATTTTTTCGATATCGCCCTGCAGCGTTTGTTTTTGATAGCGGTCGGAAGTCCAGAACCGCCACCAGGGCATATCCTGCTTCGATTCAACAACGCTTAACAACTCTTCATTACTGAAAATATTGTTACCGACGATATTAATCTGGCGTACTGAGGCCGCATCACCTTCTTCAAACTCGAAAGTCAGATTTACCCGGTTCCGTGGCAGGTAATTCACCTTAACTTCAACCTTGGCCTGATACTTACCGACGCCATGGTAAAACTCGGTTAAACCATTCTCGATATTACGCAGAATCGTCTTATCCAGTGGCTCTCCCACTATGATACGGTTACCGGTTAAGCTTTCTGTTAGCTGTTCATCCTTAATATCTTTGTTCCCTTTGAACTCGATATTATTGATAGTAGGCCGTTCACGCAGACGGTAAATGACGGTGTTACCATCACGAAATACCCGGATATCATCAAAGTGACCCGCACTGTAAAGCGTGCGGATACTGCGGGACAGGGTATAGTCGCTGACGGTGTCACCGATGGTAAAAGGCAAATTATTTAGCGCCGCACCCAAGGCAACGCGTTGCAGACCTTCGACCTGAATGTCCTGTACCGTAAAAGATTCTTCAGCAAACACTGAGTGGCTGCCTGTAGCAAGCAAGATCGCAGCTACTAATCGCTTAATTGTCATTATTTGAACTACTTATGATTAGTTTATTACAAACGAGAAATATCGTTGAGCAGCGCAATTCCCATTAACATCAGCAGGACTAAAGCACCGAAGCGAAAACCTATTTCCTGCGCTCTCTCAGAGACAGGTTTACCGCGTATTAGTTCCACCACAAGATACATTAAATGGCCGCCATCCAAAATAGGCAGCGGCAATAAATTGATAACCGCCAGGTTGACACTGATCAGTGCCATAAAGGACAGGAAAGCAATTAAACCGATACTGGCCGTAGTGCCCGCCCCCTGCGCTATTGAAATAGGACCGCTCAGATGCTTCACCGACACATCGCCGGTAAGCAGCTTACCAATCATCGCAAAGCTTAGGCGCGTCAACTGCCAGGTTTGAGCAACGCCTTCGCCAATAGCAGCCAGTATGCCATAACGTTGGGTATAGAGCAGCCCCTCAGGCCAGGGCGATACCTGAGGCACGACCCCTAACAAACCCTGACTAAAGCCATCTGCCGCTGTGGTTAACTGCGGTACCGCCCGCAGTTCCAACAGCTCGCCGGCACGACTAATTTGCAACACT
Source organism: Alishewanella sp. BS5-314 (assembly GCF_025377695.1). Classification (NCBI taxonomy): domain Bacteria; kingdom Pseudomonadati; phylum Pseudomonadota; class Gammaproteobacteria; order Alteromonadales; family Alteromonadaceae; genus Alishewanella; species Alishewanella sp. BS5-314. The sequence continues at coordinate 1,729,371 of NZ_JACEHJ010000002.1, forward strand.
AACTCGCGCTCCGCACTATTGCGGATCCGTTGCTCCAGCTGCGACCATTCGCTTATGGTCTCACCATCAATAGCAAGTATCGTATCGCCAGCTTGCAGACCAGCGCGCTCGGCGGCAGAATCAGGTGCGATCTGCGCTAGGGTCGTTGTCGCCTCCGGCAACAGCATCTTTAAGCCAAGACTTTGAAACACCGATTGTTGATCGGGATTAAATTGCCAGTTGCGGGTATCTAATACCAGTTCGCGCTCAGCCAGCGTCTGGCGCTGCTGCAGTTGCAAGCGGATTTGCGGCCGCCCTAACTGCTCAACCAGTAACAGATTGGCGCTGCGGATATCCCGTACTGTCCGGCCATTAATCGCCAGGATTTGTTCGTCCGGTCTTACCCCGGCCTGATAAGCGATAGATTGCGGCGCTGCGCCTGCCAATACCGGTTTCACTTCCGGTACGCCAATCAGATACATCAACCACAACAAAAAGATCGCAAAAATAAAGTTTGCGCCTGGGCCGGCCGCGATAATCGCCATCCGTTGCCGCACTGTTTTATGATTAAATGCCAGATCCCGAAATTGCGGTAATACCGGATCAATCCGCTCGTCCAGCATCCGCACATAGCCGCCCAGCGGAATAGCCGCTATCACAAATTCAGTGCCCTGACGATCGCGCCAGCTAAATAACGCCTTGCCAAAACCAATCGAAAAACGTTTTACCAGTACACCGTTTTTGCGTGCCACCCAAAAATGACCGAACTCATGTACGGTAACCAATACACCGAGGGCAACGACAAAACTGAGCAGGTTCCACAACAACGCAGACATCAGAACTTTCCTATTAGCGCACGGGCAAAGGCACGGCTTTGTTGATCAACCGCCAATATAGCATCCAGACACTGAGCGTCATAGTGCGCAAATTCTGCCAGACAGCGCTGATTAACCTCACTAATGCGGTTAAAGGCCAACTGTCCCTGTAAGAAAGCCGCTACCGCTTCTTCATTGGCGGCATTCAGCGCTGTGGTCGCCCCCTGTCCGGCGGCACAGGCATCGATTGCCAGATACAGATTGGGATAACGCGCCGGCTCGGGTTCGGTAAAGGTAAAGGCCGCCAACTTACTAAAGTCCAGTGCTGGAACCGGACTACTGATCCGCTGTGGGTAGGCCAGAGCATGCGCGATAGGAGTGCGCATATCCGGTTGTCCCAGCTGCGCCAGCACTGAACCGTCACTGTACTGCACCATAGAGTGAATAATGCTTTGCGGGTGGATCACCACCTGGATATCTTGCGGCGCACAGTTGAATAACCAGCGCGCTTCAATAAACTCCAGCCCCTTATTCATCATGGTGGCACTATCAACCGAAATCTTCTGGCCCATACTCCAGTTCGGATGCGCTACCGCTTCCGCCGGCGTAATAGCGGCGAAACTGTCCAACGGCCGGGTTAAAAAGGGGCCGCCACTGCCGGTAAGCAGCAAACGGCTAATACCATGCTCAGCTAACTGGCCCTGGCTGGCCGCTTGTTGCAGTGCCGGCGGTAAGCATTGAAAGATCGCATTATGTTCGCTGTCAATTGGCAGCAAGGTTGCGCCATGCTGCGCCACCTTGGCCATAAAGAGGCCACCGCTCATCACCAGCGCTTCTTTATTGGCCAGCAAAACCTTTTTGCCGGCTTCAACTGCCGCCAGGGTTGGAAGCAGGCCGGCCGCACCGACAATAGCGGCCATCACGATATCGGCGTCCGGATGCGCCGCCAGTGCCGTTAAACCGGCAGTACCCGATAACACTTCTGTTGTCAGCCCGGCTTGTTGCAAGCGGAATTTTAGCTCAGCTGCAGCCTGGTCATCCTGCATCGCCGCAAAACGCGGTTTTACTGCCAGACACTGCTCGAATAGCTTATCGACTGCGGTCGCCGCCGTCAGAGCCAGCACCTGAAATTTATCCGGGTGTGCCGCGACTACCGATAAGGTACTGCAGCCGATAGAGCCGGTTGCGCCCAGAATCACCAACTGCTTCATAAAAATTGGTTACCCAGAAACGCCAGCAATAACGCATAAAGTGGTGCTGTGGCGGTTAAGCTGTCGATACGATCCAAAATTCCACCGTGTCCCGGTAAAAAAGCACCGCTGTCCTTTTTACCCGCCACCCGTTTAAACATACTCTCACTCAGATCGCCAAATACCGACAATACCGTTAGCGCTATAGCAGCCAGATACCAGTGCCAGCTTACGCCGGGCCAGTCACGCCAGACCAGTAACGCCGTCAGCACCAAGAGTACAAAACCAAGACCGCCAAGCATACCTTCCAGCGTTTTACCGGGGCTGACTTTCGGCAACAACTTAGTTTTACCAAAGGGCTTACCGACCAGATAGCCACCGATATCGGCGGCCCATACCAGGCCCAGTAACGCGAAAATCAACCAGGCACCATAGAAAGAGGACTGCTCGTAACCAAGACCGCGGATATATAACAATGCAGCCCAAGCCGGCAACAAGGTACACCAGCCCATTAGCGCGCGACGCCAATCACTGCTGGCCCACAGCCGCTGACTAGCCGGAAAGGTTAATACCAGCACAATCGCCAGTAACCACCAGGCGGCACCAAGCATTAAAATTGAAAATAACGGCAGGTTATGTAGCACCAGTTGGTTGGGACCAAGTGGCGTTACGGCATAAAACAAGGCCATTAGCGCGGCGGTTAATACCACATACAGTGCCCGGCTACGTTTATTGGCCAAGCCACAAAAACCACTCCACTCCCAGGCACCGAGTAAAAAGGCTGCAGACAACACGGCAGCGAATAAATACAGGGGCAGATAAAATACCGCTGCCAGCGCCAGTGGCGCCAGGATCAGGGCTGTTATCAGACGTTGTTTAAACAATATGCTTATCCTTTATTATTATTGATAGCGGCAAGCTCACGGATCTGGGCACCAGTACAGCCAAAGCGGCGCTCCCGGTTGATATAGGCGGCAATGGCTTCAGAGAATACCTGCTGATCAAAATCCGGCCATAAGGTTTCGGTAAACCACAGCTCCGCATAAGCGGCCTGCCACAGCAAAAAGTTACTGATGCGTAAATCGCCACCGGTACGGATCAACAGATCCAGCTCCGGTTGCTCCGCCATTTGCATCTGGCTACCCAGTAGCTGCTCATTAATTTGCGCTGGCTGCAAAGTGCCGCTTTGTACCTGCTCCGCCAATTTTCGGCTGGCTGCGACGATATCCCAGCGCCCACCATAATTAGCCGCAATATTCAGCGTCATGGCGGTATTTGCCGCCGTCAACTGCTCTGCCTTGCGGATACTTTGTACCAGCTTATCGCTAAATGCCGATAAATCACCAATTATTTTTAACCGGATATTATGCTTGTGCAGGGCTTTGACTTCTTTCTGCAACACCATTAAAAACAGCTGCATCAGCGTACTGACTTCATCTTCCGGCCGCCGCCAGTTCTCACTGCTAAAGGCAAATAATGTCAGTGACTGGATGCCCAGCTCGCGGCAAAAACTGACACTGCGCCGTACCGCTTCCACACCTTTTTTATGACCCCAGACCCGCGGCTTACCCTGCCGCTCGGCCCAACGCCCATTGCCATCCATGATAATGGCCACATGTTGTGGCAAATTTTGCTGTTTCAGCTGGGGTACTGCCGTCATCCGTAAAACCTGTGTAAGAATAATGCCATAAAAAGCTTAGTCAGTTGCCATCTGGCAGAGTTCAGCCTGCTACTAACAAAAAGCGCCGCGAAGTAGAACTGGCACGGCGCTTCTTAGTGTACTCAATCAAACAGTAGCAACAGAAGTCTGCAATCAGACTTCCATCAGCTCCCGCTCTTTTTCCGCTAACACTTCATCGATTTTCTTTACAAAGATATCAGTCAGTTTTTGGATTTCATCTGCAGCTTTACGCTCATCATCTTCACTGATTTCTTTATCTTTCAGTAAGGCTTTAAAGTCAGCATTGGCATCACGACGAATATTACGCACTGCAACCCGGCCACCTTCCGCTTCACCACGTACCAGCTTGACCAGATCTTTACGACGCTCCTCGGTCAGCGGTGGTAAGGGTACCCGGATTACGGTACCGGCTGACATCGGATTTAACCCCAGATTCGAGGCCATAATGGCTTTTTCTACTGCCTGGGTCAGGCTTTTATCAAATACGGTGATAGCCAGCGTACGAGAGTCCTCAATCGACACGTTAGCAACCTGGCGTAACGGGGTGTCAGCGCCGTAGTACGACACTTGAATACCATCCAGCAAGCTGGGGTGGGCCCGGCCAGTGCGAACCTTAGTAAGTTGGCTTTTCAGCGCTTCTACGCTTTTATCCATCCGGACTTTTGCATCAGCAATAATGTCGTTAATCACGATCGTTATCCTTTTATTTATCCAGCTTTGATACCTTGGGTATCCTCAGGTCGGCTAGTTTACTGTAAATTTTCCTGATGGTCGATGGTTGTGCCTTCGGCCTCACCCATAATCACCCGCTTCAGCGCGCCAGGTTTGTTCATATTAAAGACGCGAATTTGCAGATTATGGTCGCGTGCCAGAGTAAAGGCTGCCAGATCCATGACCTTCAGTTCTTTATCCAATACCTCGTTATAGGTCAGTTGGCTGTATAGCGTCGCGGCAGGATCCTTTACCGGATCCGCAGAATAAACGCCGTCCACCTTGGTGGCTTTTAAAACTGCATCGGCTTCAATCTCGATACCGCGTAAACAGGCAGCTGAATCCGTAGTAAAGAACGGATTACCGGTACCGGCGGAGAAAATGACTACCCGGCCCGATTTTAATAAACTGATGGCCTCAGCCCAGCTATAGGCATCACAGACGCCGTTTAATGGGATGGCGCTCATCATCCGCGCGTTGACATAAGCCCGGTGCAGGGCATCACGCATCGCCAGGCCGTTCATTACGGTAGCCAACATGCCCATATGGTCGCCGACAACACGGTTCATACCGGCTTTGGCTAAACCTTCGCCACGAAAGATATTACCGCCACCAATGACGATACCGACCTGCACGCCCAGTTCGACTAATTCTTTGATTTCCTGAGCCATCCGATCCAACACCTTAGGATCGATACCAAAGCCCTCATCCCCCATCAGGGCCTCGCCACTGAGTTTTAACAGGATGCGCCGATACATTGGTTTTGGATTGATACTCATGGTTACCCCTAGTGCTGTTGGTGTTGTTATGCAGTTATACCCTTTTTCCTTGCAAAGGCGGGGGTGTTGGCTACCCGGATCTGCAAGGCTTTTGGGTGTATGCGAGCCGGGCAAAAAAAAACCGCGACTTAGGTCGCGGTTATTTTAGCGTTTTTACGCCATTTGCTAAAGCGCAAATTACTTCTTAGCAGCAGCGATCTGAGCCGCAACTTCAGCTGCGAAGTCTTCTTCTTTCTTCTCAATACCTTCGCCTACTTCCAGACGAATGAAAGAAATGGCTTTCGCGCCATTTTGCTTCAGGAATTCGCCAGTGGTGATTGACGGATCTTTCACGAATGGCTGGCCAGTTAAGCTCACTTCGCCAGTGAACTTGGTCATCCGGCCGGCAACCATTTTCTCAGCGATTTCTTGTGGCTTGCCTGAGTTAACTGCGATTTCAACCTGGATTTGACGCTCACGCTCTACCACTTCGGCAGATACGTCTTCCGGGTTAACATAACCTGGGTTATTCGCTGCAACGTGCATTGCTACGTCTTTAGCGATATCTTCGTTACCACCTTCCAGCACAGCTAATACACCAATGCGGCCAGAGTGGATATACTGGCCAATCACCGCGCCTTCAACTTTGGCAATGCGACGTACGTTGATGTTTTCACCGATTTTGGCTACCAGAGTAGCACGGGTATCTTCCACAGAAGTACCGTTCAGATCAGCGGCTAACAGGGCTTCAACGTTGTCGATGTTCTGAGCCTGGGCCAGATCAGCAACGCTATTGGCAAAGGCCAGGAAGCTGGTGTCACGGGCTACGAAGTCAGTTTCGCAGTTAAATTCAATCGCCAGACCAACACCGTTAGCAACGCGGGTTAATACCACGCCTTCAGCAGCGATACGGCCGGCTTTCTTGGCAGCCTTGGCTAAGCCGCTTTTACGCATAGCGTCGATTGCCGCTTCGATATCACCTGCGGTTTCTTCCAGCGCTTTTTTACAATCCATCATGCCAGCGCCAGTGCGCTCGCGTAATTCTTTTACTAATGCGGCAGTTACAGCCATGGGAGCTTCCTCGTAATTTAGTTCAGACAAACAGGGGCGAGACGCCCCTGTTGCAAAGTGATCCTGAATCTCAGCCGAGCTTACACCCGGCTGATGACAGAATAATTATTCTGCTTCAACGAAGGCTTCGGCTTCAGCCTGGACTTCGATGGTTTTGTCACGACCTTCCTGGATCGCCTGGCCAACAGCGCCCAGATATAACTGGATAGCGCGGATAGCGTCGTCGTTACCAGGGATTACGTAGTCAACACCTTTAGGATCTGAGTTAGTATCTACAATAGCTACTACCGGAATACCCAGGTTGTTGGCTTCTTTGATCGCGATATGCTCGTGGTCAGCGTCGATAACGAACAGTACGTCCGGTAAGCCGCCCATCTCTTTGATACCGCCTAAGCTCTTTTCCAGCTTGTCCATCTCACGGGTACGGTCTAAAGCTTCTTTCTTGGTCAGCTTGTCGAAAGTACCGTCCTGGCTTTGTGCTTCCAGGTCTTTTAAACGCTTGATTGACTGACGAACAGTTTTCCAGTTAGTCAGCATACCACCTAACCAGCGGTGGTTTACGTAGAACTGGTCAACTTTAACTGCGGCTTCTTTGATCGCTTCTGAGGCAGCGCGCTTGGTACCTACGAACAGGATCTTGCCCTTTTTCGCTGATACTTGCTGAATGAAAGCCAGGGCGTCATTCATCATTGGAACAGTTTGTTCCAGGTTGATGATATGTACACGGTTACGGGCGCCGAAAATGAATGGCTTCATTTTTGGGTTCCAGTAACGGGTTTGGTGACCGAAGTGTACGCCCGCCTGGAGCATGTCGCGCATTGAAACTTTTGCCATGATAATTTTCCTGTTTAGGGGTTAGGCCTCCATGCATCCCATATGCCGACCCGGTTTTCACCAGGCACCCCGGAATACGTGTCGATGCATGTGTGTTGTTTAATTAAGTGTTTTGCAGTTTGCTAACGTCAAAAACGACTCACTTATAACCAGAAATTCTGTAAAGCTACAGCACTCCGGCGCTAAGTTAGGGTACAATGCCATTTGCGAAATTGCGGCGCGCTTTATACCATAATGCCGTATTAAATACAATCTGATGGGCAAATAAACAGCAGTTTAGCGCCAATGGATTTCAAGATGCACGGCGATATCCGCGCGATAAGTTAGAGAGAACAAGCATGACAGCACCGATTAAAACTCCGGCCGAAATAGAAAAAATGCGCATTGCAGGTCGTTTGGCCGCCGAAGTGCTGGAAATGATCGAACCCCATGTTAAAGCCGGTGTCACTACCGACGAGCTGAATACTATCTGCCATGACTATATTGTTAATGTGCAGCAGGCTGTACCGGCACCATTAAACTACCACGGTTTTCCAAAATCGATCTGTACCTCGGTAAACCATGTGATCTGTCACGGTATCCCTGGCGACAAGGTGCTAAAAGACGGCGATATTATCAATATCGATATCACCGTGATTAAAGATGGCTATCACGGTGATACCTCTAAGATGTTTGTGGTAGGCAAACCGAGCATCCTGGCTGAGCGCTTGATCCGTATCACCCAGGAGGCGATGTACCTTGGGATTAAGAAAGTCAAAGACGGCGCCCGCTTGGGTGATATTGGCCATGTGATCCAACAACATGCCGAAAAACATAGCTACTCGATAGTACGTGAATATTGCGGCCATGGTATCGGTGCCGTGTTCCATGAAGAACCACAGGTGCTGCACTATGGCAAGCCGGGAACCGGTGAGGTGTTAAAGAGTGGCATGTGTTTAACCATTGAGCCGATGATTAATGCCGGTGCCCGTCACAGCAAGCTGTTAAAAGATGGCTGGACAGTCGTCACCAAGGACCGCAGTTTATCCGCCCAGTTTGAACATACCATTCTGGTAACCGATACCGGTTGCGAAATTTTAACGCTACGCAGCGATGACACCATCGACCGGATTGTTACCGCAGAGTAATCTAACAAAACACAGCAGAAGGAGTTCCTCTTGAGTCAGGTCTTAAGTTTTAACCGCCCCCTGCCCGAGCGGTACTCCCTGGATGCCTATAAAAAGCACTTCGCTGAGTTTCAGGAATTTCAGGCCCGCGCCTTTCACAGCCAGCCAATTAATGCGCTGGTCAAAGCCCGCGCCCGCTTTGTCGACGAAGTACTGCTGCAGCTGTGGCAATATTGCGATCTGGCAAAAGATAAAAGTATCAGCCTGCTGGCCGTTGGCGGTTATGGCCGTGGCGAGCTGCATCCCTATTCCGATATCGATTTATTACTGCTGGTCGAAAAAAGGCCCGGCAGCGCGCAGCACGAAGCCATCGGCCGCTTTATTACACTGCTGTGGGATCTGCGGCTGGAAGTCGGCCACAGTGTCCGCACCCTAAAAGAAACCCTGAGTCTGGGCAAAGAAGACATTACCATTGCCACCAATTTGCTGGAAATGCGACTGCTCACTGGCAATAAGCAACTGTTTAACGAGTTGCACGAAGCCGCGATGAGTGAGAGTTTCTGGACCAGTCAGGCGTTTTTTCAGGCGAAACGACATGAACAGCAACAGCGCCATGCCCAGTATCATGGCACCGCCTATAACCTGGAACCGAATCTGAAAGCCAACCCGGGCGGACTGCGTGATATCCAGACCATCGGTTGGGTTGCCAAGAAACACTTTAATACCCGTACCATGCGCGAGCTGGTGGCCTATCAGTACCTGACGGAAGATGAATATCAGGAATTGATGGAGTGTGAAGCTTATCTGTGGCAAATGCGTTTTGCACTGCATCTGGAAGCTGGCCGTAACGAAAACAGGATCCTGTTCGATTATCAGCCAGCTGCCGCCGAACGGCTGGGTTTTGGTGCCGATGGTAAGGCCTCAGTCGAACGGATGATGAAGCGGTTTTTCCGCACCGTACAGCGGGTTAGCGAACTGAACGAAATGCTGTTACAACACTTTGAAGGCAGCATTCTGAATTCGCAGCAAAAAGTTAAAGTCAGTCAACTGGACGATTACTTTGAATTACATGGCCATCTGATTAAAGCCAGTGATAATGCGGTCTTTGCCAAACGCGATAATTTACTGCGGCTATTCTGGCATATTGCCAATAACTCCAATATTACCGGCGTACACTCGACGACCATCCGGCTTATCCGCCAGGTGCGGCGGCGTTTGATGGGTGACCTGCAGGATTATGAAGCCTGTCGCCAGTTGTTTCTGGCACTACTGCGCCACCCGCGCGGCATGGACAAAGCCATTACCCTGATGCACCGCTACGGCATTCTGGCCGCTTATCTGCCACAGTGGCGTAATATCGAAGGCCAGATGCAGTTTGACTTGTTTCATGCCTACACCGTGGATGAACATACGCACCGGCTGTTAAAAAACCTGTATAAGTACAGCTTGCCAGAGCATGACAGCGAATTTCCGCTCTGCTCCGATATTGTCAAAAAAATGGAGAAACCGGAGCTGCTGTACCTCGCCGGCATCTTCCACGATATTGCTAAAGGCCGCGGCGGCGATCACTCCGAACTGGGCGCCATGGATGTGCGCGAGTTTGCCAAGCTGCATAAACTCAGTGACTTTGACAGCAAGCTGATTGCCTGGTTAGTCGAAAACCATCTGTTAATGTCGGTGACGGCACAGCGCCGCGATATTCATGACCCGCAGGTGGTGGCCGAATTTGCCGAAAAGGTGCGCGATGAAACCCGGCTCAATTATTTGTATTGCCTGACCCTAGCTGACATCCGCGCCACCAATGATAATTTGTGGAACGACTGGAAAGGCTCACTGTTACGCGAACTGTTTTTAGCGACCCAGAAAGCCTTCCGCCGCGGTTTGGAAAAACCGATGGATCTGCGCGATCTGATCCGTGAAAATCAGGCCGAAGCCCTGCCACTGCTGATCAAACAAAGCTTTATCGAAAGTGAGATCCTACAGTTGTGGAGCCGGATCAAAGCCGATTATTTTGCCCGTTACAGCCCAAAGCAAATTGTCTGGCACACCGAACATATTCTGCGGCACAAAGATCCCAATGAACCCCTGGTGCTGGTCAGTAAAGCGCCGATTAAAGGCGGCACCCAGGTGTTTGTTTATACCCGCGACCAGGCTGGCCTGTTTGCGCGGATGGTGGCGGCTTTAGACAGTAAAAAGGTAAATATTTACGACGCCCAGATTATGACCAATAAAGATGGCTTTGCCATGGATACCTTTGTGGTACTGGAGCAAAACGGTGAAGCGGTGACCTCGCCCAGCCGCCAGCAAAGTATCAAGAAGGCGCTGGAGCAGTTTATTGCCGGCAAACCGGATTTTTCACGGCAAAAGCCGCGGCTGTCACGCCAGATGCGCCAGTTTAATGTGCCACCCAAGGTGGTGTTTTTACCCGGTAATACCAAACACCGCACCATGCTGGAAATCGCCGCGCTGGATACACCAGGCCTGCTTTGCGATCTTGGCCAGGTATTTCAACAGTGCGGGGTCAATATCCATGCCGCAAAAATTACTACTATTGGCGAGCGTGCCGAAGACTTTTTCTTAATATCCAACGCAGCAGATGATGCATTAACCGCCGAGCAGCAAAGCGAGTTAAAACGCAGCCTGATTGCACAACTCTCACAGCAAACAGAAGGTTAAGTAACGAATGTCTGATTTAAAAAGCATTATTGAAACCGCATTTGAACAGCGTGCCGACATTACGCCGAAAACAGTCAGCGCCGAAGTCAAACAGGCGGTGGAGCAGGTGCTAAGCATGCTGGACAACGGCAGCGCCCGTGTCGCCGAGAAAATTGCCGGCGAGTGGGTGGTCCATCAATGGCTGAAAAAGGCAGTGTTACTGTCATTCCGGATCAACGATAACGAAGTAATGGACGGTGCCGAAAACCGCTTCTTCGACAAAGTACCAATGAAATATGCCGGCTACACCGATGCGCAGTTCCGCGCTGATGGTGTAAGAATTGTGCCGCCAGCCGCAGTGCGTCGCGGCAGCTATATCGGTAAAAATGTGGTGGTGATGCCGTCATACGTCAATATTGGCGCCTATGTCGGCGAAGGTTCCATGGTGGATACCTGGGCCACCGTCGGTAGCTGTGCACAAATTGGTAAAAATGTGCACCTCTCTGGTGGTGTCGGTATCGGTGGCGTATTAGAGCCACTGCAGGCGAATCCAACCATTATCGAAGATAACTGCTTTATCGGTGCCCGATCTGAAGTGGTTGAAGGCGTGATTGTGGAAGAAGGCGCTGTGCTGTCAATGGGTGTCTATATTAGCCAGAGCACGCGGATTTACGATCGCGAAACCGGCGAAATCAGCTATGGCCGGGTACCTGCCGGCGCCGTAGTGGTACCAGGTACTATTCCAGCTAAAGATGGCAGCCACAGCCTGTATGCCGCCATTATTGTGAAAAAAGTCGATGCCCAAACCCGCGCCAAAGTCGGCATTAATGCCCTGCTGCGCAGTATTGAAGAGTAATTAAGATGGCAAATTGGTTAGCAGTACTTTGCCCGGCGCTGTGGTTTACGCTGCAGCTGCTGTTATTACTGGCAGCGCTGATTTGCGCTGTGTTAATCGTTTTTCCGTCGAACAGCGAGGATCCTGAAAAGCGCTTTGAGCAGCGGCTGGAGTATGTGATCTTTACTATTGGGATGACGGTGCTGTGGTTGTTAGTGACCTTTGCCCCGCGCTAAGGCAACTACTAAAACCTCAGCACAGTTAAACCTAAATACTGTTATCTGGGCCGGCAGTAATGCCGGCCTTGTTGTTTATTTTGTTGCTTTAGGCACAGAAATACCGGGGATCGCATCGGTATAGCTAAATACCATACGTAGGCGGCCGTCAGACTCTCCTGCCTGATAACTGCTAAAGATCGCCCGCACGCGCTGCGTTTTAATCGCAGCCCGAAAGATATCCTCCAGCTGTTGCTCGCTCTCTCCGCCCAATTCCAAAAAACAGAAACCGCCACCACAGTTAAAATGCCGCAGCTCGCCAGCTTGTTGGCTGGCAGCCAGTTGCTGATACAGCGCCTGTTCGATCTCATCTTTTAACGTATAATCCAGTTGATGGTCCGGTACCAGCGCGCCAACATATTGCTGCCAATCCGGCTGCTGCACCAGCTGCTCTGCCAACTGATAAGGGATAGCCCCGCTTTGCTGGGCCTGGCTGATAAAATAGCTAACTTGATCCGCTGCTGAAACGGGTGCGGTATCAGTTTTGTTCTGTGCGGCAATGTCTTTTGTCAGACTATCTTCTGGCTCAGGTTGTGCCAGCATCGTCTGACTCAGCGTCGCCGCCGTAAATAAACCACTATTGGCACTGTTGGCACCCGGCGGCGTGGCTGCTGCAACAACTTTAGCAGGCGCGGCCCCGGCTGGCGGTTCCGGCTGTGCCAGCAAGTCAGGTTCAGTATCACCGTACCACCACAGGCCGGCTCCCAGGAGTAAGGTAATTGTAATAAACACTATTTTTCGGGACATCCTCTATCCTTATTATTGCCAGAGCGTATTGAACTACCGTAACTGCTTTAGCTTAAAGCAGCAACACCTTGTTACCTTTTGCTTAAGTGACTGGCGGGACAGTCGCGCTATACTGGCAGCAAAGTAACTGACCGGGATCCAACATGGGCTATTTTTTAAAAGGCTTACTGTTATTAAAGCAGAAAGGCTTAAAGCGTTTTGTGCTGATCCCACTGTTAATTAATATCGTGCTGTTTAGCATCGCCTTTTATTGGCTGTGGCAATTGTTGCGGCAACTGATTACGGCGGTGCAAAGTGCGCTGCCGGCCTGGCTACACTGGCTGGAGTATTTGCTGATCCCGCTGGGTATCATGTCACTGCTACTGAGTTTTGCCTATAGCTTTACCATGCTGGCCAATTTTATCGCCGCGCCCTTTAATGGCCTGCTGAGTGAAAAAACCGAAGCCCTGCTTACCGGCAAACCACTGCACAACAACTGGCAACAATTTCTGCAGCAGGCGGGCCGCACACTGGGCCGGGAATGGCAAAAGCTCTGTTATGTGCTGCCTCGGTTGGTGGTCCTGTTTATCCTGTGCTGGTTTATTCCGGTGGTTGGTACCCTAGTGTGGTTTTTCTGCAGTGCCTGGTTTTATAGCCTGCAGTATCTGGATTATCCCTACGATAACCATCAGGTGGCCTTTATTGAACTGCGTAAAAATATGCGTCAGCAACCCCTACTGAGCCTGTCTTTTGGCAGCGCGGTTGCGCTCTGTAGTATGGTGCCCGTGCTGAATTTGCTGGTGATGCCGGCTGCGGTCTGTGGCGCCACCGCGCTCTGGTGTGAGCGCTTAAGCGAGCTACACGACCCGGCCTTACAGGCACCAGGCGCGCGCAGCTATCGTAAGCTGGATAAGTATTGCTAGAACTGCTCAGCTAACCAAGGTAAGGCGACATCTTCAGCCTGTAGAGTTTCGCCGGCGTCGATTTCCAGCATCTCGGCTTTCGGGCTGCCTTGCAGTTCGGTCAACAACTCAAACCACTGGCGGCCAGCGGCACAGAAGGTATCACCATAGCTGCTGTCACCCAGACCAATCACCGCAAACTGCTTGCCGGTTAATAATGGAAAACGATCGCGGCAGTCGGCATAAAATGGAAACAGATTATCCGGAATATCGCCCTGCCCGGTGGTCGAAGTAATCACTAACCAGCAATCGGCAGCAAAGGCTTGCACGGCATCCAGCTCTGGAGGCTGAAACCACCTGGCCTGATAGCCTTTTTTTGACAATAACTCCACGGCCTGCTCGGCCACATACTCGGCGCCACCGTACACACTACCGACCATAATGGCGATTTTTTGCATGCTACCCTACTCCAAAAATTGCTGAAAAACCTGTTGATAATACGCGATGTTATCCGGCCAGCCAAATCGCCGGCACAAGGCAGCCAGCTCCGCCAGACTAGCCTGTAACTGCAGCGTTACGCCGCTGACCGGATGCGGCAGCTGCAACATAACAGCGCAAAGCAGTAAGCGGTCACTATCAAATTGCTGGCGGAAGAACGCGTTGTGTTTGCCATCGCCATGGCTGGTATCGCCGACAATCGGATGGCGCAAATGCGCCAGATGACGGCGCAGCTGATGCTTACGGCCGGTTAACGGCTGCAGCGCCACTAAACTATAGCGGCTGGTAGGATAACGACTCACCGCAAACGGCAACTCGACCTGCTGCAGCGGTAAATAACGGGTTACGGCACTTTGCGCCGCTTTATCGCTACGAGCCTGTTTATCAGCAATCGCATCCAGCTGCTCTTTTAACGGATAATCCAGGGTACCGGCCGTTTTCACCACACCCCGAACTATTGCCAGATACCCTTTGCGCCATTGCCTGGCTTCAATTTGTTGACTGAGTAGCCGCGCAATCTCCGGTGATAATGCAAATACCAGTACACCCGAGGTGGGACGATCCAGCCGGTGCACCGGATACACATGACACCCCAATTGATCGCGCAGGCTTTGCAGCACAAAACGGGTCTCATGTTTATCTAAAAAAGAGCGGTGTACCAGCATGCCACTGGGCTTATCCACCGCCACCAGGTACTGATCCTGATACAGAATGGTCAGTAGCGGTTCAGCAGCGGCTGGCACCGGACTCAGGCTTGATTCAGACACTGATCAATCTCCCGGATTACGCTGAGTAAAGCGCCTAGCTGCTGAGCACGCTCTGCATAAACAAGTTCTGCCAGCGGCAGGATCGCGACCTTAGTGGGTAGTGGCAGCTTGCCGTCTAACAAAGCACTCAGCCTTGGGATCAGGATAAACTGTAACCACTGCTCTAAAGGCAGTGTATCGCAGCAAAAAGGGGCGGTACTGGCCAGCGCTGAAGGCGCCGGCGGCTGGGCCGACCATAGCGCTGCGGCTCTGAGTTCAGTTTCCAGTTGCTGTAACAATAGCGGGAGTTGTTGCCGGGACATAGCATCCTTTTGCGGTCAGACTGCGGCTAATCAGGGCTGGCAGTTTAGCAAATAACGGCCCGGGTCGCAGCCAAAGCCTTGTAAAAAGCCAGCACCGCCAGCATTATGCTTTACCCCGGACAGAGGTATTCATGACCAGTATTATACTTTTACTTATTGTTATCACTATCGGTTACGGCTTTTGGTTGCAACGTAAACAGGACGAACGCGCCATCCTGTTAGCGCGCCAATTATGCCGTCAGCATCAATTACAGTATCTGGAATGTGGTCGCAGTTGCTATCGCTTTCGCAAAATCGGCCAACGCCAGCGCTTTGTCACCTGCTATCAGGTCGATTTTAGCGCTGACGGCGAAAGCCGGTATCAGGCTGAATTGGTTTTAAGTGGCTTGCATCTGGCAGCCTTTAACCTGCCGCCCCACCGGATCCCATCCTGATCCGGTGCCACACCCTATGCCTGCGCCAGCGCGGCCTTGAGTTTGCGCTCCAGTTGCCCGGTAAGAAAGTCTTTATACATCACCCAATCGGCGGCCAGACTATAAAACGGATACTTAAAGGTAGCCGGCCTGTTATGTTCAAAGCCAAAATGACCCAGCCAGGCAAAGCCATAGCCGATTAGCGGCAGGCTCCAAAGCCAGAGCCACTGCTGGCTTAATATCACCCACGCCAGCACCAGTAACACCAGGCTACTGCCAATATAGTGCAAGGCCCGGCAGATCGGATTAGCATGCTCCCGCAGATAAAATGGGTAAAAATCCTGAAAACGTTGGAATGGTTGCGCTGACAATTTCTGCATCGCCTCCCGCTTAATGTTGTTGCCGTGACCGGAACATCAGACTGCCCTGCACGGTATTAAAGCTCAGTGTCGTGACGTGTTGATAATGATCATCGGCAAAAAACGCCTGATATTTTTGCAAGGTCACGAAAACCCCGATGCCGGCAGACGATGGATCTTCATCTACCAGACTGTCAACCGCCTCCAGTAAGTAATGCCCCAGACCCGCATGCTGATACTTTGGCACCACGGCAATAAAGGCCAGCATATGATAGCGTTTAGCCGGCATCGCGGCATGAATTTTCTCTTCTTTATTTAGCATCTGCCTGGTAGACAGTAGGCCCGCAGTCAGCAACATCTTCAGACGCCAATGCCAAAGCCGGCTGCTGCCAATACCGGAGTCAGGGCCAACCACACAGGCGACGCCCAGCAGTTGTTCGCCCTGAAACAAACCAATAATCGGCTGCCCGGCCTGCCAAAAGGTGCTGAGCTCTTCCCGGATCGCCGAGCGCAGCCGTGCCTCATATTCCCGCTCTGCGGCGCGAAAGATTTCCATAAACAGCGGATCATCGTGATAAGACTGGTACAGCACCGAGGCGGCAAGTTTAAGATCTTCACCGCCTAATAGCGCGGCCTTTAATTGACTGGGTTCGATATGACTGACCTGGGCTAACATCGCTCACCTGTTATTGTTGTTTTTTTATTCACAATAGCAGTCACGGATAAGCTTGCCAAGCACGATTTCTTTACCATAAATTCAGCTATACTTTGTGTAGTCAATAAAGTAAACGGAGAAGCGAAATGGATACTAGTCTGCATGATCTAAGTACTCTGTTTGACCAGTTGGGCCTGGAGAATAGTCCAGAGCAGATCCAGGATTTTGTGCGCCAGCATAAGATCAGTGCTGGGACGGCGCTGGCCGATGCGCCATTCTGGAACAGCGCTCAGGCCAGTTTTTTACGTGAGGGTTGGCGTGCCGATTCTGACTGGTCAGATGTTATCGATGAGCTTAATACCCTACTGCATTAAGCCCAATCCTCCGTGCGCCCCCGGCATTGACAAGCAACTTACAGATATTGATAAGCCTTATCACCCCAACCGGTTAAACGGTTATCTTTAAACACCAAAGGCGTGCATTCGTCTTTGGTGGTTTTACCATCGCTGTGCCGGTGATGAGTGCGATAAAACAAAACTTGCACCTGCTGGCCATCTTTTTGAAACAGCTCGGTGAAATCCGGCGCCCCCAGCATATTGCGCACCTCTTCACTGCTCACGCCCAAGGCCAGTTGATTGATGGTTTGCAGATTAAATTGCTGGGTTTTACGCCAGCCACTTTCCGATGAGGTTTCGGTTTTATCACCAATGGCAACCACACAGCCAGATAATGCCAGGGTGGCAGCAGTAACGATAAGTAATTTTTGCACGGCGGCAGCAGAAAACATAAAAACTCCTGAATTATTGTTGTTTTGGCGCTATTAGCACCGACAATGCCAAACTAAGCAAAACTAAGGCCAAAATAAAATAGCGATATAATACAGAGCCTTAATAAAACGCCGCTATTCAGCATCAGGCTAAAGTGCTAAATTAAACGAAATTTTAGCGAAAATGACGAAACGAATGAGCAAAGCGCTGCAACTGGTGCAAGTCACCGCCAGACAACTGCAACAAGAGGGTAAAACCGTCAATCTGGCATTGTTACGCGGCCGCTTGGCAGGACAGTTGGCAGGGCCGGATTTATTCAGCGCCTATCAGCAGTGGCGCAATAATCCTGGCTTGCCGCCGGCAGACGAGGCACAGGGCGGCGAGACAACACCCGTCGTAGCAGAAGAGCCGCTATGCACCCGCCTGACACGGATAGAACAAAAACTCGATCGGCTATTACAGCTATTGGAACGCCCTGATGTATCTGGCTGAGCTGCGCTTTACGCTGATTGCCGATACCGAGTTTAGCCTGGCCGAGCAAGCCATTCGCCGCTATCTGGAAGCCTTGATTTTTAATGGTCAGATGTTGGGGCGTGAGTTTCCTACCGCCTTTACCGGTGAAGCATTTTGCAGCCGGCTGGTGTTGCCAACCGCGGATGCGTTAAGCGGTCAGCACGCCAGTGCCCGGGTTAAGGCCGCAGAACAACAACTGGCTGCCGCTGGTCTGGGTTACCCGCAATGCCAACTGCTGGGCCAGGACCTGATGTCACAGCAAACCGTCACAGCGCTGCCGGCTGAGCTGGTGCTCTTTACCACCTATGCCGATACCTGCTCGCCACTGCGCTGCGCTAATACGCTGCAACCTGTGCCCTTATTTTGGCTTAAAGCTGCAGCGGCCGATTATGAAGCGCTGATCCGCTGGCAGCTGCAGTTCCAAGCGCTGGATGAAATTCAGCTGCAGCAAGATCGGGTGCTGCACAAAACCGCTGAAAACAGTCTGCAGCAATACCAGAGCAAACTTAACCGCCAGGGCCGGAAGTTGGCGGCACAACTGGCCAAACAAAACCAGCGGCCGATTTGGTATGCGCTCTATAGCGGTAGTAGTGCCGATTGCCAGGCTGAAGCCGATAAATGCTGCCCCGGCTGTGGTGGTAACTGGCGTTTAGCCACGCCGCAAGCCGGAGTCTTCGATTTTCGCTGTGACAACTGTCAGTTGTTGTCGAATATCGCCTAGGAATGTCAGTCAAACAGCGGCGAATAAGCCAGCGGCTTTAGCTCGGCCAGAAAGGCAGTCAAATTGTCGGCTAGCTTTACCTTAACCTCCTGGCCGACACTTTCCTGAAACACTTCGCCACTGCTATTGAGCACCGACAGCATAATATTTTCGTCATCGGTTACCGCAAAAAACACCGTCTCCTGCTGACGTAAACGACGCTTCATCAAAATATGACCGATAATATTTTCCTGTAAGCGGGCAATATCGGCGGCATGCCAGGGCATTAATAATGCCAGCTTACCTTTGGCATGCTCCGCTGCCAGATTGGCGCCAAACCAGCTACTGTAAAAGGCTTTAATATCAGGGTGCAGTTCCAGCTCCAGTGCCCGCTCCACATTACTAAAATCTGCGGCTGGTTGCTGTCGTACCGGTTGCCAGCTTACCTGCTCGTCATTTAGCTGCGACACTTCACAGGGCGACACCTGAGCCGGATCGCGCCAGGTTTGCATGCCAATGCCTTGAGCACTGTGCCAGGCCAGACTTTGTTCGATAAATTTTGCGTAAGCTTGTTCGACAGACACCTCTACTCCCGGGGTTGGTTATGCTAAAATCAGCCCATTGTAGCGAAAAACGCCTGATAGCGAAAAACCTAGCGAAAAAGAATCTGAAATGACCAAAAGCCACACCGACGTTCTGGCCGAGCTCAGTCTTGGCAAAATCACTGAGTATGTTGATCAGTACGATGCTGCGCTGTTACAGGCTGTTCCCCGCAGTCTTGGCCGCGAGGCTATCGGTCTTAGTCAGCAACTGCCCTTTGTCGGGCAGGATATCTGGCATGGTTATGAACTGTCGTGGCTTAATAGCAAGGGTAAACCGCAGGTGGCGCTGGCTACCTTTGTGGTGCCGTTCGACTCACCGAATCTGATTGAATCCAAGTCATTTAAGCTGTACCTGAACAGCTTTAATCAAAGCCGCTTTGCCGACGTCGGTCAGGTTTATCAGACGATGCAACGCGATCTGTCGGCCTGTGCCGGTAAAACAGTCAAGGTTAGCTTGCATAATGTCAGTGAGATCATGACGTTCCAGCCCACCTGGATCCCGGGCGTCTGTCTGGACGAGCTGGACATCAGCGTCGATCAGTATCAATATCAGCCGGCGTTGCTGGCACTGGATCCCGCCCGGGGTCAGGTGGAAGAAAAGCTGCACTCGCATCTACTAAAATCGAACTGTTTGATCACCTCGCAGCCAGACTGGGCCAGCGTCTTTATTCATTACCGCGGCACCGCCTTGTCACACGAAGCGCTGCTAAAGTATCTGATTAGCTTTCGCAGCCATAACGAATTTCACGAACAATGTGTCGAGCGCATTTACAACGATATCTGGCAGCTGGCGAAACCAGATTTTCTGGCGGTATATGCCCGCTATACCCGCCGTGGTGGCCTGGATATCAACCCGCTACGCAGCAGTGAGCCTTATAGCCCGCCGAATATCCGCTTAAGCCGGCAATAAATTGTAACCCAAGCTGTTGCAACACAACAAAAAGCACCTTTTTCAGGTGCTTTTTTGCTTTCATTAACCATAAAACCGCAAAATCCCCGCTAAAAACTGAAAGCCAAAAGGTAAACTTTCACAACCACTTTCATTTTTGCGCTTTTTTTGCTCTAATAGCAGCGCCTGTCCCAACAGGCGCTGACTAACAGGGAAGCCGAAATATGTTACATCTTACCTCTACCGAAGAAAGCAGCTGGCTGCCGTACTATCTGACAAAATAAGTCAGAATCGTAGCAAGCTCAGCTTAAAAACAGCGCCATTGGCGCTGTTTTTCATCGCGAATTGATATTTTCAGATTCTGCGCAAAAAAGGCCCCGCTTTTATCAGCGAATACTATTACATTCGCACCAAGGCAAGATATACTGGAAATATCAGGGACTTTCTGAATACTTCGAGTGCAGATGAATAACCAACAGCCGGATCTGAAGCTGCAATTACAGGATGCCATCGGTGCGCGCAAAGCACTGGAGCAAACTTACGAGCGGCAATTTCAACTTTTAGCGCAATTTGTGCAACGTTTATCTTATCTGTGCAAAGGTATCGACCTTGATCTTGACAACCGCTTAGCCAAATTACGTGCTGAGCTCGCCCGAAGTGTTGATCTGGAAAAACTACTGCCTTTTATCGAAGAAACCAGTCAGCAGATTAAACTGTTAGAACAGCGCCAGCAGCAGGAAATCCGTCAAGTGCAGTCAGAACTGACCGAAGCGGGCCGGCTGTTGCAAAAACAACGCGGCCTACCGGATCAGTTGCGCCGCGATCTGCGCCAATTACTAACCAAGGTTGAACAGCCAGCGGCCACTTTACAGGCTTTCTTGCCCCATCTCAGTAATCTGACGCAACTATACCAACTGGCTTTAAAAGCAAAACAACAGCTTGAACAACCTGATGCCGATGAAGATCGTTACTCACATATTTGCCGCCAGATCACGTTAGAACTAACCAACCTGCTCAGTGAACTGTCGTTTGCCGGTAAAGGTGCCATTGAAGTTGAACAAATCAAAGGCAGTTTACTGGGTAATCTCAGCGTTGAAGCCCTGTTAGATGCTTGCTTGCGCACCATAGGTATTATCGTACGCGGCATTAATGAAGAACGGCTGTCGGCTGAAGGCTTCCTGTTGCGCTTAAACGATGCCTTAACCGGGGTGCAACAAGCTGTAGAGGCTACCTTGCTCGGCTCCGATAAACTGGCCGAGAAATTACGCAATCTAAACCAGAAAATTGATGCGCAAATTGATCATTTGGGTAAACAAAGTCAGCAGGCAGAAAACCTGGAGCAACTGAAAAAACTGGTGATCCAGCGGATGAATGAACTGACGCTATCGCTGCAGGAAAAGCAATTGCTTGAAGAGCAGCAACGGCAGCAAATTCAGCTAACACTGGCCACCATGGAAACCAAGGTGCGGGAACTGGAACTGGAAGCCAGTAGCTTCCGCGAACGGCTGGCCGAGCAAACCTTCCGTAGTTTGCGCGATAGCCTGACCGAGATCCCAAACCGGGCCGCTTATGACGAACGTTTACAATTGGAATTCAAACGCTGGCAGCGTTTTGGCTCACCGCTATGTATTGTGCTGGCCGATGTCGATCACTTTAAAAACATTAACGACAACTATGGGCACAGTGCTGGCGATAAAACGCTGAAGATTATTGCCAAGACCTTACAACAATCGATCCGGCAGACCGATTTTATCGCCCGCTACGGTGGCGAAGAGTTTGTGATCCTGCTACCGGATTCCAAACTACAAGACTTGCTGGAACCGCTAAACGCACTGCGGGAAAAAATCAAACAGATCCCGTTTAAATTTAAAAACAAACGGGTGCCAATCACCATTTCCTTTGGCGTAACTGAACTTAAAACTGGTGATACGCTGCAACTCGCTTTCGAGCGGGCAGACGAGGCACTCTATCAAGCGAAAAAAGCTGGCCGCGATCGGGTTGCCACCCGCTAGAGACCGCTTTTTCGGAGGAGACTCATTATGCAAGTGCATCTGAACCCCTTAGGGGCTATGGACCTATTATCACAGTTAGAAGTTGAACGCCTGCAACAAAATACCGAGCAGGAAACCTTTCAGCTATTTAGAAATTGTGCGCTGGCAGTACTGAACGTCGGCAGCGAAACCGACAGCTCTGCCGAGATCTACGACCAATACCGTGATTTTACCATTAACTTACTCAGCCGCGAGCGCGGCATTAAGATTGAGCTGAACAATCCGCCGGCGAGCGCCTTTGTTGATGGCCAGATTATCAAAGGCATTCACGAGCATCTGTTCGCAGTTTTGCGTGATATTCTGTTCTACCACACCCGCCATATAGCAGATACTAACCCACTGGATCTGACCAATGCTGTTCACTTAACGCATTCGGTATTTGATATTCTGCGTAACGCCAGGGCCATCGATGCCACCAGCGAGCCGAATATGATCGTGTGTTGGGGTGGCCACTCGATTAAAGAAGTGGAGTACGATTACACCAAAGAGGTGGGCTATCAACTGGGTTTACGTGGTCTGAATATTTGCACCGGTTGCGGCCCCGGCGCCATGAAAGGCCCGATGAAAGGCGCCACCATTGGCCATAGCAAACAACGGATCCGTAACGGTCGTTATCTGGGCCTTACTGAGCCAAGTATTATTGCTGCCGAACCGCCGAACCCCATTGTTAACGAGTTGGTGATCCTGCCGGATATTGAAAAACGGCTGGAAGCCTTTGTCCGGGTGGCACATGGCATCATTATTTTTCCGGGTGGCGTCGGCACGGCTGAAGAACTTTTATACCTGCTGGGCATTATGCTGGACGAGCGCAATCAGGCACAGCAGTTGCCGGTGATCCTGACCGGCCCGGCCAGCAGTGCGGCCTACTTTACCGAAATCGCCCACTTTGTCGAGCAAACCCTGGGTAAGGCCGCTTTAGATCTGTTCGAAATCATTATCGACGACCCGGCAGCCGTCGCGAAGCGGCTAAAAACCGGCTGTCAGGAGGTGCGAACCTATCGCAAGACGGTCGGGGATGCTTACCACTTTAACTGGACCCTGCAAATCCAGCCGGAATTTCAGCTACCCTTTATCCCGAATCATCAGAATATGGCCGCACTGGACTTGCATCTGGATCAGGATAAAGCCAAGCTGGCAGCCAATTTACGCCGCGCTTTCTCGGGTATAGTGGCTGGTAACGTTAAAGATGAGGGCATTCGCGCAATCCGCCAACATGGCCCCTTTACCCTAAGAGGTGAACCGCGGTTAATGCAAATGATGGATAATCTGTTACAGGCCTTTGTTGAGCAGGGGCGGATGAAACTGCCTGGCAGCAAATATGAGCCATGCTACCGGATTGAGCGCTAACATATGGCCAGGGTTGTGCTGATCGATGCCTTAAATCTGATCCGGCGCTTATATGCGGTGCAGGAACGCCCTTATTTGCCGCTGGCAGAGGATGTCGCGGACACAACCCGGGCGCAGATCCAAAGCAATACCCGCCAGATGCTGAAGCAGGCTATTGCCCGGTTACGCCAGGAACTGCAACCCAGTCATGGCCTGATGGTATTTGACGGTGGCGGCAGCCAGTGGCGGCAACAGCTTTGTCCTTGCTATAAAGCGAATCGCAAACCGATGCCGGCACTGCTGGCCGAAGTGTTGCCTGAGTTACAACAAGACACCGAGCAGCTGGGGCTGCGCTGCTTTAAGCAAAATGAATATGAAGCCGATGATGTGATTGCCACTATCGCCTGTAAGGTGCGCTTACATCAACATGAAGCCATTATCGTCTCAACCGATAAAGGCTATTTGCCCCTGCTAAATCAGGGCGTACAGATTTACGATGCCTTTGCCCGCCACTTTGCCAGCGTCGCCAGCGTAAAAGAAAAATTTGGCGTGGCTCCGGAGCAATTAGTCAGTTGGTGGAGCCTGGTGGGCGATAGCACCAATAATATTCCCGGCGTGGCTGGCATCGGGCCGAAAAGCGCAGAGGAACTGATGCAGTTGGGCAGCAGCTTAAATCAGGCACTGCAGCATCCGGATTGCCCGAAAAAACTGAAACAGAAAATTATTGATCATAAACAGGATATTCTGCTCTATACCCAGGTGCTGGCGTTACAAACCAACCTTGAACTGGGAATTAATCTGCAAGATATCCGCTTGTCGGTACAGGAACCGGGATGAAACTTAAGTTGTTAATGCTGTTAATTGGCGGAGCGCTGCTATATTTGCTGGCGACATACAGCGTATTGCGCTTTTATCCTGATGATCCGGCGCAAATGAACTGGATGGACCGTGAAGCCTTTAATGCCCGCTTTATTGGCCGCCTGCAACCTGATGCCAGCATGCGGCAGGAGCTGCTGATTAGTCGTCTGGGTAGCCCGGATATCACCGAAGCCTTTCGCAACGAGCAACAAATCTATCAGTTACTCTATTATCGCACGCATCGCAAAGCGGCAGATGGCATTACCACCGCAGATGAGTGCACTGCCCTGTTGTTTGTCGACCGGCAACTGGTTGCGGTGGGCGAAGCAGCCGTAGTCCAGTATCAGGCAGCAAAAGCCGATGTCAGCGGTCGCAGTTAACTGGCTTAACGCCTATCAGCAACTCAGTACCCTCAGTGAGCGGCTGCGCCAACCTGCCGACAACGACCTGCATCAATGCCTGCGCCAGGCGGCAGAGATCAATAAGACACTTTGTGAGCTGCTCAGCGTACAACCGGCTGCCGCCATCGCCCAACTTTCTTTTATTCCGGCAGAGACATCGCTGCCGGCCGCACAAGCCGTCAAAAGCTGGGTGTTGCTGGCGTTATGGGCCCGCCTGAAGCAATGGCCGGCACAGCGTCGTGATACCCTCTGTACCGCCGGCTTACTGGCGGCCTGTTATACCGGCAATGCTAAGGCGCCGGCCGCCTTGTTATTGGCCAATAAACTGAAAAAACAACAGGTCGGTGGCATTACTACCAGTATCCTGGCTGGCAGCTACACCGAGCTACAGCATCGTCGTCCCTGGCAAGTGCATCATGACAGTCCGCTATTAACTCTGGCATTACAACTGGCACAAGCGGTGCAACCGGCGGCGTCTTCGGCTCAGGCACTGTCTACTGTGATTAGCTCTCTGATCCTCGACCCGCCGTCAGAGCAGGTGCTGCAGGAGCTAAATCAACTGGCCAGACTGGCACCTGCACTGTATTTATGTGGCCGGCTGGCCCGGGATCAGGTTGGCCGTTACTGGCTGATTTGCCAGGTCGAGTACAGCGACTTTCTGACCATGCAGTATTGGCCGGAGCAACAACGCTGTGCCACTGAGCTGCACAAAATGCCGCGCGAAGAGCTGGAGTTATTACCCCCTGCGGTATTGTTGCCTCAGCATTGGCTGGACTGGCTCCAAATGCCGGCACTGGCAGAAGCCGTGATCCCAACCCCGAAGCAGTTACTGGAACATTCGGTATTACAGCGGCTGCATACGCAGGATCTGGATGCCCAGGTGCAGTTGCTGCAAAAGCAACCTCTGCTGGCACAGTATTTACTTGAGAACGCCAGCCACAGTAACCGCCGGCAAACACTGGTACACCGGCTGCGCCATGCCTTAGCGATCTTTGGTCAACAGCAGCTACCGCTGGCCGTGGCCCGCGCCGAACTACTGCAATACCTGCAGCTACAAGCCAGCAGTCAGCAGCTGTTTCTGCGTGATTTACAGCAATTGCTATTCGAGGCACTGTTGCTATTGGGGCGCTATTTACCGCAGCCACTGACACCACAACAGGCCGGCGTACTGGCAGCCTGTTTAAGCGCGCCGCTGTGGCACCATCCAACATTAAATGCGGTGCCGTTAAGCCGCTGTACGGACCAAGGCTGGCTGCTGCCGGAGCTGGCGCAGCAGTATTTATTGGAGCCACAACGCAGCCAACGGCTAAGTGCTGCTCTGCTGCATCATTATCAGCTCCCCTTCTGGGCCGAAGCGGCCTTATGCCAGTACCTGCCACTGGATAACGCCAGGCAGCAGGCCCGTGGTCAACATGGCTTTTTCCTGCGCTGTTGCTGGCAACTTTGCTTTAGTCTGTTGCGTTATCCCGACGCCCAGCCGGCAACAGCACAGTTGTTACAACAACTGCAGCAGTTATTTGCACTGCCAGAATCGTCCATCGCCTTCTGGCAGCAAGAATTATTGGCGGCGGCCAATCCGCACTGCTCACTCTGACCCACTACTATTCATCATATTTATATTGCTTATTCGCAAACCGACGAAAGTCTGGTTGGCATAATCTGGCTGCAAACTGGCATTTTTGCTATAATCCTGCCGTTCAGCGCCAGCCAGCCTGGCCATAAATTAAAAAAATGTTGCAGCTAAGGATCCCCATGAGTAAGCAAACGATTACCGTCATCAAAGGTGATGGCATTGGCCCAAGTATTGTTGAAGCCGCCATTCAGGTATTAGAGAAGGCCGGTTGTGATTTTAACTACGAGTATGTCGATGCCGGTTTAACCGCACTGGAAAAAACCGGTGAGTTATTACCACAGGCGACACTGGATGCGATTGCCCGCAATAAAATTACCTTAAAGGGCCCGTTAACTACGCCGGTAGGTGAAGGTTTTACCTCAATTAACGTTACGCTGCGCAAAAAATTCAACCTGTACGCCAACGTACGGCCGGTGATTTCCTTTAAAGGCACCAAGGCGCGTTACGAGAATATCGACATTATCACTATCCGGGAAAATACCGAGGGGATGTACTCAGGTCACGGCCAGACCGTATCAGAAGACGGTCAAACGGCGATGGCGTCCAGCATTGTTACCAAAGAAGGTGCGCGCCGCATTGCAGAATTTGCCTTTGAAACAGCCCGCCGTGAAAAGCGCAAAAAAGTCACCATCGTACACAAGGCGAATATCCTGAAATCAACCTCAGGTTTATTCCTGAAAACGGCGCGCGAAGTGGCACAGCAGTATCCGGATATCGAAGCCCAGGAAATGATCGTTGATAATACCTGTATGCAGCTGGTGATGAATCCGCAGCAGTTTGATGTTATCGTGACAACCAACCTGTTCGGCGATATTTTATCGGATCTTTGCGCTGGCTTAGTCGGCGGCTTAGGTATGGCACCGGGCGCTAATATCGGCAAAGATTGTGCGATTTTTGAAGCCGTGCACGGCAGTGCGCCGGATATCGCCGGTAAGAATCTGGCCAACCCCAGCTCAGTGATCCTGGCGTCAATTCAGATGCTGGAATATCTGGAAATGAAAGATAAAGCCGAGAAAATCCTGACCGCACTGCGGGATGTGATTGCCTCAGGCGACCGTACTACCCGCGATCTGGGCGGCAGCTTCGGTACCACCGACTTTACCCAGGCCGTATTAGAGCGGCTGTAACAGCGCTTTGGTAATACCACCTGAACTGTTAAGATAGCCACCTTGAGTGGCTATTTTTTTGGAACGAATATGACCCAGGCCAATAATCCGCTACACGGCATAACACTGGAACAGATTGTCACGGCACTGGCCGCGCACTATGGTTGGGATGGCTTAGCCCGACAGATTGATCTAAATTGCTTTAAAAAAGATCCCTCGGTAAAAAGCAGCCTGAAATTTCTGCGTAAAACCCCCTGGGCGCGGGAAAAAGTCGAAGCCCTGTTTATTGCCACTAAGCTGCAACCTAAGTCTTAATCCTAAGTGTTGTCGCCGGTACTTTGCGATAGCGGTAATCATAGTCAAAAACTTAGCCTGGCTATTTCGCAAATAGATCCGTTAAAACATTTTTGACAAAATAGGATACGGCGGCAACTACAGTAATAGGTGCCAGCAAAGGAATAACATGAAGTGCCATCTGCTCAAAGAAACCAATCAGCAACATAAAGATAAGTGGCGCCATTGCTATCAGTAGCGTCATACCGTAATGTTTTTTAACGCTAGTCGCTATTTCTGCCTCGGTTATTCTATCCATCAAACCTGTGCTCCTGTGAAAGCGTAAAACTTGTCGACTTAAATATCAGTGAAAGGTGCAGCCTGACTAAGCAGAATAGGTAACATATGCTCTCTGCTTAGCCGATGATGGGTAGCATTAGCATATTTGTTGTTATGCGCATTAAGTAGCAGCACCAGCAGTAAATCCCGTTCGGGTATAAACTGGATCAGGGCAGTGTAGCCATAGTCAGTGCTGCCGCCCATCTGGATAATCACTTCGACGCCGCTGCTTGTCTGCGCCAGGCTACCGAGCAGCCAGCGTTCATTTGCCGGGCTAAATACCAAATTAGGTGCCCCGGCAGCAAAGAGACTGCCTTGTTTAAGGGCCATCGACCAGCGCTGCAAATCATCGATGGAGCTAACCATCCCCCCGGCCCCCACCAGTGCCCAGGTAAGACCTTTTTCATAGGTGGTGCTACCCTGCGCATCACCACCGTAACCGCGGGCAAGGTTAGCCTGCGCCAGCCGGCGATCCTGATAAAAACCGGTGTTATCTAACTGGAGTGGTGTTAGCAGCTGCTGCTGAATATAGGTTTGAAACGGCTGCCCGCTTACTGTTTCAACAATAGCCGCTAACAAGGTATAGCCAGCGTTAGAGTAAGCAACTTTTTCACCCGGCCTGGCAAGCAGCGGTAATGCTAAGATACGGGCTTCGGCTTGCGCCTTGTCCATTACCTCAAAGTCAGAGTCATTATGGAAGTTATCTAAACCGCTACTATGCCCCAACAGTTGTTGGATGGTAATGGGCTTTAAGGCCTCAGGCGCCGTGGGGTAATAGTGTGCAAGGGTATCAGACAAGCTAAGCTGCCCGCTCTGCGCCAGCTGCAACACCGCCGCTGCGGTAAAGGTTTTTGCGATAGAGCCCATATCGGAGATCACGGCCGACTGATTTGCGACAGCCCCGCCCCGATCGGCGCAGCCATAGGCAGTTTTAAAAACCACCTGTTCGCCTTGCGCGACTAACACCAGGCCATCGAAAGTACCGGCCAGATGCTCACGCTGCAGTTCAGCGGCCAGCGCCGTGATCACAGGATCGCCGGCCTGAATAATAGGAGTAACAGTGCGGCACTCAGGAATGCTGCTACAGCCCGCCTGCATACTGACAATAAGCAGCAAGCTGCCCCACCCTACAAAGTACCGCATACACACTCCTGTTTAGTTTGGTATCGCGAGCTAGGCCAAAGCCCACTCGGCGGCGATCCGGCCCACTTCAGCCAGAACAGCCTGATGCCGATCTTCAATTTGCGCGGTATATTCGCCACTATCAAAATACGCCGCGATGATAATTGGGCTACGACCCGGCGGAAAGGTAATGGCGATATCATTATATTTATTGGTCGTGCCCTCGGTCCGCCCGGTTCCGGTTTTATTACCGCTACGCCAGGTGGTAGGAAGCCCGGCACGCAGCCGTTTCGAGCCGGTATTGGTGTTTTCCATCCATTGCAGCAGGCGCTGTCGCGAGTCTGGTTGCAGTAGTTCACCGGTAGTTATCCGTTGCACCAGCTGCGCCATCGCCCGCGGCGTGGTGGTATCACGCAGATCTGCCGACAGTACTAAGCCAAGATCAGGTTCATAGCGATCAAGCCGGGTTATCATGTCACCCATTTCGCGGAACTTAGCAGTAACCGCAGCGGGGCCACCCAGGCGTTTCACCAGCAGATTGGCGGCAACGCCATCGCTGAACTGCTGGGCCGCTTGCAGCAGCGCTATGATAGTCATACCACCTTTAGCCAGATGTTCACGCGTTACCGGTGCCCAGGGTAACAGGTCAGCTTCAGAATATGGCAGTATTTCGTCCAGATCCAGCCTGCCCTGATCCGCTTCGCGCAAATAGGCCGCGGCGAGTGCCAGCTTAAAGGTTGAGCACATAGCAAAGTATTCATCCAGGCGGTTACCGCTAACTTCGCCGGTTGCGGTATCAAGCAAGCACACACCCAGCCGGGCATGGCCTACTTCAAGCGCCTGCAACCTTTGGGCGGCATCAAAACGGCGGGCTGGCAGGCCGGTGGCAGCGACATTGGCGGCAGTCGTAGTCGCCATTGCCGGGATAGCCAGCAAGGTTGTTGTGGCGGCGCAACTAAGTAAAAAATCTCGTCTGGTGAGCATCTGGTTTATTCTCTAGCGGGTTATGAATTGATATTGGCTGCAGCAATCATGCTGAAACCATGCCCGGCATGACCACAAAAAACGTTAACGCGATATTGCTTTGGGGAACCCCAAAACCAATTATTGTGGTTTTGGATACCCGCCTACGAACAAAAATGCATTACTAATCTCGATGAAATGTTGCGTGGTGACAAGCCCTGCTTCCAAATCTTGCTTCAGAAACTCAGTTGCATTTTCACTAAATATTTTAATGTTGTCAGCACCACCAGCTTTGTACTGCCTGACGAAATCAATGCAGGCATCAGATTTTGTCGTTTGTTGCTCAAGACAGCGTGTTGCCACTGTTGCTAAAGCCTCGATATCGTGTCGGAGTACATCCCAGTCAACGGCATTTTTCGTTTTATGAGAACAGGCAGTCAATGCAGCGATTAAAAAGACAGCCAGGGATAATTTAAAACTTTTTTTCAACTTTCCTCCAGGAATAAACTGCGCGCTGTTGTGACAATAACAGCCGATTGTTAGGCATCTTGCTCCGGCAGGAGCTGCGGATTCCAAACAACCTCCCACAAATGGCCATCAAGATCCTGAAAATAGCCAGCGTAACCGCCCCAAAACGTTAACGCTGCAGCTTTAACAATGTTGGCGCCTGCATGTTCAGCTTGCACCATGACAGCATCAACCTCGGCTTTAGACATCACATTGTGCCCGATAGAAAATGCTGTTGCACTCTGACGTTGCAGTGGTAATCCCGAGTCATGCGCAAGGCTCTGTCTCGGCCAAAGTGCCAGTTTAAGACCAGCACTGAGATCGAAAAACGCAACAGCCCCATACTCGAATTCCTTTCCAACAATGCCTGCTGTCGGCAACCCGAGACCGTCGCGGTAAAACCTGACCGCGTTCTCCAGGTTATCTACGCCGAGTGTAATAACAGAAATCCGGGGCTTCAAAGTTATAGTCTCCATGCTGCATAATGTAAGGCCAGGGCAACGGAGTACAGACTGAATTTTTCGTGGTCATCACCACAAAAAAACCGACAGAACAGCGCCCGTGCATAAGCCGGTTATTAAGCCTTGAAGGCGATAGAAAGCAGCTCATTGAGCACCTTAAGCAAGTTTTTCAGCCATTTCGGTAACCACTTGCCGAGCAGGTCTTCCAAACTGTCTTTTCCCGTTTTTGCATCTTCTGCAGCGTCCAGGTTTGCTTCGTCGGTAAGGAGGAACGTGTGGTCACTCGGAAGATTGGCGTTAATATAGCGCAGCTCATATCCGAGTGCAGCTACTGAAACAGGGTCAAGCCTTGACGCCGCATAGGACACAGCTGTCTGTGCCTGCACAGACACTAAGTTTGCAATGGTTAAGTCGGCTGAAATTTGCAAATCGTCGGTGCCGGATTTATTACGCTGCTGAAGGCTATGTATTGCATAATTAAGTAATCTACCGGCCCCCTCTATCAGCCGCAAGTATTCTGCCGTAATATTGATATTTGGTGGAGCCGTTGTTGTTTGCGCAGTTGTGGCCACGTTGTGTTCCTCCGTCCAATCAACACATTAGTTTTAATAACTATAGATATTTTTACAGTTTTACTCTAATGCCTGGTTAGCGACACGCTATTTGCGTAATGCCATACCCCAGATTGAAATAAAGCGCCCCAATACAATACAGCCAGGATGGGCAAGTGCGGCTACAACACCACATATTGCCACCACCCCGTATTTATTAGCAGCAGAATGCCTCTTTATCCGGAATGTCTAATCGTAAATTAAACGCTTCTCTGGATTAGGATAGCGTCATGCTCCAACACCACTTGCGCTCCAACCATGACATAATTAGCTCCTGCTATTTTATAAAGTAACGGATACTAATATTGTAGCGCTGGATAAAGGCGATATCGTCTGTTCTGAGATAAAACCATTAAAATCCATTTAAATCCCTTTTTAAATTTTAAAGTGATGTGTCGGGCTCCGGTAAGATGGCTGGCGTGCCATCCATAAAACTTAAAAAGCTTTTCCAGATGTCATGGCTTCTTTGCTTAGTTAACTGGGTTTTGCAAGAAAGTGCCATCACACCGCGAATTGAACCGTCGCGCCATTGCATGTAGACCGAATTGCAATGAGATAACCGATAAGCCTGCCAGTCCGTTTGAGCGGCGTTGATTGCATTAACTAACTCAAGATCATCTGCGTTATGCGCTAAGCTGGCGGCCAGGTATCTGGCCAGCTCTGCTTCTGCCGAGTCTAAAGCCATGCTCGCGCACCGATTCATCTCAAGCGTACTCATCGCGTTCTGACAATCAAGAGGCGGGTTCTCTGCCATGGCTGAACATGAAAAGCCAAAGAGGACCAGCAACAGCCAGGTTTTCATAAGTTTCTCCAGATGCAAAAGTTTCCGCATCCAAGGTTTGCAACTAACCATATGAGTTGCTCCCAGCAGCGAGTAATACGCCTTATCAAACGCCTTCCTTAACCGCCTCGATTTGCGAAATATCTGCTACCCGGATATGAGTCTGAAAGTAATATTTACCTGACGGTTGACGCTGAGCATTGATAAAGTCAATTCTGACGCGTTGTGCATCCCCTTTTACCCGTATTGTTTTACCGATAAAAAACTCTTCCGGCGTCACACCGTACTGTGCTTTTAATAACGGGATAATATTGGGGTGCAAAGCAACTGTGACGTTGCGTTGGTCACGATAGTCGAGTTCTGTATTCAGATACACAACAGGGCCTTGTTTGCCGGCGGCTTTGATATTTAATACATATTCGCCCGTCACTCCCGCTGGTGCAGAGGCCGCCGCATTTCTGATAATCTCCATGGTATCTGATGCTGTAACAGCGTGCCCAGTTGCAGGTTGGTTAGTAGTGACACTGCAGCCAGTCAGCATGAAAACACCAGCTAAAACTACCCATTTCATTTTTACTTCCTTATAAAAGTTTACTGTTTAAATTAGGCGCAGGAAATTTGTCTGGATTTAGCAGCATCTTCTATGTAAGCACCTAAAAATATAAATACTTTAATATTCGGCTGCCGGCAAAACTCAATTCCCCCCGAGAAGCCCCGCCTAAGTAATTAAATGCCGAAAACACCTATCGTAAGCTTTCTGCCAACGATGCAAGCGTTCCAGACCTGGCAAGCAAACCTGTTCACCGCTTGCGGTTGCAGCGTGTGCTATTTGCTAATGATAAACTTTAATTGTTAACAATAGCTGCGAAGGCCACTGCAACACGCGCGCCTTCTTAGTTGTTTTTATACCTGATTGTTATTACATCTTTTAATACTATGATTTTTACGTACAGCGTTTCGGCTACTCTGAAGTTTGCACACGTTCTCTCAAGTTCGCTAAAACTGAAAACTTTAAACATATTGCAGTATACGACCTCGGGAAAGGTAATTTTATCGTTAATAACTTGCATTTTATCAGTTAAGGTTTTTAACTCAACACAATGCTGACTTTTAGCAGCGGGCTCTAAGGAACAAATAACGTCGTCAGGCTTTGTAATGCCTATAAAACTATTCCTAAGTGATACGGCTTCGATAAAAGTTATCACCGCGTAAAAGCCAATCATAAAGACAATACCGGATAAAATTTTCATAACTGTCTGCATAACTAAGGTCATCATAAAAGTGTATTGCTATATTTTTTGAGCAATACATCCACCACTTCTGTTGCCTCTTTTAAATCTGCGCCTGTGATTTTGCGATAAAGCCTGATGGCTTTTAGCCGATGACCGTTTTTTATGGCATTGTGCACTTCAACAGGCACAAAAGTAGTATCGTTAAACTCAATACCCGCATGCTTGATAAGCGCGTTTATTTTGACTTCTAAGAAGCGAATTCTCTGCCGATACTCATCAAGCTGCATATATAGATAAAAGCCTATAAAAATCAGCACAGGAACAAACAATCCAAAATATTCAGCCAAACCATTTCCTCCTTAAAGTACATAATGTACGCCTAAACAAGTAGCAAATTATTGTGAGTCCTGCTGACGTAGGCGCAGTATGCTGGCGTTTGTTATGTAGTTCCATTTATTTCCTGAGTAAATTTTTCAGATGCAGTAATTTGTTAGCGGTAAAAACTAAACTAAAAAAACAAAGCCTGCTCTATCTTTATTTAGAAAGCTCATCGACTTTTCGCTCAAGTTCTTCAACTTGTGACTGAAGCTTTGTTACTTGCTTTTCGAGCTCTTTACGCACCCCATCTCTTTTTTTATTCAACCGCATCCAATCAGGCAAATCTAGTAGTTCATTCAGAATTACAAAGGCGATAATCACCAATAAAACTCCTAAAATATCCCAAATCCCTGTCACTTAACTACTACTCCTATTGTTTATACCAAAACGCCTAGCTAACGCAGCTCACACGGGCGCGAGCTTACGAGCGTCCCGCCGCCGCAGGCGGCGTAGTGCTGCGCATTGTTAAATGGCTCTAGGCACACGGTCAGATTGAGGCACTGTTTGATTGAGTTGCCGGAGCTTGTTGAGGGAGATTTGGAACTGGCCATTACTCGGTAGCCGTCTACCTGTAAACTGATCCCAAACAAGAGCTCCTGGCCCGTTATAAATTTCTTCGAATGTTCCGTCACGCAGGATCTTGATGATGATCGTATGCTGAGGCTGACTCCGGAACGCAACAGAGTTGGATTGCGTCGCCTTGACCTCAACTTCCAAGCCGGTTTCGGTGACAGCGTCATAGCCTTTGTTGGAAGCTGTCTTCAGCTCCAAATTATAGGCGTCGGCCACAAGGCATTCACCTAAACTGCCAACCATATGGCCATCCGGGGTGAAGTGCCTACCCGGGAACATGGCCTCCAAATCATTGACCGTGGCGTAAAGCTGCTTGACTAAGGTCCGGAATTTATCGTGATCGATCATAGACATTTAACGCTTTGCTAATGGGCAGCCGAAACGAAGTGTAGGCTGTCCCGTGGAGGCCATGCTTTTTCTGGCCGGAACGAAATTAAGCAATTTGTTATACGTTTTCATGCATTGAACCGTATTTTTCTTCGTATTTTTGAACAAGTTCTTCAATTTTTGGCTTCGTATCAACTAAATATTTTTCCAAGTTTTTATTTTTAGAAATTTCAACACCACACAAAGCACTTATTACACTAAGACATCCACGGTAAAGGTTCTTAGCATTAAAAAAACGGTAATAAACAAAGCGCCATTCAGTAGCGACCTTTAAATCAGGATGGTACATAGGTTTGGTAAAACTGCCTGACGGATGAACAGCTAAGTCACGCCATTCATTAACCTGTTTAAGGATATGGCGTAAATTTTTACTTGGCTCAGGTTTTATATTGAAACCAACCCTAAAAGTCTCTGCAATCTGTTTATACCTTGCTGTTCTTTTATCTCGCCATACTTTAGTTAAAGCTGTAGGGATGGAAATGTAATTCTTTACGGTTGCATAAAAAGCGTCAATAGCTATAGCTGCAGAAGTGCAAGCTTGCATTGCACTGCGGAATTCTTTTTCCATTGCTTCAGCTTTTAAAATTGGATCATTAGCTTCATGATGAAGCATGACATTTTTGCTATGAACTTCTGTTTCAAGTACATGCTCATAAGCAATGGATAGCCAATGTTGAGTGACATCTATGAGCACTTCAAAGGACAAATGACCGCTTGTTTTTCCATTCTCATCAACGCTTATTTGCAAGCCACCTTTAGGAATGTTTATTCTCATTCCTTTTGTAACATAAATACCAACGGGCTTATTTCCTTCAGCCTGACTCATGCACTTAAATCCCTAAAAGGTATAACAACTTATTACTTTAGAACGCACCTGCTTTCACGCAGTGTAAACGCCCTTCTATCTCAACTTTTGACACTACGCTAACGAATAAATAGCGTTAAATCAATTATTTTGATTTCGGGTAAATTTAGCGCTGTAGATAGCGGGTTATAACCTTGCTATTTGCATATTTACAAGTTAATTACGTTTCCGGGTCGTTTTGACAGTGATGTACCCCTTAGGTATAGCCAGATGCTTATCGCTAACTTTCAGTTAATTCTAGCGTTTGTGTACTTCTTACTATTGCAGAATCGACTCCGGTACGCAGGCATACCGGAGTCGGGGGGCCGGTTTAGTGTCTGGGATTGGGGTGCATTTTGGTATCGCAGGATCGACTCCGGTACGCTCGCATACCGGAGTCGGGGTGCGGTTTAGTGTTGGGATTGGAGTACTTTTTGGTATCGCAGGATCGACTCCGGTACGGCTGGCGTACCGGAGTCGGGTGTGGTTTAGCGTTGGGATTGGTGGGCGTTAGCCGTTGTAGATGGTGCCGCCGTGGTTTAGGTAGTCTTTTAATACCTGGGCGGCGGCGCTGCGTTGTACCTGGCGCACGACTTCGACGCCGGCGTCGCGCAGATATTGGTAGCTGGGTTCAAATACCGGGCCTTCGTCAAAGCCAATAGCGCGGGCATCTTCGGCGGTGGCGGCGCAAACTAACCGTTTTACGCCGCTCCACAGGGTGCCGCCCAAGCACATGGCGCACGGTTCACAGGAGGTAAACAACTCGCGTTTAACACCGTCAGCGTTCAGGCTAAAGCTTTGCAGCGCCTGTTCGGCCAGCATAATGGCCACCATCTCACCATGGGCGCTGGAGTTATGCAGCGGCATTACCCGGTTTACGCCAACACTTAACAGTTTGCCGCTGTCGCAGTCAAAAATAGCGCTGCCAAAGGGGCCGCCGGTGCCACGCAGTACGTTTTGCCGTGACAACTCAATGGCTAACGCCATTTTCTCGTCATCGTGCTGATAGCTGCGCTGCCAGTCGACCACGTCGTTAATCCAATCCGGCAGCGTTAGCGTTACGCTTTGTGGGCTCATACTTCCTCTGCCAGCGGCTTGCTGTAGGCCAGTTCCATATCCCATGGCAGCTGGATCCAGGTATCCTGCTCGATATCGGTAACATAGTTATCCACCAGCGGCTTACCCTGTGGTTTGGCGTATACGGTAACAAAACGGGCTTTGGGGAAACGCTCGCGCAGCGCTTTGGCCGTTTCACCGGTATCGACCAGATCATCGACGATCAGCAGCTGCTCAGAGTCGGCCAGCGAGGCATCTTTTAGCACGCTCAGGCTACCCTGCTTGTCGTGCTGGTAGCTCGCCACACAGATGCTATCCAGCACCCGGATATTCAGCTCGCGGGCGATAATCGCCGCCGGTACCAGGCCACCGCGGCTTACTGCCACTATAGCGGTAAAGTTCTGGCCCAGTAACTGGCGTGCCAGCTCTTTGGTGGCGCGGTGAAAGGCTTCCCACGACACATAAAACATTTTATTGGTAGTCAGTGACATAACGCGTAGTCCCAGTAAATTACAAACAGCCCAGTGCCACTTCAACCATCTCGTTAAAGCTGGTTTGGCGCAGCTCGGCGCTTAACGCTTCGCCGGTGCGGATATGGTCGCTTACCGTGAAAATCGCTAACGCATTAATGCCGTATTCGGCGGCGACGCCATAAAGACCAGCGGCTTCCATTTCCACCGCCAGTACGCCGTATTTTTCCAGCGTATCAAACAGGGTTTCACTTGGGTTGTAGAACAGATCAGAGGTAAATACATTACCCACTTTCACATTGATATCTTTAGCGCGGGCGGCGGCAACCGCCTTTTCCAGCAGGCTAAAGCTGGCGATGGCAGCAAAGTCCAGGCCGCCGAGGCGGTTGCGGTTAACCATCGAGTCGGTGCTGGCACCCATACCAATGACGACATCCCGCACTTTAACATCCAGCGGCAAAGCACCACAGGAGCCAATGCGGATAATGTTTTTTACACCGTAGAATTTTACTAACTCAGTGGCATAAATCGACATTGACGGCACGCCCATGCCAGAGCCCAGCACACTGACTTTTTTACCCTGATAGGTGCCGGTGTAACCGAACATATTGCGCACGGTATTCACGCATACCGCATCTTGTAAAAACGTATCGGCAATATGCTTGGCACGCAGCGGGTCGCCAGGCATTAAAACGGTTTCAGCAAAGGCGCCTTCCGGCGCATTAATATGTGGAGTAGCCATAAGTTCTCTTACTGTAATTGTGCTAAAAAAGAGTCGCCGTATGCCAGTGCATCCAGCCCGAAAAAGTCAGCCAGGGTCTGGCCCATATCGGCAAAGCTTTGCCGCTCACCTAAATCGACTTCCGCTATACCCGGGCGATACAACAGTACAGGTACATATTCACGGGTGTGCTCAGTGCCCGGCCAGGTTGGGTCACAACCATGATCGGCAGTCAGTAATACCAGGGTGTCATCGTCGCAGGCCTGTAAAATTTCCGGCAGGCGGCTGTCGAAATACTCTAAGGCTTCGCCATAACCCAGAGGATCGCGGCGATGGCCAAAGTTTTGATCAAAATCAACCAGGTTGGTAAAAATAATACTCTGCGCACTTTGCGTTGCCATCTGGGCTAAGGTGGTATCCACTAAGGCTGGCAGGCCGGTGGCTTTCAGGCTTTTACTAATGCCCTGATGCGCGTAAATATCGGCAATTTTGCCAATGCTGATTACCTGGCCGCCGGCAGCAACCAGTTTATCCAGAACCGTCGGGGCCGGAGGTAATACCGAGTAGTCACGGCGATTACCGGTGCGGGCATAGGTTTGGGCGCTGTCACCGGTAAAGGGGCGGGCAATCACCCGGCCGATGTTGTAAGGGTCCAGCAGCTCACGCGCGACCTGGCAAAACTCCAGCAGGCGGGTTAAACCAAAATGCTCTTCATGGGCGGCAACCTGAAACACACTGTCAGCTGAGGTGTAGCAGATCGGCATGCCGGTTTTAATATGCTCATCACCGAGTTTGACCAGAATATCGGTCCCCGACGCATGGCAGTTACCCAGAATACCGCTAACGCCGGTACGGCGGCATAACTCCTCGATAAGCTGCGGCGGGAAACTGTTGGTCTTCTCGGTAAAATAGCCCCAGTCGAATAACACCGGTACCCCGGCAATTTCCCAGTGGCCGCTTGGCGTATCTTTACCGCTACTCAGTTCACGGGCATAACCAAAGGCGCCGCTAATACGGGTAGCTGGCGGTACAGCCAGCGATAAACCGGGTGTCGCGCTGGTGGCGGCCTTTGCCAGCCCCAGTGCCGTCAGGTTAGGAATAGCCAACGGGCGCTGCTTTTTCTCAGCAAATACCCGGGCAATACTGGCAAAGGTATTGGCGCCGCTATCGCCAAACTTATCCGCATCCGGCGCGCTGCCAATGCCGAAACTGTCGAGCACTAAAATCACTGCTTTTGCCATCTGGATACTCCCAAACCTGCTAGATCACTATTAGAGGTGGTGGCGAAACCATAAATTAAAAAGGGCACGCAGCTTACTCTGTCTGATTTTTTTTGGCAATCATTTCAGCTAAAACAAAGGGCGCCCGCAGGCGCCCTTGTACTTTTACTGCCACTTATTGCGGCAGGCTGCTGTAACCCATATTAAACAGGGTAAAGCTATAAATATCGGCGGCCTGATCAATCACCATCGATACCGGCATACCGGCACCGTGACCGGCTTTGACATCAATCCGGATCAATTGCGGCGTCGCCTTGCTGGCTTTGTCCTGCAGTTCGGCAGCAAACTTAAAGGAGTGCGCCGGCACTACGCGGTCATCGTGATCCGCCGTCGTGATCATCGTAGCCGGATAGGTAACCCCGGCTTTCACGTTATGCACCGGTGAATAACCCAGTAAGTATTTGAACATGTCCTCAGATTGCTCAGCGGTGCCGTAGTCGTATGCCCAACCGGCGCCGGCAGTAAAGGTATGGTAACGCAGCATATCCAGTACACCAACTTGCGGAATGGCGACGCCAAACAGCTCTGGCCGCTGCGTCATGACCGCACCTACCAGTAGGCCGCCATTCGAGCCACCACGTACCGCGGTTTTAGCCGGTGAGGTGTATTTTTCGGTCTGCAGGTACTCGGCCGCGGCAATAAAGTCATCAAATACATTTTGCTTTTGCAGCTGGGTACCGGCACGGTGCCATTCTTTACCGTACTCGCCACCACCACGGATATTGGCCACGGCATAAATACCGCCCAGCTCCATCCACACGGCATTTGCCACGCTGAATGACGGTGTTAAGCTGATATTAAAGCCACCATAACCGTACAGAATGGTTGGGTTGCTGCCATCGCGTTTTAAATCTTTGCGATAGCTGATAATCATCGGTACCTTGGTGCCGTCTTTCGAGGTGTAGAACACCTGCTCAGACACATAACGGCTGGGGTCGAAGTTCACTTTCGGCTGGTTATACAGGCTGGATGCGCCGGCCTTTGGCTCAAAGGCGTAAATAGAGCCCGGTGTAATATAGTTGGCAAAGCTAAAATACAGCGTATCGGCGTCTTTTTTACCGCCAAAGCCGCCGACACTACCGACACCTGGCAGCGCAATATCACGTACCAGCTTACCGTCGTAGTCATACTGTTTTACCTTAGCAATGGCATCAACAATATAGTTGGCAAACAGGAAGCCAGCACCGCTGCTGATACGCAGTACATGTTCGGTTTCCGGGATCAGATCCTGCCAGTTTTCTGGCTGTGGTGCCTTAGCCGATACCTTTACCACCTTACGGTTAGGGGCATTGCGGTTGGTCACCAGGATCAGCGTATCGCCAACATTGTCTACCAGATCGGTATCTGAGCTGGTATCGTCTAAAATGGTAACAAAGCCACTATCCGGCTGAGTTAAATCTTTGATAAACAGCTTATTGCCAGAGGTTGATACCGCCGCTGACACTAACAAATAGCGGTCATCCTCAGTCACACTGGCGCCAACATAACGGTGCTTCTGCTCGTCAGTGGCACCAAAAATTACTTTATCTGCGCTCTGTGGTGTGCCCAGCTTATGGTAGTACAGCTTATGCTGATCGGTCATGGCTGACAGCTCGCTACCATCCGGTTTGTCATAGCTGGAGTAGAAGAAGCCGTCGTTACCGACCCAGGCAATACCGGAGAATTTAATATCGGTCAGGGTATCGCCAATTTGCTGCTTGGTTTCGGTGTCGATTACTATAACTTTACGCCAGTCGCTACCGCCTTCTGAAATAGCGTAAGCCGCTAGTTTGCCATCACGCGAGAAGCGGATATCGGCCAGCGACGTTGTGCCATCGGCGCTAAAGGTGTTCGGATCCAGGAATACCTCTACC
The DNA here is from genome assembly GCF_025377695.1 of Alishewanella sp. BS5-314. Taxonomy (NCBI): domain Bacteria; kingdom Pseudomonadati; phylum Pseudomonadota; class Gammaproteobacteria; order Alteromonadales; family Alteromonadaceae; genus Alishewanella; species Alishewanella sp. BS5-314. The sequence goes on from NZ_JACEHJ010000002.1 coordinate 1,770,600, forward strand.
TCACCACCGTCTTTCTGGCGGTACAGTACAAATTGGTTCTGCAGGCCGTCGTTTTTATAGAAGTAGGTGTAATCGCCCTCTTTAAACGGCGCCCCTACCCGCTCATAGTTCCAGGCTTGTTGCAGTTTATCGCGGATTTGGTCACGAAACGGGATCTGCTTTAAATAGTCGAAGGTAGTCTGGTTTTGCGCCTTCACCCAGGCTTCGGTTTCGCTGCTGCGATCATCTTCCAGCCAGCGGTATGGATCAGCCACCTGAGTACCAAAATAGGTGTCAACCACATCGCCTTTGGCGGTAACAGGGTAATTCAGCTGTTGTTGCTGTTGGGTAACAGTCACGGTTTGCTCCGGTTTCACTTCTTGCTTCGGGCCGCCGCAAGCGGTCAGCACCGCAGCAGCCAGCAGGGTAACGGCATATTTCATTTAGGTGGACTCCGATATTCTTGTGATTATTGGCAAAACGCACTGAGCTTAACAAAGAAGTAACCTGTTGCCTATTTCACTGAACGGGAATTTTTGCATTCTTATCTCTATTGGCTAACGTGGATGGGTTGCAGAGCGGTTTGGCGTTTTGGTGCGGTGTCTTTTTTTCGGATATCGCAGGTGGCGTCTCCGGTACGCAAGCATACCGGAGACGGGAAGCAGAACCGGTTAGCGCTATAGTGTGGTGGCTTTTTGGTATCGCAGATCGCGTCTCTGGTACGCAAGCATACCGGAGACGGGAAGCAGAACCGGTTGGCGGTTTGGTGTGGTGGCTTTTTTGGTATCGCAGATGGCGTCTCAGGTACGCAAGCATACCGGAGACGGGAAGCATATCCGAGCGCATCGGAGACGGGAGGCAGAACCGGTTGGCGTCTTAGTGTGGTGGCTTTTTTGGTATCGCAGATGGCGTCTTTGGTACGCGAGCATACCGGAGACGGGAAGCTGAACCGGTTGGCGCTATAGTGTGGTGACTTTTTTGGTATCGCAGATCGCGTCTCCGGTACGCAAGCATACCGGAGACGATAGCCAATACCAGCGTTGAGCTGGTATTGGCTATAAAACGCAAAAAGCCAGCTCTTAGCTGGCTTTTTGCGTTTTATGGTGCCCAGAGGCGGAATCGAACCACCGACACGCGGATTTTCAATCCGCTGCTCTACCGACTGAGCTATCTGGGCAAAACTGGTTGGTGCCGCTTATCCGAGTCGAACGGATGACCTACTGATTACAAGTCAGTTGCTCTACCAACTGAGCTAAAGCGGCTGCGACACGCTTTGGGATATCGTTAGCACCATATCCTAAAATGATGGTGCCCAGAGGCGGAATCGAACCACCGACACGCGGATTTTCAATCCGCTGCTCTACCGACTGAGCTATCTGGGCAATGCCGCGTATTAAACGGATTTTGCGATCTCAAGTCAACAGATATTTTAGAAATGGCTACCGACAGCTTATTAGTTAGCCAAAGCGCTGACATAGCCTTAAAATTTGTACTGCTTTTGGACTAGAAAACTTGTTAAGATAGCGTGATTAAAACCAGAGCTATGTGCTTGGCTGACAACAGATTACGGAATAGGAATGAGCAATAAAACGGTAATTAAACCTGTTTTCTGGCGCTTAGCCGCAGTAGTGAGCCTGTGTTTGGTGATCCAGGTACTTGTGCTGTATTGGATCCAAGCACCCGCGGCACAACGGCATGATGAAGAGTTGCAGCGCCTGGCCGCCGAAACACAAATCCTGAGTCAGGCAGTGCAACAGGCCCTGCAGCAGGATAATAACGCTGCAGCACAGCAACTATTGCAACAAGCCCGAAATAATGACCGCAACCGGGCTATTTACCTGTACCGTTTGCAGGGTTCTCAGGTGGAGCTCTTACAGCATACCGATAATTTACCGAATTTTGTGCCTAATCCGCAATTATCGAACCAGAGCAGTCAGCAACAGCAATTACTACTGGTTAACCGGCTGTTGCCCGAGTTACCCGGCTATGTGATGGTATATGTCCGACAGTTACCCGAAAACAATGTACTGCCACTGTTATTCGCTTTTGCTTTAAGCGTGCTAATCGCCTTGCTATTTGTTGCGGCGCTGAGCTATCAGCTGAGTCAAAAATTCCGCCTGCGCTTGCAGCCATTAGTTAGTGGCTGTCGCGATATGCTGGAACGTCAGCAATACAGTGGCACTCTGGATACTCAGCAGCAAGACGATATTGGTGAGCTGGCACAACATCTGAATACGCTGTTCCGGCGACTCGGTCAAAGTCAACAAGCTCTGCAACAGTCAGAGCAGGATATTGAGCAGTTAAAACAAGAAGTTGAACAACGTATTAAAGAGCGCACCGACGCACTGGAAACCGCCAAACTGGCGGCAGAAAAAGCTAACGACGCCAAGTCGACCTTCCTGGCGACCATGAGCCATGAAATCCGCACCCCGATGAATGGCATTATCGGTACTGTCGATTTACTGCGTAAAACCGAGCTGTCCACCTCACAGTTCCGTATGACAGACACTGTTCGCGAGTCGTCTTTTTCACTACTGCGGATCCTTGATGATATTCTCGACTTCTCGAAAATCGAAGCCGGCAAGCTGGAGCTGGAAAAATTACCGGTGTCGCTGGCCGATATTATTGAAGCAGTTGGCCGGATCCTGGTGTCAGTCGCCTACCAGCGGCAGATTGATTTAAAACTGTATATCGATCCGCGGATCCCTGACGGCTTGCTTGGTGATCCGGTTCGACTGCGGCAAATTTTGTACAACCTGGCCGGTAACGCCATTAAATTTACCGAAACCACACCGGAGAAAACCGGTGTGGTGGTAATTAGTGCGGAATTGCTGGAACAAAATCTGGAGTTCACTCAGGTCAGACTGAAAGTTGCTGATAATGGCCGCGGCATGACCCAGCGCCAAATCAACTATGTTTTCCACCCATTTAATCAGGCTGAGGGTTCAGTCACCCGTAAGTTTGGTGGTACAGGTCTCGGACTCTCGATCTGTCAGCGCTTGACCGCGCTGATGTATGGTGAAATCCAGGTAGAAAGCGAACCTGGTAAGGGTACCGAGTTTAGTGTCAGGCTGCCAATGCGTCGCTCAGACGAGACCAGTTATTTATCAAAAGACAGTCTCAGCGATCTGGTGATCTGCTTATTTACGCAAGACAGTGATAATCAGCAACATTTATCCGACTATTTATTGTATAGCGGCGCAGAGCTACAGATCGCCAATAGTGTCGATGCTCTGCTGCAGCGGGCTGAGCAATTTAAACCCTTACCAGCGAAACAACAGGCAGTTTGGTTGCTGGACGCGACCTATGAACAGATTTCGATGCGGGAGCTAAGTACGATCATCACGCATCCGATGCTACAAAGTGTAAAATTTGTGGTCATTACCAATCAGTTGGAGCTATCCGACACCACCTTCGACAATGTGTTTTATGTGCATAGCGCCCCGCTTTGCCGCAGTCAGTTACTGGACGGCATTCTGATTATTACTGGTCGCAAAGCCCGTCAACTGCAGCCGCAGCATAAGCAACCACTGCATCAGGGGTCTGTTCCTGATATCGAACAAGCCCGCCAAGCCGGTAAGCTGGTGTTGTTAGCTGAAGATAATCTGATGAATCAACGGGTGATTGTTGAGCAGTTGAATGCGTTGGGTTATGCCGTAGAGGTCGCTGATGACGGCGCCATCGCCCTGGAGAAATGGCGCCGCTATCATTACCCGCTGCTATTAACCGATCTGCATATGCCGAATATGAGCGGTTATGATCTGGTCAAGGCGATCCGAAAAGAAGGCTTACAACGGCCTGATGATGTTGATTTTACCCGTATTATTGCGCTCACTGCTAATGCGCTGAAAGGTGAAGAACAAAAATGTCTGAGCATCGGTATGGACGCCTATATCACCAAGCCACTTGAGCTGCAGACCTTACAGACAGTGATGCAGCGCTGGTTACCGCTGGATCAGGCGCCAGCACCATCAGAGCGCAGCAAGAAGAAGCCGGATACCGAACAAAGCAGCCCGGTATCGTTCTCCACACTAAGCAGTTTCCTGGGTGATGCCCCGCTTAAACATCAGGAGTATCTGCAATACTTCACACAGCAAGCCAGCCCAATGTTGCAGCAGGCAACAACAGAGTTGAGTAATAGTAACCGTAGTGAACTGCGCAGTCTGGCACATCAACTCAAAGCGATGGCGAAAAGTATCGGCGCCAATGCCCTGGCAGAACAATGTTTACAACTGGAAAAGGCCGCTGAAGTTTCAGATTGGACCGCATTACGGGAAATACTCGGCACTGTGCAACAGGAATATCGCAAAGTGGTGGCTTTTATTGAGCAACGTTATGGACCGGCCACCTGATGGTGGCGGTCCAATCAGCTAAAATAGCGCTGCTCTAGCGTGCCGAGGTATCTAAGGCAGGAAAAGCTTTGATTAACTGGTCCAGTGCCTGCATCTGTTGCAGGTAGGGCTCCAGCTTAGCCAACGGCAAGGCACAGGGGCCATCACATTTTGCCTGATTTGGATCCGGATGCGCTTCAATAAAGAGTCCGGCCAGGCCTAATGCCATACCCGAGCGCGCCAGCTGTGCCGCCTGCGCCCGCCGGCCATCAGCCGAATCCTCACGACCACCCGGCTTTTGCAAGGCATGGGTGGCATCAAAGATCACCGGTGCGTACTGCTTCATCTCGTCCATACCCAGCATATCGACCACCAGGTTGTTATAACCAAAGCAAGAGCCACGCTCACACAGAATGACCTGCTCATTACCGGCTTCCTGAAATTTTTTCAGAATATGCCGCATTTCATGCGGTGCCAGAAATTGTGGCTTTTTAACGTTAATCACGGCACCGGTTTTTGCCATCGCGACCACTAAGTCGGTCTGCCGCGCCAGAAAAGCCGGTAGCTGGATCACATCAACGACCTCGGCCACCGGCGCCGCCTGATAAGGCTCATGCACATCGGTAATCAAAGGTACCTTGAAGGTGTGCTTAATTTCTTCGAAAATCCGCAGCCCTTCTTCCAAACCCGGACCACGATAAGAGTGCACCGACGAGCGGTTTGCCTTATCAAAGGAGGCTTTAAACACATAGGGGATCTGTAATTTCTCGCACACCCGCACATAATGCTCGGCAATGGTCAGTGCCAAGTCACGGGATTCCAGCACATTCATACCGCCAAACAATACAAAGGGCTTATCGTTGGCGACATCAATGCCGGCAACCTGGACCACCTTATTCAACATAATTCAACCTGTTCGCTATTAACATTAAAGAGGTAAAAACAACGGTGTTTTACTCAGCGCAACCCGCACCATCAGCCCCAACCAACCTAAAGCACCTAAGAACGACAACCAGCGGATTGCCGCAGTACGGCCTTTTAACGCCGAGTAGCCCAGCGCGATATAGGCAAGCAGCGCCAGTACTTTTTCTGTCAGCCAGGCATCAACAAAGGGGTACTGCTGAATGGTAAACATCAGCGCGACGGCTGATAATAATAAAAACGTATCCACCACATGCGGGGCAATTTTCAGGAATTTTTGCTGTAACAAACCAGACTCTCTGACGCGCAGCGCAAAGCGCAGACAAAGCAAGGCTACGCTAAGCGCAACCAGTAACAGATGCAGGTGTTTAAACGCCATATACATAACAACTATCCTAAATGCGGCGTGTCAGCCGGGCCAGTGATAGCGGCACCGGCTGCACGTGTTTCGGTTAACTCGCTGCGGATTATACCCCGTCCGCGTCATGCGCATCCGGGTATTTTTGTAATATTGCTTCCAGCTTGGGTACGATCACTTTGAAAGTTTCAACCAACTTGGGGTCAAATTGTTTACCAGCCTGCTGTTCTATTTCGGCCAGTACCTGCTCTAAAGTCCAGGCATTTTTATAACAGCGGCGGTGGCGCAGCGCATCGTAAACATCAGCCAGGGCGGCGATCCGGGCATAGATATGAATATCTTCACCTTTTTTACCATCCGGATAACCACTTCCATCCCATTTCTCGTGGTGATCCCGGGCAATGATAGCGCCGGCCTGTACGATAGAGCGCTTGGAGCCTTTCAGAATGTTGTAACCGATACTGGCATGGGTTTGCATCACCTGCCATTCCTGGTCTGTCAGATGCGCTGGCTTATTTAAAATAGTATCCGGGATGCCAACTTTACCGACATCATGCAACGGCGCAGCAAACATCAGTTTTTCGGCATCCAAATCCGACAAACCATAGGCTTTCGCCAGTTCATAGCAAATAAAGGCAATACGCCGTACATGGTTGCCGGTTTCGACCGAACGCACTTCTACCGCTTCACTTAAGCGATAGACGATTTCGCGCTGGGTATCTTCCACCTCATGTTGCAGCTGCACATTTTCATATGCCACCTGGACATTCTGCGCAAACAGTTCAATCAGCTTTTTCTGGGTTTCATTAACCGGGCCGGGCAAGCCTGAGACATAAAGCAGTGATCCCTGGGTGAATTTACTGCAGCAATAGGCCACCAGATAGTTATCGCGATAAACAATATCCTTGGTGGTTAACGCCGCCTCAAAGGCTTCCAGTAAGCTTGGGTCCAGCACATCCTTAATGGGCTTTCCTTCTTTACTTTCAAACTCGCCCTGACCGGCAAACACCACCAGATCGTGCGGGTCGGTAGTCTGGACGTTGCCGGCAACCAGGGATGAGCTAACGATAAGGGCATCTTCATCACAACCGAGCACTGAGGTGAGCTGTTGCAGCACACCGTCAATAAACTGCTCCATTGAGTGCGATGAGAACAGGTCGACCGAGGCTTTAATAATTTTCTCCAGCCCCTGCCGACTTTGTTCCAGTGAGATAATATCGCGGTAGGATCTTAAGCTCGACATCATCACGGTAAACAGCTTTTGTGCGGTCAGCTCGGTTTTGGATTTGTAATCATTAATATCGTAATTAACAATCACCTGCCGTTCCGGTGCCTGACCAGGTTGGCCGGTACGCAGAATAATGCGCACAAAATGGTTATGCAGGGTTTCGCGGATATAACTGGCCACCAATAAACCGGCATCGTCGGTTTCCATCACCACATCCAGCAGCACCACCGCGATATCGGGTTGGGCTGCCAAGACTTTTTTGGCTTCGGCACCGGAATAGGCGCTGATAAATTCCAGCTTTTTGTGCTGAAAACTAAAGTCATTTAACGCCAACCGGGTGACGGCATGAACCTCAGGTTCATCGTCAACAATCAGGACTTTCCAGCAACCATTACTGACCTGATGCGGCTCTTCAGGCTCAGCAGCAAACAAAAATTCATCGGACATGACACGCTCCCGGCAACCTTATCTTACTGTTATAAGCCGGATTTTTTGTCAGGTCAAAATATTTAACATTTTTATTCAGTTATCGCGAGGCAGGAACTGACCGCCACTGATGCGCCAGTTACCACCATAATCGCGCACTGAACTGACCTGAGAGAATCCGCCAACGCTGAGTAACTGCTGTACCTGCTCAGCCTGGTTATAACCGTGCTCCAGCCAGAGCCAGCCACCGGGCTGTAAATATGCCGGCGCGCTGGCAATAATCTGTGCCAGATCCGCCAGACCCTGCTCTGCCGCCACCAAGGCTGACAGAGGTTCAAAGCTCAGTGCCGCCAGATGCGGATCGGCTGCTTCTATGTACGGTGGATTACTAACGATAAGATCATAGCGCTGGCCGCTAAGGGCGCTAAACCAGCTGCTTTGCAAAAAACGACTATTACGGCTTTGCAGCGCAGCGGCATTACGCTGTGCCAGCGCAACGGCATCCGGATTAAGATCAACGCCGGTTAGCTGCCAGTGTGGCCGGTTGACGGCCAGTGCCAAAGCGATAGCGCCGGTACCGGTACCCAGATCTAACACCTGCGCCTGTGGTGGCAAATCCAGAGCCAGCGCCTGATCAACCAATATTTCGGTATCCGGCCGCGGGATCAGAGTACAGGGTGCCACAGCCAGCTCCAGACCATAGAAGGGCCAATGCCCAAAGATATAGGCCAGAGGCTCTCCCTGCAGCCGCCGCTGCACCAACGGTTGCAGTTGTTGCTGCTCAGCGGCAGTGATTTCCCGCTCCGGGTAGGTATACAGATAGCCGGGCTTGCAGCCCAGCAGATGGCACAGCAATAAACGTGCTTCCTGTGCCGGATTATCGCTCAGACTCCCGAGTTGCTGACTCAGTAGCTGCACGCATTGCTGCAAGGTCATCAGCGGTTTTCATCAGCCAGCATCGCCAGCAGATCAGCCTGATGCTCGTGTTTCAGCGGTTCAATCACCTGCTCTAACTCCCCTTCCATCACTTCATTTAAGCGGTAGATGGTCAGGTTGATCCGGTGATCGGTCAAACGGCCTTGCGGGAAGTTATAGGTGCGGATCCGCTCTGAACGGTCGCCACTGCCCACTAATGAGCGGCGGGTGCTTTGCTCTTCCAGCCGACGCTTTTCATCTTCTGCCGCCTGTAAGCGCGACGCCAGCACACTCATCGCACGGGCACGGTTTTTATGCTGTGAGCGCTCATCCTGACATTCAACGACGATGCCAGACGGTAAGTGGGTAATGCGGATAGCAGAGTCGGTACGGTTTACGTGCTGACCACCGGCGCCAGAGGCACGGTAGGTATCAATTTTCAGATCGGCCGGATTGATCTCAATGGCTTCGCTTTCCGGGATTTCCGGCATAATGGCCACAGTACAGGCCGAGGTATGTACCCGGCCCTGCGATTCGGTGGCGGGTACCCGTTGCACCCGGTGACCACCGGATTCAAATTTCAGGGTGCCGAAAACGCCCTCGCCTTGCACACTGGCGATCACCTCTTTAAAGCCACCGTGCTCGCCTTCATTGGCACTGACAATTTCCACCCGCCAGCGCTGCCGCTCGGCAAAACGGCTATACATGCGGAACAGATCGCCGGCAAAAATCGCCGCCTCGTCACCACCGGCACCGGCGCGGATCTCCAGAAAGCAGCTGTTATTATCGTTCGGATCCTTAGGCAGCAGCAGGATTTGCAAATCCGTATCCAGCTGCTCAATGCGGCTTTTCGCCAGTTTATATTCTTCCTGCGCCATTTCGCGCATCTCAGGATCGCTGTCTTTTTGCATTTCTTCGGCCATCAGCAAGTCTTCCTGCGCTTGCTGATAACTACGAAATGCCTTGCTTAACTCTTCCAGCTGGCTGAATTCTTTGGACAATTCGCGAAAGCGCTTTTGATCGCTAATCACCGAGGCGTCGCTTAACAGCGCCTGGACCTCTTCGTAACGCTCAACCAAACCTTCCAGCTTGCGGTATACCGATTCTTTCATTTTAGGATTAAAACCTGTTTATAAATCAATAAGGAGTTTGACCAGCTCTGTCGACTCTGGCTGCTCAGACTGTAATAAATGCCGGATAGTCCGGGTGGGGCTGTGCATCAGGCGGTTGCTAAGTTTATTCGCCAGTTCCGCCATCACTTTTTCCGGTTCCTGGCCGGCGGCCAGTTGCTTTTGCGCCCGGCTCAATAACTCGGTTTTCACTTCTTCGCAGCGCTGCCGGTAATCACGTAGCCAATCGGCTTTATCCTGTAATTGCAGCCACTGCATAAACTCAGCGCTGCCGCTTTGTACCAGCACCCCGGCCTGCTCTGCCGCCTGCTGGCGGTTATTCAGGTTTTCCGCCACTATGGTTTGCAGATCGTCTACGGTATAAAGATAGGCATCTTCCAGCTCCGTAACCTGCTCTTCGATATCCCGCGGTACCGCCAAATCGACCAGAAACATCGGCTTATGCTTCCGCTGCTTCAATGCCTGCTCAACCATACCTTTACCAACAATCGGCAAGGTGCTGGCGGTAGAAGAAATCACGATATCGGCTTCATGCAAGCGGGCCGGTACCTGCGACAGGGTTAACACCTGCGCATTAAATTGTCGCGCCAGAGCTTCGGCACGTTCATAGGTGCGGTTAGCCACACTCAGACTGGTTTCCCCCTGCTCTGTTAAATGCCGGGCCACCAGTTCAATGGTCTCGCCGGCACCAATCAGTAGCACCCGTACCTGTTCTAACTTACCGAAAATCTGTTTTGCCAGGCTGACGGCAGCGAAAGCGACTGACACGGCGTTAGCGCCGATCTCCGTCTCGGTGCGTACGGCCTTGGCGACGGCAAAGGTTTTTTGAAACAGCCGTTCAAATTGTGGGTTAATGGTACCGGCCTGACGTGACTGATTATAGGCCTGCTTCACCTGCCCCAGGATCTGCGGCTCACCTAACACCAGTGAATCTAAGCCGGCAGCCACCCGCATTAAATGATTCACCGCATCCTGCTGTTGATACAGATACAGATGCTGCTGCAGCTCTGTCAACTGTAACTGATGAAAGCCAGCCAGCCAGTGCAACACCTGTTCAGCCTGCTCGGCAGCACCGCTAAAATACAGTTCGGTACGGTTACAGGTGGACAAAATCACCGCATCGCTAATCTCCAGCTTGCTGGCAAGCTGGTGCAATGCATCCGGTACCTGCTCGGGCGCAAAGGCGAGTTTCTCGCGCAGCGCCACCGGTGCCGTTTTGTGATTAATGCCTAGTGCAAAAATGGTGTTCACCTGTATCATATCGGGATAGGGGGCGAATTGTACGAAAAAGCCCGAATTAAGAAAAGCAAAAGCAGATAAGCCAACGTAAAGGACCATAGCTTGAGTTCACTCTTCAGAATGTTAGCGCTGTTAGCAATTGCCCTGTTAAGCACTGCCTGTACCAGCACCAAGACCTTACCCGGTACCCAAACGGTACTGCCACAAAGCGAACGACAGCAGCAACTGTCGGCTATGCACAACTTTACAGTACAGGCCTCGATTGGTATTAAATCACCGGCCGAAACCGTCAGTGGCAATTTGCGCTGGCAACAACAGGATGCCAATGCTTATCAGGCAAGGCTGGCTAATATGCTGGGTATCAGCCTGTTTGAACTGACGGCCAGTAGCGAACTGACCGAACTGTTGGTGCGGGGCGAGCGCTATCACGCGGCCGACGCCAGTAATTTACTGTGGCAACTGGCTGGCTGGTCTATTCCGCTGCACGATATGGCGCTATGGTTACGCGGCCTGCCGGGTGACTCGGCAACTAACCTGCAATACGACGCCGCTGGCCGCCTGGTAAGTTTTACCCTGACCGACAGCACCGGTATTCGCTGGCAACTGACCTACCGCAGTTTCTTTGATGATGCCTTATCTCTACCCCGGCAATTGCAGCTACACAGTGCCGATACCCAGGTCAGACTGGTGATCCGGAGCTGGCAGCTATGACCCTGACCTTACCCGCTGTGGCCAAGCTGAATTTATTTTTGCATATCACCGGCCGCCGCGATGATGGCTACCATAATCTACAAACGCTGTTTCAAATGCTCGATACCGGCGATGTGCTGCACTTTACCCCGGATCAGAGTGGTGAAATTAGCTTAAGCTGTGATATCGCCGAGCTGGCCGGGCAGGATAATCTGATTTACCGCGCAGCCATGTTATTAAAACCTTTGGCGGGCGCCTCGGCCGGTTGTCAGATCCGGCTGGAAAAACACCTGCCAATGGGCGGCGGCCTGGGCGGTGGCTCGTCGGATGCGGCCACCACCTTGCATGCACTTAACCTGTTATGGCAGCTGCAATTAACTACTGCAGAACTGGCGGCACTGGGTCTGAAACTGGGTGCCGACGTGCCGGTTTTTGTGCACGGCCAAACGGCCTTTGCCGAAGGGGTTGGTGAGCACTTACAGCCGGTTTCACTGCCGGAAAAGACCTATTTGGTCGTCACACCTGCTTGTCATATCAGCACGGCAGCAATATTCCAACATATTGATTTAAAAAGAGATACACCTAAGATCGGCCTGGCAGAGCTACTTAGCAGCCCATGGCAGAATGACTGCCAGCCGCTGGTCGAACGGCTGTATCCGATTGTTGCAATAACCTTACAGTGGTTGCTAGAATATGCGCCGTGTCGAATGACGGGTACTGGCGCCAGTGTGTTCGCCGAATTTCCGGACGCGGCCAGTGCTCAGCATGCCCTAGCGAACCTGCCGGCAAACTGTCGGGGCTTTATCGCCAGAGGGGTTAATACGTCGCCTTTATTTGCGGCCTTAACTGATACAGTTTACAGCAACTCGAGCCGCCATTCAGTTTAGCCGTTGCCGGAGTATTTTTTCCGGCAGCAACTATACTCAACAGCGGCTTTTATGATTAAACCGGACTCACAACTGCCCTGAGGATCCTACCGTGCCCGACATGAAGGTTTTCGCTGGTAACGCCATACCAGATCTTGCCAACAAAATCGCCAGCCGTCTTTACATCAAACTGGGAGACGCCGCTGTCGGTCGCTTCAGTGATGGCGAAGTCAGTGTGCAAATCAACGAAAATGTACGCGGTTCAGACGTCTTTATTATCCAGTCTACCTGTGCCCCTACTAACGACAATCTGATGGAACTGATTGTGATTGTTGACGCCTTACGTCGCGCGTCAGCCGGCCGGATCACAGCAGTGATTCCTTACTTTGGTTATGCCCGTCAGGATCGTCGGGTACGTTCAGCCCGGGTACCTATTACCGCCAAAGTAGTCGCCGACTTTTTATCCAGCGTTGGCGTGGACCGGGTATTAACGGTCGACCTGCATGCTGAGCAAATTCAGGGCTTCTTTGATGTGCCGGTAGACAATGTATTCGCGACGCCGGTACTGCTGGACGATATGCGCAAAAAAGCCCTCGAAGCACCGGTGGTGGTATCGCCGGACATCGGTGGTGTAGTGCGCGCCCGTGCGGTAGCCAAACTGTTGAATGATGCCGACCTGGCGATTATCGATAAGCGCCGGCCAAAGGCCAACGTATCCCAGGTGATGCATATTATCGGTGACGTCAAAGACCGTGACTGTATTATTGTTGACGATATGATTGATACCGGCGGTACCCTGTGTAAAGCAGCGGAAGCGCTGAAAGAACAAGGCGCCAAGCGGGTATTTGCCTATGCTACCCATGCGGTTTTCTCTGGCCGGGCGCCGGAGATTATCAGTGAGTCAGTGATTGATGAGCTGATCGTCACCGATACTATCCCACTGTCTGCGGCGATGCGTGCCATTCCTAAAGTACGGCAGCTGACGTTAAGTGACCTGATCGCAGAGTGTATCCGCCGTATCAGTAACGAAGAATCGATCTCGGCGATGTTTGATTAAGCAGCAAGCTAAAGTTGAAAAAGGCAGGTTATCCTGCCTTTTTTATTGGCAACAGCTTTTATTTGCAGCAACCAGACGCTGGTGGTAAGATGTCGCGCCTTTTAAACGGGCAACAGGTTATGGCTGGTCGCAAGCCGTAACAAATTCTAATTTTTGGAGTACATCATGTCTGATGCAATTTTCACGTTAAATGCAGAAGTCCGCAACGACTTGGGGAAAGGTGCGAGCCGCCGCCTGCGTCATGCTGACCAAGTGCCAGCGATCATCTACGGTGGTCATAAGCCAGCACTGTCTATCACTTTAGATCACGCTAAGCTGTTAAAAGCACAAAGCTTCGAAGCTTTCTACTCTCACATCCTGACCATCAACGTTGGCGGTGAAGAAGTTAAAGCTATCGTGAAAGCGATGCAACGTCACCCGTTCAAGCCAAAAATTCTGCACGTTGACTTCCAACGCGTAGAAGCTGGCCATGAGCTGCACACTACTGTTCCGGTACACTTCCTGAACGAAGATGCTGCTGCGAAGAAAGGCGGTGTTGTTGTTCACGGTCTGAACGAAGTTGAAATCACCTGTTTACCACAGGATCTGCCAGAGTTTATCGAAGTTGACCTGGCTGATGTCGCTGTAGGCGTTACCCTGCACCTGTCTGATATCAAAGCACCAAAAGGCGTTAAGTTTGTTCAGTTAACCAAAGGCGAAGGTCATGACCTGCCAGTGGTTTCTGTGAACAAGCCAGCTGGTAAAGCTGAAGACGCTGCCGCTGAGTAATGTCTGATACTGTTCAGCCTGCTGTACAGTTAATCGTGGGCCTGGGTAATCCGGGCCCCGAATATCAATACACCCGGCACAATGCCGGTGTCTGGTTTGTAGAGCAACTTGCCCGCACCTATCACTGTAATCTGAAACCCGAAGCCAAATTTTTTGGTCTGACCGGCAAATTTATGCTGGCCGGGCAGGAATACAAACTCCTGGTGCCGACTACCTATATGAATTTAAGCGGCAAAGCCGTACTAGCTATGGCACAGTTTTATAAACTGGCGCCGGAGCAAATTCTGGTAGTACATGATGAACTGGCGTTACCGCCGGGCAGTGCTAAATTCAAGTTCGCCGGTGGCCATGCCGGTCATAACGGCTTGCGCGATATCACCAGCAAACTGGGCAATAATCCGAATTTCTATCGTTTGCGCTTAGGCATCGGCCATCCGGGCCACAAAGATCAGGTCACTGGCTTTGTGCTGGGTAAGGCGCCCGCAAGCGAACAAAAACTGATCGACCAGAGCATAGAGGAAGCTGTTGCCTGCTTTGCTATACTGGCACGCGACGGTCTGGTAAAAGCCCAGAGCCGTTTACACAGCTTTCAGGCCAGCTAAGCTGGCCCCACCGCAGATTAAAGGATACATTCATGGGTTTTAAATGTGGCATCGTAGGTTTACCTAACGTCGGCAAATCTACTTTATTCAACGCCTTAACTAAGGCTGGTATCGAAGCAGCTAACTTCCCGTTCTGTACCATTGAACCAAACACCGGTGTGGTCCCGGTACCGGATCTGCGGTTGGATAAACTGGCGCAAATCGTTAACCCACAACGCGTAATCCCCACCACCATGGAATTCGTCGATATCGCCGGCCTGGTAAAGGGCGCGTCTAAAGGCGAGGGTTTAGGCAATAAATTCCTGGCCAATATCCGCGAAACCGATGCTATCGGCCATGTGGTGCGCTGCTTTGACGATGAAAATATTATCCATGTTGCCGGAAAAATTGACCCGGCTGACGATATCGATACCATTAATATGGAACTGGTGCTGTCGGATATGGACAGTGCCGAACGTGCGATTTTACGGGTACAGAAAAAAGCCAAAGGCGGCGATAAAGACGCCAAAGCCGAACTGGCAGTGTTGGAAAAAGTAAAAGCCCACCTGGAAAACGGTTTAACGCTGCGTCAGCTGGAGCTGGATAAAGAAGAAAAGGCACTGATTGCCTATATGAACTTCTTAACCATTAAGCCAACCATGTATATTGCCAACGTACTGGAAGACGGTTTTGACAATAACCCGCATCTGGATGTAGTGCGCGGCATCGCTGCCAAAGAAGGCGCCATCGTAGTACCAGTGTGTGCCGCTATCGAATCAGAAATCGCCGAGCTGGATGATGAAGAAAAAGCCGAGTTTATGGCCGATATGGGGCTGGAAGAGCCAGGCCTGAACCGTGTGATCCGCGGTGGTTACTCACTGTTAAACCTGCACACCTACTTTACGGCCGGTGTCAAAGAAGTACGGGCCTGGACTGTTGCTGTCGGAGCCACAGCACCACAAGCTGCTGGCGTGATCCATACTGACTTTGAAAAAGGCTTTATCCGCGCGGAAGTGGTGTCTTACGATGACTTCGTGCAGTACAACGGTGAAGCCGGTGCCAAAGAAGCCGGGAAATGGCGTCTGGAAGGTAAAGATTACATCGTTAAAGATGGCGATGTGATGCATTTCCGCTTTAACGTCTAAGCGCTTTTTCGTTACCAAAGCACTGATTAAGAGCCGGGTTTACCCGGCTTTTTGCCATCTTTTGCTAAGCTTTTCACGCTATTCCAGCCCTACTGCATAGAAATTCGGCAAACAAGCAGACAGAACCGGAATATGCGAAAAAAACGGTTGACGCTATTTCCTCAGATCAGCATAATACGCGCCACTTGCTTAGGACAAGTTTACGTGGCTACATAGCTCAGCTGGTTAGAGCACAGCACTCATAATGCTGGGGTCGCAGGTTCGATTCCCGCTGTAGCCACCACTTTACTTTTCTCATGCATGCGGAAGTGGCGAAATTGGTAGACGCACTGGATTTAGGTTCCAGCGCCGCGAGGCGTAAGAGTTCGAGTCTCTTCTTCCGCACCATCCTAAACAAGTAGCTGTAGTTTCTGCAGGGGCGTAGCCAAGCGGTAAGGCAGCGGGTTTTGATCCCGCCATGCGTTGGTTCGAATCCAGCCGCCCCTGCCATTAACTCAGAATTCCCAGTAGGGGCGTAGCCAAGCGGTAAGGCAGCGGGTTTTGATCCCGCCATGCGTTGGTTCGAATCCAGCCGCCCCTGCCATTATTCAGAGAACCTGACCATGTGTCGGGTTTTCGCTTTTTGGTGTTTGGCTAAATTTTACAGCATCACGATGGCCCACTCGCAGACATATAGATTTTTCAGCGTCAAGAGCGGAGTAACGCCCTCAGCTGGGTAGTAATTTTCTCCACCGGCTTCAAGGATCACATCCCTGTGCCCTTTCAGCCTCCGCAGCATCCCTGCTGCTGTTACGAAAATTCTACCGCAGCTAAGGGCTTAAATGACATCGGTTAGACGTCACGAAAAGCATCTTTGAACACAGCAGATATAAAACGAGGTGGTAAGCATTCCGTGCACTTTGTAAGGGAATGTATTTTTCAGGGATGAAAAATGCAAGCGTACAGGGATGTATTCACAGCGTGTCCCGTCAAAGTTGTACGGTGTGCTTGCCGCCGGATGCTATAAACTCAACGC
This sequence comes from Alishewanella sp. BS5-314, assembly GCF_025377695.1. Lineage (NCBI taxonomy): Bacteria > Pseudomonadati > Pseudomonadota > Gammaproteobacteria > Alteromonadales > Alteromonadaceae > Alishewanella > Alishewanella sp. BS5-314. The sequence goes on from NZ_JACEHJ010000002.1 coordinate 1,787,249, forward strand.
TGCGAAACTAACTATCTTCTAAAACACCGAATTCCCCACGGCATACTTAGTTAACAACTGCTTCGCCAGCCCTGCCTTAGCCGCTAACCTAAGCCCCTGCTGCCGCAACAACGAAAGCGGAGCTGATTCCCGGCTAAAGGTCTGATAAATCACATCCATCGCCCCCATCATCAGCGTATTCTGCATACGCCGCTGCCGCTGATACTGCTGTAAACTATCCGCATCCGTGAGGGACTTGCCAGCGCTTAAATTCGCTGCCAGCTGTTCAACCAATAACATCGCATCAGCAAAGCCCAAGTTTACCCCCTGACCGGCCAGCGGATTAATGGTATGCGCTGCATCGCCGGCTAATACCACCCGGCCCTTAACATATTGCTGTGCCTGCATCCGCGCCAGCGGAAACCAGGCGGAGCCTTTTAACTTAATGGCGCCAAGCTCTGGCGGGAACGCATCAATAAAGGCCTGCTCTAAAGCTTTGGTGCCTAACGCCGCCAATTGTTTAACTTTGGCTGCTTCGTCATACCAGACTAAAGACGCCTGCGCGCCGGGTAAGGGTAGAAAAGCGCGCGGGCCACTGGGGTAAAACTGTTGCCAGGTAATATCCTGCTGCGGATAGGGTGTATCGACATAGGCCACTAGACAAGCTTGCTGATATTGCCAGCCGGCCGTACCGATGCGTGCCAGCTGCCGCACTTTAGACTGAGCACCATCGGCACCAATTAATAACTGGCACTGCAGCTCACGACCATCGTTGAGTGTTAGCTCCACGCCCTGCTCGTCTTGCTGGAGCGCAGTAATTTCACAATCAGTCAGCACCGTGATTGGCTCAGCAAATTGCTGCCACAGCGCCAGCTGTACCAGGTTGTTTTCGACAATATGGCCAAGGTGACGCTCGCCAATTTCACTGGCAGCAAAGCGCAGCTGCGCCTTGCCCTCGCCTGCCTGTAAATATTGATACGGGCAAAGCCGCATTTGCTGCAGGTTTTGCCAGGCGCCGAGTGCTGTCAGCCAACGTTCGGAACGCAGATTTAACGACGACACCCGTAAATCAATAGCACTTTGCGCCTCGAACGGCGCTGGCGCCTGACGCTCCAACACGGTAATCGACAAGCCTAAGCGACTAAGTGCAACAGCCAGGGCTGCACCGACCATACCGCCGCCGCTGATCACCACATCGCTGGTTATTCGGTTTTGCATCTTTTTGTCCTGCTTTTCCCGCACTGCGGCAAGTAATTCCGGTAAAATTTTGCTAAGGTTAACAACAATTTTGTAGCGTGCAAAACAGCCAGATCAAATAAGCCGAAAAAAGATTGACGGCTGACTGAAAATGCGGCATTTTGCGCGCCCTGTTGCCCGGCTACGCCGCGGCGGCAAAGCGATAGCCGACATGCTGGCAAAGCTGATGTCGGCTATATACGCCGGTACCCTGTAGACCGGACTTATCACTGCTGACTTGGAGAGATCTGATGCGTAATGTAACGGTTGCTGCTACCCAGATGATTGGTGGCTGGAATGTCGAAGAAAATATCGCCCGCGCGGAAAAACTGGTGCGCCAGGCGGCGGCTCAGGGCGCACAAATCATTCTGTTACAGGAACTGTTCGAACGTAACTATTTCTGCCAAAAGCAAAAGCCTGAGTATTTAGGTTTTGCCGTGCCGGTAGAAGAAAACCCGGCGGTAAAACACTTTGCCAAGATTGCCAAAGAGCTGGCAGTGGTGCTGCCGATCAGCATTTATGAGCGTGCCGGCAACTGCCTGTACAACACTGTGGTGATGCTGGATGCCGATGGCAGCAATATGGGCATTTACCGCAAGAGCCATATTCCGGATGGCCCGGGTTACAGCGAAAAATACTACTTCACCCCGGGCGATACCGGTTTTAAAGTCTGGAATACCCGTTATGCCAAAGTGGGCGTCGGTATTTGCTGGGATCAGTGGTTCCCGGAGTGTGCCCGTAGTATGGCACTGCTGGGCGCTGAGCTGATTTTCTACCCCACTGCCATTGGCAGTGAGCCGCATGATGCCACTATTAATTCCCGTGACCACTGGCAGCGCACGCAGCAGGGTCATGCGGCGGCAAACTTAACGCCGGTGATCGTATCTAACCGCATTGGTACTGAAACCGAGGGCGATTTCTCCATTACCTTCTATGGCAGCTCCTTTATTGCTGACCACAGCGGTGCCAAGGTACAGGAAGCGAACGAAACTGACGAAGCCGTACTGGTCCATACCTTTGATTTAGACGAAGTAGCCGCCATTCGTCGCGCCTGGGGCGTATTCCGTGACCGTCGCATCGATATCTACGATACGCTGCTGACCAAAGACGGCAAAATCAATCCGGAGAACAGCAAGTGAGCCAAACGCTAACCTCTACCCCAAAACAAGACGGTTTTAGCATGCCGCCCGAATGGGCGCCGCATAAGCAAACCTGGATGATTTGGCCGGAGCGCACTGACAGCTGGCGTTTAGGTGCCAAGCCGGCACAAGCCGCCTTTGTTACCGTAATTAAAGCCATCGCCGGCTTTGAACCGGTATCGGTTGGCGTATCGGCGGCACAATATGCCAATGCCTACGCCCAGCTAAGCCAGGCTAATACCAAGTTCCCAATCCGGGTGGTCGAAATTTCCAACAATGACGCCTGGTGCCGTGATACCGGCCCGACCTTTGTTACCAATGGCAAAGGGGAAGTCCGTGGCGTGGACTGGACCTTTAACGCCTGGGGTGGCCTGAATGGCGGCCTGTATTTCCCCTGGGATCGCGATGATCAGGTTGCCAGTAAAATTCTTGGCATTGAGCAGCTGCCGCGCTACCGCACCGAGGGCTTTGTGTTGGAGGGTGGCGCTATTCATGTCGATGGTGAAGGCACCCTGCTTACCACAGCTGAATGCTTGCTCAATGCCAACCGCAACCCGCATTTAAGCCGCGAAGAGATTGAAGCCGTGCTGCGCGAGCATCTGGCCATTGAAAAAGTGCTGTGGCTGGAAGACGGCATCTTTAATGATGAAACTGACGGTCATGTCGACAATATGGCTTGCTTTGTCAAACCCGGTGAAGTGTTGTTAGCCTGGACTGACGATGAAAACGATCCGCAGTATGCCCGCAGCAAGGCGGCGCTGGATTATCTAGAAGCCAGTACCGATGCGAAAGGCCGCAAAATTAAGGTGCATAAGCTGCCGGTACCGGCGCCGATTATCGCCAAAGCCGAAGAATATGCGTCTGTTGATCAGTCAATGGCAGCGATCCCTCGCGAAGCCAATGCCCGTCTGGCCGGCTCTTACATTAATTTCTATTTATGTAATGGCGGCTTAATTCTGCCCACCTTTGATGATCCGAACGATCAGGTCGCAGCAGAGATCCTGCAGCAGCTGTTCCCGGCGCATCAGGTAGTGACGGTACCAGGCCGGGAAATCCTGCTTGGCGGCGGTAATATTCACTGTATCACCCAGCAGCAACCTGCTGGTTAATCGCGGGAGCAACGACCATGGCCAAAGCCTGCGCCTTACATATTCTGGTAAAAAGCCGCGAACAAGCGGAAAAGCTGAAAAAGCAACTGGAGCAAGGCGCCGACTTTGGCAAACTGGCAAAACAACACTCATTGTGTCCGTCTGGTAAAAAAGGCGGTGACCTCGGTGAATTTCGTAAAGGCCAGATGGTCAAGCCCTTTGATGATGCGGTCTTTAAAGGGCCGCTGTTAAGTGTGCAAGGGCCGGTTAAAACCCAGTTTGGCTTTCATCTGATTAAAACCCTCTATCGCAGTTAGCTCGCTATTTGCCGATTGCAATACGCTCTGCTAAGCTGAATCAGTCTGAAAAAAGCCTTTTAAAGGACTGCCAATGCAAACTGAGACCATCACCTACCTGAAAGAACATGCCAATACGCTGGAACTACAGGAAGAGCTACTGATCACCAAAAACGGTAAGCCGGCTTTTGTGGTGCAGTCCTATCAGGATTATCAATTCCAGCAGGATACCCTCGCTTTATTAAAATTATTAAAACTTTCCGAAAAGTCATTACAAGATAAGACGTTAACGCTGGAGCAAGCCTTTGACTAGTGGCTACAAGCTGGTCGCCTCGCCACTGTTTCGTTTATCCCGGCAAAGGTTGCAGGCATTTTTAACCGAAAAGTATTCCGCAGAACTGGCGAACCAAACGCTGGCTGGCATTAAAGAGCAAATCGCCACGACTTTACCCATGCAGCCACTGATTGCGCCAATTAGCGAACGCTTGTTCAAGCTGGGCTTAACCGAATACCGGCAATGGCAGTTGGATAAACATAATCTGCTATTTTATCGGGTCGATGTCAGGCAGCAACAGCTTGAGCTGTTACTGCTAATGGATAGCCGGCAAAATGTGCAAAAGCTACTCTATGAGTTAACCTTATTAATATAGAACGGGTTGATAGCGCCACAAATACCCATTTTTTGATCTGGAACTAACTCTGCCGGATTATTGCATTAGACGAGGCTAACACCTTTACGTTAAGCTAAATCTTAATATGCCCAACCAAAAGGACAACCGGTGCTGCAACCCTTTCTCCATCAACTGGTACATGCTCTAAAAAACCTGTTACCTATAGTACTGGTGGTGCTGATTTTCCAGCTAGGCGTCTTTCAATCGATCCCGGCAAATCCGCTAAGTATGATTATCGGCCTGCTGGTGGTGGCAGTTGGCATAGCGCTGTTTCTGATGGGGTTGGAGCTGAGTATTTTTCCGGTCGGTAAAAATCTTGCCAACCAGTTTGCCCGCAAAGGCTCGCTGCCGTTACTGATGTTTTTTGGTTTTGCTATTGGGTTTGCCGCCGTAATTGCCGAGCCGGCCCTAATTGCCGTTGCCGAACAAGCACAGCTGATTAGTGAAGGCCGGGTCGATGGCCTGACCCTGCGCCTGATTGTCGCCAGCTCGGTCGGTTTGGTGATGGCAATTGGTGTATTGCGAATTATCCTTGGCTGGCCGATCCATTGGTTAATGATTGGCGGCTATATCATTGTCCTTACTGTCACCTTTTTCGCACCGGCTGAAATTGTTGGTCTGGCGTATGACTCTGGCGGCGTGACGACGAATATCGTCACAGTACCACTTATCGCGGCATTGGGTTTGGGTCTGGCAAGCTCGATTAAAGGCCGAAATCCGCTTACTGATGGCTTTGGCCTGGTGGCGCTGGCGGTGATGGTACCGATGATCAGTGTGCAACTTTATGGCATCTGGGTGTATCAGTTTAGCAGTGCGGGCATTGCGACAGTCGCAGCGGTCGCTGAAACGCAGCCACACTGGCTGTTAAAAGTGCTGCTGGATCTGGCCACTATGGTCAAAGATATCTTGCCGATGATTTTGGTGGTGTTGGTATTCCAGTATCTGGTGCTGAAAAGACCCCTGGCAAACCCGTTAAAGGTGACTTTGGGTTTTGCCATGGTGCTGTTTGGTCTTTATGCCTTTGTGCTCGGGCTTAAGCTGGGTTTATTTCCGGTCGGCACCTTGATGGCTGAGCAGCTGATTAATCGCGGTATGAATAGCCTGATCCTGTTATTTGCCTTTATGATTGGTTTTGCCACCACCATGGCTGAACCGGCATTAATCGCCATTGGTAATCAGGCCGAAGAAGCCGCCAAGGGCAAACTGAAAGGCTCAGTGATCAGGCTGATAGTGGCACTGGGTGTGGCTATCGGCATCAGCATTGGCGTATACCGGATAATCAGCGGTGATTCGATCCACTACTATATTATGGCCGGTTATATTGTCGTCGTACTGCTTACGGCCATGGCACCGAAATATATTATTGCCCTGGCCTTTGATTTAGGTGGCGTGACCACCTCAGAAGTGACAGTGCCGCTGGTTACCGCCCTGGGCATTGGTCTGGCCACGGCGATTGAAGGGCGCAATGTATTAATTGATGGCTTTGGCCTGATCGCCTTTGCCTCTATTTTCCCGATTATCACCGTGATGATGTATGCGATTGTCGTGGAACAACTCAGTAAAGTCAGGAGTGTAGCAGCGTGAAATTTTCTGCCATAGTGGTCATTGCACCAGAGGATCTGGAGCAACAAGCTATAGATGATGCCAAGGCAGCGGGTGCCACCGGGATCACCATTTTATCCGGCCGCGGCATTGGCGGCGAAGAGAAGAAAACCTTCTTCGGTATGACCTTTGAGGGTAGCCAGTCGGTGCTGCTGATGGTCGTCGCCAAGCACCTGTCAATGCCGATTCTGAAGCAGATGCAGCAGATACTGGTGCAGGACGGCAAGTCACGCGGCATCGCCTTTACTGTACCGATTGACCATCTGACCGGTCTGGATATGGCGCAGGTGATGAAGTTTGAACAACATTTACGGCAGCAGGATTAGGAGCAATAAGATGACTGTGAAACTGGTTCAGGATCTGATGGTGAAAAATGTGATTACCATTTCACCCTTTAGCACCCTGCGTGAAGCCCTCAGCTTAATGAAGAAGCACAATATCAAATCCTTAGTTGTAGACCGTCAGGCCGAGCATGATGCCTATGGCCTGATTACCTATACCAATGTACTGAAAACCATTGTTGCCGAAGAAGGCGATATCGACCTGATTAATGTGTATGACGTTTGCGTAAAACCCGCGATTACCGTTAGCCCACGGCTGGCAGTAAAACATGCGGCCTCCCTGATGAGCCAGCATAAACTGAAGCGCTTACTGGTAACCAGTGATAATAAGCTGGTTGGTCTGTTGGCGATGGATGATCTGGTGGCAGATATTCTGAGTCTGATTGAATAAGCAGCAGCGGCCGCACCCGCTGCTGCCGCTGTTGTGAAGCTGTTGTGTCGCTGTGTTGTCGTTAGGCCTTACCCAGTGCTTTAGCTCTGAGTTTGGCTTTCAGTTTACCGGCAGATTGCTTTTTCGCCGGGCCATCCTGCCGTGCGCCGGGTCTGTGCCCGGGTTTACGCGCTAGCTGTTCTTCTGGTGGCTGAAAACTTGGGTCGTGCTCATAACCTGGTACGATCTGGGTTGGCAGGACCTGCTGGGTCAGTTTTTCAATATCCTGCAAAGCGCCGAGTTCATCCGGCCCCACCAGCGTGACCGCTACGCCACTTAAACCAGCACGCCCGGTGCGGCCGATACGGTGTACATAGTCCTCGGCAACCTGTGGCAGATCGTAGTTCACCACATAGGGTAACTCACTGATATCCAAACCACGGGCAGCGATATCGGTCGCAACTAAAATCCGCACCTTACCCTGCTTAAATTCATCCAGTGCACGTTGCCTTGCCCCCTGCGCCTTATCGCCATGGATCGCAGCTGTGGTCAGGCCGTCTTTTTGCAGTTGTTTCGCCAGCCGGTCGGCACCGTGTTTGGTGCGGACAAAGATCAGCACCTGCGGCCAGTTTTGCATGCCAATCATATGCGAAATCAATTCGCGCTTGCGATGACGATCGACCAGATAAACTTGTTGGGTGACGCGATCGGCAGTCGCGTTGGCGGTGGCCACCTCTATTAATACCGGCTTATTTAACAGCTCATCGGCCAGAATTTTAATCTCTTTGGAATAGGTCGCCGAAAACAGCAGGGTCTGCCGCTGTGCCGGCAACTTGGCCATAATGCGTTTAATATCAACAATAAACCCCATATCCAGCATGCGGTCTGCTTCATCCAGCACCAGCACTTCCAGCTGACTTAAATCAATGGTCTGTTGATGTAGATGATCAATTAAACGCCCCGGCGTGGCGACCAGAATATCCAGCCCTTGCTCAGCCTCATCATATTGCGGCCGTATTGACACCCCGCCATAAAATACCGCACTACGCACTGACAAATAGCGACTATAGGTTTGTACACTTTCAAATACCTGTTGCGCCAGCTCGCGGGTGGGCGTTAACACCAATACTCTGACTTGGGCCGGTTGTAAGACTTTCGGCGCATTGAGCAGTTGTTGCAGCAATGGTAAGGTGAAAGCCGCCGTTTTGCCGGTACCGGTTTGGGCGCCAGCCAGCACATCTTTGCCACTGAGGATCGGCGGGATAGCTTGCTGCTGCACTGGCGTAGCAGCCTGATAGCCCTGCTCAGCTAAAACACGTAGAATAGGCTCTGCCAGAGCCAGGGTTTGAAATTGCATGCGATGTTCCGAACTAGTTTTTCGTCAAGCTGTGTCAGCCGGCTATTATAGCAGGGCGGCGGCGCCGGAGATATGATGCCGTGTCCGACTGGTATCTTTATCTGATCCGTACCGCACAAGGGCAACTTTATACCGGCATTAGTACCGACCCGGTACGGCGCCTGCGCCAACATCGGGGCGAATTAGCCGGTGGTGCTAAGTCGTTGCGCGGTAAGGGCCCACTGACATTGGTTTATCAACAGCCTTACCCTTGTCGCGCCAGCGCCAGTAAAGCGGAGTATCAAATCAAGCAACTCAGTAAAGCCGCTAAAGAACAGTTAATTTCGCGCTCAGCCCCTTTAACCAACAGCGAGTAGAAGATGGAAAATTTTTACCTGGTATTGGCCTATTTGCTTATTGGCATGCTGTTACGCCGTTTACCCGCCATGCCGGACAACAGTGGTTTGGTGCTGAATATCTATGTGCTCTATGTGGCATTACCGGCGCTGATCCTGAAAAATATCAAGTTGCTGGAGTTCTCCTTTGCCCTGTTAATCCCGGCTGTCACCCCCTGGTTGCTGCTGTTGGTGGTGGTGGCCACAGTATTGCTACTCAGCCGGTTATTTGGCTGGTCGCGCGAAGTCACCGGTGCCTTGCTGGTGATCCTGCCGCTGGGCAATACCTCTTTCCTCGGTTTCCCAATGACCGAAGCACTATTTGGCCAAACTGCCATGCCTTATGCCGTGGTGTATGACCAGATTGGTTCCTTTATTGCGCTGGCAACCTATGTCACTATCGTGGCGGCGATCTATAGCCCAACAATGACCAAGCCAACACCCAAGGCGATTTTGCTGAAGATTATTGGTTTTCCGTCCTTTATAGCGTTGATCGTTGGCTTGCTGATCCGAGATTTTAGTCTGCCGCCACTGGCAGTATCACTGGTGGATAATCTGGCTGCGACCCTGGTACCGGTGGTCATGATTGCGGTTGGCTTTCAGCTCAGTTTCCGCTTTAGTAAAGCTGAAGTGTCACCCCTGATTAGCGCACTCTGCATCAAACTGGCTTTGATGCCAATCAGTGCCTGGCTAATTTGGCGCGCTCTGGGGCAGGAAGGTTTGGCGGTACAAATCAGTATCTTTCAGGCGGCGATGCCGCCAATGATTTCGGCCGGCGCTATCGCCATTATGGCAGGTCTGGCGCCACGCTTAGTCAGCGGCGTGATCGGTTTTGGTATTCTGGCTGGCTTAGTGACCCTGCCGGTGGTGTATTGGCTACTCAGTTAGCATACGGCCGCTAACGGCTGCTTATCAGGCGTCCAGCGGCTTTTGCTGTTCCAGCTTTTTGATATGTTCGGTCAGGCCAAGCGCCTTTTCTACATCCAACATAATGGCAATGCCGGTATCCAGCTTTTCGTCCAGGCCGCCGACGCGTACCAGTTCGTCCAGCACATGCGCCGCACGACGCTCTTCAACCAGCACCAGAATGACATCGCGCGGGTTTAGTAACTCCAGGCCAAAAATGCCAATGGTTTTATTTAAGCCAACGCCGCGGGCACTACTGATAATGGTGGCGCCGGTCGCCCCGGCATCGCGCGCAACATCTAACAGCTTGTCGGTTTTATCAATATCAACAAACACCATAATCAGTTTGAAATTCATTATCGTCTCTCTGTTGCAGTAATCGTTGTATTATCGGGCTTTAGCCAACTGCAATCTTGATCTTTAACAAAGTTCTGGCTTAAATCTGGCTAGCAATAACCTTAGTTGTTAACTGACTGGCTATCAAGCCGCACTGTGGTAATGCGATCTGCCGCCACCTCCTCTATCACCAGCCGCTGCGTACCAAGCATAAAGTCAGCTCCGGCCACAATGTTACCAGCCAGTTTCTCGCGGCACAGCTGTTCCAGACTCAGTTCGCTACGAGGATCTGGCAGCTGCAGGTTATAGCACCATTCGAGATCACTAAGTTTGCTGGCGCCTTTTAAGCGCAAACTGGCCGGCAACGCCGGATGGATATAGCCAGGCTCGGCAAAGATTTGCTCTAACATGGGTTTAAAATCTTTCTTTAACACGACAAACAGATGGTCGCCGGCTTGCAGCACCGTTGAACCCCGCGGCGGGATGATCTGCTCGTCGCGGGTAATCATCGCGACCACCACTCCCTCCGGCAACGCCATCCGCGCCAGGCGACGATTAGCCGCGCGCGACTGTGCTGACAGGGTATACTCGACAATTTCGGCATCGACATCGCCCAGGGCGGTAATTTCCAGGGTTGCCGCAGCTTTCGGTTGTACCGGTTCAATCAGCTGCAGTTTTTTCGCGACCCAGGCCAGGGTAGAACCCTGTAAGGTGGCGGAAATCAATACCACGAAAAACACCGCATTAAAGATCAGCTCAGCTCCGGGTAAGCCATACATCAGTGGAAAAATCGCCAGGATAATCGGCACTGAGCCACGTAGCCCAACCCAGGACACCAGGGTCATCTGCCGCAGTGAAAAGCCAAACCAGGGTAATACCGGCAACACGGCCAGAGGCCGGGCGACAAAGATCAACACTATTGCGATCAGCAGCCCCTGCCACCAGACATCCAACAGAGAGCTGGGGTTAATCAACAAGCCCAACATCACGAACATCATAATCTGACTCAACCAGGCCAGGCCGTCGTGGAATAAAAAGGTGGTTTTCTGAAAGGCGAATTTATTGTTACCGATTAACACCCCGCAAATAAAGATCGCTAAAAAACCACTGCCTCCAAGGTTAGCTGCCAGACCAAAGGCCAGAAGACCGGCTGCCGCCACCAATACCGGATAGAGCCCTGTGGCCTGTAATTGGATCCGTTGCAGTAGCTGCAGCGTCAGATAACCAATCAATAGGCCAACCAGAGCGCCGCCACCCATTTGTAAAAAGAACAGCTGTAACACACCAACACCGGGTTTTAAGCCATTTACCAGCACTTCCAGCAGCGTAACGGTCAGGAAGATCGCCATCGGGTCGTTAGAGGCGCTTTCGATTTCCAGCGTGGATTTCAGGCGTTCATTCAGGTTAATACCGGCATTGCGTAAAAGTGAAAATACTGCGGCCGCGTCAGTTGACCCCACAATAGCACCGATGAGCAGGCCCTCCAGCGGGCTGATCGGCAGAATATAACTGGCCGCCACACCGGTGATCAGCGCCGTCACCAATACCCCAAGGGTCGCAAGAATCGACGCAGGCTTCCACACCTTTTTCACCGCACTGAGGGGAGTTTGTAAACCACCGTCGAACAGAATAAAAGCCAGTGCTATGGTACCGACCGCATGCGCAAATTGCGGGTTATTAAAGGCCAGTCGGCCAAAGCCCTCTTCACCGGCTAACATGCCAACCAATAAGAACAGTACCAGCATAGGTAAGCCCAAACGTGCCGACAGCTTACTGGACAAAATACCCAGTAAAATCAGTACAGCTGCAACCAAAATAAGCTGGTCAATCAAAAACATGCACTATCCCTTTACTCTAAAGCCTGATAAATCAAGGTTAAAATAGAGCCATAGCGGCCAGTTTCAAAGCGGTCACCGCTAAAATAATAGCTGTCACCGTCATTGATAATAGGGCTATGTTTCTTATTGGTCAGCAGCACCACCAGCAACTGATGCTCCGGATCGATCACCGTCGCAGTGCCGGTCCAGCCGGTATGACCATAGGCGCTGTCACTGGCATAAGCGCCAAAATGCCAGTTTAAATCGCCCTGCACTGCGGTGCGCCAGCCTAGTCCAAAACGATGATCATAAGGTGACGGTGCAACAAACTGTGCTTGCGTGGCCGGGGTGAAAAATTGCTGCCAGCCGTAACCGCCGCCATGCAAAGATATCGCCATTAGCTGCGCCAATTCGGCCGCAGTGCTAAACAAACCGGCATGGCCTGCCACGCCCTGAAATGAATAAAAGGCTTTTTCGTCGTGCACTTCACCGACAATCACGCCGCGGCGGTTGGCCGGAAAACTAACCCGACCGCCACGGCTGTTACCATCGAGCTCCGTTGCGGCGATCTGCTCGCGGCTAAAGCCGTGTTGTAGCGGATTAAATAGGGTATGGGATAACCCCAGCGGTAAATAAAACTGCTGACGCAAATACTGATCCAGTGGCAGGCCAGTAAGTCGCTCAATTAGCATGCCGAGTAGCATATAGTCGACATCACTGTAGACTGCGGCTGTGCCACGCTCAGTCGCAAACGGGACCTGAGTCAGAATAAGCTGCTCGGTATAGGCTTTATTTAACGAATAGAACTGCGGGCCATGGCGGTTATCCGGGCGGAAAAAATGTACCTCGGGCGCATAGCCGGCAGTGTGGTACAGCAGATCGCTGACCGTACGCTGTTCCCGGCCATCGCCCTGATACTCAGGCAAATATTGCTGCACCGGCCTGGTCACATCCAGCTTACCCTCACTGACCAGGCGCATCAGTGCATAGTTAGTGGCATACATTTTACTGTTAGAGGCGATATCAAACAGCGTATCGGTTTGCATCAGCCGCGGCTGGCTAAGCAGTGTTCCATCTGCCTGATAGCGCTCGGCATAACCATAGGCACTGTGTTTAATAATCACGCCATCCTTTACCACCAGCAGCACAGCACCGGGAAAGCCTTGAGTGATCTCCTGCTCAATTAACTGGTCGACGGCACTAAAGGCGGTGGCATAAGAGATCAGATCGCTGCGTAATGTCGGATAAGGGATGCGAATTTGTACCTGTGCATTGGCCGGCTTGATACTGACCAACTCCAGCCGGTTCTCGCCATTACGGGTTAGCTTCGAAATATCAATCCGTTGTTGTTGCGCGGTGGCTTTGAGCGTCAGCAGCTGCTGATTAAGCCTGAGTTGTAACTCCTGCGCCTGTTGCAGATCGATCAGCAACTCGCCCTGACCGGCATAAGCCAGAAAGCGTCTTTTGTTATTTAGCGCCAGCCGTTCACTGCGTTGTTCCGGCCACTGTAGTACCAGTTGCCCGTACTGGCCCGCCATCACCAGCTGCTCGGCATCAGTTAAGGGCCGGCTATGATAATCCGGCAGCAGACTACAGGCATGCAGACTAACTAGCGCCCAGACGGCAAAGATCACTGCTCGTAACATAACACTCCCTTTACGTTTGCTGCGCCAGGCGCTAAAAAACAAACAGCCGGCGTCGTTAAACTGCCGGCTGTTTTGCTGCTGCGAATATCAGCAGCACAAGCTGCCAGACGGCAATAGATGCTTAGGTCACCTTTTGTAAGCTAACCTTGGCGAACTTACGTTTTCCTACCTGATAGATTTCACTGCTGCCGGCAGCAATCTCCAGCTTGGTATCATCAATCTTGTGTTCACCGTTTAACTTAACCGCGCCTTGCTTGATCATCCGGATCGCCTCTGACGTGCTGTCGACCAGGCCGGCTTCTTTTAACAGATTGGCGATCGGCATACTGGCAGTGTCAGTGCTGACCACCACCTCTGGAATATCATCCGGTAACGCATTTTTACTAAAGCGCTGGATAAAATCCTGATGCGCCGCTTCGGCAGCCGACTCATCATGGAAACGGGCAATAATCTCTTTCGCCAGCAAAATCTTCACATCGCGCGGGTTGGCACCGGCTAACACATCCTGCTTTAACTGCTGGATTTCCGCTAACGGCCGGAAACTTAACAAATCATAGTAGCGCCACATCAGATCGTCAGAAATCGACATAATTTTGCCGAACATCTCGCTCGGTGCATCAGTAATGCCTACATAGTTGCCCAGCGACTTGGACATCTTCTGCACGCCGTCCAGACCTTCCAGCAACGGCACCATCATCACGGTTTGCGGCCGCATACCTTCTTCTTTTTGCAGCTCACGGCCCATTAGCAGGTTAAAGCGCTGATCGGTGCCGCCCATCTCGACATCGGCTTCTAATGCTACTGAGTCCCAGCCCTGTACCAGCGGATAGAGGAACTCGTGGATCGAGATCGACTGGTTGTTAGCAAAGCGCTTTTTAAAATCGTCGCGCTCCAGCATCCGCGCTACCGTCTGACGCGACGCCAGCTTAATCATGCCAGCTGCACCCAACTCGCCCATCCATTGCGAGTTAAAGGCAACCCGGGTTTTCGCCGGATCAAGAATTTTAAACACTTGTTCTTTGTAGGTTTCGGCGTTTGCCAGCACATCCTCGCGGCTTAGCGGCTTGCGGGTCACGTTTTTACCGCTTGGATCACCAATCATGCCGGTAAAGTCACCGATCAGGAAAATCACCTCATGGCCCAGCTGCTGGAAAGTCCGCAATTTATTAATCAGTACCGTATGGCCTAAATGCAAATCAGGAGCGGTGGGATCAAAGCCGGCCTTGATCTTTAGCGGCTTGCCTTCTTTTAATTTGGCAATTAGCTCTTCTTCCAGCAGAATTTCTTCGCAACCGCGTTTCAGCTCTGCTAATGCCTGTGCCCAATCGGCCATTTTATACTCCTGCAATCTTGCTTTTTCGCTCATAGAACAGCCATTCTAGCTGATGTTCCGCCATGACGAAACGCAGAAAAGTCTGGTATCACCGAAAAAAAGGGTTTATGCTCGGTTTTTGTGCATTTTCAGCAAGCGGGGGTTTTCCGATGCAACAACTGGTCTCACAACTTCCGTCCCGTCACCGTCTGTTGATCCTTGTGGTTTCTGTCTTACTGGCCCTGATCTTGTTGATCCCGTCAGAGCAGGCATCGGCATCACGCAATAGTGATACGCCGGATGCGGTGATTAAATTACAGTGGGATAGTGTGCAGCGCGCCCAGGCACCAACCGCGGCTAATGCAACTACAGCCAGCAATGCAACAGCTATCTCTGAGCCCAACGAGCCCGAAAACACCGCACCAGCGTTAAACTGGCAAACCGTAACAGTACAATCCGGCGATATTTTATCGGCCTTGTTCCGTAAAGCCGGTGCCAGCCAGCAAAGCATGCAACAAATTCTCGATCTGGGCCGGCAAACCCGTACCCTGACCCGCTTATTTCCGGGCGAGCAACTGGAATTCGGCCTGGATCAGACCGGTGAATTACAGCAACTACGCTATGCCATCAACCGGCTGCAAAGCCTGGAGATCAGTCGCCAACCCGATGGCAGCTTTGTTGCCAACGAAGTCAGTAAACCGGTCGAACGGCAGCAACAGTTTCTGGCCGGTGAAATTCGTCACAGTTTCTGGCAGGCCGGATTAGCGGCGGGTTTATCAGAAGGCCAGATTATGCAACTGGCCGGGATCTTTGGCTGGGACATTGACTTTGCGCTG
Source organism: Alishewanella sp. BS5-314 (assembly GCF_025377695.1). Classification (NCBI taxonomy): domain Bacteria; kingdom Pseudomonadati; phylum Pseudomonadota; class Gammaproteobacteria; order Alteromonadales; family Alteromonadaceae; genus Alishewanella; species Alishewanella sp. BS5-314. The sequence continues at coordinate 1,802,555 of NZ_JACEHJ010000002.1, forward strand.
GATCTACGCGCCGGCGATCATTTTGCCGTGTTGTTAAAAGCAGAATTTCTGGACGGCGAACCGCTGGGGAGCGGCACCATCCTGGCTGCAGAGTTTACCAATCAGGGACAGCATTATCAGGCCGTACTGCATACCGATGGTAACTACTACAAACCGGATGGACAGAGTATGCGCCAGGCGTTTTTACGCGCACCGGTCAGTTTCCAGTATGTCAGCTCCAACTTTAATCCACGCCGTTTACATCCGGTATTAGGTACAGTGCGGGCCCATAATGGTACTGACTATGTGGCGCCTGTCGGCACGCCCATTATGGCGGCCGGCGATGGCCGGGTTACGCACTCGGCTTATAATGAGCTTAACGGCCACTATGTGTTTATTCAGCACTCGAATAATATCGTGACCAAGTATCTGCATTTATCCCGCCGTGACGTGAAAAGCGGACAACGGGTGCGCCAGGGCCAAACCATTGGCCGTTTAGGTGCCACCGGCCGGGTTACCGGTGCCCACCTGCATTATGAGTTTATTGTTGATGGGGTGCACCGCAACCCGCGTACCGTAAAGTTACCTCAGGCCACACCGTTAACCGGCCAGGCGAAGCAGCAATTTAGCCAGAATGCGACCCGACTGCTAAGCCAGTTAGCTGAGCAGCAGCAACAATATCTGGCTGCCCGCCAGACAGCGGACAGCATACAAACAGCACCCTGATTATCACCTGACAGCAGCATACATTTGATAATGTCAGGCTGTCAGGACATCACAGCCAGGTAAGGCTTGGCGCAATAGAAAACCTAAAATTCTCACCAGGTAAAAAACCAACAGCCCCGGAACGGGGCTGTTGGTTTTATGCAAGATGACTCGGCAATGAGACTGGGCGGACTAACCTACCAGCGCCAGCAAAATACCGGCGGCGACCGCAGAGCCTATAACGCCGGCCACATTGGGTCCCATGGCATGCATCAACAGGAAGTTGTGTGGGTCGGCTTCCAGCCCCAGTTTATTCGATACCCTTGCCGCCATCGGCACAGCTGACACGCCGGCAGAACCAATCAGCGGATTAATCGGCTGCTTGGAAACCTTATTCATCAGCTTGGCCATCAATACCCCAGCGGCAGTACCGATAGCAAAGGCCACCATGCCCAGCACCAGGATCCCAAGGGTTTGCGTGGTCAGGAACTTGTCCGCACTTAAGCGCGAGCCAACTGCCAGACCAAGGAAGATGGTGACAATATTAATCAGCTCGTTTTGCGCCGTTTTGCTGAGCCGGTCGACCACACCACATTCTTTCATCAGGTTGCCCAGACAGAACATCCCGACTAACGGTGCTGCGGTGGGTAACAACAAAATGGTCAGAATCAGCAGTAACAGCGGGAACACAATTTTCTCGCGCTTACTGACAACCCGCAGCTGGGTCATCTGGATCTTCCGCTCCTCTACTGTAGTCAGGGCCCGCATAATAGGCGGCTGGATCAGCGGCACCAGTGCCATATAGGAATAGGCAGCTACAGCAATAGCCCCCAATAGATCCGGCGCCAGCCGCGAGGCCAGAAAGATCGCCGTTGGCCCGTCAGCACCGCCGATAATGGCGATAGCTGAGGCCTCTTTCAGGGTAAAGCTTAAACCCGGCACCCAATTCAGTGCGATGGCGCCAAACAGGGTGGCAAAGATGCCAAACTGGGCGGCGGCGCCGAGAAACATGGTTCGCGGATTGGCAATCAGGGCGCCAAAGTCGGTCATAGCGCCTACGCCCAGAAAGATCAGCAGTGGAAACAAGCCAGAGGCAATCCCCATTTCATAAAACAGATAGAGGATGCCACCAGGCTCACCCATGCCGGCTAGCGGAATATTGGTCAGGATAGCGCCAAAACCAATAGGCACTAATAACAGCGGTTCAAAGCCTTTGGCGATCGCCAGATACAGCAAAATCAAACCCACCAGCATCATCACCACCTGGCCGGCGCTAAAATTCACCAGGCCGGTTGAGGCAACCAGCGTTTGCAAAGCTTCCATTTCCGATCCTTACTTAACGCTGTCCTAGTCAAAACTGATCAGCACATCGCCGTTTGACACGGCATCTCCGGCAGCAACATGAATTTTCGCTACCACACCATCGGCTACTGCCCGCACTTCCGTCTCCATCTTCATCGCTTCCATAATGATCACCACGTCGCCACGTTTTACCGCGGCACCGGCTTTGGTAACGACTTTCCAGATATTACCGGCCAAGGGCGCATTTAAGGTGGTGCTACCGGTAACCGAAGCACTGCCCGGGATATTCTCTGATACCACTGGCTTGATACTGCTCAGCTCGCCACTGGGTGCCACTTCCACTTCATACACCTTGCCATCAACCCGCACGCTATAGCTGGCAGGGCCCTGAACGGCAGCAGGCGCAGCTTTTACCGCCGGCGTAGCGGCAGCCTTGCTGCTGGCAGCTTGTGGAGCAGGTTCAAAGGCGGCAGGATTATTACGATTTTTCAGGAATTTCAGGCCAACTTGCGGGAACAGCGCATAGGTCAACACATCATCAATTTGCGCCGCAGCTAAATCAATTTGCTCGCTCTTGGCCAGTTCAGTCAGTTCGGCGGTAAGTTTATCCAACTCTGGCGTTAACACATCGGCCGGCCGGCAGGTAATGGCCTTGCCACCCGCCAGCACTTTTTGCTGCAGCTCCGTATTTACCGGCGCTGGCGTCGCGCCATATTCGCCTTTTAACACACCGGCGGTTTCTTTGGTAATGCTCTTATAGCGCTCGCCGGTCAGCACATTCAATACGGCCTGAGTACCAACGATTTGTGAGGTGGGTGTCACCAGCGGGATATACCCCAGATCTTCGCGTACCCGCGGGATCTCCTTTAATACCGCATCCAGCTTTTCCAGTGCGCCCTGCTCTTTGAGCTGACTTTCCATATTGGTCAGCATGCCACCTGGCACCTGCGCCAACAAAATACGAGCATCGACGCCTTTGAGCGAGCCCTCAAACTGCGCATATTTGGTTCTGACATCGCGGAAGTAGGCAGCGATTTCCGCCAATAATTCCATATTCAGACCGGTATCGCGCTCAGTGCCTTCGGTAATGGCAACCAGGGTTTCAGTGGCGCTGTGGCCATAGGTCATACTCATGGACGAGATTGCGGTGTCGAGCATATCAATACCGGCGTCCACCGCCTTTTGATAGGTCGCCGTACTTAAGCCAGTGGTGGCGTGGCATTGCATCGCCAGGGGGATCTTGACCGATTCTTTGATCCGGGTAACCAGCTCTTCACAGTCATAGGGTTTTAACAGGCCAGCCATATCTTTAATACAGATCGAATCACAGCCCATATCTTCCAGCTGCCGCGCCATATCAACCCACATATCAACAGTATGAACCGGGCTAACGGTGTAGGAGATGGTACCCTGGGCGTGAGCGCCGACTTTCAGTGCGGCCTGCACCGCAGTTTGCAAATTGCGAATATCATTCATCGCATCAAAGATCCGGAACACATCCACACCGTTCTCATGCGCACGCTCCACAAAGCGGGTCACCACATCATCGGCGTAATGCCGGTACCCCAACAGATTTTGTCCACGCAGTAGCATCTGCTGGCGGGTATTTGGCATCGCCTTCTTTAATTCACGGATACGATGCCAGGGATCTTCACCCAGATAACGGATACAGGCATCAAAGGTGGCGCCGCCCCAGGATTCAACAGACCAGTAGCCGACTTGATCCAGTTTGCTGGCGATCGGCAGCATATCTTCCAACCGCATGCGGGTGGCCAGTAAAGATTGATGTGCATCACGCAGCACCAGTTCTGTTAATAGTAAAGGCTTCGTCATGCCATTATCCTCTTGGTCCGTTATTGTTGTTGACGATATTGATGCACAGCAGCGCTAATGGCTGCTACCACCGCAGGTGAGACGCCATCACTGGCCGACTGTTCAACCCGGGTGACCTTGTCAGCCACTTTCACCGGGAAGAAGCGCTGGATGCTGTAACTCATCAGCTTCAGCAGCAGTACCAGTAAACATAAGAAGGTAAAAACCGCGATCATGCCAATCAGCATCAGGCCTGCCGCTTCCGCGAGTAAATCTGCAACCATAGGTAAATCCTGCACTATTTTCCCATTCTGCTTTCAGTATGACGCAGAACCGCCATCACCGATAATAAATTAGCCTTATAACTACTATTGATATTTCTATACGATTGCCGCTTAACAATCAAGCCAAAGCCGTTTATATTTCCAGACATCTATACGTTTTATTGTGAAAAGGCAAATTTTCCGCCGGAACAATAACCACAGCACAAAACACAACAACACTAAAAATAAAGCCGGTTAAACACCGGCTTTAAGTTTTGACGCTAAATCCTGTAATAACTGCTGCCAGGCCTCACTAAGTGCGGCCACCATCGCCGGATAACCATCGGCATTCAGCGCGACCTGATATTCAAACGGCTGATAATGTTCACGCTCTGCGCTGCTTAAACGATAACGACCACTGAGTACTGCCTGGCCAGCCGCATCAGCGTTAAAGCGATCGATTTCCAGCCATAACTGCCGCGGCGCCGGAGTTGACCCTGTGGCAAGTGGTTGCTGTGGCAAGGCTAACAACAGATATTGGGTAAGTTGCCGCTGCATTTGCTGTTGCAACGCATCCGCCCACAGATGCTGCCGGGCGATCTGATACTCGACCGCCGACTGCTGCAACACCAAACCACTGCCATTCAAATAAGACGCCACCCTAAGCGGCTGGATCTGCAATGCCGGCAGGGGCTGCACTGTTGCCGTTACTGCTGGTAAGGGCGCCAGCTGATAATAGGCAATCTGCACCGGCTGGCTGCTACAGGCGGCCAGCAGCAAACTGAAACTAACTAGCAGGGTTCTCATGGCTTGGCTTTCCTCGGTTGCGGATCGGCTTGCTCACTGGCATTAATCAGTAAGGCGTTACTTTGTTGATTCAGCATTTTCAATACCGGCTGCAACTCGCGTAAGGTTTGCTCCAGCATCTGTAAGTTACTGTCCGCCCGCTCATAGGCGGCAGACCCCGGGCTGACCCCGCTCAGGGCTTGTTGTAACTGCTGTAAACTCTGCTCCAGATTGGCTGGCAGTTGTTGTAGCTCAGGTTGGGTGATAAAGCTCTGCACGCTCTGTAACAGCTGTTCGCTGCTGCTAAGCAGTTGCTCGGTCGCCGCCAGGGTTTGCTGACCCTGAGTTAAGAATTGTTCCAGCTCAAGATTGTTAATTTTATCCAGCGCCAACAGGACTTTCTGCTCGATATTGCTCAGACCGCTGCGCGCAGCCGGCAAGCTGGGATAACCGGCTTGTTTACTCAGGGCCACCTGCTCCTGATAAAGCTGCTGCTGTTTGCTATCAGCCAGTAATTCATTGTTAATATCTAAATCAACGTAGAGGGCACCGGTCAGCAGATTGCCGGTTTTCAGCATCGCATGCAGGCCACGATCGACCGCCTGTTGCAACTCAACGCCCAGTTGCTGCAACGTCAGGTTCTCGTACAGGCGACCGGCTTCAATCCGGATCAGTACCGGCACCCCCTGATTTAAAGACACCTCAAACGGCTTTTCCATGGCAAAGAAAAACGGCACACTGGCTACAGTACCAACCCGCACGCCACGGTATTCCACCGGCGCCCCGGCTTTCAGGCCCCGCACTGATTCGTCAAAAAAGACGATGTATTCAACAAACTGGTTATACATCCCTTCCTGAATACTTTGCCGATCCGGGAACAACTGAAATTCACTGCCATTGGCGGCAGCGGCTCCGGCTGGCCAGCCATCCATCAGGTCAAAGCTGACTCCGCCACTTAAAATAGTGGCCGCAGAGCCGACATCGACCGACAGGCCTTCTGCGGACAAATCAATCGCAATACCGCTACTTAACCAAAAGCGCACGTTTTCAGTGACCAGCGCATCATAGGGCTGGCGGATATACAGCTGATAGCGGGTGCTGCGCTCTGCCAGATCAAACAGGCTACTCTCAACAGTACCGACCTCGTAGCCACGGTATAACACCGGATCGCCAACTGCCAGCCCACGGGTATCGGCGGTTTTCAGCTGTACCCGGATCCCGGGCGCATCTGCCGGTGCCACCGGCGGCGTATTCAATAACGGATGGGTTAGTACCACCCGCGGTGAATCACCGGGCTGTAATTCGATATAGGCACCCGACAACAAGGTATTCAGGCCGGTGATGCCGCCACGACCAATTTGTGGCTTCACCACCCAAAACTGTGAGCCCTCATTCAATAGTGGTGTCACATTAGGTTTCATCCGGGCTTTGATCATGACCTGAGTCAGATCCTTACTTAGCTCAACCGATACCACCTGCCCGACATCGACACTGCGGTTTTTGATCTGGGTTTTCCCGGCAACGATGCCCTCAGCGTCTTCAGCTATCAGTAACAACATATCGCCCTGTTGCTGCTGATGGTTATAAAGCATCCACAGTCCGATCAACACCGCGGCGATGGGCACCACCCAGATCGGCGACCACTGCCGGATCGGTTTTACTTTTGCCGTATTTTGCGTTTCTGTCACACCTGCTCTCCTGTTCGCGCTGGCTGATCCCACAGCAAGCGCGGATCAAAACTGATCGCTGCCAGCATAGTAATTATCACCACTGCAGCAAAAACCAAGGCCCCGACACCTGGGTAAACACTCATTAACAAGCCAAAACGCACCAGGGCGGCCAGTATGGCGACCACTAACACGTCGACCATTGACCAACGCCCGACCCAATCCACCAGTAAATAAATGCGGGTAGTCAGTTTACTGCGCACCGCCACCGGTGCCGGTGCCAGCACCAGGTAACAGAGCCAGAACATGATCAGGATCTTGGCGATCGGCACCACCACACTGGCCAGCAGGATCACCAGCGCCACCGGATACTCGCCATCCTGCCACATTAATAAAAAGCCACTGATAATAGTGGAGTCGGTGACATTACCAAAGGACACCGTACGCATAATGGGCAGCAAATTGGCAGGGATATACAAAACGGCGGCCGTCACCAGCAGCGCCAGGGTTTTCTGTAAACTGGCCGGTACCCGCGGATAAACCCGGGTATGGCAGCGCGGACAATGCTGTTGTGCCAGCGGCACTATAGCCGTGCAACAGGGGCAAAGCTTAAGCTGTTGTGATAAGCCGGTTTTGCCTGCCTCCGCCGTCACTGGCACCTTAGGTGCCAGGGCCAGGCGGGACCACATTTCATGGCGGTCGATCACCTGAAAGGTCCGCAAGTGCAGTAAACAAAAAATACAGAATGCCCAAAAACTTAAACCAAGCGAAATATCTGCGTTGGCGACCAGTTTGACAAAGCTAATCAGCAGACCCATTAAAAAGATATCAACCATACTCCAGGGCTTGAGCATAAAGAGCACCCGCGCCACCCAGATCCGCGCCGGTAGCCGGTACAGCATGCCCAGCTTCAGATAGATCACCGCCGCCATGCAGAAAGCCGGCACGGCCTGAATAAATAACCACACCAGAATGGCCAGACTTTGATGGTATTCGGTAAAAAGCACGGCTGAGGTGTCGAAGAAATGCATTTCACTGCGATTACCGGCCACGCCCATACTGATAAAGGGAAACAGGTTGGCCAGCAATAACATAAACAGCGCGGACGCCGCATACAGCACCGGTCTTAATATCGGTTGCACCTGCCGCACATCCAGCTGATGATCACAGCGCTGGCAATGGGCTTGTTCGCCTTCCTGTAGTGGAGGTAGCCACTGTAACAGGTCACAATGCCGGCAAAGCACCAACTCGCCCTGTTGCTCCGGGGCAGCGGCGTCAATATCATCGTTGATGGTCAGGCTCTGGCTGAAGGACACGGGGTTTCCGGGCTAGAAAGTCGCGCTAAGTATGCCATTTATAGCATATTTCAGCAGGGGGGAGGAATAGGTGGTGGTGTTGAAGTCTCTTCTGACAGAGCATCTTAGATAATCCACCGCATGTTCATATCCCGACTCTGTAGCGTCTTGGTCAGCGCATCCGGCGGTAATCATTCCGTACAACTTTGACGGGACACGCTGTGAATACATCCCTGTACGCTTGCATTTTTCATCCCTGAAAAATACATTCCCTTACAAAGTGCACGGAATGCTTACCACCTCGTTTTATATCTGCTGTGTTCTAAGATGTTTTTCGTGACGCCTAACAGATGCTATTTAAGCCCTTAGTTGCGGTAGAATTTTCGTAACAGCAGCAGGGATGCTGCGGAGGCTGAAAGGGCACAGGGATGTGATCCTTGAAGCCGGTGGAGAAAATTACTACCCAGCTAAGGGCGTTGCGCTGGTCTTGACGCTGCAAATGCTTATCATCTGGTTGGAAATAAAAAACCCGCTTAGGTTTTCACCTTAGCGGGTCTTTACGAATATGGCGGACGCGGGGATTGCAGGCGGCTATCCTGCCGCCTGCCCTGCGGGCCAGCTGAAGCTGTCCCAATTTGCTCCCGGCAAATTGGTCGAACCTAACGGAGGTTCTCACCTCCCGCGTCTATTTAGCATTGAGCTGAAAATAAAAAACCCACTTTGGCGTTAACCTTAGTGGGTTTCTTACGAATATGGCGGACGCGGGAGGATTCGAACCTCCGACCGCTCGGTTCGTAGCCGAGTACTCTATCCAGCTGAGCTACGCGTCCATAAACTTTGCATCTTACAACAACAGCGCTTCTTCTCTCGGATGGCGGACGCGGGAGGATTCGAACCTCCGACCGCTCGGTTCGTAGCCGAGTACTCTATCCAGCTGAGCTACGCGTCCATTCCGAGAAATGGCGGAGATGGAGGGATTCGAACCCTCGATAGAGTTTCCCCTATACACCCTTAGCAGGGGTGCGCCTTCAGCCACTCGGCCACATCTCCGCGCTGTGTTGCGGCGTGTATATTAATGTCTCAGGAAAATAAGTCAAACTATTTTTAGAAACGTACAGTGTGTTTGCCGAGCTTTTAAGCAATTCGCTGTTTAATTGACTTAAAAGCGGCAAAATGACGATTTTAACACTAATGAAATACAGGACGAGGCTTATTCACCTTCGCTGAAATTACCGCCATTGGTATCTTTTTCAGCTTGGATCCGCATATAAATTTCTTCACGGTGAACTGAAATGTCTTTCGGCGCATTAACGCCAATCCGTACCTGATTACCTTTTACACCCAGTACAGTAACGGTTACTTCGTCACCGATCATCAGGGTTTCACCCACTCGACGCGTCAGAATTAGCATGCGATTGCTCCTTTGCCTGTCACCACAGAGCTCTGTCTCTGTGCTGTTATAAGATTAGCGCTGAATCATAGCTCAGCGCCAGTGTATTTAAAACTTTTCTTATATCCGATTATACCGTTAACCGCTTACAGCCGCTCACTAATATAGTCGAATGCCGCCTTTAATACGGCCGGTAGTGCTGCAGTATCGGTGCCACCAGCCTGCGCCATATCTGGCCGGCCACCGCCTTTACCGCCGAGCTGACCAGCTGCCCAGCCAACCAATTGACCGGCATGTACCCTGGCAGTTAAATCACTGCTCACGCCAGCAATTAAACTGACTTTGTCATCATTCACGGTGGCCAGTAACACCACTGAGGAACCAAGTTTGTTCTTCAGCTCATCCAGCAGAGTCCGCAGTGCTTTAGGCTCGGTTTGTTCCAGCTGTTGCACCAGCACCTTAACCTCACCCACTTGCTGCACATTCGCCGTTAATGAAGCTCCGGCATAGCTGGCCAACTTGGCCTTTAACTGCTCGATTTCTTTTTCCAGCTGTTTGCTGCGGTCCAGCGTTTGCTGTACCCGCTCGGCCAGACTAAAGGCATCACCTTTTAACAAGCTGGCGGCCTGGCTGATTTGCAGATCTAACTGCTGCAAGTACTGAATGGCGGCCGGGCCACTGACGGCTTCAATCCGCCGCACGCCCGAGGCGATACCGCCTTCGCTGACAATTTTAAAGAAACCAATGTCACCTGTGCGTTCGACGTGTGTACCACCACAGAGTTCAATTGAGAACTCGCCCATGCTCAGTACCCGCACTTCGTCGTCATACTTCTCGCCAAACAGCGCCATGGCGCCGGCTGCTTTCGCCGCTTCAATAGGCATTACGCGCGTCAGCAGTGGCAGGTTCAGTTGGATTTGTTCGTTAACCATTTGCTCCAATTGCTGCAGCTCAGCGGGTTTTACCGCTTCAAAATGCGAGAAGTCAAAGCGCAGCCGCTCCGGGCCAACCAGCGAGCCCTTTTGGGTAACATGCTCACCCAGTACTTTACGCAAGGCAGCATGTAATAAGTGGGTTGCCGAGTGATTTTTACGAATGGCATTACGCCGCGCCAGATCAATAGTCGCTTCAACCTGATCACCGACCTTTAGCTCACTACTCGCTTCAACCTTATGGGCAAAGGCTTTGGCAATCTTTTGCGTATCCAGCACCGCTAACACAGCACCGTTCTGCAGCTTAAAGCTACCGGTGTCGCCAATCTGACCACCTGATTCGGCATAGAACGGCGTGCTATCCAGGATCACCAGGCCGGTTTCACCTGCAGCTAAGGTTTTTACCTGCTGACCTTCTTTGATAATTTCCTGTACTCTGGCATTACCAAAATGCTCGGTATAACCGGTAAAGCCGGTTTGTACCGCTGATGTCAGTTGCTGATTATAGTCCAGACCAAAGTTACTGGCTTGCTGCGCCCGCTTGCGCTGCTCAGCCATGGCGGCATCAAAACCCGCCTGGTCAATGCTCAAGCCGCGCTCACGTGCCACGTCATTGGTCAGGTCTACCGGGAAGCCGTAGGTATCGTACAGTTTAAATACCAGCGCGCCAGGAATTTCTGTGCCGGCAAGGCCCGACAGCTCTTCATCCAGGATCTGTAAGCCCCGCTCCAGCGTTTTGCCAAACTGTTCCTCTTCCTGTTGCAGCGCTTTTTCCACAATGGCCTGTTTGCTGCGCAGCTCCGGGTAAGCGTCACCCATTTGCGCCACCAGAGCCGCCACCAGCTTATAGAAGAAGGCGCCCTTGGCACCCAGCTTGTTACCATGACGCACTGCGCGGCGGATAATCCGGCGCAAGACATAGCCGCGGCCTTCGTTCGAAGGCATAACGCCGTCAACAATCAGGAAAGTACAGCTACGGATATGATCAGCCACCACGCGTAGTGACTTGTCCGTCAGATCGGTGGCGCCGGTTGCTGCAGCCGCGGCTTTAATCAGGGCAACAAAGGTATCAATTTCATAGTTGCTGTGTACGTGCTGTAAAATAGCGGCGATCCGCTCCAGCCCCATACCGGTGTCGACACTGGGTTTTGGCAAGGGTTGCATTTCACCGCTGGCTAAGCGGTTAAACTGCATAAAGACGATATTCCAGATCTCGATAAAACGATCGCCATCTTCTTCCGCAGAGCCCGGCGGGCCACCCCAGATATGGTCACCATGATCATAGAAAATTTCAGTACAAGGACCGCAAGGGCCGGTATCACCCATCGCCCAGAAGTTATCCGAGGCATAGGGTGCGCCCTTGTTATCACCAATGCGGATAATCCGCTCAGCGGGTACGCCAATCTCATTTAACCAGATATTGTAGGCTTCATCGTCAGTAGCATAGACAGTGACCAGTAACCGCTGTTTCGGCAGTTTTACTACCTCGGTTAAAAACTCCCAGGCGTAACGAATCGCATCCTGTTTAAAGTAATCGCCGAAACTAAAGTTACCCAGCATTTCGAAAAAGGTATGGTGACGGGCGGTATAACCGACGTTTTCCAGGTCGTTATGTTTACCGCCGGCGCGTACACAACGCTGTGCCGATACCGCACGGCTGTAGCTACGTTGATCCTGGCCCAGAAATACATCTTTAAACTGCACCATGCCGGCATTGGTAAATAGCAGGGTGGCATCGTTGCCGGGGATCAGCGAACTGCTTGGCACTACGCTGTGCGCTTTACTGGCAAAGAAGTCTAAAAAGGCTTGCCGGATTGCGGCGGATGTCATACTCATGAAAAATCCTGTTTAATTAATCAGCTATTATTACCTAACACAGCACGGATCTGCTCGCTGCTAAAACCGCGACGCTGCAGATACGCCATACGCTTCATTTTATCCTGATAATCAGCAATCGCTTTATCAGCAAATTTTTTCTGATAGGCGGCTTCGGCCAGGGCCCACCAATCTATTTCCAATTGCTCCGCCAGCGCGCTCAGCTCAGCTGCGGTGATTTGATGCTGCCGAGCTTCCTGCAGAATGTACTGATAGCCATAGCCCTGGCGACAGCGACTGCGCAGTAGCATTTCCAGAAAACGCTGTTCATTCTGATAGCCTTGCTGCTGACACCAGTCCAGTACTGTCTCAGCTTCTGCGCCTGAAGCGCCTTTTTGCAGGAGCTTTTGTTTCAGCTCGGCCCGGCTATGCTCCCGGCGGCTTAACCAACCGATCGCGGTTTTTCGCCAGGTTGCCAGGGTGTCCATACTCAGACCTCCAGCACTGCGTCCTTGCCCGCCGCCAGTTTTAACGCAAACAATTCGTTAAACGACAGAAAGAACGCAATGTTCAATAGTGGCACCACGACGACTAACCCCAGTAACATGGTGGGTACCGTTAACAATAACAAACCCAGGCTGAGTAAGCCAAATAACAACAGCGCCGGTATATTGCGCCAACATGCCAGAAAACTGGCCTGTAAAATTAATAACACCCGTTGTTCTTTCAAAAAGTAAGCAATAGCAACGGCATAGGCAAACAGCATGGTCGTAATTAACAAGCCGGCGACTAACAAAATCATCTGCAGCAGTAACAAGGGTTCTTGCTCACCGCTTTGTTGGGCATTCACCATCGCAGTGTACAGATGTTCCCGGAAGTGCATTAACGGCACACTGAGCAGAAAATTCAACGCCGCGATCATAATCAGAACTTGCCGGCAAAACGCCTGCTGAAACGGCCTAAACAGCCACATAATGTCAATTTTTTGCTGTTGCTGAACGCCAACAATGGCGCCATAGAGCCCGGCTGTCAGAAAGGGGCTGGCAAAAACAGCAATGATAAAAGTCAGCGTAAATTGTGCCGCCAGAAATGTGAATACGAAGGTCAGCAACAGCATTTGAATAAACACCAGTGGGTATTGTTTAAAGATTTCCCAGGCCTGCTTAATCCAGCCGATAGCCGCATTGGCCGGTAAGCGTCTGATAATCAATTTTATCTGAAACGGCTTTTCCACTCTTGCTCCACAGTTTAGTTCAGCGTCGCGCCGAAAAATAGCGCTATCATACTGCAAACGCTGCACAATTAAGAGCCTGTTCTGTGGAAAAAGCCGGCTAAAGACCGAAATCCGGCCCGCGGGCTGACAGCAACGGCGATAAGCGTTAAGATGCCGTTGTTGATTTGTTGCTCACAGAAACGGAGTTCATCTTGTTGCGCACTTTGCTGATCTGCCTGCTGCTCTTTATTGGCGCTGTGTCCAGTGGCTATGCCGCCCCACTACATAGCCAGGGCATCCCGCTGCTCCAGAACTTCAAGCCCAAAGATTACGCAGCGGGAACCCAGAATTGGGCATTACTGCAGGATAGCTCTGGCTTAATTTATGTTGCCAATAACGTCGGCATCCTCGAATACGATGGCGTAAACTGGCGCACCATTCAAACCGCGAATAAATCGGTTGCCCGCTCCCTGGCCATGGCACCAGATGAACGGATCTATGTTGGCGCCAAAGGGGAAGTCGGTTATCTGACGGCACCGCAGAGCGGTGGCCGGCATTATGTCTCGCTGACAGCTGAGCTACCCGAGAGCTACCGCGATTTTCAGGACGTGCGGCAAACCTTTGTTACCCCGGATGGGGTCTTTTTTATCAGTCGCCAATATGTGCTGCAATGGCAGCAGCAACAGTTTCGTATCTGGACTACCGACAGCGCCTTTCTGAAAGCCTTTTGGGTTCAACAACGTTTGCTGATCCGCGATCAGCAGCAGGGGTTACTGCAATGGCAGGATCAGGGGTTTGTGCCACTGCCAAACGGTGACTTTTTCCGCGACAAGGCCGTGTTCTTTCTCGAAGCCTTTGACGAACAAACACTATTAATTGGTACCCGCGACCACGGTTTCTTTCTCTGGCGAGACGGTCAGATCAGTCTATGGGCAACCGCCGTTGACCAACAACTGCAACAGGCTGAAATTTACAGTGGCTTAACTCTGCAAAATGGCCATTTTGCTATCGGTACCGTGCACGGCGGCCTGTTTATTCTGGATCGTCAGGGAAGGCTGGTAGATCGGATCACCAAGGCCTCCGGCTTACATGATCAAAATGTGCGGGCCATGGCGCAGGATCATCAGGCCGGGCTTTGGCTGGCACTGGATCATGGTTTAGCGCGCATTGCCTTGGGTTCAGCTCTATCGGTTTTTAACAGTGCCAGAGGCTTAGAGGGTAATGTCTTTGCAATTCACCGTCACCAACAACATCTTTATGCCGCTACCAGCCTGGGCCTGTTCCGGCTGGAGCAAGCCGATAATCTGGACGCCTACTTCAGACGGGTTGAACCGATCCGGCAACAAAGCTGGGATTTTTTGAGTTTTGAGCAGCAATTGCTGGCCGCCACCAATAGTGGTGTCTACCGGCTGCAACCAACTGGCCCGGAGCTGATCCGACGCTCAGAACTGGCATCAAAAGTGCTGGTTCGTTCACAGCTGGTGCCAGAACGGGTGTATATTGGCTTGCAAGATGGCTTAGCCACTATGCGTCTGGAGGACGGCGAATGGCGGGATGAAGGTAAGGTACCCGGCGTGCACGGTAACTTAAATTCTATCGTCGAAATGCCGGATGGCCAACTCTGGCTTGGCACCCTGGCACACGGCCTTTATCGTTTGCAGTTACCAGCCGAGTGGCAGGGAGGCAGTTCAGTGCCATTATCACTGAGCCATTATGATAAAAGCCATGGTCTGCCCAGTCTGAATCGGAATAGTGTGCATCTGTTACATGATCAGTTGTATTTTGCCACCGTCAGGGGCTTATTTCGGTTCCACGCTAATGAGAGCCAATTTCGTTTAGATCCAACCTTTGGCGCTTTATTCAGTGGCGAACAGCCATGGATCCGCGATCCCCTGATGGATGCCGCCGGACGGCTTTGGATGTTAATCTGGGATAATACCGCCGGCACCCGCCATGCCGGTGTTGCCCTGCCCAAAGCAGATGGCAGCTATCAATGGACAACCAGCAGCTTACAGCCGCTGGCGGATATTCCGCTGGATACCATCCTGCTTGATCAACAATTAGTGTGGTTTGGTGGCGCCGAAGGTATTTTCCGCTTTGTCGCCGATCAGTTTCAGGCCCCGCAACCAAAGCCCCCGTTACTGCGGCAGCTGACCAGCAGTGATGGCCAGCGACTCTATGATGGTGGACCGGTTCCCGCCGGACTCAGCTTGCAACCAGAGCAAAATAACCTGCGTTTTAGTTACAGCAGCCCGAACTTTGATCACCTGCAGGCAGAGCAGTTGCAAGTCAGGCTGTTCGGGCATGACGACAGCTGGTCGGCCTGGAGCTTAGAGCCCTATCGCGACTACACCAATCTGCCACCCGGCGAGTATCGCTTTGAGATCCGGGCTCGCAATGCTGCCGGCCAGATCAGTAGTGCCGATGCCCTGCATTTCCGTATTCTCGCGCCCTGGTATCAAAGTCGCTGGCTATATGCTGCACTCGCGCTGCTGTTTGTGCTGTCAATGATGCTGTTAATGAAGTGGCGCACTCATAGCCTGCTGCGTGAGCAGCAGCGTCTGGCAGCCCTAGTTTCCCAGCGTACCGAACATTTACAGCAAACCTTATCGGAGTTGGAGGCAGCACGACGGCGGGCAGAGGCAGCTACCCAGGCCAAAAGTCAGTTTCTGGCCAATATCAGCCATGAATTACGCACGCCGCTTAATGCCGTACTGGGTTTTGCTGAACTGGCACAGCAGAGCAAAGCCATTAGCGATAAGCAACTGTATCTGGGGCGGATCCGTAATGCCGGAAAAATACTGTCCAGCATTATTAATGACCTACTGGATTTCTCTAAAGCCGAAGCCGGAAAAATTCAGTTGGAGCAACTGCCGTTTAAATTACAGGACTGTATTGAGCAGGTCGTGACCTTGTTTAGTGCGCAGTTAGCCGACAAAAAACTGCCACTGCAACTGAATCTGGCGCCGGATCTGCCAGCACAGCTGGTTGGTGATCCACTGCGTTTGAGTCAGGTGTTGATTAATCTGCTGAGCAATGCGGTTAAATTTACTGAACGTGGCGCTATCCGGTTGACAATCAGCCCGCTGACCACCTCTGACGAGCGGCTATGTCTGCTGTTCAGCCTGGCCGATACTGGTATCGGCATTAGTGAGACACAACAACAGCAGCTGTTCCAGGCTTTTAATCAGGGGGATCAGAGTATTAGCCGTCAGTATGGGGGCACTGGTCTTGGACTGGCAATCAGTAAGCGTTTAGTTGAGCTGATGCACGGCCAGATCCAATTGCAAAGCCAACCCGGTGTCGGCACGACGGTGAGCTTTACGGCTTACTTTAGCAAGGCAAAACTGCCTGCGGCCAATCCTCACAGTAGCGAAGCCCCTGCGGAGCCATCGCTGATTAGCGCTGAACCCTATGACGGCAACCCACTGCTGGTCGTCGATGACAACTATTACAATCAGCAATTACTGAAACTGATGCTGGATAAACTGGGGTATCCCTGCCTGGTTGCCAGCAGCGGCGAAGAGGCGCTGCTGCTGCTAGCGCAACAGCAGGTATCTTTAGTGCTGCTGGATATTGAGATGCCGGCGATGAATGGCTATCAAACCTTGCAGGCGATCCGTCAGTTGCCAGGGCGGCAGCAGCTGCCGGTGATCGCTGTCACCGGCCATACAGCAGTGCAACTGGGAGAACGGCAAGGTCAGCTGCAGTTTGATGATATGCTGACCAAGCCTTTCAGTCTTGCCAGTCTGCAGCAACAGCTGGCCAAGTTTCTGCGCTAGCGCAGATTCGGCGCCAGCCAGCTTTCGGCCTGTTGCTCGCTCCAGCCTTTGCGCTGTGCATAGTCCGCCAGCTGATCACGGTCGATTTTACTGACGGCAAAATACTTGCTGTCCGGGTGAGCAAAGTACCAGCCGCTGACCGCGGCGCCGGGCCACATGGCATAGCTTTCAGTTAACTGCATCTGAATTTGCGCCGGCACATCCAATAACTGAAATAAGGTGCCTTTCTCGGTATGTTCCGGGCAGGCCGGATAACCAGGCGCGGGTCGGATCCCCTGATACAGCTCGCGGATCAGTTGTTCATTATCCAGCTGTTCATTGGCGGCATAACCCCAATATTCGCGCCGGACTTTTAAATGCAGATACTCCGCCAGCGCTTCCGCCAGACGATCGGCCAGCGCCTTGACCATAATGCTATTGTAATCATCATGCGCTGCCGCATACTGCGCCGCCAGCTCATCAGCACCAAAGCCGGTAGTCACTGCAAAGGCACCGACATAATCAGCAATACCAGAGCCGACCGGAGCAATAAAATCTGCCAGACTGCAGTTCGGTGCATTATTCCGTAGCGCCAGTTGCTGTCGCAGATTATGCAGGCGGCAGCGCTCGGTGGTGCGGCTCTCATCCTGGTAGATGATAATATCGTCGCCATCACTGTTGGCCGGGAAAAAGCCAAAGGCCGCTTTACCCCTGATCAGGTTCTCTTTGATCATCTGATCCAGTAGCGCATTGGCATCCTGATACACCTTCCGCGCTTCCAGCCCAACTTCAGCGTGCTGCAAAATTGCCGGAAACTTGCCGGACAGCTGCCAGGTCAGGAAAAACGGTGTCCAGTCGATGTAGTCACGCAGTACCTGCAAATCCACCTGCTGCCAGTAATGCACGCCGGGCTGTTTCGGCGCCGGCGCTACTTTCGTTAAATCCAGCGGGAATTTATTCTGCCGAGCCTCGGCCAGACTCAGCATCCGCTCACCGGGCCGGCTGCGCTGATGCTGCTCTACCGCAATACGGTACTCTTCTGCCACCCGCGCCAGATAGGCCGGTTTATGCTCTGCGCTAATTAACGACTGCACCACGGATACGCTACGTGACGCATTGGGCACATAAACCACGCCATGCGCATAATGCGGTGCGATCTTGACTGCGGTATGCGCCTTGGAGGTGGTTGCGCCGCCGATTAACAACGGCATGGTAAAACCGAGCCGGGTCATTTCTTTGGCCACATGCACCATTTCATCCAGCGACGGCGTAATGAGGCCAGATAAACCAATCACATCAACCTGTTGTTCTTTGGCGACGCGCAGGATCTCAGCGCAGGACACCATCACACCCAGATCGATAACCTCAAAGTTATTACACTGCAGCACCACCCCGACGATATTTTTGCCGATATCGTGCACATCGCCTTTTACCGTTGCCAGCAGGATTTTACCCTGCGCCCGGCCACCGGCTTTCTCTTGCTCAATGTAGGGTTGCAGGTAAGCAACAGCTTTTTTCATCACCCGGGCTGACTTGACCACCTGCGGCAGAAACATCTTGCCTTCACCAAACAGGTCGCCGACCACGTTCATGCCATCCATCAGCGGGCCTTCAATCACATGCAGTGGCCGCTCTGCCTGCTGCCGGGCTTCTTCAGTGTCCTGCTCGATAAAATCGGTAATGCCTTTTACCAGCGCATGCTCCAGCCGCTTATTTACCGGCAGGCTGCGCCAGGCATCGTCCACTTTCTCGGCGACACTGCCATCACCTTTAAATTGCGCGGCAATCTCTAACAGGCGTTCGGTGGCATCAGACCGGCGATTTAGAATCACATCCTCTACCCGCTCTCTTAGCAACGGCGGGATATCGTCATACACCGCCAGCTGACCCGCATTAACGATGCCCATATCCATACCGGCCGCAATAGCATGGTACAGAAATACTGAGTGGATAGCTTCGCGCACCGGATCGTTACCACGAAACGAAAACGACACATTAGATACGCCGCCGGAAATCTTGGCATAAGGGCAAAGGCGCTTGATTTCACGGGTCGCCTCTATAAAGTCCACCGCGTAGTTGTTGTGCTCTTCAATACCGGTAGCCACGGCGAAAATATTGGGGTCAAAAATGATATCTTCCGGCGGAAAACCAATTTGCTCAGTCAGGATCTGATAAGCGCGCTGACAGATTTCAACTTTGCGGGCCTTGGTATCAGCTTGCCCCACCTCGTCAAACGCCATCACCACCACGGCCGCGCCATAGCGGCGCAACAACTTGGCCTGCTGCAAAAAGCTCGCTTCGCCTTCTTTTAGCGAAATCGAGTTCACTACCGCCTTACCCTGAATACACTTTAGCGCCGCTTCAATCACTTCCCACTTCGAGGAGTCGACCATAATCGGCACCCGGGCGATATCCGGCTCTGCTGCCAGCAGTGTTAAATAGCGCACCATAGCGGCCTTGCTGTCCAGCATCCCCTCATCCATATTGATGTCGATGATCTGGGCGCCATTTTCAACCTGTTGCCGCGCCACATCCAGCGCCGCCTCATAATCGCCTTTTAAAATCAGTTTTTTAAATTTCGCCGAGCCGGTAACGTTGGTCCGCTCGCCGATATTGATAAATCGTGCCTGCTGTTGCATTACCACTCCACCGCAAAGGCTTCTAGGCCGGCCAAATGAAAACTATGATCGGCCGCTTTTGGTTGCCGCGGCGGCGCATCTTTTACCGCTTCGGCAATGGCTTTAATATGCTCTGGCGTGGTACCACAGCAGCCACCGACGATATTTAAAAAGCCCTGTTTGGCCCAATCAGCAATTTCTGCTGCCATCGCCTCAGCGCCTAAATCATATTCGCCAAACTCATTTGGCAAGCCAGCATTCGGATGCACAGAAACATAGGCTTCGGAGATGGTGGCCAAGGTTTCGACATAAGGACGCAGCAAATCCGGCCCCAGCGCGCAGTTCAGGCCAAAGGTCACCGGCTTGACATGCGCCAGCGAATAATAAAAAGCTTCGGTCGTTTGGCCGGACAGCGTGCGGCCCGAGGCATCGGTGATGGTGCCGGAGATCATCACCGGTAACTCCAGCTGCAGCTCTTCAAACACCTCTAACACGGCAAAGGCTGCTGCCTTGGCATTCAGCGTATCGAAAATGGTTTCCAGCATAATAATATCGGCGCCACCTGCAATCAGCGCCCGGGTCGATTCCTTGTAAGCCAGCACTAACTCATCAAAGCTGACATTGCGAAATCCGGGATCGTTAACGTCTGGCGAAATCGAGGCAGTACGGTTAGTAGGTCCTAACACACCGGCGACAAAACGGGGTTTGTCGGGTTGCAGGGCTGTGACTTCGTCACAAACCCGCCGCGCCAGTGCCGCCGCCTCACGATTGATGCGCTCTGACAGGTGCGCCATCTGATAATCATGCATCGCAATGGTGGTGGCGTTAAAAGTATTGGTTTCAATAATGTCCGCCCCGGCCAGCAAGTATTGCCGGTGAATATCGGCAATGAGTTCCGGCTGAGTAAGTACTAACAAATCGTTGTTACCTTTGAGATCGGACGGCCAATCCGCAAATTCCGCGCCGCGATAACCGGCTTCATCCAGGCGGTGTTGTTGGATCATGGTGCCCATAGCGCCATCCAGCACCAAAATACGTGAGGCCAGCAGCTGGCGTAGTTGCTGTGGCGTTAAACGAAGCTCTGTCATTAACTGTTGCCTATCTGATTCAGGTCAAAGGGCGTAGCCTGGTAAACGTAATAGTTTAACCAGTTACTGAATAATAAAAAGGCGTGCGCCTGCCATAATTTTAACGGCCCCTGGGCCGGATCATTATTCCGGTAGTAGTTCTCCGGTAAACGCGGTGCCAAACCGGCCGCCAGGTCGCGTTGATACTCATCATCCAGCGTGGTCAGATCATATTCCGGATGGCCGGTAACAAAGATCCGGCTACCACTGCTGTTTTGCAGCAAATAGGCCCCGGTGACATCGGCTTCAGCCAGGATATGCAAATCGTCATGCTGTTGGTATTTTTGTTTTGGCACCTGCGCATAACGCGAGTGCGGCACCAGAAATTGCTGGTCAAAGCCGCGCAGCAGCGGGCTAAACGGCTGTACTACGTCTTGCCAGTAAACACCGGATAATTTCTCGCCGCGAATTTCCCGCTGTAAGCCGTAGTAATGATACAGCGCAGCATGGGCGGCCCAACATAAAAATAGCGTCGAGGTAACATGGGTATCCGCCCAGCGCAGGATCTCACCAAACTGCTGCCAGTAGGTGACATCCTCATAATCAACTAATCCCAATGGCGCACCGGTAATAATCAGACCATCATATTTCTGCCCCTGCACATCAGAAAAGTAACGATAGAAGCAGTTTAAATGGCTCTCCGGTGTATGTTTACTGACATGATCATCGATGCGGATCAGCTCAATATCCAGCTGCAGCGGGCTATTCGCTAATAAACGTAATAACTGAATTTCAGTCACAATTTTATTGGGCATTAAATTCAGAATCGCGATCCGTAATGGCCGGATATCCTGGGCTGCCGCCCGGCTCTCGGTCATTACAAAGACATTCTCTGCTGATAAGGCTTCTACTGCAGGTAACTGGTCAATCACTTTAATAGGCATAGCTGGCTCCGCCTGTGGCTAGCACCATACTGCACCTGAGTCTGGTAGTCAGCTGGCACTACTGATAACTTCTATACGTTTAGACGTCTAAATAAGGCGTATTATGCCGTACTATGCCAGAAAAGCAACAGCCGTCTGTCGCAGCGGTGATGACTACGGCCGGTAAGGGCCAGCAGCAACTGACCATTCCACTACCGAAACTTGAGGTATCAAAATCGTGTTGTGAGAGTGTTGAGTGTTGAGTGTTGAGTGTTGAGTGTTGAGTGTTGAGTGTTGAGTGTTGAGTGTTGAGTGTTGAGCAGAAGATGGGGACTTGCCTGGCGAGGGCGTAAAATCATTTTTTTTAATATTTGCGAATCACTTATAAAAAACTCCGGAGCTTTTCAGGTCCGGAGTTTTGTTGTTTTAAATCAGATGCGGCAGAGCTTATAGCTCTTCCGGCTCCGGCATCTCCATCACATCATCCACTGCCACCGCTTCGCCCGGTTTTAATAACAGCCGTGCCCGCAGCTCTTTTTCAATTTCATCTGCCACCGCAGGGTTATCCTGCAAGAACTTCATGGCATTGGCTTTACCCTGACCAATCTTATTGCCCTGATAAGCGTACCAGGCGCCAGACTTATCAACTAAGCCTTGCTGTACGCCCAGGTCAATCAGCTCACCCAGTTTGTTGATACCGGCGCCATACTGAATAATAAATTCAGCTTGTTTAAAGGGCGGAGCCACTTTGTTTTTTACCACCTTAACCCGGGTTTCGTTACCGGTAATTTCATCGCCTTCTTTTACCGAGCCAATACGACGGATATCTAAACGTACTGAGGCATAGAATTTCAGCGCATTACCGCCGGTGGTGGTTTCCGGGTTACCAAACATTACACCGATCTTCATCCGGATCTGGTTGATAAAGATACACAGGGTATTGGAGCGTTTGATATTAGCAGTCAGTTTACGCAGTGCCTGTGACATTAAACGGGCCTGTAAACCCATATGGCTGTCACCCATGTCACCTTCAATTTCTGCTTTTGGCGTTAAGGCAGCGACCGAGTCCACAATCACCACGTCTACGGCGGCAGAACGCACCAACATGTCGCAGATTTCCAGCGCCTGCTCACCAGTATCTGGCTGAGAAACTAACAGCTTATCGACATCCACGCCTAATTTCTTCGCATACACCGGATCCAACGCATGTTCGGCATCGATAAAGGCACAGGTTTTACCGCTACGCTGTGCTTCGGCAATCACCTGCAACGTTAAGGTGGTTTTACCGGAGGACTCAGGACCATAAATTTCTACAATCCGGCCATAAGGTAAGCCGCCAATGCCCAGTGCAATATCCAGCCCCAGTGAGCCGGTGGATACCGCTTCAATATCCAGGGCAGTGCTGTCGCCCAGCCGCATAATAGAACCTTTACCGAACTGGCGTTCGATCTGGCTTAGTGCCGCACTTAATGCCTTTTGTTTGTTGTCGTCCATTGGTCGCTCCGGAAAAATTAGGTTAAGCCTTTAACAACTGTATGAGCATACAGTAGTCTAGTTTATTGGGGCTGTCAATAACAAGATGCATTGTCTGAGCGCATGTTCAATCGCCTGCTGACGGATCTGCTGCCGGTCGCCAGCAAAATGCAATTGCTGAGTGCTGACAGTCCCGTCGATACTAAAACCGAAACAGACAGTGCCGACTGGCTTCTTTGCCGTGCCACCGGTAGGGCCGGCAATGCCGGAGATGGCAAGCGCTATGCTGGCACCCGCCGCCTGGGCTGCGCCACTGGCCATCTCGGCTACCGTTTGCTCGCTGACGGCGCCATATTGTAATAGCGTTGCGCTGCGCACCCCTAACAATTGCTGCTTGGCTTTATTGCTGTAGGTAACAAAGCTGCGGTCAACATAGGCCGAGCTGCCGGCTACCGCGGTCAGCCAGTAGGCAACCCCACCACCGGTGCAGGATTCTGCAGTGGTGATACTGGCTTTTTTCCGTAATAATAGCTGCCCTAGTTCAGTGGCAAGCGCTAAGCTTGTTGTTTCCGCTGTCATATTTGATCCAACAGGAAGTGTTAGCACCATTATGCCGTCAGACCAGAAACCGGAGCAAGCGTTAAGCAATCATACCCCGATGATGCAGCAATATCTGGCACTGAAAAGCCAGCATCCGCAGATCTTATTGTTTTACCGGATGGGTGATTTTTACGAACTATTTTATGAAGATGCGAAAAAGGCTGCCGCCCTGTTAGATATTTCGCTGACCAAACGCGGTCAAAGCGCCGGTGAACCGATCCCGATGGCCGGCGTGCCCTATCATGCCGTTGAAGGTTACCTGGCGCGTCTGGTGCAATTGGGTGAGTCCGTCGCCATTTGCGAACAGATTGGCGATCCGGCGACCAGCAAGGGGCCGGTAGAGCGCAAGGTGGTGCGGATTGTTACCCCGGGCACCGTGACCGACGAGGCGTTGCTGAATGAGCGGCAGGATAATTTACTCTGTGCCATCAGTGAGAGTCGCAGCCACTTTGGTCTGGCGCAACTGGATCTGACCAGCGGCCGTTTTTTGCTGAATCAGGTCAGTCATGCCGATGATTTGGCCGCCTTGCTGCAACGGCTGAATCCGGCCGAATTGCTCTATCCGGAAAATTTTAGTCTACCGCACCTGACCGAACGCAAAGGCGCCCGCCGCCGTCCGGTATGGGAGTTTGAACTGGCCAGTGCCGAGCGCTTACTGTGCCAGCAATTTGGCACCCGCGATTTACAGAGCTTTGGCGTGTTGGAAGCGCCGGTTGCGCTGATGGCCGCCGGCTGTTTGATGCAATATGTCAAAGATACCCAGCGCGCTCAGTTACCGCATTTACGCAGTATCGCCCTGGAGCGGCCGGATGATTTTATCGTGCTGGATGCGGCCACCCGCCGCAATCTGGAATTAACCCATACCTTAAGTGGGCAAACTGAACATACGCTGGCGGCTGTGCTGGATAAAACCCAGACTGCCATGGGCTCCCGGTTACTGAAGCGCTGGATCCATGCGCCGCTGCGTAACCGCACTCAGCTTAATCAGCGGCTGGATGCGGTACAGGAACTGACAGAGGATTTTCAGGCGCTGCAGCCCTCACTAAAGCAAATCGGCGATATCGAGCGGATCCTGGCCCGGCTGGCACTGCGCAGCGCCCGGCCCCGCGATTTTGCCCGGCTACGCCAGGCGCTAACCGAGCTGCCAGAGCTACAGCAGCAGTTACTGCATGCCAACAGTCAGTTGCTACAGCAGCATCAGCAGGCCACCGTGCCGGTGCCGGAGCTGGCTGAATTATTACAACGCGCTATCGTCGAGTCACCACCGGTGCTGATCCGTGATGGCGGCGTCATTGCTTCGGGCTATCATGCCGAACTTGATGAATGGCGGGCGCTGGCTGAAGGTGCCACCGACTACTTACAGCAACTGGAGCTGCGCGAGCGTGAGCGTACCGGTATTAGTTCGTTAAAAGTCGGCTTTAACAAGATCCATGGTTTTTATATCGAAACCGGTCGCAGTGCTGATACCAGGGTGCCGCCGGAGTATGTGCGCCGGCAAACACTGAAAAATAATGAACGCTATATTATTCCGGAGCTAAAAGAATACGAAGATAAGGTACTGGGTAGCCAGAGTAAGGCGCTGACGCTGGAAAAACAGCTTTATGACGCGCTGTTTGACGCCGTGAGCCCCTATCTGGCGCAGCTGCAACAGCTGGCTCAAGCCTTGTCTGAACTGGATGTGCTGTGCAGCTTTGCCGAGTGTGCGGTGCTGTATCAGTATTGCCGGCCGCTGTTAACTGAGCAGATCGGTATTCAACTGACCCAGGCACGGCATCCGGTGGTGGAGCGGGTGCTAAAGGCGCCCTTTATTGCCAATCCGTTGCAATTAGACGCCTCACGGCGGATGCTGATGATCACCGGCCCCAATATGGGCGGTAAATCAACCTATATGCGGCAAACCGCCCTGATTGCTCTAATGGCCGCCATCGGCAGCTTTGTGCCGGCAGAGCAGGCGGTGATAGGCCCAATCGACCGTATTTTTACCCGCATTGGCGCCTCTGATGATCTGGCGTCCGGCCGCTCGACCTTTATGGTGGAGATGACAGAAACCGCAACCATTCTGCATCATGCCACCGCACAAAGTCTGGTATTGATGGATGAAATTGGCCGTGGCACCAGTACCTATGATGGCCTGAGTCTGGCCTGGGCCTGTGCCGACTATCTGGCCAATCAACTGCAGGCGTTAACCCTGTTTGCTACCCATTATTTTGAACTGACCAGTCTGGCGCAGCAATTACCTGCCGTCGCCAATGTGCATCTGGATGCGGTTGAGCACGGTGATGGCATTGTATTTATGCATCATGTGCAGGAAGGCGCCGCCAGCAAGAGTTTTGGTCTGCAGGTCGCCCAGCTGGCCGGGGTGCCAAGACCGGTGATTCAACTGGCACGGCAAAAACTGCGGCAGTTAGAACAAAACGGGCCAGCAACGACGCCTGAACCTGTGACCCAACTGGAATTACTGGCGCCGGAGCATCCGCTGCTGGCTCAACTGCGTCAGCTAAATCCGGATGAACTGAGTGCCCGCCAGGCGTTGGATTATCTGTATCAACTGAAACAACAACTGGATATTTGATGAGCAGCAGAATGCGTCTTAACGATTGGAGCCTGTCGGCCGTGGTAGCCGGTTTTGTTGCGGTGCTGGTTGGCTTTGCCAGTTCAGTGGCGATTGTGTTTCAGGCCGCCGCAGCGGCCGGTGCCGACAACGCCGTGATGGCGTCCTGGCTGTTGGCTCTGGGTATAGGGATGGCGCTGACCTGTATCGGTCTGTCCTGGTATTACAAGGCCCCGGTGATTACCGCCTGGTCAACGCCAGGCGCCGCGCTGCTGGCCACCAGCCTGCAAGGTCTGACGCTGGCGGAAGCGACCGGGGTCTTTATCTTTACTGCATTACTTGGGCTACTCATTGGCTTAAGCGGCATGTTTGAACGCCTGACCCGGCTGATCCCACTGCCGCTGGCCAGCGCCATGCTGGCCGGCATTCTGCTGCAATTTGGCTTTGCCATCTTTAGCAGTCTGCAGCAGCAACTGTTGTTGGTCGGCGCCATGTGTTTAACCTACCTGCTTACCAAAGCCCTGCTGCCGCGTTACGCCATCCTGGCAGTATTAGGCTGTGGTTTACTGCTGGTTTGGCTGGGCGGTGAGCTCGACCTCTCCGCCGTCAAGCTGACACTGGCGACACCGGTATGGGTTACGCCGGCGTTTTCGCTATCGGCGTTGCTGGGGGTGGGTTTACCGCTGCTGCTGGTAACCATGGCGTCACAAAATATTCCCGGTGTCGCAGTGTTACGTGCCAGTGGTTATCAGACACCGGTATCGCCACTGATTAGCAGCACGGCGCTAAGCACGCTGCTGCTGGCCCCGCTGGGCGCGTTTTCGATTAACCTGGCGGCCATAACTGCAGCGATCTGTAGTGGTAATGAAGCGCATCCAGACAGCAGCAAACGCTATATTGCCGGCATCGCTGCCGGGCTCTTTTATCTGCTCTTTGGCCTGGCCGGCGCCACTGTGGTCGCGCTGTTTGCAGCCTTCCCTACTGAGATGGTAGCCGCGCTGGCCGGGCTGGCGCTGCTGGGTACCATAGCCGCTAACCTGCAAAGCTGTACTGCCGATGCTGAGTATCGGGAAGCCGCCGTAATTACCCTGCTGGTCACCGCATCTGGCGCCAGTTTGTTTGGCATTGCCTCGGCGTTCTGGGGCTTAGTGGCCGGGGCCGTCACGGTCTTAATCCAACGCCTGACACGGCGAACTGACGGCGGCTAAGGCTTGCTGTCAGAGCGGATTCCGCGCTAAGCTCCTGCCTCTCTGATCTTATCAATAACAACAAAAAGGATGCAGCATGCGCTTAGCGAAACTGGCCTCTCTGGTCTCCGCCCTCTTGCTCAGTGGTACTCTCAGTGGTACTGCCCTGGCACAAAGCAAAGTCGTGACCGAAGCGGAAGCCCGGGCTTTACATCAGCAAATTCTGACTATTGATACCCATGTCGATATCGGCCGTGGCTATGCGACGCACCTGCTCGATCCGGGTGGCTTTACCAAAGCCCAGGTCGATCTGCCCAAGATGCGTGCCGGCGGCCTGGATGCCGTGTTTCTGATTGTTTATGTGGGTCAGGGAGCCCTGACCCCGGAGGCTTATCAGCAAGCTGCCGCCACTGCCGAGAATAGCTATCAGGCCATAATGCGGATGATCCGTGCCTATCCGGAGCAGGTTGGGCTGGCGAAAACGGCTGCCGAAGTTGAAGCCTTGCATGCTGCAGGTAAACGCATTGTGCTGCTGGGGATGGAGAATGCTTATCCGCTCGGCGACAGTGTCAAAGACGTCGCGAAATGGGCCGAGCGTGGCATCCGTTATGTGAGCTTTACCCATATCGGTCATAACCAATTTTCCGGCAGCTCTAACCCACGCGCAGATCTGAATGATGCAGCTGAAGATCCGGGCTTATCCGTCTTGGGCCGGCAATTAGTCGCTGAACTAAACCGCTATGGCATTCTGATTGACGTGTCGCACGTCGGTAAAAAGTCGATGCTCGAAGCCATCAAGCTGTCAAAGGCACCGGTCATCGCCTCCCATTCCGGCGCCATGTCGGTACACGCTAACCTGCGTAATCTGGATGACGAACAACTCGATGCGATTAAAGCCAATGGCGGTGTCGCGCAGATGGTCGCCTTTCGCAGCTATGTAGCCGAGCTCGATCCGGGGCTCAATGCTGAAATTGGCAAACTGCGCGTGAAATACCTGCCAAACGGTTGGGCTAATGCCAACGAACAGGACCGCAACAGCTACGATACCGAACTGGCTCGCCTGCGTAAGCAGTTCCCGGATGTCACTGTCGCGCAATTTGTCGATCATATTGACTATAGTGTGCAACGTCTCGGCATCGAGCATGTCGGCATTGCTTCTGATTTTGATGGCGGTGGCGGTGTCCAAGGCTGGGAAGATGCCAGCGAAACACTGAATGTGACCTGGGAGCTGATGCGTCGCGGCTATACCAAAGCACAAATCGAAGCGCTCTGGGGGGGCAATGTGCTGCGGATCTTACGCCAGGCCGAGCAGGTTGCTGCAAAACATCAATAATACCGGGTTCTTCAGCAGACTGTTATAAATGACAACGCCCCTGGCGGGGCGTTTTGCGATAGCTGATTAAACCGCTTATTCCTGAAACAGCGTCTCGATATTTAACCCTTGGTGGGTGACGATTTCCCGTAACCGACGCAGGGCTTCAACCTGAATTTGCCGCACCCGCTCCCGGGTCAGACCGATTTCATGCCCCACATCTTCCAAAGTGGAGGGTTCATAGCCCAGCAAACCAAAGCGCCGCGCCAGTACTTCGCGCTGTTTTGGGTTTAACTCCTGCAACCAGATCACCAAATGCTGGCGGATATCCTGGTCCTGTAATTCCAGCTCAGGTCCGAGTTCCTTTTCATCGGCCAGTACATCCAATAACTGCTTTTCGGAAGCACCGGCAACCGGCGTATCGACCGAAGTGATTTTTTCATTTAACTTCAGCATCTTACGAACTTCTTCTACCGGCTTATCCAGCGCAGCAGCGATTTCTTCCGGCGTCGGTTCGTGATCCAGCTTTTGTGATAATTCGCGGGCAGCGCGCAGGTAGATGTTGAGCTCTTTCACTACATGAATGGGTAAGCGGATGGTTCGCGTTTGGTTCATTATCGCGCGTTCGATGGTCTGGCGGATCCACCAGGTGGCGTAAGTCGAAAACCGAAAACCGCGCTCGGGGTCGAATTTTTCTACCGCGCGGATTAAGCCAAGGTTGCCCTCTTCAATCAGATCCAACAAGGCTAAACCACGGTTGATATAGCGACGGGCAATTTTCACCACCAGCCGCAGGTTACTCTCAATCATCCGTTTTCTGGCGGCCTGGTCGCCCTTTAAGGCCAGTCGGGCAAAGTAGACTTCTTCTTCGGCACTTAACAGTGGCGAGAAGCCGATTTCACCGAGGTAAATTTGCGTGGCGTCCAGCGTTTTCTGGCTGTCATCCCGCACAAAGAGATCTTCAGGCACCGTTTCGTCAGCGGACAGCTCGAGCAATTCCGGATCCAAATCATCATCACTGAGTAAACTCTCTTCGTTTATCTCATCTTCTTTAAATTCAGTCAGGTCATTGTCTTTTGCTGTCATATCCATCTACTCCGAACTAAAGCGCTTCAAAACCGCTGCGGCGCATCCATGCCACATGTTAATATTATTTTTAATTTTTTGTATACTATTTTGGCAAATATCGCAACGGATCGACCGACTGGCCACGGAAACGGATTTCAAAGTGCAAGCGGGTAGAGGCTGCGTCGGTTTCTCCCATCTCCGCAATTTGTTGACCCGCTTTCACTTCCTGCCGCTCCTTCACCAGGATCCGCTTGTTGTGCGCATAGGCGCTCAGGTAATCGTCGTTATGTTTGATGATAATTAAGTTACCATAGCCACGTAACGCATTACCGGCGTATACCACTTGCCCATCCGCGGCAGCATTGATCCGGCTGCCATCACGACCACCGATTTGGATCCCTTTAATCCCACTCTCCGCGGTCGAAAAGCGCGCTAAAATTGGCCCGCGGATCGGCCACTGCCAGCTAACCCGACCAACCGCCGGCGGCGGCGTGCGAAGAGGTGTACTTGCTTGACCATAACCCGTTTGCTGATTAGCTGCAACTGATTTAGCACTGGTCGTAGTGGCTGGGCGGCTGGCTGGGGTATTTGTTCCGCTAGCGGCAACAGCTTGGCCGCCAGTACCTTGTAAACGGAGTATTTGCCCGGGATAAATGGTGTAAGGCGCTGCTATACCATTGCGGCTGGCCAGGGTCCGGTAATCCTGGCCGGCACGAAAGGCGATGGAAAATAACGTATCACCACGCTGCACCACATATTGGTTACCGCTAAGCTGGGTACGTTGCTGTTGTGCCGCCGATTGCTGACGGATCTCCAGCGTAGTCACAGGCGCCGGTGCGGACTTGCCGGCGCAGCCGGTGAGTAAAATGCAGAGTAAAAGCAGCAACACCCGGCAAATAGCACTATCTGCCAGATGAGAGGGCATTACGATTCCCAGGCTGCTGACAACGATAAGTTACTCCTTGCTGCGCTCAACAGCGTTGCCCGTGCTGACCGTCTTAGCACCCGTCAGCAATTTTTCCAGGTTAAGCAGTAACAGCATAACGAGAATAGCTACCAGAAAACAAGCCGTTGCCAATAGCAAGTCATGCTGGCCGAAGGTCGCGGCATAACCGCCAGGCGTATACATGCTAGTCGCACTTTGCCAGGGCCACAACCGGTACATGGCCCCGACTACCACACCGGTTAACAGTGCCAGGGTGGCGTCATGATAATGTTTTAGTAACCAGTTTAAAAAGCGGGAGAAGCCAAGCAAGCCACTGATACAGCCCAGCAAAAACAGCAATAGTATAGCCAGTTGCAACTCCCGCACCGCCAGTAGCACCGGGGCATACATGCCGGAAATCAGCAGAATAAAGCTACCCGAAATGCCCGGCAGGATCATTGCACAAATGGCCACCGCGCCAGCGACAAAAAACATCCAGGCCGCCGGGTTAAACTGTACCGGCGCCAGGCTGCCAATCAGCACCGCCAGGCCGATCCCGGCAACAAATAACAGGCTACGGCTCAAGGTCCAGCGTACGGCTCGCAACAGTAATGGCAAGGCCGCCAGGATCAAACCGTTAAAGAATGCCCACAACGGCACCGGCCTGTGCTCTAACAGCCAGCTAATTAGCGATGCCAGTGAGAAAATACTTAGCAAGACACCGCCGAAGACACAGACTAAAAAGGTGCCATCAATCTGCTGCCAGCACGCCCGGAGCTGGCCACGGGCTAACAATTGCAGCGCCCGCAGATTGACCGCACTGATTGCCGCCAATAAGCGCTCATAGATCCCTAAAATAAAGGCCAGGGTGCCGCCTGAGACACCGGGCACTACGTCGGCGGCGCCCATTGCCATACCTTTAATCAGCCATTGTAAATACTGCATCTGTTTACTTATCCTTGCCGTCAGGCTAATTCGCCAGGCACTAAGGGTACAAAACGCACCGTCTCAATATCCTGACTTTGAAATTCGTCGCCGTGCCGCTGATAGACTCTCAGTACCTGCTGCTCGTTACCGACCGGGATCACCAAACGTCCGCCATCGGTGAGTTGCTGCAATAACGCCTGGGGCACTTCAACCGGCGCTGCGGTGACGATAATGCTATCGAACGGACTTTTACTAAGCCAACCTTGCCAGCCGTCACCATGTTTCATCGACACATTATGTAAGTCCAGCTGCTGCAAGCGGCGTTTGGCCTGAAACTGCAGCGCCTTAATCCGTTCCACCGAACAAACATGAGTGAACAGCCGCGCCAAAATCGCCGTCTGATAACCAGAACCGGTACCTATTTCCAGCACCTTACCACTGCTGCCGCCTTGTAGCAGTAATTCGGTCATCCGGGCCACTATATAGGGCTGGGAGATGGTCTGGCCCTGACCTATCGGCAGCGCCGTGTTTTCATACGCCTTGTGCGCCAGCACCGGCTCAACAAATAAATGCCGCGGTGTTTGCGCAATCGCTGACAGCACGCTGGGATCACTGATGCCCTCTGCCTGCAGCTTCTGCGCCAATACCTGGGCACTACGGGTAGTTACGACCGCCATAACTATAACCTGATCCCATTCAGCCAGTTAGCCAGGGTTTCCATGCTCTTGTAAGCCGACATATCGACATGCAGTGGCGTAATAGACGCATAGCCATTGGCGATGGCATAAAAATCAGTGCCCTCACCGGCATCCAGCTCTGGCCCGAGCGAGCCATACCAATAAATCTTTCGGCCCCAGGGATCCGTAGTGCTGGTCATGGTTTCCGCTTTATGCCGGCGGCCGAGCCGGGTCACCTGGATGCCTTTTAACTCAGCAAGTGGAATAGCCGGTACATTGATATTCAGGATCTGATCCGCCGGTAACGGATGTGATTTCAACTGCCGGATCACCTGCACCGTGACATGGGCAGCAGTGGCAAAATGTTGCTCATCCCGTCCGGCTAAGGATACGGCTATCGCCGGCAAACCCAGATGCCGGCCTTCGGTTGCCGCAGCCACGGTACCGGAATACAGCACATCGTCGCCAAGATTGGCACCATGATTAATGCCAGCGACCACCAGATCCGGCGTAAAGTCCAGCAACTGGCTGATGGCAAGGTGCACGCAATCAGTTGGCGTACCATTTACCGCAATAAAACCATTCTCTAATTGCTGGGTACGTAACGGATTAAGTAAGGTCAGGGAGTTGGAAGCGCCGCTACAATTGCGATCCGGACCAACAGTTGTGACCTCTGCGATCTGCATTAATGCCTGTTGCAGCACCTGGATCCCTTTGGCATAAACGCCATCATCGTTACTTAGTAAAATTCGCATTTAAGACTCCATTTGTGCGATATCGCGTGCCGCATCCCGGTATTCGACCAATTCTCTGAGCACACTGGTAGCAAAGCAACCGGCGGGCAGCGCAAATTGCAGCACCACTGCATCCTGTTCCACGCTAGCCCGCAACTGCTCGGGGATAACTCGCATACTGCGCCGGCCAGCCTGAACTCTAAGCAGCTCCAGCGCTTGCTGCCAGGCGTGCCAGGGCGCTAACAGCTGTTGCTCTAATAGTGCGGCCTCTGCCGTCACCATGGCTTTACCCAGGCCAACCAAAGGCGCGGTCAGATGAATATCCTGTGCGCTCAAACGCTGCTCCAGCTCTGGCGTAACCTGATCCACCACAAAGATTGAACCCGAACCCGCCAGCTGAACCACATCACCCGGTAGTAAGCGGGCAAAGTGACCGCGCCGGATCCGCCCGGCAATCACCTGGTTAAACAAAAAAGACCGGCTGGCTGACAAGGCCAGACCTCGCAGTTGCCGATCCGGAATACTCTCGCCGCCAAATAAGCGTTCGGCTAAGGCCAGGTTACCGCCGTTAATACCAAAGCGCTGCTCACCATAATAGTTCGGCACGCCCTCTGCCAGTAGTGGCAATCGTGCCAGCAGGCCAGCGCTATCGCTCACCTGCCGTAGTCTAAGGCTAAAATGGTTCCGTTTTAACGCACCCAGCCGCAATTTCCGGTAGTGGCGCACGACCTGCAGGATCCGCGAGCCTTCCAGCTGCCAGCTTTGCCAGGCCAACTCTTGTTTGATCGGCCACTTAAAACAGAACCACTGCGTGGTCACCGCATGGCGGTCTTTTAAACCGGCATAGCTGATATCCCGCACCCGCAAACCGGTTAGCCGTGCCAGCTCACGGGCAATAAACTGGGTATTCTGGCCGGTTTTCTCAATTTGCAGCAACAGATGCTCGCCGCTGCCACTGGGCTCAAAATTCAGCTCTTCTACCACCTGAAAGTCAGCCGGTTCAGTGCGGATCACCGCCCGCACTGCCGGTTTGGCATACAGATAAGGCTGCTCTGTGCTGGTAAGCATTATTGACGACACAACAACACCACCGCTTCCGCTGCGATCCCCTCTTTGCGGCCAACAAAGCCTAACTTTTCGGTGGTCGTCGCCTTTACATTGACCTGACTGATATCACACTGCAGATCGGCGGCAATACAAGCACGCATGCTGTGCACATGCGGTGCCAGCTTCGGGGCCTGCGCCATCACGGTCAGATCGAGATTGCCGATCTGATAGCCCCGTTGTTGCACCTCGGCAAACACTCGCCGCAACAAGATCCGGCTATCGATACCTTTGAAAGCCGCGTCAGTATCAGGAAAATGATGACCAATATCGCCAAGCGCCAGTGCCCCCAGCAGCGCATCGGACAAGGCATGTAACACAACATCGCCGTCCGAGTGCGCAATCAGGCCTTGCGGATAATCAATTTGTACGCCCCCGAGGGTGACCGGGCCTTCCCCACCAAAAGCATGTACATCAAAGCCGTGGCCAATGCGGATTGTCATTATCGAGGTTGCTCCAGATAAAAGGCCGCCAGTTGCAGATCTGCCGGCCGGGTAATTTTCAGATTATCACTATGGCCTTCCACCAGTAATACCGGTTGCTGTGCCCACTCCATCGCCGAGGCTTCATCGGTCACCGCTACCCCTGCTGCCAGCGCGCCAGCAATAGCTTGTCTCAGCGCGGCGGTTGGGAAAAATTGCGGTGTCAGGGCATGCCAGAGATCGGTCCGATCTACCGTGCAGTCAACTTGCTGCCGGCCACGCTTCATGGTATCACGCACCGGGGTCGCCAGAATGCCGCCATGTCCGGCTGCCAGACAACGCTCAATTAACAGTTGAATATCACTGACTCTGACCAAAGGCCTGGCAGCGTCATGCACCAGCACCCAGGGGTAACGTGCAGCATCAATCTGTTGCAACGCATTGAACACCGAATGCACCCGTTCGCTGCCGCCATTGACCCGCACGATGCGCGGATCAGTTAAACCGGTGGCGGCAAAATAGGGGTCTTGCTCACTTAGTGCCAGATAACAGGCGGTTACTGCCTCCAGCGCCAGCAAAGGCCGAACGCTGTGTTCTAACACTGTTTTGCCATGCAGGCGCAGATATTGTTTCGGTTTGTCGGCCTGCATGCGCTGCCCGACGCCAGCGGCCGGGATCACTGCGGCAATCGCCGGAAAAGCCTGTACTGCCATTAAGGATCCTGTGGGATTATCCGGAAGAAGACTTCGTCAGCAGCGATCAGTCCCAATTCGTTGCGGGCCCGCTCTTCAATCGCCTCCAGCCCCTGCCGCAAGTCGTTTACATCTGCCAGCAACATCCGGTTGCGTTTGATCAGCTCCTGGTTACTGGCTTGTTGGGTAGCGATTTCCTCTTGCTGGCGTAAATAGTCAGTAATACTCAGCTGGCCGAACCAGAGCCGGTATTGTAAGGCGGCAAGCACCAGCAATAAAAAACCTATTAAAATTCGCATGCGTTTGTTCTTCGCTTAATCCTTCACTATTATGCCGACTGCCGGCTTGCGTGCAAAGCGATATCTCAGTTGCTCTGTGCCGTGTGTGGCCGGGCAAAGTTGCGCCAGTTTAAACGGCTGGCAAGTAACAGCTCACGCAAACTGAGCAGTCGTGGTTCCGTTTTCCGCCGGTTTAACCACTGATGGCCACAGCAGGCTGCCGCCATCATCGTTTTGTCAGGCTTCAGTAAAAAGCGGTCACTGTTGCTCACTTCCAGTGGCATGCCACTAAAACTGAACCAGCCGTGTTGATTACAATGCAAGCGCTGCTGCTGCACATCTACCTCATCGACACTGTCCAGCATAATATGTTCCAGCGTTTTCTCTTCAACATAGACTGGCACTATTAAACCTGGCTTGGCCGCTTTCTGATAAAAACGGGCAATCGGCTCCGCCTGTTGTTTATTAGCCGGACATTGACTCAGCTGACGGCCATACCAGGACGCATTCTGACTATCCAGCTGCAGTTCATGCTGGTAGCGTACTATGGCACTGGCCGCACGACGAATGTAAAAAGGCAGGCTGGCTAACCTTTTCGGTAAGCTGGGCAGTTCTGCGGCCGGAATTTGTGACAGGCGAAGTAATTCACGCTCATATAAAGCGTTACAAAGTTCAGTGTAAGTCTGGTTATCCGGACTTACCTGCCAAAAATGCGGCTGAGCTTCAGGTGTCATACTCATGCCTGCGATGTTAGCCAATCGCTCAATTTTTGTAAAAGCCTAAATCGGTAAAATACTAGCGCTGAGCAGAACTTTATCCTGCTGCCTTTGCAGTAGCTGAAAATGCTGTCCGTGCTCGCTTACTGGCAACTGCAGGATGCTCGCTTGTCCGGGCAACAACAACGGTTTGTGAAAACGCACCTGCACCTGACAGGGTGACTGCGCTGATCTGAGTCGGGCCAGACAGGCAGCTTTAAGATGCATACCGTGCGCGATGGCTGCCGGTAAGCCGAAGCAACGACCTGTCCAGCCGCTTAGGTGGATAGGATTCAGATCGCCCGATAGCCTGGCATAACGCCGGCTATCGGCCGTCGTCAGGGTTAACGGCGCCAGCGGCAACGGCTCTGCCGCCACAGGAACAACAGGCTGCGCCCCGGCTCGCGGCGCGGATGTTGCCGGCGTTGACCCCAGCCGGTACAGATGCTCGGCCTGTTGTTGCCAGCATAACACCCCGTCCAGATAAGCCGAGGTTTGCAGCTGCAGTATTAAGCCTTTGCGATCCTGACGTGGTGGCAGCAGGCACACCTCAAACGCGAGTGCGGCGCGCTCTGGGATCGGTTGTAACTGCCGGATCTGATTGCTCAGATGTAGTAAGCCCATCACCGGTAGCGGCAGTTGCCGCGCGCTAAGCAGTGCCAGCTGTAATGGGAAACTTAAAATATTTGGCCAGCACAACGGCAATAAGCCGTCATCCGCGATACCACAGAGCTGCCGGTACTGCTGCAGTTGCCGCAGCGAGCTGGCGAGCGGCGGCGCGTTAAGCTGTAAAGATGGCATCAGCAACGCCTGCTCCGGCCGGGCCTTTTTCGGCAGCAGAGCACGCAAATAACTTCGATATAATGCGGCAGAAGCCGTATTCAGCTTTACAAGATCACCAGACATCAACGGCCTTAAGACTGGACTCAGTTACCAGAAAAGGCTAGTTTAGCGTTCTGAATAGCTTTTACCACTCTTTGCATGAATAGACGTCAATTTTTAACGACTGCGGCCTGGTCACCAGTAGTGCTGGTATTGGGGGCAAAATTTATTGCGACCCTGCGCCCCTATTCACTGCAGGACATGCTAACCCGGCTACGCGCGTTAAACCCGGAGCAGTTAACCAGTGCCGGCAGCTGGAATGCCAGCCAGATCTTGCAGCATTGTGCACAAAGTATCCGCTACTCCATTAGTGGCTATCCGCAGCATTACTCAGCGGTTTTTCAAAACACCGCGGGCAAGTTAGCGTTAAACTTATTCGCCGCGTCAGGCCGAATGCATCACCCGCTGGACGAGGTGATACCCGGTGCACCTGAGCTGGTGCCCGAGTTACCTAATGATCTGGCCATCCGCGAAT
Source organism: Alishewanella sp. BS5-314 (assembly GCF_025377695.1). Classification (NCBI taxonomy): domain Bacteria; kingdom Pseudomonadati; phylum Pseudomonadota; class Gammaproteobacteria; order Alteromonadales; family Alteromonadaceae; genus Alishewanella; species Alishewanella sp. BS5-314. Next base: position 1,840,145 of record NZ_JACEHJ010000002.1, read on the forward strand.
TAATGTATGAGATCCAGCAATTTATTAACTGGCAGGGTGAGATGGCGCCGCACTTTGCTTACGGCAGTTTAAGCAAAGCCCAGTATTACAGCGTGCATTATCTGCATCTGGATAGTCATCTGGCACAAATTTATCATAGCCGCTAGCGCGACAGCCAGCTCAGAGGCTGCTATCGCGCAGCTCAAATTCACTCTGCGCTTCGCCCTTGGCCAGCGGATCGCACTTAATTTGCGCCCTGAAACCATAGCGACTGTTATCCGCCGGATCCGGATGGCCGCGTTTATTTAGCAGCATGCTGACGGTATTGGGCCGGAAGCGCCGTTGTTGCGGCTCCTCGGTATATTGCGCCCGCAACGCTGTGAGCTGCTGCTCGGCTTGTTGCAAACACTGTTCAGGCGAACTCCCCCCCTGATAGCGGCTTTCCAGCCGGATCCAATTGGCTTTGCCGGCCTGATTAAACTGTACCTGCAGCATATCCTGCTGCGTCGCTGAAGCCAGCCGTGCCGTGCAGACTTTGTTACTGCATTGCAGACCTAACCTGACATCCGCGGCCGCTTCAGCCTGCTCGCCGTAACGATGAGCCAGCACGCTCTGGACTTCCAGGGTAGACATCCCCAGAGTCACGCCCTGCAACTTAACCTGATACAAGTCTATTTCACTGATCTGAACCGCAAATACAGGTGTCGTAAACACCGATAATGCAAAACTGCTGATAAAAACAAGCGCAGACCTGTGCAAAAACACAAAATCCATAATCTAACCCTTACGCCACGACAGCGGTGATTCGAATTTCAGCTTCCGTTAGCCTAGCACAGGCTTAGCGTAGTCGGCATAACAGTGATAAAAAAAGGGCTGTCGATTGACAGCCCTTTTTGCCTTACTGGCCTTTAATTTCGCTACGGCCTTTATATGGCGCTTTGGCACCCAGTTCCTGCTCAATCCGCAGTAACTGGTTGTACTTAGCAACCCGATCCGAGCGACACAGTGAACCGGTTTTAATTTGACCGGCGGCGGTACCCACTGCTAGGTCAGCGATAAAGGCATCCTCGGTTTCACCGCTACGGTGTGAAATCACCGCGGTAAAGCCGGCATCTTTTGCCATCTTGATGGCTGCCAGCGTTTCGGTCAGCGAGCCGATTTGGTTAAACTTGATCAGAATGGAGTTACCAATACCCTGCTCAATACCGCGGGTCAGGATCTTGGTGTTGGTGACAAACAAGTCATCGCCGACCAGCTGTACCTTGCTACCAATTTTGTTAGTCAAATCTTTCCAGCCATCCCAGTCTGACTCGTCCAGACCATCTTCAATTGAGACGATCGGGAAGCGCTGTGTCAGACCAGCCAGGAAGTCGTTAAAGCCATAGGAATCAAAACTCTTCCCTTCGCCACCCAGCACATACTTACCCTCTTTATAGAATTCAGAGGCAGCACAGTCCAGCGCCAGCGTCACGTCTTTATCCATTTCGTAGCCCGCAGCTTTTACCGCTTCCACGATCACGGTCAGGGCTTCTTCGTTTGATTTCAGATCCGGGGCAAAACCACCTTCATCACCTACTGCGGTGTTCAGGCCACGTTTTTGCAGTTCTTTTTTCAGGCTGTGGAAGATTTCCGCACCCATCCGCAGAGCTTCCGCGAAAGTTTTGGCACCAACCGGCTGCACCATAAACTCCTGAATATCAACGTTGTTATCGGCATGTTCGCCACCATTGATAATATTCATCATCGGCACTGGCATGCTGTAGACACCAGGAGTACCGTTCAGATCGGCAATGTGCTGATACAATGGAATCTTTTTATCAGCAGCTGCAGCACGGGCAACTGCCAGCGATACTGCCAGAATAGCGTTGGCACCCAACTTAGATTTGCTTTCGGTACCGTCCAGGTCGATCATCAGCTGATCAATAGCCGCTTGCTGATAAGCATCTTTGCCAATTAGCGCGCTCTGGATTGGACCATTGATATTGGCCACGGCTTTGGTAACACCCTTGCCTAAATAACGGCTTTTATCGCCATCACGCAGCTCCAGCGCTTCACGTGAGCCGGTCGAGGCACCTGAAGGCGCGCAGCCGCGGCCCATAGCACCACTGGCCAGATACACATCGGCCTCAACGGTTGGATTGCCGCGTGAATCCATAATCTCGCGGGCGATAATTTTGACAATTGCTGACATAGTCTTAAGTCCCCTGTTAAAAACTAAAAAGCCGTGCCTTACCGCACGGCTTCAGATCCGTTATACGCGTTGCTGTTTCTGATACTGATGCGCCGCAGCGACAAAGCTCTGAAACAGCGGGTGGCCATCCCGTGGTGTCGAGTTAAATTCCGGGTGGAATTGCCCGGCGACAAACCAGGGGTGAGTAGGAATTTCGATCATCTCAACCAGCTGGTTATCCGCTGATAAGCCCGAAACCACCAGCCCGGCTTCTTCTAATTTTGGTCGTAAATGGTTATTCACTTCGTAGCGGTGGCGGTGCCGCTCCTGGATCACAGCTTTACCGTAGATCTCACGCGCCTTGGTCTTGTCTTTCAGATTACAGTTCTGACTGCCCAGGCGCATAGTCCCACCCAGATCAGATTCATCTGTGCGCACTTCCACTGAACCATCGGCATCACGCCATTCCGTGATCAAACCGACCACCGGATAAGGCGTAGCTTTGTTAAATTCGGTCGAGTGTGCACCCGGCATACCGGCAACATTGCGCGCATATTCAATCAGCGCGACCTGCATGCCCAGACAAATCCCCAGGTAAGGTACCTTTTGTTCGCGGGCGTATTTCGCCGCTAAAATCTTACCTTCCACACCGCGCTCACCAAAACCGCCCGGCACCAGAATCCCGTCCAGGCCCGCCAGCACTGCGGTGCCTTTGCTTTCGACATCCTGCGAGTCGATATATTTGATATTCACCGTTAAACGGTTTTTCAGACCAGCGTGGCCCAGGGCTTCATTTACTGACTTATAAGCATCCGGCAACTCGACGTATTTACCGACCATACCAATGGTCACTTCGCCGGTTGGATTCGACTCCTGATACAGCACCTGCTCCCACTCGGCTAAATCAGCCTGTGGGGCGTCGATATGGAAGCGACGGCAGACCAGATCGTCCAGGCTCTGTGACTTTAATAACGCCGGGATCTGGTAAATACTGGAGACGTCTTTTAATGAAATAACGGCTTTTTCTTCAACATTGGTAAAGAGCGCAATTTTGGCCTTTTCATTGTTGGGAATAGCACGGTCAGAGCGGCAGACCAGAATATCGGGCTGGATCCCAATTGAACGCAGCTCTTTTACCGAGTGTTGGGTTGGCTTGGTTTTGATCTCACCGGCCGTGCCCAGATAAGGCACCAGCGTCAGATGCATATAGAGTGTGCGCTCACGTCCGACTTCGGTGCCAAGTTGCCGGATGGCTTCCAGGAAAGGTAAGGATTCAATATCGCCGACAGTGCCACCAATTTCGACAATGGCAATATCAAAGCCTTCCGCTCCCTGTACCACACGGTGTTTAATTTCGTTGGTGATATGTGGAATGACCTGAATGGTGGCACCCAGATAGTCACCGCGACGCTCACGGCGCAGCACATCGGCGTAGATGCGGCCTTGAGTAAAGTTGTTCAGTTTACTCATCTTGGTACGGATAAAGCGCTCGTAGTGGCCTAAATCCAGATCGGTTTCGGCGCCATCTTCAGTCACGAACACTTCGCCGTGTTGAATAGGACTCATGGTGCCCGGGTCAACGTTGATATAAGGGTCCAGCTTCAGGATGGTCACCTTCAGGCCGCGGGCCTCTAAGATTGCCGCCAGCGACGCTGCTGCTATGCCTTTACCCAAAGATGAGACTACCCCACCCGTCACGAAGATATATCTTGTCGCCATAAGACCCCAGACACACAGTAAGAAAAATTAGACCAAATCACCATGCCAAAAGCGGTAATGCCAATACTGGCAACAGTACAGCTAAGGTAAAGAGAGTTTGGTATCAGGACGGGAGGAAAGTATAGCAAAGGGCAAGGCAGCGCTCAATCAAAAGCGCTGTAGTTTGCGGTTTATTCTAAGCCGGCCGCCAAGAACCGTATTAGCGGGGACCTTGTTTGACCTGTTGCCACAGCGCGTCCATCTCCGCCAGATCACTGTCGGCCGGCGTTTTCCCCGCGGCTGCCAGCGCCTGTTCTACCGCGCGAAAGCGCCGTTCAAATTTGCTATTGGCCGCACGCAATACCGCTTCCGGATCCAGCTTGTGTTTACGCACCACATTGACCAGCGCAAACATGAGATCACCCAACTCTTCTGCCAGTTCGGGGCTGTCGCTGGCAGTTTGCTCCACTTCGAGGATCTCTTCTTTAACTTTATCCCAGCAGCCCTGCACATCCGGCCAATCAAAACCAACATTGGCACAGCGTTTTTGTAGCTTATTGGCCCGGCTTAGTGCCGGCAAACTCTGCGGAATATTATCCAGCACGCTGTGCTGGCCCTGCTGCTGGCGCTCGGCACTTTTCAGCGCTTCCCAATTCTGCAATGCCTGCTCGGCGCTATTGGCATTCACAGTGCCTGCAGCATTGGCAAATACATGTGGATGCCGGCGCTCCAGCTTAGTGCTGATACTGTCAACCACATCATTAAACTGAAAATGGCCATCTTCTTTGGCCAGCTGGGCATAAAACACCACCTGAAACAGCAAATCACCCAATTCATCTTTTAGCTCAGTAAAGCTTTGCCGGTTAATGGCATCGGCCACTTCGTAGGCCTCTTCCAGGGTGTAGGGCACAATGCTGGCGTAGTTTTGCTTTAGATCCCACGGACAGCCCCGCTCAGGGTCGCGCAGGGTGGTCATAATATCCAGTAAGCGTTGTATCGGTGCTGCCACAAAAATTCCTAATGATGAAAGCGTTTGGCTTCAATAACATCGTCAATCTGACTGATTTTACTCAGCAGTTTATTCAGCGAGTCCAGATTATACAGCTCCATCGTCATATTGATGACGGCCGTTTGCTCTTTGATATCCGAGCTACTGCTCATCTTGGTGACGTTAGCTTTTTCATTCGCCAGGATGCTGGTGATGTCTCGCAACAAGCCGTTACGGTCATGCGCGACGATCCGGATATCCACCTCATAGCCGGAGGCATATTTATCGCCCCAGGTGGCTTCAACCACCCGCTCAGGCTGGGCGTCCTGCAGCAGTTTAAACTGTTCACAGTCATCGCGGTGAATGGCGATACCGCGGCCCTGAGTGATATAGCCGATAATGGCATCGCCCGGCAGCGGATGACAGCAACCGGCCATATGGCTCAGCAAGTTACCGACGCCCTGCACTATCACATCACTCTTGGCTTTGTTTTGTGACAGCGGCTTGGTTTTTAAGCGCGGATCAATTTCCGGCAACTCATGCTTGGGCTGCTGACTCTGAATAAAGTGCACCACCTGGGTGACCTTGATCTCTCCGCCACCAATGCCCACAAGTAACTCGTCCATGCTATTGACATTAAAGCGATTAATTACTTTGGTTGGGTGATCAAGTACCAGATTTAGCCGTGATAACTCGGCGTCCAACAGTTCGCGGCCGGCTGCCAGATTTTTATCGCGATCCTGTAACCGGAACCAGTATTGTACCTTAGAGCGGGCACGGCTGGATTTCAGATAGCCCAAATTCGGATTTAACCAGTCACGGCTTGGATTCGGTTCGCGGCCAGTTAGAATTTCGACCTGATCGCCGGTTTTCAGCTGATAGGTAAAGGGCACGATACGGCCGGAGATTTTGGCGCCAATACAGCGATGCCCGACATTGGAATGGATATAGTAAGCAAAATCCAACGGCGTTGACCCCATCGGCAAATCAACAATGTCACCCTTGGGGGTAAACACATAGACCCGATCTTCAATCACCTGATTACGCAACTCTTCAATCAGATCGGTGCCTTCAGCCAAATCTTCCTGCCATTGCAACAGCTTACGTAACCAGCCAATTTTCTCATCATTAGCGGCGGTTTTACTGGCCGGGCCGCCCTCTTTATAACGCCAGTGTGCCGCGACGCCCAGCTCAGCATCTTCGTGCATCTGCCGGGTGCGGATCTGAATTTCAATCGGCCGGCCCTGTGGTCCTAATACCACCGTATGGATCGACTGATAGCCATTTTGTTTTGGCGTGGCAATATAGTCGTCAAACTCCTTTGGCAGATGACGCCAGCTGGTATGTACTAAACCCAGTGCAGCATAACAATCCTGTACCCGCTCGGTAACAATCCGCACTGCCCGGATATCGTATAGCTGATCAAAGGACAGCTGCTTCTTCTGCATCTTTTTCCAGATACTGAAAATATGCTTTGGCCGGCCATAGACCTCGGCCTGCAGGTTTGCCTCCAGCATTTTTTGCCGAACGCTGCTCACAAAGTCCTGCATATACTGTTCGCGGTCCAGGCGCCGCTCTTCCAGCAGGCTGGCGATTTGCTTATAGGTTTGCGGATGCAGATAACGGAACGCCAGATCTTCCAGCTCCCACTTTAACTGGCCAATCCCCAGCCGGTTCGCCAGAGGGGCAAAGATGGCATTGGTTTCTTTTGCCGCCAGTACCCGGGTTTCTTCATCGGCGTTTTTGACCTCACGCAGAGTACAGATCTGGGCCGCCAGTTTAATCACTACGGCCCGCACATCCTCCACCATCGCCAATAACATCCGGCGCAGCGTATCCGCTTGCTGACCATCGTTATTCTGACGCACGCTAACCGGAATAGTGCGGATCGCCGCCATTTGCTGTACTGAGGTCAGTAAACCGGACACGGCCGGACTGACATGATCTTCAATGGTTGGCAGGGCCAGCAGGTTGGCTTCAAATACCGGAAACAGCAGCGCCGCGACCAGCGAGTCCTGATCCATTCGCAGTTCAGCCAGAATTTCCACCATATCCCAGCCGGTACGGACTTGTGGATTATCGTCATCCAGCTGCAACTGTTTTAGCCAGGTTGCGGTTTCTAACAAGGATTCAATCTTTTTCTCAGTCAACCCCAGTGAACACAACCATTCAAAGGTTTCGCCACCGTGATAACCATGACTGTGTGACTGACGTACCCTGACCATGTTTTTTCCTCTGCTAGTGCCCCGGCGAGTCTCAGGCTATTGACGACTGAACAACGCCATAAGTTCCAAATGCGCGGTATGCGGAAACATATCGACCCCGGCCAGTTTTTGCAACTGATAGCCTGCTGCCAGCATCGCTTTCGCATCGCGGGCGAAGGTGGCCGGGTTACAGGAGACGTACAATATCTGTGCCGGCTTGAGTGCTAACAGTTGTTTTACCGCCCCCTCAGCACCGGCGCGGGCCGGATCTAACAGCACTTTTTGATAGATCGGTTGATTCCAGGCGGTTTTGCCCCAGGGTAAATGTAAATCCGCCTGCCAGAACTTCACGTTATCCAGCTCGTTCAGCGCAGCATTGTCTGCTGCCTGCTGCACCATTTTGGACAGACCTTCTACCCCATGCACCAGTTTAGCCTGCCGGGCCAGCGCCAGACTGAAATTCCCCATCCCGGCATACAGATCCAAAATCGTATCTGCCGCAGTCGGTGCCAACCAGCTTACTGCCTGACTGACCATCAGTTGATTCACTCTGGCATTAACCTGAATAAAATCATCGGCGGCAAACTGTAATGTTATCTGCTGCGGTTCCAGCTGATAGCTGAGCGGCGCGCTATTGCCATCCCAACTGATAAAGACACCGGCCTCTGGCTCGCCGAACCAACGGGCCTGTGGCCAGGCCGCAACAAACCTCTGTTGCTCGGCCGCTGACAGCGCTGCAATATGACGCAGCACCACCACCGGCTGCTCCCGGGCCAGAATCACTTCAGCATGGGTTACGCTTTCCGGCCGGTTTAAGCGGGGCACCTGCTGTTGTAACACCGCAAACACCGGCTGCAAGGGTGCGGCTAGCACATCACACTGACTTACCGCAGCGAGCTGCTTGCTGCCGGCCTGGCGAAAGCCGACTGTCAGTTGGCGCTGCTTTTTATCAAACCAGACCCCAATCCGCGCTTTACGGCGATACTGCCGGTCAGCGGCACTGAGTAGTGGCTGCCAGGGCAAAGATGCCAACCCCAACTGATGTCGCAACAGCGCATCGACGCCCTGTTGTTTATACTGACCTTGCTGCTGCGCGTCCAAATACTGCAACTGACAGCCGCCACAGTGGCCGAAACTGGGGCAAAAGGGCATGACCCGCTCGGCACTGGGGCTTAGCACCTGCAGAGTCCGGGCTTTTAAATAATCGGCTTTATCTTCAGTCACCGCCGCCAGTACCTGTTCACCCGGCAAGGCGCCACTGACAAAGGCAATTTTTTGCTGATACCGGCTGATGCCGTTCACTTCGTAGTCCAGACTATCAATCTGTAATTTCAGTTGCTGGCCAAGGCGGCTTGGTTTGGCTTTGGCTTTATACAGGCTTACCATCTTGTGGGGTCTTATAGGTTTTTCGCGTTCGATATGTCATTATGACACGGCTGAGCCAAATTGTGATAAATGCGGACCCCCGATGCCGAAAATAGGTTTACGCCTCTGGTTAATCTTATCTGCTGTGTTGCCAACCCTGCTGGTGGGTATTCTGCTGGGGGGCTATTTTAACTATCAGCAGCAACAGGATCTGCAGCGCAATTTACACGAGCAGGCGGCCAATATTGCTCTGCCCCTGGCTATTAGTAGTCAGCAATTGCTATTACAACAAAGCAAAGGTGTGCAGGCATTACTGGAGCATGCGCACCGGCTTAACTCACCCTTAGTCATCAGTATCTCGTTGTTTGATGCTGATGGTCAGCTGCTGTTTACCAGCAACAGTCAGCGCGATCTGAGCAACCAGACAATCCACCAGCAAAAGCCCGCCCGGCTTAGCTATCAACCGCAGGATGATATGCTGTTGGTTTACCAACCTCTGCTCAAGACCAATCCACTGATCGATGAACGCCCTGGTTATTTATTACTGGCGATGCAACAGCAACCTCTGGCGCTGCAGCAGCAAGTCCATCTGCTCAATACTGCGTTACTGGTCAGTGCCGTTGTGCTGCTGGCATTACTGTTCGGACTATTATTGGTACAAAAGCAGCTAACTGCACAACGCCGCCTAAAGCGGCAGTTACAACAGCTATTAGATGGCCAGTATCGCTTAAAGCCCTACGCGCTTGGCATCAACGAACTGGAGCAACTGCAACAGGGTTTACTGCAGCTGGCCGGTCAGCTCAACACCCTTGAGCAGGAAATGCAGCAAAATATTGAACAGGTGACCGGCGATCTGCAGCAAAGTATGGAACAGCTGGAAATCCAGAACATTCAGCTGGAGTTCTCGCGTCGCAAAGCGGTGGAAGAAAACCGGCAAAAATCTGACTTTCTGGCGAAAATGAGCCATGAGTTACGCACGCCCCTGAATGCGGTAATTGGTTTTACCCGGCAATTGCTGAAAACACCACTGAATCCTCATCAAAGTGATTATCTGCATACCATTCAAAAATCGGCCAACAGCCTGCTGCATCTGGTTAATGATGTGCTGGACTTTTCCCGGCTGGAGGAAGGGCGGATGGCGATTAACCCAGAGCCGGTATCGCTGCGCGATCTGCTGAACGATGCGGTTGAATTGCTGGCTGCCAATGCTTTTGACAAGCAGCTGGAGCTGGTGCTGCTATTTGAAACTGGCTGTCCGGATGATGTGGTCGCCGATCCGGCCCGCTTAACGCAAATTCTGATGAATATTGCCGGTAATGCGATTAAATTTACCGAACATGGTAGTGTGGTGATCCGGGTCAGTGCCACGGCGCTGTCTGAAGAACAATTGAATTTACATATCTCGGTTAAGGATACCGGCCGCGGTATCAGCGACGACAAGCAAAGCCGTTTATTTGATGGTACCAGCATCTCAGAGCAACAGGACCAGCAAACCGGTTCCGGCTTGGGATTATTAATTTGTAAGCGGCTGGTGCTGGCGATGCAGGGCAATATCGGCTTTGATAGTAAACTCGGTGAAGGTTCAACCTTCTGGTTTACCATCAAGTGTCAGAAGCATCAGTTAACCGTTGCCGAGCCGCTGCCGCTGACGCAGCTGGAAAACAAGCGGGTACTGTATTTCGAGCCACAACAATATTCGCGCGAGGCCACCCTGCAGCTGTTAAATAGCTGGGGAATGCAGGTCACGACCTGCGCCACCAAAGGGCAATTACAACAAGCACTCAGCTCGCGGCAACATTATGATATTGGCCTGGTAGGCCGTGCCGTTGCCATCAATCAGGTGAATGATATTATTGCGCTGGTGCAGCAACTGCGCCTCAGTTGTCACTTTGTTTATCTGCTGGTCAATACACTGTCGCCGAATTTACGTGAAGTGCTACTGGGCTCTGGCGCTACCGCCTGCTTACCCAAGCCGGCTCACTCACGTAAACTGGCGTTAGCCTTGGCACAACCCTACTCGCAACCCGCATTACCGGCACCGGACGAAGAGAAACAACAGCGGGCAGCATTGCGGGTGCTGACCGTAGATGACAATGAAGCCAATTTGAAACTGATCAACACCCTGCTCAGCGACCGGGTACAGGAGCTGGAGTCAGCCCATGACGGCGCGGCTGCCTGGCAGAAAACCACCCAGCATGTGTACGATATTATTTTTATGGATATTAATATGCCGGTGATGGATGGTATCACCGCCTGTCAACGGATCCGGCAAAGCTCGCTGAATGAACATACACCGATTATTGCTGTCACCGCTCACGCGTTGGAAGGGGAGCGCGAAAGATTATTAGCACTGGGGTTTAATGAGTTTCTGACTAAGCCGCTGGACGAACAAATGCTGCATTGCACCCTGCAGGAGTTCTGTGCGCTGCAAAAAACGCAACCCAGTGCCTCACCCGTTATCTTACAGGCTATGCCGCTGATTGACTGGACTCAGGCCTTACAACGGGCCGCCGGTAAAGCGGAATTGGCGCAGGAGATGCTACAGCTGCTGATCCAATCTTTACCGCAGGCCAGCCGGCAAATTCAGCAAGCCATCACTGATAACGAACAGCAACTGCTACTGCATGCGTTACACAAGCTGCATGGCGCCTGTTGCTACAGTGGTGTGCCACGCCTGAAGAATCTGTTGGAAGGACTGGAAACCCAGCTGAAAAAGGGCGCCAGCATCAAATCGCTGGAGCCGGAGCTATCGGAGCTGGAGGATGTGTTAGCGCTGTTACTGCAGGCTGACACCCGGCTGCCACCGGAGCTGAGTCAGCCTTCCAGCACTACAGTAGCACAGGCATAAGCCTGTTCATCACTGATACTGAGCCATACCGCTGTTACTCCAAGCTGGTTCGCCCGCTCAGCGGCATGACCGCTTAACTGTAATTCCGGCTTACCCAAAGCATCATTACGAATTTCAAAATGCTGAAAGGAAATGCCACGGCCAATACCGGTGCCAAGCGCCTTGGCAGCGGCTTCCTTGGCCGCAAAACGCTTGGCAAAATAGCGCTCGCGCTGGCTATGCGCAGCGAAGCACTCTTGCTCATATGGCGTCAACACCCGGCTGACCAAACGCGGACTTTTCTGTAAGCTGGCGGCGATCCGGTCGATCGCCACAATATCGGTACCCAGGCCGCGGATCGCCATTAGCCTCTGGCCTCAACCATTAAGCGTTTCATTTCTGCCACGGCCGGCCCCAGGCCACTGAACAAGGCGCGGGCGATAATGGCATGGCCAATATTCAGCTCGTACATCTGCGGAATAGCGGCAATCGGCTGTACATTATGATAGTGCAAGCCATGACCGGCATTCACCGTAATGCCCAGTGACGCAGCATAAGCAGCCGCGTCGGCAATCCGTGCTAACTCAGCTTGCTGCACAGCACCACTGGTTTCTGCATAATGGCCGGTATGGATCTCGATAAAGGGAGCGCCCACTTCGGCTGCGGCGTCAATTTGCTTTTTATCGGCATCAATAAACAACGACACCAGAATATTATCAGCCTGCAGCTGCTGTACTGCTGCACGAATTTTACTAAGCTGGCCGGCAACCTCTAAGCCCCCCTCAGTGGTTAACTCTTCGCGCTTTTCAGGAACCAGACAGCTAAAATGCGGCTTCAGTTTACCGGCAATGCCTAACATCTCTTCGGTCACCGCCATCTCAAAATTAAGCCGGGTGCCAATGGTTTCGCGCAAAATAAAGACATCACGATCAATAATATGGCGGCGGTCTTCCCGCAGATGCACAGTGATCCCATCCGCACCATATTGCTCGGCCAGCAAAGCGGCATGCACCGGCTCCGGATAGGCTGTGCCACGGGCATTACGCACCGTTGCAATATGATCGATATTCACGCCTAAATAAATTGCAGACATAACAAACTCCGTAATTAGGCCGGCCCGCTGCTCAGTTGCTGAAACAGAGCACGGCTGGTTAAAGGTTTATCGCCGAGCAACGGCGCGAGCAGCTGCCGGCTTAATTGTTTAGCAACCCGCAGGGCGTCCGGCTGTTGCCAGTCGCCAGCGGCGATCGCCAATAAGGCGGCACCGCGCCAGCCCTGAGGACTGAGCACAAGCCCTTGCTCGGCAGCGAATTGATAGTATTGCTCAGCCTGAACTGGCTGTGCTGCCGCATCCAGTTCCAACGCCGGTAATTGCCCGAGCTCAGCGAGCAAGGCAAACTCAAACTGCCGCAGCGCTTGTTCCAGCATGCCATCGCTGCTGCTTTGTGCCAACGCCACTAAACTTTGCTGATAATCGGCAAACAGACTATCCGAACCAAGATCAGCAGGCCAGAGCCGGCACAGCAGCTCATTTAAATACAGGGCACTGTATAACACCCGGCCGCGATACGGATAGGCCGCCGCCTGCTCTTCCAGCTGCAATACGGTTTTTAGCGCGCTACGGCCGCCGAGACTGAGTAAATAAGGTTGGAAAGGTTGCAGTGCCCGGTGTTGTTTACCGCTACGCCGTCGTACGACAGCACTGATCCGGCCTTGCTCCGGCAACAGCAGTTGCAGCAAGAGTTTGTTTTCCTGATAGGGACGGCTGTGCAGGATGTAAGCTGGCCACAATCTTCCGTCCATCGCCGGGTTAATCTTCGCCGTAGCCCAGGCTGCGCAGGGCGCGCTCATCGTCGGCCCAGCCCGATTTTACCTTAACCCAGATTTGCAGAAACACCGGTGCCTCCAGCATGGCTGCCATATCCAGCCGGGCTTCGGTAGCAATTTGCTTAATCCGTTCGCCTTTGTTGCCGATCACCATTTTCTTTTGGCTATCGCGCTCCACCAGCACCAGCGCAGCGATATGAAAATGCTTTTCTTCCCACTTAAAGCGCTCAATCTCGACGGTCACTGCATAAGGCAACTCATCACCAAGGAAGCGCATCAGCTTCTCGCGCACAATCTCTGCCGCCATAAACCGCTGCGAGCGGTCGGTAACATAATCTTCCGGAAACAAGAACTCACAGGGGGGTAAATGCTGTTGCACCACCTTGCGCAAAGCGGCGACATTGTCACCGCTCTCCGCCGATAACGGCACCACATCCAGAAAATCTAACTGGCTACCCAGCCACTGTAAGTGTGGCAGTAATTCCGCCTTGTCTTTATACAAGTCGACCTTGTTGACGACCAGGATCACCGGCTTTTTCGCGGCGATCAGTTTGTTCAGTACCATCTGATCGTCATCATGCCAACGGGTGCCTTCTACCACAAAGAGCACAAATTCGACGTCCAGAATGGAGGTGGCTGCCGCCTTATTCATCAAACGGTTAATCGCCCGCTTCTCATCGATATGCAGGCCGGGGGTATCGACAAACACCGCCTGGTAGTCACCTTCAGTATCAATACCAACAATACGGTGCCGGGTGGTTTGCGGTTTTTTCGAGGTAATACTGACTTTCTGACCAACCAGTTTGTTCAGTAGCGTAGATTTACCTACATTCGGGCGGCCAACGATGGCCACCAAGCCGGCAAAAGTAGAGGGACTAACGGTCATGCTTTAATTGTTCCAAAGCCAGCGCAGCAGCATCCTGCTCCGCCTTGCGCCGGGATGAACCGGTCGCGGTAATAGGAGTCCTTCCCAGCACAGTACAGCGCACGGTAAAGGTTTGTTGGTGCGCTTCCCCGATAGTGGCAATCACTTCATAGGTCGGTAGCGGTAAGCGTAGCCCCTGCAGATATTCCTGCAACTGGGTTTTCGAGTCTTTCTGCTGGCCCGGCGCAATTTCTTCTAATCTTGGACCAAACCACTCAAGGATCCGGCCTTTACAGGCTTCCATACCGCTATCTAAATAGATAGCCCCTAAGATCGCTTCCAGCGCATCAGCCAGAATGGATTCACGGCGAAAGCCACCGCTCTTCAATTCGCCCGGCCCCAGTCGTAAAAAATCCGACAGCCCCAACTCCTGAGCAATAGAAGCCAGGGTCACGCCTTTGACCAGAGCAGAGCGCATCCGCGTCAGATCACCCTCGCGGGTTTGCGGGAAGCGGGCAAACAAGGCTTCTGCGATAATCAGCCCCAGCAGGGCATCACCGAGAAATTCCAGCCGCTCGTTATGTTGACCTTTGCAGCTGCGGTGCGTCAGTGCCTGTTCCAATAAACTCAGCTGATTAAATTGATAGCCCAGCTTACGCATCAGGGGGCTTAAAGATTTTTGCATCGGCATCGCTATTGGATCCGGCCTAACCGCTCAAAACGGACACCAACCGGCACCCAGCGTGGTAACCAGCTATTCGGATCTTCACTAAATTCGAAACTCATCCAGATAAAGACGGCTTTACCAACCAGATTATCGGCCGGCACAAAGCCCCAAAACCGACTGTCGACGCTATTATCGCGGTTATCGCCCAGCACAAAATAATGCCCTTCCGGCACAATAAACTCTTCGATATCAGTACCGCGCTGCCGGAAATAGTTGCGGAAATCTTCCGGTTTCATTGGCGTGGTCAGCACCTGATGCTCCACCTCGCCCAACTGCTCCAGGAAGCGGCTTTGTGGCATAGGCCCCAGATAAAACTCGCCCTCATCCTGAAAAGTCATCGGTACCGCTTGCAGCTCACCGCAACCACTGACCACAGGAATCGCGCAGTTTTTCGCGATAAACAGCTGTTTATTCTGATAGACGATGCGATCTCCCGGCACCCCGACCACCCTTTTGATGTAATCAATTTTGGTATTAAGCGGGTATTTAAAGACAGCAACATCGCCGCGTTGGGGCGTCTTGTTGCTCCACAGCGTCGTGCGCCAGACCGGATCTTTGACATCATAGGCAAATTTTTGCACCAGAATAAAATCACCGACCAATAGGGTGGGCATCATCGAACCGGAAGGGATTTGAAAGGGTTCAAATAAAAAGGAGCGTAAAATTGTGATCGCAGCCACCAGCGGAAACAGCGACTTGGCCGTTTCCACTACAGCAGACTCTTTCAGAATTTCCTCTTCGGCCTGCAGCGGCAGCGCAGTTTTTGCCTGCGCCCGGGCACCGGCCAGACGCAGTTGCCGCTGTGGTGCCAGATAAAACTTATCCAGCAACCAGATAACACCAAAACTTAGCGTTAACAGCACCAGTAGAATTGAAAAATAGCCTGCCATTAGCTGTCCTTATTATTTTCCGACTTTCAGAATGGCCAGGAAGGCTTCCTGTGGTACTTCCACATTACCGACCTGCTTCATCCGCTTTTTACCTTCTTTCTGCTTTTGCAGCAGCTTTTTCTTCCGGCTAACGTCACCGCCATAACACTTGGCCAAAACGTTTTTCCGTAGCTGTTTAACCGTGGTCCGGGCAATCACATGGTTACCGATCGCCGCCTGGATCGCGATATCAAACATCTGGCGTGGGATCAGCTCTTTTAACTTTTCTGCCAGTTCACGGCCACGGCTTTGCGCAAAATCAATGTGGCTGATAATGGCCAGTGCATCGACACGCTCACCGTTAATCAGAATATCCACCCGTTGCATATTCGAGGTCTGGAAGCGTTTAAAGCTGTAGTCCAGTGAGGCATAACCACGGCTGGTCGACTTCAGGCGATCGAAAAAGTCCATCACCACTTCTGCCATAGGCAGTTCATACACTACTGCCACCTGACGGCCGTGATAGCTCATATTGACCTGAGTACCACGTTTCTCAATACAGAGCGTAATGACGTTACCCAGATATTCCTGCGGTACCAGAATATGCGCTTCCACGATCGGCTCGCGGATCTCATCAATATCATTGGTCGCCGGCAGATCACTGGGGTTGTCGACCATAATCGTTTCGCCGTTCTTTTTCAGCACCTCATAGACTACCGTCGGTGCCGTGGTGATCAGGTCCAGATCATATTCGCGCTCTAAGCGTTCCTGAATGATTTCCATATGCAGCATACCGAGGAAACCAATGCGGAAGCCAAAGCCCAAGGCTCCGGAGTTCTCCGGTTCATAGAATAACGAGGAGTCATTCAGGCTCAGTTTGGCCAGGGCGTCGCGGAAATCTTCGTAATCGTCACTGGAAACCGGGAACACCCCGGCATAAACCTGTGGCTTGATCCGTTTAAAACCAGGCAGTGGCTTATCGGCACTATTTTTGGCCAGCGTCAGCGTATCACCAACCGGCGCACCTTTAATTTCTTTAATACCGGCAATCACAAAGCCAACTTCACCGGTTTTTAATTCGCCGGTGTTAGTGGCTTTCGGGCTAAAGACCCCGACTTTATCCACTTCATACACCTGGCCGGTCGACATAACTTTAATTTTATCTTTGGCTTTGATGCTACCGTGCTTAACCCGCACCAGTGACACTACGCCCTGATAAGAGTCGAACCAGGAATCAATAATCAATGCCTGGGTTGGGCCCTCAGGCTCGCCTTCGGGTGCCGGGATTTTCTTAACGATAGTTTCCAGCACATCTTTGATACCCAGGCCGGTTTTCGCCGAGCACTGCACAGCGCCAACCGCTTCGATACCGATAATATCTTCGATTTCTTCCGAAACCCGATCCGGATCCGCCTGCGGCAAATCGATCTTATTCAGCACCGGCAATACTTCGAGATTCATCTCCAGTGCGGTGTAACAGTTAGCCACAGTTTGTGCCTCGACACCCTGACCGGCATCTACTACCAGCAGTGCCCCTTCACAGGCGGCCAGCGAGCGGCTTACCTCATAGGTAAAGTCAACATGGCCGGGGGTGTCGATAAAGTTCAGCTGATAGGTGTTGCCATCATCAGCCTGATAATGCAGGGTCACGCTTTGCGCTTTGATGGTAATACCACGCTCACGCTCCAGATCCATCGAATCCAGCACCTGCTGTTGCATTTCCCGGTCACTTAAACCGCCACAAAACTGGATCAAACGATCTGATAAGGTCGACTTACCGTGGTCAATGTGGGCGATAATAGAAAAGTTTCTGATATGGTCGAGTTTTGGCATCTTATCCGCAAAAAACTGAGTGCACTGTCACCTGAATGCAGCCACAGCGGCGGCATAGTGGGCGGACAATGCGGGTTAGTATTGAAATTAGCGCGAATTGTACTCTATCCGGCTTAAGCTTGCTATGTTTGTTGGCTGAGTGTTTAGCGGCTTAGTCTGGTTGCACGCGATGTAAGGCCAGCTGCGGTAACACTTCCAGGATCTGCACCTGCTCTGACTGCCCCGGCCGCTGATCATAACGCCGGGCCAGATAAAACCCAACCGCCATAGCCATTACGGCCAGCAGCAGCGACCAGATTTCGGCCACTTGCCAAAAGACATTTAGCACCGTGACGCTCAGTAACATCAGCGCCAACGGCAACAGATAGACCAGTAACGCCGCCAGCAACAACCCCTGCTGCGCAATGCCAATTCGCACCTGCTCGCCAGGTAATAGCTTAAGCTCTGTGCTGACAAAAAACCGTTGCTGACGCGGGGTAAAGGTTTTGGCGACAATACCGGTGCCACAGTCGCCACTTACCTGACAGCTGTTACAACTGCCGGCGGGTGTGGTGGTAAGCCAGACCCCGTGCTGTTCGGTGGCGACCACAGTCGCAATTTCATCGACCTGCATTATTTTTGCGTCACGGCTGCCGCCAGACGCTGGGCAATTTCCAGGCTGACTGGACCTATTACCGTAACGTCCTGCTGCGGATCGGATTTGACAAAAATCGTCAGGGCACCGTCGCGATAGGCTTGCGCCGGTAAACGCTGACCGGGCTGCACAAACACCGAGATCTGGTGCAGTCCGTCCGACAGCAACCAGTAACTCTGAATCTCCGGTTGTAGCTGCGGGATAGCCAGCGGATCTGCGACCACCTGGTAGCCATCAGGTAACCACTGTAGCAGATGTCGTTGCGGCGGTTGGCTCAGGGGTAAGGCCGTTGCATCCGGTAATTCAATCTCCAACAGCTGCTTCAGGTTATCTGACATTTCACTGCTGATACTCAAGTGCGTAACCTGCCAGATCTCAAGTGCTGCCTGTTGCATATCGGCAGAGGTAATTAAGGTATCCAGTCGCAGCGGGAAAGCGGTTTCAACGTCAACCCACAACCAATAGTGGTAGCGGGCGGCCGAATGGGCAGATAAGCGCAATAACTGCGCGCTGCGGCCATCGACCATGGACGCACTACCCAACACCGCATTGTACAGCGACTTTAAACGGGACGGTTCCTGATAGAATAAGGCTGGTAGTTCTTTAATAAAGCGGCTGTGCGTAATTAACGCCGGACGTTCACTAAGCAGATAATACACCTGGCTGTCACGTCGCAGAATGTCGACACCTTCGGCAAACATCGGCACCAGATGCTCAATCTCAGCTTGCTGCTGCCGACCATGTAACCAACGGTAGGACTCAACCTGATTACCTTTGAGGATCACGAAGGAGGTATCAAAATTGTGCTGCCTGACGCTTTGCTGCACCCGCTCCAGCAGGGCCCACCCTTCTTCATCGGCCTTGGCGACAGTGCTGCTGAGAATCAGCACTACGCCTAGCCATAACAGCACTTTGTTCATGTTAACGCGGCTCTTGCTGTTCCGGTTCCTGCTGCGCTTGTGGTTGCTCCATTAAACGCACCTGCTGGCGGTGGGCCTGCAACAAAGCTTGTAACCGTCGTTGCTGTTCCAGCATCGCCTGCTGCTCCTGCTCAGCGAAGCGGCTTTCAACCGAAGTCTGGCTTAAACTGACCGGCGTCGCAAAACCGGCTACCGGCCGGGTTTGCAGCACCGGAGTCGGTAACATCAGTTCCTGCTCCAGTGGCTGCTGATATTGCTGGACACCAAAAACCGCCACCAGCGCCACACCTGCCGCGATAGCACCCTGCGCTGCCGGCTTAAACCACTGCGCATTTGCAGCCTGTTGCAGGGTACCGCGCAACCGGCTTAGCAGGCTATGCTGCGGTTGCAACTGATAGGTTGCTTCCTGCTCCAGACGGGCAGCAAAGCGTTCACTGAAATCCGCCGGCAGCACACTGGCATCTTCATTACGCAATACAGCACCCATCAACTGATAGCGCTCCAGCGTCTGCTGTGGCTCGCGCTGCTGCAACAAGGCATCCAGTTGCGTGGCCGTTAGCGGCTGATTATCTGCGGCTTCTGACAGCCATTCCTGCTTCTCTGACAACATAAAGTTTCCTGTCAAGGTACTTGCTGGGTTTAGCCTAACCTACCAAAGGTTTCAGCTGAGCATCTATCGCTTCACGGGCCCGGAAGATCCGACTGCGTACTGTCCCGATCGGGCATTCCATTACTTCAGCGATTTCTTCATAACTTAGCCCTTCTAACTCACGCAGGGTAATAGCCGTGCGCAGTTCATCAGGCAATTTATCAATGGTGCCGAATACCACCTGCCGGATTTCCTCGGACAACAACAAGCGTTCCGGGGAGTCCTGCTCTTTCAGGGCATCGCTACCTTCAAAATATTCCGCATCTTCCGCGTCCACATCGCTGGCCGGTGGTTTACGGTTATTCGCGACCAGATAGTTCTTCGCGCTGTTAACCGCAATCCGATATAGCCAGGTATAAAACGCACTTTCACCACGGAAGCCCGGTATCGCCCGATAGGCTTTAATAAAGGCTTCCTGTACTACATCTGCAACATCTCCGTGATTAGAGACATAGCGGGAAATTAAGTTCGCGATCCGGTGCTGATATTTTTTTACCAGCACGTTAAACGCCGCTTTATCCCCTTGTTGTACCCGCTGGACGATTTGCCAATCTAATTCTTGCTCGCTCATTCTTTGAGCCTGCCCCTGTAATGCAATAGGTGTTGTTTCTGAGTGGCGCCAGTCAAGCGTACTGATTATGACTGCAAGCTGAATAAATAGTTCTGCTAACTGTCACAAAAAGGCTAGAATAACCTGATCTTAAATCCGGCACTGCCGGTAAAACCGGCTGTTTCTGCGCATTTTTCAGAGCCATTAATAGAGTTAAGTGTATCGTATGACACAGGCAAATGAACATCTTTGTGACGTTTTAATTATCGGCAGTGGCGCCGCCGGCTTGTCGCTGGCGCTGCAATTAGCCGATCAGCGGCGGGTGCTGGTGCTGAGCAAGGGCCCACTGCGTGAGGGCTCGACCCTATATGCCCAGGGGGGCATTGCCGCTGTGTTTGACGAAAATGACAGTATTGCGTCCCATGTTAACGATACACTGGTAGCGGGCGCCGGACTCTGTGATCCCGCCGCCGTACAATTTACTGCCGAGCACGCCAAGGCCGCGATGCAATGGCTGATTGCTCAGGGCGTGCCCTTCGATCAGTATCAGGATAGCGATGGCAGCATGAAGTATCATCTGACCCGTGAAGGCGGCCATAGCCATAGACGCATTCTGCATGCGGCCGATGCGACCGGCCGTGCGGTGCAGATCACCCTGGTCGATCAGGTGCGACAGCATCCGAATATCGTGTTGCTGGAAAACTATAACGCAGTTGATCTGATCACCGGTAAAAAGCTCGGGCTGGATCCAAAACGTTGCTATGGTGCCTATGTCTGGAATAAAGCGGCCAGCCGGGTAGAAACCATCCGGGCCCAGGCGGTGGCGTTGGCGACTGGCGGCGCCAGTAAGGTTTATCTTTACACCAGCAATCCGGACGTGGCCAGTGGCGACGGTATTGCGATGGCCTGGCGCGCCGGCTGCCGGGTGGCCAATATGGAATTTAACCAATTCCACCCCACCAGTCTGTATCATCCGGCAGCGCCCAATTTTCTGATCACCGAAGCGATGCGCGGCGAAGGCGCTTATCTGAAGCGGCCGGATGGTAGCCGTTTTATGCCGGATTTTGACGAAAGAGCAGAATTAGCGCCGCGGGATATCGTCGCCCGCGCCATCGATTTTGAGATGAAGCGTTTGGGTGCCAAGTCAGTATTGCTGGATATCAGCCATCAACCAAAAGATTTTATTATCGAGCACTTCCCTACCATTTATGCCAAATGTTTAAGCGTCGGTATTGATATTACCAAAGAGCCGATTCCGGTAGTGCCGGCGGCGCACTATACCTGTGGCGGTGTGATGACCAATCTGCATGGTCAAACCGATCTGGATAATCTGTATGCTATCGGTGAGGTGGCCTATACCGGCCTGCATGGCGCCAACCGGATGGCCTCGAACTCCTTGCTTGAATGTATTGTGTTTGCGCAGGCTGCGGCCCGGCATATCCTGCAGCAGCCGGTCAACAACCTGCAAAACCTCAGTATTCCAGCCTGGGATGAAAGCCGGGTCAGCAACTCAGATGAAGAGGTGGTGATCACCCATAACTGGCATGAACTCAGACTCTTTATGTGGGATTACGTTGGCATTGTTCGCACAAACAAACGGCTGGAACGTGCCCTGCATCGGGTGGAGTTGTTACAACAAGAAATTCAGGATTACTACAGCCACTTCCGCGTGAGCCATAATCTGCTGGAGCTGCGAAATCTGGTACAGGTGGCGGAGCTGATTATCCGCTGCGCAATGCAGCGTAAAGAAAGCCGTGGCCTACATTACAACCTGGATTACCCACAGCAACTGGCCAACAGCCAACCCAGCATTTTACAACCCGCTAATTTTTAACCGGATCCGGGTTATGTCGCCAGCGCTGGGTATGTAGCCAGCGCGCCAGACTACGGTAATCGGCGGCAGAAAACTGGTCGGCGAACAGCCATTGCTGCTGCCGCCGGCCTTGGGTATCTGTCCAGCAGAGCAGCGTAGCATAGCGACTGATAACACTGCCCGGCCGCCAACTGCCGGCAGAGAGCGTTGAATCTAACCAACGCAGCCCACCCTCAGCATCCAGCAATAACGCTGAGGCGGACGCAGCCTTGCTGGACCATAACAGATAGAACCAGGCAGTCAGGCTTAACCACGCCAGCAGATAACTGCTGCCCTGCAACGGCAGCAACAAATACAGCAGCGCCAGCGCAGCGCCGGCGGCCAGCAACAGCCTGCGCCGTAATAACGAAGTGTTAAGCGCCAGGCTATACCCGGACACGATTCACAATCAACTCAATTAATGCCTGGATGGCGCTATCGGTCGAACGGGCGTGCCCCATAAACCAGGCGAACAGGTCTGGATCATCACAGGCCAGTAAACGCTCGAAATCCGCTTTCTGCTGCTCAGTCAGGGCGTCATAGCCCTCTTCGACAAAGGGAGCCAGTAACACATCCAGTTCCAGCATGCCGCGGCGGCAGGCCCAGCGTAATTTCGGTTTACTCATTAATTGAGACATCGGGATTCCTCGCAATTTAGGCGTTTTGGCGGTATCTTAACAAAATTCCGGATCCAGGGTTGAGCTTTTGTGCGTCGCCCCAATCTACCTTTTATTATCAGCTTAAGCGTTACATATTATGCAGACATCCTGGCTCAGCGCAGAACAATACGCAGCTTTATCAACAGAAGTTCAACCGGCTTTTCTCAGTCCACTTCCTGGCTTTCAGGTGCTGAAGATCAGCGGCCCTGATAACCGTAAATACTTGCAAGGACAAACCACCTGCGATCTCAATCAACTGACGGCAGACAATTTCCTGCGCGGCGCCCATTGCGACGCCAAGGGCAAGATGTGGTCGGTTTTTCACTTGTTTGCACAAGGTGAGGATCTGCTGGTCGTGGCTTTTCGGGATGAATTGCAGGCCTCATTAGTGCAGTGGAAAAAGTTTGGTGTCTTTTCTAAAGTCAGCTTTGACCAAAGCGAGCAACCCTATGCCGTGTTCGGTTTAGCTGGCCCTGAGAGCCAGAGTTTAATCCAACAGCTGGGTTTTGCGGTGCCGCAAGCCGCCGGCCAGCTGGTGCGTAACGGTGCACTCAACCTGCTTTGTCTGGCAGCAGATCACTATTTGCTGGTACTGCCGCAAACTGAACTGGCCAGCCTGCAACAGGCGCAGCTGCCGCTGGCCGCGCCGACGCTCTGGCTGGAGCAGCATATCCGCCATGGCCTGGCCTATTTAGAGCAACCCCTGATTGGCGAACTGGTGCCGCAAATGCTTAACTTACAAGCGGTAGATGGCATTAGTTTTACCAAAGGCTGTTATATTGGTCAGGAGACCGTGGCGCGCTTGAAATACCGCGGTGGCAATAAAAGAGCGGCCTATATTCTCAGTGCTAACACCGATGAAACACCGGTGGCCGGTGCCGACATTGAACTACAACTGGATACTAACTGGCGCCGGATTGGCCAGGTAATTAATGCGGTCAATATTAATCAGCAGCTGTGGCTGCTGGCCTTATTGCCGAATGACATAACACCGGCAGATTCGTTACGGCTGGCCGGCGAGCAGCCATTGCTACTCAGCCAGCACGCTCTACCTTATTCACTCAATTAAGAGGTTCGCATGACCATTTCGCAAGACAAAGTTGTCGCCATTCATTACACCGTTACCGATAGCAAGGGTAACCAACTCGATTCTTCTGCCGGTGGCGAGCCTCTGGTATTTATGTTTGGTCAGGGCGCGCTAATTCCGGGTCTGGAACAAGCGCTGGCCGGCAAAGCCGCCGGCGATAAATTTAGCAGCACCATTGCAGCCACAGACGCCTATGGCGAGCGCCACGACCAGCTGGTACAAGCCGTGCCGCGTTCCATGTTTGAAGGGATGGACGTTGCTGTGGGTATGCGCTTTCGTGCCTCAGGCCCGGATGGTCGCGAACAGCCGGTCATCATTATTGATGTGTCAGAGGAAGAAGTCGTTGTCGATGGCAACCACCCGCTGGCCGGTTTTGAACTGCAGTTTGATGTGGAAGTGATTGCGGTACGCGATGCCACTGAAGAAGAACTGGCACATGGTCATGCCCATGGCATCGACGGTCACGCCGGACATTAAGTGTTTCTGATATGTGAAATAAATCAAGGCGCCAGCGACAATCCGGGTTGGCGCCTGCTGTTCGCAACTGACAAAGTGCTTGACAGTACCGGTAAAGCCCCCTATTTTTGCTGCTGGTCAACAACTGGTTACAGAGTAAACAATTCGCGCTGATGAAAGATCGTATAATAATTTCCGTCTCAAGCGTACATGGTACCCGACACTTCAATATCAGTAATATCGTGAAACGCAATGCCGTTATTGGCTTGTGGGTACTGCTGTTTTCGGTGTTAATTACCGCAGCGGTGATTCATTATCTGATGTATACCGTCGACTCGGCTAAAGCTGAGCAACAACTGCTGGCTGAGCAAACCTCGGCATTGCAGCAGCAACTGGCGCAATTAACGGAAACCCGCGATACACTGGAGCAGGAGCTGACGTTAAAGCAGGACGAGATGGCCTTAGTCAGTCAGCGTCTGGAAGAAATTGAACTAAGCCTGGGGTTAGAGCATAACCATGATCAGGGGCTGGAGAGCCGGCTGGATCTGGCAACCGTCACTTCCAGCGCCCGGATGGCGATGCTGCAACTGGTACCTAATGGTTCGCCGCTGGATTTTGATAAAAGATCTTCCCGCTACGGCGTGCGTACTCACCCGATTCTGGGAAAACGCAAACACCATAATGGCATCGACCTGACTGCGCCGCGTGGTACCCCGATTTATGCCCCGGCTGATGGCGTAGTAGAACTGGTACGTAAAAGTAATAGTGGTTACGGTAATCTGCTAAAAATCCGCCATGCCTTTGGTTTCTCCACGCTTTACGCCCATCTGCAGGATTTTAAAGTCACTGGTGGTACCTTCGTACACAAGGGGCAATTAATTGCCACCTCGGGCAATACCGGCAGTTCTACCGCACCACATCTGCACTATGAGATCCATTTCCTGGATCGCTCTCTAAATCCCCAGCACTTTGTCGACTGGGATTCCGGTAACTTTGATCTGATCTTCGAAAAAGAGCGCAATGTGCGCTGGGACTCGCTGGTCTCGATGCTGCAAACCAAAGCCAGCACCCAGCTACAACTGGCGACCTTTAAAGAGCAGCCTGTTACTCAGGTGGCAGAATAAGCCGCCGCTGGCGCTGTCATTCCCGGCGCTGCAGCGGCAAAATTTCCAACGCCATTTGTGCTCTGTAATTTGTGCTCTGTAATTTGTGTTATAGTGCGCCGCGATACGCAGACACCGGGTCAGCGTAACCTTAGCTGAGTAATACCTGTGACTGAGTGCCGCCCCTTTTCCGATTTCGCCCTATCCCCAGCCTTATTAAAAACCCTGCAAGAGCTTAACTTTGCGCAGGCAACGGCGGTACAAAGCGCCAGCTTACCGGCCATCCTGGCGGGTAAAGATGTGTTTGCTCAGGCGGCGACCGGCTCAGGTAAAACGGCAGCCTTTGCACTGGGTTTACTCAGTAAACTGAATGTCGGCCGGTTTCGCATTCAAAGTCTGGTGCTGTGTCCAACCCGCGAGCTGGCCGAACAGGTGGCCAGCGAAATCCGTCTGCTGGCGCGCGGTATTCACAATATTAAGGTGCTGACACTGTGTGGCGGCGTGCCAGCCAAAGGCCAGATCCTGTCATTGGAACATGGTGCCCATATTATCGTGGGTACGCCGGGACGGGTGCTTGATCATTTGCAGCAACAGCGGCTGGACCTTGCTGAAGTGTCACAACTGGTACTGGATGAAGCGGATCGCATGCTGGAAATGGGCTTTGCCACTGAACTTGAGCAAATTCTGGCGGCACTGCCACCACCCAAACAACAGCTACTGTTCAGTGCGACCTTTGCGCCGGAGGTAAAAAAACTGGCTCAGGCGCAGCTACATCAGCCCGAGGTGATCATTATCGATAGCCCGGCGCAGGCAGCACGCATTGCGCAACAATTTTATCTGCTGGAGCAACATAGCCGCAGTGAAGCGGTTAAGCGCTTATTACTGGCGCTGCAGCCCGATAGCTGCGTGATCTTTGCCAATACCCGCAAAGAAGTACAGCAGCTGTATAGCGAATTACAGCAACAGGGCTTTAGTGTTGCCGCCCTGCATGGCGATCTGGAGCAACGCGAGCGCGAACAGCAACTGCTGCAATTTGCCAATGGCAGTTTGCAGCTGTTAGTGGCGACCGATGTCGCCGCCCGCGGTCTGGATATCGAAAAGCTGGATCTGGTGATCAATTATCAGCTGGCGCATGATGTCGAAACCCATACTCATCGTATCGGCCGTACCGGTCGTGCCGGTAGCGAAGGTTTAGCCTGCTCGCTGTATACCGTCGACGACAGCCACAAATTGGCCGCGCTGGAGCAAGCCTTTGCCATTGAAATTGAACCGCTGCCGTTGCCTGCCGCCAATAGCAATCAGCCGCGGCAGCCGGCCATGGTGACGCTGGAAATTGATGGCGGTAAAAAACAAAAATTACGCCCGGCGGATATTGTCGGCGCCCTGACCCGCGATAATAAACTGGCGTTTGCCGAAATTGGTAAAATTCAGCTGCAGGATTTCCGGGCCTATGTCGCGGTCAGCCGCAATGCCTATAAAGCCGCGTTACAACAGCTGAATCACAGCAAGATGAAAGGCCGCAGCTTTCGCGCCTGGTTACTAACCAACCAGTAAAAGCGCCTTAAAAATCTGAACTTAAGGTAGTTTTTCCAGAAAAACTGCCTATAGTTTAGACTTTTAGGAGAGCGTGCGATGAAAAATATTATTGACGAAGTTTATCAGGATAATAAGCTGGGACTGTTCCGGCAAATTACGATTTTTATTTGTGGGTTAGTTATCTGTCATCTAACCGATCAGCTGTTTGCCTTTTTATTCTCGTTTATGTATTTCAGCATGAGTCTGGATAACATTTTACGTTACCTGAAAAAATCTTCAGCAGAGGTGACAGAGGTTGGAAACTCAAGCCCGCCTTAATCAAAACGCTTTTGCTGGCGTAACGCCTTGGTCTGACCTTGCTGCTTTTTGCTTTGCAGCCGCTTTTGCTGGCTGCTGTAGCTGGGCTTAGTCGCCAGCCGTTTTTTCGGCGTTTTAGTGGCACTTTGCAACAGCGCCAGCAGCTGTGCCAGCGCCAGTTCGCGGTTTTGCTCCTGACTGCGGCTCTGCTGACATTTAATCGTAATCTTACCGCTTTGGCTGATGCGATGATCGGCAAGCTTTAACAAGCGCTGCTGCAGCCAATCTGGCAAACCAGACTGGCGAATATCCAGCTGCAACAGCACCGCCGTCGACACCTTATTAACATGCTGACCACCCGGGCCGGAAGCGCGGACAAACTGCCAATTCAGCAGTTCTTCGTCAAGATAAATATCAGCCGTGATCGGTAGCACCGCTGCTTAACGCTCCCAGTAGGCTTCTTCCAGGCTGTCTTCGCGCTCTGGCAGGCCTTTAGACAGCCTGGGGGCATTTTGCACCAGGATCTCATAACTGACCCGGTTGGCATATTTACACAGCTGGGCAAATGACGAATAGGCCAGATAAGGCAACTCATGCTTGCTCGACAGCGGCTGTACCTGCTTATGATAGCTGTTAGCTGCCATATCGTGCAGGATGGCCGACAAGGCGCCATCTCCGGCACCATTAGTATTCTTAATCCGCTCCGGCCCGCCCAGGTAAGGGTCAATATGCGAATAGACTTTCAGCGGCTGCTGGCAATGCCGGCGCAGCATTGGCCGGCTAAATTCAAAGCGGTTAAAATCGGCCAGGCTGGCAGACTTAATCGGATTTGAACTCTCGCGTTTAGTGCGCTCGTCAGTATAGCCACACAGATACAAGCCCTCTGCCCCGGCGGTGATCAACACCATATCGGTAATTTCCAGTGCGGCCTCGGCTGCCAGCAGCGGATCGCGAAACCCGGTCAGGGCTTCGGCTTCCTGCTCGTTCATTGCCAGCACATTAACGTAATCATGAATGGTTTGCAGGATCTGGGCGCGGTTTTCTTCTACCAGATGGCGGGTACCCAGGCTCATTACCACCGGCACCTGATGGGCTTTGGCATCGGCCAATGCCTTTAACATCGCCTGCTGGATCGGTTGCCCTGTTGCCCGAAGCGGATAAGCGCTGACCACAAAGGCCGCCGCACCGGCAATAATGGGGGTTGGAATATAGTCCGGCGCCAGCTGATCCATATCACTGGGGTCAATCACAAAGGTGCGCTCGCCATCCGGCGTGATCATGGTAATACCACGCCCGATATCGCCCGCCACCCCTTGCAGATGATTCATATCGACTTTCGAGCTGGTATGACAAACATAATGATAAGCAGGCGAACCCAGTGCAATATTGGCCGACATCACGCCCAGCAATACCGATTTATCATCCGCCAGCACCGAGTAATTATGGATCGTATTGCCGATGGTGCCGCCGGCAAAATGATCGGAGATAGCGTTATTGACCACCAGCTCATGATAAATCCGGTTCGCTTTGTCATGTTCAACCAGGTTCGATAAACCTTTAGGGATATCATATTTGGCCAGAAACTCATCGCTAACACTGGCAACCACATCAACAATGGTTTGATCTAAACCGACAATATAGGTATCCAGCGCCGGACGCACATCCAGACTGGGTAATTGCGGTTTGGGCTGAGAGACCGGAAAGTAATGCTTGATTTTACGCAGACCGGGAAATTTCATTAGCTGACGCTCGGTGACAAACAAAGCGCTATTTTAGCGAAAAAAACGCCGCAACGCGCGGCGAATTTTCGCTTAGTGGCAACATAATGGCGACTTAGTCTCGAATAGTCGCAAACAGTTGCGAATAGTAGCCAATAGTGACGAAAAGTAGCGCTATCAGCCGTTATTGCGGCAGATCACGCAAAAACACCGGCTTATCAGGACGGGAATGTTCAGCACTGTAGTAATAGCCGGCCAGATTAAAGCCCTGGATACCCTCCAGAGCCGTTAGCCGCTGCTGAATCATATAACGGGCCATTAAACCGCGGGCTTTCTTGGCATAAAAGCTGATGATCTTGTACTGACCATTTTTCAGATCTTTAAACTCCGGGCTAATCACCCGCGCCTGCAGGGCTTTGGTATCGACCGCCTTAAAATATTCCTGCGACGCCAGATTTAACACCGTATCGGTATTCAGCGCGGCCAGCTCGCTATTCAGATGGGCGGTTAAGCGGCTTTTCCAGTACGCATACAAATCTTTACCAGCCGGATTCGCCAGGCTGGTGCCCATTTCCAAGCGATAGGCCTGCATCAGATCCAGAGGCCTGAGCACGCCGTAAAGGCCGCTTAAGATCCGCAGTTGCTGCTGCGCAAAGCTCAGGTCATCTTTCGATAAAGTCGCTGCGTCTAGTCCCTGATACACATCGCCGTTAAACATAAAGAGCGCGGCTTTAGCATTGTCAGGGGTAAAAGGCGGTTGCCACTGGGCAAAACGAGCGGCATTTAAGCCGGCCAGCTTGTCACTGATATGCATCAGTGAGCTTAAATCAGCCGGCGTCAGGGTTTTGCAAATCGCGGCCAGCGCTGTGGCCTCGGCTAACAGCGCCGGCTGAGTCACCGCTAAGGGTGTGACAGACGGAGTCAGGTCGAGATCTTTAGCCGGTGATACCAGCAACAACATAAGCGGGGCTCCTTTTCTTCAAAAAATCAGTGGTCAGAAAATCAGATATGCCAAAATCAAACGTTAACTGGCGCTGGCATTGGCGATCGGCAAGCCATTAGATAAAACCGCGATTCAGCCAGCCCAACAACTGACTAACCTTAATACTGGCGCGGCAGCCCTTGCAGATCACGCAGGGCGCCATTATGCTTGTTCCAGGCGCGAATGCAAAGGATCCTGCCGCGAACTGCCGCCTGAGCGCGGCCGCTTGTCATCTTTTGTTCAGCCGCTCGACCTATACTGCAGGTTGACCGGCTAACACTCCGCTTATCGGCTGAACTTAGTACGATATTTGTTGTTTTATTACTACACTTTTAGCCGTTTAGCCGTATAATCAGTCTCAATTAACCAACAAAATGGTAAGTGAATAACATGAAAGATTTATTAACTCAGTTAAAAGCGGTCACCACCGTGGTGGTTGACAGTGGCGACCTGAATGCCATCGAGCAATTCCGGCCAGTGGATGCCACCACTAACCCGTCTTTGTTGTTAAATGCCAGCCAGTTAGATTTTGCTAAACCGATGCTGACTGCGGCTATCGCTTACGCCAAAACACAAAGTCAGGACCCAGCGCAGCAACTGGCCTTAGCCAGTGATAAATTCGCCGTTGATGTCGGCACCGCCATCAGCAAGCTGGTGCCGGGCCGGGTGTCTACTGAAGTCGATGCCCGTTTATCCTTTGATACCGCTGCGACCATTGCCAAGGCGCGCCAGTTAGTGGCCCTGTATCAACAAAATGGTATTGGCACCGACCGGATCCTGATCAAAATTGCCTCGACCTGGGAAGGCATTCAGGCCGCCAAGGTACTGGAGCAGGAAGGTATTCAATGTAACCTGACCTTACTGTTCCATCTGGCACAGGCGCGGGCTTGCGCCGAGGCCGGCGTCTATCTGATTTCGCCCTTTGTTGGCCGGATCCTGGACTGGTACAAAGCCAATACCAAGCAAGACTATACCGCCGAGACCGATCCGGGCGTGTTGTCGGTGCGCGAAATTTATCAGTTCTTTAAACAGCATGGCTACAGTACTATCGTGATGGGCGCTAGTTTCCGCAATATTGGCGAAGTATTAGCACTGGCCGGTTGCGATCGCCTGACGATCAGCCCGGCACTGCTGGATGAACTGAGCCAGCAACATGGCGAGCTGGCAGTGAAACTGCAAGATCAAGGCGTCACGTCGGCCAAACCGGCGGCGTTAACCGAACAACAGTTCCGCTGGGCACTGAATGAAGATGCGATGGCGACCGAAAAACTGGCAGACGGGATCCGTAAATTTGCCATTGACCAGCGTAAGCTGGAAAGCCTGATCCAAAGCCAGCTGTAACGGGAGCACCGCATGACTGCCAGTTTAACTGCCTTATTAAAGCCATTGGCCGAGCGGCAACAGCCGCTGCGTCAGTTATTTGCTGCTGAGCCAAATCGCGCTGCGCGTTTTAGTGCCAAAGCTTGTGGTATCACGCTGGATTTCTCCAAAAATCTGTTGGACGACAGCAGCTGGCAAACCCTGCAGCAACTGGCCGCCCAAAGCAGCATCCGCCAGCTGTGTCAGCAAATGCAAGCCGGTGCCGCTATCAATAATACCGAGCAGCGTGCGGTCTGGCATACGCGGCTGCGGCAGCAAGATTTGCAAGACCTGCGGCTAAATGGCGAGGATATCGGTGCGGCGATTAGCGCCTGTCGCGCACAAATGGCGACACTAATCGACCAGCTCCACCAAGGGACTTACCTTGGTTATAGCGGCAAGCCAATTACCGATCTGATTTGGGTCGGCATTGGTGGCTCGCTGCTGGGCCCGCAAATGGCGGTGGAAGCCCTGACGCCCTATCATTGTAGTCCGGTGCGACTGCACTTTGCCGGCAATATCGATGGCGCTATTGTCAGCGATCTGACCAAACAACTGCAGCCTGAGACGACACTGGTGGTGGTTGCTTCAAAATCCTTTGGCACCGAAGAAACCAAACAAAATGCGTTAGCGCTGCGCGCCTGGTTTAGTGCTCAGGGCGCAGACAAAGCCGCTATCGCGCGACACTTCTGGGCCACCTCTGCCAATGTGCAGGCGGCCGCCGAATTTGGCATTGTGCCACAGCATATCCTGCCGATGTGGGACTGGGTGGGTGGCCGTTACTCGCTCTGGTCAGCGATTGGCTTACCGGTCGCGCTGATGATTGGTAATGACGGTTTTAATCAGCTGTTAGCCGGTGCCGCCGCCATGGACCAGCATTTCTTTAACGCGCCCTTTAGCGAAAACCTGCCAGTGATTCTGGCATTACTGGGCATCTGGTATATCAACGGTTTCGGCTGTCAGGCGCAGGCGCTGCTGCCTTATAGCCATTATCTGCGTTTACTGCCGTCTTATGTGCAACAACTGGATATGGAAAGTAATGGCAAGGCGGTCGATCGCCGCGGCCAGCCACTGAGCGATGTCACCGCCCCGGTGATCTGGGGAGATGCCGGCACCAATGGCCAGCATGCTTATCATCAGTTATTGCATCAAAGCCAGCTGAAAATCCCAGCCGACTTCCTGCTACCGCTAAAGGTCGCGCATCCGCTACAGGACCATCACCAGCGGCTGGCCGCGCATTGCTTTGCGCAAACCCAGGCGCTGATGCAGGGTAAGACCGAGCAGGAAGCCTATCAGGAATGTCTGGCACAGGGCATGACGGAGCAGGCGGCGAAAGAATTAGCCCCGCATAAGGCGTCACCTGGTAATAAACCCAGTAATACTTTATTACTGGATGAGTTATCACCCTATCATCTGGGCGCCCTGATCGCGCTCTATGAACATAAGGTGTTCTGTCAGGGTGCGATCTGGCAACTGAATAGCTTTGACCAATGGGGCGTTGAGCTGGGCAAGCAGCTTTCCACACCTATTTATCAAGCACTTAAAGCGCAAGGTGACGCTCAGTTCGACAGTTCAACAGCGCAGTTGATTGCCCTGTTCCGCCAACAAAACCGCTAAATCCTGTTTGGCATTAGCAAGGCTGCCCGCGGGCAGCCTTTATTTTTTACGCCGTCATCGTACTGTCACTTTTTAGTTTTATTTTTACACAAAGTGTGGTAGAAACTTGTTGAAAATAACAACAAGAAACAACAATCAGATGAGGCCGTAATTATGGAAAGCTTCGAAGACTTACTGAACATGTTGGAACGTCCGGCGGCGAAAACCCGCACCGTTAAACGCAAATGGCGGGAAATCGAGGAATTGAAAGAACGCCAAAGACTGAAAAAAGAGCTTTGTGACATTGATTGGACCATTGAACCGGAACTGATTGATATCGAATTATAAACAAAAGGGCCTGCAGTTAACTGCAGGCCCTTTTCGTTGTTCATTTTCGTTATCTGTTAAATCAGCTAAGACACGGTCAGTTAAAGCACTGAGTGCCAGTTAACCGGCGTTTTGCCGGCGGCACGCAGCAGGCTATTGGTCTGTAAAAAATGACCACAGCCCAGAAAGCCGCGATGCGCTGATAACGGCGACGGGTGGGGTGCCTGCAGAATATGATGCCGGTTGGCGTCAATCAGCCGGGCTTTCTTCTGCGCATGAGAGCCCCAGAGTAAAAACACCAGTTGCTCACAGTGCTGGCTGATTTGTCGGATCACCTGATCAGTAAATTGCTCCCAGCCCAGGGCGCGATGCGAATTCGGCTCATTTGCCACCACCGTCAACACGGTATTCAGCAATAACACGCCCTGCTCGGCCCAGCTTTGCAGGTAGCCATGTGACGGCACCTGAAAGTCTGCATATTCCAGCGCCAGCTCCTTGTAGATATTCAGCAACGAAGGCGGCACCCGTACGCCCGGCCTGACCGAAAACGCCAGCCCATGCGCCTGGTTTGGGCCATGATACGGATCCTGCCCCAGCACCACCACCTTCAGCTCAGATAACGGCGTCAGCTTAAACGCATTAAAGATTTCACTGTCCGGCGGATAGATCACCTGGCCACCGGCACGTGCCTGCTGGATCGCCGTCAGCGTTTGCTGAAAGTAGGGTTGTTGCTTTTCACTGCCAAGAAGGTCCTGCCATTGCATCAGCGATTATCCAGTTGTCGTAATACCTGCTCCAGGGTGGCAAAATCGGCCGGAATATCGCGGCTATAACTTTGCTCAGCGGCACATTTTGCCAAAGCCGCCGGTAAAGCGATAGGTGTTCCTAAAATATTCTCTACCTGTTCTTTAAACTTAGCCGGATGCGCCGTACCGAGGAAGATCCCCACCTCACCCGGCTGCAGGCTACGTTTTAACGCCTTATAGGCAACAGCCGCGTGCGGCTCACTCAGATAACCCTCTTGCGCCAGTAAGCGCATACCAAGCTGGGTATCATCTTCATCGACCTTAACCGCCTCGATATCAGTCCGGCTCACTACCCCCTGCGCCAACAGCGCTTCTACCCTGGGCCAGTTATTCGGTGCACTGACGTCCATCGCATTCGATAAAGTGGCAATGGTTTTGTTGGGTTGCCACTGGCCGCTCTGCCAGTAACGCGGCACGGTATCATTCAGGTTCGTCGCAGCAACCATCCGCTTAATCGGCAGCCCCAGCGCCTTAGCAATCAGACCGGCAGTCAGGTTACCAAAGTTACCGCTGGGTACCGCTATCACCGCTTGTGAGCGTTGCTCGGCCGGCAGTTGGGCAATAGCTTCAAAGTAATAACAGATTTGCGCAAATAAACGACTGATATTAATCGAGTTGGCCGAGTTAATATTGTAGGTTTTTACCAGCTCCTGCTGATCAAAAACTTGCTTAACCAGCGCCTGACACTGGTCAAAGTCACCATCCACCGCCAGCGTGGTAATATTCTGCCCCAGAGTGGTAAACAGCTTTTCCTGCAGCAGACTGATCTTGCCTTTCGGGTACAGGATCACTACCTCTACCCCAGGCTGCTGATAAAAGGCATGCGCCACAGCCGCACCGGTATCGCCGGAGGTGGCGGTAACAATAGTGGTTTTGCGCCCGCCCTGGGCTTTGGCCAGCGCCTGCGCCATAAAGCGGCCGCCAAAGTCTTTAAACGCCAGCGTCGGGCCATGAAACAGCTCCAGGCAAAACGTCTGCGCCGTAACGGGTACCAGTGGCGCGGCAAAGGTAAAGGCGGCGCTCACCATCTGAGCGACTTCAGCCTCGGTTAGCTCATCGCCAATCAAGGCAGATAAAATCTTGGTACTGCGTTCTACCAGCGGTAAGGCGAGTAAAGCGTCAATATTCAGCTTTGGCCAGCTGGTTGGGAAAAATAAGCCTTGTTGCTGGCCCAGGCCCTGTCGCACCGCCTGTAAAAAACTGACTTGTTCGGTTGGGACTTTTAAATTCGTTAACATCATCTTTATTACTCCGCGAGCGCTCTGGCGCCCTGTGGCGCTAACCGGCAAATGGCGGTCAGCGCGTCCTGATTCTTGGCATAATGGGCATTAAGGTAAGCCGCCGTCGCGGCAGCCTGTGCATCATCCCGGCAAAGCGCAAATACGGTCGGGCCGGCACCGGAAATGCCCAGATGTAGCACCCCTTGCTCACTTAGGGCGGTACGCAAGGGCAACAATTCCGGCATCAGACTCTGCCGGGCCGGCTCTGCCACCCTATCCTGTAACGCCGCCGCGGCATCCTGTTCATCGCCGGCGTAGAGCGCACTGACAAAGCGACTAAGCATACCGGCAAAGGCGATACTGTCGGTTAAACTTAACTGCTGTGGCAAGACAGCGCGTGCAGCCTTGGTCGAGAGTACAGTACCCGGATAACAGAGCACCACCCGCCAATGTTCGAACCAGGGCAAGCTGCGGCAAATCTGCGCACTATCCGGTAACATCAGCTGTAAGCCACCATAATAAGATGGCGCCACATTGTCATAATGCACACTGCCACTGACCCCGCCCTCCGCCACCGCCATTAACTGTAGCAGCTCACTCTGGCTAAACGGCTGGCCGAAATAGTCATTAAAGGCATAAAAAGCCACGACGATTGAACAGGCGCTGGAGCCTAAACCACTGCCAACCGGCAAATGCTTGTTAAGTTGCAAACGCAAGCGCGGTAATGGCTGGCCCAGTGCCTGTTCAAAGGCATAAAAGGCTTTAAACACCAGATTATCTTCGGTTGCCGCCGGTAGCTGATGCAGATAGCGGCCACTTAGCTGCAAACTGAGCTCTGTCGCTTCGCCCAGGATCAGCAGCTCATCACCAAGCAGGCTGCCGTCTACCGGTTCAAAGGCGGCGCCCAGCAAGTCAAAACCGACGCTGAGATTGCCGGTCGAGGCCGGCGCATAATAACGTTTAGTTGAATGTGACTGCATAGACTATACCTGCTGCTGCCAGCTCAGGGTGCGCAGAATATCGCTAAAGACCCCGGCAGAGGTCACAGCGGCACCGGCACCATAACCACGCAGCACAAAGGGGATAGGCTGATAATAGCGGCTTAAGATCGACAGCGCATTCTCACCGTCTTTTACTTTGGCCAGCGGATGATCAGCCGCCAGCGCTTTAATCGCGACCTTACATTTGCCATCGCGGATCTCGCCGATATAACGCAGCACCTTACCCTCAGCTTTGGCCGCGGCCAGCCGCTCAGCAAAGGCCTGATCCAACTGCGGCAGCTGCACCATAAAATCTTCGACGTTAGCGCCGGCAGCAAAACCGGCCGGCAACACCGAGTCCACTTCCACTTCATTCAGATCCAGCATTAAGCCTGCTTCGCGCGCCATAATCAGCAGCTTGCGTGCCACATCCATGCCAGATAAGTCATCGCGCGGATCAGGCTCTGTAAAGCCCATAGCCCGGGCTTTGGCGGTCACCACCGACAGCGGCACTCCGGCTTCCAACTCGCCAAAGATATAGGATAAGGAGCCAGATAAAATGCCTTCAAAGGCCAGCAACTGGTCGCCGGCATTTAGCAGCCCTTGCAGGGTATCGATTACCGGTAAACCGGCACCGACCGTGGTTTCATACAAAAAGCGCCGCCGTTGCTGCTGGGCAACAGCACGCAAGCGATGGTAATACTCCAGGCTGCTGGTATTGGCTTTTTTGTTTGGCGTAACGACATGGAAGCCGGCTGCCAGAAAATCTGCATACTGGTCCGCGACTGCCTGGGCACTGGTGCAATCGACCAGTACCGGATTGGTTAAATGCTGTTCCTGTACAAAGCGGTTTAACTCCGCCAGCGAAAACTGTGCATTGGCCTCTGCCAATGCCGGCTGCCAGTTTTTCAGATCCACACCGTCTTTCGCCAATAACAGCTGCTTACTATTGGCAATGCCATATACGGTAAGCTTAACCTGGCGCTGCTGTAAAAAGGCTTGTTGCCGTTCGATCTGGGCCAGTAATTCACTGCCGACCACCCCGCAACCGACCAGAAACACATCAATACTGGGGATATGGCTGAAGAAGTTCTCATGGCAGACTTTAACCGCATTCTGACAGCTGCGCTGCTCGACCACCGCAGAAATCGAGCGCTCACTGCTATCCTGAGCAATGGCCACCACGTTCACCCGCGCCTGCGCCAGCGAAGCGAAGAACTTCGCAGCCACACCTCTGTGCTGCCGCATGCCATCGCCGACCAGGCTGACAATCGCCATATCGGATTGGATGGCTAATGGCCGTAGCAGTTTGTTTTGCAATTCTAATTCGAACTCGGCTTCCAGCGCCTTTTTCGCCGCCACCAGATGCAGCTGCGGCACACAGAAGCTGATGCTAAATTCCGACGAGGACTGGGTAATTAAGCTTACCGAAATCTGTGCGCGCGCCATGGCGGCAAATACCCGGCTGGCCATGCCCACCACGCCCTTTAAACCCGGGCCAGATACCGTAATCAGCGCCAGATGCTCAAGGCTGGAAATGCCCTTCACCAGCGCTTCACCATCGCCTTCCACATCGATACAGGTGCCCGGCGCACTGGGGTTAAGGGTATTTTTGATATAACAGGGAATTTGCACCCGCGCCAGCGGGCCGATTGTTTTCGGATGCAGCACCTTAGCACCGAAATAAGATAACTCCATCGCCTCATCGTAAGACAGACGATCGATTAAGCGGGTTTGTTTCACCTGCCGCGGATCGGCACTGTAGACGCCATCGACATCGGTCCAGATCTCACAGGCACTGGCTTTGATCGCCGCAGCAATGACGGCGGCGGAATAATCCGAACCATTGCGTCCCAATAAGGCCGTCTCGCCCTGGGCGTTACTGGAAACAAAGCCTGCCATCACATAGATGCTGGCAGGTGTCGCCGCCATAGCGGCATCAATCACGGTTGCTGTCGCCGCTACATCGGCAGTGGCATTTAAAAAATCACCCTGACTTTTCACCAGCTTTACCGAGTCCAGCGCCTGCACATCCGCACCTTGCCCCTCTAACAAGGCCGTCATCAGTGCCACGCTGAACTGCTCGCCCAGGCCCAGGATCTGCGCTTTAATATGATCCGGGCAAAACTTTAATAAACTCATGCCCTGTAACTGCCAGCCTAGCTGCTGGATCTGGCTGTTGATCAGCGCCTGCACTTGCTGCCGGCGTGCCTCACTGACGCCCGGTATCGCGGCTAACAGCTGCTGATAACGCTGCTCAAGCTGGCTTAGCGGTGACTGAAAGTCTGCTCCCAGATAGGCCAGATCGGTTAATTCGACCAGCATATTGGTTACCCCCTGCGGGGCCGATAACACCAGACAGACTTGTTCTGTTGTTGCCTGCTGCAACACAATTTGCGCCACTTCAGAAAATCTGGCCACCGACGCCAGCGATGACCCGCCAAATTTTAGCACCCTCATAATTTCTCCTCGCGCATCCAAGTCTTTAGTCGTTTTGTTATCGCAGACCTTTGTTAGTCAACCGGCTGTCACGCTATGTTGCGTGATCAACGCCGGTTAACCTGGGCCAAGTGGCCAAAAAAAAGGCCCGGAACCTTTGAGGTCACGGGCCTTTTTACAGACAGCACACCGCCGACCTCCTACCCCGCGGGGTTGGTGGTGGTAATAATGGTGGTGAGTACTGCTGCTTTTATATTCATAGACTACACTATGCACAGACTTTTAGACGTCTGTCAAACCTTTTCTAAGTTGTTATTGTGGGTGGGCAGCCACGACGCTAAGCCAGCGCAGCCTCGCTCCAGATACTGATCTGGTTACGCCCGGCCCGCTTGGCCTGATACAAGGCCTGATCCGCTTGTTGCAGCATAGTTTCGACACTGCAGCCTGCTGTGCCAGTGCTGATACCGCAGCTAATCGTCAACTTTACGGCCGCACTTTGCACAGCACAGAATTGCTCCATTTGCTGACGCAACCGCTGGGCAACCTCAATAGCCCCAGCCAGCTCAGTATCGGGCAAGATCACGGCAAACTCTGCTCCGGCCAAGCGCGCCAGTAAATCATTATCGCGCAACAAGGCGCTAAACTGGCGGGCCAGCCCCTGTAACATCTGGTCGCCGTGTTGATGGCCGTATTGATCATTGAGCAGTTTGAAACGATCCAATTCGAAACGCAGTAACGCTAAAGGCCGCTGGTAGCGCTCAGCCCGGGTCAGTTCCAGTTGCAATTGCTGTTGCAGATATTGCCAATTTGGTAAGGCCGTTAGCGTATCGAAACGATCCAGCTGTTTCAGTTGTTGCGTTTTAAATAACACCTCAGCGTGGTAGCGGGCGGCCTCGCTGGCATCTTCCAGCCACAGTGCCAGTTGTGCCTCCTCCTGCGGATTACTCAGCGGGATAAAGCTGACATTCTGCGCCATCTGGAACTCACTTTGTTCAGCCTTTGCCTGGCGCGGCAGCTTGAGCAAATACAAACGTTGTTGCCAGCTCAGCTGCTGAGTTTGTTGCTGCTGCAACACCTCAGCCATTTTACGGCAGAACCAGCTCTTAGGTACTTCCGGGAACAGGCTGAAAAAATCCTGCCCCAGGATCTGGGCTTCGGGTAACTCCAACTGTTGGCATAAAAAGGCGTTAACATAGCTCAGCTGATAACGGCTATTCAGCACCAATACAGCACCAGGTAACTGATTAACCAGTCGTTGCAGATTAAGATTCATGCCGTTATCACTCCTGAGGCGAAAGTCTATTGCCAAAACTCTTCTATTTTGTGAAATAATTATTTTAAATAACAACTATATTCGCTATGGTAGCAGGAGTGAATCGCTTTTTGCTCCGAACGCCAATCAGGGTGACTCCATGCCGCAAACCAGCCTGTCTAAAAAGCTGCTGACCAAGGTTTTATCGGT
Organism: Alishewanella sp. BS5-314; assembly: GCF_025377695.1. NCBI lineage: Bacteria > Pseudomonadati > Pseudomonadota > Gammaproteobacteria > Alteromonadales > Alteromonadaceae > Alishewanella > Alishewanella sp. BS5-314. The sequence goes on from NZ_JACEHJ010000002.1 coordinate 1,880,129, forward strand.
TTATTTTATCTTGACGCTGATCGTCACCCTGGGTCAGATCGTGGCCGAGTACTACAATGCCAAAAGCTTTATCCGCAACGAACTGACGACCTTACAACAAACCTTCGCCGGTAGTCTTACCCGGGCTATCTGGGAGCTTAATACCCCACAAACGCTGAATATCGCCGACGGTCTGCTGGCGGTACCTGCCATTGAAGGGGTCATTGTCCGGGATGATAACGGTACTGTTATAACCCAGTCCGGCCGCTATATCGACATTCAGCAACGCTTTAGCAACCAACTGGTACAGCAGGAACTCAGTCTGAGCGACCAGCAAAGCGGCATCTTTGGTTATACCTTCCCATTGATCTTCGAATTTTCCGGCCGTACCAGCCAGGTTGGTGATGTTACTCTGTTCTCTAGTCGCAAAGTAGTCATTGAACGGATTGAAATGGGCATCTATTTCCTGATTGGTAATGCGATGCTAAAAACCACTTTTTTGATTATTTTGTTTTTAATGGCTTTCCGGCGTTATCTGACCGAGCCGCTGGCAGATCTGAGCCAGCAGATTGAAAGTCTGGATTTGGACCAGTTGGACGGCTCTAAAGTACGTATTACGCCAGATGAAGGTGCCGAACTGACAGTAATGGCGAATGCCTACAATAAGTTAATTGACCGCTTGCAGGATAATCAGCAGCAGTTAAAGCAAACGCAGCAGCAACTGATGTTATCCAACAACAAACTGGATCAGCAAAATTTACTGCTGGAGCAGGAAGTTGCCCGTAAAACCTCAGGTTTAAGTCAGGCGATGATGGATCTACAGCAACAGAAACAGGAATTGCTGCAGAAGAAGCAGGCGCTGCGCGAGGAAATCGAACAGCGTCGCCAGACCGAACTCGACCTGCGGCAAAAGCAACGGGAACTGCAGGACACCATTGATAACCTGAATCAGGCGCAGGACCGGTTGGTACAATCAGAAAAAATGGCCGCCTTGGGTGGTTTGGTCGCCGGCATAACCCACGAGGTGAATACTCCGGTCGGTATTGGCGTAACGGCCACCAGTTTTCTGGCAGAGCGCTTGCGTCAACTGGAGCAGGCCTTTCGTGAAAAAACCCTTACCCCGAAAATGCTGGAAGATTTTCTATCTGAAGCCGGCCAAAGTACCGACTTGCTGCAATCCAATCTGAGCCGGGCGTCGGAGCTGATTGCCAGCTTTAAGCAAATTGCGGTCGACCAAGCGAGTGAAGCGATCCGTACCATAAATCTGTGCCACTATATTCACGAAATTATTCGCTCGCTGCAGCCACACTTCAAAAAAACCAAACACCAGCTCGAAGTTAACTGTGCCGAGAATATTATTCTGGATTGTCCGGCAGGCGCTATCTCACAAATCTTTACCAATTTCCTGATGAACTCGTTAATTCACGGTTTTGAGGGGATTGAGCAAGGATTGATCCGGATCACCGTTACGGACGACGCCGATAATATTGATATCCATTACAGTGATAACGGTATCGGTTTATCAGAGGCGCAACTGGAGAAACTGTTCCATCCTTTCTTTACCACCAAACGCGATCAGGGCGGCAGTGGCCTTGGCACTCATATCGCTTACAACCTGGTACGGCAGACGCTGGGCGGCAGTATTGAGGCCAACAGCAGCCCGGGCAAGGGCTTGCATTATCATATCAACTTCCCGAAAAAACCAAGATTGCCTCGCTAAGGCAGGTTATACTGCAGCGTCTTTAATGAAACGGAAGTTAAGTTGTTATGTGGTTTAAAAATGTGCGGGTGTACCGGTTAAGTGCGCCTTTAACAATTGAAGCTGCCGCGCTGGAACAGGCGCTGGCGGAATACAAATTTACCCCCTGTAGTGGCCAGGAAGCGGTACGCAGCGGTTTTAGCTTCCCGCTGCATCCCTCAATCAAACACTACAGCCATCAGCAAAATCAGCGCTGGTATTTCGCGATAAAACGTCAGGAAAAGGTGTTGCCGGCAGCAGTGATTAATGAAGAACTGGCGCCGAAACTGGACGCGGCAGCCACAGAGGCCGGTCGGCCGCTGAGTCGCAAAGAGAAGCAGGCACTAAAAGAAGATCTGATCCAGACGTTATTGCCCAGAGCCTTCAGCCGCTCCAGCCTGACTCAGGGCTATTACGATGCAGAACGGCAATGGTTGGTATTAAACACCGGTAGTGCCAGCAAAGCCGAGGATATCCTGGCTCTGCTGCGCAAGGCGTTAGGCTCATTGCCTGCCCTGCCCTGGCTGGATAGTCATAAATTGAATCAACAACTGCAACTTTGGCTGCAACAGCAGTCCTTGCCGGCACAATTTCAGCTGGGCGCCGCAGTTGAGCTGAAAGCGCCAGATGAGGAAGGTGCCAAGGTTAAATTTAGTAACCACCTACTTACTGCTGATGAGGTGCAGACCCATTTGCAGGATAAACTGGTTACCCGGCTCAGTTTACAACAAGAGCAAGGTTTAGCTTTGACCGTCGCTGATGATGGCGGTATAAAGCAGATCCAATATCCGGACGCCCTGTTTGAGCAAAACGAGGAACTCGGCTGGGATGATTTAATTAGTCGCCTGGATGCGGATCTGATCCTGATGGCCGATAGTCTGGATCAGGCATTACAGGCAATCAGCGCTCAGGTAAACGGCAGTCATTAAAGCTGTCAGAGGCTGCCATATCTTAGCGGTTAGGCAGCCCCTGATGTTCTAGCTAAACAAGCAACGAATATCATTATAAAGTTCAGTAAATACCGGTTGCTTGTTAAATTCGGGTACAGTGATCAGCTGCTGCTGCAAATAATATTGCAGTAACTTGATTTCAGCTTCTGCCGACTTATAGTAGCCTCGGGAGATGGCTGCCAGCCGGATAAAATCCGTATAATCCGGTGGTACTCCCCCCTGACAGAGGCGCCAGTTTTTGGCCGCGCTCTGAAACTCCGCGCCAAAATCCCAAGCCTGCAGTATTTTCACGCTGATATAGGGGCTGACTTTCTCAACCAGATTATGTAAAAACACCGGGTGCCCAAACACCTCCGGATGACGCTCAGCCTCGGCAATCACCGCCAGTGCACCGATATTATGCACCAGAGCGCAGAGCGTCATCACATCGCTACTGAGGGTGCAAGCACGGTTATGTTGCTGGTGCAGTTTCAAACAGGTCACAGCGATAGTCGCAACCTGTACATTATCAGCCCACAGTTTATCCAATTGTTGCTGCACCAGTTTATATTTAGACACAAACAGCTGCTCCAGCGCTAAGGCTGTCGCCACATGCTTAATCTGACTTAAACCGATCCGGGTCACGGCCTGTTGCAGTGTATTGCATTTGATGGCCCGTCCCAGAAAGGCACTGTTCGCCAGTTTCATCAGGCGGGCAGCCAGCGCCGGATCCTGCGCAATAATCTCAGCCATTTGCGCCAGGGTCACCTCAGAATCATCGGCATACTGTCGAACCCGCAGCGCGATCTCCGGCAGGGTCGGTAGCAGTAAGCGATCAGTTTTAATCTTTTCATCCAGAATGGTCAGTAATGCTTGTTGTGCGCTCATTGCTGTGATAATTCCTCTGTTGACCCTGCTTCTGCCAGCGGTGCTAACTCACCGTCCATTTGTTGCAACAACCTGAATATCTCATCTTTCGCTGCCTGACTTGCCGACTTCTCCAGCAAGCCCGCTAATCTGGTCAGTTCCGGATAACCCATACTGCCAGCACTGCCTTTTAAACTGTGCGCCGCAAAGCCAAGTGCTGACCAGTCAGCCGCAGCGGCCAATTGCTGCAATTCTGCTAACAGTGCCGGTAATTGCTGCCGGAATTGTTGCAGTAACAGCTGCATCGCCGGATCAGCCGCCAGTTGCTGCTCCAGCGCTGACGCTTTACCGACATTTTGTCGGGCATAACGCTGAATCATCTGCTGGAATTGCTGTGGCACCACCGGCTTGGCCAGAATGTCCTGACAACCGGCCTGACGATAACGCTCTGCGTCTTCAGTCATCACATTAGCAGTAACGGCGACAATAGGTGTTTGGATCCCGGCCAGACGAATTAACCGGGTTGCCTCCTCGCCGCCCATCACCGGCATTTGCATATCCATAAAAATCAAATCAAAAGACTCGACCAGCACCCGCTCCACCGCCTGATGACCATTCTCCACCATAACATGTTCCAGCCCAAGCTGTTGTAGCATCAGTTCCAGCAGTAGTTGATTGTCTGGATTATCTTCCGCAACCAATACCCGTAACGAAGCCGGCAGGGTTAATGGCTGGCTTGGTTCCGCCGCCGCAGTGCAGCTTTGATAACTGTCGACCAATCTTGGATTTGGCGCCAACCGAAACTGTACTTCGAAGCTACTCCCCACACCTTTGACACTTTGCACCTGGATATCGCCATCCATTTGCTCCATCAGCTTCTTCGAAATACAGAGGCCAAGACCGGTACCGCCAAAGTGCCGGGTAACAGTCGCATCGGCCTGAACGAAAGGTTGAAACAAGCGGGAGACTTCTTCAGCCGTCATGCCAATGCCGGTATCTTTTATCTTAATTGATAATAGCGCACGCAGCGGCTGATAGCTGACACTAATCACAATTTTACCTTTGCGGGTAAATTTAACCGCATTACTGGTCAGATTCAGCAATACCTGACGCACCCGTAAACTGTCGTTAAAGAGCTCAGCAGGCAGCGGGAAATGCAGCTCCAGCTGGCAGGCCAAACCTTTCTGCATCGCTTGTTCCCGGATCTGCTGATAAATTTCATCCAGCATCGCCAGATAGTTAAAATGCTCTGGCTGTAACTCCAGTTTCTCCGCTTCGATTTTCGACAGATCCAGAATATCATTAATCAGCTGCAGTAAATGCTCACTACTGCGCAGCACCCGGCTAAGATAGTCAGAGCGCCGCGAGGCGTCCTGCTCCTGCAAGGCCTGCTGGCTAAAACCGATCACTGCCGTCAGCGGCGTGCGGATTTCATGGCTCATATTAGCTAAAAATACACTTTTTAACCGGTTGGCTTGCTCCGCCAGCTCCCGCGCTACGATCAACTCCTGGTTAGCGGCGGCCAGATCATCATTAGCCCGGGCGAGCGCCTGAGTGCGTTGTAGTACCTTCTCTTCCAGTTGCTGCTTATACGCCAGCTCCCGCTCCCGATAGACACGCAATTGCCGGACCATCACATTAAAAGCAGCAAACATATCACCGAGTTCATCCGGCCGCCGCGGCTCCAGCACAAAAGACAGATCCCCCTTACCCACCGCAGTTTTGGCTAAAGTGAGTTGCCGAACAGGCTCAAACACCTGCCGGATCAATAATCGATAAATCAACAAAGGGGCCAACAACGCCAAGGTAAGGGTAAAGATGGCAATCCATAGCGGCCAGTTGGCGGCATCCTGGTACAGCTCAGCGGCATCAATGCCATATAACAGCTGATAGGGACCGGCCAGATTACGGCCTACCAATAGCTTGGGTTGGCCGAGTAATAAACCCTGACTGAACCGGGTCTGGTCGATACTTTGCTGCAAGGCCCGATAATGGCTGGGGGTAAAGGCGCTGCCAATCAGGGCCTCATTTGCGGCGTAGGCAATGGTTGCCGTGCGGTTGATAATTAAGGTTACACTTTGTGGCGTTACCGGGTCCTGCACTACTCTGGCAAACGCCGCCGGCTCAGTGACGATCAGCAAATAGCCCCACAGCTGACGGTTGCCGGCGCTGTCCGGCAGATAAAGCTTACGGGCAAAAAATAACTTCAGTTGCCGCTCTGCGCCATCTGGTGCAATAAAGATACCCTGCTCATCTATCATGCCCTGAATGGCAGAAAAATACTCATTTCTAAAGCGCTCGGGGACGGTTTGCTCAGTGCTGGCAGTAGGATAAAGCGTATCTTCATCACCATTTAGACGTAACAGCTTGATAGCGTGAATATTGGCGTCCTGCTCAACGAACTTTTGAAATAACTGGCGGGTTAACTCCCGACTCTCGGGTAGCGGTTGTTGGATATGCTGTACTAAGGTACGGGCCGTAGCCAATACCGAAAGCCGGATCTGATGAAACAACAAAAACTCATTTAACTCTTGTTGTTGTTGTTGCAGCTTTAACGCGACCTGATTGTAATACTCTTGTTGTTGATACTGGCCGCTAAACTGATAAGCCAGGTAGCCCAATGCCAGCACCGGCAGCACCAATAAAGGAATAATATAGACCAGCAGCGTGGCTCTGAGCTTCATCTGGTCTGTACCTTCCTTTGCTAAACTACCCTGGTCACAGCATAACGAGCATCAGGCAGCAGAACAAGTCAGGCGAAAATAAATTTCGCCATAAAAATCAGCGCCAACAGCCAGACACTCAGGGTAGTTCGTTCCACTTTACCGGTGAGCAGACAAAGTACGGCGTAGCTGATAAAACCCATACCAATACCATCGGCAATCGAAAAGGTGAGCGGCATCATAATCAGCACTACCGCGACCGGTACCGCCTGCAACATATCATCCCATTCAACATGCTGTAAGCTGGTCAGCATCAAAGTCGCTACATACAGCAAGGCTCCTGCGGTAGCATAGCCCGGTACCATGGCAGCCAGTGGTGAAAACCACAAGGCCAATAAAAACAGCAGGCCTGTTACAATAGCAGTCAGCCCGGTGCGCCCACCTGCCGCCACACCACTGGTACTTTCGACATAGCTGGTGGTAGTTGAAGTCCCCAACAAGGCGCCAACCATACTGGCGCTGCTATCGGCCACAAGCGCACGGCTTAAGTCCGGCACCTTGCCATCTGCTTGTAACAAGCCCGCTTTTTGGGTTACCGCTACCAGCGTACCTGAGGTATCAAATAAATCGAGAAACAGTAAGGTCAGTACTACCGGGATAATGCTCAGTGTCAGCGCTGCCGTGAAATCCAGCTGCATAAAGGTCGGTGCCAGCGAGGGTGGCATAGCAACGATACCGCTAAACTCACTGTCACCTAACCACCAGGCGGCCAGGGTTACCAGCAAAATACTGACCAGGACAGCGCTATGCCAACCGCGATGCGCCAGCGCAAAGATCAGAAAGAAGCCGGCAATAGCTAGCAGTACCTGTGGACTATGCAGATCACCAAGAGTAACCAGTGTTGCCGGGCTGGCAACGATAATATTGGCCGTTTTCAGCGCGATCAACGCCAGAAACATGCCGATGCCGGCAGCAATACCCAGTTTTAACGGCAAGGGGATACTGTTAATAATCCATTCCCGGATCTTAAAAATGCTTAGCAGTAAAAACAAACAACCGGAAAAGAATACCGCAGCCAGCGCCGTCTGCCAGCTATAGCCCTGCTCCAGTACTATCACATAAGTAAAAAAGGCATTTAGCCCCATACCCGGTGCCAGGGCGATCGGTAGATTCGCCAACAGCCCCATCAATACACAGCCCAGTGCAGCGGCCAGACAGGTTGCGACAAAGACCGCGCCATGATCCATACCGGCCTGCGCCAGTAAGCTGGGATTGACAAACAGTACATAAGACATCGCCATAAAGGTCGTCAGACCGGCCAAAAGCTCCTTGCGGACCGAGCTGTGGCGGGCGGATATTTTGAACAGTTGCTCGAGCATATCAGTTCCGGCGGGACGCTTGGACGCGACCCGCAGTAAGAAGAAAGGACGTTAGATAATTTTGTTATCCTGCCAGAATTTTTCTTTTTCCAGCCGTTTTTGCCGCTTTTCGCACGGCTTATCACAATCACAGGCTTTATCTATGCCCAGCTCACCTAAACCGCCACAACTGCCGGCCAGCGTTTTGCGCTGCAGCAGATAGCCGACCGCCATCGCTACCACCACCACCAAAAACAGCCCAAATGTCAGCAAAAAGATCGTCATACGCTACCTCAGGATTAATTTAAAAAAGGTGTGAACGCATCAGAATAGCGCTCTTCAAAACCGGTTTCGGTTTTTACAATCAGGATCGCTGCCAGCTGGTGCTGATTGGCAAAGGCAAGCGCCTCATCAGCAGGCAACACATTTAAGGTGGTGGCATAAGCATCGGCAACAATCGCATCCGGATGCAGCACAGTACTGGATACAGTCTTATGCTGAATGGGCTTGCCGCTACGCGGGTCAATCAGATGTGAATAGCGGATACCGTCTTCTTCAAAGTAGTTGCGATAATCACCTGACGTTGCCAGGGCGATATTCTGTAACGCCAAAATCCGCTGTACTGAACGTTCGTTACTGACCGGACGCTCAATCGCAATCTTCCAGGGGCCGCTTGGCTTGGCAGTACCTACCCGCATATCACCGCCAATATCGACCATAAAGCTTTGATAACCATGTGCCAGCAGAATTTCAGCCAGGCGATCTACACCATAACCCTTGGCAATAGTCGATAAATCAATCGCCACCCGCGGTTCAAGTTTGCGCAGCACCTGCCCCTCTAACGCAATTTTATCTATCCCGACATAAGCGCGAATGGCATCCAGTTGGGCTTGCTCCGGGGCATGAGTAATGCGTCCCTGAGCACCAAAGCCCCACAATTCAACCAAGGGGCCAACAGTCACATCCAGAATGCCACCGCTTTGCCGACCAATCCGGATTGCTTCGGCAATCACCTTCGCAGTTTGTGGCGTGAGCGTGACCGGCTCAGTAGTCTGCTGACGGTTAAAGCGCATCAGTTCTGACTCCGGCCGATAGGTCGACATCAGATCGTTGATCAGTTCCAGCTCAGTATCCAGCTCTTGCTGCAGTGCAGTCAGATCCGGCTGCTGTTCACTGTAGAATTTCACCACATAGTAAGTGCCCATGGTCTTGCCTTCTAGCTGATACTCTTTCGCCTGCTGTGCGGGCTGACACCCCACCACAAGTAACAGCAACAACAGCGGAAACAAACGACAGACAGACCACATATTTACTACTCCGGCAAAAGAAAAGGGGCGACCAAGTCGCCCCTATTTTACCGTGTTTGCGGTTGATTAACCACCGAAGTCGTCCAACAGAATGTTGTCGTCTTCTACACCTAAGTCTTTCAACATGTTGATCACTGCCTTGTTCATCATTGGCGGACCACACATATAGAATTCACAGTCTTCCGGCGCTTTGTGGTTTTTCAGGTAGTTTTCATAAATCACGTTATGAATAAAACCGGTATAACCTGTCCAGTTGTCCTCTGGCTGCGGATCTGACAACGCCGTATGCCATACGAAGTTTTCATTCTCTGCTGCCAGCATATCGAAATCTTCGACATAGAACATTTCGCGCTTAGAGCGGGCGCCATACCAGAAGCTGATCTTACGCTTGGATTTTAAGCGGCGTAACTGGTCAAAAATGTGCGACCGCATTGGCGCCATACCGGCACCACCACCGATAAATACCATCTCAGCATCGGTATCCTTGGCAAAGAACTCACCAAATGGACCGGAAATCGTCACCTTGTCACCGGCTTTTAACGACCAGATAAAGGACGACATCTTACCGCAAGGTAATGTCAGGTTATTTGGTGGCGGCGTTGCGATCCGCACGTTCAGCATAATAATGCCTTCTTCTTCCGGATAGTTCGCCATTGAGTAAGCACGAATGGTCGGCTCATCAACTTTAGATTCCAGCGTAAAGAACTTAAAGCGTTCCCAATCACCACGGTACTGTTCAGGAATATCAAAATCCTTGTACTTAACATGGTGGGCTGGCGCTTCGATCTGAATATAACCACCGGCACGGAACGGCACAGATTCGCCATCCGGGATCTGCAGCTTCAGTTCTTTGATAAAGGTCGCTTTGTTATCGTTAGAGATAACAGTACAGTCCCATTTCTTGATGCCGAAAATCTCCGGTTCTACCTCGATCTCCATATCAGATTTAACATTAACCTGACAGGATAATCGGCAACCCTCACGGGCTTCACCCTTGGTGATGTGGCCCAGCTCAGTTGGCAGAATTTCACCGCCACCAGCGTGCACATGTACCCGGCACTGACCGCAGGAACCACCGCCACCACAGGCAGATGACAGGAAAATACCGTTATCGGCAAGTACGCTTAATAGCTTGCCGCCGGCTTTGGTTTTAATGGCTTTGCTTGGATCACCGTTAACACTGATGGTAATGTCGCCGCTGGCAACCAGCTTTGACTTGGCGGCCAGGATAATAAATACCAGCGCCAGTACCACGACAGTGAACATGCCAACGCCAAGATAAATCTCTTGCATGGTGCTATTCCTCTACTGCTTACAGTTGAACGCCGGAGAAGGACATAAAGCCTAATCCCATTAACCCTACTACCAGGAAGGTAGTGCCCAGACCGCGTAAGCCATCCGGAATATCGGCATACTTCAGTTTTTCACGTACTGCAGCCAGTAAGGTAATCGCCAGCGCCCAGCCGACACCACTACCTAAACCGAATACCACGCTCTCACCGAAGGTGTAGTCACGCTCAACCATAAAGGCTACCGCACCGAAGATCGCACAGTTTACTGTGATCAGCGGCAGGAAGATCCCCAGGGCGTTGTACAGCGCAGGGAAATACTTATCCAACGCCATCTCCAGGATCTGTACCAGCGCCGCAATAACGCCGATATAGGTCAGAAAGCCGAGGAAGCTTAAATCTGCATCCGGGAAACCGGCCCAGGCTAAAGCGCCCGGAGCTAACAGATTAGCGTACACCAGATTGTTCACCGGCACGGAAATACCCAGTACCACGATAACCGCAACACCTAAACCAAAGGCAGTTTTAATCTTCTGCGATACCGCCAGGAAGGTACACATACCGAGGAAGAAGGCCAGTGCCAGGTTTTCAATAAAAACGGCACGTACAAACAGGCTAATATAATGTTCCATGCGTTACTCCTTAAGCCTTTTTCTCAACCTGCTCTGGGCGGAAAGTCCGCAATACCCAGATAAAGCAGGCGATAATGATAAAGGCGCTTGGTGGCATCAACAGGATACCCATAGGCTGATACCAGCCGCCTTCACTGATCAGTGGCATAATTTGTACGCCGAACACTGAACCTGAACCACCCAGTTCGCGGATAAAGGCAACCACCAGCAGTACCACACTGTAACCTAAACCGTTACCGATACCATCCAGGAAGCTCATCCCCGGAGTACTCTTCATCGCGTAGGCTTCAGCACGGCCCATTACGATACAGTTAGTGATGATCAGGCCAACGAACACTGACAGCTGCTTCGATAAATCGTAAGCATAAGCTTTCAGGAACTGGTCAACGACGATTACCAGCGACGCAATTATCGTCATCTGTACAATAATCCGCACACTGGACGGAATATGGTTACGAATCGTCGAAATAAACAGGTTAGAAAATGCCGTTACAAAGGTCAGTGCCAGACACATAACCAAAGCAGTGGACATCTGGGTTGTTACTGCCAGCGCAGAACAAATACCCAGTACCTGCAGCGCAATCGGGTTATTGGCAAAAACCGGCCCGAACAGTACGGTTTTGATTTCTTTTGCATTAGCCATTGCTTAAGGCTCCTTGACGTACTTTAGCCAGGAATGGACCAAAACCATTCTCACCGATCCAGAAAGTAAAGGTGTTCTGCACGCCATTGGCAGTCAGCGTTGCACCTGATAAACCATCAACCTGATGCGCAGATTGCGGATCAGCGTTACCGGGTTTCAGGATAGATAACGCCAGCTCACCGGCTTCGTTGGTCAGTTGCTTACCGACGAACTGCGCTCTCCAGCGTGGGTTCTCGATCTCACCACCTAAGCCTGGTGTCTCACCCTGCTCATAGTAGTTCAGACCGATAATGGTATTACCATCCACTTCCAGCGCCAGGAAGGCGTGCATAGTGGACCATAAGCCATAGCCATGTACCGGCAGCACGATCGCTTTCAGATTACGCTCAGTATCATAAGTCAGATACACAGGCGCAAATTCAGAGATGCGGCGGATAGAGGCGACATCATCAGGCTGAGCCAGAGCACGACCATCTTTAAGCGCTTTACGGTAATCAAAATTTTCAGCACAGCTGCGGTCACAGCTGGCATCAATTTCACCCGTGCTCAGGTTCACCAGACGGGTTTCGATATGCTGGTTAAACAGCTCCGCTACCCGGGCGGCTGGTGCACTGCCCTCAACCAGACCGACACTGCGCAAAATGTTGATTTGCGAGTCTAACTTTTTATTCGCTTGCTGAGCTGGCCGTAATTGTACCGCCGCAGTAGACACCACGATGGCACAGACCAGACATAAAGAAATTACTACGATCAGCGTTTTGCTGATGCTGTCGTTATTACTAGACATTACGTGCCAGCCTCCGCTTGATATTGGCTTGCGCCACGAAGAAATCGAATAAAGGAGCGAACAGGTTAGCAAACAGGATCGCTAACATCATGCCCTCTGGATAAGCCGGGTTAACCACACGGATCATCACCACCATAAAGCCGATCAGAATACCGTAGGCCCACTTGCCCTGATTGGTGAAAGACGCCGATACCGGGTCTGTCGCCATAAAAAACATACCGATGGCAAAACCACCCAGCACCAGATGCCAGTGCCAAGGCATAGCAAACAGCGGGTTAGTGTTCGAACCAATAGCGTTAAACAGGTAGCTGGTCAGGATCATACCGACCATCACACCCAGCACGATACGCCAGGACGCAATGCGGAAGTAGATCAGCGCCAGACCACCTATTAACAGCGCCAATACTGATGTTTCACCGACTGAACCCGGAATAAAGCCCAGGAATGCATCCCACCACAGCTGCGTGTTTGCAACATAGTCCAGTTCGCCCATCTGTGCTTTACTCAGCCAGGTAGCGCCTGAATAACCGTCAGCAACAGTCCACACTGCGTCACCGGAAATTTGTGCCGGGTAAGCAAAGAACAGGAAAGCACGACCAGCCAGCGCCGGGTTCAGGAAGTTACGGCCTGTACCACCAAACACTTCTTTGGCAACAACGACACCGAAGGTGATACCCAGCGCAACCTGCCACAGCGGAATAGTGGCAGGCAGAATTAACGCAAACAGGATTGAACTGACGAAGAAACCTTCGTTCACTTCATGCTTACGGACAGAGGCAAATAAAACTTCCCAGAAACCACCAACAACGAAGGTCACGGCGTAGATAGGCAGGAACCAGACGGCACCATAAAACATCTTACTACCCCAACCGGAGTCAGCAGTCAATTCGCCACCTAAGGCTGAGAAAATCGCTACCTGCCAGGTATCCGGCGTGGCAAAACCTTGCGCCAGCGCCAGTGCTGCCTGATGGCCGATGTTGTACATGCCGAAGAACAGTGCCGGGAACAAGGCTAACCAAACGAAAATCATAATCCGCTTCAGATCGATACTGTCGCGCACATGAGTGCCGTTTTTGGTTACATAACCAGGCGTGTAAAGAACAGTGGCCACAGCTTCATATAAAGCGTACCACTTTTCGTATTTGCCGCCTTTTTCAAATTGCGGCTCAATGCGCTCTAAAAAATGCTTTAAGCTCATGATTAGCCTTCCTTCTGGATGGTCGTCAAGCAGTTGCGCAGAATGGTACCGTAGTCATATTTGCCTGGGCACACATAGGTACACAGTGCCAAATCTTCCTCGTCCAATTCCAGACAACCTAAAGTTGCTGCCTCGTCAGTGTCGCCGGCAATCAGGTTACGCAGTAACAGCGTAGGCAGGATATCCAGCGGCATTACCCGCTCGTAGTTACCGATTGGTACCATGGCGCGTGACGAACCGTTAGTGGTGGTCGTCAGGTTGAACAGCTTTTTCGGACTTAAATGGCCCAAATAAGCCCGGGTTACTGAATGCTTCTCGGCACCAGGTGCAATCCAGCCCAGGAAGTGCTTTTCAAAGCCTTCAGCCAACACTGAAACCTGAGTATGGAAGCGCCCTAAATAACCGTGCACACCGTGCGCTGTAGTACCAGCCAGCACTGAGCCAGAAATAATACGATTCTGACCGTCGGCAAGTTCACCGGCTGTCAGTTCAGCAGTTGACGCACCCAGTACGGTTTTCACCAAACGTGGATTTTTCACTACAGGACCAGCCAAAGCAACCACACGCTCACTGTACAGCTGACCGGTGGTAAACAGCTTACCGATGGCAATAACGTCCTGATAGCCAAGGTGCCAAACAACTTTCTTGGCGCCAGCACCATCCAGGAAATGGATATGGGTACCAACCAGACCAGCCGGGTGTGGACCGTCAAACTCAGCGACAGTAACCTGGCTGACGCTAGGGATACTGCTACCCGCTTTTTTAGTCAGGTAGGTCTTACCGTCGGTTAAGCGCGAGATCACCGTTAAACCTTGCTTAAAGGCTTCGGCATCGGCATTGATTATCACTGCAGGATCGGCGGCCAACGGATTGGTATCCATCGCGTTAACGAAGATGGCGCGCGGCGTGCTATCAATAGCCGGAGATTGGGAAAAGGGCCGGGTACGGAAGGCAACCCATAAACCTGAATCCACCAGGTTCTGTTTTACCTGTTCTGCACTCAGGGTAGCCAGTTGCTCGGCCGGATACTGCGTGAAAGTCTCAGCCGCATCGCCAGACACCGCAATCACTACCGATTGCAGTACCCGTTTGGCGCCACGATTGATTTCCTTCACCGTACCAGCTGCCGGAGCTGTGAATTTCACGCCAGGGTTTTTCTTATCTTCGAAAAGCACCTGACCTTTTTTCACGCTGTCACCCACTTCGACCGCCATGGTCGGACGCATACCTACATACTCTTCGCCGAGTACGGCGACAGTAGTAATGGCATTGCCCGTAGTGATCTCTTGTTTAGGACTGCCTGCAAGGGGAATGTCCAAGCCTTTTTTGAGTTTTATCATACGTACTTGCACTACTATTTTGGGAAGAAACAGGGCCTAGTTTTTCAGCTGCGCCAGCGCAGCACACCTGGTTTGCGTTTTGCACCACCTGCAATTGTACAAAAGTTAACCAGATACACGTATTAAAGTCGCGAATTTTAGCACTAATACCGTCTTCTATCCATGGTATTACCAAAAATTCTGTGCCAATTACCACCTGTCGGGGGTAGAGAAAAACCGCCCTTGGGCGGTTTTTGCGGCTTTGTCAATACGACTAATTGACCAGATGCTGTAATGGACTCAGCGGTGACACATCCGCCTCGTAATCCACATGCTGGTAGCCAAAGCCGAACAAACGTAAAAACTCATTATGGTAGCCGACATAATCGGTCAGACTATCGATAGTGTCTGTCGTGACCTGGCCCCATAAGTCTTTCACGGCCTGCTGCACATGATCGCTTAATTCTTTGCCATCCATCCGTAACCTGCCGGCATCGTCCAGTTGCGGGGCTGTCGCATATAAGCCCTGACGGAACAAACCATTAATCTGTTCAATACAGCCTTCATGGGTACCCTCAGCTTTCATCACCCGATACAACAGCGAGATATACAGCGGCATAATTGGAATAGCCGAACTGGCTTGAGTCACCAGGGCCTTTAATGACGCAACATAGGCTTTACCCTGCTGCGCACTGAGCTTAGCGGTAATGGCAGCGGCAGCACGATCCAGATCTTCTTTTGCCTTGCCGATTGTCGCCTTGCCGTAGATTGGCCAGGTGAGTTCCTTGCCAATATAGGTATAAGCGACCGTCTGACAGTTGTCTGCTAACACACCGGCGGCATGCAGTTGATCCAGCCAGCGTTCCCAATCTTCGCCACCCATCACCTTAACGGTATTAAAGATTTCTTCTTCATTGGCCGGCTCTACCGACACTTCTTCAATTTCACGCTTCGATGTATTCAGATTCTTGGCGGTATAGGCCTGACCAATAGGTTTGAGTACCGAGCTGTAAACCTCACCGCTCACCGGATCTTTACGCCGTGGTGCGGCCAGACTGTACACCACCAGATCAATTTTACCCATTTCGCGACGGATCAAATCAATCGCTTTGGCTTTTAACTCATCGGTAAAGGCATCGCCGTTTAAGTGCTTGTTCCATAAACCTTCAGCATCGGCAGCAGCTTCAAAAGCGGCAGTGTTATACCAACCGGCAGAACCGGTTTTACCCTCAGTCGGTTCTTTTTCAAAGAAAATCCCCAGGGTCGCGGCACCTGAGCCAAAGGCGGCAGTAATGCGTGAGGCCAGGCCATAACCGGTAGAGGCACCGATCACCAGCACATTCTTTGGACCACCGCTTACCGGCCCTTGCTGCTTAACATAAGCAATTTGCTCTTTTACATGCTCCGCACAGCCAACCGGGTGTGCGTTAGTACAGATAAAACCACGAATCTTTGGTTGAATAACCATAGCCAATCCTGCTGTTGTCTTTATGAAAAGTGTCGCTAGTGTAAAACTTTACCGCTAAAAACAGGTCGGATCAGCAAAAATCGTGCTCAGGATGCTTTTTCGGCTTTACTGCCACCAAAGCACTTCGGCGACACCGGCGGTTTTTCCGCATAATATTCGTACCATTCCGACGGCGTGTAGGTATGTAAAGCCAGGGCATGGATTTTCTCAGCCAGCTCTTCCGCGACAATGGCATTCACAGCACGGTGGCGCTGTAATAAGCGCATGCCTTCAAACTGCGGGGTCACAATCACCACCTTAAAATGCGATTCCGAACCTGGCGGCACATTATGGTTGGCACTCTCATTGACTACGTCCAGATGAATAGGGTTAAAAGCATCCAGTAATTTTTGCTCTATTGCAGTATGGATTAACATCTTGTCCAGCTCCTGTTGGCGTCCTGAACTTAATTTTAGTCAAAGCCGGCCGCTTTGTCCCCAGTCGATCAAGCTGCAACAGCTTGATCTTGTCTAAGCTGATAACGGCATTATAAAAATAATTATTTTGGTGCTATGTATCTAAAGGTCAGATTGATCCGCTCCGTGTTCGCCGCCGCCTGCTTTGGTAAGCGATGCTGCCAGTAGTGCTGACATTCGCCCGCCATCAACAGCAAGCTGCCATGCGGCAGCATCAGCTGCAGCTGAAAGTCCAGCTCGCGATGCTTTAAATCAAAGCGGCGCGGATAGCCGAGGCTGACCGACGCAATTTGCGGCGCGACACCCAGTTCCGGCTCATCATCAGCATGCCAGCCCATATGATCCTGACCATCGGCGTATTGATTTAACAACACGCAATTAAACGGCAGCTGTAAGGCCTGACTCAGCTGTGACGCCAGCGACTTGACTGCCGGATGCCAGGGCTCTGGCAAAAAGTCGGTGCCCGAGTAACGATATTGACAGTGGGGTTCCCCCATCCACACCTGCCGCCTTGGGATTGGCACCGCCTTACCATAAAGCCGGATACTGGCTCGCTGCCAGGCTAACTGCTGACTTAACACTTGCTGTAGTTGATCAGCCGCCGTGGCCGGCAAAAATGCCGGCCAAAGCTGCAGCTCCGCCTGCGGTAAACTGAAATATTGCCGTTGCTGATTGCGGTTGTCGCTGGGGGTAGCCCGTGTCAAAATAGCGCCCTCTTTGTTCTAAATAGGTTGTTATGAATACTCTGTTTACCCGCGCTGACTTACAGTTGCAACTGGCACGTTGGCCACTACAACAGCCTAATCACAGTTTACAGGCCTGGGATGCCGCTGACGAACTGTTGCTGGATCGCGCCCTACCCGCGTTAAGCGCCATCACCGCCAGTGGCAGAATCGCCAAGATCCTGATTTTAAATGATAGCTTTGGTGCTCTGTCCTGCGCGCTTGGCAACAGTCAGCAATATCTGGTGCAAGACTCCTATATCGCCCAGCAGGCATGTCGCCATAACCGGCAACAAAATGGCCTGACGCAGGAGGGCATTATCGAATTGACCAGTCTGGATAGCTTGCCTGCAGCCCCCGATTTGGTATTACTAAAACTACCGGCTAATCACAGTTATCTGGCCTGGCAACTGTCAGCACTGAGTCAGGTGCTCAGCGCCAATACCCAGCTGCTGATTGCCGCCAAAGCCAAAGATATTCACCGCAACGTATTGGCCATTTTTGCCCGCTATATCGGTCCGACTCAGGCCTCACTGACCCTGCGCAAGTGCCGTTACCTGGATTGCCAATGGCAGCCGGGATTACCCCATATTGCCCCGGATTATCCAAGCCGCTGGCCATTACCTGAAACCGGTTTTATGCTGGTGAATCATGCCAATGTGTTCGCCCGCGACAAACCGGATATCGGCGCCCGCTTTTTTCTGCAACATTTACCCACGGTCACTGCCGGACAACAGGTCATTGATTTAGGCTGTGGTAACGGCATGTTAAGCCTGCAGATCCTGGCTCAGCAAGCAGACTGTCAGCTGCTACTGACGGACGAATCTTATATGGCCGTCGAATCGGCCCGGCTCAGTGTGGCAGAAAATTTTCCTGCCGCGCTATCGCGTTGCCACTTTGTGGTCGATGATTGTCTGAGCCAGCAAGCCGATAACAGTGCCGACTGGGTACTCTGTAATCCACCCTTTCATCAGCAAGCTGCAGTGACCACCCATATTGCCAGTCAGATGTTTTACGACGCCAAACGGGTATTAAAACCCGGTGGTAAAATCAGAATTGTCGCCAACCGCCATTTGCCTTACCGTCAACAACTGGCAAAATGCTTTGGTAATTGCCGGCAATTAGCGGCTAACCCGAAATTTATTATTCTAGAGTCCACCAAAAGGAGTTAACTATGCGCTATTTATGGCTGACGCTGGCAATACTGCTGGCTGGCTGTGCCACCCAGGTGCCGTCTTTTATTGTGGCACCCCAGATCTTCTGGCCGCAGCAAATGGAGCTAAACGGCAAGGTATTTAGTTTTGCACTGGTCGATCTGCGCCCCAGAGCTCAGACGCTGACCATCCGCCAGGGCAGCAATGAACAGCACTACCGCACCAGCAATGACGTGCGCGCCCAGCTGGAGCAAACCGTAGCCGCTGCGTTACAGGAAAAAGGTGCGACGCTGAATAGCCAGAGTCCGGTACAGATGAAAATCCAGATCAATCAGTTGCAATCTAATGTAATTCAACGGCCGCTGGATCATCAGGTCACTAACCAGGTAACAATGACGGTTTTTATCCAAAGCGATAATGGATCCTTTACTAAATCCTATGCCGGTGACAGTAACTTTACCTCGCCGTTAAAAGTTGACCTGGCTGCCGTTGAGCGCGAATTACGGGTACTTACCGAGCAGGTATTAAATCAGCTGCTGCAGGACCCGGCCTGGAAAGATGCCCTGAATTAACGGAGGTCACAGATGCGTATTCTGCTTTGCTGCTTATTGCTACTAAGCCCGGCCTTATCAGCCGGGCAGTTTATGCAACCGGATAATCTGTTTCCTAAAGTCCAGCTGATGACCTCGCATGGCGACATCGTGGTCGAGCTGGACCGCAGCCGGGCGCCGTTAACGGTCAATAACTTTCTTAGCTATGTGAAGAAAAACAGTTACAACAATACGGTGTTCCACCGCCTGATCCCGGGTTTTGTGCTGCAGGGTGGTGGCTATAACCCGGACTTCAAAGCCATCGAGACCTTAAAGCCGGTTTTTAATGAGTCAGGCAACGGCTTAAAAAATCAGC
Organism: Alishewanella sp. BS5-314; assembly: GCF_025377695.1. NCBI lineage: Bacteria > Pseudomonadati > Pseudomonadota > Gammaproteobacteria > Alteromonadales > Alteromonadaceae > Alishewanella > Alishewanella sp. BS5-314. The sequence goes on from NZ_JACEHJ010000002.1 coordinate 1,899,543, forward strand.
TGGGCAGCATTGCTATGGCCAGACAAAGCGATCCGCACAGTGCTGATAGCCAGTTCTATTTTAATCTGAACGATAACCCAAGCCTGGACCCTGGCAGTCGCTGGGGCTATACAGTGTTTGGTCAGGTGGTATCTGGCATGGACGTGCTGGAAAAAATTCAACAAATCGAAACTGAAGTATCAGAGCAACTGGGCTGGCCGGATGTACCAAAAGAGCCGATTATCCTGAAAATGGTCGTGTTGCTGCCGCAGGAATAGCCGCCCCTCCAAACTATCCCGCTCCAGATTAAGCTGCAGAAAAAACGCCGCTGGCCCCGCAGGGTCAGCGTTTCTGCACTATACTGAGGCAAAGGTCGCCCGACCGGAGCAGGAGCATGCCACAAGGTTTTATTGAGCAAAAATCCCGCCAGCTGGTTTTTTATGCCTCGCGTTTTTTGCGCGGCCAATTGCCGCAGGCAGAATTGCATCTGTTTATCTGGGACACGCTGGAGGAATGGGCCGCGCTGCCGGTGCGTCCTGCCTGGCCACCCAGTTATCAGGAGCGGGTGTTCTGGCATCTGCTGCATCAGCTGGAATATTGGCCGGAACAGCAATTACGCGCCGACCGACAACTGAAGCGCCGGCTGCAACACTGCCTCGGTTATCTGGCCGGCAAAGGCCAACGCCCGGCCGATTGCGTCGGTTTACGCCCACTTTAAGCCAATTTTCTGCAACCAAAAGGCTTTGCCGCCGCCTTAGTCTCTGTTAAGGTCAGCCTCAATTCTCTGCAAGGTTTTTTTATGCTCTCAAAACAACAAGGTGCGGCACAAAGCTGGCGCCAGGCGCTTGCCAGTTATCAGGATATCCGGTTGCTGTTTATTTTTTTTATGGGCTGTGCTTCCGGTTTTCCCTGGGTATTGATCGGCTCCAATATGAGTGGCTGGCTGAACGACGCTGGCTTGTCCAGGGCGGCTATTGGCTACTTTGGCTCCATCTTTGTGGTTTATGCGCTGAATTTTCTCTGGGCGCCGCTGTTGGATCGGATCAAACTACCGCTACTCGGCCGCTATCTGGGACAAAGACGCAGCTGGATCCTGCTAATGCAAAGCCTGATGTTGTTAGCCACGCTGGCTATTGCCTACACTAACCCCGGTGAAAGCCTGCTATTTACCTCATTATTGGCGATGACCATTGCCCTGGCGTCTGCTACCCAGGATGTGGCGATCGACGCCTACCGGATTGAGCTGATTGGCGATGATACCATTCGGGTGGCACCGGCGGCAGCGATGGGAGTAATTGGCTGGTGGACCGGCTATTCACTGCCGGGCTATCTGGCGTTTAGCCATGCTGATCAGTATGGCTGGCCGGCGGTCTATCTGGGTATGGCCGCGCTGATCGCTTTGTTGATGATCTTTACCCTGCTAAGCCGCGAACCAAACACAGAGCGTGAGCAGTTACAGCAAGCTGCCGCCGCGCGCTATCAGGCATCACTGGGCCGCACTGCCGGCAAACCCTATCTGGTCTGGCTATCGGTTACGGTATTTGAACCCTTTGTGGAGTTTTTCCGCCGTAACGGTTGGCAACTGGCCATCCTGATCCTGAGTTTCGTGTTCTTATTTAAGATTGGTGAAGCCTTTTTGGGCCGGATGTCGATCCAGTTTTATAAAGAAGTGGGATTTAGCAACGAACAGATCGCAGAATACTCCAAGCTGGTTGGCTGGGTGGCGACCATTGGTTTTACCCTGATTGGTAGCGCCATCAATATCCGTTTTGGTATTATCCGTGGCCTTTTTATCGGCGGTGTAGCGATGGCAGCCAGCAATCTGATGTTTGCCTGGATTGCACTGGCAGGGCCGAAACCGGAGCTGTTTATTGCCGCTATTCTGGTAGATAACTTTACCGCGGCTTTTTCTACAGTGGCCTTTGTCTCATTCCTGACCTGGCTAACCGGCCGCGCCTTTACTGCTACGCAGTACGCCTTACTGGCGTCATTAGGCAATCTTGGCCGCACCACGCTGGCGTCCTTTAGTGGTGAGTTAGTCGATGCATTAGCAGGTAACTGGGCGCTGTTCTTTGTGATCACCGCGCTGATGGTGATCCCCGGCTTGTGCTTATTGTTGATTGTCGGCAAGAAATTACAACAACGTGAACAGCAACGAACCTCAACCTAGTCCAAGAACGCAACAGGCCGCATTATGCGGCCTGTTGCTTTGCTGAAGATTAATTACTGGTAACCTGCCTGAGTCCCTCTGCCGGATCCACTTCCAGCGCCTGACAATACCGCACGAATTCCACCACATCCAGCCGCCGCTCCTGATTCTCCACCTTACCGATAAAGGAATGTGGCGTACCCAGAAGCTCGGACAAGCTGCGCATCGTATGTTTCTTTAGTTGGCGCTGTTGCTTCAGCCAGGCGCACAACTTTTTATTCTCATCCGAAATAACGCTTTTTGTACCTTTCATTTTTTTTCTTCTCCCAGCGTGTTACGCTTTGTTTTAATTATGATATCGCTGCGTCCTGCACCTGACTCCAGACCGAACTAAGCCGGCCGTAAAATTTGTGGTGTCTTAATTAATATCATAGCTTGCGACGAGCGTACAGCTTGGCGCGACAAAAAACAGACCGCAGGGTCACAAAATCATCTAAAGGGCACAGGAGATCACTGATGGTAAGACTGCTGTTTCTATTACCGATACTGATGTGTCTGGGCTGGTACCTGTTTCTCAGACACTATCAGATCCCGCTAAAACAGGGCTTAAAAGGCTTTAGCTATATTATCGCCTTTAATGCTGTCCTGGGGCTGATGTTATGGGGCTTGCTGATCCTGACCAACCGTTAACGGTTGATCAGGTAAGGGCATATTGACGCCTTAAGCATCAAACGGAGAACGAAGAGCCACAACCACAGGTGGTGGTCGCGTTAGGGTTTTGTACAACAAAACGGCTGCCCTGCAAGCCTTCGGTGTAGTCGACCACACCGCCCATCAGGTATTGCAGACTCATAGGATCAACCACCATGGCTACGCCCTGCTTTTCGATCAGCAGATCGCCTTCATTTACCTTTTCATCGAAGGTAAAACCATACTGGAAACCCGAGCAACCGCCACCGGTAATATAGACCCGTAATTTCAGTTCAGGATTTTCCTCTTCGCTCACCAGAGCAGCAACCTTGCGGGCGGCAGCATCGGTAAATTCTAACGGGATTTGCATTTCAGACATGATGGCTCCAACCGGGTTACAACAGCGTGGATTATCTAATACCTGACTAATTTATTCAAGTATTCCGGGCGCTCACCTGTTAACTGCGCCGCGGGTTTTGCCAGCCAGGCGCCCTCCCTCAGTAGCCATAGCGAACACGCAGCCGACAAATTTTGTGTTAAACTTCTGACACTAAAACTAAAAACTGAATCTTTGTTATGCGGCGCTGGCAAGAGCAGCTGCCCGCCCTACAACGGCGGCTGGCGGTTCCTCAAACTTCGTTACAACTTTGTCTACTGGGTATGCTGGGCGGCCTGATCGCAGCGCTGCTGATTATTCTATTCCGGCTGGCCATTGTCGGCATCCAGGGTTTCTTTTTGCAGCACAGCGACGACTTTAGCAGCATCAGTGCCGAGTACCGCTGGTTGTTACCGCTGATTGGCGCTACCTTAATTGGCTTAATCGCGCTGGCAACCGGCTATAAACACTACCGGCTGGGTATTCCTTTTGTCATTCACCGCATCAAAACGGCTTACGGCATTATGCCGTTTCGCAATACTCTGAATCAGTTTTTTGGCGGCATTCTGGCACTGGCCAGCGGTTTCTCGGTTGGCCGCGAAGGCCCGTCGGTGCATCTTGGCGCCTATGGTGCCAGTACTGTTGGCCGCTATCTGCAGCTGCCTTATAACAGCGTGCGCATTCTGGCCGGTTGCGGCATTGCGGCCGCGATAGCGGCGTCTTTTAATACCCCGCTGGCGGCGATGATCTTTGTGATGGAAGTGGTACTGCGTGAATACCGTATTCATGTCTTTATTCCGGTGATGCTGGCCTCCGTCGTCGGTGCCATGGCGACCCAGCTGGTATTTGGCCACGATAAAGAACTGGCAGCGCTGGAGATTATCAGTCTTAGTGTCTGGCATTTTCCTTATCTGGTGCTGTGTGGTGTGGTGATTGGCGCCTTTGCCTGGTTATTTAACCGTAATTTAATGCGGATGCTGCAATGGTTCAAAAACTGGCCCTTATTGCTGCGGCTGGCACTGGCGGGTGTGATCACCGCTGCGGTTGGCTATGTTATTCCCCATGCGATGGGCGCAGAAACCGGCGCTATCCAGTTTGCCATCGACAGCCCAACTGCAGTGCATTTGTTGTTGCTATTATTAGCCGGCAAAATGATTCTGACGCTCTGTGCCATCGGTCTGGGTGTACCCGGCGGCATTATCGGTCCGATCTTTGGTATGGGTGTCGTTTTGGGTACCATCCTGGCGATAGTGCCGGCAGTACTGGTTGATAACACCAGTAACTCGGGCACCTATGCGGTATTAGGTATGGCTGGCTTGATGGCAGCCACCCTGCATGCGCCTTTAGCAGCGCTGGTGGCGGTAATGGAGCTGGCGGCAAACCAGCAAATCGTGTTGCCGGCCATGTTGGTGATTGTTACCGCCTATGTCACTACAGTGCAGTTCTTTAATAATAAATCCATCTTTATGACCCAGCTCGATTTTATGCAGCTGCCCTATAAGCTGTCACCGGCGGATGATGTGCTGCAAAAAGTCGGGGTACTGGCGGTGTTAACTCAGGATTATCAGCTGCTGGCCGATCCCGATGAACACAGCGTGCGTCAGGTATTGGCGCAGCTACAGCCACCGCAACAGTTACTGATTAAGCGCCATGAAGGTGATAGTGTGCAGTTTTATACTGCCCAATATGATGTCAGCTTATCATTCAGTGGCGACAGCAGTATTCAGTATGCCACAGTAAAAGGCTTGTCACATCAGGCAACCATGGCTGAAGTGTTGCATGAACTGGAAGATCGCCGTGAAGGGCTGGTGTATATTTACCAGCAAGAACCGACCGAACCTATTGGCATTATCCGCTGGGACCAGTTGCGGGCCCTGCTGATTAAACAGAATAATTTAATATGACGCTAATCCTCATTTACAAAGCCCTGCATGTGTTTTTTATGGTGGCCTGGTTTGCCGGTATTTTTTATTTACCGCGGCTGTTTGTCTACCATGCCGAAACCCAAAGCCCGGACTGCGATGCTACCTTTAAGGTGATGGAGCGACGCTTACTGTACTTTGTTACACCTTTTGCCATCCTGACGCTGGTATTTGGCTTGCTGTTGATCGTTAGCTACGGCTGGGCCTGGTTCGCGGTAAGTAGCTGGCTGCATTACAAACTGCTACTGGTGACAATACTGTATCTCTACCATGGCTACTGCTTTAAATTACTGGCCGACTTTAAACATAACCGCAACCGCCGTTCTGCCCGCTTCTACCGTATTTTTAATGAGCTACCGGTCTTGCTGCTGTTGGCGATTATTTTACTGGCAACACTGAAGCCGCTTTAGCCAAAGCCGGCTTTGCCGTATAATCAGCCAGCCGTGTTGCAACGCCCTACGACAAGTGAGCATCCCGATGAGCTTTAAAGGTCAGCATATTCTGTCGGTCAAACAATTCGACCGCGACAATATCCAGTATATTTTTCAGATCGCCCGTAAGATGGCGCCCTACGCCAGCCGGAAAAAACGCACCAAGGTCTTGGATGGCGCCATCCTCGGTAACTTATTTTTCGAACCCAGTACCCGCACCCGGGTCAGCTTTGGTTGTGCCTTTAACCTGTTAGGTGGCGAAGTCCGTGAAACCACCGGTATGGAGTCCTCCGCCTTATCCAAAGGTGAGTCCTTGTATGATACCGCGCGGGTGATCAGCAGTTACAGCGATGTGATAGCGATGCGTCACCCACAGGCCGGCTCTGTCGCAGAATTTGCTGAGGGCAGCCGGGTACCGGTATTAAACGGTGGCGACGGTGCCAATGAGCACCCCACGCAAGCCCTGCTGGACCTGTTTACCATTGAACGCGAACTACAGGCCTCGGGCCAGAGTATTGATGGTATGCATATTGCGATGGTCGGCGATCTGAAGTTTGGCCGTACCGTGCATTCGTTATCTAAATTGCTGGCACTGTATAACAACCTCAAGATCACCCTGATTTCGCCGCAAGAGCTGGCGATGCCGGATGAAGTGGTCAGTGCCCTGGATAATGCCGGCCACCGCTTAACCATTACCGATAAACTGGAAGGCAATCTGAATGCCGATATCGTCTATCAGACCCGGATCCAGGAAGAGCGCTTCCCCTCTAAAGCCGAGGCCAATCAGTACCGCGGTAAATTCCGGCTGAACCAGGAAATTTACACCCGGCACTGCAAATCCAATACCGTGATTATGCACCCGCTGCCGCGCGACTCGCGGCTGGAAGCAAACGAGTTGGATAATGATTTAAACCTGAATCCAAATCTGGCCATCTTCCGCCAGGCGGATAACGGTATTCTGGTGCGGATGGCACTGTTTGCGCTGACCTTAGGCGTACAGGATCTGGTACAGGACTACGAGTGCACTGTGCCCTGGTACACCAATAAATAAGCGGTTATAGGAATTATTATGTCTTTATCATCTGAATTATTTCAACGCGCGCAGCGCACTATTCCGGGTGGGGTTAACTCGCCGGTGCGTGCTTTTAAAAGCGTGGGCGGTGAGCCTTTCTTCGTCGCCAAAGCCGACGGCGCCTACCTGTTTGATGTTGATGGCAAACGCTATATCGACTATATCGGCTCCTGGGGCCCGATGTTACTGGGCCATAACCATCCGGCGATCCGTGATGCCGTGATTCGTGCGGCAGCCAATGGCTTAAGTTTTGGTGCGCCCTGCCCGGCAGAAGTGACCATGGCCGAAAAAGTGGCTGAACTGGTACCCAGCATGCAAATGCTGCGGATGGTCAGTTCCGGTACCGAAGCAACGATGAGCGCAATCCGACTGGCGCGCGGTTATACCGGTCGCGATACCATCGTAAAATTTGAAGGCTGTTACCATGGTCATGCTGATTCCTTGCTGGTTAAAGCCGGCTCTGGCGCCCTGACGCTGGGCGTACCCAATTCACCGGGCGTACCGTCAGACTTTGCCAAATATACCCTGACCTGTGAGTTTAATAATCTGCCACAAATTCAGCAGTTATTTGCCGAACAGGGTAATCAGATCGCCTGTATTATCGTCGAACCGGTGGCCGGCAATATGAATTGTATTCCGCCTGAGCCCGGCTTTTTAGAGGGGCTGCGCGCCCTTTGTGACGAGTACGGCAGTGTGCTGATCTTTGATGAAGTAATGACGGGTTTCCGCGTTGCGCTGGGTGGTGCTCAGGCGTATTACGGCGTGACGCCGGATCTGACGACACTGGGTAAAATCATCGGTGGCGGTATGCCGGTTGGTGCTTTTGGCGGTAAAAAAGAGATTATGCAACATCTGGCGCCGCTGGGCCCGGTGTATCAGGCCGGCACCTTATCCGGTAACCCTATTGCGATGGCGGCGGGTTTAGCGGCCCTGACTGAAATCAGCAAGCCGGGGGTGTACGAGGCATTAACCGAAAAAACCGCCCAGCTGATTAAAGGCTTAGCTCAGGCCGCGGCTAAACATGCTGTACCGGTGAGCTTTAATCAGGTCGGTGGTATGTTTGGCTTGTTCTTCACCAACGAGGGTCGGGTCAGTAACTACCAGCAAGCCACCCGCTGTGATATCGACGCCTTTAAACGCTTCTTCCATCTGATGCTGCAACAGGGGATCTATCTGGCGCCTTCTGCCTATGAAGCCGGCTTCCTGTCGCTGGCACATAGCGCAGAGGACTTAAAGGAAACCATCGCTGCGGCTGACTACGCTTTCTCGGCATTATAAAGCGCCAACAGTAATCGGGTTATACCAAAACGCCAGCGCTATGCTGGCGTTTTATTTTGGTGTTCTCAGCTTAATCGCAATCCGCTAAACCCAATAGCGAGTTTTTATGGGCTGGTAACAGCCAGCTGTTGGGGCAGTATTCCGGCACCGGTAAACCGCTTTTGGTCGAAAAACGCTGCCACTCCACCTGCTCCGGCATATAGCGGATCAGATTCTGGCTGCCTTTCTGCCGGAAATAATCGGCAAATAAGCGTAAGGCGCCGGTACCACCGGTCAGGCCGGTACTCTTATTATCATCCCGGCCCAGCCATACTGTTACCAGGGTGTCCTGGTCAAAACCGGCAAACCAGCTGTCGCGGTAATCACTGGAAGTCCCGGTTTTACCGGCAAAGGTCGGTCTGGGCCAGCTACGCGCCAGCGACTGGGCGGTGCCGGTTAGGGTTGATTCAATCATCGCGTAGTGCAGCAGATAAATATCTTCCACCGGATAACGCCGGCTTGGCTGTTGTGACCTTTGATAGAGCGCGCTACCTTGCTGATCGGTCAGTGCCAGCACTGTGGCTAATGGCTGATGCACCCCATTGTTAGCAATAGTCTGGTATAGCTGGGTGACTTCATAGGGGCTTAAATCAATAGCGCCCAGTAAGGCTGAAGGATACAAATTGACCCGCCGCTCCAGCCCCAACCGGCGCAAACTTTCCTGCACCTTCGGCAGCCCGAGCTGCAAACCGAGGCGCACTGTTGGCACATTCAGCGAGTCGGCCAAGGAGCGCAGCAGAGAGACGTCACCGCGGAATTTTTTATCAAAGTTTTGCGGCTGCCAATCCTGATTATTGTTCCTTAGACTGATTGGGCTATCGTCCAGCATAGTGCCCAGCGTATAGCGACCGCGCTGTGCCAATGCCTCCAGATAAATCGGTGGCTTAACCAGGCTGCCAATCGGCCGGCGGGCATCCAGTGCCCGGTTAAAGCCGGCGAAACCAGCGGTTTTACTGCCAACCAGTGCCTTAATCGCTGCTTGCTGATAATCAACGACCAGCATCGCGGCCTCCAGCTCCGGATTCATCGCCGGCACCGTGTCGGCCACAGTGCGCTCAGCCTGAATTTGCGCCAGTGGATCCAAATAGGTAAAGACTTTAATGCCGCTATGCAACATCCGGCTATCCAGGTTCAGTTGCCGCAACTCTTTGCGCACGGCATCCAGATAAGCGGGGAAATTGGCATTCAGGAACTGGCCGCGTTCAATCACCCTAAGTGGTGTCGCAATGGCGCGCTCATAGGCGGTTTTATCCAGCAAATGTTGTTCAAACATCAGCCGCAGCACCAGATCGCGGCGCTGTTGCGCACGCTGTGGAAAGCGGCGCGGGTCATAGAAACCCGGACCTTTGACGATACCGATCAGCAAGGCGTACTGTTCCGGATTTAACTCGGCCAGCGGCTTACCAAAATAAAACCGGCTGCCCAGACCAAAACCGTGGATCGCATTATTATGGTTTTGCCCCAGATAGATCTCGTTCAGATAGGCTTCCAGGATCTGATCTTTACTAAAGCGGTATTCCAGCACCAGCGCAATAAAGGCTTCGTTGATTTTCCGCCACAGAGTACGGTCCTGTGTCAGATACATATTCTTTGCCAGCTGCTGGGTCAGGGTAGAACCGCCCTGCACCGTGCGCCCGGCACTCAGATTGACGAAGAAAGCCCGCACTATCGATAAGGGGGAAACGCCTCTGTGCTGATAAAAATCACGATCTTCAACCAGCAATAAGGTTTCTTTCAGTAGCTCAGGTACCCGCTCCAGCCTGACCAGCTCGCGGTCCTCCTGCTCAGCCGACACCAGATGTTCAATCAATTGCGGTTCCAGCCGGGCAAAATCAACCGCGCTATTCTGGCGCACAATACGGCTAACACCATTGCGGTTAAACTCAACACTAAACTGTTCAGCGGGGACTTCGCCCTCCAGGTAAACAAAGCCGCGCCGGAATATGGTAACGCTGCCGCCACGCACGTTAAACTGCCCGGGACCGGTTAGCTGGTCACTGCGCCGGTACTGCAACTGCTCCAGCTCCCGCACCAGATTGGCCTGAGTTAGAAACAGGCCCGGGTAGAGGGTCAGGCTGCGGCCATAAATTTGTGCCGGGATCTGCCATTTCTGGCCGGAGAAGGTACTGGTGATCTTACTGTCGAGATAAATCAGATAAATGCCCAGCCCGAGTACCAGCGCCAACGCCAGTTTCAGGCTGGTTTGCCAGATCAGGCGCCACCAGCGGCCCGGACGGCTGCTGGATACGGCTTTTTTGCTGCGCTTTCGGCTCATAACTGCATCGCTTTTTTAGTTTTGGTGGTCGGCAGCGCCGTCGCCGGATCGTCCGGCCAATAGTGTTTAGGGTAACGCCCTTTCATTTCCTTTTTTACCTCTGGCCAGGCTTGTTGCCAGAAGCTCGCCAGATCCCGGGTAATTTGCAGCGGCTGCCGCCCCGGTGACAGCAACGTCAGCGTCAGGGCCAGTTGCCCGGCCAGCACCGTCGGCGAAGCGAGTTGACCATACATTTCCTGAACCCTGACTGAAAAACCCGCTCCCCCCGGCAGGGTGTAATCAATACTGACTCTGGAGCCAGCCGGGGTTTGCCAGTGCTCCGGTAACCACTCGTTCAGTTGCTGTTGCTGCCGGTAACTCAGCTGCTGCCACAGTAAATTGTATAACGGCAGTTGTTGTAGCTCCGTCAGCTTATTCAGCTCGCCAAGGTAGGGGCCCAGCCAGACGGATAAGGTCGTTAGTAAGGCAGCATCGCTCAGATCCGGTAAGCTGCTGTCCACAGTGCGCGCCAGCGCCAGCCGCTGCTGCAGTTGCCGGCAATGGTCGTTAAACGGCAATAACTGCAGACCCTTACGCAGCAGATAGTCAAGCCAGGCTTGCTGTCTGAGCTGCGGGTCCAGCTGTAACTGCGCCGGCTTGCGCTGCAGTACTAACTGACCAAAGCGCAGTTGCTGTTCACTAAAAAATGCCTGCTTTTGCTCATCCCAGCCGCTGTAAGCTTGCCAGCTTAACTCAGGCCAGTCCGCCAGTACTTCGTCAAGCGTAATCGCTACCGCCTGACTAATGCGGTTTTGCTGCTGATAGTCGCGGCTGCTGCTCACCACCAACAAGGCTTGCCCCGACAAGGGATCATCCGGCGCCAATACTGCGCCACAGCCATTGGCCAGCAAATAGCCCTGGCCACGGCGCTGCGCCAGCCGATCCGGAAAGGCGCGTAGCAATAAGGTTGGCAGCAATTGCAGTGGCAAGGTCGTCAGCTTGCTCACGCCAAGCTTGCGGGCGAAGTGCTCAGCCTGCGGATATAAGCTGGCAAAAGGTGGCCGCCGCTGCTGTAACAGTGCGAGTTGTTGATACAGGTCCTGCGTAGCGGGCCGGCTCTCTTCCAGCAAGGCGGCTAACAAAGCTGCCAGCCAACCGGCACCGGCGGTGCTTTCTTCCAGCTGCCTGGCATGCTGTAACATACTGGCCAGCCGGATGTCGGTACCAAACTGATACAGTTCACGACCATAGCGGGTGAGCTGCCCTTTAGCATCCAGCACCTGCAGTTGCCGCAATAAGGCCGTCGCAGCGGCCAGATTACCGCTGGCCGGGGCCGTTAACCAGTTTAACGCTTCTGGCTGACAACCCCAGACGGCCAGCTCCAGCCGCAGCTGGGTTAATTCCGCCAGTTCAATCTCCGGCGGCTCGAAAGCCGGGCGGCGTTGCCATTGCTCCGGCGTATCCAGCCGGTAGCAAATGCCCGGCGCCAAACGACCGGCGCGACCGGCGCGCTGCACCGCCGCGGCCTGGCTAATGGCGACGGTCTCCAGTTTGGTCAGGCCATTACGCGCCTGATAGCTGGCCCGACGCGCCTGGCCACTGTCCACCACCACAGTAATGCCTTCGATGGTTAAACTGGTTTCGGCCAGATTAGTCGCCAGCACAATTTTATGCTGGCCGGCCGGTGGCGCGGCAATAGCGGCTTGTTGCTGCGCCAGGCTGAGGCTACCGAGCAGGGGCCAGACTTGCAGCTCTGGCGGCAAGCCCTGGCTCTGTAACCAAGTGGCGGCCTGCTGAATTTCGGCCTGACCGGGTAAAAATACCAGCAGATTGCCACCATGCTGGTGATAAGCCTGCAATGCCAGCTTAGCGGCCTGTAGTGCCAGCGGCTCTTTCGACACCGGCGTCGGTGGCTGATAGCGGATCTCAACCGGGTAGCTGCGACCGTCGCTTTGCAGCAGCGGCGCCTGCAAATACTGTTGCAGTGCCTGACAATCCAGCGTCGCCGACATCACCAGCAGCTTTAGCTGTTCGTTGAGTTGCTGCACCTCTAACGCCAGTGCTAAACCCAGATCGGCATGCAGCGATCGTTCGTGAAATTCGTCGAATATTAAGAAATCCACCGTAGATAGCAGCGGATCTTGCTGAATTTTGCGGGTTAAAATGCCCTCAGTCACAATCAATAGCCGGGTAGTAGCGCTAAATTGACTGTCCTGACGGATTTGATAGCCCACTGTTTTACCGACCGGCTCACCCAGCTGCTGTGCCAGATAGGCGGCAATGCTGCGTGCCGCCAGGCGGCGCGGCTCCAGCAACAGGATCTTCTTACCGGCAAACTGGGGCTGCTGTAACAGATACAGCGGCAAATACGTCGATTTACCGGCACCCGGTGGTGCCGACAGGATGACGCGGTTTTGCTGTGCCAGGATCTGGCACAGCTGAGGCAGGATCTCTACAACAGGTAACAAGCTATAGCTCTCTCAGACAGCGGCAGCACACTAAGCGCTAGCTGCCGCCGCCACTCAGGCTGACAATTCCGCTAACAGGGTAGCGGCAATAGTACGAATGCCCTGACCGGTGGCACCGGCCGCCCAATAGGCATTGGCGCTGCCATTAAAGGCGGCAGCTAAATCAAAGTGCAACCAGCCCTGACCGTCATTCGGTACAAAGCGACTTAAAAAGCCGGCAGCATTGCTGGCGCCACCGGCACCGCCACCTTTAACCGGCCGACTATTAGCGGTATCAGCATAAGGTGATGGGCATTGCTGCTGATGCCATTTTGCCAGCGGTAACTGCCAGGTCAGTTCTTGTTGTTCCGCCGCATAAGCCAGCGCCCGCTGTGCCAATACCTGATCTAAGGCAAACAAGGCATTATATTCGGTGCCCACCGCCGTTTGCGCAGCGCCGGTCAGGGTTGCAGCATCAATAATCAGCCCGGCACCACTGTCGCCCGCCAATTGCAGACCATCCGCCAGTACCAGCCGACCTTCGGCATCGGTATTGACGATTTCTACTGTGGTACCATTTTTATAGGTAATAATATCGCCAAGCTTATAAGCATGACCGCTGATCAGGTTTTCGGCGCAACATAAGATCAGTTTGACCCGCTGCGTCAGGCCACCGAGGATCGCCAGCGCCAGCGCTGCTGTGACTGTCGCGGCACCACCCATATCACATTTCATCGTCAGCATGCCTTCAGTCGCTTTAATCGAATAACCGCCACTGTCAAAGGTAATGCCTTTACCGACCAAAGCCGCTGCAACAGGCGCATCCGGGTTGCCGGTCGGGTTAAAGTCCAGCTCCAGCAGTGCCGGTGCGCGATCGCTGCCACGACCAACCTGATAAATGCCATGCCAGCCCGCCTGTTGCAGTTGTTCACCGAGCAGGATCTGCTGCGACACCTTGCCGTCACCTGCCACCTCTTGAATAAAGGCTGCCGCCTGCTGACACAGCAACTCAGGAGATAATTGCTCCGGCGTCTGGTTAATCAGGCCACGGGCAAAGCTGTAACAACGTACCAGCTGCTGCAGACGGGTAACGGTTGCGGCATCGCCGGTAAAATTGACACCGCTAAAGCGTTTGGCATTAATAAAGCCCTGATAAAAGGCCCACTGCGCTTCCAGCGACCAGTCACCCGCTAACTGCACTTCCGTCAGGCCAAGGTTATCCAGCTGCCGGGCAGCTTTTTGAATACTACGCAGCTCATCACCGGCTTTAACATGAATTTGATAGCCCTGGCTGTTTGGGGTCAGGCTGGCTTTACCAAAGGCAGCAGCGGCTGGCTGCTGAGTCAGTGAAATGTGTAACAGCTTAGTGGTCGATTCCATCTTTTACTCCGTTTATAGGGGCGCTCGGCGTTTGACGTTCGCGGGTGTGAGCCATTGTAGCACAGAGCGGCCGCTGAAAATAAAGTGACGAACGGCTGCTCAGTCTGTATACTTCCGCGGTTTTTCAATAGTGATTGCGATAGCATTAATATTCTGCTATCTATAGCCGCCATCTTTTTTGCTTGGCGGTATTGTACAGGAGAGAATCATGCCAGAGGGCAATAACAACAAAACCCTGGGGCTGCTGGCACTGGCCGGTGTTGAGCCATATCAGGAGGCGGTCGGGGAAGAGTACATGAACCCGAAGCAGCTGGAGCATTTCCGCAAAATTCTCGATGCCTGGCGCCAACAGTTACGGGAAGAAGTTGACCGTACCAAGAACCATATGGCCGACGAAGCCGCTAACTTCCCGGATCCGGTAGACCGTGCTGCCCAGGAAGAAGAATTCAGCTTAGAACTGCGCGCACGGGATCGCGAACGTAAACTGCTGAAAAAGATTGAAAAAACGCTACAAAAAATTGAGAACGACGATTTCGGTTACTGTGATACCTGCGGCATTGAAATCGGTATCAAGCGCTTAGAAGCGCGGCCAACTGCCGATCAGTGTATCGACTGTAAAACCCTGGCCGAAATCAAAGAGAAGCAGTTAGGCGGCTAAGGTCTTATCCCTTGGCAAACACCAGCACTTCCCCCCAAAACACGGCCGGCTATACCGGCCGTTTTGCTCCCTCCCCTTCTGGTCCGCTGCACTTTGGCTCCTTAATTGCTGCCCTGGGTAGTTATCTGCAGGCAAAAAGTCAGGCCGGCCGCTGGCTGGTACGCATCGAAGATATCGATACCCCGCGCACCCAGCCCGGTGCCGACAGCGCCATTTTAACGGCACTGGAAAGCTTTGGTCTGCAGTGGGATGGCGAGATTTGGTATCAAAGCCAGCGGCTGGAACGTTACCAGAGCATTTTTCAACAGCTACGCCAGCAAGGGCTGATCTATGGTTGTCAGTGCAGCCGTAAACAAATTAGCGATGGCGGTGGGATTTATCCCGGTACTTGTCAGCAGCTCGGGCTGTCTGCTGAGCCGTTAGCCTGGCGACTCTGCAGCCCGGCGGCAACCGGCTTTACCGATCTGATCTTCGGCCCGCAGCAGATCGACGCTGCCCTGGCCGCTGAGCATTATGTGGTAAAACGTCGTGATGGCCTGTTTAGCTACCAGTTGGTGGTGGTAGTGGATGATTGGGATCAAGGCATCACACAAGTGATCCGTGGCGCCGATTTGCTGACGATGACCAGCCGGCAACAGCACTTATTTTGGTTATTGGGCGCAGCGGCGCCTGACTATGGCCATTTACCGCTGGCGGTAACGGCACCTGGCCAGAAGCTGAGTAAACAAAACCATGCCAGGCCGCTGCAAGCTTGGCCGCTGACGCAAAGTATGGCTGCGGCCTTAACGGTGCTTGGCCATCCGCCGCCGGCAGAGCTTGCCGGTGCCCCGGTGAGCGAGCTGTTAGCCTGGGCAGTTGGCAACTGGCAATTACGTCAGGTACCGCAGCAGTTGGAAGTGCGCTGCCCTGACTTTGCCTGATAAATTTGCCGCCGGCCTTACATTCTCATTTTCCGGCAATTCGGGTATGATACGCCGGTTTTTCGGCCAAAGTGCCGTATCGGTTTTTAGGAGACATATCATTATTTCGCGAGTGCTTGATTTTTGCCGCCGTAAGCTGAGCAAAACTGCCACCCAACCGAGCAGTGGCAAGCCGGCTAAAGCTGCCAAAACCCCGGCGACTAAAGCTATCAGCGCCAACCCGGTGCCCTCTTCAGTTTTGCCGCCATTGCAGGTGATTAGCCGTGATCGGCATGCCATTTCGCGCAAAGATATCAGCCCGAATGCGCTGAAAGTGTTGTACCGGCTCAAAGATGCCGGCTACGACGCCTATCTGGTCGGCGGCTGTATCCGTGATTTATTGCTTGGCTTACAGCCAAAAGATTTCGATGTGGTCACCAATGCCAAACCGGAAGAAATTAAGCAGGTGTTCCGTAACTGCCGGCTGATTGGCCGCCGTTTCCGGCTGGCACACGTGGTATTTGGCCGCGAAGTGATTGAAGTTGCCACCTTCCGTGGTCATCACAGTGGCGTTGACGACGAGGAAGATAGCAGCAAGATCGCCAGCCTCAGCGATCACGGTCAGATCCTGCGCGATAATGTGTACGGTACCATTGAAGAAGATGCCGAGCGCCGCGACTTTAGCGTCAATGCGCTGTACTACTCGATTAAAGACTTTGCTATCTATGATTTTGCTAACGGCATGCAAAGCATCGCGGAGCGGCGCATTGAACTGATTGGCGATCCGGAAACCCGTTATCGCGAAGATCCGGTGCGGATGCTGCGCGCCATCCGCTTTGCCACTAAATTAAATATGCAAATCGCACCGGATACGGCGCGCGATATCCCTGAGCTGGCGGTATTGCTAAAGAATATCCCGGCGCCACGGCTGTTTGATGAACTGGTTAAGATGTGGCTGGCCGGCAAAGGCTTCGACAACTTTATGCTGATGCGTGAGCTGAAAGTCTTTAAGGTATTACTGCCGCAGCTGGAAAAACTGTTAAAGCAGGAACCGGAAGGTAAAGCCTTTCAACTGGTCACCCGTGCTTTGCAAGATACCGATCAGCGGGTCGCGCAGGACAAACCGGTGACGCCGGCCTTTGTGTTTGCCGCCATGCTGTGGTACCCGGTAGAAGTGCGGGCCCAGACACTGCTGATTGAGAGTGGCCTGAATGAAAATGACGCCCTCAGCATCGCGATGACCGAAGTGCTGGATGACGTGCAGCGTAGTATTGCCATTCCGAAACGCTTTAGTCTGGCAATGCGCGATATCTGGATCTTACAAAGCCGGCTGCCCAAACGCGCTGGTCGTCGCGCCTTTAAGCTGATGGAACAAAATAAATTCCGCGGCGCTTTTGACTTTTTGCAACTAAGAGCCGCAGCCGAGGGCGGTGAACTGACTGCACTGGCAAACTGGTGGCAGAGTTTTCAATTTACCGATGAAGCCGGCAAGCTGCAGCTGATTAATCAACTCGGCAAAGCCGGTGTCGAGCGGCCAAAACGCCGGCGTACCAAACGTAAAGCGCCAACTGACAATACTGATAATGCCGCCAGCTGAACGTTGTTATATTGGCCTGGGCGCCAATCTGGTGGAACCAGTGGCGCAGCTGCAAACCGCAGTGACAGCCCTTGGACAACTGCCCGAAACCAAGCTGGTGCAGGTGTCGCGCTTTTACAGCTCCAAACCGATGGGGCCACAGGATCAGCCGGATTATGTTAATGCGGTAGCAGCACTGGATACCCGTTTAACGCCGCTGGCGTTACTGCGCGCCATACAGCAGATCGAACTGGCACATGGCCGGCAACGCAAAGCCGAGCGTTGGGGGCCCCGCACCCTGGATTTGGATATCCTGTTATTCGGCATGCAACAAATCGATCATCCCGAGCTGACTGTGCCACACTATGGTATGCAGCTGCGGGAGTTTGTGTTGTATCCGCTGGCCGAGCTGGCACCGGATTTAATTTTACCTGATGGCGTAGCGTTACAGAGCCTGTTACAACGGGTGCCACTAAATGGCCTGACGCCACTGCAACCTCCTTGCGACTGACGCCACTTTGTGCGAAGGTGCGCATCCGGACTCACTGTCGGAATAGATCAAAATGCCGAAAATTACCACTGCCGTACTGCAAAAAATGAAGCAACAAGGTGACAAGATCACCATGTTAACGGCTTATGATGCCAGCTTCGCTAAACTCTTTGCCGAACAAGGCGTCGACGTGCTTCTGATCGGCGACTCGCTGGGCATGGTACTGCAGGGCCATAGCGATACGCTACCGGTAACCACCGCCGATATCGCTTATCACACCAGAGCCGTGCGCGCCGGTGCCCCCGATGCCTTTGTGATTGCCGATATGCCCTTTATGAGCTATGCCACGCCGGAGCAGGCGATGCAAAACGCCACGCCGCTGATGCAGGCCGGTGCCAATATGGTGAAATTAGAAGGCGGTGACTTTTTACTGCCAACCATCAAAGCGCTGACTGAGCGTGGTGTGCCGGTGTGTGGTCATTTAGGCTTAACGCCACAATCCGTCCACTTGTTTGGTGGCTTTAAAGTGCAGGGTAAAACCGCGGAAAAAGCCGATGCCATGGTCCGGCAAGCGCTGGCGCTGCAGGAAGCCGGTGCGCAACTGCTGGTGATGGAATGTATTCCACAGCCGCTGGCCGAGCGCATTACTCAGGCGCTGACTATTCCGGTGATCGGTATTGGTGCCGGCAACGTCACCGATGGCCAGGTACTGGTGATGCATGATTTACTTGGCATCAGCAGTGGTTATATTCCGAAATTTTCCAAAAATTATCTGGCGCAAACCGGTGACATCCGTAGCGCCATTGCCACCTATGTCAGTGAAGTGAAAGCCGGCATTTTCCCGGCAAAAGAGCACAGTTTTCAATAATGCAGCACCTGGAATCGATCTCTGCGCTACGGGCGCAAATCCGCGACTGGCGCTTAGCCGGTAAACGCATTGGCTTTGTGCCAACCATGGGCAATCTGCACGCCGGGCATTTCCGGCTGGTTGATATCGCCCGCCAACATGCCGATGTGGTGATTGCCAGCATCTTCGTTAATCCGATGCAATTTGGTCAGAACGAAGATCTGGATAAGTATCCGCGTACGCTGGCGGCAGATATGCAAGGCCTGACTGCACATGGCTGCGCCGCCTTGTTCACGCCCACGCCGGCCATCATGTATCCGCGCGGGCTGGACGTACAAAGCTTTGTCGAAGTACCGAAACTGGGCGATTTACACTGTGGCGCCAGCCGGGCCGGTCATTTCCGCGGCGTTAGCACCGTGGTGGCGAAACTGTTTAATCTGGTGCAACCGGATGTCGCCTGTTTTGGTCAGAAGGACTACCAGCAACTGGCGATTATCCGCCAGATGGTGGCGGACCTGTCGTTTCCGATTGAGATTATCGGGGTGCCGACTGAGCGCGCCGCGGATGGTCTGGCACTCAGCTCGCGTAACGGTTATCTGACGGCAGAGGAACGTGCCAAGGCACCGGCGTTATATCAGATCCTGCAGCAACTAAAACAACAGATCCTGGCTGCTGCCGCCCCCTACCGCGAGCTGGAGCAAGACGCCAAAGCGGCGTTACAGGCAGCCGGTTTTATCCCGGATTATCTGAATATCAGCCATCGTCAGACCTTAGCCCTGGCCAATGACGCCAATGAGCCAAAAGTGATCCTGGCGGCAGCCAAACTGGGTAGCACCCGGCTGATCGATAATCTGGAAGTGTAAATGCTCTACCTGGGCTGCCCGCTGTGGGCTAATCCACACTGGCGTGGCAGCCTGTATCCGCAAGGTACCAGCAGCAGCGACTTTCTTGCCCATTACGCCACCGTCTTTAACAGCGTCGAGGGCAATACCAGCTTTTACGCCGATCCGGACAGCGCCACCCTCGAGCGCTGGGCGGCGACCTTGCCTGCTGACTTCCGGCTGCAGTTAAAGCTGCCGTCACGTTTTTCGCATAACAGTGCGACGACACAAGCAGATGATATCCTGGCCTGGTTAAAGACGCTCAGTGTGTTAGGGGATAAGCTTGGCATGCTGCATTTACAACTGCCGGCCAGTACCGGCCCGCACGCCTTGCCCTGGCTGGAACAGCAACTTATCACCCTGCGTCCGCATTATCCGCTGTGCGTTGAAGTGCGGCATCCGGCCTTCTTCGATAAGGCGGCACACGAAATCAGCTTAAACCGCTTACTACAGCAGTATCAATGCGAACGCGTGGTGCTCGATAGCCGGGCTCTGTTTAGTGTGCCGGCCCGCAGTCCGGCGCTATTGGATGCACAGCAAAAAAAGCCCCGGCTACCGGTACATGCGATCTGTCTGAGCGCCCAACCGGTGATCCGCTTTATCGGCTGTGATGATGCCAGCATCAACCAGCATTATTATCAGCCCTGGTTACGCAAAGTTGCCGACTGGCTGCAGGCCGGTAAAACTCCCTACTGCTACTTTCATACCCCGGATAATCATGCCGCACCGGCCTTATGCCGCCAGTTTGTCGCTGATTTACAGCCATTGGTGCCCGGCTTGCAGCACCCGGTGCTGGATCTTTGGCCGGGCGAGCAGCGCCAGCAACTCGGTCTTTGGTAGAAAAGACCGCTGAGATCAAAGTTTTTCCGCCAAAAACCCGCTATGCTGCTTCTTAGAATGGCGTGAATGGAGAGCGGATCAGTGCTTAACACCCTGCTAGGCGTCAGCCGGGCAAATTTTCTAACCCTGACCTTAGTTTGCATCCTGCTGGCCGCCACCGCCAGTTGGCAAGCCGGCGCCTCACCTGGCTGGCCAACCCTGTTATTGGTGACCTTGCTGGCGCTCTGTGCCCATATCAGCGTTAATGCCTTTAATGAATATTTTGATTTTAAGTCCGGTCTGGATTTTCTGACCGAACGCACGCCCTTTAGCGGTGGTAGCGGTACTCTGGTAGCTAATCCGGCTGCCAGCGGTACAGCGCTGAGCATCGCCGTGTTCAGTTTGCTGCTGCTGATTGCCGGCGGCCTCTATCTCACGCTGCAATATGGCTGGCCGTTACTGCTAATTGGCATTCCGGGTGTGCTGATTATTTACGCCTATACCCAATATCTGAACCGCTCACCACTGGCCTGCCTGCTGGCGCCAGGCATTGGCTTTGGTTTGTTGATGACGCTGGGCGCGTTTTGGGTATTTGCACAGCAAGTCAGCATGGCAGCCTGGCTGTTGGCCGCCATTATCAGTTTGCTGGTCTCCAACCTGTTGCTGTTAAATCAGTTTCCGGATGTCGAAGCCGACAGGCAGGTCGGACGCCGGCATTTGCCGATTGTCATTGGCCGCCGCCACAGTGCCAGTGTTTATAGTCTGCTGGCTGCTGCCAGCTATCTGTTACTGCTGCTTGGTGTTGCCCTGGGTGCGCTGCCCTGGCAGAGCTTACTTGGCTTACTCAGTTTGCCGCTGTTGCTGAAAATTCTACCTGGCATTTTCCGGCTGGCAGATAAACCACGCGAGCTGGCACCTTACCTTGGCCTGAATGTGCTGCTGTGCCATCTTTATCCCTTACTACTCAGTGCCGGTTTGTACTGGGCCGCCAGCGGCAATTAATCACGGAGGCAGGATGCAGATTATAACAACGGATATTATTGTGGTCGGCGGCGGTGGTGCTGGCTTACGCGCCGCTATTGCTGCTGCTGAAACCAGGCCGGATGCCCGCATTAGTCTGCTATCCAAAGTCTATCCGATGCGCTCGCATACGGTTGCAGCCGAAGGTGGCGCGGCGGCCGTCACGCTGGCCGAAGATAGTCTGGACGCACATTTTCAGGATACCGTTGCCGGCAGCGACTGGCTGGCTGACCAGCTGGTGGTGGAACATTTTGTTAAAGCCGCTTATCAGGAGCTGGTGCAACTGGAACACTGGGGCTGTCCGTGGAGCCGTAAAGCCGATGGCAGCGTTCAGGTGCGGCGCTTTGGCGGCATGAAAACCGAACGCACCTGGTTTGCGGCCGATAAAACTGGTTTTCATATTTTGCATACGTTGTTTCAAACCTCAATGAAATATCCGGCCATCCGCCGGCTGGATGAGTTCTTCGTGCTGGATTTACTAGTCAGTGAACAGCAGGTGCTGGGGGTGCTGGCGCTGCAACTGAATAGCGGCGAACTATTCCAGATCCTGGCGCCGAAAGTGATACTGGCTACCGGCGGCGCTGGCCGACTGTTTCACTACAATACCAATGGTGGCATCGTCACCGGTGATGGTATGGCGCTGGCGTACCGGCATGGTGTAGCGCTACGGGATATGGAGTTTGTGCAATACCACCCCACCGGCTTACCCGGCTCCGGCATCCTGATCACCGAAGCTGCCCGCGGTGAAGGCGGGATTCTGCTGAATAAAGACGGCTATCGTTACCTGCAGGATTATGGTCTGGGCCCGGAGACGCCCTTGGGCCAACCGCAAAACAAATATATGGAGCTGGGGCCACGCGATAAACTGTCGCAGGCGTTCTGGCAGCAGCAACAAGCCGGACTTACCGCTGACTATCAGGGGCATGCCGTCGTCTATCTGGATTTACGTCATCTCGGGGTACAGAAACTGGCCGAGCGGCTGCCCTTTATCTGTGAACTGTCACGTTCTTACGTCAATATCGATCCGGTACAACAACCGATCCCCATTCGCCCGGCAGTGCACTATACCATGGGCGGCATTCTGACTGAGTTGCAAGGTGAAACCAGCATTAGCGGCTTATATGCAGTCGGTGAGTGCGCTTCGGTCGGCCTGCATGGCGCCAACCGGCTGGGGTCGAACTCACTGACCGAATTACTGGTATTTGGTAAAGCCGCCGGCGAACATGCCGCGCAAAGCCTACCGCCGATGCCGCGTAGCCAATCAACAGCAGCGACAGAGCAGGCGCAAACGCAACAACGGCGACTGGCCAGTCTGTTCGGTGGCAAACAGCAACAGAGCATCGCCAGCCTGCGTAAAGCCATGACACTGGCGATGGAGCAAGGTTGTGGTATCTATCGCGATGAACAAGGTATGCAGCAATGCCGCACCACCCTGGTATCGTTACAGCAACAGCTGGCCGGGCTGAAGGTAAGCGACCACAGCAAGGTGTTTAACGCTGAGCTGATCCAGTATCTGGAGCTGAGTTTCGGCCTGGAGGTGGCACTGACACTCTGTGAAAGCGCGCTGGCGCGTAAAGAATCGCGCGGCGCGCATCAACGGCTGGATCCGGGCCTGACCCAGCGTAATGATCAGGATTTTTTACAGCATACCCTGGCTTACCGGGCAGCGGATGGCCGTGTTGCGCTGCGTTACCAACCGGTTAGGATCACCTGCCTGCCACCGGCGGCCCGCGTCTACGGTGCTGCCGCTAAGCAAGGAGCCTGATGATGGAAAAAACCATAATTATTCAGCGCTATAATCCCGAG
Source organism: Alishewanella sp. BS5-314 (assembly GCF_025377695.1). Taxonomy (NCBI): domain Bacteria; kingdom Pseudomonadati; phylum Pseudomonadota; class Gammaproteobacteria; order Alteromonadales; family Alteromonadaceae; genus Alishewanella; species Alishewanella sp. BS5-314. The sequence goes on from NZ_JACEHJ010000002.1 coordinate 1,922,556, forward strand.
CAAGATCAGGCCCCCAGCGCAAAGCGCTATCAGGTACCCTTTGACCACAGCACCTCGGTGCTGGATGCACTGCTGTATATTCAGCAGCAACTGGATCCGACGCTGGCCTTTCGCTGGTCCTGCCGGATGGCGATCTGCGGCTCTTGCGGCGTGATGGTGAATAAGATCCCCAAATTAGGCTGTAAAACCTTTTTACGCGATTATCCGGCTGAACTGACGATTAGCGCACTGGACCATTTCCCGATTGAGAAAGATCTGATCAGCGATATGGCGGTGTTTTTAGACCATCTGCAAGCGGTCAAACCTTATCTGATTAATGATAGTAAAAACACTGAACCGCACCGGCAAACGCCGGCGCAGCTGAAAAAATACCAGAAATTCTCCAGCTGTATTAACTGTGGCCTGTGCTATGCCGCCTGTCCGCAATTCGGCCTAAACCCGGAGTTTCTGGGGCCAGCGGCGATTGTCACGGCGCAGCGCTATAACCTCGACAGCCGCGATCAGGGCAAAGCACAGCGCATGCCGCAGCTAAATGGCAAAAACGGCGTCTGGGCCTGCACCTTTGTCGGCTTTTGTGCCGATGTCTGTCCGAAGCAGCTGGATCCGGCAGCGGCCGTCAATCAGGGCAAAGTTGCCTCGGCTACCGATATGCTGATCAGCATCTTTAAACCTTAGGAGGCTCTATGCCAGACTCTGCCGGCGCCCGCCGCCCCTATCTGCAACCGCTCTCTCGCAGCTGGTGGCTAAAACATAGCTTTTTTCTGCGCTATATGCTGCGCGAAGCCACTGTGTTGCCGTTACTGTTCTTCTGTGGCTGCCTGCTGGCGGGGCTTTACAGCCTGAGTCAGGGAGAAAGTCAGTATCAAAGCTGGCTGGCGTTTATGGCGCAGCCCTGGGTTATCGCGCTGAATGCACTGGTGCTGCTGGCCAGCTTATATCATGCTAAAACCTTTTTTGAACTGTTCCCACGGGTGATGCCGCTACTGCCGGCACCACTGATGATTGCCGGCCAGTGGCTCGGTACCATTGCGGTCGCACTATTGTTACTCTGGTTATTTGGAGCTATCGGATGAATCAGCCAAAACGCTCAGATGAACCGATCTGGTGGGCCTTATTTAGTGCCGGCGGCGTCTGCTTTGCAATGGTGATTCCGGGTCTGGTATTAACCCTGAGCCTGCTCTACCCACTCGGATTATTGCCAGAAGCGGCTTTCAGTTATAGCCGGGTTCAGCAACTGTTACAGAGTTTTTGGGGCTTACCGGGTCTGGCTTTCGCTGGCGCAGCCATTTGTTTACCGCTATTTCATGCCATGCACCGTGTACATCATGGTTTGCATGATTTAAAGCTGGCGCAAGGCCGGCTGGCCAAAATATTCTGTTACGGCCTGGCCAGCCTGCTTAGTGCTGTTGCTATCGTTTATAGCGGGATTATTGCTTAAGGGTGGTTAAAAAACGCTCTGACTCGGCAATGGCTTTATTCATCTCGGTCAGTAAACGGCTGATATCACGTTCGATACTGCCAAATTCGCCTTTCAGGGCGCCAATCGCCTGGGCATTCAGATTATGCTTTAAATACAGCGCATTATCTTTTAATGACGATAACACCGGTTGCATCGTTGCTTCGGCCTGACGCATGGTCACTAACAAGCTGGTGTACTGGCGGCGGGTTTGGCTAAGTTTGCGTTCGCTATCACGCTTCAGGCTCTGATTACTATATTCTTTCAGCTCCTGCTGCCACTCTTTAAATAGCGCTTCGGCGACCTGCTCAATGGCATCAATACGGTTTTTCACATCCAGAGCTGACTTTTCACAGGCATCGTATTCCGCCTGAGTCAGTTTATACTGCCGCTGTAAATCGCCACCATCATATTTGACCAGCGCTGAAAACTGCTCCAGCGCCGAACTGAATTGCTGCTGCGCCTCACGTTGTGATTTCTGGGCATTTTCTACGCGATCGACCAAAATATCTCTTTTATGAACACCGACCTTTTCCATCGTCGAGTAATATGCCTGCTGACAGCCGCTAAGCAGCAACAGCAGGACTAACCAGAATTTTGCCATCCTAAACTCCCTGTTCCCTATTCTCAAAGCGCGAACTAGCCGTGCAGTTGCTGCGCCGCCAGTTGTAATAGCTTAGGATAAAACTCTTTATCCTGCTGAGCCAGCTGATCCTGCTCCACTAACACATCACGCAAAATCTGCTCTGTGGTCAGCGGATTGGCCAATACTACCCGAAATACTATAGTTTCCTGCCGCTGATAGCGGGCGGGTGTTAGCCGGGTGCGGGAGACGAAAGATTTACCTTCTTCGCGTTGCCGCTTCTGAATAAACTTGGTCAGGCCGTTAAGCAGTTCGTTAAAGCGCAGCAGCTGCTCCGGGCTGGCACTGGCCATCGCTTTTTGCACCTGTGCCGGCACATAGCGGTAGGTCAGGATACAGAGCTCCGGCTCAGTGATCAGTTCAAAGTCGATATTATGGCTAATCAGGGTGGCAAAGTAGCGGGCCTTTTCCAGACTGCGGTCGATCAGAATCTGATAACCCTGACGGCCAATCACCTGTAAGCAGGCATGCACCAGCATCGCCATACCGGGTCTTGAGCCCTCCAGCGTCTGGCTGCCCAGATCTTTCGAGCCTTTACGCAAAATATATTCGGCATGATGTTCAATCACGTTCGCCGTCGACGGATGTTTAAATACCACCATACCGGCGCCCATCGGCACATACATCTGTTTATGGGCATCAATGGTTACTGAGTCGGCACGCTCAATACCAGCCAGTAAATGCCGGTACTTAGCTGACAATAAGGTCGCGCCACCCCAGGCGGCGTCAACATGGAAATGGCATTGCTGTTGCTCGGCCAGATCGGCGAGCTCATGTAACGGGTCGATATTGCCGGTTTCCGTGGCGCCGGCCACGCCAACAATGGCCAGTACCTTAATATTACGCTCAGCAAGGTCGGCCAGTACCCGGCGCATTTCGGCGGTGTCCACCTTGTTATTGGCGTCGGTTTTAACCGACACCACCATATCGCGGCCAATACCCAACACATCTGCGGCCTTACCCAGCGAATAGTGACCACGTTCTGACACCACTATCGCCAGTCCCTGATAACCATAATGCTGCATCGCGCGGAACAGACCTTCTTTGGCGATACCTTTAAAGTCACCGTCCGGTTTTAACAAGCGGTTGCGGGCAATCCACAGCGCAGTGATATTGGCTATGGTACCACCGGAGCAAAAGGCGCCCAGTGAGTGATTAGCGCTGTGCATCCACTTCTTATAGAAACCGTCTTTTTCGCCGTACACCAGATGATGCATCATGCCCAATACCTGCCGCTCCAGCGGGGTAAAGGCTTTTGAAGTCTCGATTTTTACCAGGTTCTGATTTAAACCCACCATCATTTTCGACAGCGGCAGCACAAAATAGGGTAAGGCCGACGTCATATGACCAATAAAACTGGGCGCTGCAGTATGCACTGAGTGCGCCACCAGTTTTTGCATAATGGTATCGGTATAATCAGAAACAAAGGACGGCTGCTCCGGGATCTGGAACGCCTGAAAATCCCGCTCGATCTGCCATAACGGTTTTTCCACCGCTACGATACTTTCATTTAAAAAGCCGGCCAGATTCTGCGACAGGTTTTGTTCGATAATACTAAGGGTCGAATCCGGCGCTTCCGGGATCGTAAAAATACGCCACAGCGCTTCCTCGGAAGCCGTGGCCTGGCGTTTAATGATGTCGTTCATGCCTGTCGTTACCTGCTGTAACCTTATCAGCGTTTATACGCAGCAAAGCGTTCAACTGTACTGCAACCACCGAAAAATGTCTGCTAATTTCTGGCGTCTGTTTTATTGCGCCGCTAACTGCGTAAACCAATGCCTTTGTTGATCAGATACATCGCATAACTGAATAACACCAGAATAAAGCTCAGCACCACCACCAGCGCCAGCCATAAGTTGACATCGGTATAGCCCAGAAAGCCGAAGCGGAACGCATTCACCATATAAACAATCGGGTTTAGTTGCGCCAGTTGCTGCCAGAATCCGGGCAACAGTGTCAGCGAATAGAAGACACCGCCGAGGTAAGTTAAGGGCGTTAACACAAAGGTTGGAATAATGCTGATATCGTCAAAGGTCTTGGCATAGACGGCATTAATCAGGCCTCCCAGCGCAAACAACATTGAGGTGAGCAGCACCGTCAGCATAATAATCGCCAGATTATGAATACTAATGGTGACAAAAAACAGCGACAGCACCGTCACGATCAGCCCCACCAGAATACCGCGCGCCATGCCTCCACCGACATAACCGAGCACAATAATATAGTTGGGTACCGGCGCTACCAGCAGCTCTTCGACATTACGCTGGAACTTGGCGCTAAAAAACGACGAAGCCACATTGGCGTAGGAGTTGGTAATGACCGACATCATAATCAGACCGGGAACAATAAACTCCATATAACTAAAGCCATTCATCTGGCCGATCCGTGAGCCAATCAGGCTACCGAAAATAACAAAATACAGGCTCATGGTAATGGCCGGCGGCACCAGGGTTTGCACCCAAATGCGCATAAAGCGCGTAATCTCTTTGGTCAGAATACTTTGTAACGCAATCAGATAACGAGCTGTCATTTTGCTTGTCCTCTGCCATGTTCTACTAAGGTGACAAACAGCTCTTCCAGCCGGTTGGCTTTATTCCGCATTGATAACACCTTTACCTGCTGCGCACTAAGTTGTTCGAAGATCGGGTTTAAGCCAGCACTTTTCTCTACGTCCACTTCCAGACTGTGTTGATCTAACTTACGCCAGACAAAGTCAGCCAACTGCAGGCTGTCCGGCAGTTGGTCCAGATCCAGAATAAAGGTTTCTTTACCCAGCTTGGATAACAAGGCTTTCATATTGGTGTTTTCGATAATCCGCCCTTTATCAATAATGGCGATATTACGACACAGCATCTCGGCTTCTTCCAGATAATGGGTGGTCAGGATAATCGTCACGCCCTGCTGATTTATCGTGCGTAAAAACTCCCACATTGAGCGCCTTAGCTCAATATCGACACCGGCCGTCGGCTCATCGAGGATCAACAACCTTGGCTCATGCATCAGTGCCCGGGCAATCATTAGCCGCCGCTTCATGCCACCTGACAACTCACGGGCCCGGGCATGACGTTTTTCCCATAACCCCAGCTGGCCTAAATATTTCTCAGCACGCTGTAAGGCCACCGCACGCGGCACACCATAATAGCCGGCCTGATTGACTACGATTTGCAGCAGGGTTTCAAACTGATTAAAGTTAAATTCCTGCGGCACCAGGCCGAGCTGACTTTTTGCCGCTTCCAGCTCGGTATCCAGGTCAAAGCCAAATACCTTGACCTGACCGCGGCTTTTATTGACCAGCGCACTGATAATACCGATGGTGGTACTTTTACCGGCACCATTTGGCCCCAGCAAAGCAAAAAAATCGCCCTGCTGTACCTGTAAATCGATACCACTGAGTGCGACTGTGCCGCTACGATAGATTTTATGTAAGTCTTTAATGTCCAGTGCCAGCGTCACGCTATTCTCCTGCTTGCTGTTGTCGCGAGTCATAGCCCCAGCGCCCCACTAACTGTTGTGCTAAGCCCAGTTGATCCAAGACCCGGGCCACCATAAAGTCGACCAAATCGCTGATTTGCTGCGGCTGATGATAAAAACCGGGCGCGGCCGGCATAATACAGACGCCAAGGCGGGCCAGCTTCAGCATATTTTCCAGATGAATGGCACTAAGTGGGCTTTCCCGCAGCACCAGTATTAGCTTGCCACCTTCTTTAATTACCACATCAGCGGCACGCTCCAGCAGGTTATCACTGGCGCCCTGCGCGATAGCCGACAGACTGCCGGTAGAACAGGGACAAACCACCATCTGTTTCGGCGCTGCCGAGCCGGAAGCAACCGGCGAAAACCAATCGTCCTTACCATAAACCTTTAACAGGCCGGGTGCAGCTTGCAGGTACTGTTCCAGCTGCTGTGCGCATTTCTCCGGCGCAGCACTTAACTGCAATTGCTGCTCAGTGGCAAACACCACCCGCGCCGCACTGGACATCAGCAGATGCACTTTAATGCCCTGCGCTAACAATACCTGTAATAAACGTAAACCGTAGGGCGCACCCGAGGCACCGCTAAAGGCCAGAGTAATCTCTTTGCTGGTTATCATTGGCTTTCCTATCGACTGGCCACGCTTAACTCAGCGCCTCCAGTAGTTGTTGATGAATGCCGCCGAAGGCGCCATTGCTCATTATTACTATCTGATCGCCTGGCTGCACCAGCGCCAGAATACTGGCTTTCAGCTCAGCAATGTCATAACAGACACTGGCCGGCATCGCCAACCGCGCGGCCAGCTCGGCCATCGACCAGCCGGCATTGCGTGGCTCATATAAAAACACCTGATCTGCCGTTAACAGCGCCTGCGGCAGGGCGGCCTGATGCACACCGAGGCGCATGGTATTAGATCGCGGCTCTAATACGGCGATAATCCGCGCCTGGCCCACTTTCGTCCGCAAGCCTTGCAGCGTAGTAGCAATAGCGGTGGGGTGATGGGCAAAATCGTCGTAGATCGCAATACCTTGTGGAGAGCCTTTCAGCTCCATCCGCCGTTTTGGTGCCACGAAGCTGGCTAAGGCCTCGGCTGCAACACCAACCGGTACCCCGGCATGACGCGCGGCAGCAATCGCCATCACCGCATTATCAACATTGTGCTGGCCACTGAGCGACCAATTTACCAGCGCCACCTGTTGCTGTTGCCAATACAGCGCAAACTGACTGCCATCCGGTGTTAATAACTCGGCCTGCCAGTCACTGCCATAGGCTTCACGTTGGCTCCAGCAGCCCAGCGCCAGCGTCTCGGCGACAGCAGGCGTCGCTTCCGGAGATAACACCAGCCCTGAAGCTGGCACGGTGCGCAACAAGTGATGAAACTGTCGCTGGATCGCTGCCAGATCCGGGAAGATATCCGCATGATCATACTCAAGGTTGTTAATCACCAGGGTACGCGGCCGGTAATGCACAAATTTGGAGCGCTTATCAAAAAACGCCGTATCGTATTCGTCGGCTTCAATCACAAAGAACGGCGCCTCACCTAAGCGGGCAGAAACGCCGAAATTTTGCGGCACACCGCCAATCAGAAAACCCGGCTTAAGACCGGCATAGTCTAAGATCCAGGCCAACATACTGGCGGTGCTGGTTTTACCGTGGGTGCCGGCAACCGCCAGTACCCAGCGCTGCTGCAGTAACTGTTCGGATAACCACTGTGGGCCTGAGGTGTAAGGCAGGTTATGTTCCAGCACATACTCAACGGCCGGATTACCACGCGATAAGGCATTACCGATAATCACCAGATCCGGGGCCGGTTCCAGCTGTGCGGGGTCATAACCCGGAGTCAGACTGATACCCAGCTGTTCCAACTGAGTGCTCATCGGCGGGTAAACCTGTTGATCGGAACCTGTGACCTGATGGCCAAGGGCTTTGGCCAGGGCTGCGATACCGCCCATAAAGGTGCCGCAAATCCCCAGAATATGAATATGCATAATGTACTTCTCTGTTAAGCAGGGGCTTATTGTAGCAAATGCAGAATAAGCTGCGATCAAAACTGCAATTTAAGAATAAATTCTTTAAAATAACCCAGACTGAATGAGATTTCGCCACTTGTACCGGACGAAAGCTTAACCGGTCTGACTCTGTCTTACCCGAAAATATAACAAGGACCTACTATAATGCGTCGCATCTCACCCGTACTGCAACAAGATGGCGTGGATCCGGATCTGATCTCGTTGTTAAAAACTATCCTGGCGGCCTGCCGCGAAATCGCCTTCCGCGTCGGTCAGGGCGAACTGGCCGGTGTACTGGGTTCAACTCTGTCAGAAAATGTGCAGGGCGAAACCCAGAAAAAACTGGATGTGATCGCGAACGAATTACTAAAAGAAGTGATCCTGGAAACCGGCGTGGTGAAAGCTATCAGCTCAGAAGAAGAGGATGATATCGTACCGGGTAATCCGCGTGGCCGCTATCTGGTGACCTTTGACCCTTTAGATGGGTCCTCCAATACCGATATCAATAGCCTGATAGGCACTATTTTCTCGATTTTACCGGCCGATCCACACAAGGACGCCAGTGATGCCAGCCAGTTTTTACAGCCGGGAACGGCACAGCTGGCCGCCGGCTATGTGCTGTATGGCCCATCAACGATGCTGGCGCTGACCACCGGCAAAGGCACCCGCCTTTACACCCTGGATAAAACCTATGGCGGCTTCCTGTTAACCGAAGAGCAGGCCACTATCCCGAAATACACCGCCGAGTTTGCCATCAATATGTCAAATCAGCGCTACTGGCAGGCACCGATGCAAAGTTACATCGCCGATTTACTGAAAGGTAAAGAGGGGGTGCGCGGTAAAAATTACAATATGCGCTGGATTGCCGCCATGGTCGGCGATGTGCACCGGGTACTCTGTCGTGGCGGCATCTTTGCCTACCCCAGTGATCGTAAAGATCCGGCCAAGCCGGATAAATTACGCCTGATGTATGAAGCTAACCCGATGAGCTTTCTGGTCGAACAGGCTGGCGGCGCCAGCTCCACCGGTTATCAACGCATTATGGAAATCACTCCGACTGATATCCATCAGCGGGTAGCAGTGATTTTAGGTTCCAAACATGAAGTGGAAACCTGTGTTGGCTACCATCAAACCGGTAGTGCGCCAACCACATCAGACTAATTATCAATAGCCATTTTTACGGCCGTCATTATAATGGCGGCAGTAAATTACTCAGAGGACACAGCAATGAGCTTAAGCGATGTAGCAGCTGGCAAAAATCTGCCGGATGAAATTAACGTAATTATTGAAATTCCGGCCAATGCCGATCCAATCAAATACGAAGTGGATAAAGACACCGGTACCGTCTGGGTAGACCGCTTTATGGCCACCCCTATGTTCTATCCCTGCAACTACGGCTTTGTGAATCAGACCCTGTCGCTGGATGGTGACCCGGTTGACGTACTGGTACCAACGCCTTACCCACTGGTACCAGGCGCCGTGATTAAATGTCGCCCGGTTGGCGTACTGAATATGGAAGATGAGTCTGGTCAGGATGCCAAGGTTATTGCCGTACCGGTCAGCAAGCTGACCAAACTGTATGACCATATCCAGGATATCAACGATGTGCCTGAGCTGCTGAAAAAGCAAATCCAGCATTTCTTTGAGCGTTACAAAGAGCTGGAGCCAGGTAAGTGGGTTAAAGTTACCGGTTGGGCTGATGCCGCCGCCGCGAAAGCTGAAATTATGACCTCGTTCGAGCGCGCCAAAAAATAAGCCAACAGCCGCTGTTGCCAATAAAAAACCGGAGCGCGCTCCGGTTTTTTATTGGCGTTAACATTAAGGCTTTAACCGGCCATCCTGATACGCCAGTAAATACTGCATTAAATCGGCAGCAGGCATCGGTTTGGCAAACAAATACCCCTGCACCTCTTCGCAGCCCATCGCCATAACGGCCTGCAGCTGCTCCTTGGTTTCAACCCCCTCGGCAATGGTCGACAGACCGATACGTTTACCTAAACTGATAATGGTCTCAGCAATCAGTCCGCCGCCCTCATTCGCTACCGTGCTGACAAAGGCGCGGTCTACCTTGATCCGATCCAGTGGCAGTTGCTGCAAATAGCTCAGCGATGAAAAACCAATACCAAAGTCGTCGATCGCCACCTTAATACCAAAGCTTTTTAGCTGCTGCAGTGCATCAATCACGATTTTCGGCTCGTCCATCACCACTGACTCAGTGATCTCCAGCTCCAGTAACTCCGGATTGACCTGATAGCGTTTTACCGTGTCGATAACGGACGGCACAAAATGCGGCGAACGGAATTGTGGCATCGACACATTTACCGCAATTCGCAGACTGCCACAGTTGGCTGCCGCTAATTGCTGTAGTTGCTTACAGGCCTGCTCTAAAACCCATTGTCCGATATCGACAATCAGGCCTGAATACTCTGCCAGCGGAATAAAGATCGCTGGCGAGATATAGCGCCCGGGTTGATGTGGCCAACGTAATAAAGCCTCCATCCCAACCACGGCCTGGCTCTTCAGACACAGCTGTGGTTGATACCAGAGTTCCAGTTTGTCCAGTGCAAAATCGGCGCGCAGCATTCTGAGCATCGTCAGCCGCTCTGTCACCTCTTCTTCCATTGCCGGTTCATAATACTGATGGTGTACGCCCAGGGTTTTTTTGGCTTTATTCAGCGCAATATACACCTGCTTCATAATCACCATGCCCTGCTCTGCAGCTTCGCGCAGCCGGCAGATGCCAAAGGTCGCATTCATTTGCAGGCTATGTTCCGATGCCTGGAACGGTTGCGCGAAAACAGCAGTCAAACGCTCTGGCGTTAACTCATCTTCCGGCCCCACCAACGCAAAAACGTCGGCACCAATACGGCCTAACTGTGAACTGATACCAAAATGCTCGATCAAGCGCAGCGTAATCGCAATCAGCAGTTCATTGCCGACATCCTGCCCCAGACCATCGTTAACATCGGAAAAGTGGTCAATATCAACCAGTACCGCCACCATATGCTCAGGTTCAAAGCGGCGGGTATCCTGTAAAATCTGAATAAATTCGTTGCGGTTTGGTGTCTTGGTCAGCGGATCGATATAAGCGGCATGTTTTAATTGCTGGAACAGAGCAACGTTTTCATAACCGACAGAGATATTACTAAGGAAGACTTCAATCAGCTGCTTATCTGCATCTTCAATCGGGCGGTTGGTTTCAATATAAACTGCGGCATTATGTTTTTCATTACCCAAATATAATACCGTGTCCTGATCTGAAAACAGGTGCTGCCGATTTTTCAGGCAGAGATTAATCTGTTCAACAATACGTTTATTGTCCAGCCGGTCAAGCTGACATTTAATAAAGGGGGCATAATGACCGGCGGCGCCTAGCACATAAATTTTATCGCTGGCGGTACCATCGTCCTCAATCTGGGCACAAAGCACCCCTTCCGCGTGCAGACCAATTAGCGAAGAGATTTGAGTAACCACCCCTTCGGAAAATTCGTGTAAAGAGTGCTGCTCTAATAAATTGGCTCCGGCCTTAATGATCTTCTGCAAGCCACGGCGGTTCTGATTAATGGTCTTAATTTGTTGGTAAGAACGCAAAGAAGAGATAATGGTGGTGACAAGTTTACTGCGGGTCAGCTCGGTCTTCGTTTTGTAGTCGTTAATATCATATTCTTTAATAACGCTTTCTTCCGGAGCATAACCGGGTTGTCCTGTCCGCAACACGATGCGTAATTCGTCCATTTGCAGCTCATCACGGATCCGTCGTACCACCTGCAAGCCGGCATCATCGGTTTCCATTACCACATCGAGCAGAACTAAAGCGGTATCAGGGTGTTGCTTCAGAAAATCCAGCGCCTGCTGGCCTGAATAGGCATGATGAAACTCCAGCTGTTTTCCCAATACGACCAGGTCACTAAGTGCTAACTTAGTGACAGTATGAATTTCCTGGTCATCGTCTACGATAAGCAGCGGCCAGACCCCTGCAGCAGGTTCTTTTGGCACACTGGCACTGTCGTCATCGGCTAAAAACAGAAATCCGTCCTCTGTTTCTTTTGATGTCATGAGCTGGTCCTTTGCTAAAGCTTGCTGTAAATATACCCGCATCTTTGCAGAAAAAGAAATCCTGCAGCGATTTAATTTTACATGCCCTAAACTGCAACCACATCAGCACAGCCGATAATGCTGCAGCAAAGTCTCAAATTTACAGGGATCCAAGGGTTTAAGCACAATATCATCCATACCGGCAGCGCGGAAACTTGCTATCTCTGCTGGCAAAGCGTGTGCAGTAAAAGCCAGTAACGGCACCTGTTGATAGGACGTCAGACGCCTTAGCTGACGGGCGACTTCCGTACCTGCCAAATCCGGTAGTCTGATATCCAACAACACCAAATCGAACTGTTGCTGTTGACACAGTGTCAGGGCTTCAGCTCCCGTCAGTGCTGAAGTCAGTTGCACGCCCTTATGCTGTAACAAAACCTTGATAAAAGCCTGATTAGTCTCGTTATCATCGACAACCAGTAGATGTTTCAAAGGGCGCGTTGCCAGCTCGTGTAGCCGCTGTGCGAGCCAACCCAGACAAAAATCGGCGCTGGAAAGGCAGCTGAGGTTTTGCTGCCACAGCGACAGGCTAAGCGGCGGAACAAAAATAAAACGTGGACAGCGGATCTCCGTTAATACCGTTAACCACTCCTGGCAGGGGGCCTGACCAGGCAGAAAAATCAGTATCGCAGAGTATGCTTGCTCCTGTAGCCTTTTGCGAAGTTCGCTGAGATTACTACAACTGCTCACTTGCAACGCCAGGTTATGCAAGCTCTGCAGGCGCTCGGTCAAACGCTCGGGATCTGCATCGAATACCAGCAAATGCTCCAGCAGTGGCAAACTATGCCGGGTAGCTGCGATTAACGCCCATTGCAGGCTGATGCGCACACCTAACCCCTCCAGCGACTCAACATGCAAACTGGCATTCAGTAACTTGGCGGCCAGTTTAAGGACGGCGATATCAGCATCGCGCCATTGCAAGGCCGAACTATCCGCTTCGTGCAGCTGCGCGGTCAGATGTCGTGGTAAACCATTACCATCACAGGCCAGTTGTAAACTTAGCTGCGGATCTGGACTAGCGAGCAACTGCAGTTTAAAACTAAAACGCCTTGCAGACTCTGAACGCAGTGCCAATAACAACATAGCTTGTAATACATGCTTTAAAAATTCAGCATCGATTTCCGGCAACAGTTGATAACAGTCTCCGGATTCCAACCAATCCATAGCGCAATCATCAGGCAACAGCATATTGAGCGCGCCGAGCTGTTCGGTCAGCCACTCCGGTAACAGTAATGGCTGCGGCTGCAAGCCAGCTGCAGCAAATTGATGCTTGGCATAACAATAATGCAGCTGTTGTAGAGTGTCGAACATCGCTTCGGTCAGCTGTGGCTTGCGCTGACCTAACAGCTGCCACTGGTGCAACCAACGGATCAGACACTGTTGCCTGCGCTGTTGCTGTATCTGTTGCTGCTCACTTTGCAGCTGAAACACCTCAAGCTGAGCCATCAGCTGCTGCTGTTGCGTATCGAGCTGCTTGTTCTGTTGTTCCAGCTGTTGCTGCTGCTGCAGTACTTGCAGTAATGCCTGGTCCAGCCCGGCGCTGTCCTGACATTGCAATAGTGGCTCGACACCTTGTAACTGTAATGACTCGGCTCGCTGTTTAAACGTCTGTAAACGTTGTAGCTGTTGACGCTGAGGCGCCTCCCGCAAACGCCAGGCTAACAGCAGCAACACCGTCAATAATACCCACGCCAATACCGCCGGCCACCATAGTAGCCAAATCGCGGTCGGAGCTTCAGGGATAATCAGTAACAGATATGTAGGTTGGCTGGAAAAAGGTTCGAAGGGTAAAGCCGGCTTTTGTAATGGCAACACCGCAACATCGCGACCGCTCAGCGTAATCAGCGTTAAACTGCTAAAGTCCTGACCCGGTAACTCCAGCGGTACCAACTCTGTCTGTCCAACCGACAACAGCAGTTCCCCCTGCAACGGATACAATGCCAACGCGGCCACCGGTATACTGGCACCGAACTGTAATTCCGCCAGCTGTTGCTGCAACTGCTCTGGCGCAGCCTGACCAAGCTTCGGGGATAACGCGAGTTGGATCACATCACCGTATAGTTGCAGCTGTGCCTGAAGCAGTTGCCGGTTTTGATGTTGCTGCCAAAGCAAGGTTGACATCACTAACACGGCACAGGCCGCGCAGTAGAACAAGAATAAATAGCGATACAGGGCGATCAAGGTGGTGCTCAAGACAATAAAATCAGAGCACCACTATATGTCTAAAGTAGCCGGGGCTCAAGTCTTGCCCCTGTTTCGAAAAGCAGGTTAGAAATGTACCGCGATACCTGCGAAGATGCCACTAAAGGTGATACCGGCGTAAAGATCGTCGATATCATCCAACTGCAGATCCAACCAGCGATAGCCAAGTTTTAATCTGACATCCAGTGTCAGACTGTCTACCAACTGATAGGCGACGCCGGCTTGCAGATCATACCAATGATTACCACTAAACTGGCTTGCCTGGCCATTGGCAAACAGCTCCAGACCACTGCCCGGCAAACCAAGCCGACTATCCAGATACAACAAAGGTAGCCATTGACGGACACTTTGGCTGGCCTGGCGGTTCGCGGCCATTATTGTCAGTTCACCGGAGAGTTTTTTGGCAACCAGACCCAGATCAAGCTGCAGCAAGCTATTATCCAGTAACTCGTAGTACAGCACATAATCGGTATACCGAAAATCCAGCTCAGTACTCAGCGCGGTACCGGCCGCAAAGGTTACTCCGCCAAAACTGAAGCTGTTGTTCAGTTCAGTATGCCCCTGGCTTTGTAAATTCTGCCACTGCACTCTAAGATTGGGTAACACTGGTACCAGATGTTCAAACGCCAGATAATAGCCTTGTTGGTTCTTATCCCGAAAACTAAAATCCTGTAATTGCTGACTATTCGCAAAACCACCCTTGGTACCGGCTTGCCAGCTATCATAGCCCGCGTGTACACCGAAAAACGTATCCGCCTGTACCGGCGCCATACTAACTGTTGCGGCCAGCGCCAAGATTCTTACCACTTTCATTCCCTATCCTTGCTTTAATAATTCAGATAAATCAATCAGCGCCGCATTGGCGCGGGAGATATAATTTGCCATCACCAGGCTATGATTAGCCAAAATACCGAAGCCACTGCCGTTTAATACCATCGGGCTGTGAATAGGCTGCTGAGCGGCTTCCAGCTCACGAATGATTTGCTGTAAGCTCACCATCGCATTGCGACGCTGCAGCACTTCCGCAAAATCAATTTCCACCGCTTTGAGGAAGTGCAGCAATGCCCAGGTTGCGCCGCGCGCTTCATAAAATTCATCATCCAGTTTCCACCAGCTGGTTTTTACAAAGCGGCGGTCTGGTGTTTCCGTCGACTGACGGGCAGCGATGTCGCCAGCGAGATCGGTATTAAAACGCTCCTGCCCCACACTGGCACTGAGACGCTGTGAATAGCTACCCAGGCGCTTTTCGACATTCTTCAGCCAGTCACGCAGATTGTCTGCCCGGGCATAGAACTGGCTGTCCGTTTGTTTTGGATCGACCAAGGCGCTGCGGTATAAATAGAGTTGGGCAATCGCCTTGCGATATTCGGATTCGGCGCTCGGTAATACCCAACTGCGATGGTCGATATTCAGCTGTGGTTGAGCAATCCGTAAAAAGGCATTTTCCGCTGATTGCGACTGAGAGCGGCTAAAGTCTTTGCGAAACGCCAGTGCCAGATCGCGTGACATCTCCAGCACGCCAAATTCCCAGGCTGGCATATTATCCAGTAAGCTAAAGGGCGGCAGAATATCATTTGACATATAGCCGCCGCGTTTTTGTAGCAGAGTTTCCGTAACACGGATCAAGGCAGTCGTAGTGTTGTAGCCGACAACCCGGCTGCCATCATCCAGATGTAAGCCTTGCTGCACTTCTTCTATCAATAAGGCAGGCTCGCGACTTACCCACCAACTAAACAGCCACAGCACCAGTAAGGTCCCGGCCGCAGCGGCTGACAGAGTAGAGGTTTTATTCATATCTTGTCCTAACGTTTTGGCATAGTCGTGACAGAGCGTCACGGCATCCTGTCGATCTGCGCTATCCGCAGGCAGCTATTACGCATCATCTGTGCCTGGTGCCGCTGCGGACAACACTATCTTACACCAAAACCACTGTCGCGGCAGCGATAAGCCGATGATAATCTTGGTCGCATTAAGCTCCTGCCCCGCCAGGCCCAGCCTTTTTTGTAAGCCTGCCAGACCAGCACGGCTGGCATAGCGCCAAGTAACAAGCCCAATACCGGCAGCAAATAGATCAGCAGTAAAGTCTGCTCAGCAAAGGCCAACATTTACTCTGCCACCATTGTTACGACCGCTTTCTCAGCAGTCCGTTGTGCCAACTGTGGCATATCGTCAGGTTGCTGTAACACCAGTTGCACCTGGGCCATGCTGCTGGCGATAGCCAGCTGCGTTTGTTGCCGCACATCCTGCCGTAGCTGCTGTTGCCATAGTTGTTGCTGTGTGGTCATGGCAGCGCGCAGCGATTCAGCTGGATCTACTGCTGGTGGCGTACTGTTTAAACTAACAACGCTGGTAAAGAAAAGAGTAGTTAACGTAAGCATCTTGTTGCTCCTGCAAATTCAGTTCAGTGGTTCGGTACTGCTGCGATACTGAATTCAAGGGGCATGCCAAAGCCGAAAAACTACATAACCATTTGTTTCGTATTGATTAATTTAGAGAGCAACAAAGGAAGCTGTAAGTACAGAAAAGCTAGAAAACCAAAAAATAGTCAATTTTGCTATTTTTTGGTTTTTATATAGACAGTCAGTTAATTAGCCGTAGCGTCTGGCGATTCAGGCACCAGTGATAGCGCCTGTAACAGCAACTCTGGTTTGGCATCAGCTAGATGTCCTTGCTCACTCAGTAAGCGACGCCACTGCCGGGCACCCGGCTGCCCCTGAAACAGCCCTAACATATGACGGGCAATATGCCAAAAACGCGCCCCTTGCTGCATTTGCTGCTCAATGTAGGGCACCATCAACCGTACCAGTTGATGCTGACCCGGTACCGACCAGACATCCTGATATAGCACGGCATCGACCTGGCTCAGTAGATAAGGGTTGGTATAGGCCTCTCGGCCAATCATCACGCCATCCAAATATTGCAGCTGCTGCTCAGCCTCAGCCAGGGTTTTGATTCCACCATTGATACTAATGTCCAGCGTCGGGAAATCCTGCTTTAACTGATAAACCCTTGGGTAGTTCAGCGGCGGGATCTCGCGGTTTTCTTTCGGACTTAAACCTTTTAACCAGGCCTTGCGGGCATGGATCACAAATTGCCGACATCCTGCTGCCGCGACAGTGGCGACAAAATCCTGTAAAAACTGATACTCGTCAGAATCGTCAATACCGATGCGGGTTTTTACACTGACCGGAATGCTGACTACATCCTGCATCGCCTTAACACTATCGGCAACCAGTTGCGGCCTGGCCATCAGGCAAGCACCAAACATACCGTTCTGCACCCGATCTGATGGGCAGCCGACATTTAAGTTTATTGCCGCATAACCACGCTGCTCAGCCAGCTTGGCACAATGCGCCAGCTCAGCCGGTTCGGAACCGCCCAGCTGCAGTACTACCGGCTGCTCTTGCAGATTAAAACCAAGATAATCGCCTTTACCATGGATAATGGCGCCGGTTGTGACCATCTCGGTATATAGCACCGCATGCTTGCTCATCAGACGATGAAAATAGCGACAATGCCGATCGGTCCAATCCAGCATCGGAGCAACGGAAAATTTTTGTGGCAAGATAGCGTTATTCAAGTTAGCAAACCATTCAGACAGAAATCAGGACCCGGCATGAACCAGATAAGCCGTTAATTTTTTCACCAGTGGCAACACCAGTAGCAAGGTCGGAAAAGCAATCAGCCAGGATAGGCCCCAGGCTGATAGCCACCCTTGCAGTGTAAAAGCCTCCAGCCCAAGACTTTTCAGGGTGCTGACCAAGGATACGATCAGCGTCATCAGCACTGAGAGTAACAATGGCATGACCAGTGACGCGGCTTTAGCAGGCAGTTTTGGCATATCACACTTTGACCCGGGTTTAAAAAACGCGAAATTATACCCGATTTTCGGCTTGAATGTGCGGCTTCTTACAGTCACTGGTTTCAGACTAACAATATGGTACACTGCGGCTAAGTATGGGAGGGCAAGCATGTCTACTGAGAGTTTAGTATCAAAAGCCAGAGCCATCTGCGAGCAAAATGGCGCCCGCTTTACCAGTATTCGGGAGAAAGTTTTCCGCTTGATGGCAGAAAATCATGGCGGCCAGGGTGCCTATGAATTACTGGAACAATTGAAACAAACTGAACCCGCTGCCAAACCGGCAACGATCTACCGGGCGCTGGAGTTTCTGACTGAGCAGGGCTTTATTCATAAGATTGAGTCAAGTAATGCTTTCATGCTGTGCCAGCATTTCGACAAGCATCACCCGGCGCAGCTGTTGATATGTGAGAAATGTGGCAATGTGACCGAACTGCATTCGGCCACTTTAGACGCAGAATTTAGCAAACTGGCCTCGGCACTGGGTTTTCATATTCACCGGAAAACGATAGAGGCGCGGGGGATTTGTCGGCAGTGCCATGGAAATTAACCGCAAAACATTAGCTGCACTCTTGTATAATAAAGAAAAAACTTCTAGGCTTAATTTTGTTGCCATTATCTCGAATCCTCAACTCGTAGGCATTTTAAATGAATGTTGAATATATAAACCCTTTTCTTTCCTCACTCGTCAATGTGCTTTCGACCATGGCCAATACCAAAATTGTGCCGGGCCAGCCACGGGTTAAAAAAGATGAAGTCGCGCAGGGCGATGTCTCAGGTCTGATTGGTATGGTCGGCCCGACCATGAAAGGGTCGTTTTCTGTGAGCTTCGATGAGAGTCTGGCGATTGAAATTATGTTCCGGATGCTGGGTGAAAAACCGGCAGGCATCAATGCCGATGTAACCGATATGGTGGGTGAAATTACCAATATGGTCACCGGCGGTGCCAAGCGCATTCTGGGTGAAAAAGGCTACGAATTTTCGATGGCTACCCCGATCGTGGTATCGGGTAAAAATCATACTATTACCCACAAGTGTGACGGCCCAACCATTCTGATGCCGTTTAACTCAGACTTTGGCAAAGTCCATATTGAAGTCAGTTTTGATAAGTAACCGCTGAACGCGGCATGTTAGCGCTCAGCAGTACTGATAATCAACCCGTGGCGTAATATTACACAGTAGCTCATAAGGTATGGTAGCCGCACAGGCTGCCACCCGTTCAATGGCCAGTTCAGGCCCCCACAATACGGCTTCGTCGCCAAGTTGATCCAAAGCATTCGGCCCCAAATCCACAGTAATCATATCCATCGACACCCGGCCGGCCAGCGGTACTTCCCGCCCGTTTAACCAAACCGGTGTGCCATTTATCGCGTGGCGCGGATAACCATCACCATAACCTACTGCTATAACGCCTAGCGTGGTATCACAACTGGCCTGCCAATACCCGCCATAGCCAACCCGCTCACCGGCACGCACCTGACGCAGAGCTATCAGGCGGCTACTCAGTCGCATCACCGGTTGCAGTTGATGCTCGCTGCCAATTTTCCCGGCGAAAGGTGAAATACCATGCAGCATCAACCCGGGTCTGACCCATTCGGCATGGCTCTGTGGAAACGCCAGGATTGCAGCGGAGTTAGCTAAACTGCGCTGCTCTGCCTTACCAGCCGTTAAGTCAGCAAAGACTGCCAGTTGCTGTAAGGTGCGGTCTGAGTCAGGTTCATCGGCACAGCAAAAATGACTCATCAGCCGGATCCCCGGTAATACCGCACTGCATTGCCACAGCCGGCGGTAAAAATCGTCAAACTGCGCTGGCTCGATCCCCAACCGGTGCATGCCGCTATCAATCTTCAGCCAGACCTTTAGCTGGCCATCCAGCACAGTTTGTTCCAACGCCTGTAACTGCAACTCGTTATGTACCACGGTTTGCAAATTGTTAGCCAGTAACAGCGGTAACTCGGCCGCTTCGTAAAAGCCCTCCAGCAGCACTATCGGTTTCACAATACCACCAGTGCGCAGCGCCAGAGCTTCATCAATCCGCGCCACGGCAAAGGCATCAGCATCACTCAGCGTCTGCGCCACTTTAACCAGGCCATGACCATAAGCATTGGCTTTTAACACCGCCAGAACATGGCTATTTGGCGCTAACTGCCGAACCCGACTTAGATTATGCTGCAGTGCCTGTAAATTGATTTGCGCGACCGGCCGCCGACTCATTAATACTCATCCTCAAAACGGGCACTGCCGGCATAATTATCAAAACGCGAAAAATGGCCGTGGAAAGTTAAACGCACCCGGCCTATCGGGCCATTCCGCTGCTTACCAATAATAATTTCGGCGGTGCCTTTATCGGCGCTGTCTTCGTGATAGACCTCATCCCGGTAGATAAACATAATCAAATCCGCATCCTGTTCGATCGAACCCGATTCCCGTAAATCAGAGTTAACCGGCCGCTTATCGGCGCGCTGCTCCAGTGAACGGTTAAGCTGCGATAGCGCTACCACCGGCACCTTTAATTCCTTTGCCAGGGCTTTTAACGAGCGGGAAATTTCGGCAATCTCCAGCGTACGGTTTTCGCTCATCCCCGGTACCGTCATCAGCTGCAGATAGTCGACCATGATCATGCTTAAGCCACCATGCTCGCGGGCAATCCGCCGCGCTCGGGAACGCACTTCGGTCGGGGTTAAGCCTGAGGCATCATCGATATACATTTTGCCTTTGCTGTTCAGCAGCTCAATCGCCGATGACAACCGCGCCCAATCTTCATCTTCCAGCTGGCCGGTACGCACCTTGGTCTGGTTAATCCGGCCCAAAGAGGCCAGCATCCGCATCATAATCTGGTCTGACGGCATCTCTAAGCTGAAAATCAGCACTGGCTTATCGCTGGTAATAGCCGCATGTTCACACAGGTTCATGGCAAAGGTGGTTTTACCCATTGATGGTCGCGCCGCGACAATAATCAGATCCGACGGCTGCAAACCATTGGTCATCTTGTCCAGATCGACATAGCCGGTCGATACCCCGGTTATACCATTTTGCGGTGAGCGATACAGCGCATCAATTTTATCAATGGTTTTGGCGAGGATGCTGTTGATGGGCTCAGGCCCTTCATTGGCTTTGGCGCGTTGCTCGGCAATTTTAAAGACTTTGGTTTCGGCAAAGTCCAACAGCTCAGCCGCGGTGCGGCCCTGAGTATCGTAACCGGCGTCAGCGATATCATGGGCAACACCAATCATATCCCGCACTACCGCGCGTTCGCGGACGATATCGGCATAGGCCAGAATATTGGCGGCACTGGGCGTGTTTTTGGCAATTTCGCCCAAATAGGCAAAACCACCAATATCGTCTAACTGTTGGTTGGCTTCCAGCGCTTCCGAAACGGTGATCAGGTCAATTGGCTGATTGCCCTCCGCCAGGCGCGCCATCGCATTAAAAATCAGCCGGTGTGAGCGCAGATAAAAATCATGCTCTACCACTTTTTCGGAAACCCGATCCCAGGCTTCATTATCCAGCATCAGGCCGCCCAGCACTGATTGCTCCGCTTCAATCGAATGCGGCGGCATCTTTACTGCTGCAACCTGCTTATCTTTTACACTTTGTTGTGCCACGTTGTACTACCACAGGAAAAAACTTGCTGATGGCGTCATGCTAACCTGCGACTGCGCCAATGCCAATTAAAGCTTTGAAAATTTTACCTGTGACAGGCTGACTGGCAGTTGAATGGTGATGAAGTTAACAGCAAAAGCAGCGGGAAAAGCAGAGGATATAACAGAACAGAGAAAACGCACTGCCAGGCGGCAGTGCGTCTTAGCCAATTAGGCTTCAGCGATAATGATTACCTTGATAGTGGCAATCACTTCAGCGTGTAACTGCAGGTCGATGTCGAACTCGCCAGTTTCACGTAAAGTACCATTTGGTAACTTCACTTCCGCTTTAGCTACAGCTACGCCGGCTTCAGTGATCGCATCAGCGATATCACGGGTACCAACAGAACCGAACAGTTTACCCTCGTCACCCGCTTTAGAAGCGATAGTCACCTGGGCCAGTTCAGCTACCTTGGCAGCACGGTCGTTAGCAGCAGCTAAACCAGCAGCCAGTTTGGCTTCTAATTCAGCGCGACGGGCTTCGAATTTCTCGATGTTAGCCTTAGTAGCCGGAACTGCTTTACCCTGAGGGAATAAGAAGTTACGGGCATAACCAGACTTAACAGTTACATTGTCACCTAAACCACCCAGGTTTGCGACTTTGTCTAACAGAATAATTTGCATTGCCTATACCCCTCTGTATTAGCTGTGTGAGTCGCTGTATGGTAACAGGGCCAGGTAACGGGCGCGTTTGATGGCGCGGGCTAACTGACGCTGGTATTTAGCGCTGGTGCCAGTAATACGGCTTGGTACGATCTTGCCACTTTCTGTAACATAGTTCTTCAGAACGGCGGTGTCTTTGTAATCAATCTCTACAGTGCCTTCTGCAGAAAAACGGCAGAACTTACGGCGACGGAAAAAACGTGACATTTGTCTGTCTCCTAACTTAATTGTTCAATCTGTTGCGCATGCAGGACCAGTTTTGCCTGACCACTGCGGCTTTGGTGCCGGTTTAAAAAACCGCTCACCCTAACCATACTGCCCAACGTCAGATGCTGAGCGTGTTGTTGTAACACTGTGCCACTTAATACCACCTGCATCCGCACATAAGCCTGACGGTTTAAGCCAGCCTCCTGTTGCATACTGCGATGTTCCAGGGTTAACACAGTGTGCGGGATACCCGCCGGACTCTCACTGCGCTCAGGGTGCCGGCAGAGGGCGCCACTTAGCACAAAGCAATTGTCCATCTCCAACTTACTCGTCGTTTGCTACTTGCTCTTCAGTTTCACGAGGAGCACGCTCACGACGCTCTTCACGTACCTTAGCCATTGGTGATGGCTCAACGATGGCACCGTTAGTGCGCATAATCAGGTTACGTAATACCGCATCGTTGTAGCGGAAGTTAGTTTCCAGCTCATCGATCACGCTTTGTGGTGCTTCCACGTTCATCAGCACATAGTGTGCTTTGTGCAGTTTTTGAATTGGGTAAGCCAGTTGACGACGACCCCAATCTTCTAAACGGTGGATAGAACCGCCCGCTTCTTTGATCGCGCCAGTGTAACGCTCGATCATACCAGGCACTTGTTCACTCTGATCAGGGTGAACCATAAAAACGATTTCGTAATGACGCATTGTAGCTCCTTACGGTTAGTAAGCCTCGGAAGAACTCGGCCGGGTTCTTATAAAGGCAAGGAACGTTGAGTGTATGGCCGAAGGTCGCGTATTTTAAGGAGTCAGCCGTGAAATAACAAGTGAAAGCGGCAGATTGCACAAAAAAAGTTCAGGCCAGCAAGCTGGCCTGAACTTCAAGTTCGCGGCGTTAATGACTTTAACGGGGCGCCAGCTGGCAACGGGCACCGTTAAGGCGGACACTCTTGCCTGAGCCAGGATGCTGTAAAATACAACTGTCCCCGACTCTAACCAGTACAAAACGGTAGGATGGCAAACTATGCCGCCCATCCAGCGGCCTGCCCTGACTATCTACTGGCATCCGCTGTTCGATAAAAAGTTCAGTGCTGTGCATCAACACATCATCAGCCAGCGTAACACTGGTGCCTCCAACAATACTGACGATAAAATCATTCAGCTGTTGCCGGACGCCGGGTTCCACGTTGCTCAGCACCGCAGGCTCAGCCGCCCGGCTATGCTGACAGGCTGCCAGCATAACAGCACAGCAGCTTAACAGCAGGGCAATGGCTCTCACTGCGCCCCCTCAGCCGGTAGCAACTCAGTCACCAGCTTATTGTTGAGCAGGATGTCCTGATAGCGCGGGTCTAATAAGCGCATTTGTCCGGGCTCGTCACTGTCGATCCTGGCTTCTGGTTGCAGCCAGGCCGCGGCACCCGCCCCCGATGCACCTGCACTCACCGTCGGACAACTGTTGTTCTGGGCATAGTACAGGGCAGCACCTAACAACCGCTCCGCCGGGTCGCCAAGGGGTTGGCTGAAATCATCAGCTAATGGGCAACCTTTTACATCGGCCTGAAACACCGGATTGGTGCGCGGTACAAAGCCATCGGCATACTCGCCAAAGCCCTTGGCATTAATACCGGTAAACTGAATAGTAAAGTAGGTGGTGCCACAGTTATCGGTTGGATAAAAGCCATAGGGTTTACCACAGGTACGGCCACCAATCAGGATCACCTCGACATCAATACCTCTGAGTGCATTAACAAAGGCTTCACTGGCGGAGCAGGTATTGCCGGTACTGAGGATAAAAACCCGGCTTAAATTCAATGATGGTAGAGTGGTATTAGTCAGAACACCGGCTTCATAGTCAATCACCCGGCTATAAAACGGTATAGGTGACAGAGTGCCACCGGTAACCGGATTGATGGTTGGGTGCTTATCGTTAAAGATCGTGCGCTCAAAGAAACGGCCCTGAATAATATTCGGACCGCTGACCATATAGCCAAGCTGCGAGGCAAGGGCCAGCAAGCCGCCGCCGTTATAACGCAAATCAATCACCAGTTCATTCACGTTCGCCGAAGCAAACTGATTGACCGCATTAATCAGCTGCTGCTGGGCCAGCGCAATATGGCTGTTAAACTGCATATAACCGACTTTACCGGCTGCGGTATCCAATACCCGGACATTCTGCACCGGACTGCTGGACACGTTCGCCGAGGTCATGCTGACTTCTTTACGAACGCCAGTAGCAGACTGAAAGACAAAGTTATAACTCTGGCCGGTTGCCGATGGAAAGAGCGCGCGATTCAGCAGATCAATACCAGCCTGGGTATTATCGTTAATAAAGTCGACACCGTTAATGCTCAGTAGCTGATCGCCACGCGCCAGACCCGCATTGGCGCCGGGTGAATTGGGCTCAGTATAGGCAATGGTCAGAGAGCGAGGTGGTGAGTTACGGCCAAAGGACCAGCGAATACCATAACCAGCCGACACACCGGCCTGAGTTTGCTGTTGATATTCAGCAGTATTTTCCGTGAAATGAAAGTTATCTTTTGGCGTGCCGGAGTCGGTCAGTTGCTCTGTTTTTAGCAGGTTAAAATACTGCGCTACCGAGAACGGTGCTGGGTCACGATCTGCGACCTCGCGATACCAGAGGTAGGTATTATTAGTCCAGGACCGCAGCCACATCTTTTCATGCATCGCAGTACCGGCACGATCCGGGAATGGTCGGTTACTGAACGGATCGGTGCCGGTACGTGGCGTCTGGCAGAAATCTTTTAAGGTGCTCTCCGCCGGAAACTGTCCTGCAACCCATACCGGTGCTGCAGGTAAAGTGCTACCACCGCCACTGCCGCCACTGCCACCTCCAACGCCGCCAGAGCCTGACCCGCCCGAACCACCGCAAGCCGTCAACGACAATGTAACCAATGACAATGCCAGTAATGACAGCGCCGAACGACCCGAAAACTGTTGTTTACCCATGCTAAACCTCCATCTACAACTATAGAGCAGCCATTAATTTACGTGAAATTAACACAAGCCACGCCAAGCTGCAAGTTAAGCACACTCTGGTGCCCCTGAGTATAGTACGGGTAAATAGGGCGTGTTGACGTTTGCTGCTTGTTTTTGCAGCTGTTTGGCTGGTGTTTATACAAGGCAGAGCTTGCGATGTGTAGTTATTCTACATGAACAAGCGATAACGCAGTAGAAACGCCAGCCAAACGCTGCCCGAAGGGTTCGCACTGGCGACACTTTGCTCTTTGGCACTCGTCACTAATTTAGAATAACTAAACTGCGCTCCTCGTTTCGCGATCAAAGTGCCGCCAGTGTGAACAAAATCTAAGCAGCAAACGTCAACACGCCCTAGGGTGTCAGATGAGCGACTGCCGTTGCCGGACCGCTTCAAACAAACAGATCCCTGCCGCAACAGAGACATTCAGACTGGATACAGTGCCAAACATCGGTATCTTTACCAGTGCGTCACAGGTTTCCCGGGTCAGACGCCGCAAACCCTCACCTTCGGCGCCTAATACCAGCGCTAAAGGCCCTTTTAGATCGGCCTGGTAGACCAGAGTCTCCGTTTCACCGGCAGTACCCACTACCCAAACACCGGCTTCCTGTAATTGCCGCAACGTGCGCGCCAGATTCGTTACCGTGATAAAGGGCACCGACTCGGCGGCACCGCAGGCCACTTTGCGTACTACTGATGTTAATTTTACCGAACGATCTTTCGGTGCTACTACTGCATGTACACCCGCCGCATCCGCGCTACGTAAGATCGCGCCCAGATTATGCGGATCGGTGACACCATCCAGCACCAATAGTAAGGGTTTACTATGGGCTTCAATAATCGCCGCCAGATCGGCCTCGTTACCACTACTGCTTAACCGTGCTTTAGCCACAATACCCTGATGCTGGCCGCCGACCATCTCATCCAGGGTTTTACGATTACAAAATTGCACTGAAATGCCGTGTTGCCGCGCTTGCTGCAACAGTGGCTGCATCCGTTTGTCGTCGCGGTCTTTTAACGCGAAAATTTCCAGCACATCCTGTGGCGCGCGTTTTAATAAGGCTTCGACCGCATGCAGGCCAAATACCAGATCATTACTCATAGCTTACCTGTCGTAAATTACAGAGCGCTGTACTAGCGGCGACTCTTGGATTTTTTTGCTTTCGGCGCAGCAGGCTTTTTGCCTGCCGGGGCTTTGGTTGTTTTGCCTGCTTTGGTTGCTTTGGTTGCTTTGCCCGCCTTGGCCGGCGCAGTTTTGCCAGTTTGCCGCGCCAGCTTTTCTTCAAAAGCAGCATTTTTACTGGCTTTAATCTGCCGGCCAGAAACCTGGGTGCGGGCTTCGCCCACCAGTACCAGATCAATTTTCCGCGCTTCCAGATTCACCGCTACCACTTTCACGGTCACCGCATCGCCCATCCGGTAACTGACACCTGAGTGCTCACCGGTCAGAATTTGCCGTTCGGTATCAAAGCGGTAATAGTCATTTTGCAGCGAGGTGACATGTACCAGACCTTCAATATACAAGTCACTCAGTCTGACAAAGAGCCCGAAATTGGTGACGGTTGACACCACCCCCGGAAACTCTGAACCGAGGTGATCCTGCATATATTCACATTTTAGCCAGTCGGCGACTTCACGGGTCGCATCATCAGCCCGCCGCTCGGTCATCGAGCACTGCTCACCGAGTGGCGCCATATCTTTTTCAATATAGGCTTTCGGACCGGTAACCTGCTGACCTTGCTTAGCCAGAATGGCTTTAATGGCCCGGTGCAGCACCAGATCCGGATAACGGCGGATCGGCGAGGTAAAGTGGGCATAGGCTTCCAACGCCAAACCAAAGTGCCCCTGATTATCACCCTGATATACCGCTTGTTTCATCGAGCGCAACATCGTGGTTTCAATCAGTTCGCGGTCGGGTCGATCGGACAAACGCGCCAGCACCTCAGTCAGCTCCAACGGTGTCGGCTCATCTGACAGATTGGCTTCAATACCCAGCTCAGCTAAAAAGCGTTTAAAGTTAGCAAAGCGATCGCCATCCGGCCGCTCGTGTACACGGAATAAGGCATGAGCTTCATGCTTCTCAATAAAGCGTGCCGCCGCCACGTTGGCCATAATCATACATTCTTCAATGATCTTATGCGCTTCGTTGCGGTGCACCGGCACAATCTGCTCAATCTTGCGGTGGCTGTTAAAGATAAAACGGGTTTCCACGGTTTCAAATTCAATGGCACCGCGCTGTGCCCGTACTTTTGCCAGCTTTTTATACAGGCTATACAGGGTTTCCAGGTTGGTTAGCTGGGCGGCATATTCCTGCCGTAGCTTAGGATCGCCCTGTAAAATGGCATGCACCTTGTTATAGGTAAAGCGCGCCGCTGAATGCATCACCGCTTCGTAAAACTGATAACTTTCGAGCTTACCGTGCGCACTGATATGCATTTCAGCGACAAAGCATAAGCGGTCAACATGCGGATTTAACGAGCACAGGCCATTCGACAAGGCTTCGGGTAACATAGGAACCACATGGTCCGGGAAGTACACCGAGTTCCCGCGCTCCAGCGCACTGTGATCCAAAGGCGTGCCAAACTGCACATAAGCACTGACGTCGGCTATCGCGACCCACAGCTTCCAGCCACCGTTCTCTTTGGCTTCGGCATAGACCGCATCGTCAAAATCACGGGCATCTTCACCGTCGATGGTCACCAGCGGCAGCTGTGTTAAATCAACCCGCCCCTGCTTAGCCGTAGCCGGTACCTCTTCGCCAAACTTCGCGACCTGCTGAATCACAGCATCAGAAAAGACGTGCGGGATCTGATGATTACGGATCGCAACTTCGATTTCCATCCCGGGCGCCATATGCTCGCCCAGTACTTCGACCACCCGCCCCATGGCGTTAACCCGCTTCGATGGCCGTTGGGTAATTTCAACTAAAACCACCTGACCATGGCGGGCAGCACCCTGCTCGCCTTCAGGCACAATAATATCCTGGCAGATCCGCGCATCATCAGGTACCACAACGCACAGCGCATGGTCTTTATAATAACGGCCAACAATGGCTTCGCTGCGCGGCTCTAATACCCGCACCACCCGCGCTTCGATCTTATCTTTGCTTTTCACGCTGGCGGCGGTCGCCAGTACCTTATCGCCTGGCAGCAAACGCTGCATTTCATGAAAGGGCAGATACCAGTCTGGTCCACCCTGTTCTGTTTTTAAAAAGCCAAAGCCTTCACGATGACCGATCACCGTGCCTTTGACTAAATCCATATGGTCCACTAACCCATAGCGCTTACTTTTGGTAAACAGCAGCTGGCCATCGCGCTCCATAGCACGTAAGCGCTTTTTCAGCGCAAAAATGGCTTCATCGTCATTCAGACCAAGTTCGCTGACTAGTTCTTCAAAGTAGGCCGGCTGTTGCCGTTTTTCGATGTGCTCGAGAATAAACTCGCGGCTGGGGATAGGGTTGTCGTATTTTTCTTGCTCACGCGCAAGATGCGGATCATTTACCGTCATTAATTAAACTTTTGTTTCCTTTTGGTACTATTCAGTGTAACACCCCGCAGAGAAAATGAGATGAATTTCATCTTACAGGGCGTTCGGCATTCGCCACTACCCGTGCTGGCATCTTTTCTGCCAGCTGTTTTTTTAGGCGATTAATTTTAGCATGAGTTGCCTCATCAGCGGTAATGCTATGATGCAACCAACGATAAGTTTGTTCAAAATCAGCCGGACTGCCCTGCCCGGCGACCAGAATTTCGGCCAGACGTAGCCTTGCTGGCAAATTGCCCATAGCGGCCGCTTCGCGTAAATAAATAATGGCCTTGTTGGTATCTGGTTGCACAAAGCGACCGATATGGTAATAACGGCCAATTTGTTCAAGCCCTTCGGGAAAACCCTGTGATGCCGACTGCAACATAAAGTCCCAGCCACGCTCGACATCGCGCGGTACGCAGACACCATAGGCCAGCATATCGCCAAACAAAAACTGATAGGACGGCAGCTTCATAATTTCAGCACGGGCCTCAATATCCTGCACTAATTGGCAATCGTCGGCTTTGACCCGCTGTAAATGGCTGTTCTCACGGATCAGTTTAATCAGCTCGTCCTGAGTGTACAGCTCGACTGGCTGCAATTCCTGGCTGTGCAGAGGTAGCACTGCAGCCATGGCAACAACGCTGACAGAGATAAAGAGAACCGATTTTAGCATAGCGTCAAACAACCATCGTTAAAGGCAGATACAAAAGCTAAGCAAAATTTACGCCATAAAGCAAAAATTGCCTGGTCAATCCGTTCCAATAGCCACTATAAATAAAAAACGCTGCTCAGTGGCAGCGTTTTTTGATGTTGCAACAAGCTTAGTCCGCAAACGGATGGGTCAGCACTATGGTTTGTACCCGATCTGGTCCGGTAGAAACGATATCAATAGGTACGCCGGTCACTTCTTCCAACCGCTTAATATAGTTGCGCGCAGCCTGTGGCAGCTGCTCCAGCTGCTGGATGCCGAAAGTGGTTTCACTCCAGCCTGGCATTTCTTCATATACCGGCTGCACCAGTTCAAAGCCTTCTGCTGCCAGCGGCGGAGTTTGCAATACTGAGCCATCAGGTTGACGGTAACCGGTACAGATTTTTACTGTTTCCAGACCATCCAGTACATCCAGCTTAGTTAAACAGAAACCAGAGATACTGTTCAGCTGCACCGCACGGCGTACCGCCACAGCGTCAAACCAACCACAGCGGCGTTTACGGCCAGTGGTGGCGCCAAATTCATGGCCCTTCACGCCCAGGTGTTCACCGACAGCACAATCCAGCTCGGTTGGGAACGGACCTGAACCAACACGGGTGGTGTAGGCTTTAACGATACCCAGTACATAATCCAGATAACGCGGGCCAAAACCACAGCCAGTTGCCACGCCACCTGCAGTAGTGTTTGAAGAGGTCACATAGGGGTAAGTACCGTGGTCGATATCCAGCAAGGTGCCCTGAGCACCTTCAAACATAATACGCTGGCCGTTTTTGCGAGCCTGATCCAACAGCTCAGTGACGTCAACCACCAGAGATTTCAGTAAATCGGCCATCGCCAGCGCATTATCCAGCGTGCTCTGATAATCAATGGCATCAACTTTGTAGTACTGAGTCAGCGTAAAGTTGTGTAAGTCCATTACGGTTTTCAGCTTTTCAGCAAACAGCTCCGGATTAAACAGATCGCCAACGCGTAAACCACGACGCGCAACCTTATCTTCATAAGCCGGGCCGATACCGCGACCCGTGGTGCCGATTGGCTTATCGCCACGGGCTTTTTCACGGGCAACATCCAGTGCAACATGGAAAGGCAGAATTAACGGACAGGCTTCGCTCACCAGTAACCGCTCTTTCACCGGTACGCCACGCTGTTCCAGCATGGTCATTTCTTTCAGGAAGGCTTCTGGTGACAGTACTACGCCGTTACCAATCACACATTTTACATTGTCACGTAAAATGCCTGACGGGATCAGGTGCAATACCGTTTTCTCACCATTGATTACCAACGTATGCCCGGCATTATGGCCGCCCTGATAGCGCACCACATAGCTGGCTTTATCGGTTAATAAGTCAACAATCTTACCTTTACCTTCGTCACCCCATTGGGTGCCGAGCACAACGACGTTCTTAGCCATGGTTCCCACATCACGGAAAAAATTAGGCGTGGATTTTAACAAAAGCCCGGCCAAGTTTCAGCCGTCCAGACGAAAAAAAGGCCGTGAATTTTCACGGCCTGGTCAGTTCATTGATTTATAAGGATTTAAGACACGAAAAATCAAACTGGTCAGCGTTCTGATAGAGGGCAAAACCAAAGCGTAGCCGATCGCCGCGATAATCGGTCTCAATACCATGCTGTTTCAGATAGGCAGCCAGCTCGGCAACCTGACTGGCACTGCCCAGCCTAAAGGTAAAAAAGTGGCCATGACAGCTGGCATCATGCAGCAATAACTGCTGTTGATTAAGCTGCGGATGCGCCAGTTCGTCCAGCAAGGTCAGGAAGTGCTGCTGCAACTGCTGCACATACTGATGGATGCGCCCGACCGTAATACCCTGCTGCTTAAACAACAACAAGGCCGCTTCCAAGCGGTATAGCGCACTAAAATCCAAAGTTGCACCGGCAAAACGGTAACCATCCTCACTGTATAACACCAGGGCCGATTTTTGTGCGGCCAAAGTGCCAAACTCGGCAAACCAGCCGGTGTAAAGCGGACGCTGCTCACTGCCGGCCGGCACCGCCATAAAGCAGCAGCCTTCGCCGCCTTGCGCATACTTATAACTGCCTGCCAGATAGAAAATCCGCTCCGCAATCTCGGACAAATCGGTAGGCAGGGCCATAAAACCATGATAACCGTCGATCACCAGCATCGCCTGACTGACCGCAGCCAAACCTTTGACGAAGGCTGGCAGATCGGCGATGGCATAACCAGAGTTAAAAAATACCTGGCTACAGAAAATCAGTTGGTACTCAGCCTGGGCGGCAGCTGCGGTAAAACGTTCGGTAAAGGTGGCAAAAGGTTCAGTCGGGATCTGTACCACTTCAACGTTGGCTAATTCTGCCAGACGTTTGATCTGCCGTTGAAAACTGTAAAACTCGCTGTCCGTCGTCAAGACTTTTAATGGTTGCTGCCAGTCAAAACAGCTTAGCAACCGCATCACCAGTTCATGGGTATTGGGGGCGAATACCAACTGCTCCGGCAAGGGCAGATTCAGGATATCCGCAATCAGCTGCTGAGTTTGCGGCACTTTCTGGCCGAAAATATATTGCCACTTATCATCGACCAGCCGGGCACTGTCATCCCAGTATGCCAGCTGAGCCTCGCGGGTAACGTCCGGCCAATAATGATGCGAGTGACAGGCAAAGTGCTGCTTACCGGCATTAGCGGTTAAGAATTTCTGATAAAACTGCTGGTACATAGCGCCTCCCCGCCAGCGATTTTATACGGAAGAAAAAGGCCCTGACGGGCCTTTTTCAATGCAAGCTAAACTGAGTTAATTGCGACCTTTTTCCGAACGCATAAATTTGAAGAAGTCATTATCCGGCTGCACAATCAGCACATCGTTCTTCGAATTAAAGCTGTTACGGTAAGCTTCCAGACTGCGGACAAAGCTGTAAAACTCCGCATTCTTGTTAAACATTTCCGCATAAACCCGGGCCGCGGTAGCATCGCCTTCACCGCGCACGGTACGAGAGTTCCGCTCAGCGTCCGCCAGCATAACGGTAACACGGGCATCAACATCGGCACGGATAATTTCCGCTTGCTCTCGACCACGGGCACGATGCTCATCGGCTACCGCCTTACGCTCGGCGCGCATCCGGGCAAAGATAGAGTCGCTGATTTCGGTTGGCAGGTTGATTTGTTTCACCCGCACGTCAATCACTTCAATCCCCAGCTCATTGGCCGCCAGCGCCGCTTGCGACAGTGCACTTTGCATCAACTGGGTACGCTCACCGGAAACAATTTCCTGAATAGTACGGGCACCGAACTCAGTCCGCAGACCGTTGTTGATATACTGCTTTAACAGCACTTCAGCTTGCGACTTAATGCCGCCGGTTGATAGAAAGAAGGCACCAAAGTCTTTGATCCGCCATTTGACATAGCTGTCAACTAACAGGTCCTTTTTCTCTGCGGTCACAAAGCGGTCAGCCTGGTCATCCAGAGTTTGTACCCGGGCGTCCAGCTTACGGACTTCCTGGATCAGCGGTAACTTAAAATGTAAACCTGGTTCATACACTAACACCCGGTTTTCTGCATCACGCTGAATTTTACCAAACTGGGTAACAATAGCGCGCTGGCCCTCCGGCACCACAAAGATGGCAGATACCACGACTAATGCCACAACCACCAAAATTGCAATAATAAAGTTTTTCATCTGTTATTACCTCCCACTGCCGGTACGGGGTGTTGAGCTACGCACCGGTGCCGGTTGCATTGGCGTATTGCCACTGTCCAGATTCGGTCTGACCGGGGTTACCCCCTGGGTGCTCTGGCCAGCTGCGCTACCTTTCATCAGTTGCTCTAAAGGTAAGTACATCAGGTTGTTGCTATTTTTCACATCAACCAGAATTTTTGAAGTATTGCTGTAGACATATTCCATCGTCTCCAGATACATCCGGTCACGGGTAACCTGAGGTGCGGCCAGATATTGCGGTAATAATTGTTCGAAGCGGGCAACTTCACCCTGTGCTTTCAGTACGATTTGTTGCTTGTAGGCTTCAGCTTCCTGCATCACGCGGTTAACCTGACCACGGGCACGCGGTTCCACTTCACGGGCATAGGCGGTCGCTTCCTGGACAAAGCGCTCCTGATCTTCCTGGGCTTTGATTGCATCGTCAAAGGCGTCACGGACTTCTTCCGGCGGACGGGCGTCACGGAAGTTAACGTCAACCAGCACCAGGCCCATATTATAAGGCTGAATAATGCTTTCCAGTTCCTGACGGGTATTTTGCCGTACCACTTCACGACCGCGGGTTAACACATCATCCATAATCGAATGACCGATAACAAAGCGCAATGCGGCGTCAGTAGCTTCACGCAAGCTACGGTCAGCATCGACCACTGAGAACAAGTATTGGCGGGCATTGAAAATCCGGTACTGAATTTCGAAAGTCACCCGGACCAGGTTCTGATCCTGCGTCAACATAAAGCCATCGGTCCGCAGTGAGCGAACTTCCTGGGTATTGACCGGTGTAACAGTGTCGATAAAGGTTGGCTTCCAGTGGATACCTGCACCAACTTCAGTATGGTATTGCCCGAAGCGCAGGATCACGCCGCGTTCCGCATCTTTAATGGTATAAAAGCCGCTTAAACCCCAGATTAATAACGCCACCACCAGCACTACGGTAAAGAGTGCTGACGCGCCGCCACCAGAGTTGTCGCCTTTGCCACCAAAGATACCACCAAATTTCTTACCGAAATTGCGGAATACTTCATCTAAATCGGGCGGGCCTTGATCCCGACCCCCTTGCTTCCAGGGATCGTTATTCTTGCCGTTATTGCCCGGCTCATTCCAAGCCATGCTTAACTCCACTTATAAAGTTACTGTCAAAGGTTAATGTATCAAAAAACTGGCGGCCTGACGATATAGTTTTCCAGCGGCTGCCCGTACTGCTTTAGCAATCTGGCCCATTGTGCTGCCGCCAGTTTCAGCTGTAGCTGATAACTGCCGTCTTCTAAATACTGTTCGTGTTGTACTGCCTGCAGTGCGAACAGCTGTGCCCGCAGTTGGCTATAATGCGGCGGTAAACACAACTGCAGCTGCAAATACTGCTGCGATAAGCGTTCAATTAACGCCTGTTGCAATAAATCCAGACCGGCACCAGTTAACGCCGACAACCAAACAGCCGCCGGCAGCCCCTGTTCGTTGTACTCTATACGGGGTTGTTGTGCTAACTGGTCAATTTTGTTGAACACGAGCAACTGCGGTACCTCAGCAGCGTCAATTTCGGTTAACACCAGCTGTACCTGCCGCATATTCTCGTCCCGCCTCGGATCCGCGGCATCGATCACATGCAGCTGGAGATCAGCATCGCGGGTTTCCTGTAGGGTTGATTTAAAGGCCGCCACCAGATCATGCGGTAAATGCCGGATAAAGCCGACAGTATCCGCGAGTATGGCTTCGCCAAACTGCGGCAAGTTGATTTGACGCAGCGTGGGATCAAGGGTCGCAAACAGCTGATCTGCAGCATAGACTTCAGCCCGGGTCAGACGGTTAAATAAACTGGATTTGCCGGCATTGGTATAACCGACGATAGAAATGACCGGTTGTTCGGAGCGTTGTCTGGCGCGGCGGCCTTGCTCACGCTGGCGGCCAAGCTTTTCCAGCCGGGCCTTTAACGCCTTAACCCTTTCCCGCAGCAAGCGCCGGTCGGTTTCCAGCCGGGTTTCACCCGGGCCGCGTAAACCAATACCGCCTTTCTGCCGCTCGTTGTCAAAGCCACGGATCAGTCGCGAAGCCAGATGTTGCAGCTGTGCCAGCTCGACCTGCAATTTCCCTTCATAGGTGCGGGCGCGCTGGGCAAAAATATCCAGGATCAAGCTGGTGCGATCTATGACCCGCACCTGACACAGCCGCTCTAAGTTGCGGGTTTGGCTGGGGCTCAGCTCGTTATTGAAGATCACGACCGAAGCGGCAGTATCGGCGACCAGTGCCGCCAGTTCAGCGGCCTTGCCGGTACCGATAAATAATTTCGCGTCCGGCGCCTGACGACTACAGCTTAATTCGCCCAGCACAGCAACACCCGCAGAAGCCACTAACATGCGTAGCTCCTGCAGATCTTCGGTAGACTGTTCCTGCGGGAAATTAACGTGTACCAGTACGGCTTGCTCAGCCGGCTCAGCCAGTTCAAACAAGCGCTGTTACCCCGCTAATTATTCGAGATCCTCGCTTTCATCGGCAGCACCGCTCTGGCTGGTCATGGTATTAACCGCCCGGGCAGGTACAACAGTAGAAATGGCGTGCTTGTATACCATCTGACTGACGGTATTTTTCAGCAGAATGACGAATTGGTCGAAAGATTCAACCTGACCCTGCAATTTAATCCCATTCACCAAGTAAATTGAAACAGGAATGCGCTCCCGTCTTAAGGTGTTCAAAAATGGGTCTTGTAATGATTGGCCTTTTGCCATGTCACGCTTTCCTTTTTTATTTAGTATGCCTGATATAGGTATTATTTTTTTTATTTCAAGTTGTTAAACGTGAAATTTTTGCCACCATTTTTAGCTTAGCGAAGAAATGACAGCTTGCAAGTTTTCCGCCAGTGGCGCTTCGGTTTTTAACCAGTGTAAATTCGGCCAGCTACGCAGCCAGGTCAGCTGCCGTTTCGCCAGCTGCCGCGTGGCGGCGATACCCTGACTGACCATGGTGTCGTAATCCACACCGCCAGCCAGATAGTCCCACATCTGACGGTAGCCGACACAGCGGATCGAGGGCAAATCCGGATGCAGATCACCGCGCTGATATAACTGCCGTACTTCCTGCTCAAACCCCTGAGCTAACATCTGCAAAAAGCGTTGTTCAATACGCCGGTGCAACTCAGCCCGATCAGTCGGAGCTATGGCAAACTGCCGCACCTGATACGGCAGTGGCTCTGCCTGCTGCGCCGTTAACGCCGTCAGGGATTGTCCGGTCAGACGGTATACTTCCAGCGCCCTGTTGATCCGTTGTGGGTCATTCGGGTGGATCCGTGCCGCCGCCACCGGATCAAGCTGCGCCAATTGCTGATGCATGGCCTGCCAACCTTTGACCGCAGCTTCTGCTTCCAGTTCCGCCCGAACCGCAGGATCCGCCGCCGGTAAACTGGAAATACCTTGTAGCAGGGCCTTAAAGTACAGCATGGTGCCGCCGACCAGAATAGGGGTATTCCCCCTTTGCCGGATAGCAGCGATCAGCTCCAGTGCATCCTGCCGGAAATCTGCCGCAGAATAGCTTTGTGCCGGATCGCGGATATCCAATAAAAAATGTGGTGCCGCCGCCAATTCTGTTGCATCCGGTTTCGCCGTGCCGATGTCCATACCACGGTAAACCAGCGCACTGTCAACGCTAATCAGCTCTGCTCGCTGCAACTGCTGTTTCAGGGCGATCGCCAGGGCAGTTTTACCTGAGGCGGTGGGTCCCATAATACAGATCAGCGGTAACTCAGTGTTCATCTGCCCGTCCCGCGCTCAGCGCTAATAATTGCTGCGCCGACACCTGGCACGCATTAACCGGTGGTGTCGTCAAAATTTGTGAAAATAAGTTTAACAAAAATTCTGCCTGCAGCACATTGGCAGTTAGTAGTATTTCTAACATCTGTCTGGCTAAGCCGTGCTCTGCCACCCCTTGTTGCAGCAGTTGTGCAAACCAGTCACTGAGCGGTGTATGCCGTAACCACTTCGGTACAGCGCGGATAATCAGCTGCTGATCCCGCACCAGCAAATCAAACCCCAACTGAGTGAAATTGTCCGCCTGGGCTAATAGCAGCTGTAACTCAGCCGGCGCCAGCGTAAGCCGAAGTGGTAACAATAAGGGTGCACTTTCTGTTTGCTGCGGCCAGTAGCTGGCAGCCAGCTCAGCCAGATCCTGCACACACAACTGTTGCTGGTGTACGCGCAGCAAGTAGCGGTTTTGTAGTAGCAGATAAGCGGGTTGTTCGACCTTGGTTGATGCTTCTGGCAACGGCATTGCCAGGTATTGCAGTTGCGTCTGAATGGCGGCTGGTTCTGCTACCGGCCAGGCCGGGCTGCGACGCGCCCCCGGATAAGCGTTATTGCCTGAGCTGCCCGGCACACTATGCTGCCTGACAGCAGGGATGGCAGCATCAGAGCGACTGATATTTGCCTCAGTTAAGGCGGCAGCCGGCGTAGCTTGCCGTTCTGCAGTAGCAGGCAAAGTCACAGCAGCCAGCTGCAGGGCATCAGACAGCGCACTGACGACAAAGTCATGCACCAACCGCGTCTGATGAAAGCGCACCTCGTGTTTCGCCGGATGCACATTGACATCGACTTCGCCCGGATCCAGCTCCAGATAGAGCACAAAGGCCGGTTGCTGTTCAGCGCTGAGTTGCTCGCCATAGGCCTGCCGGATCGCATGGTTCAGTAACTTATCCCGCATCATCCGGCCATTCACATAACTGTACTGACAGGCCGGCTGCCCCTGACAGGCTGCGGCCGGCAGGATCCAGCCGCTTAACCGGATCTGATCGTATTGGTTTTCAATCCACAGCGCCTGCTCGGCAAACTGGCGGCTACAGAGTGCGGCCAGTCGTTTCTGCCTGGCTATGGCCGTGCTGGCAGCAGGCAAGCGCCTGACTTGCTGGCCGTTATGACTAAGTGACCAGCTAACATCAAACCGGCTCAGTGCCAGGCGTTTGATCAGCTCATCGATATGACTAAATTCAGTTTTGTCGCTACGTAAAAAACGGCGTCGGGCCGGCGTATTAAAAAACAGATCCAGCACTTCAATACTGGTACCATCGGGATGCGCCGCCGGCGACACCTGCACAGCCATCTCCCGCCCTTCGGCCCGCGCCTGCCAGGCGGTGGCCTGCGCAGCGGGTTTTGACGTCAGGGTCAAACGGGAAACCGAGCTGATACTGGCCAGTGCCTCACCGCGAAAACCCAAAGTGAAAATCTGCTCCAGATCACTTAGGCTACTGATTTTACTGGTGGCATGCCGGCTTAACGCCAACACCAGTTCCTGCTCGGCGATGCCGCTGCCGTTATCGCGGATCAAGATGCGTTTGCTACCGCCTTTATCGATTTCGATTTCCAGCTGGGTTGCACCGGCGTCCAGGCTATTTTCAACCAACTCTTTAACAACCGAGGCCGGCCGTTCTACCACCTCACCGGCGGCAATCTGATTTGCCAGCTGCGGCGGCAATAATTGAATAGGCATCTTAAGGGATCCGCAGCACCTGACCAATACGCAGGCTGTCCGAACGTAATTCGTTATGCCGTCTTAACTCATCAATCGATACGTTGTAGCGCTGAGCCAACAACGATAAGGACTCACCGGCCTGGACCCGGTGTTCACGGGCACGACGCTGCGCAAACAGCGAATCAGCCGGTGGCGAAAGCTCAAAGTGCCGCCTTACGCCATTAAAAATGGATTGCACCAGTTTTTGCTGATGGTTGGGATTACGCAGCAAGCGTTCTTCCTGCGGGTTTGAAATAAAGCCAACTTCCACCAGGATCGATGGAATATCCGGTGCCCGCAGTACCCCCAAACTGGCGGACTGCGGCTCCCTTTTATGCAAGGTCGTGACCTTGCCCATCTCGGACAGGATCTGGTTCGCCACCTGATGCGCACTGACCATCGAATGGTTCATAGATAAGTCCAGTACCGTCTGTGCCAGATAACGCTCATTTGCAGAGTCTTTGATCACCTCTGCCACGCCACCGAGTAATTCGCTGTGGCGCTCTGTTTGCTCCAACATCCGGCCAACTTCTGAGGTGGCACGACGCAATGACAGCACCCAGACTGAAGCGCCGCGCGGATGCGGTGAAGTAAAGGCGTCGGCATGCACAGAAATCAATAAATCAGCCTGCAGGCGCCGGGCAATGTCGGTACGGCTATTCACCGGCACAAAGTAATCGCCGGTACGGACCAGGGCAGCTTTCATGCCGGGTTCGCGGTTAATCCGCTCCACCAGTTGGCGGGCAATGGGTAAGGTCAGATTTTTCTCAAAGGTGCCGGCTGGGCCAATAGAGCCGGGATCGGTGCCACCATGACCGGCATCGACCGCAATCACAATATCGCGCGCCGCTCTGATACTGGCTGGCGGCACAGGCTGTGGTGTTCGGTTTCCCGCAGAGGACGTAGCCGTAGTGCTGGCCGGTGGCGTTGTGGTAGTAGGGTTAGCCGCGACTGTAGCACTGCCAGTGCGACCCGGTAAATCGACCACCAGACGATGGCCATGCGGCGCGGCTGGCGCCAACGCAAACACATTCGGTTTTACGCCCTGCGTCAGATCCAGCACTATCCGCATCTTGCCCTGACCACCGCTACTGCGAATGCCACGGATAAGATCGGCCTGGCCCTGACTGGCCGGCAGGTTAGTATTGCCGCGGACATTACTCAAATCGATGACCAGCCGGTCGGGATTATCCAGCGTAAAATATTTAAAGTCCGGGGCCGAAGCCAGATCAAACACCACCCGGGTATTGTCTACCGTCGGCGAGATCCGAACATTCTGCACCTGGCTACTGGCCTGTGCCGCCGGTAAAGCCAGCAGACACAGTAACCACAGGCATAGCAGTGACAGCGCGTTAGTTTTGCTCATTATCCGTCAATATCGTTATTATTTTACTGCCAGGCTGACTCGCCGCCGTTAACTGCAAGGTGCGCAACTCTCCCTGTTGAGTCAGCTGAATCCGCAAATCCGGTAGCGGCAAAAACCCCTCACCGCGCTCCGGCCACTCAATTAAACACAGGCTCTGTTGATTAAAGTAATCGCGGATGCCCATAAATTCCAGTTCTTCCGCATCATGCAGCCGATATAAATCAAAATGATAAAGCTGCAATTGTCCCAGCTGGTAGGGCTCGACCAGGGTATAGGTTGGGCTTTTGACTGTGCCCTGGTGCCCCAACGCCTGGATCAGGCCACGGCAGAAGGTGGTTTTTCCGGCTCCGAGCGAGCCTTGTAAAAACACCACCATACCGCCCTGTAGCTGTGCCGCTAATTTAGCCGCAAACGCCAGCGTAGCCTGTTCCGACGGAAGTTGCACCACATAAGACGACACGCTAATACTCCTGACCACAGTACCCAGACAATTCGTTTGCTATGGTAACAAAGGTGGCGCGCCCTGAGCCAGAAAAACCGCTTAATTCTCCCGCTTCGACGTTGCTTTGTGGCGCAAGTTCCTCAATTACGCTGACTTTGGGTAAAAAGTCCCGTCTTATGTTACAGTTAGCGTATCTCAACCTCAGTCACTTTCAGCCGCATCTTTTGACGCTGCTGAGCGGGTAGCATGCAAGCAGAACAGATTAGTCAGCAAATTAAAACCTGGGCCAAAGAACTGGGCTTTCAGTCCTGTGGCATTAGCCGGCCGCAGCTGGGCGCCGAGCAGGAGGCGCGTTTGCAGCAGTGGCTGGACGCCGGTTACCATGGTGAAATGCAGTATATGGCAGAGCATGGCATGTTGCGCGCCAGACCCGCCGAGCTGCATCCGGGGACCTTAAGTGTGATTAGTGTACGGCTGGACTATTTGCCCAAAGCCGCCGCCTTTGCGACTAACCTGGCCGATCCCAGTCAGGCCTATATCAGCCGCTATGCGCTGGGTCGCGATTATCATAAATTAATGCGTAACCGCTTAAAGCAACTGGGTCAGAAAATTGCCACACTAATCTCGGACTTGGACGGCCGGCCCTTTGTCGATTCGGCGCCGATTTTAGAACGGCCCTTAGCGCAGCAAGCCGGTCTGGGCTGGATCGGTAAACACAGCTTGTTGCTGGCTGAAGAAGCCGGTTCCTGGTTTTTTCTCGGCGAGTTACTGGTTAATCTGGAACTTCCGGCCGACGAACCACACCCGGGCGATTGCGGCAGCTGCGTCGCCTGTATTACCAGCTGCCCTACCGGCGCCATCGTTGCGCCCTATGTCGTTGATGCCCGCCGCTGCATCTCCTATCTGACAATTGAGCTGAAAGGCGCCATTCCAACGGAATTCAGACCCTTACTGGGTAATCGTATCTATGGCTGTGATGATTGCCAGCTGGTATGCCCGGTTAACCGGCAGGCGCCGCTAACTGAAGAGCCGGATTTTCAACGCCGGCCACAGTGGCAGGACCAATCGCTGCTGGCATTATTTCAGTGGGATGAAACGACCTTCCTGCGCCTGACCGAAGGCAGTGCCATCCGGCGTATTGGTTTTGAACGCTGGCAGCGCAATCTGGCAGTGGCGCTGGGTAATGCACCCTATCAGCCAGAAATTGTCGCCACGCTTAAACAGGCACTGCCAACAGCGACGCCGCTGGTTGCCGAACATATTGAGTGGGCCTTGCAGCAACAAAAACAAAAAAGCTATCTGGCACAGAATCTGTTACCACGCAGTACCGAAAGACTGGTGCGGATTATTCAGAAGGGCTTGCCCAGAGATGCTGGCTAAGTTGCTCATCCCGCTGCACCAGCCGGGCAGCGGCCAGCTCGCAGATCTGTTGTTGTCGACGACTGGATGCCTGATGCCACTCGGTAATTTCGCTGAGTAGCCGGCCACAGCCAAGGCAACAGTCCTGCTGATCTAAACAACAATTTCGGATACAGGGGGATTTGACCATACTCAGCCTCCGACCACAGCTTATCGGCACTCTTGCAGTATAGATCTTGCGCTGCTAACGCGCAGAAAATTTAACAGAAAATCTTTATCAGGCCAACATCGGCGCTAGCAGCGCAACTCGGCTCAGACGTCAGAAACGACAAAGCAGCCATTAGGCTGCTTTGTGTTGAATTTGGAGCGAGTTACGAGGTTCGAACTCGTGACCTCGACCTTGGCAAGGTCGCGCTCTACCAGCTGAGCTAAACTCGCATCGGGTCGCAGTGATTAACGAGGTTAATCTTGCGTCTGATGGCGCGCATTTTACAAAATCAGTCGCCCGATGCAAGGTTTTTTTCAGGGTAAACGAAAAAAATATTGGCGATAGGTGACTAATT
Source organism: Alishewanella sp. BS5-314 (assembly GCF_025377695.1). Classification (NCBI taxonomy): domain Bacteria; kingdom Pseudomonadati; phylum Pseudomonadota; class Gammaproteobacteria; order Alteromonadales; family Alteromonadaceae; genus Alishewanella; species Alishewanella sp. BS5-314. Next base: position 1,964,925 of record NZ_JACEHJ010000002.1, read on the forward strand.
CAGCAATCGACTCGCGGATATCGTCCAGCGCCAGATGACTGCTGCTCTTTTGTACCTTCTGCAGTACCTCCGGATGCCAGCGCCGCGCCAGTTCTTTTACCGTACTAACGTCTAAATTACGATAGTGGAAAAAGGCCTCCAGCTCTGGCGCATACTCCGCCAGAAAACGCCGGTCCTGACCAATGCTGTTCCCGCACATCGGAGATTTGCCCTTGCTCACATACTGGCTTAAAAAAGCGATGGTTTGCTGCTCGGCCTCTGCCAGCGTCACCGTACTGGCACGACAACGGGCAGTCAAACCGCTCTTGCCATGCTGCTCTACACACCAGGGGTCCATATTATCCAGAATCTCGTCCGCCGTCTTAATCGCAAATACCGGGCCCTCGGCCAGAATATTTAACTCACTGTCGGTAACGATGGTCGCCATTTCCAGAATGACGTCGGTTTTCGGTTCCAGGCCGGTCATTTCCAGATCCAGCCAAATCAGATTAGTATCATTTACTGCCATAGTTTCCTCAGCTATATCGAAGCCAGATGGCTTTGTCCGCGGGCGCTTTACAGGTATGATACACCCCAGAAACCAACTGTGATAGTTAAAGCCAGCAAAACGGTAAACCGTGACCAAGAAAAAACACCTGAATCAACGCCAGCATCAACGTATTGCCGACAATGAGCAGCGGCGGCTAAAACGCAGCAATAAAGCCAGTGCCAGTGACTGGGACGACGCTCTATTGCACCCGCCGGAACCGGGGTTAGTGCTTAGCCGCTTCGGCCAGCATGCCGATGTCGAAGATGCCAGCGGTGCTGTGGTACGCTGTAATATGCGCCGCACCATCAGTTCGGTGGTCACCGGCGACGAGGTCAGCTGGCGCCGCAGCAAACAACCGACCGGCAGCATTGATGGCGTAATTGAAGCAGTGGCAGAACGGCACTCGGTACTGCTACGCCCGGATTTTTATGATGGTTTAAAACCGGTTGCCGCCAATATCGATTTAATGATTATTGTCTCGGCAATCCTGCCGGCACTGTCGTTAAATATTATCGACCGTTATCTGGTGGCCTCAGAGATCACCGGCATTAAACCACTACTGGTGATTAATAAAGTCGACCTATTGCCCGAAACTGAACAACAGGCGCTCGATCAGCAACTGCAACTGTACCGGCAGATGGGGTACGCCTGTCTGCTGGTTAGCGCCAAAACCGGTCAGGGTATGGCCGAGCTGCTACAGTATCTGCATAGCGGTACCAGCATCTTTGTTGGCCAGTCGGGCGTCGGCAAGTCATCACTAATGAATACGCTGATGCCGGGCCTGGCGGCCGCGACACAGGAAGTATCGGAAGTATCAGGTCTGGGCCAGCATACCACGACGGTATCCCGGCTATATCACCTGCCGGAAGGCGGCAAGCTGATTGACTCACCGGGTATTCGCGAGTTTGCACTCTGGCATTTGTCACCGGAGGAAGTGACCAACGGCTTTATCGAGTTCCGGCCCTGGCTGGGCCGGTGTAAGTTCCGCGACTGTAAGCATCTGACCGATCCGGGCTGTGCCATACAACATGCGGTGGCAGAGGGCGAGATCAGCCCGCTGCGCTACGAGAGTTACCAGAAAATCCTGCACAGTATGGCGCAGGATAAACCGCATTATTTTTAACTTTTAGTCTTTTAATACGAGTAGCTGACATCTTATGGATAAATTTAAAATCACTCTGCAATACCTGTTACCCAAGCACCTGTTATCACGTTTGGTGGGTTATCTGGCCGCAGCGAAACTGGGTTTTATCAGTCATGCCCTGATTAGCCTGTTTATCAAAGCCTATAAGATCAATATGCAGGAAGCCCGGCACGAAAAAGCCAGTGACTATGCCAGCTTTAATGAGTTCTTTACCCGGCCACTGAAAGACGGTCTCCGGCCGCTGGTCGCCGATCCTGCCATCGTCGCGCACCCGGTAGACGGTGTCATCAGCCAGCTCGGCGATATCGTTGCTGGCCAGCTGGTGCAGGCGAAAAACCACGATTATAGCCTGCAAAGTCTGCTTGGTGGCAAAGCCGAAACCGCAGAGCCTTTTGCCGGTGGCAAATTCGCTACGATTTACCTGGCGCCCAAAGATTACCACCGTATCCATATGCCGGTCAGCGGCACCCTGCGCGAGATGATCTATGTACCGGGCGAGCTATTCTCAGTAAACCCGCTGACCGCTGAAAATGTCCCGGATCTGTTTGCCCGTAATGAGCGGGTGGTGACCATTTTTGATACCGAATTGGGCCCTATGGCATTGGTATTGGTTGGCGCCACTATCGTGGCCAGTATCGAAACGGTTTGGGCGGGCACCGTCACACCACCGACGGGTAAAGAAGTATTTCGCTGGCAGTATCCGGCTGAGGGCTTAAACAGCATCAGGCTGGAAAAAGGTGCCGAGATGGGCCGTTTTAAACTGGGCTCTACCGTGATCCTGGCGTTCCCGCATGGCAGCATCGACTTTTTAGCTGACCAGCAGCCGGGCACAGTCACCCGCATGGGCACTGCCTTTGCCAATATTAAGCCAACCAAGTCGGCGGACTAAGATGCAGATTATTGCGCATCGTGGCGCCAGTGGCGAGTATCCGGAAAATACGCTGCTGGCATTTCGTCAGGCCTTAGCCCAGGGCGCAGATGCCATTGAGCTGGATGTGTTTGCGGTAGAGGGCGAACTGATTGTGATCCACGATCCGCATTTACAGCGCACCACCAATGGCCGCGGCAGTATTTACCAGCATAGCCTGGTACAACTGGCCACTATCGACGCCGGGGCTGGCGAACCGATCCCGCTATTGTGGCAGGTGCTACAGCTGGTACAGGGCCGCTGTTGGCTAAATATCGAATTAAAGGGCGCGGATACGCTCGAACCTTTGCTAAAGCTGCTGCAGCGCGCTGAGCGTGAGCTGAACTATGATCTTAACAGCCTGCTGATTTCGTCCTTTAATCATAAACTGCTAGCTGCCATTAAAGCAGCGCGGCCTGAGCTAAAAACCGGTGCCCTGACGGCTTCACTGCCCACCGACAATTGCGCCTTTGCTGCGCAATTGCAGGCATACTCAGTGCACTGTGATGCCGGTTTTATCGACGCGGCGCTGGTTGCCGATGCCAAAGCCCGGCAACTACAGCTTTATGTTTATACCGTTGATGAGGCAGATGATTTAGCACGGCTAAAGGCACTGGGTGTTGATGGGGTTTTTACTAATTATCCAGCGCGCAGCCGCAAGCTTCTGACATAAAACTGCAAATATCTGACGATAAAAAACCTGCATTAAGCAGGTTTTTTATCTTCAGTTTCACAACTATTGCACTGATTGCAAAGCCGCATATTCATAATATGGGCAAACACGACGAGCGAGGCGCCAATCACCAGAATTAAATGCTCGTACTCATGCCCCCAGGCATCACGTTGCCAGTAAATAAAACCACCTAAGAACAGCGAGTAAAACGGATAGAGTTTACGATGATAACGATGAAAGCCGATAAACAGCGTAATAAAGCCCAGCACCATGGTAAATAACAGCACAAAACCTTCAAAGGCATGGTTATGGGCGGCGGTTAACCCCAGCAGCGGTAATACAGGCAGGATCACCGGCAATAAAATACAGTGAATGGCACAGAGTGATGTGACCATAATACCGAACTTATCAAATAATAGCCTTGCCTTTGCCAGCACAACCGAACCCCTATCGTCGCTCCGAGCGTTGTCTCGAGACGATATAATATAACAAAGCACTGTAATTGCAAACCGCAGATTGCACAGCACCCGCCAAAAAAGTACGCCGGCTGCGCCAGCAATAGCCAGACTATGGCATAATAAGGCTCTTGAAACACGAAGTGACATGATCAATGGAAAACTTGCTACAACAGTTGGATGAAAACCTGAAAGAGCTTTATCGTAAGGCGTTAGATGCGGATGCCTTGCTGGAGCAGTTACAACAACAAGGCCAGGCCAAATATCAGACGGTCTTTAGTAAAGATGCCGGTTTCAGAGTCGAGAGCAACCGCTTTATGCCGTACCTGGCTGAAACCGCGGAACAGGTAGCGGCGATCCGCCATAACCAGCAATTTAATACCAGCACACTACAGCGGGTCGTGCAACAGCTACAGCTGTTACATAAAACCCTGACTGAGTTCCGTGCAGCCGTAAAGGCGTAAGCGACACAGCCGGCAAGTTTGCCGGCTGGATGGATTACTGCGGGAAAACTGCGGTATTATTGTGCAGTTTTCGGCGTAACGGCAGCATGCTGGGTGACGGCTGGCTGCACATTCTTAGTAAACCAGTCGTTTAGCATCACTCTTTCGTATTCAAACTCGGGTCTGGCGCTCGGCCGGCTGATGCGCTGTAAAAAGCCCATATCACGCAAGCGCTCGTCACCACTCAGTACTTCCTCACCCTGTTGGTCCCGCAGCACATGGCTAAAACGTACTGCCGGAGAGTGCACATCTTTAATAATCCGCAGTGCCTGACCGCCAGTGCCGGCAAAGTAGTCGACATCACCCGCCAGATCGATATCGGTAATGGTCACTTGCCACTGATAACCCTCTGGCATCTGCGCCGCCATGTCGTTAAACATTTTTTCAAATGCGGTCTGTACCCGCTGTTGATAACGGCTACGGGTGTCATTGGTCGGCCGGATATCCGTAAATTTTTCCGGTTCCTTGAAGCTGACCTGCACCTCGGCAGCAGCGGCCTGGCCGATGCCCAACACCGTAATAAGGCTTAAGGCGATTAAATGATTACGCATTGTCTTTCTCCCGGTAGAAACCTTTCCTAAGATTGCGCTAAAAGTATAGATTGCGCAAAGTTTATGCAAGCTGAATAGCTAAAAAAAAGCCCCGACGTTTCCGTCAGGGCTTATTTATTTAAAATCAGCGGGTTACATCATGCCGCCCATACCACCCATGCCGCTCATATCTGGCATTGGCTTCTCTTCTTTTGGCAGCTCAGTTACCATCGCTTCGGTAGTGATCATCAGCGAGCCAACAGAGGCAGCGAACTGCAGTGCAGAACGGGTCACTTTGGTTGGATCCAGGATACCCATTTCCAGCATATCGCCGTACACGTCGGTCGCAGCGTTATAACCGTAGTTACCGGTACCTTCTTTAACCTTATTGACGACTACTGATGGCTCTTCACCGGCGTTAGATACGATCTGACGCAGTGGTGCTTCCATTGCGCGCAGTGCGATCTTAATACCGTGCGTTTGATCTTCGTTGGCACCGGTTAAGCCAGTCAGTTTGGCCGCTACGCGCACTAGTGCGACACCACCGCCAGGAACTACACCCTCTTCTACCGCAGCACGGGTAGCGTGTAAGGCGTCTTCTACGCGGTGTTTCTTCTCTTTCATTTCGATTTCAGTGGCAGCACCGACTTTGATTACTGCGACACCGCCAGCCAGCTTGGCCAGACGCTCTTGCAGTTTTTCTTTATCGTAGTCAGAGGTCGCCTCTTCGATTTGCTGACGGATTTGCTTGACGCGGGCGTCAATCGCCGCCTGCTCACCGGCACCATCGATAATAGTGGTATTGTCTTTGGTGATCACGATGCGCTTAGCTGTACCTAAGTCTTCCAGCGTGGCTTTTTCCAGTTCCATACCGATTTCTTCAGAAATCACGGTACCGCCAGTCAGGGTAGCGATATCCTGCAGCATCGCTTTACGACGGTCACCAAAGCCTGGTGCTTTCACGGCAGAGATCTTGACGATGCCGCGCATATTGTTAACAACTAAGGTCGCTAAGGCTTCGCCTTCGACGTCTTCAGCAATAATCAGCAGTGGCTTACCTGATTTGGCTACGCCTTCCAGTACCGGCAGTAATTCGCGGATATTAGAAATTTTCTTATCCACAGTCAGGATAAATGGGTTATCCAGTTCAACCTGGCCTGCTTCCTGGTTGTTGATAAAGTACGGAGACAGGTAACCACGGTCGAATTGCATACCTTCAACCACATCCAGCTCGTTGTTCAGGCCCTGGCCTTCTTCAACGGTGATCACCCCCTCTTTACCTACTTTGTCCATGGCATTGGCAATGATTTGACCAATTTCATCATCAGAGTTAGCAGAGATAGTACCTACCTGAGCAATAGCTTTGCTATCAGCACATGGCTGTGACAGGGCTTTTAATTCGGCTACTGCGGCGATCACGGCCTTATCGATACCGCGTTTTAAATCCATTGGATTCATACCGGCAGCCACGGCTTTTACGCCTTCGTTAATAATGTTTTGTGCCAGTACCGTAGCGGTAGTGGTACCGTCACCGGCTTCGTCATTGGCCTTAGACGCCACTTCTTTAACCATCTGGGCGCCCATATTCTCGAACTTGTCTTCCAGCTCGATTTCTTTGGCAACCGACACACCGTCTTTGGTGATCAGAGGTGAACCGAAAGATTTGTCCAGAATCACATTACGGCCTTTTGGACCTAAAGTAACGCGCACTGCGTTTGCCAGAATGTTTACGCCTTTCAGCATCTTGTTACGGGCTTCATCGCCAAAACGTACGTCTTTTGCAGCCATTTTTGTATCCTTAAAAGTCGTTAATTGTTAATCAGAAAAGGGAAAGGGAATTAATCCAGGATCACACCTAAGATGTTATCTTCTTTGGTGATCACATATTCCTGACCATCAATTTTCTCAGTGCGCTCTACATAGGCACCGAACAGAACCTTGTCGCCAACCTTAACGTCCAGTGGTTTCACATCGCCGTTATCTAAAATACGACCATTGCCCACTGCTACTACGACACCGCGCGTTGATTTTTCTGCGGAAGCACCAGTCAGAACGATGCCACCGGCAGACTTGCTCTCAGCGTCGGTACGTTTGATGATGACACGATCATGTAATGGACGAATATTCATGCTCTATCTCCTAAAGCGTTTGGGTTTTAACGTGACAGTTAAATTTTGTGTGCTCGCTATATGGGGCGAACCGAAAAAAATTCCAAGGGCCGGCAGAAAAAAATTCCGCAAAACGCGGCCACGGTTTACCGTACAATGGTGCTAACCTAACAAAAAACCAAGGTCTGATATGAGTGATTATCTGCTGGTCCTGTGTAACTGCCCAGATGAGACAACGGCAACCATCATTACCTCCCAGCTATTACAGCAGCGGCTGGTGGCCTGTGTTAATCGGCTACCCGCGGTACAATCCAGCTATATCTGGCAGGGCAAACTGGAGCAAGCGGTGGAAATTCAGTTGCAACTTAAAGCACCAAAGCGGAACTTTACCGCAATTGAGCAAGCCATAAGCGCCATTCATCCGTATGCTGTGCCGGAAATTATCGCCGTTGAGCTTTGTCAGCTGAATCAGGCTTATGCCGCCTGGATTAATGAGGTTACCTGTGATTAAACGCTGTTGTTATCTACTGCTGCTGCCCCTGCTGTTCCTGTTGCTAACCAGCACGGCGACTGCGCAGCAGCAAAGCCCGCAAACCAGCCCGACGAATAATAATGCTGTGCTGCAAAGCCTGTTGCAGGGCCAGCCACAATTTTTACCGGTAGAGCAAGCTTTTGTGCTGGACTACCGCCAGCAAGATAACGAGCTGTTGCTAAGCTGGACTATCGCCGATGGCTATTATATGTATCGCGATAAGTTTAAGTTTGGCGGCGTGGCGGTCAGCTTTTCGCATCCAAGCTATCCGGCCAGTATCAGTATTGAGGATGAATTCTTTGGTAAAACCGAAGTCTATTATCATCAGCTGCAGTTGAAGATCCCGCTGTCTGATATCGACGAAGATGCACTCTTTCGGGTGCAGTTTATGGGCTGCGCCGAAGCCGGTCTGTGTTATCCGCCAACGACCATTGAAATTCCACTGACCCAGCCTGGCCAGTCTGAAACCAGCGCCAGCTTAGCGACAACAGCACCGGTATCCAGCCAGTTTGGCTTATTGGAGCGCTTAAGTGAAGGCTCAGTGCTGGTAAGTCTGGGCGTATTTTTCCTGCTCGGCTTAGGGCTGTCCTTTACGCCATGCGTGTTTCCGATGTATCCGATTCTAAGTAGTATTATTGTCGGCCAGGGCCAGCGGCTGTCGACCCAACGTGCCTTTGGCTTGTCGATGTCCTATGTGCAGGGTATGGCGCTAACCTACTCCTTGCTCGGGCTGGTGGTTGCCAGTTTGGGCGTAAAATTCCAGGCGGCATTGCAGCACCCGGCCGTATTAATCGTCGCTGCGGTGATTTTCGTGCTGCTGGCCTTGGCGATGTTTGGCGTCTTTAATCTGCAATTGCCAACCCGCTGGCAGGAAAAGGTGGCTGGCGTCAGTAACAAACAACAGGGTGGCTCGCTAAAAGGCGCCTTTGTGATGGGCGCGTTATCCGGCCTGATTGCCTCGCCCTGCACTACGGCCCCGCTATCTGCGGCACTGTTGTATGTGGCGCAAAGCGGCGATCTGGCCCTTGGCGCCCTGACGCTTTACGTGCTGAGCCTGGGGATGGGTTTACCTTTGTTATTACTCGGTACCTCCGGCGGTCGTCTGCTGCCAAAAGCCGGCAACTGGATGAACGCGGTAAAAAATATCTTTGGCTTCCTGTTACTGGCGGTGCCACTGATCCTGTTAGAGCGCTTTTTACCTTTCTGGATCGTATTAGCCCTTGGCAGCGTCTTAACGCTGGCGCTGGTATTTTATTTATACCGCCTGCTGTTTAGTCTGAGCAGTGTCAACGCTAAGGCCGGTGTCGCAGTGCTGTCGCAGCTATTGTTACTGGGTATCTTTTGGCTGAATTTACAGTATTACCGCCCGGCCAGCCCGGCACTGCCGCAAGCGACGGTAAGCGCGGAGGGCGAGAATATTAATGCGCTCGGCTTTATCGTGGTAAAAGACGCCGATGAGTTGGCGCTGCAGCTGGAGAGGGCGAAAGCGGCTGGCCAGTTTGCGCTGGTCGACCTGTATGCCGAGTGGTGCGTGGCCTGTAAAGAGTTTGAGCAACTGACCTTTCCAAGGCCGGAGGTTACCGCCCTCACCTCACAGATGCGGCTGATTAAAATTGATGTCACCCGGATGACCCGCAGAGATCAGGCGCTGCTGGATAGCTATCAGGTGTTGGGTTTACCTACACTACTGTTTTTCGCCCCCGATGGCAGCGAGCTTAAACAAAGCCGCGTCACCGGCTTTATGAATGCCAGCGCCTTTGCTAATCATTTACAGGCGATGATGCAATAATAATGAGCGGCTGCAGCAAGCCAGGCTGCAGCCGTGTCCTTTCCTCTTGTCTCCCCCTTTAGGTCGCCGAGATCCTAACCATCCAGATGGCTACTGGCTGATAAGACCAGTATTTTGCTGCCATTTGCGGCGATTTCACTATAATAAGGCGCGGATCTGTCAGACAGGCATCGACAAGGTGCCCGAATTGGCCGTAAAGTGTGCATCTAACAGCTACGGCAACACTTGTTGACATCTTCCGGGAAAAGACAGGATAACTTAATTAATGACCGCGAATTTACGCATTCTGTTATTGAATGGCCCTAATCTGAATATGCTGGGTATTCGGGAGCCTGCGACCTATGGTGCCGCAACGCTGGCGCAAATTGTCGCCGACTTGCAACAACAAGCAGCAGAGCTTAACGTGACGCTGACGGCACTACAATCCAATGCCGAGCATCAATTGATTGACGCCATTCAGCAAAGTTATCAGCAGCAGGATTTTATTATTATCAATCCCGGTGCCTTTACCCATACCAGCATTGCGCTGCGTGATGCGCTGTTATCAGTGGCGATTCCCTTTATCGAAGTACATTTATCCAATGTGCATGCCCGGGAAGCTTTCCGCCAACACTCTTATTTATCTGATATCGCCAAAGGGGTCATTTGTGGCCTGGGCGCCAGAGGCTACCACTACGCTCTGGATGCGGCGGTATCACTGTTACGACCACACAACCAAAATTAACTCAATCAGGCGAAAAAGATGGACATTAGAAAAATTAAAAAATTGATCGAACTGCTGGAAGAATCAGGCATTTCTGAGCTGGAAATTACCGAAGGTGAAGAGTCGGTACGTATTAGCCGTAATGGCCCGGCGCAGCACTATGCCCCAGCGCCGATGCATTATGCTGCCCCGGCTCCGGCACCTGTTGCCGCTCCTGCCGCTGCACCTGTGGCCGCAGCTCCAGCCGCTGCCCAACCTGCGGTGTCTGGTCACGTGGTTAAATCACCGATGGTCGGCTCTTTCTATCGCGCCGCTTCGCCAACCTCGAAAAACTTTGTTGAAGTCGGCCAGAGCGTCAAAGTCGGTGATACGCTCTGTATCGTTGAAGCGATGAAGATGATGAACCAAATCCAGTCGGACAAGGCCGGTGTGGTAAAAGAAATTCTGGTTGAAAACGGCGAGCCGGTAGAATTCGATCAACCGCTATTTATTATCGAATAAGATAAGGACGCACTGATGCTGGAAAAAGTCCTGATCGCAAACCGAGGCGAAATTGCGCTGCGCATTCTGCGCGCCTGCAAAGAGCTCGGGATCAAGACGGTAGCCGTGCACTCCACGGTTGACCGTAATTTAAAGCACGTGCTGCTGGCCGATGAAACTATCTGTATCGGCCCGGCACCGTCACCACAAAGCTATTTGAATATCCCCGCGCTGATCGCGGCGGCCGAAGTGACCAATGCCCAGGCGATCCACCCGGGTTACGGTTTTTTAGCCGAGCGCGCCGACTTCGCACAACAGGTTGAAGAAAGCGGCCTGGTTTTTATCGGCCCGCACCCGGATTCGATCCGACTGATGGGTGATAAGGTTTCCGCCATTGAAGCGATGAAAAAAGCCGGCGTACCCTGTGTACCGGGCTCAGACGGCGCAGTGGGCGATGATGCGGACACTAATAAAGCGATCGCGAAACGCATCGGTTACCCGATTATCGTTAAAGCTGCCGGTGGCGGTGGTGGCCGCGGTATGCGCGTGGTGCGTAGTGAAGAAGAACTGGTTAGCTCAATTGAAATGACCAAGGCCGAAGCCAAGGCCGCTTTTGGTAATGACATGGTGTATATGGAGAAATTCCTGGAAAACCCACGTCATATCGAAATTCAGGTGCTGGCAGATGGTCAGGGCAATGCGATTCACTTAGGTGAACGTGACTGTTCAATGCAGCGCCGCCATCAAAAAGTGGTTGAAGAAGCACCGGCACCTGGCATTACACCAGAGCTGCGTGCCTTTATCGGTGGTCGTTGTGTCGATGCCTGTAAGGTGATGAACTACCGCGGCGCCGGTACTTTCGAGTTCCTGTTTGAAAACGGCGAATTCTTCTTTATCGAGATGAATACCCGCATTCAGGTAGAGCACCCGGTTACTGAGATGATCACCGGCGTTGACCTGATTAAAGAGCAGCTACGCATTGCCTCTGGCATGCCACTGACCATTAAGCAGGAAGATATCGTGATCCGTGGCCATGCGGTGGAATGCCGGATTAACGCCGAAGATCCGGTGAGCTTTATTCCGTCACCAGGTAAAATCACCCGCTTCCATCCACCAGGTGGTAATGGCATCCGTTGGGATTCGCATATCTATGCCGATTACAGCGTACCGCCAAACTACGATTCGATGGTTGGCAAGCTGATTACCTACGGTGAGAGCCGTGATATCGCCATCGCCCGGATGCGTAACGCCCTGGACGAGTTACTGGTCGAAGGCATTAAAACCAATATCCCGCTGCACAAAGATATTATGCGCGATGCCGGTTTCTGCCAAGGTGGCACCAATATCCACTATCTGGAAAAGAAACTGGGTATTAAGTAAGCCGCGGTATTCGCCCGTGAAAAAGGAGCCTGCATGGCTCCTTTTTTTATTTTCCTGGTTTCGTGACGAGCAAAATGCGGCGTTTGGGTATACAATATCGCCCCTTTATTGGCGAGCTGAGGTTTTATCATGCCCTGGATCCAACTGCGGGTCACCACCACTGAGAAAAAAGCCGAGCAGGTCAGCGATATGCTGATGAGCTGGGGTGCCCAGGCGGTAACCTTTCTTGATGCCAAAGATACACCAATTTATGAGCCGCTGCCGGGGGAAATCCTGTACTGGGAAAATACCGTGGTAATGGGCTTATTCGATGCCGAACACCCGATGCAAAAAGTGCTGAAGCAGCTAGAAAGCACGGCGCTGTTTAAAGAAGGCCTCAGCTATAAGCTGGAACAGCTGGAAGATAAAGACTGGGAACGCGAGTGGATGGATAACTTCCACCCGATTAAATTTGGTAAGCGCTTATGGGTTTGCCCCAGCTGGCGCGAAATTCCGGACCCCACTGCCGTTAATGTGCTGCTGGACCCGGGCCTGGCCTTCGGTACCGGTACCCACCCTACTACCGCACTTTGTATGCAATGGCTGGATCAGCATATCGAACCGGCACAAACCGTGGTCGATTTTGGCTGCGGCTCCGGCATTCTCGGCATTGCCGCGCTGAAACTGGGCGCCAGCCGGGTGGTCGGTATCGATATTGACCCGCAGGCGATTATGGCCTCTAAAGCCAACGCCGAACGCAATGGCGTAGCCGGGCAAATTGAGCTGTATTTACCCAAAGATCAACCCAGCTTACAGGCCGATGTGGTGGTGGCCAATATTCTGGCCGGCCCGTTGGCGGAACTCTCTGCCATTATTAGCGCCTATGTTAAACCGGGCGGTTTACTGGCGTTATCCGGTATTCTGGAGAGTCAGGCACAAAGCGTCATGGCGGCCTATGCCAACGAATTTGCGTTTGACCCTATCGCGGTACAGGAAGAATGGGTGCGCTTAAGCGCGCGCAAAATCGCCTGATTCAGGCGCAATTCAGCCGATTATGTTTTGCTGGCGACTGTTGCAAAAAACAGCAACAGTTAAATTATCTTTTAATGACATGCAGTAAATTCGCGGGCCTGCTTTTCGGAAAACACTTATTTTCAGCCTTTTAGGGAATGTCAATCCCTGAAAGGGCAAAAAAAAGCAAAAATTGTTTAAAAAACAGCCTTTGCTTTAGTGGTAAAAATCCGTAAACTTAGCGCCCCTTGAGGACAGAGCCTTGGAATCAGTGGTGCGCATAGGTCCATATCAGTTAGCGAATCAGGTGATCTGCGCTCCGATGGCTGGGGTAACCGATCACACTTTTCGTGAACTCTGCCGCCGGTTTGGTGCGGCTTTAGCTGTGTCAGAGATGCTGTCGAGCAATCCGCAGGTCTGGCAAAGCGAAAAGTCACAAAATCGGATGGGCCATCGCCAGGAGTCTGGCATTCGCTCAGTGCAAATTGCCGGCAGCGATCCGGAACAAATGGCTGCCGCCGCGCAGTATAACGTCGACATCGGCGCCGATATTATCGACATTAATATGGGTTGCCCGGCGAAAAAGGTGAATAAAAAGCTGGCAGGCTCAGCCCTGTTGCAATACCCGGAGCTGGTAGAGCAAATCGTGCGGGCAGTGGTACAGGCCGTTAAGGTACCGGTAACACTGAAGATCCGCACTGGCTGGGACCCGGAACATCGCAATGGCGTGCAAATCGCCCGCATTGCCGAGGATAACGGCATTCAGGCGCTGGCGGTGCATGGCCGCACCAAAGCCTGTATGTATAAAGGAGAAGCCGAGTACGATACTATTGCTGCGATTAAGCAGCAGGTGAAGATACCGGTCATCGCCAATGGTGATATAACCTCACCGGAAAAAGCGCAATTCGTGCTCGACTACACCGGCGCCGACGCCATTATGATTGGTCGCGCGGCCCAGGGTCGGCCATGGATTTTCCGGGAAGTGGTGCACTATCTGGCAACAGGGGAGAAACTGGCTGCGCCTTCGGTTAGCGAAGTGCAGCAAATCATGCTGGAACATGTGCAGGGCTTGCACCAGTTATATGGTGACTATGCCGGTGCCCGTATCGCCCGCAAACATGTGGGCTGGTACCTGGCAGAGCATGATCCGGATGGGTTATTTCGTAGTGAATTCAACGGTATTGAGCATGCCAATGTGCAGCTGGATGCCTTAAATAGCTATTTTCATAAACTAGCAGCAACCTAACGTAAAAGAGAAAAGCAATGTTTAATTCGAACGTTACTTCGCCATTTATCACTAACGCCCACGTTCAGTCTCAGGAAAAGCCACAGGCCTTATCCAGTGCCGTCCAAAAAGCTGTTGCCAATTACCTGCAACAGTTAAACGGCCAGGACGTTAACGATCTGTACGAGCTGGTATTATCTGAATTAGAGCGGCCATTACTGGAAGAAGTAATGAAGTATACCCGCGGCAACCAAACCCGTGCCGCTAACCTGATGGGTATCAACCGCGGCACGCTGCGCAAAAAGTTAAAACAATACGGCATGTCATAATGCCACGCGGGGTCGGCCCCGCTACAAGCACCTTCGGGTGCTTTTTTATTGGCTAAACTTGAGTGACAAAATAGCAGGCTGGCAGCTGCAGCCAGCCTGAAGCAAGCAATAGCAAGCATTCGTTTCTGTGACAACCGTGACGACAACCGTGACAAAGAGAACCCGCTGATGAATACACTTCGCCCTGTGCGCCGCGCTTTATTAAGCGTATCTGATAAAACCGGTATTGTAGAATTTGCCAAAGCCCTGGCCGCAATGCAGGTTGAGATCCTGTCTACTGGTGGTACTGCCAAACTGTTGGCCGAGCAAGGTATCGCCGTGATTGAAGTATCAGACTACACCGGTCATCCGGAAATTATGGATGGCCGGGTAAAGACCCTGCACCCGAAAATTCACGGCGGTATTCTGGCGCGCCGCGGCACCGACGAAGCGGTAATGGCAGCCAACCATATTGGCGCTATTGATCTGGTAGTGGTGAACCTGTATCCCTTTGCCAATACGGTCGCTAAACCGGGTTGCACCTTAGCCGATGCGGTAGAAAATATCGATATCGGTGGCCCGACTATGGTACGTGCCGCAGCGAAAAACCATCAGGACGTCACCATTATCGTTAATGCCAGTGATTATCCGAAAGTACTGGCTGAGCTTAACGCTAATAATGGCGCTACCACCTTAGAAACCCGTTTTAGCCTGGCGATCAGCGCCTTTGAGCATACGGCACAGTACGATGGCATGATTGCCAATTACTTTGGTGCCATGTTACCGGCTTATGGCAGCGAAGAAGCCGCCAGCCGTTTCCCACGCACCTTTAACAGCCAGTTTGTGAAAAAGCAGGACTTACGTTACGGCGAAAACAGCCATCAGCAAGCCGCGTTCTATGTTGATACCAACGCCACTGAGGCCTCAGTCTCTACCGCGACGCAGCTGCAGGGTAAGGCGCTGTCTTACAATAATATTGCGGATACCGATGCAGCGCTGGAGTGTGTCAAAGAGTTTGCCGAGCCGGCCTGTGTCATTGTCAAACACGCTAACCCTTGTGGTGTGGCGATTGGCGAGCACATTCTGGATGCCTATAACCGCGCTTACAGCACGGATCCGACCTCGGCTTTCGGTGGTATTATTGCCTTTAACCGTGAGCTGGATGCAACTACCGCCCAAGAGATTGTTAGCCGTCAGTTTGTCGAAGTGATTATTGCCCCTAGCGCCAGCGCTGAAGCCGTTGCCGTAGTGGCGAGCAAGCCGAATGTCCGCTTATTGGTGTGTGGCGACTTTGCCGCTGCGGCACCGGCGCTGGATATTAAACAGGTTAACGGCGGTATCTTACTGCAAGATCGCGATCAGCATCGCATCAGCGAGTCGGATTTGAAAGTGGTGACCAAACGGCAACCGACAGCGCAAGAGCTAAAAGATCTGCTGTTCTGCTGGAAGGTCGCGAAGTTTGTCAAATCCAACGCCATTGTTTATGTGAAAGACAGCATGACCATTGGTGTCGGCGCCGGCCAGATGAGCCGCGTTTACAGCGCAAAAATTGCTGGCATTAAAGCGGCAGACGAAAAACTGGAAGTAAAAGGGTCAGTGATGGCCTCAGATGCCTTCTTCCCGTTCCGCGATGGTATTGATGCCGCTGCTGCTGCCGGTATTACTGCAGTGATTCAGCCAGGTGGCTCAATGCGCGATGCGGAAGTGATTGCCGCCGCCGACGAGCACGGTATGGCGATGGTGTTTACCGGCGTGCGGCATTTCCGCCACTAAGCCTGGGTTTAGATACAAAAATGGCCGCAATTGCGGCCATTTTTATTGCTGTCTCTGTCACTGCAATTCAGCTGCTTGCTTTGCGCGGCACCGGTAATAACGCCAGCTGATAGCCCGACTCACCACCGACTTCCGTCAAAGCCCGGCCGCTGACCAACATCTCTAACTGATGGCCGTTTTGCTTGCGAAAATGCAGGTAGCAGGCACTCAGCTTACCGTATTGCTGAATGGCCGGCAGCACATGCGCCAGAAACAGCACCCGGCTGGCCGGTGGCAATAACTGGTAGATATCCTGCTGTAATAAAAACTGCTCGGAATACCCCAGCCAACTGCGGAGCGGTAAATTGATCGCAAGAATTTTTTGTCTGGCCGATAAGGTCAGAATACCGCACGGCAGCTGATCTAATTCAAACAAGGCCATAACCGAGCTCCCGCATCAGTTGCTGCGCGACTAAATCCGGGTGTGTCAGCTGCGGATAATGACCGCGGGCCGCCAGAGGCACAGCACGAGCCTGCGGCAAATGCGCGACTAAATAGTCAATCGCCTGCTGCGGCACAATCATATCGGCCTGAGTATAGAAAATACTGACCGGTACCGGCACTAATGGCAAACTGGCCCGAATATCAGCATAAAATACCAGGCGGGCAAAATGCCGGCTAAATGCCGGATTGTTGTGCAGGAAACTCTGGGTAAGCTGCTCAGTCACGGCGCTGGGTTCAGTTTGTGCCAACACCTGCGGCGCTAACAGCCCAGCCCAGCCAAACTGATTTTGCTCCATTAGCTGTAGCAGCTGTTCAATATCCGCCGCCTCAAAACCACCGATATAATCCGGCGCTGCATTTTGATAGCGCGCCGAGGGTGTAATCGCCAGAATACGACTAAAACGCTGTGGCGCCTGAATAGCCGCCAGCATCCCGATAGCACAGCCAATCGAGTGCGCCAACAGTGTCACTGCTGACAACTCCAGCTCAGCCAGCAAAGCCAGCAGATCATCAGCAAAGGCCTGTAACGTAGGATATTCCGGGATCGCTTCTTCACTGACCCGGCTGTTGCCACAACCTGGCAAATCAAGCAACACCAGCTTAACTGGCAACAACTGTAATAGCGGGATTAGCTTCTGCCAGATTTGCTGATCACAACCAAAACCATGCACCAGCACTAAAGTTTGCTCATCAGAGCCTAATACTCTGGCATTCAAACGCCGACTGATCGGTAACTCCTGCTCAACCCGCTCGTGCATAGTCTTTTTCTCAACGACGTCATGCCGTTGAGTGTAACACAAAAGTCGACAACAACAGTGAAGGCAAACAAAGTTCGCAGAGTTAGGTCATTAACCGTACCGGGATCGACCACTGCAAGCAGGCGCTGTCCTGCTGCAGGCTAATGCAGCTTAACGAGGCCTTGCGTACCTTTAGCAGTGGTTGCTCAGCGCCAAGCAAAGCACTGATTAACGCCGAGAAGTCCGGTTCATGGCCAACTAACAACACTTGCTGCGGCCAGGCAACACTGGCCTGCCGCAGTGCGGTTAGCGCCTGATTGGTCGGCGTTTCCAGTGCCAGCCAATCCAGTTCCTCTGCCTGCGGTAACCGGGCCACCTTACTGACAATGGCCGCCGTTTGGCTGGCTCTGGGGTAAGGGCTGCTTAGCACCAACTGCGGTGTCAGGTCGTACTTCAACATAAAGTTAGCCACCTTGCGTGCCTGCAGCCGGCCTTTTTCAATTAAACAGCGATCAATATCCAGCTGGCCGGGGCGGATCACTTCGGCGGTGGCATGGCGTAAAAAATACAGGGTTTTCATAGCAGGTCCGGGGTGCGTAACTAAGCCCTATTTAACGCGCTATTAATGACATTTTTATGGCGAGGTAGCAATGCGGGCGCTCAATTGCCGGATAAAATCCTCTTTCGCTCTATTATAAGCCAGACGGTCGTTGGCAAAACGCTGCGCGGCAGTGCGCTTAAGCTCGGCATAGCGTGCCGCTTCATCCGGATGCTGCTGCAGATAGCGGCAAAATGCCAGCTTCTGCCAATGCTCCGAGTCTGGCGTTAGCATATGCAGATGATGGCTGCGCTGACCATCAGCGTTACGTTTAATAAACCAGAGGTAATCAATCTGCTGCTCGCCTTTGATCTTCGGCCGCCAAAAGAGCTGATAGCCCTCTGCCGCCATCAGTGGCGCGGCCTGGTCGCGGATCTGCGCCAGACTCGCGACTTCCACTAACAGATCGATAATGGGTTTGGCCGGCATCCCCGGGATGGCAGTACTGCCAAAGTGCTCGATGCGGCCGGAAAAAAACTGTGGCCAGCGTTGTTTTAACCACGCTGCCTCGGCAGCAGCCTGCGTTGGCCAGTCGGGCTGCCAGTCGGACAACCTCACCGGCTCAGTGCTGGCCTGCCGCCAATACTGGCTCATTTAAAAGATCCCGGATAACGAACGGAGTAAGCCCTGATGTAAAGACGGTTCCGCTTCCTGCCAGGTCAGATTAGCCTTATTGGCAAAACCGAGCAATTTGACCTGGTATTTACGCCGATCTGTCATATTTTCCCACATCTGCTCTAGCTCGCCGCTATCGCCCTGTACTAACCGATGTTCGCTTTGCTCCAACACTAACGCCGGTGCCGATGGATCCAGACGCTCTGCCACCTGAATATCCGCCAACAGGGTATAGTACTTATCTTTGACCATTTGATTACCGACGTATTCAGCACCGGCAATCACAGCGACTGCCGCCAGTACCCGCACTACATCTCGGCCACTGACATCAGAACCCAACTGGGTATCAGCATAAATCACCGCCGGAGTCACACCGCGCTGCCGCGGCGCTTTTGGCTCTGGCGGCGCCATCCCCGGATGCATAAAGGCTGCAATTTCTTGCTCAGTCATCGCATACTGCTCTCGCAACACCTGTTGTGGCGGCTGATTGAGCACAGTACGGATATTTACCTGCAACCAGTACTGCGCCGCTGCCGGAGAATTTACCAGCTGATAGCCGCGCTCGGTCAATAAGGCTGCCACATCGCGCATCAAAGGCTGCTGGTACTCGGCGGCGGTTTGCCGGATATCGAGAAACACCGTGCGCTGTTCTGGCTCCACCGGGTCCAGATAGATGGTCTGACTCATCCGCATCTGTACGTCCAGCTTCCCCTTGCTGATCGAGGTATGCATGGCCGTACAACCAGTAAGCAGCCACATTGCTGGTAGAAGCAGTACCAGCAAACGCATTTAGAACAATCCAGCCAGGGCGCGCGCCAGACCGTCGGTTAATAACGGTGCGGCCTCTTCCCACTTCAGGTTAGCCTGATTGGCTGAGCTGACCACCCGGGTCTGGTATTTACGCATATTGGTTTGTTGGGAAAAAGTACTGCGGGTACTGCCACTATCACCTTGCAATAACGTATGCTCAGAGCGCTCCTGCACCTTGCCATCAAAGCGCTCCATAATCTGGATATCAGTGATCACGCTGTAGTACACGTCCTGCACCATGGCATCCACTATGGTACCCACCGCCGCACCGGCTACCGCGGCACCAGCTGTACCCCCTACAGAGCCACCGGTCGAGCGATGGATCACCGCCCCTGTTACCGCGCCACCAACAGCGCCGGGGCCTGCAGCCAGCGCTCCCTGGGTTTCACGGGCATTACTACGCCCGACCTGTAGCACATTGGCTTGTAGCCAGTAGTGCGCCCGTGACGGACTGTCAATCACCTGATAACCCCGGCTGCGCAGGCTGGCAACCACCTGTGAACGTAAATCAAATTCCGGTTTATCCGAGGTATTGCGGATATCAACAAAGACGGTGCGTTGCTCCGGCTCTACCGGCTCGAGGAAAATTGAGGAACTCATCTTGGTTTGCACATCAAGATTACGTTTCGCAACTGAGGTATGTAAAGCACCACAGGCGGTTAAACTGAGCATGGCACTGACGGCCAACAGTAGGGTAATTTTTTTGATCATGGTTGGGTTCATCCATTCGGGCGTGTTGACTATTGCTACTTTAGCTTATTCTGACCAGCGAAACTGAATTGGCTCTGAATAAATTAGCACCCGTAAAAATATCTGTTAGTGCGATGCAGACCTTGCTTTTAGCTTTACTTTTTTGCTGTAGCCGCTACAATACGCGCCGCTCTTTTGATTGTTCTTTATACAGCTCTTTACAAATAAGGTAATCGCTATGCATCCGATGTTAAACATCGCAATCCGTGCTGCGCGCAGCGCAGGTAATGTTATCGCCCGGGCCTGTGGCCAGCTGGACATGGTTCAGAAACTACAGAAAGGCACTAACGACTTCGTCACCAACGTTGATCGTGAAGCTGAACAGGCCATCGTTGCTGTATTAAAGAAATCCTTCCCAACCCACGGTATTGTTGGCGAAGAGCATGGCGATTACGGTAATAATGACAGCGAATTCCAATGGATTATTGATCCGCTGGATGGCACCACCAACTTTATCAAAGGCATCCCGCATTTCGCGGTCTCTATCGCCTTAAAACATCAGGGTAAATTAGACCAGGCAGTGATCTTCGATCCGCTGCGTGGTGAGCTGTTTACCGCCTCACGTGGCCGCGGCGCCCAGTTAAATGGCACCCGCATCCGGGTTAATAATTTACCGGATCTGGAAGGTACTATCCTGGCCACCGGTTTTCCGTTTAAAGCCAAACACCATTTAGACAGCTACAGCAAAATCTTTAACAGCTTCTTTGCCGATTGCGCCGATATGCGCCGTACCGGCTCGGCCGCACTGGATTTGGCCTATGTTGCTGCCGGCCGTTTTGATGGCTTCTGGGAAATCGGCTTAAAGCCATGGGATATCGCTGCTGGTGAACTGATCGTGCGTGAAGCCGGTGGCATGGTGTGTGACTTTGCCGGTGGTAATAACCATATGAAGAGCGGCAATATCGTCGCTGCCAGCCCGAAAGTGCTGCAGGCAATGGTTAAAGGCATGCGCCCGCATCTGTCAGAAACCCTGGCAAAGTAATAACATCCTGCATTGATTTGGAAAATCCGGCTCAGGCCGGATTTTTTTTAGCTGCTATTTTAGGGCGTGTTGACGTTTACTGCTTAGATTTTGTTCGCACTGGCGGCGCTTTGATCGCGAAACGAGGAGCGCAGTTTAGTTATTCTAAATAAGTGACGAGTGACAAAGAGCAAAGTGCCGCCAGCGCGAACCCTTCGGGCAGCGTTTGGCTGGCGTTTCTACTGCGTTATCGCTTATTCATGTAGAATAACTACACATCACAAGCTCTGCCTTGTATAAACACCAGCCAAACAGCTGCAAAAACAAGCAGCAAACGTCAACACGCCCTAGGCACACTTAGGCTTTATTGTCGTATTGACGCTGGCAGTTTCGTCACATCAGGAGGAATAGATGCAAGAGCAAATGGCGCTGCTAGATAGCTGGTCGGCGGCGCATGGCCAGCTTGCCATGTGGCTGGGGCTGGTTATTTTACTTAGCCTGTCATGGCTGGCTAATTTTATCGTTAAGCATATTTTATTGCGCTCCGTGTTCAAACTGTTAGGCTTGCAAAAGTCCCAGTGCGAACAACGTGGTCTGGATTTTAGCTTTATCAGCCGCCTGGCCAATGTGGTACCGGCGCTGGTGATCTCCACCTTAATTCATAAGATCCCGCTGTTACCGACGCTGCTGGTGCAGGTGGTGGTCAATGTTACCAATGCTTTTGTCGTGCTAACCATCGCCATGGCACTGAGTAAGCTGCTGACGCTGGTCAATAGCCTGTACTCCAGGCGCGAAGATGCCAAAAGCAAACCGATTAAGGGTTATATCCAACTGCTGAAAATTGTGATCTATGCGGTGGCGGTGATCCTGATGATTGCCGCGCTGTTTGATCGCTCACCGTTAATACTGCTCTCCGGGCTGGGTGCCATGGCGGCAGTACTGATGCTGATCTTTCAGGACACTCTGCTTTCGCTGGTTGCCAGCGTGCAGATCTCCTCCAACGATGTGATCCGGGTCGGTGACTGGGTAGAAATGCCGCAGTTGAACGCCGATGGTGACGTTATCGATATCGCATTGCATACCGTTAAAATCCAGAACTGGGACAGAACCATTACCACCATCCCAACCCGCCGCTTTATGACAGATCCCTTTAAAAACTGGCGCGGTATGCAGCAATCCGGCGGCCGGCGGATTAAACGCAGCTTACAACTGGATCAGCAAAGCGTGCGTTTTTTAACAGCTGATGAGATTAACCGTCTGAAACGCTTTCGTTTACTGAAGCAATATCTGGATGAGAAAGAAGCCGAGATCCGTGACTGGAACCAGCAACTGGCAGAGCAAGGTCAGGAGCCGGTGAATACCCGCCGCATTACCAATCTGGGCACGTTCCGCGCTTATGTGCTGCGCTACCTGCAAAGCCATGCCGGTATACATCAGGGTATGATTCAGATGGTGCGGCAACTGGCACCCTCTGCCGATGGCTTGCCGCTGGAGATCTACTGCTTTACCAATACTACGGCCTGGGTCAATTACGAGGGTATTCAGTCGGATATTTTTGACCACCTGCTGGCGATCCTGCCGGAGTTTGGCTTACAGGTTTATCAGCATCCCAGTGGTATGGATATGCGCAGCTGGCAAAATGCACTGAGCGCGCCCTAGGGCGCGTGTCAGGTCAGAGTGCCGCCGGAGCCTACTGCGGCTTGACCAGCGGCAGCTGGCGTTCACACCACTCGCGGTAGCCGCCAGCCAGGCTTAATACCTGCTGATAACCCATCTGCTGCAAGGTTTGTGCTGATAAGGCTGAACGATAGCCTCCGCCGCAGTACAGCACGATCTTCTGTTTTTTATCCGCTACCGTCTGCTCGATATCGCGTTCAATAATGCCCTTACCCAGATGCATCGCCTCTGGCAAGTGGCCTTGCTGCCATTCGTGATCTTCGCGAATATCCAGTAACACATAAGGCTCGCGATGTTGTAACAGCTCGTCAATGCTGATCTCTTTGATCTGGGCTTTGGCCGCCTCAACTAAGGCCAGAAAGCCCGGTGCATGCTGCTTACTCATCTGTTACTCCAAAAAAAATGCCAGTCGTTGACTGGCATTTTTAGCATATTTCAGCTGGAATTACAGCAGCGGCTCAGTGCCTTCGCCTTCTTTTTCCGGTGGCGGCGGTGGCAGCATATCTTCGCGGTTCAGACCCAGCTGCACCGCAATACCACTGGCCACGAACACTGAGGAGTAGGTACCAATCGCAATACCGAATAACAGAGCAGTCGCGAAATTATGAATTAACGCACCGCCCATAGTGAACAGTACTATTAATACAATAATGGTCGTTAAGGAGGTGACCACCGTCCGGTTTAGGGTTGAGGTGACAGCATCATTCACGGTTTCTTCCGGTGTGGAGTCGCGTAGTTTACGGAAACTCTCACGAATGCGGTCAAATACCACTATGGTATCGTTAATCGAGTAACCGATAAGCGCCAGAATTGCCGCCAGTACCGTCAGGTCAAATTCCAGTTGCAATAACGAGAACAGACCCAGGGTAATGATCACATCATGGCCCAGCGCCAGTACCGCGCCCAGCGATAAGCGCCACTCAAAGCGCATGCCGACGTACAACAGAATGCCGAGTAAGGCGACCAGCATCGCCAGGCCGCCCTGCTCGCGCAGTTCAGCACCGACCGAAGGGCCAACAAACTCAATCCGGCGCATCTCAATCTGACTGTCACTGGTTTTCGCCAGCGCGGCCATAATCTCGTTTGAGATCCGGCTTTGTTCTACGCCGTCCCGGGGGGCGATGCGGATCGCCACGTCCTGGCTGGAACCAAAATACTGCACCACCGCATCCGGATAGCCACTTTCCGCCAGCACAGTGCGGATCTGGCTCAGATCAGCGCTTTGGCTAAAGCCCGCTTCAATCACGGTACCACCGGTAAAGTCCAGCCCCCAGTTAATGCCTTTTACTGCCAGTAGACCGAGCGAACCCAGCACCAGCAAGGCCGACAGCATTAATGCCGGCCATTTAAAACGCATAAAGTTGATCGCTTGTTGGAAACGAAAAATTCTCACTGTGCCTCCTTACATCGGCAACGACTGTACACGACGGCCGCCCCAGAACAGATTCACCAGTAAGCGGGTACCCACTACAGCGGTGAAGATTGAGGTTAAAATACCGATGGCCAGCGTAATAGCAAAACCTTTCACCGGGCCGGTACCGATACCGAACAGGATCAGCGCGACCAGCAAGGTGGTAATGTTAGAGTCAGCGATAGTCGCGAAGGCCCGGTCGTAACCCTGATGGATCGCCTGCTGCACCGAGCGGCCTTCTGCCAGCTCTTCCCGGATCCGCTCAAAGATTAGCACGTTGGCATCAACCGCCATCCCCACTGTTAATACGATACCTGCCATACCCGGTAAGGTTAGCGTGGCCCCGGGGATCATCGACATAACACCGACGATTAACACCAGGTTCGCGACCAGTGCGACGTTGGCAATCAGACCAAACACCTTGTAGTAGATCACCATAAACACTAACACGACCACCATACCCCACATAATGGCGGTCATACCCAGATCGATATTTTCCTGCCCCAGGCTTGGACCTATGGTGCGTTCTTCAATAATCTGAGTTGGTGCAATCAGCGCACCGGCGCGTAGTAACAGCGCCAGATTCTGTGCTTCGGCCGGGTTACCAATACCGGTAATACGGAAACTACGACCCAGGCGGGCCTGAATAGTCGCCGCGTTAATCACTTCTTCCTGCTTGATCAGCACCGGGGTACCGTCTGCCTGCAGCTCTTCACCCGGCTTATATTCGATAAAGACTGTGGCCATGCGCCGGCCAATCGAATCACGGGTCGCTTGTGACAGCTGGTTACCGCCCTGAGCATCCAGTGAAATATTAACCTGCGGCTGACCATATTCGTCGTAACTGGAACTGGCGTTAGTGATATGCTCGCCGGTAAGCATAATGCGGTTTTCCAGCAAATATGGCTGACCATTGCGATCGTAATACAGGCTTGAGCCTGGTGGCAGGCGGCCATTTAGCGCTGCCGCTAAATCGCCCTGGTCATCCACTAAGCGAAACTCCAGCGTAGCGGTTGCCCCGAGAATTTCTTTCGCTTGCGCCGGGTCTTGTACGCCGGGTAGCTGCACGATAATGCGATCCGCACCCTGACGCTGTACCAGCGGCTCAGCGACACCGATTTCATTTACCCGGTTGCGGATAATAGTAATATTCTGATTCAGCGCGTATTCGCGGATTTCACGGATGCGGTTTTCACTCAGGCTCACATTCAGGCTAAACTCAGCCGCACCATCGGTAAACACATACTCACGGTCCAAACGCGCCAGCGCTGCACGGGCAGCGGCAACATCTTCGGCCGAGCGCAGCAAAATTTGTACTTGCCCCCGTTCAGTGTCAGCGGTGACCGAGCGATAACGCACCCGGGCCTCACGTAAATCGGCACGAAACGCCTGCGTCAGATCGTTGATATTCTTGTCCAGCGCGGCCTTCATATCGACCGCCATCAGAAAATGCACACCACCGCGTAAGTCCAGGCCCAGCTTCATTGGGCTGGCACCGATAGCCGCCAGCCAATCCGGCGTAGTCGGCACCAGGTTTAACGCCGTCACATAATTAACATTGCCCAGTAGCTCAGTGGCAACCTGACGGGCGCG
The DNA here is from genome assembly GCF_025377695.1 of Alishewanella sp. BS5-314. Classification (NCBI taxonomy): domain Bacteria; kingdom Pseudomonadati; phylum Pseudomonadota; class Gammaproteobacteria; order Alteromonadales; family Alteromonadaceae; genus Alishewanella; species Alishewanella sp. BS5-314. The sequence continues at coordinate 1,990,589 of NZ_JACEHJ010000002.1, forward strand.
CAACTGATCTTCCGCGCTGGCAAAACGGGCCAATACCTGCCCGGCTTCCAGGGTCACAGCTTTGGGCGTAATGCCTGCACTTACAAAAGATTGCTCTAACTGCTGCCGGGTGGTTTCTGATACGGCACCACCACGGGTCGCATTAATATTCAGCGCCGGATCTTCCGGGTATAAGTTTGGCATGGCATACACCAGTGCCAACAGCAGCACCCCTACGACCAGGAGGTACCGCCAGAGCGGGTTTTGGTTTAACACTAAAAATTCCTTATCTATCCGAAGCGCAACTCAGCGCTGCAGCCAGTGCCGGGCAGTGGCTGCAGTGCTGTCTTACAGTGACTTTAAGGTGCCTTTGGGTAATACCGCCGCTACCGCTGACTTTTGCACTGTCACTTCAGTGCTGTCATTCAGCGCAATGGCAATAAAATCCTTGTCTTCGGCAATCTTGGTAATACGGCCGACTAAACCACCCTGCGTCAGCACTTCATCACCTTTGCCCAAAGCAGACATCAGGTTACGATGTTCCTTTACCCGCTTGGCTTGTGGCCGGTAGATCAGGAAGTAAAAGATCAGACCAAAGGCCAGCAGCATAATGATCAGATCCCAACCACCACCCTGAGGTGCGGCTGCAGTGTCAGCATAAGCCTGGCTAATAAATAAACTCATTTGTATCCCCTTAGTATTGTAATGCGTTATTGGTTTGTATCGTCGGCCAGCGCCGGTACCGGCAGGCCGCGTTTGGCATAGAAATCTGCCACAAAGTCGTCCAACTTACCAGCGGCAATAGCTGCCCGCAATCCCTGCATCAGCTTCTGATAATGGTGCAGGTTATGAATGGTATTCAGCCGTGCGCCCAGGATCTCGTTGCAACGGTCCAGATGGTGTAAATATGCACGGGAATAATTTTTACAAGTGTAGCAATCACATTCTTTATCCAGTGGCGCCGTATCGTCCTTGTGCTTGGCGTTACGGATCTTGACCACTCCGTCAGACACAAACAGATGGCCGTTACGGGCATTACGGGTTGGCATCACACAATCAAACATGTCCACGCCGCGGCGTACCGCCTCAACAATATCCTCCGGCTTACCCACGCCCATCAGATAGCGTGGCTTATGTGCCGGCATCTTGTCGGTGGTGTGATTCAGGATATTGATCATATCGGCTTTCGGCTCACCCACTGACAGGCCACCAATGGCGTAGCCATCGAAGCCAATCTCTTCCAGGCCTTGCAGCGAAATATCGCGCAGGTGTGGATACATGCCGCCCTGAATAATACCAAACAAGGCTGACGGGTTATCGCAATGCGCCTCTTTCGAGCGTTTGGCCCAGCGTAATGATAACTCCATCGACTTACGCGCCTGCGGCTCAGTCGCCGGATAGGGCGTACATTCGTCAAAAATCATCACGATATCGGAGCCAAGCGCGCGCTGCACTTCCATTGAGCGCTCCGGCGTCAGCATAATTTTTTCGCCGTTAAGCGGTGAGCGGAACTTCACACCCTCTTCGGTAATTTTTCTCAGCTCGCCCAGGCTAAATACCTGAAAACCGCCCGAATCGGTCAGGATAGGCTTATGCCAGTGCATAAAGTCATGCAGATCGCCGTGCTTACGGATAATCTCGGTACCCGGACGCAGCATCAGATGGAAGGTGTTGCCCAGACAGATTTGGGCGCCGGTCGCATCCAGCTCTTCCGGCGTCATACCTTTTACCGTGCCGTAGGTCCCTACCGGCATAAAGGCCGGCGTATCCACCACACCCCGCTCAAAAATCAATTGGCCGCGACGGGCTTTGCCATCAGTTGCCAGCAGTTCAAATTTCACGTTCTAACCTCTTCTGGCCGGAAAAACAGTCCGGCCTTAGCTACTCTGTTAGGGCCGGCAGCACAACGCCACCGCCCGGTGTTGCAGTATACCAGAAGACGCGTGCTAACTGATAAACATGGCATCGCCATAGGAGTAAAAGCGATACCGCTCGGCGATCGCCGTCTGATAAGCCGCCATAATATGTTCGCGCTGGCTAAATGCAGAGACCAGCATAATCAGCGTTGATTCCGGCAGGTGGAAATTGGTGATTAACGCATCCACCACCTTAAACTGATAGCCGGGGTAGATAAAGATCGCGGTATCGCCGCTATAAGGGGCGAGGATGCCGCCATGTTGCATCGCTGCTGACTCCAGCGAGCGTACTGAAGTGGTGCCGACTGCCACCACCCGGTTACCACGAGCCTTACAGGCAGCAATGGCATCCACCACCTGCTGCTCAACCTCAAAATATTCGCTGTGCATCTTATGCTCGGTCACGCTATCAACCCGCACCGGTTGAAAGGTGCCAGCCCCGACGTGCAAGGTCACGTACGCAAATTCGATACCTTTTTGCTGTAACGCTGCCAGCAGCGGCTCGTCAAAATGTAACCCGGCAGTCGGCGCCGCCACAGCACCGGGCTTTTGGTTATATACCGTTTGATAGCGTGCCTTATCCGCTTCGGTATCCGGTCGCGCAATATAAGGCGGTAACGGCATATGACCCAGCCGCTCCAGCATAGTCAAAACCGGCTCTACTGACTGGTATTCCAGTTCAAACAAACTGTCATGCCGCGCCACCATCGTTACCCGGGCGTCATTTTCCAGTATCAGCTCAGTGCCAACTTTGGGCGCCTTGCTGGCGCGGATATGCGCCAGAAAACGTGGACCAGACAACATCCGCTCAACTAAAACTTCCACCTTGCCACCCGAGGCTTTCTGGCCAAACAGTCGCGCCGGGATCACGCGGGTATTATTAAACACCAGCAGATCGCCCGGGTTTAGCAGCGCCAGAATATCTTTAAAAATGTGATGTGACAGCGCCCCGCTGTGCTTATTCATACAGAGCAGGCGGCTGGCAGAACGTTCGGCTTGGGGTTCACTGGCGATCAGCTGCTCTGGCAGCTCGAAACTAAAATCTTTTACTAACATAGTGCACTCTCTGGCTTTACCGGCCAATCCGGCGGGCGCTATGGTAGCAGAATTACCGTGCGGCAGCGCGTTTTTGCGTTATGCCGGCCGAGGTTTAAGCTTAGGGCATGTTGACGTTTGCTGCTTGTTTACTTGCCTTCGCGGCATTTGCTTTGCAGCACTTCGGCGATCAGGGCTGTCATTAGCTGGTAACTGCGCGCCTTACTGGAGGTCGGTCGCCAGGCTACGCCAATATCACGGTAGGCATTGCCGGTTGCGGCCGGCTGACTAATCAGTTCGGTGCCTTCCAGTACACCACTGTTAATCGCCATCTGTGGCATAAAGGTGACGCCAAGTTTGTTATTCACCATCTGGGTCAGCGTATGCAGGCTGGTGGCAAAGAACGGATTCACCTTGCGGCTATCTTCCAGCTCACAGGCCTTTACCGCATGCCCGGTTAAACAGTGTTCACGCTCCAGCAGGAAAATACTTTCATCCGGCCACTGGTTAATATCCTGATTAAAGCCACGGTCCTGCCAGTCACGGTGTAGTACCAGATTAAACTGATCCTGTGCCAGTACTTCAGTATGCAGGGCACCGGTTTCATACGGCAGCGCTAATAGCACCATATCCAGCCGGCCTTCACTTAACGCATGCAAGGAATTATCCGAGGTATCCTCGCGCAGTAACAGCTGCAGCTGGGGATAGCGCTCGCGACACAGCGTCATCACTTCGCCCAGCACAAAGGGCGCGATAGTCGGGATACACCCCAGCCGGAACGGTCCGGTCATCGGCTTCCCCTGAGAGCGGGCAAAATCTGCCAGCTCTTCGCACTGCTCGATAATATGCCGCGCCTGACGCACCACATCCTCACCCAGCGGGGTAAAAATAAAGGTTTTATGGTCCCGCTCCAGCAATTGCGCATCCATGGTTTCTTCCAGATTAGCAATAGCAGCACTTAAGGTGGACTGTCCGATATAGCAGGCGTCGGCAGCGCGGCCAAAATGCTGATGCTCATGCAGTGCCAGCAAATACTGCAGCTGTTTAATACTAGGCAGGCGTTTCATGCGATATTCCGATTAGTAAGTTGCTAATTCAGAGATTATTGCGATTAAAATACGGCAATTAGCCAACAGAGGCAAGAGGAATCAGGTACAACGCTGGTGTAACGTCGGGCAGCTGAAATAACAGAAGCGCCCTAAGGCGCTCCTGTGAGGATGCATTGCTGACAACCAAGCTTAGCTTTTTAGCGGCGCAGCGCCCTCGATCCGTAAGGCCTTTAAACGACGGCCAGAAGCCGACTCGTTGACATTCAGAATATGGTCACCGATCCGCTCCAGCCGGTTTAGCATATCGATAAAGATCACGCCGGCCCGCGGTGCATAATCGCCCTGCTCCAGCCGCAGGTAATGATTATCGCGGAACTGGTCGCGGTACTTATCAATAGCATCTTCACGTAGCAGAGCGTCTTTCATGCTAACTGCGGCCGGATCTCTGGCCACATTATCCTGCATCGTGGTGATCGCCGCTTTTAATGCCTGCATCATCTGCTGCATTTCAGCCGTCGCTGCTTCAGGCCATACCGATTCGGTTTCAACCATCCGCTCGCAGAGTTTCGCTACCTGATAATAGATATCGGCTACCCGTTCCATATCATTGATCGCCGTCTGCATAAAGCGAATGCGCTCGGTCATCCAGTGTTCCAGGTTAGTATGCTCACTGACCCGCACTAAATAATCCGAAATCTCAATTTCCAGTACGTCAGTGGCATCTTCATATTTGCGCACTTTTTCAATCAGTTTCGGCTTATCGGCAGTGGGATCAAACAACAGCTCGGTCACCGAGTCGTGCATCTTGTCAATCACCGCAGCAAACTGCTGGATCTCTTTTTGTGCCTGAGTAATCGCCAGGCCTGGCGAAGTCATCACACCGGCACTGATATATTGCAGGTGAAACTCTTCATCCTTGCCACCCCGATCCGGCTGGATATACTCCACAAAGCGCACCAGATATGGAATAAAGGCAAACAGGATAATGACATTCAGCACATTAAAGGAGGTATGGAATAATGACAGACCTAAGGTAGCATTCGCCCGACTCTCGGCCCCTCCAGCTATTAGCGATACCGGATTTTCGGTAAAGTACTGCACAGTAAAATCAATCGCATGTAACACCGGATAAATCAGTGCCATCATCCATAACACACCGACCACATTAAAGAAAAAGTGGAAGCGGGCGGCTCTTTTGGCATGAACGTTACCGACCAGGGCCGCGATATTAGCGGTAACCGTAGTCCCGATATTTTCACCCAAAATCATTGCAGCGGCGATCGGGAAGGAAATCCAGCCTTCAAATACCATCACCAGTGTTATGGCGGTGGCTGCTGATGACGACTGTGTCAGCAGCGTCAGGATAGTCCCGACAAACACAAACAGGATCAGCGACCAGTAACCATAGTTAGTAAAGGCGTCTAGAAAGGCGAAGATTTCCGGATTGCTGTTAATATCCGGTACCGCGCCCTTGATAAAATCCAGGCCGATAAACAGAATACCAAACCCGACCATCGCCTCAGCGATATTACGTAAACGGTTATTTTTCGAGAATAAAAAGGCGAAAAAGACGCCGATTACCGCTACCGCGATGGTGGTGATTTTAAATTTAAAGCCAAACAGCGCCACCATCCAGGCGGTAATGGTAGTACCGATATTGGCCCCCATTATTACACCGGTAGACTGCACAAAGGTCAGTAAACCCGCGTTAACAAAGGTCACCGCCATCACGGTGGTAGTCGTTGAGGACTGTGTAATAGCGGTGGTGGCAAAACCTGTTACCACGCCGGTCAGGCGGGTGCGGGTCATACCACTTAAAATTCCTTTTAAACGATTACCGGCGATTTTCTGCAAGCCTTCGCTGAAAATCTTCATGCCGAAGATAAAAATCCCTAACGAACCAATAAGTTGCAGGAAATCAAAAAACGAATAATTCATAAATTATGCCCTGAGCAGTGCCAGACAACTGAAAGTCTCTTGCTCAGACAGGAGCTTTTCAGTTAGCGGGAACCACGTTTTGCAAGGTTGTGTTTCGCCGCGCATTATACTCAAAGCCAGCTGTAATAAGAATGAAATATAACTGAAATATTAGAGGTATAACAAAAAAGCCTTAAGCTTTAGCAGCTTAAGGCTTTATATTTTGAACTCGACAGCCGCTTTATTCGCTACGTAACTGCTCTTCCAGCTTCTCGTGGCTGACATGACGCACTACCTTACCTTTAACAAAGAAGATAATGTATTCAGCTAAGTTCTTGCAGCGATCACCGATCCGCTCCAGCGAGCGTGCTGACCACAATACGTTCATCACTTTTGGAATTGAGCGCGGATCTTCAATCATATAGGTCATCAGCTGCCGGGTGATAGCCTCATATTCGCGGTCAATTTTCTTATCTTCCTTGTGCACCGCTAACGCCGCTTCCACGTCCATCCGGGCGAAGGCATCCAGCACATCGTGTAACATCTGCCCAACATGGCGCCCCATATTTTCCAGATTTACCAGCAAATCCTGCTGATCGCTGTTAAAGGATTCTAAGGCAACCTTAGCAATACGTTTGGTTTCATCGCCGATCCGCTCCAGATCAGAGATGCTTTTTAAAATCGACATAATTAAACGCAGATCACTGGCCGCCGGCTGGCGTTTCGCAATCATCCGGGTACATTCTTTGTCAATCTGAATTTCCCAGTCATCCACTTTCAAATCGTTGGCCATCACTTCCTGAGCCAGGTCGCTGTCGCCATTGGCGATGGCGTTCAGCGCATCAAATAACTGCCGCTCAATCAGACCACCCATTGACATCACATGGTTACGGATCTGCTCCAGTTCTTCGTTAAACTGGCTGGAAATGTGCTTTGATAAGTTCAGTTTATCCATGTGTATCATCCCCTTGTGGTCTGCTTGACCCGGTAACGCTTTAACCAAAGCGGCCGGTGATATAATCTTCCGTTTGCGCTTGCTGCGGATCGGTAAAAATCTTATTGGTGGCATCAAACTCCACCACCCGCCCCATATTCATAAAGGCAGTAAAATCGGACACCCGCGCTGCCTGCTGCATATTATGAGTCACTATCACTATAGTGTAGTGTTGTTTCAGTTCGTAGATCAGTTCTTCAATTTTCAGTGTTGAAATCGGATCCAGTGCCGATGCCGGTTCATCCAGCAGTAACACCTCCGGCTCGATGGCGATAGCCCGGGCGATCACCAACCGTTGCTGCTGGCCACCCGATAAAGTCAGCGCATTTTCATAGAGCCGATCTTTTACTTCCTGCCATAAGGCCGCTTTCACCAATGCCGCCTCGACCAACTCGTCCAGTTGCCGCGGGCTATTCACCCCTTGCAAGCGTAAACCAAAGGCGACATTTTCATACACGGACTGCGGAAACGGATTCGGCTTTTGAAACACTATGCCGACCCGGCGCCGTAACTCAGCCAGGTCTATGCCGTCCTGGTAGATATTTAACTGATCCAGCCAGACTTCACCCAGGGTTTCCGTGTCATCCAGCAACTCGTTCATGCGATTAAAACTGCGCAATAAACTTGACTTGCCACAACCGGACGGACCAATCAGTGCTGTCACCTTATGAGTCGGGATCTGCAGGTTGACCTGGTCCAATACCACTTTTCCAGCCAGCCTGACTGATAAATCCTGCACCGAAATTTTCACAACCCACTCCTGTTCAGAGTTTAACAAGCAATCATTACAGTTTTATGACGAGCGCTGCTGTAACTGCCGATAGTGACGGCGTAAGCGCATTGCCAGCAGATTAAGCGCGCCGATCAGCAGCAGTAACACCAGCGCAATTGCAAACACTCTGGGCTCAGCCGCATCCGCGTTCGAACTCTGCAAACCCACATCGTAAATCTGGAAGCCCAAGGTCATAATCTGTTGCTCCAGATGCAAATAGGGCCAGCTGGCAGAAACCGGTAATACCGGTGCATACTTCACGACCCCGACAAAGATCAGCGGCGCAACCTCGCCGGCCGCCCGCGATACTGCCAGGATCAAGCCGGTTAGCATCGCCGGCCGAGCCTGAGGCAAGATCAGTTTGTATAACACCTCAGCTTTGGTTGCACCCAGCGCATAGCCACCCAGCCGCAAACTTTGCGGGATCCGGGATAAACCTTCTTCAGTGGCGACGATGACTACCGGTAAGGTTAGCAGCGCCAAAGTCAAAGACACCCAAAGTAAGCCGGGGGAGCCAAAGGTTGGTTGTGGCAACTGCCCGGCATAAAACAACTTATCAATACTGCCACCGAGTACATAGACAAAAAATCCCAGGCCAAAGACACCAAACACCACTGAGGGTACGCCGGCCAGATTATGTACGCTGAGCCGGACCAAACGTACCAGCCGGCTATCGCGGGCATACTCATGCAAATAGATGCCGGCCATAATGCCGATAGGTGCTACCAGCAGTGCCATCAACAGTACCGACAGCACAGTGCCCACTATCGCCGGCAGGATACCACCGGCGCTGTTTGCTTCCCGTGGTTCAGTGCTTAAGAATTGCCACCACTGCTTAAGATAAAGCTTTAGCTTGGCCGGCCAACTAAGCTGATTAGTCGGCAGCAGTAACAGCAGCTGGTTGGCCGCGACATTAAGCTGATGCCCATCGGCCAGCAGCAACTGGTAACCGTCGGCCGTCGCTGCCAGCTGCAACGCATACAGATCCCCCAACTGCTGCTCCCGCACCAGGGTCAGTTGCGGCGGTTGCTGCCATTCGGAAATCTGCGCCTGCCAGAACCAACGATAGCCGCCCTGCCCTGACGGTAAATAGCCTTGTCTTACCAGAATTCGCTCTGCCGGCGCGCTGGCATCCAAACCAGCAGCGGCCAATTGCGCAACCGACACCTGCTGCCGGCTAATCACCTCACCGGCAATCAGCCGGTTTTCGCCAGCTTGCTGATAACGGAATTGCACCAAATCCTGTGGCCAGAATAGTCCCAACCCACGCTGTAGCATCAGCCAGGACAATAACAGTACCAGCAGCAGAATCAGGGCACTGGTGAGTGCTGACAGCCAGAACCAGGCGTTGGTGTGTAGCCGCGGTTTGGTCATCCGTCTAGCCTCTGAAAGTTTCGCCGCAGTCGCTGCCGAAGCAAATCGGCCAGAGTGTTAGCGGTAAAGGTAAACACAAACAGCAGGATAGCAACCAGAAACAGCACCCGGTAATGGCTGCTATCCACTGCGGCTTCCGGTAGCTCGATGGTCAGCGCCGCGGTCAGACTGCGCAGCCCTTCAAACAGATTAAAATTAGTAATCGGCGTATTACCGGTTGCCATCAGAATAATCATGGTCTCGCCAATGGCCCGACTTAAGCCCAACATCACTGCCGCCAGAATACCGGGCACCGACAGCGGCAGGATCACCCGCTGAATAATTTGCCACGGCGTGGCACCGAGAGCTGAAGCGCCCAGCGTCAATGAACGCGGGATCTGGCTCATCACATCAAAGCAAACGCTGTAAACCAGCGGCATCACCGCCAATCCCATCGCCAAGCCAACCAGAAGCGCATTACGTTGCTGATAATCAATGCCCTGGCTGTTTAGCCAAAAACGGAAACTGCCATCAAACAGACTCAGCTGCAGCGTATGCCCCAAATATAGCGCCAGCAAGCCAACCGCTGCCAGTAACGCCAGTAGCAACAGTAATTCCCAGCCGCTGCCCGGTAATTTTTGTAATGACAGCGGCAACCTGGGCCAGAGCCAGCTTAAACCAAATACCAGCAGCGGCAGCAAGCCAAAAAAGCAAAGTAACGCCAGTAAATGTTGCTCCAGCGCCGGAGCCAGCCAGATCGCCGCCAAAAAGCCAATAATTACCGTTGGAAACAACGCCAGCAACTCAATCAGCTGACTTAGCCGGCTGCGCAGTGGTTCAGGTAAAAAGCAGCAGGTGTAAAGCGCAGCCAGCACCGCCAGTGGCACCGCCACCAACATCGCATAAAAGGCGGCCTTAAGGGTCCCCAGTGTCAAAGGTACCAGTGAGTATTTACCTTGTACCGCGGCACTGGCACTGCCGGTTTGCCACACATATTCCGGTTGCTGCCAGCCCTCATACCATACTTGCTGCCACAAGGTGCGCCAGGAGATCTCCGGGTGCCGGTTATCGATAAGCCACTGTTGTTGCCCGCTGGCGTTACTGAACAGCAGGCGCTGATTGCCGGGTAAAAAATGCAGCTCACCTGGCTGGGTGTCTACTGCAGCCGGGCCCTGCCATAACGGCTTAGTCAGATTGGCATAGAACAAACTCAGATTACCGGCGCTATCCAGTACCGCAAAACCACTGCGCCCCTGCTCGGCAGCGATGGTCTGGATAGCGGCAGCGCGGCGGCTAAATGGTTTAACCCAGCTTAAACGTAACTGCCCCTGCTGATCTGGTAATAAAAACCACTGTTTTAGCTGGCCACTGCTGTCGCCACTGATCAAACTGCGCTGGCCGGCCAACCAGACTAAAGCGGTCAGATCGACAGTGCGATCGGTCAGACTTAAGCGCTGCAGGCAGCCTTGCTCCGCTCGCGTCCGATCCAGCAGGCAGGCTTCGCCATGACGGGCGGCTAACAGCAGATAGCGCTGCTGCGGCTCAGATAACACAAAAACCGGTTCAAACTCCGGCAACAGGGCGTGATCCGGCAGCACCACCTTGGGCGTCGTTGCCACCGGCAGCGGTTCGGCTAGCGCCTGCGGCGTACTGACGCTGACCGGTTTAAACAGTGGCAGCACTTCTGAACCCAGATAAAAGAAGATCGCCAGTAAGGCAACGATAACACTACTGCCAGCGCTGGTGATCAGCAAATACCAGAGTCGGTCCAACCAACGCCGGCGGTTAGCCCGCTGCTTATTGGTGGTTAATCGATTGTCCTGCGCTGGTATTGGCGAGTTCTGGCGCGTCATAGTTCCAGCTCCTGCCGGATCGACGCCAGCACTGAGGATGGCACCGGCACCATGCCTTCCGTTGCCAGCAGGGCCTGGCCCTCTGTGGATAATACAAAGCGTAAGAATTCGCGCTCTGCCGCTGGCAGGGCTTTGTCGGGCGCCTTGTTCAGGTAAATATACAGCATACGCGCCAGCGGGTAAGCACCGGAGGCAGCATGTTCGGCCAGCGGTAACACCGCGGCATCTTCAGTTGTTGGGCGCACAGCCAGCCATTTTACCCCGGCGATCTGTTGCCCCACTCCCGAGTAGCCAATGGCATTTATGCTCTGACTCACTGCCCGCACTACAGCCGCAGCCCCTGGCAATTGCTGAACCTGAGAGCGGAAATCGCCGTCACACAGCACTTGCTGGCGGAAAAAAGTGTAGGTTCCCGACGCCTGGTTACGGCCATAAGCCACCACTGGCCGTTGCTGCCAGACACCACTTAAACCGAGCTGTTGCCAGTTCAGAATGGGCGGCGTTGCGGCACACCAGCCATTTTTGGCATAGATCCCTTCCAGCTGCGCCATACTAATGCTGTTTAGCGGATTGTCCTGATGCACATAGATGGCCAGCATATCCAGCGCCACCGGCACTGCGGTTGGCAAATAGCCAAAGCGGCGTTCAAAGCGGGCCAGTTCAGCAGGGATCATCAGACGGCTCATCGGCCCCAGACTGGCAGTGCCTTCACTGAGCGCGACAGCGGCGGTCGCAGAGCCACTGCTCTGAATTTGCAAATTCAGTTGCGGATGACGAGCAACGAAGTGACGGCGCCAGATCATCATCATATTATGCAGCGTATCTGAACCGGCACTGGACAGGGTGCCGCTAAGCGGCGCAGCAGCAGGAGCGGCAGGCTCGCTCAGGTCGTCGCCAGCCAGGCAAGCAACTGACGCCAGCAGCAAGCCACAGCGGATTAGCCCACGCGATATAATCTGAAAAACAGCCATCTTAGAATATCTGCTCCAAAAGTCGCCTTATCTTACCCCAGAGCGCAAAAACCACCTAGAGCAGTAAATAAAAATTCACATCCGACTTTAAAAACAAAAAGTTGCCGCTACACTCTATACAACAATCAGGAACAAAGGCGTTGTCATTCAGAGGAAGCAGTATGAAGCAGTTGGTACTCACCATTATCGGTAAAGATAAAGCCGGCTTAGTTGAACAGTTATCGCGCGTAATTAATGAACATAAAGGCAACTGGATGGCCAGTAACCTGAGCCATCTGGCGGGCTTTTTTGCCGGTATAGTGCAGATTGAAGTCGCCGAGCAGGATCTTGATACCCTAACCTCGGCGTTGGCAGGCATCAAAGATCTGGATATCCGGGTGCAGCAAGGCGAAGACAGTACTCTGGATAAAGGTCAGCAGTTACGTTTTGTGATTACCGGCAATGATCGCCCCGGCATTGTCAGAGAGCTATCGACCATTCTTAGCCATAAAGGTGCCAATATTGTTGCCTTTGAAAGCAGCAAACAAAGTGCGCCCAATTGGGGCTCGCCATTATTTCATGCGCTCGCCACCATTCAGCTACCGGCTGGTATCGAGCGGGATGAAGTGACGGCCGCGCTGGAAGCCATTGCTACTGATATCGTTGTCGATCTGGAGTAAAAAAACCGCGCTACAGGAATGCCCTGTCATCGCTCTGTCATAAAACTGACATAGAGTGAATTCCAGGCAGTAAGCAGGAGCACACTATATGGAATCGTCCTCACCACAAACAGCGGCACTTGAGTATCCGCTGTTTCCGCGCGAACTCAGTTGGCTGGCGTTTAACGGCCGGGTGTTACAGGAAGCTGCCGACACCCGCAATCCACCGATTGAACGTTTGCGTTTTCTGGGTATTTACTCCAATAACCTTGATGAGTTTTTCCGGGTGCGGGTAGCAGATGTTAAACGCCGTATCCTGCTGAAAAAATACCAAACCTACGAGCACGAAGATGCTGAGCAGCTGTTGTTAGAAATCCAAAACCAGGTGCTGCAACTGGGTAAGCAGTTTAATAAAATCTATCTCGATATCCAGCTGGAGCTGCGCAAGCACAATATTGAGCTGATTGACGACAGTAAGTTAACGGAGCTGCAATCGGCCTGGGTGCGCGCCTTTTTTAATAATGAAGTCAAGAAGCATATCTCACCTATCATTCTCTCCAGCACCGACGCCTCCCTGGGTAAAATTCTGGAAGATAACACCACCTATCTGATGGTGGAAATGACCGGTAGCCACAAACCGGAATATGCGATAGTGCAGGTACCAACCGATGAAGTATCACGCTTTATTGAACTGCCACTGCATTTGAATACGCGCAAGAAAAACGGTCACTACCGGCGCCAGATTTTGCTGCTGGACGATATAATCAACCATTGTGTCGCCGATTTATTCCAGGGTTTCTTTGAGTTTGACAGTATTTGCGCCTTCTCGCTGAAGCTGACACGGGATGCGGAATACAATATTAGTGATACGCTGGACCAAAGCTTAATCGACAAGATGTCCAAAGGGATCCGACAACGGCTGAAGTCAGAACCGACCCGCCTGGTGTACGATGCCGCCATGCCAGAACAGATGCTGAAAGTGCTGACCAAACAGCTGGGCACCGGCTCAATGGATGCGCTGATCGCCGGTAGCCGCTACCGCAACTTTAAAGACTTTATCGGCTTTCCGAATCTGGGACACCAGAGTATGGAGTTTCCGCCGCTACCGCCTTTACCCAGCCCGGACTTTGAACAGCACCCAACCACCTTCGATGCCATTCGTAACAGCGATATCCTGTTGTATTACCCGTACCACAGCTTTGGCTATTTTACTGAGTGGGTACGCCAGGCTTCGTTCGACCCTAAGGTGACCCATATCCGCATTACTATGTACCGGGTCGCCAAACAATCGCGGGTGATCCATGCCTTACTGGACGCGGTGCGCAACGGTAAAAAGGTCACCGTGGTGGTCGAGCTGAAAGCGCGCTTTGACGAAGAAAACAATATCAACTGGGCACGTAAGATGACCGATGCCGGTATTGAAGTGATCTTCGGCCAGACCACGCTGAAAATTCACTCCAAGATTTGCTTAATTACCCGGCTGGAAAAAGGCAAACCGGTGCGCTATGGCCATATTGGCAGCGGTAATTTTAACGAGAAAACCGCCCGTATCTATACCGATATGAGCCTCTTTACCTGTCATCCTGACATCACCGCCGAAATTGAGCAGGTATTTGAGTTTATCCAGTACTCGTACCGGCCCTTTGTGTTTAACCATCTGATTGTCTCGCCCACCTGGAGCCGGCCCAAGCTACAACAGCTGATCCAGCGCGAAATCGACTTTGCCGTCAGCGGCCGCAAAGCTGAAATCTTTCTGAAGGTCAATAACCTGGTAGACGAAGACATCGTACAGTTACTGTATAAAGCCAGTCAGGCTGGGGTAAAAATCCGGATGATTATCCGCGGCATGTGCTCACTGGTACCTGGTATTCCGGGTAAGAGTCAGAATATTAAGGTACTGAGTATCCTCGACCGCTTTCTGGAACACGCCCGGGTTTATGTATTTCACAATGGCGGTGATACTGATCTTTATATCTCATCTGCCGACTGGATGACCCGGAATATCGACCAGCGGGTGGAAGTGGGAGTACCGATCCTGGATGCGAAAATCAAACAAACCGTACTGACCACGCTGGATATTCAGTGGCGGGATAACGTGAAAGCCCGTATTATTGATGCTAAGCAAAGCAATCCATACGTCAAGCGTGGCAATAAACGGAACATCCGTTCGCAGCAAAGTATTTACGAATTCTTTGCCAGCCAGAGCCAACTGACGCAGCAACAGGCAGATCCGGAATTTTGATAACCACCCCACAACAGGACAACGCCGCCAGTGCCTATATGGCGGCAGTGGACCTGGGCTCGAACAGCTTTCATATGGTGATCGCCCGCATAGTGCAGGGCGATATTCAACTGCTACATCGTGAAAAACAAAAGGTACAACTGGCCGAAGGTTTAAACGACGATCTGGTCCTAAGTGAAGAGGCCATTGAACGCGGCCTGACGGTATTACGGCAATTTGCCGATACGCTGCAACCCTTCGCGCCGCAATCGGTGCGGGTCATCGCAACCTATACTCTGCGCCGGGCGAAGAATGCAGCAACTTTTTTACGCCGCGCCAAAACCTTATTTCCGTTTCCTATCGAAGTGATTTCCGGGCAGGAAGAAGCCCGCTTTATCTATCAGGGTGTAGCCCATTTTGAACATTTCGATGGCAAGCGGCTGGTGATGGATATCGGTGGCGGCAGTACTGAATTTGCGATTGGTGAAGGTAGTCAGCCATTACGGCTGGCCAGTCGCAATATGGGCTGTGTCAGCTATGCCAAAACCCATTTCGGTGCCGGTAAAATCAGCAGCCGCCGTTTTCAGCGCGCTATCGTCCAGGCCGAGCAGGAATTAGAACCTATTGTCAGCAGCTTCCGCGCCAGCGGTTGGCAGCAAGCAGTGGGTACCTCTGGCACCATTAAAACCATTCGCGATA
Organism: Alishewanella sp. BS5-314; assembly: GCF_025377695.1. Taxonomy (NCBI): domain Bacteria; kingdom Pseudomonadati; phylum Pseudomonadota; class Gammaproteobacteria; order Alteromonadales; family Alteromonadaceae; genus Alishewanella; species Alishewanella sp. BS5-314. The sequence continues at coordinate 2,005,986 of NZ_JACEHJ010000002.1, forward strand.
TTGTGGTCGGGCTGGGCTGGAGTCAGGGACCGCTGGAGCTGACACAGCTGTTACAGCTAAAAGACTATCTGCTAAAATTTGACAGCTGTGATGAACTACAGCTTACCGGCCTAACCGAAGATCGTAAGCTGTTAATCTGCTCCGGCTTAAGTATCCTGATCGCCGCCTTCCAAATGTTGCAAATTGAGCAACTGGTTTATGTCGATGCCGCTCTGCGCGAAGGCGTGCTGTATGAAATGACCGATAGGTTGCAGCATCTGGATATCCGCGAGCAAAGTATCCAGAGCCTGGTGCAGCGCTATGCAATCGATCAGGCGCAGGCCGAGCGGGTAAAACAGACCGCCTTGCAGCTGCTGGCACAGGTAAAAGACAGCTGGCAACTGACCGACGAAGCTGCGCTACTACTCGGCTTTGCCGCCACAGTGTACGAAATTGGCTTACAGATTAACTCCTCTGGTGTGCAGAAACACTCGGCCTATATTCTGCAAAATGCTAACCTGCCCGGCTTTAACCAGGAACAGCAACAATTGTTGGCCTGTCTGGTGCGCTTTCACCGCCGGAAAATCCGGGCTGATGAAATCCCCTACTTCAGCCTGTACGAATTGCCGCTGGTGATAAACCTGCTGGTGCTGCTGCGTTTGGCGGTGCTGCTGAATCAGAAACGCCGGGATGAGTTTTTACCCGAATTACAGGCCAGCGCCCGGGTACAGTCACTGCAACTGCAGCTGCCGTTGAGTTGGTTGCAACAACAAACCGTGCTGGCAGCCGATCTGCAGCAGGAGCAGAAAAGCCTGAAGAAAATTGCCTTTAAACTGGACATCCCGGCGTTGCAGGATCTGAACGATGCTCAGCTCAATCAGGACGCGGTCTGATGTGCCGCTGCCCCTGGCTGGACCAGAGTAAAGCAGACTATGTCGCCTACCATGATACGGAATGGGGCGTGCCCGTACTTGATGATAATAAATTGTTCGAATATCTGACGCTGGAAGCAGCCCAGGCCGGTCTGAGTTGGTATACGGTACTAAAGAAGCGGCAACATTACCGTCAGGCCTTTGCGGGTTTTGATCCGGTGCAAGTTGCGGCCTTTACTGAACAGGACGCCGCGCGTTTATTGCAAAACCCGGGCTTAATCCGTAACCGCCTAAAAATTGCCGCCGCTATCAATAACGCCGCCCGTTTTCTGGAAGTGCAACAGGAGTTTGGCAGCTTTGCCCGTTATCAGTGGCAATTTGTCAATTACCAGCCGCTGCTGAATCAACGCCAGACCCTGGCCGATTACCCGGCCCGCACGGCCGAGTCCGATGCGTTTAGCGCAGATTTAAAACGCCGCGGCTTTAAGTTTGTTGGCTCGACCATTATTTACGCCCATATGCAGGCCTGTGGTATGGTCAACGACCACAGTATTGATTGTTTCCGCTACCCGCAGCTGATACAACAGGTCGCTAGTCTGGACCTGCGCTCAGCCCTCGGCCTTACTTCACCTTAAACTTAGCGCGCTTTTTCGGCGTCTGAGCACCCAGCACCAGTTCGGGTGGCAAGGCAAAGGAAAAGGTACTGCCTTGGCCGGGTTCAGAGAAAATCAGCAGCTGGCTGTTATGGCGCGATAACACATGTTTGACAATCGATAAGCCAAGGCCGGTACCGCCGGTATTGCGCGCCCGCGCCTGATCAACGCGATAAAAGCGTTCCGTTAAGCGTTTTAAATGCTGCGGCGCTATGCCTTCGCCATTATCGGTGACAGTGAAGAGTGCGCGCTGGCCATCACGCTGCCAGCTAACCTGGATCACGCCGCCCGGCGGCGTATATTTAATGGCATTGGTGACCAGATTTGAGAACGCACTGCGTAGCTCCTCTGGCGCACCGGTCACTTTAAGCTCAGGATCAATCTCAAACTGCAGGCTATGTTGTTTGTCGCGGTTTAGCGTCTCAGCTTCCTGCTGGATCAGAGCCAGCATCGCCGGTACATCCACTTCCTGATCAAATTGCACCCGGGCCGCGGCTTCAATCCGTGACAGCGTCAATAGTTGCTGCACCAGACTATCCATGCGCCGGGTTTGTTCCAGCATCACGCCATGGGCCTTTTGCCAGATCGGCGCAGCCGGCTGGGCACTGCCATCCATCATTTCCAGATAACCTTGCAGCACCGTCAGCGGCGTACGCAATTCGTGCGAGACATTGGCAACAAAGTCTTTGCGGATCTGTTCCAGCTGCTTCAGCTGGGTAATATCGCGGACAATCAACAGAAACTGCGCCTTGCCATACGGCATCATTTTACATTCCAGCATAATGCTGGACGTGGTCGGTGACATCACTTCCAGCGGCTGCTGAAAGTTACGCTGTTTCAGATACTGATGAAACTCCGGTGAGCGGATCAGGTTATCAATCCGCTGCCCTTCGTCGCTCGGCCAACGCAGACCAACCAGCAGCTGAGCTAACTTATTACACCAGATAATATTCCAGTCTTCATTCAGCACCACCACGGCCTCCGGCAGTGCTTCCGCGCCATCACGAAAGCGCCGTACCAGAGTACGTAATTCTTTGCGTTTACGCCGCTCCCGCCGCTGCTGGAAATAAATGCCGTCGAAGATTTGCTGCCAGCTGCCATCACCAGCCGGTGGCGTCAGTTTACGATCGCGCCACAGCCACTTATCAAGCAGAAAGATATGTTTGTATTGCCACAGCAGGTGGCCGAGGGTCATTAGCAACAACGCCAATAACAGATGACCAAACAACAGGCCGGCAAAGGCGGCTGCACCATAATACAGCGACACCTTGGCCAGGATCTGTCGCTTTGACAGCAACAGGCGCATCAGAGATTACTTCGCAGAGAAGCGGTAACCAGAGCCGCGTACCGTTTGCACCAGCCGGTCATGGCCGCTGGGCGAAATGGCTTTACGTAAGCGGCGGATATGCACATCAACGGTCCGATCCTCAACGTAGACATTGGTACCCCAGACATGATCCAATAATTGCTCGCGGCTGTAAACCCGTTCCGGATGGGTCATAAAGAAATGTAGCAAGCGGAATTCTGTTGGCCCCATATCCAGTGCCTGATCGGCAGCACTAACCCGATGTGAAATCGGATCCAGGCGCAGTCCTTGCACTTCTATCACATCGTCCAGACTGGTCGGCGCCACGCGGCGGATCACAGCTTTAATCCGCGCCATCAGCTCTTTCGGTGAGAAAGGTTTGGTCACATAATCATCAGCGCCCACTTCCAGACCGCGCACCTTATCTTCTTCTTCGCCACGGGCAGTGATCATTATAATCGGTATATTACGGGTCACGTCGTGTTGCTTAATTTTCTTGGCGATCTGGATACCACTGCCGCCAGGCAACATCCAGTCTAGTAAGATTAAATCAGGATAGGGTTCAACCAATTGATTGATTGCCGCATCAAAGCTGTCGGCGGTATAGGGCTGATAGCCGTTTTGCTCAAGCACAAAACACAGCATATCGCGGATTGGGGCTTCATCTTCAACAACCAGTATTCGTCTTGACATAGTTCGCTAGCCTGTTAATAAAACTTTGCCCTATTATCAAAGCATAATATGACAGTTTTATGAAAACCGCGAATAAAGCCGCCAGAAACAGCTGAATAATCAATAGTTATCTGCTGCCTATAAACAAAAAAACCCCGCCAACGGCGGGGTAAGATAACACCAGGGAACAGCAGATTAGAAATTGTATACTACGCCCAGTGACAGCGCTTTAGCGTCCTGACCAGTAACAGTATTCAGCTGGGTATCACGGCCGCCGGCAGTAACGCGGAAGTTTGCATTGTCGTCATTTGACGTCACCGCGTAAGCTGCATACAGGGTTAAAGCACGACCGAAGTTACGATCCACACCAAACACAAACATATTGGCACCTGATTCGGTTACGTCATTCTTACCGGCAACATAGTACTGGCCACGCAGAGTGTAATCACCCATCTTGTAGCTGGTACCCAGACCGTAAACATTGCGATCACCGCCTGGTACATCGCTGGCAGTTTGGTATAAACCTGAAACGCGCAGATCTGAGGTCAGGTCATAGTACAGACCAACGCGAACTGCGTTTGGATCTAAACCGTTAGCACCTTCAAAGGTCTCGTAAGCGACAGCAGCGTAGAAGCCTTTCACTTCATAGGCTACTGACATGCTGTAAGATTCCTGGATATTGTCTACCGTAGCCCCAGAGTTGTTATGTGGCGTGTAGTGGAAATCAAATACGAAGTCACCAAATTTTGGTGAAGTATAGGCCACGCCGTTTCTGTAACGCTCGTCAAAGACGTTACCGATGTTAGCGTTGGTAGAGCCTGAAGTAGAAGTACGGGTCAGGTTACGGATATCACCTACGCGGTCACCGAACATATCAACTTTACCACGCACGTTTTTCAGTGGGGTGTCAAACTGACCGATACGTACAGTACCAAAACCGCCTTTTAAGCCGACGAAAGAATCGCGTGAAGCCCAGTTCCCTGAACCTTCGTCAAAACGGATATTCTGTTCAATTTGCATAAAGGCTTCTAAACCGCCATCCAGCTCATGCTTGGCACGGAAACCTAAACGGCTGGAGTTGCTTGATACGTTAGTACCGCTGTCTACACCGTTATCCAGTGAATCAACTGACAGGTGAGCGCGGCCATAGATCTGTACCGTGTTAGCCAGAGCTGGGGTCGCCATTACTGAACACAGTGCGGCGGCAACTAAACTTAATTTGATGGTTTTCATGGAACTCTCCTGATTAGCTTTTTATTGGTATGCTGAACACGGGACTTATTATCAGTAACAAAGATGTCAGTAATGTGGCTCTTGCATGAAGCTTTTATGACAAAGGCCGGATAACCGGCCTTTGGAGATAGCGAGATAAAACAAAAACTTAACCGTAACGACCGGTAATATAGTCTTCGGTTCTTTTCTGTGTCGGGTTGGTGAAGACGTCGTTGGTACCACCAATTTCAATCAGATTACCCAGGTGGAAGAACGCAGTACGGTCTGATACCCGCGCCGCCTGTTGCATATTGTGCGTCACAATCACGATAGTAAAGTTCTGCTTTAACTCGGTGATCAGCTCCTCGATAATTGAGGTCGCAATAGGATCCAGCGCTGAACACGGCTCATCCATTAAAATCACTTCCGGGCTGACCGCGATAGTACGCGCGATACATAGACGCTGCTGCTGACCGCCTGACAGACCGGTACCCGGTTGATTTAAACGATCTTTAACTTCATCCCATAAACCGGCGCGGCGCAGACTGGATTCAACCACATCATCCAGATCCGATTTTTTGCTGGCCAAACCATGTAACTTCGGGCCATAAGCAATATTTTCATAAATCGATTTCGGGAAAGGGTTAGGCTTTTGGAACACCATACCGACCTGAGCCCGCAGCTGCACCACATCCAGTGACGGCGCATAAATATCCTGGCCATCCAGTGCAATTTCTCCGGTTACCCGGCAGCTGTCGATGGTATCGTTCATCCGGTTTAAACAGCGTAAAAAGGTCGATTTACCACAGCCTGACGGGCCGATAAAGGCAATCACTTCATTCTCCACAATATCCATATCCACGCCGTGGATGGCCTGGTTGCTGCCGTAAAATACTTTGACATCACGGGCCGTCATTTTAATTTTTTGGCCGGCTTCATTAACTTTTGCAGTAGTCATACTTAATTCCTGTATTCAAAAACGGTTAGGCGGGCCAACTGTTACCAACGCACTTCAAAACGACGACGTAACCAGATTGCCAGACCATTTAAGGTCAGCATTAATCCCAGTAACACAATAATGGCGGCTGAGGTTCTGGCTTCAAAGAAATTCCGCAGCTCATTACCCTGCCATAAATAAATCTGTACCGGTAGCGCCGTAGACTGTTCCATCGCGCTGGACGGCACTGAAGCGACGAAGGATTTCATGCCAATTAGCAGTAAAGGTGCACTTTCACCCAGCGCCTGGGCGACACCGATAATGGCACCGGTGAGGATGCCTGGAATGGCCAGCGGTAACACATGGTGAAATACCGCCTGAGTTTTTGACGCCCCCAGGCCTAAAGCTGCCTGACGAATTGACGGCGGAATAGCTTTTAACGTCGAGCGGGTCGCAATAATCACCGTGGGTAAGGTCATCAAACTCAATACCAGGCCACCAACAAAGGGGGCTGACATCGGCAGATTAAACCAGCCGATAAAGATCGAGGCACCCAGTAAACCAAATACAATAGAAGGTACTGCAGCCAGGTTGTTAATATTCACTTCCACCAAATCGGTAAACTTATTTTTCGGTGCAAATTCTTCCAGATAAATCGCAGCTGCCACGCCCATTGGCACCGCCAGCAGGATCACTATCAGCATCATATACAGCGAGCCCATAAAGGCACCGGCCAGGCCGGCCGAGGCCAGTGAGCTGCGTGAATCAGGGTTCATAAACAGGGCCCAGCTAAAGCGATTCTGAATCACGCCTTCCGCTTTCAGACTTTCAACCCACTCCCGCATCTTTGGACTTAACTGCTGCTTCTCATCCGGTAAGCTGCGATCGATATTGCCTTTTAACCAGACATCAATATTGGCATCGGTTAATAAAAACAGCTTTTGGGTTTGCCCGATAATAGCGGGGTTAGCAATAACTCTATCCCGCAGCGCAAAACGCTCGCCTGAGGTCACAATACGCGCCAAATCCCGCCGATGCTGCGCGCCGTCCGGAATCACCTTTAGCAGGGCATCCTGAATTAAGCGGTTAAAATTGACCATCCCGACTTCAGAGCGCCAGGCCAGATGCCGTTGCTCAAAAGCCTGTGGCGATTCGCCGGCCTGCAGCACCGGTTGTTCACTGATCTTGACCACTGCCGGGTCAAAGTGGATCTCCAGCTCAATACCATGCTGCCAGAACGCCGGTAAGCCTTTAGAGAAGATATTGATAAAGAGTAAGGCGACTAACAGTAAGCTGATGCCTACCGCCGTCATACCGGCAAAACGAAATAGCTTTTCCTGACGGTGCCTTTTCTTTAATGAGCGCACTACCTGCTGCTGTACCGGGCTGGCGCTATAAGTTGAAGACGCAGAAGTCTGCACAGTTTTCATAAGCTATTACTCGTATTGTTCACGGTATTTACGGACGATCACCAAAGCGACGATATTCAGTAACAGGGTAATCACAAACAAGGTTAAACCGAGCGCAAAGGCCACTAATGATTGCGGGCTGGCAAAATCATTATCACCTGTTAACTGGTTCACAATGGTTACGGTTACCGTCGATACGGCTTCAAAGGGGTTCGCAGTTAACGACGGGCTGTTACCTGCCGCCAGCACTACTATCATAGTTTCACCAATGGCGCGGCTGGCTGCCAGTAATACGGCGCCAACGATCCCAGGCAATGCTGCAGGTAGTACTACCTTGCGGATAGTTTCGGACTTAGTCGCACCCAAACCTAAGGAGCCGTCGCGCAGCGCTTTGGGTACCTGAGTAATAATGTCATCAGATAATGAGGAGATAAAAGGGATAATCATAATTCCCATTACCACACCGGCAGTCAGGGCAGAGGTAGCGCGGATGGTAAGTCCCAGCATCTGCCCCAAATCGGCTAAATAGGGCCCTACCACCACTAAAGCAAAGAAGCCATAGACAATGGTCGGGATACCGGCCAATACCTCGATAATAGGTTTTACGGTGTCACGCACCTTTTTCGGCGCATACTCGGCCATATAGATAGCCACCATTAAACCCAGTGGAATCGCCACTAATAACGCAATACCGGCGACCAGCATAGTGCCTGATAACAATGGTAATAAACCAAAGCTGCCCTGACTCCCGGTCAGGGAGCCGTCGGCAACACCAGCGGTGGAGAAACGCGGATTCCAGGTGGTACCAAAAAAGAAATCGCTGGGCTTAATAAAGCTAAAAAACTTCAGCGTTTCGCCAACCATCGACAGCACGATACCGATAGTGGTTAAAATTGCGATGGTTGAACAGATCAGTAAGGTCGCCATTAAGGCTTTCTCGACCTGATGCCGGGCGCGTAATGACGGCCGGATTTTCTGATAACTGACCAGCAAACCCAAAGCACCGATAATAAACATCAGCGCCGTTAGTAACAGCGTACTTTTTTGCTGCAGCGCGGTCAGATAATTAGCCGCACTAATCTCCCAATCCGCCGCTTCGCTTAATACCGCAAAGTTGGTGGCCAGATTGCTGATACGACGCAGTATTACCTGTGCCTGCTCACCGCTGTTCAGAACCTCAGCGGGTAAGGATGCCAACACCAGTTGCTGGATCACTGCCGGCGAAAACCAATTCCACAACAGCATCACAAACAACGGCGGCAGTACCGCCCAAAGCCCAACCATCATGCCGTAATGATGGGGCCGTGAGTGCAGGCTGGCACTATTCTGGCCACCAGCCAGTTTACGGCTGCGCTGCATGCCTAGCTGATAGGCTACCGCCAGCAATACCAGCAAAATAATTATAAGTGACAAGTTATTCATCAGTGCTCCGCTACTGATCGTCAGATAATCCACTGATACTAGCTTAAAGTATCAAGATTGCACTTTTATGACAAAGTGACGCAAACGAAAAAAGGCGCCCTAAGGCGCCTTAGCGTAATATCGGATATTACAGAGATTTTTTGCTGCGGATAGTTTGCAGAACTTCAGCACGCTCAGCATCAGCCAGTGGGATCAGACCTGCAGCTTCCAGTGGACTACCAAAACCTGAAGTCGCTTCAGACACGTGGAACTCAGCATATTCCTGCAGACCTGGGATCACGCCGATATGCTGGCCTTTTACATAGAAAAACAGCGGGCGAGATACCGGGTAAGTACCCGCGATAATGTTATCGATAGTTGGTACGATACCGCTTACGGTAGCCACTTTAATACGGTCACGGTTGCTTTCATAGAAGCTTAAACCGAATACACCGACTGCATCTTTCTGGGCCTGTAAACGGGCCAGAGTTTCAGTGTAGTCACCAGCGATTTCAACTACACGGCCGTCAGTACGCATCGCTAAACAGAAGTTATTCTGGTCAGCAGATGGCATGGCTTTTACTTCTGGCAGCGTCTTACAACCGTCCAGAATCACTTTCTCTTCATATACTTCACGGGTACCGTGGTTTGAACCAGGGATAGCTAACAGAATTGCCTGATCTGGCAGTGACTTGTCGATTTGTGACCAGCGAGTGTATGGGTTAGCAACCATCTGGCCATTTTGTGGTACCTGAGCGGCCTGAGCCAGGAATACGTGCACCGGCTGCAGAGCAAAAGTACCGGCATCAATGCGTGACGCAAAGACGATACCATCGTAGCCGATCTTCACTTCGATAACTTCTGTCACACCATTGGCTTTACAGCTGTCCAGCTCGGCAGGACGGATAGCGCGTGATGAGTTAGCGATATCAATAGTGTTAGTGCCAACGCCCTGACAGAATTGACGTAAACCACCGCCAGAACCACCTGAACCAACAACCGGTGTTTTGAACTGAGCAAAGCTGTTACCAAACTCTTCAGCAGCGATAGAAGAAAACGGCAGTACAGTTGATGAACCGGCGATTTGAATAGTATCGCGGGTAGCTTGCGCCTGAGCGGCAAAGCTCAGTGATACGGCAGTGGCCAGAACCAGTTTAGTTAAGTTTTTGATTTTCATTTAATCATTCCTCAAAGTGGACGTTTTAATTTGTACCGGCTTAGTCTGCTTGCTTTTTATTTCAGCAATATGACAATAGAAAATTTTTTCTTAGTTAGTGCGAAATTGTTGCCAGCCACGCTCTAACTCTGCCGCCAGCGCGGTGAGTTCTTCAGCAGCCTGCGACGACTGACTGGCGCCCTGATGCAATTGCTGGCTGGCCTGATGCATGGCCGCAATACCTGACACAAAGCGGCCGGCCGTTTGCTGCTGCTCATTACCTGCCAGACTAATTTGCTGATTAATATCACTGAGTGTAGCAACCTCAGCTGCCAACTGCCGGAATTGCTGCTCGGTTGCCCTGGCCTGCTCGACACTGTCTTTCGCTTGTACATCGGCCTGGGCAATGCTGGAGCAAGCACTATCCGCTTGTTGTTGCAGGGTGCTAATCATCTGCCGGATCGACTCAGTGGCCTGCTTGGTATTGGCGGAAAGGGTACGTACTTCATCGGCAACCACTGAGAAGCCGCGACCGGCCTCACCGGCGCGTGCCGCCTCAATGGCCGCATTTAACGCCAGTAAGTTGGTTTGCTCCGAGATCTTGCCGATAACTTCCAGCACACCGGAGATCTTGCCGGAGTCTTGCTGTAATTGTTGCATCAGCCTGGCGGCGGCAGCCATTTGCTGCGCCAACTGTTCGGCGCTGTGCATACTCTTCTGGCTTACCTGCTGGCCCTGCTGACACAGAGCGCTGGCATTCTGACTGACCTGATTGGCCGAGCCGGTATGGCTGGCCACCCGATCCAGTGCCTGCATCATCTCACTGACCGCGTCAGATAATTGATCCGCTAACCGGGCTTGGTCCGCAGCACCATTATTCACCTGGTCGCTAATGCCGGACACCTGCGTCGCCTGACTACTCAGCTCCCGCGCACTGCCGCCTAGCTGTTGCAGCAGGCCAGCAAAACGCTGCAGCATTAAATTCAGTGCCCGGGCCGCTTCGGCAATCTCATCACGGCCACGTTCGTCGGCACGTAAGGTTAAATCGGCTTGCTGTTCCAGTTGTAACAACAGATCACGCAGCCGGGTCAGCGGCTTATTCACCGCGCGGCGGGTTTGCCAAATCAGCAATAACACAAAGGCGGTTAGCAAGGCGCCGCCAACCAGATACACCAACAGCATCTGCCCGGTTAGCTGCTCAGAGGCATCCCGCACCTCAGCCGCAGCATCGATTTGCTGCTGAATAAACTGCTCAGCCAGAGTAGCAAAAGGGGCAATCTGCTGTTTAAATTCGTTATTAATGCTGGAATCATTCAAAATTTTGATTAGCAGCGCATCGTCACCGACAAAGCCTATCCAATCCTGATAGTGTTTAACGGCTTTGGCAAAGGCCGCGTCCAGCGCGGCAAAAGCCTCTTCATCCGCCGGCGATTTTATCGTACGCTGCTCACTAAAACCTTGCCATTGCGTCGCAGCTTCAGCCAGTAGCGCCTGCACGCTGCTACGGGTCGCCTCGGCCGAAGACCAGCCGGATTTATATTGCTGCACCTCGCTAAACGCCTGCTGTTGCAGAATTTTTTGACTTTGCATAACACCAGACAGGATCGCCAGGTGTTCATGATACAGGCGGTTAAACAGCTGGTCCTTGCTGTTAGCGGCCTGAAAAGATGCCACCAAAACCAGCAGCAACAAACCCAGGGGTACCAGTCCCAACACCAGCACCCGGCTGGCGATGGTAGAGAAATTAAACATAGTGAGGACCTGCATCGGAGTGAAACTGGCGGCAACTTAACAGCTAAGTGTGTCTTTTTTATGACAGCAGCAATCCTTACGCAGGGATCCACGGCAGTAAGCGTAAAGTATATACTTGCTGCTACGCCTGCCTGACCGTCAAAACTTCAGGCAATTAACCAAGGATTTCCTATGCATAAACCCATTATCGTCATCACCGGAGCCGCGCAGCGTGTTGGCCTGGCACTGGCGTTAGACCTACAACAGGCCGGTTATCAAGTGGTGGCCAGCTACCGTAGTGAGCGACCGGGGCTGGCACAACTTAAAGCCGCCGGCGTGCTAACCTACCAATGCGATCTGACCGATCTAAATAGCCTGGCGGATTTTATCAGCCAGCTGCAGCAGCTTGGTCCACTGCGGGCGCTGATCCATAATGCCTCGGACTGGCGCAAGGATCCGCCGGCAACTGCAGACTCCTTGTTGGCGCAACTGCAAGCAGAAGCAGAAAGCTTTGATTATTTGCAGCAAATTCATGCCCGTACGCCCTACTTGCTTAATCGTGCGCTGCAGCCACAACTGCAGCTCAGTGAGCAGGCCGATATTATTCAGCTGAGTGATTTTGTGGCCTGTGTTGGCAGTAGCAAACATATTGCCTATGCAGCGTCCAAAGCCGCGCTAGAGAACCTGACCCTGTCTTTTGCACGGCAATTTGCACCAAAGATTAAAGTTAATACCATAGCGCCGGCGCTACTGATGTTTAATGCCGGTGATGCCGAGGAATATAAACAGCAGGCTTTGCAAAAGTCGTTGTTACAGTGTGAACCTGGGGCACAGGAAGTGGTAACAGCAGTACGCTATATTCTGGACAGCCGCTATCTGACCGGACGGGTACTGGCGCTGGATGGCGGTCGGCATTTAAATTTACCCTGAGTTTCGCGTAAACCCCAACGCAACACTGAAGTTTAGACGCGGCGCACACAAAAACGCCGGCAGCAGGCCGGCGTTTATCCTCAAGGCGTTAGCTTAAACCTTTTTCACCCAGGCAGCACACCAGCCTTCTGAGGCGACTAATTTGCCTGGGAAAATGGCGCAAGGCCGCCATTCCTGGCCGTCCTCACCCTGGATCAGGTTACAGTTACTGCATTTCTGACCTTCCACTTCCGACTTGTGGGTATAGCGCATCGCTGCCGCTAAAGGGTCATCCAGCTTTAATTGCTCAGCGGCAAAGGCTCTGAGCGTGACACCGCCCAGCGTCATACCAATGACGGTACCGGCTGAGATTTTGAAAAAGTTACGACGGTTAATATTATTCATTCGAACACTCCTGCATTGTAGTAAGGGCCGCTGGCCGTTGCCGGCTAACGCTGGTCTGCCCTGATTATCATACTGAGGATCCGTCTTTGCGGATTTGATAAGTATCAACTTAAGTTCGGCTTTTTAACCATAACAGCTATAGCGATACCCGGTGTAGGGTAGCAGACAATGGCCCAGGCTGCGACCAGGCGGGACAGCTACGCGGCAGAAAGATTGCCAGCTGTGACCTTTTTACGGCACACTAGCAACACCCCAGCGCCTGAACTCGCTCTGGCGCCCATTTCTGAGCTAAAAAGAATAATATATGCAAGAAACCACTGTTTTGATCACCAACGATGCCGTCGTTCTTGGCCTGCTGGCGCTGATCCTGGGGCTGGTGTTTTATACCAGTCACAGTGCTAACCGCTACTGTAAGGCTTTTTACCGTTATGTCCCTGCCCTGCTACTTTGCTACTTTATTCCGTCACTGTTAAACAGCTTTGGCATCATTGATGGGGAAGGCTCGGCCCTGTACAAGATGGCATCGCGCTATTTATTACCGGCCAGTCTGGTATTGCTGACGCTGAGTGTCGACTTTAAAGCCATTATTGGCCTTGGCCCGAAAGCGCTGATTATGTTTCTTACCGGCACCCTGGGGATTATTATTGGCGGTCCACTGGCACTTTTGATGCTGGGTAGCCTGTACCCGGAAGCACTGGGCGGTGATATCTGGCGTGGCATGAGTACTATCGCCGGTAGCTGGATTGGTGGTGGCGCCAATCAGGCCGCGATGAAAGAAGTGTTTGAAGTTGATGGCAGCATTTTCTCGGTGATGATTACCGTGGATGTCATAGTGGCTAATGTCTGGATGGCGGTGCTGTTGCTGATGGCCAGTCGCGCCAGCTATTTCGACCAGAAAACCGGTGCCGACACCAGTGCTATTCGTCATCTACAACAGAAGATCGAGAATTATCAGGCTCAGCATGCGCGCATTCCGACCATGCATGATCTGATGCTGATCTTTGCCGTCGCCTTTGGCGTGACCGGTTTTTCACATTTAATTGCCGATATCGTTGCGCCCTGGATTGGCCGCGAAGCACCGGTGCTGGCAGACTATAGCCTGGCCAGTACCTTCTTCTGGCTGGTGGTGGTAGCCACCACCGTTGGCCTGATCCTGTCCGCAACCCGGGTCAGACAACTCGAGGCAGTAGGCGCCTCCAAGGTCGGCAGTGCTTTTTTGTATATCCTGGTAGCGACTATCGGTATGCATATGGATGTGACCGCCATTCTGGACTACCCACTGATGTTCTTGGTCGGTATCGTCTGGATGGCCTTTCATGCTGGCCTGATGTTACTGGTGGCGAAATTGATTAAGGCGCCGCTGTTTTATATGGCGGTAGGTAGCCAGGCGAATGTCGGTGGCGCCGCGTCGGCACCGGTGGTCGCTGCCGCCTTTCATCCATCGTTGGCGCCGGTGGGTGTACTGCTGGCGATCCTCGGTTATGGCCTGGGCACCTATGGCGCCTATCTGTGTGGCCTGTTACTACGGATGGTGGCACCTTAAAGCCTTGTTGTTAGCGCCGATAAAACAAAGCCCCGCGTTAAGCGGGGCTTTGTTATGTCACAGCAAAGCGCTTACTCTGACTGACGGCTGGCGCGTTTACGCTCGTTCTCGGTCAGGTGCTTTTTGCGAATGCGGATCGATTTTGGCGTCACTTCAACCAGTTCGTCGTCATCGATAAATTCCAGTGCGCTTTCCAGCGTCAGCTTGATCGGTGGCGTCAGGGTTAAGGCTTCGTCGGTGCCGGCAGCCCGGATGTTAGTCAGCTGCTTACCTTTTAAACAGTTAACGGTCAGGTCGTTGCTGCGGCTATGAATACCGATAATCTGACCTTCGTACACTTCGTCAGCATGGCTGGTAAACAAGCGACCACGCTCCTGCAGCGTAAACAGTGCATAAGCCAGCGCTTTACCGGTAGCGTTAGAGATCAGTACGCCATTGTTACGCTGACCGATGTTACCGCCTTTAAAGTCACCGTAGTGATCAAAGGTGTGGTACATCAAACCGGTGCCAGAAGTCAGCGTCATAAACTCGGTACGGAAACCGATTAAACCACGGCTTGGCATCACGAAATCCATCCGGATCCGGCCTTTGCCATCCGGTTGCATATCGGTCATTTCGGCCTTACGCTCACCCATCTTCTCCATGATTGAGCCCTGATGCTGCTCTTCCACGTCGATGGTGACCACTTCAAACGGTTCCTGCTTCACGCCATCGACCATTTTCATGATCACTTCCGGCCGTGATACCGCTAATTCAAAGCCTTCGCGACGCATATTTTCAATTAATACGCCCAGGTGCAGTTCACCGCGACCTGAAACACGGAATTTATCGCCATCTTCAGTTTCTTCTACCCGCAGTGCCACGTTATGCTTCAGCTCGTTGTTCAGGCGCTCCAGGATCTGGCGCGAGGTGACAAACTTACCTTCTTTACCAGCAAACGGCGAGGTATTGACCTGGAAGGTCATGGTTACGGTCGGTTCATCAACCTGTAACGCCGGTAAAGCTTCAACCTTACTTGGGGCACAGATGGTATCAGAGATTTTCAGCTCACCTAAACCGGTAAAAGCCACGATATCCCCAGCGGTGGCTTCCAGCGTTTCATGCCGCTCTAAGCCTAAATAACCGAATACCTGACCAACCTTACCGTTACGCTTGCTACCGTCCGCGCCAATAATGGTCACTTGTTGGTTTGGCTTTAAAGTACCGCGCTTAATCCGGCCGATACCGATAATGCCTAAGTAGCTGGAGTAATCCAGTTGCGATACCTGCACCTGAGTTTCGCCTTCCAGCTCAACTTTCGGTGGCTCAACGTATTTCACGATGGCTTCGAACAGATCAGTAATATCGTCTTTCTTCACATCGGCTTCTAACGATGCCCAGCCGTTTAAGCCTGAGGCATACACGATTGGGAAATCCAGTTGCTCATCTGAGGCGCCCAGGTTGTCGAACAGATCGAATACCTGATCGATAACCCAGTTGACCCGTGCACCCGGCTTATCAACTTTGTTGATAACGACGATTGGCTTTAAACCGTGGGCAAAGGCTTTTTGCGTCACAAAGCGGGTTTGTGGCATCGGGCCTTCAACGGCATCAACCAGCAGTAATACCGAGTCTGCCATAGAGAGTACCCGCTCTACCTCGCCACCGAAGTCGGCGTGGCCAGGGGTATCCAGGATATTGATCTGATAGCCATTCCAGCGTACAGACGTATTTTTTGCCAGGATGGTAATACCCCGCTCAGATTCCTGAGCATTGGAGTCCATGATCCGCTCCTGCAGCTTGGCGCGCGAATCCAGGGTACCGGATTGCTGCAACAGCTTATCAACCATAGTAGTTTTACCGTGGTCAACGTGGGCGATAATGGCAATATTACGAAGCTTGTCGATGGATGACGCTGTGACGCTCATGAATAACTATCCTCTGTGTGGCACTAGATGACCAGAATGACCACCAGGCGAACGCAAATAAAAACTAAAGGGCGCATATTCTACTCTGTTTTCGCGCCGAAACAAAAAACTCCTGCAAGCATTTCGGTATTTTTTTTCGGCAGCCCCTTTTCGCCGCCGATAATTGACTACACTGAAACGGGTTAGCTTTAGCACCATTATGAAGCGCTTGCGCACCAAGTTGGTGCAACACTAAGGCTTGGCGCAGCAGCCTTGCAAATTAAACCGATTAAATACAACATCTTAAGATATTGGCATATATCTGGCATTTAACAGGGCAACCAACCGGATATTTGCTCAAAATGGGTCACTTGGAGGAATACATGTCTGTAGAAAACGTACTGAAATTAATCAAAGAGAACGAGGTTAAATTTGTTGACCTGCGTTTTACCGATACTAAAGGTAAAGAGCAGCATGTAACGGTACCGGTCAGCCAGATCTCAGAGAGCACCTTTGAAGACGGCAAGATGTTTGATGGTTCTTCTATCATGGGCTGGAAAGGTATCAATGACTCAGACATGATCCTGTTACCGGACCCAACCACTGCCGTGCTGGACCCGTTTTTTGAAGAAACCACGCTGAATATCACCTGCGACGTCATTGAACCAAGCACCATGCAAGGTTATGACCGCGATCCACGTTCTATCGCCAAACGTGCCGAAGACTATCTGAAGTCAACCGGTATTGCCGATACCGTGCTGTTTGGCCCGGAACCAGAATTCTTTATGTTCGACGATATTCGTTTCGAAACCAATATGTCGGGCTCATTCTTTAAGATTAACTCTACTGAAGCCGCCTGGAACTCAGGTACGGCTTACGAAGAGGGTAACAAGGGCCACCGTCCGGGCGTTAAAGGCGGTTACTTCCCGTTACCACCGGTAGACTCAGGCCATGACATCCGTAGCGCCATGTGTATGGTACTGGAAGAAATGGGTCAGGTAGTCGAAGCCCACCACCATGAAGTCGCCACTGCCGGTCAGAACGAAATCGCGACCCGTTTCAATACCTTAACCAAAAAAGCCGATGAAATTCAGCAGTTAAAGTATGTGATCCATAACGTGGCACACCTGTATGGCAAAACTGTTACCTTTATGCCAAAACCACTGGTAGGCGATAACGGTTCAGGTATGCACTGTCACCAGTCACTGGCTAAAGACGGCGTCAACCTGTTTGCTGGTGATAAATATGCCGGTTTATCTGAGCTGGCGCTGTACTACATCGGCGGTATTATCAAATACGCTAAAGCGCTGAACGCCTTTACCAACCCGTCAACCAACTCGTACAAGCGTCTGGTTCCGCACTTTGAGGCCCCGGTTATGCTGGCTTACTCTGCCCGTAACCGTTCTGCGTCAATCCGGATCCCGCTGGTACCAAGCGCCAAAGCCCGTCGTATTGAGTGTCGTTTCCCGGATCCGGCCGCTAACCCATACCTGGCCTTTGCTGCCCAGTTAATGGCCGGTATTGACGGTATTCAGAATAAGATCCACCCAGGCGATGCGATGGATAAAGATCTGTACGATCTGCCAGCAGAAGAAGCAGCTAACATTCCACAGGTTGCTACCTCGCTGGATGAGGCCCTGAACGAGCTGGATAAGAACCGCGCCATCTTCACCAAGGGCGGCGTAATGTCAGACGATATGATTGATGCTTACATCGCTATCAAGCGCGCCGAAGCCCGCAAAGTATCGATGGCAGTACATCCACTGGAATTCGAACTGTACTACAGCGTTTAAGTAAATGGCGGCAAGCCAGCGTTACTAATTCCTTAGTATTAAAACAAAAAGCTCACTCCGGTGAGCTTTTTTTTGTAGAAAAGTTAACGCTTTCCAGCTAAAGTTAATCTGATCGTCAGGATGACATTTTAGGCATGGTAACCATGAAACTGCGGACACTGCTACTGCTGATAACTTTACTTGCGCTGCACGGCTTCGTAGCGGCTCAGGAAAAACGTATCTATGTGACCCGCGATGCCAATGGCGTAGTGATCTTCTCCGATAGTCCAACCCCCGGTGCCGAAGAAATTACCCTGACTGTGCGCCCCAATCTGATGGATCCGGTGGATACCCGGATGCCAGATAAAAAGCCCGCCGAACCCGAACCTTTTAAAGTCAGTATTATCCAGCCGGAAGAGCAAGGTACGGTGCGCGACAACACTGGCTCAGTTTATATTGAAGGCCGGATCACACCGCGTTTTCAACGCGGCTTCAGAGTGCGGCTGGTATTCGACGGTCTGGCTTATGGCGAGCCACAAAACAGCGCCGTCTTTGTACTACGCGATGTTGACCGCGGCGCCCATACTATTCAATTAGAACTCCTCGACCAAAACGGCAAGCTAATTGCAGTAAGTCCTGTCACAACCTTTTATTTGCATCGGGCCAGCATAATTTCACCAAATTAGTGCAAAGCCAGTGTAATCCGACTTCAGTCGGGCTAAACTGCCGCTCATAAGCACCAATTTGGTGCAAAGGAGGGGTATGACAGCACACGCAAGCAGCCAGGGCTTGACCGAGCAGCTCACCACTGCAGTACTGGTGTTGGATAGCCAGTTACAGATTTGTTATTTCAATACCGCCAGCTGTGCGGTATTAGGGCTGGGCGAAAAACGTCTGGCGCAACATTATTTTCCGGCCTTATTCCAGCATCTGGATTTAAAAGCCAGCCACTTACACAATGCTTTATTGCACCGCCAATCCTTTAGTGTTGGCGATGTACAGGCGGTGACTATCGACGGCCGCCTGTTACTGCTGGATATTGCGGTAACCCTGCTGGAGCAGGAACAGCCGCAGTTGTTGCTGGAACTGCGACAAGTCGAGCAGCAGCGCAAGATTAGTATGGAAAATCTGCAACAACATCAGCATCTGGCTGCCCGCGAGCTGGTACGCAATCTGGCACATGAAATTAAAAACCCGCTCGGCGGTCTGCGTGGCGCGGCACAATTGCTGGAAGAGTCGCTGAATGACGAACAAAAAGAGTACACCCAGCTAATCATTGCCCAGGCCGACCGCTTGCGCAATCTGGTGGACCGCTTACTGGGCCCGTACCGGCCACCGCAGCGTATCCTGAGCAATTTACATCAGATGGCCGAGCAGGTACTGCAACTGGCGCAAATTGATAATCCAGCGCCGATCCGCTTTCACCGCGACTATGATCCCAGTATTCCGGATTTTTACTTTGACCCTGAGCTGTTACAGCAGGCGCTGCTGAATATCGTGCGTAATGCCCAGCAAGCATTGCAGGACGGCGGCGATATTACGTTGCAAAGCCGTATTCTGTCGCAGCACACCCTGCACGGCAAAAGATACAAACTGGTCGCCTGTATTAAAGTGATTGATAACGGGCCGGGGATCCCGGCGGAGATCCGCGATACCCTATTCTATCCGATGGTCAGCGGCAAAGCCGGCGGCACCGGCCTTGGTCTGTCCATCGCGCAAACCCTGATCCATCAACAATGTGGCTGGATCGACTGCGAAAGCTGGCCCGGTCACACCGCCTTTATGCTTTATCTGCCAATTTCAGACTATGAGGAAGCACCATGAAACAGGATGTCTGGATCATTGACGATGATAATTCTATTCGCTGGGTACTGGAAAAGGCGCTGAGCCGCAGTGCCATTGACTGCGAAAGTTTTGCCTCAGCCGATCTGATGTTACAGCGGCTGGAATATGAACAGCCGGCGGTCGTGGTATCCGATATCCGGATGCCGGGTACCGATGGGATGGAACTGTTAAGCCGTTTACAGCAACTGAGCCCGGAACTGCCGGTGATCATTATGACGGCGCATTCGGATCTGGACAGTGCGGTCAACGCTTTTAAACGGGGCGCCTTCGAGTATCTGCCGAAACCCTTTGACGTTAACGATGCCGTCAGCCTGATCAGCCGCGCGCTGGAGCACAGCAAAAACCGGCGCGCCAAACAGCAGCCGGCAGCACCGCTGCTCAGTACCGAAATTATTGGCGAAGCGCCGGCGATGCAGGAAGTGTTTCGAGCCATCGGCCGCCTGGCCCGTTCCAGTATCAGTGTGCTGATTAATGGCCAGTCCGGCACCGGTAAAGAACTGGTGGCGCGGGCACTGCATAAGCACAGTCCACGGCATGAACAGCCTTTTATCGCGCTGAATATGGCCGCAATCCCGAAGGATCTGATCGAGTCTGAGCTCTTTGGTCATGAAAAGGGCGCCTTTACCGGTGCCCAGAATGCCCGTAAAGGCCGCTTTGAGCAGGCCGATGGGGGCACCCTGTTTCTGGATGAAATCGGCGATATGCCGCTGGACGTACAAACCCGGCTGCTGCGGGTGCTGGCCGATGGCCAGTTTTACCGGGTCGGTGGCCATCAACCGGTAAACGTCGATGTGCGGATCATTGCCGCGACACACCAGGATTTAGAGCAACTGGCCGCGCAGGGCAAGTTTCGGGAAGACTTATTCCACCGCTTAAATGTGATCCGTATTCATCTGCCGTCCCTGAAAGATCGCCGCGAAGATATCGGTAAACTCGCGCGGCACTTTTTACAGCAAGCGGCGACCGAGCTGAATGTGGAAGCCAAAACGCTAAGTAAGGAAGCTGAGCAGGTGCTGACCCGGCTTGACTGGCCGGGCAATGTGCGGCAACTGGAAAATACCTGTCGCTGGTTAACCGTGATGGCCAGTGGCAAGCATATCGTGGTGGCGGACTTACCGCCGGAATTACTGCAGCAACCGAAAACTCAGCCAAAGCTGAGTAGCGCGGAGGGCCATACCGATTGGCAAAGTTTATTAGCAGCCTGGGTTAGCGAGCGCCTGGCAGCGGGTCAGGATAATATTCTGGACGAAGCCGCACCAGCCTTTGAGAAAATTGTACTGGAACAGGCGCTGCGTTATACACACGGCCATAAACAGGAAGCGGCCCGCAAACTGGGTTGGGGCCGCAATACGTTAACCCGCAAGCTGAAAGAGCTGGGGGTAGAATAGCTGCCTGAGCGGGTTGACGTTTAGCCCGCGTTCGCCGGCTGCCGGGCTTTGCGTTCTTTACGCTCGCCCGAATGCTGACGCCATGGTTTGCCCTCGCCGCTTTGGCGTTGGCTACGCAGCTCTGCCAATTGCTGCCGTTGTTCCGGCGTTAAAATCTGATGGATTTGATGCTGTAACTTTAACCGCGCTAACTGGTGCTGCTCACGCTGCTCTGCACGCTGTGCCAGCAGTTGTTGCGCCGCCAGCTCGTCAAACTGTGGCGCGTCCAGCAGCTGTTGCATGGCTTCTGGATTACGCTGTTGTTGCCGGGCTTCGCGATGTTGCTGCATCAGACTCTGGATTTGTGCCCGCTGTTCAGCACTCAGATCCAATTGCTTTAATGGCAGCATAGTTCGCTCATGCCGCTGTCCCTCACCCTGCCAGCCTTTGCCAGGATGCGCCAGCGCCAGTGGGCTGCTTAACAGTAATACAGTACTTAAGGTCAAAATTAAGGTATTCGTTTTCATCATCTGCACTCCGCTTGGTTGACGCTTTCAGTTTAGCGCCGCTATTGCAAAGCAACGCAAAGCCAGCGTAAAGGTTCTGTAAAGGCCCTGACATTGCCCAGTCAAGCACGTAAACTGCAATTGTGATCACCTTTGAGGTATAAGATGCCGAAAATTCTGATGATTGACGACGATGTTGAGCTGACCCGCTTAGTGGCGGAGTATCTGGCATTAGATGGCTTCGAGTTTCTGGCAGTGCATGACGGCGAGCAGGGCCTGCAACAGGCCGCCAGCGCCGGCTGCGATCTGATCCTGCTGGATGTGATGTTACCCAAACTGGATGGCCTGTCCGTTCTGAAAGCGCTACGTCAGGGCCCCTACTGCCCGGTACTGATGCTAACGGCGCGCGGTGACGATATTGATCGCATCCTCGGTTTAGAATTGGGAGCCGATGACTACCTGGCTAAGCCCTTTAATCCACGCGAACTGGTAGCCCGGATCAAAGCTATCCTGCGCCGGATCGAATTATTACAGCAAGACGCGCCGCAGCAAGCCAGCGTGTTGGAGCTGAATGCCGTTAAACTCAATAGTCAGAACCGTCAGGTCAGCTGTAATCAGCAGCCGGTCACACTCACCGCGACGGAATTTCAGATTTTGGAGCAGCTGATGCGCCGCGCCGGCGAAATTGTCAGTAAGGATGAATTAAGCCGCCTGGTGTTGGGGCGGCGGCTGCAGCAGTATGATCGCAGTCTGGATATGCATATCAGTAATATCCGCAAAAAGCTGGCGCAACATAGCGACAGCGAAAAAATCCAGACCCTGCGTGGCAGTGGCTATTTATTTCTGACGCAGGGTAACGCATGAACTGGCAACACTTAAACCCGTTAAACTCGCTGGCCGGCCGGATCTTCCTCTGGTTCTGGCTGGTATTGCTGTTGACCGTGGCTTTAACTTTAGTGCTGTCACGCCAGCTGATGGAAGATACCGAGATCCGGCGGCTACCACCCGGCGTGATCCAGCAACTGCAGCAACAGCTACAGCCCTTGCGGCAAAGTCAATCCGCTGCTGAGCTGCTACAGCGCCTGGCCGCGCACGGCGAAGCACGCTGGGTGGTGGTGCAAACGGCGGATAATCAAGTGCTGACGCCTGCACTGCTGCCGCGTAACTTTAACCAGAACTGGCTGGCTGAGCTAAATCAGCTGAACCGGCCACGCTTGCTACGCCATAATAATACTCATCTGGCCGGCCCCTTTATGCTGCAGCTTGGCGAACAGCAACTGGCGCTATATCAGCTGCGACAACGGCCGGCGCAGCCCTGGTGGCGCCTGAGCAGCCTGTCACAGCCGCTGCTGATCCTGCTGCTGGTGCTGATCTCCGCGGCCGCCAGCTTTGCGTTAGCCATTTCAATCTCGCGGCCACTGCGCGAGCTGGTGCAACAAAACCTGCAATTTGCCAGCGGCAAACTCGATAGCCGGGTGCAGCGGCTGGCCAGACGCCCGGATGAATTGGGACAGCTGGGCCGTAGCTTTAATACCATGGCTGAACAAATCAGTGCCCTGCTACATAATCAGCAGCGGCTGATGCGGGATATCTCGCATGAGTTGCGTTCGCCGCTGGCCAGAGCCCAACTGGCAATAGCGCTGAGTGAGCGCCAGCAGGATCTGCAGCAGTTGCCGCGCTTAAAAAGCGAGTTGGAACGGCTGGAAGCCATGCTGGATGAATTACTGACCTTCAGTAAGCTGGACGCCGGCCAGTATCAACTGGAGCGTCACCCGCTGGATTTGGTCGCTCTGGCCGAGGAAGTACTGAGTATTAATCAGCTGGAAGCCGATGCCAAACAACAACAGCTGGTGCTGCAGGCTCCCGAACAGCTATGGCTGGAAGGCGACAGCCGTTTGCTGGGCCGGGCACTGGAGAATATTGTCCGTAATGCGATGAAATACAGTCCGTCCGGCAGCCAGATTAATTGCACCATAAAGGTGCATGACACTCAGGCACAGCTGAGTATCAGCGATCAGGGCCCGGGCTTGGCCAGTGACCAACTGGAGCAAATTTTTCAGCCGTTTTACCGCGTTAGCCACAGCCGCGATAGCCAAACCGGCGGTACTGGTCTGGGGCTGGCTATTGTGGCCCAGATCATCCGCCAGCATCAGGGGCAGGTCAGCGCCAGCAATGTCAGTAGTGGCGGTTTGCAGATTAATGTTACACTGCCCCTTACCTGAACCAAGCCGTTACCCTGTCTGCCGATGACTCAAGCTTTTCCCGATATTCAGCAACTGGCCACTGAAACCGACCTCAGTGAGCACTGGCAAAGCCGCTTGCTGCCATTCTGGCAGCAGCTGCAGCATGGCGTTTTAAGCGGTAGCGGCGATGTGCCACTGGCCTATAGCTATCATCGTAACCCCGCCGCCAGCACGGCCTGGGTGATCAGCAGTGGCCGCATTGAAACGGCGATTAAATACAGTGAATTGATGCTGGAACTGGTTAACGCCGGTTACAGTGTTTATATCATCGATCACCGCGGTCAGGGCCGCTCTGGCCGCTTACTGGCCGATCCGCAACCCGGTTATGTCGAGAGCTTTGCGCATTATCAGCAGGATCTGGCACAGTTTTTACAGCAAATCGTTGAACCTGGCGGCCATCAGCGGCATCTGCTGCTCGGCCACTCTATGGGCTGTGCCATCGCAGCGGGTTTACTCACTGCTGAGCCCTGGCAGCGCTGGTGGCGTTTTTTTGATGCGGCGGTCTTCTGCTCTCCGATGTTGGGGATCCATAGCGGACCTGTGCCAACCCGGGTCGCTGAAGGCCTGGCGCTGGCTTATTGCCGCAAGCTCAGAGCTGAGCCAGCAGCTCAGGCTGGCTATTTCCCAGGCCAGCAAGCCTATCAGGCCAAGCCTTTTGCCGGTAATGATTTAACCTCCAGCCCGGCGCGCTATCAGGCGCTGCGCGATTGCTATCAGCGTGAGCCAGAGTTGCAACTGGGCGGTGTCAGTTGCCAGTGGCTGGTGCAGGCGATCCTGGCCATGCGCCAGCTCAGGCGGGATGTAGTACATTGCCAGACCCCGCTGTTATTGCTACAGGGCAGTGCCGATAAGGTGGTGGCCAATGGTGCACAACGGCAGTGGTTCGATGCACTGCCCGCCGCTTTACCCAAGGCGCTGTATAGCCTGAATGGCGGCAGGCATGAGCTGTTAATGGAGCAGGATGCGATCCGCCAACAGGTGCTGGCGGCCATTAATCAGTTTTTACAGCAACTAAGTCATGGCAGCGAAAGGGCCCTTTAAAGTCCGCCCGGATATCCCAGCTGCCGCCACGCCTCATAGCTGACAATAGCCACACTGTTCGACAGATTCAGACTGCGGGCGCCCGCCTGCATCGGGATCCGCAATTTCTGCTCTGCCGGCAGACTATCGCGTACACTGTCCGGTAAGCCACTGGTTTCCGAGCCAAACAGCAAGACATCGTCCGGCTGAAAGCTAACCTGATGATAAAAGCGCGTCCCCTTGGTAGTGATCGCAAAAATCCGCCGCCCCTGCATGGCGCTTAAAAACTGCGGATAATCCGGATAACGGCTGACATTGGCCAAATCATGGTAATCCAGCCCGGCCCGCCGCAACTTTTTTTCTTCAAAATCAAAACCCATTGGCTCGATAATATGCAAGCGGCAGCCATTGTTGGCGGCCAGACGGATAATATTGCCGGTATTGGGGGCGATTTGTGGCTGAAATAGCGCCAGATGTAACATTCATTAAGCTCCGGTTTTTATTTCGTGTTAGCTCTTGTCCTGTAGGTAACAAAGCAACTATATTTAACAGTGGTTATTAATTGAACAAGGAATGTGTGCCCATGCTGTTGCTCACCCCGGGCCTTTGGTTATTGTTGCTGAGCTGGTCTTTCCCCGCTGCCGCCGAACAAAGTGTTATTGAAGGCGGTTTCTTATTAACGCTGGCGGCACTTGGTGTACTCAGCCTGGCGCTGGCCCTAACCTGGCTTAGTTTAACACGCCGCAGCCGCGCACTGGATGCCCAGCGCCAGGATTTTCAGCAATTACTGGCCGAGACCCCGGGTGCCATCGCTATTCTGGATCGCAATCTGGCAGTACGAAATGCCAGCAGTTCGTTAAAAAGCCTGTTAAAAGAGCAGGATAACAGCAGTGTCAGTATCAGTTTGCCGCTATTTGCCGATGCCGATGGCCAACATGCACTGGACCTTACGCTGAAACAGCAACTGCGACAGCAAGGCTTTTGGCACGGCGAAGCCTGGCTTAAAAACGAACGTCATTGTGAGGCCTTCAAGCTAAGTATCCATACCTTGCGCCAGCAGAGCAGTAAAGAACCGCGCTATATGTTGTACGGCCAGAATATCACCCATCTACGTAGCCAGAGTGCGCGGCAACAACAGCAAGTGTTACGTGATGACAGTACCTTACTTCCGAACCAACTGTTGTTTACTGAACAATTACGGCAGGCAATCCTAAGCTGTGACGAACATTACCCCAGTGTCGCCCTGCTATTAGTCCAGCTCAGGACCAGCCCGACCGCCACTATGGATGTCACCCCTGATGAGTCTCAGCTCATCGAAGCGGCAAAACGTTTACAATTGCTGGTATCCGATAAATTAGTGCTGGCACGCTATCAAAGTGACTGCTTTGCGATTCTGGTGCCACCGCATCTGTGCCAAACCAACAGTACCATCCTGCTTAATCAGCTGGCACATAAAATCATTGCTGGCTTCCGACAAGCTGATCCTGATGCTGCTTACGCTAATCTGAGGTTAGCAATAGGTATCAGCTGCAGTCCAAATGATGGTGAAGATGCGACCAACTTAATCAACAGTGCGGAGCGGGCACTACGACTGGCCAGCCAGCAGCAGGACCATGCTCTTTGTTTTGCCGACAGTGGCAGCCAGCAGCAGGCACCGGATTATCTGGCACTGGAAAGCGAACTCTACCGCAGTGCAGCCCAGGGAGAGTTTGAGCTGTTTTATCAGCCCAAGTTTAGTATCAGCAGTAACCGTATCGCCGGTTTCGAGGCCTTATTGCGCTGGCCCAGCCCGCGTCGCGGCATGCTGCCACCACCAACCTTTCTGCCACTGGTAGAAGAAACCGGCCTGATTATCAATCTGGATCGGCTGGTATTTCGCAAAGCCTGTAAACAAGTTAGTTATTGGCAACAAACCGCGCTGATGCGTGGCCGGCTGGCACTGAATATTTCAGCCCAGCAGTTTGCCCAAACCGATTTTATCCGTTTTATGCAGGATACGCTCAGCGAGTTTGAGCTGAGCGCCAGTTTGTTTGAGCTGGAGCTACCGGAAGCGATTTTTAATCACCCGACTATTTGGCTGCGTGAGCGCTTACACAGCCTGGAGCGCATGGGGTTCCGGGTCCTGCTCGACAATTTCGGTGATGGTATAGCATCGCTGAATCAGCTAAGACAATTTCCGTTACACGGCGTCAAACTGGCACCCTCGCTGGTGCGTTATATTGAGCAGCAGGAACAACAACGTAATATCTGCGCCACCCTGATCCGATTAGCGGGCTATTTGCAGTTGGATGTGATTGCCACCAATATCGAAACTGAAATGCAGGCGTACCTGCTGCATGTGATGGGCTGCGACTGTCAGCAAGGACATCGCTTCAGCCGGGCGGTGCCGGCTGAGGATATCGGACAACTATTACTAAAAGAAAATCAACTGCTGAATAATCAGCGGCAGCTGGCTAACTGATCTCGTCTTTACGCTCGCGGCCCAGCAGATCCTGGGCTGCCAGCTTGACGTTTTTCCCTTGATATAACACCTGATAGATCTGCTCAGTGATCGGCATTTCAACGCCAACCCGCTGCGCCAGATTAAACACCTCTTTGGCGTTACGGAAACCTTCCACCACCTGACCGATCGCCTGCATCGCCTCTTCGACCCCTTTGCCCTGCCCCAACAGCAAGCCAAAGCGGCGGTTACGTGACTGGTTATCAGTACAGGTTAATACCAGATCTCCCAGCCCGGCCATGCCCATAAAGGTATCCTTTTGCGCGCCCATGGCACAGCCAAGACGACACATTTCAGCCAGCCCCCGGGTGATCAGGGCTGTGCGGGCATTAGCACCAAAACCAATACCATCGGCCATGCCAGCACCAATGGCGATCACGTTCTTCACCGCGCCCCCCAGTTGCACACCAATAAAGTCGCTATTGGTATAGACGCGGAAAGTACGGGCACAATGTAGCAGATCAGACAGCTGTTTGATAAAAGCCGGATCGGCAGAAGATAACGAGATAGCAGTGGGTAAACCAGCAGCCATTTCTTTGGCAAAGGTGGGCCCGGACAGTACCGCCAGCGAGACCTGCTCACCGAGGATCTCACGGGCGACATCCTGCAATAAGCGACCGGTTTCCGGCTCCAGACCTTTGGTTGCCCAGGCAACCCGGGCATCCGCAGCCAGTAACGGCTTAATCTGTCGCAGGGTTTCAGCAAAGGCGTGGCTGGGCACCACTACCAGAATATCGCGGCTTTGTTGCACGGCATGCGCCAAATCCGCTGTCACTTCCAGGGTTGGCGGCAGTGGAATATCCGGCAGGTATTTCTGATTCAGCCGTTGCTGCTGCATCTGCGCCATTTCGGCAGCATTGCGGCCCCACAGCGTAATAGGGTTACCATTGCGGGCCAGACAAATGGCAAGGGCAGTGCCGTAAGACCCTGCCCCTAATACCGTGATCGCAGAAGCGCTGCTCATTAAGCGTTCAGTTGCTGAGTTTCGGCCTGACGCTGTTGCAGATACTGTGCAAATAAGGCGTCAAAGTTAACCGGTGCCAGATTCAGCTGTGGGAAGGTACCACGGTTAACCAGGTTAGACACCGCTTCCCGTGCGTACGGGAACAGAATGTTCGGACAGAATGCCGCCAGCATATGCGCCATTTGCGGCTCTTCTAAAGCACCGATAGAGAAAATACCTGCTTGTTGTACTTCACACAGGAAGGCAGTTTCTTCACCAACAGTGGTAGTCACGGTCAGTGACAGGATAACCTGATAAACATTGTCTTCCAGCTTTTCGCTGCGGGTATCTAAATCCAGTTTAACTTCCGGCTTCCACTCTTTGCGGAAAATCGCAGGGGCATTTGGCGCTTCAAAAGAAATGTCTTTTACGAAGATGCGTTGAATTGCAAACTGTAAACCCTGTGCAGCCTGTTCTGCTGCGATGCCATTGGCTTGTTGTTCTGCCATGATAAATCCTGTTTAGTTATGCTTGTAATAATGAATCGAGTTTACCCTGGTTATCCAGAGCAACCATATCGTCACAGCCACCAATGTGCTGTTCACCAATAAAGATCTGCGGCACTGTAGTGCGGCCATTCGCCCGGCTAATCATCTCATCCCGGCGCTCAGGGTGCAGATCGATGCTGATCTCCTGATAAGCCACCTGCTTCTCACGCAATAAGCCTACCGCTCTGACACAGTAGGGGCAATATGCTTTAGTGTAAATAACAACGTCTGCCATGCTTACCTCTTTGCTTTGACAACCGGCAAACTGGCACCGGTCCAGGCATTCATACCGCCCTGCAGCACTGAAACCTGAGTAAAACCTTGCTTAGACAGGGTTGCCGCGGCTTTTTGCGCACTGACACCCATCTGACACACTACTATAATGGGCGTATCTTTTTGCTTTTCAAGGCCAGACAACTGCAGATTAGCAATTTGCTCCTGCTTAAGGTTCCGGGCGTCGGTAATATGCCCCTTGCGGAAATCGTCCTCACTGCGAATATCCAGTAGTACGGCATTTTCACGGTTCACTTTTAACGTCAGTTCGGTCGGGCTGACCGCTTTCACCGGTGACAATTTCGACTTTAACCAGCCACCGATAATCAGTACCACTAACACCAGCCAGATCATGCTGAGCAGCAGATGATTTCCAATAAATTCGATCATTTGGTCCATAGGGCAAAATTTCTTCTGGTTGAGATTAAAAACAGCGCTGAGTATACCGATTTTATCGAAAATCGACAGCTAAAAAACCGCTCAGCCGGTTAGTACCGGCGGCTAACGGCGAATCATCACTGGTGCAAAAGCAAAAAAACGGTAAGATAAGCGCATTATTCCGCCACCTTTGTAATCTGTTAAGGGAGATGCTATGTCCGCACCGAAAAAACCCCTGGTTTTATTAATTCTGGATGGATGGGGCTACCGTGAGGAACAACAGCATAATGCGATCGCCCAAGCCAATACCCCGGTAATGGATGCCTTATGGCAACAGTATCCACACACCCTGATTTCCGGCTCTGGCCTGGATGTCGGTTTGCCTGACGGGCAAATGGGTAACTCCGAAGTTGGCCATGTCAATCTTGGCTCGGGCCGGGTGGTATATCAGGACTTTACCCGCATTACCAAAGCCATCGCTGATGGTGATTTTTATCAGAATCCAGTGCTGGTGCAGGCGGTAGATGCCGCAGTTAGTCAGGGCAAAGCCGTGCATCTGATGGGCTTGCTGTCACCGGGTGGTGTACATAGCCATGAAGAACACTTACTGGCAATGGTGCAACTGGCAGAGCAACGTGGCGCGACCCAGGTGTATCTGCATGCCTTTTTGGATGGCCGCGACACCCCGCCACGCAGTGCCGCCGCCTCGCTGGCGCTGTTTGAACAACACTTCGCGCAAAGTGGTAAAGGTCAGATCGCGTCCATTATCGGCCGTTACTACGCGATGGACCGTGACAAACGCTGGGACCGGGTAGAACAAGCTTATAATCTGCTGACGCAAGGTCAGGCCGCGTATCGCTTTAACTCGGCCAGTGACGCCTTGCAAGCCGCCTATCAGCGTGATGAGAACGATGAGTTTGTCAAAGCCTCTGCCATTTTGAATGCTGCCGGCGAACCAATTCACTTACAGGACGGCGATGCGCTGATCTTTATGAATTTCCGCGCAGACCGGGCCCGTCAGTTTACCCGCGCCTTTGTCGATGCTGATTTCAATGGCTTTGTCCGCCAGGCGCAACCGAAGTTAAGCCAGTTTGTGATGCTGACCGAATATGCTGCTGATATTGCGGCGCCCTGTGCTTATCCGCCAGAAAGTCTGAACAATGTGCTGGGTGAATGGCTGGCTAAGCATCAGAAAACCCAGCTGCGGATCTCCGAAACCGAAAAATATGCGCATGTGACTTTCTTTTTCAGTGGCGGTCGCGAAGAGCTGTTTGCCGGCGAAGAGCGGATCCTGGTGCCGTCGCCACAGGTCGCCACCTATGACCTGCAACCTGAAATGAGCTCGGAAGAACTGACTGACAAGTTAGTCGCCGCCATTCACAGCGGTAAGTTTGATGTGATTATCTGTAACTATCCGAACGGCGATATGGTTGGTCATACCGGCATTATGTCAGCCGCCATCAAGGCCGTCGAAGCAGTTGACCGCAGTATTGGCCGGGTGGTTGCAGCCTTACAACAGGTTGGTGGTGAGTGCCTGATCACCGCAGATCATGGTAATGCCGAACAAATGCAGGACCCGGATTCTGGCCAGGCCCATACCGCCCATACCAGTGATCCTGTGCCGCTGATCTATGTCGGCCGCCCGGCTACGGCAGTGGAAGGTGGCATCCTCAGCGATATCGCGCCGACCATGCTGCAGCTGATGGGTATGCCGATCCCCGCCGAGATGACCGGCAAAGTCCTGATGCAATTGCGTTAATGTCAAAGCGCTTGCCTTACCTGTTCGCAGGCTGTTTCTGGCTCAGCCTGCTGTCCACAGCCACGTCTGCCCAGCAGACGCCGCAGGCTGAGCGGGAATTACAGCAGCTACAGCAACAAATCAAGCAAACCGAGCAGCAAGTCCGGCAACAACGCCGTCAATTGCAACAGGCGGAGCAGCGGTTGCAGGCCGCAGACAAAGCTCTGGCGGAAGCCGCTCGTAAACTCAGGGACACTCAGGGCCGCCAGCAACGGCTGGAGCGGGAAAGTGCTAACCTGAACCGGCAGCAACAGCAATTGCAGCAACAACTGGCAGAGCAGCAGCAATTATTGGCTGAACAACTAAAAAGTGCCTACAGCCTGGGTCAGCACGATTACTCGCGCTTGCTGTTAAACCAACAGGATACCGGCAAGCTGGAACGGGTGCTGACCTATTATCAGTACTTTAATCAGGCCAGATTACGTCAGCTAGCTCAAATCAATCATACCGTCAGTGAACTGGATCAGGTCAAACAGCAACTGGCCAATCAACAGCAGCAGTTACAAACCGAACTCAGTGCCCTGCAACAACAACAGCAACAACTGAGCGAAGCCCGCGGTAGCCAGCAGGCGTCCGTCAATGAATTGCAGGCGCTGTTAAAGCAGCAGGGTAATCAGCTTAGTTATCTGCGGCAAAACGAAACCACGCTGCAAAATACCATCAACGAGCTACGTCGTCTGGCGGAGCGTAATCGCGATCTGTCAGGGCTGACCGCAGGTCGGGGCAAGTATCCCTGGCCACTGCGTGGCCGGGTATTGCAGCGCTTTGGGCAAAACCGCCAAGGTGGCCTGGCCTCACGCGGTATCCTGATCCAGGGGGTAAGCGGTGCTAATGTGCAGAGCATCGCGGATGGCCGGGTGATCTACGCCGACTGGCTAAAAGGCTATGGCTGGGTGATTGTGGTTGACCACGGTAAAGGCTTTATGAGTCTGTATGGCCATAACCAGAGTTTACTGAAGCAGCCCGGTGACAATGTGCGCGCCGGTGATGCCATTGCTCAGGTTGGCGCCAGTGGTGGTCAGGCAGACCCGGGGTTGTATTTTGAAATCCGGGAAAAAGGCGAAGCAGTTAACCCGTTAAATTGGCTGGGCGCACAATAAAAAACTTGCACCCGACTAAGGCTGTCCTATAACCTGAATGGGTGAGGTTAATATCAGGTTTTTCAGTATGCTGCGCATGACAAGCGGAAAACCGGAGCAATAAAAGGAATCCTAGTGCGACTGCTGCGTCTGTTATGTCTGAGCCTGTGCTGTCTGAGTTTACCGCTACTGGCCAGCCCCCGGATTGCGATCATTATCGATGATATTGGTTATCAACGCGCCGATCTGAAGATGGTTGAGCTGCCGCATGCGCTAACCTATGCCGTACTGCCGCATACTCCCTATGGCCGGCAAGCCGCCAGACAAGCCGCTCAGGCGAAAAAAGATGTGATGCTGCATATGCCGATGGAAGCCAGCCAGCAAAATGCGCTGGGGCCGGGCGCGCTGACCCGCAATATGAGCCGCCAGCAAATTCATCATACCCTGCAGCAGGCGCTGGCAGATATCCCATACGCTATTGGCATTAACAACCATATGGGAAGTCTGTTTACCGCGCTGGAGCAGCCAATGGACTGGACCATGGAGTACCTGCAGCAGCGCCGGTTGTTCTTTGTCGACAGCCTGACCACCCCACAAAGTACCGCCAAAAAGTACGCCAGCCAGCATGGCGTGACGCTGCTGTCGCGGCATGTATTTTTAGACAATGAGTTAAGCGAAGCGGCGCTGGAGCGGCAGTTTAAACAATTACTGCAAATTGCCCGCCGCCATCAGGTCGCGATTGCGATTGGTCATCCGTACCCGGAAACCTATCGCTTTCTAAAACGCCGCTTGCCGCAGTTGCAGGCAGAAGGCATTGAGCTGGTGGGGATCTCGGCGTTACTGCCACA
This sequence comes from Alishewanella sp. BS5-314, assembly GCF_025377695.1. NCBI lineage: Bacteria > Pseudomonadati > Pseudomonadota > Gammaproteobacteria > Alteromonadales > Alteromonadaceae > Alishewanella > Alishewanella sp. BS5-314. Next base: position 2,039,177 of record NZ_JACEHJ010000002.1, read on the forward strand.
GGAACATCAGGTGATAGCGGCAGGTGTGACCGCACCGGCGATCGCGGCACCACAGGAAGAATAATCATCGCTTATACCCTTCGTCTTTCAAGATGCACGGGTGTTGGCTGCGTCCGTCCACTGGAGCGCCAGCCCGGCCCAATCACTTAGTAAAGCTAAGCTCATGGGGATGAACGAACTTGCCGCCTACGTGCATCTTGAAATCCATTGGGTATAATAAGCAAAAACGGCGCTGCGGCGCCGTTTTTTGTCAGTCTGTTTTGACTATTAGTGCTGCAATGCCTGCTGCAGCTTTTTCATCGCATTTTTCTCCAGCTGCCGCACCCGCTCAGCTGAGACCTGATAGCGATCGGCCAGCTCCTGCAGGGTCAGCTTCTGGTTATCCAGCCAACGGGCACGTACGATATCCTGGCTGCGATCATCCAGGGTGCGAATCGCCGCCTGTAGCCGATCCACTGCTGCAGTGTCCCACTGATCATCGGCAACCTGCGCCGCCAGATCAGAACTTTTATCTTCCAGATAGTATACCGGCGCCGTATAGGCCTGCTCGTCGTCCTCATCCGGCGCATCGAATGGCATATCATAGTTGCTCATCCGCGCTTCCATTTCACGCACTTCGTGCTCGGCCACACCCAGTGATTCAGCGACCTGCTGTACTTCCTGCTGATTAAACCAGCCCAGATGCTTTTTGGCCTTACGCAGATTAAAGAACAGTTTACGCTGTGCCTTAGTGGTGGCAATTTTAACGATGCGCCAGTTTTTTAGCACATATTCATGAATTTCGGCTTTAATCCAGTGCACGGCGAAAGACACCAGGCGCACGCCTACCGCCGGGTCAAAGCGCTTTACCGCTTTCATCAGGCCAATATTACCTTCTTGAATTAAATCGCTGATTGGCAGGCCATAACCGGCATAGCTGCGGGCAATATGCACCACAAAACGCAGATGCGACATAATCAACTGGCGCGCCGCTTCTAAATCACCGTCTTGCTGCAGGCGTTCGGCCAGACCGCGCTCTTCTTCAGCGCTCAGCATCGGGATAGTACTGACGGCATGGGTGTAAGCCTCCAGACTACCGCTGGCTGCTACCGTAAGGGGCATGTAAGCTGATTTCGTCATGGTATTGCTTATCCTGTGTTGAACTAAGTGAGCTGATATTAGCACTCTTTGACTGAGAGTGCTAATACTAGTTGCAACTCTTTATAGATCTGGTTTTTATAAGATAAGCAATTTTTATAACCAGCTGTCAGCTTAGCGGCAACTGGCTCAGGACGGCTCAATGGCACGTAAATGACGACGTACCGACAGATAGGATCCCAGTACCCCGAGCAGGATCGCCAGTAACAGCAAGCCGCCGAATTCATACAGACTCATCGCCTGTAACTGAAAATCGCTCTGGTACAGGCTGCTGATACTGGCAATGGCGCCGCGCAACCACCAGAGTAAGGCTTCGGTGACCAGAAAGGCCAATAGCCCACCAAAGACGCCGAACCAAAGCCCGGTATAAAGAAAAGGTCGCTGAATAAAAGCATCGGTCGCGCCGACCAGCTTCATCACTTCAATTTCATCGCGTTTATTAATAATTGATAAGCGGATGGTGTTGCTGACAATCAATAACACGGCACTGAGTAACAGCAGACCAATGGCCACCACAGCTTGCTGTAACAGCAGCACCAGCGCATCCAGCCGTTGCAGCCATTCCAGATCCAGCTTGGCAAACTCGACTATCCGCTCTTTTTCCAGCTGCTGTTGTAACTGACGGGCGGCAGCAGGTTCAGTATGCACCGGTAGCACCACCAGCACATCCGGCAGCGGGTTGTCGGTCAGATAATTTAGCGCCGCGCCAAAGCCGGACGCCTCGCGAAATTCTGCCATCGCCGCCTCTTTACTGATATGCCGCACGCCGGCGATCTGACTGTCTGCTTCGAGAATGGTTTTCAGGCTCTGCACTTGCTGCGGTGTCGCGGTATCACGGATAAATAAATTGATTTCTGCAGCCTTGGCAAAGCCCCCACTAATTTGCTGCACATTCTTGACCAGCAGGTGCAGCGTCGTTGGCAGCGTCAGGCTCAATCCCAGTACCGCTATCGTCAGCAGCGAGGAACCCGGCGTCCGCCAGAGCTCGCCCAAACTAAATACCGCCTGGCGGATATGGTGCACAAAAAACATCACAAAACGCTGTATGGCATTAACGCGGCTGGCCTTAGCGCCATGGGCCCGGCTACTGAACAAAATACTCATAGCGGCTCCTGTGCCGGCATCAGGCCGTCATTAATCATCCGGCCCTGCTTTAACGTCAGGGTGCGGTAACGCATCCGGGCAATCAGCCCCAAATCATGGGTTGCCACCAGCACCGAGACGCCAACCTGATTAAAGGCTTCAAACACCCGCATAATGTCGCGTGACAGTTCCGGATCCAGATTACCGGTTGGCTCATCTGCCAGCAGTAACGGCGGCTTATTAACCACAGCACGGGCAATACCCACCCGCTGCTGCTCACCGCCTGATAAGGTCTGTGGTAAACAACGCTGCTTATCCAGTAAACCAACCTTATCCAGCGCGGCATGCACCCGTTTTACCATTTCCTTGCCGGTAAAACCTTCAATCACCAGCGGCAAGGCCACATTATCAAATACCGTATGGTTCATCAGCAGCCGGTGATTCTGGTAAATAATGCCGACATCGCGCCGGACATAGGGAATTTGACTGCGTTTTAAGCGGCTAAGATCGATATTGTTAATCATCACCCGGCCGGTGCTGGGGCGTTCAATCATGCTGATCAGTTTCAGGATAGTACTTTTACCTGCGCCGGAGTGGCCGGTCAGAAACACCATTTCGCCTTTCGCGATGCGAAAGTTAATCCGCTCCAGTGCTACAAAGCCACCCGGATAGCTTTTACTTACCTGATCAAACTGCAGCATAGCGGTTATTCCTTGTTAAACAGCGCCCGGATAAAGTCCTGGGCCTGGAACTGCCGCAGGTCATCGATGGCTTCCCCCACCCCGATAAAACGGATCGGCACCTTAAACTGATCGGCAATCGCAAAGATCACCCCGCCTTTGGCAGTACCATCCAGCTTGGTCAAACTAATACCGGTCAGGGGGACCGCTTCGTTAAAAAGTTTGGCCTGACTCAGCGCATTCTGGCCGGTACCGGCATCCAGCGTCAGCATCACTTCGTGCGGTGCCGCCGGCTCAATCTTTTGCAATACCCGGACAATCTTCTTCAGCTCTTCCATCAGATGCGCTTTATTTTGTAAGCGGCCGGCGGTATCAGCGATCAGCACATCGACTTTACGGGCTTTGGCCGCCTGATAAGCATCAAAAATCACTGAGGCGCTATCCGCGCCGGTATGCTGGGCAATCACCGGGATCTGATTACGTTCGCCCCACACCTGCAGCTGCTCCACCGCGGCGGCCCGGAAGGTATCGCCAGCCGCCAGCATCACGGTTTTGCCCTGCTGCTTAAACTGCTGTGCCATCTTACCGATAGTCGTGGTTTTACCAACACCGTTTACCCCGACCATCAGGATCACAAAGGGGCCGTCACTGGCTTCAGGTTGCAGCGGCTGTTCCACGTGCTGCAACAACTCGGCCATATCCTGCTGCAGTTTTTCATACAGCAGACCAGCGTCTTTCAGTGCCTTGCGATCAGCATGGCTGGTTAACTGTTTAATCAGCTTCTGGGTCGTATCCATACCGACGTCAGCCAGTAGTAACTGCGTTTCCAGCTCTTCGTACAGCTCGTCATCAATTTTCTTGCCGACGAACAGTGAGGCTAAACCAGCCCCCAGATTCAGACTGGTTTTCGCCAGTCCCTGCTTTAAGCGGGCAAACAGACCTGGCTTTTTCGGGTTATCCAAGATCGGGTTAACCTTGGGTGCTGCAGCCTCTGCCGGTGCTGCTGGCGCTGGTGCAGCGGTGACCAGCGCCGGACTGCTGTCTGCCTGCTGTGCGGCGGCCGGATCCTCCTGGACCGGCACGTCGGCCGCAGACGCATCCGTTACTGGCGCTGCCGTTACCGCAGCATCTGCAACCGGCGTAGCAGCGGCTGGGGTTTCCGTTGTTGCTGTCGCGTTAGCGGCTGTAGACTCGGGCTGAGTTGCCGTGTCGGGTGCGTCTGATGGCTTCTTACCAAAACCAAGCCAGGAAAAGAGTTTATTCTGTTTTGTCATATGCAGTTAGGTCAGAGCTGAAAACTAGGATAAAATTGGCCTTATACTAACACCTTTATCTGTCAGGCAAAAACGAATCAATGAAACAATCGAGCAGTCGTGGTAGCGCAGGCGGCCCCAGCGGTTTCGTCAGAATCATCAGTGGTAAATGGCGGGGTAAAAAGCTGCCGGTAGCCGATGCCGCGGGCCTCAGACCCACGACCGACCGCGTTAAGGAAACCCTGTTTAACTGGCTGATGCAGGATACGGCAGAAAGTACGGTGCTGGATTGTTTTGCCGGTAGCGGTAGCCTGGGTTTAGAGGCACTGTCACGCTACGCTGCTTATCTGACACTGGTAGAAAAAGCGCCGGCATTGGCGCGGCAGCTGCAGCAACATCTGAAAGCGTTGGCCGCGAGCAATGCTGAGGTGGTCAATGCCGATTGTCTGCAATGGCTGCAGCGCCCGGCACAGCGGCAATATAATCTGGTGTTGATCGACCCGCCATTCCGGCAGGGCTTGGCACTGCCTTGCTGTCTGGCGTTAGAGCAACAGGGCTGGCTGACAGACAGCGCCCTGATCTATCTGGAAACCGAGAAAGAACTGGCATTAGGCGCCATACCCGCCAACTGGCAGCTGCTAAAGGAAAAGGTTGCCGGCCAGCTGGCCTATCGCCTCTTTCTGCGCCAGAGTAGCCGCTAAATAGGGTTACTCTGTCTCCGGGCTAAGCTCCATGCCGAGGTTGGTCAGCCCCTGCTCTTTGACCCAGGCTTTTAACTGCTGCATTTGTTCGCGGCCGATCCGCGTCATCGGTTTGACCAGTTCGATCAGCTCCGCCAGACATTCCATCTCGTATTGCATCAAGGGGTGATCCCGCACCAGCTTTTTCAGCTCAGCTTCGGTGGTAATATCCGCGTCTTCCGCTTCATATTCAATCAGCCGGGCCACGGTGGCCTGCGAAATCTTCGCCACATTAACAAATTCGGCGGCATCCTGTTCGCGGATGCCATTAAGCATCATATCCAGCGCTGTGGCGCAATCAACCGCCGGATAGACCCCGAACATATCGTAATGATTGACCTCAGGCGTCGCCAACTCCAGTTCTTCCGCCAGGCGCTCGAAATTGATTTTTGCTTTCGGTACCGTCAGCCACTCCCAGCACAGATCAAGAATTTTGCGCACCAACACCGGATCGCCGAACTGACTGACTTCGCTAAACAGTTGATAATTCGGTAACATCCGCTCCAGCAAACTGGCAGCAATAGCTGCCTGCTGCGCCAGATTAAGTTCGCGCATCTGCTGAAAGTTATTGGCTTTTTGTTTCATAGCATTCCTAAAAAAGAGTATTCCTGTCAAAAAAATAGCAGGCTAGCCGGCCTGCTTTGGCGCCTATTATGGCATGGTTGACAGCTGACGCTGTGCATATTCAAATTTCAGCTTATATTCGGTCAGCCGGCTTTGCAGATCGGATAAGGCCGCCTGATGCTCTTCCTGGCCTTTGGCTAATTCCTGCCGCAGCACCCGAATGGTCTCCCGGGCCTGATCCGCTTCCAACTGCTGTTTCTCAACTGTGACCTCCAGCCGCAAGCGGGCCTGTTGCAGCAGTAAATCCTGCCGCTCCAGTTGTTCCCGTAATTGCTGTTCACTGGCGGCCAGTTGCTGTAATTGGGCAAGCTGCTCGCTTTGTTGCTGATTCAGCACCTGATTTTCTTCCTGCAATTGCAGATACATCTGCTGCTTAAATTGCAGTTTCTGCCCCAGCTCTGTCTGCTGCTCAGTCAGTTGCTGTATCTGCTGGCGCTGCGACTCAAACTCAGCCTGTACCAGCTCCAGTTGTTGTTGTAATGACGACACCTGAGCCGCCAGTTCGTCAGCCTTTTGTTGTTCAGCGGCAACAGCTGCTGCCGCTTGTTGTTTATGTTGCTGCAGCTGTTCGGTCAGTTCGGTCAGTTTCTGTTCGGCTTCTGCCTGGGCGGCTGCCGCTTGCTGCTCACGCTGTTGTAGCTGTTCGGTTAATTCCACCAGTTTCTGCCCGGCGTCTGCCTGGGTGGCAGTAACCTGCTGTTCACGTTGCTGTAGTTGCTCGCTTAGCGCCGCCAGTCTCTGTTCGGCTTCTGCCTGAGCGGCCAGCACTTGCTGTTCACGCTGTTGTAGCTGTTCGGTTAAATCCGCCAGTTTCTGTTCGGCTTCTGCCTGGGTGGCAGTCACTTGCTGTTCGCGTTGCTGTAGCTGCTCGCTAAGCGCCGCCAGTTTCTGTTCGGCTTCTGCCTGAGCGGCCAGCGTTTGCTGTTCACGCTGTTGTAGCTGTTCGGTTAAATCCGCCAGTTTCTGTTCGGCGTCTGCCTGTACCTTGGCCGCCTGTTGTTCGTGTTGCTGCAGCTGTGTAGTAGTCTGTGCCAGTTGTTGTTGCAGCTCGGTAACTTTTTGCTGTTCAGCACTCAGCGTACTGGCAGTGCCGACACTGGCTGCAGCCAGCTGTTGCTCCAGCTCTGCCACCTTTTGCCGTTCCGCTGCATAAGCGGTATCGGCCACGGTCAGCGCCTCCTGCTGCACCTGCATTGCCTGTTGCAGCTCGGCTAACTGTTGCTGCAACTGACCAGCCGTTTGCTGTTCTGAGGCGTGTTGTTCTGCCGCACTGGCTTGTTGTTGCTGCAACCCGGCTAACTGCGCTTCTAATTGCTGCAGTCTTTGCCGTAATTGCTGATTTTGCCGTTCCTGTTCCTGCAACAGCCGCGGATCGGCAGCAGGTGCCGGCACAGCCAACTCCAGCTGCTGCTGGCTTTGTTGCCAATCTTTGTAGAGTTTTTGATAAGCCTGTTCGTGGGCGATAAGCCGCTGTTGCCATTGAGCATCCAGCGCAGTTTGCATTTGTTGCAGCCAGAGTTGCTGCTGTTGCTGTAACTGGGTGGCAAAGCTGGCCAGTGCATCAGACAGGGCGGCTGACGCCTGTTGACTGACTGCTTCAGGTTCAGCTCTGGTTGGCGTTTTATCCTTTGTTTTCATTATTATCTCGTAAAATCTGCCGTTACAGGCTGGCAATACACTATGCTAAGTGTAATAGCAGCGCGCATGCAATGCTAACTTCTTAGCAGCACAAAGTCAGTGACTCCTGTCTGGCTGGGTAATTTGCTGTGCCAGCCGGAACTTAGTTTGCTTGCCAGCGTCAAAATATGCAAGTCGCAGCCGGGTTGATCGCAGAAATGGCTGGCGCAGTATAGTAAGATATCAAGGCTAAGTTGATTGAGATGGCGGTAGTTATGAATAAGCAGCATTCTTCCTGGCTCTGGCGCGGCATCCTGCTGGCCTCAGCCTTGTGGTTAACAGCCTGTGCCTCAGGCCCTAAAGTGCGGACCGATCAGGCGCCGAACGTCGACCTGAGTAGTTATCAAACCTTTGGCTTTATGTCCGAGTTGGCAACTGATCGCGCCGGTTATACCAGCCTGGTGACCCAGCACCTGAAAGCCGCTATTACGGCGGAGATGACGGCGCGCGGTTACCGGCTAAGCGATGAGCCACAGCTGTTGATTAACTTTAACTCTAACGTGGCACAGCGTTCAGAAGTGCGCACTACCACTTCACCCAGTCTGCATCCGTACAGCTACTATTATTATCGCCGTGGTCTGTATGCGCCTTTCCCCTATTATCAAACCGATGTCGAAACAGTACATTACCGCGTTGGCACCGTGAATATTGATTTAGTGGATGCCAGCCGTAAGCAACTGGTGTGGGAAGGGATTGCCGAGGGTGTATTAAGCCAGCAGGATCTGCAGCAACCACGCGAGTCCACCGCGCGGGTCGTCAATCATATTTTTCAGCAGTTTCCCAGCCGCCGCTAAATGTATTCAACATTGTTGAGCCCACAGCGGGCTCAACGGTGCAACACCCGATCCTGTTACAACTTGGCTGCCAGCTCAGCAACCTGCTGCTTTAAAGGCGTACAGTCTGCACTGCTATCGGTTTGTTGGATCGATAACGTCAACTCCGCCACCTTCAACCCAAACTTATGCATCGTGGTGCGGTTAATCAGATTTTGCGGATCAATCAGATATAGCCAGTCTTTAACTGTCACATCCAGGGTGCTACCGTCGTAAGGGATGCGCAATACATATTGCCAATACAACGCATTACCGGCCAGTTGGCCGCTGGCTTCCCCTACCACGTCACCGGCTGTACCACTAATTTTGCCTGAATTGTCTTGCTGCAACCGCCAGTGCCGCTGCTCAATACGGCCGTCACTAAAATAAAACACCTCGTACAGGTCGCCACGGCCTTGTTGCCATTCGCCACACAGATCCGCCGTAAAGCGTAGCGTCTGGCGGCCACGCCAGTCGTGTAGCACGCCATAGGCGCGGCCACTGCCGGCGAAAAACTCATCCAGTTTTAATACCGGCGTTTGTTGCCGGTAGTCCAGTACAGTTTTGCTGCAAGCGGTCAGCAGCAGTGTCGCCGCAAGTAAAGCGATGCGCATGGTCATTCCTCCTGTTTCTTATGTTGCTGATACGCGAGTCGCTATGAGCTGGCTCACTGCTATGGCAAACTATGTCCGTTACCGCTTTTGGAGTCATTATGTCAGCGCCAACCGCAACCGACTGGGACAGCATTATCACCCCCTTCTATCAGCAGGGCTGGGTTTGGCTACCCACTTTTTTACCCGAGCCGCTAACCTCTGCGCTATTGGAGGATTTGCAGCAGCAGCCGCTACGCGCGGCAGGCGTGGGCCGCCAGGCCGCGCATTTGCAGGATCAACAGATCCGGCGCGACCACACCGCCTGGCTGGACGGCAGTACGCCGGCACAACAGCAGTATCTGGCACTGATGCAGCAGTTACAGCAGGTATTTAACCAACGCTGTCTGCTCGGCCTGTTTGATTTTGAATGCCATTATGCGCGTTATCAAAGCGGTGACTTCTATCAGAAGCATCTGGACGCCTTTCAGGGCCGCTCCAACCGGGTGCTGACCACGGTCACCTATCTTAACAGCGTCACTGAAGGTGGCGCTCTGGCATTGTATGACGAGCAGGATCAGTTGATCCGGCAGTTTCAGCCAGCAGCCGGCGGGTTAATTGTGTTTGAGAGTGAGCGCTTTCCACATGAAGTGTTGCCAGCCAGCAGCCCGCGCTTTAGCATAGCCGGCTGGTTTCGGCGCAATAACAGCCTGAATGGCCTGATTGATCCCAGCCGCTAGCCGGCTGTCAGTCGCGAACTAAGCTGAGCTGACTGCCGACCGTCAAGCCGCGGGCGGCAAACCAGCCGCGCGGTTTCTCCAGGGCGGCAATCACCGGGCCTTCCGAGCTGACAATGCTTTCATCATAAGGCTCAAGCGGCTTAATACTCTGAATTTGCCAGTTGGCATCAATAAAGGCGACATCCAGCTCCAGACCGGTATTACGCATCCACAAACTTATTGGCTCCGGCACCGTGTATAACAGCAGCATACCCGGCTCGGCACTTTGCTGAAACATCAGACCGCGGGCTCGTAACGCCGGCGTATCGGCCAGTTGCACCGCAACTTGCTGTCCGGCAAAGGCGATCTGGGCCCTGCCAAACGGCGGCTCTGCCTGCACGCTGCTGCAACCTGCTAACAACAGTAAACTGAGTAAATAGGCTTTCATATTAGACTCCCAGCGCCACCGCCAAACCGACAAACAGCAGCATACCAACATAATGGTTATCCAGGAACGCGGCAAAGGCGCCCTGAGGCCCCTTTGTCGCCCGGTAGTGCTGCCAGGCAAAAGCCGGCACACAGAGCGCCAGGGCTAAAAAGAACGGCCAGCCCAGTGCCAGCGTTTGCCCCAGCAATGCCAACAGGCCTAAAAAGCCGAGTTGCAACAGCGCTATCACCGGCTGGGCATAACGGCCAAACAACACCGCCGTCGATTTAATACCGGCCTTGAGATCATCGTCACGGTCGACCAGCGCATAAAAGGTATCATAGGCCACTGTCCACAGCAGATTCGCCAGATACAGCCACCAGGCGTACAGTGGCACCTCACCCTGCAGCGCCATAAAGGCCATCGGGATCCCCCAGCTATAGGCCGCGCCCAATACCAGCTGAGGCAGATGGGTGTAGCGTTTCATAAAGGGATAGCTGCTGGCCAGCAGCACGGCCACCAGCGCCAGCAGTTGGGTTTGCCGGTTTAAGAACAGCAGTAAGCTGGCAGCCAGTAACAGCAACAGCAGAAACAGCTGCAGCGCTTCAACCGGCTGTAGCTGGCCACTGGCCAGTGGCCGGGCTTTAGTGCGGTTCACCTGACCATCAAAATGGCGATCGGCATAATCATTGATCACACAACCCGCCGAGCGCATTAACAGCACGCCGAGGCTAAAGATCAGCCAGTAATCGAGAGGCGGGATCCCATCCGCAGCAAGCCATAATGCCCACCAGGTAGGCCATAGCAGCAGATAGGTGCCGATCGGCTTATCCAGCCGCATCAATTGCCAGTAGGCCTGGCGTCGTTGCCAGCTTAGCGTTGTCATAGCGTCTCCACCACCGGCAGAAAAACCTCTGCCACTAATAAGGGCGCACCGGCTACCGAGAACACGGAGCGTCTGGCCCAATATTCACCCGCAGCGATCTCTGCGCTTGGCCGCGGCAGGCTAAGCCGGGCAATTTCAATCGGACTACGTTGCAAATCCGGATACTGAAACAACAACTCGCCCAATGGCTGTTCCCCGAGGGCAGCCAGCTGCTGCAAGCGTTGTTGGCTGGACTGCGGGATCCAACTCTGGGCATAGACAGCCGCTTGTTGATCGCACCACATTAACACCTCGCGGCGGGTACAAAGGCTACTGGCCGGCAACAGCGGCTGCAAGGTCTGCGGCAGTGGCAAGGATTGTTCCGCCAGCAACTGCAGCCGGAATTGCTGGCAGTGCGCTTTTAAACGGGCGGTCAGTGACGCCGGCTCCAACAGCCAGGGTAACAGGGTAGCCGGTGCCTTACTGGCATCAGCCTGTTGCCAGGGTTCAGCACAGGCCGCCAGCGAAAATACTGCTGTCATCAGTTAGTCGGGTTCAGAATGCAAAAATTGCCGCATTATAGCAAGGGCAGGAATTTTTTTAAGCGGCAATTCGTTTAACTATTCTTTACCCGGCCATTCGCCTAACTTTTTTAAGTCGGCAATTCGCCTAACTAAGAGACTACTGATATGATTATCTGAAATCCGCTCCGATGAGGAAAGCTAACCTTGCGCGTATTACTGCCCCTGATCTTTGCACCGCTGCTGTTATTAACAGCGCTGCCTGCCCAAGCACAGCAAAATGTGCCTGAGGTGGTGTATTACGGCTTTGACCCGGATATCGTCACCAACTATGTTACCGAAAACCGCCGCACCCTGGGTTACTTGCGGGTGTCAGTAGAGCTGATGTTACCCAGTCGTGAGCTGCTGAAAACCATCGAATACCATGAGCCGCTGATCCTGGATACCATTATCGGCATTCTGAGTAAGCAATCGGAAGAGAAGGTCAAATCCCTGCATGGGCGCGAAGAGATCCGACTGATTATTCTGGAACAGCTGCAACAGGTACTGCGCCGGGAAACCGGGCAGCCAATGGTGCAGGATGTATTGTTTACCAAATATCTGTATCAGTAACGGCAGAGCCTGCCGTTACTGCCAGCTGAATTATTGATGACGCCGGTCCCGGCTTAACCAGGCCCAGAGTAAGCCACAGCCCAAGCCGCCCAGATGCGCCCAGTTCGCCATATTGACCCACAACAGATCGAAAAAGCCCAGCAGCAACCACAGCAACATAAAGCCAAACAGACCATGACCCAGCTGATAGCGCTGACGACCGCTTAATACATCACTCAGGTAGCAATAGCCCACCAGTGCATACACCACCCCGGATAAGCCACCAAAATTGGGGCCGGCCAGTGCCAGTTGCAAGCCATTGGAAATCACCGCACTGCTCAGGGTCAGTTGCAATAAAAAGCCACTGCCTCTGAAACGTTCGATTTTGGCGCCCAACAAGCCCCACCAAGCCAGATTAAACACCAGATGGGAGAGCGAAAAATGCAGCAAGATCGGAGTTAGCCAACGCCAGAGCTCTGCATTATTGGTTAACAGCAGCGCCTGGGCGGCCGCACGAAAATCCAGCTGCTGCCAGCCATAGACCGCCAGCGTCAGCAAAACCAGCAGCAGGGTTAACGGCAGTTGGCGCCACAGCTGCTTGGACGGCAGCCGGATCGATGGCTCCAGTTGCACACTGTTACTCTGTTGCCAGGCTGCCGCCTGATAACGCGGATGATCCGGCTCACGGATAAATTCCGTCAACAGGGCTTCCACTTGCGGCAACTGCGCGCTGTCGGCCAGCAGCAGTGTCAGCTCGCCCTCCAGCTGCAGCTGCACGGTCAGCCCCTGACTGGTGCAGTAATCGGCAAATAACAGCGCCGCCGGCTGGGCGCGAAACTCCGCAACCTTAGTCAGCATCAGGCGTCACTGTGCCCGCTGACAACAGGCTGTTGCGTGCGCCAGCTCTCAACGCCGCCATCCATACTGTACACCTGTTCGTAGCCCTGCTCTGCCAGATAACGCGCCGCGCCCTGACTGGAATTACCGTGATAACACACTACGACCACCGGCTGTTCAAATGGCACCTGGCGCATAAACTGGCCCAGGCTGGTGTTGGTCAAATGAAAGGCGCCCGCGATATGACCACTGGCAAAGCTTTGCTCGTCGCGGATATCGGCAATTACTGCCTGCTGGGCTAATAACTCCAGCGTTTCTGCCACTGAAATACGTTTAAAATCACTCATAGCTACTCCCGGTGCAAGGCCGTTATCATACCGCAGGTTGCCGCACTTTAGTACTAATCCGGCGAAATCCGGCTGCAGACACTGGACAGAAGGTTAAACTTTCATTAACAATACACCTTGATATCCTGTAAGGAGCTTAAAATGACGTTACTGATAATTCTGGCCTTGCTGGCGGCGGTGGTATTTTACCTGATCAGCATCTTTAACCAGCTGGTTAAACTGAAGAACCGTTTTCAGAATGCCTTTGCGCAAATCGAAGTACAACTTAAGCGCCGTTATGATCTGATCCCCAACCTGGTGGAAACTGCCAAAGCCTATATGCAGCATGAACGCGAAACGCTGGAAGCCGTGATCGCCGCCCGTAATGCCGCGCTAGCCGGGCTGAAAGTGGCCGCCAATAACCCGGGCGATGCCGGTGCCATCAGCCAGTTAGCCCAGGCCGAAGGCGCGCTGCAAGGTGCAATGAGCCGCTTTAGTATGGTGATGGAAGCTTATCCGGACCTGAAAGCCAGCGCCAATATGCAGCAGCTGTCAGAAGAGCTGACCAGCACCGAAAATCGTGTTGCTTTTGCCCGTCAGGCTTTTAATGATGCGGTAACCGAATATAACACCTATAAACAAAGCTTCCCGCCGATGTTCTTTGCCGCCAGCTTTGGCCACAAACAGGATGCCAAGCTGCTGGAATTCGCTGACAGCGCGCAAATTCAACAGGCTCCCAAAGTCAGCTTTTAAGCAATGGCGAGCAATTTCTTCCAGCAACAGGATCTGGCCCGGCGCAATACCCGGGTCCTGATCACGCTGTTCGCTTTGGCGGTGCTGGCGCTGATCATCCTGACCAATCTGCTGGTGATGCTGAGTTTCAGCCTGTTTCAGGGTGGCCCGGTACAACTGCCATGGGAAGTGATCAGCAGCATCAGCCTGGTGGTACTTGCCGTGGTGGGCCTGGCGATTATGGCCAAGTGGCAGCAACTGAAACTGGGCGGCCGCAGTGTAGCCGAAGCGCTTGGCGGGGTGCGTCTGAAACCGGACGCACAAGATCCGCTGCAGCGCCGGTTACTGAATGTGGTAGAGGAGATGGCGCTGGCAGCTAACCTGCCGGTGCCACCGGTTTATCTGCTGGCCGAACGCGGCATTAACGCCTTTGCTGCCGGTTACAGCCCGGCCGATGCGGTTATTGGCGTCACTCAGGGGGCGCTGGAGCAACTGAGCCGCGACGAACTGCAGGGCGTGATCGCCCATGAATTCAGCCATATTCTGAACGGCGATATGCGCATGAATATCCGGCTGATCGCGGTACTGAATGGCATTTTATTTATCGGCCATCTTGGTTATTACCTGTTACGCGCCGGTCGTGGCGCCAGCTATGCCCGCTCCAGACGCAATAATAATGAGGGTGCCGGCGCCATTATGCTGCTGGGTCTTGGCCTGGTCGTGATCGGCTATCTCGGTTCGTTTTTTGGTAATCTGATTAAGGCTGCCGTCAGCCGGCAGCGCGAGTACCTGGCCGATGCTTCGGCGGTACAGTTTAGCCGTAATCCAAGCGGTATTGCCGGCGCCTTAAAGCGCATCGGTGGCCATCAATACGGCGCCAAAGTACAACACGCCAATGCCGATGAAGTCAGCCATTTATTTTTTGGCGAAGCGCTAAGCCGCTGGGTGGCGATCTTTGCTACCCATCCGCCGCTTGAAAAACGTATTCGCCGGCTGGATCCAAGCTGGAATGGCCGTTATCCAAGCAGCCAACAGCCAGTCAAACCCACTGTATCCCAGACCCCGGAGCAACCGCAGGAGCGCCAGCGTCGCGCCATGCTGGCCGCTATCCCGGTGCTGCTAAGCCAAAGCAGCCATCAAACCCGTCCGGCACAGGCTATCGCCTGTGCGCTATTACTCAGAACTGAGCAGCTGGCCAACCAACTGGCCCAGATTAAAGCCTATGGCGGCAGCCAGTTGCTGGCCGAAGTTGATCAACTCTCCGATGCGGTACAACGCCTGGCCCTGCCACAGCAGGTGCAGTTGTTGCAAATGTCGGTGCCAGCGTTAAAGCAGCTGAGTGAGTCAGAGTTCCGCGCCTTCGATAAGTTACTGCGACAACTGGCCGGTAACACGCCGGATCTGGCACAGTGGCTTAACTTAAGTTTGCTGGAGCATGTGGTGGCCAGTGAATTCGACAGCAAAGAACTGGTTCGCCAGTATAACCGCCAAAGCCTGGCCGACCTGTTGCCCGCCCTGCTGCCCTTGCTCAGCGCCGTTGCCAGCGCCGCCGGTGACAGCAATAAGCAGCAGCAAGCCTGGCAGGCCGCGCTAAATGCGCTGCAACTGCCAGCGGATACCACGGCACCTCAGGTAGACTTTAGCCGCCTGGATCAGGCATTGCGGCCGCTACTGAGTGCGGCTCCGGCAATCAAACAACAGGTCTGGCAGAGCATCCTGGCAGCAGTCGCTGCCGATCAGGCGGCAACGGCCGCAGAGCAGGGCTTACTTAACCTGCTGGCGTTACTGCTGGAGCTGCCGGTGCCGCTGACTGCGGATTTCCACTAGCCGGGCCGGCAATTGCGGTTAAATCGCTACAAGATCCGGCCAGAGGGCTTTAGTGCAGCTCCGACCTCAGGTAGAATAGCCGCTTGTTTAGCAAGCCGGGGTCGCCATGTCTGATAATCGTTTGTTCCTGTTGTACGATCCGTCGTTCGACGAAATGGATGCCGAAGGCTGCCCGGGTTTTGGCTATGTGCTGCTGTTTTCCGAGCAGGATGCCGAACAATTTACCCCGGGTGAAAACCCCAGCTGCGCCGCTGTTTCAATGCTGTTTACCGATCATGCCGATGGCAGCATCAGCGGTGACTTATTAGGCTGGGCGCATCTGGATGATCCGGTATTTCAGCGCTATCCGCTCGGGCATTTTCTCGCCTTAATGGAGCAAGCCGCCCAGGTGGCGATTAATGCCTACCGTCAGGTGCATCAGGTACCGGATAAGCTGGTGGCGGTGCATTTAGCAGACGACGACCTGCTGCAATTTGATGTGCAGTTTCTCGACCTGCAGCTCACTGATCAGCAGGCAGAAACGCAACTGGCACAGCAATTAATGCTGGGCCGGCCTTACCTCGATTCGTAAATCCTTAGTTCTGATTAGCGGCGCACGACAAAAGGCATACCCAAAAGTGCACAACCGGGAGTAAAGCAGATGGTAAAAGCAATCGATATGAGCCTGGTTGAGCATGCGCTGCAGGGCTTTACCATTCCGCCACAACCCCAGGTACTGCGGCATATCCAGCAACAACTGAATGCTGCCGAACCGGACTTAAACCGTATTGCTTCGCTGATTGCGCTGGATATCGGTATTGCCGGCTTTACGCTAAAGGTGGTCAACTCGGCCTACTTTGGGCTGCGCAATAAAATTACCTCGGTGGAGCAAGCCTGCCGCTATCTGGGATTAAACCGGGTGGTAATGCTGGTACGCAGTGTACTGCTGCGCTTTACGCTGGAAGAAGGCCGCCAGGATGAGTTTAGCCGCAAGCTCTGGACCAATGCTCTGCATACCGCCACCCTGGCGATGACACTGGCGAAACAGCTGAACTTTGATCAGCAATGTCAGGACGATTGTTACTCGCTGGGGTTATTCCGCAACGCCGGCATGGCACTGATTAGCCAACAGGCACCGCAATATGCCACTGTGTTGCAGCAAGGTTTGCTGCAACAGCAGGCGGTCAGCAGTATTGAAGAGCAGCATTTTCATACCAGTCATGAAGTGCTGGGCTATCTGATTGCCGAATCCTGGGGTCTAACCCAGACACTGTGTAATATTATTGCCTATCACCACAGCCCGGCGCTGTTGCTGGAAACCGATAACCAAGCCGAACATCAGCGCTTTGCCATTTTAAAAATTGCCGAATTTTTCAGTGGTGAAAGCCGGCAGCTGTTTCAGGTTAATCTGGATCCGGAATGGCAGCTGCATCAAAGCCGTATTCTGGATGTGCTGGAGCTGGAGCCGCTGCAATTACCGGAGCTGGCCGAGCTGTTGCACCGCCAGGAACTGCGCACCATCTATAGCGTTTAAGGCGGCTTTATGGCCCACCACAAAACCACCCTGCCGCAAAAAATCTGCCCGGTGTGCCAGTTAGCTTTTAGCTGGCGCAAAAAGTGGCAGCGTAACTGGGATGAAGTGCGCTACTGCTCCGAGCGCTGCCGCCGGCAACGCCAGCATGCGCACGCCACCTCGCCACAAGACAGTGACTAAATGAAAATCGTACTGGCCCCAATGGAGGGCGTGGTGGATCACCTGATGCGCGAGATGCTGACGCAAATTGGCGGCTATGACTTGTGCATTACCGAATTTGTGCGGGTGGTGGACCAAAAACTGCCGGCGAGAGTATTTACCCGGCTGTGCCCGGAACTACTGCAAGGTGGTAAAACCCGCGCCGGCACCCCGGTACGGGTGCAATTGTTGGGGCAGGAACCACACTGGCTGGCCGAAAATGCAGCGCGGGCGGTGGAACTGGGCTCACCCGGCGTCGATCTGAATTTTGGTTGCCCGGCCAAGGCGGTGAATAAAAGTCGCGGCGGCGCTGTGCTATTAAAAGAAACCGAGACCCTGTATCGGATCGTAAAAGCCGTGCGCGACGCAGTACCGGCGCAGTTCCCGGTCAGCGCCAAAATTCGACTCGGTTATGACGATACCAGTCTGGCGCTTGACAATGCTAAGGCTATTGCCGAGGCCGGCGCCAGCAGCCTGGCAATCCATGCCCGCACCAAAAGCGATGGGTACCGGCCACCGGCGTACTGGCCCTGGATTGCCAAAATAAAGCAGCAGGTAAAAATACCGCTGGTTGCCAACGGCGAGATCTGGAATGCCGAACAAGCGCTGCTCTGTCAGCAGCAAAGTCAGTGCCAGGATATTATGCTTGGCCGCGGCGCACTGGCAATGCCCAATCTGGCGCGGCATATCCGTGATCAGGCCGCTCCACTGCCCTGGCCAGAGGTGCTGGCGTTATTGATGCACTATTCCGAATTTGAAATTGCCGGCGATAAAGGCAAATATTACGCTAACCGGGTAAAGCAATGGTTTAGTTTCCTAAAACTGCAATACCCCGAGGCGCAGCAGTTATTTAGCCAGCTGCGCTTACTGACTAAAAGCCGGGATATTTTGCAGTTACTTGAGCAACAACGCAGCGACCAGGAGGCCACATGACGCAGGGCAGTCTGATTTGCCTCGGTACCGGCATTATGCTGGGCGCCCATCTGGACCCGCTTAGCCGCAACTATATCGCTGCTGCCGATGTGGTCTTTGTGCTAATGGCCGATGCGTTAACCGAGCAATGGTTACTGGAGATGCACCCGGACGCCCGCTCACTACAGCCTTATTATCACCAGGGGCCATCACGCCAGCATAGCTATCAGCTGATGGTTGAGGCGATGCTGGCTGAAGTCGTAGCCGGTAAAAAGGTGGTTGGTGCCTTTTATGGTCATCCGGGGGTCTTTGCCTGGGTACCGCATCAGGCAGTGAAACAGGCGCAGCAACAAGGTTATTTTAGCCGGATGCTACCGGCGATCTCAGCCGAAGACTGTCTGTATGCCGATCTGGGGATTGACCCGGGTCGCTATGGTTGCCAGCTGTACGAATGCAGCCAGTTTATGTTTTATCAGCGTACTATCGATACCGCCGCCTACCTTATTCTATGGCAACTGGGTGTTGCCGGTGACCGCAGCCTGGCACGCTTTGCCACCCCCGGCCAATACCGGCAGCTGTTAAGCGACTATTTATGCCGTTTTTATCCGCCGGCACATCAGGTTACCCTGTATGAAGCGGCCAGCCTGCCGACCCAGCAAGCCCGCATTGAGCATTTGCCTCTATCAGAGCTGGCACAGGCCACTGTCAGCGGTAAAACCACACTGGTGATCCCGCCCTGCAGCGCGCTACAGGCCAATACGGAACTGCTGCAACAATTGGCCGCACTGGATCAGGCAACAGATGTTAGCCGTTAACGGCACCAGCCAACCCAGCCTGACGTTACAGGCTCTTGACCCTGCGGCCGAGCCACTATTTCTGGCGTTATTTTGCGAACCCCAGGTAATGCGGCATATCGGTCCGGCACTAAGCATAACGCAGGCGCGGGCGCGTTTTAATACGCTGCTACAGCACCTGCAGCAGCCTGCCTCTTTGCCTGTGACCACAGCGAGAACCACCAGCTGGCCGGCAGCGTACTTTCAGGTACAACTGGCCGGAGTGGGCGCTATCGGGCTGGCGATGTTATTACCGGGCGCCAATGCCAGCGAGGCTGAGCTTGGCCGTATGTTGTTACCTGCCTGGCAACAGCAGGGGCTCGGCACCCAACTTAGCCGATTGTTGATTGCGCAGGCCGGGTGTCTGGGCGGAATTGAAACCCTGAGCAAAAGGATCCAGCAGCAAAATCTCGCCGCCCTGCATTCGGCAGCCAAGCTGGGGTTTAAGGTCAGTGCCGAACTAGCGGATGGCTTTTTACGGCTAAGCCGGCCACTTAAGCTGAACCCGGCGGAAGAATCCCGAAAATAAAACCAAAGGCCCCTTGCTGCTGTCATAAAAACTGCCTACATTAGACATATCGACCTTTAATTACCGAGCCCTGCTAATGTCTACTTTATCCGAGCAACTACTAAGCCTGGCACTTACGCCGCTCTGGCAGCCCAGCGTCGAATCCGATAATGCTGCGCTACTGGCTACGCTTAATACGGCAGAGCAGGCATTATTGCGGGACAAAATCATCTGCTTTATCATCACCCCTGAAGAGGAGCCATTGCAACCTGAACCTGACGAGCCTGATACTCCTGAGCAGGTCCCCGAGGAAGCGCCCTCTAACGTTAAACTCGCGTGCTAGCTGCCGATACAGATGAGAAGTTCATTGCTCCTGTGCGTTATTCTGCTGATGAGCTTTTGGCCATATCAGGCACCTGCGCAGTCAATATCGGAGCAACTAAGCACTCTGGACGAGCTGAGATTAAAAGATTTCGCTGAGTTCAGACGCACGCTTGCTGAGCTGGCGGACACGTTAAAACCGGAAGCTTTAAATCCTACTGAACAACAGTATCTAAATTTACTGAAAGCATACGACCTTACCGCCAGGGGAGATTTTAGTACTGCTCTTGATATGCTGGAGCAAACCGAATTGCGGCCAGATAGCCATTTATCGCTCAGAATGACTGGACTGAAAGTAAATATCTATGCTTTGAGCTTTAGATACACCGATGCATTTATCAACATTGAACAGCTATTAAATGCATTGCCAGCATTAAATAATGCAAATGAATACTACCAGCTTGTTGGTCAAATTATCGTATTGTTCAATAACATTGAACGATACGATATTTCGAAGCAATTAATTGAACGCAGGCAAAACTTAACTAATGCCTACAATTTCACATGCAGGCTGCAAGCGTTGAAGCTACAAGGCGAATATCACACAACTAACTTTGATAACTATAGTAAAAATTTTAACGAAGTACTCTCTCGCTGCGAGCGCGACAATGAAACTATTTTCTCGCTGCTAATTATCCGCAACCATATGTTCTATTTACTGGAACAACAGCAAGCCGCGGCTGCCCTGGCGTTTTACCAGCAGTATTATCCTCAGGTTGAACAGATTAATTATCCGATTTTAACCGCAGGTTTTAACGCCGCCGCCGCAGAAGCGCTATTACAACAGGGCGAGTTTGCTGCAGCCAGTGAGCTGGCGCAGCGCGCTGAGCAAAGTTTGCCAAGCGATCGCAATGACCCGGCGGTGCTGAGTACCTACCGGGTACTAACGCTGCTGGCGCAGGCGGAACGTAACTTTGACAACCTGCTGCGCTACAGCGAAAAACGCCGTGATACCGAGCTGGCAATTGCCCGAGAAAAAGCCTCGCAGCAATTGGCTTACCAGCTGGCCAGTGGCGAGGCCCGTCTGAAAGAGCAACGGATCCAGCTATTGGATAAAGATAATGAGCTGCTTACGCTGGAGCGTAATTTATATCAGCAGCAGGCAGAAAACCGTTACCTGCTGCTATTACTGATTGGTAGCCTGAGTTTAATCCTTGGCTTGCTGACCTACCGTGGCCTGACCCGCAGTAAGCGTTATCGCAAAATGGCCGAGTTTGACCAACTTACCGGCATTAGCAACCGTTATCATTTTACCGAGCAGGCGCAGCGGGAAATTACCCATTGCATCCGGGCGCAGCGGCCGGTAGCGCTGATCCTGTTTGATTTGGACCACTTTAAACAAATTAATGACCGCTTTGGTCATGCCGCCGGCGACTGGACCTTGCAACAGGTGGTGCTAAGTTGCCGCAACTTTATCCGGCATAGCGATATTTTTGGCCGTATTGGTGGCGAAGAGTTTGTGATCCTGCTGACAGACTGCACGGCCGAGCAGGCGGTGATGCTGGCTGATATTTGTCGTACCGCACTGGCAGATATTGATACCAGTGGTTATCAGCCAAAATTTAAGGTTACGGCCAGCTTTGGCATTAGCGACAGTGAGCAGGCGGGTTATGATCTCAGTGCCTTGCTGGCAGCTGCCGATGCAGCTATGTATAAGGCCAAACAGCAGGGACGTAATCAGGTGTACTGCCCCGCCACAGCGGACGGGGCTGTTTAGTTAAAACCAGCCTTGGCTTAAGACCAGTTTAAGATCACCTTACCCGACTGGCCTGAGCACATAATCTCAAAGCCTTCTTTATAGTTTTCCATTGGCATTTCGTGGGTAATAATCGGGCTTAAATCCAAACCAGACTGAATTAAGCTCGCCATCTTATACCAGGTTTCAAACATTTCCCGGCCGTAAATACCTTTAATTACCAGGCCTTTAAAGATGACCTTATTCCAGTCAATCGCCATGGTCGATGGCGGAATACCCAGCATGGCAATCTTACCGCCATGGTTCATGGTATCCAGCATGCTGTTAAAGGCTGCCGGAACACCAGACATCTCCAGACCAACATCAAAGCCTTCAGTCATGCCCAGCTCCTGCATCACGTCTTTCAGGTTCTGTTTGCTGACATCAACAGCGCGGCTGGCGCCCATTTTCAGCGCCAGCTCAAGCCGGTACGGGTTAACGTCTGTGACCACCACATGCCGGGCACCAACATGGCGCGCTACCGCGGCCGCCATAATACCGATAGGGCCAGCCCCGGTGATCAGCACATCTTCACCCACCAGATCAAAAGACAGGGCGGTATGTACGGCATTGCCAAAGGGGTCAAAGATCGCCGCAATATTATCCGGGATATTGTCCGGCAGCTTAAAGGCGTTATAAGCCGGGATCACCAGATATTCGGCAAAGGAGCCGGTACGGTTTACCCCTACGCCAATGGTATTACGGCATAAATGGACGCGGCCGGCGCGGCAGTTACGGCAGTAACCGCAAGTAATATGGCCTTCGCCGGAGACACGGTCACCCACTTTAAAGCCGCGCACTTCTGAGCCCATGCCTTCAATAACACCGACATATTCATGGCCCACTACCATGCCATGCGGAATGGTGTTCTGCGCCCATTCGTCCCATTTATAGATATGCACGTCTGTGCCACAGATGGCGGTTTTTTTAATCCGGATCAGCACATCGTTTGGCCCCACTTCCGGTTTCTCAACCTCGGTTTGCCAGATGCCCGGTTCTGCTTTTAATTTTGCTAATGCTTTCATTATTACGCCCCGCCTTATGCGATCACGCCCATGTCTTTACCAATGCGGATAAAGGCCGCAATGGCTTTATCCAGCTGCTCTTTTGTATGTGCCGCCGAAATCTGGGTGCGGATCCGCGCCTGCCCTTTCGGTACCACCGGAAAGGAGAAGCCAACCACATAGATGCCCTCGGCCAGCATACGTTTCGCCATTTCGGCGGCCACCTTGGCATCACCCAGCATGACCGGAATAATGGCATGATCTTTACCGGCTAGCGTAAAGCCGGCGGCCGTCATCTGCTCGCGGAAATAATTGGCGTTTTGCCACAGCTTTTCCCGCAGCGCGCCGCCCTGCTCCAGCATCTCCAGCACCTTGATTGACGCAGTGACAATAGAAGGCGCTAACGAGTTCGAAAACAGATAAGGCCGTGAACGCTGCCGCAGCCATTCGATAATTTCTTTTTTACCTGAGGTATAACCACCGGAAGCACCGCCCAGCGCCTTGCCCAAAGTACCGGTAACAATATCGACTCTGTCCATCACCTCACAGTATTCGTGGGTGCCGCGGCCGTTCTTACCCACAAAACCCACGGCATGGCTATCATCAACCATCACCATAGCGTTGTATTTATCCGCCAGATCACAGACCGCTTTTAAATCGGCAATCACGCCATCCATGGAGAACACACCATCAGTGGCAATCAGCTTAAAACGGGCGCCATCGGCATCGGCCTGCTGCAGCTGGGCTTCCAGCTCGGCCATATTGTTATTGGCATAACGGTAGCGTTTGGCTTTACACAGCCGCACACCATCAATAATAGAGGCATGGTTCAGTGCATCCGAGATCACCGCATCTTCAGCACCGAGGATGGTTTCAAACAAACCGCCATTGGCATCAAAGCAGGAAGAGTACAGGATGGTATCTTCGGTACCTAAAAAGGCACTGATTTTTGCTTCCAGCTGTTTATGGATATCCTGGGTACCACAGATAAAACGCACTGAAGCAACACCAAAGCCGTGGCTTTGCAGGCCCTGCTGCGCGGCAGCAATCAGCTCGGGGTTATTGGCCAGGCCCAGATAGTTATTGGCACAAAAATTTAGTACCTGCTCGCTGCCAACGGTAACGCTGGCTTGTTGTTGTGAGCTGATAATACGTTCTGCTTTGTACAGACCTTCTGCTTTCACCTCTTCGATTTGTTGTTGTAGATGGTGCAGAAAAGCGCCATTGCGCATAAAGCCTCCTCTGGCAATGTAGGCGGGTAAGTTGATTTGACGCGCTATTGTACTTTTTAGCGGCCCTTGCTGCAGCGATTATACCGAAGATTAGCGGGGCTTGCCTGCCCCGCTTGTAAAGAATTGGCTACAAATCGGCCGCCGCCTGATCTGTTCCGACCAGCTGACTATAGTAGTGCTGCAGTTGCAGCATATCGGCGCGGGCGGCAGCGGTGGCATAGGGCTTAAATAACAGCAGTACTTTTAGTACGCCACGGTAAAGGTTGGCCTGATTCACTTCAGCCTGTGGCGCCTGGGTTTTCAGATAGCTGATCCAGAAGGTAACCAGCAGTTTGATATTGTGCGCCAGATCGCGGATATCGGCCTCATCAACTGCAATGACGCCCTGGGCTTTTAAGGCTTTAATTACCGTCATCACCCGCGCCAGTACGCCCTGCTGCACCTGCAGGTAATCCTGTTGCAACGCCGGATCCCGTGACAGGATATCCGGCAGATTGGCGTAGAAAAAATGAAACCGCCACATCAGCTCAAATACGATATCCAGATAATCAGTCAGGGCATCCAGCGGCTTGGCCTGGGCTGAAGGCGGTTTAATCCGGGTTTCCAGCAGCTTGGTATATTCACGGAAAATATGCCGGATAATGTCTTCTTTATTGCGAAAGTGGTAATACAGGTTGCCGGGGCTGATGCCCAGATGGGCCGCAATATGGTTAGTGGTAACCTGACGCTCACCAACCTCATTAAATAACGCAATACTGGCTTGAATAATCCGGTCTTTGGTTCTGAGCTTCTTTTCCATTGCGAACTGCAGGCTTCTTTTTTTAGGCGGTTATTTTGCTATAGTAACGCCAAATTGACGTTAAATGCCAGCAAGCTCTGCGCTGGCCCTGACAGGAACTGCTTTTGATGCATATTCGTGCGATTTACCCCGGTACCTTCGATCCTTTAACCAATGGCCACGCTGATATTGTACTGCGTGCCGCGCGGCTATTTGAAACCGTAATTGTTGCGGTAGCGGCCAACCCCAGCAAACAGCCGTTATTTAGCCTGGATGAGCGGGTCGCGCTGGCCCGGCAGGCCTTTGCCGACTGCCAGAATGTGTCAGTAATTGGGTTTTCTGGTCTGCTGGCTGATTTTGCCAAAAGCCAGCAGGCACAGGTGCTGATCCGCGGTGTACGGGCGGTAGCAGACTATGAGTACGAATTTCAGCTGGCCAGTATGAACCGCTCGTTAAACCCGGAGCTGGACAGTATTTTTATGACGCCGTCGGAGAAAAACACCTTTATCTCGTCGACCTTGGTTAAAGAAGTGTGCCGGCATGGCGGCGATGTCGCCAGCTTTGTCCCCGAGCATGTGAAACAGGCCTTACTGGCAAAGTTTGGCCGCGCTTAGTCACGCTTAGCCGCGTTTAACAGTATGCGATAGCCACCAAACGCAAAACGGCAGCCGAGGCTGCCGTTGCTGTTTGCCGATAACGCTTAGGCCTTAGCGGCTTCTTCGCGCTCAGCCAGTTTTTGTACCAGCTTCTGCGTATGCTGCAGTGACATCAGGTGCGCATAAATTGCCGTCAGATAACCCAGCTTACGCAGTTCCAGGAAGGTTTCGTCGCTCAGCTCATTCAGCTTTTGATCGTCGACCATATGGATGCCGTTGATATTGCGCTTTTCTTCGTTGATGGTAACTGTTAATACCTGCTCTTTCAGCAGACCCAGGCTTTTTAGTTTTTCCATAAACACCTGCGTCATCTGGGCATAATCAACGTACTCGCCCATTTGCTGCTTGCGCACAGTTAAAAACTCGCTTTCGCTGCCATCATCGTTAAACAGCGGGAAGCCTTCGGCTTCATTTACCCGCTCTGAGGCTTCATCAATCGCCACCATCAGGCGGTCACTTTCCGGTGCTTCCTGTACCAGCACCAGCGGATAGTTACGCACTACGCGCGGTACGTACATGGCTTGCCATTTATCATCAACCAGCATCAGGTTTTGCTGCGACGCCAGGCCCAGTAACACAACCGGCTGGAAACGCTCAGTTTGCTGATCTTTCACAAACACTACCGGGAACTCGGCACCGGCTACCACAAATTCATGTACTACTACCGGCAGCATATGCTCCTGCGCGATATGGCTAAAAGGCCGCACTGAGCTGATTTTGGTTTTCGCGTGTTTTTCTTTGTGCAACCCTACAACTTTATTCTGTTCCATAAACGACTCTGTTCTCTGAATTTTTTCTCTAATTGCCCGCCGGTCGCGGGCGCCTGTAGCAGATCGGCAGCGCTTTCGGGCCAGTTTAGCGAGCAGCTGACCGCGCAATCTGCCCGTGTTATATCACAGCTTTATGACCACAGTAAGACCCTGTTGCCTATTACTGCGTGAATTCATAATAGGTCGGTGAGCCCGGACCAACCGGCAGCCCCAGTAAAAACACCCAGATATAAAACAGCACCACCCAACCGATAAAGAAGATCATGGTATAGGGCAGCATGGTAGCGATCAGGGTACCAATGCCTAAGTCTTTCTTATAGCGGGCAGCAACCGCCAGGATCAGGCCAAAATAGCTCATCATCGGGGTGATCAGGTTGGTTACCGAATCGCCAATGCGGTAAGCAGCCTGGATCACTTCGGGCGAGTAGCCGACAATCATTAGCATCGGTACGAAGATGGGCGCAAAAATTGCCCACTGTGCCGAGGCCGAGCCCAGCGACAGGTTAACAATGGCGCACATCGCAATAAAGAACACAAATAGCATCGGGCCGGTTAAACCGATATCCTGCAGTAAGTTCGCGCCTTTCACCGCCAGAATGGCCCCCAGATTCGACCAGCCAAAAAAGGCCACAAACTGCGCCGCAAAAAATACCAGCACGATATAGAGCCCCATCGAGCTGATGCTTTTCGCCATCGCATTAATCACATCGCGGTCGGTTTGCATGGTGCCGACCACCTTGCCATAGACAAAGCCCGGAATAGCAAAGGACACAAAGATAAATACCACAATGCCTTTTAAGAAAGGCGAATCGGCGACTAAACCGGTATCCGGGTGGCGCAGCACACCATCGGCCGGCACCACGCTAAGTGCCAATAGCAAACAAATACCGAGAAACGCTAAACCGGCCAGCTTTAAACCCTTACGCTCCTGCGCGCTAAGCTGCTCCAGCTTTTGTTCGCCCAAATCGACGGCAGCTTCACTCACGTTATATTTGCCCAGTTTCGGCTCAACAATTTTTTCAGTGACAAAGGCGCCCAGGCCAGCAATAACAAAGGTGCTGACAATCATAAAGAACCAGTTTGCTTCCGGGCCGACTACATAGTTCGGGTCAATCAGATTGGCTGCCGAGGTGGTAAAGCCGGCCAGTAACGGATCGACAGTGCCGATAAAGAGATTAGCGCTGTAGCCACCGGATACGCCGGCAAAGGCCGCCGCTAAACCCGCCAGCGGATGGCGCCCCAGCGAGTGGAAAATCACTGCCGCCATCGGGATCAGTACCACATAGCCCAGCTCGGACGCAGTATTCGAGATAATACCGGCAAAGACTATAGTGACTGTGACCATGCGCTTGGAGGCATTCATCACCAGGCCACGCATGGCGGCAGAAATCAGACCGGAATGTTCGGCAATACTGACCCCCAGTAACGCAACCAGCACCACGCCCAGCGGCGGGAAGTTGGTAAAGTTGGTGACCAGATTCGAGACAATACGCTGCAAGCCATCAACATTCATCAGGCTGACTACCCGGATCATGCCATCGGCAGCGCGACCGGCAGTACCTTCCGGGCGGGGATCGACAGCACTGAAATCAAAGTAACCGGCAATACCGCTGCCAATCACCACAGCCAGCGCAAAGCAGGCAAACAGCGTAACCGGATGCGGTAATAAATTACCTAAAAATTCTACGGTATCGAGAAAGCGGGTAAACCAGCCACGTTGTTCCGGGGCGCCTTGCGGCGTCCTGCTGGTAGTTGTCATAGGTGTATCCTCTTGGTCTGCGGCAGGCACTGTCTTAGCAGGCCTTTGTTCTGGCTCTGGTTTTTAGTGGACAACAACGCTCAGCAAGCTAATGCCGACAGTTTGTCATGGCGCAACCAGGCCCGATTATTATATAAAGTGGCTAAAGTTATCATAAGACGCCGCCTTAGCAAAGGCGCGCTGCCGCAGCTGACCGGCGCTTTAGCCTGCCGGCAGCAGCACCAAACTGCGGGTTATAGCACTAAAGTACCGTTGAGGAAGCGGCCACGCTTTTCTAGTATCGCAGCATAACCCTTTGCCGGAGAGAGAAAATGCGGGTACTGATTACAGGAGCAACAGGTGGTATTGGCTTTGCGGTAGCGGAGGCCTTTGCGGCCGCCGGCTATCAGGTGGTACTGGCCGATTTGGATGAAGGCTTGCTCAACACCAAGGCGTTGTTGTTGCGCAGCCGTGGCTATCAGGCCGACTGCTGCGTGCTGGATGTGACCAATGCCGAGCACATTGCGGCCTGTGCCGCGCGTTTCCCGGCCGATATTCTGGTCAATAATGCCGGAATTCAGCATGTGGCGCGGCTGGAAGATTTTCCACCGGAAAAGTGGCAGCTGTTAATTGAGGTGATGCTAACCG
Source organism: Alishewanella sp. BS5-314 (assembly GCF_025377695.1). Taxonomy (NCBI): domain Bacteria; kingdom Pseudomonadati; phylum Pseudomonadota; class Gammaproteobacteria; order Alteromonadales; family Alteromonadaceae; genus Alishewanella; species Alishewanella sp. BS5-314. Next base: position 2,067,524 of record NZ_JACEHJ010000002.1, read on the forward strand.
GCCCGGCGATGCTGACCCGCGCCATGCTACCGCAGATGCGCGCCAACAATTTTGGCCGGGTGATTAATATAGGCTCTATTCATGCGCTGGTCGCCTCGCCGTTTAAATCGGCCTATGTCGCCGCTAAACACGGCCTGCTGGGCTTTAGTAAGGTGGTGGCGCTGGAGAATGCTGACTGTAACCTGACGATCAATACGATCTGCCCGGCTTATGTCAAAACGCCGCTGGTAGAAAAACAGATCGCCGCCCAGGCCAAGGAGCATAATCTGACCGAACAACAGGTCGTGGAGCAGATTATGCTAGCGCCAATGCCGCAAAAAGCCTTTATTGATGTCAGTGAAATTGCTCAGACCGCGCTGTTTTTATGCCAGGACGCCGCCAAACATATCACCGCGCAAACGCTGGTATTGGACGGTGGCTGGACGGCGCGCTAGCAAGTTGCCCACTTCTTCGGCACAATCAGCATAATCTTTTATGCAAGCTGCGGCTGAAATGATTCAAAACGCCAGCGGCATCGGTCTGGCGACCCTTGCTGCCATCTCATTGCTGTATTTACTGGTGCTGTATTCGGTGGGCTTATTTGGCCGCCGGGTCAGTGCCGGCCATCCGCTGGCGCCCTGGGTTTTTAGTTTAGCGCTGTCGATTTACTGCACCTCCTGGGCGTTTTATGGCGTGACCGCGCAGGCGGTGGTTAATGGCTGGTGGCTACCACCAACCTATATCGGCTCCTTTATCCTGTTCTGGTTTGGCTTTAAGTTGGTGGCGCGTATCGCCATTGCCTGTCGCCGCTACCGCATTACCTCCATTGCTGACTTTATCGCTACCCGCTTTGGTCACTCCCGGCTGCTGGCGGTATTAACCACCGTGATCCTGTTTTTGGCGGTGATGCCCTATGTCGCACTGCAGCTGCAGGCGGTGGCCACCAGTATTAATACGCTGGTTGGCAGCGAAACCGGTGAGCATTGGTATACCGATACCGGGCTCTATGTGTGCCTGTGGATGGCGGTATTTGCGATGTTGTTTGTCAGCAAAAGTGCCAAGGCACACCAGCCTAACCCCGGCCTGATGACCGCCATCGCCTTTGAGTCTTTGGTCAAGTTGCTGGCGTTGCTGGCCATTGGGGCCTTTGTGGTTTGGGGCATGTTTGATGGCTTTGCCGATATTTTCCAGCGCGCGGCCGACAGCGAGGCCGTGCAGCAGGTGCAACAGCGTGCGCTGCCGGCACATACCTATTGGGTGCATGTGCTGCTCGGTTTTGCCGCCACCCTCTGTTTACCACGGCAGTTTCACGTCAGCTTTGTCGAAAACCAGCGCCTGAACCATTTACGCAGCGCACGCTGGCTATTTCCGCTCTATCTGCTCCTAATGGGGATCTTTACGCTACCGCTGGGGCTGGCCGGGGTAATGTTACTGGGCAGTCAGGCCAATATTGATTTGGTGGTATTACAGCTGCCGCTGGCGGCTAACCGCACTGATATTGCGCTGCTGGCTTATCTGGGCGGCTTTTCGGCAGCGACCAGTATGGTGGTGGTGGCGTCGGTAGTACTGGGGATCCTGATCACCAACGAATTACTGGTGCCACTGTTATTCCGGCGCCGCCGGCTGACCGAAACTCACCAGAACCCGATTAAAATTGCCACCCTGCGCCGGCTGTCGATGCTACTGGTGTTGTTAATTGGCTTTATTTATTACCGCGCCGTCGGCAGTGGCACAGCACTGGCACAGCTGGGTTTAATGGCCTTTGCCCTGGTCGCCCAGTTGGCACCGGTACTGATCCTGGGGCTGTTATCGCGGCGCATTAACCGCAGCGGCGCCATTGCCGGCCTGATTAGCGGCGCGCTGATCTGGGCCTATATCCTGCTGCTGCCCGAACTGGTGCGGGCCGGTGTTTTCCACAGTGATTTGCTGCAGCAAGGGCCTTTTGGTATCGGCCTGCTGGCACCGCAGCAATTATTCGGCTGGCAGGGCGACAGCATTACGCTGGGGGTGCTGTTAAGCCTGAGTGTAAACTGCCTGATGATTTTGCTGGTGAGCCAGTTTAGCAAGACCGGTTTGGGCGAATATCTGCAAGGCAGCCGCTTTTTACGCCATAGCCGTGCCAGTGGCCCTAAACCGCAATTACAGCTGACCAGCGAGGAGTGTGTTTTACTGGTCAGGCGCTTTGCCGGCGAGCGCGAAGCGCAGCGGCTGTTACAGCGCAATCTTAAACAACCGGCAACTGAGCTGCAGCGCCAGGCGCCGGCTAATCTGATCCAGGCCACCGAGCGCAGCCTGGCAGCGGTACTGGGTGGTGCCTCGATGCGTCTGGTAATAGATGCGGTGAGCCGCCATCATCCGCTGCCGATGGAAACGGTCGAACGTTTTGTCGATGAGGCTAGCCAGGTGTTTCGCTTTAACCAGAATTTGCTGCTATCAACCATCGACAATATCAGCCAGGGCATTGCTGTGGTGGATGCCGAGCAGCGGCTGATCGCCTGGAACCGGCGCTATATTGAGATGTTTGACTACCCGGCCGGTATGGTCGAAGTCGGCAAACCGGTTGCCGAGCTGATCCGCTTTAATTTGCAGCGCGGCCTGATCGACAGCGCCGATATTGAAGCTGAAATTCAAAAACGTATCGGCTATTTACGCCAGGGCAGCCCCTATAAGGTGCAGCGGCAGCAGCAGGATGGCCGGGTACTGGAAATTCAGGGTAACCCGCTGCCCGGTGGCGGCTTTGTCACTACCTATACCGATGTCAGCTCCTTTATTGCCGTACAGCAACAGCTGGAGCAAAGTAACCAGTTGCTGGAACAACGGGTAACGGAGCGCACCAGCGAGCTGCAGCAGTTGAATAATCAGCTGCAAAAAACCCAGCGCCAGCTGGAGGCCAGTACCCAGGCCAAGACCCGCTTTTTTGCTGCTGCCAGCCATGATTTGATGCAGCCTTTTAATGCCGCCGCCCTCTTTGCCAGCTTATTGCGGCAAAAGTGTACAGAGCCTGAGCTGCAGCAGCTCAGCAGTAACCTTAGTCAGTCACTGGACTCGGCGGAAGAATTACTGACGGCCATTCTCGATCTGACCAAGCTCGACTCCGGCATTGTGAAACCGCATTATCAGCCGGTGGCGGTCGCGCAATTGCTGCAGGATCTGGCGCGTGACGCTGCAGTGTTGGCCGAGCGTAAAGGGCTGAGTTTCAGGTTACATAGCAGCAAGCTAACGGTAAATACCGACCGCAAGCTGCTAAAGCGGGTGCTGCAAAACCTGCTGGCCAATGCGATTCGTTATACGCCAAGCGGCCGGGTGGTACTGGGAGTTAAACGTAGCGGCGGCCAGCTCAGAATTTGTGTGCTGGATACCGGTGTCGGCATTGCCGCTGCCGATCAGCAGCGTATTTTTGAAGAATTCCAGCAAGGCAGCCAACCCGACCAAAAGGGCCTCGGCTTAGGGCTGGCCATTGCGCATCGGATTAGTACCATGCTGGAACACCCGCTGCAGCTACAGTCGGTAGAAGGCCATGGCAGCTGCTTTAGTGTCGCAGTACCGCTCAGCGCAGCCAGCCAGACCGCCGCCAGCAGTGCCCTGCTGCCAAATGAGGTCAGCGCCAGCTTTTCTGATAAAAAAATCCTACTGCTGGATAACGAACCCCAGCTATTAAAGGCCGTACAGAGTCTGCTGCAAAGCTGGCACTGCGAAGTAAAAGCCGTAAGCCAACCCGCCGAGGCGCTGACGGCACTGCAACAGGGCTTTGTGCCGGACCTGTGTTTATTTGACTACCATCTGGATAACAATGCCACCGGCATCGAGGTCGCCAATCAACTCAGCGCCCATTTAGCCTTAACCGCACCGGTGATTATCCACTCTGCCGATCATGACCAACAGATCCGCGAGTTAGCGCTAAATAGCGGTTATTACTTTTTACTAAAACCGTTAAAGCCAGCAGCATTAAAGCGCTTATTTCAGCGGTTGTTGAAATAACGCCACTGTATGAATCTCATAAAATCATAACCTTACTTACACTTAGCGCCAGCAGTTTTAAAAACATACCACTTTAGAAAAAATTATTCTTAAGGTCGCCTTTACCAGCCAAACGTCATTGGCTATTTATTAATCACCAATGATTAACTTATTTATCACAAATGACAGGGAATAACCTTTTCCGGCTTGCCGCAGTAAAACAGCAGGCGAACCGGCTGGAAGGCGATGTCTTGATAGCCCAGCCGCTTAGCAGTACCGTCCTGACAGCCAGCTTGTTAGCCATAGTTGCCAGCCTAATCAGCTTTCTGGCACTGGCAGATTTTAACCGCAAAGAAACGGTGGCTGGTTATCTGCAACCCAACAGCGGGCTGGCCAAAATCTACGCTGGCCGCAGTGGTGTGATCAGCGAAGTCTTTGTGCAGGATGGCAAAGAGGTTGTCGCGGGTGCGCCCCTGGTGCTGCTGCAATTTCCGGATCAGTTGGCTGCCGGGGAAAGCCTGGTGCAAAGCCTGCAAGCCAGCCTGCTGTCGCAGCAACAGCTGCTAAGTGAGCGTAAACAACAGCTGCAACTACAGTTTTCACAACAACAGCAGGAACTTGAACAACGTCAGGCGCTGCAGCAGTTACTACTCAGCGAACAACTGCAGCAAATCCACTTATTAGAGCAACGCTGGCAACTGCAACAGCAAAGAGTGAGCCGTCTGACGCAACTGGCAGAGAATGGTGCTATCAGCCAACTGGATCTGCAGGCACAACAGGAAGCCGCGCTGCAACTGCAGCAACAGTTGGCTGAGCTTAGCAGTAGCCGGCAGCAATTACTGGCGAATCAGGCACAGCTGACAGGCCAACTGCAACGTCTGCCAGCCGAACAACAACAGCAACTGAGCCTGCTGGAGACTGAAGAGAGCCGGCTGCAACAACAGCAACTGGAATTACAGGGCCGGCACCAATTATTGCTAAGCGCACCGGTTGCAGGCCGCATCACCAACTTAATCGCTGAGCCGGGCAAAACCATTACCGGTCAACAACCACTGCTAACCATTTTACCCGCGACTGCCAGTCTGGAAGCCATTTTATTGGTACCCACCCGGGCCTTTGGTTTTGTGCAACCAGGTCAACGCACCCGCTTACGCTTTGAGGCCTTTCCCTACCAACGCTTTGGTATCTATGAAGGCGAAGTTATCCATACCGGGCAGGCCATTTTGTTACCAAATGAATTAGAGATGCCAGTGCCAATCCAGGAACCGGTATACCGGGTCGCAGTGGCACTGGATAGTCAGGAGATCCGCGCTTACGGCAGCAGCGTCCCGCTGCAATCAGGCATGCTGCTAAGCGCAGATATCGTGCTGGAGCAACGCAGCTTACTAAGCTGGTTACTTGAGCCGATTAGCAGCCTGAGAGGCAGGCTGTAATTACTTACCAACTCAAGGAGAAATATTATGCAAGAATTAACTTTTGAGCAAGTTGAGAGCATTAGTGGTGGCTCTAAAATAGACGAAGGAAGACGTCGCCAAGCGGAGCGAGAGCAAAGAGCCAATGATGGTGGAACCACTGTGACGTCAGCCATGTGCGTTGTCAAGGGGCCTACAACCTATTGCCTACAAAGTGACGGCACCCTGACAACCAGCACGTGCTATGGACCTTCCGCCACCATCTTTGGAGTAGGTACAGGTGCCCAAATATGCTTGAACACAAGCACTCCAGCTGCTCCCGCGTCGCCTACACCCGGTAGCGTAGGGGATTACTGGGGCGTTCAATAAAAAGTTATTCAACTAAAGAAAATAAATGCTGTGCGAGTAGTTATGGCACAGCATTTTATGGCCTCAGGGGATAGTATGAAGCAATATTATTTTATCGGATTGTTGGTTTCAATTTTAGTTATACTCGTCATCAAGTACTCTGTTTCGGAAAGCGCGAGAGAGCATACCCTAAAATACGAGGACGTTCGTGGTTATATACATCAAATGGTTTTTGCGAATGGTGTTAGATCTAGAGCCTTAACATGGGAGGTGTTGCCAATTCCGATTTATCTTGACCTGCACGACGCTGGTATCAGAAGCGAAATAGAAAATTCGATACGCACCATTGAGTATAACGTTGGTATTCCGATTTTTTTGGAAACCAGTGACTATCGGCAGGCGAAAATATTTGTTGTAACATCCTTAGTAGGCCAAGAGAGATTATCGGATTTTTTTACTAGATTCCTTCTTGAAGTGCTCGGCCCCACATGGCTTGAGCTGTTTCAAAATAAAACTCCAGTTCTGTTTGATCCTAAAGCTTACCCACAAGCGCCTGTTCACCCTTGCTTTACGCAAGAGTTCTTTACCGACGCTTCGACGCAAAATGACGGCGGTAATAGAAAACCGACGCAAATGCTAGTCTTTATTGGTGGTGTTGCTAATATTAAAAGCGATATTCTTCAAGAGTGTTTAGTCGAAGAGCTACTACACGCTGCATTTTTCCTTCGTGATGCAGAATTAATTCATGGCAAGCATTCAATTTTTAATCAATTTGCGCACGCAGAAAGAGCGCGCGTCCCTACTCCGTTTGATATGTGCCTCATATTAGAACTTTTGCAAGGCTCCTTTGAGGCGACTGATTTTGATAAAATTGCTAGCTCAATTTATCGCAAGATAACAAACGGCGAATGCCCCAGTTGGCGCGTCATGTCAAAGCCATCTCCCGTAAAATTCTAAATAGGTAATTGAATATGGACGTTATTGACATCTTTTTTATATTTATTAAGGCTCTTGGTGTTGGGGTCGGCTATAAATTTGCGTGCAGATTATTTAGAAACCAAAAATCTCAGAATGAAAACCGAGACGCTGTTATCTGTGGTGTTACGGCTTTTATCGTGATGCTGGCTTTTTATCAAATCTAACACAATTTTTACAAGCATAATGGAATGACTCTCCTCCAATCCGAAGCTGCAGAATGTGGTTTAGCCTGCGTCGCAATGGTCGCAAATTATTATGGCCATCAGCTGGATTTAGCCACCCTGCGTAATCGCTATAGCGTCTCGCTAAAAGGCACCAATCTGCAGCAACTTATGCTGTTAGCAAATCAATTAGCCTTGGCGAGTCGGGCATTAAAGCTGGAAGTTGATGAGCTGGCAAAATTACAAAAGCCCTGTATTTTGCACTGGGAAATGAACCACTTTGTCGTATTGACCAAAGTAGGCCGTAATAGTGTCACTATTCTTGATCCGGCAATAGGTGAGCGCAAAGTTGCTATGGCTGAACTGGACAAAGCCTTTACCGGCGTTGCCCTTGAGTTAACCCCCACAACAGAGTTTAAAAAGGTCGATGAGCGGGTGCAGCTTGGCTTAACGGCCTTCTGGAATAAAGCCAAGGGCATCATACCGGCGCTGATAAAGCTGTTTGTCTTGTCGTTAATTTTACAAGTTTTCGCCCTTGCCTCGCCTTATTACACCCAACTTGTCGTCGATGAAGTGCTGGTCAGTCATGACCAACCGTTGTTAGTAGTACTCGCCCTGGGCTTTGGCTTATTAATGATGATTCAGATTGTCGTGGGCGTGCTACGAAGCTGGATAGCGTTACATTTGGGTACCATGCTAAGTATGCAAATGGTCACGAATCTGTTCCGACATTTACTACATCTGCCTGCTGCTTATTTTGAGAAACGTCATATGGGCGATATTACTTCGCGTTTTGGCTCCCTGTCGGCGGTGCAGTCGCTGCTCACTACCAGTCTGGTCGAAGGCGTGTTGGACGGCATTATGGTGGTCATTGTATTCGCCATGATGTACCTCTACAGCCCACAACTGAGCTTAATAGTGGTTCTGGTGGTAATTATGTATGCCCTGCTGCGCTGGGCTTTTTTCTGGCCAATGCGCCAGCTTACAGAGGAAAGCATTGTTGCCGGTGCGAAAGAACAAAGTGTGTTTATGGAATCCATTCGTGGCTACCAGGCGCTAAAACTCTTTGGCCAGGAAACGCAGCGCTTAAACCTGTGGCAAAACCGGCATGCTGAAGCGGTGAATAAAGGATACCGTCTGGCGAAATGGGGCATCGGCGCTGGTGTCTCAAATCAAATATTATTTGGCATCGAAGGCATTCTCATTGTGTACCTAGCCGCGCAGGAAGTAATGGCAGGTGCCATGACTGTCGGAATGCTATTTGCATTTATGGCGTACAAAGCTCAATTCACCAGCAGGATGAGCAGTTTAATTGGTCTGGTCGTGCAAATAAAAATGACCAAATTGCATCTCGAGCGCTTGGCGGATATCGCACTAACAGAGAAAGAAGACACAGGTGAGCTTAATGGCAGCCGAATTCTTAGCGGCAATCTTAGCGTACGGGAGCTCAGTTTTCGTTATGCCAGCAACGAGCCGCTGCTATTTAATGGCTTAACTCTGGAAGTTAACGCCGGTGAAAATATTGCCATTATTGGCCCCTCTGGCTGTGGCAAAACTACGCTGCTGAAACTGTTACTGGGGTTGCTTAGCGCAGAAAGCGGTAAAATTGAGGTTGATGGTGTTGATATTAGACAGCTTGGCTTGCGTAACTACCGCAGTCAGGTCGCGGCGGTGATGCAGGATGACCAGTTGCTGTCGGGTACCTTAGCAGAAAATATTAGCTTTTTTGACCCGGAAGCTTCGCTGGAGCAGATCTATACAGCGGCGCAGCTGGCCGGTATCCATCAGGATATTCTGGCGATGCCGATGGGCTATAACAGCCTGGTCGGTGATATGGGCAGTTCCTTATCCGGCGGTCAAAAGCAGCGCTTACTGCTAGCCCGCGCCCTGTACCGGCAGCCGAAGATCCTATTTCTCGATGAAGCGACCAGCCATTTGGATGTGCAGCTGGAACACTATGTTAATCAGGCAGTGCAGCAGCTAAAGATGACCCGGATTATTATTGCCCATCGCCCGGAAACCATCTTAAGTGCAGAACGGATTTTACTGCTACAACAAGGGCAACTTATTGATATCAGTCAGAGCTACCGCGCGCAGTATCAGGCATCATCATAGCGACAGCTATCGCCAACCTATCCGCTAGTACGCCTTAACGCTGCGCTGACCAGGCGACTTGGTTGGCCAGGTGACTTGGCTAACTCCCTTGCTCCGGCAAGCGCAACTTATCAAATAGTATTCCGGCCAGGGTGCGGTTATTCACATTCAGCTTGCGTAAAATCGCCGATACATGCTGCTTGATGGTGGTTTCCTGCACCTGCATCTCATAGGCAATTTGCTTATTGAGCAAGCCATCAGCAATCATTTTCAATACCCGGAACTGCTGGGGTGTCAGTTGCTCGAGACGTTGGGCAAAATCCTGATCAATCAGCGGCCGGGCATTTTTTACATCTTCAGACAATTCAGCCGGCAACCAGCTATCACCGTTTAATACCGCATTAATGGCTTCGGACAGCAATTCCAGTGGTGCCGATTTTGGAATATAGGCGCCCGCCCCCAATGTCAGAGCTTGCTTAATAATCACCGGATCTTCTTCGGCTGATACCATTACCACCGGCACATCGGGGTACTCAGTGCGCAGCGCAGTTAAGCCGGTAAAGCCGTCAGAACCCGGCATTTTCAGATCCAGAAAAATTAAATGGGTATCGGGATGTTGGCGCAGTAAGGGCCAGACCTGCTGCATGGTTTGCGCCTGCAGTAAGGTGGCATCACTGCCCAGTATGGCCGCGCAGGCCTGAGATAGTGCCACCCGGAATAGCGGGTGGTCATCAGCAATAATGGCAATCATAAGGTCACTTTGGGGTTTTTACCCAATAATGAACCGGGGCAGACGCCCCGGCAAGTATTTTCGCTTAGAAGCGGTAACCTACACTGAAGCTAAAGGTTCTGGGGTCAATATAGAACCCCAGTACCGAGTTATCCAGTGCCGCACCGGCAAAGTTATAACCGGCAATCCGCGCTTCTTTATTACCCAGGTTTTTGCCCTGCAGCGACAGATCCCAGTGCCCGTCGTTGGAATACCAGGTTACCCCGGCATTAAACAAGGTATAACTGCCGTAGTCCAGTAACGAGGGGATTTCAAAGATCTGCGTTTTACCACGGTGCGCCAGATTACCGGTAAATACCAGCTCACCCGAGCTTAGCGCGACGCTGTAAGTACCCGCCAGGGTCGCCGTGACTTTCGGAGTATTAGCAAAGGACCACAGGTTAGATACATCCACTACCCGTTGCTGGGTCGGGTCGAAGAACTCGACTTCGTTAAACTTGGCATCAACATAACCAACAATCAGGCTTAAGTTAAACTCACGGGTCGCGGCAAAGGTGGCTTCCAGCTCAGCACCATTGATATCCGCATTGGCCGCATTCAGCACCTGAGACGCCACCGTGATATTACCCGGTGACAGCTCAACAGAGCGTTGCACTGTAACCTGCATATCGTCATATTTAGACATAAAGACCGCGGCATTTAAGCGCAGACGTTGGTTCAGCCACTCGCTCTTCATCCCCAGTTCATAGGTATCAACGGTTTCTTCGGTATAAGGCTTATTGGCATCCGGGTTAACTGCCTGGTTGGCCCGCATATCAAAACCACCTGACTTAAAGCCATTGGTATAGCTACCGTACAGCATCATATCGTTACTGTGCTGGTATTCTACCCCTAAGCGAGGTGAGAAATGACTAAAGCTGGCGCTGTCAGCAAAATCGGTTTGTACACCGATACGTGTACCGCCCGGCCGGCGTGGGAATTTATAACCGCTGTAAACATAACGGTAAACATTAGCGTCTTTGTCATCCTTGGTGTAACGGCCACCCAGTGTCACCGACCATTTATCATCTAACCGATAACTGCCCTGGGAGTAGAAAGCACGGCTTTCAGTATCGACACAGCCGCCGTTCTCAGTAGTAGACAGGCCATAAACTACCTGCCCAAAGGCGCCGCAAGCTTCGCCCGAGTAATAATAGATACCGCTGGCAACTTTTAAACGGTCACTGTTGTACAGGAACTGTAGCTCTTGTGAAGTTTGTTTATCTTCATAGAAAGCCGGAATATCCAGCGTCGGTACCGAAGTAGAGTCAAAGTCTATATTGGTATCCGTGACACCCTCACGGCGGGCCGTGATAGACTTCACGGTCCAGTTATCGTTAACATCCCAGCTTAGCGTTAATGATTGGCCTTCAGTTTCAACCTTGTTTTCTACCGGCATACTGATATTGGCATCATAAACCTTGGTTGGCCGCACATCGTTCGGTGCCCGTACACTGGGGAACAACCGGAAGCCGCCACGTGGGTTGGATTCGTCAACGGTTTTATCGGCCGCTAACCGCACTTTGAAATTGTCCGCCGCGTTCCATTGTAAGCTGACCCGGCCAGACATCAAATCTTTATTGTAGTTATGGTCGCCGGTGTTCAGGAACCGGCCAAAGCCATCACGGTTATACATGGCCAGCGCAGCGCCGACAAAGACGGTGTCAGTTAGGCCGGTTTGACCGGATACTTTAAGATCATTTTGTTTGTAGCTACCCAGGGTGCCACGTACCGCAAATTGGGTGTCGCCCGACAATTCCTTGGTCACATATTTTACCGCACCACCGATGGTATTGCGGCCATAGAGGGTACCTTGGGGTCCACGCAGTACTTCAACGCGTTCAACATCATACACATCCAGTGCCGTACCTTGCGGCCGTGCCAGATACACATCATCGATATAGATACCGACGCCGGGCTCAAAGCCCCACAGCGGGTCCTGCTGACCAATACCGCGGATATAGGCGGTCAGGGTGCTGTTGGTGCCGCGCGATACCTGCAAGGTGGTATTCGGTGAGTACTGTTGTACCGAAGTAATATTATCGATACCACGCTGTGCCAGCTGCTCTTCGCCTAACGAGGTTACTGCTACCGGTACTGTTTGCAGATTTTCTACAGTGCGGCGGGCGGTGACTTCAATACGCTCCAGCTTAACCGCCTCATCATCGCTGCTGGTGGTTTCCTGTGCCAGGGCTGGCATGGCCAGACAGCTGCTAATAGCCAGTGCCAGCAGGCTCGGCTTCAGATTACGGGGATAAGTGGCGCGATAGTTAATCTTATTGTTGTTGGCCATAACCGGCCCTCCTGTTGTGTCGATGTTGTGCTGTCTGCTTTTTGTTACCGGATTACCTGGGTACTCCGGCGTTGTTATATGTCTAGAGTAGCCGCGATTGCAGAAATATTAACCTGTACCTTAGTACTATGGCTGACATGGGCAGACTGTATCAGACTAGAAAAAAACAAGAACAAGGATTATCCGATGTTAAGTTTGCTCGGTTTACTGCTTGGTCTGGGGCTGCTGATTGTCCTGACCATGCGCGGCTTTAACCTCTTTATCACGGCCCCGCTCTGTGCCCTGCTGGTGGCGCTGACCAATGGTATTCCGTTCTGGCAGGTAGCCGATAAGATTGATTTTGTGCACGGCTATATGAACGGTTTTTCCGGTTTTGTCGCCAACTGGTTTCTGATGTTTCTGCTCGGCTCGCTGTTCGGCAAGCTAATGGAGCATACCGGCGCTGCCGATGCTGTGGCACTGGCGATTGTGAAACGACTGGGGCATAAGCGGGCTGTGCTGGCTATCGTACTGGCTTGTGCGGTGTTAACCTATGGTGGCGTCAGCTTATTTGTGGTGGCGTTTTCCGCTTACCCGATGGCCGTAAGCCTGTTTAAAGGCGCTAACTTACCGCGGCGCTTTATTCCGGCAACACTGGCGCTCGGCTCTGTCACCTTTACCATGACCTCTGCCGGCTCACCCGAGATCCAAAACTGGATCCCCATTCCTTATCTGGGTACCACCCCTTATGCCGGCTGGGAAGTCAGTTTAGTCGTCGCCGCCTTTATGGCCATTGGCGGTTACGCCGCGCTAATGTGGATGATCAAAGGCGCACAAGCCCGCGGCGAGCACTTTATTGCCCGCGCCACAGATCCGGAACTTAGCGATAAAGCCCTGCCGCATTGGTTAACCGGCTTAATCCCGCTGCTGGTGGTACTGGTTACATCATTCCTGTTGCACGACAGCCTGCAGCAAGCTGCGCTGATTATTGCGCTGGCTGGTGGTGTGGTAAGTTTATATCTGCTGAATTTCCGCTTTCTGCACAACCCGGCCGCCGCCACCAATGAAGGCGTACTGGGTGCCTTGCTGGCCATAGGTAACACTGCTGCTGTAGTCGGTTTTGGCGGTGTGGCGCGACTGACTCCCGCCTTTGGCGAGGTGGTCCATTTTATGACACACTTACCCGGCCCGGAACTGATTGGCGCCGCAGTGGCGGTAAGTGCTATTGCTGGTTTAACCGGATCGGCATCTGGCGGTCAGGCTATCGCCTTGCCGGAAATTGCGCCAACCTATCTGGAACGTGGCGTGGATGCCGAGCAACTGCACCGGGTGGTCGCCATTTCATCCGGTGCGCTCGACTCACTGCCACATAATGGCTATGTGGTCACCACCATCCGCGCAATTTGTGGCGAAACACACCAGAACGCCTATTGGCCGGTAGCGGTAGTCAGTGTGCTGATGCCATTACTGGGTGTGGTGCTGGCCATCCTGTTATTTCAATGGTTTTAACGGAGTTTAAGATGCTACTGCTTCTGCAACTACTTGTGCAACTGCGGCTACCACTGCTCAAGGTGAGTTTACTGCTTGGCTTACTGCTGCTGAGTAGTTGCAGCCGGGCCGAATCCTTGCTGGTGGAAAAGCAAGCCTTTGAAATTGCCAGTTTTACCACCCAATCCGGGCAGCAGATTGCTCCGGTACGGGTTGGCTGGGAAGCCTATGGCAAACTTAATGCCGACAAGTCCAATGCCATTTTGATCACCCATTTCTTTTCCGGCACCTCGCACGCCGCCGGTAAATACCAGCCGGATGATGCCGTAGCCGGCTACTGGGATGCCATTATTGGTCCAGGTAAAGCCATTGATACCAATAAGTTTTATGTGATCAGTGTCGATACCCTGGTTAATGCGAATGTGTTTGATCCCAAGGTAATTACCACAGGCCCGGCGACCATCAATCCAGCAACAGGCAAGCCCTGGGGGCTCAGCTTTCCGGTGGTGACCATCACCGACTTTGTCGAGGTACAACGCCAGCTGCTGGATAGCCTGGGTATTCAGCAACTGCATGCGGTGATTGGCGCCTCTATGGGCTCGTTTCAGGCCATTGAGTGGGCGGTACGTTATCCACAGCGGGTGCAGCGCTTGATCCCGGTGATTGGCACGGCCTATATGGACGCCTGGGCTGCAGTGCGGTTGGAGCGTTGGGCCTATCCGATTAAACAGGATCCAGCCTGGCGGGATGGCGACTATTATGCCTATGGCCAACCTGTGCAGGGCCTGAGCACGGCCGTGGCCTATATCACTCAGGACGCCCTTTATCCAACGGCTTTTAATCAGCGCTTTACCGATCCGCTGCAGGATCAGGCGCCGCGGCAGGATATCCGAGCGCCCTTTTCTGCCTGGCAGCAATTACTGGCTCAGGCCGCTGAGCGCAGTAAATTGCAGGACGCCAACCATATCCTGTATCTGATCCGTGCCTCGCAGCTTTGGCGCGCCGGTATGGGCGATAACTGGCAACAGGCGTTACAGCAGGTCAAGGCGAAAACCTTATTTTTGCCGGCGAGCGGTGATCAACTGCTACTGCCCAAGATGTCAGTTCAAAGCGCAGCGGCCATGCCACCGGCGCAGGTGACCCTGGCAGAAATTCCCGGTGACTGGGGGCATCTGGATGGGGTGGTCAATATCAGTGCGGTGGCAGCGCAGATCGCAGACTTTTTAAAGGATTAAGCCAGCACCAAACTGCGGTATCAGTTAATCAGTTCTTCCTGGAGGTGCGGCTTGGCTTAGCGCACCTTTTTTTATTTTTCGCATTTGCTCTGCTAAGCTTAACTTCCCTACCCGCTTTAACTCAGGCATTTATGGCGTTTTCGTGGAAACTTGCTTTGTTATCTTTGCTTTGCCTGTTGGCCACGGCATTACCGGCCCAGGATAAGCAGCGTATTGTACTGGCCAGCAGTGATTATGTACCGCATTACGGTACTGAGTTGCCGCGACAAGGCGCTGTATCCGAAATTGTCCGCCGCGCCTTTGCCTACGAAGGCATTGATATTGAGATTGCCTTTATGCCTTTTGCCCGGGCACTTTATGATACGCAGCAAGGCTTTTACGATGGCATTCTGGCGATCTGGCATACGGCAGAGCGGGAACAGCAATTGTTGTATTCGGATGCTATCTACGCCAATCAGATCGTATTATTTAAAAGGGCCGGTGAGCTACAACTGATAGATGATCTGAACAGCGTATTACAAAGTGACAGCACGCTGGGGATGGTCACTGGCTATGCGCAAAGCCCGCTGCTGCTAAATAGTCCGCTACAGAAGGTGAGTGTCGCAACCGATGATCAGGTGTTCCGGATGCTGGCGTTAAAGCGGGTCGACTTGATACCGGCCGACTTACAAAACGGCCTGTACCTGCTGCGACAACTGCCCGAGCCACTACAGCAAGTGCGGATTAACTGGGTCACTGAACCTATAGAGGAAAAACCTATGCATTTGGCATTCCCGCGTCAAAAAGCGGGAAGTGCTGAGCTACAGCTGCGTTTTAACCGCGGCCTGCAACAGTTGCGGCAAAGCGGTGAACTGCAGCAGATCCTGGCAGAGTTGCTACCGGAGCCAACAGCCCGCTAATTTAAACCGCTTGCTGCGCTTAGGGTCCGCGGAAAGAGCACCAGATGGTCTAAATCCAGACGGATGCCAATCTGCTCACCAATAGCATGGTTATGATGGCTCAGCGCCAGACAATAGACCAATTCGCCACCAGTCAGCGCCAGCGTATACAGGATATGTGAGCCACGAAAGGCTTTATCGGCAACAGTGGCCTGAATCGCACTTTCATCATCGTGCACAATATCGTCCGGCCGGATCAGGACATCAACCTGGTCGCCCGCCTGCACATCCGGCAAATAGCGCTGACGGAAGATGCCAAGGCAGGTTTCCACCCGTTGCTGATCCAACATAGTGCCCGGTAACATTACTCCGCGGCCAACAAAGTCGGCGACAAAGCGGCTGGCCGGACGGTGGTACAGCTCGTACGGCGTCGCCCATTGCTGCAGCTGACCATGTTGCATCACGCCAATCATATCGGCCATGGCAAAGGCTTCAAACTGATCATGGGTCACCAGTACCGCCGTAATCTGTAGCTGCTTTAAAATTTTGCGGATATCGCGCGCCAACACTTCACGAAACTCAGCATCCAGACTGGAGAAAGGCTCATCCAGCAGCAGAACTTTTGGCTCCGGTGCCAGTGCCCGCGCCAGCGCCACCCGTTGTTGCTGGCCACCGGATAACTGATGGATATAACGCTCCCCCAGATCCGGCAAACCAACCAACTGCAGCAGTTGCTTTACTTTAGCAGCCTTGTCGGCCTTACTGTACTGCTGTAAGCCAAAACTGATATTGTCAGCCACGGTCAGATGCGGAAACAGCGCAAAATCCTGAAACACCATGCCAATTTTCCGCTGCTCGGGCGCCAGCTGCTGGTTAGCACTACTCACCGTTTGCCCCTGCAGGCGAATTTGTCCGCTCTGCGGCGCTTCAAAGCCGGCAATAGCGCGCAAAATAGTGGTTTTGCCGCAGCCTGAAGGGCCGACTAAACAACCAATCTGCCCCTCTGCCAGCGACAACGAAATGTCTTTTACAACCGTATGCCGGCCATAAGCGATAGCCAGCTGCTCTAATGCCAACATTATTCTGTTCCTTGCATACGCCGCTCAGTAGAGCGTGCCAGTAAGATCACCGGTAACAAGCCAACCAGCACTATCGCCAGCGCAGGTAAGGCTGCGTCAGCCAGGCGTTCATCAGAAGCCAGTTCATGCGCCCTGACCGCCAGAGTATTAAAGTTAAAAGGCCTTAAGATCAGCGTGGCCGGTAATTCTTTTAATACATCAACAAACACCAGCAGCAGCGCGGTAAAAACACTGCCCTTTAACAATGGCACATGCACCTTACGCAATACCTGCAGCGGACTATAGCCCATAGAGCGGGCGGCGTTATCCATATTGGGTTTGATCCGGGCCAAGCCGGCTTCGATACCATGTAAGGATACAGCCAGAAAGCGCACACTGTAGGCCAGCAACAGCGCCGCCAGGGTGCCGGATAACAGCAAACCGGTGCGAATGCCAAACCACTGCTCGGCCAGCAGATCGACATGACGGTCAAACCAGGCCAGTGGGATCATCACACCAATAGCGATAACAGTGCCCGGTACCGCATAGCCCAGCGCCGCCAGTTGCACCGGTAAGCGCACCAGCGGATCGCGTCTTAATCTTTTGGCGTAGGCAAACAACAACGCCAGTAGCACCGATAACAACGCGGCCATCGCCGCCAGGGAAAAGCTATTCCACACCAGCTGCCAGAAATTGGCATTCAGGGTTCGCTGCCAGTTGGCCAGCGCCCAGCTGAGTAAGCGCCAGGCCGGTAAGATAAAGCCCAGTACCACCGGTAATAAACATAGCGCCAACAACGTCAGCTGCCGCAAGGGCCCAACCCGCCTAAGCGCCGGCGCACTGTGCTTTTGGCCCTGATGATAATAGCGGACTTTGCGGCGTGACCATTTTTCCAGTAACAGCAAAAACAGCACAAAGCTGGTTAATAACGCCGCTAGCTGGGCGGCCGCCTGAGCACTGCCCATACCAAACCAGGTGCGGAAAATACCGGTGGTAAAGGTTGGCACGCCAAAATACTGCACTGTGCCATAGTCGGCAAAGGCCTCCATCATCGCCAGTGCCATGCCGGTTAAAATAGCAGGCCGGGCCAGCGGCAAAGCCACCTTCCAGAAATGCTGCCGCGGAGTCAGGCCAAGCGTGCGGCTGGCTTCCAACAAAGACGCCGATTGTTCAGCGAAAGCGTTGCGCGCCAGCATATAAACATAGGGATAAAGTACCAGCGCCAGCATCAGAATAGCGCCACCGAGCGAGCGGATCTCCGGAAACCAATAATCGCCAAAAGACCAGCCAAACCAGGAACGGAGCTGACTTTGTACCGGCCCTGCAAAATCCAGCATGCCGGTATAGGTGTAAGCGATAATATAGGCCGGCATCGCCAGTGGCAGCAGCAACAGCCATTGCAGATAGCGGCGGCCAAAAAATTGATACTGACTAATCAGCCAGGCACTGCCGGTCCCGATTAACAGCGCTCCCAGACCGGTGCCGCCAGCCAGCAGCAAAGAGTTCACCACATAGTCGGCCAGCACAGTTTGACGCAGATGCCGCCAGATCTCGGTTTGTGGCTCCAGCCAGCTGGCAAAGATAATAATAACAGGCAGGGCTAATAATAACGCGGGCAGTAATACTGCCCAGCGCCAACGATCAAACAACAGTGATTTTAGCAAGGGGCTAAACCCCCTTGCTCTGGCGGTACAGTGTTACCGCCAGCCAGCACGATCCATAACGCGGATTGCCTCGGCATTAAGTTCACCTAACTGCTCCAGCTCTAAATTGTCTGCTTTAAAGGTGCCAAAACCTTCAAGAAGCGTGCTGATTTTCACATCAGCGCGAATTGGATATTCATGATTCGCTTCAGCATACCAGTGTTGTGCTGCCGGCTGTACCATATACTCCAGCAATTTCACCGCATTCTGTTTATTTGGTGAAAAAGTCGCCACACCGGCACCGGAAATATTGATATGAGCACCGTTGCCTTGCTGATCCGGCCAGAACACTTTGACTTTAGACGCCGCAGCCTGCTCGGCTGGATCAGCCAGCATTCCAGCCAGATAGTAAGTATTCGCTAAGGCAATATCACATACCCCGGCTGCAGCCGCCTTGATTTGATCACGGTCGCCACCACGCGGTGGCTGGGCAAAGTTCGCCACCAGACCACGCGCCCAGGCTTCGGCCTTTGCTACACCGTCATGCGCAATAATGGCGGCAATATGCGACTGGTTATAGACATTGTTGGATGAACGCACGCAAATCTTGCCTTTCCACTTCGGATCGGCCAGATCAGCCATGGTTGATAACTGCTTCGGATCAACCTTACCTTCGACATACATGATTGGCCGGGCGCGTACGGTCAGGCCATACCACACGCCAGCCGGATCACGCAGATTGGCCGGGATCTGTTGTTGTAAGGTGTCAGAGGATACGGCCTGTAATACGCCTTGCTGCTTAGCGCGGGCTAACCGGCCGACATCGGTGGTTAACAGCAGATCGGCCGGACTATTGCGACCTTCGCTGCTGATGCGGGTGATCAGTTCATCGGCATTGCCGGTAATTAAGTTGACCTTGATCCCGGTTTCAGCAGTAAATTTGTCCAGTAACGGCTTGATTAGCTCCTCCTGTCGGGCGGAGTAAACATTCACTTCAGCCGCAAAAGCAGCACTGGTGTGTAAAGCACAGGATGCCAGGCTAGCGGCAACCAATAACAGCATTTTATTTAGTTTCATCACAGCTCCGCATTAGGTAATAACGATTGCGCACATCTAAACATAAACAAGAACAATTCTCAATAATAAACTATGCGCTGGCGCAACTTTTCCGCTGATGTACCTGGCCAGAGCGGTGAATTAACGCTATCTTACATAAGGTAAAGCTAAACTGGAGTCGAAAATGCAAGCAAATGTTGGCGGTATTGATAAGGTAATACGCATTATTGTTGGTGTGGTGTTGATTGCAGCGGCCGCCACCAGCGTCATTGGCTGGTGGGGTTGGCTGGGCGTGATCCCGCTGCTGACCGGGTTATTTAATTTCTGTCCGGCCTATACTCTGCTCGGCATTAAAACCTGTAAGCTGCCGAGGGCGGGTTGACGCCCTAACCCCTAAACCTGTCGTTATGAGCTTTAAAATCCGGTATCTGACGCTGGTAGTCCTGCTGGTACAAACTGGAATGGATAATAAAGTCTGCGGTGGCGATATTACAAGCCACCGGAATATTCCAGACCACGGCCAGCCGGATCAAGGCCTTAACATCCGGGTCGTGCGGCTGCGATGACAGCGGATCCCAGAAAAAGATCAGCCAGTCGATTTGCTGTTCGGCAATTAAAGCGCCGATTTGCTGGTCACCTCCGAGCGGACCACTGGCCAGACACTGCACCTGCTGTTGTAAGCGCTCACTAATCAGTTTGCCGGTGGTACCGGTTGCTACCAGCTTCTTATCCGCAAAAAACAGCCGGTGCCGGTCGATCCAATCCAGTAAAGCGGCCTTTTTGCCATCATGCGCGACCAGCGCTATGGTTTTCATCTCTACAATTTCCTTTAGCTGCCTGTTGTGCTTGACCTTACACCCAAAAAAAAGCCCCGACAAGCGGGGCAAAACAACCAAGGTCCACGTATAACATCATTATTGGTCAGGTGTCAGGCGGCACACTGTGTCTGGCCTGACGACCTGTAACCACATCATTCTTTGCGCGCTGGCTTAATTCGCCTCGACAATGCGTTTCATTGCTGTCATATAGCCGCGTAATTTTTTACCTACCACTTCCACCGGATGCTGGCGGATAGCTTCATTGACGGCAATCAGCTTCAGGTTATCGACACCATTCTGACTGCTGCTTAAGCCCTTGCCGATATATTCACTACTTAAACTATTTACCTTATCGCGCAGCAAAGGTACTGCAGCATGAGCAAACAGGTAGTTACCGTACTCAGCCGTATCCGAAATCACCACGTTCATTTCATATAAGCGCTTACGGGCGATGGTATTGGCAATTAATGGCGTTTCATGCAGCGACTCATAGTAAGCCGACTCTTCGATAATGCCGGCATCGACCATGGTTTCAAAGGCCAGCTCGACGCCGGCTTTTACCATGGCCACTAACAGGATGCCGCGGTCAAAATATTCTTGTTCGCTGATCTGCTCGCTGGATACCGGCGCCTGTTCAAAGCCCGAGTCACGGGTTTGCTCACGCCAGGTCAGCAGGTTTTTATCATCATTAGCCCAGTCTGCCATCATAGTGCGGGAGAACTCGCCACTGATAATGTCGTCCATATGTTTTTCAAACAGCGGACGTAAGGTGCCTTTTAACTCCTCTGCCAGATCATAAGCTTTGATCTTGGCCGGATTGCTCAGCCGGTCCATCATATTTGTGATGCCACCGTGCTTTAAGGCTTCGGTTACGGTTTCCCAGCCATACTGAATCAGTTTTGCGGCATAACCGGCTTCCATACCATCGGCAACCATCTTGTCAAAGGCCAGAATAGCGCCGGTTTGCAACATGCCACACAGAATGGTCTGCTCGCCCATTAAATCGGATTTTACTTCGGCAACGAAGGAGGACTCTAATACCCCGGCCCGATCACCGCCGGTTGCGGAAGCATAGGCTTTGGCAATTTCCAGCCCCTGACCTTTAGGATCGTTCTCCGGATGCACTGCTATTAAGGTCGGTACGCCGAAGCCGCGCTTATATTCTTCCCGTACTTCGGTACCCGGACACTTAGGTGCCACCATAATCACCGTAATATCAGGCCGGATCTGCTTACCCTCTTCGACGATGTTAAAGCCGTGCGAGTAAGCCAGGGTCGCGCCCTGCTTCATCAGCGGCATAATGGCATCCACTACGCTGCTATGCTGCTTATCCGGGGTCAGGTTTAATACCAGATCGGCACCTGGAATTAACTGCTGATAAGTACCGACAGTAAAGCCATTGCTACTGGCTTTTTGGTACGAAGCCCGCTTTTCGGCGATGGCTTCATCACGCAGCGCATAGCTGATGTTTAACCCTGAGTCGCGCATATTCAGCCCTTGATTCAGGCCCTGCGCGCCACAACCGACGATCACTATATTCCAATCTTTGATAAAGCTGCAGCCGTTAACGAACTCAGCTTTGTCCATAAAGCGGCACTGGCCTAACTGGCGTAACTGCTGGCGTAAATTTAAGGTATTAAAGTAATTGCTCATCGTCAGTTCCAACATTCGTGCTGTGGCTTTTGCCAACAGGAGCAGCGGGTTTTTCATCAGGGATGCGCTGCTTTGATGAAATCAGTCTATAACGCGACTTTTATTGCGTGAAGTGATATATTTTCAACACTGCATTTCACATTCTGCAATAAAGATGGATATTCGTAGCGCACAACTGTTTTTACATCTGGCCAGCAGCCTGAATTATGCCCGCACCAGCGAGCAGATGTTTGTTAGCCCCTCCACTCTGACCCGGGTGATCCAACGGCTGGAAGAAGAGCTCGGCAGCAGCTTATTTGAACGCGATAACAGAACGGTGAAACTGACCACGGCCGGCAGCCGCTTTCAACGCTTTGTAAGGCTGTGGCTGGATGAATGGCATCAGCTGCAACTGGATTTACAGCTAGCCAGCAGCGAGCTTAGCGGTACCTTAAGGATTTACTGTACCGTTACCGCCAGCTATAGCCATCTGCCGGCGCTGCTGGATAAATTTCGCCTGCACTGCCCAAAGGCAGAAATTCAGCTGAGTACCGGTGATGCGGCGCAGGCTATTGACCGCATTAAGCAGGATGAAGCCGATGTTGCTATCGCCGCCCGCCCGGAGCAGCTGCCAACTACCATGTACTTTCAAAGCATTGCCAGCCTGCCGGTGCGGTTGATTGCACCGGTGATCCCGTGCCGGGTTAATGATTTACTGGCCGGTGCAGAGGTAAACTGGAATGAGATACCGCTGATCCTGCCCGAGCATGGTCCGGCGCGCAGTCGTTTTGACCGTTGGCTGAAAGACTGCAATATTAATCCGGCTGTAGTGGCCAAGGTTGATGGCCACGAAGCCCTGGTGTCGATGGTGGCATTAGGCAGCGGTGTCAGCATAGTGCCGGATCCGGTGTTGCAGCATAGCCCGGTAAAAGAGCGGGTACGGGTGTTGGAACATCAATATCCGTTTCAGCCGTTTGACCTGGGGATCTGTATGCTGGCAAAGCGGCAGCAGGAACCGCTGATCAAAAGCTTTTGGCAGCTGGCGCAAAAAAACTGACAGCCCATGTTGGTCACACCGGCATCGCGCCAACTTTGCAGCAGCTAAAACAAGATTGGAAATACCTAACAGGATAAGATGCATAAAGCCGGGAAACCCGGCTTTATTGACTTACATTACTTCACAACTTTCAGGTGGCTGCCGCGCCCCGGCTTCGGCGGCTCTGGCGGCAAGTCATCCGGCGTAGCATCAGAAACAAAATCCTGATCATCCTCTTCGTCTTCTTCCAGTGTAAAGACAGTGCCGGCACCGTTTTCACGGGCATAGATAGCCAGCACGGCCTTTACCGGAATCGACAGCGCAAAGGGCTGACCACTAAAACGGGCATTAAAGGTGATTAACTCATTGCCCAGCTGCAGATTACCAATGGCAGAAGGCAGAATATTCAGCACGATCTGGCCATTTTGTACAAATTGCTGCGGCACCTTTACCGCCGGATAGGTTGCATCGACCACCAGATAAGGCGTGCACTTGTTATCGACTATCCAGTCGTAAAAGGCGCGCAATAAATAGGGCCGGTTGGCCGTCATCTTTTGCATCAGAGCGGCATCCCCTTACGAATTTCGCGCTCAGCTTCTGTTAATGAGGCCTGGAACGCATCGCGTTCAAAAATGCGGTTCATATAGGTTTTCAGTTGTTTGCTACCGCTGCCGTTTAACTCAATACCCAGTAAAGGTAAGCGCCACAGCAACACAGCCATATAACAGTCAACCAGGCCAAACTCTTCACTCATAAAAAACGGCGCTTCACTAAACAGCGGTGCAATCGACAGCAGTCCTTCTTTTAACTCCTGACGCGCAATGGCCGCTTCGTCATCACCCTGCAGAATTTTCTCTGCCAGGCTGTACCAGTCATGCTTAATGCGATACATCATTAAGCGTGCCTGACCACGGGCAACCGGATAAACCGGCATCAGTGGCGGATGCGGGAAGCGCTCGTCCAGGTACTCCATAATGATATCTGCCTGATACAGCGCCAGCTCGCGATCCAGTAAGGTTGGCAAGCTGCCATAGGGGTTAACTTCGTAAAGATCTTCCGGCACGTTGTCCGGCGTTACCTGGAGAATATCAACCGTTACGCCTTTTTCCGCTAGCACTATGCGGACCTGATGACTACACATATCATCAACAGCTGAAAATAATGTCATCACAGGGCGTTTATTGGCAATGATCGCCATCTATTCCTCCGGTACAGTTAAAACGGCAAGGGGGCACAAGGCCCCCGATAGTAACTATTTTAAAAACAAATGCTTAGTGAACATCTTTCCAATATTCTTTCTTCAGCAGGTAAGCCAGCACGAAGAAGATCAATAAGAAGATCATCACCTTGATCCCCAAAGAGCGGGCTTCCAGTTTGGTTGGCTCGCCAGTGTAAACCATATAGTTCACCAAATCGGCCACTGCACGATCATACTCTTCCGGGCTCAGCTCACCGCTGCCGTCAGTACGGATACCAACGTAGATTTCTTTCGGCTGACCATCCACCAGGCGGGTTTCATAAGCCTGATAAGGTACGCCTTGCAACTCTTGCAGCACATGCGGCATACCTACCAACGGGAATACCTTGTTGTTAACGCCAAACGGGCGGCTGTCATCAACATAGAAGGTGCGCAGATAAGTATATAACCAATCAGCACCACGCACCCGGGCAACGTTAGTCAGATCCGGAGGTAACACGCCGAAGGAATTTTCAGCATAGTCCGCTGGCATCGCATTAGTAATATGATCACCGACTTTTTCACCGGTAAACATCAGATGCTCCATGCCCAGATCTTCCGGGATCCCCAGATCTTTAAAGGTCCGGGAGTAACGCTGGTACTGCATCTGGTGACAACCCAGGCAATAGTTCTGGAATAACTTGGCACCATTTTGTAATGATGCTTTATCCCGTAGATCGATTGGCGCCTTGTCCAGCGGAATCGTCGGGCCCGCCGCCATTGCCAGCGATGAGGCTAATAATGCAACAGCAGAAAGTAACTTTTTCATCATCAGGTTAACCTCACTGGCAGTGGTTTGGTTTTCTCATTTTTACTGTATAACCACAGCAAACCGAAGAACGCGAAATAGGTAAATGAGAAGATCTGAGACAACACGGTATAAGTTGGTGTCGCAGGTAACACACCCAGAATACCCAGCGCTACAAAGCTGATGCAGAACATCACCAGGTTCCAGCGGTGCAGTTCACAACGGTAACGCACAGAGCGTACCTTGCCACGGTCAATCCACGGCAGTAACGCCAGTGCCAGGATGGCCAGGAACATCGCGATAGCGCCTAGTAACGGATCCGGAATAGCACGTAAGATGGCATAGAATGGCGTGAAGTACCAAACTGGTGCAATATGCTCAGGCGTCTTCATTGGGTTAGCCACTTCAAAGTTTGGCGGCTCCAGGAAGAAACCACCGCCCTCAGGCACAAAGAAGATCACAAAAGCAAAGGCTAACAGGAAGCCGGCAACACCCACTAAGTCTTTTACCGTGTAGTACGGGTGGAATGGAATCGCATCGACAATCACTTTCTTGCCACCTTTGGTGAAATACTGGTGGAAAGTAAACTTCTTGTCGGCTTCGGTCAGTTCAACAGAACCATCGTTATCGCGTTTGATATCGATACCGTCCGGGTTGTTCGAACCCACTTCATGCAGTGCCATAATGTGCAGGAACACCAGGATCACCAACACCAGTGGTAAGGCAATAACATGCAGCGCAAAGAAGCGGTTTAAGGTAGCACCAGAGATAACATAGTCACCGCGGATCCACAGCGTTAAATCATCGCCAATAAACGGAATAACACCGAAGATCGAGATAATTACCTGCGCACCCCAGAACGACATCTGGCCCCATGGCAGCATATAACCCATGAAAGCTTCTGCCATCAGAACTAAGAAGATCAGCATACCGAAGATCCACAGCAGTTCGCGTGGCTTCTGGTAAGAGCCGTACATCATACCGCGCAGCATATGCAGGTAGACCACGACGAAGAAAGCAGAGGCACCGGTTGAATGCATATAACGCAGTAACCAGCCGTACTCGACATCACGCATGATGTATTCGATAGAGGCAAAAGCACCTTCGGCTGATGGCTCATAGTTCATGGTCAGCCAGATACCGGTCACGATCTGGTTTACCAGCACTAACATCGCCAGCGAGCCGAAAAAGTACCAGAAGTTAAAGTTTTTTGGTGCCGGATACTGCATCACATGCAGGTTCATCTTATCCATAAAGGGTAAGCGGTACTCAATCCAGCTCATAATATTCTTAAACATCAGGCAGCCCCCTCGTCTTCACCGATCAGCACGGTGTTGTCATCGATAAACATATACGGAGGAATCATCAGGTTGGTTGGGGCAGGTACGTTCTGGAACACCCGGCCAGCCATGTCAAAACGGGAACCGTGGCAAGGACAGAAGAAACCAGAGCGGATGCCTTCAACCTGTGCCGCAAAGTCACTTGGCAGATAGGTTGGTGAACAGCCCAGGTGAGTACAGATCCCGACGGCAATAAAGATTTCCGGCTTGATGGAACGATGACGGTTCTGGGCATAAGCGGGCTGTTGCGGCTCCTTGGAACCTGGATCCCGTAAGCGGTTCTCGGTATCGGCCAGTTGGGCCAGCATTTCTTCGGTACGCTTTACGATCCACACCGGGCGACCACGCCACTCTACGCGGATTAGTTGCCCATCTTCGAGTTTACTGATGTCAGCACTTACTGCCGCACCGGCTTGTTTAGCCCGCTCACTCGGATTCCAGGACGCAATAAAGGGCACAGCAGCTCCTATGGCACCAACGCCCCCCACAACAGAGGTTGCAATGGTCAGGAAGCGGCGGCGACCATGATCTACAGGCGCATTGCTCATCCACTCATCTCCACATTGAAACGCTTAACGATTAAAAATTAAGCGGCTGAAATTCAGCATTATTATAATTACAAAATATTGCCGATCATAATGAAAAGCCTTGCGTTGCACAAGGATTAAGGCGCGCTGAACACCTAATATCTTAGTCTGATTGTAAAGTCGCAGTGCCAGCTCATCACGGTTGCTAACCGGCAGGCAAAAAAAAACCCGGTAATACCGGGTTTTTCTGTACAAAACGAAATTAACGCTTTGAGTACTGTGGACGTTTACGTGCTTTACGCAGACCCACTTTCTTACGCTCAACCTGACGGGCGTCACGGGTAACGAAGCCAGCTTTACGCAGGGCTGGACGCAGTGACTCGTCAAATTCCATCAGTGCACGGGTGATACCGTGACGGATAGCGCCGGCCTGACCAGAAATACCACCGCCTTTAACAGTGATGTACAGGTCAAACTTTTCTACCATATCAACCAGTTCTAACGGCTGCTTTACTACCATGCAGGCAGTTTCACGGCCGAAGTACTCTTTCAGGCCACGTTGGTTAACAACGATGTTACCTGAACCAGCTTTTAAGAAAACACGCGCCGTTGAGCTTTTACGACGACCAGTTCCGTAGTATTGATTCTGTGCCATGTTATGCTCCGATTAAATATCTAAAACTTGCGGTTGCTGAGCAGCGTGCTGATGCTCTGCGCCGGCGTAAACTTTTAACTTACGGAACATAGCGCGACCCAGTGGGCCTTTAGGCAACATGCCTTTGATAGCTGATTCCAGAACCATTTCCGGCTTCTTAGCAATCAACTTCTCGAAGTTGATTTCTTTGATACCGCCTGGGAAACCAGTGTGCGAGTAATACATTTTCGCCTGAGCTTTGTTACCGGTAACAACCACTTTGTCAGCGTTTACCACGATGATGTAGTCACCAGTGTCAACGTGCGGCGTGAATTCCGGCTTATGCTTACCACGCAGACGCGCAGCGATCTCAGTAGCGATACGACCTAATGTCTTACCGTTTGCATCAACAACGTACCAGTCGCGAGTTACGCTTTCTGGTTTTGCAGTAAAAGTTTTCATTAAACTCATTCCAAAATAACTAAAGTTACACCTGACAAAGTGCAGGGCTGATGCACTTTGTCGTTATCGCACCCCTTCGAATGCAAAAACTGCCGGGCTAACGGCAGTATAAGGCTGTAACGTTGGCCGGGCGCGGATTATATATTAAACAGCAATAAAGATCAGCAGTCTGACGCGAAATTTT
The DNA here is from genome assembly GCF_025377695.1 of Alishewanella sp. BS5-314. Classification (NCBI taxonomy): domain Bacteria; kingdom Pseudomonadati; phylum Pseudomonadota; class Gammaproteobacteria; order Alteromonadales; family Alteromonadaceae; genus Alishewanella; species Alishewanella sp. BS5-314. Next base: position 2,095,470 of record NZ_JACEHJ010000002.1, read on the forward strand.
TTAGCTTAGGGTAAATGTTCGCTGGCCAGATAATCATGCGACTGCATTTCCTGTAACCGGCTGATACAGCGTTTAAATTCAAAACTGAGTAAACCGCCCTGATATAGCTGTTCCAGCGGTACCGCGGCCGAGATAATTAACTTAACGTGCCGCTCGTAGAATTCGTCAACCAGCGCAATAAAGCGGCGCGCCACATCGTCATTATGCTGCCCCATGGGCTGCACACCGGATAACAGCACGGTATGGTATAACTTGCTCAATTCCATATAGTCATACTGACTACGGGCGGTTTCACACAGCTCATAAAAACTAAACCAGACAATGCCATCGGCCTCGGCACGGGTTTGCAGTTTACGGTTCGCCACTTCGATACTGACCGCGCTTTGCCGCGGCTCAACTGACAGTGCCAGAAAGTACTGTTCCAGATTGGTATCAGCTTGCGGGTCAAGTGGGTAGTGATAAATCTCGGCTTGTTCCAGGGTGCGTAGCCGATAATCAATACCGCTGTCGACATTAACCACCTTGGTGTAGCGTTTTATCAGTTCAATTGCCGGCAGAAAGCGCGCCCGCTGCAGGCCATTGCGATACAGGCCATCGGGTTCAATATTTGAGGTTGCTACCAGCGTGATACCCCGGGCGAACAGTGCCTGCATTAGCGTACCCAAGATCATCGCATCGGTAATATCAGAGACAAAGAACTCATCAAAACAGATAATATCGGTTTGCGCCTTAAAGCGATCGGCCACTTTTTCCAGCGGATCACTGACGCCTTTCAGCTGTTTTAGCTCTTCATGCACCCGGTGCATAAAACGGTGGAAATGCACGCGCAGCTTGCGCTCGCCTGGCAGGCATTCGTAGAAGGTGTCCACCAGATAGGTTTTACCACGCCCGACACCGCCCCAGAAATATAAGCCCAGCAATGGCTGCGGTAGCTGCACCTTACCACTCAAGCGCTGCCATAAACTGGGTTTGTAAGGCGGGCGGTTGATATAATCATCGAACAGGCGCTGCAGTTGCTTAACCGCAAACTCCTGCGCAGCATCATAATGAAAATCAGCACGTTTCAGATCTTGCTGATATTTTTCCAGTGGCGTCATAAGTTTTACTTGAAAGTCTGCTGGTTAACCTCTAATTAAGGTTCATAATCTTAACATGCCTTACCACCTTGTATAAGAAGTTAGGGTAGACTACGCCATATTTTTGTAATTAAGGAGTTAGCATGGACTTAACGACGTCTCTGGTCTGGTTAGTTGTTGGCATCATCGTCGGTGGCGTAACCACCCGTTTAATCAGTATCCGCCAATTCGGGCAAAGCAAGTTACAACAGGAACTGGATGAAAGTAAGAAACAGTTGGCGCAATATCGCCAGGATGTGTCTGAACATCTGGACACCACGCACCAGTTAATGAGTCAGCTGCAGGATAACTACGCCAAGATCGCCCGTCATGTGCAGCAATCCAAGATGCAACTGGTTGAGCAACCGGTTAATCCGCGGGATGAAATTAATTTCTTTTCGGCCGACACCCACCGCCAGATCAAACAGTCGTTACATCAGCTGGATGAGCGTCGCCGTCAGCACTCGGTAACGGAACAGCAACCACGCGACTACTCCGGTGAGGCCAGCGGGCTGATTAAGGAAAAACCGCGTAAGGACGACTAAGTTCGTCCTTTACAGCAATAAATTTCGGCGATTAATTCAGAACTTTTTTATCTAAAGCGCCTCTTAGTCTCACCTTTTCTTGAGGAGTCTATCAGACGATGAATAAAAAACTGTCTTTGCTTAGCGCTGCAGTTTTTGCAGCATTCACCCTCACTGCGGTAACGCCGGCGAATGCCGCCCTACCCTTTCTCAATCGCGCCAATCAGCAGGAAATGCCGACCCTGGCGCCGATGCTGGAACAAGCAACGCCAGCCGTAGTTTATATTTCAGTGGCTGGTAGTCGCGAAGTCCGGCAGCGGGTACCCGATGCATTCCGGCATTTCTTTGGGCCGCGCGGTCCGGGTGAAATGCGTGAAGAGCGGCCGTTCCGTGGCCTGGGTTCCGGCGTAATTATCGATGCCGCCAAAGGCTATATTGTTACCAATAACCATGTGGTACAGGACGCCAGTGAAATTCAGGTACGGCTGAAAGACGGCCGCACCTTTAGCGCGAAAAAACTCGGTGCCGATCCGGAAAGCGATATCGCACTGTTACAGATTGAAGCCAAAGATCTGGTGCAACTGCCGCTGGCCGACTCTGATCAATTGCGGGTTGGTGATTTTGCCATCGCCATCGGTAACCCCTTTGGACTGGAGCAAACCGTAACCTCCGGTATCATCAGTTCACTAAGCCGCAGTGGCCTGAACCGCGGTGATGCCTTTGAAGACTTTATTCAGACCGATGCCGCCATTAACAGCGGTAACTCGGGCGGCGCTCTGGTGAACCTGCGTGGTGAGCTGATCGGTATTAATACTGCTATCCTTGGCCCCAACGGCGGCAATATTGGTATTGGTTTCGCCATTCCCAGTAATATGATGAAAAATCTGGTTGATCAGATCCTGGAGTTTGGTGAAGTGCGCCGTGGCAGCCTCGGGGTGCGTGGCTCCAATGTCACAGCTGAATTGACTAAAGCGTTAAATCTGAACGTCAACCGTGGCGCCTTTGTCGGTGAAGTTCTGCCCGACAGTGCGGCTGCCAAGGCGGGGCTGCAATCCGGCGATGTGATTGTCAGCATTAACAGCAACCGCATTCAGAGTTTTGATGAGTTGCGCGCCAAAATTGCTACCCTGGGTGCCGGTCGGGAAGTGACGCTTGGCGTACTGCGGGATGGCCGTGAGCGTAATATCAAAGTCACGCTGCAAGAAGCGGCCAGCACCACGGTTGAAGCGACTGAGCTGCACCCGATGCTCAGAGGGGCAACCCTCAGTAATACCGAGCGCGGCATTGAAATTACCGCAATTGAAGCCAATTCAGCCGCTGCGCAGGTGGGTTTACGCCAGGGCGACCTGATTATTGGCGTTAACCGGCAACGCGTTAGCAATATGAATGAGCTACGCCGTTTACTGGAACAACGTGACGGCGGTGTGGCGGCGCTGAATATCCAGCGTGGAGATAGCCTGCTCTATATCCTGATCCGCTAAAAATCTTCGCGGGCAACAGTCGCTTAGCGCTACTGTCTGCCCGCTTTTAATGCTATGCTAGCGCTATTAATTCTCGTTCAGAAATGAAACTGTGCGCACCAGCCTGCTGTTTATCCTGCGAAGCATTGCCTATGGCCTGGCCCTGGCATTTATCCTGGTTTGGTTTTTCCCGAACCTGGCCGGTATCAGCTTGCCCAGTTTCCAGTCCCAGGCTGAAGAACAAAGCACTGCGCCGGTATCCTATAGCCGTGCTGTAAGAAGGGCGGCCCCCGCCGTCGTCAATGTCTATACCCGTAGTCGGATCGTCGATCCCCGTTCGCTGCGGCCCCGAACTATTGAACGCCAGGAGCTGGGCTCAGGCGTCATTATGTCGGCTGAGGGCTATATTCTCACCAACTATCATGTCGTTTATGGCGCCGACCATATTGAAGTGGCGCTGCAGGATGGCCGCTGGCTGGAAGCAGTATTAATTGGCCAGGATGAAATCTCTGATTTAGCCGTGCTATACGTGCAGGCAGATAATCTGCCGGTGATCCCGCAGGATCCGTCGATTGAGCCCCAGGTCGGTGATCTGGTACTGGCCATTGGCAACCCACTCAATTTAGGCCAAACCATCACTCAGGGCATTATCAGTGCGAATGGCAATACCGGTTTGAGCTCACGCGGTTATCCGGATTTTATGCGGATGGACGCTGCCATCAACAAAGGGAACTCAGGGGGCGCCCTGGTGAACAGTAATGGCGTGCTGGTTGGCATTAATGCAGCAGCTTTTCAGGTACAAAATCAGGACATTCAGGGCATCTTTTTTGCCGTGCCTTACCAGTTGGCGCGCAATATTATGGAGAAACTGATCAAATATGGCCGGGTTACCCGCAGCTACCTTGGCGTGTCTGGCGAAGCAGTGGTGAACTCTGCCGGTGATCGTCTGTTTTCTACCGGACAACCACTGTACGGTTTAATGCTAACTGAAGTCGCCGCAGGCGGTCCGGCTGCCATCGCAGGTTTACAAAGCGGCGATATTATTCTGGAAATTGCTGGCCAACAATTCGCTGATATGCGCCAAGCGATGAATTTTATCGCGGAAACTGCGCCTGATACTGAACTACCCTTTACTATCGATCGTGGCGGTCAGCGCCTGACGATCATGACCACAGTGCGGGAACAACGTCGCCGTTAAACTACTTTGTGCACGCTGATATAGCGCTGCCACTAACACCGACGACACCGCCAAACAAAGCGTCGCCAAAAAAAATACCCGGCTAAAACCGGGTATTTTTCGTTGGTCAGATAACTCGCTATCAGGCGTTAATCCGCTCGATATGCGCGCCCAGCCGCTGCAGCTTGTCTTCAATGCGCTCGTAGCCGCGATCAATATGATAGATCCGGTCGACAACAGTAGTACCCTGTGCCACCAGACCGGCAATGACCAAACTGGCCGAAGCACGCAGATCGGTTGCCATCACCTGAGCCGCGGTCAGCGAAGGGCTGTGCTGACAAACAGCGGTATTGCCCTCCAGACGAATACGGGCGCCCATGCGCTGTAATTCAGGTACGTGCATAAAGCGGTTTTCAAAGATCGTTTCCGTGACCATACCCACGCCTTCGGCAACCACGTTTAGCACAGTAAATTGCGCCTGCATATCGGTTGGAAAGCCAGGATGCGGTACCGTTTTCACATCAACGGAGTTCAGCTTTCGGCCCGTCATATTCAGGCGGATCCAGTCTTCACCTGTAGTAACCTCGGCGCCGGCTTCACGCAGTTTCTCCAATACCACTTCCAGATCGGCTGGTGCGGCATTACGGCAAATAATATCACCTTTGGTGACGGCAGCAGCAACCAGGAAGGTGCCGGTTTCAATGCGATCCGGCAGTACCTTGTGCTGACCACCATGCAGTGCTGGCACCCCTTCGATCACCAGCGTATCGGTACCGGCACCACTGATTTTTGCACCATGACTGTTTAGATAGACCGCCAAATCGACCACTTCCGGCTCGCGGGCTGCATTTTCAATAATGGTTTTGCCATCTGCCAGTACGGCGGCCATCATCAGGTTTTCAGTACCGGTTACGCTGACCATATCCATTACGATATGTGCCGCCTTTAAACGGCTGGCACGGGCTTTGATATAGCCGTTCTCAACGGTAATTTCTGCCCCCATCTTACGCAGACCATCGATATGCAGATTAACCGGCCGGGCGCCGATTGCGCAGCCACCTGGCAAGGACACTTCTGCCTGACCAAAACGCGTCAGTAACGGGCCCAGTGCCAGAATAGAGGCACGCATAGTTTTCACCAGCTCGTAAGGAGCGAACTGATTACTGATGGCACTGGCGTCAACGCTAACCACATCATCCTGATGTGAGACCTTGGCACCGAAAAGTTGCAACAGCTTCAGGGTGGTTTCAATATCTTTTAAGCGCGGCACATTGCTGATCGTTGTTGGCTGCTCGGCCAACAAGCTGGCAAATAAAATTGGCAGGGCGGCATTTTTAGCGCCGGAGATAACGACCTCTCCCTGCAGAGGGCCATTGGCGGTAACAAGAAACTGTTGCATAGAAAATCTCAGAACGGAGGATTGAGTAACTTTTCTCTACGCCATTGCTCTGGCGTAAAGGCTTTAATACTGAGCGCGTGAATACTGCCATCAGCAATGGCTTGCATCAAAGGTGCGTAGACCATTTGCTGTTGCTTAACGCGACTTAACCCATCAAAACAGCTGCCGACGGCGGTTACTGCATAATGCGAACCTTCTGCTTTGACATACACTTCACTCAGCTGCAGCTCGGTTTGCAGCAGCTGTTCAATCTGTTGTAACTCCATCTGAGCACCTTAATCGACTATCGGCAATAGATCGGCAACGGCGCTAACTCGTGCCAATGACAGAAGTTGTGCCGGAGCCTGGCGGATCTGCAACTGCAGATCCCGCTGTTGTGCCAGCGCCAGCTGTTCGATCAGCCAGGCTAACCCGGCTGAGTCTACATTGGTTAGGGCGGAGAAATCAAAAACAACCTGCCCTGATAAGCTTTTTAACAGCGTAAAAGGCAAATAGTCGAGCAGGGTTTCCCGATCCAGCTCACCGCGAAAAACGAGAACCTGCCCCTGCTGGGTAATGGTTAGTGCCACAATTTACTCCGCCGTACCAGCTGGCTCAGCTTCCGGGATCTTTACCGGATCTTTGGCTTTTTCGCGCAACATCACGGTTACCCGCTCCAAGCCTTGCTGGCGGATTAAATTACTTAACTCAGCACGCTTGCTATCCAGTAATGAGATACCTTCGGCAATCATATCGATCACCAGCCAGGTTTCCGCATTACGCGGCCGGCGTAATTTAAAATCAATCACGATATCCGGCTTGCCCGGATCAATGACCCGGGTACGCACTGTGGTGATCAGGTTATTGCCAATGGCGCGTGATGGCTCAATCATCACCTTCTGCTCTTTGTAGTAAGTTAAAGCACCAGCATAAGAGCCAATCATATACTGCTCAAAAGCACTGACAAACTCATTAAAGGCTTCTTGATTGGCACGGATATCTACGCTGCGGCCGACAATAGTGGCAGCGGCATAGCGGCTATCGACATAGGGCAGCAGCTCTTCAATGACGATAGTGCGCAGATGCTCTAAATCCTGCTGGATCAGTGGCTGATCAGCCTTGATCCGACTAAAGGTTTTATCGGCAACCACTTCAATCAGTTTGTTCGGATCGCTAAAGGTTTCCGTTGCCTGCGCCGGCGCTAACCAGAGCGTGGTAACCGCAAGCAGGGCAGTAAGATTTTTCAGTAAGGCGTTCATTAGTTCCCCCGGTTAAATAAAAACTGACCAATTAACTCTTCCAGCACGATGGCAGAACGGGTGTCTTCAATCATGTCGCCATCTGCCAGCATCTCGACCGTATCGTCGACAAAGCCCGGTATCAAGCCAATATACTGCTCACCTAACAGACCTGAAGTCAGGATGGCAACCGAGCTGGTTTCCGGAAAGTTGCTGTATTCGGTATTAATCGCCAGGCGAACCACCGGCGTGTAAGTGACCCGATCCAGCTCGATCGAGCTGACACGACCTACGATGACGCCACCGACTTTGACCGGTGACCGCACTTTCAGACCACCTATGTTGTCAAACTTGGCCAACAGCGTATAGGTTTGCGAATTACCGCCAAAGCCGGTATCCGCTACCCGTAACGCCAACATCACAAAGGCGGCAAACGCCAGCACAATAAAGCCACCTACCAGTATTTCCATTTTACGTGTGGTCATCTTTTATCCACCAAACATTACTGCAGTTAATATGAAATCAAAACCCAAAACAGCCAGCGACGCCGTCACTACCGTCTCAGTCGTCGCCCGGCTGATCCCCTCAGAGGTTGGCACAGCATCATAGCCTTTGTGCAGGGCAATCCAGATCACCACCAGCGCAAACACCAGACTTTTAATGACACCATTCATTACATCCTGATATAGATCGACGTTAGCCTGCATCGCTGACCAGTAGCTACCGGCATCAACGCCGAGCCATTCCACGCCAACCAGGTGGCCACCTAAAATACCAACAGCATTAAAAATTAGTGCTAACAATGGCATACAGATCACACCGGCCCAGAATCTTGGGGCGATAATACGGCGTAAAGGGTCGACAGCCATCATTTCCATACTGGACAGCTGTTCCGTCGCCTTCATCAGGCCGATCTCGGCCGTTAATGCACTACCTGCCCGACCGGCAAACAACAAGGCTGTCACCACCGGGCCAAGTTCACGCAGTAAACTCAGCGAAACCAAAGGCCCAAGCATGCCTTCAGCGCCAAACTTCACCAGTACGTTATAACCCTGCAGTGCCAGTACCATACCGATAAAGAGGCCTGATACCAGAATAATCAGCAGTGAAAGAACCCCTATCACATAGAGCTGTTTCACCAGTAGCGGAAAGCCCTTGCGGAAGTCTGGCTTACCCAGTAAGGCACCAAACAACATCAAGCCGGCGCGGCCAAAACCGGCAACTGTGCTGATGGTGCTATGACCTATTCGTTGTAATCTGTCAGCAATCACCTTGTCAGCTCCATTAATTCATCCTGATAGGCCGCGGCTTTAAAGTGGAAAGGTACCGGACCATCTGCTTCGCCGCGCAGGAACTGTTGCACCAGCGGCGAAGGATCATTACGTAGTTGTTCCGGAGTGCCCTCGCCAATCACCGTTTTATCCGCCACCACATAGACATAATCAGCGATACTCATCACTTCAGTCACATCGTGCGATACCACTACTGAGGTCAGACCCAGTGCATTATTCAGCTCACGGATCAGACGGACAATCACGCCCATCGAAATCGGATCCTGCCCGGCAAAGGGCTCATCGTACATAATCAGCTCAGGATCAAGTGCTATGGCCCTGGCCAGCGCCGCACGGCGGGCCATACCACCGGACAATTCAGCTGGCATCAAATCACGGGCACCACGTAAGCCAACAGCTTCCAGCTTCATCAGCACAATGCGGCGGATCAGCGACTCCGGTAGCTTGGTATGTTCGCGCAGCGGAAAGGCTACGTTGTCAAAAACGGTCATTTCGGTAAACAAGGCACCGCTTTGAAACAGCATGCTCATTTTTTTCCGCGCCTGATACAGCTCGCTGCGTGACAGGCGTGGGATATCCCGGCCTTCAAACAGAATTTTACCACTGTCAGGTTTGAGCTGGCCGCCAATCAGCTTGAGCAGTGTGGTTTTGCCAATGCCACTTGGCCCCATAATGGCCGTGACCTTACCACGCTGCACCTGCATATTCATGGCCCGGTAGATCGGACGATCACCGCGCGAAAAGCTTAGCCCCTGAATATCTATTAGTATCTCAGACAACATCGTTCTCCATGAATTAACCGCGATACCGGCTACGGCTAACTTAAGTGTCAGACTGGCATGTTTACATACATATTTGTATGTTTGCAATCATTGCCAGACGTCAAGGTTGTATTATTGTAAACGGAATCACCTGCGGAGTGGTTACAAAAATTCGTAACAAAGTATGCGCAAATTCGAAAAGCCGTACCTGACTGCACTAAAGCCGAGGTTTTTTTGCATTTGTTGACAAGAAGCGGGAAAATACCTGCTCGTTGTTTACTCCTAAAACCGGACACTATGATATCACCTTTGTCGTTAGCCATCATCTTTGTTATCGTCGGCCTGGTCTTGTTGATTTGGAGCGCCGACCGTTTTGTCTATGGTGCTTCTTCAATTGCCCGTAATAGCGGTATCTCGCCAATGATTATCGGCTTAACCATCGTTGCCATGGGCTCATCCGCCCCGGAAATGTTGGTGTCCGCCACTGCCGCCGCTCAGGGCCGGTTAGATACCTCAGTCGGCAACGCCCTGGGTTCAAACATCACCAATATCCTGCTGGTGATTGGCGTAGCAGCCTTACTAAAACCGATCGCTGTCGCCTCTCTTACCCTGAAGCGCGAATTTCCAATGCTGCTGCTGTTTACCTTTCTGGGCTTTTACTTAATATCAGACCATAACTTAACGCGGGCTGAAGGCTTGATATTACTGGGGTGCTTTGTTGGTTTTATCGCCACACTGGTGTATTGGGGTAAACATGCCACACCTGACGATCCGTTAATTGCCGAAATTGAAGCGGAATTGCCGGAACCGACCTCCAGCGTTAAAGCCATTTTCTGGATCGTCGCCGGTTTAGTATTGCTGTTGGCCAGTTCGCAACTGCTGGTTCATGGTGCAGTCACTATTGCCCGCTATGCTGGCTTAAGCGATCTGGTGATTGGTTTAACCATTATTGCCATCGGCACCAGCCTGCCAGAACTGGCAGCCAGTGTGATTGGTATTTTAAAAGGTGAAGATGATTTAGCGCTGGGCAATATTATCGGCTCCAATATCTTTAATATTTTAGCGGTTCTGGGCTTAGGCGCCGTGATTGGCCCGGGCAGCCTGGATATTAACGCAGGGACCCGTGATAGCTATGTGATGATTGCTGCCACCCTGCTGATGTTGCTGATGTCACTGCGGCTTGGGCGCCAGCAACGGATTAACCGGCTGGAAGGTGGTCTATTGCTAAGCGGCTTTGTCGGTTATCAATATTTATTATTTACTCAACTTGCGTAAGACAGGAACTATGGCCTCTCAGACTTTTCGTGATCAGGCGCTGCAAGTACTGCGAATAGAAGCTCAGGCGGTGCAGCAACTGGAACAATACCTTGATCAGCACTTTGAACGTGCCTGCCAACTGATTCTGGACGCCAGCGGCAAGGTGATTGTCAGTGGTATTGGTAAGTCAGGTCATATTGCCAATAAGATCGCAGCGACCCTGGCTTCGACCGGTACGCCGGCGTTTTTTGTCCATCCCGGAGAAGCCAGCCATGGCGATCTGGGCATGCTTTCAGCCGGTGATATTATGATTGCCATTTCAAACTCCGGCGAAACAGCGGAAGTCTTGACCATAGTACCGGTGATCAAACGCCTGGGTATTCCGCTGATTGCGATGACCGGTAAACCTGACTCTACTCTGGCACAAGTTGCCGATGTGCATATCTGTGTCGCTGTAGCACAGGAAGCCTGCCCACTGGGTTTAGCACCAACCGCCAGCACTACCGCCACCCTTGCTATGGGTGATGCCATTGCCGTCGCGGTGCTGGATGCCAGAGGCTTTTCTGCTGATGATTTCGCGCTGTCACACCCCGGTGGAAGTCTCGGCCGCAAGCTGTTGCTGCGCCTGTCAGATATTATGCATCAGGGCGAGCAGGTCCCTATCGTTGCCCGGCAAGCCAGTATTAAAGACGCCTTACTGGAGATATCAAAGAAAGGCCTGGGGATGACCACTATCGTCAATCCCGATGGCAGTTTGGCCGGTATTTTCACGGATGGTGATTTGCGACGTATTCTGGACCAACGCCTGGATATCCATACCGTAGCCATTGAACAGGTTATGACGGCGAATTGCATTACTGCCAAAGCCGATATGTTAGCGGCAGAAGCACTGAACATTATGCAGCAAAAGAAGATTAACGGCTTGATCGTAGTCGATGAGCAGCGCCAGCCGGTGGGCGCCTTAAATATGCATGATTTATTAAAAGCCGGGGTGCTATAAATGGAGCTGTATCAGCAACTTTATCAACCACTCAGTGACCAGCAAGCAAACCTGGCCCGTCAAATCCGCCTATTAATATGTGATGTAGACGGCGTATTCTCGGATGGTCGGATCTATCTTGGCAACGCCGGCGAAGAGTTAAAAGCGTTTCACACCCGCGATGGCTATGGCATCAAAGCATTGCGCCAGGCCGGTATTGAGGTGGCGGTCATCACCGGCCGGCGTTCCGCTATTGTAGAGCAGCGCATGAAGGCACTGACTGTAAAGCACATCTATCAGGGCCAGGAAAATAAAATGGCCGCCTTTGCGGAAATTCTGGCGCTGTTGCAACTTCAGCCAGATCAGGTTGCCTATATAGGTGATGATCTGGCCGACTGGCAGGTAATGCAGCACTGTGGCCTGGCTGTCGCTGTGCGGGATGCCCATCCCTATCTGCAACAACAGGCGCACCTTTGCACCAGTTTACCCGGTGGCTATGGCGCGGTGCGGGAACTGTGTGATTTGTTACTGATTGCACAGCAGCGCTTTCTGCAATTTGATGGTAGCAGCACATGAGAAAGTTTTTCGTATTAAGTGTCACCGCCCTGGTACTGCTTGCGGCCTACTTATGGTTTGCGCCGCAAGGCGGCGATACCGATCGCCAGGCCGACCGCGAATTCCTGCCCGATTATATTGCGGAAAACCTGACCTTGCGTGTTTATGACCAGCAGGGCTATATTGCGGATCATCTGCAAGCCAAACGGCTGGAACATTTTGAGCAACTGGGTTTTACGCAGTTTGAATTGCCGCGCTACACCCTGTTTAACGATGAACATCAAGCCGCTTGGGAAATCAGCAGTCAGCAAGGTATTTGGTTTCCGGAAGATAAAATTATTCTGGAACAGCAAGTCCTGCTCAGAAATTTGCTGCCTGGCGAGTTTATTGAACAGGTTGAAACAGCCTCATTACAAATGCTGTTGCCAGAAAAAACGCTGCAAACGCATGAGCGGGTGCGGCTTAGCGGACCAGGCTTTTATATTCTGGGCATCGGCCTGCAGGCCGACCTCACGGCACAACATTTAGTGCTGCAAAAACATCTGGAAACGGTATACGCCAATGAAAACTAAGTTATTAATCGCTGCAGTATTTTTTAGTTCGCAAGCTCTGGCAGCGACGAAGCCAGATCATACTTTGCCGATTGCGATTAACGCAGATAATACCGAGGCGTCCATTCGCGATAATATCGCGGTTTACGTCAACAATGTGGAAGTCACCCAAGGCTCCTTGCTGATCAAAGCCGATAAGCTGGAGATCAATGCCAGTGCCGGTAAAGGTAATGAGGTGTTTATTTTTACCGGTCGTCCGGCTACCTATTCCCAATTACTGGAAGGCGACCGGCCGGTAACGGCTCAGGCGAATGAGATCCGCTACGATTTGGCCAGCCGGACCCTGACGCTGACTGCGGATGCCGAGCTTACCCAGAGCGGTTCTCTGGTGCGTGGTGATGTGATTCGTTATAACATCGAGTTACAACAGTTAACGGCCGGCAGTGAACAAAACCGGCGGGTAACCACCATTTTCACGCCGGAAACCAAGGAAAATCAATGAAGTTAGTGGTTTCACATCTGGCCAAAAGCTATAAAGGCCGGCAGGTGGTAAAAGATGTCAGTCTGGAAGTCAAAGCAGGTCAGATCGTTGGCTTGTTGGGACCCAATGGTGCCGGCAAAACCACCACTTTTTATATGATTGTTGGTCTGGTGCCATCCGATAAAGGTCAGATCACGTTAAACGAGCAAGATATCACCTTCGCCCCTATTCATCAGCGGGCTCGGGCGGGTATTGGTTATTTACCGCAGGAAAGTTCGATTTTCCGCAAATTGACGGTATACGACAATTTGCTGGCAATTCTGGAAACCCGAAAGGAACTTAACCGGCAGCAACGGGAAGAAATCGCCGATGACTTGCTGGAAGAATTTCATATCGGGCATATTAAGAATAGTCTTGGCATGGCGCTGTCTGGTGGTGAGCGGCGGCGGGTAGAGATCGCACGCGCCCTGGCCGCAGATCCGGCTTTTATTTTGCTGGATGAGCCCTTTGCCGGCGTGGACCCGATTTCGGTGCTGGATATTAAAAAAATTATTCAGCACCTATGCCAGCGCGGCATCGGGGTACTGATCACTGACCATAATGTGCGGGAAACCCTCGATGTCTGCGAAATAGCCTATATTGTCAGTCATGGTGAATTAATTGCCGCCGGCTCGCCGCAGGATGTGTTAGCGAATCAACAGGTCCGCGATGTATACCTGGGTGAGCAATTCAGGCTATAGTAGGGCAATCAGCGTCAAGTCCTCCACCCGCTGACACGGAAGGCGCAATCAGGCGGCACAGACCGCAGCCACTTCCAGGATGGAGGGGATATACTCAGGAGAGAATCAGACTTACATGAAGCCGTCTTTACAACTTCGCCTTGGCCAACAGCTAACAATGACGCCGCAGCTGCAGCAAGCGATCCGCTTATTGCAGCTTTCCACCATTGAGCTGCAGCAGGAAATTCAGGAAGCGCTGGATGCCAACCCCTTGCTTGAGCCCGACGACGACTTCGAACCGGGCACGCCCGAGACCGACCTGAGCCTGTCGAATATCAACCGTGAAGAAAGCAGCGGGTCAACGTCTGACAGTGAAGACTACCAGGCTGGTAATGACGATTATCCGGAATTTAATGACGTTAGTGAGCGCGATACCAGCGAGGCAATGGCCGAGCAGAATATCCAGGAGGACTTACCACTGGACAATAACTGGGACGATTTAGTCAGTGCCGCCCCGGTCAGCAATGGCGCCCTGCCAGACGAGGATCTGGTATATCAGGGCGAAACCACTGAAACCTTGCAGGATTATTTGCGTTGGCAAATGGACCTTACCCCTTTTTCTGAGACAGACCGCGCCATTGCCGAAGTCATTATTGAAGCCGTCGATGAAGCCGGTTTACTGACCATAGATGTGGAAGATATCTTAGCCTCACTGCAGCTGCCGGATGTCGAAGCCGATGAAGTCGAGGCTGTATTAAAACGGATCCAATTGTTTGACCCTGTCGGTGTGGCGGCCCGCTCAGTGAAAGAGTGCTTGCTGATCCAGCTACGGCAGTTTGATCCTGCCACCCCCTATTTAAATGATGCAAAACAAATAATCAGCGAATATACCGACTTTTTAGCTAACCGGGACTTTCGTTCTTTGATGCGGGTGACTAAACTCAAAGAAGATGAGTTAAAAGAAGTGATGCGCCTGATCCACAGCCTGAACCCGCGCCCCGGCGCCGATGTGATCAGGCAGGAACAGCAATATGTGATTCCTGATGTAGTGGTTACCAAGGTTAAAGGTCGTTGGCAGGTGGAGCTGAATCCGGATGCCATGCCCAAAGTGAAAATCAACCAGCAGTATGCTGCGCTGTCCAGAACGGTCAGAAGCAGTGCCGACAGCCAGTTTATCCGCTCACATCTGCAGGAGGCGAAATGGTTTTTGAAAAGTCTGGAAAGCCGCAACGAAACCTTGCTAAAGGTCGCCAACTGTATCGTGCAACAGCAACAAGCCTTTTTTGAGCATGGCGAAGAGGCCATGAAACCCATGGTATTAAATGATGTGGCAGAAATGGTAAGTATGCATGAGTCAACAATTTCCCGGGTTACTACCCAAAAGTATATGCATACGCCGCGCGGAATTTTTGAACTTAAATTCTTCTTCTCCAGTCATGTTAGTACAGAGAGTGGTGGTGAATGTTCATCTACCGCCATCCGTGCCTTTATTAAGAAATTGGTGGCAGCAGAGAACCCGGCTAAGCCACTGAGTGACAGTAAGATGGCAGAAATCTTATCCGAACAGGGGATCAATGTCGCAAGGCGTACCATCGCCAAGTACCGTGAATCGCTGTTTATTGCGCCATCTAATCAACGAAAGACCTTGCTGTAAGTGTCTTAACAAGAAGGAAGAGTCTATGCAAATCAACTTAACTGGCCGTCATGTAGAAATTACCGACTCTCTGAGAGAATATGTAGACAGTAAATTTTCCAAGCTGGAGCGTCATTTCGAGAATATCAATAACGTGCATGTTATTCTGAACGTGGAAAAACTGAAGCAAATCGCTGAAGCCAAAGTACATTTAAACGGCGGTGAAGTCTTTGCGGTGTCAGAAGATGAAAATATGTATGCTGCAATTGACCAGTTAATTGATAAACTGGACCGGCAAGTGATTAAACACAAAGAAAAGTTGTCGCGACACTAACCATGATAAATTTAAGCGCTATGCTGGAGAAGAACTGCACCAAGAGTGCAGTTCTTTTTAACAGCAAAAAACGGATCCTCGAATATATTGCCGAACTGGCTCATCAACAGCTGCCAGAGATGTCTGAGTACAGCATTCTGGAAGCCCTGATGACCCGGGAAAAGTTGGGTTCAACCGGTATTGGTGGTGGTATTGCCATTCCCCATGGCAAGCTCGACTGCGTTACCTCACCGATCCTGATATTTGTGGTAAGCCAGGATCCGATCCCCTTTGACGCTATCGATAACCAGGGCGTCGATATTTTTTGTGCCATCCTGATCCCGAAAGATCAGTGTCAGGCTCACTTAACTACACTTTCTGGTATTGCAAAACTGCTGACTCAAAAAGATCTGACCAAAAAGATCCGACATGCCAGTTCTGATCAGGAGCTGTATCAGTTATTAATGGACTATAGCCAACAAACGGGTGAAAAATGAAACTGCTGGTAGTCAGTGGCCGCTCAGGTTCAGGAAAATCGGTGGCGCTGAGAGTAATGGAAGATTTGGGCTACTACTGCGTCGACAATATTCCGGTTAATTTATTACCGACTCTCGCTAATGCGGTGATGGGTCAGTATGAGCGGGTTGCCGTCAGTATTGACGTACGTAATCTGCCGAATGAACCGGAAGAGCTGGCGGAGATCCTGTCTTACCTGCCGCGTAAGCTGGAACTGACTATCCTGTATCTGGATGCGGACCATACCACCCTGATTAAACGCTTTAGCGAAACCCGGCGTTTACATCCGCTATCTCACCAGGCGATGTCACTGGATGAAGCGATCTCCCGCGAACAGCAACTGTTAGATCCTATTGCCAGCCGCGCCGATCTCTATATTGATACCACTGACCTTAACGTACACCAACTGGCAGAAGTATTGCGTGAACGGATCCTTGGCCAGAAAACCGGTCGCCTGGTGATCCTGTTTGAGTCCTTTGGCTTTAAATATGGCATTCCCAAGGATGCCGACTTTGTGTTTGATGCCCGTTTTCTGCCCAATCCGCATTGGGAACCAGAGTTAAAGCCCCTGACGGGTCTGGATCAGCCAGTAAAGGACTATCTGGCGGCAGAAGCCATAGTAGGTAAATATATCTGGCAAATTAACAGCTTTATCAGCAGTTGGTTACCGCATCTGGAGCGTAATAGCCGCAGCTACCTGACAATCGCTATCGGTTGCACCGGTGGCCAACACCGTTCGGTTTATATCGCGGAAAGTCTGGCGGAAAGCTATCGCAGTCAACGTGATGATGTGCAAATCCGGCACCGGGAGTTAAAACGTCATCATGGCCGCTAAACTCAGTCAACAGGTTACCATCATCAATCAGCTGGGGTTACATGCCAGGGCTGCCACTAAGTTGGTACAACTGTGCCAGAAATTTTCGGCTAAGGTTGAACTGGTGCAGGATGACGGTAAAACGGCCGATGCCGGTAGTGTGCTGGCACTGCTGATGCTGGCCAGTAGCAAGGGCAAAACCCTGACTGTTACCACTGAAGGGCCTGATGCTGCAGCAGCGCTAGAGGCGATAGTGGCGTTAATAGACGCCGGCTTTGACGAGCTCTGAACCGGCGATTTCGGCCGGTTTTTCTTTATTCCCCCCCCTAAATCTGCTACCTTTACTGCCTTGTTCAGTTTTTTTAATTGAAAATTAGTAGCTTGAACTACTCTTAAACAGCAATCCGCGCCACGCTGGGGTGCGTATCAACCGCAATTTCAGGCTATCTAAACAGGAGTAGCTTATGTTATATGTGGTCCTCTCGATCTTTTTGCTCGCCTGTATCGCGCCACATCTGTATCGACTGCTCGGTAAACATACTGGTCTGGTGCTAGCGTTGTTACCCGCTACGCTATTTATCTATTTCGCCAGCCAACTCAGTGCCGTCAGTCAGGGGCAGCCGCTGCTGCAAAGCTGGCCATGGTTTCCGGGGCTGGGTATTCAGCTCAGCTTTATGCTGGATGGCTTGTCGTTACTCTTTGCCTTACTGATCACCGGTATCGGCACCTTTATCCTCTGCTATGCCGGCCAATATCTGCAAGGGCATCCGGCACTGGGGCGCTTTTTTTTATTCTTGCTCAGCTTTATGGGCGCCATGCTCGGCCTGGTATTATCCGATAATCTGATCACCTTATTTGTGTTCTGGGAACTGACCACCGTCAGCTCCTTTATGCTGATTGGCTTTAATCACGAAGATAGCGAGTCACGCCAAAAAGCCCATCAGGGGTTGATGGTAACAGTGCTGGGTGGTTTGGCGCTGATGACAGGGCTGATTATGCTGGGTATGGCCGCGGGCAGCTATCAACTGAGTGATGTGCTGCAACAGGATTTGACCGGTCACAGCCTCTATCTGCCGATGCTGATCCTGATCCTGCTGGGAGCCTTTACCAAATCAGCGCAAACACCTTTTCATTTCTGGCTACCGAATGCGATGGCAGCTCCAACACCGGTAAGTGCTTACTTACACTCTGCAACTATGGTAAAGGCCGGGGTTTATCTGCTGGCGCGCCTGCAACCCAGCCTGGGAGGCAGTGAAGTCTGGTTGCTGACCTTAAGTGCAGTGGGAGCACTCACTATGCTGACCGGTATTTTCCTGGCCAGCCGCGCCACCGGCATCAAAAAAGTGTTGGCCTATTCCACTGTGATGGCGCTGGGTACCCTCACCATGTTACTGGGGTTAGGTACCGAAAAGGCAGCGCTGGCCGCAGTCACCTTCTTATTGGCGCATGCGCTCTATAAAGGGGCACTGTTTATGATTGCTGGTATTCTCGACCATGAAGCCGGCATTAAGGACTTTGAGAAAGCATCCGGCTTACGTAAGCTGATGCCGCGCACTACCCTGGTTGCGGTAGTGGCGGCTCTGTCTCTGGCCGGAGTGATCCCGCTATTTGGTTTTGTCGGTAAAGAGCTGCTGCTGGAGGCAGTGTTAAGCGGCTCGCAGTGGCAGTTGGGACTGACCGCCGCTACGGTACTGGCGAATATCTTTGTGGTGCTGGTTGCTGCGCTGTTGGCGATTAAACCCTGGTTTGGTCAGGCGTTACCGACACCTAAGCCGGCGCATGATCCGGGCTGGCAAATGTTAGTCGGGCCCGCCGTACTCGCTACGCTTGGCTTGATTTTCGGTCTGTTACCGATGCTACCGGATCAGTACTTATTAAATGCGGCAGCAACCGCGGTCTATGGCCAACCTATTAGCGGTTATCTGGCACTGTGGCATGGCATTAACCTGCCACTGCTGCTTAGCCTTGGCAGTCTGGTGTTGGGTTTATTACTATTCCGCTTCTGGCAGCCGTGGCGCAAACTTACCGCCGTGGTGGAGACGCTGAGTAAAGCCGGGCCGGAAGCCGGCTACAACAAACTGATGGCAGCGCTGGTCAGCTTTGCCGCCTGGCAAACCCGGGTGCTACAGAACGGTTATTTACGCAACTATCTGCTGACGACAATGGCGACAGTGGTACTGTTGGTCGGCTGGGCGATGCTAAGGCTGGAGCACTTTGAGCTTAACTGGCAATTTAGCGATGTCCGGGTACAGGAAGCCGTGATTTTTCTGGTCCTGCTAACCACTATTGTCAGCGCAGTGGTACTGAACTCTTTCCTTGGCGTGGTGGCGCTGCTTGGCGCTCTGGGTTTTGCTGTAGCGCTGATTTATGTGTTCTTTAGCGCGGTCGATGTCGGTATTACCCAGGTGTTGGTCGAAACCATCACTGTGTTGCTGCTGGTATTGGTACTGTACCGGTTACCCGAATTCCGTCGCCTATCTTCAACCGCCCACCGCGCCCGCGACGCCCTGATTGCAATTGCCAGTGGCACCGTTATTACCCTGTTGATTTTACTGGTTACCGCCTCCCGCTCCATGGAAGGGATAGCCTGGTACTTTCTGGAGAAGAGCGTCCCGGAGGGTTATGGCCGCAACGTGGTTAACGTGATCCTGGTTGATTTCCGGGCCCTGGATACGCTGGGAGAGATCTTCGTATTAGCGCTGGTGGCGATCGGTGTCTATGCCATGGTACACCTGCGAACCGGCGCCAAGCCGGTAACCAATGCCGATAAAAGGTTGACCGCCGAACAGAAGCGGCAACAATCTGTTAAAGGAGAGCTGTAATGAGCCGTCAGTTTAATATGCGCTCACTGATCCTGAGCACCGGCACCACTATTATATTGCCGCTATTGTTATTGTTTTCTTTGTTCTTGCTGTTACGCGGTCACAATGAACCCGGCGGTGGCTTTATCGGTGGTCTGGTCGCCGCAGCAGCTATCGCGTTAAAATTATTTGCCGATGATTACCCCTCTGCCAAAGCCCTGCTCAGGGTGCATCCGCTGCAACTGGTTGGCATTGGCCTGGCTTTGGCAGCTTTATCTTCACTGCCCTCGTTGTTGGTAGGCGATAACTTCTTTACTGCTCAATGGTGGACACTGCCACTGCCAATTTTTGGTGATTTAAAACTCAGCACGCCGCTGATCTTCGATATCGGTGTTTTTCTTGGCGTGATTGGCACCGTGCTTACTGTTATTTTTACTCTGGTGGAGGCTGAACACTAATGACCACCCTGATGGCTATTCTGATTGGCTGCCTCTATGCCGCCGCCATTTATATGATGCTGCGCCGCTCAATGGTAAAGCTGTTAATCGGTCTGATCTTATTGTCGAACGCGGCAAACTTGCTAATTTTCACCGTCGCTGGCCTGGAACGTGGCGTGCCGCCACTGATTGCTAAAGGTGCAGAAACAGTGGTCGGTGGCTCGGCTGACCCATTAGCACAAGCGTTAATTCTCACCGCTATCGTTATTGGTTTCGGTGTACTGGCTTTTGCCGTGGTATTGCTGCACCGTGCCTATGAGGTGATCCGTACCGACGATATGAACGAAATGAAAGGGACCGACTAATGGATATGTCAGTTCTGATTGCGTTACCGGTGATTATTCCGCTGATTATCGGCGCCCTGTCGTTGGTGGCGCTTAATAACCATGGTGTACAGCGTATTCTGGGCGTACTGGGCACAGCTGCAGTGCTGGTCGCGGCGATAGTACTGCTTTGGCAAACCTGGCTTAACGGCATTAAGGTGCTGGAGGTGGGTTCCTGGCCAGCGCCCTTTGGCATAGTGCTGGTGTCGGATTTACTGGGTGCCATTATGGTGTTGCTGGCCGCCATTACCGGCTTCGCCACCGCAGTTTACAGCCTGAAAACGGTGCGTAAGCGCTTTGAGCGCTTTGGCTACTACCCGCTGTTACACCTGCTGCTGGCCGGCGTGAACGGTGCCTTTTT
This sequence comes from Alishewanella sp. BS5-314, assembly GCF_025377695.1. Classification (NCBI taxonomy): domain Bacteria; kingdom Pseudomonadati; phylum Pseudomonadota; class Gammaproteobacteria; order Alteromonadales; family Alteromonadaceae; genus Alishewanella; species Alishewanella sp. BS5-314. Next base: position 2,116,215 of record NZ_JACEHJ010000002.1, read on the forward strand.
AACCGGCGATATTTTCAACCTCTACGTCTGGTTTGAAGTCTTGCTGGTGGCCTCTTTTGCACTGCTGATCCAGGGCGGCGAGCGGGCACAAATGGAAGGCGCCATCAAATATGTGACGCTCAACCTGTTGTCCTCTGCTCTGTTCCTGACCGCGATCGGCCTGTTGTATGGTCTGGTCGGCTCGCTGAATATGGCGGATATCGCAGTACGGTTGCAGCAGGTTGAAGATCCGAAAATGGTAACGCTGGTGGCAATGCTGTTTTTGATCGCTTTCTCGATCAAGGCGGCGGCCTTCCCGCTGTTTTTCTGGTTGCCGGCCTCTTATCACACGCCTCAGGTTGCCGTGTCAGCGGTGTTTGCCGGCCTGCTCACCAAGGTCGGAGTTTATGCGCTGTACCGGGTATTTACGCTGATGTTTACCGGCGAAGTCGACTTTACGCATCAGATCCTGCTGTGGATGGCGGTCTTTACCATGCTAACCGGGGTGCTGGGAGCAGCATCGCAGTATGAAGTGCGCCGCATCCTCAGTTTCCATATTATCAGCCAGATTGGTTATATGATGCTTGGCCTGGCGCTCTTTACGCCGCTGGCACTGATTGGCGGGGTGTTCTATATCATGCACCATATTATCGTGAAGGCGAACCTGTTCTTTGTCGCCGGTATGATGTACCGGCTGGGTGGCAGTTTTGAATTAAAGCAGCTGGGTGGACTTTATAAGAAACACCCTGGACTGGCGCTACTCTTTATGATCCCGGCGTTTTCTCTGGCCGGGGTGCCGCCGCTCTCCGGCTTTTTCGCCAAGTTTATTCTGATTAAAGCCGGTGTCGAGGCACAAGCCTGGTGGGCGGTGGCCATAGCGCTGTTTGTTGGTCTCTTTACCTTGTTCTCAATGATCAAGATCTGGAATGAAGCGTTCTGGAAGAAAGCACCAGAGCCGGCAATCGAAGTGCCGGCGCCGTACCGTAATACTGCCCTGTACTGGACCACCGGTCTGCTGGCGGCGATGACAGTGGCCATCGGTATCTTTGCCCAGCCAATCTATGTGCTGGCCGAAACCGCCGCGCAGCAGTTACTGGAGCCGCAGCGCTATATTGAGGCTGTGTTGGGAGGCGCGAAATGAATCCACTATTAGCGAATCTGGTGATGGCCCTGATCTGGGCCGCTCTGACCGATACCATGAGTGGTGTGGGTTTGCTGGTCGGCTTTATCGTGTCTTATCTGGTGTTGATCTTCGTCTTTCGTGGTCAGCCAGAGGTGCGTAAATACCGATTACAGGTACCACGTTTACTAAATTTTATGCTGTTCTTTACCAAAGAACTGATTATGGCCAACCTGAAGGTGGCCTGGGACGTGCTGACACCGACCAATCTGATGAAACCCGGCGTTATCGCTATGCCGCTTCGGGCAGAAACCGATATGGAAATTACCATGGTAGCCAATGCCATCTCGTTAACGCCAGGGTCACTGAGTCTGGACGTGTCAACCGATCGCAAGGTGCTCTATGTGCATGTAATGTACCTGTACGATGAGCAACAGGTGATGTCTGAGCTAAAACGGATGGAAGCAAAAATTTTAAGGGTGATGCGATGAATAGCATTTTGGATTATGCCGTACTGGCCGGCTTTATCATTCTGGGGTTAGCCTTACTGTTAGCCATGGTAAGGCTGCTACGTGGCCCGAGCCTGCCGGACCGGGTCGTGGCACTGGAGTTGATTGCCTCTATCACCGTCGGTGTTATCGGGCTTTATGCCATCCGTAGTGGTAAAGATGCCTATATTGATGTCACCATGGTGCTGGCGCTGACCGCCTTTTTAACCGCCATTGGGTTTGCCCGTTATCTGGAACGAGGAGGTCAACGCCATGATCAGTGAACTACTTGCCGCCATTTTCTTATTGGCCGGTTGCCTGTTTATGCTGGTAGCAGCGCTCGGCGTGTTCCGGATGCCAGACCTGCTGACCCGGATGCACGCCACCACCAAATCCGGGGTCTTGGGTGCCGGTTTAATTATGTGTGCCGTGATGCTGTTCTTCGGTGAAAGCAGTGTCACCTTAAAGGCGCTGGCGGTGATGGCTTTTACCACTCTCACCTCGCCGATTGCCGCCCATACTATAGGCCGCGCCGGCTACTTTATTGGTGTGCCATTGTGGGAGAAAACCTTAAAAGACGAACTGCAAGGCCGTTATGATGAGCAAAGCCATACGCTACGCAGTCAGGAAGCGTCGGACACCGAGCAGAAGAGTTAAGTTACACTAACGCCGGACTAATCATCCGGCGTTTCACTACGATTGCCCTCTTTACTGGCAAACGCCTGACCACGTTTTAATTCCTGTTCGCCCTGGGTATGTTCCACCGCTTTTAAGCGGTGGTGCAGTGCCGTTTTAATCAACATATGGGCACTTACCGGCGCTGTGATCAGTAAAAAGATGGTGATCAGCATTTCATGCACGCTCAGCGTTTCCGGCGACATACTGAAATAGAAAATCGAGCCCAATAAGATCCCTCCCATGCCAAGGGTCGTGGCCTTAGTCGGGCCGTGCAAGCGGGTAAAGAAATCCGGCATCCTTACCAGACCAATAGAGCCAATCAACACAAAGCTGCCGCCGAGTAATAAAAAGAAGGCAACCGCCCACTCAAGCCAATGGTTCATGCTTCCTCCTATTCAATAATATCGCCACGAAGTAAGAACTTACATACCGCGACGGTGCTGATAAAACCAATCATGGCAATCAGCAGCGCCGCTTCAAAATACAGCGGCGAGCCCATTAGCAAGCCATAGAGGATAATCAGCGCGATACTATTGATATACATGGTATCCAGCGCCAGGATCCGATCCGGCAGGCTGGGACCACGCATCAGCCGCCATAGATTAAGCAGCAGTGCCAGGCTAATCATCCCGAACACTAAAAATATCACCTGCGCTAACATTGGAAGATCTCCTTCAGTGGTGCTTCATAGCGGCTTTTGATGGTGGCAATCAGCTCGGCTTCATTATCCATATCCAGGACATGGATCAGCAGCCAGCGCTGTGGTAGCGGTTCGTCGGGTGCCAGATGCTCGATGCTGGGGTAAATATCAGCACTTACCGTTCCCGGGGTCATCGATACTGACGCTGCCAGGATGGTCAGCGGTAAATTATGTTGTAAATCCAGCGGGATCCGGACAAAGGCGGGGCGCAGCTTCTTAACCGGTCCCAGGATCAACACCGCCACCTGCGCATTAGCGGTAATAATGTCGGCAAATACCCGCAGAATATAACGCAGCGCCAGGCCCGGACGTTCAATTAACGGCTGCGGATCGCGGAAGCGGTAACAGATCCAGGGAATACCAATCGCCAATACCGTCGCAAAAAACAAATGCAGCAAGGCCAGGCTCTGATTCAGCAACAACCAGATCACAAATAACAGCAGGCTACGATAAGGTGTCGGCAACCAGCTAAAGCGGGGTGTCATTCTCATGGTAAGACTCCTGAGCCGGGAAGAATGCTTTGGATGGTACCCAGCACATCCGCCAGTTGACGGGCGGCGGCAAAGCTAAGTTCAGTCAGCGGGCCGGCAAACACCATTAACAGCAGGCTGGCACTGAGTAACCATAACACGGCAAATAATTGTAAAGGTTGCACCCGCTCTTCGGCTTTTTGCATACCACTTACCCGCCAGAACAGGGTACTACCGGCGCGTGACAGGCCAATCAGCACCAATAGACTGGATAACAACAGGATAGCCCACAACCAGTACTGGCCACTGACACCAAAGGCCGCTTGCAGCAGCATCACCTTGCCGATAAAGCCTGATAACGGCGGTAGGCCAGCGACAGAAATAGCACACAGCACAAAGAGCGTGCCCAACAACACCGGTTGATTCACCCGCCGCGCGGCGACCAGTCGATCCTGTGCCTTGCCACGCTGGGTCGCAATCAAATCTGCCAGCAGGAATAAGGCGCCACAGATCAAAGTCGAGTGTACGGTGTAATACAGTACCGCAGCATGGGCAGCGGTATTTTGTACTGCCACCAGCACCACCAGGCTGCCGACCGAAACCAGCACCAGATTGGCAACCAGCTTACGGAAATCCTGACTGGCCAGCACACCAATGGCGCCCAGCAGCATCGTCGCTAAGCCAAAGGGCCACAACCAACTGTTCGCTAACCCTTGTAGTGGGCCAGCTTGCTCGCCAAAAATGGTGGTAAACACCCGCAGCAGTGCATAAACGCCAATCTTGGTCATTACCGCAAACAGGGCGGCAACCGGCGCCGAGGCGGAGGCATAGGTAGCCGGTAGCCAGAACTGCAGCGGCAGAATAGCTGCTTTCAGCGCAAAGACTATCAACAGCATTAAGGCGCCGGCTTTAACCAGCATCAGGTTATCATCCGGCAACTGGGTGACTTTCAGTGCCATGTCGGCAATATTCAGCGTGCCCAGGGTACCGTACAGGATCGCCAGGGCCAGCAAGAACACCGCCGAGCCGGTCAGGTTTAACACCACATAGTGCACAGCGGCCCGGGTTTTATTTTTGCCACCGGCATGGATCAGCAACGCATAGGAAGCAATCAGCAGCACTTCAAAAAACACGAACAGGTTAAACAGGTCGCCAGTCAGGAAGGCGCCGTTAATCCCCATCAGTTGGAACTGAAACAACGGGTGGAAGAATGAACCCTTTTCATCTTCACCGGCACTGCCATAGCTGATAGCGCCCAGGGCCAGAAAGGCCGTCAGGCAGAGCATAATACAGCTGACCAGATCCGCCACCATAATGATGCCAAAAGGCGGTTGCCAGTTGCCCAGGGCATAAAATGTCAGCCCTTGCTGCTTAATAGTGAACAGCAAGACGACGGATACCACCAGCAACAGCGCGGTGGAGATCATACTGAGCCAGCGCCGGCGCTGCGCTGAGTAGTGAATTGGCGGCAGCATAATCAGCAGCGCCGTTAAAAACGGTAGTAAAATCGGCACCAGGATCAAATGGTTCATTTAGTGCGCTCCCGCTTGGCGTGGCGCGGTGCCGGCATACTGCCATCCACGTGGTCATTCCCCAGATCGGCCCGGGCCCGGATCGCCAGGATCACTAAAAAGGCTGTCATCGCAAAACCTATTACTATCGCGGTTAATACTAAGGCCTGTGGCAAAGGATCCGCGTAATTGTCGGACGTTCCCAGTACCACTGCACCTTTCAGATTTAAGCGGCCGGAGGCAAAGATAAACAAATTGACCGCATAAGACAGCATGGTCAAACCTACCACGACCGGGAAGGTACGGCCACGCAGCATTAAAAACACGCCACAGGCGGTTAAAAAACCGATACATAAGGCAAACAGGGTTTCCATTACAATTGCTCCTTATGAGTTGGCCGGTACGAGGTGGTCATCTTACCCAGGCTGGCCAGGATCAGCAGGGTCGCGCCAACAACAGTGACATAGACGCCCAAATCAAAAGCAATAGCACTGGCCAGTTCGATTTCTCCGAATAGCGGTAACTGGAAGTAGTCGAACCAGGAGGTCAGATAAGGACGGCCAAACAGCCAGCTTGCTAACCCGGTCATAAAGGCAATCAATAGACCCACTGCCACCACCCGCTGATACTCGATATTCATCCGCGCTTTAACCCAGTCCACCCCTTGCGAGATATAGAGCAGGATAATGGCCACCGCAGTAATCAAGCCGGCGATAAAGCCACCACCCGGCAGGTTATGCCCACGGAAGAAAATATAGATAGACACCATCAGCGCCAGCGGCAGGATACTCTGGGCCACGGTGGCCAAGAGTAACGGGTGCCGCTCTCGGGCCCAGGGCCGGCCTTCGCCGTCGCTGCTGGGTTTAAATACCGGAATACGGGTCAGTAATTTAAAGATCCCCAGCGCAGCAATCCCCAGTACCGCGATTTCCCCCAGCGTATCAAAGCCGCGGAAATCGACCAGGATCACGTTCACCACATTGGTGCCGCCACCGCCGGTTTTGGCATTGGCAATAAAGAAATCAGAAATGGTGGTAAAGGGCCGCGTCATAATGGCATAGCTTAGGCTACCGACAATAATACCGACCAGAGAGGCCAGCCCCAGATCCCGTACCACCTTAGATGGCTCAGATTGTTTCGGCGTTTTATGTGGCAGGAAGAACAGTGCCAGCATCAGCAGAATAATGGTCACCACTTCCACACTTAATTGCGTCAGTGCCAGATCGGGGGCCGAAAAGCGGGTAAAGGCAATCGACACCATCAGGCCCACCACTGAAATCATCAGTAAGGCCACGACCCGTTTGCGATGCCAGACCACAGTGGCAAAAGCACTGATCAGCAGCATAGCGGCACCGGTCGCATTAACGGCATCGATAGGAATTTCCGCCCGGCCGCCGCCCAGCGCATCCATTTGGATCAGCGGCAAGCCAGCCAGGATCACAAAGGCGGTTAACAGCAGCGCCATATAGCGTTGCAGCGAACCATTATCAATCCAGTTATACAACTTTTCAGCGCCGCGGGTCAGCTGTTTCATCAGCTGCTCAAAAATATTCAGTGTATCGACACCAGGTAGCGCGCTCTGAAAATCAAATAGTTGCTTGCGTTTGACATACATCAGCACACCACCGGCCAGCGCGATGGCACTCATCAGCAGCGGCAGATTAAAGCCATGCCAGATCGCCAGGCTGTACTCCGGTAAATTACCGGCGAGCACCGCACTGGCTGCGCTATTTAATAAACCACCGACCAGCATCGCGGGTGCTATCCCAACCAGAATACAGAGCACAACCAAAACCTCAACCGGTAAGCGCATATAGCGCGGCGGCTCATGCGGCGTCTTGGTCAGGCCTTTCGGCTGGCCATTAAAGAACACGTCGTGAATTAAACGTAACGAGTACGCAACCGAGAAAATCGCCGCCACCGTTGCCAGTAGCGGAATAATCCAGGATAAGGCGCCCAGCAGGTGCTGTTGCAGTGTTTCGGCGAAAAACATTTCCTTTGACAGGAAGCCATTCAGCAGCGGCACCCCGGCCATAGCGGCAGCCGCCACCATCATTAGGGTCGCGGTGATCGGCATAAATTGCCAAAGACCATTTAAGCGCCGCATATCGCGCGAACCGGATTCATGGTCAATAATACCGGCAGCCATAAAGAGTGAGGCTTTAAAGGTCGCGTGGTTAATAATATGAAAAACGCCGGCCACTGCCGCCAGCGGCGCATTCAGACCAAATAATAAGGTGATCAACCCCAGATGGCTGATGGTGGAATAGGCCAGCAAGCCCTTTAAATCATGTTTAAACAGCGCCAGATAAGCACCAACCAATAAGGTCGTCAGGCCGGTTAAGCTAACCTGCAAGAACCAGAGCTCAGTGCCCGACAACGCCGGGTAAAAGCGCGCCAGCAGAAAGATACCGGCTTTAACCATAGTAGCAGAGTGCAGATAGGCACTGACTGGCGTCGGGGCCGCCATGGCATTGGGTAACCAGAAATGAAACGGAAACTGTGCTGACTTGGTAAAACAGCCCAGTAAGAACAGCACCAGCAACAGCGGATACAGACTGTGCTGCTGAATTAAGGCACCCTGCTCTAAGATATCAGCCAGTTGGTAACTACCGGCAATATTGCCCAGCAGTAAAAACGCCGCCAACAAACAAAGCCCGCCACCACCGGTGATGGTTAATGCCATGCGGGCGCCACGGCGCGCTTCAGACTTATGCCACCAGAAGCTGATCAGTAAAAAGGAACTGATGCTGGTGAGCTCCCAAAACAACCAGATTTGCAGAATATTACCCGACAGCACTATCCCCAGCATCGCGGTCATAAACAGCATCAGAAAACTGTAAAAGCGCGGCATCGAGTCCTGCTCAGACAGATAATAACGGGCATACAAAATAATCAGCAGGCCAATGGCCAGGATCAGTAAGGAAAACAGGTACGCCAGACCGTCCAGCCGCAGCGTCAGATCCAGCCCCAGCAGCGGGATCCATTGCCATTGCTGCAGCAGTACCTCGCCGGAAAACACGCTTTGCGTGGTGCTTAATAAGATCGCCAGCGCCAGCGCTGGCGCCGCCGCGGTACCCCAGGCATTACGGCTGCGGGATTGTTTGGCCAGCAATAACGGCACCAGGGTCCCCAGCATCGGTAGCAGCAAAATCCATAACACATTCATAGCGCAGTAAGTTCCTGTAAGTGATTAAGTGGCTGACCTGAGTAACAGCAGCACCCCGCCACCCTTACGACAGCAGCTGGTACCGATTTGACTTCAGCATAGAGGATGTCTGGGAATTCCGACATGACAGGTAAAATAATTTATTATTATGCTTATAGTTATACCTGTAGCGCTGAAAAAAGTCTATCGCTGGCAGGCTAAAGCGAGGCAGGGAGCGCGAAATGCAGGGGCAACGACCGGCAATGCAGCCGTTGCCCAAAACGTAGCGGTTATTTTGCCAGCAGATTCAGAATAAAGGCATATTCTTCAGCCGTTTCCGCCAGACGGGCAAAACGCCCTGACTTACCGCCGTGTCCGGCTTCCATATTGGTGCGGAACAGCAAGGGGTTGTTGTCGGTTTTCAGCTCGCGCAGGCGGGCGACCCACTTTGCCGGCTCAAAATATTGCACCTGAGAGTCATGTAAGCCTGTGGTCACCAGCATAGCCGGATAGGCCTGAGCAGAAACCTGATCATAGGGCGAGTACGACAGCATATAATCGTAAAAAGGTTGCTGTTTCGGGTTACCCCATTCATCAAACTCGTTGGTGGTCAGTGGAATGCTTTCATCCAGCATAGTCGTCACCACATCGACGAACGGCACATGTGCGACCAGCGCCCGGTATTTCTGCGGTGCCATATTCGCCACTGCACCCATTAGCAAACCGCCGGCGCTGCCACCCATACCAATCACCTTATCTTTGGCGGCATATTTTTCGGCTACCAGATGGTCGGTAACGGCAATAAAATCAGTAAAGGTATTGATTTTATTCAGCAGTTTACCCTGTTCATACCAATGCCGGCCCATTTCCTGACCGCCACGAATATGGGCAATGGCATAAACAAAGCCGCGGTCCACCAGCGATAACACGCTAGCCCGGAACCAGGGATCCATCGACATACCATAAGAGCCATAGGCATATTGATACAGGGGGGCAGAGCCATCCCGTTTAAAGCCTTTGCGATACAGCAGTGATACCGGGATCCGGGTACCATCCTGCGCCGTTGCCCATACCCGCTCTGTCACATAGTTGGCTTTATCGAAGCCACCTAACACTTCTTGTTGTTTCAACAGCGTCTTCTCACCGCTTGCCATATCCAGCTGATAGACGCTGGGCGGCGTGGTCAAAGAGGTATAGGTATAACGCAGCAGAGTGGTATTCTGCTCGGCATTCATGTCAAAGCCGGTTACGTACGCCGCTTCATCAGAGCTGATATAATAGGCCTTGCTCGGATCCTGCCATGGCATCACCCGGATCCGCTGTAAACCGTCACTGCGCTCACTGATCGCGAGATATTCATTAAACAGCTCAAAATTCTGGATAAAAATCTGCTCGCTGTGCGCCAGCAGTGGCTGCCAGTGCGTGCGATCACCGATTTTATCAGCCGCCACTGTCATTAGCCGATAGTTCGGCGCTTCCCAGTCAGTACGGATAATCCAGCGGCCGTTCAAATGCTCAGCACCGTACTTAAAATCACGCTGTCTTGGCGCTAACACCTGAAACTGACCATCAGTTTTGGCCGCGTCCAGCACTCTAAGCTCGTCAGATACGGTACTACCAAGCTGAATCATGACATAGCGGTTATCCTGACTATTGCTGACCCACATATAGAAACTGTTGTCTGACTCTTCATAAACCAGCGCCGCCTTGGCCGGATCCTGACCCAGGGTATGCCGCAGCACCTTGTTACTAAGCAAGGTCACCGGATCGTTTTGTACCACAAACAGCTGTTTACTATCCGCCGACCAGGCAATGGCTGCCGAGAGTCCGCTTAAAGAATCCGTTAATTCTTTGCCGGTACGCAGATCCCGTACCCGCAGCGTATACTGACGCCGGCCATTCAGATCTTCCATATAGGCCAGTAACTGTTGGTCCGGGCTGATCGCCAGATTAGCGACCTGATAGAAATCCTTGCCCTCAGCCAGTAGATTCACATCCAGCAGCACCTGTTCAGCGCCGCCGCTAGCCGCCTTACGGGCATAGATTGGGTATTCTTTACCGGTTTCATAACGGCTGTAATACAGGTAATCGCCTTTGCGGTATGGAACTGAGCTGTCATCCTGCTTTACCCGACCAATAATTTCTTCGGTCAGTTGCGTCGTAAGTTGTTGATAGCCCGCACTATACTGACGGTACCAGGCATTTTCCTGCTCTAAATACGCCAGGACTTTTGGCTCAGAGCGCGTATCATCACGCAACCAATAATAAGGATCGTTACGGGTACCATGGGGGGAGACCACCTGAAAATCCACTTTGGCGGCTCGTGGCGCCTCCGTTAATACTGCTGAGCTGGCCATCACCGGAACGCTGAGGATGGCAACAAACCACAGCAGCGGCTGTTTCAGAAACATTTTAACCTCGCTTTGCTTTCGTTAATAAACACATTTTCATTTAGCACGTTTTTTTAACCCGCTACCAGCAAAAAAATGTAAAACACTGTAACATCCGACCTGGCAGCCCTTGCAGCATGACTTATACTGATGCAAAGTAGCTGCTGATCGCAAATAATAAGAAAAACGGGAGAGTCAAAATGGGTTTATTAACCACTGAACAAGTGGCAGAGGTATTGGGTATTCCGGTGATCCGGGTCGAACGCTTAACCCGCGAGCACCTGCTGGTGCCAGCGGAGAAAGATGCCAGTGGTAAGCCGATGTTTGCCGAAGAAGACGTCAAACGCTACAAGGTGTTAGCGGAACGGCTCGGTGGTCTCTGAATGCAGTAACTGCTGTAATCTCTGCTGCCAACTGTTTGCCCTGTGGTGCAGGGCAGGCGTAGCCTGATACCAAAGCCAGCAAAAGCCACTATACAGGCATTTTGCCAACTGCAGACGTTGTGGCAAGGTCGCTGCCAAACGCTCTGCGGTATGCCGGTCCGGATAGCGCCGCTGTGCGCTATATTGACGCAACAACCTTTGCTGCTGTGCTGCTGTCAGCTCAAAATGCAGCATAATCGCCGCCAAATCAAAGCTGTTGTCGCACAACTGACTGTACTCAAAATCCAGTAACCAGATTTTATCGCCGTTCCACAGCAAGTTATCGGCGTGCAGATCCAGATGACAAAGCACCAGATCCGTTGCCATCCCCGCTAATTGCTCAGCACAGCGCTGCAAGGCAGCGAAAAGGTCAGCAGCAGGTTGCAGTGTACTCTGCTGTCCCTGAGCCAATAACTGCCGCAAGTAACTGGCTGGCTGTAATAGTGGTGTTTGCACCCTTAGGTTATGCAAAATCGCCAGGGTATCCGCCAGCAAGCTCAAACGACTGTCGGTAAGCTGAAGCGGCTCGCCACCGGGTAGAAACTCCGAAATCAGCAGTTGCTGATGGTTATGCAGCAGCAAAGGTGTGGCAGCGATCTGTTTAGCGGCAGCAGCCTGTTGGCAACGAAACTCCTGCTGCCGGCATATACCAAGTTGGCGGGCATAGCGCCGCAGCACATATTCGCCACGTGCAGTACGCAGATAGTAGTTCAGATTACTCTGGCCGGCAGCCAGGGGCCGGATCTCCAGCGGCGGGTGCTGCTGAAAAAACTCCAGTTGTTCGCAAAGCTGCCTTACAGCGTCTTGCTGTGCAATGTCAGCTGCAGTTGATAATGGCTGCGCCATGCAAAATATCCCACCACGGCAATAATGGTATACAGCATAAACAACGCGGTCAGAAAATACAGATGTTTTTGCGCATAGATAAAGATCGACACGGCATCAATCACCACCCAGTATAGCCAGTTTGATAACAGCTTTTTCGCGACCAGCCAGGTGGCTACCAGGCTAAAGGCTGTGGTTTGAGCATCCAGATAGGCAAAGTCAGCCCGGGTATAATTGGCCATCAGGTAGCCTAATGCCAGACCGCCCATCGCGGTCAGGCTGATCAGTAATAAATGACGCTGCCAGGCCCATTCAAACACGGTATGAGCCTGCCCGGGTTGCTGCTTCAGTTGCTGCCAGCGCCACCAACCATACAAGGCCATACCGGCATAATACAGATGCAGCAGCGCATCGGATAACAAGGCAGAATCCCACATCACATGAGTAAAAAGTAAGGTGCTGAGCAAGGCCGCCGGCCAACACCAGATGCTCTGCTTCAGGGCCAGTAACACATAGGCTATCGCCAGTACCGTCGCCACCAGCTCGATACTGTGCAACAGTTGCCAGTCGGCAATCAGCTTGCTCAGCAGTTCATTCATGGCCGTAAATCACCGGGAATAAACTTACAGACAAACACCAGCTTACCGTAGTGCTCCATCGACCAGCGCATACAACGCTGTAAGGCTTGCATCACAGCGTCGTATTCACCAAAGATCTGGGTGCTCATGGTATTGGTCAGCACTTCAATCTCCGTCTCCTGCGCTAACTGCCCAAGAAAGGCCAGAATAGGGCCTTTATAATCCTCGGCCAGCGGATACTTACTAATTTCAACTGAGAGTTGCATTCGAACCTCCATTAGAAGCTATAGCTGATAGTGGCACCGAAGCGGCGCGGTTCAGCAAACTGTTCATAAACATGGGGCGCATATTCATCACGGGGATCATTGCCAAAATAGAATCCCCGCACCCCAACATCTTTATCCAGCGCATTGCGCAGCCATACTGCCAGCTCCCACTGTGCCAGCTGATAGCCAAGCCGCAGATTCAGCAGTTGGCTGCTACCGGCTTTAGCATTATGACCATCTGAGTAGTAGAAACCACTGTTACCCTGCACGCCCGCTTGCAGCGTCAGCTGTTCAGTCAGATACCAGTCGGCACCGACACTGTAGTTAACACGTGGCGCATGCGCCTGATCGCGGCCGGTCATATCCAGGCCACTGTCGGTCTGGTAACGACCCAATTTGCTTTGCAAATAGCCAAGATTGACAAAAAGTTGTGTACTTGGTGACAACAGCAGTCGGGTTTCGGCTTCCAGACCATAGTTACGGCCACTGGCGGCATTATCGATAAAGCCGGCAAACTCCGGGCCCAGATCCGGATTTAACCAACCCTTAACCTGCATATCATCCCGCCACATATAAAACGCAGCCACTCGGGTGGTCAAACTGCCATCGGCAGCACTACCCTTGACGCCAAACTCAGCATTGAGCAAGCTCTCCGACTTAAAGCTGGCTTTTTCAGCCAGTTGCGCAAAACGATCTTCGCCGGCTCTGGCCAGAGCTTCACCATTGATCCCGCCCACCTTATAACCGCGTGATAACAAGCCATACAGCATCGCTTGCTGATTCAGCTGATAGTTCAGACTGATTTTACCGCCCCACAGGGTTTCGTTCGGGCGCAAACTAATATTACCCGAGTCCAGATAGTCATCGCGGTAGCGCTCGACACGCCCGCCCAGCACCAGTGTCAGTTTTTCGGTCAGCGGGCTTTGGGTTTCAGCATAAAGCGCCAGATTACGCCGCTCCAGGCTGCTATCAAAATAACGCCAACGACTCTCGGCCCGGCGTAATCGCGACAGAGACAGGTCACGTTGACTGGCATAAAGCCCAACAACCCAGTCAGTTTGCCCCCATAGCTGGCCGTCGGTTTTAGAGGTTAGCCGGTAATCCAGCGTCCATTGTTCACGGCCGCGCAGGTAACGATCCTGATAGGAGTAACCCCAGGGATGGATACCAACATAACTCCAGTCTTCATCAAAGCCATAATCCGAATCCGCGTTCAGATAGCTCAGCTGGGTAAACATATCCGCCAGCGCCAGCCCCTGATAGTCTGCTGTCACAGCTACGGCTTTGCTACGTAATTTATCCTGCCCGGGTTCATCGGATAAGGTGGTGCGGTTACGATCCAGCGAAAAGGCGTCGTAACCATTTTGCTGATCAATCAAATGCGCGGTAAAGCCGAGTTTCAGATCAGCTAACGCCTGATAGTTAAGGCGCAACCGGGCAGTAAATTCATCCAGATTATTGGTATCATCGCGGTTCAGATAGGCATTGTGAATAAAACCCGCTGATTTATTCTGATCCAGCGCCAGGCTGTACGCCAGCTGTTCACTGATCGGCGCACTATAGACCCCGGTTAACTGCCAGCTATCGTAGTTAGCCACAGTGGCACTGACCTTACCTTCTGCCACGGCGGTAGGCGCCTTACTGGTCAGATTTACCATGCCAGCCAGCGCATTGGTACCAAAACGGGTGGCTTCCGGGCCACGGAAGATTTCCAGTTGCTCCGGATGCGCCAGACTGCTGATCCCCAAGCCGGCATAGTCGATGCCATCAATCAGAATGCCCACCGATGGGTTAATCACATCAATAAATTCGCTGCGCTCGCCAATACCCCGCACCTGTAAAAAACGGCCACGGGACGCCCCGGCGGCAAAGTTGACATTGGCGAATTGCCGCAGTGCGTCATCCAGGTGTTGTACCGACTGGCGCTGTAAATCCTGCTCGGATAAAACCGCCACACTACCTGCCAGACGTTGCAGATCCTGTTGCCGGAAATCGCCTTTTACCGTGATATGTTCAAGTTCAGCTTCGGTTGCGCTGACCGCTAGGGCAGCGCTTAACGCCAGAGATAATGCAGAAATACGAAACAGCATGTGATCAACTCCGAATAGGTGTAGCGGATCACACAGCATGGCTCAGGACACGAAAGTCACAGGCACGCTTTTTTGGGGAGTTAGCACCATCCCTCCGCCGGTATGATCCGGATCAGGTTCTAAGGGTTTACCAAAACGGCATCTCAGCACACCTCCGAATCTATCAGAGGGGCACCCCTTGGTTGCGCTGGCAGTCTAGAGGACTTATTACCAAAATTCAAGCGGCAAAAGAGTAAGCCTGCTCTAGCTTACTCTAGCGCCACTGTTGTAGCTGATTAATATTTTCCGTCAGAGTTTGCACCAAATTAGCCGCCGGGATTGGTCTGGCAAATAAATAGCCCTGGCCCTGATCACATTGGTGTTGCAGCAAGCTTTTTGCCTGAGCCTGGGTTTCCACGCCTTCCGCCACGACCTGTAAGCCTAGCTTGCGGACCATGGCAATGGTCGAGGTAATGATGTCGTAGTCGGCCTGATTATCCAGCATGCCAAATACAAAGCTCTTATCAATTTTGATGGTGTCTACCGGTAGTTGCCGTAAATAACTGAGCGAAGAATAGCCAGTACCAAAGTCATCAATCGCCAGTGCAAACCCCTGTGCTTTCAGGCGCTGCATACTATTGATCGTCTCGGTCAGATTTTTTGCCAACATACTCTCAGTAAGTTCAAACTCAAAATCCGCAGCGTTCAGCTGATATTTCTGCAGTAACTGCTCCAGCACCACCGGTAAGCCCGGATCAGTTAATTGTGCCGGCGACAGATTAATGGCCAGCTGCAGATCGCCCAGCCCAGCCTGACGTAAGCCCGCCATCAGGCTAAAGCCCTGTTCGATAACCCAGTAGCCAACCGGGATCATTAACTGCGCATATTCCAGCACCGAGATAAATTCGTCTGGCGGTACCAGACCCCGGCTTGGACTTTGCCAACGTAACAATGCTTCCAACCCGACCAATTTCCGGTCGGTCAGGCGGATCTTCGGCTGCAAATGTAAGTCAAACTGCTGCAAACTCAGCGCCAGCTTCAAATCCTGCTCTAATGCCAAACGATCCTGGAACGCATCAAACATCTGTTGGCTATAGAAGTGCCAGCAACAGCCGCCGCGAGCCTTAGCCTGATACATAGCAAGGTCGGCCTGACGCACCAGATCATCCGGTTTAAGGCTGGCATCCCGGCTGCAGCTGATACCAACACTAACGTTCAACTGATATTCCTCGCCCTGTAAATGCATCGGTTGCCGGAATACCGCAACCAACCGTGCCGCCAACTGCTCCAGTTGCTGCAGATCGGCCGCTTCGGTGACCACCACAAATTCGTCACCGCCAAAACGACAGGCTAAGTCGGTTTTTTGCAGCACGGTCCGTAAACGCTGTGCCGCTTCAATTAACAGTTGATCGCCCTGCTCATGGCCGCGAATATCGTTTACGCGTTTAAACTGGTCCAGATCAAGAAAGAACAGTCCGAGAAAGTGCCCGGCCGGTGTTAAGGCGGCCAGCCGCTTTTTCAGCTGGAACTGCAACATATTGCGATTCGCCAGACCGGTCAGCAGGTCAAACATCGCCATATTTTCCAGCTCACGGGTTTGGGTCAGTACGTCATGTTGCAGCTGCTCCAACTGAAAGCTCAGGGTCTGACTGACTTCACTTAAGCGATCAACCTCATCGACCAGCAGCGGGCTTTTCACCGGCAAGGCGGCCCGAAACGCCTTAAACTGATGTTCAGCCAACAGTGGCAATACCCGGGACACCTTTAATAAGCGACCGGTCAGGCGTCGGGTTAACCAGTAGGTTAACCAGGCAAACAGCAAAAAGCACAGCGAGGCCATACCGATCAATTGCCAGCGAAATTGCTGGTTAGCTCTCTGATAGGCACTGAGATCTTCCAGCAGCAGTAATGCATAGTGCTGCCCCTGCTGCTCCGTCAATGGCAAAGCATACAGATAGTATGAGTCCGGGCCTGCCTGAAACAAACCGGTGGTGACATCTAAATTGGTTAACGCCGCGGTTGGCGCGGCGGAAGTCGCTGACAGAATACGCGTCTGCTGACCACCGGTGGCGACGATCACGACTTCACTGCGCAACGCCTGCCCCATCGCAACAACAATATCGGCCAGCGTTTGACTGGCAATTAAAACGCCAACCTGACCATCACCATCGGATAACGGCAAACTAACCAGGGTACTACAATGCTCAGCGCAATAATTACGGGTAACCGGCCGTTGTTGCTGTCGGGTTTGGATTACCATTTCGGCCAGTTCAGCCGGCAGCGCACTGGTCGCGAATAGCGGTTCCGTCTGCTCGGGCGCAAAAAACCACAGGGCTTCAATATTCAGATATAAGCTAAAGCTGTCGTAGCGCTGTTGCAGAGCCTCAGTAAACTGGCTAAAGCC
The DNA here is from genome assembly GCF_025377695.1 of Alishewanella sp. BS5-314. NCBI lineage: Bacteria > Pseudomonadati > Pseudomonadota > Gammaproteobacteria > Alteromonadales > Alteromonadaceae > Alishewanella > Alishewanella sp. BS5-314. Next base: position 2,133,263 of record NZ_JACEHJ010000002.1, read on the forward strand.
TTGTTGTGCTGGCAGTTGCATCAGCTCAGCGAAGCTGTCAAACCAGGCCTGCAGCTGGCTGTGTAATAATTGCTGATACTGGCTGAAATGCTGCTCAACCTGCTGTTGCTTTAACTGTTGTTGGGTCGCAAAGCTATCGTTCAGACGTTGTACGGAAATAGAGGTCGTCACAATCAGTAGTACCAGCATCAACACCAGGGTTAATGCCAGGATCTTGGATGGAAAGCTTAGAAAGCGCATCAGAACCAATACATCAGTTGTAATGCCCACAACTGCCAGTAGCGCTGCTGATTTCTGCTCAGATCTGGTACCAGGCTAGGCGACAAACGGCCGGTGCCATCAACCCAATGCTGCTCGGCCTGTAAGCGTAAATTTGGCGCCAAATCGTAACTCAACCCCAGCATCAGACTTTGCTGATAGCCAAAATAAGCCGGCACCCCGAGCTGTTCCAGGCTACTGCCGCGTTTATCATGCTTGTTACGGGTTAAATAATCGACCGTTGCCAGTGCAGATAAGCCCCCGCTAAAACGATAACGGGCCGATAAATATCCGCCCAGACCGTGCAGCGTTTCGGTAAATACCGGCAGATAAAAGCCATTTACCGACATCCGCTCTTGCATCAACTCAGAAGCAAACTCCCAGTTTTCCAACTGGTACCGCCAATTGAGCATCACCCGCTGTAAAATCACCTCGCTGGCAACAAAAACATCAGGATTGCCCGGGTTGTAACTGAATTCGGAATCCAGTAACGACAACCCATAACTGGCCTGACTGCCAGTCCCCTGCCAAAACACACTGGCCTGATGCACATACTTTTGCTCCGCCTTACCCTGGATCTGCGGACTTAGTAAAATACGACTTTGATCGCGACTGATTTTGGTCGCACCATAACTCCAGTTATATTCCAGTTCACCGGCCGGGTGCTGCCAATATCCCTTTAGGCCAATACCATCACTGGCCACGGCAATATCGCGAAAGGCATCATAATAGACCGATTGCGGTAAAATAATGCTGGGGCGGGTAAAGGGCACATCGCGGGTACTGGAAAATAGCCAGTGTTGGTTTTTATAACGCCCAAGATAGAGATTGATCTGATGATCAAAGCGCTCAACCAGACTAAAATCCAAAAACAGATAATCCAGTCGAGCGCCCTGTGGGTAGCGATTCCCACCGTCCAGATAAACAACCTGGCCAGCAAATCGCCAGCGATCTGAGAGCTGCCATTTAGCATTTAAGCCCAGTTCACTTAGCGCCGATGACACCTTACCAGAGTTATTGATCGCATTGGAATTCTCGGACTGCGCCAGCCCCTGTGCAATAAAGCCATGCCATTCTACGCTGGCAGAGGCAGTAGTATGAGCGGATAACGCCAGCATTGCCGCGGCTGACCAACTAATTTTCATACGGTGTCACCACTTTTAATTCAGCCGTGCCGGTACCGGCGGGCAGATAGCCAATAGCGCCGGGAGTTTGAGAGAGGGCGGTACGCAATTCATCGACTGACGCCAGCAGCAGTGGCGAACCGCCGATACCCGAGTAGCGTTGCCGGTGCCAGATTGCATCCAGTTGGTAAGGAAACATCTTCAGAAATTTACGGGTAAACGCCTGGTGCAGCTCATGATCGGAGGCTAGTACCAATACCTGAATGCTCTGGCCGTCAGACCAGCGGGTTTGCCGCATGGTAAATATGGCTCTTAACTGTGCAGTAGTAAGCTGAGTATCTGCAACCGTGGCATGTACTACGACCTCCACCGCCCGGCAGGGCAGCGTCAGCAGCAGACAACAGAGCACAAACCACAATCTCATCGCATATCCGTTTAAACAAGCCGTTTCGCTCAGCCACGAAAATGCCGGTCAATGACCGGCATTTTCTGCAACTTAATAACCTAATATGCTTAAGATATTGAATACACGATACTTGCGCAATAGTACCTTTGGGTTGTTACCGGTAGATAAAAAAATTTATAACCCCAGATACCAGGTAGCAATCGAAAAATACAGTACCACTCCTGCCACGTCTGCAATAGAGGTAATCAAGGGGCCACTGGCGGTGGCCGGGTCCAGATTAAAGCGACTCAGTAAAAACGGCAGTGACATACCTATTAAGCTACCAACCACTACCACCAGCATCATAGTGGACGCGACGACGACGGCAATATCAGCGCCACCGCGCCAAAAGCCAAGGCCAACCACAGCGGCAGACATAGTTAAACCCAGCAAACCGGCAACCAGACACTCTTTGCCCAGTAAATAGCCCCAGTCGCGCAGTTTGATATCACCGGTGGCCAGGGCCCGAACCATTAGCGTTCCGGACTGGGCGCCGGCGTTACCGCTACTGGCGATCAGTAACGGCAAGAAGAATAACAAGGCCAGATAACTGGAAATGGTTTCTTCATAAAAGGCGATACCGGCACCGGAAAAAATATTACCAAACACCAGCACCACCAGCCAGAATACCCGCTTGCGGTACAGCAAACCTATGCCCGCCTCTTTGACGCTACTTTCCAGCTTGCCGATGGTTGCGGTTTTATGGAAGTCTTCGGTGGCCTCTTCTTCGGCGACGTCCATCGCATCATCGTAGGTTACGATGCCAACCATCTGCTCCAGCTCATTGACAATTGGCAGCGCCAGTAAGTCATATTTGGCGATCAACGCCGCCACTTCTTCCTGCGGCATGTCAACACTGGCCCAGATTGGGTCGTGATTCATTAAATCATCCACCCGCATACTGACTGGTGCCAAAATGAGGTCGCGTAAGCTGACCACACCAATCAGCTTGCGGGCTTTATCCACCACATAGGCAGAATAAATGGTTTCTTTGTCTGGCGCTTCCCGGCGCAGTACTTCAATTGCCTCCCGCACGGTCAGATCCGGCGGCAAAATCGCGTAATCCGAGGTCATAATAGCACCGGCGGTGCCCTCCTCGTAGGAGGTTAAACGCAGCAAGTCCTCCCGCTCAGCCTGGGCCAGTGCCGGTAACAGCGTATCGCGCTGTTCATCGGTTAAACGATTAAACAGGTCGGCGCGTTCATCAGACGACATCTGCCGGATAATCGGCGAGAGTTTACGACGACTGACGCTAATCGCCAGTTTAACCTGCTGCTCTGCCGGTAAATAACCAAAGACTTCCGCTTGTTCAGCTCGCGGCAAAGCAGTGAGCAAGGTCCATAAATCTTGTGGTGGAAATTCAGTTAACGCGGCGGCATAGTCAGCCGGATGCACATCTTCCAGCTGGTCACGAAGCAAATGTACCGTGTCGTGCTCAAGGGCGGCACTTAAGGTTTCGATAAGAATGGGTAATTCCATAACGACCTCTTATCAGCGTTTTCAGCCTAATAAGAGACCCGGAATAAGTCAGCTTATTAAGCCTGGATTAATTAGTATCTTGGGAATATGCAGGCCAGGCCTGCTACTGGGTAAGTCCATAAAGGAAGCAAACTCCGCAAGGATGATGATTACCAAGCCAGCGTCTAACTGGCTAAATTGCTGGTTATTTTATAGTTTAACCAAGCTTAACTCAACCTGAGCAGGAAAACTTTTCTTGGCTGGCCCGGCCTTTCTGTTAGCATTAGGTCAGGATTTGCGGTAAAGATGTGATACCGCACGGATAGGGGAAATGAACCATGAGTCATGCTGCAGGCCTGCCACTGTGGTGGCAACCACAGATGTTAGCGCTGGACGAATGCTGGCACTACGCCGTGGGGCCGCTTACCTTATATATCAAACGCAGCCAACAGGAATGGCTGTTTAGCCATGAATACAGTAAAGATCCTGACGCGGCCTACCGCGTCGATAGTCAGGCTGCTGCTTGCTTACCTGAACTGCTTGCATGTCAGCGTTTTATTTTCCGGCATAGTCCCACCACCTTTCGCTTACAACCCAGGCTGCTCGATCGGCCGGTGGTAATTAAAACCCGGCAGAGTGTCAGTATCCCGGCAGGCGAACAATGCATATTTTATATCAGCTCACCCCTGCAACTGGAGCTGACCTTGTTGGATCCGTTGCAGTCATTGTTTACGCTGCCAATCCAACGCTTGTCCGATACCTGGTTTGGTGCCAATACCCAACAGGGTGAGCTGTGCTATGCCGATAAAACTCAGGCCCGGCACAGTTTGGCCGAAATTCCGGCGCGGCCACATCGGGCAGTCACCCCTATTACCATTGAAAATCGGTCAGTTAAGATGCTGACCATTGATAAGCTGAGCATTCCGCTACCCTATCTGGCGCTTTACGGCGGGGATGACGGCAGCCTGTGGACCGATCCTATTACACTACAACATGAAAACCTGACCAGCCTGACCCGCTTTCAGCTAAACCAGCAACTGCCGCAGGGTATTACCAGCCGGCATCAGTTGGCGGCGCCAGCCAGTACGCCGGACAAACAGGGGCTGATCCGGGCTTTTACCGGTATTTTTAATCAATAAGGGCAGCGTATGCTTGAGACACTCTGGCAATTTATCCAATCTGACATGGTGCTAAATGGCTTGCAGGCATTATTGCTGCTCAGTGTCGGCTTTTTGCTGGCGCGAACCGCTTCCCGTGCGGCAGAAAAACTGATCAGCAAGAATTTCTCCCGCCACCACGCCGTGTTGTTCCGCCGCATCATCTATTGGCTGGTTCTGGCGCTATTTGCCGCTTCGGCACTGCATCAACTGGGCTTTTCGCTCGGCGTGTTGTTGGGTGCGGCCGGTGTGCTCTCAGTGGCTATCGGTTTTGCCTCACAAACTTCGGCCTCCAACCTGATTAGTGGCTTATTTCTGATTGGCGAACAACCCTTTCAAATTGGCGATGTGATCAAGGTCGGTAATACCACCGGCGAGGTATTATCCATTGATTTACTGTCGGTCAAATTACGCACCTTTGACAATCTGTTTGTACGGATCCCGAATGAAAGTTTGATTAAATCGGAAGTGACCAACCTGACCCGCTTTCCGATCCGCCGCTTTGATCTGCTGTTGGGGGTGGCCTATAAAGAGGATATTGCTAAGGTTCGTAAAGTGCTGTTTGACGTAGCCGATCAGAACCCACTCAGTCTGGATGAACCGGCACCGGCTTTCTTATTTATGGGCTTTGGTGATTCAGCGCTGAATATTCAATTCTCGGTTTGGAGCACAACCGAAAACTTCCGTGCGCTACGCAACAGTCTACAGGAAGAAATTAAAGTAGCCTTTGATGCAGCCGGTATCGAGATCCCGTTCCCACACCGCACGCTATATGCCGGTAGTGAAACGCCGCCTTTTCCGGTGCGGATTGTCAGCGAGCCGACTTCTGGCGCTGCTGACGCTGCAACTAAGGGCTGACAATGCGGTCAAAACTGGTAAATCAGCGGTGTGTTAGCCATAGTTATCAAAGGCTAAGCTGCGGACAGGAGGAGTAGATGTGGCGAGCCATTAGCCTGTTGTGTTGCTATTGCACCAGTTTACCCTTGTGGGCTGATTGTCGGCAGGACCTTGATCTTGCCGAGCTAAAAGCTAAGCGCCCTCTTGTCAGTAACATTGAATTCCAGCAGGAAAACGTCTTTGATCTGAATGAGCCAGGCGTATTCTGGTTGCACCGCTTTGCCAACCGCACCCATATTATTACCACCGAACAAACTATCCGCGATGATTTACTCTTTCTGCAAGATGCGCCACTCAATCTGGCCGAGCTGGCAGAAACGGAGCGTTTATTACGTAGTCGTCGCTATCTGCGCGATGCCCGGATTGAAGTCGTCCAATATTGTGCCGCCAGTAATAGTGTCACGGTGCGCGTCACGACCTGGGATAACTGGTCATTACTGCCGAAAATCGATTTTTCCAGCGAGGGGGGTGAAACCAAGTACTCGCTGGGTGTGGCCGAGGATAACCTGCTGGGTTCAGGTAATCAGATCCAGCTCGATTACGCCAAAGACAGTGAGCGCAGTGGCTATTTGCTCAGCTTTGCCAGTCCGAATATCTTTGGTAGCCATTGGAACACCCTGCTGAGCTATGCCGATAACTCAGATGGTGAAAACTATCGCTTCGCAGTACAGCGGCCATTCTACCGGCTGGATTCGAACTGGGCCTTTAATGCTGACCTGCTGAAAAACAAAGAACAGGTCACTGATTACTTATTATCGGAAACCGTGAACGAATATAACCGTACCCGGCACCAGTTTGATGCTTCCGCCGGTTTTAAACTGGCACTGCGCGGTCACACCATCCAACGGCTAAATATTGGTATGCAGCTGGAGGATGTGGATTTTAACGAACTAGATAGCACAGTTTTAACCTTACCCGGGCAGCGCAACCTGTCTTACCTCTATCTGGAATATCAGTTACTGCAGGACGACTTCTACAAGCTGTTTAATATCAATCAGTTTAACCGGGTAGAGGATATTAATGCCGGCTGGCAACTGCGGCTGCGGTTGGGCTTAATGCAGCCCTGGCTGGGCGCCGATGAGGATGGTTTAAGGCTGGAAGCGGAAGTGAGCAAAGCCTGGTCACTTAACAACCGAACCTGGCTTTTTTCGGAATTGGCTTACCAGCAACTTAACTGGCAGCAGCGTAAGCAAGAGTTGTGGCATCTGGGCTTGCAGCTGAATCATCAGCTAAACGCCCGTAATAGTCTGGTCGGTAGTATTTCAGCTGAACGCGGCCGCAATTTGTTTGCCGACGAAGCGCTGTATCTGGGTGGTGATAGCGGCCTGCGTGCCTTCCCGCTGTACTATCAGCGCGGCGATAACCGCATGGTGGCGACCGCTGAGTATCGCCACTATACCGACTGGAATTTATGGCAAATTTTTGATGTCGGCTTTGCCGCCTTCGGCGATGCCGGCCGCAGCTGGGGCGGCCGCTCCGCAGATGATTTGGCCGCGTTAAATGGTAAAGCCGGTATCGATGATGAAATTCTGTTTGGCCTGGGCGTCGGCATTCGCTTGCTGTCCAGCCACTCCAGCCGCGGCACTATGATCCATCTCGATTTGACGCGGCCAATCAGTGATAACCCGGATTTGGGTAGCTGGCAGTGGCGGATGACTGCCAAACGCCGTTTTTAACACTAACGCCTGACTATACCTTTTGCAGCAGTGGCTGGCAGAGCGGGCAAAATACCGTACTGCGCTGGCCCAACCGTACTTCTGACAGCGCAGTGTCGCAGTTAACGCAAGGCTGACCTGCGCGGCCATATACCAGTAATTCCTGTTTAAAATAGCCAGGCTTACCGTCTACCTGACTAAAGTCACGCAGCGTGGTGCCCCCCTGCACTATTGCCGCCGCCAGGGTTTCTTTGACGATGGTACACAGCAGCGCCAGCTTATCAGCACTGACGTCGCGCGCGGGTTGCTGCGGATTAATGCCAGCTTTAAATAAGGCTTCATTGGCATAAATATTACCAACACCCACCACCACATGGTTATCCATTAGTACCAGTTTGATCGCGCTGCCGCGACGCTGACAAGCCTGGATCAGGGTTGCAGCGGTAAAGTCTGCCGTTAGCGGCTCTGGCCCTAACTGTGCCAGCAGCGGATGTTGCTCGCCTTGTGCCTGCCACAGCACGGCACCAAAGCGCCGGGTATCGTTTAAGCGCAGTGCGGTACCGTTTGCTAATAGCAAATCCAGATGATCATGTTTACCCGGCGCCAGATCCGCCGGCACCACCTTTAAATGCCCCGACATGCCCAAATGCAAAATAATACTACCGCCGGGCAAATCGAGCAGTAAGTACTTGGCGCGCCGTCTTACCGCTAAAATCGGTTGCTGCTGTTGCTGCAGCACCTCATCCGGTACCCACCAGCGCAGCTGACGCTGCCGGGCAACAACCTTGGTTAGCTGTTGTCCTTGTAAATGCGGGCTGATCCCCAAACGCGAGACCTCAACTTCAGGTAACTCTGGCATCTTATACTCCGGTATTTAGGGCGTGAGGTTAATCAATTAAAAACAGCAGCCGTGCCTGCGCGGCAGGCAGCAAATAGAGCTGGGGCTGACCTACCTGTTGTAACAGGTAGTCCGGCGCAGCAGGATAGAGCAACCAGATCTGTGGTGCAAACTCACCGGCCAGCTGCACACTGGCCTGGGTAACCGGCGCCTGAGTGGGCTTAGCCGCGCCAACGGCTGGCTGCAGTGGGGTATAGAGCCAAGCATTTAGCATTTGCTGGGCACTAACGCTGCCATCATAACGTGGCTGCAATTGCCATTGCCCGGCCGCCTGCACTAAACGCACATCTCCTACTGCAATACTCAGCAGCTGCGATTGTTCCGGTAATAAGCTAGTGGTGGCTGGTGCCTGGCCCGAACCCCGCCAGTCATACAGACTAAACATCAGTAACAGCACCACAAAGATCAGCACATTATTCCAGTTACGGCGTGACAGTTTCAGCATAAGGTTAGCAGCGGCAGAACACAGTGGTTCGCAAGTGAGTATGAATAACGCAGATAGTAACGGCAGCAGGGCTAAAAAGCAAAAACCCGGCAGCGCCGGGTTTCTGGGATTCGATTACTTGATTTTCGCTTCTTTGAAAATCACGTGCTTACGCACTTTAGGATCGAACTTTTTGATTTCCATCTTTTCTGGCATAGTGCGCTTGTTCTTCGTTGTAGTGTAGAAGAAGCCAGTGCCAGCAGAAGAAACTAAACGGATTTTATCGCGCATTTGTTAATTCCTTATACCTTGTGACCGTTGGCACGAACGTCTGCTAACACAGCGTCGATACCTTTCTTGTCAATGATACGCATACCCTTGGTAGAGGTACGTAAAGTGACGAAACGGTTTTCGCTTTCAACCCAGAAACGGTGCGTTTGCAGGTTAGGCAGGAAACGGCGCTTAGTCGCGTTGTTGGCGTGCGAACGACGGTTACCAACCATCGGACCTTTGCCAGTTACTTGGCATACTCTAGACATGTCAATATTTCTCCAAAATTACGTCAGCTCGAGCTATCTTTCACCCTTCTGGCCTTGAAGGTTGCCCCGAAAATGGATGAGGGCGCACTTTATACACGAAAGTACGGTTAAACTCAAGACAAATTCATTTTCCCGGCCAGCGGGCAGCGCTGCGAAAACGCCTTGCATCGAGACTCACGCCGGGCTGTATTCAGGTTTACTGCCTGCTACAACCAGCCACGCTCTGCAAAAGACACCACTTCCGCATCACCTACCACAAAATGGTCCAGCACCCGGATATCAACCAGTGCTAAAGCCTGGGTCAGGCGCTCCGTTATTGCCCGGTCGGCGCGGCTTGGCTCAGCCACCCCAGAGGGGTGATTATGCGCCAGAATAACGGCGGCGGCATTATGCTTCAAAGCGTGCTGAACTACAATACGCGGGTATACCGGGGAGGCATCAATAGTGCCGTAAAATAATGGCTCAGAACCAATCATACGATGTTGATTATCAAGATAAAGTACCAGGAAGACTTCACGTAGTTCACCACTGAGCTGGTGAGCTAAATATTTTCGCACTACCGAAGGCTCTGAGCAGACGGTATCGCGTTTTAGCTGCTGCTGCAGAAAACGCCGGCTTAACTCCAGTACCGCCTGCAACTGCACATACTTGGCTTCACCTAAACCGCGGGCATTACAAAACTCGCTGCGACTGGCGCCGAGCAAGGCGCGTAAATCGCCGAACTGCTGCAACAACTGCCTGGCCAGACTCACCGCGTCGGTACCGGCAATACCGGTGCGTAAGAAAATCGCCAGTAGCTCCGCATCCGATAAGGTGGCCGGCCCCAGTGTTAACAGTTTCTCCCGTGGTCGCTCACTGAGCGGCCAGTCTGTAATTGCCATCCTGACCTCCTGTTGTTGATGTTGTCAGCGCTTAGCCGCTGAACGGGTGCTGAATTGGAGTTTCCGTGCTATCTTATGCCGACCGAGGCTGGAGCAGGACCAGAAATCATGTTGCAAACCCTTGCTGATAAACGCATTTTACTTGGCATTAGCGGCGGTATTGCTGCCTATAAAAGTGCCGATCTGGTGCGGCGCTTAACCGAACGCGGCGCCGACGTCCGGGTTATCCTGACCAGCGCGGCACAGGAATTTATTACCCCACTAACGCTGCAAGCCGTCTCCGGTAATCCGGTTAGCCACAGCCTGCTCGATCCGGCCGCAGAAGCAGCGATGGGCCATATTGAACTGGCCAAATGGGCCGATTTAATCCTGATTGCCCCGGCCAGTGCCGATGTGATCGCCCGGCTGGCGCATGGCTTAGCCAATGATCTGCTTACTACCTGTGTACTTGCCAGTAGTGCCCCTGTTGCAGTGGCGCCGGCGATGAATCAGCAGATGTATAAAAATATAGCTACCCAAAAGAATCTTGCAACATTAAAAGAACATAATTTTCACATCTTTGGCCCGGGCGTGGGTGCGCAGGCCTGTGGGGATACCGGCGCTGGCCGCATGCTGGAACCGCTGGAGCTGGTCGCGCTGACCGAGCAATTATTTAGTCCGGTCAAAAATCTGCAAGGTTTACGCATTACCATTACCGCCGGCCCGACCCGCGAAGCGATTGATCCGGTGCGCTATATCAGTAATCACAGCTCTGGCAAGATGGGCTTTGCGCTGGCTCAGGCCGCCGCGGCTATGGGCGCCGAGGTCACGCTTATTAGCGGCCCGGTGCAACTTGCTACACCCGCCGGCGTAACACGGATTGATGTGCAAAGTGCCGAGCAAATGCATCAGGCGGCGCTATCTGCCGCGGTGCAATCGGAGATTTTTATTGGCTGTGCCGCTGTCGCCGACTATCGGGTAGCGGAAATCGCGGCCGATAAACTAAAAAAAGGCGCCGAAGCGGAGATGCAGCTGACGCTGGTAAAAAACCCGGACATTATTGCCGCCGTCGCCGCCCTGCCGCAGCAGCGGCCCTTTACCGTCGGCTTTGCTGCCGAAACGCGTAACGTACTGGAATATGCGCGGCAAAAGCTGCTGAATAAGCGGCTGGATATGATTTGTGCCAATGATGTGTCGGCCAGCGATCGTGGCTTTAACAGCGATGACAATGCCCTTAGCGTGATCTGGCGCGGCGGCGAGCTGGATTTACCGAAGGCACCGAAGCAACAGTTAGCCACACAGCTGATCACCCTGATCAGCGAACATTATAAAAACTAAATTCTTAACTTATAACGCAGCGAAGCAGTAAAACCGATGAAAAAAGCTATAGATCTGAAAATTCTCGACCCGCGGATCGGCCGCGACTTTCCTTTACCGGCCTATGCCACCCCCGGCTCAGCGGGCCTGGATTTACGTGCTTGTCTGGAGCAAACTCTGGTACTGGCACCGGGCCAAACCGTGCTGATCCCAACCGGTATTGCCATTCACATTGGCGATGCCAACCTGTGCGCAACCATCCTGCCGCGCTCTGGTCTGGGGCATAAACATGGCATCGTACTGGGCAATCTGGTGGGGCTGATTGATTCGGACTATCAGGGGCCCTTGATGGTGTCGATGTGGAATCGCGGCAGCGACAGCTTTAGCATTGAACCGGGCGACCGCATTGCCCAGCTGGTATTTATGCCGGTGGTACAGGCCGAATTTAATCTGGTCGAGGGCTTTGACAGCTCAGAGCGTGGTGAAGGTGGCTTTGGTCACTCTGGCAAGCAGTAAGGGCGCGAAAGCGTCCCTACTTCTGAATTAGCTAAGGATCTGAGCAGTCGCATGGCAACAATAAAAAAATCAAACCGTAAAGAAGATATCCTGCAGGCGTTAGCAGCAATGCTGCAAAGCCACAGCAATGGCCAGCGTATTACCACCGCCGCCCTGGCAGAGCAGGTTGGCGTGTCGGAAGCGGCGCTGTACCGGCATTTCCCCAGCAAGGCGCGGATGTACGAAGGGCTGATAGAATTTATTGAAGATACGCTGCTATCGCGCATTAACGCCATTACCGAAGAGCACAAGGATACCCAAACCCGTATCAGCCTGATGCTGCAGCTGGTACTGGTATTTGCCGAGCGTAACCCGGGCTTTTGCCGTATTTTGACCGGCGATGCGCTACAAGGCGAGCAAGAGCGCCTGCTGGAGCGCGTCGCGGCACTGTTTGAAAGGCTGGAGACCCAGTTTAAACAGTGTTTGCGCGAGCGCAAATTACGGGAAGGCAAAAGCTTTACTATCGATGAGGCGGAACTGGCAAACCTGCTGCTGGCCACCATAGAAGGCAAGATCAGCCAGTTTGTCCGTTCCGGCTTTAAACGCCTGCCAACCCAGTATTGGGCGGCGCAGTGGGCGTTACTCGAGCAAAGCCTGTTTGCGTAATGCTGTCTTGGTTAGTGCGGCAGTGCTAGCTAAGGCGCCCGCGACAGCACTGGCGGCGCTAGCCAAATCTAGCCCTGGCTGAACCCAAACAGAGCCCAAGCAGAACTTAAGCAGAGCGATAAATCGAACGTCAGCCTCGTTAAGCCGCGGCTATCGCAGTATCAGGCCAGTTTCTGCCACAGTGCCGCACCCCAAACCAGCGCTACTATCACTAAACTGACAAAAACTGCAGCAGAGCCCATATCCTTGGCACGGCCAGATAGCTCATGCCGCTCTAAACCTACCCGATCGGTTAATGACTCAATGGCCGAATTCAGTAACTCCACTACCAGAACCAGGCACCATACCGCCAGCAGCAGGGCAAACTGCGCTACTGAGTCTGCCAGCCAGATTGCAGCAGGAATGGAAAGCAGCGTGAGCGTCGCCTCCTGACGAAAGGCCGACTCATAGCGCCAGCTGGCACTAAAACCCTGCATTGAACAACGGGCCGCTTTAACAATGCGCCCGATGCCAGTCCCATTTGGTTTTTGCATGCTTAATCCTATTCCCTGCTAATAACAATACGGCCAGCAAAGAGCTGGCCGCAGATAAGAGATTTAATCAGGCTATACCGTACTGGGCACGGTAAGCCTTTACCGCCGCCAGATGCTCGGCCAGCTCGGGCTTGTCCGCCAGATAGCTAATTAAGTCCGGCAGGCTGATAATTGAAATCACCTTAGTGTTGAAGTCACGCTCGACTTCCTGAATTGCCGACAACTCACCCTGGCCGCGCTCCTGCCGGTCCAGTGCAATCAGCACGCCGGTCAGTTCTGCGCCCTGCGCCTGGATCAGCTGCATAGATTCGCGGATCGCCGTACCGGCAGTGATCACATCATCCACCAGCATAATACGGCCTTTTAGTGCTGCGCCGACTAAATTGCCGCCTTCACCATGGGTTTTGGCTTCTTTGCGGTTAAAGCAGTATGGCAGGTCGCGCTGATAGTGCTCGGCCAACGCCACAGCGGTGGTAGTAGCAATAGGAATGCCTTTATAAGCCGGGCCAAACAGCACATCAAATTCGATACCCGAGTCCTGCAGCGCAGCCGCATAAAAGCGGCCCAGTTTTGCCAGATCACCACCGGTATTAAATAAGCCGGCATTAAAAAAATACGGGCTAATCCGGCCAGATTTCAGCGTAAAGCTACCAAATTTCAGTACATTGCGTGATAACGCAAACTCAATAAATTCCCGTTGAAAGGCTTTCATCGTTACTCCTTCGCCAATACCCGTTTTTGCTCAGCCACGATCTCAGTAATGGCCGCCGCGCCCAGCTCCAGCATTTGCTGCATCTGCGCAAAACTAAAGGGCGCCTCTTCGGCGGTGCCCTGAATTTCAATCACTTCGCCCTGCTCGGTCATCACCAGATTCATATCGGTTTCGGCAGCCGAATCTTCAGCATAATCCAGATCAGCAACGGCTGTACCCTGATAGATCCCCACCGACACCGCCGCCACCATATAACGCAGCGGGTTCTTTTTAATCAGGCCTTTGGCCAGCATAAAGTTCAGCGCGTCGACCAGTGCCACACAGGCACCGGTAATCGAGGCGGTACGGGTACCGCCATCAGCCTGAATCACATCACAGTCGATGGTAATGGTATTTTCGCCGAGCAGGCTTAAATCGACGGCGGTGCGCAGAGCGCGGCCAATCAGGCGTTGGATTTCCATAGTGCGGCCGCCCTGCTTACCACGGGCAGCTTCCCGGTCATTGCGGCTATGCGTCGCGCGCGGCAGCATGCCGTATTCCGCGGTAATCCAACCCTGGCCCTTACCTTTTAAAAACCGTGGTACGCCTTCGGTAACACTGGCAGTACAGATCACCTTAGTATTGCCAAACTCAACTAACACTGAGCCTTCGGCATGGGCAGTGAACTGGCGGGTAAAAGCGAGTGGGCGGATTTGACTGGCGGTACGGCCACTTGGACGCATTGGGCTACTCCTGACTGATAAATTAGCCACCATTATAGGGGCTATAGCCGCTGACGGCTATCTTTGTAACAGCTGACTGCGGCTTTAAACCCGGCGCAAGGCCGTGCCTAAGGCCATGCTTAAGCGCCATTATTTACGAATTTGGCAGCATGCCCCCAAATTCGCCAAACTCAGGTATACTCCAATTTATTTGCCGTTTTGGAACCGCCTTATGATCCACAGTATGACCGCCTTCGCCCGCCACGAAACCAAAGCCAGCTGGGGCACCGCCCAGTGGGAGATCCGCTCGGTTAACCAGCGTTATTTAGAATCCTACTTTCGCTTACCCGAACAGTTCCGCGGTTTAGAAAGCCTGCTGCGCGACAAGCTGCGTAACAGCCTGCAACGCGGCAAAATTGAGGTGAATTTACGCTATCAGGCCAACCAGGCCGCCGGCGAACTGCAATTAAATGATGTGTTTGCCGAACAACTGCTGCAAAAAGCGCAGCAATTACTGCAAAAAGCACCGCAAGCGACGCTAAATATTGCCGACATTCTACGTTGGCCCGGCGTAATGGAAACACCAAGCGAAGACCTAGACACCCTGCAAGCCGAACTGCTGGCCGGTTTCGATGCCGCCTTACAAGACTTTTTAGCCGGCCGCGGCCGCGAGGGCGCCGCCATTGAAGAGATGATCCAGCAGCGTTTAACCGCCATTAGCGAGCAAGTCGCCTTTGTGCGCAGCCACCTGCCACAAGCGATGCAATGGCAACGCGACCGTATTACCAGCCGTTTAAATGAAATTAAAGCCGACCTAGACCAAGGCCGCTTAGAGCAGGAAATGGCGTTTTTAGCCTCGAAATCCGACGTCGCCGAAGAGCTGGACCGCCTCGATGCCCATATCAAAGAAACCCGCCACACCCTAAAAAAAGGCGGCGCCTGCGGCAGAAGATTAGACTTTATGATGCAGGAATTTAACCGCGAAGCGAATACACTATCCTCCAAAGCCATCAGCACTGAGATTACCAATGCAGCGGTGGAGCTTAAGGTGTTGATAGAGCAGATGCGGGAGCAGATCCAAAATATTGAATAATGCTTATTGGCATCCGTATTTATCCCCCAAATCAAGAAAAGTGATCGGCGCTAACATAGATAGCGCCGACACAACTAACCGCACCATCACCAAGCTATTCGGCCATGAAGCAGGCAAAAAGAAGCAACCACCCAACAAAATGGGCGATATACAGCACTTCTCAGTACACGACTTACGCCGCACCTGCCGCACCTTGCTGGCGCAACTAGGCGTACCAGGCTATGTCGCCGAGCGCTGTTTAAACCACAAGCTGCAGGGTGTGGAAGGGATTTATAACCAGCATGATTATTTTGATGAGAGGAAAGAGGCGCTGGCTAAGTTAGCCGAGTATCTTGCTTCAATAATAAACTGAGAAGATAAGACTTCAGCCTACACAACCTGTAGGCTGAGGCATTAACATGCAGAGTAAATATTAATTAATCTAAATAGATTGCACCTGGTATATAGCCTCCATTTTGCGCAACGGCAGATTTTATCCGCTTCAATGCCCAACCAGTTTCAATCTGAAAATAGTTGAATATATTTACAAGCTCATCAAAGATATTTTGTCTGTCAGCAATTTCCACTAATACTTTTCTCGGTGGCTTAAACCAAGCCTCATCTTCATATAAATCCACCTGCAGAAAATACCTATAAAGCTCTGAATAATAGCTGAGGTATCCCCAGAAATTCTGCATTTAAAATAAAAAGTTAGGCGATTAGGGAACATTCATGGCCGTTCCTGATCTGATCGTTCGCCAAAACTAAACCATGTCATTAACAGCCATGAATGTGAAAAGAATGCTCGCCGATTTCCTCGGATTTGTCACCCCCAAAACTATGCATAAAGCGCGATTTTCTGTCTTATTAGACGCGGTTACTGCGCTTGCTAAAGACGCGCGTTGCACTGTGACCGCCATAGGGCGCGCAATGCCAGGATCGTCCGACAAAATCAGTATCAAGCGCGCGGATAGATTACTCAGCAATGCCAATCTGCAACGGGAACTGCCTCTTATCTATGCAGCAATGACTAAGTCTGTCGTTAGCAGTAAATCGCAACCGCTCATTCTGGTTGACTGGAGCAACGCTGATACCGCGAAACGGCACTTTATACTGCGAGCCAGTATGGCCGCTGATGGCAGAGCATTGACGCTATTACAAAAAGTGGCGGCAGCAGAAGAGTATACTTGCCCACATTTGCACCGCGCGTTTTTAAAACAGCTCAAGGCCATGTTACCCAAAGACTGCAAGCCCGTTATCGTCACCGATGCTGGCTTCAAGGTGCCCTGGCTTAAACAGGTACGCCAATTAGGCTGGCATTATGTCGCCAGAGTCAGAGGCAACGTGAAACTTAAGCTTACAGAGCAAACAGAATTTATAACCGTGAATGCTCTTTATAAAAAGGCTCGCGCTACACCCAAACACGTAGGCGCAATCGTGCTGACTCAGACGCAGCAATATGAAACCCGCGCTATTCTGGTAGGTAAAGGCTATAAGCTCTTGAAGCGTGATAGAAATAAATCTTACAAAGAACCCTGGTTATTGGTGTCATCGTTACCTGAGTGTCATGACTATGCGGATAAAATCGCCAAATGCTACAGCAGCCGGATGCAAATAGAAGAAAGTTTCCGCGACCAGAAAAGCCCGCGCTATGGCTTAGGGAGTGACTTGCACGGCACCAAGTGTAAATCACGTTTGAATATATTGCTGCTATTGGCTGCACTGGCAAATTGGTTCCACTACCTGATGGGAGCCGCAGGTGAAATAGCAGGTGTGCACTTACGATATCAGGCTAACACAGTAAGAAATCGACGGGTACTTGCTCTGAACTTCCTCGGCATCCTGCTATGTAATGAACCCAAGCTCCCAATCAGCAGGCAACATTATCAGCAAGGGCTAAAGCAAATCTTGCACTGGGCTGCTCAGTGGGACTGGGCGCAAATCAAGTTGGCAAAGAGCTGATACTATGAGGTGTAAATTTGTGGGGATCCCTCAGGAATAATAGAGTTTTAACGAATAGTGCGTGAAAACTTTGGGATAAAGTGGCATAGAAAAACGTAAGCAGTCCTCATCGACTTGCGCGCCGCATACCCCCTTATTAGCGATAGGCATGGTTAACTTCTGTAGTTCTTCTGCACCAATCTCCCATACCACTTTACCAACAATCACATATTCTTTCTTAGGCAATTCCATGTAATTGATCTTGTATGACCCACCTATTATTAAATCCTTGTCAAAATCCACGAGATTGGCGTAAGTGTTTGATAAAACCAATTCTCTAAAAACACGGAGATATCGAAAAAACTTAAAAAATTGAGCCTTGTAGTTAAAACTAGAACTATGATTAAAAAGAAAACTAAAGTTAGGATTTATTTCTTTGCAAAGGCCGTTCAAAAACTCAGGATCCATATCCTTATTTTCGCTGTCACAATAAGTTTGAAAACTATCGCTCGCTAACAGTTCATTAAAATATTTTAGTTTGAATTCCAAAAATATTTTCTCGTTTTCATTTTGTACTTTTCGGTAATCTTCATTATAAATTCCAGCTGTACTCTGATAACCCGGCACCGATTGGTCGCTGAAATAACAGCAACGCATAATTTGCTTGATAAAATCCTCTGATTTAATCGCTTGAATAATCTGAAGGTAATGCAGCGCTAAGCCATTGTCTATAAACTGCTTATGAAGATTTTGAGATGACAAAAGCTCACACTCCATCCAATGCCCCTGTGAGGTGGACGGTAAACCGTAGACTTCTTTTATTTTTTCAGCTTGCTCAACAGTCAGTTGCCGGCGGCCAGCTCGCAAATCAGAAACTCTCGACGGCTCAAGATTGAGTTCATTGGCAACTACGCCAGGGCTCGATATTTGACAAGCGTGATCCACATAATACTTTGAAATTTGCTTGTTTAGCTTTTTATCAGATTGTTCCATGTAACTCTCCTTGGTTGACGAGAGCCACAATAACAAAATAACATTTACGATAAAAACGTAATTTAAGTGTAATTTTTACAATAGCTTTGGCGATGATAAAATTGCACACTCGTCTTGGTGTAAGTCATAAGGCACTACGTGCAATTTCAAACTGGCATGGTACTCAAAAGACGGTAAGGTGGCTGAGAGTGTGTGGTGCTTTGGATAAATCAAATACACCTCACCTTTGCCTTGAAGGTACTTCTCGCCATAAGCAAAAAGCTGATACATGTCAGCTTGGCTTAAATTGTATTTTTGACGTGAATTATCTTGATGTTGATCTAACAGCTTCCACTTGGTATCAATCACTGTTACAACACGATCCTGGTCATACACAACGATATCTGGTTTTAACTTAAACCACTTTTCATCATTGTGGGTAACTAGGCTGTGACTGGCGATTTGGGTTCTTAAACGCAGGCCATTAGGCATCGAGCTCGCAAGCTTTTTGGCAACGTAGCGCTCAAACAGCTGCTCCATTGGAAACAAAAAGGACAAACCTTTATGGCTACCCACCATCGCAACGGGTGATTGATAACTAAGAATTAGCTCGCACCAGGGCCTTAAAGGGCGATAATGCGCAATACTGCGATCGTCTTTCCAAGCTCTAAAATCTAGAGCAAAGTTGCTCGACTCTTTAATGTCGTGGAACACAAATAGCAGTTCCCTTGCTAACCGCTGATTTGCATGTGAGGACGACCATTTAAGTACTTGTTTCAATGCAGCATGTAATAGTCTGTTTTCAGCTCTCTCCTGGCTGTAAACATCATGAGAAACATGAAAATAATGTTGCCGGCCTGGGCGCTGGTTTATTTGCTTATCCAGCTGTAACTGCCCCTTTAGAAAGGGGGTTTGACGCTCGACACGTTGATATTCACTTCGAATACCTTGCCGAATCATCTTTACTAAGGCCTGTAAAAAGTGCCAAATCAATAGCTCATATAACGGTTGCTTCAGTACTTGCAATTGCGATTGCTCAAACTGCTGAAGCTTTAAGTTATCGACCGCCGCTAGCATTTTTAGTAGGATTTTTCGAGCTTCCGCAGGATTACAGGTATCAATAGAGGTTTTGGGCAAAATCTCAATACGTGTAAAACAAGGCGTCTCCAGAACGCCAACAAAATTTACTACTTGTAGCGCAATTGCTTTACCGTGTCGCTTAACTCTCACTAGCTCTTGCTGGCTCTCACCATTACCAACACCGTTGGTCATTAGCCAGTCAAATGCACTAGCTGGTATAGAATGGCAATCAATACTGCAGTGATCACCTCCTTTAATCAGCAGAGCAAACTCTCGAACAGTGACATTATTCACTTTCAAGTGAGTCATAAATGCCAATGTAAGCTAGCGGATCCGTCAAAGCTGCTTTATTCCGCTTATAGGGCCTTATTCCGTTTGGTGACCAGTCAACTCCCATTAACGCCAAAATCGTTTTTTCAGAGTACTTCTCATAGAAAAACTTTAAACTATTATCTTTTTTCAGATGATCACCGAGCACTTGCCCCACTCGCTCCCAGTCCTCAAAAAAATACTCTTCTAGCAGCGGTAAAATCTCTAACTCGAAAATACGTGCCAGCCGCTCGATTGTCGGTTCGCCTCGCAGCGGCATAAAAAAGCTGTGGCCAATAGTGTGCTCTCGGTCATATAGCAGCTCTATTCGTTGGTTAAGCACAAACAATAATTTCTCAAGGTCTATACCTTCACAGTCAATATCGGCTAACAATGTCGGTTTTGGCATCATCTCCACAAACTCAAAGCGACGGCGCAACGCGATATCGACCTGAGCCAGAGATTTATCAGCGGTATTCATAGTACCGATAATGTAAAGATTGGAGGGCACAGAAAAACGTTCCTTCGAATAAGGTAGCTTTACCGATAGCGCTTCATCAGCTCCTGTTCTTTTAGAAGGCTCGATTAGCGTAATCAGTTCACCGAAAATATTCGAAATATTTCCCCGGTTAATCTCGTCAATTATTAATACGCGGTTGTCAGAAAGGTTCGTACCACTTAGATCCAAACCTTGCTTAATAACAGCTTCAACTAAGGGTGCCAGCACGTTCGGATAACCATTCACAATATATTTTTCTAACGTGCTGTTACTAACCCGCTCAAAAACTTGCTTAGTTCGGATGTCGTCGATAGTTAGCATGTTGGCTTTCACTAGTGCCACTAGCTCATCAACAATCACCTTGGGCATGGGTAATACGTTACCATTTGGCTTGCGTAAGGTAATTAACTCTTCGGATAAGGATTCAACGAAATATGACGCAATCTGAGAACCAACTGAGACTTTGGCTGAACCGTCATGAACCGTACTTTCAGTTAGTAAGTCTTGCAACTTTTCTGCATCCAGCACAGGCTCACGCAGTCGATATAACGTCATTTGTGACAAGTTTTTAGTAAACAGCTCATCTACTGGCAGAGAAGGCTCGTAAACTCGATGCCAAACTACCTTACGCACTTGAGAATAACTCACATCGTCAACCAAATTCGCATCAAACTGGTAGTCGCTTACCACTTCTGCAATTGCCCTGAATTTGCGGTTTCCATCTGAGATTACAATCAAATCCCCAATAGACATCACATTTTTAAAATAGTGTACTGACGTTACGCGATAGTCATTACTTTCATTGGTGATCTCAACACCTTTACCTTTATATGTGTTGATAATTCCTTGCCGGTCAGTAACGCCAGAAAAATCGATGTCGTAACCGTAGCCAAGCAACACATAGTCACTTTCAACACATTGTTTATAAATAAAGGCATCATCACCTTGGGTATCCCCTAAAGACATTTTCCAAACCTTACGGCCTGCAATATCAATCGAGGTTTGCGATCTGGCTTGCGGCATATCTGGTCGGGCATTGCCTACTGCACACATACGTTTGAATATGCCATCTTCTATTTCATAGCTAACCTGGCCAGACTCTGTATTACTGGCCTTGAGGCCTTCAACAAAGTCTTCATAGCTAAAACTTTGATGAAATGTCACTAAGCCAATTTTATTCTTTGCCACTAACTCATCAAATCGTGCTTTTAGTTTTGTTCTATCTTTGAAGTGTTGAGATAAAAATTCAGGATCCACGATTGCTAAAGCTTCGTTTACCGTATGGTAGGTTTTTCCGGTACCCGGCGGCCCATAAAGAATTCTATTAAGGCTAACCTGGTTGGTTTTAGCTTGGCTCACCTTGTAACCCTCCTTCAGCTCTTCTACGCCAGCAGAAAGCTGCACTTCTGTATTTTTCCATCTAGACTTCAACGGTTCAACATAGTAATCCAGGTCACTGGTGCCATACTCGGCTTCAAATTGCTTCCTCAAATCCAACAGCGCTTGATCGATTTCGCATGCCGACATTTTCCCGTACTGCTTATTACTGATCTTGCCGAGGTTCAATAAGATAGAACACCGGTCAGTTTTGCTAAAAATACGTTCATTAAAGTCAGGGAAGAATAAAAACAGCAGCATATGCCGTAATTGCCGGTTTTCATTTTCAGGAATGGCTTCCAACCATTTAGCGAAATTTTGGTGATTTTGAAATAGCGCTGTTCGTTGTTGTGGTGCAAGTTTTAATAAGGCTTGGGTTATACGAATTAAGTAAACCAGCTCTCGCCAACGGCCGGTATTGTAGGCTGTGCCAGCACTGCCCACACCGGTTAATGCGGCGTCAGATAAATACAGCTCTCTATTAGTCTGGTCTATCGTATAACCACTCCAAGAGAAAACACGTTCGATGCTTTGCCGTTTGGATGCCGGTCCGGTATTGCTCGGGCATAAAAACATTAACCAAAGCATTTCTGCTGCCAGCACTTTTACTTCAGCTGATGCGTTAACCAACTGCCCTTGAAGCTTTTGCAAAAAATCTGCGTCACTCTCATCTGGGTTATCGATAAAATAGTGAACAAACTCTTCGCAGCATTCGCTTGTCCAAACCAGTTCCTCAGTAAATAAAGACTTACCTTGCAGTAAACAGCGTTGTTGAAATGCTAAGGCACTAGACAACAGGACTTCTGAATTATTTTCACCGCAAAATCTGGCCATGGGTTCCTCTTTAGCATCTTCAGCCAGGTGATACTGATTGTCCTGGCTGTGAACGTCGCTGTAATTTAAGTTTAATTAAGCTCTTCCAATTGCCGCTCTACAGCTTCGCGCTCCAGAATAAATAACTGGTTAATCAGTAAAAACTCTCTAATGGCATCTGCTGGGGTGGTTTCATTTTCTTTATGGGCACGGCTATTGCGATAAGCCATGTAAACGGCGCTAAATAGCGCAGCCCTGCCATTAGCTTCGGCTTGTGGCAGCTCTGGCCAACAAAGCGGCGCGTCTTTAGCCTGGAATGCTTGAGAAAATAACTTAGTGCCGCTTTCGCCATCGAGGCCCGTTCTTTTACGAATGGTATCTTCCAGGCGTTTATAGCAGGTCATCAGGTTTGCATCTGGGTTGTATTTTAAATTTATCGCTTGTTCCATAATGCGATTATCAACGATATGGTAAAGAACTTCCTGAGCAAACAAGCTTTTTACTAGATTGTCATCATAAGTACGATGGTCGTCTCTTAGTAAAATAAAATCGCAATATCGGGTTGGCTGAACTGGGCGCTGAGCTTCGAGCATTTCTAGGTCTGCTTGTATTAGACAGGAACGATCAATTCTTTGAATAAAATTTTTATCAACGGCATATTCTTCAATATCGATATTGTGGCGAATTAGAATTTGCAGCGCACTAGATAACCCGCGAGGGCCTTCACCGCCATAGCCGGATGCAAAACCAGATTTTATCGCGATAGGGTCGCCAAATTCAGTGAATAATAAAAAGCAGTGGGTGCCACAACCAGATTTAGTTTCAAAGTCGGAAAGTAGATAAGCTTTTTCAATTTTATCGCCCGCTTGAATGGCCATAGTTAATGCCCGTAAACAGCGAGCTGTAATACCAGAGGTGCCGTAATACTCAATACCTGCGAGGTCTTTTATTTTAAGCTTTTGGTCTATAAACATGCTTATTAACTCTAAGATACTGATGTTGCGACAATGCTGCGTCGGTTTAAGGTGTTAAATCTAAACGCGGCAATACATTAGCCATCCATGGTTCTGCCTGCTTAGTTTTAACCAATGACACTGCAGCAGCGGAAAAAGGAGATTTTCGTTCGCATTTTTTAACAATGCTATTTTCAGCATCGATTAAAGCCTGAGCCATTGTTGCTTTAATTTCAGGAGCAAAATCCCAAGTAAGCTGCAGAAGATTAAGATCTTTAATTAACTCATTTAGCACTTGTGTTCGAGCATCGACTATCGATTTTTCATTGAGGTTGTAATACTTTTTACTTAATTGAAAACGCCTAAATGCTTTTGGGTTCTGTTGTTCGCTAAAGCGCGGTACAGCCATTCCAATCGTGATGTCGAAAGCAATCAACTGAACGTCATTAATGTTACAAGGATCTAGAAAAGATATGTCTTCATCTAAATAAGGGCAAGCTGGTGTCCAGGCACGTGTTCTTTCATCCTCTAACGGAAAAAACTCTTGTTTACCGCCAGCACCATTGGCTCTATTACTAAAAATACATGAATACCTATAGTTCAATGGATCATAGACTAACCACCAATAGCTAGCGTACTCAACATCGCCAGCGGCATTTATACGAGCAACATTTTTACCAAGTTGATTTTTAACAGCATTTTTTGGTCTAAAATGATCGACATCATTAGTAGTTCCGACTCTTGCAGCTTCGGTGTACCAACACTTGTCACCAAAAGCACGGGCAAAATTTACTTTAAAGTCTTTCCAAGGGTTTTTTAACTTTGTGATCTCGGCAGACTTATCATGGGCAGCTGCAACACGAGCCAACCACTGAGCGCTTTTGGCATCCCAACCAAGCGGCTTACATGCAGGGATTAAAACGGGGTCAATAAACCTCAAACTGAAAAACCCCGCTCTTTAAGAATTCGTCTTACCATTTGCAAGCGTACTTCTGTCGTATCGATAGATTTCAACTCCATATCTTGCAAAGCCTTTTTCCGCTCAATAAGAAACTGCCGATAATCTTCATCAGGATGCGTATAGCCATAACCTAATCGCTCTAATGACGAATTCAGCTTCCTTAGCTCAATCTTGTCTTCCTCGCTGAGCATGTCTTTTTCTAAAAGCGTGCGGCGATCCTCAATCACTTTACTGGTGCGTTGATCAAGCGTTGTTGCCATACCGAACATATCACTAGTCAATATACCGTTTACGCCCATACCTATCGGGCTTTCAGCCGGTTTTTCCGCGTAGGAAAGGCCGTTAGTATCGCGATGTAATACTTGAATTTGATCTTTTGTGAGCTCCGCTATAGCAAGCGGGTGATGTGTCACCATAACAATATGGCAATGACTTTTATTCGGAATAAACCGATTCAAAAATGCATGGTATTTAGCTGCCCAAGCCGGATTTAGGTGAGTGTCTGGTTCATCAAGTAAAAACAGCGAATCAGACTCGGCAGTAAATTGCAGCAAACCAAAAACGGTTAAAAGCTGTTGCTCGCCTTCACTTAACTCACTAAAGCTAACTATCTCATCGTTATTAAGTACAACTTTTACATGCACGCTGGAAATCAATTCTGAGAGTAGAGTGCTTTCCAACATTTTAAAGAAGTTTTTCGGGCCGAGGCCTTTAGCGGTTGCGTTTAATGCAGTAATGTCTGGTAAGTACAGATGAACAAAGTCATTAGGTTTTCCTTTACCAGTCAAAGAGGTTGTTTCCTCTCGCGTTGTTCTAACTAAACCAAATGTTTGTGGTAGCAAGCGATCCAGAAACTGCCGAACTACACCATCAGCTCCCCAAAAGGCATCCGTTTTGCTTCGTTCCCATGATGGTTTTCTAAAAACGAAATGTGCCGAATGAAACCGCTTAATACTGAGTTGAGTTTCGAGAAACTTCCGCCCGATATCACTTTGCCCGCTAAGAAAAAATGCCAATAACACGAACTGACTGTGGTAGGGTTTAGCATAAAACAGCGGCCGAACCTCATCTTCTATCTTGACTCTATTTTTTAGTAATTTGCTATAAAAATTGGTTCGATGCTTTACAAATAAGTCTTCAAGACGGTCACTATGTCCTGAATAATAAGCAAAAAGGTGTTTAGGTAAATACGGAGATGCGCCTTTTTTATCACGCTGCACTTTTGCCAGAGAAACTTTACTCCACATCGGCATGGCATGCTCGTCGTGCTTTTCAGTTACTTCTATTTGATGCTGTGATCTTGGCGTGATGCCGCGGGCGGGGTCGGCATCAACTTTAACCCAAATGCGATTTTCGGCACCCAGAGAGTAAATTAGCTCATAACTAAAAGGTGCCTGTTCACCTAAGTCCAGAGCACGAAATATTTTTACCAGCGCTTCTATGATGTTTGACTTACCCGAACCATTGCGCCCTACCAATACTGTTAACAGGTGTTCCTCATCAAAATCCACTGTCAAATTACTGATATTTTTAAAACCCGAGCGAATGGTCAGATAATCTAACTTCATCTTTTAACAGCCTTAAAAGCACAAGCTTCACCAGCGCCAATTTTTATAATCAAATTGCTATCAAGCAACTGTTTTAATTCGGTGAAAAGAGCATCGACCTGTTCAAATGTTTTTTCTGACAACTGATCTATGATCTGCTGTACGGTTAACTCACCTTTCGAATTTTTCAACAATGACAAGATGTCACTTTGTGGCTGATCTAATTCAGCAGAGGGCTCAGCTGAATGAACTGCCGGATTTTTCGCTCTTTTACTTGTGTTACGAGGCTTCTTGACCGACTTTGGAGTATCGAGTTGCTGTTGCTTAATTCGCTCTAATAACTTATCTGCGGGTTCATCTGCAGCATTTTGCTCGACTAATTCACCACGAAAAGCTTTGGCTAAAACAGTCTGAGTTAATCTATCAAATCGACGTTTTGCGTCTAAATATTGGCGCTCGAATAACGCCGCATGTGAGAATAACTCACTCACTCTTCTAACTATCTCTAATTGCTCGTCTATTGCCGGCAAATCAAATTCATACGCTTGTAGCTTTTTAGCATTAATGTTTGATTGGCTGACGCCATCAGTTTTTACTTGCCAGCAATAATCACGGGCATGCGGGCTATTCAACTGAATATTCAAAAACTCAGTATTTAGCCGCTCACTACCTTTAACACGAATTAAATAGCCAGCATAAATCGCCTTTCTCTCACCGCGATAAATCGAAGTCTTTCCTACCAATTCAGGGCTATTTGTGCGGTTAAACAACACATCACCGTTCTCTAGCAGATACTTTTCTATTTCAGCTTTGTCCGAGGTATAAACTAAATCTCCCCAATCGAGCTGCCCTCCCTGCAAATTACCCATTCGTAATACAGGGATATCACCCTCTGGTTGAGATTTAGCTGAAGAACCATAATTAAAACCTTTACCGACATCTGCTAACGCAACAGTTGGCCAGTTATGGTCGGCACCGCCACGCCATTCCCTAGTCAACTCGCCCGACGTCGCGGCTGCAAGCACGGATTGGCGGAAGCGTTTTAGAACGCCGGGGATTTTTTCCAGGCGCGCTTGAGCGCGGTCGACTTTGGCCAGAATAGAATCAAGCTTATCTGCTATACGTTTTTGTTCATTTAGTGGGGCAAGCGGAACCTTTATCTGGTTATATTCTTTAAATTTCAAATTCCGTAAGTTATTGCTCCCACCTTGATATTTGGTGACTTCACCTGACAGATAAAACGAATGGAGATAATAGTTTAAGTAGCTTGAACTAACTGATGAAAACGGCCTCGCCAAACGAATAAAATTCGTACACACCTTCGGGTAATCTTTATTAATATCAATGGCGCATTCATCAATTAAAACAGTTCGTCCGACAGGTTGGTCAGGCCCTCCACCCGATATTTCAATTAAAATATCACCGATTTCAAGGGCTCTTTTCTCTAAGCTAGACTTCCGTATTTTTCTGGGGACACTTGAAGAACCTTTTTCCTTATTCCAAAGCTTAAACTCGGTTCCTCTAATGCAGTATACTTCAACGTAGTCATCGTCATTGAATGTCGTATCCTCCCCCCAATCACCACCTAAAACAAACTCAAATAAATTTGCAAGCTCTGTTGAAGCCCAACCTTTTGGCAACTCGCTCACAGCACCACCTCTTCAGACTCTTCGGCGGCACCCAACTCTACTAGAATCGCTTTTAACTCCAGCATGGCGCCGGCCATTTCCTCAAGTGCTTCGTTAATCAGCACATCTGGCTCTGGCAAGTTATTGCTATCTTCAGTGCTGTCGTCACGGATCCAGGCTAAATCTAGTGAGTCGTCTTTTTTAGCAATTTCTTCGCGGCTAAAACAGCGCAGGCGGCAAGTGTCGACACTACCTATTTCACTGCCATTTTTATGTTTTTCAATAAAGGCATGGCGTGCCGCTTCATCAACTTTAGTTAGGTCGTGCCCTACTGCTTCATAGAACTCGTCAAAATGCTTCTTGGTTAAAACCGTACGTTTACCAAATTGCGGCATATTTGCCCGAAGATCGTACACCCATACATTTTTGGTGTTGCCTTTGTCTTTATTAATGTCTGTTGACTTATTGAAAAACAGCACATTGGTTTTAACGCCAGCAGCGTAAAAGATACCGGTTGGCAAACGCAGGATGGTGTGCAGGTTACATTTATCCATTAAATCGTTACGAATTGTACGACCTATCGTGCCTTCAAAAAGCACGTTATCAGGCAGCACTACGGCAGCTCTTCCGCCAGGTTTTAGCATAACGTGATACATAGCATGTAAAAATGCCAATTGCTTATTACTGGTGTAATGCACCAGGTCGTCGCGTGTCGGCACACCACCACCTTGTTTGGTACCAAATGGTGGGTTAGCCAGGATCAGGCTGGCTGGCTTCAAAGCTTTACCTTCGTTTGACAAGGTATCACCGTAAAGCACACCTGAATTTTCATCATCAACTGCTAAGTCGTGTAGCATCAGGTTCATCATGGCCAGACGGCGAGTATCAGGCACTAATTCCATGCCAAAGAAAGTTTTATGCTGGTAGTTGTCGTAATCGTCGTCATCCAGCCCTTTTACATCGAAGTTCTTTTCAATATATTGATGCGCTGCAATTAAGAAACCGCCGGTACCTGCTGTTGGGTCAACAATAACATCACCCGGCTGCTTTTTGCGTTTGTCTTTTGGTGTTGGCTTCATCAACTCAACCATTACCTCAATCAACACCCTCGGAGTAAAGTATTGGCCAGCACCAGACTTTTTCTCGGTAGCGTTAATTTCCAGCAAGCCCTCGTACATATCGCCCAAGCCTTCTTGCTTAGCCGAGTACCAATCTAGCTTGTCTATCTCTGTTACTAATTTAGTGAGCGTTGCTGGTTTACGAATGCAAGTAGAAGCATTGTTGAAAATGGCTTTGGTAATAAGCGAGCCGTGCGAGCCTAAATGAACCAGTAGCTTTTTGTATTCTTCAAGCCGTGTCGCGGCATTAAATTTTTCGATATCTTTCCAGCGATACCCTTCCGGGATCAGCTCTTCCTGGCCGGTTTCTTCTACCATCTTCAAAAAAACGAGAAAGGTCAGCTCGTTAAGGTATTCATGGTAGGTAACGCCATCGTCACGTAACAGGTGACATAGGCCCCATAGTTTGTTGATTAAATCTTGTGTGCTCATAATTCTGCTTAGGCCATGTAATTTTTTGGGTAGTGTAACCGATTATGCGGTTGCCTGACGGTCATCATCCGACCAAATAGCACGGTTGAATTGTGCAAGCACATCCACAACTGGTTGGTCGAAAAGTTTATTTGCGCGCTGAATACCGCCAAGACGCTGCTTAAAAATACCTTGATCCAGATTCGTCGCATCGACAACGATATTGGCTTTGAGTTGTGCTGCGATAGTTTCTAGCCAGTCTCGTTGTGGTGTTTTCCAAACGCGACTGGTCAGTATTTTCTGCAAGGCGTTATCAACACGTTGCTCATAGGGTATTAGCGCCTCGCCGATAGCGGCTTGCCTTATAAAACCAATAATGCGAGCAGCGATATCTTCGTTTTTCACCTCTTTCCAAGCGACTTTTAAGTCCTCTTCCCTAAACTCGTTTTTCTCGAGTTCAACAACGAGCTGTTTAAGGTCACTACGCGTTAACTCCCACGGTTTTTGAATAACCGTCTTTAACGCCACCATCCTGTTGCTGTTTGCATTCACAAAGGCTGCGAATGATGACAAGTAATCTTCTGGTCTCTGACCGCTACCATAGCCGGTTGATGTGCCAGTAACTTCGTCCGGTTTGTCTGATAGCACGATTTTATTTCGGCCATTGCCGCCCTGCACTTTCATATCCAGAAGTTCACCCAGGCCAGGATGACTAACAAACCATTTCGCCACGTCTTCAGTTTTCATCGCTTTGAGTTCTTTAGCGAAATCTTTTGGTGGCTTGCCAACGATACGCTCAAACTCATCCTGCTGAATTGGCGTTAAGTAGTTTTTTTTGCTTTGTAGCTTGGCAAGAAATTGATCTTTCGCCAGCTTTTGCAGTTTGATGTCGGCCCCTTGGGTTATTTCGCTTTCCAGCTCAGTGAAAGTAATATCCACTTTGGTGACCACGGGCTTCATGGTGTTTACTTTTTCAAGCTGCTTGTAGATATCTACTGCATCAAAAATACGGAAACGTTCTTTGCTTATCGCATCGCATTTTCGCGTTGCACGCCCCAGCATTTGCTCAAACAAGATACGGCTATTAACACGCCGTAAAAACACCAAGTTGCAGACTTTCGGTACATCGACACCGGTAGTCAGCAGATCTACCGTTACCGCGATATTGGGCAGGCGGTCATTCTTGTACAGGCGGATTTTCTCAAGTGGCTTATCTGAAGCACCGGTGATTTTTTGGATGGCGTCGTCTTCTACTTCGCCATGGTAATCTTCACAGGCTTGTTTTAATGCTTCTACGACTTCATCGGCGTGGCGATCTGTAACGCAGAAGATCAGGGACTTTTCCTGTGAGTAAGGGTTTAACGAGTCGCTTTCGATCAGCCATTTGCAAACCACTTTGGTGAATTCTGGCGCAATCACCTTTCTGTTGAAGTCGGATACATCGAAATCCAGTTCATCTGGGGTATGGATAAGATCAAGCTGCTGAGTCTGAGGGTCGTAAACCTTAACCTCTTCATTAACTTGGTAATTGATGCCGTCGGTGTTCAATTTGGTGTGGATACGCACTGGCGGTAAATGGTCGACTAGGTGGCCGTCAATCACCGCTTCGGTATAGCTATAGGAGTATATAGGCTCGCCAAAAATCTGTACGGTGTGAATTGCGGGTGTCGCGGTGAGGCCAACCTTAAAAGCATCAAAGTATTCGATAACTGCCCGGTACTTTGACATGTAGTCTTTTTGATCGCGGAATTTGATCTCGGTATCGCTTAGCTCACGATCAAGCAAGTAACCACGGTGGCATTCGTCGACCACAATACAATCGTATTGCCCAACACCTGGTTTTGCGCCATTTTCCGAAGGGTACATAATACGTTTGACCAAGCCCTGCACTGTCGCAACATGAACTTTGGTGTCATCATTCGGTACCGCTTGCGACGCTTTATCGGGTTCCATTCCCATCACTTCAAAGATATCGGCAAAGGTATTGAGGTTTTCCATTCTCACTTCACCAAAATCGGTTGATGCCTGAACGCCCAAGGCGCTGCGGTCTACCAAGAACAGAATGCGACGGAAGCGTTGTGCTTTTAATAGCCGGTAAACTAAGGCGATACAGGTTTTTGTTTTACCTGTACCTGTTGCCATGGCTACCAAGGCTTTGTCCTTACCCTCTTTAATGGCCTGCTCGACTGAGAGAATGGCCTCTTTTTGATAATCACGCAGTTCTAGCTCGTACTCGAACCCCATATCGTCCAACTCAGCGTTGGCTTGCTGCGGCGTTTGACGTAGGTAATCTTTCAATTCAGCGGGTGTATACCAGCCTTGTAGCGCTTTTCTTCGATTGGTGCTGTCTCTGACATCTAAAAACCAAATACCACTTTCTTGTTCCAGTTGCTTTAAATACGCCCGGCCGTTAGTGGCAAATACCACCGGAACCGAATATTCGCTATGTTTAGATACCTCAACATCACTTGGTAGATTCTGGATACCTTTGGCATAGCGTTTTGCCTGGTCGATAGCCCCATAAACATTCTTCGCAGATTTTTTCGCTTCGATGGTTGCTACCAGTGTCATCCCCATGAACAGAGCATAATCAGCCGGGCCAGACTTTGTTGGCCATTCAGCTATTGCTCGATTCTTATTTGGTTCTGGCCTTGTCCCTTTGGAAAATCTGAGGTTCTCAGTGTCAGCTTCCCACCCGGCATTAACTAATTGCTGGTCGATAATGACGCGCGTTTCCGCTTCGTCCATCTCAAATGGCGATTTTTCAATGCGCTGAATTTCTAATGCTTGATCTTGTTTAGATTTAGCTTGGAAGGTTTGAAGGTAGAGGGTGTTTGCTTCATCCATCTTGCGGCGATATGTAGACAAGGTTTTTTCTTGGTCTTCTGCCAGCGCTTCCCATATCGCCTTTTCTTCAGCCATTTTTTCAGCACGTTGCTTCTCAGCTTCTGCCTTATCCGCTTCGACTTTGCTGAGTTCTTCTACCGCTTTGATTCGATCTTGCGTGCGTTGAGATTCAACCTTTAATCTCTCAACTTGCTCTTCTAGCTGGCGAACATAGTCTGACGGATCTTCTGGTTTTACGAACTTTAAGATCTTAAAACCTTTTGCGTCGTCGCCACCGAAGGTAATGTGGAACCACATGGAAAGCGCATGGCCAACCATCAGTGCTTTGAGCGCATCTCTGTGGGTACTACTGTCAAAAACGTGTGTTGCGCTATTGCCTAGTTTGCGGATGGTGTGGAAAGCATCTCTAACGTTATCATCCAGGCGGAGAACGTAGTCTAGTTCTTTAAGAAGGTCGATTTGCTTGACCTCAACACCGCACTCGATACCCACCCGCGAAGCGATGGTCTGAGCAATGGCCTCGCCAAGCTGACGCATGTTCACTAACGTCGTATTTGGGAACGGAACAAAGTTTCGTTCCGCACTCTCGGCGAGCTTAAATAGCCATTCGTGGTGCTTTTTTAGAAATTCGAAGTTACTGATATTGCTTCCCATCAATAGCCGCTTCCATTTGTAAAATCTAAACTTTAGCTTTGTAACTAAGATAACAACATTTGATAGGTAAGGCTATAAGTTGAAAGAACGATTAGCCTTTAATATCAATAACCAAACGAATCTCGAAGATAGCCAAGCTTTGCTATTAAACTCAATCACTTCTATGCAGCTAAGAAAGCTCAATCTGTCTTAAATAAGGTACACAGAAAACCAAGATATAACCCCAAACTGGCAATGTACTAATCTTTACCGCCAAACCTTGAAACTAAATACGCTGACCGCTCATGCTCAGTATTGAACTCAAGCACCTTGATAAAGTCCATGCCATCCAGCTCTTCAGGTGGTAGCAGACTGGCAATGCTACTTTCATCAATGACTACTCCGTATTTACCATTGTTCTCTTGGGTGTACACAGCTCCGCCTTCAAAGCGTTTAAACAGTGTTAATCCAGCCATGTCGTCAATAGAATGATTTGCAGTTTTATTATTCATCAGAAACTTGATACAACCGATTAAACGCTGGCTCTTCAAAATAAGCATAATCGCCCAGCTGCAACGCTTGCTGGCGGCGCGCCTGGGCTGAGGGTTTGCGTTCGGCAATGCTGATCCCAAATACCTCTAGATGTACCTTTTCCATTAGTTGTTGCACTTGTTGGCGACTGCATAGCTGTAATAGCTCACCGGCATGAATAAAGCCCTGCGCGCGTAAGCGCTGCTCGCTGTTATCTTTGCCCGCTTTACTGGCCTGAAACAGATCGCGAAATTGCGCTTCTAAGGTTATTAAGAATAAGTCTTGCTGTAGCATGCTCATTTCAGTCTCCTTTGGTAGTTGGCATCCTTGCCGTTTTGTCGCTTAGCATCCAAGCAAATAGCATCCTTGCTAATAGCTTCCTTAAAAAAAACATCCTTGCCAATAGCATCCTGCTAGCTTGTCCATACACTGTCATGGTTAGCGACATGTCATCCTTGAATGAGCATCTTAAGCTGTTTCTTTTTTCACGCCATACTGTGCAGGCACTCAGTGTATGATTTTCAGGCAGATGTTTTTTGGCGTTTGCGCCAACCCCTTTAAGACGTTCGCGCACTGGCTTAGAGTTGACGCAACACTCAACTTAATTCGAGCTAATCATGAACAACCAGCACATTCGCGCTGAGGATTTACCCCGGCTAACCCGCTTACAAGAGCTGTGTAAAACTCTCAATGCTATAGAGCATTTAGCCAAAGCTAAGCAAGATAAAGTGGTGTATGCTGGGCGCATTTGGCGCTATGCCGATTTGGTTTATTTGGCTTATGAGTATTATGTGCTGGCTATTCCTTATGGCTTAAAGATTGATAACTTCAGTAAGTGGTTAGCGGCAGAACAAGCTATTTTAAAGCAGTTTAATTTACCCTGGCCGGTTGCCACCTTAAATGCAGCAACGGATAACGCCTAAAACGTATTGATTGCAGGTGTGTATGCTAATCAGACACATTTTACAGGAGTTTAGATGCAAAACCCTCAAACACAGCCCCCACTTTTAACAGATAGCCGTAGCAGCCTAGACGCCAGCGGCTGGCCGCTGCGCTGGGAGCTATTAATGCGTTACCGGCTAATTGAAATTGTCGCGCTATGGGAAGGCCGTTTAACCACTAATCATTTATGTAATAGCTTTGGTATCGCACGCCAGCAGGCATCGAAAGATATTAATGCCTATTTGCGCGATATTGCGCCGGGTAACCTGGTGTATGACGGTAAGCTAAAAGGTTATAAACCAGCTGCCAATTTTACCCCCAAAGTCACCAGCGGCTTAGCCGATGAATACCTGCATGCGCTGGCCAGCACTAAAGATTTTGCCCACACCTTTAGCCAGCTCGATTTAGGCTTTGCCCATACCGAAATGCTGACGCCGCCACTACGCCAGGTAAACCCGGATATTCTACGAGCACTGGTGCAAGCTGCGCGGGACGGGAAAAAGATTGATATGGGTTATGTGTCGCTTACCAGCCCAGATGAAGAAAGCCGCATTATTGCCCCGCATACACTGGTCTGCACGCCACTACGCTGGCATGTGCGCGCTTACTGCGAGAAAAACCGCGATTTTCGGGATTTTGTGCTAAGCCGCTTTCGCGGCATCAATGGCATTGAAGGTGATGCCGAGATGACCAAAGATAGCGACGAACGCTGGAACACCACTATTGATATCGTGCTGATGCCCGATTCCCGCTTAACCGACTATCAAAAAGCCATTATTGCCGAAGATTACAATATGCAACACGGCAAGCGGGTGTTCTCAGTACGCTCAGCACTGGTGCCTTATGCCGTGCAGGCGTTAAACCTGGATTTAGCAAAAATTGAAGCACGCCCGGAGGCGCAGCAGATTATGGTGGCGAATTTAGATGAAGTTAAGCGGCATGCGTTTTGAGATTAATTAGCAAAAATACGACAATATCATAACGAAAGACTTGTGATGCCTTTTGCTAACGGCAAGGCCAGTCTGGTTGTTGCCAGATCTACATAGGTAAGGCTCCTGCTGATTGAGGTGAATACATTGCACAATCTACTCACATCGTGAGGTGAATAATAAGACTTACTCCGCGACAACCATCCCGCTTGCAGCTTATTAGCTAAGCGGTATGCTGCTTAAGTGCGTCTCGATTGCAGCAATCATCGATTTGCTAAGCGGTAAATGCGCTTTTTCTTTTGCCCATATCTCATGAAAGCCTGCCACGGTTTGCTTGGCAGTATCCAATACTAATTTTTCTGGCAACATGGCTTTCGCCGCCAGGTGTGATAATTCATCCAACGTAAAATCACTGAACTTTTTGCTACGGCTAACCTTCAGAGACGCGCTATCGGCGGGGATATAAGGGATGGTTGAGACAAAGTCATAAGCAGGCGCAATCGATGCGGTACGCTTGTCTTTATAAATCACAGACCAATTTTTCAAATGCATATCTGCATTGCCAATTAACGTATTGAACACCAACCTACGCGTAAATTCTGCGATGTCCTCGTCTTGCCCTTCGATGCCGATAACCTGAGCAATATTCCGCATACTGGCTTTTTTATATTTATCTTGCGGATAAACGCCAAACACTTGCGCAAAGTCTTCGATATGTATCGCTTTACCATCAACACGGTCAAAGCGTTTAATCGCAAAAGCCTGTGCATTTTTAAAAAAATTGCCGAATTTACCAATACCTTCTGGAATATTGGCAATCTGGTCAATGGCAAGTAGCTGCGTCTCTGGTACATTCATTCCCAACATTCGGGCCAATTCCATCATCGAATATTCGTTTTCAGGCACAGCTTCAAATCGAGACGACGGCAATTTCACTATCCAAGAGCCACCTTTACCCGTAACAGGGATCGTTAAACCGCCGTTTGCCTGTTGCACGGCTGAAAACTTCAACTGCACACCCGCCAATGAAAAACGCATTGGCGCTTCAATTTTATCTTTATTTTTAATACTTTGATGTATGACTGGCGGCAACGCTTCACCATTGGCGGGTTCAACCGTGACCGCACCAGCTAAATCCTGCCCTAGCACCCATAATAGAAAAAACTCCCGCGCTGGGTTCACACCGGCACGTTCTGCCAGGTATTTACGCATGGTTTCTTCTGGCAAAAGGTTGGAGAAAAAAGGCGTTAACTTTGTTTGGGTGGGTTTGAAGTTGGTCAGCAAGCCACCCAGGGAATCTTTAAACCCCAGCCCCAACACAGGCCGCGATTTGTTATTAATGTACGAATCTGTAAAAGCGAAAAGTGTTCTGTCATTGCCCACGTTAGTGATCGTTGCAATGGGTTCACCATAAAGCAAAACGTTGAGCGTAGAGACATTATTAGTCATCGTCATCTCCATCTAACTGATATGCGGGCGACATTGGCTCAGTTTCATCACCAAGGCCTTTATTATCAGTACCTTTGCTACTTCGAATGATCGACTTAATGGCAGGAACAGATTTTTTAGGTGCGACAAATAACTCTAAATCGAGTACGCGGGCAATCGCTATCAAACTGGACATTCTTAAATCAACGCCACCAGACTCGATCTTCGAAATATGACTTTGCGGCACACCCGACCGCGCGCTCAACTCTCTTTGGCTAAAACCCTTACTTATTCGCGCTTCTCGAAGGCTTTGTAGTATCTGCTCTGTTACATAGCTCATTTCAATACGCCTTAATGTATCACTGAGAAATAATTATATGCATAAACATATCAGCCTAACCAAGAGAACACAAGAATGATTAGTTATTACATATCAATAAATACTCTTTGATATGCGATTACAGATAAACCATCACCTACTTGCGGCAAATTCAGTGCGCAGAAAAACATCCGGTTTCGTCTAATCCATACCAGATACGCAGGCTCTAAAACCAACACTAGCCTCTTGGTCTGACCAGTGCTAAGCTAGCGCTTTACTAGCAGCATTTTCGGAAAAATGGAGTGGTTATGGCGGTATCGTTACGTAAAGCGAATTGGTTTCTAAAGCTGTTTGCCTGGCGCTATATCCCACTGATTGGTTTTTGCTCGCCCAAAATTATCCGTATGGATGACAAAACCGTTGAAGTAACAATGCCGCATAAATGGCGCACCAAAAACCATCTTGGCAGTATCTATTTTGGTGCCTTAGCTATTGGTGCCGATTTGGCCGGTGCTTTTCTGGTATTTACCAAGGCCAAGGCGCGTGGTGTAAATGCTAACTTTGCCTTTAAAGATGTTGAAGGTAAATTCCTGAAACGGCCGGAGAGCACGGTGCATTTTATTAGCCATGATGGTGATGTGATTGACCAGATGCTGGATGAGTCTATCGCGACTGGCGAGCGGGTCAATCGCCCGGTGTCGGTAATGGTAACCTGCCCAGAAAAAAATGGTGACGACGTGATGGCGAGTTTTACCCTTACCTTGTCAATTAAAGCCAAAGCACGCAGTTAATAAATATTTTAAACCGGCTCTTGTGTGCGATCCGGCACTCTCCTACACTTAATTTACTCAAAGGGGAGTAGCTTCTCGCTGGTTAGTCGTCATCACGGCATTTTGCCCGGCTGCCAGGTTCAGACCCTATCTGAATAAGCAAGACCTTTGCCTAACGGCAACAGGTCTTTGCGTCTAAACTACCTGCTGCAATCATAATCAAGATTAATGGTAGCCATATGGTATCTATTGCAAGCCCCACACTTTGGTTCGTTTTTTTTGGTATCGTGCTGATTATGCTGGCGATTGACCTGTTTCTGGTCGGCGGCGGTAAGGCACATAAAGTCAGTTTACGTGAAGCCGCTACCTGGTCGGTGATCTGGGTGACGGTGTCGATAGCCTTTGCCACCGGCCTGTGGTTTTATCTGGATGCAGAACAAGGTCGGGCACTGGCTAATGCGAAAACGCTGGAGTTTGTGACCGGCTATCTGATTGAAAAATCATTGGCGGTAGACAACGTTTTCGTCTGGTTAATGATTTTTAGCTACTTTGCCGTACCGGCCGAACTGCAAAAGCGGGTGCTCATCTACGGCGTGCTGGGTGCCATTGTGATGCGCACCCTTATGATCTTTGCCGGTGTCTGGCTGATCCAGCGTTTTGACTGGATACTTTACGTTTTCGGTGCCTTTCTGGTGTTTAGCGGTATCAAAATGTGGTTATTCGCTGAAGCCTCGCCGGATCTGTCAAAAAATGCCGCTCTGCTTTGGCTGCGCAAACACCTGCGCTTAACCGACGAGCTGGACGGCGAAAAATTTACCGTAATAAAACCACATAAAAAAACCGGCAAATTGGTGCGTTACGGCACGCCACTGCTACTGGTGCTGATTTTGGTGGAAATTACCGATCTGATCTTTGCGGTCGACTCGATACCGGCGATCTTCGCCATCAGTACCGACCCCTTTATTGTGTTAACCTCCAATATCTTCGCCATTCTGGGCTTAAGGGCAATGTATTTCTTGCTGGCCGACTTTGCCGATCGCTTTAGCCTGCTCAACTACGGCCTGGCGCTGGTGCTGATCTTTGTCGGTTGTAAGATGCTGTTGCTCGATGTGTTCCATATTCCGGTTTACATCTCGTTACCAGTAGTAGCCTGTTTTATTGGTGGTTCAATCTGGTTATCGCTGCGTAAAGCGCGTTTAGCTACTAACAATCACTACACCACCGGCTAAGCCCCCTGCGGTTTAAGTTTGCGCCTGCCTGGTGCAGGCAGTAAACTTAGCGCCAGTTGAGCTGAAACAAGGTATTCCCCGTGATCGACCACAGCATGCAGCAATTAAGCGGCAACCTGTTTATTATTTCGGCGCCCAGTGGCGCCGGCAAATCGACGCTGATCCAGGCGCTGCTAAAGCGCTACAACGATATGCGATTAAGTGTGTCACACACCACCCGGGCGCCACGCGCTGGCGAGCAGGATGGGGTACATTATCATTTCACTACCGTCGCCGATTTTCAGCAGCGCATCGCCAATGGCGAATTTCTGGAGTGTGCCGAAGTATTCGGTAACTACTATGGCACTTCAGCCCATGCCATTCGCGAGCTACTGAGTCAGGGTATCGATGTGTTTCTGGATATCGACTGGCAGGGCGCCGAGCAAATTCGCGCTAAAGTCGCCGGTACCATCGGTATCTTTATTCTGCCGCCCAGTGTCGAAGCACTGCAGCAGCGACTGACGAACCGCGCCACCGATAGCGCCGAAGTGATCGCCAAACGCATGGCCCAGGCCCAAAGCGAAATGTCACATGCTTTTGAATATGACTATCTGATTATTAATGACCAACTGGAGCAGGCTTATCACGAGCTGGAACGGATTGTACTGGCACAGCGTAACCGCTGCAGCAGTCAGACACACCGGCATAGCGCTTTGCTGGAACAATTGTTGGCGAAAGCAGCAAAATAGCGTACACTAGGCGGTCTTGTAATACCTGTACTAACACTGAATTATTCCGGAGTGCTGAATGGCTCGCGTAACCGTTGAAGATGCTGTAGATAAAATTGGTAACCGTTTTGACTTAATTCTGGTTGCAGCACGCCGTGCTCGTCAGCTGTCAGTGGAAGGCAAAGAGCCGCTGGTTGACCGTGAAAACGACAAGCCAACGGTAGTGGCACTGCGTGAAATTGAAAAAGGCTTTATCAATCAAAGCATCCTGGATCAACAGGAACGCCGCGATCAGTTACAGCAAGAAGCGTCTGAAATGGCTGCTGTGGCTGCCATTATCGGCTCAGATCAGTAAAAAAGCCTGCCAAACTGCTGCCAACGGCACCTCAGCCGTTGGCATTCGCCAAATTTACACGTATATTCTAAGCTTAAACAGCATAGTCGCTGTGTTAACCTGTGCCGCACCCATGCGTAGCCAGGGTTAACATAAATTGCGCTTATCCTGTGCTGTGTTGGTTTGGAGATCCCGTGTATCTGTTTGAAGGTCTGAAAAATCAGATAAGTGCGTATCTGCCCCCGGAGCAGGTTAATCTGGTACAACAGGCCTATGTGGTTGCCAGAGATGCACATGCACCGCAGTTTCGTTCTAGCGGTGAGCCTTATATTACCCACCCGGTAGCGGTCACCAGTATTCTGGCCGAGATGAAACTCGACCACGAAACGCTGATGGCGGCATTGCTGCATGATGTAATTGAAGACACCCCGGTTACCAAAGAAGATCTTACCCGCCTATTTGGCGCGACCGTGGCCGAGCTGGTACAGGGTGTTAGCAAACTCGATAAAGTTAAATTTAAAGATATCAAAGAGTTTGAAACCACTAACCTGCAAAAAATGTTTATGGCGATGACCCAGGATATCCGGGTTATTCTGATTAAACTGGCCGATCGCACCCACAATATGCGCACCTTAGGCGCGTTAAAGCCGGAAAAACGCCGTCGTATTGCCAAAGAAACGCTCGAACTGTATGCCCCTATCGCCAACCGCCTGGGTATTCATAATATCAAAAACGAGCTGGAAGACTGGGGTTTTCAGGCGCTGTATCCGATGCGCTATCGCGCGTTAAGTTCGGCAGTAAAACAAGCGCGCGGTAACCGCCGCGAACTGCTGGAAAAGGTGCAGCAGGATATCCGGCAACGTATCCAACAAGCCGGCATTGCGGCGGAAGTCAGTGGCCGCGAAAAACATCTGTATAGCATCTACCGCAAAATGAAAAACAAAGAGCTGATGTTCAATGATGTAATGGACATCTATGCGTTTCGGGTGGTGGTCGACAGTATTGACAACTGCTATCGCACCCTCGGCGTGATGCATAACCTGTTTAAACCGATTGAAAGCCGCTTTAAAGACTATATCGCGATTCCAAAGCAAAACGGCTATCAGTCGCTGCACACCTCATTAATCGGGCCACATGGCATACCAGTAGAAATCCAAATGCGCACCCGCGAAATGGACGAAATGGCCGACAAAGGCATCGCCGCACATTGGATGTATAAGGTCAACGGCGAGGTACAGCGTGAATCGACCGCCCAGATCCGTGCTCAGCGCTGGATGCAAAGTCTGCTGGAGTTACAGCAAAGCGCGGGCAACAGCCAGGAATTTGTCGAAAACGTTAAATCCGAACTGTATCCGGACGAGCTCTATGTCTTTACACCGAAAGGCCGTATTGTCGAGCTGCCAATTGGCGCTACTGCAGTAGATTTTGCCTATGCGGTACATACCGATATCGGTAATAAATGTGTTGGCGCCAAGGTTGACCGGCGGCCCTACTCGCTAAGCAAACCACTGGAAACCGGGCAAACGGTCGAAATTATTACCAGCCCCGGCGGCAAGCCCAATGCCAACTGGTTAAACTATGTGGTGACCAGCCGCGCCATTCTGGGTATCCGTAACTATCTGAAAAAACAACAGCAAAACGAGGCTGTTAGCCTGGGTAAACGCTTACTGACATCCGCTTTGGGTACAGTGAAACTGGAAGAGATCAGCCAGGAGCGGATTGAGCAGGTCCTGACCAACTTACAACAGCCAACACTGGATGCACTGTATAGCGAAATCGGCCTGGGCAATCAGTTACCTATCGCCATTGCCCGCCGCTTATTGGGTGAGTTTGATAGTGACGAGCCGCAAAGTAAGGCGCCGGCTATCCCTAAAGGCAATACCTTTATTGTTGGCTCCGAAGGTATGTTAGTCACCTTTGCCAAGTGTTGCCGGCCAATACCGGGCGATCCTATCGTCGCCAATGCCACACCGGGCAAAGGCCTGAACGTGCACCGTGCTGAGTGTCGCAATATTAAAGGCTGGGAGCGCGAACCGGCGCGGTTCTTCCCGGTGCGTTGGGATAACACTACAGAGAAACAGTTCCTGTGTGATATCCGGGTGTTTATTCTGAATAAACAGGGCGTACTGGCGAAACTGACGACTATGATTGCCTCGCAAGACTCGAATATTCAGGATTTATCGACCGAAGATCGCGATACCGGCGAATATGTGATAAAAATCACCCTTTCGGTGAAAGATCGGGTACATCTGGCTAATGTGATGCGCAAAATTCGCGTCATGCCTGATGTGCAAAAAGTTTACAGAAGGAAATAACTGTTCATGTCAAAAGTGATTATCCGTACTGATGCCGCACCCGCAGCGATCGGTACCTACAGCCAGGCGGTAAAAATCGGCACTACCGTGTATTTGTCCGGCCAGATCCCATTAGTGCCGGCTACGATGCAAATGGTGTCAGAAGATTTTGCCGAGCAAACCCATCAGGTGTTTAAAAACTTAAGCGCGGTGTGTGAAGCCGCCGGTGGCACTCTGAATAATATGGTGAAGGTAAATATCTTTTTAACTGACTTAAGCCAGTTCGCGACAGTTAACCAGATTATGAGCCAGTACTATCAGGAGCCTTATCCGGCGCGGGCGGCAGTACAAGTCAGCGCCCTGCCACGCGGTGCGCAAATCGAAATCGACGGCGTGATGGAAGTGCCGTCAACCTACTAACGTCTACCTACTTAGGCCCGGTTTTGAGCCAGACCCGTCTTGATAATATCGCCATTTCAGCCATTAAGGGCGTCGGCAGCAAAGTTGCTGAGCGCCTGGCGAAACTGGCGATTTTTAGCATTCAGGACATCTTATTTCACCTGCCGCTGCGCTACGAAGATCGTACCCGCCTGTACCCTATTGCCGACTTGATGCCGCTGTTGCACGCCACAGTGCAAGGCGAAGTACAAAGTAGCGAAGTGCATTTTGGCAAAAGACGCAGCTGGCTGGTTACCCTTAAAGATGGCAGCGGCAGCATTACGCTGCGCTTTTTTCATTTTTCGGCGGCACAAAAAAATGCGGTGGTAAAAGGCAGCCGCTTGCGTTGCTTTGGCGAGGTAAAACGTGGCCCGCGCGGTTTGGAAATGCTGCATCCGGAATACAAAGTATTACAGGATGAGGCATTAGAGCTGCAAGTCGCCGAAAACCTGACGCCGATTTACCCCACTACCGAAGGTTTAAAACAAGCCACCTGGCGCAACCTGACCGATGCCGCCCTAACGTATTTAAAGCAATATGCACCAACCGAATATTTACCAGCAGAGCTGATGCACCAGCCCTGGTCGCTGGCCGAGGCACTACATTATATTCATCGCCCGCCGCCGGATGCGCAACTTACGCTGTTAGAAGAAGGCAAGCACCCGGCGCAGCAACGGCTGATTTTAGAAGAGCTGATTGCGCAGCAGTTGAGTATGTATCAGCTACGTAGTCAGGGCCAGCAACAGCAGGCAGTGGCGCTGCCTACGCCGGCAAAATTACTCAACGACTTTTTAAGCCAACTGCCGTTTCAACCCACCGGCGCCCAACAGCGGGTGGTGGCGGAAATTCAAGGCGATCTCGCCAAGCCTCTGCCGATGCTGCGATTAGTGCAGGGTGATGTCGGTTCGGGTAAAACGCTGGTCGCTGCGCTGGCGGCGTTAACGGCTATTGGCAATGGTTATCAGGTGGCGTTAATGGCACCCACCGAGCTTCTGGCTGAACAGCATGCGCTAAATTTTCAGCGCTGGTTTGCACCGCTCGGTATTCAGTTAGCCTGGCTGGGCGGTAAAAGCAAAGGTAAGGCGCGTGAGCAAAGCTTGGCCGCGATCGGCGATGGCAGCGCCCAAATGGTGGTGGGCACCCATGCGCTGTTTCAGCAA
This sequence comes from Alishewanella sp. BS5-314, assembly GCF_025377695.1. NCBI lineage: Bacteria > Pseudomonadati > Pseudomonadota > Gammaproteobacteria > Alteromonadales > Alteromonadaceae > Alishewanella > Alishewanella sp. BS5-314. The sequence goes on from NZ_JACEHJ010000002.1 coordinate 2,176,644, forward strand.
CAGGTCGAATTTAAACAACTGGCGCTGGTGATTATCGATGAGCAGCACCGCTTCGGCGTGCATCAGCGCCTGGCACTGCGTGAAAAAGGCGGCATTGCCGGCCATTATCCGCATCAGCTGGTGATGACGGCCACGCCTATTCCGCGTACATTGGCGATGACGGCTTATGCCGATCTGGATACCTCGGTAATTGATGAACTACCACCGGGTCGCACGCCGGTGACTACCGTCGCCATTCCGGATAGCCGCCGCGACGAAGTGATTGCCCGGGTAAAGCAGGTAGTTACCGAACAACAACGGCAAGCATATTGGGTTTGCACCTTAATTGAAGAGTCGGAAGCGCTACAATGCCAGGCCGCGGAGGATACCGCGACCTTGCTACAACAAGCACTGCCAGAGCTTCGGATTGGTCTGGTGCATGGCCGCTTAAAAAGCGCTGAAAAACAGCAAATTATGCAAAGCTTTAGCAGTGGTGAGCTGGATTTATTGGTCGCCACTACCGTGATTGAGGTTGGTGTCGATGTGCCCAACGCCAGTCTGATGATTATCGAGAACCCGGAGCGGCTGGGCCTGGCGCAGCTGCATCAGCTGCGCGGCCGGGTTGGCCGGGGTAGCGCCGCGTCGCATTGTGTGCTGCTATATCATGCACCGCTGTCGCGCACGGCACAGGCGCGGTTATCGGTATTGCGCGAAAGTAATGACGGCTTTGTTATTGCGCAGCGCGATTTGGAAATTCGCGGTCCCGGCGAGCTGCTCGGCACCCGGCAAACCGGTTTAATGCAGTTTAAAATTGCTGACCTGACCCGCGACAGCGAGTTACTGCCACAAGCACGGCAACTGGCGGCAATAATGTGGCAACAACACCGGCCGGCCAGCCTGCAACTGATTAAACGCTGGCTCGCCAACAAAGAAATTTACGGCCACGCCTAACTTATCCACCGCACTCCGGTACCGGTCTGACCAGTTTATCCACAGCACTCCGGTACAAAGCTAACACCGAACCGGAGTGCTGTGGATAACAGTGTGGCAGATCATGACGAACCACGAGGTATGCTATGCAAGATCTTACTGCTCTGTCGCCCTATAAAATCCGCCAGCTTTGTCGCAGCGGTGAGTTTGCCAGCAATACCTCGGGCCTGGCGCCGGGTTTTGTGCAGGCCAATATGGCGATTATTCCGGCCGCCTATGCCGCCGACTTCCTGCAGTTTTGTCACTTCAACCCCAAGCCCTGCCCGCTGCTGGGTATGGCCGCCCACCCCGGCGCTGTCGAGCTGCCAGCACTGGCACAGAATTTAGATATTCGCACCGACTTACCGCGTTACCGCATTTTTCGCCATGGCGAACTGGTGGATGAAGTGACTGACCTTACTTCCGTCTGGCGCGATGATCTGGTGACCTTTTTAATCGGTTGCTCCTTTTCATTTGAAGAAGCGCTACTGGCCGATGGTCTGGAGATCCGCAATATTACCGAGCAGGTCAATGTACCGATGTATCGTACTAACCTGGCCTGCCAGAGCGCTGGCGTCTTTAGCGGCAATATGGTGGTCAGTATGCGACCGATGAAACCGGCCGATGCGATCCGCGCTATTCAGATTTGCTCGCGCTTCCCGCAAGTACACGGTGCGCCGGTGCATTTTGGCGATCCGGCGGCTATCGGCATTCAGAATATCAACCGGCCAGATTATGGCGATGCGGTAACGATTAAACCCGGCGAAGTGCCGGTATTCTGGGCCTGTGGTGTCACACCGCAGGTGGCGATTGCCAACGCCAAGCTGGATTTTTGTATCAGCCATGCACCAGGCCATATGCTGGTTACCGACTTAAGCAACAGTAAACTGGCGGTGCTCTAACCTAAACTGGTCAGACCGGTACCGGAGTGCTGTGGATAAGTGCGGTGGCTATGGTGGGGTTAGGACGAATACTTTATTCTTTTTTGTTTTCCGTCTGGAATTTTTTATGCATAAGCGGCGGCCGGCTACTGGACAAGCCATAGCCAGTCGCGCAAACTAGCAACAAATAGAGAGCTGCCCCGAACCTTGCTCGGGGCTAGAGCCCTACAGTCAGCTGCAACCGGAGAGCCCGATGTCGAAATCCCGCCCTGCTTTATTACTTAACTGTGATCTTGGCGAAAGCTTTGGCAGCTGGACTATGGGGCTGGATGAACAAGCCATGCCACATATTGATCTGGCGAATATTGCCTGTGGCTTTCATGGCGGTGATCCTGATGTGATGGTACGCACCCTTAAGCTGGCCAAGCAACACGGCGTCACCATTGGCGCTCATCCGTCTTATCCTGATTTACAGGGCTTTGGCCGGCGCAGTATGCACTGCTCAGCCAGCGAAATCGTTAATTTAATCCATTACCAGGTGGCTGCATTAGATGGTATGGCGCAGTGTCAGGGCTTAAATCTTAGCTATATCAAACCACATGGTGCCCTGTATAACGATATGATGGCAAAGCCAGAGGTGTGGCAGGCCGTACTGCAGGCAGTCGCCAGCTATCATAAGCCGCTAAAGCTGATGATATTAGCCACGGCCGATGCCGCGCAATATCAGCAGCAAGCCGCCGCGGCTGGCGTCAATCTGCTGTTGGAAGCCTTTGCCGATCGTCGCTACACCGAGGCCGGTAAGCTTACACCACGCAGCCAAGCTGGTGCGGTGTTGCATGGCGCTGAAGTATTAACCCAGGTGCGACAGTTAGTTACGCAAGGCTCGGTGACCACCGACAGCGGCAAAACGCTGCCCTTAGCCGCTGATACGCTCTGTGTACATGGCGATAACGTTGCTGCCATCACGCAGCTTACCGAAATTCGTGAGTTACTGCGCCTATGTCAGTAATACCGCCACTACCACCATTACTGTTACCGGCTGAGCTGCTGCCTGCCGGTGCTGATAACGCTGTATTTAGGCCGGATCCAACAGGGCTACAGCCACTGGAACTTAAACTTGCCGCTGAAAACGCCTTTATTCTGTATACCGGTAGCCAGCAAATCCACCCTTGTAATGCCGCGACGGTGCAGCAATGCTGTGCCCTGCTACAACCATTGCTAGGCCTGGATATTGTAGAATTACTGCCTTCCTATGCCTCGGTGCTGATCCTGTTTAATCCACTACGGCATAGCCATCTCAGTCTGCTACCACTGCTACAACAGGCACTACTACAAAGTTCGCCTGCGACGCAGGCTCTCAGCAGCGGCAAGCTGGTAGAGCTGCCAGTATGGTACAGCGAGCAAAGCGGCGCCGATTTACTTAGCGTTGCCAAAGCGAAAAACCTGACACCGGATGAAGTGATTCGCCTGCACAGCAACCAAAGTTATCAGGTTTATGCGATTGGCTTTGCGCCGGGCTTTGCCTATTTGGGCGAGCTGCCGGCTGAACTGGCCATGCCGCGTTTGAGCAGCCCGCGAGCTAAAGTACCGGCCGGTGCGGTGGCCATAGCCGATCGGCAAACAGCAGTCTATCCGGCGGCCTCACCGGGTGGCTGGCATTTATTGGGGCTGTGCCCAATCCGGATGTTTAACCCCCGGCAAGAGCCGGCAATGCCGGTGGCAGTGGGTGATCAGGTGCGGTTTGTGCCGGTTAGCGAGCGGGAATTCCAGTTACTCGGAGGCGCCTTATGAGCCACCTTAACCCTAGCACCGGCGCTGGCCTGAAAATTATTAGCCCCGGCACCTTAAGTTTGCTACAAGATGCCGGCCGCTTTGGCATGACTGCCCTTGGCCTGACGCAGGGCGGCCCGCTGGATGCACATAGCTTTGTCTGGGCCAATGCCTTAGTGGGCAACGCAGCTAACAGCACCTTGATTGAACATAGTATTGGCGGCCTGGTACTGCAGGCCACCACCGCCTGCACCGTCGCCGTTACCGGTGCCGAACTGCCGCTACAGCTTAACGGCAAGCCGGTACCCTGCTGGCAGGCGCTATCACTCAACCGCGGTGATGAACTGGAACTAGGCTATATGACGCGCGGCCTGCGCGCTTATCTGGCTGTCAGCGGCGGTATTGCCGCACCGTTACAATTTGGCAGCAGTGCCACGGTAATGCGTGAAGGTATTGGCGGCTTAGCACAGGATGGGTGCAAGCTGCGGGCTGATGATCTGCTACCCTTAGGCCAGGCAGCCGAACTGGCCTTAGCTGCCACAACAGCGGCAACACCAACACTGGCAATACAACAACTTACCTTACCGCCAACAGACAAGGCCCAGCCGCTGCAGCTGCGGCTATTACCCGGTTATCAGGCCGCAAGCTTTAGCCCAACCGAGCAGGCCCGCTTTTTTCTTAATCCCTATCAGGTTACTGCCAGTTGCGATCGAATGGGCTATAAACTCAGCGGCAGCGCTATTCAATGCACTAGCCGCACCCTGTTATCGGAAGGCATCAGCCTGGGCGCAGTGCAAATTCCACCCGATGGTCAGCCAATAGTACTGTTAAACGACCGGCAAACCCTTGGCGGTTATCCGAAGATCGGCGCTGTGCTGTCGCTGGATTGCTGGAAACTGGCGCAAACCGCACCCGGCAGTTTGGTGCAGTTTAGTGCTATCGACAGCTATCAGGCGCATAATGCGCTGGCGCTGTATCAGGCCAGCATGGCGCCAAATAGCACGCGCTTAGCCAGGAGCCTTTAATGTCAAACTCATTATCTTTAGCCAAGCGGCCAAACCTGCTGGCGATAAGCCGCCAAATCGAGCATCTGCTTACCGAGCGCAATTTACGTGGTATGCAGCAGGTGCAGCAGCAGCTACGCCCCGGTTATATCTTGCGTGCTGCCCGGCTGTTTAACCTGCCCGCGGGTAGCACTGTGCTGATCGGCACCGGCTTTCCGGTACTGGATACCTTTGAAACCGACGGCCCGGTCGGCGCCATTGCGCTGTACCAATGCGCGCAACAGCTGCAATTAAAGCCTTATCTGGTTTGTGGTAACCCGCTATTTTCGCTGCTTAGCCAGCATTACCAATGCCTGCCGTTGGCCATTAATCAACCTGAGCTAAGTCAGCAGCAGGCGGCGCAGCTGCTGCAACAACAGCAACCGGCATTGGTGGTATCGATTGAACGACCGGGCCTGAGTGCTGCCGGAATTTACGTGAATATGCGCGGTGAGGATATCTCGGCGCGCTGCGGCAATTATGACGAGCTATTAAATCAGGCCGCCTGCCCGACGCTAGCGATTGGTGATGGCGGTAACGAAATTGGCATGGGCAATGTACACGCGGCGCTGGCCAGCCTGAATATTACCCCCAGCATTACCGAATGCGACGAATTAGTGGTGGCCGATGTGTCGAACTGGGCCGCCTGGGGTATTATAGCCATGTTAGGTGTATTACGGGGTCAGGACTTGCTTACCAACGCCGATCTGGCCGGTCTGTTACAGTTTTTAATCGCCCATGGCTGTATCGACGGCGTAACCCGCCAGGCCACCCTAACCGAAGACGGCCTGCCGATGAACGCAGGCGAGCAGTTGATTGAGCGGCTACGGGCACTTACTGCGCCCTATCTGTAACCTGAAATGAGAGCCTTATGAGCACAGTATATTTAAACGGCCAGTTTCTGCCGGCCAGCGAAGCGCGGATTTCACCAATGGATCGCGGCTTTTTATTTGGTGACGGTATCTATGAGGTGATCCCGACCTATCATGGCCGTTATGTTGGCTTTGCACCGCATATTGCACGGATGCACGAAGGCTTAGCCGCGCTTAATATTCAACATGGTATGACCGAGCAGCACTGGCGCGAGCTTTGCGATCAGCTGCTCGAGCTAAACCGGCCAGTGCTGGGTGAGAATCTGGGCGTCTATATTCAGGTAAGCCGCGGTGCCGATACCAAACGCAATCATGCCTTTCCAACCGGCATCAGCCCAACCATTTTTGCTTATACCTTTGCCATCGCCGCCGAGCCGGTGCCGGATAAAACCAGGGTCAGCACCTATAGTGTGGTTACCGCCAACGACTTACGCTGGCAGCGCTGCCATATTAAATCCACCTCCTTGCTGGGTAATGTGTTGCACTATCAATACGGCGTGGAACAGGGCGCGCAGGAAACCCTGCTGTTTGACCGCGACGGCAATTTAACCGAAGGCGCGGCAGTAAATGTATTTGTGATTAAAAACGGCGAAATTGCCACCCCACCACTTAGCAATAAACTCTTACCCGGCGTAACCCGCTTATTGCTACTAGCGATCCTGCGCCAGCACTCGGATTTAAAGGTGGTCGAGCGCGATATCAGCTTCGACGAAGTGCTTAGCGCAGATGAAATCTGGCTAACCAGTTCCAGTAAAGAAATTGCGCCGGTACTTAAGGTGAATGGCCAGCCGGTAGGCAATGGGCAGGTAGGCGATATCTGGCTGGCGGCGCAGCAGCTATTTAGCCAGTATAAGTATCAGTCTTAATCACGAAACAAATAGTACTTTATGGCTATACTTATTAGTGACAATGATCGTGGCTGCAGCAGGAAAAATCTGCGCTACAGCAATAAATTAGTAAAAAACGTTAAAAGCCTTGAAAATTTGCTTGCGCTTTAACAAAAAGCATCCAAAATGGATATTAGCCCCTTGGGCTAATTAAACTCAGGAGATGTTAAAATGAAACGTACACAACAAGGTTTTACCTTAATTGAGTTAATGATCGTAGTAGCGATTATCGGTATTTTGGCTGCTGTAGCTCTGCCTGCCTACCGCGACTATACTCAACGTAGTGCTAATGGCGCGTGTTTAGCTGAAGCAACTTCTTATATGAGCGCAGCAGTTTCGAACTTGGCGGATAACCGTGAGGCGCCTGCATATAATGCTGTATCATGTGCTTCTATCTCTGCCGTCCCAACTATTGAGAATTATAACGGAGATACCGAGATACGCTTTACCTCAAGAACTCGTGGTACTGCAGGTGAACTGCGAAATGTGGTTTGCCGCGCTGGCTCAGGTACTTGTGGACTTTCAACATAAGACTGCAGTTACCAGACTGATTTAGCATAAATTTTAAATCTATTTTTTAGTATCTCAGAAGCCAGCATTTAGCTGGCTTCTTGTTTTGATACACTTGTCTTTATAGTTTTCTACAAAAGCAGCTCGCTCTGGAAATTTTTCGATTGAATTGAAGTTGAAAATGAATATAAAAATTTTCTTGATATCAGCATTTGTTATTCTTTCTACTACTCCACTGGCGAGAACACTAACATTAAACTATTATGACGACAGCAGGATCTATTCTATTTTTGCTATTTTCACTGTAACAATCGCAACTGCCGTTTCAATATTAAAAAATCAAATAAACGACACAACAAAGAGCAACTCAATGCTACTGGCATTGACTTTGACAGGGCTAGCACTATCCACAATAGTAAACCAAGACTTCAACACCATAATAAACGCAGCGAACATACTATTACTAACAATATTCGCCATCAGCTTCAAGCACAAAGACCGCGACATCGATATAATATTTATTACAATATTATTTTCATCAGCAATACTGATAACCAAGTGTTACCTTTACCTCTATTTTACTATAACCGTGGGATACTTTAACGATCCCTTGCTACTCATAGCGAAATTTGAAAATATCAGGTTTTTTAACCAGTTCCAGATATTTGCCTTAGTCTGCACTTTAAAGTACTTAGATCACGAAAAATTAGGAAGACTAGCTTCGTATAACTTATTCTCACAGCTGCTATTTTTATTTTTAACTGGTGGCAGGGGTGTAACGTTAAGTTGGCTGATATTAATTGGTTTGCTGATGATTAATAAAAACCATAGGAGCTTAGCTCATACAGCATTAAAGTATACTCTCGCATCATTTCTAGCATTCATCTTAGTAAATTACCTTTTAACCTTGAATCTAACTGAAGTCTTTTTATTAAGAGGTTCGTCAAGCCTTAGAATGCCCATGTGGCTTGAGGCGCTGAACAACATCACCTGGTCAAATATATTTTATGGATATGGAGGTGGGAACTATAATGAATTTACAAAGATATCTTCGATGTCTCACCCGCATAATTTGATATTACAAATAATTTCTGAGTGGGGTTTGATTTTTAGCGCTGGCTTTCTCGGTTTACTGGCTCTGGCCATTAAAAGAAATGCCTCTTCACTATTTAGCAAAGAAAAAAGCAGCTATACTTTTTTGTTATTGGGCCTTATTGCTGCGCTTGTTAATGCACAATTCGATGGCACTTTTCACAACCCTGTTGGACAGCTACTAAGTTTCACATTCTTGGGGCTACTACTTAACAGAGCTTCATTCTCAGGCAATGAAATAGTTCTGAGCTTTAAACTAGGTCTCTATACCAGAATCCTTTTCGCAACTATCCTGTTTTGCCTTGCAGTGTTTTACTTGTGGTTATGTTGGGCATATTTTATACAAGTGCAAAATAATCCAGCTCCATTCTATGGAGGTCCGTACTTTTGGTTAACTGGAGAAAGATTCGCCCCGCATACATATTAAAATTTATTGAACCATATATGCCCTGCTACCTAATATTAAAATATATCTCATGCAGAGCTAATCTGGAACTGGTAAGAGTTTTCTGGCTCCGCAGAAGAACTTTCTATCGTGTAAAACATTCTCCGGCAATGTTAATTTACCGGAGAATTGGGATTGCAACCCAGGTTTTGAAAAGCCTTAAAGCAGATTGCGGCGACGACGCAACATTAGCAAACCAGAAGACAGCAATAATAGAGTAAAGGGTACTGATACTGCGCCAACCGGCGTACCATTAATGGTTACCGCATCAATGGCCAGACCAGGCTGGAAATTGTTATCAGACCAGTTTACCACACCAAACTCCAGAAAGTAGCTGCCAGTGCTGGCAATACTAAAGCTGGTATTTACCCAACCAGTATAGCCACAGCCAGCATTAAAACAGGTACCCGAAGAACTGCCTAATGGTGACCACACAGGTGCACCAGAAATAATTGGAACTGTTAGTGGGTCAAGAGTGACACTGGGTGCAGGCATACTAAAGCCTGGCACTACAGAACCATTTGGTGTGGTGCGGGCAGTAAATAACAGCGCAACCTGATTGGCACTGCTATCCAATAAACGCGCCCAGGCGCAGTCACCATAGCCGGCTCCGTCTGAGGTGATATAGTTAAAGGAGAAGCGTAGTACATCATCGACGCTGGCATTAAATATGCCAGAGCGTAATACTGAGCCATTTTGCGGGCTACCAGATCCACCGACACCCGCCAAACTTAAGCCTACAACCCCACCAGAGCTAGAAACCCAGGCATAGTTACTACCTCCGTTTGGTGCCAAAGCTACCACACCGTCAGCGCCACTGGCGCCACAGCTACCCTGACAAGACCAGCTGGCTGGAATACCGATATCAAATACCGGTGCTGCTTGTACCGCACCTGACGCGGTCAGTAACAGCGAAGCTGCTACTGTAAATTGTGCTATTTTGATTTCATTTTTAGGTGTCAGCTTATTTAACGAAATCTACAACAATATTGGCACCTTCCAGATTAAGCAATTGATAATAATAAATAATTTTAATTGGCATGCTTCTGGCATTATATTGAAGACATCACCTAACTCCCATTTAAAAGGACTTTATATGAACTTAAAAACGCTTTGCCTCGGTGCCTGCCTGACTATTTTTACTGCGCTACCTGCTTCAGCCGCTATTGTTAGTGGTTTCGACAGTGCCACTTTAGCCCGCAATGACGATGGCTCAACCGGTTTGATAGATCTTGGTTTTACTGCAAATTTTTTCGGCGTTAACTTTACCCAGCTGTATGTCAATAATAACGGTAACGTGACTTTTGACAGTGCACTCAGCACCTTTACTCCTTTTAACCTGACTGCGACCAACCGGCAAATTATTGCGCCCTTTTTTGCTGACGTGGATACCCGCAATAGCGGCAACCCAGTGACTTATGGTCAGGGTTTATGGGATGGCCGTAACGCCTTTGGCGTAAACTGGATTGATGTCGACTATTACTCCAGCTCGGCTGCACATACCAATAAAAATAGCTTTCAGCTAATCCTGGTTGATCGCTCTGATATTGGTGCAGGTGATTTTGATATTATTTTTAACTACGACAAAATTCAGTGGGAAACCGGTACTGCCAGTGGTGGCAATGCGGATGGCTTGGGCGGCAACTCTGCGCGGGCTGGCTTCTCTAATGGTACCGGTCTGGCCGGCACTTTTTTTGAGCTAACCGGTTCAGCCATTAACGGCGCCTTTTTAGATGGCGGCCCTAATGCACTGATTAGCAACCGCCTGAATAGCAATCTTGATGGTCGTTATATCTTTAATGCCCGTAATGGCAGTATTGATCCGACACCTAATCCGGTACCGGCTCCAGCCAGCCTGGCCTTACTTGCAGCAGGCTTGTTGTTATTGCGGCGCCAATCAGCTCGTTAGTCTCAAGCCTGTTAATATGGCTTAAATCATCCAAACCGATGCAGTGTTAGTAAAATGCTGCATCGGTTTTGCTTTTTATGCCGCCAGGTAAATAAATCAGTTACCGCCGTTGCTTGCACAATTTTTCTGCGTCTTGAGCTTGTATAAATTTGATTTTTCTAACATATTAGCCGTTGTTTGTATCTCAGGTCCAGGGACGGCTTATGTCAGACTCCTCACAGCTTTTATTTGAAGAAAGCCCTACTATTAGTGGTAACAACAACGATTGGCTGGGTTTTATTAAAATTGGCCAGCGCTTTGATCTTGAGTTTCTCAGTCAACGCAAAATCCGCTGCGTTTGTGAGTTGCTGGGTTATAGGCCCGGTAAATATGTGCTCTTCCGTCTGGAAGATGACGCCATACCAGATACCTTGCTTATTGCAGGGCTGCCGCTGGTTTGTCGCTTTCTGATTGAAGATGCATTGGGTGAGTGTTTTGCTTTTCGCAGTGAGTTACTGCATCTTATCCGCTTTCCGGATAAGGTGATATTGATAAGTTTTCCACAAAGTGTTCAGCGCCGGGCGCTGCGCAATGAAAAGCGTAGCAGCATTTACTTAGATGCCAGCTTGCAGCTCTATCTGGTAAAAGCCAGCAAACCGGTAATAGTACCGGGGCAGATTATTGATATTTCGAAAAATGGCTGCCGTTTCCTATTTAGCACCCTGTTTAAACCCGAGCAAATCCGGCTGGCCGCTGTACTGGTCCAGCTTAGCGAAGCACCAGAGGGCCTACCCAAGATACTCAGTGGCACCATTCGCAATGCCAGAATTGACGAATATGGCTTAACCGCTGGCATTCAGTTTGAAACACCACAACTGCAGCTGGTCACCCAACTTGCCGAACAAAATCCGGCCGCTACCGGTATAGCATTGCAATACCGGCTGTCCAAACCGGCAGACTGACGCCTATTGCCAACTGGAAAACTTCAGCTATCCGAGCTGGCATTACCCAAAGTGCCAGCTACACTAAAGGTAAAATCAAAACCTGTAAGGAGTTTTGCTATGCGCAGTCTTCCTTTAATGCTGGTTCTACTGTTAACACTCTTTTTGCTGGCCTGCCAGCCAGCAGCCGAACATACCAAGATCGAAGAGACGACAACCACAGCGGCAGTACAACCTGCGCCAGGCTGCACCCTTAGAGCAGGTTTTGACGCCTGGGAACCCTATCACTATCTTGGTCAGGCAGAACAACCGCAGGGTCTGGATATCGAGATTTTGCAAGCAGTTGCTGCTGAGCTTAACTGTGAGCTGACCCTGCAACAAGATACCTGGGCCGCCTTGCTGGCGCGGTTACAAAGTGGCGAACTGGATATTTTACCCGGTGCCTCGCGCAGTACTGAACGTGAGCGCTACGCCTGGTTTGCCGGCCCCTACCGGCAAGAACAGTTTGTGCTGTATGGCCGTACCGAGACTGCACTTAACTTCCCTAATGTGCTGGCCCTGGTGGCTGCCGGCCATAAGGTTGGCCTGGTAAGCGGCTATTATTATGGCGCTGAGATTGATGAGTTATTAGGGCAGCAACCCGATGCCTTTGTCAGTGCTCAACTTAGTGAATTAAATATGGCGCGTTTACTGGATGAGGAAATCAGCGCGTTGTTGGAGGACAGTATGGTCGCTACCGCCATCTTGCGCCGCAAAGGGCTGGATCGCTATATTAGCGCCACCGCTATCAGTTTGCCGGCCTCGGATGTTTATCTGATGCTAAGCAAGGCCAGTATGGGTGAGCCGCAGCTGCAAGAGATTGCCAATGCTATCAGTCGTTTACAGCAAAATGGCAAGCTAACACAGCTAATCCGGCAATATCAGCGCTAACTCTGATTGAAACGTGCTGGCAACAATTTGACTGGCTTTTTTACACTTTAACATTTACAGCACAGCCCGCTTAGCAGCAGGCTGTGCCGGCAGGGATGAATATAGCAGTAAACCTTGAATAACTAAGGGATACTGGCATAATCAGAGGTATCTGATAATTGAATATTTTCTGGGATATATAGCCGGTTATGGCAGTAAATACCAACTCTACCTTACTTAAGCGCTTAATTCAGCAGGGCTTTATCGATGGTGATAAAGCGCAGCGGCTGGTGGTAGAAAAATCCCGCCAATACAAAACCTTACCAGAACTCCTTATCGCTGAAAAATTACTGGATGCCAATACGCTGGCTGAAGTGGCGGCCAGCGTCGGTAATCATTTGACCTTAGATCTGGAGCATTTTAACCCAGCTTCAATTCCCGATGAGCTGCGTAACGAAAAACTAACCCGTAAAACCGATATGCTGCCACTAAACAAACGTGGCCGTACTATGTATCTGGCAGTGGTAGACCCGACCAATATCGCCGCTATCGAAGACTTTGAATTTAATGCCGGCATGAATGCGGAAGTCGTGGTAGTAAACTACGATAAGCTACATAAGCTGGTCGAAAAACTCTTTGAAAATGCCTATAACAGCCTGGGTGGAGGGGATAGCGACTGGGATCTTTCTGCTATGGGGGTGGTGGAGGAAGCCGATGACGAGGGCGTTTCTGCGCAGCCGGATAAAGACGATCAGCCGATTATTACCTTTATCAATAAAATTCTGCTGGATGCCATCCGCAAAGGCGCGTCCGATTTGCACTTTGAACCCTATGAAAAAGCATACCGCATTCGCTTTCGGATTGATGGTATTTTAAATGAAGTCGCCAGCCCACCCGTTGCCTTAGCAACCCGTCTATCGGCACGGTTAAAGGTGATGTCGCGACTGGATATTGCCGAAAAACGTATTCCGCAGGATGGCCGGATTAAACTTAAACTCTCCGCCAAAAAATCGATTGATTTTCGCGTTAGCACCCTGCCAACGCTGTGGGGAGAGAAAATTGTAATGCGGATCCTCGACTCTGACAGTGCGATGCTGGGCATTGATGTGCTGGGTTATGAACCGGAGCAAAAGCAGCGTTATCTGGATGCGCTGGCGCAGCCGCAGGGTATGATCCTGGTTACCGGCCCCACCGGTAGCGGTAAAACGGTATCGCTGTATACCGGCTTAAATATTCTAAATACCGAAGAAACCAATATTTCCACCGCGGAAGATCCGGTCGAAATTAACCTGCCGGGGATTAACCAGGTACAGGTTAACCCTCGCGCTGGCCTGACCTTTGCCTCAGCCCTGAAAGCGTTCTTACGGCAAGATCCGGATGTGGTGATGGTGGGGGAAATCCGGGATTTGGAAACCGCTGAAATTGCCATTAAAGCGGCGCAAACCGGCCACCTGGTATTATCGACGCTGCACACCAACTCCGCACCGGAAACGCTAACCCGTTTGTTAAATATGGGCGTACCAGCCTATAACGTAGCCAGCTCGGTCTCACTGATTATTGCACAGCGGCTGGCCCGCCGGCTTTGCCCCAAGTGTAAGCAACCGGAGCATATTCCGCCGGCCGAGCTACTACGCCAGGGTTTTCGCGAAGATCAGCTGGATAAAATTACTATCTTTAAGCCGGTGGGCTGTGAGCATTGTACTGGCGGCTATAAAGGCCGGGTCGGTATTTATGAAGTAATGCCGATTAGCCCCAAGATGGCCGATATTATTATGGAAAACGGTAATTCATTGGATATTGCCAGCCAGGCCCAGCTTGAAGGCATTAATAACCTGCGCCAATCCGGCCTGATTAAAGCCGCAGCCGGCGTGACCAGCCTGGCGGAAGTAAACCGGGTGACGAAAGGCTAAAGGTTTGTTATAAGGTAGCTTTTGGCCACTATACTCTAGTTATTCGAGCGGTCCGCGCATACAAGGAATCAGCAGATGGCGCAGTCAACAAAATATAAAATTAAAGAACTGCAGGTCTTTCTCTATAAAGGGATTAACCGCAAAGGCGATAAGCGTAATGGTGAAATTAAGGCCACCAGTATTGCTGAAGCCAAAGCATTACTACGCCAGCAAGGTGTCACCCCTTCTGCCGTGAAGAAAAAGCCGAAATCACTCTTTGGTGACGAAAAACGTATTAGCGCCATGGATATCGCGGTAGTTACCCGGCAAATTGCAACCATGTTGGGTGCCGGGGTACCGCTGGTGCAATCTATCGATTTGATTGCTAATGGCTCAGATAATAAAAGCCTACGCGCCCTGATGCAAAAAATCTCAATTAAAATTCAGGCTGGTTTACCGCTATCCGATACCTTACGCGAACACCCCAAATATTTTGATGATCTGTACTGTGATTTAGTTAAATCCGGTGAGCAATCCGGTGCTTTAGATAAAATCTTTGACCGTATTGCCATCTATAAAGAAAAAGCGGAAGCGTTAAAATCTAAGATTAAAAAAGCGATGTTTTATCCTACTGCAGTTATGGTTGTTGCAGGCTTAGTTACTTCAGTCTTGTTGATCTTCGTTGTACCTCAGTTTGCCGAGATTTTTAGTAGTTTTGGGGCTGAATTACCAGCGTTTACACAGTTTGTATTGGGCATATCCGAATTAATGCAAGAGTATTGGTGGGTTGTATTAGGTTTAGTGATTATTGCTGGCTATTTAACATCGAAGAGCTATAGAACAAGTTTGAAATTCCGTACCGCTTGTGATGCCATGCTATTAAAAGCGCCTATATTTGGTATGATTTTTAATAAAGCAGCGGTCGCTCGATACGCACGTACGCTATCAACCACCTTCGCTGCTGGTGTGCCCTTGATTGAAGCTTTAGAGTCCGCCGCCGGAGCAGCAGGTAACGAAATCTATAAGAAAGCTATCCTCGACGTGCGAGATGAAGTTTCATCAGGTAACCAAATGCATTTTGCTATGAAACAAACCAATCAATTCCCGGAAATGGTGGTACAGATGGTCTCGATTGGTGAAGAGTCCGGTTCGCTGGATAGTATGCTGGCTAAGGTTGCCAATATTTATGAGCAGGAAGTCGATGATGCCGTTGATGGCCTGACAGCGCTATTGGAACCACTCATTATGGCGGTGTTAGGTGTGATTATCGGCGGCCTGATTGTCGCGATGTATCTGCCAATCTTCCAGATGGGTAATATTATCTAATGACTGAATTTATAGCTCTAATAAGCAGCCATCCCGGGTTGTTTTTGGCATTGATCTTTGTCTTTAGCCTGGTTATTGGCAGCTTTTTAAATGTCGTAATTTACCGGCTACCCAAGATGATGGAGCTGGAATGGCAAAGCGAATTTCAGGCCTATTTTCAACCAGAGAGCCAAAGTGCCGCACCCGCCCGCTATAATCTGGCGGTACCGCGCTCGGCCTGCCCCAGTTGCCATACCCCTATTGCGGCGCGGGATAATATCCCGCTGTTAAGCTATCTGTTATTAAAAGGCCGCTGCCGGCATTGTCAGGCACCAATTAGCCTGCGTTATCCGGCGGTAGAGCTGCTGACAGCACTATTAGCAACCATGGTTGCCTGGCAGTTTGGCCCTAGCTTGACTACCTTGGTGTTAATTGTTGTTACCTTTGGTTTGGTGGCGCTCACCTTTATTGATATTGATAAGATGCTGCTACCCGATCAGCTTACTCTGCCGCTGCTGTGGTTAGCCCTGCTATTTAGCCTAACCGATGCGGCCCTGGTAGACCCTGCCAGTGCCATTGTCGGCGCTGCGGCCGGTTATCTTAGCCTCTGGTCAGTTTACTGGGCCTTTAAGCTGCTGACCGGCAAAGAAGGTATGGGCTATGGTGATTTTAAACTGCTGGCGGTATTTGGTGCCCTGCTTGGCTGGCAACAACTGCCACTGATTATTTTGCTGTCATCTCTGGTTGGCGCAGTGATCGGTGCCTCGATGCTGGCGATCCAGGGCAAAGATAAAGCCACTCCTATTCCATTTGGTCCCTATATTGCTGCCGCCGGTTGGATTGCCCTGTTGTGGGGTGAACAACTGACTAACGCTTACCTGGCCTATCTGGGGTTATGAGTGCGGTTACCGGCAAGCTGCTGATTGGCCTGACCGGTGGTATCGGCAGTGGTAAAAGTACTGTTGCCGAGGCATTTCGAGAGCTGGGCGCCGACTATGTTGACGCCGATCAGGTAGCACGGCAGGTGGTCGCACCAGGCTCTGCCTGCCTGCAGCGCATTGTTGAGCACTTTGGCCCGCAGATCCTGAATAGCGATGCCAGTCTTAATCGCCCACTGCTGCGCCAGCTGATCTTTAGCGATGCCGCAGAAAAACTCTGGTTGGAACAATTACTGCACCCGGCGATCCGCGAGCAGCTGTTTCAGCAATTAAAACAGTTAACCACGCCCTATGCGCTGCTGGTGGCACCATTGCTGCTGGAGAATCAGCTGGACCAATTTACCGATCGGGTGTTGGTAGTGGATATTAGCGAGCAAACCCAGCTAAGCCGCACTATGACACGGGATCAGAACAGTGCTGAACAGGTAAAAGCCATCATGGCGAGCCAGCTTAGTCGTAGTGCCAGACTGGCGCGAGCTGATGATTTGCTGGACAATAACGGCAACCTGGCGCAACTTATTGAACAAATTCAGCATTTACATGAAAAATATCTTGAACTTAGCCAGGAAATAAGACACAAAGAGCAGTATGACTGCTGAAATAGTATACGAACATCCACTGAATAATAAAATCCGTACCTATCTGCGGATTGAGCATCTGTTTACCCAATTATCAGCGCTCGGCCAGCAAGGCGGTGAAGCGCAGCAGCTAAGCTTCTTTACTACCCTGTTTGCGCTGATTGATGTGCTGGATCGCTCTGATATTAAACCCGATCTGCTAAAAGATTTAGAGCGCTGCGAGAGTCAACTGGTCCTCTGGTCGCGCCACCCTTCAGTCTCCGATCAGAAGTTACAAGCCCTACTGCAGCAAGCGCTGCGTTTTCAAACCGAATTACTCCGCGCCGGCAAATTAGCACAGGCGTTAAAAGAAGATAAGTTCCTGGCGCCGTTACGCCAGCGTTTTGCGCTACCCGGTGGCTGTTGCTATTTTGATGTACCACAACTGCAGTACTGGCTTAGCCTGCCAGATGCCGAGCAGCGACAGCAATTTAGTGACTGGCTAAGCCAGCTCGCGCTGACCGAGCAGGCGCTGGCCTTTGTGCTGAATTTTATCCGCCAGCGCGGCGAATTTACACAAATTGAAGCAGAGAATGGTTTCTTTCAGCAAAACGCTGAACAATTCGAGTTGCTGCGGATTAAATATACCCACGCCTGTTGTTCCTTCCCCACCGTCAGCGGTAACAGATACCGCTATGCGATCCGCTTTATGCAATTATCAGAGCAGGATGGCCGTAGCGCCTGTGCCGAATCGGTTCAATTCCAGCTCGCCTGCTGCTAAACCTGCGCCAGCAGCCAAATTCTGCTAGAATCGCGCAGCTGTTGTCTGAAAGGAGCCGTTATGACTGCGACCGTATTATGTCCAACTTGCCAAAAGACAGTTGTCTGGTCTGCTGCCTCACCGTTTCGCCCGTTTTGCTCTGAGCGCTGTAAGTTAATTGATTTGGGCGACTGGGCAGCGGAAAACCACCGTATTGCCGATAAAAGCAGTATTGATCCTGAGTTGTCAGAGCAATTTCTGGCTGAACTGGAGCAGGAGATGCTGGCAGCGGATAACCGCTTTTTTAAAGACTAAGACAGCAGTTCAGCTGAACTGCTGTTGTAAGCGGGTAACGATAGGTTGGTTGGCATCAGGCAGTGCCAGGCTGTTCAGCTGCTGCACCGGTACCCAGAGCAATGGCTGACCTTCAGCGCCATGCGGTTCGCCACTAAAGGCGGTAACCAGATAAATATCCAGCAACACTTCCCGCTCCGGATAATCATGGCTTAGCTGCATCAAAGGCTCAGCGGCGGTGACTGTAATGCCAATTTCCTCCTGCAGCTCACGCCCCAGTGCGGATAACACTGACTCGCCTTGCTCTAATTTGCCGCCGGGAAATTCCCAGCGATCACCCTGATGCTTGCTGGCATGGCGCTTCGCCAGTAGCACCTGTTGTTGCTGCAGGATCACGCCGACAGCAACATGCAACCTGGGCTTAGCTGAGCTGACCATGGCAGTGCTTATATTTTTTACCAGAGCCACAAGGACAGGGATCGTTACGGCCAACCTTCATACCATCCCGGTATACCGGGGCTGTACCACGTACGCTGTCTGGCAGCTCACCGCCGACTTGCTCGGCTTCAGCATGCTGATACTGGTGTGGTACCTGATCGGCTTTACGACGCTGCGCTTCGACTGCCTCGACATCTTCTGAGGCACGAACCTGCACCCGGCTTAAAATACCGATCACATCCAGCTTCAGGTTTTCCAGCATCGTCGTAAAGAGTTCAAAGGCTTCGCGCTTGTATTCCTGTTTCGGGTTCTTCTGCGCATAGCCGCGCAAGTTGATGCCCTGGCGCAGGTGATCCATCGCCGCCAGATGTTCTTTCCAGTGGCTGTCCAGACTTTGCAGCATTATCGCTTTTTCGAACTGCCGCAGCACCTGCTCACCAACCATCTGCTCTTTCAGTGCATAGGCCGCAGCCACATCCTGCTGAATACGCTCACGCAGTTTTTCTTCAAACAGTTTTTTATCGTCTTTCAGCCACTGACCAACCGGTAACTCAACGCCGAAATCCGCCTGTAAACGTTGTTCCAGGCCCGGGATATCCCACATTTCGTCCAGCGATTGTGGCGGGATATATTCGTTAATGACCCGCTCTACCACGTCTTCACGGATCGCATTAATCGTATCAGCGATATCAGTAGCATCCAGCAGGTCATTACGCTGCTCGTACACCACTTTACGCTGATCGTTAGCCACATCATCAAATTCCAGCAGCTGTTTACGGATATCAAAGTTACGCGCTTCGACTTTGCGCTGCGCATTTTCGATCGCCCGGCTAACCCAGGGGTGCTCGATAGCCTCACCCGGTGCCATACCCAGACGGCGCATCATGCCCGCCATGCGATCTGAGGCGAAAATCCGCATCAGCGCATCTTCCAGTGACAGATAGAAGCGTGATGAACCCGGGTCACCTTGCCGGCCGGCACGGCCACGCAGCTGGTTATCGATACGGCGCGATTCATGCCGCTCAGTACCTATGATATGTAAGCCACCCGCGGCGATCACCGCATCATGCCGCTGTTGCCAGTCGGTACGGGTTTTTTCGATCAGTTCACTGCTGGCATCAGGTCCCAGCGCTTTTAATTCTGCTTGTAAGCTACCACCGAGCACGATATCGGTACCGCGGCCGGCCATATTAGTAGCGATGGTAACGGTGCCAGGACGACCAGCGTCGGCAATAATCTGCGCCTCGTTGGCGTGGAATTTGGCGTTCAGTACCTGATGCTTAATTTTGGCTTTATTCAGCAGGCTGGATAAATACTCTGAGCTTTCAATTGAGGCAGTACCCACCAGAACCGGCCGACCAGCATCGCGCGCCTGCAGCACATCGGCGATAATGGCGTTATATTTATCCTCGGCGGTCAGATACACCAGATCCGCCATATCATCGCGCACCATTGGCTTATTGGTCGGTACCACGATGGTTTCCAGGCCATAGATTTGCTGGAATTCAAAGGCTTCAGTATCGGCAGTACCGGTCATACCGGCCAGCTTGTCGTATAAACGGAAATAGTTCTGGAAAGTAATTGAAGCCAGCGTCTGGTTCTCGTTCTGGATCCGTACGCCTTCTTTAGCTTCCACCGCCTGGTGCAGGCCCTCAGACCAGCGCCGGCCTTCCATAGTACGGCCGGTATGCTCGTCAACAATCACGATTTCGCCGTCTTTTACCACATAATCCACATCGCGTTTAAACAGCTGATGGGCACGTAAGGCAGCGTAAACGTGGTGCAACAAGGTAATATTGGCCGCAGAGAACAGGGTATCGTGTTCGGCGATCAGTCCCTGCTCACGCAGCATATCTTCGACTTTGATCTGGCCTTGCTCGGTCAGGTACACCTG
Source organism: Alishewanella sp. BS5-314 (assembly GCF_025377695.1). NCBI lineage: Bacteria > Pseudomonadati > Pseudomonadota > Gammaproteobacteria > Alteromonadales > Alteromonadaceae > Alishewanella > Alishewanella sp. BS5-314. Next base: position 2,196,905 of record NZ_JACEHJ010000002.1, read on the forward strand.
GCGCGCTTTCTCATCAACGGTAAAGTGGCCGTCGCCATGTTTGCCTTCTTCGTCTTCTTTATCCTGCTTTTCCAGCAACGGCACCAGCTTATTGATCTGCTTATACAGCTCAGAGCTGTCTTCAGCCGGGCCTGAGATAATCAGCGGCGTACGGGCTTCGTCAATCAGAATGGAGTCAACTTCGTCGATAATGGCATAGGCCAGATCGCGCTGTACGCGATCTTGCGGCGAAAACGCCATATTATCACGCAGGTAGTCAAAGCCGAATTCGTTGTTGGTACCATAGGTAATGTCAGCAGCGTAGGCTTGTTGCTTTTCATGATGTGCCATCCCCGGCACGTTTACGCCAACGGTTAGCCCCAGGAAGGTAAATAAGGGTTCGTTGGTTTGGGCGTCGCGCTTGGCCAGGTAATCGTTAACGGTGATCACATGCACCGATTTACCACTTAATGCATTCAGGTAGGCTGGCAGGGTCGCGGTCAGGGTTTTACCCTCACCAGTACGCATTTCTGAGATCTTGCCCTGATGCAGCACCATACCACCAATCAACTGCACGTCGAAATGGCGCATATTGAACACCCGCTTACTGGCTTCACGCACAGTTGCAAAGGCTTCCGGCAGGATGTCATCCAAAGTAGCGCCGGCCTGAACCCGCTGCTTAAATTCGCTGGTTTTTTCTTTTAGTTGTTCATCACTCAGCTTGGTAAACTGCTCTTCCAGGGCATTAATCTGAAGCACAGTTTTTTTGAGTTTCTTTAAAAAGCGGTCGTTACGGCTGCCAATCAATTTGGCGAAGAGTTTTCCAAACATTATCCCAATACCATTCTTAGTTGAAACTGCCAGCCCCAGCCGGCATTACTTGCCCTGAGTGTTGCTGCAGCCCTGGCTTCGCCAGTGTTATTCGTATGCTGTGACCCGCGCAGCAGGCCAGTACCGGCAGATGTTAGCAGGATATGGCGCTATTGACAGTGCCTTTCAAGGGCAAAGCTATGGCCACCACTAAAAAACTGCTAAACTGCAGCTTCAGTCTGCCAGGTCAATGATCCGATGAAACGTTATAATCACAAACCGGAAGATCTTTCTCATTTACTGAGCAACAGTCCACTGGCCACAGTGCAACAGCAATACAGCCTGTTGCAGCAATTCAATACCGAACTGGCCGCCCTTCTCCAATTACCGGACCTGGGGTTTTGTCAGGTGGTGAATCTGAAAGACGGACGAGCGGTGATCCTGTGCAGCTCAGCAGCCTGGGCTACCCGACTGAAAATGCAGCGCGACGCCATTTTAGCCAATTTCCGGCAAAAAATCTTGCCTGATTTAGCGGGTCTTGACATTGAGGTTTCGCCAAACGGGCAAAATAGCAGGTTTAGTGTGCAGGAGACGGCCGCTAAGCCTTATCAGCCCAGCAAAACAGCGCTGAGCGAGCAAACCAGACAGCAATTATCGCAGTTAGCAGAACAAACGGCAGGGCCGCTGCAACAAGCATTACAACGCCTGTTGCAGGGGAAAAATTAGCGATTTACGCCAGTTGCGGCGCCAGATAGGAGATTGGCAGCTCGGCTTTATCGTCAAAGGTGGCAAATTCCCAGTTTTCCTGATTAGCCAGTACCGCAGCCAACAGCTGGTTGTTCAGCGCATGCCCGGTCTTAAAGGATTTGAACTCACCCAGAATACTGTAGCCAGCCATGTAAAGGTCACCAATGGCATCCAGGATCTTGTGCTTGATAAATTCGTCTTCGTAGCGCAAGCCATCCTGATTTAATACGCGGTACTCATCCAGTACCACCGCATTATCCATACTACCGCCGAGCGCCAGATTATTCGCCCGCAGATACTCAACTTCATGCAGGAAACCGAAAGTACGGGCACGGCTGATTTCTTTAATAAAGGCGGCAGCTGAGAAATCCATCACCAGATGCTGTGTGGTTTCAGAGATCACCGGATGGTTAAAGCTGATGGCAAAGTCGAGCTTAAAGCCATTGTAAGGCTTAAACTCGGCCCATTTATCGCCATCTTCAACCCGAACCGGCCGCTTGATGCGGATAAACTTTTTCGCCAGCCGCTGTTCGCTGATGCCAGCTTCCAGCAACAGGTAAACAAAAGGATTGGCGCTACCGTCCATAATCGGAATTTCCGGGGCATCGACATCAATCACCAGATTATCGATGCCAAGTCCAGCGATAGCGGCCATTAAATGTTCTGTAGTAGACAGGCGCACGCCCTGCTCATTGATTAAACAGGTACACATGACCGTATCACCCACCAGAGAGGGGGTGATTTTAAAGTCAACTACCGGGTCCAGATCAACACGACGGAAAATAATTCCCGTGTTATCAGGCGCAGGCCGGAGAGTAAGCGTAACCTTTTCACCTTTGTGTAATCCAACACCGACGGTGCTGACGATTTGGCTGATGGTACGTTGTTTAATCATAATTTTATCCTGCTCATTATCTAAGCAAACAAAATGGGCGCGCAGCATAACACATGCAAGACACTATGCCAAATAGTGACTGAACAGCGGATGAACTGCATCTGCTGCCTGACGCCTGTCTACCGTGCAACAGCGCGGACCTTAGTCCGCTTGTTTACGCAAGAACGCCGGGATATCAAAAATATCGATACCGCCGCCTTTCACTTCCGGTTGTACCTTAGGCTGTAACATTTCTTCGCGCTGCACTGCTGGCTGCGGTGCACTTTGCCGCATGGTGTTACCATGTTGTACATAACCGTGGTTCACCGGCTCAGGGCGGTGAGTTGGTACCAGGCTGATATCTGGCTTGCGATCAGCACCAATACCGGTTGCTACTACAGTAACCCGCAGCTCATCACGCATTTCCGGATCAATTACGGCACCGACAACCACAGTCGCATTTTCAGACGCGAAGGCTTTTACGGCGTTACCGACCGTTTCAAACTCTTCGATACTGATATCCAGACCCGCAGTGATGTTAACCAGAATGCCCTTAGCGCCAGACAAATCAATATCTTCCAGCAGCGGGCTGGAAATGGCTTGCTCGGCGGCTTCTTCGGCACGGTCCGGGCCAGTAGCGCGGCCAGTACCCATCATCGCAGTGCCCATTTCCGACATTACTGTACGTACGTCGGCAAAGTCCACGTTGATCAGACCCGGCCGGGTAATTAACTCGGCAATACCCTGTACTGCGCCCAGTAATACGTTATTGGCGGCTTTAAACGCATCCAGCAAGCTCGTACCCTTGCCTAGTACTTTTAATAACTTGTCGTTCGGGATGGTGATCAATGAATCGACATGTTGGCTTAGCTCGCTAATCCCTTCGTCGGCAAAGGCGCTGCGCTTTTTACCTTCGAACGGGAATGGCTTGGTCACTACGGCAACCGTCAGGATCCCCAGTTCTTTAGCCACTTCGGCAACGATAGGTGCTGCCCCGGTACCAGTACCACCGCCCATGCCAGCAGCGATAAATACCATATCTGCGCCCTGCAGGGTTTTCTTGATGGTTTCCCGATCTTCCTCAGCAGAACGACGCCCGATCTCCGGATTGGCGCCGGCACCCAGACCTTTGGTCACACCCGCGCCTAGCTGCAGGGTGACATTGGCTGAGGAATTACGCAGCGCCTGGGCATCGGTATTGGCAGCAATAAACTCTACCCCTTCGATATTACTGGCGACCATATATTCCACGGCGTTACCGCCGCCACCGCCAACCCCTACTACTTTAATGACAGCTTCTTCGCTGTGGTTTTCCATTAACTCAAACATAGCTCTCTCTCCGTTTTTTTACGCTTACTTAAAATTGACCGTTAAACCAGCTGCTGATTTTTTTCAGCCAGCCGCTGACAGATTCCCGGCTCTGACCGGCAGCTTTTTGCTGGCTGCGCACATCTTTGCCATAAAGTAATAAGCCAATGACGCTGGCATAAGCCGGGTCACTGACATAATCCCGTAGTCCGGTAACATGCATCGGATAACCGAGTCGTACCGGCATCTGGAAAATATCTTCTGCAAACTCGACCGCACCTTCCATCTTGGCGGTACCACCGGTTAGCACCAAACCGGCAGCAATCTGCTCTTCCAAACCACTGGAGCGGATCTCTTCCAACACCAGTTCAAACAATTCCTGGTAACGCGGCTCTACCACTTCTGCCAGCGTATGACGCGACATAGAACGGGCTGGGCGGCCACCGACACTGGGTACTTCGATACTTTCTTCTTTCCCCACCATACTGCGCAGGGCACAGGCATACTGCACCTTAATGTCTTCAGCATGGCTGATTGGTGTGCGGAAAATCTTGGCAATATCACTGGTCACCTGATTACCGGCCACCGGGATCACTGCGGTATGTCGCAGAGCACCATTGGTGAAGATGGCGATATCAATGGTGCCGCCACCAATGTCAACCACGCAGACACCGAGTTCTTTCTCATCATCAGTCAGTACCGCATAACTGGACGCCAGGGCGCTGAAAATCAGTTGATCAACCTGTAAGCCGCAACGCTCAACACACTTTTCAATATTCTTCGCCATATCATTGGCGCAGGTGATGATATGGGCACGGGCCTCCATCCGTACACCTGACATGCCAACCGGGCTTTTAATACCTTCCTGCATATCAACCGAAAACTCTTGCGGTAACACATGCAGCATCCGGCGCTCGGCAGAGATCGGCACTGACTTGGCAGCATGGATCACGCTGGCCACATCATCGGCCGTTACCTCGGTATCATTGATCGGTACCATCCCGCTTTCGTTCTGGCAGCGGATATGCTTACCGGTGATCCCCAGATACACCGAGGAGACCTGGCAATCGGCCATCAGTTCGGCCTCGTTAATGGCGCGTTGCACCGCCTGCACCACCAGGTTCAGATCGTTGACGCCACCTTTATCCATACCCCGCGAGGCATGAGTGCCGACGCCGACGATGCTTAACTGGTTGTCGGCGGTGATCTCACCCACTACCGCCTTTATCTGGGCGGTGCCGATATCCAGACCAACAATCAAATCCCGTTCTGCTGACTTTGTCATGTTTTTCTCTTAGTGTCTGTTACTGCATAGCGCACGGCAATACCCGTGTCATAACGTAAATCCACCTCAGCCATCCCGGCCTGGTGCTGTTGCATCGTCGGGTACAACTCAATAAAGCGTTGTAACCGCTTCAGCGTATCTTCGCGGCCCAGCTGCAAACTCAGGCCATCGGCCAGTTCCAGCCGCCAGGCAAAGCGTTCGGTTAAATACACTTTTTGCACATCAAACTGATGCAGCGCCATTAACTGCTGCATGCGGCCGAACATGTTCAGGGCATCCTGCTCGGTCCCATCCGGACCGTACAGCCAGGGCAAGGGTTGGTTCAGTTGTTGTATTGGGGCAGCAAACACCTGCCCTTTCTCGTTCAGTAACTGCTCACCATTCCAAATTGCTACCGGCTGCTGTTCCGTTACCACTACCACCAGCGTATCAGGCCAAAGTTTGCGCACGGCACTCTGATACACCCATGGCTGCTGTTGCAGGAACTGCTGCACCTGATCCACGTCCACCCGAAAAAAATTACCCACATATTCCTGATGCAAGCGCTGCTGCAGGCTGTTGACATCCAACTGCTGAAACTTGCCATACAACCGTACCTGCGAAATCGGCGCACTTTGTTGATCCCGTACCCAGTTGCGCACCTCGGCAATCAGATACAGTAAAAACAATATCGAACAGACAAAGAACACCAGGCCCAGCACAAACTCGGTGCGGCTGCGTGGTGTGATCTGCGTCTGCTCAGCTTTCATCCATTAGCTCCGGGCGCTGTCAGCTTGTTGTAAAATCGCCAGTACTAATTGCTGGAAGCTATAACCGGCCGCCTTGGCCGCCATAGGTACCAGCGATTTCTCAGTCATTCCCGGTACAGTGTTCACTTCCAGTAAATAGTGCTGTCCGCTCTGATCCAGCATCAGATCAACCCTACCCCAGCCACTGGCACCTACCGCTTTAAAAGCGGCCAGCGCGCTTTGCTGCATTGCCGCGGTAAGCTCCGCCGTCAATGGCGCCGGACACAGATACTCCGTACTATTGGCCTGATATTTGGCTTCGTAATCATAAAACGCGCGCGGCGTGCGCATTTCAACTATCGGTAATACCTGGTCATTTAAAATGGCAATGGTAAATTCCCGGCCGTCAATCCAACGCTCAACCAACACTTCCTGATCATATTGATGGGCGGTGGCGATAGCCGTTGCCAGCTCTGCCGAATTGCTGGCCGCACTCATGCCAATGCTGGAGCCTTCATTAGCAGGCTTAACCATCACCTTACCGCCGAGCTGTTGCAACATGGCGGCATAATCGGTATCGCCCGGACGCACTACTAAGAAAGGTGCTGTTGGTAAGCCCTGCGCCTGAAACAGCCATTTACAGCGAATTTTATCCATCGCCAGCGCTGAGCCCAGCACGCCGCTGCCGGTATAGGGTAATCCCAGTTGCTGTAAAGCACCTTGCATGGTGCCATCTTCACCACCACGACCATGTAGCACGATAAAGACTTTATCGGCGCTCAGGCTGGCCAGTGGTTGTTCCTTCGGATCAAAAGCAAAGGCATTGATACCGGCATCCTGCAACGCCGCTAATACTGCCTTACCGGAGCGCAGCGACACCTCGCGCTCTGCCGAGCGGCCACCAAACATCACGGCAACTTTTGCATTCTGGCTCATTGCGCAGCTCCCTTGGTTGCTTTTAACTGTTCAATATCGAGTTGCATGGCAGCCAGCTGTTTCACCAGGCTACCAATATTGCCGGCACCTTGTGTCAGCACCACATCACCATCCTGTAATACTTCTGCCAGACTGGCTGCCAAATCTGCCGGTTGTGCAACATAGATCGGCTCCAGTTGGCCACGGGCGCGAATAGAGCGCGCCAGGCTGCGACTGTCAGCGCCAGCTATCGGTGCTTCACCGGCAGCATACACTTCCAGCAGCAATAACGTATCCACTTCTGACAGCACCCGGGCAAAGTCGTCATAAAGATCACGGGTGCGGGTATAGCGGTGTGGCTGGTAACACATTACCAGACGGCGTTGTGGCCAGGCACTGCGCACTGCGGCAACAGTAGCAGCCACTTCGGTCGGGTGGTGACCATAATCATCTAACAGCAGCACCTTACCACGGCCGGTGTCAAACTCGCCGTATTGTTGAAAACGCCGGCCTATACCTTCGAATTTATTTAATGCCGCCAAAATTGCCTGCTCTGCAATGCCCTCGTCCTGCGCCAGCGCAAATACCGCTGTGGCGTTGAGTGCATTATGCCGGCCCGGTAAATTCAGGCTGATTTCGCGCTGGTTACCGGCCGGATCGGTGATCACAAACTGGCTGCGGGTGCCTAACTGACTAAACTCACTGATCCGGTAATCGGCATCTTCGCTAAAGCCATAGGTCAGCACAGTACGACCAATTTGCGGGATCAGGCCGCGTAGCACAGCATCATCCAGGCAGACAACCGCTAAGCCGTAAAACGGCAGATTATGCAAAAACTCCAGGTAAGTGGCTTTTAGCTTTTCAAAGTCACCCTGATAGGTATCCATATGGTCGGCTTCGATATTAGTAATTACCGTCGCCATCGGCTGTAAATGTAAAAAGGAGGCATCACTTTCGTCGGCTTCGGCAATCAGATAGCGCCCGGCGCCAAGCCGGGCGTTAGAGCCGGCAGAATTTAACAAGCCACCAATCACAAAGGTCGGATCGGCACCGGCTTCAGCAAAAACAGATGCCATTAAACTGGTGGTCGTGGTTTTACCGTGCGTGCCGGCGATGGCGATGCCATGGCGAAAGCGCATCAATTCACCTAACATTTCTGCCCGGCGCACCACCGGGATCCGCTGTTCGCGTGCCGCAGCCACTTCCGGGTTTTCCTGTTTGATGGCGCTGGAAACCACCACCACACTGGCGCCCTGGACATGACTGGCGGCATGACCAAACACTATCTCAGCCCCCAGGCTGATTAAGCGCTCGGTCACCGCGCCTGGCGCGATATCAGAGCCGCTGACTTTATAGCCTTCGTTTAGCAGCACCTCGGCAATGCCGCCCATACCGGCACCACCAATGCCAACAAAATGGATCCGTTCGACCCGGCGCATAGCCTGTTTTTTCTGTTGCAGTGTCGTAATCATACTACTTGTCCTGTTACTTGCCGGCACAAGGTCACCACCTCTGCCGCTGCATTATCGAGTGCGAAAGCGCGGGCTTTATCTGCCCGGCGCTGCAGCTCGGTTTTATCTGTTAAAGCACCGGCCAGTAATGGCACTATACCCGGCTGTGTCAGCTGATTTTGCGGTAATAGCCAGGCTGCATCGACACTGGTCAGACTGCGCGCATTGGCGGTCTGATGATCGTCAATGGCGGTGGGCAGCGGTACAAAGATGGCGGCAATGCCGGCAGCGGCTACTTCACTCACCGTTAGTGCACCGGCGCGGCAAATCACCACATCGGCCCAGCGATAGGCAGCGGCCATATCTTTGATAAAGGCCTCAACTTCAACCGTCATGCCAAGCTGACGTAGTGGTTGGTAAGCGGCATCGACCGTATCGCGCATGGCTTCACCTGTTTGATGCCAGACCGCAACTTGCCCCTGTCTGGCCAGCTGCGCCAGTTGCGCTGGTAATTGTTCATTCAACGCTTTGGCGCCGAGGCTGCCTCCGACCACCAGTACCCGCAGCTCAGGATTCTGCTGCCGGCCAAGACGGCAATTAATCACTTCATTGCGTACCGGATTGCCAACCAGCTGCTGTTTCACCGACTCGGCAAAGGCCTGCGGAAAGGCTACCAACACCTTAACGGCCAGCTGTGCCAGCAGTTTATTGGTGCTGCCGGGTACCGCATTCTGCTCGTGGATCAACAAGGGGATGCCGCTTAAGCGTGCCGCCAGACCACCGGGACCACTGGCATAACCACCAAAGCCCAATACCAGTGTCGGCTGCAGTTGTGTAACCAGGCGTTTGGCCTGCAGCAGAGCTTTGACCAGCATCCAGGGTGCCAGCAACTTACTGCGCCAACCTTTACCGCGTAACCCAGCTACCTCGATCGGGTAAAAGGGTAAACCAAATTCCGGCACCAGCCGTGCTTCCATCCGATCTGCAGTACCAAGCCAGGCGATATCCCAGCCATCCGCCTGCAGCGCTCTGGCTACCGCCAGCGCCGGGAAGATATGACCACCGGTACCACCGGCCATAATCAGTGCCAGAGGTTTAGTCATGCTTACCTCCACTCACTGCTTGTTTACCCTGTAACCTGACTTCAAAATCAATCCGCAGCAGCAAAGCGGCAGCCATCAGCATAATAATCAGGCTACTGCCGCCATAGCTGACAAAGGGCAAGGTCATACCTTTGGTTGGTAGCAAGCCACTGGCCATACCGGCATTGACCGCCGTTTGAAAGCCAATCCAGATCGCCAGGGCATAGGCCAGAAAACCATGGAAACTCATGCCTTTTTGCAGGGCACGGCTGCCCATCAATAAAGCGCGGAACACCATCAGGAACAACAGGCTGAGGAGCAGCGCCACACCGAAGAAACCGGTTTCTTCGGCAATCACCGAAATAATAAAGTCGGTATGGGCTTCCGGCAGGTATTCCAGCTTCTGAATACTGTTACCCAGCCCCTGACCAGACCAGCCGCCACGGCCAAAAGCCATTAACGACTGCGTTAACTGATAGCCGCTGCCAAAAGGATCGGCCCAGGGATCGAGGAAAGCAGTCACCCGACGCCAGCGATACTCGCTGTAAAATATCAACACCGCGATCGCCGCCAGACCGGTGAGGATCAGTGCAATAAACTGCCAGAGTTTGGCACCAGCTAAAAATAACAGTACCACTGCTGTCGCAAACATCACGATAACGGTACCCAGGTCAGGCTGCATCAGCAGCAGTACCGCCACCACAAACAGCATTAGCAGTGGTTTTAAAAAGCCCATCAGGTTTTCCCGTACTTCTTCATGCCGGCGCACCAGATAGCTGGCCAGATAGGAAAAAAAGAATAACTTCGCCGGCTCAGCCCCCTGAATATTAATCGGGCCTAACGCCAGCCAACGGGTAGAACCATTGACGTTTTTACCAAAAATCAATACCGCAACCAGTAAGGCCAGGGCAGCAAATAACAGCTGCATATTGTAAGTGTGCCAGAAACTGACCGGTAAACGGGTCACAACATAGGCTGCGGTAAAACCCATCGCCATATAAATTAAATGCCGGATGGTAAAGTGCAGCGGATTACCATAGAGCCGCTCTGCTACCGGGATCGAGGCACTGGTCACCATCACCAGACCAAAGGCCAGCACCAGCAGCAATGCGGTCAGGAACACATTATCAAAGGTGCCCTCGTCTCGGGCTTGCCACCAGGCATCCAAACGTGGCAAGGGGTTAAAACGTGCTGGCAGGGTTAAGGCTTTCATGGCTTTAACTCCCGGACTGCAGCCGCGAACTGCTCACCGCGATCGGCATAACTTTTAAACATATCCAGGCTGGCACAGGCCGGCGACAACAACACCATATCACCGGGTTTCGCCAGACTCGCCGCTGTTTTTACCGCCTGCTGCAGCGTTTTTACCTGAATGCTGTCAGGTAACAGTGCCGCAAGCGCCGGGCCATCCTGCCCCAGCGTAATCAGTTGCTGCACATCGCGCTGCAGCGCCGGTTGCAATTCAGTCAGATCAGCACCCTTGGCATCACCGCCAGCAATCAGGATCAACTTGCCTTTGACACTGCTGCGCAGTCCGGCCAACGCAGCCAGGGTTGCGCCGATATTGGTGCCCTTGGAATCGTTGACCCAGCGTACGCGGTTTCGCTCCAGCACCAGCTCACAACGATGCGCCAGGCCACGGAAGGTTTTTAATGTGGTGGCAATTGCCTCGCGGCTGGCACCTGCCGCTAAGGCTAACGCTGCAGCAGCCAGCGCATTAAACTGATTATGTTTGCCAAATAAACTCAGCTCAGATACCGGCAGCAATGGCGCCCCAGCGACCAGCAGATACTCCTGCTGCTGATGCTGCACTATGCCATAGCCACTGCCAGTATCCTGTAAGCTCAAACCAAGCCGTGGCCCGGAGGTTGCCGGCAGCGTCAGGTTATCTTCTGCGTTATAAACCGCCAACGCGCTGTGCTGATAAATACGTTGCTTGGCAGCTGCGTAATCGGCCAAATCGTTATAGCGGTCGAGGTGGTCGGCACTGACATTCAGGTTAGCCGCGGCAACGAGCTGTAAACTGTCGGTTGTTTCCAGCTGAAAGCTGGATAATTCCAGCACATAGACCTCTGCGCTTGGCTCCGCCAGCGCATCCAATACCGGCAAACCGATATTGCCAGCGGCCAGCGCTTTGATACCACTTTGCTGTAACATCGCTTCGGTCAGGCGGGTGACGGTAGATTTGCCATTAGAACCTGTTATTGCCACCACAGGTTTAGTGTTGAAACGGGCAAAGAGTTCAACATCACCCAGCACTGTCGCACCCTGCAGGCGGGCAAAACGCAGCGCCGGATGCTTAACTGATAAGCCGGGGCTGACAATAATCAGCTCCATCTGTGCCAGACGGTTGGCATCTAGCTCACCTAAATAGATACCATCTACCTTTTCTGGTGCGATCTGTTCCAGCCCGGCCGGTTGCTTACGGGTATCCATTAGCACCGGCTTCAGACCTTTTGACAGCAAAAAACGCACCGTGGCCAGACCTGATTGGCCCAGCCCGACGACAGCGATACGTTTAGCAGTCAACAAATCTGGCATAGCTTCTTATCTCAGTTTCAGGGTGGCTAACCCGACCAGCACAAAGATGATCGACAGGATCCAGAAGCGCACGATCACCCGTGGCTCAGGCCAGCCCTTTAATTCGTAATGGTGATGGATTGGCGCCATCCGGAAAATCCGCTGTTTGCGCAGTTTGTAGGAGCCCACTTGCAGGATCACCGACAGGGTTTCCATCACAAAGATACCGCCCATAATAAACAGCACGATTTCTTGCCGTACCAGAATGGCAATCACGCCAAGCACCGCACCCAGCGCTAGGGAACCGACATCGCCCATAAACACCAGCGCCGGGTAGGTGTTAAACCAAAGGAAACCTAAACCTGCACCAATAAGGGCGGCGCAGAACACCACCAGCTCCCCGGCATAAGGTAGGAAAGGAATATTCAGATAGTTGGCAAAGTTCACGTTACCGCTGGCATAGGCAATAATGGCAAAGGCGCCGGCGACCATAATAGTCGGCACTATGGCCAGACCATCCAGACCGTCGGTCAGATTGACGGCATTACTGGTACCGACAATCACAAAATAGGCCAACGCGATAAACAGTAAGCCCAGCTGTGGCATCACCTCTTTGAAAAAGGGTAATAGCAGCGCAGTTTCCGCCGGCCGCTCAGCCGTGGCATACAGGAAAAACGCGGTTAACAGCGCAAATACCGATTGCCAGAAGTACTTCCAGCGCGCGATCAGACCCTTGGGATCCTTGCGGATTACTTTGCGGTAATCATCAATAAAGCCGATGGCGCCAAAGCTGACCAGTACAAACAGCACCACCCAGATGTATTTATTGCTCAGGTTAGCCCATAGCAAGGTCGAAATCAGAATTGAACCGAGGATCAGCAGTCCGCCCATCGTCGGCGTGCCTTTCTTCGAGAAATGGCTCTCCGGACCGTCATTGCGCACTACCTGCCCAATTTGCATCCGCTGTAAGGCGGCGATCAGCTTGGGCCCAAGATACAGGCTGAGTAACAAGGCGGTTAATACGCCCAAAATCGCCCGAAATGTCAGATAACTGATCACATTAAAGGCGCTGATATACTGTGTTAAATACTCTGCTAACCACACTAACATGGCTGAGTCTCCTGCTGACAACGTTCTAGCAAGTCCTGTACAACCTTTTCCATTCTCGCGCTGCGTGAACCTTTCACCAGGAGCGTAACGTCTTGTTGACCGGCAATGATTGGTAGCAAATGCTCGACCAGCGTTTGCTGTTGACTAAAATGGGCACCAGTAACACCAAAGCGGTCACTGGCGCTCTGTGATAACACACCAACAGTGAATAACAGATTAATACCGGCTTTTTTGGCATAATCGCCAATCTGTTCGTGGTATAAACGGGCGTCAGCACCCAACTCACCCATATCACCGAGTAACAAGCCGCGGAAGCCCGAATAGCTGGCCAGCAAGTCAATGGCCGCTTTTACCGATTCCACATTCGCATTGTAGGTGTCGTCAATAATTTTCAGACCGGCTTTGGGCGTCAGCAAATTAGTACGGCCTTTAACCGCTTGCATCCCGAGCAGGCCGCGCTGTACTTGCTGTAAATTCAGGCCCAGTCCGAGGGCGGCTGCCGCAGCGGCCAGCGCATTAGCAACATTATGCCGGCCGGGGATTTTCAGCTGGATTTGCGCGTTGCCCTGCGGGCTATGTAACAGAAAATGCGCACAACCACTGGCATCCAGACGAATGTCAGAGGCATAAAAATCTGCTGCCGGATTTTGTAAACTAAAGGTCTGGCAGGCTTGCTGTCTGACCTGCGCCAGCCAGTAATCGCTAAAATCACTGTCCAGTGACACTACGGCGCTGCCGGTATCGGTTAAACCACTGTAAATTTCTGCTTTAGCACGGGCTACGCCATAAACATCGCCAAAGCCCTCCAGATGCGATGCGGCGGCATTGGTGATCAAGGCGACATCCGGCTTCACCAGCGCCGTGGTATAAGCTACCTCGCCGGGATGGTTGGCCCCCAGTTCAAGTACCGCATATTGGTGTTCCGGCATTAACCGCAATAGGGTCAGGGGCACACCGATGTCATTATTAAAATTACCCGCAGTCGCCAATACCGGTCCTTGCTGGCTTAGGATCGCTGCCAGCATTTCTTTTACCGTGGTTTTACCGGCACTACCGGTAATCGCCACCGTTTTTGGCGCCAGCCGTTGTTTCAGGGCCGCGCCAATCTGCCCCAAAGCTATGCGGCCATCCGGTACCAGAATATAAGGCAGGGCAACCGGCGGCTGTTGATTGCAAATCAGCGCTACCGCACCCTTTGCCGCCACCTCAGCTAAAAACTGATTGCCATCAAAATTCGGGCCCTTTAACGCCAAAAACAGCGCTGCACCTTCCAGGGTGCGGCTGTCGGTGCTGATGCTTTCAATCAGCCGGTCTTCGCCGACTAATGGGGCCTGCAGAATGGTTGCCAACTCGGATAAATGGAGCGGGATCATAGGGCCATCTCCCGTTGCAGCTGCTGCACATAGGCGCGTTCGTCATAGTGCAGCGCAGTCTGGCCAATAATTTGCTCGGTTTCATGGCCCTTACCGGCAAGCAGCACTATGTCGCCAGCCTGAGCCTGTGCCACTGCTAACTTAATGGCAGAACGGCGATCCGGCTCCAGTACATAACAGTGATCATTACTAAAGCCGGCAGCGATATCCTGCAATATCTGCAGCGGATCTTCGGTACGCGGGTTATCCGAAGTCAGAATCACATGATCAGATAACAGCTCAGCAAGTTGCCCCATCAAAGGTCTCTTGCCTTTGTCGCGATCACCACCACAGCCAAAGACGGTCCACAGATGGTTACTGCAGTGGGCGCGCAGCGCCAGTAAGGTTTGCCGCAATGCATCCGGGGTATGGGCATAATCGACTACTACAGTGGCGCCGGTTTTAAACGGAAATTGCTCCATCCGCCCGGCGACAGCTTTCAGCTTGGCGGCTGCCTGTAACAGTGCGGCTAATGGCTGCCCCAGCGCCTGCAGACAACGTATCGCCGCCAGCGCATTCTGCACATTAAATTCGCCTAGTAGCGGTAATTGCAACTGATAATGCACACCGTCAGCCTGTAGCTCGCAGTAAATGCCTTGCTCATTTGGCGCCGCGCACTGATAGGTCAGAGCGGCAGGGTCGTTACAGTCCGCGGTTTTGCCATAAGCAAACACCGGGATCTGGCAATTGGTGGCATAGATGCGACCGGTTTCATCAGACAGATTCAGCACCGCCAACCGGCTTTGCGCTTGTTGAAACAATAATGCTTTAGCCTCAGCATAGGCCTGCATACTACCGTGATAATCCAGATGATCCCGGCTCAGGTTAGTGAAGACGGCGGCCGCGAACTCCAGGCCGGCAACCCGCTGCTGCACTAAGGCATGAGATGACACCTCCATCGCCACCAGACGTACACCACTGGCCAGCATTTCGGCGAAAATCCGCTGCAAATCAACAAAGTGCGGCGTGGTATTTTTTAATGGCGTTAATTGCTGCCAGGAACCATAGCCGAGGGTACCGATAATGGCGCTTTTCAGTCCAAGCTGCTCTGCCAACTGCGCGATAAAACTGCAGACCGAGGACTTACCATTAGTGCCGGTCACTCCCACCAACGTCAGCTGTTGTTGCGGGTGACCATAGAAACTGGCTGCCAACTCGGGTAACACTGTATTCAGCTCGGGTAATACCTGAATCCGCGGATCGCTGTAACTACCGGTATGGGTAAGTACCAGGGCTGCGCCTTGTGCCAGCGCCTGACTGATAAAATGCTGACCATCGGTATGGGTACCCGGCAGGGCAATAAAGACATCATTTGTTTGCACCTGACGGCTATCAATGCGCAAATCCGCCAGTGTGCACTCCGGCACCTGGGGGCACTGCGCTGCTAACCAGACTTTACTGTTAACCGGCATTTTGTGTACTCCTTACGGCAGAGATCCTGGGCCGGCTTTGCGCATCCGGCGGTAAGTTCAGTAACTGCATGGCAGCACCCATAATCTGGGAAAATACCGGGGCCGCGATTTCACCACCGTGGTAGAAATCACCGGCCGGCTCGTTAATCACCACCACTGTTACCAAGCGTGGATTACTGATTGGGCCAACACCGGCAAAGGAGGCGATATAGTCATTACCGTAACCACCAGCGACGGCTTTACGGGCAGTACCGGTTTTGCCACCGACGCGGTAACCCGGAATTTGTGCCCGGGTTGCAGTGCCGCCGGGCGCAATACTGCTTTCCATCATTTCTAACATCGCCAGCGCATATTCTTGTTTTAATACCCGCTCACCTGGTTCAGGCTGCTCCACTTTGAGAATGCTCAGTGGCCGGTTGACCCCGCCATTGCCAATGGTGGCATAGGCTCTGGCCAGCTGTACTGCAGTGACGGATAAGCCATAGCCATAAGAGAAAGTAGCGCGTTCAAAATCAGACCAACGCTGACGGAAACTGAAAATACCGCTGCTCTCGCCGGTTAGGCCGGTGCCGGTATCCTGGCCCAGGCCCAGATTACTGTATAAGCCAATGACATTTTGATGCGGGATCTGTAACACCAGACGGGCCACGCCCATATTACTGGACTTTTGAATGATACCGCCCAGGCTCAAGCTGCCATAGTTATTCGGATCCCGCACCCAGCTTCCGCCAATCCGCATTACGCCGGGGCTAACATCGACCATGCTATCCAATTTGGCGTTGCCAAATTCCAGCGCACTGAGTACCGCCAGTGGTTTCATCGTAGAACCGGGCTCAAAGGTATCGGTGATGGCGCGATTGCGGAAACGATGCACTGGCGTATTGCGGCGGTTATTCGGGTTAAACGACGGGCTGTTGACCATCGCCAGGATCTCGCCGGTATGCACATCGACCACCACGGCAGAGCCGGAAGCTGCGCCATGCGCCAGCACGGCTTTTTTCAGCTCGCGATAAGCGACCGCCTGGATCCGCTGATCGATACTCAGCACAACATCCGCCGGCTCCTGTGACGCTTCACGCTCCAGCACTTCAATTTCGCGGCCTTTGGCGTCTTTACGAAACACTTTGCGCCCGGCGGTACCGGTTAATAAGTCGTTAAACCGCTTCTCGATACCCTCAACACCGACATCGTCAATATTGGTAAAACCAATCAACTGCGCTGCAACTTCTCCAGCCGGATAAAAGCGCCGCGATTCCTGACGGAAGTGAATTCCAGGCACCTTTAATTTGCGCACATACTCCACTACGGCAGGATTTACCTGACGCTGCAAATAGACAAAGCGCCGACTCGGGTTATCACCAATCCGCTGTAATAATTGTTGCGGCGTCATTTGCAGAATTTCAGCCAGCGCATGCCAGCGCCGTTCATCGGCTGCGGCATTGCGTTCGATCACTTCTTTCGGATCGGCCCAGATCGCCTCCACCGGCACGCTGACCGCTAACGCCTGGCCATGCCGATCCAGGATCATGCCGCGCATCACCTTGTCGGATTCAATCCGTAAGGTACGCAAATCGCCCTGAGTGACCAGCATGTCCGGCTCCAGCACCTGTAACCAGGCAGCCCGGGCAACCAGCGCCACAAAGACCGCGCTTAAGCTGAGCATCACAAAAGCAAACCGCCAACCCAACACTGTCGGCTGCTTCCTGGTTTTTGCCTGGGCTTTCGCTACGGGCCGCTTCATGGTTGCCTCACCGTGATATCCCGATTGCCGCTCGGTCTTTCCATATTCAGTTGCCGGCGGGCAATTTCTTCCACCCGGCTATGCTCGGCCAGCGCCCGCTGCTCCAGCAACAGGTTGCGCCACTCGGTATCCAGCTGATCACGCTGCTGGTAATTCTGATCCTGCTGGATCGTTAATTGCCGGTTTAAATGCGCCATCTGCACCACGGCCAGGCCGGTTAACACACAAGCCAATAACAACAACAGCACCAGCTTGCGCTGCTGCCATTGTTGTCTGATTTGAGTAGATAACCGGATCTCGCTCATCAGCCAGTCCTCTCAGCGATCCGTAGCACCGCACTACGGGCGCGCGGATTGACCGCCAATTCAGTATCAGATGACATGATGGCCTTGCCGATCAGTTTTAACGGCACCTCTTGTTGCAGCTGGGCATTTGTCAGCGGCAAACCACGCGGTACCGCTTCAGGCTTGGAATGACGCCGCATAAACTGTTTCACCAGCCGATCTTCCAACGAGTGAAAGCTAATGACACACAGACGGCCACCAGGTTTAAGTGCCGCCATAGCGCCCTGCAGTGCGAGGTTCACTTGCTCCAGCTCACTGTTGATATAGATACGGATAGCCTGAAAGCTGCGGGTAGCCGGGTGCTTTTTCTCTTTGGCACTCTTTGGAACCGCGCGGCTAATCAGGTCAGCCAGCTGGCCGGTGCGGGTTAACGGCTGCTCGGCGCGGCTATTAACAATGCTGTTGGCAATGCGCCAGGCAAACTTTTCTTCGCCATATTCACGCAACACAAAACTGATATCTTCAACATCAGCACTGGCTAACCACTCGGCGGCTGACAAACCACTGGTCGGATCCATTCGCATATCCAGTGGACCATCACGCATAAAACTAAAACCACGCTCAGCTTCATCCAGTTGTGGGGAAGAAACGCCAAGATCCAATAAAATACCGTCAATTTTGCCAAAAATAGCCAGAGATTCGGCAATGTTCGCCAGGGCGGCAAAGGGGCTGTGGGTGATATGAAAACGCGCATCAGCTTGCAGTGGGGCTGCGGCAGCGATGGCGGCAGGATCGCGATCTATGGCATACAGCCGGCCTTGCGGGCCCAGCTGTTTCAGGATTTCCCGGCTGTGACCACCGCGGCCGAAGGTGCCATCCAGATAGATGCCATCAGCCTTGATCGCCAGGCCTGTCAACGTTTCCGCCAACAGTACCGAAATATGCTCAGTTGTGGTCATTTACAGTACAAAATCCTGTAAGCGTTCGGATAACTCCACCGAGCCAGCTTGCGCCTGTTCCAGCTCAATATCAGCGGCCAGACGATCTTGCCAGGTGGTTTCATCCCAGATTTCAAATTTATTGAGTTGGCCCACCAAACGGATATTTTTGCCCAGGCTGGCATGCTGCCGTAAAAAGGCTGGCAGCAGGATCCGGCCGCTTTTATCCATATCGCATTCGGTGGCGTTACCCAGCAAAATGCGCTGTAAACGGCGCTCCTGCGGGTTCAAACTGGAGAGTGACTGCAATTTTTCTTCGATTTCTTCCCACTCTGCCAGCGGAAACAGTAATAAACAGGGATCATGCAGGTCGATGGTACAGATCAATTGCCCCTGATTTTCAGACAAAAGGCGGTCGCGGTAACGCGCTGGCAGCGCTAACCGGCCCTTGTCATCTAATGTCAGTGTGAATGATCCACGAAACATCGTTGTTTGCCTGTATTAAGTGTTAACGGTCGTTAAAGTGGCGCTCAATGGCGTGGCAGTGACACCTTAGTTATCCCACTAAGCGCGTTCTGCACTCCAAAATGATCCACAATTACCCACTTATCCCCACAATGAGACAGTTTAGGGTGCCACTTCGGCACCTGTCAAGGTAAAAACAGCATCACAGATCGAATAAGATCCCGCTAATTTCGCGGCTTGGAGGAAGTAAATGATTTAGTGGGAAATTAAATCGCTGCGGCAACGGAATAGTGAAACTTGCTATTGCGGAATAAATTATTCAATATAAAACCTCTGTCCAGACTGGCCAGCACATTATGAGGCGCCATTCGATGCTTAGTCTGTTGAAAATAAAAGGAATGTTAGACCAACTTTCTGCCAGCGAGCGTAAGTTGGCAGACTTTATTCTGGATAACTCCAACCTGTTACGCGACTATTCGTCACAGCAACTGGCGGATGCGGTTGGGATCAGCCAGTCCAGCGTGGTGAAATTTTGCCAGAAACTGGGTTATAAAGGCTACCCCGATCTAAAGCTGGCGATCACGGAAGCGGTGGTCACTGCCACCACCCTGCAACGGGAAGCACCGGAAAATAATGCTGAACTCAGTGGCTTGGCGCAGTTAGCTGAGCAACTGCAGCAGAGTTTATGGCAAGGCCTGCGCGGCTTGCTGACCATCAACCCGGAAAGCCGGCTACAGCAAGCGGCCAAGTTGCTACAACAAGCCCGGCAAATTCTGTTGGCTGGCAGTGCGCATTCCGCGGTAGTCGCGGCTGATATGCAAAGCCGCTTATTGGAGCTGGGTAAACTGGCGCTGTTTCACAGTGATCCGGCGGTCAGTTTACAATTGGCCCGCACCCTGCCCGAGGGCAGTATCGTACTGCTGATTTCTGATAGTGGTGAGAATGCAGATTTACTGCGGCTGGAGAAATATGCCAAACGCCGGCAATTGCAGATCATCTCCCTGACCCGTTTTCAAACCAGTGCGCAAAGTGCGGTGGCTGACGTGACCTTATTTACATTGGATACCGAAACCGACGAGCATTTGGCGCGGCTGGTCACCCAGCAAGCACAGCAGCATCTGTGTCATTTACTCTATTTGTTACTCTGCCAAAGCCCGAGTTACCGCCAGCATATTACTGAGCATAATAAGCTGCTGGCGTTGCTGGAAAAGAGTTAGTTTAACCACTCCAGGCCATCAATCGCAGTGACGCCCAGACCCGGCGCCTCTCCTATGGTGATATCCGGGCCGTTAAAGTTCACACTGCAATGCACCGGATTAAAGGCACAGAGCGAGGGCCCATCCAGGTCGACCTTAGTAATCACATCCGCTTTCGCCACCGCAACATGCACCGCAGCTGCGACACTGATACTGCTCTCCAGCATACAGCCGATCATGCACTGCATATCGTAGAAGGAGCAAATATCGGCGATCTTAATGGCGTTGGAAATACCACCGGTTTTCATCAGCTTAATATTGATGATATCGGCGGCCCGCATCTTGATAAGCTCAATCACCTCACGCGGGCCAAAGCTGCTTTCATCGGCCATCACCGGCGTATGAACCCGCTCGGTAATATATTTTAGTCCTTCCAGATCGTAGTATTTAACCGGTTGCTCCACCAGCTCTAACCGCACCCCGGCATCTTCCAGCTTATGCAGCGCATAAACGGCTTCTTTGGCAGTCCAGCCCTGATTGGCATCCAGCCGGATCAAAGCTTTGCCAGCCACTGCATTATAAATAGCTTTTACCCGCTCTATATCGACGCCGATATCCTTACCCACCTTAACTTTCAGGGTTTCAAAGCCATTGGCGACCGCATCCAGTGAATCCGCGACCATCTTATCGATATAATCGACACTGATGGTAATGTCAGTGGTCAGCCGCGGCACGCCGCCGCCGAGTACCTTATACAGTGGTGCCTGATAGGACTGCGCGAACAAGTCATACACCGCCATCTCAACCGCCGCCTTGGCGCTGTAGTTTTTCATAATACAGCCTTGGATCAGCCGGATAATATGATTCAAATCACTAATATCCTGCCCCAACAGCTTGGGTTTGATCACGGTGCGGATCGCTTCGATAATGGAGCCATGAATATCACCGGTGATCACCGCTGTTGCCGGCGCCTCACCATAGCCCAGATGGCCGGTATCGGTTTCTACCACCACCACCACATCTTCAATCTGATTCACTGTCCGCAATGCCGTTTTGAACGGCGTCTTAAGCGGCACCCGTAGCATGCCCAGCCGGATATCGGTAATTTTCATGCGCACCTCGGTTAACGCAGCGATTTAATATTATACAGCCGGTGCAGATAATTCTGTTCAGCTGTCAGATAAAGCGGAGTCAGCGGCGTTACAGCCACTCCGTTCAAGGTACCGCGATAAAAATGGCCATCCTGTTGGTAATAGGCCAGATCAAATACCGAATGCAGCACAAAGGGCTCACCGCCACTTTCGCCCAGATAGATCATCACATGGCCGGGGCGATACAACAAATCACCGACCTGTGCTGACTTTAGTAACGCCAATTTGTCCGCAACTGGTAAATCTTCCGCAAAACGCTGGTTTTGACCAAAATCACCATAGCCCTGTTCACCGGAATTGCGCGGCATCAGCAGACCAAAGGTTCGGAAAATATCGACCAGCAAGCCGGTGCAATCGACACTGTTATAGTCATAACCCCAACCATAACGCTGCCCGAGATACTTAAAGGCCTGGCGCAGCAGTTGCTCTGTGGTATAAGGCAGATAGCCCACCGACACGTCCTGGTTGCGCGCAATCAAAGCCGGCACCAACTCTAAGGCGCCATCTGCGCCCCGCATGGGTAGCTGCACAATATAGCTGGCATGCGGATTCTGACCATAAATACTGTGTCCCTGACTGGCGGCCGATAATAAAGGTAGCCGCACCCCCATATCCAACTGCAGTTCAGAGATAGCAGCCAGTTCAGGTGTAAAGTTAGTATGTGCTCTGGCGCCGGTGATCACCAGAAAGGGTTCAGCTGCGGCATAGGCTAATATCTGCTGTCGCTCGCCAATCGCCAGCGCTGAGCTTTCTACCCAGCCGGTATAATGATAGTTCTGTACCAGTGCCCATTGCTGGTCCGCGGTTTGATGTAACACAGCCAGCGGCTCACCGACAAAGACCGCTGTTTCCTGCAGGCGGTTTAAATCCAGCGCCATGGCGTCATTAAAGATCCGCAGGGTGGTTGGAAAAGCTAACAGCAGGCTGCGGCGGGTCACCAATGCAAAGCGGGTTGGATTGATGTCTTCGATGCCATCGCGGTTAAGCGCAGCTTGCAGTGGCAGCCAATCTGCTTCAACCAGCGCCCGGCCATTGGCAAAAAAACGCGCACTACCCGGAATACTGCTAACCTTATCCAATCGCTCGAGTAACTGCTGGCGGGAATGGCTAAGCGGTATTTCGGCGATGGGTTGCATTTCTGGCTGCACGGCAAAGGTGCGCTGATTAAAAGCCCGGATTTGTTGCGCGTCGAGCAGTAGTTGCTGAGCTGCTGGCAGTTTCGCCAGCCAGTAGTCTGCGCTCAGATGCTGTTGCTGTAGTAGCGGAATGTCAGACTGCCAGTCCGGGGTTTGGGCACGGCCACTACCCGGCAACAATAATGGCAGCATTATCAGCCAAAAACAGGTGCTTACAGCCAGTATTCTGTTCAACCCAGACTCCGTCGGAATGAAATATTCCTGAATTTGTTATTTTTTAGCATAAATTATTTTCAAAACCAACAAAAGATTGCTATGTTAATTTTGTGCAGAAAATCTACATCCCTGCACAGCGCCGCACGGCTAAGCAGCGTAACGATGAAATAATTATAAAGGGTGTAATATCCAGGAGAGATTGCAATGAAGTTGAACAGGCTCATTCAGTCCATTGCCCTTGCCGGCTTGGGCTCATCAGTCGTCATGGCGCAGGACACAGCAGTTCCGGACGCCGAGGATGCGAAAGTAGAACGGATCCGGGTTACCGGTTCCAGCATTAAGAGAACCAATATTGAAGGTTCGCTGCCGCTGACCGTCTTTAGCAAAGCGGAAATCGATGCTCAGGGTATTACCTCGGCAGAACAATTATTAATGCAACTGAATATCGCCGGTAACTCGTCAGACAACCTGGCCAGTAATGGCGGTATCGTCTCGGATGAACAACGCGGTAATAACGGTGTATCCGGTGCCAACCTGCGCGGTCAGGGTGCCGATGCCACCCTGGTACTGTTAAACGGCCGCCGGGTAGCAACGCACGGTTTAAAAGGCCGGGCAGTAGATTTGAACTCTATCCCCTTTGCCGCTCTGGAGCGGGTTGAAGTACTGCGTGATGGTGCTTCTGCGATGTACGGTACCGACGCCATCGGTGGTGTTATTAACTTTATCACCAAGAAAGATTATACCGGTGCTGAAGTTTCTGCCTTTGCCGATACCACCGAGGCCGGTGGCGGTAATATCTACCGTACTAACCTGTTGCTCGGTGCCGGTGATATCAATAAAGATGGCTGGAACGTGTTTGGTACTCTGAGTTACAAAAAAAATGAAACTCTGGAAGGTACCGATCGGGCTTTCTCCAATACCTTCCAGCCAGAACGTGGTTTATCACCCGACACCCGGGGTACCCCTTTTGCGACGGTGTTTAACCGGCCAGCGGCTGAACGCAACCTGATTGGCACTGGCTTACGCGATCCACGTGATGGCCTGAATATGATTGCCATTAACATTCTGGATTTACCAGGCGGTTTGGGTTGTGAACGCGGCGGCGATATGATGGGCCCTTATGATGAGCGGCTCTGGAGTTCAATTTCGTCACGCTATGCCTGTGCCTGGGACTATCCGGCTGCAGCGCGGATCCAACAGCCGATGGATAGTCTGGATTTTATCAGCCGGGCTTCCTTTAAGCTCAGCGATGATCATATGGCCTACTTTGAGTTTGTTGGCTCTAAAGTCGACGTCAGTAAGGCGTTTGAACCCAATCAAATCTCTCCGGGTGCCGTGTTTAACCGCAGTACCTGGTATCCGTCGACCGGTGAATCTTATGATTTAATCTACACGGCGCTGGCAAACTACTTTGGCACCAGCCAGCTAAACTATGGCGAACCTATCGCCTACCGCTGGCGCTGTATGGCGTGTGGACCACGGCAGATTGATACCGAAACCACATCCTACCGTGTTAATGCAGCATTCGAAGGTATTATCAGTGCCTTTGACTGGGATTATGCCGTCGGCTTATCCCGCGCCTCCAGTACCTCAAACTCGGTGCTGGCCAGCGGCTATCACTATACTGACGCTTTACAACAGGTACTGGGCAGCGGTTTAATCAACCCTTTCCTGTTGCCGGGACAACGCCAGTCTGATGCCGGTATGGCAGCCTTACAAGCCGCGTCTGCTGACGGTGTACGCTTATATGACGGTGAGTCGCTGATGACACAGCTGGATGCGACCTTTACCGGCGGTTTAGGTTTCGAACTACCGGGTGGTGAAATTCAGGCTGCGATCGGTGCCGACTTACGCCGCGAGGAGTTTAAGTTTAACGGTGACCAACGCTCACAAATGCGGCCGATCTTTAACGCGCCCTTTGATAACGCCAACGTGCTGGATAAAGTCAGCCGGGATATCAAGGCCGTGTTTGTCGAGTTCTATGTACCTCTGCTGGACAGTTTGGATATCAGCCTGGCCGGTCGTTACGACAAGTATGATGGCTTTGGTAGCACCACTAACCCGAAAGTCAGCTTTAACTATCGCCCGATAGAAGAAGTGATGATCCGCGGTGCTTTTAGTACCGGCTTTAAAGTGCCTTCCTTTAACCAGTTATTTAACGGTAATACCGAATCGCAGTATACCGGTTTAGATTTGGCTGATCCGGCAACCTGTCCGGGCGCCGTCGCCAGTGAGACGATTCCGGGTTGTGCCTCGATCCGGCCGGTAGAGATTTTTGGCGGTAAACCGGACCTGAAACCGGAAGAATCGGAGCAGAAGAGTTTCGGTGTGGTGGTTGCGCCCTTTGATAACTTTAACTTTAGCGTGGACTGGTGGGAAATTGAACGTACCGATACCATTCGCTCTGCACCACGGGATGTGCTGATCAACAACTACGAGGTATTCCAGTCAAACTGGATCCGGGATAGTAATGGCCAGATCGTCGCCATCGACCGCCGTTTTATTAACTCAGGCGGCACCCTGACCCGTGGTATTGAAATTGATGCTAACCTGACCGGTGATTTCGCTAATGGCAAATGGCGCCTGAACCTGAACGGAAGTTATATTGATACCTTTAAAACTAAAGGGCTGGAAATTCTGCCCTATAGCGATAACCTGGTTGGCGAGTATGTACGTTACTTTAACTTACCGATTAAGTGGAAACATACGCTGAATCTGAGCTATGTGAAAGGTGACTGGACCCATAACCTGACCCAGATCTACCGCGATGGCTACAAGGATGAGTTACCGGTTAGTGTGCGTAATGGTAGCTATATTCCAAGTGGCTGGAATCCAAATGTCAGTAGTTATACCACCTATAACTACAGCATGACCTACAGTGGTTTTGATAACCTGAGCTTTACCTTCGGTATCAAAAACCTGTTTGATCAGGACCCACCGTTCACCGCGCATCAGAACGACTTTGCTGCCGGTGCCGCCTGGGAACCGCGGATTGCTGATCCACGCGGTCGGGCCTATACCCTGTTGCTGGAATATAAATTTATGTAACGCAACCTCAACGAAAGGGCTGCTGCGGCAGCCCTTTTTTATCTGATCCTTAAAACGCAGTGAACAATCAGTTTTTAGTAGCGAATTTTTAGGGGTAGCATTTGTTGCCTGGCGTAACTTATTTTATAGTTTTTGAATATACCCTCTCAGAAGCATACAGGTGTTGAGTGGCCGCAGCTAAGATTAGTCCGAATCAGGTTCAGATAGGTTACTTTATTCAAATTCCACTGAGTTGGTTTAAACACCCTTTTATCTCCAATAAGTTCAAAGTTGAAACTATTGAACAAGTGGCGATTATCCGTAAGCTGGACACTGAGTTTGTCTATTTCTTTCCTGAAAAAAGCACTATCGTAGCGGCGAGCAAAAAAGCGACTGAACCGGAAGACAGTGTGTTGGAGCAACGCGCAGAGAACTACCGGTTGGATTTGGAACGGGATAAAGCCGAACGGGTAGAAAAAGCGAAAGAGCAACGGCGACAGATACAGCGCACTGAAAAAGCCTTTGAGCAATCGATGGTGCAGGTTCGTAACATCATGTCAAAAATCAACAGCAGGCCATTACAGGCGGTTGATGAAGCCAAAGAAATGATCTCGCAAATCGCTGATATTATCGTCAATGCCGACGCTTTGGTGTTGCATATGATTTCACAGGCAGGAAAAGAACAGGAAAGCCTTTATTATCATGTGCTGAACGTTGCTATGCTGTCGATGCTGCTGGCAAAAGATTTGAGCTTCACCTCAGATCAAATCAAACTGATCGGTTTAGGTGGCTTGTTTCATGATTTGGGCAAACTGAAAGTACCGACCCAGATCCTGCGCAAAGCAGAAAAACTTAATTCCGCAGAAGCCAATTTTCTTAAGCTGCACCCCAAATACGGTGTGGATTTGTTGCAGTTAACAGAGTCTTTCCCCGAAGACGCAATTGCTATTATTGCGCAGCATCACGAACTGCTCGACGGCAGTGGTTATCCGGCAGGTCTAAAAGCAGATAAGATTGATAAGTTAGCCAAGATCGTTGCTGTGGTTAATGAATTTGATAACCTGTGCCACCCGCTGGATCCCAGTAAAGCACGCTCGCCGCATCATGCGATGTCTTTTATGTTTAAAAGCATGAAAGGCAAACTAGATGCTACTTATATGGCTCAGCTGATTAAAATGATGGGGATTTACCCTCCAGGTACCATTATTCAGTTAAGCGATGAACGTATTGGTCTGGTGATTTCGGTTAACAGTGACAAGATACTCTACCCCAATGTCCTGATTTATGACTCGCAGATCCCAAGACTGGAAGCGCCGGTTATTACCTTGGAAGAGGGTAAGCTTGCAGTGCAAAAAGTATTAAAACCAACATCAATACCGGCTGAAGTGATGGCTTACCTTAACCCACGGGCGCAAATCAGTTATTACGTACAAAGCGATAAAGGCTAGTGCCGTAACGCTTTTACAAGTTACTGCACTGCCAGAAGAAGTTGGAGTCAGCCGGTAAGCCGGGTTCTGTGCTCTGTTGCCAGAGTGGCAATCATTCCTCTAGGACTTAGGTCACCCTAAGCCTCCAGCAATCTACCCGCCCCCAACGCGGGCCGCGCCATAGGGGGCCTATTTGATCTTGCTCCGGGTGGAGTTTACCGTGCCACGAACTGTTACCAGTCGCGCGGTGCGCTCTTACCGCACCCTTTCACCCTTACCTGATCCCAACTGTAAACAGCTGGGCCATCGGCGGTTTGCTCTCTGTTGCACTGGTCGTAGGCTCGCGCCTCCCAGGCGTTACCTGGCACCCTGCCCTGTGGAGCCCGGACTTTCCTCCCCTTGCTTGCGCAAGCAGCGATTGCCCTGGCCGACTCCGTGGTGGATTATACGCGAGAATCGCGTTAAGGGCTAACGCTAATCTGTTTGCCAACTCAGCGCCAACTGATAGAGCGCATTTTTCTTTTCGTTATGAATTTGTGCCGCCAGCGCGGCTGCCTGCTTCAGCGGCAACTCAGCGAGCAGGATTTTTAGCGTACGTTGCACTTCCTCACTGACCGCCTCATCGGCTTTCGCTGGTGCCGGTGCAATCATCAGCACCATTTCGCCCTGGCAGCGCTGCGGATCCTCCGTCAGCCAGCTACTGATCTCTGCTGCAGTGCCACAAGCAAAATGCTCAAAGGTTTTTGTTAGTTCTTTTGCCAGCACCAGTTGACGCTCGGCCCCGAACACCGCGACCACATCTTGCAGCGTATCCAGAATACGTCGCGCTGTGTCATAACAAATAATGGTGCCACCGGCGGCGGGTACCTCGGCTAACTGGTTTTGCCGTTGTGTCGATTTTGCTGCTAAAAAGCCGATAAACTGAAACTTATCGGTAGGCAGGCCGGCAGCGCAGAGTGCGGTGATAAGTGCACAAGGCCCGGGGATAGGTACTACCGGCACACCGGCATCCCGACACTGCCGTACCAGACTGTAGCCCGGGTCGCTGATCAGCGGTGTACCTGCATCGGAAATCAGTGCCACCTCTTCACCCGCCAGGCATTTTTCAATAATGCTGGCGGCGCGCTGTTTCTCGTTATGGTCATGCAAGGCGAATAAACGGTTGCTAATTCCCAGATGCTGTAACAGCTTACCACTGTGGCGGGTATCTTCAGCGGCGATACAGCTAACCTGCTGTAAGGTGCGGATTGCGCGTTGGCTGATATCGTCCAGATTGCCGATTGGCGTGGCTACAACATAAAGTGAGCCGATTTGTTTAGTCATAAGTCGCTATTTCATTGAGCTTAACGGGTAGTGTCAGTAAGATACCACTATTAACACCTTATGGTACTGTGCATTGTGAAAACCAGCAAACTGAAGCCTGTATTCCTGTTGTCCTGCGCCACACTTTTAAGCAGCTGCGCGCAAACACCGGCCCCATCTGAACTGGAAGTCAGCGCTGTCGAGCGTCCGCAAGTTGTCGCACCGACTAAGCCTGCCCCCTCGGTAACGCCGAGTGCAGATAGCGCCGAGTCGCTATTGCAGCAAGCAGCCAGCGAAAGCGGCGAACGGCAGCAACGCCTACTGCTACGTGCCTCACGCCAGGCCCTGGCAGAGCAAAATGCCGAACTGGCACTGGCCATCAGCGATAGCCTGCAGCTGAGCGAAACAACCGCTATCCGCTCGGCGAATCAATTACCATTATTGCAAGCCTATCTGGCACATAGCGAACTGAGTCTGGCTGAACGTTTAGTCCAGAATACCAATCCGGCTCAGCTGCCGCTGGCAGATCGGCCGGCATTTTTGTGGGCCAGCGCCAGCCTGTATCAGCAATTGGGCCGTAGCTATGCTGCTGCCCGTGCCTTACTGCAATTGGATCAACTGCTAGCCGACAGCCGCCAGGCTGAACCCGGTTATCCGGAGTTACAGGCGCAACTCTGGCAGCAGCTCAGTAATCTGGATAATACCGAGCTGAACAACCTGAAAGTAGGCGCCAGTCAACGCAGTCTCGGCTGGCTGAATTTGCTGGAGCTGGTACGCAACTACCTGGGAGCGCCGCAGCAACTGCAATTTGCACTGGCCGATTGGCAGCAGCGCTATCCGCAGCTGCCGTCACTGCGCGAGCTACCGGCGAATTTACAACAGCAACTGGCGTTAGAGCCCTATCAACCGCGCAAGATTGCGGTATTACTGCCTTTTAGCGGCCAGTTCAGTCAGCCGGCCCGGGCCATTCAATATGGCTTGTTAGCCGCTGCGGCTCAGAACCAGACCTCTGAGCGCCAATTACTGTTTTTTGATAGCCAGCAACCGATGGCAGCGCTGCAGCAACAACTTGCCACTGCGGGTGTCGATTTTGTCATAGGGCCACTATTGCGGGATCAGGTTGATGCCATCAGCCAACTACAGGACTGGCGTTACCCGACGCTGTTTTTGAACAGCCGCGACAGCAGCCGGCAGCCTCAGGCTGATCGTTTTTACTTTGCGCTGAATATGGAAGATGAAGCCTCACAGATGGCACAGCTATTCGCCCGTAAAAATTATCAACGGCCAGTTGTGATCAGTGCCCGCAACGCCATTAGCCAGCGTATGCTGCAGCAGTTTAGCCGGCAGTGGCAACAACTTGGCTTTGCGGCACCGGAAAATTACGAATTTACTGCCCGTGACGAGCTGGAAGCGCTGGTCACCCGGCTGTTAGAAACCGACGCCAGCCGCGAGCGTATTCGTCAGATCTCAGGCCTGATCAGCGGCAAGGTCGAAAGCGAACCGCACAGCCGGCGCGATATTGACGCCATTTATCTGATTGCCGATCCGGTACAAACCCGGATGTTTAAACCCTTTCTGGACGTCTCCGTCAGCCAGCATGGCCCACGCTTACCGATTTACGCCAGCTCCCGCAGCTATACCGTTGGCGGTGATGCCAATGATCTGCGTGATTTAAATGGCCTGACCTTTACTGAAACGCCCTGGTTACTGGGTGAGCAACATATTCTGGCGGTACGCGAGCAGTACCTGCAGCTATTTCCGGAGCAGGATGAAAGCCTGCAACGCTTATTTGCGATGGGCTTTGACGCCTACCAGCTGGTGGGCAGCCTGAAACAGCAACAGCAATTACCGTCTTTAAGCTTCCCCGGCTTTACCGGCCGCCTCAGCGTGCTGAGTGACGGCAGCATCAGCCGGCAACTCAGCTGGGCCAGCTACCAAAGCAACCGTCTGGTTGCGGTGCAGGAGCCTTAAACACCTTGAATCAGCAGCAGGGAGCCTACTACGAGCAACTGGCCGCCAGTTACCTGCAACAGCAGGGGTTACAACTGGTGGCACAGAACTTTCAGTGCAAAGCCGGCGAAATTGACCTGGTGATGCGGCAAGGCTCCTGCTGGGTCTTTGTTGAAGTAAAATACCGGGCCAGCCAAGCCTTTGGTGGCGCCCTGGCAGCCGTAACCTATAGCAAACAACAAAAGGTCCGCCGTGCGGTACAGTGGTATTGTCAATTACACCGTTTAAGTGAACAACCTTGCCGGATCGATGTCTTAGCCGTGCAAGGCCCGGCGCCATACCAATACCAGTGGCTGCAAAATGCCTTTAGTTAACAGGAATCAGGATGCAGGAACATATCAGACATCTGTTTAGTGAAAATATCCAAACCATGATTGCCACCAGCGAGGCGCTGGCCGGCCCGATTGAAAGCAGTGCTTTACTGTTGGTGGACGCTCTGATTAATGGCGGCAAGGTAATTTGCTGTGGCGAGGGTGCCTCCCGCAGCCTGGCCAGCCATTTCGCCCAATTATTGTTAGATCAGTTTGAAACCGAACGCCCTTGCCTGCCGGCCTTTGCCTTGCAGGCGGATGCATCCAGCTTGCAACCGGGTAACCAGCAAAACCATGATTATCTGGCGCGTCAGGTGCGCGCCCTGGGGCAAGCGGCGGATGTGTTGGTGGTGATTTCACTCAACGGCGCTGAGCAAAGCCTGATCCGGGCTACCGAAGCAGCCTTAACCAAAGATATGAAAGTGATCGCGCTGACCGTGGATAACAGCAGCGAGTTATCCGGTTTGCTTAATCAGCAGGATGTGGAATTAAAGGTGCCGGCGCATCGCCCGGCGCGGGTAGTGGAGTGTTACACCTTCCTGTTACATTGTGTCTGCGAATTAATTGATATGACGCTGTTTCCACAGCAAGGAGAGTTCTGATGGCTAAATTATTACCGTTACTGGCTGCATTGTTAGTACTACAAGGCTGTGCTGCTGCCGTTGTTGCCGGAGGCGCTACTGCGGTGACCTCAGCCCATGACAGACGCACCCTGGGTTCACAGATTGACGATAATAGCATAGTGATTAAGGCGCGCCGGGCGCTGAGTGACGATCAGCTGACCGCCAAAGGCAGCAATATTAATATCACCAGCTATAACGGCGTGGTATTGCTTACCGGGCAGACCCGCAGCGAACAAATTAAAGAGCAGGCGCAGCGTCTGGTGCAGGATATTCCGAGCGTAAAGGTGGTGCATAACCAAATCCGGCTGGGCAACAATACCTCCATGACCACCCGCACCCGCGATAGCTGGATTGCGACTAAGGTAAAAACACAGTTGCTGGCAGATGAGCGGGTCAGCGGCCTGAATATTCGCGTGGTCACCGAAAACCAGGAAGTGTTTCTGATGGGGTTAGTTGGTGGCGCTGAGGCCGATCGCGCTGTGGATATTGCCCGTAATGTCGAAGGTGTAGTGCGGGTAATTAAAGCCTTTGAAAACCCGTAACATAACTTAACACACCCGGCGGCTCTATCACGCAGCCGGGTACTGTGCTAACGCCCTGCTCGTTTCACGCTCGAAACACCATCAGACGAACAAAATCCAACCTGCCAGGATTAACACTCCTGCAAGGCTTTTAGGATCTTGGAATGAAACTCGCGGTGTTTCAGGATCAGCAGCACCAGCACCGTAACCACCATAAACAAAGCGGCATCAATAAACCAGGTCAGGGCCGCGAGCGAAAAATAAATCGCTCTTAAACCATAGTTAAAAGAGTGTCCGGCCTGATCAATCACCTTAGCAGTGCGGTTGGCATAGAGCTGTTGCTCTTCCGGCGTCAGGGCTTTACCATCCGGCGCGGCACCAATCAGCACGCCGCCAAAACCATACTGCCGTAACGACCAGGTAAACTGGAAAAAAGCAAACACATAAATAAAGGCCAATAACAGGATTTTCAGCTGGATTTGCATTTCCGACTGCACACTCCACGGGATCAGGCCGCTGAGCATGGTACTGAGTCGCTCACTGGAAGTCAGCACTGTCAGTAAACCCGCCAGGATCAGCAAACAGCTGGAGGCAAAAAAGGACACATTGCGCTCCAGAGTAGAGATCAAGCCGACATCGGCCATCTTATTATCCCGGCGCAGCATCTGCTGCATCCAGTCATTGCGTTTGCGGCGCATTTCAAATGATAAACAGGTCGCCGTTTTCGCTCTTTTCTTGGCATACAGCGTATAACCAGACCAAACTACACTGAACCAGAGCACCGCTATTATATCTAGCCAACTCAGCATCTTTGCCTCTCTATCACTAACACCTGAGCGCTATTGTAGCACTTTAGCCGACCAGATAGGTGCCGGTACCGAGCGCAATATGCAAGCCTTGCTCGTTATGCAGCTCCATGCGGCATACTGCGACCTTGTTACCGGCCCGGATCACCCGCGCCGTGGCAATAAACTCGTCACCACGACCGGGCCGCAGATAGTCGGTACGAATATCAATGGTACTCATCTTACCAAAGCGCTCTGCCAGCTCAGCCGGCGCCACGCTGCTAACCCGTCCCAGGGCACTGGCAACGGCCATTAAGCCGCCGGCCACATCCAGTACCGAGGCAATCACGCCGCCATGCAGAATTTGCTGTAACGGGTTACCGACCAGCTGCGCTGACCAACGGAAACGCACTTCAGCCCCCTCCTCATCAAAGCGGGTAACCGTTAGGCCCAGTAGTTTGTTAAACGGCATTTCGTTAAAGGCGACAGCGATATAGTTAAGTAGTTGTTCCGGCGTCATTTTCAGCTCAGTGGTAAGACCTTTTCTGCCAGTGTAGCGGCAAAGGTGGCCGCTGCAAAGCCAATGCCGCTGTAAAACTCAGGCTTTTCTGCATACAATAGGCGTTTTTTCTGAGGTGGATTTCGGGTGTCAGAACAACTGCTGGCAGTATTAAAGCAAAGCTTCGGTTACAGCAGCTGGCGTAGCGGTCAGCAGGAGATTATCTCGGCTGTGCTGCAGGGCCGGGATTGCTTTGTGTTATTGCCCACCGGCGGCGGTAAGTCACTCTGTTATCAGTTGCCTGCTCTGCAATTGCCCGGCGTAACCCTGGTCGTATCGCCGCTGATGTCGCTGATGAAAGATCAGGTCGATAGCCTGCGCGCCAACGGTATTGCCGCAGCCTATGTCAACAGCAGTCTGAGCCGGGAAGCGGTATTGGACGTGCTGAATCAGCTGCGTTATGGCGAACTGAAACTGCTGTATGTCGCACCCGAGCGTTTGCTGCAACCGAGCTTTCTGGAGCGCTTGCAGGAGGTTGGCGTCAGCCTGTTTGCCATTGACGAGGCCCACTGTATCTCGCAGTGGGGCCATGATTTCCGGCCCGACTATATGGCCTTGTCGCAGCTGAAACAACGCTTTCCCGGTGTGCCCTTTATTGCTCTGACCGCTACCGCCGATCCGGCGACTCAGCAGGATATTCTGCAGCAACTGGGGTTAAGCAACCCTTATATTCATCGTGGTAGCTTTGACCGGCCGAATATCCGCTATACGGTACAGGAAAAATTCCGCCCGCTGGAACAACTATTGGCTTACCTGAAGCAACAGGAAAATCAGAGCGGTATTATTTACTGTAGCTCCCGGCGTAAAGTCGATGAACTGACCGCGCAACTGCAGGAACGGGGTTATAAAGTCGCGGCCTACCACGCCGGCCATGACTCAACCGAACGGCAACGGGTGCAGGATGCCTTCAAGCGTGACGATATCAACCTGATTGTCGCCACCGTGGCCTTTGGCATGGGGGTCGATAAGCCGAATATCCGTTTTGTGGTGCATTTTGAATTGCCACGCACCATTGAAGCCTATTATCAGGAAACGGGCCGCGCCGGTCGGGATGGTGTGGCGGCAGAGGCCGTGCTGCTGTTTGATCCGGCAGATATCGGCCGGATGAAGCGCTGGCTGGAAGCTGAAGAAAACCCGGGCCGGGCCGAAGTGGTATGGCAGCGCTTTTTATCGATGGCCGCCTTTGCAGAAGCGCAAACCTGTCGCCGGCTGGTACTGCTGAATTACTTTGGTGAAGCGCGGCAACAGGCCTGCGGCAACTGCGATATCTGCCTTAACCCACCACAACAATTTGATGGCACCGAGCTGGCCCAACAAGCGCTGTCCTGCGTGTACCGGGTTGATCAGAATTTCGGTTTACATCATGTGATTGAGGTACTGCGCGGTGGCCAGACGCAGAAAATTCTCGATTTTGGTCACGACAAGGTCTCGACCTGGGGCCTCGGCAAAGCACTGAGTCACGATTATTGGCTGAGTATCTTCCGTCAGCTGATCCATTTTGGCTTATTACAACAGGATATCAGCCATCATTCGGTACTGCGGCTATTACCGGCAGCGAGGCCGGTGCTGCGCGGTGAGCAACAGTTATCTCTGGCAGTACCCAGGCTACAAAGCGTGGCGAAGGCCCCGGCGAAACTGGCCAATCAAAATTATGACCGTCAGCTGTTTGCCCGGCTCAGGGCGCTGCGCAAAAGGATCGCTGAGCGCGATGATGTGCCGCCCTTTGTGGTATTCAGCGACGCCACCCTGATTGATATGTGCCAGAAATTGCCGACTGATAATGCCGGTATGCTGGCGGTAAGCGGCGTTGGCTATACCAAGCTTGGCCGCTACGGCGCCGACTTTCTGACCGAAATTAACGACTACTTAGCCGCCGAATTGCCTGCAGGTGGTAAGCTGGCATAGAAGGCGGCCAGATCGGCGATATCCTGCTCTGACAGTCCGCTTGCCATCGGTGACATCACCGCATGGCGGCGCTCGCCGTCGCGGTAGGCTTTAATCGCCAGCTGCAGATATTTCGCTTTCTGCCCGGCCAGATTCGGGTACTCGGCAATCACCGCTATACCATCAGCGCCATGACAGGCGACACAGACCGCGGCCTTTTGCCGGCCCTGTTCAATATCCGCCGCCAACGCGGGCCAGATTAAGGCCAGCAACAGTAATAGAACATGCTTGTACATTAGGATCCCTCTGTTTATTATCGTTATCGTCCTATTAATCCGCAAACTGGCCTGCTGCTCAAGCCATCTGCACGTCTATTCCGGAGTTTCTTTTGCTGCTGTGGTTACGTTATTTTGCCTGTCTGATGCTAACCCTGGCCTTTAGCCAACATAGCTACGCTATTGAGCAGCCGCTGGCGGAACAACTGTTGCAACGCTCCATAGTGGTACCCCAGGTGCAGTATCAAATTACGGCGGTAGAACTCAGTGCCGAAGAGTTAGTACGGGACAGGGCGCTGTTTCACCAGTTTAATGATTTACCCGCCGGCAAGGCCACACTCAGAGTTACAGCACAACAAGCACTCTGGTTGCTGGTGCAACTAAACAATCCGTTTCCAGAAACCTGGCAAGCCTGGCTGCATTACCCATTTTTACCGGCAGATCGCCTCAGCTTTTACCAATTACAACCGGAGATCCCCAGCGCCCAGCTATTGGGTAAAACCGGTAGTTTGTTGCCATACAGCGAGCGTGCCCTGCCGGTACGGGGCTATGTACAATCAATTTCTCTGGAGGCCAATGGCAGCGCAACCTTATTGTTGAAAATTCAGGATGCCTCCTTATTAGGCACTGAGCTCAGGCTAGCCAGTCTACCGATCTTACTGGCCGAAGCGCAGCAACAGCTGTTAGAAGACGCCTTACTCAGTGGCGTACTATTGTTGCTGGTTTTAACCACCCTGTATTGTAGTTGGTTGCAGCGCAATACGGCACTGTGTTTTCTGGCCGGATTCTATCTGAGCTTTGCGCTGGTATTGGGTATTTTAAACGGGCTGGCTTTTAATCAGTTATGGCCGGTTTACCCTGAGCTCAACCCGGTGATTCTCTATATTGCAGTCGGCAGTTGCCTGCTCTGTTTAACCCTGTTTAGCCGCCGTAGTCTGCTGCAATACGCTGGCCCCAGAGCCAGACAACTCAATATGCTGGCTGCTGCCGCGGCCTTGTTACTAATCTTCAGCCCCTTATTTGCCAGTGGTCCGCTGAAGCTGCAGTTGTTGTTCGTCAGTGTCAGTGTAGCCCTCAGTATCATCATTATTCAGGCCATCTATATCAGCCTGACCACTGAGCTGAAGGCCGCACCCCGCTATGCATTATTGGCGACGCTCGGCACTTTCTGCCTGCTGTTTGTGCAAACCCGCTACCTGTCGGGGTTTGCCGAGTGGTTAAATCTGGCTATTTTTTTGCTGTTAGTCTCCAGTGCCTTGCTGTTGCAGCCGGCACGGTCACAGCACCTCAACTGACGATTTTTACAACAGCCTATTGCGTAGCAGCCATCCGGCACACTAAAATGCGCCGGCGGCAAGTCGCCGTTTCACGACTACAATTCATTAATAGTTATTTCGTTCGGAGTCTTTATGCAACGACTGCGTGAGTTATCGCGTCGTGTTGAGGCTGTGTATGGCGAAATGGCGGACACCTTTTCCGGTTATCAACGTGCCAGCGGCCTAACCTGCCGTGACAGTTGTGGTGAGTGTTGCACTCAAACCACCATTGAGGCGACGGTGCTGGAAGCGTTGCCGCTGGCATTACACCTGTTTGATCAGGGTAAAGCAGAGCAGACACTGACACAACTCGAAGAGTTACCAGAGGTATCTGGCTGCTTTTTTTATCAGCGTTTATCCTTTGATGGTAAACAAGGCCATTGTACTGTGTATCAGCAAAGACCCAGTATTTGCCGGATGTTTGGCGCGGCCGGCTATCGCGACAAACAAGGCCAGGCTGCACTGTCGGTCTGCAAGGTGATTAAAGCGGATAAACTGGAGAAATATCAGCAACATTTAATTATGCTGACCGCTAATCCACCGCCAATGATGATGAGCATTAAAGAGCAAGTCAGCCAATTGGATTACGAGCTGGGCAATAAACACTACCCGATTAACCAGGCCTTTAAACTGGCGCTGGAAAAGGTGCTGTTAAAAGCCTATTACAGCAGTTTTGACGGCGAGCAAATCGCCTGATTTAACTGAATTAATCTAAATTAAGCAGACAGCATGCCGGGCTAGCAAACCCGGCATGCACTTTTCATCCCCGAGCCAACCAGGCTCAGGTTTAAAACCCGGCCAGCACAATCTTACCTATTGCCTTACCGCTCTCTAACAGCGCATGCGCCTGCTTTAAATTTTCCGCATTAATCTTGCCGAAGCTCTGCTTGAGCGTGGTATTAATCTGGCCCTGCTCAATCAGGCGGCTAAGATCGGTCAGAATTTGATGTTGGGTCAGCAGATCCGGTGTGCTAAACAGCGAGCGGGTGAACATAAACTCCCAGTGCAGCGAAATGCTCTTTTGTTTGAGCGGCATAATATCAAGTCCGCCAACAGGATCATCAATTAATGCCAGCTTGCCTTGTGGCGCCAGCAACTGCACCAGCTCAGCGTAGTGCTGATCAGTTTGGGTCAGGCTGGCAACGTGGCTGACCGCCAGGATCCCCAACTGCTGTAGCTGTGGTATTAATGGCAGATTGTGGTTAACCACATAGTGCGCTCCGAGCTCTTGCACCCACTGCTGACTCTCCGGCCGGGACGCCGTCGCCACTATCGTCACTGTCGTCAGTTGGCGGGCCAGCTGCACCAGTATAGAGCCGACACCGCCGGCCGCACCTGTTACCAGTAATACCGGCTTGGGATGTTTCAAGCTGGGCGTCGCCAGCTCGAGCCGATCGAACAACAGCTCCCAGGCTGTCAGGGCGGTAAGCGGTAAGGCCGCCGCCTGTTCAAAGCTCAGATTCGCTGGCATCTTACCCACGATCCGCTCATCGACCAGCTGATATTCGGCATTTGAGCCCTGCCGCTGCAGTGCCCCTGCATAAAACACCCGATCACCGGGCGCGAAGCGGCTCACCTGCTCACCTACCGCCACCACTTCACCGGCGGCATCCCAGCCCAGCACCTTATATTCACCGGCGGCGGGCGTGACTCTCTTGCGGATCTTGGTATCCACCGGATTAACCGAAACCGCTGCCACCCTAACCAATATATCGTGGCCTGCGGCGACCGGAGTGGCTAATTCTATATCCAATAATGACGCCGGCTCGCTAATGGCCAGTGATTGCTGATAACCGACTGCTTTCATCTTAGATGCTCCCGTTAACTGGTGAAATGGACGTGATTAACGCCTGTTGCTGTGTCAGGATCTGTAACTGCGCCTGCAATAAAGTTAAGCGCTCGGCCACAGTAGCGGTAACTGGCCGCACACCGATTTTCAGGCCCAGTACTGTTAAGTGTTCAACCGGGCTGGCAGCCTTGAGCGCCGCGGCAACCTGCTGCTCGGTCAGCCAGGAACTGGCCGAGCCCAACTCAGGTGCCTGGGTATTACGGATCGGTTGATGACTGTCGCGCCAGGCACCATAGGCACTGTCTTCGCCGGAGACGCCGGAAAACATCAGACCGGCCAGCAGCCCTGCGTCTTTTGCCGCCTGAATATGCGCAATAGCCGCAGCGGGGTTACGACCTTCAAATACCGAACGCCCCCAATTAATCACCACGCCAACCGGGGCAGCTCCCTGCTGTTTTAACTGACTTAAGACGGCAAGCTCATCGCTCAGGCTCAAAAAGCCCTTCGACGGCAACTGCGGTGGCAGATAGGCATCACAATGCTCGACCAGCAGCTGGGCACCCTGCCAGTCCCAACTGAGCAGCTGCTGCATCGACGCCATAAAGCAAGCGGCGCTACCTGCAACCTTGTCCCGCGCCGGCGCTGTGTGCAGCATGATAGCTTTAACCGCCTGTCGACCCAGATGCTGATTTAACTGCAAAATCGCCTGGTGGGCGGCCTGCATAAAGTCGAGTGCCGCCTGGCGCCCTGCCGGATCGGTCGATGCCAGCCCGAAGCTAGGCTGAGTCGCCAGTGCATTCATCACCCCGGGAATAGTCGTAAACACATAATCCCAGTGCGGCGCCAGATGCTGTAAAAACCAGGCATCATCATGCTGATGCAGTTGCCCGAGAAAGGGATGCTCCAGCCCTTTGACCTCTGTTAAGCCTGCCAGCCCACGATAATAGTCGGCCTCCAGCTGCGCGTCCCAATCGCTGATATTGGCCGAAGCGGCATAAGCACCAAGAAAATATCCCATGTTGTTCCATCGCTTAACCTGTGATGTCATTATCATAACCTGATTAGGCGAAAAGTCGCAGCCTGTTAGCCGCTCATCGGTTTGCATCTGCCGCGCGGCGCCGGATAATTGTGGTAGGCCGCGAAAATCCGTACACTGCACTCTCCCGCTTTTAACGTTAAGGTTGTTGTATGAAGTTCTTATACCTGCTGTTACCGCTTGCGCTGCTGGCAGCCTGCTCACCCCAAACACCACCGGTCAGTGAGGCTCTTAGTGCAGACGCTGCCACCCCGGCGCGCATCTTTACCAGTGGTAAGCATTATCAGGTATTAAGCAAGCCGCTCACCGAGCCGGCTGCGCAGCAAGGCTTAACCGAATATTTCTGGCTCGGTTGTCCGCATTGTCAGAATTTTGAACCCTTATTAAAAGCCTATCTGGCTGAGCGGCCACAAGTCTCATTGCTGCGCCGCCATCCTGCTTTAGGCGAGCGTTGGGCTTTTGATGCCAGTGTGTTTTATGCTTTGCAATTAGGGGGCAATGCTGCCCTGACTGATGCGCTCTTTACGCTGTACCGCGACACACGGGTAGAGAAAAACCAGCTCCCTGATGTGGCAGCTATCAATGTCTTTTTGGCGCAACATCAGTTGGATAGCGGCGCCTTTAGTGAACTGGCAAACTCAGAGCAGGCACGGGCGCTAATGGAGCAGGCTAACCGCGAGATGCTGGATAACCGTATTCAGGGCGTGCCGGCGATTGTGGTAAAGGGTAAGTATCTGGTCGGTACTGAGTTACCGGACGATATTCAGTCGAATGAAGATTATTTTCAGTTACTGGATTATCTGCTGCAAAAAGACTAACGCAGCGCGCCTAAGCTGAAACCTCTTCAGCTTTGGCTGTCAGGCGCAGTGTTAGCGCCAGAGCAAAACAGGCCGGATTAATCGTCCGGCCCGCTTAACGTAAACACCAGATGTTTACGTAAATCTTTTAGCACATAACCCTTTTTCAGCATTAACGCACTCAGCCGCTTTTGCCACAGCAACAACTGCGGCTGCGCTGCCTCTAACTGAGCCTGCTCAGCAAATTGCAGCCGCACCAGCAAAGACCCCGGAAAGGCTTCATATTCCATACTAAACCAGGCCTGCAAGACACCCGCCAATTCCGCCAGCGCCTGCTGCTCCAGACTGGTCACCGCCGCCATCACGGCGGCCTGTTGTTTAAGTTGTACCTTAGAAAGTTTTTTCATCTTGCTTCTTATTCAACAATACTGCCCGGCTACCCAGCCGGAGCTCCAGGCCCATTGGAAATTGTAGCCACCGAGCCAACCGGTGACATCGACCACTTCGCCGATAAAATACAGACCCGGCTGTTTTTTTGCCTCCATCGTTTTGGACGACAGTTCATCGGTGTCGACACCACCTAAGGTCACTTCAGCCGTACGGTAGCCTTCGGTGCCGTTCGGTTTAAAAATGTACTGTTGCAGGCTGCTGACCAGCCGCTCGATACTTTTCGGATTCAGCGCTTTCAGCGGCTGATTTTGAAACACATTAAGCTCTAATAATTTCTCCACCAACCGCTTGGGTAGCACCCGCGCCAGTGCGGTTTTTAGCTCCTGCGCCGGATGCTGTTGCTGCAACTCGGTTAGCAGCGCGGTTAAGTCCTGGCCTGCCAGCAGGTTAATCGTCAACTCATCGCCGGGCTGCCAATAGTTGGAGATTTGCAAAATTGCCGGGCCGCTTAAGCCACGATGAGTAAACAACATATCTTCCGGGAACAGCACCTCATTGGCCTCGGCGGTCACCGGCAGCGACACCCCGCTGATTTCTTCAAACACCGCTTTATCAGCCGGTTGCCAGGTCAGAGGTACCAAGCCGGCGCGTAGTGGCAGCACCTTTAAGCCAAATTGCTCAGCCAGTTGATAACCAAAGGCGGTCGCAC
Organism: Alishewanella sp. BS5-314; assembly: GCF_025377695.1. NCBI lineage: Bacteria > Pseudomonadati > Pseudomonadota > Gammaproteobacteria > Alteromonadales > Alteromonadaceae > Alishewanella > Alishewanella sp. BS5-314. Next base: position 2,238,426 of record NZ_JACEHJ010000002.1, read on the forward strand.
CGAGATTGGGCAGGCTTAGGCCGCCGCTGGCAATCACCAGGCTTTGGCACTGCCGGCTAAGCTGTGGCGTAACAACCTGATACTGACCATCCTGATAGCTAACCGTTGTGATCTCCTGCTGTAGTGCAATCTGCACCCCGGCTTTATCACACTCCTGTTGCAGCATCTCAACGATATCTTTGGCGCTGTCATCACAAAACAGCTGACCCAGAGTTTTCTCGTGATAGGCAATGCCATATTGCTGCACCAGCGCAATAAAATCCCACTGCGTGTAGCGGCTCAGCGCCGATTTACAGAAATGGCGGTTTTGCGATAAATAATTGCCCGGGCTGGCATAGATATTGGTGAAATTACAACGGCCACCGCCCGACATCAGAATTTTGCGGCCGATGCGCTTGCCATTATCCAGCACTAAGGTTTTACGGCCACGCTTCGCCGCTTCAATGGCGCAAAATAAACCGGCCGCACCCGCGCCGACCACAATCACATCCCACTGCTGCATCTTAGTTGCGCTCCGCCACAGTGCTAAGCGACTGCTGATAGCCAGCTAACAGCGCTGCCCAGTCAGTATCCTGCCAGTGGAACACGGCGAGTTTACCGCGCTCCTTATTAAAGGAGCGCAGCAGACGCGCTAAATTCTGCTCTGTCCACGGTCCCGGCTCACGGCGCTCGCATTTATCAAAATCAATCAGCCAGACCTTGCCAGCGCTATCCAGCATAATATTGCGACAATTCAGATCCGAATGATAAACCCCCAGCCGGTGCATCTGTGCGATCGCCTGGCCCACAGCCCGCCATTCCTCAGCAGTCATGGCCCTTTGCTGTAAAATCGCCGCCAGATCTTTACTGTCCGGGATCAGCTCAATCAGTAAGTCAGCGCGATAAATTAAACCACTACGCTGATACCGCGCGGCTACCGGTCTTGGCACCGCCAGGCCCTGCGCACACATCCAGCTTAATAACTCGTATTCCTGCATCGCCCGGCTTTGTGCCACCGGCTGCAGCCAGAATTGATCATGCAGCAGCTTGCCGACCAGGCCGCCACGGTAATAATGCCGCAGCACCAGCTTATGCCCGCCATGTTGGATAAAATAGGCGGTATTGCGGCCGCTGGAGCTACCAATCACCGCTTGCTGCTGTTGCCACCAGGCACTTTGAAACTGCTCAGCGGCGATATCAGTAAAAAACGCCGGATCGTACCAATAGCTGGCGTTACCGGCTTGCTTAGTCTGATAGGCTGACGTGTGCGCTAAAGGCTGGCTTGGCATAATAGATCCTGCAACAAGAAGGTTGATAGCATCCAGGGTGCGCGCCGTGGCGCCCTGCTGCCGGGAAAAAAACTGTTGGGCACGTTGCCCGAGCTGTTGGCGTAAGCTGACATCGCTAAGCAGCTGACAACAGCTGGCAAACAGCTGCTCACTATCGGCCACCAGCACCACGGCCTGCTGTTGCTGCAGCTGCCGGTACGCCTCATTAAAATTAAAAATATGCGGCCCGCTTTGTACTGCCTTGCCAAAGCAAATGGCTTCCAGCGGATTATGGCCGCCGCGCTCGATTAAACTGCCACCGATAAACACCAGATCGGCCAGCTGATACCAGGCCAGCAGCTCGCCCATCGAATCACCGACCGCAATTTCGGTGTCTGCTCCGGGTAACTGCCCGCTACTGCGGCGCCAGACGCTATACCCCTGGGCTTGCGCCAGCTGTGCGACCTTGTCAAAACGCTCCGGATGGCGTGGTACCAGTAACAGTAATAACTGCGGGAAGCGCTGTTTTAAGCGTGGATAAAGCGCCAGTAACTGCTCATCCTCACCGGCATGGGTACTGGCAGCGACCCATACCAGCCGTGTTTTTAATAGCGGCGAAAACTGCGTTACCAGCTGCGCGGTTTGCGCTGGGATCGCCAGTTCAAACTTTAAATTACCCGTCACTTGCAGGGTATTACCAAAACCCAGCGCCCGAAAGCGGCAGGCACTGGCGCGATCCTGGGTTAATAACAGGCTGATATTATTCAGTAACGGCCGGGTTAAGGCACTAAAACGACGATACCCCTTAGCTGAGCGGGCCGATAAACGGGCATTAACGACCACCACCGGAATGTGTCGCTTTCGGCAAGCAGCGAGTAAGTTAGGCCACAGCTCTGTTTCCACGATCAGCAGCAGCTTTGGCTGAAGCGCGTCTAAAAAGCGCCGGACACTACCAGGATAATCCAGTGGCAAATAGCAGTGCTGTACAGTGTTGCCAAAGCGACTACCGATCGTCGCCGAACCGGTCGGGGTAGTGCCGGTAACGGTCAGCGGCAAGGATGGATGCTGCTGTTGCAGCTGCTTAATTAACGGTGTGGCGGCAATAGTTTCGCCCACTGAGACCGCATGCACCACTATGCCGCCTGGTTGCAGCCCACGTTTTTTTAAACCCAAGCTAAAACGCTCAAGCAGACGCTGCCGGTACGCCGGGTCCTTGCGTGCACGCCAAACAAAATACAGCAGCAGCAACGGCAGCGTTAAATACAGCAATGCAGAATACAGATGCCTGAGCAACAGCCTATCCTTTTATCGAACCGGCCAGCAAGCCGGGCTTTAGCGAAAATGGCAATTAGTATAACATGAGCAGCCAAAGTCTGCGCAGCGGCGGAAACTGCAAAAAGCCTATGAAAATTGTCCATATTATCCTGACCCACAGCTTTGCCGGCAGCGAACGCTATGCCGTTGAGCTGGCCAATCTGCAAGCCGAGCAACAACATGATGTCACCTTGATTTTGCATCAGCGCGGCGCAGAACAGCGGCCCAATGCCATTGCCCACCGGGTATCGCCCAAGGTTAAAGTGCTGCTGGTTGGTGGCTTTAAACTGCTGGCGATCTATCGCGCCCGTCGCCTGCTGCGCCAGTTAAAACCCGATGTTGCCCATGCACATTTAAGCGCTGCTTGCCGGGTATTACAGGGCGTAAAGGGTTTGTGTCTGCGGGTAGCAACCTTGCATATTCACTATAAAAAACAGCAGCACGCCAAATTAGATGCACTTATTGCCATCGCCCCCTGGCAGTTGGCGGCGATCCCGGAGCCGTTACGCCAGCACTGTGTGCAGCTGGATAACTGGTCAGCTGCGCGCCCTGCCACTGCTGATGCCCGGCAACGCCTGCGCGCCGAGTATCAGATCCCAGCGGATGCCATCGTGATTGGCACTTTGGGCCGGGTTGAACAGAGTAAAGGCCAGGATGTGTTGCTGGACGCCTTTAAACAGGCGGCAATTCCTAACAGCTATCTGGTGATTGTTGGTGAGGGTAAAAACTGGCAGGCGCTGCGCGAGAAAGCGCCGGCGCAGGTTATTATGCCCGGCTTTAGCACCAGCCCACAGGACTGGCTGGCTTGCTTTGATTGCTTTGTCAGTGCCGCCCGTACCGAGCCCTTTGGCCTGGTGTTTCTGGAAGCGATGCATGCCGGTTTACCGATTATTGCCACCGCCTCTGAGGGGGCGAAATACCTGCGACCGCTGTTTAATAATGAACTGGTGGGCATCGATAATGCCGCACATTTGGCAAAACGCTTACAGCAGCAAAGCCAGGATTTAGCACGCCGGCAATATCCGATGCAACGCTTTGAACCGAGCGCCAAAGCCGCCGAAGTGTTGGCGTTTTACCAACAGCAACTGGCAGCGCAACGCCTTTAAGTATCCTGCAAGCACTGAGTAACAATACCGGAAAAACAAGGTGTCAGGGCGTGTTACACGCCCTAATTGGAGAGCCGGGTGCGTCCGGTTGGATTGGGCCACTTCTTAGCTTGCAGCAAGGCCACTAAGCCATAGTGACGCAGGTTATGCCAGAGGTTTGCCAGGCTAAACTCCAGCCGCCGCCAGTAAAACACCCGGCGATTAACCTGCTCATTTTGCTTACCTGAGATAGTGCTTTCAAAGCCCAGATCGGGTTTAAAAATCAACGGCCACATCCCCATCGCCTGAAAGCCCAGCTGCCAGCTGTATTGCATTGAGACATCCACTGGCCGGCCAAAAGGCAGCTCCCGTGCCAGCAAGAGTTTGGCGCCGTCCAGGCTAACAGCTTGTGCCACCGCAGAAATCGGGTTCTTTTTAAAATGGACTAACGAAAAAGCGGGCTGCGGATTGCCGGCGATAATTTTCTGCTGCTTATTCGGCATCGCCAGTTTTAATAAATGCCAGGGCTGCGTCAGCTCAGTAATGGCTTTAAGCAGCGCCGGCAGATCGCCATCAACCAGAAAATCATCTTCCAGAATCAGCGCGAAATCGAGTTGCTGCTCAACAATTTGCTGCCAGCAGCGGATATGGCTGATAAAGGCGCCCTTTTCACCAGGCTTGAGGATTTTATGATGCAGGCGCTGATTCAGAGCGGCGGAATAATACTGATTGATCTCAGCCTCACTCAGCGCGCGGCCATCGGCAGCATCAATGCGCTGCACTGGTAAATCCGGCCAGGCTGCCAATTGCGCCAGCGCCTGCTGGTAGCGCTCTGGAGAGCGCGCCAGATTGATAATAAAGATTTTATAGCGCATCGGGTCGCGGCCTTATTGCCACATATCCTTAACCCATTGCACCGGCAGCACACGGCGATACCACTTGCCACTGACGCCGGCAATCGCATCTGGTGGATTCGGCTTACCATGGAAGGCCACGATCTTAGCGCCTTTTGGAATTGTGGCTGGCTTGAACCAGTTCATAATGCCTTTTGGTAAACAGTGACGCTTAAAGCTGACACACCAGCCCTCCGGCCAGTATTGTAACTTGCCCTGCTTCGCCAGATTTTGAGTGACGAATTCCTGCTCGTTACGCACCTTAGCCAGCTCGCGCTCTTTGTGGTTTTTCAGCAGCTCAATTAAGTCGCTGTGGGCACCAATGTCATAACGGTAGACCGAGGTATTACCAGTATCATCTGACTTATCCCATTCTTTAATCACAAAGAACTCGCCTTTAGGCTCAAAGAAGCAGTCAATATTATCAACAATCACTACGTCCAGATCGATAAACAGTGTCGGGCCAGTCAGGTCATACAGCGGATCGGCAAAGCTGGTAACTTTTAACCAACCATGACCAAAGCTCCAGGGTTGGCGCTCATCAAAGTCTTTAAAGCCGACTTTTGGAATATCTTTAACTTCAATTTCCGGGTTAATGCCGTCGCGATCATCCGTTAAGCAGACAAAGCGGTGTGGCAGCGTGAGGTTGCGCCGCACCATATTATGCAGCTTGTTTACATAGTCAGGACCGTACTTCTTGCCCCACTTAATACAGAGAATATTTACAGTTTGCATCAGGCATTCACCCTTGGAATAGATAAGACTATGATACCAGTTCTGGTATAAAGAAAAAGGGCAAGGCACAGGCCCTGCCCTGATAAGAGGTAGCGCGTTATTACAACGCCGCTAAAATCGTCTCGGCCTTACTGACTTCAAAGGTCTTCGGTGGCTCGACATTAAGTAAGGTGACAACGCCGTTTTCAACAATCATCGCGTAACGCTGCGACCGTAAACCACCAAAGTCGGCGGTTTCCATCGTTAAGCCAATGGCTTTATGAAAGCTGCCACCACCGTCGGCTAAAAAGGTAATTTCTTCCGCGTTCTGGCTATCAGCCCAGGCTTTCATCACAAAGGCATCGTTGACAGCGGTACAAACGATAGTGTCCACGCCTTTAGCTTTAATTTGATCGGCCAGCGCAATATAGCCTGGCAAATGCGCGGCAGAACAGGTCGGCGTGAACGCTCCCGGCACGGCAAATAACACCACCTTTTTGCCGGCGAAAACTTCGCTGGTAGTGGGGTTTTTCATGCCATCGGCGGTAAGTTGTGCGAAGCTAACTTCCGGTAAGGTATCGCCTACTTTAATCATTATTTATTCCTTAGTGCGCCATGGCGCAAAGCTATTAAATTAACATCAGGCAATCGCCTGCTTTATATACACATCAAAGCGGTTATTCTTGCCCTTTACCACCAACTGCGGGCTTTGTTGCGCCAGTACTTCCGCATAACCGGGGCGCTTTACCACCACCCGGTAGCGCGCCAGCTGTAACGCTGGCGCCAGCAGTGCATCAGCATCGGTATCGCTGCCCACCACGTCATGAAAGGCGCGCATTTCTTTTTTCACCAGCGCCGATTTTTCGCGTGGCGGAAACATCGGATCCAGATAGACCACATCGGCTGGCGGCAGTTCCGTCAGCGCCTGCAATGCCGGGGCAAAATGCAGTTGCATCCGCGCCGCGAGGTCTGCTGTCGCCGGATTGGCCGCGGCCCGGCGTAAACCATCATATAGCAGCGCCGCCACCAGCGGATTGCGCTCTACCAAGGTCACAGCGGCACCGAGATTGGCCAGCACTAAGGCATCACGCCCTAAACCGGCGGTGGCATCAATAATACTCAGGTTACGCTTTTTGTTCAGGCCACAGGCCTTGGCAATGGCTTCGTCTTTGCCACCACCAAACTGGCGCCGGTAACTGGCCGCACCGCTGGCAAAATCGACCAGAATATCGCCCTGCTTTGGTAGATCGGCATGGCGCAATACCAGCGCCTGATCTGCCCAACAGAGGTACCAACCAGCAGGCTCAGTAATAACGGTTAACGGGAAACGCTGCTGCAGCTCATCGGCATAGTCCGCCGGTAAGGAGGTGAGCAATACACTCATTGCTGCATCCCGGCATAGTTTTCGCCAATACTCAGCGCTATGGTTTGACTTATTTGTTGCAAACTCAGTCCGGATTCCTGCTGCCACTGATTAAACTGCTGTTGGATCTGTTGCAGACTCTTTTTACTGCTGCTACTGCCGTCGAATACACCATAGGCTTTCAGATAGGCTTCAACATCCTGAGTCAGCAAAAAGGTATCTTTACCGATGGCACGCAGCGCATAAGGACCGGTATTGCCACCCAGCCGGGCACCATGCTTCTTCAGATAAGCCCAAAGCCCGATAATATCGGTTGTTGGCCAGTTGGCGATAAAGCTTGCAAAGCTGCCATGCTCACGCTGCAGATGATAAATCATCAATGCATTATCACGGATGGTAAACACCTTGCTTAAATTGCGGATAATCCGGGGATCCTGTGCTTTTTGCTCCAGCATTTCATCACTGAGCAGCAGCATTTTTTCGATATCAAAGTCGAAAAACACTTCACAAAAGCCAGGCCATTTTTGCCGTACCACCCGCCAGACAAAGCCCGACTGAAAAATTTTCTTGGTCAGCTCGGCTAACAGCAGATTATCCGGTAAGGCCGAGAGTTCAGCAGTAGTGCGAGGTTCACTCAGCAAAGCACGTAGCGCCGCCGGGCCGCCTTTACGGGCCTCGGCACGCTGTAAAATCAGTTTAAAAGATTCTGCCTGACGCAAGCGTCTAACCTCGATTGTGGCCGTGTCAGTCACGGCCCTAAGCGTTGGAAGGATTAATAGGTCGCTTCATTAACCAGCGTACATTGACCGTTAACCAGTTGCACCTGCGGCTTAGGCACCACTGCACAGTCGGACATCAGCCCCAGCCGCAGATTTTCCGCCTCTGCTGCCTGATTATAGGCTTCCAGTTTCTTTAACAGTGCCGCCTGATCCTTACCTTTGGTCGAGACCGCAACATATTCCGCCGGACCACCACAAGGCTTATGCCCCAGCGGTAACACCAGACACTGCTGTACATTATCGGCGCTTTTATCGGCGATTAGCGCCAAGACCTCGCGGCGTAGCTCGTTGACGTCTGCGACTTGCTCAATTTGACTCATCAGTTGCTTCCTCGCTTGTGTCGCTTTTATTGGGTCTCGCTGCGGATCAATGGCTTCTACCAGCGGCGCCGGTGCAACCCGGGCTTCACCGGTGCCGGCCGCCTGTTGGCAGCCACTGAGTGTTAAGGCTGCCGTCGCCAACAACAACGGGAAAAGCTTGCGCGGAATTAGCTTGCTCATAGATTGTCCTTAAAGTAATACGGTATCCAGTTTAACTGGCGATGCCCATATGTCGCAGCAAGGCCTCATTTGATGGCTCACGACCACGGAAACCTTTAAATAGCTCCATCGGCTCAGCACTGCCACCTCGCTCTAAAATCCAGTGCAGGAAATCCTGGCCGGTTTGCGGGTTAAATACGCCTTCTTCTTCAAAACGGCTAAAAGCATCGGCCGATAACACTTCGGCCCACAGGTAACTATAATAGCCTGCGGCATAGCCACCGGCAAAGATATGACCAAAACTGTGTTGAAAACGGTTAATGCGTGGCGGCACTATCACCGATACCTGGCTGCGCACCTCATCCAGCAAGTGTTGTACCCTACCGCCCAGCGCCGGATCGTACTCGGCATGCAGCCGCATATCAAACAGGGCAAATTCCAACTGCCGCACTAAAAACAGCGCTGACTGGAAGTTTTTCGCCGCCAGCATTTTTTGCAGCAAGTCGGCCGGCAGTGGCTCGCCGCTTTCATAATGGCCGGAGATCAGCTGCAAGGCTTCGGGCGCCCAGCACCAGTTTTCTAAAAACTGGCTTGGTAACTCCACCGCATCCCAGGCCACACCATTAATACCGGCCACCGCAGCGGCATCGACCTGGGTTAGCATATGATGCAAACCATGACCAAATTCATGGAACAGCGTAATCACTTCATCGTGGGTAAAGAGGGCCGGCTTGCCACCGACCGGTTTATTAAAGTTACAGGTCAGATAGGCGACCGGGGTTTGCAACTGGCCATCGGCCAGCCAACGCCGGCCACGGCAATCATCCATCCAGGCACCGCCACGTTTTTTGCTGCGGGCATACAAATCCAGATAAAAGCTGCCACGCAAGCTGCCATCGGCGGCGAAAATATCATAAAACTGTACATCCGGGTGCCAAACATCGACCCCGTCACGCGCCGCAATCCGAATACCAAACAGTTTTTCTAACACGGTAAATAAGCCCGGCACCACCTTAGTAGCCGGGAAATAAGGCCGTAACTGCTCGTCGGATACCGCGTAACGGGCTTGCTTCAATTTTTCGGCATAGTAGCTGATATCCCAGGCGTTTAAGCTGCTGACACCATACTCAGTTTGCGCAAAGGCGCTAAGCTCTGCCAAATCACGCTGCGCCTGTGGTTTCGCCCGGCGCGATAAATCAGTTAAAAAGTCCAGCACCTGCGCCGGGTTATCAGCCATCTTGGTTGCCAGCGACTCTTCGGCGGCATTGCTAAAGTCCAGCAGCTGCGCCAGCTCATGTTTTAAGGCCAGGGTTTCTTCAATAATGGCACTGTTATCAAACTGTCCGGCCGTCGGTCCCTGATCAGAAGCGCGGGTACAATAGGCGCTATACATTGTTTCGCGCAGGGCCGCATTATCGGCATAGGTCATTACCGCAATATAGCTGGGGAACTCCAGCGTAAATACCCAACCTTCCAGCTCACGCGATTTCGCCTCTTCAGCAGCAGCTAAGCGTGCATCTTCCGGTAAACCAGCGAGCTCAGCCTCATCTGTGACGTGCTTAAACCAGGCCTGAGTCGCATCCAGCGTATTGTTGGAAAAGGTAGAGTTTAATTCCGACAGCCGACTTTGGATCTCGCCATAGCGCTGCTTTTTCTGCTCTGGCAAACCGATACCGGATAACTTAAAGTCACGCAGCGCATTGGTGACCACTTTTTGCTGCGCCGCAGTCAGGCTGCTAAAGTCGGCGCTTTTCGCCAGCGCCTGATACTTTTGATACAGGCCCTCATGCTGCCCCAGCCAGGTACTAAAATCAGATAACAGCGGCAAACAGCTCTCGTAAGCCGCTCGCAGCTCCGGGCTGTTAGCCACAGAGTTTAAATGCGATACCGGTGACCAGAGCTTATTTAGCCGATCCGAACCCTGCTCTAACTGCTCCACTATCGCCTGCCAACTGATCTCGCTACTGGCGACCACCTGCTCAACCACGGCTCTGGCGTCACCGATCGCCTGCTCCACCGCAGGTTTTATCTGCTCGGGCTGAATTTTCGAAAAAGGTGGTAAGTCAGTAAAGCTGAGTAACGGATTATCGCTCATGGCTGTCATCGGCAGGGTTCCTGTAAAGTCTTGTATATCTGATATGTTGGGGCCGGCGGGCATATTGTCAAGCTCCGGTAGCCGCGTGTTTGCTAAATCCTGCGGCTTGACGCTTGTATTAGCGCCCGGTTAGCCCTATATCTGCTCTATCTATTAACTTAGGGTTTAACCTTAAATCTGGTTCAGTCTCTACCCTATTAACTGACAGGCCCTGTTATGACTCGTCATTATGATTATCTTGCTATTGGTGCCGGTAGCGGCGGTATCGCCTCAGCCAACCGCGCCGCCCAACGCGGCGCTAAAGCAGCCGTTATTGAAGCCAAAGCCGTAGGTGGTACCTGTGTTAATGTCGGCTGCGTCCCGAAAAAGGTAATGTGGTACGGTGCCCATATTGCTGAAGCGGTAAAATATAGCCCCAGCTATGGTTTTAACCTAGAACAGCAAGGCTTTGCCTGGGACACACTGGTCAAAAACCGTGAAGCCTATATTGAGCGTATTCATGGCGCCTATCAGCGTGGTTTTGCCAGTAATGGCGTGGAACTGATCCAGGGCTTTGCCCGTTTTGTCGACCACAGAACAGTGGAAGTCAATGGTGAGCACATTACCGCCGATCATATCACTATTGCCGTTGGCGGCCGCCCGACCAAACCTGATATTCCGGGAGCTGAGCTGGGGATCGACTCCGACGGCTTTTTTGCCCTGACGCAACAACCTACCAAAGCAGTCGTCGTCGGTGCCGGCTATATCGCGGTAGAAATTGCCGGTGTGTTGCATGCCCTTGGCACTGAAACGCATTTATTGGTGCGGGGCGATCGGCCACTACGCAGCTTTGATCGCGATATTACTGACGCCCTGCTCAGCCGGATGCAGCAGGATGAACTGCAATTGCATACCGAAGCCGAAGTGGCGAAAGTAGAAGCCGCCGGCGAAGGCCGGCTAACGGTTTATCTGAAAAATGGCAGTATCCTGTTTAATGTCGATTGTCTGATCTGGGCCATTGGCCGCGAACCGGCAACCGATCAGCTTAACCTTGCCGCCGCTGGCGTGATGGCTGATAGCAAAGGCTATATCCGCACCGATGCCTATCAAAATACCAATGTACCTGGCATTTATGCTGTGGGTGATATTACCGGTGAAGCTCAGCTTACCCCGGTTGCCGTAAAAGCCGGCCGTATGCTGGCCGAGCGCTTATTTAATCCGGCTATGCCGGATGCGAAAATGGACTATTCGCTGATCCCCACTATCGTCTTTAGTCACCCGCCCATCGGCACTATCGGCTTAACCGAAGCCGAAGCCGTAGAAAAATACGGCAAAGAGCAGATCAAAGTGTATCGTTCCAGCTTTGCGGCCATGTACAACGCCATTACCCCGCACCGCGCCCTCAGTACCTTTAAACTGGTGTGCTTAGGCGCAGAAGAAAAAGTTATTGGCTTGCATGGCATTGGCGAAGGCATGGACGAAGTGCTGCAGGGCTTTGCCGTTGCCATTAAAATGGGCGCCACCAAGGCTGACTTTGATGCCACCGTCGCGCTGCATCCGACTTCGGCGGAAGAGTTTGTTACCATGCGTTAGTACAACGACGCCGGCTGTAGTGCGGCCGGCATCTGACTTTCACAGACTTTTTTCACAGAATCACTGGCAAGCCCGGCTGAGTCTGGTTACAGTAACCTTACTGTAATTTGTTTAGGCTGGGCATGGACAAAAAGTCAGCACCTGTTAGTTCCTCTATCGAACAGTTGTTCGGCCCATTGGCCGAACTGGCGCGGCATTTACCCTGCTTTTTATATCAGTTAAAACAAACCCCAGATCAAAAGTTCCATTATGTTTATGCCTCGGAAAATACCGAAGCCCTATTTGGTATTCCGGCGCAGGCTATTATGCAGGATGCCAGCCTGCTGCTTGACCGTATCCACCCGGCCGATGCCGAGCGGGTGTATCAAACGTCGGCCGAATGTGCGGCCCAACTTAAGCCCTGGCATGCCGAGCTGCGGATTATTCGCCCTGATGAGCGGATCGTCTGGTTAGAGGCCTTTGATTTTCCCAAAGTCTTGCCAGACGGCAGCATATTATTTAGTGGCTTTGCCAATGATGTCAGCCAGCGCAAAAATGCCGAGCAAAAATTACGGCAAAGTGAGGCCGAGTTCCGGGCACTGGTTGAAAGCGCCCGCGATATCATTTTTACCTTAACGCCTGATGGTTGCTTAACCTACGTCTCACCAAGCTGGCAGGACATTTTGGGTCATCATCCGACTGAGGTGATGGGCAACACCTTTGATCATTTTGTACATCAGGACGATCTGGCGCGCTGCTTTGCCTTTATGCAAAGCTTGCTGCTAACTGCCACCAAACAAGGCAGTATTGAATACCGGATCTTCCATAAAAATGGCCAGTTATGTTGGCATACATCTACTGCGGCACCGATCTTTGATGCTGAGGGGCATTTGCTCAAATACGTCGGCGTTGCCAGAGACATTACCGAACAAAAACAACAACATCTCGAGCTTGCCAAACAAGCCTTTTATGACCCCCTGACCGGTTTAGCCAACCGGACGCTGTTTTATAAAATGCTGGAACAACAGCTGGCCTTGTGTCAGTTACGCGGCGATACTCTGGCGTTATTATTTATCGATTTAGACCGTTTTAAACCGGTTAACGATTGCTATGGCCATGCGGTGGGTGATTTGGTATTACAGCAGGTGGCACAGCGCTTACACAACAGTACCCGCGCCGCCGATCTTAGCGGGCGCTTAAGCGGTGACGAATTTGTCGTGGTACTCACCGGCTTTATCAGCAGCCAGCCGTTACCGGCACAGGTGCTGCCGCTGGCGGAACGGATTCAGCAACAAATCAGCGAACCTTATTCCGTTGCTGGTTTAACGGTCGATATCTCCTGCAGTATCGGTATTGCCCTGTTTCCGCAGGACAGTCGTGAACAACCGCAATTGCTGCATCTGGCGGATATTGCCATGTACCAGGCCAAGAAACGCCATGCTGGTCAGGCCGTATGCTTTTATCAGCCGACAAACAGTAATTTACCTTAAATTCAGACATTTCTTAAAAAAGCCTTGCCCCGATTTTTTCTCAGCTATGCTGAAAGTGCCAGTCACAAAGAACGGGGTGATTTATGAAAAAACCTGCTTTACTTGCACTGTCTATCGCTTGTATGAGCTGCTTTAGCAGCATGGCCGAGGTAAAGATTTCCGGCTTTGCTACGGTCGCCGGCGGTAAGGTGCTATCAGGAGATGGTTTAGACGGTGCGGACCCAAGCTTTCTAGCCAACTATCCCTTAGTTGCCGTATATGAAGAAGATTGGAGTTTTAAACCGGAAACCCGGATGGGCTTACAGTTAAGTGCCGATCTGTTAGAGGGCTTATCCGTTACCGGCCAGATTGTCTCCCGCGGTGCCGATGATTTTGATGCCAAATTTGAGTGGGCATATTTGTCTTACCGGCTGAACGACCACTGGACTTTGCAAGCCGGTAAAAAGCGCTTGCCACTGTATTACTATTCGGACTTTTTTGATGTGGGTTACGCCTACCTTTGGTTAAGGCCGCCAGCAGATAATTATACCTGGCAGATTTTTAATTATGATGGCATCAATGCGCTTTTTAACTACCAGCTAGGGAGTTGGGATTTAAGCGGTAATCTGTATTATGGCCGTGAAGATGATAAGCGGAATAAACTGTTATCTGACTATTTCTTTGGTGTGCAAACCCGCGAGATCTGGAAGGATATTACCGGGCTGGTGCTCAACTTTAACCGTGACTGGCTGGATATCCGCCTAACCTACATGACCTACGTTAATGAGCGCTTCTTTATTGAAAATGGCGTTAGTACTCCCGCGTCCTGGGGCAGTCGCCGCGGGCGTTTTTATGGCTCGTCTTTTAACATCGATTACAATAATCTGATCGTGCTAACCGAGCTTAACCGGCTGGATCTGGCCGGAGAAAATTTCGATACCTATATGGTGTCGTTCGGCTATCGCGTCAATCAAATCACGCCCTTTCTGTCCTATGCAGACTTCGATAGCGAAGGCGAACGGCACCACACCACCAGTGCCGGCTTACGTTACGATTTTCACAAGTCGGCTGCCTTTAAATTGCAGTTTGATCGGGTGAAAGACAAAGGCACTCCGGGCTACGAAGTCGCAGGAGACAGCAATGCTATTACCCTTGGTGTCGATTTAGTATTTTAAGGAGCCGGCCATGTTGAAATTTAGTCTTGCGATCATGTTATGTTGGCTGACAGCCAGCAGCTTTGCCGCAGTTCAGGTGATAGTGCACCCTTCTAATAGCGCGAACATTAGCAAAGATGACGTGAACCGTCTCTATACCGGTCGGGCTTCCAGCTTCCCGGGCGGTGGTCAGGCAGTGCCAATTAATCTGGTCGAAACCCATAAGACCCGTAATGACTTTGATGAAAAAGCACTGGGGCGCAGCTCCAGCCAGATCAAAGCACATTGGTCAAAATTAGTATTTACCGGCAAGGGTACGCCGCCAAAAGAAGTGGACTCCGATGCGGAGGTGCTGGAGCTGGTCGCCAATAACCCGAATATTATTGGTTATGTCAGCAAAGGTGCAGCAACGGATAAAGTGAAGGTCGTATTGGAAATTGACTAAAAAAAGCGCCGGCAATTGCCGGCGCTCTGATTTAGTTAGCCGATATGCACTTTACTGCTTGGCCATCTGGCGCTGGAACTGAGCAATATCCGTTACCAATTGCTGATTTGGCAAGCTGGCGAAGGGTTGCTCGCGGAAGCTGGTACCACGCATTTGCACCGATAAGCGGGCGGCCTGCGGGTTAAGCAGCGTTTGCTGGTAGAAATCCTGCACATCCTTTAAGGTTACCTGCTCCACAGCCGCAATCAGTTGCTGCTTGGAATCGAAGTCAAAGCGCTCGCGATACCAGTCACTGACTAAAGGTCCCATTTCTTCCTGCAGATTTTTTGGTGGCTCGTTCAGACTAATCAGCAAGCTTTGCTTTAAGGTAGCAAATTGCTCCGGCGTGACCTGTTGCAGGGTTTGCCAATACTGCTGTTTAAATTCCTCAAAGCGCTGCTGCATATCAGCCGGGCCCTTGACCGGGGTCTGAATGTACAAACCAAAACCGGTGTAATCGTTCAGATCAATCGCCGTACCACCCACAGCGTAAGCTAATTGCTCTTCGGTACGTAGCTTGTCAAACGCCTGATTGGAGAAGTGCGAAGCCAGCACACTGGCCGCTGCCCGGCTTGCCATCCCTTTAACCGGATGTACATGCATATCCACTAAGGCCACGTCTGTGACATCAATATCACGCTGCAGGGTAATCACATCACCCGGCTTGGGTAACCAGAACGGGCTTTGCGTGTAAGGCGTTACGGTACGATCAGCCGGTAAGGCGGCCTGTAACTTACTGACCAGAGTTTGCACATCCTGCTTATCGTAATTACCAAAAGCAAACACCCGTACCTGATTTTGCTGCAGTGTACTGGCGATAAATTGCTGCAGATCTGCCGCCGTCATCGCCTGAGCTGTCGCAATTAACTGCTCCGGATTATAGCTGCCGCCACGATACAGGCTGTTAAAGGCCCAGAATGCCTGACGGAATGGTACCTGCCGGGTTTGGTTTGCCAGGCCACGCACATAGCGGTCAACCGCCTGCGCATAACCGTCCGCCGTGATCTTCGGTGTTAAACCGGCTAATAACTGCTCCAGCAACAGCGGCTGCTTATCGGTAAAGCCGTCCAGGTTTAAAATCAGACCATTACCATCATTTAACCAAACATCCATGCCGGCAGCACTGGCTTCGGTGCGTAACGCACTTTGCTCCAGGCTATACAAATCACGCCACAGCGCAAAGGCAACCCGGGCTTTAATATCCTGCTGTGCCGCCGGGCTGTTCAGCACGATATCCAGCCGGCCCTTAGGTTGGTCGGCAAACGCCTGGCTTGGATATAACCAGGCCTTAATGCCTTGCTGCTCGACAACCAGCTCAGGTTTTTGCTGCGTGCTACGGGCTTTGATGGCGAAGCTTTCCGGTAGTAAGCGGTTGACCATCGGCAGGTTCAACGCCACCAACGGTTGTTGCCAGGCGGCTTTTTCTTCGGCAGTGATATCAACGATTTTATATTTACCGACATGGCGGATCAGCTCACTGTCATGCGGCTCCTGCTTGCTGATATACCACACCCGCAGATTGGCCGGTGTCAGCTGGGTTAACACATCGTTGATGGCCTGTGCATCAAAACGTTCGTAAATATAGGGCGCTGCCACCACATGTTTTACCGGCAGCTTTAACATCGCGGCGGTTAAACCGGCAACGTAGCCAAAACCATCGGTTTTCTCAAGAAACTGGAACTGATTGGCCAGGCTGGTTTTGATCTCGTTATAGTATTTGCTATCGACACCCTGCTGCTTAATCAGATCCAGATACTGCATCACCACCGCTGTGATGGCTTCCCGCTGCTGCATACCGGCATCAGTCAGGTTCATATCTATC
This sequence comes from Alishewanella sp. BS5-314, assembly GCF_025377695.1. Classification (NCBI taxonomy): domain Bacteria; kingdom Pseudomonadati; phylum Pseudomonadota; class Gammaproteobacteria; order Alteromonadales; family Alteromonadaceae; genus Alishewanella; species Alishewanella sp. BS5-314. The sequence continues at coordinate 2,254,875 of NZ_JACEHJ010000002.1, forward strand.
GCCAGGGTACCGTAGTTACCATAGAGATCCGGGGTCACCGACACATTAAAGCTGGAAACCAGGCCCGCCGCTTTTAGCTGAGCGGCGGCAGTACCCGGCATTTCAGAACGTAATAAATACGCAATAAATTCATTGGGTTTAACGGCATACTGATCGCTGTTGTCACGGATGGTAAAATCTAACCGCAGTTGTTTCACATCCTGATTTGGCACATAGTGAATGCGCTTCGCACCAAACAGACTATTATCCAGTTCTGCTGTTACCTTTGGGATCTCAATATCTTTATTAACGATTTCACCAAAATGCTTACGCGCCAGCAGCTCCATCTCAGCCAGTGGCAAATTACTAATCAGCGCCAGCTTCATATTATTGGCCGAGTAGTACTTATCAAAATAGGCCAGCATTTCATCATGCAGCTTACTACCAGGCTTGTCGCTCAGACTTTCCAGGCTGCCCGCCAGAAAACGGTTTGACGGGTGCTCGCCAAACATCCGGCGCATCAGCTCAAACTGCGCCAGGAAATCCTGTTCACGGCGCATCGATTGCTCGGCATTGACGGCGTTGCGCTCTTTATCTGAATACTCAGGATAGAATTTCGGACTTTTAAAGAAGTCAGAAAAACGATCTAAGGCCTCATCAAAGGCCTGATTGTTGATCTGCAGCATATAGTTGGTGATATCAAGCCAGGTATAGGCATTGGCGGCACCGTTGTGCTGACTGACAAAGTTGCTGTATTCCGCCGGATCCGGGTAGCGTTCAGTACCCATAAACAGCATATGCTCCAGATAATGCGCCAGGCCCTGCTGTGTCATCGGGTCTTGCAACATGCCGGCACCGACACTCAGCGACACCGCTGAATTCTCAGTGGTTGGATCCGATACCAGGATCACCTCAATTTTATTCGGCAGGGTCAGGGTTTTATACTGGCGTTGATCGTTAGGGCTAACCAGAATCGCGGTAGCTTGTTGTTGCTCGACAACGGTTCCTTGTGACACCGGTTGTTGCTGAGCACAGCCAGTGATTACAGCTAAAGCTACTGCACTGACAATAAAGAGTTTTTTCATTTTGCGGATCCTTCTACCGAAAAAATGTAAAAAATACGTAGCCTGATACTAACGAAAACGCTAATAACACGCCAGTCTGAGCGGTAGCGGATTTGTAAGAAAATATGTCACAAGGGCGGCAGCGCTAAGCTGCAGGAGCACCATTGCCGTTCAGCAAGCCGTCCGGCAATGGTGTATCGAGGATGGAGGGGTGGTTAGAAACTTAAGCGTAAACCCAGTACCAACTGTCGTCCCGGCAGAGGCGCGTCTTCCTTAATAAAGGAGCTGTGCACAAAGCCCAGGCGATTGGTCAGGTTTTGCACCTTGGCAAAGGCCATCACTTCCTGTTGCTGCCAGTCGAAGTAATAGTTCAAGCCCGCTTCCAGTAGGGTGTAGCCCGCGGTCGCGCTTTCATTTTCGGCCAGCCGGTTTTGTTTACCATAGTGCGTTAGCCCCAGCTGACCGGCCCAGTTATCCGCCCGGTATTCATATTCAGCACCCAGCCGGAATGAGGGTACCCGCGGCAGATAGCCACCACTGCGCAGTCGTGCTACTACGGTATCACCCAGCACCGTTAACTGATGTTCAGGTGTCAACTGCCAGCTGATACTGGCTTCTGCGCCATGCAAGCGCGCATCTTGCTGTTGATACTGATAGGCAGCAAAGCCGGCGATCTGAAAGCCCAGGTTAGCTAAAAACGCATAATTATCGATTTGATTATAGAACAGGTTGATATTGGCCCGGACATCGGCAAACTGACCGCGCCAACCTAAATCCAGATTGTTGGCACGCTCGGCAGTCGCCAGTGCAGCATCATGCAGAATACTGGCCCCCGAGCTTTCTGCTGCAACCTGATAAGCCACACCAATTTCATAAGAGCGGGTACCAATATGAATGCCGTTGGCATACAGCTCATTGGCAGCCGGTGCCCGCTCCGCCTGGCTGTAAGATAGCGTCAGCTGCTGCTCACTTTGTAGTTGGTAAACCGCACCGACAGACCAGCTAAACAGATTAAACTGCTGTCGCAGATCTCGGCTGCCGTTATCATCGGTCAGCTCATACGCCTGATGGGTTAAACGCTCAAACCGGCTACCAAACTCCAGCTTCACCGGGCCAAAGCGTTTTTCATGCAACATAAAAAGGGCATGACTGTCGGTGTCAGTGTTCGGGGTAAAGGTTTCATCACCAAGCGCCTGGTAATCCCGCAGAATGGCATGATAACCGAAGATGCCGCGCCAACTGGCTGGTAACTCATAAGTTGCCGAGCTGCGCAGCTCCCAGGCTTTACTCAGAAATTCGGTGCCGGCCTCATCATCTTCAAACTCAGCGTGGTCATAGTCAGTAAAAGCCAGATCAAAGTTCAGATTCTGCCAGTTGGATTGCTGCGGCCGATACTCTGAAGCCAGCGCCAGGCGCTGTTGGTTCAGTTTAATATACTCACCTTCTGCCGGCTCGCTGGACGGGCCCTCCGGCAAACCATACTCCGTTTTGATTTTGCCAATACTGACGCCGACAAAGCCCTGCTCTACCACATAACTGCTACCCAGATTCAACACCTGGTGCTCAGACCAGGAATTCTGCAAGCGACGACTGCTATCGCCCTCGTCATTCTGATAGCGCGGCACCCGATAGTCGTTACCTTTGCGGTAGCTACCGTCGGCATGCCAGGCTAGGTTGCCCTGGCCACTGTCATGGGCAAAGCTCAGACTGCGATCCCCCGCTGCGGTACCATAGCGAGTTTGCAGAATCGTTTCACGCTGCACTGGTACCCGCTGCGGAATGCGGTTATCGACCACATTGATCACGCCACCAATAGCGCCACTGCCGTACAGCAGCGTTGCCGGCCCGCGTAACACTTCAATTTGCTGTGCCGTTACTGCATCGGCAGTAATAGTATGATCCGGTCCCTCCCGCGACACATCGCCGGTGCCCATGCCGTTATGCACGACCTGCACCCGTGCACCATCCAGACCGCGAATTACCGGCCTCGATGCCACCGGGCCATAATAATTGGCATGTACGCCCACTTCGTATTTTAGCGTTTCGCCAATACTGACGTCGGTGCGGCGCAGCAGCTCTTCACCGCTTAATACCGAAACCGGACCGGCCATTTCGACCACTTCGCGCTTTAAACCTGAAGCGCGCACTTCAATACGTTCCACTTTAGCAGCAGCCTCTGAAGCAATGGCCTCTGACTGCTCCGCATACGCAACCTGGCTATGTGCCAGCACCGTCACTACGGCTAACGAGATTTTGGCTAGTCTAAACATCACAATTTATTCACCTTCTAAGAGTTGCCGCATACTAAAGTGCAGCGCAATGCGCTGCAAGCTCTGTTCGATTAACACCAGAAAAACCAGGGCTATAAGCTTGTTAGCCGTGCAAGCTGGAGTAAGCGCTAATTTGCGCAAAGTGCTTGGCCCTGAACAATAATGTGATAATATCACATTATTGTTCAGCTCGCAGACCGTACTATGTTGCAACTATCCTCTGAAATCAGCCCTTCATCGCTAATTGAGATCACCTCGGCTCACCTTAGCAACCCTGGGAACGATTTAGATTATGTGGGTATGCAAGGTATTGATTTACCCAGCACGCAATTTCCTATGTTCTCAATTGAATTCAAGCATCAGGACAGCTTGCATCCCCACGATGCAGTTGCCCGGCTTGCAACAGGAGTAAAGATATGACTGCCGAATATCTGAGCCAACGCGCAGAGCAGCATGCCAGGCTGCTCGCCTCGCCAGACGAAGACTATATGAATGAAGAACAACTCGAATTTTTTAAAGGGTATTTACTCGATTTAAAACAACGCACTATGTTGCATATCGATGAACTAAAACAGCAGCTTAGTAGCCCACCAGAGCTTAGTGATGAAGTTGATCGGGCGCAATATGAAGAAGAGTCAAGGCTTAGCCTGCGCATTATGGATCGCGAGCGTAAGCTATTACCAAAAATTGATCAGGCGCTAACGCGCATCGCCCGCAGGGAATTCGGTTACTGCCTGGAAACGGGTGAGCCTATTGGTTTGGCGCGCTTATTTATCAGGCCGGTCTCGGAATACTGCGCCGATGTCAAACTACTGCACGAAGGCGCTGAGAAACATTTTTATGACGAATAACACCCGTTTACCGGTATTTTTACTGACTGGCTTTTTAGGCAGTGGCAAAACCACCTTATTAAACCAGCTGGTAAAACAACCTGAGCTGGCCAGAACCCTGATTATTATTAATGAGTTTGGCACTGTCAGCCTGGATCATTTACTGGTCAGCCATGCCAGTGACGATACGATTATCGAATTGGCCAGCGGCTGCTTATGCTGCACCATCCGTGGCGATCTGGCTAAAACCTTGCGTGATATTCACTGGCGCTTCTCCCGCCAGGGCGAGCGCAGTTTCGATCGGGTGATTATTGAAACCACGGGCCTGGCTGAGCCAGCACCTATTATGCATACCCTGATGACGGATATTACCCTCGCCTCCAAATACCGGCTACAAGGTGTTATTACCACACTCGACACCCTGCATGCTGCCGCAACCCTGGACCGGCATCCGGAATCACAAAAGCAGGTGGCGGTAGCAGATTTGTTGCTACTGACTAAAACCGATTTACAAGCTGAGCCAACACCAGAGCTGACACAGCTTACTGCACGGTTAAAGCAGCTTAATCCGGCCGCTCAGATCAGAACCATCCAGCAAGGCAACTTAGAACCACAAGCGCTGCTGAGTCTTGACCATATTGAACCTCAGCAAAGCACTATCCCGCTGCGGCAATGGCTAAACAGTGCCGCCTTTTCACTGACCAGCCTGAGTGACACTGTGCCGGGGCAACTTGCCAGTCTCAGCGCGCCCAGTGCCACGCTTAGCCAGAATGATCCCAACCGCCATAATGATCATATCAAGGCGCATTGCTTTACGCTGCCACAAGCCATTACACCTGGTCGGCTGGAAGGCTGGCTTAATATCCTGATGCAGTTAATGGGCTCGAATATGCTCAGGGTGAAGGGCATTGTTAATGTCGTGGGGCACTCCGGCCCTGTGGTGATCCATGGGGTGCAACATATCTTTCATCCGGCGGCCTTTTTAACTGCCTGGCCTGACGCTGACCGGCAAACCCGTTTGGTATTTATTACCTATGATATCGAGCGGGAAACACTGGCCAGAACCATAGAAACCTTTTTGCTTTAAGCCCAAGGTGGTGAAACAGCGTGTTTGCCGCTTCCCCCCTCCCTGTTAAGGAGCAATTTGATGGCAAGTGCTTTTCTTAAACAAATACAGCAAAAACATGCCGATCTCTTGATTCGGAATGGACAGCTGGTCACACCGGCCGGCATTATCCAGGCAGATCTGGCGGTGGTTGCCGGCAAGATTGCCGCTATCGGCGCCAGCGGCTGGACCTTTACCGAACAATTGGACGCCACTGGTCTGCACCTATTACCCGGCGCTATCGATACGCAGGTGCATTTTCGTGAACCGGGTTTAACCCATAAAGAAGATATTGCGCACGGCAGTAAGGGCGCTGTGTTGGGCGGCATTACCGGCTTCTTCGAGATGCCGAATACCAATCCACTGACCTTGTCTGCCGCTTGCCTGCAAGCGAAACTCGATATCGCGGCCCAAAACAGCTACTGCAACTATGCCTTTTATATCGGTGGCAGCGCCGCAAATTTGGGGCAATTAGCCCAATTAGAGCAGCTACCGGGCTGTGCCGGTATTAAGGTATTTATGGGAAGCTCCTTTGGCGACTTACTGGCAGAGCAAGATGAACTGCTGTTAAGCATTTTACAGGATGGTAAGCGGCGGGTAGCGATCCATGCCGAAGATGAAGCGCGCTTAAGAACACGCAAGCCGTTAACCGCTAATGATGTTTGTAACCATACGGTCTGGCGCGATAGCGAAAGTGCCTTCCTGGCCACGCAACGGATTGTGGCACTGGCCCAGCAAGCCAGGCGCCCGCTGCATATCCTGCATGTGTCGACCGCGGAGGAAATGCAGTATCTGGCAGCCTTTAAACACTGGCTTACGGTGGAGACCACGCCTCATCATTTGTCACTGGTAGCACCGGATTGCTATCAGCAATTAGGCAGCCTGGCACAGATGAATCCGCCGGTAAGGGAAGCCTGGCATCAAGCTGCGCTGTGGCAGGGGATAAGCGATGGCACTGTCGATATCCTCGGTAGCGATCATGCCCCCCATACACTGGCAGAGAAAGCCAGAAGCTATCCGGATTCTCCCAGCGGTATGACCGGGGTACAAACCCTGCTGCCGATCATGTTGAATCACGTTGCTGCCGGGCGCCTGAGTCTATTAAGATTGGTTGATTTAATCAGCAGCAATCCGGCACGGATCTTTGGTTTAATCGGCAAAGGCCGGCTAGCCGTGGGCTATGATGCCGATTTAACGCTGGTTGATTTAGCGGCACAACGTCAGATCGACAACAGCTGGATTGCCAGTAAAGTCGGTTGGACGCCCTATCATGGTACAAGAGTAACCGGCTGGCCTATTGCTACCCTAATTAACGGCAAACTGGTGATGCACAGTGATCAGGTGCTGGGGCAGCCGCAAGGGCAAGCCTTTCGTTTTGCAGAAACCTTTAAGCAGGAGTTTTGATGAAAAAACATTTTGTACTACCACTACTTAGTGCGGCTGTAATCATTGCCGGTTGCGGCAAAGCCCCCGAACCCAGCCTGTCGCAAAATACCGGTGGCCATCAAAGTACAGCACAGGTTGAATTTCAGGCTGAGCAGTTAAGCCGGCATATCCAACAACTGGCCAGCGATACCTTTTTAGGCCGCCAGCCGGGTACCGAGGGCGAAACTCTTACCGTCGATTATCTGGTACAACAATTCCAACAACTGGGATTACAAGCCGGTAACGACGGCAGTTTTACTCAGGCTGTACCCTATATGCAGGTCACGAATATCGGTCAGCCGCAAGTCCGTTTAACAGGCAGTGCTAATGGCTGGCAACCGCAGGTAGGAACAGATATCGTGGTGAGCTCCCGTACCGGGCAAACAGAGGTAAACCTGAGTGCCAGCGATATTATGTTTGCCGGCTATGGCGTGGTTGCTCCCGAGTATCAATGGCATGATTTCGCGGCACTGGATGCCAAAGGTAAAACGGTTATTGTGCTGGTAAATGATCCAGGCTTTGCCAGTAAAGATCCCGCCTTATTTAAAGGCGAGGAGATGACCTACTATGGCCGCTGGACCTACAAATATGAAGAATGTGCCCGGCAACAAGCCGCAGCCTGTTTAATTGTGCACGATACCGCAGCTGCCGGTTATGGCTTTAATGTGGTGCAAAATATGATGCAGCGCGCCCAATTTGATTTAGCCAATAATCAAAGTGCCAAAACACCGGTGATCGGCTGGCTCTCTACTGAAGGTGCTGAGCAGTTATTCGCCAGCGCCGGTTTAGATTTTCAGGCGCTGAAGACCCGTGCCGCCCAACCAGGTTTTCAGGCGGTCGCCTTGGAAGGCCATCAGCTTAGTGCCAGCATCAAGCTAGATGTGCAGACCGGCAGCTCGAATAACGTGTTAGCTGCCTTACCCGGCAAAAGCCGTGCAGACGAATGGTTAGTGGTAACCGCGCATTGGGATCACCTCGGAGCCATTCCAAAAGAGGATGGGGCGCTAGCGATTTACAATGGCGCCATTGATAACGCCGGTGGGGTTGCCGCCTTGTTAGCTATCGCAGAGCAAGCCGTTGCTCAGGGCGGTTTTGAGCGCTCATTGCTGTTTTTAGTGATCACGCTGGAAGAATCAGGCTTGCTCGGTACCAAGCACTATGTTGCCAATCCCACAGTGCCATTAGCACAGATTGTCGCTAACATTAATATCGATGCCCTACTCCCAGTGCCCGAAACCCGTGATATCTGGATCATCGGTTTAGGACAATCCGAGCTGGATGATGTTGTCAGATCTCAGGCCGCTAAGCAGCAACGGGTGGTGATAGGCAATCCTGAAGTTGAAAAAGGCTTTTTCTACCGTTCAGATCAGTTTGCTTTTGCCCAGGTCGGTATTCCAGGACTCTTTATGGGGCCGGGAACCGACAGCCTGCAGGGTGGAAAAGCGGTAGGTGAAGCGGCTTTGCAAGCCACTCAGGCGCGCTACCATACGCCGGATGATATCTTTACCCCGGATTGGGACTTTGGTGCCCTACTGCAAGACACTCAGCTGCATTATCTGGTGCTAGCAGAGCTGGCCAATAGCGGGCAATGGCCAAGTTGGTCAACGCAAAGTGAGTTTTATCAGCTTGGACAGCAATTAAGACAAACAAGGCAGTAAGCACCTTCCCTTCAACGTCCCCTGCGGCTCACACCGAGTAGTTCCAGCACTGCGACAATTTGTCGCAGTGCTTTACCGCTAAATTTCTCTATCATAACCCCATAGAAAACGGAGTTATTAGATGATTTTAGTCACCTAGGCGCCAACGGCAGCCAATACAAAAGTTGAAACAAAAGTAAAATAGTAATGCATTGTTGCCGGCGTCAGGGCTTCACCTGCTGCATTAACAAAGGGTACGCCCTGCGCCTGAGCAAACACCTTGGCATTCACACCAATAATCACATCAACAGGCAGACCTAAAAGAAAAGCCAAACAGACTCAATAACTAATCTAATTACCCTGTCTTTACTCACCCGCTATTACAAAGAGCTATACAAATCAATGTTGGCGGGATTAAAGCACTGGGCACTGAATTTATCTTACGGCAGCACAATAACCATATTCATCTGGCTGCCAACAAAACAACAAATGTCTACTATTGAACATTTGCTACAGCCAACCTATACTTGGCATAAGTCCCTTATCGCGACGAGGAGCTCCCCATGCGCCTTTCCATCGAAGTTACCCCGGCACAGCATCAGCGCCTGAAAGCCGCCGCAGCCCTGCAAGGTAAATCCATCAAGGACTATGTACTTGAGCGCACACTGCCTAATGGTGATGAAGAAAGCGCCCTGAAAGCGCTGGAAACCTTTCTGGCGCCGCGCATCCAGGCTGCCGAACAGGGCAAGTTTGCCACCCGCACGGTTGACGAGATTTTTGCCGAGGCTGAACGGGAAAAGGGTTAACAACAATGCTGCCCTATGTGCTTACCGCCGACGCAGAACAAGACCTGCTGGAAGTGGCACGTTATACCCTCGACCATTGGGGCAGCGACATGCTGAAACAGTACCGGGACGGCCTTAAAGAGGCCTTCCATGCCATTGCTACCAAAGCGCTACCAGGTAGATCTTTCTCAAGCACTTTCCCTCACCTTTTAGTGGCAAAATACCGATATCACTATATTTTTTATTCAGGGTGCATCCCCCAAACCAGTGATTATCGGCATCATCCATGAACGCCGGGATATTGTGACTCGGCTGAAAGCGCGATTGGGTTAAGATCGCCGTCAGAATGCTGACCGCTCAATGTTATGTCCCTAACAGTGTGAAGCGGAGTCCACCTAACTTAATTCATATCTGCTGCTCCAGTTCCCTTGGCACAGTGATCTGCTACTTGTGGGCGTAGATTTGCACCATTTCCCCTGATTAGTCTGTTTACTCGGTCTTTGCTAAGCCGCTATCGCGAAATCTATTGGCTATAGACTTGCCACTCAGGCAGGTTATAATTGATACACTATAACATTACAAAGCAACGCACAGGCTATTCCATGACCACAGCATTACCTGTAACGGTGTTATCCGGTTTTCTCGGCGCCGGTAAAACCACCTTACTAAACCATATTTTGCATAACCGCGATGGCCTGCGCATTGCGGTTATCGTTAATGATATGAGTGAAATCAATATTGATGCCGCCCAGATCAATAAAGAAATCAGCCTGAACCGTGCCGAAGAAAAGCTGATCGAGATGAGCAATGGCTGTATTTGTTGCACCCTGCGCGAAGATTTATTGCTGGAAATTGGCAAGCTGGCCAAAGCAGGACGCTTTGATTATCTGGTAATTGAGTCGACCGGGATCTCCGAACCACTGCCGATTGCCGAAACCTTTACTTTTGAACATGAAGACGGCAGCCGGCTGTCAGACATCGCCCGGTTGGATACCATGGTGACCGTGGTGGATGCGGTTAACTTTTTAAAGGATTATCAGGAAGCCCGCGATCTGGCCAGTGCCGGGGAAAGCCTGGGTGAAGAGGATGAGCGCAGTATCGCCGACTTGCTGATTGAACAGGTCGAATTTTGTGATGTGCTGGTGATCAGTAAAACCGATTTAGTCGATGCGGCGCAACTGGCGCAATTACAAGCCATCTTAAAATCCCTTAACCCCAGAGCCAAACAACTGCTAGCCGAACAGGGTAAGGTGGCGCTGTCGGAGATTATTAATACTGGCTTATTTGACTTTGAGCAGGCGGCGCAGGCGCCAGGCTGGTTACAGGAGCTGCGCGGTGAGCATACACCAGAAACCGAAGAATATGGCATCAGTAGCTTTAGTTTTGTCGCGCGGCGGCCGTTTCATCCACAGCGTTTCTATGACTTTTTACATCAAGATTGGCCAACCGGCAAATTACTGCGCTCTAAAGGTTATTTTTGGTTAGCCAGTACCCCCGATTACGCCTGGCAATGGCATCAGGCCGGTGGCATTGCCCGCTATGGCATGGCCGGGTTGTTCTGGCAAGCCGTGCCGCGCGACGAGTGGCCAGACGATGCCGAATCGCAGGCAGCGATTTTGGCACAATTTCATGATCCCTTTGGCGATTGCCGGCAGGAACTGGTGTTTATTGGCCAGCAACTCGACCAGGCCGCCCTGCGACAGCAATTGCAGGATGCGCTGCTGACTGATCATGAATTAGCCAAAGGTGCGTCAGAGTGGCAACGGTACGCCAATCCCTTTGCCGGACAGGAGCCCGCCTGATGAGCCAGCTGATGGCCAACAACACAAAAAGCAGCGTGCCTTTGCAATTTACCCCTGAGCCCGCTTTACTGCCGGCGCGGCAACAGCTGTCCTCTTCAGTTGAGGTACTGACAGAGATTTTTAGTGCGGATGTCAATCTGGCGGTATGGCAACGCTCTCTGGCTCCGGCAGTGGCAAGCTATAGCCAGCAACTGCTGTCGTTGCTGCGGTTGCCGCTGCAACACTTTATCAGCCCGGAACAGCTGCCGGATTACCTGCAACCGGCATTGCCGGATGCGCCGGGTAAGGAAGACTTTATCGCCGATCTGACGCTGATAGCGCAGATGTTTGCCTGTTTGATGGAGTGCCAACAGCTCGGTCTGCGCCTCAAAGTATTAAACCAGGCAATGTGTCCGCGCTTTCATACCGATCATCTGTGCTGTCGCCTGGTTACCACCTACCACGGTCCGGCTACGGAATGGCATGCCGGCGCCCTTACTGACAACAACGCCCGGGTGCAGCAGCTACAGCAGGCTGATGTCGCACTGCTTAAAGGCAGTGGCTGGGAAAATATGGCCACCTATGCCATTAGCCATCGCTCGCCGGCACTGGCTGAACCACGCCTGCTACTGACACTGGATCCGGTTTGGCAAGACTGATCACGTTAACCTGATTTTCATGATCCGCCTCGCTGAAAGCTCTATACTGGTCGTTCACTTGACCAGATAGGCAGCGCAGCATGTTTCTACGAAAGTTGGCAGTCTCGCTCTGTGTACTGCTAAGCATTATCCTGCTGCAGGCAGGCATGGCGTTTTGGGCGCAGCAAAATTCCGAGTTCCATACTGAACGCAACCGGGTTGCCAACCAGATGCTGGCCGAATTTATTTCGCTGAGGGCAGATAAACAGCGGCTAAAAGTCTGGCTGGCCGAATATCTGCTAACAGACGACGCCAATACCCAATTTCGCGATACCCTGTTCAACCGGATGCAGCAGCAACTGAGCACTTTGGAGCAGCTGGCCATTCGCGATCAGCTGTATCACAGTCAGGAAGCAGACTTACAACACACTATGCAACAGGTTAAGGTGATTTCACTGTTGCAAACCAATCTGCAAACTCTGGAGCAGGCGCTGAAAACCCGCGAAATTGCCCGCTACAAAGATGATGCCGAACGTTGGACAGCGCTAATCAGTTTATTTGATAAAATCCAGGACACCGATTTGGCAGAATTGCTGCAACAAGCCATAGTCGGACAACGCCAGCGGGCCCAAAGCACCGAAAGCGATGCCCTGAGTGCAGTACAAAGTGTCAAACGCACCACCATTTTAATTAGTCTGCTGGGGTTGGTACTGGCGATTATGCTGGGTTTTTATCTGGCGCGCGCGCTAAGCCGGCCGCTGCAATCGTTACTGGATGGCACGAAACAGCTGCAGCAGGGGCATTTTGAATACCGCATTGCTGAGCAGGGCCCGGGCGAATTTGCTGAACTGGCGCGCCAGTTTAATCTGATGTCCGGCTATATTGCGGACTATGCCAAACGCGAAAAGCAAAGCCAGCTGGCGGCCGAGCAACTGGTTGCCGAACGCACCAGTCAGTTACAGCAGGCCCTGGACCAGTTACATCAGGCCGAGTACCGGCAAAAGCAACTGCTGGCGGACATTAGCCATGAGCTGAGAACACCGGCGACCAGTATTCAGGGCGAGGCCGAAATCAGCTTACGCGGTCAGCCGAAAAGCACCAGCGACTATCAGGACGCCTTTAGCCGGATCCTCAGTGCCAGCCAGCAACTTAGCCGCCGGATTGACGACTTACTGCTGCTGGCTCGCGGTGAGGATCGCCTGCGTCAGGTACAGCTGCATACCAAACCGCTGGCACAGTTTATTCAGCAAAGTATCAGCACGATACAGCAATGGTTACCCGCCGCTGTGCCACTGCATACTGATATTTCAGGTCGTACGGCCGACCCACTTTACCTGTTGGTCGATGACGAAAAATTTTCTGCCGTGCTACGTATTATTGTCGATAACGCCCGGCAATATGCCAAAGATAGTCCGGCGCTGAATCTGAAGCTCTATGCTACTGAGACCGAGTTACAGCTGACGCTGGCGGATCAGGGTATCGGGATCCAGCCGGATGAAATCGCCCAAGTCTTTGCCCGACACTACCGCAGCTCTGCTGCCCGGCAGGCCAGGCCGGATGGCCTGGGTATCGGCCTTTGTATTGCCAAAGATATTATGGAAGCTCATGATGGCAGCATCCGCCTGTCAGCGAACCAACCGCGTGGTACCTGCGTAACGCTAACCTTACCGCTGTTTCCGGGAGTGAATGATGAAGATTCTGATCGTTGAGGATGATGATAAGGTTGCCGCTTTTCTGGCCCGTGGCCTGAAGGCTGAGGGCTATCTGACGCAGGTAATTACTAACGGTCGGGATGTGTTGGAGGCTGTACGTCAGTTCGAGCCGGATATTATCGTGCTGGACCGGATGCTGCCGCAGGTGGATGGCCTGACGCTGTGCCAGCAATTGCGCAGCCAGCAAGTTAATGCCCGCATCCTGATGCTATCGGCGTTATCGGAAGTTGAAGAGCGGGTAAAGGGCCTACGCTGTGGCGCAGATGACTACCTCGGCAAGCCGTTTCATTTCGAGGAATTATTAGCCCGGATTGAAAGCCTGGCAAAACGGGGCTTAAGCCCGGTACAAAGCCGTCAGCTACAGGTTGCCGATTTACTGTTAGATTTAGACACCATGCGAGTGCAGCGGGCCGGCCGTGATTTACTGCTTACCGCCAAAGAGCTGGCGATCCTGGAGCTGCTGATGGCCAATAGCGGTAAAGTTTACAGCCGCGAGCGGATCCTGACCAATGTTTGGGGGCTGAACGAAGATCCGCTGACCAATATCGTGGATGTGTATATGGCCCGGCTGCGCAAAAAAGTGGACGAGCACCATCCGCAAAAACTGTTACACACCCGCCGCGGTCTGGGCTATTGCCTGCAGGCCGAGTAAACCTTAGGGCGTGTTGACGTTTGCTGCAAAAACAAGCAGCAAACGTCAACACGCCCTAGCCATTTGCTGTCTCGGGCTGTGGTCTTTTCGGACGAAAAAAGGCTGGTAAGCAGAGGCGCCTTACCAGCCAAAAGCCATGATGGGAACTCAGGAGGGGATGTTGTTGCCTTTAGTTTGCGCTAAAAGGCAGGGAGGAATGGTGTAACACGATCCGCAACGCACCCTGGTCATCTTTTTTAAAGCCCCAGGTTTTGTCGACAGTGGTCACCTCGCCGGCCGCATTGGTCAGCATCACATGCCCCATCGTCAACGCCAGATCGCCGTTAATATGCACCGCAGCATTGCGGAACTGATAACCTTGCCAGCCTTTCAGGGCAAAACCACTGTCATCGGCAAAGGCACTGTTACCGCCGACAAAGTACGCCAGGGCGCCATCGTAACTGGTGCGGAAAGTCTGCTCACCGCTGGTCAGCGTCGGTTTAAACAATACCGGGCCCAGGTTATAGCCATAAGCGGCATCCAGTACCTCGCGCGCCCGGCTGGTAGCCTGGTCACGACCACCTTGCTGATAAGCCTGACTAATACTGATCAGCGCCTCACCCCAGGCCTGCTGTGCGGCCTGCAGTTCAGCTTCGGTAATGACATTTTTATAACCGGGTGCCGCCTGCACTGCGGCGGCCAGTAAAAAACTGGCAGTAAAGAATGATAATTTTGCTGTTTTCATCGTTTTACCTTTTTAGTCAGGCCCGACTCCGCAGGCACCAAGTTTGTTGTTAACTGCTGTGCATATTAAAGCGCTGCGATGAACAAAACGGCCTGACTAAGATGAATAAGCCACAGTGTTTAGATTAAATTAACCTGAAAATCCAGCGATGCTTGTGCAAATGAAATCCGGCAAAGGCTGACAACAGCGTAACTGTTAGGATAAAGCGCAAATAAAAAAGCCGCTGCAGTTGCAGCGGCCAAACCCACCAGGAAGTTAGGGTGTTAATTAATGGTCGTGATGATCATCTGCCGGCTCAGCAATACCCAGCCACGTAATGCGGTGTGGTGTAAAGTTTAGCTGTTTGCGGCTTTTGATTTCTGCATCATGCACATCCACCGTAATCAGCTCTTTACGGATTGGATCGGTGATATAAACTTTGTCATCGGCCGCCGAAATCGCTAATTGGAAACGGGCCCCTGCCGGTAACAGGCTCAGATCAGCGTTCGATACTGCAACTTTAGCCGCATAGGTAAAGGCACTTTGGCCGGCATGGGCATGACCATGGTAGTTAAAAATGGTCAGTTGCCCGGTGTTATCCAGCAGGACAAACTTCTCGGCACCGTCTGCAAAGCCATAGCCCCAGATCGCATTAGCAGTACCTGGCTGCCAATCCAGCTTTTCCATTTTGGCATCTTCAGCATCAATCGCGAACACCTGAGCACCCGCTAAACCAATAAAATGCTCTGCGGCTTTGTCGCCGGCCAGGGTGCCAATACGCAGCGTACCGGTAAAGTCAGCGGTATTCGCCAGCTTACTGGCCGTAAAGGTATTGCCATTCTGTTCAATCAGCAGTACACCATCCGAGCAACCAAAGGCCACAAAATCATGATTCTGTGCGCTGCCATGTAAGTTAGGACAGTTTTCGGCAAAGACTTGTTCCTGATCGAAATGATCACCATGACGTTTATACAGTGCCACCTGACTTGGCAGGGTGGTGCTGCTGTTTACATCGCGCAGGGTACTGATTAAAAACTCACCCCGCGCCTGTGCCGCACCATGCTGGTGAGTCGTTAGCGTTAATGTCGGGTAATCAGTGCGATCTTCACCGATATCGGCGTCGGTTAACACCGCGACACTGGCAGGCGCGCCTGTTGCGGCATTACCATCAAAAAACACCGCCAGCTGGCCCGGCCCCTGCTGAAAGTGCGTTGGTCTGACGCCCGTTAACTGAAACGGCATAAAACGTGGCGCTTCCTGATAATCATGTAGATGGTCGACATGGTCTTCCTGCCATAAACCACCATCAATAAAGTTCACCAGATCCTGGGTACGTTGTACCACAGCTGCATAGCGGTAATCGCCACTGGCATAAAGATCACTGGGTGTCGCACTGACCATAAAGGTGTTCAGTTCGGTTTTAGCGGGTAACTCTAAGATTTGCACGAAAGGGTTATCAATCGCGGTTAACACTAACCGGCCTACCGGATTCACCTTATCATGGTCATGATCATGCCCCGGCCGCTCAATAACAATCGGCTCCTGCTCGTTAATATTAATTGTCGTATCTCCACAAGCCGCAAGCAAAGCTGCGGCTACGGCCACGGCAACAGTCCGGGTCGGTGTTAGATAACGCATAGTGTCTTCCTCTGATACTCGAGCCCTGTCGCCAGGGCGCCTAATTGTTGATTAAAGTTAGAATGAACCTCTAAGGCCAATAGCAAAGCTACGACCTGGGAGTGGTGTGATGTCACGTAAGAAGGAGGTATGAACCAGCGCCAGCTCATCGGTCAGGTTCTGCGCTTTCAGATACGCAACCAGATCCTGCGAACCTAAGTTAAAGCGATAGCTCACACTGGCATCAACCAGGGTGTACCCCGCAGAAGCCTGCTCGAATTCAGCGGTTTTATCCTGCCGGAAGTAACGGCTGATACTGAGATCAGCATCAAAATGATTACCCTGATACGCTAGCTCGGTCATCAAACGCATTGGTGGTGTGCGTGGTAACTCACCACCAGCGCGCAGCCGGGCCCGAATATAGTCGCCCTGAATGGTCAGCCGATACGGTGCGCTGATTTGCCAGATAAACTGAGCTTCAAAGCCGTGCAAATCAACGTCTTCGTTAACGTACAGATAAACCGGCAATTCACCGCCATGGTCGTGGCCACCATGATCATGATCGCCATGGTCATGACCATCATGCTCATCCTCGTGCTGGTGGCTATATTCGGCAAATAAGCCGGTGTTACGTTGATAGAAGTAATTATCAACCCGGTTGTAGAAGGCATTTAGTACTAAACCAAAATCACCACCAAACTTGCGGAACGTCAGGTCCAGATTGCGTGATTTTTCTAATTCAAAGCCGTCCCGGTTTAACTCAAAGCCATCCCGATCGGCATTGAGACGGAATAACGAGCCGATTTCATAACTACGAGTCCCCAGGTGAGGACCAAAGGAGAACAACTCAGCCGCACTCGGCGCCCGCTCAGCCTGGGATAAGGATAAACCAAGGTTATATCCCTCAGCAAAGTCCCAGACCACACCGGCAGATAAACTGACTGGCGTGTATTTATTCTCGACACCAAACACACGGATGATCTCAACACCGCCATGATCATGGTCATGATCGTGGTCGTGATGGTCATCGTCATGGCCATGAATGTCCAGTTCCGGCAGCAGCACCCGGTCAGCGCTAATCTTTACCCGTTCAGCGCGGGCGCCCAGCTGCAACAATACCGGGCCAAAATGACGCTCAGCCATCCAACCCAAGGCCAACATGGTAGATTCAGATGGTGGCGTAAAGGCCTCGCTGCCAACCGCCTCGAAATCGCTGAATTTATAGTGCAGACTCAGGCCGCCTTTCCAGTCGTATACCGGCTGGTGGAATAACTCGAAACGGGCTTCGTGACTCTTGTTGCGGAACACCGTACTGACAAAACCGTCTTCAATCTCAGCATGCTGATAATCGGTATAGGCCAGACGACTATTCAGCTGACGTAGCCAGGGATTGTCAAAAAACAGCTCGCTTTGTAGCTGCAGCCGATCCTGCTTTTTATCGGCATAGACCAGCTCTTCGTCATGCTCAGCGTGATCTTCTTCGCCACCATGGCTATGACCAGGGATACCATATTCCCGCTCTAAACGACCGTATGACAGCCCGACAAAGCCATTATCTAACAAGCGACTGCCACCAACGGTAAAGCCTTTGCTGGTGCTGAAGGTGTTCGCAATGCGACGACCGTGCTCATCATGCTCATCAGCATGGTCGTGATCATGATCGTGCTCGTCCTGGCGGTGCATCCAATCGTGCGGTGCCTTGTAATTAATGCTGTCGCGCCAGAAACCATCCAGATAAACCGCATAGTCCTGATTACCATTAACCAGTGAGCCGGCAACCAGTTTTGCCGAGTCGACGCTTTGTAGCTCGGTGAGCCACTCAGCACGTGGTGTACTGTCTGTAGGGATCCTATCATCGACTACGTTAACCACACCACCAATAGCGCCACTGCCGTAAAACAAAGTCGCGGGGCCGCGCAATACTTCAATTTGGGTTGCGGTACTGGTTTCTGTTGCCACACTGTGATCCGGGCCGATGCGAGAGGCATCACCGGCATCAAGGCCGTTTTGCATAATCAGTACCCGCGGGCCATCAAGACCACGGATAATCGGGCTGCTGGTAACGCCGCCATGGAAATTCGAATGCACACCAACTTCTTTACGTAGCGTATCGCCCAGCGAGGTAGTTTGTTGCATCTTTAACCGATCACCTACTAACACGCTGACTGGCAGGGCGGATTCTGTTACTGAGGCATGTAACGGGCTGGCCGTAACATCAATAATTTCAAAGCTGCTTGGCGTCAGCTGCAGTTCCACATCAGTTAACCCGGCTGCCGGAACAGATAATTTCACGTTGCTGTGACCAAAACGACGGGCCGCCAGATGTAACTCTACCTCCCGCACCGGCACATTGCGCAATGTAAAGCGGCCAAATTCGTCAGTGCGTGTTTTGGCCGCGGCGCCAATAACATCGACTTCTGCATTGGCAACGGGCTGCCCTTTAGGATCTTTCACTACACCGCTAATGGTATTGGCTTGTACTGCGGCGCTATGCAAGGCTGCTGCTATGGTTAGGGCTATCGCACTCTGCTTGATCATTGGTCCTTAACTCCAGGATTCGCTCAAAATGTTATATCGTAACAATATACAACTTTTGTGATGATATAACAATGCAGGGGATTAATGATGTGCGTTTAACAGATGTAAAACTTCGATAAACACCATACCGACTGCTACACAGGAGATTTGCAAACCCAGGACTCTGATATTTACCGGCCGCTGCAATCTGGGCAATAAATCGAATAATGCAATGTAAATAAAACCACCGGCCGTAATAGCCAACAAGGTTGCTACCGGCAAAGTTAGGATCTGGCCCAAACTCAACACCAAAGCGGCACCGATAAAAACTGTGCTCGCCGCCAGCAAATTCAAGCCAACTGCCTTTTTCAAACTCGCGCCCGCCGCCACTAAAATGGCGGTATCACTTATTTCCTGGGGCAGTTCATGCAGTAGAATCGCCAGCGTCGTCGCCCAACCCAAGGCCGGATCCAACAGAAAACTGGTTGCAATCAGCGCGCCGTCAATCAGATTATGCAGGGCATCAACACTCAGGCTTACCCAACCAAAGCTGGCCATTGCTGGTGGATAAGCGCGATGAAAAACGCGATGCTGCCAATTGAGTCCCCGCTCGAAAATAAAGAATACGCCCAGCCCCACCGCCAGCCAGCTTAGAACGGGCCAGACCGTCGCCGAACTGGCAAGGGCTTCAGGTAATAAATGAAAAAGCGCATCAGCAAGCAATACGCCGATTGCCACCGCTAACAACCAGGGGATAACGCTGTGCAACAGGCTACCGAATAAACGCAGCAACAAGCCACCACTTAGCGATACCAAACAAACCATGAAACAGGCAAAGACGATCTGCAGCATAAGACACCAAATTGTGATAATATAACATTTCACTTGCTAGTGTAGTCGATGCGGCTACCTGACACAAATTATTAATGATAACTATTTGCATTTACAAAAAGCTGCGCTATACTCACTGCAATGGATTAAGAGCCGGTCATGGATGGCATCTCTCTGGTCTTTGTGGCTCGTCCTGCATTGTTCGGGCAAGCTTGCTTGCCCGTTTTTTTTGGAGGAAAATTAACTATGCCATTGCTGGAAGCCGGATCCCTGAAAAAAGCGCTTGGTATCCTGGCCGAATGCTGGCCATCTTTACGCAACAACAGCTCACCCGCGCCCTGTCAACAACAGGTGTTATTTCCTCCTGCTGCCGGTTGGCAACATTTACGCATTCTCGGCTATCGCTGCCTGGCTGAACATAACGCGGGGTACGAGTTTATGCTGAAACTGGAACCGCTATCAGAGAGACTTGCACTGCCAACACTCTTAGAATTACAACCGCAGAATAGCTATAGCCAGGTAGCACTCTGGTTAACCCGTCTCGGGCTCAGCGGCTGTCAGACAGTACAGTTTGCGCAGCAACGGGTCCCGCTTTGTCAGGCGCTGTCTTGTATTGATCTTAGCGCTGCCAGCCAGATACCGGCATCAGCGCTAAATGACTGGCTGGCCAGACAGCCCAGGCTAACAGCGGGACGTTTTAAGGTGTTAGAATCTTGGGAAACGGACGACAGTCTCAACCTACACTGCGTCACCACAGATTGCATGTCGCGCGCCTGCTATCACTGGCTGCAGCAACAGGCGATTCGGTTTCAATTAATCTATATCCGCTGCGGATGAGATTGGCCTGGCCGAACTGCCCTGATAACTCATCTGCTATTGTTTACTACGTCATATCCATCTAGCCAAACTGACTATCCAGCAATAGCATCAGAATAAAGCCTAGTAACAAGCCCAGCGTTGCCGACAGTTCATGTCCCTGCCGGTGCGACTCCGGAATAATTTCGTGGCTAATCACAAACAACATTGCCCCGGCAGCCAGCGCCAGCCCCCAGGGTAAAAAGACGCTGGCTGTCACCAATACACTAGCTCCCAACACTGCCATAATCGGTTCTGTCAGGCCGGATAAACTCCCCACCAGTACCGCGGTTCGCCGCCGGTAGCCAACCGCCAGCAGTGCCATTGCAATGACTAAACCTTCTGGCAGATCCTGAATAGCGATACCCATGGCCAAGGCTGTGGCGCCCACCGCTTCACCACCGGCATAGGCCGCGCCGATCGCGAGTCCTTCCGGGATGTTGTGTAACATTATCGCCAGCACAAATAACCAGCTACGCTTTAGTGCCAACGCCTGCTGCCCCTCAGTGCCTTTGATAAAATGTTCGTGTGGGATCAGTCGCTCCAACAGCAGCAGCAATGCCATACCTGAAACTAAGGCCAGCGCCAGATAGTAATGGCCAAAAGCGCTACTGTATTGAGTAAACAGCGTTTGCGCAGGTAGCAATAACGAAAAGATACTGGCGGCGAGCATGACACCACCACCAAATCCCAACATGGCGGCATTGCTTCTGGCCGACAGCCTTGCTGAGACTAAAGCAGGCAAAGTCCCCAATGCCGTCGCTGCCGCTGCGATCAACCCGGCATAAAAGGCGTAACGCACTGCCGGCTGTTGCTGCAGTAACAGCACGAACTGGCTTAACCCATAAGCCGTGCCAGCCAGCAGGATGGTCCAGCCGCTTAGCCGGCGCAGCACAGAACGGGCGGGAAGTACCTGTTGCATGGCTAATTACTCCGCTAACTCAAAGCGTTTTGCGACTTCTGCCCAGTTCACGACTTCAAAAAAGGCCGCCACATAATCAGGTCTTTTATTTTGGTATTTCAGGTAATAGGCATGCTCCCAAACGTCAAGGCCGAGCAGCGGAATTAGCCCTTCCATCAGCGGACTGTCCTGATTCGCGGTACTGGTCACCATTAAGCGCCCTTCTTCTGTCATCACTAGCCAGGCCCAGCCGCTGCCAAAACGACTGATAGCCGCCTGGATGAATTGCTGTTTAAAGGCGGCAAAGCTATCAAAATCACATTGAATGGCTTTGGCCAGTTCACCTTTAGGTTCTCCACCGCCATCGGGTGACATAACCTGCCAGAACAAGGCGTGGTTGGCATGCCCGCCACCATGATTTCTTACTGCAGTCTGAATCGATACCGGTAGCATGGCAATATTCAGCAACAACGCATTCAGAGTCCAGTCAGCGTACTCAGTATCGGCAAGCGCCTGATTTAAGCCGTTAACATAGCTCTGATGGTGGCGCTGATGATGAATTTGCATGGTCTGACTATCAATATAAGGCTCCAGTGCATCATAAGCATAGAGCAAAGCAGGTAGTTGGAACGGCATCTTGCACTCCTTTTTGTCGTATTGAAAATCATTATCATTTGCAAAAAGATAAAAGGCAAGCCAAACTGGTGGTTATTACCTGCCAAAGGAGGACTACAGATGTGTTGGTTAGAGGA
This sequence comes from Alishewanella sp. BS5-314, assembly GCF_025377695.1. Lineage (NCBI taxonomy): Bacteria > Pseudomonadati > Pseudomonadota > Gammaproteobacteria > Alteromonadales > Alteromonadaceae > Alishewanella > Alishewanella sp. BS5-314. The sequence goes on from NZ_JACEHJ010000002.1 coordinate 2,276,929, forward strand.
TTGGAAAAGATTGCGTTGCCGGCTCAGGCATGAACAGTGCCGGCATGCTTTGGATTGTCACCGCTGCCTGCAACACAGCTCAGCGGTACTATTCGAGATGGCGAGTACTGCTATCCATTAGAGCTGCGATTGCAGATAATTCTCTAATCCCAGAAGTTTAATCAGGCGGAGTTGCTGCTCCAGCCAATGCGCGTGATCATTTTCGGTATCATCCAGCAGCCCCTGCAGGATATTACGCGTTACATAATCCTGTTCCTGTTCACACAAGGCCATGGTTTGTTTCAGCAGCTTTTGCACCGCATACTCAACATTCAGATCATTCTGCAACATCTGCGGCACCGTCTGCCCGACCTGAATGGCGTCGCGTTTGCTCATATCCGGCGTGCCGCCGAGAAAGATAATGCGCTCAATCAGCGCCGAAGCATGACCTTTTTCATCGTCGAACTCGTGATCGATGCGCTCAAACAGCTTGTGCAGGCCCCAGTCGTGATACATTCTGGAGTGAATAAAATACTGATCCATTGCCGCCAGCTCATTGGCCAGTAACGCATTTAATGCGCTAATTACCTTCGGACTACCCTGCATTATTCACCTCCCAGCTGCGCTTGCAGATAATTGGCTAATCCCATCACCGTAATTTGATGCTGTTGCGTTTCCAGCCAGTCCAGATGTTCTTCTTCATACTCCAGGATTTCCGTTAGCAGATCCCGGCTAACATAGTCCTGCAAACTCTCACACAGTGCTATCGCTTCCTTCAGTAACGGTAATTGCTCCAGCTGAAAATCCTGATCGCATTGCAGCATCTCCGGCGTATCTTCACCAATTCTGAGCTTACCCAGCGCCTGCAAATTCGGTAACCCTTCCAGCATCAGAATACGCTCAATCAGTTCGTCAGCTTGCTTCATATCTTTGATAGATTTCTTGTAGCAAACATCATTCAGGGCTTTCAGCCCCCAGTTTTTATAGATCCTGGCGTGCAGAAAATACTGATTAATAGAGGTTAATTCGGCAGTCAGTACTTCATTCAGCTTACTGAGTACCTGTGGATGACCGTGCATAGCAGACTCCGGCTAGATTAAAAGCAGGCTTTAAGCTTAGTTCAAACCGCGCAGTTAAGCAAAATTATGTTTAATATCAGAAATATGCAATTAATAATGCTTTGCATTTCTACTGTCAACCAGGCTCAGCACTGCCCTCCGTCCTGTAAATCTGCAACCAATCGCAAGTTGCTTCGCAGCGCTGGCATTTAACGTTATGGTAAGCATAAGATTTTCATTATCGACCTTGGACAACATTATGCGACTATCCTGCTACGCCCTGCCCCTCTTGCTGGGTTTGGGTCTAACACTGGGCCCCGCGCTACCGGCGCTGGCTAACAACAAAACCGAAGCGATCAGTATCGACGCCGATAGTGTGGTGGTTACCGAACACCGCACGCAGATTAACGGCCAAAGGATCAGCTACAAAGCTTATACCGGTACCCAGCCGGTGTGGGATGACAATGGCCATCCCACTGCTACGCTGTTTTATACCTACTATCAGCGCACTGATATTAAGGATAACAGCAAGCGCCCCTTGCTGATTTCGTTTAACGGTGGTCCGGGCTCGGCATCGGTTTGGATGCATATCGCCTACACCGGCCCCAAAGCACTGATTATTGATAGCGAAGGCTACCCTATTCAGCCATACGGCGTAAAAACCAACCCTTACTCGGTACTCGATGTCGCCGATATCGTCTTTGTAAATCCGGTTAATACCGGTTATTCGCGTGTCCTGCCCGGGCCAGACGGTAAAATGCCATCCCGTGAACAACAACAGAAAATGTTCTTTGGCGTCAATGCTGACGTTAACTACCTTGCCGGCTGGATCAACAGCTTTGTCACCCGCTACGAGCGCTGGCCGTCGCCTAAATTTCTGATTGGTGAGAGCTATGGCACCACCCGGGTCGCCGGCTTGGCGCTGGCACTGCAAAACAATCAGTGGATGTATTTAAATGGTGTGATCCTGGTGTCGCCGACCGATATTGGCATTGAACGTCAGGGCCCGGTCAAGGTAGCGAATCGCCTGCCATACTTTGCCGCGACGGCCTGGTATCACCAAGCCCTGCCGGCCGATCTACAACAGAAAGATCTGTATGATATTCTGCCGGAAGTTGAAAACTTTACGCTGAACGAATACCTGCCAGCACTGGCCCGCGGCAATTCGCTGCCGGCACAGGACAAGCAACGTATTGCCGAGCAGGTTAGCCGTTATTCCGGTATCAGCGTGCAGAATGTGCTACGTTCTAATCTGGATATCAGCACCAGCTACTTCTGGAAAGAGCTATTACGCGACCGTGGTCAAACCGTTGGCCGGCTGGATTCACGTTATCTGGGGATCGATAAAAATGATGTCGGTGCCAGCCCGGACTACTGGGCCGAGCTGACCTCCTGGTTACATTCTTTTACCCCGGCAATTAATCACTACCTGCGCACCGAGTTAAACTATAAAACCGACATTAAATACAACATGTTCGGTAACGTACATCCCTGGGATCGCAGCAACGACAATACCGGTGAAAACCTGCGCCAGGCGATGGCACAAAACCCCTATCTGCGGGTGCTGACGCAGGCTGGTTATTACGACGGCGCCACTAACTACTTTGATGCTAAGTACAATATGTGGCAGCTGGACCCGAGCGGAAAAATGAAAGATCGCCTCAGCTTCAAAGGCTACCGCAGCGGCCATATGATGTATTTACGCTATGAAGATTTAAAGAAATCAAATGATGATCTGCGCGAGTTTATCCTGCAATCATTACCCGCTGCTGGCCAGCCCGCTAGATACTAAACCGTACTTGATACACTGCCGAGTACAGTCAGTACTTGAAACAAAAGCCCCCGCAACAGCGGGGGGCTTTTTATAGGTCTGAGATCTACGGTAACTCACTTAGTCTGCCAGTTCCTGTTCGGCGCTTTGCTGTTTGGCTAACAGGGTTTGTTGCTCCATCTGCGCCGTCAGCTGCTTCACCCGAGCAGCAAAAGCGGCCTTGGATTCTGCCGGTACCGGCCGCGCCAATGGGATATGCGCGGTCATCGGATTTACCGGTCTGTTATTCACATGCAGCTCATAATGTAAATGTGGTCCGGTGGAGCGCCCGGTATTGCCGGATAAGGCAATACGCTGTCCCCGCGTTACACGTTGCCCACGCTGAACCAAAAAGCGGCTTAAGTGCAGGTAGCGGGTTTTATAGTTACCAAAATGCTGGATCTCAATGTACTTACCAGCAAACGGATGGTTTTCAATCCGGGTAACCACACCATCAGCCGGTGCAATAATCGGCGTCCCGATCGGTAACGGGAAATCGGTACCATTGTGCGGCGACACCCGTTGCGTAATAGGGTGCAGACGGCGTGGATTAAAGTGTGAGCTAACCCGAACCTGGCTGGCCAGAGGTAAGCGCGAAAAAGCCCGCTCCAGACTATCGCCATTGGCATCATAGTACTGGCCGTCGTCATGCATAAAGGCGGTTAACGTCTGACGCCGGTTTAGAATACGGATGCCTTCAATCCGGCTTAAGCCCGTACTTTCTTCACCAACAAAGTTTTCACTGCGCAACACCTGAAACTGGGCTCCGGCTTGCAAGTCGCGGGCGAAATTAATCCGCTCTTTAAATAACTGATTAATATTGTAAATATCAGCATCATTCAAACCAGCTCGCTGGGCTGAAGCGTAAAAGCTGCCAAAGACTTCACCCACCAGAATCGTATTTTGCCACACCCCTTCATCCAGCAGTTCCTGATAACTGAATTCATCGGCGGCTTCACGTTTATACAGCACTTTCTTGCCGGCATGCACATACAACTCCATGCTCTGTAGCTGGCCATTTTCATCCAGCTGCAGGGTCAGACGATTACCGGGGCGCAGTACGTCTAAAGCCAGCAAGGACTCGTCTGCCGCCATCACCTGCTGTACAGTTTGGTAGTTCAGGCCATAGCGGGCAAAGATCCGGCTCAGGCTATCACCGGCACGGATATTATAAACTTTGATAAAGGGATCTTCGGCGGGTGCAGTATGCAACTGGCTTTGCAACCAGGCGGTAAGCTCGGCCACCGGAAATTGCTGCAGCTGCTGGGGCCCATGTTGTAGCCCCATACCCAGCATTAAAGGCATAAAGCCCAGGCTACTCTGTGCTGGCTTAGGCTGCGGCCAGGCGAGCAACACGCTCAAGCCCAGCGCACAGCCCAGCATCAACCGCTGATGCACTACGGGCACACGGTCCCGGAATTGTTGAATTAAACTGTTCGGCATGAATTAAATCGTAATCATTATTCTAATTTTAGTGTGGATGGCGCTGGCGCAACCCGCTATCAACGGCGGCCAGCTCTGGCTACCTATGATAACCGTACCCTCAATAAGTTCATTCTATGACATAGCAACGATAATTGCACCCGCCACCTGGCGGCATAGCACTGCAGGCGCTAGCGCCCGGTTTTATGCCAGATACGAAACTTTTACCAGAAAGCGGTGAAAAATTACACAAAAAATTTGTGTTAAGCACGCTTTTTCGCCATAAAAAAGTTGAACCGCCGCTTTCACTCTCACCTCTGGCACGAGTTTAAAGAGAAAATGCCACCGGTAGACAATTCGGTGTACGATAAAAAAATCAACAATAAGCTATAACAATCAACAGGGTAGAAAAATGTTTAATCGAAAACTACTAACTATATTACTGGGTAGCGGGGTGCTGCTGGGCTGTAATACTGAAACCAAGGTGGTGGAAGTAGAAAAAGAGGTCCTTGTTACACCACCACCGAAAATTGATACCAGTGCTGTGGTTCTTAACGATCTGGATACCGTGTACGGCTATGCCTCAGAAAACGGCGGTACCACCGGCGGCGGTGGCGAAAACCGGGTAGAAGTAGTAGTCTGTACTGGCGAGCAAATGATTAACGCTCTGAAAAACAAAGATCCGAATCGCCCACTAACGATCTGGGTTAATGGCACCATTACCCTACAAAATGCGAAGGACAGCCGGATTGATATTAAAGATGTGCGCGATGTCTCGATTATTGGTCTCGGCACTCAGGGCGAAATGGCTGGTATCGGCTTTAATATCGTGCGGGCACACAATATTATTATCCGCAATCTGCGTATCCATCATGTTCGCGCCAACCTGGGCGCACCCGGGGATGGTATTAGTATCGAAGGGCCGGCGAGCAATATCTGGATCGATCATAACGAAATTTACAATAGTCTGACCGTTGATGACCCCGGCCTGACACTGGATCAGGTGAAAGACTATTATGATGGCCTGGTCGATGCCAAGGGCGATGCCCGCTATATCACGATTTCTTTCAATAAGTTTCATAATAGCTGGAAGACGTCGCTGGTCGGCTCCTCCGACAGTGATAACTACGAGCGTACCCTGACTTATCATCATAACCACTGGTATAACGTCAACTCACGCTTACCACTGTTCCGTTTTGGTAAAGGCCATATCTACAACAACTTCTATGACGGCGCTGTCGAAAGTGGCATTAATTCACGGATGGGCGCCGTGATCCGGATTGAGCAAAACCACTTTGCCAATATGAAAAACCCGGTGATGTCGATGTACAGCCAGCAAATTGGCTACTGGCAATTGATTGATAATATCTTCGAAAACATCAGTTGGGAGCCGGGCGCACCGGGTTCAGTGATTGCAGATAGCTATCAGTCGACCGGCGAGCTAAATGTGCCTTACAACTATCAGTCCAGTTTGATCCCGGTGCAGCAAGTCAAAGAAACCGTGTTACGTTACGCTGGCGTGGGTAAAATTGAGACGCCGCCAAGTCCGGGTTTATGCCCGGCACCCGAACCAGAAACCACCGCGCCGGAAGAGCCGACCCCACCACCGGTACCGATTGACCCGGTTGAACCGCCGGTTGCGGTGAACTGGAATATCTATGCTGCAGATTTAGAACCCTTCGCCAATGGCGCCGTAACTCTGGCCGATGGCAGCCTGAGTCAGTTTACCGCGCAGCAAAGTGGTGGTGTGGCAGAGCCTAATCTATTCAGCGCTAACGGCAATGGCACCGTTACTTTCGATAGCACCGCCAGTGGCTCAGACCGTAGCCGCGCCAAACTGGATAACGTGGTCGCCGCCGACGGTGTCTATCCCAAATACTTTACCCTGCTGATGGGCTTGAAGGGTAATAGCGATAATCAACGTATTATCGAAACCGAAATCGCACTGGGCGATAGCGGCGCCAGTGCCGGCAGCCGTCTGAAAGTGGTGTTCCGCGGCGATGGTAATAATGCCGGGATCCAACTGGAAAATGCCAACAATGGCTCATCGGTTACCTTTGGCAAGGCCAATGAGGCCGATGCTATCGATATGACACAGTATCGGGTTTATCATTTCACCATCGCACTGAGCTCTCCTACTACCGCTAATGTTGCCGTCTATGTCGAGGGCAATAATACGCCGCTGGGATTACTGGAAGCTGTCACCATGCGCCCGGCCAGCAATGGTAGTGACAACTATCTGCAACTGGGCGATGCCGGTAATAGTAGCTACAAAGGGGATATCGACTGGGTGTTGTGGACTGATTCCGGTGCCTATACCCCAGAGATGTTGAAAGGTTTACTGCCAAACGGCATTGGCGATATTAGTGGTTACCTGAACTAGTAGCACACCTTACCGACAGCCCGGCTTAGTCCGGGCTTTTTTTATCGCAGCGAAAGTGTATCCGGCAGCCTTTGTTGCTATAGTCAGAAAAAAATCAACAACAGGATCCCGTATGCAACTTAAACCCTTGTTATTACTCGCTACGCTGACAAGCTTTGGTCTGTCTGCCGCGCCTGTAGTGCTGAAAAATATTCAGGGCTATGGTTTTGACCAGCAGCGGCAACTGGTGAACTTCCAGACGCTGGTATTTGATGACGAAAGCGGCCAGGTACTGGCTCGCGGCGCAGCCGGCATTGCTGCCAACTATCCAAAGGCCAGGGTGATTGATGGTCAGGGACAAACCCTGCTGCCGGGCTTAATCGATGGCCACGGCCATTTACTGGGGCTGGGTGAATATCTGAAACAAGCCGACTTGCGGGGTCTAAGCAGTGAACAGGCCTCAGCGGCTCAGGTCGCGGAGTTTGCCCACGCGAACCCGGAGCAGCAATGGGTGATTGGCCGTGGTTGGAATCAGGTGTTATGGGATAGCAATGCTTTTCCGGCGAAAAAGACACTGGATGAACTGTTACCGGATAAGCCGGTATATCTGGTGCGGATCGACGCCCATGCGGCCTGGGTCAATAGCAAAGCGCTGGCCTTGGCCGGTATCAGTAAAGACACCCTTGATCCACCCGGCGGAGAAATTATCCGTGATGCCGCCGGCGAACCAACAGGTGTATTAATTGATAACGCTATGTACCTGGTACAGCAAAAAATCCCGGCCCCCAGCACTGACGATAAAAGAGCGGCTCTGCAAACGGCATTTGCCCATTTGCAGGAACTGGGGATCACTGCCGTGCATGATGCCGGTGTCAGCAGCGAACTGGTCGCGCTCTATCAGCAATTACAGCAGGAGCAGGCGCTGGGCGTCCGGGTATACCCGATGCTATCAGCCAAGGATCCGGCGCTGGAGCAGTGGTTTACTAACGGCATCGTTGACGACCCGACTGATTGGCTGGATATCCGCTCGGTAAAAATTTATGGCGATGGAGCCCTGGGTAGCCGCGGTGCGGCATTGTTAGCTGACTATAGCGATCAGGCTGGCCAACGTGGCCTGTTGGTTACCGAACCCGATACTCTGACCGAGATTATGCGGCTGACCATTAACGCCGGCTATCAGGCCAATGTGCACGCCATTGGCGATCGGGCTAACCGTTTGGTATTGGATCGCTTTGAATTGCTAGCCTCCGCCGAGCAGCGCGCTGCCGGCCGCCACCGTATCGAACATGCGCAGATAGTCTCACCGCAGGATATTCCGCGCTTTAAAGCGCTGCACATTCTGCCCTCGATGCAGGCGGTACATGCCACCTCGGATATGAATATGGCCGGTGACCGGCTGGGCATAGCGCGGTTGCGCGGCGCCTATGCCTGGCGCACCTTTGCCGATCAGGGCAGTATTATTGTCGGCGGTTCAGATTTTCCGGTGGAACTGGCCAATCCGTTCCATGGTTTACACGCCTCGGTCACCCGGCAGGATCAGCAAAATCAGCCGGTCGGTGGCTGGTTGCCAGAACAGCGCCTGACCTTAGTTGAAGCACTGCGTTCTTTTACCGTTGATGCCGCCTACGGTGCCTTTCAGGAAGAAAAAATGGGCACCTTGGCACCGGGTAGCTGGGCTGATTTTATTCTGGTCGACCGCGATATTTTTGCGATACCGGCAGAACAACTGTGGCAAACCCGCACCCAGCAAACCTGGATCCACGGTCAGCTACGTTTTAGCCGCTGATCCTGCGCAGATAGCCGTTGGCAGCCATCACGGCCAACGGCTATGCTTAAAGCATCGCCCAGAGTAGGTAGTACTGATGACTGACACGCTGATTGCCAAATGCCGTGGAATGGCTTTTGTACTGCTCGCCAGTTGTTGCTGGCCACCTCTGGTAGTTGCCGATCCGGTCACCATTACCGTTGGTACCACGCAAAGCCCATCAGACCTCAGTACCCGAATTGAGCAGCAGTTAGCTGCGGCTTATGCCAGGCTAGGCTTTAGTACCCGCTTTATCGCTTTACCATCAGAGCGTCGGTTACGGTTATTGACTAATAATGAGCTGGATGCCGACTTGTTTCGGATCTGTCAGTTGGAACAGCAGGAAAATCTGGTAACAGTTCCGGCCAAGCTTGGCGAGCTGATGTTACAGGCCTACAGTCAGTCGGTAGAAACCCTAACGCAATGGCAGCAAAACAGCGAGCTGATTATCGTCCATATCCGCGGCTTGAAGATGGCGGAGCTTACTCTTTTTGCCGGCAGCCGGGTGGAGGTCAGTGATTTGCAACAGGCGTTTGGGATGCTGCTGCAAAAACGCGCGGATATTTTACTGGAAGATCAGCGCTCTGCGATTGCCTATCTGCATCAGGCCGGTTTAACCGATGCCGGACTGGTCGCAACCGATCTATTGCCCTTTGCGATCTGCCATGTTTTAAGCACACAGCTGGGGCATTTAGCGGCGCCGCTAGCCGAGCTGTTGCAGCGCGCGCAGGATTAACAGCGGGCCTAAGCCCGCAGCGGTTAATTCGCTTCGTCTTCTGTTACAAAGTCCGGGCGCTGGCCGTGGCTTTGCTTATCACGTAATTTGCCAATAACCGTACTTAATTTGCGCTGTAGCTTGTCAGCCGCACCGGTAATGGCCTGCCCCACTGTCGGGGCAAACTCGGTTACCGCTACCGGCTCCAGCCCTTGCGGGCGGGCTTCCAGCAAGCAGCGCTTGTCGTTACCTTCGTGTTTGGTGCTACCGTTTTCATCACTCAGGTGTACCTCAACCCGGGTCAGGTGATCAGCAAAACGCTGTAATTTATGCTGTAGCGTATCGCGGACAAATTCGGCCAGGCGCTCATCCGCCTGAATATTGCGGTCACTGTTAATCTGAACTTGCATAGGTCACTCCTGTGGCAATAGGGACTGCAGAGTAAGACGCCGTTTTAGTCGATAGGTTGCGTCGTCTTAACGAATAATTGGCACCGCTTGGCGCTAACTTCAAGGGCTGACGCAGAAAATAAAGCGAGAAAGTCAGACATCTTTGGCAAGACTGGTTAAAATAGCGCTATACCTTACAGCCCAAATATAAGCGCATGATCAGTAATAAGTGGACCAAGCTCATTAAATCGCTGCACCTGAAAAAGCATCGTAAAGCCGAGCAACTGTTCTTCGTCGAAGGTGAGAAAGCGGTGTTGGAGCTGTTACAGTCAGACTGGCCGGTCGTCGCCTTATTTGCCACTGAAAGCTTTCTTTCCGCGCACGGTGTGCACAGTCAACGCGCTGACCTACTACAAAGCTGCAGCAGTAGCGAGCTGGAGCGGGTGGGCACCTTTAGCAGCAATGATGCCGCCTTGGCGGTGGTACGGATACCGCAACGAAGTTTTAGCCCACCGACACCTCACGAGTGGGTGCTGGTTTTAGACAGCATTAACGATCCGGGTAATCTGGGGACCATTATTCGGATTGCCGACTGGTACGGCATCCGGCACATTCTCTGCTCCGAGGATACCGCGGATGCCTTTAATCCCAAGGTCATTGCTGCCGCCAAAGGATCATTTTTAAGGGTGCAGTTGCATTATCAGCCGTTAGTACCGCTGCTGGAACACGCCGCGCGTCCGGTATATGGCGCTTACCTGGGCGGAGAGTCGGTGCATCAGTTAGCGCTGGCTGCGCCCGGGGGGTACCTGGTGCTGGGTAATGAAGCCAATGGCATCAGCGCGGCTGTCGGTCAGCATATCAGCCGTAAAGTGACGATTCCGGCCTTTGGTCAGGCGGAATCGCTGAATGTTGGTATTGCCTGCGCTATTATTTGCGATAATCTGCGTCGCTTAAGCGGCGCCTGAACCGGGAACTGGCTATGAACTTTCCGACTATTGAAGCCTATGTGGGCAATACGCCGCTGGTCCGCTTACAACGGCTGGCGAACCATACCAACAGCACGGTACTATGCAAGCTGGAAGGCAATAACCCAGCCGGCTCAGTAAAAGATCGGCCAGCGCTGAATATGATTGTGCAGGCCGAACTGCGTGGCACTATCAAACCCGGTGATCGGATTATTGAAGCCACCAGCGGCAATACCGGTATCGCGCTGGCGATGGCAGCCGCCATTAAAGGTTACCCGATGACGCTGATTATGCCAGCGAACGCCACCGAAGAGCGCAAAGCCTCGATGCGCGCCTATGGTGCCGAGCTGATCCTGGTGAGCAAAGAGCAGGGAATGGAGGGCGCGCGTGATCTGGCGTTACAAATGCAGGCCGAGGGCAAGGGCATAGTACTGGATCAATTTAATAATCTTGATAACCCGGCGGCGCATTATGTCAGTACCGGCCCAGAGTTATGGCAACAAACGAATGGCAGCATTACGCATTTCGTTTCCAGCATGGGCACCACCGGCACCATTATGGGCACCTCCCGCTATCTGAAGCAGCAAAATCCGGCGATTCAGATTATTGGCTTGCAACCGGCAGATGGCGCCAGTATCCCCGGCATCCGCCGCTGGCCCAAAGAATACCTGCCGGGCTTTTTTGAGCCTGAGCGCGTCGATCAAGTAATCGATATCTACCAAAAAGATGCCGAAGAGATGATGCGCCGGCTGGCCCGGGAAGAAGGCATCTGTGCCGGTGTCAGTTCAGGTGGCGCTGTTTATGCGGCGATCAAACTGGCAGAGCAGCTGGATAATGCGGTAATCGTTGCTATTGTTTGTGACCGTGGCGATCGCTACTTGTCGTCCGGCATTTATTAATACCTGCCCAACTTGCATATTCTGGCAGAGCAGCCATGCTTAACACAAAGCCCTGCCAGAAGTGACTTAATATGGCCAAAGCAACGCCGCTCTGCTCCTTAACTCTCATCAGTGTATTGTCGTTCCAGGCTCAGGCCGATTGGTTTGGTAACCTGACCGCCAGCAGTGACTATTTGTTTAATGGCGTCAGCCAAACCCTAAACCGACCGGCGCTGCAGGCGGGGCTGGGCTACGATTTTGGTAATGGCTGGTACACCGGCAGCTGGACCTCTAATGTCGATTATGACGAAGGTACCAAAAGAGAGCTGGATGGCTATCTGGGCTACGTTTGGACGATCAGCGATAGCGTGAGTCTGGATCTGATGTTTTCGCAATATACCTATCATGGCCGCGGTTATAGCTCACAGCTGAATTTTCAGGAGCTGTCAGCTAAGCTCAGTGTCGGCGACTGGGGCTTTAACGCCTGGTATACCTGGGATTATTTTGGTTTTGGCGGTGCGCACTATGTATTGCAGCTGAGCCGGCAAATACCGCTGACCGAACATTGGCAAATCTTTGCCGCTATTGATACCTCTATCACCGGCGATAAGTCGGCTTGGGATTGGGAAGGAAAATCCCACTTCTGGCATGGCCAACTGATGCTGCAAGGCAGCTGGCAAAGCTGGCAGCTGGCCTTTGGCTATCATATGACAACGCTAAAAGAGAAATGGGGTCGCGATACCTTGCTATTGCAACTCGGTTATCAATTTTGACCCCATTCGTTGTTGGTAAAACTAATACTTAAAGCGATTCATCTGCTGGCTGATGGCATCGGCAACCCGCGCCAGCAGACTGCTCTGATTCGCGCCCTCGGTGGCACTATTACTCAGTCCGGTTACTGCGCTGCTGATCTCGACGATATTCTTGCTGATATCTTCGCTGACCACACTTTGTTCTTCAGCAGCACTAGCGATCTGGGTTGCCGCATCTGAGATACTGGCCGCCGCCCGGATCGCCTGCTGTAACTTATCCTGAGCACTAACCACACTGCTCTGACAATCTGAAGTCAGCACCCTATTCTGCTGCATCGCCTGCACCACAGATTGGGTACGCCCGGCCAGATCCGTGATCAACTGCTGAATTTCACCGGTAGATTGCTGGGTGCGGGATGCAAGGTTACGTACCTCATCGGCGACTACGGCAAAGCCCCGGCCCATTTCACCGGCCCGGGCCGCTTCAATTGCCGCATTCAACGCCAGTAAATTGGTTTGCTCCGAGATATTGCGGATCACCTCGACAATATTGTTGATACTCTGACTGGCTTGCTCCAGCTCGGCCATCATAGACGAAGCTTGCTGCATACTCTGATCGAGAGAGCCAACGATACGGCTGGTTTCAGAAACCGCCTGATCACCATAGGTTACGGCATCGGCGGCGCGCTGCGCCAGATCGGCAGTTAACGAAGCCTGGGTTGCCACTTCCGATGCCGTGCTCGACATCTCAGTCACCGCCGTCGCAACCTGCTCGATGGATTTTTGCTGGAAAGCCACATCCTGATGGGTGCGCTCCGCAATACCGGCGCTGGTACGTGCCGATTGCTGCAGTTCCGTCACTAACTTAGCCGTATCCATTACTATGCTGTGCGTTTTGACCAAAAACAGATCCAGAGCCCGTGCCAGCTGACCTATTTCGTCTGCCCGCTCACTCTGTAGCCGCTGCGTTAGATCGCCGTCAGACTGCGCCAGCTTATCGACTGTTGCCGTCAATTGTTGCAACGGCCGCGCCAGCTGGCCGGAGAAGAATGCCAGGATCAGGGTTCCCGCCAGCGCAATGCCTGCGCCAAGCAGGATCTGCCAACGGATACTGGTATTAAACTCGCTGCTAAGACGGTCATTTAACTGGTTGATCTCGGCCAGCGCGACCGCCAGCGGCAGTTGATACTCTAATAACCAGGGTGTGCCAAATTGTTTAAAGCGGATGGGTACGGCGACCTTTAACATCTCGCCTTGTTGTTGTATTTGCCGCTGGCCTGCCTGCACCACAGCCCGCAATGCACTCCAGTCCGACTCGGGCAGCATCTCGCCCACCTGTGCTGGTGCCTGCGTATCAGCCGCAATAAAGCCGTGGTAGGACAACACTCTTAGTTCACCGACGCCATTAAACAGCTGCTGATCGAGTTGCTCCAGCTGTTGCTGCAGAAAAGCCAGCGAGATATCGACGCCGCTAATGCCAGTAAAGCGACTGCCCTGATAGGCTGGCAGTACCACCGAAGTCATCAGGGTCGGCACCCCTTGCACCTGCCAGACTGCCGGGTCAACCACACAGGGGCCTTTGCGATCACGTGGACACAGGTACCATTCGCTGCCTCGTAAACCGCGTTGATTACGCGCTTCGTCATAAAGCCCTTCGGTTTCTACCGGCTGCAAATCAATATTGCCTTTGGGATCGCGGGTCCAGTAAGGGCCAAACTGCCCTTGCGGCGTAGAATGTCCGGGGCTTTGCAGGAAGTCGGCGTCACGCCCATCCACCGCATTCGGCTCCCATACCAGATAAGCACCGAGAATTTGTGGATATTGCCGCACTACCGCCTCCACCAGGCTGCTGTAGTGTTCGCGGCTATGCGGTATGGCCATCTGTTGCATGGCCTGGGCCGCAACCGCTATCGCCTCGGCGCGGCTTAAACTCTGGTCAATCAGCTGCTCTAGCTGATCCGCCTGCAGCTGCAGCTGATAATCCAGCCGCTGATTGACCTGTTGTAAAAATAGCTCACTGCTTTGTTGCCGGTTCAGGCTAAACAGTTTCTGTGAACTCCAAACGCCAAACACTATGCTGAGCAACACCGCGATAACTAAACAACTCGCTGCGATCAGCGCGATCTGGGTACGCATCGAACGCCACTGCACTACTGCCATAACGACTTCCTCAACTGGCTACTGCTATCAGTATTAGCCTGAAAGATGACAGATACAAGTTGGCACTAAGTTAAAACAAAAAAGTCTGAAAATTAGGTAAAATTTATACCGCGACTGCCGGTATAATCAGGTTCCTGCGTTACTCACGGATGCTGCTTTGTCATACGAATATCTGGCGCTATTGGCAGCTGCCTGCTGGGCCTTTGGCAGTTTATTGTCGGCGCAGGCCGCTACCCATTTAGGTGCCTTTGCCTTTACCCGCTATCGGATGCTGATTGCTATGTCGCTGTTATGGCTACTTAGCTTGCTCAGTGGTAGTTGGCAGACCTTGGCCTCAGCGCAGGTTTTGCTGCTGATCCTATCCGGTGCTATCGGGATCTTTATTGGTGATACTGCCCTCTTTGCCGCGATGAATCGTCTGGGTCCGCGCCGGGCCGGTGTGTTGTTCGCAACCCATGCGCTGTTCTCGGTGCTGCTGGCGTACTTTTTTTTGGGAGAAACCCTGTGGGGACTGACCCTGGTTGGCGGCAGCCTGTTAGTCGGCGGTGTGATGATTGCTATCGCCTTTGGTAAGCGCAAAGAGGAGCAACATCAGTGGGAAAGCAGCCAGCAAGGGCTGAAGATTGGCATAGCGCTGGCATTGTTATCGGCACTGTGTCAGGCCGTCTCAACCCTGATGCTGAAACCGCTGATGGTAGAGGGCCTGGATGCAATAGCCGGTTCTGCCGTGCGGATGAGCACCGGCTTTGCATTGCACCTGCTGGTTTGGTTACTGGGTTGGCGTATTGCGAAAAGCTATTTACCCCTGACACCGAAAATCTTCGGCTATGTGTTTATTAACGCCAGTCTGTCGATGGTGCTGGGCATGACGTTAATTTTGCAGGCGCTAAAGAGTGGTGACGCCGGTATGGTGGCGCTGTTTTCCTCTGTTAGTCCGGTGTTGATTCTACCTATGTTATGGTTGGTATACCGCCGCCGGCCAGCCTGGGGCGCCTGGGCAGGCGCCGTGCTAACCGTGGCAGGTATCGCCTTATTGATCCGTTAACTACCGATGATACCGCCATCATCCTTGGTAATAATTACCGTTGCCGAGCGTGGCCTACGGGTACCGCGATCCGGCCAGGTGCTGCTAAAGCTGTACGGGCCAGATCCCTCCCCCGGATGCTGAATATTGACAAACATAGTACGGCAGTCCGGCGTCATCACCACGCCGGTGATTTCACAGCCCACCGGCCCGACCAGGAAGCGTTTCAGTTGATGTGTTGCCACATCGGCGACCAGCATCTGGTTGTTACCAAAGGCCCCCTCTCTTAACTGGCCTCCGGACATATCGGTCTGGATCCACAATAAGCCATTAGGGTCAAACCAAAGCCCGTCCGGCGAGGCATGGTGATTCTCAGCGGTCAGCATAAATTGGTGCTGCGGCGTGTAGGTATAGACGTCGCCACTTAACATAAAGATATCCCAGCTAAAGCGCTGCTGCGCCTGCTCACGCCAACGAATAATATGGCCCTGGCTGTTGCTGGCTCGCGGATTGGCGGCGTTGAGCTGTGAGCTATGCCGTTGATCATTATTGGTCAGCGTAAAATACACTTCACCGGTTTGTGGGTGTACCGCGCCCCATTCCGGACGGTCCATTTTGGTAGCACCGGCGATATCAGCCGCTAACCGGGTATTTAACAGCACATCAGCCTGATCACTGAACTCGACCTTGGCCGCCTCGGCCTTAGCCCGAAAGCCGGCATCTGCCAGGTCCAGTGGCAGCCAATCGCCACTGCCATCGTCATTAAAGCGGGCGACATAGAGGGTGCCGCTATCCAACAGATGCGGACCGGCCGTTGCCGGATCATAGAGCTCTTTTGATACAAATTTATAGATATACTCAAAACGTGAGTCGTCGCCGGAATAGGCGACCAGCGGCTTGCCGGCTTCTGCTTTGGCGAAAATTACGCCTTCATGGGCAAAGCGCCCCATGGCGGTGTGCTTAACCGGCACGCTGCCCGGGTTAAAGGGGTCAATCTCAACAATCCAGCCAAAGGTGTTGGGCTCATGCCGGAAATCCTGCTCCGCAGTTTCGGCAACTGCTGATGCATCAAAACGCGCCAGCACCTGATCCTGCCTGGCTGCCGTTTCCCAATGCATAATGCTATTAAAATCTGACACGCTATAACGGCGATGCTCACGCGGCATCCGTTGGTCGCGGTTTACAAACAGCAACGCCCAGTTCTCTTCGCAGGTTAGATAGGTGCCCCAGGGGGTGACACCATGCGAACAATTATTCAGCGTGCCGCGGGTGGCGGTGCCATCCGGGCTGTACTGAGTGCGAACCTTGGCGTGACCGCGCACCGGGCCGGTCAGCTGCATCGGTGTCATGCCAGTGATCCGACGATTGTACTGACTGCCGCTAACCAGTTGCCACTGACCACTGTCATCCCGTTTGATATGCGCCACACTAACGCCGTGTGCTGCCAGCTCCTTATGCACCTCTTCCGCCTGCCGCGGTAAGCCGGCACCACCAAAGGCATGCAGGATCATCGGATCACAGTATTCGTGGTTCATTACCAGTAAACCTTCACCCGAGTCCGTGCCACCATCCTTTAAATCAATCGGGAAGAAGTGCATGCCATCATGGTGCGAGCCAATTTGTTTTTCCTGATCGGCGGCGGTATTAGTGCCATCCGCTTTATAGGGCGCCGCGCCGTCCAGCAGCGGTGTGCCCCAGGGTAAAAATGGCTTAGCAGTGTAACCCGTTGGCACAGTGACACTGTCAAAACGGTTTACCGCCACAGCCTCAAAGCCCATTAAACCCTGTTTGACTGCCGAACTAACGGCGCTAACCTTAGTATCGCAACCTACCAGGCTAGTACCAATAAAACTGCCGACCGCCAGTGCCATGGCACCGCGCAAAAACTGGCGCCGATCTAATCGCTGCGCGACAACCTGCTGAAAACTGGGGTTATCAGAAAAGTTTGCCTGTGGCTCAACGCCAGAAATATCGTAGTTTACTTGCTGAGATTTAGTCATTCACGTTCGCCATCATTATCATTCGGGAAAATAGTCGTAATATGCCAGCAGTTGATTGCAAATTTGTGACGACCAAGGCTATGCTCGGGCTATTTCGCAGCACAGCGGGCTGGTCGCCGGCTAGTCTGCTTTGCTATAGTAAAAAAGAGTAAACCAGAGGAACCCAAATGATGCAATGGCAGGTGTTGACCTTCGACGAGCTGGACACGCGAACCCTGTACTCCCTTTTGCAATTGCGGGTGGATGTATTTGTCGTCGAACAAAACTGTCCCTATCCGGAATTAGATGAAAAGGATTTAGAGCCGCAAAGTCGCCACGTGCTGCTGAGGAAAGGCGACAAGGTGATTGCTTACGCCAGGGTACTGGCCCCCAACGTCAGCTTTGCCGGCTACCCGGGCATTGGCCGGGTTTGTGTGTCACAAACGGCACGCCGCCTGGGGCTTGGCAGGGTGTTAGTAGAGCGTACGCTGGCTGTGGCCAATGAACTGTGGCCGGCAACGGATATTTATATTTCAGCCCAGTGTTATTTGCAGCGGTTTTATGAAGATCTCGGTTTCCGTGCCGCCAGTGAGCCTTACCTGGAAGACGATATTCCTCATTTACAGATGATTAAGTACTTTCAGCAGACTACGACAGCATAAAGTGCGACGACGGCAGTCTGCACAGACAGCCGTCACCGCAACCCCCCGTTAAGGTAAGCCGACTTCAAAAGTCAGGGTCAGTGTCGCCCGGATCTGATCTGCCAGTTCAGTCTTTTCTGCTGACTGATAGCTGGCCTCGATCAGGTAACGACCGGCTTGCGTCGGGGTAAAAGCCAGTTTGCCCGCCGCATCCGTTTCCAGCATCTGCCGCCCGGCCGCATTACGGTATAACTCATCCTGCTGAGAAAGCTCTACCTTAACACCGGCAGCGGGTTTGCCGTCCATTAGCAGTTGCCATTCAATCTTATCCTCTGCCACATAATCCGCCGGATGGGTAATAAAGTTCAGTTCAAAGCCATCCCCTTTCGGGTCCAGCGCAGTGCGATTCGGTGCCTTTACCGTCACCACCGCCAGGGCTTTACTCTGCCCCCGGCTGGTCGTCACCTTAGTCGCGCCAGCCGGTAGCTCTTTAGCCGCCGCCCGCTTATCCGCCATAATGCGCTTAGGCTCGCCGTTCACCTCAAACATAGTGAAGTAGCGCGCCGGGCCACCATTTTCAATCAGGTAAGTGCCTTCCTGCACCAGCTGATGGTCGGCCTGGGATTTGCGTTTGCCCTGATAACTCTGACTAAACTTATGCCGGCTGCCATCAGGAAACACCAGGCTCAGATTGTCAGGCGATACCCCTTTATCGGCGACAAAGGTCATATTGGCGGCAGACACATCGACCGAAATCCAGGTGTCTTCGCCTGATAACACAAAATGACTTGGCATCACCCACAGGGTATGGGCCAGACTCGCCTGGCTAAAAAGTGCCAGCATGGCAGCAGTAAGTAATTTCTTCATCGGTATATCCTTCTTCTGTTTAGTCACTTATTTAAGCGTCAGCGTCAACGGTCCCAGCTCTTCAGCCGCCGCCGCATTCAGTTGTTGTGGTTGACCATTTAACTGAAAATCAATTTTTTGCAGGCTACGCCCCCCCTGCTCCCGCGAGGCTTCAACATAGAGCGTATAAGCACCAGGGGCCAGCGCCTGCCCCTGATCATCGGTGCCGTCCCAGCTTAACCGGTACTGACCGGGGGTGCGGGTGGCACCGGTCATCGCATCAACCAGCGCAGTATCACTACGGCCGATTTTGCGCCAGAAGCGGCGGATATCTTTTAGCCAGTCAGGCTCCTTACGCCACAGGGCAATCAGTTTTACCGGTTGCTGCTGGGCGTCTTCCACCCAGACAGCGACATAAGGCCGGTAGTACTGCGCCGTAGCAATCTCGGGGATCGTCAGCACAATGTCGGCCTGTGCCGCCGACAGCGGCTGGCTGCCCAGGCCGAGCAGCAATGCCAGGGCAAATAGCGGTTTTCTCACAATGTTCTCCTTGTTAATGATCGGCTTTAGTGAAAGGCCAGCAGATAAGCCAGCACGGCCATCACGCCGCCAAGCACAGCCAGGGCGTTACCTAACTGCTTTTTCGATGGCATTTTCAGCAGCAGATAAAAACCAGTCAGCGCAAACAACAGGCAGGCGATAGCGGTAATGTCAATCAGGGCTTTCCACAGGGCACCGCTATCCCGCCCTTTGTGCAGGTCATTTGCCAACGCCAGATAGCCGTTAAACTGTTGTTCCAGCTCTATTTCTGCGGCAGAAAAGTCCACCAGGGCTACGGCAAAACCCGCTGGTCGTTTAAAGCTCAGCTCCAGGGTTTGTTCATCGCTGTCAAAACGGGCTTGCCAGCTGATGCCAGCGACGCCATGAGTGCGTTTCAACCAGTCCACCAGCGTTGTTGCATATTCCTGCTGCTGCGTGGTAAGCGGCCAATGCTGCAGAGGTTCAGGCAGCGGCAACTGCTGCAACTGCTGTCGCGCTCCCCATTTGCTTTGCCAGTCCGGATGGTTAAGGGTGATGCCGGTAACAGAGAAAAACAGCAGTAACAACAACACCCACATTGCACTGTAGGTGTGTAGGGCGCGCATCAGGCGCGCCATGGCTGCTGCCGGCTTCTTACGATTAGAAGCGGACATTCATCCCTACCCAGTAATTGCGACTTTTGTCCTTGTTGTTGTAATCATCAACAAAGGCGGCACTGTAACCGTTCTGGCCACTGCTATCGCGAACACAGCTGGCGGCGGTATCATTACACTCAGTAAACACGATGTTGTATGAGGTAAAGTCTTTATCCAGCAGGTTATTGATGCGGAAATTAAAACTCACCGCATCGCTGGCCTGATAAGCCGCACCCAGATGCAGCACGTTATAGCCTTTAAAGTACAGCGCTTCGTTGTTCACGGTATCCCAGGAGCGGTAGCGCCGGTCGCGGTACTCAGAGGTTAAGAACAGATTTAATGTATCACTGGCCTGCCAGCTTAATGTCAGGTTAGCCATATGTTTGGCGGTATTACCCAGCGGACGGCCTTTTAACGCACCACTTTTCTGTTCGCTATCGGTATAGGTATAGTTTGCACGCAGCGCCAGTTGCGCCAGCAACTCGACCCGGCCCGCCAGCTCAGCGCCCTGAATAGTGACCTTGTCAATATTGACGGTCTTACTGCTGGTGGCATAACCCAGTTCGGCAAATTCACCGGTTTCAGTACAGACAATACTCGTACCCGCACCGCAAGGCTGGGATGCGAGCTTGTCATCAAAATCGTTTTTAAACACTGTGGCGTTAAAGTTGTGTCCGTTTGGATGACTCCAATACACCGCCAGCTCGGTCGATACACTGGTTTCCGGTTTTAAATCCGGGTTACCAAACATCGGCGAGGTGCCCTGACCGCCGAAACCGACTACGCCATCATACAACTGAGTAGTTTTAGGTGTTTTAAAGCCGGTACTGACGCCACCTTTAATGGTCCAGGCATCGCTTAGCGTATAAACACCATAGACTCTCGGACTTAACTGATTACCAAAGATTTGATGATCATCATGCCGCAGGCCAGCAGTTAGCGAGAAAGCGCCGGTCAGATCCCAGGTATCTTCAGCAAATACGGACCACATATTATGTTTCTGCACTGCCCCCGGAGTGCCGCTTTCAATCCCAAAAACGCCATCCTCCAGTTCACCGCGGATCAGCTGCGCGCCCATAACCATGGTATGCCGTCCGGCGGCTTCAAATGGGAAATCGACTTTCAGATCCAGGGTATACTGGTTACTGTTCATTACCCGCTGAGGTCGCGGCAGGAAGGTCGCTTCCGCCAATGCTTTACGCTGCGCTTCGGTTAAACCAGTGTAAGACCCCGTGCCATCAATCATTTGCAGCAGTAACGCCCGCTCTGCCACACTAAAAGGCAGAGTTCGACCGTTGTTATTAGTATCGACATAAGAGAGCGAGATAAAGCTGTTGAGCTGGTCCCACTTACCTTCATGCGTCAGCGACCAGGTATCACGGGTAAACTCCTGGGTTTCACTGTAGCCGACCTGTGGGTTAGCGCGCCGCGCCCAGGTGCCGCCACTTTGTACGCAAGCCGCTTCACGACTACCAACGCCGTTTTTACAGAAAAAGCCAGCGGCCCATATGGTATTGATATTATCTACTGTACCAAGCGGAAATTCGCGCACGCCATTAGCATTAATAAAGGGCGTATTATCATAGTCCTGCGTTGAAGACTCGATATCAAACCAAATCGTTTGCTGCGCGGTCGGCGTCCAGCTTAAACGCCCGCCCAGTACCCGGTTTTCGTTATCTACGGTTTTGCCTCCGGCACCAAAGCCCAGCGAGCGGGTGCGGGTTTCACCATTTGGATAAACGACAGGTGCATATTCTGGCGTCGAACTCAGACGATTATAAACACTGCCGCGCACTGCCACGCCCAATACACCGGGAATCAGCGGGCCCATTACATTAAAGTCGGTGGTAATATCATCGCCGTAAGCACTGTCGCTTTGTTTTGAGCGGCTATGAGTCACCGAACCATGCCAGCTCTCTGTCACTTTTTTGGTAATAATATTGATCACGCCGCCCAGTGCATCGGCGCCATACAGGGTTGACGCCGGGCCGCGGATCACCTCAATCCGATCAATGGCATCCAGCGGTGGAATATGGCCAAACTGATTGCCACCAAAGGCATTAGGATAGATATCACCATGGTTATTCTGCCGCTTACCGTCAACCAGGATCAGGGTATAATCCGCGCCCATACCGCGCAGGCTAATGGTACCCTGGCCGGTTTTATCACGGGTTTCACCAATGTCGACACCTTCCAGATCTCTTACCGCATCTAACAGTGTGGTATAGGGCCTTGCCCGTAAATCTTGCTGAGTAATCACCGAAATACTGGCCGGTGCATCCACCAGTTTCTGTTCGTAACCCGAGGCTGTTACCACGATCACCTCTATATGGCTACCGGTCGCCTCTTCCGCTTGGGTAACTGGAATACTCAGCGCACTGGCGATAGCCAGTGCCACAGAGCTTTGACGAAGCAGTGACTTTTGAGCAAACAACATTAACCTAACTCCTGTAATGGCGCTACGCCTTAAAAGATGGCGCAAATGATAACCATTATCATTTTTAAGATCAATATTAATAACAAGAATTGTTTTGATTTAGGGAACTTTTTTAAGCCGGATTAACATCAATAGTCGGTCAATAAAAAAGCCCGCACAGAGCGGGCTTAGTCATACCAATGGCAGCTTTAGAAGCGGTAACGGAAACCGGCTTCAAAGGCGCGCTCAGGGCCAACATAAATGCCCTGACGCAGACCTGCGACATACTGCTTATCAGTCAGGTTCTTTACTGAGCCATACACAGTAAAGCCTTCAAAAGCAGTATATTGCGCCAATAAATCATAGACCGTATAAGCCGGTAATAAGCCACCCCAGATACCGCCAGCGGCGTTAGCCGGAATATCGATGCGGTTGCTTGGATCACCGAATTGCTCACCACGGTGGTGTGCGGTCAGGGCGACACTAAAAGCATCAGCGCTGTAGCTTAAGGCTACATTAGCCAGCACCTTAGGCGCATATGGCAGGCGGTTGCCAGCATTGACACCTGTTTTAAACTCAGAAGTCGGCACCCAGGTCGCATTGGTATCTAAGCGGAAACCAGCACCCAGATTATAACCAAACAGGAACTCCATACCGGTATGCTCGGTTTTACCTGCATTGGATTGTGACAGGTTGGGATCACTGTTACCGGTAACGACCTGATTGGCAAAGTCCATATAGAAAGCCGATACTTCGTAGTTAGCCGCACCCATTGTGCCACGTAAGCCCAGCTCATAGTTAACTGAACGTTCACCATCTAACTGCTGATCGGTTAAACCATCCAGTGCTACACCATTTGATGCTGGCGAGAAAGCACGATAGACACCACCATAAAGTTGTGCATTCGCGGTTAACTCGTAGGTTGCGCCTACGCCAGGTAGCAATTCGGTGTTAGAGGTCTTAGCACTATCGCCATTCTGCGTCAGGATGGTACGTTTTTGCTCATAAGACTCAACCCGTAAACCTGGGGTAACGGCAAAATCATCAGTCAGCTGAATACGGCTTTGCGCATAGCCGGCGACACTGTTAGCGGAATCGATAATATGGCGGTCATTGTTACCGGAGCGATCTGCGGCGCGCGTTGCCCGGATCCGGGTATCGTCAGCTTCTTCTTCCATCAGGCGCAGACCAAACTCGGTGGCGGCGGCATAGCCGAACAGTTGCTGATCAAAGCTTAACCGGCTTTCAATCCCCAGACGCTCAAAGCTGCGATTATTCCCGACGATATTATCGGTATAAACCCAACGCCCGGCGGCATTTGAAGCTGCGGTGTTGGCATCATAGCGCCAATAATCACGGGTTGTATTGCTCCAGTAAACCAAGGTATTTAACTTAGCATTATTATCAAATACATACTCATGGTTCAGATCAAAAGCTGTTCTATCGGTCAGATACCAGTCATCCGGTGCCGGGTTATTACGCTCACCGTTCAGATATTGCTGGAGGAAAATTCCACGGTAAGAAATATTGGCCTCATTTTCATGGTAGGCAAACTTAATACCGACTTTTTGCTTATCGCTAATGGCTAAACCGGCTTTAACCATCACATCGGACATATCGTAACCCTTGTCCATAAAGCCATCACTCTTGGCTTTAGTGGCCACCACGCCTAAGAAGGCATCTTCGGCCTGGTTTTTAGCACCGGCTTCCAGCGTCATTTCCCGCAGATTAAAAGAACCGGCACGGGCAGACAGCTGTACGCCATCGGTAGGGGTTTTGGTGATATAGTTCACCACGCCACCGATAGTCGAAGGGCCATAACGTAAAGAGGCCGAACCTTTTAACACTTCAACCGACTCCACCCGCTGAATACGGGTGTTAAAGTAGCGATCATTACCGATAAATAAGCCTGGTGCTACCGGTACGCCATCTTCCAGTAATAAGGATTTGGATTCACTGGCAGACAAGCCACGAATACCGAAATTCGCAACAATGGAGGTCTCTTCTTCACCTTTAATATTGATACCTGGTACCCGGCGCAAAACATCCTCTGTCGACAGTGGCTGCACCTGCTCAATCTGGGCGCGGTCGATCAGGATCACCGACCCGGTTTCATCAAAACGATGCAGCTGCTGATCACCCTTGACCCGGATCACCTCAATAGAGGGCATCACTTTTTCTGCACTACTTTCTGCGGCAGCTTCTTCCGCAGCTGCAGCCATGCTCACCACACCTAAAGATAGCGCCACGGCTAAAGCCACGGGCTGACGCTTAGTCGACAACATAAAACCTCACCTGGATAAATTAATGCTGTTTGAAATTGCCGCGCATCTTAGCAATTAATAACTCAAACAGCAATTATTATCATTTGGCTTTATGATTGTTTTACTGTCACTATTACTTTGTGGGTAGCCCGTACAGGGTTTCGGCCCGCTGCAGTAAAATCCAGCTGGTCAGTATGTACTTGTCACCGGATACCGGGATACAGCCGCGATGAGTGTGGGTAAAATAGGCCGGCGCTATTACCATGCGGCCAGCTTTCGGTTGAATACGCTGCTGCTGATAATAAAACTCGGTCTCGCCGCCTTCGGCTACATCATTCAGATAGAACATAAACAGCAAGCTGCGGTGCAACGGTTCATTGTCCGGCAGCTGGGGGTAAACCTCGCAATGCCAGTAGTTGTAGTTGCCCTTACCGGCGGCATATTTTTGCGCCTGAATAGGCCCCAGCCGGTACAGGGTACGCATAAAATCAAAGGTTTGTTGCTCACTAAACTGGCTGAAATTTTCATGGGTGACCGGCAAGGGGGCGCCACTGACCGGATCCTGGGTGGTGATGCCCACAGGCGCAATCAAGGCAAAATGGTACTTCTGAAAATACTGATGTGCATAGTGGGTGGTAACCTGAATAATCTGCTGTAACAAAGCCTGATACTCAGCATGCTCATTCAGATACAGATCGGTACTGATTTTTTTGCTGGTATCAACGCCTGCGCCGGTACGGCCGGTTTGCGTATGCGGGCTTTGCTCAAAGGTGCTAATCAGCTGTTGGCAAAGTGCCGGGCTTAACGCATTATCATACACTTCAATAAAATTGGTCATTACAAGGTCCTACTGATGTTTACCGAGGTTATCCAGCCCCGTTTTTCTGATACTGATGCCTTAGGGCATATTAATAACACGGTGTTTGCCGTCTGGTTTGAAAGCGCCCGCCAGCCGGTGTTCCGAATCTTTACCCCAGATCTGGACGTTAAAAAATGGGCTTTGATTATTGCCGGTATTCAACTGAATTACCATGCCCAGACCCATTATGGCGAGCCGGTAGAAATTCGAACCTGGATCAGTGAAGTGGGTAATCGCTCGTTTAAGGTGTATCAGGAAGCCTGGCAAAACGGCCAGAAAACGGTATCGGGCACTGCCGCCATGGTGAAATTTGATTATCAACAGCAACAGGCGGCGTTGTTAACCGAACAGGAACGCCAACAGCTAAGTGCCCACCCGCTTAACGCCGAAAACTAACCACTGAGCGAAAGCCGCTGGTATGCGTATTAACAACTGCTTAAGTTTAACCAAAACCACAGGGGATAAAATTTATGCAGCAAACACTGTTAACGCTGGCGCTGGGGCTTGGTATCACCGCCTCGCCGCTGGTACAGGCTTTCGATCGCATTACCGGTAAAGACTTTGCCAGCCGCTCCGAAGTGATCGCAACAGAAGCTATGGCGGCCACCAGCCACCCACTGGCAACCCAGATTGCATTGGATATTATGAAACAAGGCGGCAACGCAATTGATGCCGCCATTGCCGCCAATGCGGCCCTAGGTTTAATGGAGCCGACCGGTAATGGCATTGGTGGTGATCTCTATGCGATGATCTGGGATGCCAAAACCGGCAAGCTCTATGGGCTAAATGCCTCTGGCCGCTCGCCGCTGGGATTAAGTTATAACACCTTAAAGGCCGAGCTGGATAAACTGGGCCGCAGCGATTTACCACCCCATGGCATGCTGCCGATTAGCGTGCCCGGCACTATCGATGGCTGGTTTGAAATGCACCAGAAATTCGGCAAGCTGCCAATGCCACAGCTGCTACAACCCACTATCGATTACGCCGAAAAAGGTTTCCCGGTTACTGAACTAATCGCCTACTATTGGGATCGCAGTGTGCCAGTGTTAAGCCCACAACCCGGCGATTTTAAAGGCAGCTTTACCATTAATGGCAAGGCGCCAGCTAAGGGCCAGATTTTTAAGAACCCGGGCCTGGCGTACACGCTACGCACCGTCGCCAAAGACGGTCGTGATGCTTTTTACCGGGGCGAAATTACCCGCAAAATCGATAAATTTATGACGGAAAACGGTGGCTATCTGCGCTTTGCCGACTTTGCGAATCACCGTTCAGACTGGGTAGAGCCGGTGGGCGTCGACTATAAAGGTTATACCCTTTGGGAGCTGCCGCCAAACGGCCAGGGTATTGCTGCCTTACAAATGCTGCAAATACTCAAGAACTTTGATCTGGCCGCCCTCGGTTTTAACAGCCCGGAAAGCATCCACCTGATGGTGGAAGCAAAAAAACTGGCGTTTGAAGATCGCGCCAAGTTTTATGCCGATATGGACTTTTACAAAACACCAATCAGCAAACTGATTTCTGAGGAATACGGCCGCGAGCGCGCCAAGCTGATTAGCCAACGTGCCGCCCAGCGCGTCGATGCCGGCAACCCGCATCTGTATGAAGGCGATACCATCTATATGACCACCGCCGATAAAGACGGCAATATGGTGTCATTAATTCAGAGCAACTACCGTGGCATGGGCTCTGGCGTGGTGGTGCCAGGCTTAGGCTTTGTGTTCCAGGATCGTGGCCAGTTGTTCTCGATGGATAAAAATCACGCCAACGTCTATGAGCCTGGTAAGCGCGCTTTTAATACCATTATTCCGGCCTTTGTCACCAAGGACGGCAAGCCGCTGATCAGCTATGGCGTAATGGGCGGCGCCATGCAGCCGCAGGGCCATGTGCAAATTCTGGTCAATATGGTGGATTTTGGTATGAACCTGCAGGAAGCCGGTGATGCCGCCCGTTGGCAGCATCTGGGCAGCACTGAACCTACGGACGGCCAGGATGCCTATCTGAAAAACGGTGGCTATATTGAAGTGGAGCGTGGTATTCCGTTTGAAACGGTGCGTGAATTACAAAAACGTGGTCACGACGTACGTTATGGCTTAGGTGGCTATGGTGGCTATCAGGCGATTATGAAAGACCATGTCAATGGTGTTTGGATCGGCGCCTCCGAATCCCGTAAAGATGGTCAGGCCGCGGGTTACTAACGCCGGCACCTGCTGTGGTTTTCTGCAAATCAGGGCGGCTCATGGCCGCCCTTTTTTATCAGTTAAATCACCAATTCTACTCTGGCATCATGATGTTGGCGGATTTCGCAGACTGCCTGCTCCAGACAGCCGGCAAAGGGTTCCGCCGATGCCGGCTTTTGCTTGCGCAGTTCAATGCGCTCGGCCGCTTTCAGGTACCGCATCACTTCTTCCTTGCTACGCAGGATCAAGCGTGGCACCGCCACCGGCTTGCCGGTATCCGCGTCCTTGGCAATCATCGTAAAGTACGACGAGTTACAATGCTTTATCTGGCCGGTTTGAATATTCTGCGCTTCAACCCGGATCCCGACCACCATTGAGCTGGTACCGACATAGTTCACCGAAGCATTCAGTGTCACCAACTCCCCGACTTCGATCGGACTGAGAAAATCCACCCGATCTACCGACGCCGTGACACAGTATTTACCACTAAATTTAGAGCCACAGGCAAAGGCGATCTGGTCCATCAGCGATAGCAGATAGCCACCGTGGATCTTACCGCTAAAGTTGGAGTGGGAGGGTAACATCAACTGCGACAGCGTAATGTGAGAACAGGCAACGGTTTTATAGTCCAGGCTCATAACAGGCTCCTGCGCAGGTAGGGGTTAATTTAACTGTTGCGGTAATGGCTTATCCTGCACCAGAACCCAGGGTGAAATGACCACGGCCCACAGTTCGGCCTGTTGCTGATACCACTGCTGCGCTTGCTGTTCGCTGGTACGAACCACCTGAGCACTTTGCAGCCACTGCGCAACCTGCTGCTTATCATCGCGGCTAAATGCAAAGGCCACGTCAATTAAATCCAGCTCGGCGGCGACGCTAATCACACTGCCGGCGGCATAAAACTTTTGCAGCTCCAGCCAGCTGATCCGCGCTGTCTCGCTAACGATTTTTGCCCGGACCAGCGCCGGACTTTCCGCTTCTTCGGCCAGCCAGGCATCAGACGGAGTAGGTTTATTCATCTTTGTTTCTTCCTTCGCAGTGCCCTATTCCAGCTCATCACCCTGTTCGGCGACCTGCTGGGCACTGAGTTCATGTTTCTTCAGCAACTTATAAAAGTCGGTGCGATTGCGTCCCGCCAGTTCGGCGGCCCGGGTGACATTGCCTTCGGTCATTTGCAATACCCGGATCAGATACTGGCGTTCAAACTGGTCGCGCGCTTCGATTAGCGTCGGCCAATAACTGCTATTCTGCGATAACGCCTGCTCTACTAAGGACGCTGAAATCACCGGGCTCTGGGTTAAGGCGACACATTGTTCAATCACATTGACCAGTTGCCGCACATTACCCGGCCATTTTGCGGTAGCCAGCAGCTGCAGGGCATCATCGGAGAAGCGGGTCACCTTTACATGATGCCGCTCGGCACTTTGCTGCAACACATGGCGCGCCAATAGCGGGATATCTTCTGCCCGTTGCTCTAATGTGGGTAGCGGCAGATTTACCACATTTAACCGATAGTACAGGTCTTCGCGGAAACTGCCGTCGGCCATCGCCTGTTGTAAATCCCGGTGCGTGGCAGACAACACCCGCACATTGATCGGGATCGTTTTAGCACTGCCTACCGGCCGGATTTGCCGCTCCTGCAGCGCACGCAGTAATTTTACCTGTAAAGCTACCGGCATATCGCCAATTTCATCCAAAAACAGGGTACCACCATCTGCTTCGCGGAATAAACCAGCATGCTCAGTGACCGCGCCGGTAAAGGCCCCTTTACTGTGGCCAAACAGCTCAGACTCCAGCAAATGCTCAGGTAAGGCGCCGCAGTTAATCGCCACAAAAGGCTTAGCGGCCCGCGGGCTGGCATTGTGGATGGCTTTGGCCAGCAATTCCTTACCGGTACCACTGGCACCGGTAATCAGTACGCTGACATCCCGCTGTGCCACCCGATACGCTTGCTCCAGCACATTTTGCATCAGTGGGCTGCGGGTAATAATGGCCTCGCGCCATTGCTCCTGCTCCGGTAAGGATTGATTCAACGCGCGTTGTAATACTTCGCGCAGCTCAGCCGGGTTCAGAGGCTTGGTCAGAAAGCCAAACACGCCGCGCTGCGTGGCAGCGACCGCTTCCGGAATAGAGCCATGCGCCGTCATCAGGATCACCGGTACGCCTTTGTAGCGTTTAGCAATTTCATCAAACAGGCTCATACCATCCAGTCCTGGCATCCGTAGATCACTTAACACCACGTCAACGCTCTGCTTCGCCAGCAATGCTAAGGCAGTCTCAGCGCTGTCGGCGTTAATCACCTGATAGCCTTCGCCTTCCAGACGCAGGGTTAACAGCCGCAGTAAACTCGGATCATCATCGACCAACAATAAGCGAGGGTTATCCCGGGCCATTATTGCCTCCGTTATTTTCCACCGGTTGCTGGTTTAACTCGGCCTCGATTTGGGTCAGGGCATCAATTTTCTTCTGCAATTCCCGGTTGGTTTTTTGTAGCCGTTCTAACTGGTCCAGTTGCTGGGCATTTAAACGGGTAACGGCACTGACTGCCGATTCAGCTTCCAATAGCTTCTGATTATAGGTTAGCTCCCAGCTAAAGATAGCAGCCAAACGCGGCGGGAAACTCAGCAGCACCTCAGCCAATTGCGTTTGCACCTTAAAGCGGCTGACATAAGGCATATCCGGGTGCAGCGACAATAGCGCGAACTGGAATTGCGCTACCTCGTCCGGTTCCGTCAGTTGCAGTAAACGTTGGCGCTCAGCCTCCGGCTCAGCCAGAATGCTTTGTTTATAATCCAGCCAGGCTTGCAGCGTTGCCGGCTCATCAGTAAATTTTAGCAGATCAAGCAACTGCGGCTCTTCCTGCGGCGCTGGCTCTGGCTGCTCCGGCATCACTTCAAGCTGCGGTTCGGCTGGCGGCGGTGCCGGCGGCGGCGTAACCTGACAGGCTGATAACAGCGCCAGTGACGCTACCCAGACTAAATTTCTCATACCATTTTTTCTCCTGAAAGCGGCAACCTTACCCGGATACAGACATCGGCATAGACGACGTCAACAATATCCGCATGCCCGCCAAGCAAGCGGGCGCAGTCTGCCACAATGGACAGCCCCAACCCCGAACCTTGCACTGCATCAAAACGTGGGGTCGTGCCCCGCTGGAAAGGTTCAAATAATTTCTCACGCAGTGCCACTGGGATCGGGGTGCCATTATTGGCCACCTCCAATACCACGGATTCGTCCTGTCGGTATAATTTCACCCAAACCGGACTGCCTTCGGCGCCATAGGCCTGGGCGTTATTAATCAGATTATCCAGAATGCGCCGAAACAAGGTGGCATCAGTACAAAGTGAACTGAGCTGACAATCAAGCTTCACCTGTTGCTGGCGTTGCTGTAGCGATAACGCATGGTCACTAAAACACTCCTGCATCAGTTGCTGTGGCACCACCTGGCTCCAATTCGGCTGGGCTTGTTGTAGCAGGCGGTTATAGTCAAGGAGCTGCTCGGTTAACACGCTGAGCCGATCGGCACTGCCATTTAGCAGGCTAACGACCTCCTGCTGCTGCGCATTAAGCGGACCAACCAACTGCTCGGTTAACAGGGCGCAACCTTCGCGAATACTGGAAAGTGGCGTTTTTAGCTCGTGTGAAGCATGGCGCAGCAACACCAGCCGTAAGGCTTCTAATTGCTGCAGACGGGAACTCAGCCAGCGTAATTGTTCACCCAGCTCCGCCAGTTCACGCGGCCCGCGCAGTTTTTCGTCCGGAAACTGATGCTTGGGCTGCGCAATGGCCCGGATCATCCGGTCCAACTTCTGTACCGGCGCCGTGATCCGGCCGGAGGCCCATAACACCAATAATAAGGTGAGTAACACCAGAGCAAAGGTTTCCCAGGCCAGCTGTTGCTGGGTTTTCGCGACCTGCTGTTGCTGATTCTCCAATTGCCGCTCTAACAGATCCCAGATTTCTTTAGTGATTTGCTGTTGCTGGGTACGCACTTGCAGCAGTAAGGCTTCAGGTACTTCGCTGGTCGGTTCGATAAATTTTAATCTGAGGCTTTGCAAAGCATCGCGCTGACTTTGGCATAACGCCAATTCGGGTAAACTGCTACAGAGCTGAGCTAACAGCTGTAGCTGATTGTCGATATGGTTTAAAGCCAGCCGCTGCAGCGCCTCAGTGCGCACCACCGCATACTGGCGCACCGCCCGCTCGATATCGACCACCAGGCTTTGCATACTTTCTGCCTGGCGCACGGTAGACACCGCCTGCTCGGCCGAGGTAATAGCATAATTACTGACACCACTTAAGGATTTATTACTCTGCCACAATAAAACCCCGACCGGGATCAGGGCCAGAAAAAAGCTAAGTAGTACTAACTGTCGCAATGACGCCGTTTGAATGGAAAAGCGCATGGGCTCCACCCTCAGAGAATTCTGACTTTAGTTTACTGAAAATTCAGAGCCTTGTATTGCCGTTAGCCGCATAAATTAGCTGCTGCAGGTAAAAAAAAGGCCAGTACTAAGACTGGCCAAGGCAGATTCAGCTCGACAGCTGATCTATGGGATAGGTTACTGGGCTAACTCGGTGTTCATACCCTGAGCATAAACTGCTTGCGTAGCCTGAGTTGAATGCGCCAGTTGCTGCTGTTCCCAGGCCTGGACGCTGGCATTATTCAGGTCAACCCGACGCAGTAAGGTAAAAACGATAGCCATATTGGCAACTAAAAACAGCGTGATAAAACTTAAGAACATATCCATGGTACTTCTCCGGCTATGGGCTCCCGCAGTGGAGCAACTTTGCTGTCTCAGGAGAATCGCGTAAAAGTAATACTGCATTGCTTTTACGCTATTCCCCTGCAGCGTTACCATAGTTAATGCATGCTGCGTGCCAACATTTAATTTCAATTTAGATTCAAAAACTTAGGTGATTTCTGACAGGGTAATGCGGATAGGGGTGTCGCTAACTGTTGCTAATTAGCGACACTTAAAACGGGGTAAAAAAATTTCCATTTAAAATCAACAGCTTAAGCTGTATGCAAAAAGCGACACTACCGCAGACAGCAGAAATAGCTAGCAGCTAAATAAAGGCCAGCTAACAGTAAGCTTTTGATTTCAATCAAATAAAGCCATAGCGCTGGGCAACACGGTCAAAATACTCCAGGCACTGTTTAGCATACTGACGTTTCTCGACATAGCTGCCTGGGAAAAAGCTTTTCTTAAAGCCATAGGCCACCATATCTTTTAACCGTTTTAACGGCACGTCGAAGTTATCCAGCGCCAGCTGGTATTCCTTACTGACTGTGGTATTCGATACCAGGCGGTTATCGGTACAAATGACTGTAGCAATACGATGCTCCAGCATATCTTTAAACTTATGCTGGCGGATATCGGTAATCGCCGGGTTGGTTTGCAGGTTGCTGGTTAAACAGACTTCAATCGCAATACGCTTATCGGCGATATAAGAAGCCAGGTTATTGATATATTTTGTTTTATCGGAAATAGCCGGATCCTGAATCATCTCCGGTATAAACATTGAGTAGCCATGCCCCAGACGATCTGCATAGCACTCGGTAATGGCTTCAAACACACTCTCGGCACCGTAGGCTTCACCGGCATGCAGGGTTTTTAGCAAAAAGTGCTGGTGAGCGTATTCGTATACTTCTTTAAATTTACCGGCCGGATAGCCTGCTTCCTGCCCGGCTAAATCCAGACCAACAATTGGTATGCCTTCTTCATCACGCAGCCGGACACTGGCGCGCACCAGCTCCATCGCCGCCAGCTTAATCACATCCATTGGCGCAAAGTCACGCATTAATTGAAACAGGTTGGTGTAATAAGGTGAGAAACCTTTATTACCAAACATTCGCATCGCACAGTTAATAATGCCATAGTAGAACGGCGGCTTCTGACCGCTCAGCACTGCTTCAGTGGCATTATATTCCTGCATTGCCTGCTTTAGCCCGTTGTTAACTGCATGCATAATCTGGTCAAAATCAATACCACGCGTTAGGTCAATCAACAACTGCGGCGCGAAACGTACTTCAATATAGTTGACCCCTTCCGCCTGATTATCCAGTGCCAGCTCGTAAGCGGCCTGCTGCAGGTTTTCCGGGTCGCGTAACACGGCACAGGTATATTGGAAGCAATGCAGATACTCCCCCAGATTCTGATAGCGGTCTTTAAATACCAACTCTTTTAAACCACTGACGCTCTCTGACGGCAAGGTCACCTGACTGCGTTTCGCCATCTCGATTAAGCTGTCCAGACGCAAACTGCCATCCAGGTGTAAATGCAGATCGGATTTAGGCATCATTTTAATAAAATCGGCGGAGTAGCGGGCCATAGTCATTCCTCTGTTAACACAGCTATAGCATACCACAGACTCACCAGCGCAGCGGCTGAACCGATAACCGGACCAACTGAAAAATACCTGCTAACGCCCTTAGCAGATTGGATTAATTCGGCTTATGCTATCTACAGGAGCCCTCCTGTTCACCTTAGGTAATGCTATGCAGTTAAATACTATCTCTATCAAAAGCCGGTTAATTATTATCGCCACGCTAGCCATTGTCGCCCTGGCATTGATGCTAGTACTGATGCAGCATCAGGCGAAAGTGCTAAATAACCTGTCCGGTGCCAGCCGTTTAGTTGCCGAACTGAATAGCGAAATGCTACAGCTACGGCGTCATGAAAAAGACTTTTTACTGCGACAAGAACTGCGGTATTTAGAACGCCACCAGAATACCCAGCAGAGTCTGCAAACTAAGCTGAGTACATTACAAAGCTTGCTACAAACTCTTGGATTGGATGACAGTAAAAGCCAGCAGTTTGCCACCCAGGTGCGTGCCTATGTAGCAGAGTTCGCTGCTCTGGTGCAGGCGCAGCAGAAAATTGGCCTAACCGTAGACGAAGGTCTCATCGGCTCCATGCGCCAGGCTGCTCAACGCCTGGCACAACAAATTGATAATGAGCCAACATTAATGGTGCACTATCTGCAGTTACGGCGATTGGAGAAAGACTATCTGCTGCGTCGCGATAATAAATTTCTGGCAGAGCAACAGCCGTTTTTTGCCGCTTTAGAGGCCGCACCAGAATTCAATGCCAACACAATTTTGAACGAATACCGGCAAAGCTTAGCCGCGCTGGATAGTGCGATGGCAGAACGGGGCTATAACGAAAGCCAGGGCAATGAAGGCAAGATGCGGCGTGAAATTCAAGCCACCGAGGCATTGTTAAAGCAATTATCCGAAGAGCTGGATCTGGCGTTAACCGCTGCCAGCACCCAAATCAACCGGCTGAGCCTGGGTATTTTCGCCGTTATTCTGGTGCTGGTGGTGGTGCTGGTCAGCCTGATCGCCCGCAGCATTCATCGCCCTATCCAGCAGGCATCTGCTGATTTGGCCCGGATCCGCTCTGACAAAGATTTTACCCATCGCCTGGTGTTAAAAGGCAAAGATGAAATCAGCAATCTTGGCTCTGATATGAATGCGGTACTGTCTGATGTACAAGGCCTGATCCAAACCGTAAATCAATCGTTGACCACGCTGGACAAAGTGACTGATGAACTGGCTGCGGCTGCGCAAAGCACCAATCAGGTCATGCGTAGCCAGCAATTGGAAACCGATATGGTGGCCACGGCAGTGACAGAAATGGGCGCGACCATAGAGGAAATTGCCGCCAGTACCGAGAATACCGCCAATACCGCTGAAGCCAGCAACCAAAGCGCTCAGGCTGGCCAGCAGCAGGTAAATGACACAGTCAGTCATATCAAAGCCCTGGCCAGCCGGTTACAGCAAGCCAGTACCGCCACCGCCGAGCTGGAACGCGACAGCGTGAGCATAGGGTCAGTATTGGATGTGATCCGCGCCATTGCCGAGCAAACCAATTTACTGGCACTGAATGCGGCTATTGAAGCAGCCAGAGCCGGTGAACAAGGTCGCGGCTTTGCCGTGGTTGCTGATGAGGTCCGCACCTTAGCACAGCGCACCCAACAATCTACCCGGGAAATTGAGGGTATTATCCAGAGCTTACAGGGCAGAACCAAGGATATTGCCAAAGTGATGCTTCAGTGTCGTGATGATGGTATGCAAAGCGCCGAACAAGCCGGTTCAGCCAGCCAGCTGCTGCAACAAATCACCAGCGATATCACCCGCATTATGGATATGACGACCCAGATCGCCACTGCCATAGAAGAACAAAGTTCGGTAGCAGCAGAGGTAAACCGCAATGTGGTGAAAATCCGTGATATGTCAGAGGATACGCTGCGTAGCGCTGACAACAATAGCCAACTGAGTGAACAGGTGGCGAGGCAGGCTCGCGGTTTACGGGCTGAGGTGATTAAGTTCCGCGCTTAAACCCAGGCAGCCGATACACTCTGCAACATACGACAACGGATGTTTTAGACCGCAAAAATAACAAGGGCGCCAAATGGCGCCCTTTTCAACCTGACTAAGGCTTAAACTTTAAAGCGATTAACCAGTTCATTTAACTGAATCGCCAGGCGCGACAACTCAGTGGCACTGGCCGACGTTTGCTGTGAACCGGCAGAGGTCTGATTGGCCAGATCGCTAATCGTAATAATATTACGGTCAATTTCGCGTGCCACTTTAGATTGCTCTTCAGCAGCACTGGCAATCACATGGTTCTGATCACTGATGCTGGTAATATTCTCGGCAATCCGACTTAACGCAGCCGCGGCTTCTTCTGCCACATTTTGGGCATCACCGGCATTCTGACTAATCAGCCCCATGGCTCCCACCGCCTCACGCACTGAGCCTTGCACCTGCTGGATCATTTGCTCAATTTCACCGGTAGAGGTTTGGGTGCGGTGCGCCAAACTGCGCACCTCATCAGCAACCACGGCAAAACCGCGACCGGCATCGCCCGCCCGCGCTGCTTCAATAGCTGCATTCAGTGCCAGCAGGTTGGTTTGCTCGGCCACACTGCGAATCACTTCCAGCACCTGGTTAATCGACGATACTTTCTCGGCCAGTACGTTTATCACAGTAACGCTTTGCTGCACTTCGGTATTCATCTTACCGATCACAGCACGGGTTTGCGTAACCTTGTGACTGCCATCTTTTGCCAGATTAGCCGATTGCGCCGAGGCATCAGAGGTTTTCATCGCTGTCGCCGCAACTTCATCTACCGCTGAACTCATCTCAGTGATCGCAGTTGCGGCCTGCTGTACTTCATCATTTTGTTGCTGAATAGCCCGTGCGGACTCATCGGTTACGGCATTTAGCTCTTCAGCTGCCGAGGCCAACTGGCTGGCTGAGCTGGCAATATGGCCAATGGCATCACGCAGTTTTTGCTGCATTTGTTGTAAGGCTTCAGCCAGGCGGGTTAATTCATCGTCACCGTCTTTGTTGATACGCTGTGTCAGATCACCTTCCGCAATTTGCCGCGCAGAGGCGACCGCCTGCTCCAGCGGCTGATTGATACCGCGTGAAATCACCAGTGCAATCACTATAGCAACCGCCACTACTAACACTATTAGTACAATCACAATAATACGGGCGGCCTGATAAGCACTGACGGATTCGGTACGCGCGGTATTGGCGGCTTGCTGGTTGATACGGGTGAGATCGAGCAAATCCGTTGTCATCTGTGCCGTAATTGGGTTAATTTGCTGCAGCAAATCCAGCGCCATGCCGGTCTCATCCTGCTT
The DNA here is from genome assembly GCF_025377695.1 of Alishewanella sp. BS5-314. NCBI lineage: Bacteria > Pseudomonadati > Pseudomonadota > Gammaproteobacteria > Alteromonadales > Alteromonadaceae > Alishewanella > Alishewanella sp. BS5-314. The sequence goes on from NZ_JACEHJ010000002.1 coordinate 2,314,267, forward strand.
CAGAAATTCGAGCGCTTCTTGCTGTAACTGCAAATATTGCTGTAATCTTTTTTCGAAGTCAGCAAAAACTTTTCTCTCTTCATCCAGATACATGTTAGCAGCAAATGCCTGCTCATTACGCCGTACCTCTGTCCGTAACTGCTCTACTTCGTTCAGTGTGGCACCTTCCTGCGTAATGTCGGTTGTTAACATTAAGCGTAAGGTTAAGACCCTCAGGCGGGTAACATTCAGATTTAAGTCCGCCAGGCTCATCAGTGACGGTAAGATATTGGTTTCGACCAAATTCGCCCGTTCACGAATCTGCGACATAGTATTCAGGTTATAAAGCCCCAACGCGGCCAGCATAAAAGCCAGCGCGCCAAAGGCTGCCAGTAAACGTTTTTGAATGGATATTGTTCTAAACATAGGTTAAACCTTGCGTTAAGTTAACGGCGTAACTAACTTGATCCGTAATGAATGTTTCGCGGGTGAGTTTCACTACTTTAGCAGTTCTATCAAGCCTTAACAGTCCTGTCGACAGAAAAGCCCAACTTTTTTTCTGAATCGTGCGCTCAACGCCCACTAAATTCTTTTAATTAGTTCGCAGTCATACCTGCAAATTATGTTGATCTGGATCAAGCAACAAGCGTATTATTGTTTCAGAAATTTCTGAAAGTTCAGTAATGAGGCGCTCATATGCAAATGACTCCAATGATTGAATCCTTTGTTTACCACTTTGGCGAAATGGGCAGCCGTTGGGGCTTTAACCGTACCGTTGGCCAAATTTACGCCCTGCTGGTGATTAGCGAGCAACCGCTCTGTGCCAATGAAATTGGTGAGCTGCTGGGGATTTCGCGCGGCAATGTCAGTATGGGGTTAAAAGAGTTGGGTAGCTGGCAGCTGGTGCAGGTTAGCCATAAACCCGGCGAGCGGCGCGAGTTTTACCATAGCCGCGGCAGTATCTGGGATATGGCCAACCGGGTATTTGAAGAGCGGCGCAAACGGGAAATGGATCCGACTTTAAGTTTATTACGCGACATTATGATGGACGAGGCCGCTAACCCGGAAGAAGCCTTTGCCCAAAAGCGTATCGCCGAAATTCACGATCTGCTGGAAAACATTACCGAATGGACGCAAAGCCTGCAGTCCTTGTCGCCAGAGAAGCTGAATACCTTAATGAAGTTAGGCTCTGGCGTTGGCAAGGTACTGGAGTTTACCGACAAGTTTTTAGGTAAAAAAGATCCGGCAAAAGAAGCCTAGCTGTTTTTGCCAGCTGTTGTTCTATTGTAGTGAGGTTGCCATGTTAGACACCCTGTTGCTGTCACGCATTCAGTTTGCGGCCAATATCAGTTTTCATATCCTGTTTCCAACCATTACCATCGCCCTGGGTTGGTTGCTGGTGTACTTTAAAATCCGCTTTGACCTGTCACAGCATCCGGTGTGGATGCGCGCCTACCGCTTTTGGGTCAAAGTCTTTGCGCTGACCTTTGCACTGGGCGTGGTCAGTGGCATTACCATGTCGTTCCAGTTTGGCACCAACTGGCCGGGCTTTATGGAAACCGTCGGTAATATTGCCGGCCCGTTACTGGCCTATGAGATTCTGACCGCCTTTTTCCTCGAAGCGACCATGCTGGGCATTATGCTGTTTGGCTTTAATAAGGTACCGCGCTGGCTGCATACGCTGGCCACCTTGCTGGTGGCAATAGGCACTACGCTGTCGGCATTCTGGATCCTGGTGCTCAATTCCTGGATGCAAACTCCGGTTGGCTTTGAAATGCGTGATGGCGTGGCGCATGCCACTGACTGGCTGGCGATTATTTTTAACCCCTCCTTCCCGTATCGCTTTACGCATATGCTGCTGGCATCAGCACTGACGGTCTGTTTTTTGGTGGCGGGCATTTCTGCTTACCGGCTATATCGCGGGGATAATAAAAAAGCACCGCGCCTGACATTAAAAACCGCCTTGTTCACCGCTGCAGTGCTGGCACCGACCCAGGCCTTTGTTGGCGACCTGCATGGTTTAAATACGCTGGAACATCAGCCGCAAAAGATCGCGGCGATGGAGGGGATCTGGCATACCCAGCAAGGCGCGCCACTGGTGCTGTTTGCGATCCCTGATGCTGAAACTCAAACTAACCGCTTTGCGCTGGAAGTTCCAAAACTGGCCAGTTTAATACTGACCCATGATTTAAACGGTGAGCTAAAAGGCATTAACGAATTTCCGGGCGCACACCCGCCGGTGGCCCCGGTATTCTACAGTTTCCGGGTAATGGTGGGTATCGGCGTATTAATGCTGGCCGTTGCCTGGTGGTGTAGCCTGCGGTTGTACCGAAAAGGCGAATTATCACCGCTGCAATATAAGGTATTAATCGGCATGTCGTTCTCTGGCTGGATCGCCACCCTGGCCGGTTGGTATGTGACCGAAATCGGCCGCCAGCCATATCTGGTATATGGTGTGCTAAAAACCAGTGACGCCGTGACCACTGTGGCCAGTGAGCAGGTAGCCTTAACGCTCATCATGTATCTGGCGCTTTATGTGGTGTTACTGCTGGCCTATATCAAAACCTTATTCTGGTTGGCAAAACGGGCGATTGAGGTTGAGGAATATGACTTGTCGTTGCCTGGCCTACCGGAACAGAAAGCCAAAGTCGCCAATGAAGGAGCCGAAGCATGAGCATACTGACTGCAGAAAATCTGGCACTGGTGTTCGCTGGCCTTACGGCGCTGGCGGTACTGCTGTATGCCATCCTGGATGGTTATGATTTGGGCGTGGGCATAACGCTGCCGATGCAGCAAGAACCCTGGCGCGATACCGCCATTGCCTCTATTGGTCCATTCTGGGATGCCAATGAAACCTGGCTGGTGCTGGCCGTCGGCTTGCTGCTGGTGGCTTTTCCGGCTGCACACAGCGCGATTTTGCATGCGCTGTATTTGCCCGCCGCCTTGTTGCTGATTGGCCTGATCTTACGCGGTGTCGCCTTTGATTTTCGCGCCAAAGTCAAACCGGAGCGGAAAATCCGCTGGGACTGGACCTTTAAATTTGGCTCCTTGCTGGCAACCTTTAGCCAGGGCTTTATGCTGGGTATCTATGTGATGGGTTTGCAATACAGCGTTGGCAGTGTCGTGTTCGCCAGCTTTAGCGGCCTCTGTGTTACCGCCGCCTATGCGATGATTGGCAATGCCTGGCTGATCGGCAAAACGACGGGCGATTTACAGCGCCATGCCATCCGGCAGTGTAAATTGGCCGGGGTTTGGACGCTGGCCGGTATTTTGGCTGTCAGCGCTATCAATCCGCTGGTAAATGCCAATGTGTATCAGGTTTGGACCGAGCCGCCACTGGCCTATTTATTTGCCGCCATTCCGCTGCTGTGTTTTGCGATGTTTGCGCTGGGTTATCTGGCTTTAAAACGGCTGCCGCTACCCGATGACCGCGGCGCCTGGTTGCCGTTCTTTATCTGTAAGGTGATCTTTGTCTGCAGCTTTGTCGGCTTAGCACTAAGCTTCTACCCCTTTGTGGTGCCGAACCAAATGACGCTCTATGAAGCGGCCAGCTCCAAAGAGTCACTGACCATTATTTTCTTCGGCGCTGTCGTGGTCATTCCGATTATCGCCGCCTATACCGCGGTCGCCTATTATGCGTTTCGCGGTAAGGCGGATGGTTTGAAGTATTACTAAACTTTAAACTGCGCCAGTTGTTGTTGCAGGGTAGTGGCCGCGCTATCCTGCTGCAGCCCTAACTGCCGTAACGCACTGGCAGAGCCCGCCGTGTCGGCAGCAGAGCTGGCAATCTGGGCAATATTTTTATTTACATCCTCACAAACCGCACTTTGTTGTTCAGTCGCGGTCGCAATTTGAAAGTTCATTTCACTAATCAGCGAAATCGATTCTTTTATTTGCGCCAAGGCCCCTTCCGCCTGGCGGGTCAATTTAACACTCTCCTGCACCCGCTCGGTACTGGTTTGCATCATCTGCGCGGCTTTGCGGCTCCCCTCCTGCAAAGTACCTAACATTACCCGGATATCGTCGGTTGCAACCCGGGTGCGCCCGGCCAGAGCTCTGACTTCATCAGCGACCACCGCAAAACCACGTCCCTGCTCACCCGCTCTGGCGGCTTCAATAGCCGCATTCAGCGCCAGCAGGTTAGTTTGCTCGGCAATGCCCTGGATCACAGCCAGAATACCGATAATCTCATTACTATTGCTTTCCAATTGTTGCATGGCTTCCCGGGCCTGCCCTGAACTGCTCTCAACATTGGAGACTGCCTGCACAGTTTGTAAAACCACTTGATTACCATTATCTGCCGCCTGATCCGCTTTTTGTACCGCCTCAGCCGCCTGTGCCGCACTACGCGCGACATCCTGTGCCGTGGCCGACATCTGCGTAATAGCGGTCACCACCTGCTCAATTAGCTGCTGCTGTTCCGATACTTGTTGATCCGTTTGTTGGCTGATGCTGTTGCCATCGGCTGCCAATTGGCGCACCTGCTTACCCACCGTGACCAGTTCGCTGATCATCCTTTGCAGCCGGGTAATAAAGCTATTAACGTAGGAAGCCAGTTCACCCACTTCATCCTGGCGGCTGATTTGCAGCCGCTGCGTCAGATCGCCCTCGCCTTCGGCAATGGCGGCAACCATCTTAGTCATGCCTTTTACCGGCGCAATACTGCTGCTGGATACTAACCAGATAATGCCGACACCTGCAGCGGCCAGGATCAGACCAACGACAATTAGCACCCGGGTAAACTGCGCGCCGGCATCAGCCAGCATTTGCTGCTGTGTTGCTACCTCGGCTAAGACTACCGCTGCCGGCAAGGCGATATAGAGCACCCAGGGTTGCGGATCCTGGTCGACCAGGAAGGGCGCCACTATGATAAAGCTTTCGCTGTTGTAATTAGTGCTCACCTGCTTGCTGGACATCGTGGCCCGGATTTGCTGTTGCTCCTGGCTACTAAGGGCGTTGATATTCTTGCCAACCAGCTCGCTTTTGCTGCTATGGCCGGCGACAGTGCCAGACGGACTCAGCAGTATCGCAGCGCCCTGCCCCTGATATAAGCGGGCTGCCGTTTCCTGAGTCAGCTGCTGGATAAAAGCGGCCGACATATCAAAACCCGTCACGCCAACCAACTGACCATTTACCAGAATGGGCGCCGATAAGCTGGCCAACAATACCTCTTTGCCATCTACCGGGTAAAGGTAGGGCCCAACCACACAACGACGCAGGCTCTCTTTCGAGCAAAGGTAATAATCACCGGCACGCAGGCCATTTTCATCGCGGCTCTGATCTTCCAGCCCCTCCAGCGTGTCTAACACTAACTGACTGCCGGAGCGTGCCAGATAAGGTTGAAAGCGGCCACGGCTATCCTGCGCCAGCTGGCCCTGAAAATCACTATCCTTGCCATCCAGTGCATTGGGCTCGAATGCAATATATTTGCCTAGATAGTCAGTGCTGCTTTGCAGCACATCACGCTGCAGCGCCAACAATAACGGTCTTTTATCAACCGTGTCAGTTTGCGCTACGCGGCTGATTACCGCGGCTGAAGTTGCGGCAGCCCGCAGCGCCTGCTCAAAGCGGCTGGCAACCCGTTGCGATTCCTGTGCCGAGATCGCTCTGAGATAGCTGTCGGCCTGCGCTTTCAGTGTTTGCTCACTTTGCTCCGCGAGTTGCCCGCTGATCCGGGAAAATTGCCATAAGCCTACGCCAGCACACACCAAGATAGTGATAACCAGGCAAATACCTGCCCAAAACGCAAAGCGCTGTTGAATCGTTAGTTGGAGCATCTCACATCCTTACTGCCTTACGGCTGAATATTAAACGACAGAATGCTATCCATGTACCCGGGTAGGTTAAGCATCAAGTTGGCAGGTGGGCCACTTAATTTATTGTTATATATGGTTAGGTAATATAAGCCGACAGGGGCCAAATGCTGTTATTCGGCCATATAGCAGGCTGTCGCTAACCTTGAGCAAGTATTGACGAGATTGCCAGGCTTTGCCAACCTGACGCAAAGTTTTAGTGCCGCTAAGGAGCACCTTACGACGAAATGCATGGTAGTTTTCAATAGGGTATAGCTAACACCCAATACCTCCCGGAATTGCGTGAAATGAAGTATTACTGCGGCAGGAGTCAGTTACTTTTTGAAATCGCAGATCGCGTCTCCGGTACGCCAGCATACCGGAGACGGGACGCGGTGCGGCTTAGCGTCAGCTTTGGCGTAAGAACGCAAAAAGCCGCTGTTAAAAGCGGCTTTTTTTGGAATTTGGAGCGAGTTACGAGGTTCGAACTCGTGACCTCGACCTTGGCAAGGTCGCGCTCTACCAGCTGAGCTAAACTCGCATTGTGTGACACATCTTCTCCACATCGCAATCTGGTATTGCGTGTGGTTCTGGCCGAAAGCTGATCTGAGAACAGTAGCTTTAAATGGTGCCCGGGGCCGGACTTGAACCGGCACGGGGTTTCCCCCGAGGGATTTTAAATCCCTTGTGTCTACCGATTTCACCACCCGGGCATACTGTGCGTGGGCACCGACAGAACGGCGCGCATCTTAATTAAGGCCGCGCCATTATGCAAGTTATTTCTGTGGGTTATCCGTTAGCATTATTTTGGCGTCTGGCTTCTCACGCAGAATTTTATCCAGATAGCCCATGCCAAAGGCCGATACCACAAAGGTAATGTGGATTAGCAAGTACCACATAATTTTATCATTCTCAATTTGCTCGGTATTCATAAACACCTTCAACAGGTGGATAGACGAGATAGCAACAATAGAGGCGGCGACCTTATTTTTTAACGAATTGGAGTCGAGCTTACCCAGCCAGCCCAACTTATCGTCGTGACCATGTAAGTCTAAACGCGAGACAAAGTTTTCATAGCCGGAAAACATCACCATCACAATCAGGCCGCCAACCAGGGCGATATCGATCAGGCTTAATGTAATCAGAATTAACTCCACTTCTTTCATACTAAAAATCAGCGGAATAAAGTGAAACACTTCCTGAAAAAATTTAATACCCAGCGCCAGCAGGCACAGACTTAAGCCAAGGTAAATTGGCGCCATAATCCAGCGCGTGGCATACATTAAACGTTCAAAATAACGTTCCATAACGATTCCTGTTAAAACTTCTTGCGTAATAATGGGGGCGCGCCGCCTGCCTTCAAGCCCGACGCGGCCGCGTTTTTACTCTGTTACCAGTCTAATGAAGATGGCAGTTTCGGCGTCGATAATAAGCTAATAAAACGCTGCCAACGCTCATCTTCGCTGCTGGTCTGCTCAACATACTGTTTCACCAAATCTTTGCCCCAGTTGTAGTTAATTACATAGGCGCCGTAACTTCTGACAAAACGCAGCCGCTGCCGCGCTTCGGCCTCGCTTTGCAGCAAATATTGCTGCTGTAGCGCAACAAATTGCTCTTCGTCAATCTCGCCATTTAGCAATAAGCGGGCGGTTTCATTACCGGCATAGCTAAGCCGCGCCATCAGTTTTAAAAAGCGGTCGTAGCTTGCGGCCTGCGATGGATCCAGCCCGGCCAACGGGTACAGGACGTCGCGTTCAAACGCCAGTTTTTGCTCACCGGGAAAGGCGATATCAATACCATAGTTGGCGGTGCCTTCCGCGATTAACGACTGCGGGCTGAAAAGCGCATAAACACTAAACTCGACCCAGTTGCGCTGTTGTTTAAGCTCGGTTTCCAGTAGCGCATTATAGGTGTGATGGCCGGGGTAGCCCTCGTGACAGCCCAGATCGACGGCGCGGGAGATATCAATCGGCCGCTCGGTATTAATCTGGATCAGGCTATAAGCCTTGCCCTGATACCAGTTATAGCCGCTCCAGGGTTTATCGGTAACAAACTCCAGCGTAAAATTCTCCTGCGCCGGCAGGCTGATGCGCTGCAGCGTGCGGTCGCGGCATTCCGCGATCGCACGTTCAAACACCAGCTGCAATTTATCCGCCGGAATAACAAAATTTTTGCGATAGGCTACTACCCGCTCGGTCAGGCTGCCCTCGCCGGGTACCAGTTGATCCAGCTCAGCCAGCACAGGGGCAAAGCTGCTAAGGTCCTGTTGCGGTGGCTGGGTATCGTAGAGTTCGCTAGCTTGTTGTTCAAAGCTGGCCGCAGTGCCGTTTTGCAGCGTATCGGCATGGCTAATCAGCGCCGTTAGTTGTCGCTGTAAATAATGCAGCCGCAACTTTAACATCGCATCGGTTTCGCTATGCGCCTGTAACGCATCGCGCAGCAACTGAGCTTCAGCAAGTAGCTCTGGCAGGGGTTGCGGCTGCTGTTTTACTGCCTCGGCCCATTCAGCCGGGCCATAATAGGCATCCACATAGTTACTATCATATTGGCCGAGCGCCAGCACCAGTTTCACATAGTGCTCGGCGGCTTCATCCAACACGGCAACACTGACCGCCGCGGCCGGCTCACTGTTTAAAGGTGCGGCGGGTTTATCACAGGCCGTCAGCAACAGGGTGCTGCACAACAACGCTGTTAAAGGTTTGAATAGGGTTTTCATTCGCAATCCTGCAATGGGAAGAATGTCGGCTAATCTAGCGGTGAGTCAAAGGTTACGCAATATGCGTTGCCTTGTGCGACTAAAGTTTCTGCAAAAATTTATCCATTTAGCCATCTATACTGTTGCAGATAAAAAATAACCATGGTATTACTAATGGCGTTCTGCAACTTCGACTTTCAAGGCAGTAAATGATTTCTTCGGTATTAGTGCGTTTCAATAGCCTCCTCCTCGTGCTCCTCTGCGCTGCGCGGGGCCGTGCTTATTGGTGAAAAACCCTTACCGATAAACCTAAAACCCCGTGCCCAAGGCCGGGGTTTTTTGTTTTTATCCCGGCAAGCAGTACGCCACGATTTGATAACATAGGATTGCGTAATGAGTGCTGATAACAAAATCTGGATCTTCGATACCACCCTGCGTGATGGCGAGCAGGCACTGCGTGCCAGTTTAAGCCAGAAGCAAAAAATCCAGCTGGCGCATGCCATTGCCCGCTTAAATGTCGATGTGATGGAAGTGGGCTTCCCGGTGTCCAGCCCCGGTGATTTTGATTCGGTACAGCGTATCGCGCGCGAAGTAAAAGGCCCGATCATTTGCGGCCTGGCGCGGGCAGTGGCAGCCGATATTGAAGCCTGTGGCGCCGCGTTAAAAGATGCGGAACGCCGTCGTATTCATACCTTTATTGCCACCTCGCCGCTGCATTTGCAGTACAAGCTGCGAAAAACCCTGGCCGAAGCCTCAGATCAGGCGGTCGCCGCCATTAAACTGGCCAGCCGCTATACCGATGATATCGAATTCTCCTGCGAAGATGCCGGCCGCACCCCGATTGATGATTTATGCTGGATTGTCGAACGGGCCATTGCTGCCGGCGCCACCACCATTAATATTCCGGATACGGTCGGCTATACCATTCCCAATGAGTTTGCCGCCATCATTCATGCGCTGCGGTCTAAGGTGCCAAATATCGATAAGGCGCGCTTAAGTGTGCATTGCCATAATGACCTGGGGCTGGCGGTGGCGAACAGTATCAGCGCCATTCAGGCCGGCGCGCGGCAAATTGAATGTACCGTCAATGGTATTGGTGAGCGGGCCGGTAACTGCTCGCTGGAAGAAGTGGCGATGATTATCAACACCCGCAAGGATATTTTAGCGCCGCTGTATACCGACATTAAAACCACCGAGATTTACCGCAGCAGCCATCTGGTCAGCCAGATCTGCAATATGCCAATCCAACCCAATAAAGCCATTGTCGGCGAAAATGCCTTTGCCCACAGCTCGGGTATTCACCAGGATGGCGTGTTAAAAGCGCAAAGCACCTATGAAATTATCTCGCCTGAACAGGTCGGCATCCGCCAGAACGAATTAAACCTGACCTCACGCTCGGGCCGTCATGTTATTCAGCACCGCTTAGCTGAGTTGGGTTACACCAAAGACGACTACGATCTGGAAGCGGTGTACAGCAGCTTTGTCGCACTGGCCGATCAGAAAGGCCGGGTGTTTGATTACGATTTAGAAGCCCTGGTGTTCTTCCAGAATTTGCAGGAGCAGGACGAGTTCTACAAGTTGGAGTTTTTAAGCTCCTCGACCCATACCGGCCATGTCGCCAGCGCCACAGTAGGCTTAAGTTGCGGCAGCAAGATCTTTACCGAAGCCGCCACCGGCAATGGCCCGGTCGAAGCCGCGTTTCAGGCGGTACAGCGCATTAGCAAATTACAGATCCGGATGGTCGATTTTAACCTGTCGGCGAAAGGCAGCGGCGAAGACGCCCTGGGTCAGGTCGATATTATTGCCGAACATGAAGGGCGACGCTTCCACGGTGCCGGTTTGGCCACCGATATCGTCCGCGCCTCAGTGCTGGCCTATGTGCATGTGCTGAATATGATCCAACGTGCCCAAACCATCGACGCCCATAAACAGGCCAAAGCGAACGAATCCCAAATTAAACAAGCAGCAGGTGAGATATGAGTAAGCATTACAAGATCGCGGTATTACCCGGCGATGGTATCGGCCCGGAGGTCATGGCCGAGGCGATTAAGGTACTGCAGGTGGTGGCTGATAAATTTCAGTTCCAATTAACGTTAACCGAAGCACTGGTTGGCGGTGCCGCGCTGGATGCCACCGGCGTACCACTGCCGCCGGAAACGCTGGCACTGTGTAAAGCCAGCGATGCCATTTTATTTGGCTCCGTCGGCGGTCCGAAGTGGACTGGCCTGGCACCGGATATGCAACCTGAGCGCGGCTCTTTGCTGCCACTGCGTAAAACCTTCGACTTATTCTGCAATATGCGTCCGGGGCAAATTTATCCGGCCTTTGCCGACTTATCGCCACTGCATCCAAGGGTCAGCAGCAAAGGCATGGATGTGCTGTGTATCCGCGAACTCACCGGCGGCATTTATTTTGGCGAAAAGGGTCGTAGCGGCGACACTGCCTTTGATACCCAGCGCTACAGCGTGGCAGAAGTGACCCGCATTGCCGAGGTAGCCTTTCAGGCGGCGCAAAAGCGCGGCAAAAAAGTCACCTCTATTGATAAAGCCAATGTGCTGCAAACCAGTATTTTATGGCGCGAAACCGTGGAACAGGTGGCCAAAAACTACCCGGATGTCACACTGGAGCATATGTATATCGACAATGCGGCGATGCAGCTGATCCGCAGCCCACAGCAGTTCGACGTGATGCTGTGCGATAACCTGTTCGGCGATATTTTATCCGATGAAATTGCCGCCATCGCTGGCTCCTTGGGCCTGTTACCATCAGCCAGTTTAAATGGCAGCGGCTTTGGTTTGTACGAGCCCGCCGGTGGCAGTGCGCCGGATATCGCCGGCCAGGGTATCGCCAACCCTATCGCGCAAATATTAAGTGCCGCCCTGATGCTGCGTTACAGCTTTGGCGAAGAAGCCGCTGCGCAGGCAATTGAGCGCGCGGTGCAGCAGTGTTTAGAGCAGCATATCGTCACCCGTGATATCGACCCGAAATCTACTTATGGCACCGCCGCCGTTGGCGCGGCCATTGTCGCCACCTTACAGCAGGAGACACACTGATGGGCCAGACCCTGTATCAGAAAATTTACCACAGCCATGTGGTTGGCAAATTAAACGCCAGCACCGACTTATTATTTGTCGACCGGCATTTAATTCATGAGGTGACGTCACCGCAGGCCTTCTCCGGCTTAAAACTGGCTGGCCGCGCGGTGCGCCGCCCGGATCTGACCTTTGCTACCATGGACCATAATGTTTCTACGCAGCGCCGCAGCCTGGATGCGGCCGGTGAAACCTCGCGCAAGCAATTAGAAGCCCTGGCCGCCAACTGTGATGAGCACCGTATTCCCCTGCTGGATCTGACCCACCCTGATCAGGGCATAGTGCACGTGATTGGCCCGGAGCAAGGCTTAACCCAGCCGGGGATGATTATTGTCTGTGGTGATTCGCATACCTCGACGCATGGTGCTTTCGGCGCTCTGGCCTTTGGTATCGGCACCTCGGAAGTTGAGCACGTGTTGGCCACCCAGACTCTGCCACAGCAGCAAGCGAAAACCCTGAAAGTGGAAATTAACGGTGAACTGCCGGCCCATGTTACGCCCAAAGATGTGATCCTGGCGGTAATTGGCAAATTAGGTACGGCTGGCGGTAATGGCTATGTCGCCGAGTTTTGCGGTAGCGCCATTCGCGGCATGAGTATGGAAGGCCGCATGACACTGTGCAATATGAGTATTGAAATGGGTGCCAAAGCCGGTTTAATTGCGCCGGATGACACTACCTTTGCCTATTTAAAAGGCAAAGCCAATGCGCCACAGGCTGAGCATTGGGACGCTGCCGTTAGCTATTGGCAGAGCCTGCATTCTGATGCCGATGCCGTATTTGATAAAACTATCAGCCTGGATGCCAGCAGCATCAGCCCGCAAATTACCTGGGGCACTAACCCCGAGCAGGTGATTGCCGTTGATGAGCCGATTCCGGCACCGGAAAGCTTTAGCGACGACACCAAGCGTCAGGCCGCCGAACGCGCCCTGCAGTATATGGGCTTAAGCGCCGGCCAGAAACTGACCGACTGTGCTGTTGATGTGGTCTTTATCGGTAGCTGCACCAATAGCCGGATTGAAGATTTACGTGCCGCCGCCAGCGTCGTGCGGGATCGCAAGGTCGCGCCCGGCGTGCGGGCCCTGGTAGTACCAGGCTCTGGCGTGGTCAAGCGGCAGGCCGAGCAGGAAGGTCTGGCCGAGATCTTTAAACAAGCGGGCTTTGAATGGCGGGAACCAGGCTGCTCAATGTGTCTGGGTATGAATGACGATCAAGTCGCCGCCGGTCAGCGCTGCGCTTCCACCAGTAACCGTAACTTTGAAGGCCGTCAGGGCCGTGGTGCCCGTACGCACTTAGTTAGCCCGGCGATGGCTGCCGCAGCCGCTATCGCCGGTAAGTTTGTTAATGTCGCCCGTTTAGAAGGAGCCGCCCAATGAGCCAGATTTTTAAACAAGGCCTGGTGTGTCCGCTGGATAAAAATAACGTTGATACCGACCAGATTATTCCCAAGCAGTTTTTAACCTCGGTGAGCCGCGATGGCTTTGCTGAAGCGCTGTTTTATGACTGGCGTTATCTGGCTGATGGCGCAGCCAACCCGGAGTTTGTGCTGAATTATCCGCAATATCAGGGCGCGTCAATTTTATTAACCCGCGCCAACTTTGGCTGTGGTTCCAGCCGCGAGCATGCGCCCTGGGCGCTGCAGCAATACGGCTTTAATGTGATTATTGCCGAAAGTTTTGCCGATATTTTCTTCAATAACAGTGTAAATAACGGCATGCTATTAATTACCTTAAGCAAAACCAATATCGAGCTGTTGTTTAACCGCTGTGCCCAGGGGCCGCAGCAGTGGCAGATCGATCTGGCAAGTCAGGAGATCCTGTTCGGCAATAATGCAGCGATGGGCTTTAATATCGACCCGGATATTAAACAGCGCTTACTCTCCGGGCTGGATTTTATCGGCTCCAGCGAGCAGTTAAATCCGCAAATCGCCGCCTTCGAGGCGCAGCGGCGTAGTAACTTACCCTGGTTGGGTTAGCGTTAGCCGTGTCGCAGCGAAGCCAGAATTAGTTGGCTTCGACCAGTAAACCGGTAAAGGCCACCCACTGTTCGGGGGTGGTCAGCTCCTCTGCCAGCTCACCGCTTTGCAGCTGCTGCCAGGTCAGCGGCCGCTGCAAATTAAAGCTCAGCTTCAGGCGCTGTGGTTCATGCAAAAACAGCAGCAGATTCTCGCGAATGCGCTCGGTCACCAACTCTGTGCTTTGCACATAGACTTCCAGTTGCGGCTTTAGCTCTGCCAGCTGCGCCGTAGCCGGCTGCGCTAACAGCACGGGCTGCAGTTGCTGCAAATAGCCGTTATTTTCCAGCGTCAGTTCACCACTGACCAATTGCAGCCCCGCCAGCGCCTGCTGCACTCTCGGCTGCTGCTTACCCTGCTGATAAGCCTGCTGCTGTTCCAGATCCATCGCCGCCAACTCACTGCCTAACTGCCATAACGCCTGTACCGCTGTCAGTTGCAGTTGCAGCTCTAACCGCATGGCATCGCCAACCCGCAGTTGCTGCTGCAAGGTCAACAGATCCTGCGTCGGTTGGTATTGATACCGGTAATCCAGCCATAGCGGCGATGCAGCCAGCAATTTTCCGACCTCCGGCGGCAGCATCTGCTGTAGCAGATTACTCAGCTGCAATTGCTGGATGCGTAATTCACCCTGCTGCGACAACTTGCCGGGTTTAAAACCGCGGATACTTAAACGGCCAATTTCAGCCACGGTACCAACACCGGCGATTTGCAGCTGTAAACCGCTTAAGCGGTAATGATCGCGCCAGTAGTTCGCGCGGATTTTGCTGTAATTTAGCTGTACTGCCGGCATCAGCCCCTGACTCGCCATCTCGGCATAGGAGCTGTTAATCAATTCAATCTGGCCGGCGATCAAACGCTCAGCTTTATAATTGCCATAGTAAAACCCCGCGGTTGCCAACAGCAGCGCGCCGAGCGAAATAATCAGTGTTTTTTTCATCAGTTCTACAACATCTTCCGCGAAATTGTGCAGACTACCATAGCCTTATCGTCGCAATAAAGTTTTGACAGTGTTATTTTAAGGTGTAGCTAAAAGCAGACTGTTACAATTAACCGAAGTTCGCCATGGAATACAGAAGATGCCGGAATATTTTTTATGGTTTGATTTACTGGGGATAGCGGTGTTTGCCATTTCCGGTACCCTGGCGGCCTGGCGTAACCATATGGATGGCTTTGGCGTGATCGTGCTGGCCAGTGTCACGGCGATTGGCGGCGGTACCCTGCGCGACCTGATCCTGGATGTACCGGTGATCTGGATGAATAATAATGCCTACTTTTATGCCATCTTTGTTGCCGCTATCAGCACTATCCTGCTGGTGCGTAACCGGCTGACCATTCCCAATAATACCCTGCAAATTGCCGACGCCTTTGGTTTGGCGTTCTTTGTCATTATGGGTACCCAGAAGGCGCTGGATCATGGTACCTCCAGCATGGTGGCCATTATGCTCGGCACCATGAGTGGCGTCTGTGGCGGCATGATCCGCGATGTGCTGTGCCGCGAAGTACCGATGGTGTTTCGCGGCGAGCTCTATGCCGTAACCTGTATTTTCGGCGGCATTATCTATACCTCGCTACTGGCACTGGCGGTACCGCAGCTGTACGCGATGCTGGCCGGTATGCTGGGCTTGTTATTGTTGCGGCTGGCGGCGATCCGCTGGCACATTACCATTCCGGTATTCGGCAAGCATCATCAGGAGCTGAACGAACCCTGAACAGAGTACTAAAATGGCGGCCGATACTTTAATCTACCGCAACAATCCGGCCGGCCCTTTTCGCTACACTTAGCCGCAGTTAATGGTTAAGGAGAGCTACTATGGCCAGCCACAATCCGCATCGTGTTTATATCAGTACCACAGCCCGTTCTAATCAGTATTTACTGGCAGAATTTAAGCCCGACGCGGCGTTCTACCAGCAGTTCAGCAGTCATGAAGCCTGCTACCAGCAGTTAGCCCAACAACTGTTTGCGCTACTGCCGCAATATGATTTGCGCAATGTGCAATTAATTGCCAATGACAAACTGCCGGTGGTCCGTTTCCATCAGGAGGCCTATACCTTACAAACTGAAAAGCAGATCCTGTTTTTCTATAACCCTAAATACCATGAAGGTCAGGGTATCTTCAGCCAACCTGATTATCAGGCACGCAAGATCCGGGTGGTATTTCTGGCCACCGGCGAAGAGCTGCGATCCCAGGCTGCGGCCTTTCACAGCAAAGTAGTACAGTGTCTGCAGGCCTGGCAGCAACAGTTACCTGGTACGCCGGCACTGAAACTGCGCGACCATCAGCAGCTGTCTTATGATCTGTTTGCAAAAACTAAAGGTCATAAAGAAAGTTATGGCTATAAACTGCGCGGCCTCTACCCACGCTACAAGGCCCGGCACTGTGCACTACCGGACGAACACAGCGAGTTGACTTACGTCACTGTTACCCTGCCCCTTACTCGGCAGCTAAAACAGCAGTGGCTTGCAGCGGGTGCAATCGACTTTAGCCCGCTGTATCAGCAGCTGCAACAACGCTTTGTCGAAGCCTGTGCCGGTAAAAAGCTGGACCGGCTGGCCATCGTTGCCAATGGTCTGACACCGGTAGTGCGCAGCAGCAAGTGGGACCAAATCGAGCAGAACCGCGAGCTGCAGAAAATTAGTTTTAACCCGGATTGTACTGAGTCCCAGCTGCTCACCTTCTGGCAGACTGATAAGCTGGTTGAGAGCGCACACTTTATTATTGTGGCCGATAAAGACGACAACACCGAGTTTGGCTATGGCCGCTTTATGAACCAGGTCGAAGACGCGCTACGCAGCTTCGCCCGGCAACTGGAGATTCCGGCAGAGCGCCAGGATCTGATTGTACGTTTTTATCAACATATCAGTTATATCCTGCCTGCGGCCTAATCCCCGGCATCGCAACGGCAGCTGGTCTGCCGTTGTTGATTATCGATAGCTTGACTTTTGGTTAATGATAACTATTATCATTTAATCGCAAGCAAGAACTATCGGAATATGCAAAACCTGTGGTCAAGCTGGTCGCGCCTGGAGTACCAGTTGTTTAAACCCTTTGATGCAAAACAACAATATGGCCGTCTGGTATCGGACTATGTTGCCTGTAGTTGCCGCCTGGCCAGTCAGCTGGCGTTCAATGCTAACCCGTTATTGCAGGAATGGTGTCTACGCCAGGGCCTGTTTAATCTGGCTCAAGCCGCAATGTGGCATAAAGGCTATCCTGCCGCACAACAACCGTGCTTGGATCAGCTGTACCTGTTATTGCTGGCGTTAAACCGGTTTTATCAGCAACAGCACGACGGCAGAAGCCGGCAACTGGCACTACAAGCCAGTTTAAACCAGATTTTTTATCAGGGGGTGTAACATGAGTTTTCGGATTGAGCATGATTCGATGGGAGAGCTGCAAGTACCTGTGCAAGCCTTGTATCAGGCACAAACTCAGCGTGCCGTACAAAACTTTCAGATTAGCCGCAAGCCAATGCCAGTGGGTTTTATCAAAGCCTTACTGCAGATTAAAAAAGCCGCAGCCCTCACCAATGCCGAACTTGGCTTACTGACCGCGCCGCAGGCCCAGGCAATCAGTCAGGCAGCAGAGCAACTACTGCACGACACCGACTTAAGTCAATTTCCGGTGCCGGTGCTACAAACCGGCTCGGGTACCAGCAGCAATATGAATGTGAATGAGGTGCTGGCGACGTTGGCCAGCCAGCTCAGCGGTGCCAAAATACACCCTAATGATCAGGTAAATCTGGGGCAAAGCAGCAACGATACGATACCAACCGCGATCCAGCTCAGCAGCTTGCTGGCGTTACAGCAGCAGTTACTACCGGCGATTCAGGGCTTGCAGCAGACGATCAGCGAAAAATCTGCCACTGTCGGCCATATTGTTAAAACCGGTCGCACCCATTTAATGGATGCGATGCCCGTGACCTTCGCGCAGGTACTGGGTGGCTGGCACAGTCAGTTGCAACATGCCACACAACAACTACAGCAGCAGATACCGCTGTTAAGCCAACTGGCGCAGGGCGGCACCGCGGTAGGAACCGGCATTAACGCCCACCCCGGGTTTGCGGCGAGGTTCGCCCAACAGCTCAGTAAGCAAACCGGTCTGAGGCTGAGCGTCAGCCCGGATTTTTTCTTTAACCTCAGCTCGCAGGACGGCGCCCTGGCGTTATCAGGTTGCCTGAAAACGCTGGCCGCCGCCTTACTAAAGATCGCTAACGACTTGCGTTGGATGAATTCCGGCCCCCTAGCGGGTTTAGCGGAAATCAGCCTGCCCGCTTTGCAGCCAGGCTCGTCAATTATGCCCGGCAAAGTGAACCCGGTTATTCCGGAAGCCGTTGCTATGGCCTGTGCTCAGGTATTTGGCTGTGATACGGCGATTAGCATCGCTGCCCAATCCGGCAATTTTGAACTTAACGTGATGTTGCCGCTGGTGGCCGATAACTTACTTCACGCCATAGCTTTACTCAGTGGCAGTTGTGACGCACTGGCTAAACAGGCCATCGCCGGCTTTACCGTCAACGAGCCACATATTGCTGCCAGTCTGGCGCAAAACCCGATCCTGGTCACAGCCCTTAACAGCCGTATTGGCTATGAACAGGCAGCGCGTATTGCCAAGCAAGCCTACCAACAACAACGCCCTATTCTGGATGTCGCCGCCGAGCAAACCGGGATCGATCGCGAGGAGTTGGCCAGCTTGTTGGATCCAGCGCATCTGGCCGCGGCTACAACTATTACCAATCAATCGCTCTGACCACAGTAGCGCTGATACTAACCATGGAACACCTATCAACTCCATATGTTCTATACATATTGGAAATATAAATTGATAACTTATTCACAATTTGATATACAAAGTCCACAGGGAGTTTTGTCTGGAATGACAGTGGAGAAAACGCAGTGATGCCTTATAACCAACTATTAATCTTATCGGATGTCAGTATCAGCTGTAATTTGGTGCTGCTAGCGAAATCGCTGGGCATACCTGTAAAGCAGTTATCAGCAACCGAATTCCAGGCGCAGCAAGATCTGCCGCAAAACACCTTGATCGGTATACAGTTAAAAAATATCAGTGTGGGTAAGAACAGCTTCAATACCTTATTACAGTCTGTTCGGAAATGCGGCTCAGTTTTTTTATTCAATGCCGAGCGTGATGTTATCAATAGCGCTCTGGCAATTAAAACCGGTATCCGGGGCGTAATTTATCGTGATGAGCAATTAGATAAAGTCTTGTCTGCTCTGAGTAATATGATGAAAGGTCAGTTGTACTATTCAAGAGCAGAGCTCTCTGCCTTTGTTGACCAAACACTTATGCCGGAGGAAAGCAGTGATGTGTTGTTCAGCTCAGAAAAATTTCTGATCCTGACCAAACAGGAAAAACGGATCACTAAACTTATTGCTGAGGGTGCCCGCAATAAGGAAATTGCCGACCAACTCAACATTAGTACTCACACGGTAAAAGCTCATGTTTCCACTATTTTGCGCAAAACCCAAGCCCGCAACAGAGTAGAATTAATTAAGATTGCCCAAGGAGAGCCAGCTGCACGCTCCCCCTCTTATATCTAGGCCTTGACTAGGCTTCTGGCCGCCAGAAGCCTTTCGCAACACCTTGCTCCACCAATTCCATCACTGCTAACTCGATTGCTTGCTTAACCGAAAACATCACCGGCTCGTTGGTTGTATAACCGGCTTCGGCTTCAACCAAACGATTGAGAGAGACAAAGCGGAATAATCCAGCTCTCAACTCTTGAGAGAACACTTTTTTAGTCGTTGATACCGAGAGTAAAACCTGGCCGGTGAACACATCAACAGCACGCAAATAAACCGTAACCTGGTCCTCGCGATAGAGTTCTGAGGCACCAATACCGAAGTATTCAGCACCGATACCACCGGTAGTTAGATTGGTTTCATAACCAATAATGCCGCCTTCAAGCAACAACCGGGCTTCTTTCATCGGTGGCAGTTCAGGAGCGCCTTTGTTTGAAGTGTAGATCCGCCTTTCTGTAAGCAGATTTTGCAATCCTTCCCGCTCTAACGGGGAAAACCAGCCACTCTCAATCAGCGTTTGGGTCAGAATAGAGGTCGCGCCCTGAGTCACAGCCGTTGAGAAACTCGACACATTAGCCTGGGGCTTATACTGTCCTGTTTGATCGCGAAACGCATAAACAGAAACCGGGATAGGATGTCGCGGCTGCTTATCTGATTTGAGGCTCAACATAGCGGCAGACGTCGGATTGATTTCAGCCGGCGTCAGATTTAAGGTGGGTTTAGGTACAAAAGCGCAACTACTCAATACGCTGAATAACAAAACAATGCTAAAACGCATACTTACCTCGGTAAAACGGGAATACGAATAATGGTGGTATCACCAGTGTTTTGATTGGTTATCGTGACCAGGACACTGCCGTCAGTATCCTGAATCACTTCGATGCGATATTCACCAGTGTCGTATACACCTTCAACCAGCTCACCATCTGCAATGCGTCTGGTCAGCGAGTTGATAATATTGCGCTCCAGAGCTTCCCGGAATTTATCGACAAACGATAATGCAGGCCTTTGTAAGGAATGCGCATTTTGACTTTGCGCCTTTTGCAGCAAAAAATTGCCATTTAGTGGATTACCACCAAAGCTGGGATTTATCGGCGTGTACACCAGTTCAGTCGCCAGCGTCTGGCTAACAGGCATTAAGGTCCCGCTGCACACTAGCAAAGTCAGAAAACATGCTTGCTTAGAAAGTCGATTCAGCACCGAACCACTCCTCTGTTTTAATTTTTACCAATTCATCCACCGCGATTAAGATCGCTTGCTCAGCCATCTGCTTGACGTCATTTTGCCGGCGACCAAAATAGTTTTGATAGATCCGTCTTTGGTCCAACTCAACCCAAAGAAAGGTTCCTGCCTGAGGATAGATTTGCTCGTACACGACGATAGTAACGCCGTCTGTAGACGGCACTTCACGCCAATAGGAAGAGAAGTAAAAGACAAAGTCTTTGCCAAAGCGGGAAATCGTTCTATCCAGCACCATGCCGCTCAACTCAATCTCTGCTTTCGCAGGCGAGAGGCAACAAATAAGGATAATAAGTGCGAAAAATCCATTTCTCATAATTAGCAGAGCGGCTTGCACCGCTCCGTTCTATACATTCAAAACATCTTATCGCACTATATTAAACATCTGATCAACAAACAACCCAAATATTTAATTTGGTGCGTTTTGGTTCACAATAGCAGTGTTGAATGAGCCAATCTGTACCACTTGCAGCACATTATCAACGCCACCCTGAGCACCCAGTACCAGGTTGTCGCTACCTTGCTGAGTAATTAACACTGTGCCGTTATCACCGGCAACCCGGAACGACGGCGCATTATCACCGCCAACCCAGTTTTGGCTGCCACGTTGCAATACATTTAATGTATTGCCATTACCTTCAAGTAACACGTCTACCAGGTTCAGATCGCCGTTACGCTGATTAACAGTAACATTGTTGTTATTGACCGATTCACCGGTGACGATAACTTCGTTGGCATTACCAGCTTGATTCACATTTAAACGGTTACGATCACCTGCCACATCAAGCAGCGCGAAGTTATCACTACCATTCTGGCTGATTCGACCATTGTTGGCATTACCAACCAGGCCGATGCCGGCATAGTTGTTATCTCCGGTTGTTTCGATAGTACCAACGTTAGCATTACCAACCAGAATCATCTCGCCATTATTGTTATTGCCGGTTTGCGAAATCATCAGATCGTGGCCTGATCCTACACTGGCAAAGAAAATGTAATTATCGTCACCGGCCTGCACGAAGTCGTAGGTATTGTTATCACCACTAATTCCGATCGGTGCTTCAATTAGGTTGTTCGCACCAACCTGATCAACAAACACCACATTATCATTGCCATTTAACGGATTAATCTGGAACTCGTTGCCAGAACCATCCTGAAAAATATTTAATTCGTTGTTGTTACCCGAGAAATTACGGGCAATAAATACGTTTTCATCACCAAATTGCTGAATGGCAATATCATTATTGTTACCCCGCAGCCCAACAATACCGCCAACGTTGGCAAAACCGTCCTGCTCAATAGCAACAGTGTTGTCATTGCCCAGGCCACCGATAACTGCCGATTCGTTGAACACACCGTCCTGCAGAGCTTCATAGCTGTTGCCGTTGCCTCTGAATTCGGCCAGAGTCCAGTTCAAACCGCCGTCCTGAACAATAGAGATCTGATTGTCATCACCCTGCACTAATGCTGTTGCTTCTTGAGCAACGCCCATCTGATTGACTTCGACCAGGTTATTGTTACCCTCAACCTCAACCAGCATTAAATGACTGGATCCATCTTGTGTTAACAGCACTGAGTTGGCGTCACCACCGCTGTAAGTGTCGATCTCATTAGCTGTGCCGCTCTGCTGAATGTCTGTCTCATTCCCACTGCCGACCTGCTGAGCGATAATAAAGTTATCTGAAGTGGCAGTGCCGGTTTGCACCAGTTGTACCAGATTCTCCTGATTACCAGTGTTCGTTTGCAATACTATTGCTGTATCGTTGGCAACTGCCTGACCTGATAAACAAGCGGCGACAGATAAAGCTAGTAGTGTTTTACGTGACGTGAACTTAAACATTGGTTCTTCCTTTCTCGATTTAATTAGTATTGGACGATAGATATTTCAATGCCGTTGCCAATCTGGGTCAGGTCGAAACTTTGCCCTCCCCGTTGCTCCAGCGAAATAGCGTTAGCATTTCCCAGCTGTGCGAGATTGGCCTGATTACCAAATCCTACTTGCCGGACACTTGCCTGATTCCCCACCCCGACTTGTTGTAATGCAATCTCATTCAACATGCCGATTTGTTGTAACTCAGCAACATTAGCTAGACCGCTTTGCGTGACATCAACGCTGTTTGCTGTGCCGCGCTGTAAAATGACCAGAGCATTACTGTTACCATGCCGGTCCAACAACTGTGCCAGCGAGATAGAGGCGTCGTTTGCACTAACCTCAGCGACGCCCGCTAAGAGAGCCGATACCAGTAGCAGCCCTTGCCAGCACCTTGTAATTACAAACTGCATGCCCTCCCCCTTTTTTACTATTGGTTAACCAAGACTAATGCAGTGACGCAAACAGACAATCGGAAGAACGGCCTAATTAACGGAAATTTTCCTTAACACGAAAAATAATATTAACATTAAAAAACAATGACTTATATCATTTCATTAGCATGGACACCTGCCTCAGAGCTAGCTCTTCCGGCCTATAAATTGCGCATCCTCTCCCGCGCAGAAGCTTTTGTGATATTTATCCTTTGTGCAATCTGTTAGCACCATTCACAAACTTATAAAATAAAACAGGTACGTTTATGATAAAAAAATCTCTCATTGCCCTGGCTGTGGGTACTGCGCTAATCAGCGGTAGCGCCTTCGCCAAAGAGCAGGCTCCAGCCGCAGATGACTCAATACTGGTAATGTTCAAGCCAGGTGTTAATAAACAACAACGGGAAACACTGATCCGCAGAACAGGCGCCAGCCTGCGTCAATTAGATGCTCAAGGTCGTGATCTGGCATTTCAACACGTTGCGGATGGCCGGATCGTAAAAGTTCGGGTTCCGAAAGGCGTGAATAAAGACTTCGTTATGAAGCAACTGGCCCGAAATCCTGCTGTTGAGGTCGCAGAACCAAACTACCTGGTCCAGAGTACCCGTGCAGCTGTTACCCCGCCAAACGACCCACGCTTTGGTGATTTATGGGGTTTACATAATACGGGACAAGCCGGTGGCCGTGCCGGTGCAGATATTAAAGCTCTGGATGCCTGGCAAACGACGACAGGCGACCATAGTGTCATTATCGGGGTAATCGACTCTGGTATGGACTACAACCATCCGGATCTTATCGCTAACCGCTGGGTCAACCCAGGCAATCTGCCAGGCCATCCATATGGTTATTCATCATTAAATCCAAATCGTGATCCAATGGATACCGACTCTCACGGTACTCATGTCGCCGGAACTATCGGTGCTGCAGGTGACAATGGTATTGGCGTTGTTGGTGTAAACTGGAATGTCACATTACTGCCATGTTCATTCCTTGGACCTCAGGGCGGCTCAACCGCTGGTGCCATTGAATGTATCGACTACTACACTAACCTTAAGCTAAACCATGGTGTAGATATTAAAGCGACCAATAACTCCTGGGGTGGTGGTGGTTTCTCTGAAACATTGCGCGCCGCCATTCAGTCAGGTGGCGATGCAGGTATTCTGTTTATCGCCGCGGCAGGTAATGCCGGTCGTGATGCTGATGTTAACCCCATGTACCCTGCCGCATACGACCTGGATGTTATCGTATCAGTTGCCTCAACTGATCGTAACGACAACCTGTCAGTCTTTACCAGTGGCGCATCAAACTATGGTTTAACCAGTGTAGACTTAGGTGCGCCGGGTTCAGCAATCTTGTCGACCATTCCGAATAACGGCTATGCGGCATACTCAGGTACTTCCATGGCATCGCCGCACGTCGCCGGTGCTGCAGCCCTGCTGTGGTCAGTCAACCCGGATATTACACCGTTAGAAATGAAAGCCATTCTGATGGAGACGGGTGACAGCCTGCCAGCTCTTGAGGGTAAGACCGTCTCTGGTAAACGTTTAAACTTAGCCAGAGCGCTTGAGGAAGCGGATCCGGCTCCGGGCTTCCGCCTGGCACTTACGCCACGTAACCAGAATATTGTCGCTGGCGACACTGCGACCTTTACGCTGGATATCAACAGCGTAGCCGACTGGATGCAAGTCGTTAACCTGTCGCTGGACGCATCTCCTGCTCTGTCAGGCGCGACGCTGTCTGCAAACAGTGCTATGCCTGGTGATGTAGTAGTGCTCACAGTTAATACCGACACCGCCACGGCCTGGGGTGATTATAATCTGGCGATCACCGCAACAGACTCATCTGGCGAACTGCAGCGTACTGTTAATGCCAGCTTAAATATTACGCCGGCATTCTTACAGGATTACAGCTATATCAACGATACACCTGTTGCTATTCCTGATAATAATGCGGCAGGTATTACCAGCGTTATTTCAGTACCGGATGACGGCACCATTTTCAGTGCATCTGTGGACCTGAATATTACCCACACCTGGCGTGGTGATCTGCTTGTTCGCTTAACCTCACCAACGGGCACCCAGCATGTTCTGCATAACCGCACCGGGGGCAGCGCACGGGATCTGATCGGTAACTATCCAATCAGCAGCTTTAACGGCGAACAGATGAGTGGCGATTGGGTGCTTTTCGTATCGGATAATGCAAGTCTGGATACCGGTACTCTGAACAGCTGGCGTCTGAATCTGTCGGCATTAAACGATGGCCCGGTAGATCCGATTGCACCGGTAGCTGCGTTTAGCTACAGCATCTCCGGTTTAACTGCCAGCTTTACTGACTTATCAACAGATGAAGATAGCAGTATCGTAGCCTGGGATTGGAGTTTTGGTGATGGCGCAACCTCATCACAGCAAAACCCAAGCCATACCTTCGCTGCGGCTGGTGACTACACTGTATCGCTGACCGTAACAGATGATACCGGTTTAACCAGTACCAGTTCACAACAGGTTTCTGTTGCTGACATCAACTTTAACCTGAGTTTGCTGCGTGCTACCCGCGCCAGAACAGGCTCAACTATTGTTGATTTACGGATGAACGATATTGGTGCGGCTGTAGATGTGTATCGCGATGGTACGCTAATCGACACAGTGGAAGGTGATCGTTACCGCGACCGCTTTACCTCAACGGCGCCAACCAGTACCTATAAACTGTGTTTAGCTGGTACTCAGGTATGTTCAGGCGAATTAGTCGTTAACTTCTAATTTTGCAACACCCTAAATCCCCGCATCTGCGGGGATTTTTTTATGCTGATTAATTAGATGGTTGAATCATTGGCCAATATAGAGACACAGAGCAAATCACTAACCAGTTTCATTTCTGTTGCAAATAATAAACAACAATCCTATTGTATCCAACTGAAATAAAGAAACTAATTTGTTTCATATTACAGCCAGACAAGGAAACACAATGAAAGGATTTTTACTCAGTCTCGTACTTTATATTCCAACTTTAACGTTCGCGCAGGACACATTCAATCTGGACTTTTCAGACATCGATAATCAGCAACCTAAAGGCTGGTATATCGAAGGCAGTGAACCCGGGATGCTAAGTACAGAGCATCCGACTAACAACGGACAAAGTTTGCGTTTAAGCCGGAACGCTGATACCGGCGGTGACTCTGCTTTTGCGATACAAATGCCCCCTTTTCAGCATCAGGGCAAGGAACTAACGCTAACTGGCTGGATTAAAACCCGGGATGTTACAGGTGACGGGGCAAGTCTCTGGCTTGCTATCAATGCGGGCTCATCCGAGCTTGCACATGACAATATGAAAGATAGGCAGATCAGTGGCAGCCAGGATTGGCAGCAGGTTCAGGTCAGCGTTCAGCTCACCGACACAGTGGATTCCTATACATTCGGGGTGGTGTTAGCGGGTACTGGCGAAGCATTCTTCGCAGATCTCAGCATTAAACTTGATGGCGTCCCTATAACAGAGGTGCCTAAAGTCAGCTTTGCCGCTGCTGCCGCCCACCCATTTGAACAAGACTCCGGTATCAGAATTACTGAACTTAACGCCACACAGCAACAAAACTTATTGCTACTGGGCAAAGTCTGGGGCTTTATCAAATATTATCACCCGGCTTCAGCTCGTGGCGAAATCAGCATGGACGCCGAGCTGTTCCGGCTTTTACCCGCCATCCTTAACGCCGATAACACCAAACGCGACCAATTGTTGGCGAACTGGATCAACGCTCTGGGGGAGTTGCCCCCTTGTCAGCGCTGTAAGAGCACTGCTGAGGCAGCACTGGTGCTACCAGACCAATTCTGGCACAGTTGGGGGCTGTCTGCTGAGCTATCACAATTACTTGCCAGAGTTTTTAACAGTGAACTGCCATCACGCCACTACTGGGTAAGACCAGAACCCAATGTTGGCAACCCGTTTTTTAATGAAAAATCTTACACTAACGTAAAACACGAAGACTCTGGGTTTCGCTTACTGGCACTGTTCCGGCTCTGGAATATCATCCAGTATTATTCACCTTACCGTGACCTGGTCGAGCAACCCTGGGAACAGGTGCTGGAACATGGTATCGCTGCCGTCATTAACGCCAAATCAAAGCTTGAGTACCAATTGGCACTGGCTGCTGTGATCTATGCAATCAATGATACTCACAGCCAATTCAGCGCAACAGATAATCAGATCCAGAAAAGCTATGTTGGCGAAAAAATGCCACCACTCGAAGTCCGTTTTGTTGAAAATCAGGCTGTGGTGTTTCAGGTTTATCAGGAAAACTTACCGATCCAGGTAGGCGATGTCATCACCCACATTAACGATCAGACCATCAGCGACCGTCTGGCATATTTAAAACCCGTAGCAGCCGCCTCTAATGAACCCACCCGCTTACGGCAGTTTGCCGAGATATTATTAGCGACCAACAGTAACCAAACTAAAATTCAGTTACAACGGGACGCAGCATCGCTGGAGGTGCAATTAGACACCATCAAAATAAAGGATCTAAAACGCCAGTATTATTATCAGCTACACGGGGATACAGCCTATCATCACATTACACCTGATATTGGTTACATCAGGCTAGATAAAATTGCCGGGGTAAATATCGACAATATGATGCAACAACTGGCCGATACCAGGGGCCTGGTACTCGATATTCGCAATTATCCGGGCGATTTTGTTGTGTTCAGCCTTGGACAACATTTGTATCCGGAAGCCCATGAGTTTGTCCGTTTTAGTGCCATGGCGGTTGAACACCCGGGTAAGTTCGTCTGGACACCGGCACTGAGTATCGGTAGCAGCAACCCGAATCACTATAAGGGTAAGATCGCCATCTTGATCAACGAACAAACGCAAAGTATGGCGGAATATACCACTATGGCATTTCGCGGTGCGCCTAAAGCGAAAGTGTTTGGTAGCACCACAGCCGGTGCGGATGGCAACCTCTCGTATATCGTCTTGCCTGGTGGCTATTGGACTGGGTTATCCGGTATCGGGGTGTTTTATCCGGATAAGACACCGACACAGCGGGTTGGCATAGTGCCCGATGTTGTCGTTACCCCAACGGTAGCAGGTATCAAAGCCGGGCGTGATGAAGTCTTGGAACAGGCGCTACAGTATCTGCAAGCCGATTAATCCACTAACACGCTTTAACATAACCGGCAGCCTGACTGCCGGTTTTTTTCGGCCTATAATAGCGACCTGGTTTCAGATAACACAGGCCAGCGATGAGCCATTACAGTATTCTGGCTGCCGCCGTTGAACACAGGCTGCTGGAGAAAAACAGCGAGTTTATTACCTTCTTGCAACCGGTAAGCGATCGTGAACAAGCGCTGCACTGGCTGCAGCACTACCGCGAGCACTATAAAGACGCGGCCCATGTCTGTTGGGCCTACATTATTGGCAATACCCGCCAGCCACAGACTCAGGCCTTTAGTGATGATGGCGAACCCAGTGGTACAGCGGGTAAACCGATGCTGCATGTGCTAACCGAGCGCGAACTGGGAAATTGTCTGGCGGTGGTGGTACGCTATTTTGGTGGTATTAAGCTCGGCGCCGGCGGCCTGGTCCGCGCTTATTCCGCAGCAGTATCGCAGGCAGCACAACAAGCCAGCCTGCAAACTGTCAGCCCAAAAGCCCGGCTACAACTGCAGCTTGATTTCGCGCTGGAAGCGCGGGTGCGGCAGCTAATGGCACAGTATCAGGCGGAACTACTGACAGCAGATTATCAACAACAAGTTATGCTGCAAGTGCAGCTCCCGCTGGAACAGCATGACGCACTGTGCCTGCAACTGCAAAATATCAGTGCCGGTGCCATAGTGGTAAAAGAATTGGCCGACTAGCAATTCCTGTCATTCCATGGATAATAACCGCCAAAATCAGAAGATAGCGGCGCTGCGATTCTGCGCCGCCGATAGGATGCGCTATGTCTCAATTACTTCGTATTGTGCTGATCCATACCCACCTGCCGGGTGTGGTGGAATTACAACTGGATCAGCATACTAATATATGCGGTACCAACGCCTCGGGTAAAACCACGCTGCAGCGGCTGGTACCGGTATTTTACGGTGAACAGCCGAACCGGGTGGTGCCAAAAACCCGCAAAAAATTCGATGAATTTTACCTGCCTTATACCAACAGCTATCTGATCTATGAATACCGGCGCGAAGGCGGCGAAATTTGCCAGGTGGTGCTAACCCGGAAAAGCGACGGTGGTGTTGATTACCGCTTTGTCGGCGCGCCCTACCAGAGCGACTTTTATCTGCAGCACAGCAGCGAAGGCGCCAAAGGTATGAGCTACAGTGACTGGGCAGCGGCAATGCGCGCCCGCCCGGATGTACAGGTGTCGCCAAAAATCAGTGCCACCAGCGAGTATCGCAGCATTATTCAGAACGATGCCGCCGCGCTGCGCGGCAACAATGCCGATAGTCTTAAACTGCGCCGCCTGGCCAGCAGTTACAGCCTGGTTGCCAGTGGCCATAAACTGCGGCATATCGAAAAGCTGGTCAGCGCCGTGCATGCCAAAGAAGGCAAAATGGATACGCTCAAAGCGATGCTGGCAGCGATCTTTGAAGAAGACGGCGTCACTCTGCCCACCACTAAGGTTAAAAACACCAAGGCGCGGGAATGGATCCAGCAGATGCGGCAGTCGATGCGACTGGACCGGCTGCAACAGGATTTTGAGCGGCTGAAGCAACTGGCGCAACAACTCGACGGCTGTGAAGCCTTGTTAGCGGCGCTGCTACCGCTGCTACAAGACGATGAGCAGCAGCAAAAACAACGTAAAGCCGATGCTGAAGCACAGGTGCATCTGCTGCGGGGGCAGCTGCAAACCGCCAAGGATGTGTATAGCGCCCAACAGCTGGAGCTGAGCAGCAAGCTGGCCCAGGCCGAAGCCGGTTTACATGAAACCAGCGCCCGTCTGGACCAATTGCAGCAGCGCTATGACGACTACGACAGCAAGGATATGCCAAAACTGCAGCGGGATACCGATGCCTTGCCTCTGTGGCGTGAAACCCTGCAGGAGCTGGCCGAGCAGTATCAATTGATGGTGGAGCAGCATGGCGATTTAGAGCGCCAGCTGGAGCAACGCAAAGCCAAACTGGCCGAAGCCTTTAACCGCTTAAGTGAGCAACACCGCGCCAAGGCGCGCACCTTACAACAACAAAAAGATCAGACCCGTGAGCAGCAGGAACACAAGCTGGCGACACTGGAGCAAGGCTTCCAGGGCCGCCTGCAAGAGGCCCAGCAGCAATATGCCGACCAGCTAACCCAGCTAAGCAGCCAGATCGCCGTATTACAAAGCCAGCTTAACAGCCCGGCTTTAACCGAAGAGGAGCTGGAAGCGCAGCGCGTTGCCGAGCTGCGGCTGGAGCAAGCGCAGCAACAGGCACAGCAGCAGGCCCGGCAACTGCAGCAATTACAGCAGCAGTATCAAAAGGCCCGCGAAGCACGCGAACAGGCCGATCAGCAACTGGAGCAAGGCCGCAAAGCACTGCACAGTGCCGAGCAACAGCTACAGCAACTACACCGCCAGCTCAGTCCGGAACAAGGCAGTCTGCGGCATTTCCTGCGCCTGCACTATAACGGCTGGGAGCAAAAACTCGGTAAGGTGCTGGACGAGCGCCTGCTGGACCGGCAGGACTTACAGCCGCATCTGAGTGAGCTTAGCGACAACCTCTATGGCCTGACGCTGGAGCTGACTGCCATTGATACCCCGGATTATGCCCAGGATGAAGCCGCGATCCGCCACCGTATTCAAGCCGCCGAACAGCAGGTGCAACAACTGCAAAGCCAGAAACAGCAGGCCGAAAAGCTGTTAAAAGAGCGCTTTGAACAGGCCGAGCTATTGCGGGCTCAGGTCGAGCAGGCCGAGTGGCAGTTTACCCAGTACGAGCAGAATATCGAGTACGCCCGCGATGCCCGTAACCGCCTGCAAGCGCAGCAGCGTGAGCTGGTGACCCAGCGCCAGGCCAAAGTTAAAGCCGAGCTGTCTGCGCAGCAGCAGCAGTTGGAAAAAACCAAGCAGCAACAGCAGCAGGACCTGCAGGCGCTGAAAGATGATCACCACAGCCAGCGCATGGAGCTAAAAGCCGACTGGCAGGCTGAGCTACAGGTGTTTGACGAGCAGATCGACGAGCTGGAACGGCAGCTTGAGCGCAAACGCGATGATAACCAGCAGCAAATTAAAGAGCTGCAACAAGCCTTTAACGAAGAACTGTCGGCGAAAGGTATCGATCCGCGCCGCCTGACCGAGCTAAAACAGAAACAGGATCAGCTACGCAGCGAGATCAAAGCCGTTGAGAGCCGCCAGGATGAACTAACCGCCTGGCAAAGCTTTATGGCGCTGGACTGGCAGAAACTGCGGCCGCAGCTACTGGAGCAGGAAACCGGCTTAAAGCAGCAGCTGCGTAGCAGCAAGCAGGCATTGGAGCAGTTAAAAACCGAATACAGCGCCAACAGCAAACAGCTGGAAGAACAAAAGCGCAGCGTACAGGAGCAGATGCAGCAAGCCGAGCACTTACTGGCGCAGTTAAAGCCCGTGCTCTACAAGCTGCAGGAACTGCAGCTGGCCAGCATTAGCCCGGCCGCGGCGAACCCGAGTGCGGATATCATTGAACGTTTGGCCCGGGCTAATGAAGCACTGGAGCAGCGTAACAAACTGGAAAGCCTGCTGAAACAAGCACTGGCGCAGTTTGAGGGCATGCTTAGTAAAGACGCCGGCCCGGAATTCCTCGACCGGCTGGAGCATGAAAAACGCAAACTACCGGAATACGCGAAAGAGCGCGACCAGCTGCCGATTCTGCAAAACCTGCTGCAAATTCTGAAAGATGCCCAGCAACAGTTGCTGGAAATGGGCGAGAATATCGGCGGCGATCTGAAAAAATTCTTTACCGTCTTTAGTGATATTAACCGCCGCATTGCACTGCAAAGCCGCCGCTTAAGCGAAGCCGTGGCCGACGATCTGGTACTGGAAGGGATCAGCAAATCGGAAGTACGGATTTTATCGACCATCGACGAGCTGGGTTTCTGGCAGCCGCTGAAGCATTTTGCCAAGCTCTATGATGACTGGGGCGCCTCCGGTAAAGCCTTACCGTCGGAGCAGTATCTGAATGCTCTGGCCGATGTGGTAGAGCTGCTGCGCGCCGATGAGCAGTACAGTATAGAATCGCTGTTACGCCTTGAGCTGCATTTAAGCGAAGGCGGCTCCGAGCTGGTAATTAAAAACGACCGTCAGCTACTGGAGTCCTCCAGCCATGGTATGGCTTATCTGATTCTGTGTAAGTACCTGCTGGCCTTTACCCGCTTATTGCGCGGTGCAGCTAAGGTCACCATCCACTGGCCGATCGATGAAATCGGTACCCTGGCCTATCACAACGTCGAGAAACTGTTTAAGGCCTGTAGCAGCAATCAGATCGTGATAGTCGGCGCCTTCCCGAACCCGGAATCCGATGTGTTAATGTTATTCCAGCACCGCTATTTAATTGAGCCGGACCAGCAGAATAGCAGCCTGCGCCGCCTGAAACGTATTCAACCCAAAATCAGCCGCTTAGCCGAGCGCTTAGCCAGTAAACAGCAGGAGGCCAACTGATGCTACAACACGGACCCTTACTGGAACGCCTGCTGGCAGGCGATTTCATCTGCCGCATTACCGATGAAGATGCCTACCGACATCTGAGTAACGAGCAAACCCAGCAGGACATCAATCATTACCTGCGGCCGCTTAACCGCCGGCTGGTTAGTAATGATGACCAGAGCGTGTATTTTCTTGGCTACTACGAGCTGAGCCAAGAGGCACGCGAGCAGCTGAGTCAGCAATTTGCGCAAACGGTGCAGTCACTGCTGCCGCTGCTGGAATGGTTGCAACTGGTACAGGAAACCCTGGGCCGGGATAGCGCCCTGACCGCCGGCGATACCATCAAGCTGCAGGAGTTTGTGCTACGTACCGAAGATAACCAGAGCCTGCGCCAACGCCTGAATACACTGGCCAGCGACCGCTTTTTTAATAGCCAGAGCGAGCAACTGGATAGTCAGGTAAAGCTGATTTTCCGTCGCTTAAAAGAACATGGCTATCTGCTGCAGCCGCATGCCGACCGCCAGTACTATATCGTTACCGGTAAAATTGATTATCTGATTGATGTGATTCGCTTTATCCGCGATGAAGAACATCTGCCGGTAGAAGACACCCCGCAGCAGGAGGCATTACTCTGATGGCGCCGCTGGATCCGACCCCGGGCATCGCTTCCAACCTGTTTAATACCGGTGCTGAGCGGCTGGCTTTACTCGGCAAGTATCATAAGCAACTGATGCAGGGTTATCTGGATGGCTATGTCGATGAAACGGCCTTTAGCGAAGGGGCGCTGAAAAAGCTGATTGCCGCCCGTATTTTGTGGCGGCCAGACGAACAACAACCGCTGGCACTGCGGCCTTTAGTCAGCGAGCTGATCGCCAGTATGGTGGCTGATGAAAACCGCCGCCAGATCAACGCCGACGTGGCCGAAAAACTGGAGCAAATCCGCAACCGGGTGCAGGCATACCGCGATGCGCAGTACAAAGGCGACTATGCGGTGGCCGAGTTACAGCTGCAGCGGTTAACTGAGCATGTGCATGACTTAAGCGGCCAGTTTGAAGAGGCGATCGACAGCCTGTGGCACCGGCTCAACAGTGACTTTGGCTTTGTCAGTAGTCTGGAAGATAAAATTCGCGAAAACGAGCGCGCACAAAAACAACTGCGCCGCTTGCTCGATGGCCTGGATCTGCTCGACTTTACCGAGCTGATTGAACTGTCGGAAGGCAATAACCATCTGCGTAAGCTGCTGGTCAGCCAGCTGCAAAGCCAGCTGAGCTCGCATCATAGTAGCTTGCTGGAAGTGCAAAAACGCCTGGTCGAACTGCTGGCCAAGTTCCGCCAGCAACAATCGCGATCCTTGCTGATTAGCAATATGGTGGCGTTTTTACGCCAGCATCCAAAATATCAGCCGGCCGATTATCCCAACCGCAGCGAACTACCGGACCTGTTTAACCAGGCCAGTGCCATCCGGCCACAGGCCGCTATCGCGCTGGATAAAGCCAGTGAACGGCAAATACTGGCCGAACTGGTACGCGCCTTGCCACGGCAGGTTGCGGTAACGCTGTCTGATACGCCAAGCGCCAGCTTTAGTGAGCTGCTGCAGGATGAAGAAATTGCAGCCCGCCAGTTGGCACTAAAAACCGATGTCGAAAACTTCTATTTGCGGGTTATCGACCGCGGCGGCAGTTTAAGTGCACTGGAGTATCTGACAGAACAACAACTGCCCTGGGACAGCGAAATCTGGCTCTATCAGATCCTGGCCGAGTATCAGGCATTACCGGTGGCAGAAAAGCAGATGTTCCAGCTTCAACGCGAAGAAAGCCCGGCCAGCGCCGTTAACAGCCTGTACCTGATCCGCGATATCAGTATTGGTTTGCAGGCAGCCTGATGCATCAGGCTCTGGGGTTACAGGCGCTAAACTGGCTGTTAAAGCTGGAGCAGCGCCTGCAACGCGACGGCAGTGCTGTCATCAAGGCCGACAGTAAGATCGCCGCCCAGGTAATTGCCTGGTGTATTGAACAGCAATTATTACCGGCACACAGTGCGCGCTTAGCTACAGTGCAATTTAATCGGGCGCTGTTAGAGCAAATTGCAGAGGCCCAGCAAGCGTTAGGGCAAGCGTGTTTCCGCCAGCCCTTAAGCAGCCAGGATCGGCTGCAACAAAGCTTACATAGCCAGCAAGAGCTAAAAAGCGCAGGCGCCAGCCCACGTCAGCATCGGGTATTAGTCAGGCTTAACACCCCACTTTACGTTCAAGGCTTGCCAGCACTGCAGTTTAGCGATCTCGACTGGCAGGAAATACTGCTCAGCGCCTATGACGCCCTACTAGTAGTAGAAAACCTGGATTGCTTCTATCAATTGGAGCGATTTACGTTCACGATGCCGTACCCGCAGCTACTGATCATCTATCGTGGCGATAACCAGTATAGTAGCGGTGGTAAGGCACTGTCTGCTGCCTGGCAGCAAACCGGTAAACCCTGTGTCTATTTTGGCGATGCCGATTTAGCGGGGTTAAGCATCGCCATCAGTTTAGGTTGCAGCAGTATGCTCTTACCCGAGCTAAGCCAATTTCAACATGCTGCCAGCCCGGCGATCCTGGATGACAAGCAGTTAAAATTCAAACCCGGCTTAGTAGCCATGGCTATGCACCCGGCTTTTACCCCCTATCAGCAACTAATCTGCCAACAACTAAAAGGCCTGCGCCAGCAACAGATGCAGGCGATGCCACTTACGCCGGTGCCGCTACTAGCGCCATCCTACACACGCGCACTTGCCGAACAAAAGTCATAACCTGATGCTGCCTCGCACCCCGACTCCGGTATGCTAGCGTACCGGAGTCGCAACCTGCGATAGTGAGAGAGAAACCATCGCCCTCATGATCAATCAAAGCTTTAGCGAAGAATAATGACTTTTTACCAAACGCTAAACCGCTCTCCCTAAAAGCACCAAACCACGACTCCGGTATGCTTGCCGTACCGGAGTCGCAATCTGCGATAGCTGGTTAGGCCGCTTTGGTTAGGTATGCACGAATTACTTTAACGAAGAACGGCCGCTTTGTGCTAAAAGCGGATATTGGAGCTGTATGAACATCCTGTTCGCATCTGAGCATAGCCAACGCTTTTAGACGGATTAATCCGTATTTGCAGCAAATGCCAATACCAGCTGTACCTATAACCTATTGTGCGCTATAAAAAACCGATGTAATGTTCCATACATTAATTTTACAAAAAGCGGAAAAGTCCGTATTTAAATACGGATCTTTCCGTCGAATAAGCGTTATGTTTGAGGGAGAGTACAGTGCCCTATAAGATGAATGAAAAGCAGTATGAAGCTGTTTTGGCACTAGATAGCTTTGATAGATACGATCACTTCATCAGTAAAGTGGCGGACTGGCAGCAACTATGGGGTGTCAAAAGTGAGAAAGGCTGGCTCGTCCCAGTCGCACCTGAAGACTTTGAATATTTTCCATTATGGCCACATTCCGAGTATGCCCAGAAAATCACCGATGAGAATTTTCCGGGCCACACCGCAACAGAAATTAGCCTAGAAGAATTACTTGATCATTGGCTTCCACTATTTGAGCAAGATAACGTTAAAGTTGCTGTCTTTCCGAATAAAGAGTGGACCTTTTGGTGTATCGAGCCGCAAGACCTAAAAGAAGAGTTGCTAAATGAAATGGCCAAATACGAGTAAAAACATAACAAGCGCATGTTGCTCGCCCCTACGGGGCTGGGACCTCCGTTACGCTGCGCTTCACTACGGCCCCAAATGCGGGCGTTATACGTAGAGGAGATTCAGCAGATGGAGCTTAATTCAATTGAAGATGTTAATGCACTCGATGAGTACCAAAAACTAAAACAAATTGAACGTATCGAGAGACAATTACATCGACTGAGTTATATACCCGCAATTTTTTGTGCGGGAATGATTATCTGGATATTTGTGTTTACTTGGTTTTCGGTGTCATGGACAACAATGCAATTACTACCAATTGCGATAGCTATTAGTAGTGTTGGTTATTCAAATGTCAAACGCACTGATTTGCTGAAGCAGCTCTTTAGAATAAAGTACGGTGCATAATCTACGTATAACAAACGCCACCAAAACGCCGCTTCGCGGCTCGACTCGCAACAAGTTGCTCGCGTTTGTGGCGGGCGTTAGTGCTACTAGGAAACAACCCATGAGAATACTGGTTTTGCTATCCATGTTTATATCGTCTTATGTTAGTGCTTCTTGCGCTGCACCTGAGTTAATACCAGACGGTGAGCAACTAGAACTTAGGAAGAAATCCACGTTGAAATTGATTGATAAGGATTTTGTTGGTCAAAATGGTTTAGATATTTTTAGGTTTTATGTACCAAGTAGCTATAAAGATATTTCAATTTATCGTGCTTATTATTCAGTATGGAATGGTGATGAACTTGTTTTTCATAGTAGCTTGGGTATAGCAGATGAGTTTGAACCAAGCGAAAGATATCTTGAGTTTGGAATCAATAGATTTGCTACAGGAGTTCCTGTTATAACAGTTGTTTACGGTAATATGTGTTACAACATGCATCGATTAGTTATAGATAACTTTCAGGATTTCACTGTGATTCATAATGCAGAGGAAGAAAGTTATTTTGAGAATCAACATTGGTATTTTTCACGTGAGCGCTAGTAGCACTAACAAGGCGCTCAAGTCGCAGTCCACTGGCGTGGCCTGCTGGGACACAAACCCGCGGGGCGCTGCGCTATTATGCCCCACGTGTTTGCGCCCCTTAGCTTTGCGTTATAAGCCATGGAGGCTTCAGTGAAAGATCTGGTTATCGGTGTGATTATCGGTGTTTTAATAAGCGCAGCGGTGTTTTACCCTCTTCTAAAGATTGAACAAAAGAATAAATTTAATCTTGGTCAATCCCAAGGCTTTATAGACGGACAATGGAAAGCTATTGAGTCGTTAGAGCCGTATTTAAATCAAGTTCCTCTGGGGCAAGAGGTTACCATTTTGTTTTCGGTTAAAACCTCCGATATTGTTGTTTATGAAGAGAGTGGCGTAAAAGTAATTGGGCTACGCAAGTAAAATGGCTTATAACAAGGCCAGGCACGGCGACGTCTTTTCCGTTGCGGCTGAGCCTTCACTACAAAGCCGCGCATGCTGGCGGCGTTAGTTTTAGGAGTTTTATGAAATACCTTTTTGTACTGATAACTCTCATATTTAGTAGTGGCTCTGTTGCAGAAAGCTTAGTTCCCAAGCTAAGCGGTTCTTGTGAAGAAATAACTAATACGTTTAATTTTATCGAGCGAGAAAAAGATTATCCCGCTGGAGTTATCCATTTTGAGGGTGTTGAGGGAATCGCTGCTGTTATATGTGAAGAAAATTTGTTTAAAAAGGCGATGATTATTTTTGAGTTAGAGTCTTTTGAAATGGCTTATTCTTTGTACAAGTCGCTTGAGAATAATTTGATATTAACTCATGGAAATATTGATATTGCAAAAACGCATGAAGTTGTCGAAGCATTGTATACGCCTGTGTCGATGTTTCATGAACCCGGATTTCTTGGTACAACTGTTTATGCTATTTGGCCCGAAGACAAAAATGGGTTAAATCTGAAGGTCTACAAAGCAGGTAGAAGACTAACTGTCGCAGTAGTTTTCGGAAATTGAAACTAACAAGGCGCAACACTCGCGGCCTGCGGCCGCTGGGATGCCAACCGCTACGCGGTCGTCACCCGTGTGCTTTGCGTTAAGTGCAAGGAAGAGTATGAAGAAAATATCAGGTTCAACATTTTACTTTAAAAGGTTATTCCCAACGGTGTGGTTCGGGTTTCTAGCTTTCTTCATCATTACTGCTGCTTCATCAGGTGCTATGAGCGAATCATTTATGTTCATGGTGGTTCCTGTATTTATGGCAGTATTTGGCTTCGTATTTTTCAAAAAGTTGCTTTGGGATCTGGCTGATGAGGTTTACGACGAAGGAGACTCATTGCTGTTTCGTAAGGGGGGTAAGGAGCAAAGAGTCTATCTCAAAGAGATCATTAATATTAGTCATACTCAAATGCAATCACCAGAAAAGGTTGTCATCCAATTGCGCTCAGAAGGTACAATCGGTAAAGAACTAGCTTTCAATCCTCCAATGAGGTTTAACCTATTCTCTAAAAACCCGATGGTGAATGAACTTATTGAAAGGGTAGATCGTGCTAAAAGCACTTAACAAACCAATCAACGCCCGGCAGCAAGCTGCCTCGGACCTCCGTTTCGGCGCTTCGCGTCTACACTGCGGCCCGTTATTGGGGCGTTAGGCCTAGAAATCACACGAACGCGGAGGGTGCATGTTTGATCACATCAAGTTTGGAGTCAGCGACTATGCAGCGAGCAAGGCCTTCTTTTTGAAGGTGCTCGAACCGTTGGGTGTGGAACCTGGTGCCGAGGGTGAGCCGTCTTATGGAATCGAATTGTGCGGTAGAAATAATGCTTCGCTGTGTCTGTACCAAGCCACGGAGACGCCCATACCACTCCATATTGCATTTGTCGCCGAAACACGCCGGCAAGTCGACGAATTCTATTGCGCTGCATTGGAGGCAGGGGGTAAAGATAATGGTGCACCTGGTATTCGTCCCATCTATCACGCTAATTATTACGCAGCATTTATCATTGGACCGGATGGGCACAATCTTGAGGCGGTGTGCCATCAAGGCTAGACCTAACAACCGGTTCAACTCGGACGCGGGCAAAGCCCGCGCCGGTTAACCGGGGCGTTAGCTGTACAAAAGATAGAGGTCTATTACGAATGAAATATCCAATTACTGGCTCATGCCAATGCGGGCATGTCACCTACAAGCTTTCTAAGCCCCCGATTGCTGTAGCCGCCTGTCACTGTAAGCAATGTCAAAAGCTCTCAACGAGTGCTTTTAGCATTACTGCCATGATAGATTCAGACGCCATTGAGATAAACGGTGAAATGAGTGAGTGGAGCCGGGTTGCTGCTAGTGGAAATATAAGCTCAGCTAAGTTTTGCCCGGTGTGCGCTAACCACATATACCATTACAATCCAAGTAATCCTCAACACCTAATGTTGAAGCCATCCACGCTTTCAGATACAAGTGATATCAACCCAACCATTCACGTTTGGGTTTGTGAAAAGCAAGACTGGTTACAAATACCAGAAGGTGTGTTGACCTATGACACACAACCGTAGGCAGCTAACAAACGTCTATGGACTCCCCCTCTATTGCAAGCACAAAGTGATCAAATTTGGCGGTGAATGACTGCAAACGTCTATTCGGCTCGTGAGATTCATGGTTTTGCCATGCTCCAGCCCTGATAACTTTCGCGCACAGGTGCCTCATCGCGTCAACGGTAATGAATACCGGGCTTGTTATCAGGCCCTTCCTGTGCACGGTCGTTGCCGCTTTATTTATCCACTTTGTAGTGCAATTCTTTGGTTGAGAGTTATTGTTAACTCGCTGTTTTTACTAATATGTTTCTTCTACATCATATTGCTAAACCTAAAGCATCTTGCTGCTGCTTTGCCATGATTGCCCAGAGCATTCTGGCTTGTTTTGCGGCGATAGCCACCGCAACAACATTATTTGGCCGTCGCTCTTGTAGCTTATAAATCCAGTCAAACATGGGTGTTGTTTGCGTGGACTTTTGTGCTCGGCTGGCGGCTAACATTACCGTTCGGGCACCTTGAACCAGGAGTGTTCGCAAATAGCGGTCACCGCGTTTAGTAATCGCCCCCAGCTGGGTTTTACCACCGGATGAATTCTGTTTAGGTACTAAACCGAGCCAGGCTGCAAACTGTCTGCCGTTTTTAAATACCGAGACATCACCTGCAGTAGCCACAGCAGCACTGGCGGTAATGCTACCGACACCACAGAGCTCAAGTAAGGCTTTTGCAATGGTATCTTGCTTGCTCCAGTCTTCAATCCGTTTGTTGAGCGCAGTAATCCTCGTCTCTAAATCGGTTAATCTATCTGCGAGGTCGGCGATGCTCTGGCGAAATAGCAGCGGTAAGATTTCCGATTCAGCCACCAAAGGCAACGTTTTAGCCAGTGCTGCGCGGCCCTGATTAATCACAATACCAAACTCGTGCAGGTAGCTTCGGATTTGGTTCATCAGTGAAGTACGTTCCCGTACCCACTGGTCGCGCATACGGTGCATGACGAGCACAGCTTGTTGTGATTCTGATTTAACGGCAACAAAGCGCATATTCGGTCTGGCTAACGCTTCACAAATGGCTTCTGCATCATTGGCATCGTTTTTACCGCCACGCCGATAGGGTGCAACATATTGCGGTGTCATCAGCTTTACCGTATGGCCAAGCTTAGTGAGCTCACGCGCCCAGTAATGCGAGCCACTGCAGGCTTCAATGCCGATAAGCATCGGTGGTTTATTGGCAAAATATCGCAGCATTTCGTTTCTGGCTAACTTTTTAACCATGATGGTTTCACCAGATTTAGCATTAACGCCATGAATTTGAAACACGATCTTTGCAATATCGACCCCACAACGTATAGACTGTTCCATGCGACTTCCCCTCACTTGTGACTGTTTGTTTTGACACTCTCAGTGTGGCACATCGATGCCGGATAGTGAGGGGGAGTCCATGTTATTGCATCAATCGCCCGGCAAAAGGCAGCCGGGCAGGGACAACCAAAACGCTGCGCTTATTTGGTCGCCCTTGTGCGCGGCGTTATGTTTTTCTATAGTCGACTAGTAATGATTAAATATGCTTTTTAAATTCGGTTTGAATAAGTATCTTCCTGTATGGGGTCTATTTTTCTCTTCGCTATTGTTGTTATTCGTTGATTCGGTT
Source organism: Alishewanella sp. BS5-314 (assembly GCF_025377695.1). Taxonomy (NCBI): domain Bacteria; kingdom Pseudomonadati; phylum Pseudomonadota; class Gammaproteobacteria; order Alteromonadales; family Alteromonadaceae; genus Alishewanella; species Alishewanella sp. BS5-314. Next base: position 2,355,298 of record NZ_JACEHJ010000002.1, read on the forward strand.
TTCTATACAGAAAAGTACGATGTTGAAATTGTTAGTGCAAAAATGATTAGGCACTCAAAAGGGGAAACATGCCACTTAACGATAAATTTCCAAGGGAGCTCGCAAACCCGGAAAACATCAGAAAGCGTATGTTGGAAAATTAAAGCTCCAGGCTCAGCTTCATTGACTAAGTCAAAATTCCTTGGGAGATGGCTAAGGTTAGATTCACCCAAAATACAAGGTATTGATCAACCTTTTGACTCCTATCATATTCTTGATTGGCTCTGTTTCTTAATCTTAATTATTTGGCCATTTTTATCCCGCTTTGAATTAAAAAATGATTTAAAGTACGCTTACTATATAGGCATTGTTTTTTTGTTTTATTATTCATTGAGTTCATGGCTTCTAGTAATAAAAACATAACAAGTCAATACAAAAATGGGACCGCTAACAGCTTGCTCGGTTCCGCTTCGCTGCACATTTTAGCAAGCTATTATCGGCCCCTGATTGGGGCGTTATATTCACTCAGAGAGTTCGGTCTAAATGCACTTGGAAAGCGATTTTGCAAATTTACAAATCCAAAAGCCCTTATTTTATAATTGGCCAATTGGACTGCGTTTTGAAATCGGGCCCCCAGACATTGGCACCGGCATAGGTTTAAATGATCTGTATTTTAAAGAGGCTCATAAAAGGTCTGTTGCAATCTTTGAAGCGTGCTTCTCCAAAGATGATGAAATTATTTTTGTTTATCAACAGTATTCTGATGGTCGAAAAAAGATTAGAAAATCTAACTATGTACTAAAGCAGATTTCAAAAAAAGGCATATTTGAACATTATGATGTACGTGACATTTATGAGCTTGAGTATAAATGTACGTGCTGGAAAAGAGTTATCGTGCAAGGACTAAAATGCAGCGATATCAACTACTCAAATATATTGCTTGCTCTAGTAAATACTGACTTCGCTCGGCAGCCGTCGACAAATGGTGAATGTTATTTCATTAATGTCACATCTGGTTTAATTCTCAATTTGTATGATGATCGTGGTATGGATGTAATATCTACGACTTCAGAAGTTTTGAAGCCAATCTATGAGCGTTTTAACGACTGGTTATTAGATTATGACCGGAAAGAGATGGATGCGGTTTTCTCGTGAATATAACAAACAAATTTTATCGCCAGCAAAAAGCGCTGGCTGCGACGTCAACCCGCTGCGCGGCTTTCCGCGCTAAATTTGGGCGTTATATGAAGTATTTCGTATTAATCTTTGCTTCCATTTTCAGTTGCCTGGTTTACGCTGGTAATTGTACGGGTGAAATTGAAAAAGCAACGTCAGAAATAACTTTTAAAGAACTCATAGAGCTTGTTGAGAAAGAAGGCGGAAGTTACAGCACCGTTACACAGGCACTGCAGTCTATTGGAAGCATAGTCGATTTTAGGAGAGGTAATCAGTTCTATCTCTCAAACATCCAGTTCAACCGAATAACCGCATATTTCCATGGTGGTGTTTTAGAGGGTGAATTTATCGGCACATACTTTAGCGGCACATCAGGACTGGGTTCACCTTTTGGTTTGTTTATCGGTTTCGACAACAAGAGTTGTAAGCTGAGGTCGGTATCGTATGACGTGCCATTGTAATATATCGCAGATCGCGACTCCGGTACGGCAAGCATACCGGAGTCGAAGTCAGACCTGACCTGCAATTACTATATATTTGATTTCTTGTTTGCCGCTGTTCGATCTTTAGCAAGCTCAATGACCGCATGCCCCAGTTGTACGAGAGTGCCAAAGTTTGGCGTGGTTTCAGGCTTTAAGGAACGGTAAGCACTGGTGCGACTTTTTATGCCGGCCTTAGCAATAACCTGTCCATGACCAAACTGCTCCACATAAGCGCGAATAACGGCTTGCAGGATATCGGGACGCCCCTCCATCATTGACTCCCAGGAAGCTTGCTTGATTACAGTTTCCATCTCCTGAACGTCAAAACTTAACTCTGTCGGCTTATAAGAGCCCTGCGTAATATCACGCAATGTCGCAGCTGACAGTTCATTACCACTCCAATTTAAAGCGCCGTCACTGGTCAATGAAAAGCGTTTAAAGTCTTTAATTTCGGAGAATGGCAACTTTTTAAAGTATACCGACAAGTCGGCATGCCCCTGGTAACCGTCATTGAAGGTCAGCTCTAATGTGTGGTCTGAAACAAAATCAACATCTATGACTTTCAACATACATCACCTAACTTCCCGGGATTTTCACCGTTCACCGCTTTATTCCACATCACCAGCAACTGTTCACGATGTTCGTAAATGTGGCTTTCAGCTCGTTTTCGTTGTTTATTGGGTCGGTTTATCGTGCTGTATAAACTGTAGCACTGTATCCTAGAAGAGACAAGCGCCATCAATATCTAAACGCATGGCATACCGCAAGACAGGAACAACATCAACTAAAGGTGCTTATTTCACTATCGCAGATCGCGGCTCCGGTACGGCAAGCATACCGGAGTCGAAGTCAGGCTTGCTCTGCAATTACTATAAGATTGTTCGCCTCATATGAGGTTTTTGTTCATCAGCTCGCAGTTTTGCTAGCGGCTTCCTCCAGACAAAACCTCACGATTTTTGCCCTTGTCATTTGCTAGGGCGTGTTGGTTCAACATAGTAAAGGGCGATCTTCCTACAGAGGACTTTCACATCATAAGTTCATGCCCATACCGGGCGTACGCAATAGATTCAAATCGTTAGCTTCGCTCACTGGGACGGGCTAAAGCCCGCCCCTTCACCAAACGTTAAATTGCTATACGAGCCCCTCTTGACTACAATGTATTACAGTGTTTTGGTTGAGAGGGGTATCAGCATGAGTGTTACCACAGTTCGCTTACAGGCAGAGGTTGAGCATCAGTTGGAAGCTATTGCGAGCAGGCTTCATCGGAGCAAAGGATGGGTGATCAATCAAGCCTTATCGGAATACATTGATAAGCAGAATTTACAGCAAGAACGGTGGAAACAAACTTTGGCTGCGATGGAGTCAGCTGCTCAAGGAAAAGTGGTTGACGCTAGTGAAGTACACAACTGGTTAAGCAGTTGGGGTACAGAAAAAGAACAGGATGCGCCGGGGTCTGGTAAGTGAAGCTAGTCTATACCAATGATGCAATCGAAGATTTAAAGCGTTTGCGGGAGTTTATTGCAGTTCATAATCCAACTGCAGCTAGCAAAATAGCGGCAGAATTGATCGCAAAAATGGAGTTGTTGCCAGCATTCCCAAGGATGGGAACGCCGGTTCAGATGGCTCCAGTCCCAGATATCATCCGTGATATGGTTTTTGGAAAATATGTTGTTCGCTATTCTGTTCACGCCAGTGCCGTCATTGTCCTTCGAGTATGGCATGAGCTTGAAAATGAGCGATAGTCAGTTAACAAGTTGTTCACTCAAAGCGACCTATCTCCGCCACAATCTAGCGTCACAGCAACCAAAAGTGCCAATCCCACTATCGCAGATTGCGACTCCGGTACGACAAGCATACCGGAGTCGGAGTCAGGTGTAATTTGCGGGGGTGGGTCTAGGGCTCAAAGTTGTCTTTCTCCGCTACAAATCAGTCGTCACATCAACTAAAAGTGCCAATCCCACTATCGCAGGTTGCGACTCCGGTACGACAAGCATACCGGAGTCGGAGCTCGGTTATGGTTAACCTGGATGATGTTCTGCCACTAACACTGGCAAATGCAGTTACTTCACAGCAATACTGCCATGTTTGCTTTGGGGATAGAGGGTATAGGGTAAGGCCACGGTATCGGCGACTAGCGAGAAACTGCCATTAGTCGGCAGCAAAAAACCAGACCTGGCTAATCAGGCCTGCCTGGACCTCATAGACCACTGCTACCTCATAAGGTTCGTCCCGTAGCCCGGTCACCCGTTCATGATCGATGACTTTATTGCCAACGACCTGCCGGCTTAGTACTGCCGCCTGCAACTTTGGCAGGGTAAAACGCTCGGTAGCATAGAAGTGTGCCAGCGCTTCGCGCCCCTGCAAACTGGGCTCAATAGCCGGCATGCGGTAAATCCGTACATCCGGTGCATAACAGGCAATAAACTCGGCCAGATTATGCTGATTGTAAGCGGCGAGTTGCCGCGCCACCGGCTCAACGACTGACATAGAGCACCAATATCGCCAGCGCGCTAAGTAACAACACGCTAAAGGTCAGTGCCATGCCGATAACCCGGAATTTAAGCGGTTCAGGATCCTGACTCACCCCATAAGCATGGCTTAAGCGACCGAGCAGTAATAATGCGCCCAACAGGTGCAACCAAAGCCCGGCCAAACCGCTATATTCGGCCAGAAATAACAGCAACAGCGCAAAAGGCGTGTACTCGGCAAAATTGGCCTGCACCCGCATCGCCCTTTGCAGTGCACTATGGCCTCCCGAGCCTAATGCCACCTGTAAGCGACGGCGCTGCCGGATCACCGCCACACTTAATACCACAAACAGCACCGCCAGTAAGGCGGCATAGACTGCTGTAATCATAATTTCGCGACTCCCGCAACGTAGAGGTTATTCAGCATAGAACTCTGCTGCCAGTTGTTGTTTAAATTCGGCGCTTTGTTGCTGACAATAGGCAAAGGTTTGCTCCAGAATGGCGGTTTCCAGCTGGCCTTGCTGTTTTAAATTAAAGGCCTGCACAATTAACCGGGTAATTGCCGGCTTTTGTTCCTCACCTATAATCACCGCTTTAAAGTTACTCAGGGTCAGCGGTTGGCCATCCAACAGCGCAAAGCTTTGCACTACGGTGGTAGTCATATCACCACAGGCGGTAAGGTGCGTTGGGGTATTCCCCTCTTCTTCGAAAAACGAATACTCGCGATTCAGCTCAGCCGCACTAAAGCTGGCACAGCGCTGACTTACCTGCGCCATAACGGCGGTTTCGCTGACACCTTGTTGCCATAAACCAAAAGCCTGCTCCGCCATTTGATACAGGGCGCTGCCCGGCAATAAGCCCAGATTATTGGCCGTCAGGTTAAACGGATAACCCATTTGATACCACACAGAGGTACCGTGCACTGCCGCCGGCACCTGTAATTGACATTGTAACTCTGCCGAAACAGCCTGCACCTTACCCACAGCACAGAATAGTCCGGCACTTAACAAGGCCAGTACCACAGCTTTACTCATAACGCGCCCCTGAATGTTGAAAAGCTGTTAACCACTATACAACAGCTAATAGGCATTGCAAGATACTAGCGCTGATCCAAACTGACGCTGGCGAGTACCGTCGCCGGCTGGGTTAGCGGTAAGGCTAAAATGGCACCGGCTGCCGATTGTGGGAAAATACCGGTCAGCGCGGTAAAGTTGACCTGATGGCTAACCAGTACCAGCGGCATCTCGCTGGCCTTGGCAAAGTAGTCCAGCAGGGCCTGAGTTTGCTGTTGGCCGTCACCGCGCCCGGCAAAAAATGAATTCAGCGCCGGCAGCGGTTGCACTGGCGCTATCGCCATTAACTGCGCCGTTTCCAGGCAACGGCACCACTGACTGCTATAAAGCCGGATGTCACCACTGTACTGCTGGCGTAATTTTTGCCCCCAGGCTTTAGCTTGCTGCCGCCCCTGTTGATTCAAATTGCGCTGTGTCTGACAGTCCTGTAACTGAAAACCGGCCGGATCACCGGTACCCGGCGCCAGGGCATGCCGTAGCATTAGTACCGCCTTGCCCTCACGCCAGGCCTGCCAGGCTGCATCATCGGCCATTGCAGCGGTCGAGAGTAGCAATAACCAGCAACAGAATAATGATCGCATCGCAAAATCCCGCTATAAATTATTTAGCTGGTACGACAAAGCTCGGGGGAGAGATTGCTGACATGCGACGAAAAGTATGGCTAAGTTTGCTGGGCGCTATCCTGGTGCTCGCTTATTACTTCTGGCCCAGCAGCCACTATCCGGCACACTTTATCGAGCCGCACCCGGTACTGGCGGCGCCGCCGCACTCGTCGGGCGAGCTACTGCAGGTCAGCGATTTTATTGCCACTACCCCACGTCCGGCCGATCCTTATCCTTATCCGATCGCGCTCGGTGCCGTTGGCCCGGTAACGCCACTGTATTCCGGCAGCCTGCAGTATCCGTTTTATTGCGGCTTTTCGCAGCAGGGGCTGGAGCCACCACAAGTTGATAATCAGCAAGGCTATGGTATTGCCGTGGTGCAGGATAAGCAGCAGCTGGGTTACAGCCAGGATTGCCTGCACCCCAGCCGTTTGCTCTGGTATCGGCTTACGGCTGATAATCAGGTGCTGCCTTATCAGGGCGAACCTTTGGGCGACGATGAGCAGCTGGTCCGGGTCGAGTTAGGTACCCTGCTGCGCTTTTTTTACTTTGTGGTGATGCCGGTTAATGCCGCTGAATACGGTGAGCGCGACAGTGCAGAGCGTTGGAATCAGCAGCTGATTTATCAGTTTCATGGCGGTGTAGGTATCGGTTTTCGGCAAGGCAGCATTAATCTGGAGCGGATGATTGCCAACCGCGCCGCCCAACTGCGGCAGGGTTATGCGGTACTTAGCAGCAGTGCCAACCGCACCAGCCACACCTACCATTTTTTGCGCGCCGAAGAGGTGGCGGTCAGGCTGAAACGCCATTTTGAAAGTTTGTATGGCAAACCGCGGTTTACCATTGGCATCGGTGGCTCTGGTGGCGGCATTGCACAATATTTACTGGCACAGAACGCGCCCGGTTTGCTCGACGCCGCTATCGCACAATACAGCTATCCGGATATGCTGAGCCAGGTCGTCTATGCCCTCGACTGCGACCTGCTGCATAACTATTACTACTTTACCGCCAGTGATAAGGCCAGCTGGCAAAGTATGGCACAGCGCCAGCTAATAGAAGGGCTTAGCACCAGTGAGCAGCAGAGCGTAAGGTTTCGCTGGCAAATCAGCGCCACACAGCTACTGGCCGGACAATGGCCCACCCCGGCACGAGGCGCCAGCCAGTGCATTAACGCCTGGTTTGGTTTATCTTCGATGGTGCATAACCCGCATCAGGGCCGCTTAAAACCCTTTACCAGTGCAGAGTTGCGGCAACAAACCCATTGGAGTTACTGGCAGGATCTGGTCGAAATTTATGGCCGGGATCAGCACGGCTTCGCGCATAGCCTGTGGGATAATAGCGGCGTGCAGTATGGCTTGCAGCCGCTGCGTAACGGCCAACTGAGTGCCCGGCAATTTCTGGAGCTTAATGCCCGTATCGGTAGCTGGCTGCCAGCGGCACAGATGCAGCCTGAAAAAGTACGCTTTATCCGCCAGCTGGATCTGCCGCTTTGGCTTAGCAGCTTTGGCCGGCATAATATTAGCCAGCCTGAATCTAACGCGGCAGATTTTCAGGTGGCGCCCCGCTATCGTACCGATACCGCCGCCATTAACCGCGCTTATCGCTATGGCCAGCTGTTTCTCGGTAAGGCGCAGATCCCAATTATCGATTTACGCCACTATCTGGATCCGGTGCTGGATATGCATCATCTGGAACCGTCCTTTATGGCCAGACAACGCCTGGCGATGCAGGGAAATGACGATTGGCAGCGGATCTGGGTCAGCCACCCGGACTATACGCCGGTGGCCGCAGCTTTTGCCGCCTTAGAGCAGTGGCTGCAACAAGGTATTGCGCCGGACAGTGCCAGTGACCGCTGCTTTGCTGCCGATGGCAGCCTGATTGCCGCAGGTACAGCGGTATGGCAGCCCAATGGCAGCTGCTCCAGGCACTACCCGCCGCTCAGTAATAGCCGACGCCAGGCCGGGGCACCGACACATGGCTTACTCCTGCAATGCCGGTTAATACCGGTTGCCGATTTTATTGCCGCCGGGCACTATCAACCGGTTGAAATGACGCCATATTTGCCGGAATTACAGCAAATCTTTCCAGATGGCGTATGTGATTATCAACAAGGCGACAACGGCTGGCCGGCGGAGTGGCCGGCACTGGCAGAATAAATTTTCAACATTAATTGGCAGTTCAGGCCAGATGTACCACACTGATAACTAAGCTTTATTGCACAAGGACGTTCAATGCAAAGACGCACCGCCGCTGTTACAACTGTCTCACTGTTCTTACTGCTGTTACTTGGCCTGTATCAACTGGCGTCATCACGGCAGTACCAACTGTTTGGCGAGCTGATCGCCCGGGTGGAAACAGAACAGCCGTTAATTGCCCTCACCTTTGACGATGGCCCCTCTGAGCGTTATACCGCCGAGGTGGTTGAACTGCTGGCACGCTATCAGGTGCCAGCCACGTTTTTTGTCACCGGCCATGAGCTCGCGCGCCATCCAGAGCAAGGCCGCTTGCTGGTGCAGGCCGGGCATCAGTTAGGCAATCATAGCTACACCCATAAGCGTATGTTACTGGTATCACCGGCTACCGTGGCGTCAGAACTGGAGCGCACCGATCAGCAAATCCGGCAGGCCGGTTTTACTGACGAGATCCAGTTTCGGCCACCTTACGGCAAAAAGCTGTTTAGCCTGCCCTGGTATCTTAGCCGGCAGCAGCGTAAAACCATTATGTGGGATTTAGAGCCCGAGTCCGAGCCAAAGCTGGCAGCGGATCCAGAGGCGATGGCGGCGGCGGTGATTGCCAACGCCCGCCCCGGTAGTATTATCCTGTTACATGTGATGTACCAAAGCCGGCAAAGTTCGCGCGAGGCACTGCCGCTCATTATTGAGGGGCTGCAGGCGAAAGGTTATCGCTTTGTCACCGTCAATGAACTATTGCAAAACCGCAACCCGGCCTGACAGCGACAACGAATCCAGAAATTATCGTGACTAGGCAAAGCCATAAAGTCGCGTTAAACTCGATTTACTAATGTTTTCGTAGGGATGCGGCTATGCCGTCAGTTGGACGCATCAGTTCTCAGCTCGGCTTACAACTGGCGCTGATGCTAGCTTGGATACTGCTTTATCAGAGTGCGGAGTTGCTGGAGTACAGCCCCCATGCCAGCTTATGGTATCCGCCGGCTGCGTTGAGTTTTGCCGCCTTAACCCTGTTTGGCTTAAGAGCCTTCCCGGCTTTGCTACTGGTTTGCTTTCTGGTAAGCGTATGGCATTTTCAGCGTTTTCATCCGGCCGAGCAGATCCCTTACACCGCTGCCATCTTGCCAGCGATGGCGCATAGTCTGAGCTACCTGCTGGGCGCCCTATTGTTGCGCATCCTGATCCAAAGTGGCCGGGTTAATTACTCCGGCACTCTGGTTGCTTATTTGATCCTGGCGGCGATTGCCGCCTTGCTTGCCGCTTACAGCGGTGCCTGGTCTTTACAGCTGGCCGGTGTCATTGAACAGAGCGAGCGCCTGGCGATCTGGCTGGGTTGGTGGATTGGCGATCTGGTAGCCATTTTGTCACTGAGCCCGTTTCTGGTACTGCTACTTGATCGCTTTACCGGTAAAACTATTGCTGCGCAGGCGCCCTGGTTGCTGCAACATGGTCATGGCCCCCGACACAGCTTCCTGCTAAAACTCGTCCTGTGTCTGTTGCTACTCACCTTTAGCATGTTGCTGGCCCATCAGGTTCGGGCGCAGGAAATTACCTTTCTGATCCTGTTCTTAAGTTTACCGGCGATGTGGCTGGTTTATACCGAATCGATTTGGCGCAGCTTTAGCGGCCTGGCGGTGATCAGTCTGGCGATTGTGTTACTAACGGCCTTACTGGAGCTGGATAGTTATGCCGCCATTTATCAATTTACCATTGCGATGATCGCGGTTGCCATGTTGTATGGCACTGCAGTGCCCTTATTGCAGAATACCAATCAACAGTTACAACGCAGCCTGCATACCGATCCGCTAACCGGCGTGCTAAGTCGGCAAGGTTTTATCGAGCAGGCCAATTTACTGTTAGGCCGGGCCGGGCGTCGCAAAGATAAAGTCTGTTTAGCGGTGCTGGATCTGGACCATTTTAAACAGGTGAATGATTTACTGGGGCACCAGATCGGTGACGAAGTACTACAGCAGGTATGTCAAACCTTACAGCGTCAGTTGCGACAGCAGGATCTGCTGGGGCGTTTCGGCGGGGATGAGCTGATGCTATTGTTGCCCGATACCGATACCCGCGAAGCCAGTAAAATCTGTGAGCGTTTGCGCCTTAGCATCGAACAATTGCATATCGCAGCAGCCGGACAACAGGTTACTGCCAGCTTCGGTATCTGTGAACAGCAAACCGATGAAAGCTTTAACCAATTGTTCGCCCGGGCTGACAAAACCTTAATGCAGGCGAAACAACGTGGCCGTAACCGCATTGAAACCATTTTGGCGGATTAGTCCGCTACTGATTAAAGGAAATCCCGCTATGCCGTCTCTGAAAACCTATCCACTCTGGCTTGCCGCTTTGCTGTTAACCGGCTGTAGTAGTCTGGATCAGGCCGGCTGCGTCAATGCAGACTGGCGCACCCTGGGCTTTGAAGATGGCATTAAAGGCCGCAACGAAAGCCAGATCCGGCAATACCGGCAAGACTGTGCCAAACACGGTATCGCGCCGGATCTGGATGCTTACCGCGCCGGACATTTCGAGGGCTCAGCACAATTTTGTACCGCCAAAAATGGCTTTGCCCAGGGCAGCAGCAACCAAAGTTATCAGAACAGTTGTCCGGCTGAATTTGCCAGTGCCTTTATGGTCGGTTATCGCGATGGTCAGACCCTCTACCAGGCCAGAAGCCAGTTAGATGGTGCGCGCAGCGAATTACGCAAGGTGCAGCAGGAACTGCAACAACTGGAAATAACCATTAGCCAGTTAAATGAGCAGTTGGTTGCCGATGGCCTGAGTCGTGAGCAACGGATTAAGATCCGCGATGAGCTAGCCAAACTAAATGAAAGCCTGGGACAGGCCAATCTGGTGAGAGATGAGCTGGCGGCGGCTATCATCGTCTATCAGAACGAATTTAGCCGCCTGCAGCAACACTTTAGCTACTAGACCCTAGTACTCACGCACCACCCGGGCAGCCAGACTGGCATTTTCCAGCTTTAGCTGTACCGGCTGACGCAGGATAATTTTACCTTCCACACGCGAGTCAGCACTGATGGTCAGGGTCGGTTGCTTGCTGTCATCTTTACCAAACCAGCCGCTTTGGCGTTTACGTTCAGCATAAATCAGATCGCCCTTTACCACTGTCCCTGCCAGCAAACTAATATTGCCGTTGACGGTTTGCAGCTTGCCACCGACTTCGCTGCCACTGAGGCGGATACTGCCATTGACCGTACTGATATCGGCTTTGATGGTCGAGCCCGCCGCCGTTTCAATACTGCCGTTCACTGTGCTTAAACCGCGTTGTACCGTTAAATTTTGCCCTGCTTTAATACTGCCATTCACCGTTTCGGCACTGTCAATCTGTACCTGCTCCGCCAGACGGATGCTGCCATTAACGGTAGAGACTTTGCCCGCCCGGCTTTGTTCATTCAGGCTAATACTGCCATTTACCCGCGAAATATCACCTTGCTGCGCCGTACCCTGATAACTACTGTTGGTTTTTTCCGCGGCGTCGACCACGACAATGCAGCCACTTAACAGACCACTTAACACTAATACCGGCACTAACCATAGTTTTTTATTTTTTACGTTATGCATTTTATTATTCGCCTCTGTTTTAAGCTTGTTGATTGCTATCAACCGGTTAATGCAAATTTATGGCCAAAATTTATAGCAAGTAAAAACAGATGCTTATACTGCACCAACTCAGCAGGCTGCCAGGTCAAAACCACTATTTAGTAAAAATCACCAAGTTTTAGCCAGCTTATAACCACTCCAGCCGCCGCTCTGGCCAATACATCACGGCACTGCGACTTTGCAGCAGCGGCAATAATGCCGGTTCCTGTTCGGCAATCACGGTTTTAGCAAACTGACAAAAAAACGCGGCCTTTAACTCAGCGCGGCGCCGGTCAATACCGGCCTGTTGATAAGGTACCGAGGCCAGCAGTAATACACCATCTGCCGGGATCCGCTGCTGCTTAATATTATTGAGGATGATCGCGGCGGCCTTTTTCACCGGCTGCGACAGGTCCGGGCTAAAGGGGCCGATAATAAGGGCAATATTAGGCACATGCAAAAAATCAAAGCCTCGCCCCAGACAGAGCATCCACTCCCGATGCTCAATATCCAGCTGCCGCCGTTGTTGCCGCTGCAAGGCGCTGTGCCACAAATTACCAAGCAACAGCGGTAGTAAATCGCGCTGCATCGCCGCTGGCAATAACGGGCAGAGCTGTTGCAACAAAGCCGGTAACTGCGGACTCAGGTCCGGACTGTACTGGCTTAAATCCAGCATCCGGCCAGTACTGCCATGCAATACCAGCGCGTCGCTGTCGGTTTCAAAACCAACTACCAGCGCATAACACTGCTCACTGGCGGCAAAAATGCTCTGTAGCTGGTCGCGGATCTGCAGCGCTTGCGCCAGTGCGGCATCACGATCATGTTGAAAGCCGGCACAGCCGCGCTCTCTGGCACCGGCTGAGAAATGATAGCTAATCAGTACCAGCACCGGCCTGCCTTGCGCCAGCGCCTGATTGATATCATCGCACAACAAATCGCCCAGATACGGCCAGCCGAGGTTAAAAATGCCACCCAAATTGCGGTAGGGCTGAATAATCCCCAGCGGCGTTTGGGTAGCATGCGGCAAATGGATCCGGCCATCCATACATTTTAGCGCAATAATTTTAGTCGGATGCTGCGCCAGATAGGCCTCGCGGGCAGCGGTGCCGGCAATAAAGGCCGCACTATGCCGGCTGGCTAACTGCTCCAGCCAGCTTAGCCGGTCTGTAAAGGGTTGTTGATGCAGCTCTGGGGTAGCGTCTGACATAGGGCATCCGTTAAGTTAAGCTGCATTAACCATAACAGAACAATAGCAGGGCTTGTTGGCGCTTGCTGCTGCAACTTTAGTCGAGGTACTGCGTTTGTCACTACCCGTTTTGGCTAACTGGGCAATAGTAAAATTTTATGGCAGGCTAAGGCATATTGATGTTTGCGGATTCAGCTTAAAAAAGGAACGGAGTAATGCGCTGTGGTTTGTTGTTAGGAGCAGTATTGGGTTTAGCGGCCTGCGGTAAGCCCGCCCCCGAGCCGGAGCTAGCGGCACGTTTCACGCCGGAACAGCAGCAATTGCTGCAGCAGGGCAGCCTGCGTGCCCGCAGTTGCGCCGCGTGCCATGGCGCTAATGGTATCTCGCGCCAGGCGTTATATCCCAGTCTGGCTGGCTTGCCAGAGGCACAGCTGGCTGAGGCATTGCAGCAATATCGCGATGGCAGTCGCAAACATGCGTTAATGAGCCCGCAGGCGCGCGGCCTGACCGATGACGATATTGCGCTGCTCGCCGCTTATTATGCGCTGTTGCCCAGCCCTAGTCAGCCATAAACAGCGCCAGCAAGTCCTCGGCATTCCCCTGCCATAGCTGGCCCTTGCCGCTGCTAAGCAGTTGATCGGCCAGTCCCTGCTTGTATTGCTGCAGTTGTTGGACTTTTTCTTCTACCGTATTGCGGGCAATCAGTTTGTACACAAAGACCGCTTTATCCTGGCCGATGCGGTGGGCGCGGTCGGTGGCCTGATTTTCTGCCGCCGGGTTCCACCAGGGATCATAATGGATCACGGTGTCGGCAGCCGTCAGGTTCAGGCCGGTACCACCGGCTTTTAAACTGATTAAAAAGACTTCTGTTTCACCCCGTTGAAAGGCATCAATTTGTTGCTGCCGGTTTTTGGTCTGGCCGGTTAACTTACTGTAACTGATGCCGAGAAATTGCAGCTCTTGCTCAATCAGGTGCAGCATGCTGGCAAACTGGCTGAATAACAGTACCCGCCGGCCTTCTTCAATCATTTCCGGCAGATTCTCCCGCAACCAACTGAGCTTGGCGTTATGCCGCACCAGCTGCGCCTGCTCGATCGGTACCAGGCGGGCATCACAGCAGGCCTGACGCAGTTTCAGCAAGGCATCCAGAAACTCGATCTGGCTGGCGGCAACGCCTTTACGCAAAAACAGCTCCCGTACCTTGGTTTCCATAATCAAGCGGATACTTTCATACAGGTTGCGCTGATCGGCTTCCAGCTCCAGCAGCTGGACAATTTCGGTTTTCTCGGGCAACTCCGCGGCCACCTGACGTTTGGTGCGGCGCAGCATAAAGGGAGCCACTTTTTGTTTTAATGCCTGTGCCCGCTCGGTATCGGCATGCTTCTCAATCGGTTTGCGATACACCTGGGTAAAGTGGGCTTCGGTGCCAAGCAGCCCCGGCAATACAAAGTCAAACAGTGACTTTAATTCACCCAGATGGTTTTCCAGCGGCGTGCCCGACAAGGCCAGGCTAAAGTCGCGTTTTAACGCCCGCACGCTCTGTGCGGCCTGACTGCCGGCATTTTTAATATGCTGGGCTTCATCCAGCACCACCACACTAAAGGCGCGCTGCCGGTACAGCGGCAGATCCCGCACCAGCAGCGGATAGCTGGTCACCAGCACATCGAACTCTGCCAGTTGCTCAAATAAAGGCCGGCGTTTGGCACCGTAAATTTGCAGGACCCGCAGCGCCGGGGTAAAACGCGCCGCTTCATTCTGCCAGTTGCCGAGTAATGAGGTCGGACAAACGATCAGCGCCGGCTGGGTTAAACGCCCTTGCTGCTTTTCGTGCAACAAGAAACTTAAGGTTTGCAGGGTTTTACCCAGGCCCATATCATCGGCCAGAATGCCGCCCAGGCCAAAGTGGCGTAAAAACACCAGCCAGTTTAAGCCCTGCTGCTGATAGCTGCGCAGTGTCGCCTGCAAACCTGTTGGCAGCGGCACTTCACTGATACCCTGAAAATTGTGTAACTGCTCGTTCAGACGCTGCAGGCGGTTGGCATTCAGATACTGAATCTCCGCCGCGCCGGGTGGCGGCAGGATCGCGGCTTTATAGTCTGGTAACTCTAGCGTTAGCGGCGATTTCTGTAAGTTCAGCAGCTCAACGATGGTATCAATCAGCGGCTGAATTAACGCCATCGGGATCGCCAGTTTGCCCTGCGGCAGACTCAGCCAGATGGTTTCACCGGCGGTGGGCAGGCCATAATGCCGCAGATACTGGCTAATTAACGGTAATAACGGCACCTGCTGACCACTGACATCGACCTGGATCGCAAGCTCAAAACCGCTGTGTTTACCGTCACTGACCTGTAAATAGGGCTTGGCATCCAGAATTTGCAGATTAAAGTCACTGTCCTGCTCAATGCGCCAGCCTTGTTGCCGCAGTTCGGGCAAGGCTTCCAGCAACGGTTGCCATAGCTCTGGATTATCCGGCCCTTCCCCTATTGAGAAGGCGCTTAGCGTATTCGCCGGTGCCGGCAGTTCACAACTGACCAGCCCCAGTGCCAGCAACTGCTCTAAAGCGGCCACTTCCACGCCACGCTGGCGTAGCACAAAGATACTCTGCGCCGCCGTTACGATCTCGGTTTGCCGCTGCTGTAAATTCAGCGGCAGCCGGTGGGCACCATAATCAAAGGCCAGAATAGCGACGGGTCTGGCCGGCATTTTCGGTTGTTGCACCCGCATTTGCAGTGCCAACACCGGTACCGGTGCCACATCCAGCTGACTGGCGGCTGCGCCCTCCGGCAGCGGTAAGGTGACTGCCGGGAATAGCTTTTGCAGCTGGCCCAGCCGCTGGGTTAGCTGTGCCGGCGGGATCAGTGGCATCTTACTCAGTAGCTTTAACTCGCGCCCCGTTAATGCCGTATCCAGCGGGCCCAGTTCATAATGATCGGTATTGATAAAACAGGGGGGGTCAGTAAAGATTGGCTGGTTCGCCTCGTCTTCTGCGATCTGACACTGCAGCCGTTGTCCACCACTGCTGGCCTGCCAGCTCAGTTGCAGCGGTCGCGCCTCCTGCCAGCTTAAGGGTTGCCGGGCCTCGCCAAAATAGCAGCGGCCGGTTGCCAGAAACGCCTGTAACAACTCATAACCCCAGCGGCCCTCAAGCAAATGCTGATCCTGTTGATTGTGGGAGCGGAATAATGTCAGTAAGCGGTAGTCTTCTTCGGCCAGCCAGCTTGGCGGCTGTGGCGCGACCAGATCGTACTTACCCAAAGGCTGGCCTTTACTGTAGCCGCCTTTTTTCAGCACCTTGACCCGTCGCGGATAGAGCTGCAAACCACTTTGGCCATAACTCAGTAAATACAGGATACTCTCTTCGCTGCTGGCAGCATCAGGTTCACGTACTCTGGCCACTTCAGCAAACCAGTTATCCAGCTGCAACAACGGCATTTGTTTGATCCGCAGTTGCTGCTGCGCATAATCGCGCTTTAAGCGCAGCAGCACGGCCAGCACATGCTTACAGCGGCCGCCGACCGGGCAACTGCAGCTATCTTCTAACTGCCAATGCCCTTGTTGTTCACGCAGACTGATTTTTTGCCGGTAAGGGGCAAAACCGGCGCCCCACACCTGGGCGCTGATTTGACTCAGATCGTCGTTGTATTCCAGTTTCAGCACTTTACCGGCCTGCAGATAAGCGCGGGCACGATGGACCGTCGCCGGATCAAACCACTGCAGCAGTTTGGCATCCGACAATGGAAAATTGGTATCAACAGGATCTTGCTCAGACACGTTTTTCTCGGCGTAACACAACAGGCAAAAGACCTATGCTACCGTAAAGGCAGCACAGACCAAAGCCTAAATAACCAGAAATCAGAAAAAGTAGGTCAGTTGCAGCGCAAGATAATCATCACGACGCAACCAGAACAGCGCATCTTGCGGGTTATTACTCTGAAATAGCCAACCGTTCAGGCTTAACCGCAGGCTGTCAGTCAGGCGCAGGGCGCCCTCCAGCTTGATGCTGCGGCTTTGTCGCTGATCCAGATCCTGCAGCACGCCAAATAAAAACTCGGTGCCGGCAATATCATTCAGCGCCAGCCGCCAACCGAAGAACAGATCATTCTGCCCCGGCAGGGTCGCGGCCTTGCCGCGGCTATCGTACTGATATTCGGCAATCCAGCCCAGATCCCAGCTTTGCCCAAAGACGCCGACCCGGGTGTATTCAAAACCACCGGTGGCGGCAACATAGTCAAAAGGCCCACTACGGCGGTAAATCGACTCCAGCTTCCAGAGCCAGTCGCCCTGCACCCATGACAAATCCAGTCCGTACTGCTCCATCTGGTAATAAAGTGGTCGTAACCCGGCGTTTGCGGTAGGTACTAAAACCGGCTCGCGGTTATTACCACTAAAAAAACTCAGCCCCAGATCCAAACCGGCAAAGCGCTGGCTATAGCGCAAGGCAAAGTCCAGATTGTGTTTACCGGAGCTGGATTCATACCAGGCCAGGCCATGGTTTACCGGCAGCGGCGGACTAAGCCGGCCCTGTGGTGAGGGAAATAAGCGCTCGCGAAAATACGGCAGTACAAACAGATCCAGGGTGCCGGCATTACCACTGCGTCTAAGCTGCAGCATCGGCTGCCCCAGTTTAGCTTCCAGTTCAACGCCGGCGACTAAATCGCTTTGATTCAGTACATCCACCAGATGTTGTGATTCGGTTACCCCCCAGAATAGCGTATCGATACCGGCTTTAAATTCCCAGCCATCACCGATATAGCGCCAGTAAGCCTGCTGTAAATCGACCAGATTGCTGTCGCTGTCAGATCTGTGCCAGCGTAAATACGGCTCCAGATTAAGCTGATGCTTGCGACTGGCATCTTCATACGACCATAGCGCGCGATAACTTAACAGCTGCTGCGAACGATCGGCGGCGGCCAGGCCCCGGCTGGCAAAAAAGCGTTGCTCAAAACCCAACTCCTGCTGTAACCGGCTGGAACTGCTGGCAACTTGTGCTGCCTGTGCGGGTGTTACTGCAGGAGACGGCGCAGGACGGGGTGTTGTTGCCACAGGTTTAGCCGGTTGTGCCGGAGGGCGGATTGGCTGCGGTACTGCCACGGCTACCTCAGGCTCCGGCGCCGTGGCAACGGCTTCAGGTTTAGCCGGTTGAGCAGCCGCTAAACGGGTCGGTAATTGTTGCTTCGCCAGTTCGCCGTAATACCATTGATGCGCCTGTTCCGCCGGAGTGGCCAGCATTTGCTCGCGGCTTGGCACCTTTAACTGAGCGCCTTTTAATAAATAATGCAAATTCTGGTCGCGAAAAGCGGCCGGGTTGTGCTGCCACAGCGCATAGATCACCTGCGGCATCGTTACCTGCTCATCGGGGCGCGCCGCCAGCGCCAGCCGCCAGAGTGTCGTATTGGCATCGACCGGCCCCAAGGTGGCAGCCTGGGCCGGCTGTTGTAATGCCCACGCCAGCAAAACAATACAGCTAGTGCGACCTAACATCATCACTCCCTAGCGTGCCCGCTCTAAGGCAGCGA
Organism: Alishewanella sp. BS5-314; assembly: GCF_025377695.1. NCBI lineage: Bacteria > Pseudomonadati > Pseudomonadota > Gammaproteobacteria > Alteromonadales > Alteromonadaceae > Alishewanella > Alishewanella sp. BS5-314. The sequence continues at coordinate 2,373,566 of NZ_JACEHJ010000002.1, forward strand.
CATCAAAGTCTGCTGCACTGCGGCCAGTATTAAAGCGGATGCTTTCCAGCAGCAAGTCGGTACTTTTGCCGGTTTGCTGGTTTTGCATACTCAGCTTGTGCGCCCGCCAGAACTTATCCAGATACTGCCGGTAATCACTCAACTCCAGAATTTTCAGCAGGCTTTGTTTCTTGTCGTAATACTCTGCGCGCATCACGCGGTAATGTTGCTGATCTACCCAGACCAGAATCTTGCTATAGCCAGAAAAACTATCGGTTGGCGTTTGTTCAACCACATAGCAGGTCAGCTCAGCGCAGGGCTCATCCCGCAAATAGTTAAAACTGAATTTCTCCAGCTCAAAGGACGTCATATCTTCATAGGCAAACTCACTGGCCATAAAGGGCCCGGATTTATTGCGGCTGGCAATCCGCCGTGTCCGTTTCACACTGGGTAAATATAACCATTGGTCATCTTCAGCAGTGGGATGGGAATGGGTTAGAAAAGCCGAACCGCGCACATCCAGCGGCTCATCAAAAATGGTCAGGCTTTTATCACCATCGCCCTGCACTTCCAACGCCAGGGTGCGCATGCGGCGTACACTTTCCCGGCCCTGAGCAGTGCGCAGCACCATCTGCAGTTCGCTTTCACTGTCACCCCAACCGCGGTCACGCGCCTTTTGCTCGGTGGCGATCGCCAGGCCTTTCTCAGCATCTGCCTGCGCCAGCGGCATGCACAGCAGGCTTACGGCTAAAAACCAGCCAGAGGCCATACCGAGACGACTAGATTGGCGGGTGGTGTCAGCTGTGTTTTGTTGTTGCCGGACTAACATCGGCAGTTCTCCCTGATTTGTCGAGCTTGAGTAAACAAGCGGGTAAAAAGAATAGATCAACCAGCAGGGCAATCAAAATAATCCCTGAGGTCAGCAGGCCCATATCGGAGTTAAGCCGGAAACCGGAAAACATCAGCACTGAAAAACCGGCTACCAGTACCAGCGTGGTAATACAGAGCGCCCGGCCAACACTGTGAAAAGCATAGCGCACTGCCTGCTCGCTGTCCCGCCCCTCTTCCCGCGCATGGCGGTACTTACTGAGAAAATGTACGGTATCATCGACAATGATCCCCAGGCTCATGCTGGCCACGACCGACAATGCCAGGTTAATTTCCCCCACCAACAGCCCCCATAAACCAAAACCGATAACTGCCGGCACCAGATTCGGAATAATGCTGATCAGACCGAGACGCCAGGAACGCAAGCTAACCAGCAATAGCGCTGAAATCAGCAGTAAGGCTAACGGCAAGGTGGTTAACATTGAGGCCATATTACGCTCGCCGATATAGGCAAACATCAGGGCGGCACTGGCAGCGGACAGCTGATAGTCCGGCCAGTTAGCGGCAAAATAAGCCAGCGCCCGCTGCTCCAGCGCAATTAATTCTTTGCTGCCAAGGTTATACAGTGTTGCGGTTAAACGGGTAGCGCTTTTATCGATATTCAACTGATTGTTCAGATCCAGGCCAAACGGCAAGGACATTTCATATAACAATAAGTACTGCGCCGCCTCTGCTGCTGTTTCCGGCAGGCGGTAAAAGGCCAGGTCATCCTGATGCATATTTTTATTCAGCCGCTTCAGCACATCACTGAGCGTATTGACATGCATCACTTCCGGCTGCTCTGCTAACCAGTTGCTGAAGCTTTCCAGTGCCTGCAATAATTCCGGCTGATTAACAGCGCCGGCAACGCCACCATTAAGCGCAAAATCAATACTGGTAAAGCCACTGAGGTTTTGTTCCATAAAGTCATTCGCCTGGCGGAAACTGGTGCTGCTGGCAAAGTACTTATTCGGTTCGTCATTAATTTTGTTCAGGCTAAGCAGCGCAGAGCAAAGCAGCGTCAGCAGCACAAAGCCCCATAATACCGGGCGCTGACGCCGGATCACCAACTCTGCCAAGCGGTCCAGCATGGCCGAGCCTTGCCGTACCTTAGCGGCTTTAAGCGGCAATACACTCATCATAATCGGCAATAGGGTCAGGCTGAATACGCATGCCAGCATTACGCCAAGTGCGGTCAAGTTGCCCAGATCGCGCAAAATAGGCACTTCGGAGAAATTCAGTGTTAAGAAGCCAATGGCGGTGGTGACACTGGTAATCACTACCGGTTGCCAGTTACGCTGCAAACTATAGTGGATCGCCTGGGTTTTCGTTTTGCCCTCGCCGAGCGCAAACTGCATCGATGCTAGCAGGTGTACCGAATCAGCAACCGCCAGCGTCATCAGGATGGTTGGCACATTGACGGTCGCAGTGCTCATGAAAATCCCGAGCCAGCCGGCAATGCCCAGCGTGCTGGTTACCGTGACCAGAATAATCAGCAGGGTCGCCAATGCCGCCGCAACGGAGCGTAATAACAAGGCCAGTAACAGCACTATTGCCAATAACATAATCGGCACCAGGCTGCGGACATCCTGCTCAGCCTCAGAGGCAAAGGCATAATTCAGTGCCACGATACCGGTATGATAAAACTCAACCTGCGGGTAGCGCTCTGCGAACTGGGCAGATAACTCAGTGACAAAACTCCAGATCTCGGTAACCTGTTGCTGCTGCGTCGGCTCAGGTAATTGCATTGTGATATTGATTGCCGTCACGGCACCGTTGGGCGCAATCAGCCGCTTGACCAGGGTCGGTTCAGTAATGGCGACCTGACGGATCGCCGCCAGGTCGCTGGCAGAAAGTGGCTCGGCGGGCACCAGATCGGCCACGACCAGATCGTCGGCCTCGGCTGTGGTGTGCTGATAATTACTCAGCGAGTCTACCCGGATCGAATAGGGCGTTTGCCAGGCAGCCTCGGTATATTCCTGTACTAACTGCAGTATCTCTGGTGTAAAGACGTCACCGCTGCGCGGGGCTATGCCGATCAGAATATTGTCGCTTTTGTTAAATTCCAGCTGCATCTGTTCAAAGGCTTGCAGCTGTGGATTATCTTTGGCAAAAAAGATCCGATAATCACCGCGGAAATACAACTGGCCCAGCCCGATGCTGCTTAATACGATAAAACAAAGCGATAGCGCCAGAATTAACCAGCGGCCGCGCAGGATCAGAGGCTGAACTGAAGCCATAGGGCGTACTCCATTACCGCTTACTCCATCTTTAAGAATGTGGTTAAAGTGTATATCGGAATTATCGGCCTGCCGCTGAAAAACTACAAAATTTCTGTTTGTTGAATGGCTTGCCACGGCTGGCCGGCGTCAACCGCCATTACACGCCCTAAAAACTTGCATTTATTTAACATTAAAATAAACTTTAACCAGGCGTAGCTTGCAGGGAGCAACGATGTCACTGGCGATTATCTACAGCCGGGCCCGCTATGGTCTGGCCGCCCCCTTGGTCACAGTAGAGGTGCACCTGAGTAATGGCTTACCGGCTTTTCAGCTGGTCGGCCTGCCGGAAACCTCGGTAAAAGAAGCCCGGGACCGGGTACGCAGCGCCCTGCTAAACAGTGGGTTTCAGTTTCCGGATAAACGTATTACCGTTAATCTGGCACCGGCTGACTTGCCGAAAGAAGGTGGCCGCTTTGACCTGGCGATTGCCCTGGGAATTATCGTCGCGTCTGGCCAACTCCCAGAAAAATGCAGCGATCACTTCGAATTTTGTGGCGAACTGGCGCTATCCGGCGAAATAAGACCGATCCTTGGCGAGATCCCGCTGGCGATTGCCAGCCGCGACGCCGGCCGTGCCGCCATCCTGCCAATGAGCAATGCGCAGCAAGCACAGCTGATCCCGGATGCGGCGGTGCATGGCGCTACCCATCTGCTGCAGGTACATAGCTTCTTACTGGCGCAGCAAGCCCTGCCACCGATACCGCCATTACCGGTACGACAACGTCACGCACTGCCGGATCTGGCCGATGTTAAAGGCCAGCAGCAGGCGAAACGGGTGCTGGAGCTGGCCGCTGCCGGTGAGCATAATTTACTGATGTTTGGCCCGCCCGGTACCGGTAAATCAATGCTGGCACAGCGCTTGGCCGGGATCTTACCGCCCTTAACCGAGCAGGAAGCCCTGGCCGCAGCTGCCGTGTATTCCATCGCCGGTATTGCCCGCGATCATCAGGATTGGCAACAAAGGCCTTTTCGGGCGCCGCATCATACCGCCTCGGCTGTAGCTCTGGTTGGGGGTGGCTCAGTGCCAAGGCCCGGCGAAATTTCGTTGGCACAGCACGGCGTGCTGTTTCTCGACGAACTGACCGAATTTCCGCGCAAGGTGCTGGATGTACTAAGAGAGCCACTGGAAACCGGCAAAATTCACGTGTCGCGGGCGGCGCGTCAGGCGGAGTTTCCGGCACAGTTTCAACTGGTGGCGGCACTGAACCCGAGTCCGACCGGTCATCACGAAGATGGCCGCGCTAATCATGGCGAAATCCTGCGCTATCTGAACCGCCTGTCAGGCCCGTTTTTAGAACGTATTGAATTGCAAATCGAGGTGCCGTTGTTGCCGGCTGGAAGCCTGAGTCAACCGCAAGCCGAAGAGAGCAGCAAGGTAGTACAACAGCGGGTGCTGGCGGCGCGAAACCTACAGCTGAACCGCCAGGGTAAAGCCAATGCCCGTTTGCAGGGGCAGGAGCTGGACCAGTTTTGCCGACTTGGCCAAAGCGATGCCGATTTCCTCGAGCACACCCTGTTAAAGCTGAAACTTTCGGCCCGTACCTACCACAAGCTGTTAAAAGTTAGCCGTACTATCGCCGATTTACAGCACAGTAGCAGGATCGAACGCCCCCATTTGCTGGAGGCGCTCAGTTACCGGGCACTGGACCGCTTATTACAATACCTGAAACAATAAGTCCTGCACCGCGGACTTACTGAATACCACGCTGTAATTTCCATTTCAGGGTCTGGCCACCGAAAAATGGCACTATCGGATTACCGTTTGGCAGCATAATTTCGGCCGGCACCTGCCATTCCTGTTGTACCAGCGTAATAGTGCCGCTGTTGCGCGGTAAACCATAGAAATCCGCACCATAATGGCTGGCAAAGGCTTCCAGCTTATCGAGGCAGCCCAGCTCGTCAAACACCTGCGCATATAACTCGATCGCGCTATGCGCGCTGTAGCAGCCGGCACAGCCGCAGGCCGATTCTTTACGGTGCTTTTCATGAGGCGCCGAGTCGGTACCGAGGAAAAACTTGGCTGAACCGCTTGCCACCGCAGCCCGCAGCGCTTCCTGATGGGTGCGGCGTTTTAATACCGGCAAGCAGTAGTTATGCGGCCGGATGCCGCCGACTAACATATCGTTGCGGTTTAACAGTAAATGCTGTGGTGTAATAGTCGCCGCCACATTAGCTGAGGCTTCGGCGACAAAGCTGGCGGCGTCAGCAGTAGTAATATGCTCAAACACCACCTTTAGTGACGGCAAGCGGGCAACGATATGCTGCAAATAGCGATCAATAAATACTTTCTCACGGTCAAAGATATCAATCTCGTGATCAGTCACTTCGCCGTGGATCAGCAGCAACATACCCGCTTCGGCCATTGCCTCAAATACCGGGTATAAGGCATCCAGTGCCGCGACACCTGAGCTGGAGTTTGTCGTCGCACCGGCCGGATATAACTTAGCCGCCACGACCCCTGCCGCTTTGGCTTGCTGAATATCGGCTTTGCTGGTTTTGTCGGTTAAATATAAGGTGACCAGCGGCTCAAAGCGGCTACCGGCCGGGCGCGCCGCCAGAATACGTTCGCGGTAGGCGACTGCCATCTCGGCCGTAGTGACCGGCGGCACTAAATTGGGCATCACGATAGCGCGTTGAAACACCCGTGCCGTGGCCGGTACGGTTTCCAGTAACATATCGCCATCACGAAAATGCAGGTGCCAATCATCAGGGGTTTGCAGCGTTAAAGTCGTCATCGGTAAGCTCCGGCCGGCTGGAAAAGTTGCGCTATGATAGCAGGGATAGCGCAGCGACGAAATTACTGCCCGGGCTTTTTCAGTGGCAGCCGGGTCTGCTACACTGACTGACAGTATGTGCCATAAGATAAACCCAAATGTAAGCCAGGTTGCGATGGCAGCCGATTAGGAAAACCGACCATGTCTGATTTTGACCTTGATTTAGATCACCTGGATTTTGATGCTGCCGAAGACTCTGTCGCGGCTCAGCTAGCGGCCGCTGCCGCAGCACCGGCCGAACCACAATTTGGCGACGACGACGACGAGTGCAGCGGCGGCGCCTGTAAAATTTAACGGCGTAACGCCCTGGCCCAGAGTAAAGACGCCAGAATACAGAGAGTACCGGCCAGCATCAGCAGCGAGAATGGCAATGCCGTGCCGGTATACAGCAAGCCCAATAAGGGACCAGCCAGCGCGCCACTACCAAAACGCAGGGTGCCAATTACTGCCGTCGCCGTGCCGCTGTGCTGTGGAAACTGCATCAGGATCAGCGCATCGGCATTGGTCGCAATCAGGCCTAAACTGGCCATTAAGGGTGCAATACTGGCGACGGTATACCACAGCCCCAGCCCGGCAGCATTGACGCCGCTAAGCGTGGTCGCCGCCAACAGCGCCAGCACTAATCCCAGTGTCAGCATCCGCTGTGGCCCGAGGCGGGTCACCAGGCGACTATTAATATAATTCGCCAACATCAACGACGACACATTCAGGCCAAACAACAGCGCGAATAACTGCTCGCTGACACCAAAATAACTGATATAGACAAAAGACACGGCCGTGAGAAAGGTAAAAAAGCTAAAGGACGCAAACATCGAAATGGCAATAAAGGGCCAGGCTGAGCGGTTAGCAAACACCTGCTGATAGCCACTGAAAAATGCCGGCCGGGCGCTATTGCCACTTTGTTGCTTAATCTCTGGTAAAAAGTGCCAGCACAGCAACAGCATAATGGCGGCATACAATGCCAGCAACGAAAAGATATGCTGCCAGTGGGTGACATACATCACGCCGCTGCCAATTGCAGGTGCAATCAGCGGCGCCAGCATCATAATCATCGACACATAAGACATACCCTTAGCAGTATGCTGTTGGTAAAGATGCCGCACTATACCGGGGATCACCACTGTGGCTGCCGCACCACAAAATGCCTGTAACGCACGCCAAAGCAAGAAACCTTCAATACTGCTTACCAGACTCAGCGCCACACTGGCGCCCAGAAAGCCGGTTAAGCCAAACAGCGCCAGCGGACGGCGCCCAAGCATATCGGCCAAGGGCCCAAATAACAGCATCCCCAGCGCATAGGCAGCCAGATAGATACTCAGCGACTGCTGCACCAGAGCATTAGTCGTCTGCAGTTCTTTTGCCATTAACGGCAGCGCCGGCAGATACATGTCAATCGCCAGCGGCGTGATTGCGATCACCGCAGCCAGCAACATCACGATCCGCAGCGAAGGTAAAGCAGTGTTCATCAGAACCCGTACCCCAAAAAGTGCCATCATAACCAATACCGGCTCAGGCCGGTAATTTTTGCGGCTTTTCACATGGCTTTTGCGTTAAGAGCATAGCCAAAATGTCAGAACTGCGGTAAAACCTTGTCTGAATACTCTGTGATCCGTTGTGGAATAGCACCATGAAAAAAAATAATATTATTACTACTGATGAAATTTTGCTGACACTATGTCGCTCGGTTGAGCGGGTACTGGCCGCCGCTGGTAATCCCGGTGTCAATCATTCCCCGATGGTACAAAAAATTCAGAAAACCTGTTTGCGCCCGGACCTGGGCTGTTTTGTGTTGTTCGACGGCGGTTTTTCCGGCCTGGTGGTAATTAACTTTACCGCTCAGGCGGCGATGGAAATTTACCGCCGCTATCTGCTTAGTATGGGTATGCCGGAGTCTGAACTGGCTTCTTTCCACACCTCGGATGAAGTCGGTAACGTAATGGGTGAGCTGATGAACCAGATTGTCGGTGACTTTACCGGTCAGGTGCGCTTAGAGCTGCAAACCTCAATCAATCAAAGCCAGCCGAAAATGATGGCCATCAATAAACAGGTGCAGATCCTGATCAACACCCAACTGGATCAACCGCAGGCGCGACGGGTAACCTTTAGCACGCCGGATCATAATATTTTCTATATGGAACTGGCGATGGATAAAACCGAGTTTATCCAGCTCGGCGAATTTGAAAAAGCGGTACAGAATAGCCCGGATGATATTCTGCAGCAGGCACTGCAAGACCAGGCGCAAGAGCAGTCAAATGCCGCCGCTCAGCAAGCCGATGATGACTTTTTGCGTGATCTCGGGCTGTAAAGCTAACATAGAATAGCCAGGCCAGACAGCCGGAGCAGCCAGCTGGCCTTGACAGAGATTTTGGGTAAACAGCAGGAAAAGATGAAGGATAAAGCGACCTCTTTTGATATTGCCTATTTGGCTGGCGTGTCGCAGTCGACGGTGTCACGGGCATTACGCGACAGCCCCCAGGTAAACAAAGAAACCCGCGAAAAAGTGCAGGCGATTGCCCGCCAGCTGAACTATAAGGTGGATAAAAATGCCAGTAATCTGCGCAAGCAGCGCAGCAGCACGCTGGCATTACTGCTGTTTGAAGATCCCACTACCGATGAGTCGCTGATCAATCCGTTCTTTTTATCGATGCTTGGCAGCATTACCCGCGCCTGCGCCCGTAACGGTCAGGATCTGCTGGTATCGTTTCAGCAACTCAGTGACGACTGGCATGCCGACTATGAAGACAGTAAAAAGGCCGATGGCATTATCCTGCTGGGCTATGGCGACTATGTTGATTACGAGGAAAAGCTGGCCAAATTACTGGCGCAGCAAACTCACTTTGTCTGCTGGGGGGCCGAAGTATTAGGCCATCCGGAATTTACTATTCGCAGCAATAACTGGCAGGGCGGCTATCTGGCCGGCGAGCATTTACTGCATACCGGCCACCGCCATTTTGCCTTTATTGGCAATGCCTCACAGGGCAGCCCGGAATTCAGCGCCCGCTATCAGGGCTTTATTGATGCGCTGGCCAAAGCCGGCATTACACCACAACAGGTACCGCACTTTGATGCGATCTCAACTGAAAGTGCCGGCGATCAGGCCACCGCTACCTTGCTGGACAGTGGTGTCAGTATCGATGCGATTTTCTGTGCCAGTGACTTGATTGCGATTGGCGTGATGCGCTGTCTGAAACGTCGTGGTATTCAAGTCCCGGAACAGATCGCAGTGATGGGCTTTGATGATATCCCAGCCGCCTCTTTTGCATCACCGGGCTTAAGTACGATTCAACAGGATACCAGCAAAGCCGGTGAGCTGTTAGTGAATAACCTGCTGAAACTGATCAACAACCAGCCCATTACCGACAACCTGATTGAGCCTAAGCTGGTGGTGCGGCAATCCTGTGGTGCTGCCGGCAATAGCGCTAACTAGCCCATTAACTGGCCGGTAATACCGCAGTCTCGGGCGTAGTTGGCGTGGTTGGCACAGCTTGCCGGCCGGCCAGCTGCTCCAGCGCCTCGCGCAAGGTCGGGTAAAAGGTCAGCTGCCCCGGCTCTGGCTTAACGCCGGCCTTAGCCAGGGTTTTTAACGGCTGAAACTGTAAGTCCGCGATCAGTAACTCCACCCCTTGCTTACAACTGTTATGTAGCAGTTTATCCAGTGCCGCCAAACCTCCGGCATCTAGCAGTGGCACCCCATCCATATAGAGTACCAGCCCACGTTGTTGCTGGCTGAGCAGCGCCACTTCGGCAAAAATCCGATCGGCAGCGGCAAAAAACAGCGGGCCGCTGATTTTTAATACCTTCCAACCTTCAGGTAATACCTGTTCAACTTGCTTGCGGTTGCCGCTGATATCGGTGACCTTAGTCATCGCAGCAATATCTTTCATAAACAGCATGGTCGCCAGCAAAATACCGGCAGTAATAGCGATTACCATATCAAATACTACCGTCAGTAACAGGCAGACTAAAAACACCAGCACATCGCCACGTGGCGCGGTTTTGAGTAAGTGCCAGGCTTTCGGCGCTTCACTCATGCCCCAGGCCACCATAACCAACAGCGCAGCTAAAGCCGCCATTGGCAGATAGGCCAATACCGGTGTTAGCAGTAATAAAGCGAATAGCACCACCACTGCATGCACCATAGCAGCGATGGGCGACTGGGCGCCGGCTTTAAAATTCGCCGATGAACGCGCCAGCGCCGCGGTGGCCGTAATGCCACCAAAGAACGGCGTAATAATATTACCGATACCCTGCCCCAATAATTCACTATTAGCACTATGGCGCCGGCCACTGGCATTATCCAGCACCACCGCACAGAGTAGCGATTCAATGGCCCCTAGCATGGCAATGGCAAAGGCGGCAGCCAATAAATCTTTTGCCAGCTGCCAGCTAAAACTCAATGGCTCACCTGCGGGGCCGGGGCGGTTCCAGGGCCAGTCAAAATAGGGCAAGTACGGCGGCACCCCGGCAGCCAGGCTGCCATCAGCAGCGGTATAACTAAAACGCGAGGCCACCGTCGGTAAATCAATACCAAATTGCAGTAATAGCAACCCCAGTAAGGTACCGACCAAGAGCGCCGGCAGATGCGGCGGAATAGCAGTATTTAAGCGACGCCAGCCAATCATTACCGCCAGTGTCACAGCTGCGACCAACAGGCTTGGCCAGGCAAAGTGTGGTAATTGCTGGCCAAGTAACCAGATTTTATCGCCAAAATGCTCAGGTAACGCCGCCAATGGCAAACCAAAGAAGTCTTTGATTTGCAGAATAACGATTACTATCGCAATACCTGAGGTAAAGCCGAGGGTTACTGACTCCGGGATATATTCAATTAAACGGCCCAAGCGAAACAGCGCCATCGCCACCAGCATCACCCCGGCCAGCACTGAGGCGAGCAGTAAACCACTTAAACCGTACTTTAACGCTATCGGATACAGGATCACCACAAAGGCCGCGGTCGGCCCGGAGATACTAAAACGCGAGCCGCCGGTTAGGGCAATCACAAAGCCGGCGATAATGGCTGTATAAAGCCCATACTGCGGCGGTACACCGGATGCAATCGCCAGCGCCATCGCCAGTGGAATTGCAATAATCCCAACCGTGACACCGGCCAGTAAGTCCTTTACCAGCTTGTGCCGGTTATAACCCTCGGCCAGACTCTCACGCAAAGCATGGCAAATCCGTAACGAAAATAAATGGGCGCGATGCGACATCCGGCATTCTCTTAGCTAAGGATAATATAGTAAGTGTAGCGCGGACTTAGGCTGCGGACTATCGGCTTTTAGTCGCAAAAGATCTGCACAGAGAAGCGCCCGGCTACAACAACTTCGTGCAGCCGGGGTCCGGGAGAGTTTATTGGCTTTGCAGCACCACTAAACCATAGGGGGCCAGCTGACTGGCATTAAGATCAAAGCCCCAGCTGGCATTGAGCTTGCTTTCCAGAGAGGCACTGATATCTAACGGCTGTTCACTCAGGTTCAGCACAAAGCGGGTATGGCTGCCATTTAGCTCGCGGTCAATCTGCAGCAGGCCGGTAACAGGCTCTGTCACCTGATAGCTGCCTGCCAGCTTTAGCTCAGGCCGCTGCTTTTTCTGCGCGATTAAGAACTGATACAGGCGCCACAGTGAATCTGGCTGGGCTTGCTGCTCTGCTACGGTATTACCACCGGCGCTTAACTGCTGCTGTAAAAAGTCCGGCCACCAATCGGCAAACTGCACGGTAAACTGCTCTTTTTGCTCTACCCAGCTAAGCGGCGCTGCGGTAAAGCCAGCCTGGGCCTCAGTGTTCCACAGCATAGGTGCGCGTTTGTATACATCGTGGCCACTTTGTGCCTGCGTTAAGCCAATCTCTTCACCGTAGTAAAGATACTTAGTACCGGGCGAGCTAAACAGCATGGCTGCGGCCAGTTTGGATTTTTGCAGTACCGTCGCGCGGTCACCGCTTAACTGAAAGGCGACGCGGTCCTGATCATGGTTGGTTAAAAACGGCGTGAAGAATGCCAGTGGCGCGGACGAGTCCAGACGACGTTGCAGGTTTTCCTGTAGCGGGTGTAATTCGCCACTTTGCGTACCGCTAATAGTACCAAACTGCGCAGCATTGCCAGCATTTTGCTGCAGCTGACCAATAATTTTATAACCCACTTCAAAGTCAAAGCCCTGATCCAGCCCCTCACCGTTGCCCCAATATTTGGCGGCAATCGGGATATCTACCCAAGCCTCGCCAACTAAATAAGCTTCCGGGTTCACACTTTTTACAAAGGCATTAAAATCGCGCCAGTAATCAATGGTCGCCGGCAAATCGGCCTGACCATCCGGGCCACTTTCCATCACAAAGCGCACCGCATCTAAGCGGAAACCGGCCACACCCTTGTCCAGCCAGAATTTCGCCATCTTCTTCATTTCGGCCACCACATCCGGATGTTCCAAATTCAGATCCGGCTGGGTCGCACCAAAGGCGGCGTAATAATATTCACCGCGCCGTTCATCAAAGTGCCAAACTGCGTCCGGCTGATCATTATCAGCCCAGGCGTGGCCCCAGCCTTCGCCTTTGGCTGGTAAATCCTTACGCCAGACAAAATAATCTTTATAGGGCGCGATGCCTTCGGCCGATTTACGAAACCACTCGTGCTCACGCGAGATATGGTTAATTACTAAATCCAGAATCACCTTAATGCCTTTGGCATCGGCCGCCTGAATAAAGGCTTCAAATTCTGCCATGCTGCCGTAGTCACGCTCCACCTGATAAAACTCAGTAAAGTCGTAACCGTGATAGGAGGGCGCTTCAAACATCGGCGTTAACCAGATGGCGTTAATACCCAGCTCCTGTAAATACGGCAGCTTGGCGGTCATACCATTGAAATCGCCATGGCCATCGCCGCTAGTATCGTAAAAGCTACGCGGCCAGATCTGATAAAACACCGCATCCTGCCACCAGGGGCCAGACTCAGCTGCTGCGCTAGCCGCCAGTGGTGCGGCAACAGTTTCAGTTTGCTGTGGCGCCGGCTTGCAGGCGCTAAGTGCCAGCGCCAGCGTCAGCGCGGTTAATGAGGTTCTTAACATGGTTTATCCCTTTACTGTTTCGGTTTTTACCCGCAACACATAAAGTGCCGCTATCACATAACTGACGCCACCAATCGCCAGCGCATAAATGGCCTGCCCCTGGAACAGATAACCCACCAGACTGCCCAGAATGGCTGCTGCCAGCAGCTGTGGCAACACGATAAAGATGTTAAACATGCCCATATACACCCCCATTTTATGGGCCGGTAAACAGTTAGATAACAGCGCGTAAGGCAGTGACAAAATCGAGGCCCAGGCAATACCAATTGCAATCATAGGTAACCATAACAGCGCTGGATCTTTAATCAGGAAGAAGGAGAATAAACCCAGAGCGCCGAATAGCAGGTTAATGCAGTGCGCTTTTTGCGTACTGGTGGCTTTAACCAGTAGCGGGATCAGCAAGGCAGCAATGGCGGCGAAACCGTTATACACCGCAAACAATACCCCAACCCAGTCAGCGCCATTGTTATAGGCTACCGAAGTCGTATCGGTGGTGCCATAGTGGTAGCTGGTGACGGCGGCGGTGGTGTAGATCCACATCGCGAATAACGGAAACCAGGAGAAAAACTGCACCACGGCCAGTTGGCGCATGGTTTTCGGCATGGTAAATAAATCATCGGTCAGCTGTACCAGCATATTGCGGTTTTGCTGTTGCTTAAACCAGCTGGCCGCCCATTGCAGTAAACCAAAGGCGGCAACTAAGGCGCCAAGTAAATACAGTTGCTTATCCAGCTGCCAGAACCCAACCGCAGCAAAGGCTGCCACGCCAATCACCACAGCGGCGGCGCCACTGCGCCAGTAATCCTGAGCCGGGGTTGCCATAGGCGCACTGGGGTGTTCTGCCCGCTCAGCGGCATCAAAAGCAGCCAGTTGCTCCGGGCTATATTCTTTACTGAAAATAATGGTCCAGCCCACCGCTAAAAACAGTACCACACCACCGGCATAGAAAGAGTACACCACCGAATCCGGGATCAGCCCTTCAGCAGCAGTATTGGCGACGCCAAACCAGTTGGTCATAATCCAGGGTAAGGCAGACGCGACCACGGCACCGACACCGATAAAAAAGGATTGCATGGCAAAGCCGGTCGGCCGCTGCTGTTTATTCAGGTTATCACCGACAAAGGCGCGAAACGGCTCCATCGTCACGTTAATGGCGGCGTCTAAAATCCACAGCATACCGGCGGCGATCCACAAGGTCGGCGAGTTTGGCATAATCACCAGCGCCGCGGTGGTGGCTAAAGCGCCGTATAAAAAGAACGGCCGGCGCCGGCCCAGCTTAGTCCAGGTTTTATCACTAAAGTGGCCAATGATCGGCTGAACCAGTAAACCGGTTAGCGGGGCGGCGATCCACAGGATCGGAATTTGCTCCATGTCGGCGCCCAGGGTTTGGAAGATCCGGCTGACGTTGCCATTTTGCAGGGCAAAGCCAAACTGAATACCAAAAAACCCAAAGCACATATTCCAAATCTGCCAAAAGCTGAGGTTTGGTTTGGTTTGCATAATGCTGTTCTCTTTTGCGGTTTTATAATTATTTACCTGTCAGGCTGTTTGATACCTGCATTTACCGGCAAGGACAAGATGAATACGTATTCAGCAAGCACCGGTGCCACTGCGGCGCCGGTGCTGTGAGGTTTTAGAGTCCGGCAAACACAAACGGCTGGGCCGGCTTAAACTGGACCAGCGCATCGCCGGCATACACCTGATGCTCTGCCAGCCGCAACTTGCGCACCGGTTGTCCGGCACTAAAATCGACCTGACGGATATCAACCCAGAATACGTTAGGCGTTAGCGCCGTTTCAAAGTAGTAGGTCAGGTTTTTATGATCCGCCAGACTGCGCCAGCGGGTCGAGGAAATATTGGGTTCGGCTTCGGAGGAAATACCAAAGGGCACCGAGGCATTGCGAATCACGCTAAAGACACTGGCCACCGCCAGTTTCGCATCGCTGGTTTGCGGTATCGCATTTAAGTAAAACGATGCCCGGACAAAGCGGTCAGCGGCCCGGTTAGTACCGGGTAACATCACGGTGCCACCAATTTGCTGCCAGTATTCATTAATCGCCAGCTGTTTTTCAAAAATCGGTGAATTGGTCATCACGGTATAGTCAGGGCTATGGTGGATCACCAGTTTGCCATCCAGATACTCAAATACCGCATTATCCCCACTGGCATCCGACAGCGACAGATGCAGGGTCGCAAACTTACTGGTGCCCGGAATATCGGCCGAAACAATAACAAAAGGCTCTTGCCGCATAAAGGCCACCGCTTCGGCCACGCTGGCAAAATTATCCAGCATATACTGCACCCAGGCGGCGATAGACAACCCCGGCGCCTTGCCGTCGTAATCGGCATAGCGTGACTCGACCAGCCACAATAAATTCGCTACCAGACCTTTTTCATTCATGCCATCAGCGCTGGCAATATCAAAGGCGCTGGCCACCACACTGCCATATTTGGCGGTCCAGCGTACCGAGTTAGCGCCGACTTCGCCCTGGCGCTCGATACCGCGCGGGAATAACCAAAGATTCGCCGGAATTTCATCTTTCCAGTCCATCGAGCGGGCGGTAATAATGGTTTGCTCCGGCCCTTTATAGACAGCGCGGGTACAGGCATCACTTACTGCCAATGGCAGTAGCGCGGCCAAGCAGGTCACAGCAAGCAGTTTTCTAATTCGCATTGGAAAGTCCCTGTTAAACAATGAAAAATTCACTGCTAACTATGGCAGAACAGTCGCAGTTTAGCGAATATCTAATACCAATACGCCCCGCGCCGGCACGGTTAGCTGTTGTTGCAGCAGCAATTTTGCACCAGTTAGCACCTCTGTGGCTTGCACCTTGGCTGGCAGCACCTGTCTAAAACGTGCCAGCTCCAGTGTTACCGGATGCGGTTGCTTATTCATCACCACCATCACAGTTTGCTGCTCGTTATAGCGGAAATAGGTATAGGTGCCGCGATCCGGGGCAAAGTGCAGTAGCTTACCCTGATGGATTGCGCTGGCAGTTTTACGCCAGTTTAGCAGCCGGCTCACCAGTTGCTGCGCCATGCGCTGGGTATCCGTTAACCCCACGCTGGTAAAGGCATTGACCTTGTCACCCGCCCAACCGCCGGGAAAATCAGCCCGTACCTTGCCATCATCGCGCTGTGGCGGGCTGGTCAGCGCCAGCTCAGTGCCATAAAACAGTTGTGGAATACCGCGCATGGTAAAGAGGTAGCTCAGCGCCATCCGGAACAAGTCTTGATCTTCGCCCAGCACAGAGAACAAGCGGGCGGTGTCATGATTACCCTCAAAGATCACCAGATTAAAGGGGTTGGCATAGACATGGTCATTGCTCAGCATTTCATACAGGCGGATCCAGCCGCTATTCCAGCTCTCTGGCTCTGCCAGTGATTTTAGCAGGGCGTCATACAGCGGGAAGTCGAGCATCGCCGGAGTATGCGAAACATAGCCATCTTTATTCTGCTTGCCGGCCTGCCAGTACGAGACGATAAGCGGATTCGGGCTCCACTCTTCACCGACAATATTAAACTGAGGATATTCCTGCATAATGCGCCGGCCCCACTCGCTTAAAAAGGCTTTATCAGCGTAAGAATAGGTATCTTCCCGAATACCGGACAACCCCGCATATTCCACCCACCAGATGCTATTCTGAATAAGATAGGTCGCTAATCTGGGGTTACGCTGATTTAAGTCCGGCATGGTGTCAACAAACCAGCCATCGGTAAATAGCTCGCGATCAATATCGGCCGCATAAGGGTCCTGAATGGTGCTGCGGTTATGATTGGTTGGCACAAAGTTGCCATTGCCATCGCCGTTGGGGAAGTTCAGCCAGTCTTTAGCCGGTAAGTCCGGCAGCCACCAGTGATTACTGCCAATATGATTAACGATAATATCCTGAATCACCTTAATACCGAGCGAATTGGCGGCCGCAACAAAATCGCGGAACTGCGCATTGCTGCCAAAGCGGGGATCCACCCGGTAAAAGTCGGTGGCGGAATAGCCGTGATAGGAATAAGCCGGTTGATTATTTTCGGTTAGCGGCGTTGGCCAAACCGCGGTGACACCCAGCTGCTGCAAATACGGCAGCGCTTGTTGCATCCCGGCCAGATCGCCGCCATGACGACCATTATCATCCTGCCGGTTCGCCTGCTCCAGCATCTCGGGTACGCTGTCGTTACTGGGGTCGCCATTTACAAAGCGATCCGGCGTAATCAGATAAATCGCATCGGCTGGTGAGAAGCCCTGGCGCTGTGCTGAACCTTCACTTCGCGCCAATAACGGGTAATCGACTTGCTGTACGGCCTTTGCGCCGCGCCAAAGCTGCAGTGGCAAGGTGCCCGCTGCCGCATCAGCAGACAGTGTCAGCTCAACAAACAGATAATTCGGGTTATCGGTACGATGCACAGCACTGATGCTAACCCCGGGATAGCTGAGCTTAGGTGTTAACTCCGCTAACTTATCCCCGTACAGCATCAGCTCAACAGTCGGATGCTGCATACCACCCCACCAGTTCAGTGGCTCAACCCGCTGTACCCTAGACGCGTATTCACTAGCCGCCTGCAAACCAAAACTCAGGCCATAGATAGCTAATAAGCCAAATAACTTTAATTGCAAAAAATTACGCATTAGTTTTGCTCCTGCGTTGGCTTAGTCAGTAAAAAGCGCAGTGGTGTTGCTAACCGGGCCGCCCAGGCCTGTTCACTGTGATCGGTACCGGCAAACAGCTCGCTGTGCCACAAGGGCGCGCTAAAACCTTTGCGCCGGAATAAGCGATCGACCTCCTGCTGTAACGGCGGATAGAGCGCATCCAACGTTTGGTCACCATAATCAAAGTACCACTTATGCTGGCCGGCAGCGGGGAGCTGCTGCTCCAGATAGCTTAGAAAGGCCTGCGGGATCGGGTTATTCTCTACGCTAAAGGTGCCGGGCCAGTGGGTGGATAAGGCAGCGGCACCACCAAATACCTGCGGATAGCGGCTTTGCGCATACCAGGAAATCAGGCCGCCCATACTGGAGCCCATAATAAAGGTCGCTTCGCGTGCCGGATCAGTAGCAAAATGCTGATCGATATAGGGTTTTAGTTCTGTTACTAAAAAGCGCAGATAGTTATCGCTGTAAACGGCACCGGCAAATAACGGCACACCGGGCGCGCGCTCCAGTTGATACAGCTGTTGCTGCACCGCTTCCGGTAAACTTAAAAAGGGCTGCTGCGGAAAATACTCGCTGTGCCGCGCCGCACCAATATTGTGAATGCCCACCACAATAAAGGGCCGCACCTGCCCCTGTTGCTGTAACTGCTGCGCCGTTTCGGCTACCTGCCAGCTTTGGCCATTCCAGGTGGTACGGGCATCAAATAACATCTGACCATCGTGCATATAGAGCACCGCATAGCGCTGTGCACTGCTATAGCCCTCCGGTAACCAGACATCGATCGGGCGGCTGGGCACATAGACTGACGCGATCTGCGCTAACCTGACAAGTTGGCCAACCTTAACGCCTGGCAAAGTTGCCGTATTATCGTCTGCTGCCAACACAGTACTACTTAACATTAACCCGCAAAATAAACCACTTAGCCATCCCCGCCGCCAATATTTTCTAAGCGCCGTCATCTTTGCCTCCGGTACTATGTCTCCGGTACTATGCCCCCGCCAAACATGACAGCATTTAAAACTGTCACCTTTGGCGTTTGGGTTTAGCCTCGACGTTTAATAGTGAAGCTGTAATTGTTTAGTTGCAGCCTTAAGAGGCAACTTAATATGCAATTGCTTATTCGCTTTGTCATACCAGGCGATATTTTCACCGCGGGCAAAGCGCTGCGGCTGGGCAACAATCGGGATATAACGGCCATCCAGATAGATTTTACGCGCCTTGCCACGTTGGTTATGCAGCACCAGTGTTAAATCGCGGCTGGCCGGCTTGCCCTGATACTCCCCGCCTTCGCGGCTAAAGTTCAGCGTTAGCCTGTTGCCTTCCGTCGTGGCCGCGAAATGCAGCAGCTCATATTGGCCTTTCGCAACCGAATCCGGCGTTACGCCATCATCTTCAAACAGGCTGTACTGGCTGGTAGCGACACTCTGATCGGCGTAATAGTGCAGCGTTAAAGCCTTGCCCTGATAATCCGCGGTGCGTTGCAAGCTGTCGGTCATCGGAATAAAGCTACCGGCTTTTACCAGCACCGGAATGGTATCGATCGTCACCGGGCGCTGTAGCACCTGACCACCTTCCAGCCGCTCGCCGCTAAAGAAATCAAACCAGATGCCTTGCGGCAGATTTACCGGCCAGCTTGTTACGCCTGGTTCCGTTACCGGCGCCACTAAAAAGGCATCACCCCATAAATAACTGTTGGCTTCATCGCGTAGCGCCGGGTTTTGCTCATCGAGGAAGAACAACGGCCGCATCAGCGGTATACCACTTTGGCTATGCTGATAGGCCAGCGTATAGTTGTATGGCAATAAGCGGTAGCGTAACTCCAGCCAGGGGCGCAGGGTGTTAATCACTTCCTGGCTATGGAATACCGGCTCAGGGGCAATATGCTCCTGAGCATGTGGCCGGTACACCGGCTGAAATACGCCATATTGCAGCCAGCGGATATAAAGCTCAGGATCAAAGACTTCGCCACCGGCAAAGCCACCTAAGTCAGAGTGGATCCAGCCAAAGCCAAATAGGCCCATTTGCAGCGCCAGTTCAACCTGAGGCTTTAGCCCGCCCCAGCTGCGGTCAACATCACCAGTCCAGGGCACCATACCAAAGCGCTGCGAACCTAAGCTGCCGGCGCGCATCATTATAAAGGGCCGCTGTGCCGGGAAATCACGGCGATAGCCCTGATGCACCAACTCAGCCCAGCGATGGCCATAGGCATTATGCACTGCATCGGCAGGCTGTAAGCCAATGCCCGGCAGATAATGATAGGTATCGGCCGGGTGCACTTCAGGCTCGCCCAGATCGCCCCAAATACCACCAACACCTTGCGTCAGTAACTGATGGTAACGCTGCCAGAACCAATCGGCGGCTTTGGGATTAAACACATCAACCAGACCAGTATTGCCAAAGTAAAAATCAAAGGTCTTTGGCTGACCATCCGGCCCCGGCGCAATAGCACTCGCCGCGACCGCTTCATCCCAGCGCTTGGAGGTTGTCAGAATAAAGGGCTCCGTCACCAGGATCGTTTTAACACCATCGGCGGCAAAATCGGCCAGCATTTGCTCTGGATTTGGGAATGCTTCACGATCCCAGTCCAGATTACCCATATGGCCCTGAATATCCGGTCCAAACCAGTATAGATCGATCACAATGGCATCTAGTGGCAGCTTAAGATCGCGGAATTTTTGCACCACCGCCCGCGCCTCTGCCTCGGTGCGATAACCAAAGCGCGAGGCATAGTTGCCTAAGGTCCAGCGCGCGGGTAATGGCGGTTTGCCACTGACCGCCAGATACTGCTGGATCAACTCAGGCGTCGTATCGGCGGCGACCAGCAGATAGCTGCTGCGGCCGCCCTGGGCACGGAAACGTAACTGATCTGCCTGGCTATGGCCCAGATCCAGCTCACCAGTGGCGCCATTATCAAACAGCAGCAGATAGTTTTTATCGGATAAAATACCGGCCAGACTAAAGTACATCTGGCTCGACTCGGTACTGTAACCATAATGCGCCTTGTTATAGAGCGGTAACTTATGACCGCGGCGATCCATACCCAGCACTCGCTGCCCGGCACCGGCCAGTTTTTCCTGCTCGGCAAGGCTAAAATCAAAACCCAGCTGACCATCCGCCTGAATCAGGCCGGCCTGATCGCGGGTTAACAGCTCGCCATCGCGGTAAAAGGCAATACTTAACGGGCTTTTGTTGATCACCAGTTGCAAGGCATCACTTTGCAAGGTCAGTTGTTGCTCATCAAGCGCCAATTGCAAGGCTACCGGCTGTGGTGCTGTGCCGATCAACAAGGAGTCTTGTTGCAGCACAGCGCTTCGCTGATACCAGACAGCGACACTGTGGGCGTTGTAAAAGGCGATGCTCACTTCACCCTGATCCGTGGTCAGGATCAGGCCCTGCGCGGTTTGGCGGTGACTTTGATAATGTTCGACGGCCTGACTGCTGTTAAACAGCAGCCCCAGCAATAACAGCAGACCAGCGATCCGCATTATAACAAGCTGCATAGTGGCTCCTTAACGCACCAGTTGATACACAACCGAGCCCAGCGGGGCCAGTTGCACCGGGATCTGCCCCAGACCATTGCTCACCTGCAGCTGATTCTGTTGCCCGGATAATTGATCCTGCAACTGATAGGTACCATCTGCCAGCTGCCAGGCACTGATCAGACTGGCCGGTAACTGTAACGTAAATTCAACAGCCTGCTGCGGATTAAAATGGCTGACCACCACCAGTTGCTGTCGCTCGACATAGCGGGCAAACGCCAGTTGCTGTTCCGAGTAAACGCTACCAGCGGCCAAATTGTGCGTATGTAACTCCTGATAAGCGCCATTCAGTGCCGGGGCGTTGCGGCTAAATTGCATTAAGGCTTCATAGAATTGCCGCAGCTCACGCTCTGCCGGGCTTAGGGCACCGCCATCAAATTTGCCACCATTCATCCAGCGTTGGTGATGCGGTACGCCCCAGTAATCAAAGATGGTGGTGCGGCTGGCCTTACCAAACCCCGCGTCAGCCGCACCCGGTTCGCCCACGTCCTGGCCGAAATACAGCATAGTAGGTGAGGTACTGATCAGCGTGGATACCACCATCGCCGGCATCCCTTTGCGGGCATCACCGGCAAATTCCGGGGCCGCAATACGCTGCTCGTCATGGTTTTCCAGAAAGTGCAGCATATGATGTTCAATATCAGCCATCCGCTGTTGAATGCTCACCAGCTCAGACGTCGGGCCTTTACCCTGCATCACCAGCTTCAGGCTGTCGTAAAACTCGACTTTATCGTACAGGTAATCCATTAAACCGAGCTTGATATAGTCGCGGTATAAATGCGGCTGATACACCTCGGCCAGTAAAAAGGCGTCCGGGTTTTGTTGTTTAATATGCGAGTTTAAATAGCTCCAGAACTCTACCGGCACCATCTCGGCCATATCGTAACGAAAGCCATCGACGCCCATTGCAGTCCAATACAGCACGATGTCACGGAATTTAATCCAGGTATCAGGCACTTCTTTGCCTTGCCAGAACTGATAGTGTGCCTGCCAGTCCTTTTCAGCGTAGTCGGCCGGTAGTTTGTCAAAGTCGTAACTACCATCCGGACGCACACCAAAGTTAATTTTTACCGTTTCATACCAATCATCAAAGGCCGGCTGCACCGAGCGGGCGCCATTGCCGGTCCATTTCGCCGGTACTTCGGCAAATTTGCCATCGGCCAGTGGATGAGCATCACCGCCCAGCACCTGATAATCGGCCGGCCAGGCCGGTACCTGAAAGGCGGAACCGGGGATATAGTAGAAATTATTATCGCGGGCATATTCCACACTTGTATCGTCATCCGCACCAAAATCGCGCACCCCTTCCGGTTTGGCCAGTGACTCATAACGCCGCGCCACGTGGTTAGGAACGATATCGATCAACACTTTCATGCCATGCTGATGAGTACGGGCGATCAGCGCCTGGAATTCTTCCAGCCGTTTGGCCGGGTCGTCGGCCAGATCCGGATTCACACTGTAATAGTCTTTCACTGCATAGGGTGAACCGGCGCGGCCCTTTACCACATCAGGATCGTCGTTGCTAATGCCATAGGCGGTATAGTCGCGGATCACCGCATGGTGTGGCACCCCGGTGTACCAGATATGGGTAGTACCCAGCGC
This sequence comes from Alishewanella sp. BS5-314, assembly GCF_025377695.1. Classification (NCBI taxonomy): domain Bacteria; kingdom Pseudomonadati; phylum Pseudomonadota; class Gammaproteobacteria; order Alteromonadales; family Alteromonadaceae; genus Alishewanella; species Alishewanella sp. BS5-314. The sequence continues at coordinate 2,396,307 of NZ_JACEHJ010000002.1, forward strand.
TTTGATGCCTTGCAGGGCATCATCAGTAAAGTCGCTAAACTTACCAACACCATTTTCTTCCAACGTACCCCAAGGCTTGTTGGTGGTTTGGGTGTTGCCGAATAAGCGGGTAAATACCTGATACACCACAGCCTTACCTTCAGCATCAAATTGGCTGGCTTGTTGTGGTGCGCTCGCTGCTGCGCTGTGATTGGCTGGCGGTTTATTGTCACAGGCCACCAATACGGTCAGTACCAGTGCACTGAGTCCGGCCGCGATCTTCGCTTGCATATCTAATCCCCTTGTCTTGCTGTTTTTTTGCTAAGTTACCGCAGAACGCCGGGCAGGTTATGCCTTTTTTTGGTGCATACGTATGCAAAGCGGCAACGTCAGGCCCAAGCGATACCACAGATACAGAAATATTGAGTGCACACCGCAGCTGACATATAGTTAAGAAAAACCTGAGGTAATAATGCAGACGCCAACAGATATCCAGCAGCTCATTGCGTTTTTAATGCTTTTATTGGTGGTTTCTGGCGCAGGCTGGGCGGTGATGGCCTGGTTGGTAAAGATTTGCCCGAAAGCCAGTAAGTTTTTTGCCTTGGCGCATATTCAGGTCTTACTCGGCATGCTGTTGCTGCAGCAGCGAACTGAAGCAGCAGCATTCTGGTACTGGCAGTTATCTGACCTATTGATCCTAAGTGGCTTTTTCTCGCTGTATCTTGGCATCGCCAAGCTCTATACCAAAGCGATACAGTTGCAGTTTGAAGTGTTACTGGCGGCCAGCTGTCTGCTGGCGTACTTGCTGCTGATTGACGGTCCGGCCAGCCTGCGTTTGGGCGGCGTAGTGTTTTCACTGGTCAGTATGGCGATCTTTGCCCGCTGTGCTCAGGTGGAATGGCAAACCATTCGTCAGAGCTTTGGCCAGTTCTACGCTGGCTTGTTCGCCGCACCACTGTGCCTGTTTAGCCTGTTTTTTCTATGGCGTAGCCTTGATACGCTGCTACAACCCAATCCCAGCATCGCTACGCTATCGCTGCAAAGTAGTGCATCGGCGAAACAACTGTGGTTTTTTATCGTGCTGATTCTGATCATGAATCTGAATCTGGTTGGTTACGCGATCAGTCGCTTAGTCAGCAAAATTCGCCAGTTGGCGGATAAGGACTTATTAACCGGCGTCTGGAGCCGGCGGATCATTATGCAGCAGCTGGAATATTACTTGCGGGATAGTAAACGTAATCAGCGCCCCTTTACGGTATTGCTGCTGGATTTAGACCATTTTAAACAGCTTAATGACCAATACGGTCACGCTTGTGGTGATCAGGCGTTGCAAGCTGCCACCCAGGTTTTGCAACAACAGCTGCGGCAGGGCGATTGGCTGGGGCGCTTCGGTGGTGAAGAGTTTGTCGTAATTCTACCCGACACAGTGCAGGCGCAAGCGCTGGAAATCGCCGAACGGCTACGTCTTAGGCTGGCAGAAACAGCAATGCCAGCACCTATTGCCAGGGCGCTGACCGTCAGTATTGGGGTCGCCGAGCATCAAAGTGGACAGAACGTAACAGAACTCATCGAACAGGCCGACCGGGCCATGTACCGTGCTAAAGATAGTGGTCGGAACGCTGTCTACAGCGCCCACACTAACGATACCAGCTCACACACTAATTAAAAGTGATCCGAATTGGAATCTTAAGTGTACAACACCGCAAAATAAAAGAATTAAGTTTTTTCTTAAGCACTTAATCTGGGATGATGTCTGTTATGCTAACTGCCTTACCGATTAACTAATCGACAAGTCAGGTTCAAGCCTAACCATCAGAAAAGTTCGCGTCTGCTTTTTCTGATTTGATGTTTAATCGGATTATTACCCCGCCATGGATAGCAAAGCCACCTATCGCCCATATTTGTTGTTCATTAAGGTAGTAAAATGAAAATTATTAATCGGTTATATTCCGGATACGCAGCGCTCTTGGTGTTAATGATAGCGCTATCTTTATTTGGCCAATATAAAATTAGTATTGCAGACGCCAATCTGACTCAGTTGTCCGAGCAAACCGCCGTAGAACAGCGACAAGCTATAAACTTTCGCGGCTCTGTGCATGACAGAGCAATATCACTGCGCGATGCGGTGCTTGTCAATAATGTGCAACAGTCACAGACACATCTGTCCGACGTTGCGCGTTTAAACGAGTTTTATCAACAGTCAGCCATTATTTTGGATCGGATGTATCAGGCTGAAAGCCATAGTCCGGATGAAATTCGCCTGTTAGGTGATATCAAAAATATTGAACGCTCGACTCTGGCGCTTACTGAGCGCTTAGTCACACAAATTAATCGGGGGCAATTTCAGGAAGCCAATAGCTTCCTGTTGTCAGATATCTCTCCGGCCTACTCTGCCTGGTTAGCAAGTATCAACAGACTTATCGACTACCAAGAAAACTTAATCCAACAACAAGTTGCCAGCGCTAAAGATCAAACCAATAGTTTTCAAAGCGTTATGCTATTTTTAACACTGCTTGGAGTGGTGATTGGCAGCACCATTGCATACCGGGCAGTGCGTCGACTACGCCTAACAATCGGCGGTGAACCCGAGTATGCCGCTCAAGTCATTACCGAAATTTCTAAAGGTAATCTGACAAGCAATATCCACTCTAATCACGAAAGCAGTATCCTTGCCGCGCTTAAATTATTAAGTGTGCATTTAAATGACATTACGCTTAGCTCAAAGAAAGCTGCTAACGAATTGTTGACCGCATCAGAGCAGCTGCTAAAAACAGCAAATTTAAACGAACAACTGATTAGTCAACAAAAATCTTCTACCGAACAAGGTGCTACCTCTATTCAGCAAATGACAGATACAGTGCATGATGTCGCTTCTCACACTACAGATGCCGCCGATATGGCACAACTTGCTATTGCCGAGTTTAAAGCAGGTCAGGCCGAAGTTCTGAAAACGCAAAATAGTATTAATGCACTGGCCGCCAAAGTAGCCGACGCCTCGGTAGTGATCAACAATCTGTCTGAAGATAGCCGGCAGATTGGTTCAGTATTAGAAGTGATTCAGGGGATAGCGGAACAAACTAACTTATTGGCACTTAATGCAGCGATTGAAGCTGCGCGGGCGGGTGAACAGGGTAGAGGTTTTGCGGTAGTTGCCGACGAGGTAAGAAACCTTGCCCGTAGAACCCAGGATTCAACCCGTCAGATTCAGACGGTAATTGAGAAAATGCAAACCAGCACCAATAAAGCGGTAAGTGTGATGGATGAGGGGCAAGCACAGGCTCAGGTCAGCGTCGAACAGGCGCGTAGCGCTGGTGAGTCACTGAATGCGATTAATCTGTCGGTTACCCGCATTAGTGATATGAATACACAAATTGCCACCGCCGCTGAAGAGCAGGCTGTGGTCGCGAACGAAATTAACCAGAATTTTAATCAGATCACCAGTTCAGCCAGCCGTGCCGAACAGGAAGCGTTAAAGATAACCACGGCGAGCAAACAACTCGAAAGCCTGGCCAAAGTGCTGGAGAAAAACGTGAGTCAGTTTAAAACATTCTGATTTGCGAACTATGGTGCCGGCACTTTGGCCGGCATCACCGTTCGGGCAGCAAAAATACAATTCTCATACCTGCCGCAAAATACTTTCTGCCCAGGCGACGGCTTCCAGATATATCGGTGCCAGCTCTGCGCCTTCAGGCAACGACTGCAGTAAATCATCAGTCAGTGGCCAGTCGGCTTGTTCCAGCGCTTCGGTGAGTTTTAAAAAGTGCCCGAACTGCCCTTCGCGTTTTAGCAGTGCCAGCTTAACTTCAGGCACTAATGGCAGCTGAGCAAGTAACTCATCCTGCGGCTGCTCAACTATCAGGTGCACATTGGAGAATAGTCCGGTTAAAAAGCTGCTGGGTGGATTTTTAGTTAACTTAACATGGTTAGCCAAAGCATCGCAAAAGCGAGCCCTGACCAATGACTGGCGCAGCAACTCGTCAGGTGCGCCATCCTGTAAATTGGCCAGTACCAGCAGCGCCAGAAACTTTTTCAGCTCGGCTTCGCCCATATAGACCATTGCATGTTTAACTGAAGTTATCGCCTGGCTCTGGCCACTGTGATTAATAAAACGCAGTAACTTATAAGACAGCCCCAGATCACGCTGGCAAATATCGGCCAGCCGCTCAAAGTCCAGTGTGCGGGCTGAGGCTTCCGCCATTAACGCCAGCAAGTTCGCTTTATTGGAACTCAGTTGCTTATGCTTTAGCATTTCCGGGCGGGCAAAAAAGTAGCCCTGAAATAACTGAAAGCCCATCAATTTTAATTTTTCAAACTGCTCGGCTGTTTCCACCCGTTCGGCCAGCAGCGTAAAAGGATAATCCGCTACCCGGCGCAAGTGGCGGCTAATTTGCAACAAGTTAAATTGCTGCACATCGACCTTCAGATAGCTGATAAAAGGTAAGAACGGGTCCCATTTCGGGTCAAAATCATGATCGTCCAGTGCCAGCTGGTAGCCACGCGCCTTAAGATACTTCAGAGTAGCTAACAGCTCGGGCGTTGGCGGTACCGTCTCTAACACCTCGATCACCATTGATTCCGGTTTAATCGAGGTCGGGAAATGATGCAGTAGGGTTTCTTCAGAAAAGTTGATAAAGGCCAGTTTATTTGAGGTGACCTTCTCCACCCCCATCAGCAGGTGATGCTGCATAATCAGCTTCGAGGTTGCTTCGTCGGCATCTATTTTTGGAAAGGCGTTTGCTTCACCATCGCGGAAAAGCAGTTCATATCCGATGGTTTCTTTATCTTTGTTAAAGATTGGCTGACGCGCGATATACCCATACATCCCGGCTAACTCCAAAGTACTACGCCTGAAGTTCAGTATATGCCGATATAGCGGGGATACAAGAGCGCGACAGCAATTATCTCAGCTGCCGCGCACCTCGTTCTGAGACTAGGCAGGCGCCCGGTGAGTTGTTTTAGCTTGGGTGAACACTCTGGGCTTTTTCGGCTTCTTGGGTTTCGCCGGTGCGCTACTTAGCACTGTCTCGGCTAACGGCTGCTGCGGAACAAAGCCGGCTATTTCTTTGCGCGGCAATTGCAGCTTGATTAGCTTTTCAATGCCTTTCAGTTCTTTTAACTCTTCAGCGCAAACCAGTGATACCGCCAAACCAGCGGCACCGGCGCGACCGGTGCGGCCAATACGGTGCACATAGTCTTCGGCAACATTTGGCAGCTCATAATTAACGACCTGCGGTAATTGCTGGATATCCAGACCACGGGCGGCAATATCCGTTGCCACTAACACCCGGATGCCGCCGGCTTTAAACTCAGCCAGTGCCTTAGTACGGGCATTCTGGCTTTTATTGCCATGGATAGCCATGGCGCTGATGCCGGCTTTTTCCAGCAATAAGGTCAGTTTATTGGCGCCATGTTTGGTTTTGGTAAACACCAGCACCTGCTGCCAGTTGTGCTCTTTAATTTGCTGGATCAATAAATTGGCTTTCTGGCCTTTATCAACCGGGTATAACCACTGTTCAATTCGCTCTACCGTGCTATTTGGCGGCGTTACAGTGACTTCTAATGGCTGATGCAGCAGGCCTTTGGCCAGGGTGCGGATCTCTTCAGAAAAGGTGGCCGAAAACAACAGGTTCTGCCGCTTCGGCGGTAACAGCGCCAGAATTTTCTTAATATCGCGGATAAAGCCCATATCCAGCATCCGGTCGGCTTCATCCAGCACCAGAATTTCCAGCTGATTAAAGCGCACCGCGTTTTGCTGGTATAAATCCAGCAACCGGCCCGGCGTGGCAATCAAAATATCGACACCTTTACGCAGCGCCATCATCTGCGGGTTAATTTTAACGCCACCAAATACCAGCGTACTGCGTAGCGGTAAATGCTTACCATACAGTTGCACACTTTCGGCAACTTGCGCGGCCAGTTCACGGGTTGGGGTTAAGATCAGTGCCCGTACCTGATTCGGCTGTACTGTACGGCCTTGCTCGCGACTGTCATTCAACCGCTGCAGTAACGGTAAGGTAAAGCCGGCAGTTTTGCCGGTACCGGTTTGGGCGGCGGCCATCAGGTCCCGCCCCGCCAGTACCGCAGGGATAGCTTGTTGTTGAATAGGTGACGGCGTGGTGTAGCCTTTTTCAGCTACAGCTTTGAGCAGCTCAGCCGCTAACGGTAAATCAGTAAATTGCATGCGTATTCCCGCAATGGTGCTGCGAAAATCTCTGCCCGCAGCTGCAGTGCCCTTCAAAAGGAAGGGCGCGCAGCTTACCCTAAACTGGCTGAGGGTGCGAGTTTTCTCTAAATTTTGTTACCGGCGACGCTTTTATGCAATGCCACTCAATGTTATTTTGAGCGGTGGCAATGACTTTCCGATATGGAGCCTGTTTTGAATCTGGCGGCAGCGAGCAAAAGTGTATTTTTGCGTAACCTTGAGCAGTCCCTGACCCTGTTATACAACCCCGGGCACGGCTGTTTTTATAGTTTGGTAAAACGGTTTTTTACGCAAAATCAGGCGCAGCAGCTGGAATTGTCTGGTGCCGAGCAGCGCTGGCAGCAGGCTATGCAACAAAAAGAGGCGACAGAGGTTATTCAGCAGTGTCGCAAACGCTATACCGATTTGCAGTTTGAATACGAAAAGCAACGCCTGCAGTGCTGGAGCGCTCTAATGGCGGCGGCAGAAAATCTGCTGCAACAGAGCGAGGGCCAGACAGGTCCGGAAACACTAAACCTGAGTGCCCGCCTGCTGGGTAGCCTGTTTATCACCGCGAATGGCAAGAAAAACAAACCCTTGCTGCTGGAGTTTGCTTATAAGCCCCTCTACCGGGCAGTGCTGCTGTTGCGCTTACTCGACCATCTACTGGCCGAGAAGTTTTTTACCGAACCACAGTGGCAGGAATGGTATCAGCAGCGTACGCCTGACACTCCGGATCACTGCCCGTACCGACAGCAACTGCAGTTGCCAATGGTGATGGCTTGCTTGCTGGAACACTTTGGTAAGCTGGATACCCAGGCGCAAAACCTGTTAACGGATAATGGACAGCAGTCGGCCGATCGGGTACTGAATAGTGAAGAGCGTGCTCAGTTTCTGACACTGTGCCGCCTTGGCAGTACCACCTTATTGGCGCAGGGACTAGGCGATCTGCCTTATCGTGGCAGCAAAAGAGAAGAGCGGGAGCAACACCAGCAGCAACATCAGCAATTGCTGCATAAATTGCAGCTCTTTATCAGTACCCGCCCGGACAGTGCGCTTGGCAGTTTATTTAAAGTCAGCCAAGCCTACTCAGCTATAGTTTTGCCAGGCCGTGGCCGCTATAAATACGATACCCTACCCAAAGCTGCACTGTTGATGCGCGATGCTGTGCAGCGGGGTGAATACAGTGGTTTGATTGTCGACCGCTTATTCCGGCTGGTTGGGATCTTTCCGCAAGGCTTCGGGCTAGTGTTTATCCCGCTGAATGACGATGGCAAACCACAGCCACGCTATGAATTCGCTATCGTCAACAGCTTCTATCCGGAAAAGCCGGACCGGCCGTTATGCCGCATTGTCAGCCGCAGCCAGGAGCTGAAAAATACCACCTTTAACATGAGCCTGAGCCCGGAATATAACCTGTACTTTAAGCCGGCACGTGACCGCCTGAAAAGCAATGTGCCAGAACAAAAGCTGAAGGAATTACTGCAACTGCTATATAAAGACGCCGAGGCGCAATATCTGCGGCATCTGCTGCCGCAGTGCTGGGAGCCGGATAACTTCTTTAGCCTGGGCGCTAACCAGAACCTCTGGAATAACGCCCATTTACGTCTGAACTAACTCAAATTACCTACCAGGTTTTGTAAATAAGCTTGGTGCGTAGGCAACGCCATTACCGTTTTGCTAACGACTTGCTGCAAATCACTAAGGTATCCGCTTAGTTGCGTTGCTGTCAGACCTTCTGCCAGCGGATGATGGCTGATTGGATAAGTATTTTGTCCTAACATAACTTGTTGCCATGCAACCTCTGTAAATAGTTCATCCTGCTGTCTGAACACCTGCCCACTTTGCCGGAAGAGATCCAACCGCTGTGCCAGTGTATCGGGTAAATCCATCTCTCTACAATACTGCCATAGTGGATGGTCTGTTCGCTGATTTAAGTGGTAATGCAAGATAATAAAATCGCGGATCGCTTCAAACTCCAGCTGTGACTGGCGATTAAACTCTGCGCTCAACGCCACCATATCCCGGGTTGCCGGAAAACACTGTACCAATCGCACCACCGCACTTTGAATCAGATGAATGCTGGTTGATTCCAACGGCTCCAAAAAACCACTGGATAAGCCAACGGCAACACAGTTATGCCGCCATTGCTGCTTGCGCCGCCCGGTAACAAAACTGATTTTGCGTGGTTCAGCCAGTGCCGGAGCGTCAAGATTAGTCAGTAGTGTCTGCTTTGCTTGCTCATCATCGAGAAAACGACTGCTATATACCAAACCATTACCAGTACGATGCTGCAATGGGATCCGCCATTGCCAGCCACCGCCATGCGCAATAGAGCGGGTAAAAGGCACTATCGGGTAACGCGCTTCTGAAGGCACCGCGAGCGCACTGTCACAGGGCAACCAATGCTGCCAATTGTCATAACCGGCAGCCAGTGTTTGCTCAATCAGCAAAGCTCTTAAGCCAGAGCAATCGATAAACAAATCTGCCGCTAATACCCGACCGTCTGTCAGCACCACTGTAGCAATGTCGCCAGACGGTTGTTGCTCAACGTGAGCAATTAAACCCTCAACCCGTGTTACGCCACGTTGCTCACTGTAGCGGCGTAAAAAGGCCGCATAAAGCCCGGCATCGAAATGATAAGCATATTGCAACCCAGGTAGCGGCGAACCAGGCAACTGTGACTGCGGGTTAAACTTTCCGGCTTTTGCTGCCTGATAGTTAAGTGAATAATCCCAAAAACTACTCTGATCTCCTCTGGCTTTTGCGGCTAACCAGAAATGATGAAAAGATGCCATGCCGAGCTGGCGGCCAACCGGACCAAAGGCATGCATATAGCTGTCACCCTGCCGGCCCCAGTTTTCAAACTGAATACCCAGCTTAATACTGCCTTTAGTTTCGCGTAAAAACTCGGCCTCATTAATGCCTAAAGCGGCATTAAAATGCTGAATCGCTGGAATTGTCGCCTCGCCAACGCCGACGGTACCGATCGAATCCGATTCAACTAATTGTAGCTGGATCTGTTCGCCAAGAATGCGTGCCAGCATCGCTGCGGTCATCCAACCGGCAGTACCACCGCCGACTATCAATACCCGGCGCACCTGATTTAAATCTGTAATCTTCACCTTACCTCCAACAAAAAGGCCCCTGTCTATACTCGATAGTAACAGGGGCCTTTACTCACGTCAGGTGTGATTAGAACTTATAGGATAAACCTGCCATATAAGTACGGCCATAGCGCTGATACTCAATCACGCGGCGGCTGTCATCACCTTCAACCCGCACAAAAGGCTCATCCGTTACGTTGTTTGCTTGCAGTAACAGGGTTAAGCCTTCATAACGACCCGAGAAGCTGTAGCTGATTTGTGCATCAACAACGGTCTCAGCTTCAATCATCCGCAGGTCACGGCCATTACCAAAGCCTGAAATTTCACCGAGGAAATCAGAACGGTAACGGCTGCTGACCCGGGCAGAGAAACCATCGTTCTCGTAATAGAACGTCAGGTTAGCTACCCGCTCAGATAAACCTGGTAACGGGGTAGAAGGATCGTTCGGGTTAGACTGAATGCTGCTGTCGGTCCAGGAGCCGGTCAGAATGGCGCCGAAGCTTTCCAGTTCAGGCATAATCATCGCGCCACTGGCAGACAGGGTAAATTCCACGCCATTGATGCGGCCACCCTTACCATTTTGTGGTGTGGTTGCGACACCCTGGTTAATCACTGGTACTTCACCACCAGATGGGAAGCCGGTAAAGTCCTGAATCACTTGCTGGTCGTAGATATAGCTTTCCAGGTCTTTATAGAAAGCCGCAATCGCCACATAGCCTTTGCTGTCTTCAAAGTACTGCTCGTAAGAGACATCCAGTGCATTCGCAATCCACGGCCGCAGCGCCGGGTTACCGCCAGAGGCGCTCCAAGGCGAGTTCTGCTCTGGTGTTGCCTGCGAGTTGTTCAGTGCCGGGTTGAAGCTATAATCCTGACTGGCTCGCAGCTGATCCATCCGGGCACGGGCCATAGTGCGGGCTAAACCAACGCGTACGTATTTACCGGTACCGACTTCAAAGTTCAGGTTCAGGCTGGGTAACACTTCCCAGTACTTATCACCACCATCAATCCGGAATGACGACACATTAATACCGGTACCTGAAGCCGCTAAAGCATAAGACGACTGATCAGTATGGACGATTTGCGTACCGATATTACCAGTAACCGGGATTTCACCAACGCGGCTGTTAATACCTAGTTTTACATAACCGGTTACCACATCTTCCGCCACATTCCAGTCTTTAATCAGCACATCAGCGTTAGGGTTACGTACCCGCACCAGGGCGCCGGTGTCGATTAGCTGACGTGGATCATAGCTAACCATTCCCGGAATACCAAAAGCAGCCAGACTGGTGGTACCGGCAATATTTGGGATAGGAGCTGACAAAGCACCATTAGGCAGCGCCAGGAAAAATTCATCAGCTTTCTTGTCTTTTTCGCGGTTGCTGTAGTTTAAACCCACTTCCAGTGAATCGAAGTTGTCGTTTTCCAGCATAGTGCGGGCACTTAAACGTACCTGATTTAAATCATCGGTAATCGACGGCGAGTTGTAATACCCCAACTGACCACCAGGAATGATATCGCCACCCCAACCCTGCGGGCTGGTCAAGCGAATTAAGTTTGGATCTGCATAATTCAACGTAGAATTAAAAATGGGACCACGATCGCTCATCGCAAACGACAGGTTATCCAGCGCTCCCGAACCAGCAGGACCGGTACCCGCATCAGATTCCAGAATCAGGTCCGTACGATCCAGCGAAGAGTGGCTGAGATCCAAAGTGGCATCCCAGCTATCTGATAATTTGAATTCGGTTTTCCAACCGACAGAGAACAAATCGGCCTCGCGGAAGTTACCGTGGTTACGGACGATACCTTTAACCCCAGTATAACCACCAGAAGTCACTAAACCATTTTCTACTGTTGGGTTTACCAGCGGTGCACCACCCCAGAACAGCGGTAATTCGATAAAGCTGGTGCGCTGTGTTTCATCAAACTTGGAATAATAGAAATCTACCGTGCTACTAAAGCTATCGGTTGGTTTGTATTCAAATACACCAATAAAACCATCACGTTCCAGCAAATTGGAGTTAGCAAAAACTTTAGCTCCGCCAATCACTTTATCGCCATCTGCAGTGTCGGCATAACCCCAGGCTTCAAAACGTTCAATTTGCATTGGGTTAGAGATGGTGGCGTAACCTAAAGCCACACCGATGGTATTATCGGCAAATTGATCGATATAAGAAATACTGAAACGCTTACCATTGTCGTCAGCACCGGCATTCAATGCACTGATTTGGCTCCACTCGTAACGAGCGTTCACCGCCACAGTACGCTCGCCGTGTGCCAGCGGGCTAACCAAACGCATATCGGCAGTACCAGCCAAACCCTGACCGATTAAACCGGCATCTGGTGTTTTATAAACTACCACACCACTTAGTAATTCAGACGGATATTGGTCAAACTCTACGCCACGGTTATCACCGGAGCTGACTTGCTCGCGACCATTTAGCAGTGCAGTTGAGAAATCCGGCGCCAAACCGCGAATACTGATAACCTGACTACGGCCATTTAAGCGCTGTGCGGTTAAACCTGGTAAGCGGGCTAATGATTCAGCAATACTGACGTCAGGCAGTTTACCAATATCTTCTGCCGAAACCGCCTCGACAATCGAACTGTTGAACATTTTAATGTTCTGAGATTCCTGCAGGCTGCGGCGGAAACCGCGAACCGAGATCACCTCAACCGCTTCTTCCTGTGCTTTGGCTTCTGCATCAGCGGCCTGAGCCAGCACGATGGAACTGTTGCCAGCTGCGGCTAACGCCAGCGTTAGCATACTGAGTTTAAATTTTGTCATAATCCTACCTACCCCGGAGTGTTGTTGTTTTATTACTGCGAAACTGAAAGCCATGCTGAAATTCGTCAGCTGCAGTTTTGCCATGCTCATTTATTAAACTTATTCGGTCGCCAGCTCAATATGAATACGTATTCATAGTGCAAAAGATGCCCCAGGCGGGTGCAACTGCCGGCAAGCTGCACTATCGTTGTGCAGCAGGCAGGCTGCCAACTGCCTTAAGTATGAACACGCCGGCAGCCGTTGCCAGAAAAAGCCAATATTGAAACGCTTAGCGCTGTAAAGCACTGCATACGTATGCAGGTTGTTTCTTCTTCAGCCGCCACTGTTTATGCTTGGCAAAAATCACCACTCCCTTAATTCAGGTGGTCTATGGGACAAGTTAAGCAACTCGCCACCCTGGCGGGTTTACAAGACAGCTATGTGCATGCCAATGGGCAGTTAGAGCATATTGATGCAGAAGTGCAGGCCAGCATTTTGCGGGCTATGGGCTTTGATCTCAGTAGCGAGCAAGCTATTGCCAACCAGATTGCGCAGCTGCAACAAGCCCGCTGGCAGGAACCCTTATCTGCCGTAACGGTTGCTGAGCAACAGCAACCCTTTAGTGTCAGATTGCAGCTGGAAGCAGCCAAAGCGGCAAGTCATTGGCAGTGGCAGATCGCATTAGAAGACGGCGACGTACTGAGCGGTGAATTATTACTGCAGGCCAAAGATATTGTGGAACAGGCCGAAATAAATACAGTCGCGATGCTGGCTTTTAATTTGCCGTTTCAGCTGGACCTACCGCTTGGCTACCATCAGTTGACGCTAACTGATGGTAAGCAGCCTCTGAGCCAGCAACTGATTGTGACGCCGGCCCGCTGTTTTCAGCTGCATGACAGCGCCATCCTGCATAAAACCATGGGCCCAGCCGTGCAACTGTATGCCGTGCGTTCTGCCCGTAACTGGGGTATGGGCGACTTTGCCGACTTAAAAGCCATGGTCGCGCCACTGGCCGCCGCTGGGAATGACTTTATCGGTTTAAACCCGTTGCATGCGCTCTATCCGATGCTGCCACAGGATTGCAGCCCATACAGCCCCAGCAGCCGTTTATGGTTAAACACACTTTATGTGGCGCTGGACGAAACTCCGGATTATCAAAGCTGCACCGCGGCACAGCAGCTAGTCGCCAGTGCCGATTTTCAGCAGCAGCTCGCCGCTTGTCGTGCCACAGCGAATGTCGATTATCCGGCAGTTGCCGCTTTAAAGCAGCAGGTCGCGGCCTTGCTATTTCAGCATTTTCAGCAACACGAACTGGCGCAGCAAAGTGAACGAGCCAAGGCGTTTCAGGTTTTCGTGGCAGAGGCCGGCATCAGTCTGTATCAATGGGCGGTATTTTCGGTATTACAGGGCCAATTGTTCTGGCAAGATCTGCAAACCGCCGCCTGGCAGCAATTTCCGCCAGAACTACAAAACCCGAATAGCCCCGCCGTTGCGGCCTTTGCCAAACAACATGCCAGCGCTATCGAACAGCAGCTGTATTTACAGTGGTTAGCACAGCTGCAGCTGGCAGAGGTGAAAGCCGAGTGTCGCAAGCAAGGTATGGCCATCGGTTTATACTGTGATGTCGCTGTCGGCACCAGCCGTAGCAGTGCCGAGAGCTGGGGCGCGCCAGATGATTTTTTATTAGATTTAAGTGTAGGTGCACCGCCGGATATTATGGCACCAAAAGGCCAGAATTGGGGCTTGCTGGCGTACAACCCGGTGACGCTGCGGCAAAAAGCCTATCAACCCTTTATTGAACTGATCCGCGCAAATATGCGCTATGCCGGCGCCCTACGGCTGGACCATGTGATGGCATTATTGCGGCTTTGGTGTTGCCCGCTCGGCGCCGATGCTACAGCCGGGTGTTATTTACGGATGCCGGCGCAAGAGCTGTTTGCCATTTTAGCGCTGGAAAGCCAACGTAATCACTGCGTCGTCATTGGAGAAGATCTGGGCACGGTACCGGCGGAAATCAGTGAGCTGATGCAGCATTATCAGGTGCTGTCTTACCGGGTATTTATGCTGGAGCAAAAGGCTGGCAGTTATCAGCATCGGGATCTGACCTATCCACCGCAGGCTCTGGCAACAGTGACCACGCACGATATGCCTACGCTGGTCGGCTTCTGGCAGGAACTGGATTTAGCGCTGCGTCATCAATTGGATTTATTCCCCAGTCCAGCTGTGGCCGACAGCCTGCACCAACTGCGAGAGAGCGAAAAGCAGATCCTGCAACAGCAGCTCGGCATTGCGCAGCCGGATGCGGCAACTCTGGTTCGTGCCTGTCATCTGTATACCGCAGCGACGCCGGCGCGTTTATTCGCCTATCAGTTGGAAGACCTGGTATTGCTGGAAACTCCGGTCAATATACCGGGTACCAGCACTGAATATGCGAACTGGCAGCGTAAATTACCGCAGCATATCGAGACGATTCTGAGCGATAACAAGGTACTGCAGCTGATGCAAGAAATTAAGCAGGCGCGCAGCTAGTTGCTAATAGCAGTTTAAGATTAAACGCGGGCTTAATGTATCGTGCAGCGGCCAGCAGAACGCCACGCCACCCCAAACGGTGGCGTTTTTCTAACAATAAATGAGAGAACATGATGTTAAGAAAAACCCTGGCTCTAATGCTGGCAAGCGCCTTCACTGGCGTTATGTTGTGTTATCCGCAACCTGCCCAGGCTTACTGCCCGCAAACATCCGATGCCACTCCCAGAGGTCCGATCGCGTTAAACGAACAAGGTGAATTCGTGCCAGACTGGGCAAAAAGTGCGGTTTGGTATCAGGTGTTTCCAGAGCGCTTTCGTGATGGCGATCCCAGCAACAACCCGACCATACAGGATATTGCCGGTGCCGATCCGGCTGAGCCACCTAAAGTCTGGCAGATCCATCCATGGGGCAGCGACTGGTACAAACGCCAACCCTATGAAGTGGCCAACGGTGAACCTGAGTTATGGCAGCATCTATTGCGCCGCCGCTACGGTGGTGATCTGCAGGGGGTGATTGACAAGCTCGACTATATTCAAGATATGGGTTTCAATGCGATCTATTTAAACCCGGTTTTTACTGCCCCCTCACTGCATAAATACGATGCGGCCAGCTTTCACCATATAGACCCAAATTTCGGTCCGGATCCGGCGGGTGACAGGGCACTGATCGCCACCGAGAATCCATTAGATCCCAGCACCTGGGTTTGGACCAAAGCCGATGAACTGGCGCTGGAACTGATCAAACAAGCGAAGCAGCGCGGTATCCGGGTGATTTTTGATGGTGTGTTTAACCATATGGGTATCAACAGCTTTGCTTTTCAGCATCTACTAGAGCATCAGCAGCAGTCACCCTACAAAGACTGGTTTACTGTACACAGCTTTCGGGATGAAAAAACCGGCAGTGAATTCCGGTATGAGGGCTGGTTTGGTGTCGCCTCATTACCCGAGTTTAAAGAGGATGCTCAGGGTCTGGTGGCCGGGCCAAGGGATTATGTATTTGCCGCCACTGAGCGCTGGATGAACCCTAAAGGTCAGGGCCGCGAATTCGGTATTGATGGCTGGCGATTAGATGTCGCTTTCTGTGTCGCCCATGGCTTTTGGAAAGACTGGCGGCAGCATGTCAAAACACTGAACCCTGACGCCTATATCACCGCCGAACTGGTGATGCCGCCGGAGTTGGTAAAGCCTTATTTTCAGGGCGATGAGTTTGACGGTGAAATGAATTATAACTTTGCCTTCACCGCCGCTGAGTTTATGTTTAACCCAGCGCCAAAACGAATTAAGGCAAGCGAATTTGACGCCAAGCTGGCCGAAATGCGCGCGCTGTACCCCAAGGGCGTGGCTTACGTCACCCAGAATTTATTTGGCAGTCACGATTCGAACCGGATTGGCTCCCATATTGTGAACCGTGGCATCGGTAACTTCCGCGACTGGGGCGCCTATTTTCAGTTGTCACAAGTCAGCCAGAATCCAGCGTATCAGGTGCGCAAACCTAACGCTGAGGAACTGCGGTTACAAAAGTTGTTTGTTATTTTTCAAATGACCTATGTCGGGGCGCCAATGGTCTACTATGGCGATGAAGTCGGGATGTGGGGCGCTAACGACCCTGATGATCGTAAGCCAATGATCTGGGACGATATTCGTTACGAAGACGAAGTCACTAACCCGGATGGTAGTTTACGGCCAGCTGACAAGGTTGCGGTAAATCGTCAGTTACAGCAGCATTACCGGCAATTGATCCAACTGCGTCATCAACTGCCGGCTTTGCGGCTGGGGGATTATCAGACCCTGTTGGTCGATGACCAGCTCGAGCTGTATGGCTTTGAGCGCCGTTACCAACAACAACGGGTACGGGTACTGTTAAACAATAGCGAGCAGCCACAGCAAATCACCCTACCAAAAGCGCAGGCCAACTGGCAGGATGCGCTAAGCCAACTAGCAATCAGCCACAACGGCGATACCATGCAACTAACGATTCCAGCCAAATGGGGCGCTGTACTGGTTGCTAACTAACGGCCAGACAAGATCTGCGTTTTTGACCCGCTCTGAAAAGTGCGCACTTTATGCAGAGCTCTGCATGATTGAAAGAACGCATTTGTGTTGTCTACAGATTGAGGTAATGGAATACCAAACCGATCAACCAGGTAATGATACCGCAGTAAAGAGCCTGCTTATTTTCATCTGGTTTAGGCTCTTTGTTCTGCAGCGCACAAGCAAACTTATAGCCAAAACCAGCTCCCACTGATGTAAAACTCAGCTGTAATAACAGATCAATTGTCATTCTTTTTATGTTGCGATGATGGCTGGCCTATTTTCCGATAGCGGTCTGCGAGCTTAACAAGCGCGAATATCAGACCACTATACAATAAGCCCAACGGCAAAATTGCCGGGATTAAATAGTCAACACTAATCAGCACCTGACCAGTATTTAGCTTATCGAAAATATTCCATAATCCAAGTCCGCCAAAAAATAGCAGTAGTAATATCATGGGGATATATGGCCGCATGCTCTCTCCTTATTTAGCCTCGCAGCGTTGATAAACTCAGTACCAAACACCTCACTTATGAGCTGCGACGATGCGCTAAAACAATGTCGGAAATCTCTGTTCGCGCTTTTGCGCAGATCTCGTGCCCTAGTCGCAGCAAAAAAAAGCGCTGGGTTTAGCAGCGCTTTTTATTATAGATTAACTTTATTGCAACACAACTTACTCGGCAGTATCGACCTTAGCGTTTTTAACAAACTCATCCAGCCAGGCCGTGGTTTCCCACAGCATATGTAGCACAGATTCACGGGCGCGGTAGCCGTGTGATTCCAGTGGCAACATCACTAAGCGGGTGGTACCGCCATTACCTTTAATCGCCTGATATAAGCGCTCGCTCTGCATAGGGAAGGTGCCGGCGTTATTATCATCACTACCATGGATCAGCAGTATGGGCGTCTTAATTTTTTCAGCATGGAAGAACGGCGACATCCGCACATATAACTCAGGATCATCCCACAGGGTACGCTGCTCCATCTGGAAACCGAACGGCGTTAAGCTACGGTTGTAGGCGCCGCTGCGGGCAATACCGGCTTTAAACAAATTAGAGTGCGCCAACAGATTTGCTGTCATAAAGGCACCATAAGAATGGCCGCCAATCGCCACCCGGTTCGGGTCCGTTACGCCGCGCTCTACGCCTGCAGCAATCGCCGCTTCCGCATTTAGGATCAGTTGCTCGATAAAGGTATCATTCGGCTCCTGCGTGCCTTCGCCAACGATCGGCATGGTGGCATTATCCAATACCGCATAGCCCTGAGTTGCCAGGAACTGCGGTGTCCAGTAACTGATGCGGTTAAAACGGTACGGCGAATCACTAACCTGACCGGCAGCGTCAGCACTGCGGAACTCGCGCGGATAAGCCCAAATCACGGTCGGCAGCGCGCCATCGCGGGCTTTATCGTAGCCGGCAGGTAGCAGCAGTGTCGCCGACATCGGAATACCATCCGCACGCTGATAATTAATCAGCTCGCGGCTAATACCCTGGGTATGCGGCATCGGGTGCGGTGTTTTGGTCAGGGCAGTCAGTTCGCCGCTGCTGAGATCGCGCAGGTAGAAATCCGGCGGCAGATCCGGCGCCTCACGCTGGGTTAACAGCTTGCCCGACGGTAACAACGTAAAAGGGAACTCGTAGAAAGGCGCTTCCGAACGCCATAAACGGCGGGTTTCACCAGTAGCAAGCTGACGCTGATCGATAAAGGGTCTGTTACCCTCTGGTGACGCGCCTACGCCCGTTAAATAAATAGCGCCATCCGCTACCCGTAATAAGCGCTGGCCGTTAGCGGCCGTGGTTAATAACGGACTACCCGGATCATTATAACGATCTTCAGAGGAGCGCTCCCAGAATACCCGGGCTTGCTGCGCCGGATCCAGATACCAGACTTTTTCATTGCGATCCTGCCACCAGCGCTCCCAGACCAACAGGCTGCCATCGGCTGCCGCTAACAGGTAGGAGAAACGGAAGCTTAAATCCAGCAGCTTTTCTGGCTCGGCGTTAAAAGGCGCTGCCAGTTGGAACAGCTGATCCCGTACCGTCACTTTATTCGCCGGATCGCCACCATCCGCCGCTTCAGCCCAGTATAGCGTTGCCGCCTGATCCGGGCGCCAGCCCACACTTCGGCGGCCGGTGATAACCGCATCAAAGGCTATCGGTAAATTATCTGCTACCGGTTGCTGCACCACCTGATATTGCAGCTTGCCGCTGGCATCCCACACCTCGGTGGTATAAGCAAAGCGCGATACCGGTACCGCATAGGAAAACGGCTGCTCAATACGGCTGACCAGAATAAAGTTATTGTCCGGCGATAACTCGGCACCACGCAGCAGTTGTGGCTTGCCCAGTGTATTCACCTTATTGTTCAGGCCGACTTTTACCAGCTGACTGGTAAAGTAGTAGCTAAACAGGGCTTCATCATATTTGTTTTTTAACAAATCCTGATAGGTGCGCGCTGGTGCAGTGCGGCCACGGGCTTCAGTAATTACCGGCCCAGTTGGCACCTTGCTTTGCACCGGTTCAGCACCCCGTTTGGCAGGAATACTGGCGGCAAAAATCGCTTTGCTATCAGCAGTCCATTGCAGCGAGCCCCCCCAGATGGCATTTAACCGGATATTGCTCCAGCGGCTGGCCCGCAGTTTTTGCAGATCCACCTGCCACAGTTGGGCTTCGTTATCTTCCAGTTGAATAAAAGCCAGATAACGGCTGTCCGGGGAGAAATTCAGATTGACCGCTTTCAGATCCTTCGGCAAACCTTTGATCGTTTTTGTCTGCTGCGTATCCAACTCGATCAATTGTAATGACGAGACATAGCGTGGTTGTGACGGACCATTATTCGCCGGATTAAACCTTACGCCAGCCAGCCGGTATTCTGGCGCCGCCAGATCGGCAATATCTGGTAAGGCAGAAAAACCGGTACTTAGCATCAGCTTGCCATTCGGGCTTAACATCGCCCCCGGTGCCGGTGCCGCATCGACGATAGCTACAATCTCTTTTACCGGCTGCTGATAGCCAATATCCACAGCCGTTGCCAGTGCCTGTTGGCTGCAACTGAGCAAGGTGCCCAGTAAGGCAGCGCGAAGGATCATCTTCATTGTTGGATTCCCTGTCTTTTTGTTAGCCCTTTGTTATAACAGCTTTAGCCGGCAATACCAGCTTGCTTTCGACCATGTTGAGAAAAACTGAGATAAGCGCCAGTAAGACTGCGCGGGGAGTTACAAGTTGTTACATTGTCTTAGCAAACATAACGCAAAGGTTCGGCGCTATTAAGGTGCAATTCAGCGGGCGGGTTGCAGTATCGATAACGTTACCCCAACTAAGAGGACGCTGTTATGTTAAAACCCTTTGTCGCGCTTTTCGTGATCAGTGGTCTGGCTGCACCAGCTCTGGCTATGGATTCGCCCTTCTATGTCGGTGGCCAGGTCAGCGCCACTAAACTAAAAGAAACGGACAGTAGTGAGAGTATTTCCTTCGACTTTACCACCTTATCAGTACTGGCTGGCTACCAGTTTAACCCTTACGTCGCCGCCGAAGTCCGCTTTGGTACCGGTGTCAAAGGCGAGCGTTACCGCGAGCCGGGTTATCTGGAGGAGCTGACCGTTGAGCAACAAAGTATGCTGCTGTTAAAGGCCGGCGTACCACTTTCAGATAACTTTTCACTGTACGGTTTAGCCGGTTATGGTGCCAGTAAATTTAAATATGAGGTGCAGGACGAGGGCTTACGTTTTACCGATAGTGAGACGCTGGATGGCTTTGCCTGGGGTGTCGGCGCTGGTCTGAAATTTACGCCCAGACTCACCGCGACCCTGGAATATTTACAGCTACCGCAGGAGCGCTTCCGTGACGGCAGTGACAGCTACAAGTTAAAAGCCAATAATCTGAGCCTGGGTATTAATTACCAGTTCTGATTAAGCGCCATTAAAAACAAACCCCGGCCAACTGCCGGGGTTTGCATTGTTATGCGACCTTACCAGATCTTGACCCGCACATCTTCGCTGCGGTACATACCATCACCCTCTTTAACATCAAAGGCTTCATAAAACTCTGGCATATTCGACAACACACCCAGTACCCGGTACATGCCCGGTGAGTGCGGCCCGGTAATCACTTGCTGACGCAAAGCTTCATCACGGAACTTAATACGCCAAACCTGAGCCCAGCCGATAAAGAAACGCTGCTCCGGGGTAAAGCCGGCGATAGTCTGCCGCGGTTGATCTTTAATCGAGTTTTGATAGGCACGGAACGCCACCGTTAAACCACCCAGATCGGCAATATTTTCACCCAGACCCAAAGCGCCCTGCAGATGCAGGTTATCGATCGGATTAAAGGCATTGTATTGATCGATCATACGCTGTGCGCGCTCGCGGAACTGCCGCTCATCTTCCGGTGTCCACCAGTCGCGTAGGTTACCATCACCGTCAGAGCGCCGGCCCTGATCATCAAAGCCATGGGTAAATTCATGGCCAATAACGCCACCGATAGCACCATAGTTCACCGCATCATCGGCATCGACATTAAAGAACGGCGGCTGCAGGATCGCGGCCGGGAACACAATTTCGTTCATCGTCGAGCTGTAGTAGGCATTCACCGTCTGCGGTGTCATACCCCATTCATCCCGGTTTACCGGCTGACCTAAACGGTTAACCATCCGCTGATACTCACACTCGCTGCTGCGGCGCAGGTTACCGATTAAATCGTTGGCATCAATGGTTAAACAGTCGTAGTCACGCCAGACATCCGGGTAGCCGATTTTGGTATTAAACTTCGCCAGCTTGGCCTGAGCCTCGACCTTGGTCGTCTCGCTCATCCATTCCAGTTCGTTAATGGCTTCTTTAAAGGCGCCACGCAGATTTTCAATCATTTCATCCATCCGCGCCTTGGCTTCGGGTTTGAAATGCCGGGCGACATACTCTTTACCGACCATAAAACCGAGGTTGCTATCGACCAGACTCACGGCGCGTTTTTCCCGGCTGCGCTGCTCCTGCAAGCCGCTTAAGGTTTTGCCGTAGAAATCAAAACTGGCCTGGACAAAGGGCTCGCTCAGATTAGCGGCATTGGCACGCAGCAGGTGAAACTTCAGATACGTCTGCCACTGGCTTACCGGTAATTGCGCCTGCAGCTTGGCAAAATCCGTAAAGTACGACGGCTGACGGATCACCAGTTCCTGCACCTGACCCAGCTCGGCAGCTTGTAAAAACGCCGGCCAGTCAAAACCCGGCGCCAGTTTACCCAGCTCAGCAACACTGAGCTTGTTATAGGTGGCGTTGCGATCCCGGTTCTGGATCCGGCTCCACTGCACCTTGGCCAGTTGGGTTTCCAGCGCAATCACCTGTTCAGCCGCTTGTTCTGGCTGCTCCCAGCCAGCCAGTTGCCATAATTTGGCGATAAAGTCACGGTATTGACCGAGTAACTGAACTGAACGCTCATCATCTTTCAGGTAATAATCGCGGTCCGGTAAACCCAAGCCGCCCTGACTGGCACCGGTAATATATTGATCAGATTGCCGCTGGTCCTGACCGACAAACACGGCAACCGGGGTACCGAAACGGTAGCGCTGTAATTCGCCCCATAGCACAGCCAGCTGTTGATGGTTGCGAACCTGTTCGATACGGGCAATATCGCCACGCAGTGGATTCAGGCCCAGCGTATTAATCAGCGGCTCGTTTAAAAATGACTTGTAGAGATCGGCCATTTTCTGAGCGTCAGAGTTTTTCGGATGCTCAGTGGCCGCCAGCTCCTGAATAATGTCCAGTACTTGCTTCTCAGCGTTTTCACGCAGCTCGTCAAAACTGCCCCAGCGCGCCTTATCGGCCGGGATCTCAGTGTTGCCCAGCCAGTTACCGTTTACAAAACGAAAAAAGTCTTGCTGCGGCGCGACACTCTTGTCAAAGTTGCTCAGCTCAAAGCCAGCACGCTGGCTGTCAGCCTGAGTGAGCTGAGTTTGTTCTGTCACCGGCTGACTGCTGCAACCTGCAATGCCCAGAGCCAAAGCCACCCCAAGTGCTAACGCGGAAAGTTTTGTCATACGAAGTTCCTTATTATGTTTTATCGTGGCGAGTGTAGAAAATCTGCTCTGCTACCGCTGCCGAAACAGGATATGAGCCCAGCCAGATGCGATAAATGCCGGTCGTAACCTGTGCTGCCGCCAGTAGGTACGGTTTTTCTTGTAATTGGCAGCAATTTTTCGCAGGATCAACACAGTTCTTATTGCAGGAGTTTTATCATGCTTGATACCGCTTTAACTTCACTGGCGGGCTTACCGTCTTTTCTGGCCTACTTTGCCCTGGCTGTGGTGTCAGTGCTGGTCTTTGTCCGGCTGTACAGCTGGGTAACGCCCCATGACGAATTTGGTCTGATCCGCGACAATAATCCGGCTGCAGCCGTGGCCTTTGCCGGTGCCCTGATTGGCTTTGCGCTACCGCTGTCCAGTGCCATTACCCACTCTATGTCGTTACTCGATTGCGCTATCTGGGGTCTGGTTGCCCTGCTGGTGCAAGTGCTGACCTTTTTTGTCAGCCAATTGGCCCTGAAAAACCTGTCACAACGTATCACTCAGGGTGATATCGCCGCCGGTATTTTCTCCGCTGGCTGCTCAATCAGTGTTGGTATGCTCAATGCTGCCTGTATGACCTACTAGCGCATTATTTAAGGAGCCTGAGATGCAGAAAAAAGTCTTTAAGCGCAGCCGCAAAGCGGCGCTGATCTTTATGGTGCCGGCGGCAACCCTGGTGTTGCAGGGCTGTGGCAGCGAACAAGCGGTCGAAGCCCAGGTATTTAATACCCCGGATGAATGTGCGGCCTTCTATAATCCACCGGCTCAGTGCCAGGCGGCCTTCGCCGAAGCCCAGGCATTACACCCACAGGTAGCACCTAAGTATGCCAATAAGCAGGAATGTGAAGCGGACTTTGGCGTAGGTCGCTGTGAAACCGCGCCCGAGCAGCATGCCCAGGGCAGCTTTTTTATGCCGATGATGATGGGCTTTTTAGCCGGACAGATGCTAAACCGTGGCGGTATGGCACCACAGCAGCAACAAAGTGCAGCCGCAGCCGGTGGCCGTAATACGGTACCGAACCAACCTCTGTACAAAGCACGGGATGATCAGAGTACTTTCCGCACTGCCGGCAATACGCCGGTAGCCAGTCAGCCCGGCCCAACTCAGGTCAGGCCTTCGGCAGTACAACCCAAACCTGCCACCCTGGCCCGTCGCGGTGGCTTTGGTGCTCAGGCACAGCAACGCGCAGCAGCTGCGCCGCGGCAAACCACCTATGGCGGCTAAACAATGAAAAAGGTTCCGATCGCACCTCGCCCGGGCTGGCAGGCTTTTGCTGAAAGTGTTGGCTTTCAGTTTCATACCATTGATAACGAGCCTTACTGGGATGAGTCGGCTTATTATCAGTTCAGTCTGGCGCAGATTGAAGATGATCTGGAAACGCCGACTGAACAGCTGCATCAGATGGCCTTAGACCTGATCCCGGATATCGTTAGCAGTGAACAACAGCTGAGCCAACTCGGGATCCCGCAGCAGTTCTGGGACGCGGTGAAAGAGAGCTGGCAGCGTGCCGAGCCGCACCTGTATGGCCGGATGGATTTTGCCTATGACGGCAAGGGCCCGGCGAAATTGCTGGAGCTGAACTACGACACGCCGACCTCGCTTTATGAAACTGGCTTTTTCCAGTGGGTGTGGTTGGAAGACCAGCAAATGCGTGGTGTGTTGCCGGAGGGCGCCGATCAGTTTAATTCGTTGCAGGACAAACTGGAGCAGGCCTTTGCCGAGCTGCCTTTACCACGCCCTTTCTATTTCAGTAGCGTCACCGAAAGTCAGGAAGACAAGGGCACTGTTGATTATCTGATGGATATTGCGCTGCAAAGTGGCCTGGACAGCCGCTATATCCAGCTGGAACAGATTGGCGATATCGACGGTCAATTGGTAGACCTGGAAGGCTATCCGATCCAGGGGCTGTTTAAACTCTACCCGTGGGAGTTTATGCTGCAGGAGGAATTCGCCAGCACCATTTTAAGCTCCGACACCCGTTTTTTAGAGCCGTTATGGAAGTTACTGCTCTCCAATAAAGGGATACTGCCGTTATTGTGGCAAAAGTATCAGGGCCATCCGAATCTGCTACCCGCCTTTTTTGATGATGGCAAGACGCCACTGGATCCGGGCTGGGTTCGCAAACCCCTGTTCTCGCGGGAGGGCGCCAATGTTGAGTTGGTTACACCACAAGGAGAACGGTTGCAGCAGGGCGGCCCCTATACCGACAGCGGTTATGTCCGGCAGGCTTTTGCGCCGCTACCACGCTTTGGTGACAGCTATACGCTGATTGGCAGCTGGGTGGTCGGTGATTTAGCGGCAGGGATCGGCATTCGCGAAGATAACAGCCTGATCACCAAAGACAGTTCGCGTTTTTTACCGCATATTATTCTGGATTAAATGGGAATATTTATGCAGCAATATTGGATATAAAACCACTTTATTGCTAAAATTGCGCAACTTTTTGCGCTGGTCTGGCAGTTTTCCCGGAATGCTGCCAGACTTATCTTATCTGTATACCGAGCAAGGAAAATATTCGCCCGTGCGTACAACTGAACTCGTCAGCGGTTTCCGCCAGTCAGCCCCCTATGTCAACGCCCACCGTGGCAAAACCTTTGTGGTGATGCTGGGTGGCGAAGCCATTATGCAGCCTGGTATTCGTAGCATTATTAACGATGTTGCCCTGCTAAATAGCTTGGGAATTAAAGTCGTGCTGGTATATGGCGCCCGGCCGCAAATCAATCAGGCGCTGCTTAACGCCGGGTTGGAGCCACAATACCATAACCGGATCCGGGTCACTGACGATGACTCCTTCCGGCTGATCAAACAAGTTGCCGGTGCTTTACAGCTGGATATTACCGCCCGCTTATCGATGAGTTTAAGCAATACCCCGATGCAGGGCGCACAAATTAACGTAGTCAGCGGTAACTTTGTTATCGCCCAGCCGCTCGGTGTTGATGAAGGTATCGATTATTTTCACAGCGGTAAGGTGCGCCGGATCGATACCGCCGGTATCCGCCGGCAGCTTGATAATAACGGCATAGTGCTGATGGGGCCGATCGCTGCCTCCGTCACCGGTGAGAGTTTTAATTTAACCGCCGAAGAAATTGCCACCCAGGTCGCGATCCGGCTGAAAGCCGACAAGATGATTGGCTTTAACGAAGTGGGCGGTATCGTCGGCGAAAATGGGGATATCACCGCAGAATTAATGCCAAATATGGCAGAAACCATGCTGTATGAAATGGAGCAACAGGACGATCACTGTATTGGTACCGCGGCCTTCTTACGGGCTGCAGTAACGGCTTGTCGTTCCGGCGTGCCACGTTGTCACCTGGTGAGTTACAGTGAAGATGGCTCGCTGTTACAAGAGCTGTTCTCGCGCGATGGTATCGGTACCCAAATTGTGACCGAATCGGCAGAAAAATTGCGCCGTGCAGTGATCAGCGATATCGGCGGTATTCTGGATCTGATCCGGCCGCTGGAACAGCAAGGTTTACTGGTACGCCGCTCGCGCGAGCAACTGGAAATGGAAATCGACTACTTTACGCTGATTGAACGCGATGGTCTGGTGATCGGCTGTGCCGCGCTCTATCCGTTTCCGGAAGAGAATGTTGGTGAGTTTGCCTGTTTGGCGGTACACCCGGATTACCGCGATGCCGATCGTGGTACTACCCTGCTAAAAAGTGTGATCCAGCAGGCCCGGCAACGCAAATACAGCCGGCTGTTCGCCCTGACCACCCGCAGTATTCACTGGTTTCTGGAGCAAGGCTTTGAACTGGTGACCGTCGATGATCTGCCGGCCCAGAAAAAGCAGCTGTATAACTATCAGCGCCGCTCGAAAATCCTGGCGCTGGATCTGTAAAGGCTATAACTGGCGGTTGACCTCTGCCGCCAGTTGTTGACCCAATGCCCGTGCTGTGGTCCATTTGCCGCCACTGACGGTCAAAATCTTCCCCTGCCAGCTAAACTGATACTCCCGACTGGCGCGACTGGCATCTTCACTGCCAGCCAGCAAAGGCCTGACGCCGGCAAAACTCCCCAACAACTGTTCTGGCGTGGCCGCTGGCGTAAAGTAATGTGCATATACATCAAGTAAATAGTCACGTTCTGCCGGCGAGCACTGCACCGGCTCATCCAGTTGCTGCCGCACCTCAGTCGTACCCAGCAGACACTGCTGTTGATAAGGTAAAGCAAACACGATACGCCGCTCACCCGGCACTTCCAGCATATGGCCATAACGGCTAATCGCAGGCAGTAACAAATGGCTGCCACGCACCAGGTCCAGGGGTGCCGCCAGCAGGCCGGATTGCTGTAACAGGGCACTGCTCCAGGGACCAGCAACGTTGATAATGCTGGCGAATTTCAGCTTGCCAGTGGCCAGCTGCAGTTCACCATCTGGCTGAATTTTTAATACCGGGCTGTGCTCTACAATATTGACGCCGGCCTTGCGGCACTGCTCTGCCATCCAGAGGCCGAGCTTTTGGTCATCCATCTGGCCATCAAAA
Source organism: Alishewanella sp. BS5-314 (assembly GCF_025377695.1). Lineage (NCBI taxonomy): Bacteria > Pseudomonadati > Pseudomonadota > Gammaproteobacteria > Alteromonadales > Alteromonadaceae > Alishewanella > Alishewanella sp. BS5-314. The sequence goes on from NZ_JACEHJ010000002.1 coordinate 2,423,440, forward strand.
AACAGATAGGCACCCAATAAACCTTCAGCTTTTAGCTGCGGTGAGCAGCGTAGCGTCTGCGCTGCTGTTAACCAGCGATGCCGGCCAATGCCCTTTTTACCGGCAAAGCTATCGTATAACCAGAGTCCGATTTTCAGCTGCCAGCGGGCACGCTGAGAATGCTGATAGAGTGGATAAAGGATGGGTAAGCGACGGGTTAACTGTGGTGCCTTTTTTAACCACCAGCGCCGCTCCTGTAAGGCTTCGCGCACCAGCCGGAACTCACCTTGCTCCAGATAGCGTAAGCCGCCATGTAACAGTTTGGAAGAGGCAGCACTGGTGGCTTGCATTAACTGGTCGCGTTCAAACAAGGTAACCTGATGGCCAGCCAGCGCCAACTGCCAGGCACTGCACAGACCATTAATGCCACCACCGACTACCGCAATCTGCATTATATTCCCCAACGATTGCTGACTACGTCCTTAGTGTAGTCTAGTTAAGCAGCACCAGATCGTCGCGGTGAATGGCAACTTCACTGGGGCAATAGCCAAGGATGGTGTCAATTTGCTGGCTTTTTACGCCGCGGATCTTACTAAGCTCCAACGCACTGTACTGGCTAATGCCCTGTGCCAGCGTCTGACCGGCCATATTAAGTACCAGTACTGCATCGCCTTTATCAAAGTCACCACTGACAGCACTGATACCGGACGGCAATAACGAAGCCCCCCGGGCCAGCAGTGCCTGCACGGCACCGTCGTCAATCACCAGTTGACCGTGCGGTTTCAGGCTATGTCGCAGCCAGTGCTTTTTCGCACTAAGCCGTTCTTGTTGTCGTTGAAACAAGGTACCACAATGCCGGTTGGCCAGTAATTCATCAAAGGTTGCCGCTTTCTGGCCATTGATAATCAGCGTATCAACACCGGCACGGGTTGCCTTATCGGCGGCCTGAATTTTCGTCTGCATGCCGCCGGTACCAATAGCATGGTGGCTGCCACCGGCCATCGCATAAATCTGCGGCGTAATTTGGCTAACCTGTGGCACCAGCACAGCGTCAGGTTCAGTACGTGGGTTGGCGGTATAGAGGCCGTCGATATCCGAGCAGATTAATAAGGCATCAGCATCAGCCAGAATCGCCACCATCGCCGCCAGATTATCGTTATCGCCGACCTTTAACTCGGCCGTGGCAACGGTATCATTCTCGTTAACAATGGGTAGCACCTGATTCGCCAGCAAAGTGCGCAGGGTATTATCGATATTCAGATAACGGCGGCGATCTTTTAAATCGTCATGGGTCAGCAGGATCTGTGCACAGTCAAAATCAAATAGCTGTGCCCAGCTTGCCATCATCCGACTCTGCCCCACTGCCGCCATTGCCTGTTTCACGTTAATTGGCAACGGCAACTGCTTATAGCTAATGGCATTGCGACCTGCGGCGACACTGCCTGACGACACCAGCACCACCTCAGTACCGGCCGCCCGGCACTCGGCAATAAAGCGGGCGATAGATAACAAATACCGGGTAGAGCAGCCGGCTGCATAAGGCGCAATCAGCGCACTGCCTACTTTTAAAACGATCCGTTTCCAGCCACATACCGCCATCTTCGCTACCTGCTTACCAACATCTGCTTTGGGTTATTCTGCTGGTCCAAAGCTTAATCTTTGGCAGTCTATATGTCTAACGCTATTTCTTTCAGCTAATCCGCAAATTCAGCAATCATTCATACCCTTAACCTAAACTGCTATATACTTAGCGCCAATTGCGTAATGGAGAAACAAGATGAAAGCAAAAGTTGCACTAGTAGCCGTGATGTCTGGCAGCCTGGTATTGGCCGGCTGTGCCACTACCGATAACCAAAATACCACCCGCGGTGCGGCCATCGGTGCGGTAGCCGGTGCTATAGCAGGTAAAGCAACTGGCAACCATAAAAACAAAAGGGTGGTTATTGGTGCCGCGGTCGGCGCTTTGGCCGGTGCGGCCGTAGGCAGCTATATGGATAACCAGGAAAAGGCGCTGCGCGAAGAGCTAAAAGGTTCAGGTGTGGGCGTACAACGCGACGGTGACCGTTTAGTGCTGGATATTCCGGCGCAACTGACTTTTGATATTAACCGCTCTGATATTCGTCCCAGCCTGTATCCGGCGTTAAACGATATCGCCAAGGTCTTACGTGAGTATCCGAAAACCATGGTGGTAGTCGCCGGTCATACTGATGATACCGGTCCGTATCAGTTTAATATGAACCTGTCACGCGCCCGGGCGGAGTCCGTGCAAAGCTATCTGGTCGCGCAGGGTGTGCAACCGATCCGCATTGAAACCATCGGTTATGGCCCGGACCGGCCGGCGTTTCAGAATAACTCAGAAGCCAACCGCGCGCGCAACCGCCGGGTAGAAGTGCATATCGAACCGATCGTCGAGTAATTTCTTGTGCTAAAGACAAAACGCCCGGCTAAGCCGGGCGTTGTGTTTTACAGGTATCTATTTTACAGCTGACTACTCAGCAAAGGCCTTTTTCACAAAATTTGGCAGGGCACCGGCCGCCTTATGTACCTCAACATTGTAGTACTCGGTACTAAAGGGTGCAGCCGCCGCATCGGCTTCGCGGAAACCGTTAAATGCACCGCTTTTCTTCGCCAGCGTACAGGTCCACCAACCCGATGGATACACCATTTGCGGGAAGTTTAGTGTTTGCAGGCTGGCAAAGCCAGCATCGCTCATAGCCTGACGCATCGCTTTTAACAGCGGCATATGGATCAACGGTGATTCACTCTGCTGTACCAGAATACCGTCGTTAGCTAAGGCCGCCACACAGCTGGCATAGAAGGCGCGGTTAAACAGGCCTTCGCCCGGGCCAATTGGATCAGTCGAATCGACAATAATCACATCGATAGAACCCGGCGCAGCTTCGCGCATAAATTTAATACCATCTTCAAACTTAAGCGTCGCGCGCGAGTCATTGTTTGACGCGCACAGCTCCGGGAAGTACTTTTCTGCCATCCGGGTCACTTGCTCGTCGATATCGATTTGCGTCACGCGCTCTACGCCAGGATGCTTTAACACCTCGCGCAGGGTACCGCAGTCACCGCCGCCGATAATCACCACATTCTTCGGATTCGGATGGGTAAACAGCACCGGATGACTGAGCATTTCGTGATACAGGAAGTTATCCCGGCTGCTAAGCATGATCACATCATCAATCACCATCAGATTGCCAAAATGGGTGGTTTCATACATGGCAATTTTCTGAAAGGGTGACTGAACTTCATCCAGTTTTCTGGTAATGGCCAGGCCAAACACACTACCGCTGTCGGCAAACACCTCGGTTAGCCACTTTTTGTCATCAAATACTGACATTTTTACCCCCTGCAACGTATAAGGCGCGTATTTTGCCTGCGACAACGCTGACATACAAATTTTTCGGCTTTTTTGCTGCACCTTGCGGCTAATGGCTTTAAACTATAGCAGTTAATTTTTTTGAGGAAAGATAATGGCAGACTGGGGTTTTGAGAAGGCACGTTCCATCTATAACGTAGCCGTGTGGAGTGAAGGCTATTTTGATGTGAACAAGGCTGGTGATCTGATTGCCTATCCGGATCAGGATCACAGTAAGCCAGGTATTAGCTTTCCGGAGCTGACGCAACGCTTTAAGGAAGAGGGCCTGACGCTGCCGGTATTGGTGCGGTTTACCGATATTCTGCAACACCGGGTCGACACCTTAATTAAGTCTTTCCAACGCGCCAAAGCCGAAAAAGAATATCAGGGCCAATACACTGCGGTATATCCAATCAAGGTAAACCAGCAATTCTCAGTAGTTAAGCGCCTGATTAGCCATGATAGCGGCAAAGTCGGCCTGGAAGCCGGTAGTAAGCCAGAGTTGATGGCGATCCTTGGCGTAACCGAGCAGCCGCTACAAATCGTCTGTAACGGCTATAAGGATAGCGAGTTCCTGCGTCTGGCGACCATTGGCCAGATGATGGGCCATACGGTCTATGTGGTTGTTGAAAAGCTGTCAGAGCTGAAAACCTTGCTACGCGAAATCGATAATCTGGGTGCGGCGCCACGGATCGGGATCCGTATTCGCTTAAACTCGGTCGGCAAAGGCAAATGGCAAAATACCGGTGGTGAAAAAGGTAAATTTGGCCTCACCGCCACCCAGGTACTGCAAGCTATCGATATTCTGCGTGATGCCGGCAAGTTAGACCTGCTGCAGCTGGTGCACTTCCATATCGGCTCGCAAATTGCCAATATCCGCGATATTCACAATGCGATCCGCGAATGTGCCCGTCACTACGCTGAACTGCGTACCCTCGGCGTGCCTATTACCACAGTAGACGTCGGCGGCGGTTTAGGTGTCGATTACGAAGGTTCGAAATCTCGCTCTGCCTGTTCGATGAACTACACCATGTATGAATATGCCCGCAACGTGGTTAATGGTTTAAAAGAAGTTTGTGACGAGTACGACTTACCACATCCGAATATTATTACCGAGTCTGGCCGGGCGATGACCGCACACCATGCGGTACTGGTAACCGATGCCATCGATATCGAGCGGGCGCCTGGTTTAGTGAATCTGCCGGAGCCGAGCGAAGATGCGCCGACGGTCATTTTAGGGATGTGGGATGCCTACAAGAATGTAACGCCACGTAGTGCCGTCGAGTCCTATCATGATGCTGTACACTACTTTACCGATGCCCATGCCCAGTATGTGCATGGCCTGCTGACGTTACAAGATTGGTCGCTGTTAGAGCAGCTGTACTTTGCCACCATTAATAAGGTACGGGCGAATCTGGATCTGAATGCCCGCTCGCACCGCGCGATTCACGATGAGTTAAACGAAAAACTGGCCGATAAGCTGTTCGTTAACTTCTCGCTGTTCCAGTCCATGCCGGATGCCTGGGGTATTGATCAGCTGTTCCCGGTAATGCCGCTGGAGCGGATGACTGAGCCACTGAATCACCGCGCCATTATTCAGGATATTACCTGTGACTCAGACGGTATGCTGAAGAGCTATGCGGATGGCAATGGTATCGAATCCAGCCTGCCGCTGCCGGAATACAAGGACGATCAGCAATATCTGCTTGGTATGTTTATGGTTGGCGCCTATCAGGAAATTCTGGGTGATCTGCACAACCTGTTTGGTGATACCGATTCAGTGCATGTCGAACTGACCGAAGATGGCAGTTACAAGCTGACCAATATTATCAAGGGTGATACGGTAGCCGATGTGCTGCGCTATGTGCAGTTTGATGCCAAGAAGCTGATTGCCTCTTACACCAAACAACTGGCTAAACTGGATCTGCAGGATGAGCGTAAAGATGAACTGCTGGATGAGCTGAAAGCCGGCGTTTATGGTTACACCTACTTCGAAGATTAAGCTAGAATAGGCACTGATCGGAGGTGTAACCACTTACACCTCCCCATTTAGCCGGTGGTATTGCCACCTGAAAATGAGATAAGTGCCTTATGTTAAATTGGTTACCGCACCCGATAAAGGGGTCGCTTTCCTTTCTGCTGTATGTCGTCAATACCTTATTTTGGTTTGTACCCATTATGTTATTGGCGATTCTGAAACTCCTGCCGATCCAACGCTGGCAAGCCTGGATGACCTATCTGCTGGATGCGATGGCGGTAGCCTGGATCAGCGTTAATAACCTGACGACCCGTATTTTTACCTCGATCAAGTGGCGGGTTGAAGGACTGGAAAAACTCTCGCGTAAAGACTGGTATTTGATTATCGCCAACCATCAATCCTGGGCCGATATTTTAATTCTGCAGAATATTTTTAACCGCAAGATCCCCTTTATTAAATTCTTCCTGAAAAAAGAACTGCTGTATGTGCCCTTTATGGGCCTGGCCTGGTGGGCGCTCGATTTCCCCTTTATGAAGCGCTATAGCAAACAATTACTACAGAAACGTCCGGAACTACAGGGCAAGGATATCGAAACGACACGTAAAGCCTGTGCCAAGTTCCGCTTTAAGCCGGTATCTGTGATGAATTTTGTCGAAGGCACCCGCTTTACCCGTGATAAGCACGATCGCCAGCAGTCGCCGTTCCGGCATCTGTTAAAACCCAAAGCTGGTGGCACCGCCTTTGTGCTGGGGGCAATGGGCGAACAATTACATAAACTGCTGGATGTGACCATTCACTATCCTGGCGGCATTCCAACATTTTGGGATTATATTTCCGGCAAGGTTCATGCTATAACAGTCAATATTAAGGTACTGCCTATTGCGAAAGAGTTAATAGGCGATTACCACGATCAGGCGTATCGTGAGCGCTTTCAGCAGTGGTTAAATCAGTTGTGGTTAGAGAAAGACCAGCAACTGGCCAGGCTAGAGACAAGCGCAGGCAAATAACGGAGTGTGTCAACGATGCTAAGCTTTTTACCCGGATTTTTACTGTTACCGATCAGCTTTAGTTTATTTGCGTTAAATCTGGCATTCTGGGGCATAGTGGTTACCCCGCTTGGCATCCTGAAACTGCTGTTACCTTTTAAAGCTGCGCACCGGCTGATTGCCGCTCTGGGCCGGCGCTGCTACCGCGGCTGGACGGCGGTGAACACCTTTTTAATTAACCTGTTTAATAATGTCGACTGGCAAATCAGTGGTCAGCAGCAGTTGGATAAAGACAGCTGGTATTTGCTGATCGCCAACCATAAGAGCTGGGTTGACATTCCGGTGGTCAGTACCTTTGCTTATCACCTGATCCCGGAGCCAAAATTCTTTTTAAAAGATGAGTTAAAGTGGGTGCCCTTCCTTGGCACCGGCTGCTGGGCGCTGGATATGCCCTATATGAAACGCTATAGCGCCGCGACTTTGGCCAAACATCCTGAACTTAAAGGCAAGGACATCGAAACTACCCGTAACAGCTGTGCTAAGTTTGTGCATACACCGACGACTATTATCAACTTTGTGGAAGGCAGCCGTTGTACACCAGAAAAACAGCGCGCGAAAAACAGCCCCTTTACCCATTTACTGCCACCCAAAGCCGGTGGTATCGCCTTTACACTGGCCAGTATGGGCGAGCAGTTTAATGCTATCCTGGACGTCACGCTGATTTACCCGGATAACAGCCAGCATATTGCCATGGATATGTTGATGGGACGGTTAAAACGGGTGGTGATCCAGGCCGAGATCCTGCCGGTTGATGCCGCAGTCATTGGTGATTATTTTAATGATCCGGTATTTCGCGATAACTTCCAGCAGTGGCTGAATCAGCGCTGGCAGCATAAAGATCAGCAAATCAGTGCCTATTATCAACAAGCGCATCAGGCCGTTGTAACCAATACGCCGCTACTTAGCCGGCACGACTAACGGGATCACCACACTAAAACAGCTGCCTTCCCCTGGTGTGCTGTGCAGGCTGATATGGCCCTTCAAAATCCCGGTAACCATATTATGTACCAGGCTCAGGCCTAGCCCTGAGCCTCCTTGCCCCAATCGGGTAGTGAAAAAGGGCTCAAAGACTTTGCTTTGAATCGCGTCAGGAATACCTTTGCCATTATCCGATACCTTCAGAAGTAATCGGCTATCTTGTAGTTCAGCGCTGAGAGTCACTGTCCCCCCCGGCGTATCGAAGGCATGCAACAACGCATTCTGAATTAAATTAATTAATACCTGCTCCAAGGGTCCCGGGTAAGTATTGAGAAGAATGGTTTGCCGCGGTAATTCGAGCTGAACCTGATGTCCGCTTTTGCGAATAGTGGGTTGCAGCATCAACATCACGTCTTGCACAATATCAGCCAGCGCTGCCTCCCGGCGCTGCAATGATGTTTGATCGACCGCAACCTGTTTAAAGCTACTAATTAAACCAGCGGCCCTTAGTAAGTTGCGCTCCATAATGTCGCTGCTGGTCGCACCCTGGCTAATAAAATTCTGTAAGTCTTTTTTGGTCAAACCGTTATTCAGTTGTTGATTTAACAACCGGATATCCGCCTTCAACTTAGAGGCTGCCATCACCGAATTGCCAACCGGTGTATTTAACTCATGCGCAATGCCCGCTACCAGATTTCCCAAAGCGGCCAGTTTTTCTGAATGAATCAGCTCTTGTTGGGTGCGAGCCAGGGTGTTGATAGTATCTGTTAATTGCCCGGTGCGCTCCGCTACCCGTTGTTCCAATAACTCATTGCTTTGTAGTAATTGGCGTTGTAACTGATAGTGACTGGTCACGTCCTCATACACCATAATCAGTAATGGCTGCGTTTCAGCACTAAGCAGTGCCGCCGAAACTTCGGCTAGAAATTCACTCCCATCCTGCCGCACCAGCCAACTTAAAAAGGCATTTACTTCGCCTTCCTGCTGTAATTGCGTCATTAAGCGCTGCTGATCGGCGGCCGAGCTCCAGATTTTCTCATGTGCTGCAAGTGCCACGGCTTGTTCGGCACTCTGAAAGCCGAATTGCTGCAACCAGGCCTGATTCACCTTACTTAAGGTAAAACCTTTAACGGCTGGATAAGCTACAGTAATAGGTGTCGGTGCCGCCAATAGGATCGAAGCCAGTTCCGCCTGACTTTGACTTAGCAGGCTTTCCCGCCGGTGCAAATAGCGCAGCGCAATCACCAACGTAATCAGGATCAGCAGGCCAAAGCTAAGGATCAGAAACACCATATTGCGGACACTTAACCGGGTTAATTGCTGCTGTACCTGATTAAATTCTTGCATCAATAGCTGTTGTGGGATCAGCAATAACATTTGCCATTGCTGATTTAAAATAGGCAATTGCAGGCGCTCTACCCGAAAACTCTGCTCCCCTTGCAGAAACAAGCTGCTGCCGGTGTCGCCAGCCAACTCTGCGATATCTGGCGCTATTTGCGTTAGGTATTCTCCACTACGTCCGGGGTAATCATTACTAGCCAGCAAACGTTGGCTGCCAGATAGCAGATAATAGCGAACATTACCGCCATATAGTGGCCGGATTAAATCATTAATAGTAGCAACAAAATCTGGCATCTCCAGATCGACGCCTGCCACACCAAGAAAGCGTTCACCCGCTTTTACCGGTAAGGTGAGTGACATCAGTTGTATCTTTACATCCGGCTCCAACTCCCACCAGAAAGGCTCGGTGATACAGCTCTTGCCGGTATCGCGTGGGCAGAGAAACCAGGCCGATTCAGCCTGTCCATATGCATCGACGGCCGTTTGATATTTAAAACTGGCATCGCCGATTGGATAAAATTTTAAATCTTGCCGCTGTCGCACCCAGTAGATCTCTAAGGTCCCGGTATCTGAGCTATGGTCATAGTCCCCCAGATACTGTTGGTCGGCGTTATCGTAAGCGTTGGGTTCAAAATGCATATAAGCGGCATTGATCACTGGATTGGCACGTAGTGCTTCTTCCACCAACGTTTTCAGCTGATTGCGGGAAAGTTGCTCATTTTTTTCGACGGTGCGGCTGGCCATTAATGCCAGTAAGGCAGGCGTCTCAATCGCTCTTTTGATATGGCTCTGGATATTACTGCTGATGGTTTCTGCATTCAGAAACAATTGAAATTCTATCGAACTGAGCAACTGCTCTTTGGCATCCTGATGGCTTTGCTCGGCCGCTTGCCGCAATAAAAAAACCGCAACCAATAACATACTGCCAAACGAAATCAGTAGGAAGAGCGAGGATACCAATAAGCTGCGCTTCAGCTGTCTGGCCATTATTTTGCCCTAGGTCGGTGACAGACGTTGCTGTAGTGCCGGAAATTGTAATAATGCACTCAATGGCATAGGCTTGGCCAGCAAGTAACCTTGCCCTTCGTCGCAACCCATGGCTTTTAATTCGTTGAGCTGGCTCTGATACTCAATACCCTCGGCCAAGACCCGCATTTTCAGCCGCTGCCCAAGAGCCAGGATAGTTTGCACAATCCGTAAACCAGACTCCGACTCAGTCAGCTTATTGGTAAAGCTTCTGTCAATTTTCAGACAATTCGCCTGCAGTTGTTCCAGATAGGCCAGAGACGAAAAGCCGGTACCAAAATCATCTATCGCTAACGTAATACCTGCCGCTCTTAAGGCGGCCAGCTTTTGTTCGGTTTCTGCCGAAAAATCCATCGCAGCCGATTCGGTTAATTCAATTTCTATTTGCTGCGCCGGTACTCCCGATTCAGCAATAGTGTGCAATACCAGATCCAGAAAATCAGGGTGCTTAAATTGTACAGATGATACATTTACTGCCAGTCTGAAGTCGGGTAGGGCCTGACAGATCGGCGCACAATCACGCAGTGCTTTTTGTAACACCAGCAGACCCAAGCGGTGGATCAATCCTGCCTGCTCTGCCAGCTCAATAAAGATCGCCGGCGAGACATGGCGCCCGGTCTCATCAACCCAGCGGGCAAGAGCTTCCACCCCCACTATCTGGCCAGTATTAAGATCAAACTGCGGTTGGTACACCACATATAGCTGGTCATGCTCCAGGCCTTTATTTAACGATGACAACAGATCCACTCTCTGCCTTAACGCCTCGATCATCGCCTCATTAAAGACCACGGTTTGACCAATCCCGGTCTGTTTAGCTTTTTTTAATGCCATATAGGCATGGGACAAGGTTTCGGAAGGACTGATATCAGCATGTGTTGTAGCAATACCCAGACAGCAGCTAACTTCTTGTTTTACACCGGCAAGCTCGATAGCTCGCTGTGACAACTGCTGCCTTAATAGTTGCTCGCTCAGGCTTACCGGCGCCTCACTTAGAAGGGCAAACTTATCAGCAGCCAGTCTGGCGACCGTGACCAGTGAAGGAACTTGCAGCAGACGCTGTGCCACCTGTTGCAGATACTGATCTGCCAGCTCATTGCCAAAGGTGTCGTTCAGAACAGAGAAATGATCCAGGTCTATCAGCTGTAATGTGTGGATCTTGCCTCCGGCGGCGGCAATTGCCATCGCATTCAGCAAACCATTGCGGTTATGCAGGCCGGTAAGATGATCATCAAAAGCCAGCCGTTCCAACTGCGCTAACTGCAAATAACTGCGCGCTGCCGCCATTAAACAGGTAAATAGCCGCTCGCGGGTCAGTTCAGTCTTGGTTTTATAGTCGTTGATATCATAGTTTACAATGGTTTCCAGCTCGGGGGCGTAACCAGGCTGGCCCGTGCGCAGGATAATCCGCACCTTGCGACGATTTAGCGTATCTCGGATCCGTTTTACCAGTTTCAGACCAGCGTCATCAGACTCCATCACCACATCAAGTAAAATAATGGCGATTTCTTCATCTTGCTGCAAAATGGCAAAGGCTTCCTGACTGTTGTAAGCGTGCAACATCTGAAGCCGGTAGCCGTCAAATTCCAGATCGCGTAACAACAACTCCGAGACGTTATGCACATCCTGGTCATCATCAACAATCAATAATTTCAACACCTGCAGTTCTGGTTTGACGATAGCAGTGTTGGCAGACTCCTCCGCAAACTGAAACAACTCGTCCTGCATGCTGACACCTGTTGATACTGCGATTGTAGATTATTTCAACATAGCATACTTTATTTAGAAAAGTGTAATTGGCACAGCGAACTTTAGCGGTTTTTGCCATCCGGCTAGTGGCTTAGTCTACGCGCCTCTAGCAGGAAGTTACGCGGAGTAATAGTATAATCGCAGAGCAGACTGAGCTGTACCTGATAGCCATGCTGCTGTAAATACATTGCCCTGTCTAACACCAGATACAGCTCTAGCGGCCGGCGAAACAGATGCCGCACCGCATCAATACGTTGCAGTTGCAGATAAGCTTCGTCAGCCCTCGCCAGCAAAGCGTTATTATCGATAACCGCCGGTAACGGCAGTTGTTGCAGCTGCGCTGCATAGGCCAGAAAAGCGCTAAAGTCACCGCTAAACCAGTGTTTAGGTAAAGATGGCAGCGGCTGATAGCTGGCATCAGCCGTCAGTTCAGTCCGTAATAACTGATACGCCAGCCGCCAGCTGACTTCGGTTTGCCGCAGCCGCGCGACCCGTTCACCGCCGGTAACCTGAGCCTGCACCGCCAGTTTCAGATCCTGTCGGCTCAGCTGCAGATTATGTTGCTGCGCCAGCGTCGATAACGGCTGATAATGTTCAGCGGCAATCAGATGGTAACAACAAGGCGCCAGCTGTAAGGCGTGCGTGCCGACGGCAACGGCATGTTTGATTAACTGCAAATGTAAATCACCACAGGCATGTAAAGCGACCAGCTGTTGCTGTGGCGACAGCACTGCCCGTCCCGCCGGCGTCAGCACATCGGCACAGACAAAGCGCTGTGGCAACTGAAATTGTGCTGCCAGTGCCTCGCCCTGCCGGCACAGTTCGGCCTGCCATTCAATACTGGTCACCTGCCGGCCCTGCGCCGCCAGTAGCCGCCCCAGATGGCCTTTGCCGGCACACCATTCCAACAGCGGCAGCTCGGATGGGGCGAGCTGCTGACAAAAATGCTGAATTTGCGAGAGTTTACGCCCGCCAATACCATTGGTGAGCCAAAATGGCCACTCGGGTAAGGCCTCTGCCGGCTCAGCCTGACTGGTCGCCGGTAGCGCAAAGAGTTCGGGGAAAAAGGTGCCAAACCGCTGTTGTTGCTGCTCTGGGTTATCTTCCAGTGCCGCCAGCTCAGTAAGCGATAAGCTCTGCAGCAGGCTATTCAGTGCAGCGTCAAAGGGTAGGGCCGAGCGCGCCATCGGCTGCAACTGCCAATAGCGCTGATAACGGTGCAGGACAGCAGCAACCTGAGTAAACAGCTTACCCAGCTCAGCATCACTGCAGCTAAAGGCACTCAACAAGCGGCCTTAGTACAACAGCGCATAGAGTTTACGCCGGTACTGGCTGGCCAGCGGGTCGCCCTTAGGCAAGGCCGCCAGGATATCTAAAAACAGCTTTTTGCTTTGTCCAAAGTTCAGGTCCTGCTGCAGAATCTGCAGCAGCAACGCCAATGCCTCTTCTGAGCGCAATACGGCCTGGTACTGCACAGCTAATTGCTCTTTTAAACTGTTATCTGCCGGTGCTGCTGCCAGCCGGGCTTCCAGCGCCTGGATCTCCGGTGTATTGCTGGCCTGCTGCGCCAACTCCAGCTTGGCCAGTACGGTTTTATATAAGGCGTCCTGATCAGCCAGCCGCACTTCAGCCAGCAGCTTTTCAGCCTGGGTTAACTGGCCAAGGCCAATAGCGGTATCGGCTAACCAGAGTTTAATTTCTATCCGCTCTGGCGCCAGCGTCAGCGCTTCGGCCAGCAGCGGATAAGCTTCAGCGAGTTGCTGCTGTGCCAAATATTGCTGGGCCTTGGCAATCAACTCATCTTCCGGTTTTGGCAGATAAGCCGCCAGCCGGGTCAGAATTTGCTGCTCGGTCTCAGCACCGGCAAAACCATCGACCGGCCGGCCATCTTTAATCAGCATGACGGTAGGCAGTGATTGCACACCAAACTGCATCGCCAAGTCCTGCTCCTGATCGCAATTTACTTTGGCCAGACACAATTGCTGTGGGTACTGGCGGACAATTTTTTCCAATACCGGACTTAACTGCTGACAAAGCGCACTGCGCGCCGACCAGAACTGGAAGATCACCAGTTGCTGTAACGAACGGTCTAGCACTTCGCGGGCATTGATCAGGCTGACGTCAACAATAGGGTTTTGCATACTTCACTTCCTTAGCTTTAACTCCCTGTACTATGGTGGCGACGTGCCGCTTTTCAAAGCAGTAAAGAAGTCTAAAAGCATGAAAAAGGCATCGACTTTCCGCGGCCATTACCGTAAATTAATCAGGCGCACTATAAAAGCCTCAGAGCTAACCACTAAAGCGCCGGTAAGGTTCGCCAATACCGTTCAGCCAACCACGTAGCACAAGGTAGCATTTAGGCTGCCAACAGCGTCCTGTACCCAAAAAACAGGCGCTTTGACCTCAGTAAAATGATGAGACCTGACTATGACAAGCCAATCCAAACATGCCGAGATGTTATCGGGTGCAGCAATGGTGATCCGTGCGCTGGCCGATGAAGGGGTAGAATACGTCTATGGCTATCCCGGTGGCGCTGTATTGCATATCTACGATGCGTTATTTCAGCAAAATAAAGTAAAACACGTGCTGGTGCGCCACGAACAGGCCGCGACCCATATGGCCGATGCCTATGCCCGCGCCACCGGTAAGGCCGGCGTGGTACTGGTCACCTCCGGCCCGGGTGCCACTAATGCGGTGACCGGTATCGCCACCGCCTATATGGATTCAATCCCGATGGTGGTGCTGACCGGCCAGGTGATGAGCCATCTGATTGGTGAAGATGCGTTCCAGGAAACCGATATGCTGGGCATTTCCCGCCCTATTGTGAAACACAATATGTCGGTGCGCCGCCCCGAGGATATTCCGTACCTGATTAAGAAGGCGTTTTACATTGCGCAAAGCGGCCGGCCGGGCCCGGTGGTGCTGGATATCCCGAAAGATATGACGATTCCGAGCAATAAGTTTCCGTATCATTATCCGGACGAAATTAAGCTGCGCTCTTATCAGCCAAAACTAAAAGGCCATAGCGGCCAGATTAAAAAAGCGGTTAGCGCGCTGTTGGCAGCGAAAAAGCCGGTGCTGTACTCGGGCGGCGGCGTGATTATGGGTGGCGCTGCCGCCGAGCTGACTGAACTGGCGCAATACCTGAACCTGCCGGTGACCAATACCCTAATGGGGCTGGGTGCCTATCCGGGTGAGGACAAGCAGTTTATCGGTATGCTGGGGATGCATGGCAGCTACGAGGCGAATCAGGCCATGCATCATGCTGATCTGATCCTGGCGGTCGGCGCCCGCTTTGACGATCGGGTCACTAACAACACCAAAAAATTCTGTCCGAATGCCACCATTATCCATATCGATATTGACCCGGCCAGTATCTCAAAAACCATCAATGCCCATATCCCTATTGTTGGCTTGGTACAGCCAGTGCTGGAAGAAATGCTGGCGACTGTGAAGCAGAAAAAGAAAAAGCTGGATAGCAGTGCGCTCGAGCAATGGTGGCAGCAGATTAATGACTGGCGCGCTGTACATGGTGGCCGCTATGACACTACCTCTGCGCTGTTAAAGCCCCAGCATGTGATAGAGCAGGTCAGCAAGATCACCAAAGGCGAAGCCTTTGTCTGCAGTGATGTCGGCCAGCATCAGATGTTTGCCGCACAGTACTACAAATTTAATAAACCAAACCGCTGGATCAACTCCGGCGGCCTTGGCACCATGGGTTTTGGTTTGCCGGCAGCGATGGGCGTCAAGCTGAATTTCCCGCAGGCGGATGTGGTCTGTGTCACCGGCGAGGGCTCAATTCAGATGAATATTCAGGAGCTGTCGACCTGCAAGCAATATGGTTTGGGGGTGAAGATTATCAACCTGAATAACGGCTATCTGGGCATGGTTAAGCAGTGGCAGGATATGAACTATGAGTCGCGCTACGCCAGCTCCTATATGGACTCGTTACCTGACTTTATCAAACTGGCTGAGGCCTATGGCCACGTCGGCATCCGGGTCACCAAACCGGAAGAGTTGCAACCGGCACTGCAGCGCGCCTTTGTCGAGCTCAAAGATCAGCTGGTGTTTCTGGATATCCATATCGATCCGAAAGAGCACGTTTATCCGATGCAAATTCCGGGCGGTGCGGTCAATGAGATGTTTTTAAGTAAGACAGAGAGGACTTAAGCATGCGGCATATTATTTCTGTATTACTGGAAAACGAATCCGGCGCCCTGGCACGTTTGGTCGGCCTGTTTGCCCAGCGTGGCTATAATATCGACTCGCTGACCGTGGCGCCGACAGAAGATCCGACGCTGTCGCGTTTAACGCTGGTGACCCATGGCAATGATCAGGTGATCGAGCAAATTACCAAGCAACTGCATAAACTGATTGAAGTGGTAAAACTGACGGATTTGAGCGAGGCTGCCCATATCGAGCGCGAGCTGATGCTGGTCAAGGTGAAAGCCGTCGGCGAGCAACGGGATGAAGTAAAACGCAGTGCCGATATCTTCCGCGGCCAGATCGTCGATGTCTCTGCCACTACTTACACCGTGCAACTGGTGGGCACCAGCGACAAACTGGATGCCTTTATTCAGGCGTTAAGCGGTACCCAGATCCTGGAAGTGGTGCGCAGCGGCGTCTCTGGCATCTCCCGCGGCGAAAAGACGCTGGCATTATAAAACAGAGAGGAGCAGTTACAGAATATAACTGCTTTACCCGCTCGGTACTGTTATGGCAAGAAGCTACAGGGCCAACTGGTTTTACTGGTAGTAAGTTATCGGCATCAACTGCAGTATCGCTGGCATGTGCGGCAGAATTTGCTGCACTGCCAGCTGCAGCTGGCGCTGTTGCTCGGCACTGCACGCCTGCTTGCGGCAATACAACCAAACCTGTTGCCGGACCTGTAGCTGAGGCTCTGCCATCATCTGCGATGCAACGCCATGACGTTGCAGTAAAAACGTCAAGGCATCAGCCGGCGCTAAAATGGCATCCAACCGCCCCAAAGCCAACATCTCTACCCCTTGTTCATAGTCTGATAACTCGACATAACGATAGGCGGGTAACAAACGATAGACATCTTGATCAAGGCCTCGCAACACACCCAAACGGATATCCTGTGGTGCCAGACGGGACGCGGAATGGTGCAGCCGTAACACCAAATCAACATCGTACAAAGCCAGCAGCGGATCAGCGTGCGCCAACACCGCCTGATTTTGCAGTACTATCATTAAATCGGTCTGCTGTTGCTGTAAGATCCGCAAAGCACGGGCGTAAGGCGCCAGGCTGACGCTGATCTCCAGCCCACTGTAATGCGCCAGTTTGGCGGCGATTTTATTATTTATACAACGCGGCGTCGTTGCCAGATCCTGACAGTTATATGGCGGCAATTCACCCAGCACCAGCTGCAAAGAGGATTGAGCTGGTTCTGTTGCTGCCCAACTTGCAGCAGCTATCAACAAAGCCAGCACCACACCCAATATCCAGCGTACTGCTTGTACTAACATCGCCGCTTCCCCTCTCTGTCTTTACGTCAGTATAACCAACACAACCAGAACTGCGGCAACCTGAGTAAAAATATCCGGCGTTAAACCTTAGCTTGATCTGGCTTATTCTGGATCGCCTTGGTTTGAAAGCGTCCATAGACCAACTGAAATAGCGGCGCGGCCATCAGCGTAGTGACAATCGCCATTACCACCAGCATCGAGAACAGCCCTTGCTCTATCACGCCATAGCTCAGTGCAATATTGATAATAATCAGCTCCATCAGGCCCCGGGCATTCATCAGTGCGCCGATCGCCAGTGCCGTTGGATTATCGGCGCCTTTTAGCCGGGCTGCCGCCCAGCAGGCAACAAATTTGGCCAGAATGGAACACGCCAATACAACCAATGTCACCAACCACAGGCCACCAGCGCCCAGCACATCCAGCCGGGTATTTAGCCCGGAATAGGTAAAAAACATCGGTAACAGCAGCAGTAACACCGGCTTCTCCAGCCGTCGTTGCAGCACGCTCACCAGGGTACCGCGTGGCATCGCCACACCCAGCAAAAAGCCACCAAAGACCGCATGTAAGCCAACAAAATCCATACTCCAGGCCGACAATGCGAACAACAGCAGGATCAGCACAAATTGCCAGGCCGCCAATTGCTCCGTTAGCGCCACCCGATCCGCCAGCGGTTGCAACCAGAGCCGCATTTTGGTCAGCATTAACCAAGCATAGAGGCTACCACCCAGCAGCGCTTTAATCAGCAGCTCACTACCGCCACCGAAACTGGCCAATACCAGCGCCAGGACCAGCCAGGCTGCCGCATCGTCGATAGCGCCGGCCGCCAGCGCCAGAGTACCCAGTTTAGTGCCGGCGAGGCCCCGCTCATAAATAATCCGTGCCAGCATCGGAAAGGCCGTAATGGCAATAGCAGCACCAAGAAAAAGAGCCGCATTGGCATAGCTGATGCCGGGCGCAAACAAACCAGGCATAGGTAATAACCAGAGCGCTAACAAAGCCGCGACGGCAAAGGGCACTAACATGCCCGCCAGCGACACGGTTAACGCACTCTGTGCCTGCTGCCGGAACAGTCGGGTATTAAACTCCAGACCGACCAAAAACATATAGAGCCCAACGCCAAGTTGGGCGCCGAAATACAGCCAGCTGCGGGTTTCCGGAATAAAGATCGCCTGTTGTAACTCCGGCAACCACCAACCCAATAAGGACGGGCCCAGAGTCACGCCGGCAATCATCTCGCCAACAACTTTCGGCTGGCCTACATATCTGGCCAGCCGACCGAACAGCTGCGCCGCCAACAGAATCAACATCAGCTGTATTAAAAACAAGCCAACTAATTGCCACCAGGCCATAGTTACTCCATTAGGAATTAAGCACACCTGAATACCAGGCCAGATAAAGTACGGCAAAGCCAAACAAATAGGCTAATCCCAACCAGCTAAGCACCTGTAGCCAGGGTGCCAGTGGCCGTGCTGTGTTACCGCGCAGTAAACTAAAGTTCAGCCAGGCAAAGATTGGCGTTGTTAAAAACGCCAACGTCATGGCAAAGGTCAACATCGGCGATAACGCCGAGCGGAAAAACAGGATCAGGGCCATTCCTGCCAGGGCCTGCAGCAGCAAACAGACCGACAGCACCCGCCGGTTATCAGCTCGATACCAGCCCAGCAGTCGTCCTGACTCATGCAAGGTGCGGGCATACCCATCTAATACGGTCAGGGTGGTGCCGAACATACAGAGAAAAGCGATCAGTGAAACCAGCGGCTTGGCCCAGGCGCCGATGGTTTGACCATACATTTCAACCAATTGCTGGGCAAAGGCCGCGCCGGCCAGCGCTATCGGCTGGTCACTGCCATATTGCACCAGGGCACCCAAAGCCACAAATACCAGCGCCAGAGCGGCTGTTAACCAATAACCCAGATTAAAATCAAACAGGCCCTGCGCCCGGGTCAGGGGCTGTTGTCGTAGTTTGGCTTTCAGCCACAGCGAACTGATCGCCGAAATCTCAATCGGCGCCGGCATCCAGCCCATCAGCGCCACTAAAAACCCCAGCATTGCCAGTTGCCAGGGTGAGGGCCCCTGAAAATCGGCTGGCGCCGCCGCGCCTTTGCTAACGGCAATAGCGGCGGCCAGCAGCGTGGTCAGCGTTAACAGCAGCATAATCAGCTTGGCCACCTGATCCAGTGCCCGGTAATGTCCGAGCAGCAGAATCGCCAGGCAACTGGCCAGAATCAGCCAACACAATAGTGTTAACGATAAGTGCCAGGGTAAGGCATATTGCAGTAGGGCTGCCGTCAGGATCAGTACCCCGGCAGTGTTTACCACCGCGGCCAGCATATTAAGCAACACAAAGCTGTAAAAGTAACCACGGCCTTTGCGCAAATAGCCTTCGACCAAACTTTCGTTTTGCTCCAGCGTATACTGTACCCCAAAGCGGAAAAACGGATACTTCAGCAGGTTTACCAGCAGGATCAGCCACAGCAGTTGCCAGCCAAAGAGCGCGCCCGCCTGGGTTGATGCCACCAAATGCGAGCCACCAATAGCGGCGGTAGCCATAAGAATACCAGGCCCCAGGCTTTGCAGCCGGTAACGCCAGTGTGAAACAACTTGCTGCATAATACGGATTTTTGATTGTTATTTAGTGAGGGCTAGCTTAGCCTAAGCAACACACCAAAGCAGTAGCCCGGCTTGGGCTTTTATCACTATTTTTTGTTTTCAGCTAAGGCTAACCTAATGCAAGACGACGACTTTATTGACCAGAGTACCCTGTTTGAAGTGCTGGAAAACCAGCTCGCCGACAATTACCCCAAAGAAGTGACGGCAACCCTAATGCGGCTGCGGATGACCGGCCATAGCCGTGAAGAAGCGCTGGAACTGATGGCCTGCGCTCTGGCACCGGAAATGTATGCGGTAATTGAACGTCAGGAAAGCTTTAATCTGGAACGTTATGTGGCGCATTTAGCCTTGTTGCCCGCCACACCCTGGCTGGAGGAAGAATAATGCAGCAGCTGAATATTCAGCATGACAGTGCCGGCCAGCGCTTTATTCTGAGCGAGGGTAACGCCAGCGCCTTACTCGACTATCAGCTAAACGGCCAACACATCGATTTTTGCCATACCTATGTGCCACCGGAGTTTCGCGGCAAAGGCCTGGCCGAAAAGCTGGTGCGCCATGCCCTGAGCTGGGCACAAAGCAGTGGGCTGCAAATTCACGCCAGTTGCTCTTACGTGCAGCGTTTTTTATAAGTTGCAGGCATAAAAAAACGCCGGACTGAAGCCGGCGCTTTTACTCAGTGTGATGACTATTACAGCTTCATTTCGATAATCGGCAGCTGCAGTTTTTCCAGCTCAGGCTTCAGCTTATCTGCTTCACCCACTACCACTATCACCATCTCAGACGGCGACAGATACTGGCTGGCTAACGCATTTAACTGCTCGAGTGATGCCTGCTGCAGAATTTGATTGCGCTCGCGGGTAAACTCCGGACCGACATTAAACTCCAGCAGCTGCGCCATAAAACCCAGCTTGGCATTTGGCGTTTCATAGCGTAGCGCTTCTGACTGATTGACCGCACTGCGCATAAAGCTCAACTCTGCTGCCGTCATACCATTTTGCTGGTAGTTGTTCAGCTCCTTTAAGAACTCTTCGATTGACTCGCGCGTCACGTCAGCGCGAACTGCGGCACTGGCAGTAAACAGACCCACTAGCTGATCACCACCAAAACCACTGCGCGCACCATAGGTATAGCCTTTATCTTCGCGTAAGTTCAGGTTGATCCGGCTATTAAAGTTACCACCCAGCGTAAAGTTCATCAGGCCGGCGCGATAGAAGTCACCGGTCAGATCGCGCGGCATAGCGCGGCGCACGATACGGATTTCTGACTGTGGCGACTGATCTTTATGCACCAGATAGATCGCACCTTGTTGGATCTGTGGTGCCGGTAAATCCAGCTGCTGCTGTGGCGCCTTACCTTGCCACTGCGGTGCCATGCCAGCCAGCAGCGGTTCTAATTGCTGCTGTGATAAATCCGATACGGTCACCAGCTGGGCACCTTCAGGTTTAACATAGGCCTGATAGAACGCCCGCACCTGCTCCAGCGTCATTGCCTGCAAGCTCTGCTCAGTACCAATACCGGGTTGGCCGGCAATGCTGTCACCAAACATCAGGGTTCTTACTGCTTGATCCGCTAGAAAGCCGGCATTTTTTTGTGCCTGCGCCAGCGACTGTAAACGCTGCTGCTTCAAGCGGTTAAAATCTTCCTCTTTAAAAGCCGGGCGTAACAGCTTCTCCTGCACTAATTCCAGCGTTTTCGGCAAATTACGGCTCAGGCTGCTGACAAAGACATTTAACTCATTATCTGAAGCACTGACTGAAACCGAACTACCCAGCAGTTCCAGCGCCATACTCATTTGTTCGGTGCTGAAGTTCTCAGTGCTCTCATTCAGCAGTGATGCCATCATCGCGGCCACGCCTGTTTGCTCAACCGAGTTACGGTAGCTTCCGGCCGGAATACGCAATAAAATAGAGGTAGTCGGCGTTTCATCACTGCTGGCACCCAATACCTGAATACCGTTACTTAACTTAGTCGTCCAGGTAGCTGGCAGCAGGATGGCAGGGTTGGCACCAGCCTGTGGTACAGCTTTGCGATCAAAAGTTTGCGCGGCGTAACGCATCGGCAATGGTTCTGAAGCTTGACTATCCGCCGGATCAAATTTCTGGGCCGTAAAATTATCCGCGGCAGCAATCAGGGCAGTTTTACCACGCGGTACCACACTGCTGATCACGGCCGGGCTATTTTGCACATATTGCCGGTAAACCCGCATCACGTCGTCAGCGGTTACCGCCTGATAACTTGCCAACACAGCGGCAATACGGTCCGGCTCACCAAAGAAAATTTCGTTATAGGCCAACTGACTGACCTTACCCGCCACGCTCTGCAAACCAAAGATGCTGCGCGCTTCAACCCGCGCCTTAGCCCGTGCCAGGTCTTCCGGCTTAACGCCGCGCTCTGCCACTTGCTGTAAATTTTGCCGCAATAATTGCTCGATATCGGCCAGATTTTTGCCGGCTGCCGGGTGCGGCAGGGCGTTTAAACTAAAGGTACAGGCTAACTCCATACAACGATGGCCGGCGGAGGCATTTACCGCGATCTGTGGCCGCACCAGGCTTTGGTACAACATAGAATTGTTACCGTTGCCCAGAATATCCGCCAGGATATCGAGCGGCGCTTCATCCGGGTGACCAGCATAGACAGTAGGGAAGGTCATGCTAAGCAGCGGCAGGTGGACGTTATCCTCCATCGACACATAGCGATCTGCATCCAGTTTCGCTGGGGCTTTAGCCATTTTCTCTACCGCCGGACCGGCTGGGATGGTGCCGAAATATTTCTGCACCATGGGCAGGATTTCTTCAGCTTTAACTGCGCCGCCGATAGTCAGGGTCGCATTATTAGGGCCATACCAGCGCAGGAAAAACTGTTTTAAATCTGGCATAGTGGCGCGGTTTAAATCATCCATATGACCAATCACCGGCCAGGAATACGGATGCCCATACGGGTATAGTGCACCTAATAGCTGCTCAAAATAGCGGCCATAAGGCTGGTTATCAACGCGCTGACCACGTTCATTCTTCACCGTCGAAAGCTGAATATCAAACTTTTCCTGGGTGACCGAATCAAGGAAGTACCCCATCCGATCCGACTCTAACCACAACATTTTTTCCAACTGATTGACCGGCACGGTCTGGAAATAGTTAGTGCGATCGCTGTTGGTAGTGCCATTCAGGGTACCACCGGCTTCGGTCACGTACTTAAAGTGCATCTCAGCGCCCACGTTGTCCGAGCCCTGAAACATCATATGTTCAAAGAAATGCGCAAAACCGGATTTGCCCAACTCTTCGCGCGCTGAGCCAACGTGATAGGTCACGTCGACATGCACCAGCGGATCAGAATGATCTTCGTGGATAATTACCGTTAAGCCATTTTCTAACTGATATTTTTTATACGGCAGACTAATGCGGTCATCCTGTTGCGGATTTACCGCAACTAACTTTACCCCTGCAGGTAAGGTTGTTGCTTGTTGGCTGCTGCAACCAGCTACGCCGAGCGCTACTAGCAGGGCGAGCGAGAGGGCGGAATATTTCAAAATAAGCTCCTGAACATAAATAGATGCTCAAGAATTAAAGCAGCTGTAGTTATTAATGAAAACCTTACAGATGTAACAAAATATATCAGTGACAGCGCATGCGACCAAAGCCGCATAGCGCTAAGCCCTTGTCTGGCCTAGTCTTAATCACTTAGTTTTGCGGAGGTATCTGATGTTTAATGCTTTAGTGATCGATAAAACGCCTGATTATCGCGCCAGTTTACAGCAACTCGATGCCAGCCAGTTACCGGCGGCTGAGGTTGTGGTGGACGTCGCTTATTCCACGTTAAATTATAAAGACGCGCTGGCGATTACCGGCAAAGCGCCGGTGGTACGGGACTTTCCGATGGTGCCAGGCATCGATCTGGCCGGTACTGTGGTTAGTAGCCAGAATCCGGCGTTTAAAACCGGTGATCAGGTGCTGCTAAATGGCTGGGGCGTGGGCGAAAAACACTGGGGTGGCCTGGCGCAGCGTGCTGCAGTACCTGCCGCCTGGTTACAGCCAATACCAGCGCCACTGACTGCCAGGCAAGCGATGATTATCGGAACTGCCGGCTATACCGCCATGCTGTGCGTACAGGCTTTGTTAAAACATCAGTTAACCCCGGCTGCCGGCCCGGTACTGGTCACCGGCGCGACCGGCGGCGTCGGTAGCTTTGCAGTATTGCTGTTAGCGCGGCTGGGCTTTCAGGTTACAGCCGCGACGGGCAAAGCCAGTGCCGCAGACTATCTGCGCCAACTTGGTGCTGCGGAGATTATCAGTCGTGATAGCCTATCCGCTCCGGGCAAACCTCTTGCTAAAGAACTATGGGCTGGTGTTGTAGACTCAGTCGGCAGTCATACGCTAGCTAATGCCTGTGCCCAAAGCCGTTATGGCGGTGTGGTGGCTGCCTGTGGTCTGGCACAGGGTATGGATTTCCCGGCCTCGGTAGCACCCTTTATTCTGCGTGGTATTACACTTTGTGGTATCGACAGCGTGATGCAACCGATGGCACCGCGACTGGCGGCCTGGACACAACTGGCCGGGTTATTAACCGCAGACGACTTTACCTTACTCAGTCGGGAAATCAGCCTGGCAGACGCCATACCTCAAGCCCATGCGTTGCTGGCCGGAGACATTCAGGGCCGCTTACTGGTTAATGTGAACAGCTAAAGCCCTAACGACAAGCCTCCAGTTGCTGCAGCTGTTGCAGCAACTGCTGCGCCTGCTCACGTAGCGCCAGCAGCTGGCTTTCCGGTAGTGCCACCTGGCAACGCAAAGCCGGCATCACAGTTGCGACCTCAGTTTCTAAAGCCCGACCTGCCGCGGTTAATAGCACCTTTTTCACCCGCTCGTCACTGGCATCACTCACCCGCTGCAGCCAACCTTTTTGTTCCAGCTTCTTTACCAAAGGCGTTAGGGTACCCGAGTCAAACAGTGTCGCCGCACCAAGCTGCCCCAGGCTGATATTATCCTGCTGCCACAATGCCAACAGCACCACATATTGCGGATAGGTCAGATCAAAAGGCTGCAATAACGGCCGGTACAGCCGCATCATCGCGTTATTGGCGCTATAGAGTGCAAAGCATACTTGCTGTGGTAGCGGGAGTGTTTTAGCCGTCATCAACCAAGCCTCGGGCGAGTAAAGTAATGAGTGCACTGATTATAACTGAAGCCCGGCGCTATCGCGCAAAAATATTTCACGCAATTATATTGCGCACAAGATTAATTGCCGTTAGTATGCTCTGGCAATCAACCTTTAACTGAATGAGGTAACAAAATGGATATTCTGTATAAAGCCGTGGTCACCGCTACCGGTGGTCGTGATGGTCAGGCGCAGTCAAACGATGGCTTACTGCAAACAAAACTGGCGGCCCCAAAAGAACTGGGCGGTAAGGGCGATGCCACTAATCCGGAACAACTGTTTGCCGCCGGCTACTCGGCTTGCTTTATTGGCGCTTTGAAATTTGTCGCCGGTCAAAACAAGCAAAGCCTGCCTGCCGATGTGTCTATCCGTGCAGAAGTCGGGATTGGCAAAATTGACGGTGGCTTTGGGTTGGATGTCGACCTGTTTATTAGCTTGCCTGGTTTAGCACAGGAAGATGCTGAGCAACTGGTCGCGGCCGCACATCAGGTTTGCCCATACTCGAATGCTACCCGCGGCAATATCGAAGTAAGGTTGCATACCAGCGTCTGATTATGCCGGAGCCGGATGTCGCCAACCTCTGTTGACGGTATCCGGTTTAATCGCTACACGTTTAAAACCAGTCCGGATTTAAAAATGGTATTAATGCCAGCGTCAACGCCTGCTGATAAACACCACTGCGACTTAACCGGTTCTGGGTTAATAAGCCGATAGCGCCACCAGCCTGTTTAATATTCTGGGTACCAAATAGCTCATCCATCACATCGCCCAGCTCCTGGCCCTGTTCCAGCGCCTGCAGCGCCGCCTTAGGTAACATTAAACTGGCCGAACGCGCCTTGCCGAGCTTGCCCTGATGTTCAATTAGCATCCAGGCAAAGGTCATCTCACCATCCAAACCGGCCTCTATGGCCACATAAAAATCGGCTGCGCCCTGCTGCTTTAACGCCATTAAGCGGTTTTTCGCTCCGGCATAAGTTTCTTCGCTACTTAGCGGCTGCTCAGCAACACCGGACGGCACGCTAATACCGCGCACCGCAATAGCTCGCTCGGGGAAATTCACCTGAAAACACTGCTCAACCGCCCGGATTTTGGCCGGATTGGCCGAGGCAACTAATATTTGCCAAACCATTTTCAAACCGTCAGACTAAAATTCAATAACACATGCTAACACAATGCCCTTAGCGGAGCAGGACATGCCAATCGCTGTCTACCACGAGCAAAAAAGTACTTATGCCAATCGGAGCTTTCCTGCTTTGAAGTCACTTCACTTAGCGCTTATCACTCTGCTGTTGCTGCTATTTATGCCGGTATCGCAAGCTTGCCAGCTCACCATGCAGGCACAACATTTTCCGCCACGCTTTATTAAAGCGGCTGATGGCAGCTGGACCGGCTACAATATTGAGCTTTTTCAAGCACTGGCAAAAGAATTGGGCTGCAGTAGTCAGTTTTTAGAAACCCCTTGGGGGCGCTCGATGCAGTTGCTTGCCAGTGGTGAACTAGACGCAATGAGCAATGTGTCTTATAACGAGCAACGGGCAGAATTTGCCTATTTTATTGGCCCACACCAGCAAGAACAGGTAAAGCTGGTCACTAACCTGGTTCCGGCACCGGATAAAACCTCGCTAACTGATTTAGTTAATGGCAAAGATTTGATTGCCGCTATGCAGGGCATTTACTATGGCGCAGCTTTTGAGCAAGCGTTGGAGACAGCGCCCGCTTTTCGCCAACGCTTAGTCTTTGTTACCCTTAATCAGCAAAAACTGGAGCTGTTTTTAAGCGGCCGGGTGCAATATATGTTGGAAGATCAGCTTAATTTGCAACAGCTCTATTTGCATAATACTCTTAATCCATTGCAACACAAGGCATTGTTTACCTTATATGAAAATCCGGTTTACTTTGCTTTTAGTAAAAAAAGATGGTCAGACAGCCAGCAGCAAGCGCTAAGCAACGCCTGGCAAAAACTGGTTGCGGAGGGCAAGGTACAACAATTACAGCAGCAATATTTTGTGGAGCAGGTAACAGACAAGCAACCCTAAACTCGGTCGTTGTTGCGACGCAGCAATGAGGCTAGGTTTAGTTTTTAATGTAGGCTGGCAGAAACAACAAGGGCGTAATCTTTCGAGTTACGCCCTTTTCTGTTGTAGGAGCCTTTGCCCTTTTTCGCTTTTACCACCCGGGGTTGAAACAGCTTACTGGTCACTAAGGCTTTTAGCGCATTGTCGCGAATTTCCCCGCGGCCATGCTCGGTTGCCGCTTGCTTACTCATTATTGCTCTCCTGTATAAAAACGCGCGCAGTCTAACTGCACGCTTAGGTTAACACAATAGTGATTAGTTCAATTTATATACAGTGCTCTGCTGTACTAAAGGGATCTAGGGCTGAGCAGCGGTTAAAAACGCCTGATAGCTACTATTATCTGTTACCAGCCGGTATTCATAACCGAGATTATCCAGATAACCGGCGATGGCACTGTGCTCTGCCACTTCAAAACCCGCCAGCACGTCGCCGGTGGCGGCACCATGGTTGCGGTAGTGAAACAACGTAATATTCCAGTGTTCACCCAGCGTATTCAGAAAATTCATCAGTGCTCCCGGGTATTCCGGGAAGTTAAACTGATACACCTGCTCTTGTAGCTTACGTGGTGGCATGCCACCGACCATATGCCGTACATGCAGTTTGGCCAGCTCGTCGTCCGACAGATCCAGATACTGATAGCCGGCCTCGGTCAGCGCCTTTTTTACCGTATTCAGTTCAGTCTCACCATGGCGCAATTTAATGCCGACAAAGATCTGCGCTTTGTGCTCGCTGGCATAACGGTAGTTAAATTCGGTAATGGCGCGGCCACCCAGGGTTTGGCAAAAACGGCGGAAACTGCCTTTTTCCTCCGGGATGGTTACCGCAAACACCGCTTCTTTTTTCTCGCCCAGCTCACAGCGCTCTGACACATAGCGCAGGGTATCAAAGTTAAGATTGGCGCCACTAAGGACAGCGGCATAATGCTGCGGCCGCGGTAAGGTGCTGTTCTTTAACAGCTGACTGTATTTCTTGAGCCCAGCAAGGGCCAAAGCACCGGCCGGCTCGGCCACGGCCCGTAAATCATCAAAGATATCTTTGATCGCAGCACAGATTTCATCGCTGCTTACTGTGACCACCTCATCGCAAAACCGTTTGGCCAGATTAAAGTTTTCGCTGCCAATCCGCTTTACTGCCACCCCATCGGCAAATAATCCCACCCGCGGCAAGGTCACCGGCTCACCGGCTGCCAGGGCCGCCTTTAAGCAGGCGGCATCTTCCGGCTCTACACCAATGACTTTGACATGAGGCTGAATGGCTTTGATATAGACCGCCATCCCCGCCATCAGGCCACCACCACCCACCGGAATAAAGACGGCATCCAGGCGGTTATGCTGGCTTAGCAGCTCCTTGGCCACGGTGCCCTGACCGGCTATCACATCTGCATCATCAAAGGGCGGAATATAGATGGCACCTTCGGTTTGCGCTTTTTGCATCGCAAAGCTGTTGGCTTCATCAAAGGCGGTACCATGTAGCACCACCTTGCCACCTAAGGCCCGCACTGCGGCTACTTTAATTTCCGGCGTAGTGATCGGCATCACTATGGTTGCGTCCAGACCTAATTTCGCGGCGGACAGCGCCACACCCTGGGCATGGTTACCGGCCGACGCGCAAATCACTTTGGCATCAGGCTGCTGTTGCTGCACTTTATGCAGTTTATGAAAGGCGCCGCGCAGTTTAAAGGAATAAACCGGCTGCTTATCTTCCCGCTTTAACAGCACCTGCTGCCCAAGGCGGGCGCTTAACTTATGCATTTCATCCAGCGGCGTTTCTACCGCCGCCTGATACACCGGCGACAACAGAATTTCCCGCAGATAGTGCTGCATCACCTCAGCATCGCTGCTGTCGGTTGCTGCCCGTGCCAGATTATCCATTACTGCTCCAGTTTTGACAGATCGCGTACCGCACCCTGGTCGGCACTGCTTGCTAGCAAGGCATAAGCCTTTAACGCGGCGCTGACCACGCGCTGGCGGTTTTCCGGTTTCCAGGCTTTACTGCCCTTGGCTTGCATCGCGGCGCGGCGACTGGCCAGCACCTCGTCACTGACGGCAATGGCAATTTTGCGGTTGGGAATATCAATCTCTATCCGATCACCCTCTTCGACCAGCGCGATAGCACCGCCGCTGGCGGCTTCCGGTGACACATGACCAATTGATAAGCCTGAGGTACCACCCGAGAAACGACCATCAGTGATCAGCGCACAGGCTTTTCCCAGCCCCATCGATTTTAAATAACTGGTTGGATACAACATTTCCTGCATCCCCGGGCCACCTTTGGGCCCCTCGTAGCGGATAATGACGGCATCACCGGCCACGACCTTGCCGCCCAGAATGGCGGCAACAGCGTCATCCTGACTTTCAAATACCCGCGCCCGGCCACTAAACACCAGATTTTCCGGCTCGACACCGGCAGTTTTAACGATACACCCCTTTGGCGCCAGGTTACCAAACAGCACGGCTAACCCTCCATCCTGCGAATAGGCATGCGCCTTATCGCGGATACAGCCCCCGGCCCGATCATCATCTAATGACGGGTAACGGCAATTCTGTGAAAACGCCTGAGTAGTGCGGATCCCGGCCGGACCGGCCAGGTAAAACTGTTTTACCTGCTGATCAGTGGTGGTTTTAATATCCCACTTCGCCAACACCTCAGCCAGTGAGCTACCGGCAACATGCGGCGTATTGGGGTTTAGCAAACCGGCACGGTTCAGCTCCGCCAGGATCGCAATCACGCCACCGGCACGATGCACATCTTCCATATGATATTTCTGGGTAGAGGGCGCCACCTTACTCAGGTGCGGCACGATACGCGATAAGCGGTCGATATCAGCCATGGTAAAGTCCACTTCGGCTTCAATAGCGGCAGCCAGTAAATGCAACACCGTATTGGTTGAACCGCCCATCGCGATATCCAGCATCATGGCGTTTTCAAAGGCAACCTTATTGGCAATACTACGCGGTAAGGCGCTGGCATCATCCTGCTGGTACCAGCGCTTACATAACTCCATAATCCGGAAACCGGCTTGCACAAATAATTCTTTGCGATCGGCATGGGTTGCCAGTAAAGAGCCATTGCCCGGCTGCGCCAGGCCCAATGCTTCCACCAGACAGTTCATCGAGTTGGCGGTAAACATTCCCGAGCAGCTGCCGCAGGTTGGGCAGGCACTTTTTTCAATTTGTTCGCTTTGGGCATCGCTGACCTTGGGATCGGCCGCCGATACCATGGCATCAACCAGATCCAGCTTGATAATTTGATCCGAGAGTTTGGTTTTACCGGCTTCCATTGGCCCGCCGGAAACAAAGATCACCGGAATATTTAACCGCAGCGCGGCCATCAGCATACCCGGGGTGATCTTGTCACAGTTCGAGATACAGACCATGGCATCGGCACAGTGGGCATTCACCATATATTCTACCGAGTCAGCGATCAGCTCCCGCGACGGCAGGCTGTACAGCATACCGCCATGCCCCATGGCAATGCCATCATCAACCGCGATGGTGTTAAATTCTTTAGCGATACCGCCGGCTTCAACAATGCTGGCGGCTACCAGCTTACCGAGATCGCGCAAATGCACATGGCCGGGTACAAATTCGACAAAGGAGTTAACCACCGCCACTATCGGCTTGCCGAAGTCGGTATCTTTTACACCGGTGGCCCGCCATAAGGCACGGGCGCCCGCCATATTACGGCCTTCGGTGACGGTAGCGGATCTGAGTTTTGGCATCTTGTTATCCTGTAAAAAACGTAAGTCAATTAAGCACGATTAGGCACGCAGCACAGCAACATCAGCCGAAGCCAATTCCAGTTGCTGTACGTCATATAACTTCACCAGCTGACTGGTCAGTAGCGTAATGGGTTTCTCACTTTGCACTGTCAGGGTAATTTGTAAACCGGCCCGGTCAGTTAGCGGGGTCATCGCCAAACCTGCCAGCTGATAACCACGATAACGGGTTACCTGCAGTAAACGCTCGACCACGCTGGCTTCATTGCGGGTAGTGATATTCAGGGTATGTTGCATCAGTTCGTCTCCGTCAGCATATCTTCGTTCGCGGCACCTGGCGGTACTAAAGGCCAGACGTTGTCTTTTTCATCGATCCGTACATGTAATAAATAGGGCCCCGGCCAGCTAAACATCGCTTCCAGCGCGCTTGCCACTTCATCTTTGCGGGTAATGGTATGGCCGGGAATGGCGAAGGCCGCTGCCAGCGCCACAAAATCCGGGTTATCCGATAAATCGGTTTCGCTATAGCGTTCATTAAAGAACAGTTGCTGCCACTGCTTCACCATGCCCAGCCGTTGGTTATCGATAATGACGATCTTCACCGGCAGCCGGAAGCGCTTGATGGTGCCCAGCTCCTGCACGTTCATCATAAAGGAGCCATCGCCACTGACGGCGATAACCGTGTCCTGTGGCCGTGCCAGCTTGGCACCAATCGCCGCCGGTAAACCAAAGCCCATGGTGCCTAAGCCGCCGCTGGATAAATGATTGCGCGGGCTATTAAAACGCATATGCTGCGCCACCCACATCTGATGCTGGCCTACATCGCAGCACACCACGCTGTTATCCGGCATCCGTTCACTCAGTTGTTTCAGCATAAGAGGAGCAAAAATCCGTTCACCCGGATGATCATAGCGCCAGCCATATTGCTGCTTTAATTGCTGACAATACACCAGCCAGTCAGCGCATTGGGTGGCGGTACTGATCGCCGGCAGAATTTGCTTCATATCGCCCAGCAAGGCACAGTCGGCAAAACGTACCTTATTAATTTCTGCCGGATCGATATCCACATGAATCACTTTGGCGTGCGGCGCAAACTTATCCAGCTTACCGGTTACCCGATCATCAAAGCGGGCACCCAAACAGATCAGTAAGTCAGATTGCTGCACCGCCAAATTAGCGGCCTGGGTGCCGTGCATCCCCAGCATGCCCAGATAGTGCGGGTTAGCGCGGGCCACCGAGCCCATGCCTTTTAACGTCGTGACTGATGGCATCTCACTTTCGGCCAGAAAAGCCTGTAACTGTGGCAGCGCATCCGCCATCTGCACACCGCCGCCGATGTAGGCAATCGGCTTCTTCGCCTGTGCGATCAACTGCCGCGCTTTGGCCGCGTTAGCCAGTGAGGTCGCTAAGCGGGCAGCAGGTAGCGTTGGCCACTCGGGTTCACTGACCTCAGCCAGTTGAATATCCTTCGGAATATCAACTAATACCGGGCCAGGGCGGCCACTTTGTGCCAGCCGGAAGGCTTCCTGTAACGTATGCGCCAGCTCATTGACATCGCGGACCATAAAGCTGTGCTTGGTTACGCCCAACGATAAGCCTAAAACATCGACCTCCTGAAAGGCATCGGTCCCCATCACCGCTTGTGATACCTGACCGGTAATGGCGACCAGCGGTACCGAGTCCAGCAGGGCATCAGCCAGAGAGGTAATCAGGTTAGTCGCACCGGGGCCAGATGTTGCTAAACAGACGCCAACCTTGCCAGAGGCGCGGGCATAGCCAATAGCCGAGAAGGCGCCGCCTTGCTCATGCCGGCACAGATAGTGTTTGACCGTGCTGTGATAAATCGCATCGTAAATTGGCATAATAGCGCCGCCCGGGTAACCAAAGATGGTGTCTACCCCCTGCTGCTGTAATACCTTTAATACCAATTCTGCGCCTTTCATTTGCTGTTGCCCTTTTTGCTTGTTGCCCGAATCAATTTTCACCAGCCCTGAAACGACAAAACCCCCGGTCCTTGCGGAGCGGGGGTTTTGCTGGAAGTCGACTTAGTGTGCGCTATCGTTCCAATACACCGCCCCCGCGGAGATTAATAATCACCACGATTACGAGGACAATGATGTTCAGAACGGCTGCTAAACGCATTTAATACTCACTAACTCTTACGGTTAATTGTTGTTGCTTTAATCAAAAAGCAGATTGGTTATATTAATAGACGTCTATCTGTCCGGAGTCAACCGCTTTTTGCTGAAAAAATGACTTTTCCTGAAAATAATTAAAATTTGTATCGCCGGCAGTGAGCCGCTAGAGTATCTGTACAGGTGTAAAACAGCAGGTCGCCACGGCCGTGGACCAACTTGAGTTATTTGAGCTACCGAACCCCTGCATTGGGGTGTGTGAGAGCAATCAACGCGGTTATTGCAAGGGCTGCCTGCGCTCGCGCGAAGAGCGCTTTAACTGGCATCTGAAGCCGGCAGCAGAGCGGGCGCGTATTTTAAAACTGCTGGCGCAGCGCCGGGCGCGCTTACAGCAGAAGGCTAATGCCGGGTCACAACCTGAGCCGCAACCCGGTTCACTGGATTTGTTCTAGGCTTTTTTCACCAGACTAATCAGATATAGCAACACCACAGCACCCACTGTTGCGGTAATCAGTGAGCCAATCAAACCAAAGGCTTTTAACCCCAAGGCACCAAACAGCATACCGCCCAGGAAGGAGCCGACGATCCCGACTACGATATTACCCAGCACACCAAAGCCACGACCTTTCATAATATTGCCGGCCAACCAGCCAGCGACCGCACCGATAATCAGAAACAGAATAAAATTCATAATTGCTTTAACCTATTTTTTGTTAAAAAGCGGATAACTATTTTTTACACAGTATCTTGCCCAGCAATCAAGATAGCTATAAATTCAACAAGCTTCAAACCGGATCTAACAATAACACTACGGAGTCATCTATGAAATTAAAGATTGCAGCTTTAGCTATCACATCTACCCTGGTACTGGCGGGCTGTGAAACAACAAATTCCATTCCTTACAAAGCATCTTCAGCAAATGTGATCTCAATTCAGCAAACACTTCAGGCTGAAAATAAAAAAGTTAAAATGGGTAAGGTACAGATTGCACAAGGTGTAGATGAAAGCCCAATGTGTCGCTTAATGGGGCCGGTAAAAGTAGCTCCGGGCAAAACCATCCCTCAGTATATTGAAGCGGCCTTCCAGGAAGAATTGTTTTTAGCTCAGGTTTATAACCCAAGCGCCAGCACTGAGATCCAAGCTGTAGTAGAGGAGCTGAAATTCAGTTCAGTTACGCCAGCCTTTTGGGAAGTATCAATGACTGTAAAGTCGAATCTTTCTGAAGGCTATAAAGTGTCAGTGAAATATCCGTTCGGTACCAGCTGGAGTGCGCCATCAGCTTGTAAAAACGTCGCGGATGCCTTTGGTCCTGCTGTCCAAGAGCTGTTAAAAGAAGTTGTAAATCACCCTGACTTCAAAAAACTTGTCTAGAGCGATTTTGAGCAGCTTGCCGCGCGCTTGCTGCTCAACTTTCAACTAACGCTAATTCTGGCCCAGTCAGAGCTCGATACTCCCCCTCTGCCAACTCTGGCGGCAGCTGCAAAGCACCGATCCGCTCGCGGTGTAGTCGTTCAACTTTATTGCCGATAGCGGCAAACATTCGTTTTACCTGATGGTAGCGGCCTTCGTGAATGGTGAGCAGGGCTTGATGCGTTGCCACCAGCTCTAATTGTGCTGGCTTGGTCGGCTCTTTTTCGCCACGAAGCATCACGCCAGCAGCAAATTGGGCAATGGCTTCAGCTGGGATAGGATCTGCAGTCCAAACCCGGTAGGTTTTGGCGACATGGTGTTTTGGTGAGCTTAAGCGATGTGACCACTGACCATCGTCAGTCAATAGCAGCAAACCTGTAGTATCCAAATCCAGCCGGCCAACGGTATGTAAACGTTCAACCAGCGGTTCATCCAGTAGCGTAAAAACAATAGGGTGTTCGGGGTCATCATTGGCACAGACGTAGCCGGCAGGCTTATGCAGCATAATATAGCGTGGGCCGATCAGCTGTAGTGGCTCACCGTCGAGCTCCACCTGATCCGTTACACTGACCTGACGGGCAGCTTGCTTAACCGGCTCGCCATTAATACTGACTAAACCCTGACGGATACTTTTGCCGGCCTGCGAACGGGTCAGACCGGTGCAATCACAAATAAACTTATCTAAACGCATAATTCACCTTAGTTGATGAAGACAGTTTAGCTTTGTCTTAGCGCCGAGACCATAAAATTCGGATTAAGTAGCTGTTCACGCTGATAAACCGGGCCGTTAATGCCATCAAATTGTACGCTGGCGCCCGCTTCCAGCGCAATGATATGTCCGGCGGCAGTATCCCACTGCATAGTCGGGCCAAAGCGCGGATAAACATCGGCCACCCCTTCGGCGACTAAACAAAATTTTAGCGAGCTACCTACTTCAACCAGTTGATACTGTGGCAGCTGGGCTAAATAACCGGCGAGATCCGGGCTGGGGTGGCTGCGACTGCCAACCACTCTAACCACCTCTGCAGTTTGGCTAACCTGGATCACCTGGCTACCGGCGGCGGTTTTTAACCAGGCGCCCTGAGCTTTGGCGGCATAATAGGTTTTTTCCAGCACCGGCGCATGCACTACGCCCAGCACCGGCTCACCTTGTTCAATCAGCGCAATATTGACGGTAAATTCGCCGTTGCGTTTAATAAATTCTTTCGTGCCATCCAGCGGGTCGACCAGCCAGTAACGTTGCCAGTGTTGCCGCACTGCCCAGCTAATATCGGCGGCTTCTTCCGATAAAATGGGAAGGTCCGGCGTCAACGCCGTCAGGGCATTAACAATCAGCTTATGCGCGGCCAGATCGGCTGCCGTTAGCGGTGTGGCATCGGCTTTATCGGTAATATTAAACTCTCGCGGATCCCGCTGATAGATGTCTAAGATCGCCTGACCGGCCTGTTCAGCAATCTCAATAATAGCGTTTAATATGTTCATTATATATTCCAGAAAATCATAGCATTGCAGTCAAACACATGCTGTTAAGAATAGCGCTATTGAAAGAAACTGACGACTCAACAACGCTGCTTCAGGACTTGGTAGGGTAGTCTTTTCGTAACAGCAGCAGGGAGGCTGCGCAGGCTGAAAGGGCACAGGGATGTGATCCTTGAAGCCGGTGGAGAAAAGACTACCCTGCCAAGGCCGCTGCACCTATCAGAATGCTGTGCCAAACGGCAAGCAACAACTAGGCAATCACCCCTTTATTGGCTAATAACGCCAGCAATTTATCTACACTTTGCTCCAGCGAGCTTTGCGCTGTATTCAGCACCAAATCAGCGGCCAATGGCGCCTCATAGGGATCGGAAATGCCGGTAAAGTTTGCGATTTCCCCGGCGCGCGCCTTTTTATATAAACCTTTTACATCGCGCTGCTCACACACTTCTAGCGGTGTGGCGATATAAATTTCCAGAAACTTTCCCGGCGGCAGCATACTTTTTACCAACTCGCGTTGCTCGCGCAGTGGCGAAATAAAGGCACTCAGCACCAGCAGGCCGGCATCGACCATCAGGCCAGCAACAGCACCGACCCGGCGTAAATTTTCGCGCCGATCCGCTTCGCTAAACCCCAGATCAGCGCACAGGCCATGCCGCACATTATCGCCATCCAGCAAATAGGTGTGTACACCGCGCGCCAGCAATGCCTGCTCCAACGCATTGGCCACGGTCGATTTACCCGAGCCGCTCAGGCCGGTAAACCAGAGCACGGCACTCTGATGCCCCTTTAACCGGGCGCGCGCGGCCGCATCAATCTGGTATTGCTGCCACTGAATATGCGTCGCTTTGCTAAGTTCTGTCATACCGCTCACTACTCTCCTGTTTGTTACGGCAAGGCGCTAGGCAAGCCGGGTTAGCGGCTGCTGAAACACCGCAGCGCCGGGACGCTGCCCGAACCAGTGCAACTGCGATTGTAGCGCTACCACTTCACCGATCACCAATAACGCTGGCGAAACCACCTGTTGCTGCTCGACCAATTGCGCTAACTCAGACAAAGTGCCGGTGATCACCCGCTGTTCACGACGGGTACCATTCTCAATAATCGCCAGCGGCGTTGCCGGATCGCGGCCAAAACTAACAAGCTGCTGTTGGATATCCGCTGCTTTTAGAATACCCATATAAATCGCCAGCGTCTGATGTGGCCGGCTCATACTGTGCCAGTCTGGCTCATCGCCGGCTTTACGGCAATGACCGGTCACAAACTGCACACTTTGCGCATAATCACGATGGGTTAACGGAATACCGGCATAGGCGGCGCAACCGGCTGCGGCGGTAATACCCGGCACTACCTGAAACGGAATCTGCTCTGGCAGCAGGGCTTCAATTTCCTCGCCACCGCGGCCAAAAATAAAGGGGTCACCGCCTTTTAAGCGACAGACTTTTTTACCTTGTTTCGCCAGTTGTACCAGCAGCGCATTGGTATCCTGCTGTGGCATGGAATGCGCACCGGCTTTTTTACCAACACAAATTCGTTCCGCATCGCGGCGTACCAACTCCATAATCTGTGGCGACACCAGATAATCGTAAACCACCACATCGGCTTGCTGCATCAGTTGTAAGGCTTTTAACGTTAATAACTCCGGATCGCCCGGGCCGGCCCCAACAATCCATACTTCGCCCTGCCGTGGTAGTTCACTCTGTAGCATCTCTGCCAACTGTTGCTCCGCCTGCTGTGGCCGGTTTGCCTCCAGTTGCCGTACCACATCTGAGTCAAATACCCGCTCCCAGAACTGACGCCGCGCCGCAAAGCCCTGAAATTTCGCTTTGACCTGGTCACGAAAACGCCCAACCAATTCCGCCAGTGGCCCCAGATGTTGCGGTAACAGCGTTTCTAACTTTTCTCTAAGCCGACGGGCTAATACCGGGGCGGTACCAAAGCTGGAAATGGCAATTAAGATCGGGCTGCGATCAATAATCGACGGAAAAATAAAGCCACACTTGGGCTGATCATCAACGGTGTTAACCAGCATATTGCGCTCTGTCGCGGCCTGGTAAACCGCCGCGTTAACCTCGTCATTATCGGTGGCGGCAATCACCAGCAACTTGCCATCCAGCAGCTGAGGAGTAAAAAAACCTGGTAACAACTCGGCTTTGCCCTGCTGTTGCCACTGAAGAAATTCCGGCGCAAAATCCGGCGCTACCACGCTTAAGCGGGCGCCGGCGCTCAATAAGGTACCGGCTTTACGCAGCGCTACACTGCCGCCGCCGACAATCAGCACCGGCTTATCAGTTAGTTTTACAAAAAGTGGCAGATACTGCACAGTCGCCTCGGGTTGCAGCCTTTATCATCAGGCTGACAGCTTACCCAGCAGCGTGGCAAAGCGGAAATAGCAATTTGCGCTCAGTTATAACCAAAGGCTATCAAAAATAGCGTTATTTATACTCAAGCTAATAAGGTAGCGGTATATTTCAGACATAAAAAAGGCGGCAACCAAAGGTGCCGCCAAACAGGGATGAGAGAGTATCCCAGGCTATGTAAAACGGTTGCTTAGTGACGGATCAGGTAATCGAACGCGCCCAAAGACGCATTAGCACCGGCACCCATCGCAATAATAATTTGCTTATAGGGCGCTGTGGTGGCATCACCGGCGGCAAAGACGCCAGGGATCGAGGTTTGACCACGCTCATCCACGATAATCTCGCCACGCGGCGATAATTCCACTGCACCACGTAACCACTCAGTATTAGGTACCAGACCGATCTGCACAAAAATACCTGCCAGTTCAATCCGTTTCGCTTCTCCGGTTTTACGATCGGTATAGTTAATACCGTTCACCCGGGTGCCGTCACCTGTCACTTCAGTGGTCTGGGCTTCGGTGATAATGGTGATATTGCCCATGGAGTTGGCTTTTTTCACCAGAACCGCATCGGCCCGCAGCTCAGCGGCGAATTCCAACACTGTCACGTGCTCAACGATACCTGCCAGATCAATGGCCGCTTCAATACCGGAGTTACCACCACCGATCACAGCGACTTTCTTGCCTTTAAACAGCGGGCCGTCACAG
The DNA here is from genome assembly GCF_025377695.1 of Alishewanella sp. BS5-314. NCBI lineage: Bacteria > Pseudomonadati > Pseudomonadota > Gammaproteobacteria > Alteromonadales > Alteromonadaceae > Alishewanella > Alishewanella sp. BS5-314. The sequence goes on from NZ_JACEHJ010000002.1 coordinate 2,461,972, forward strand.
TGCGGACAGTAAGCGACACCTTTACCACGGTATTCCTGTTCACCCGGCACATTCATTTCGCGCCAGCGGGCGCCAGGGCTTAAAATCAGGGTTTTACTTTTCAGTACCGCACCATTGGCTAGTTCCAGCTCAACCTTATCGGTCTTGCGCAGCTTCACCGCACGCTGATTATTCATAATGTCCACATCGTATTCACGCACATGGGCTTCTAAACCGGCTACCAGTTTTGGACCTTCGGTGTACTTCACCGAAATAAAGTTCTCGATGCCGACGGTATCTGCCACCTGGCCACCAAAGCGCTCAGCCACGATCCCGGTATTTAAACCTTTTCGGGCGGCATAGATTGACGCCGCTGCGCCAGCAGGGCCACCGCCAACTACTAACACATCGAATTCCGCTTTGTTTTTCAGTGCTTCGGCCTGACGTTTTTCGGCGTTAATGTCAATTTTCTGGATAATTTTCTCCAGCGTAATGGCCCCCTGAGAGAACAGCTCACCATTCAGGTATACCGAGGGCACCGCCATAATATTTTTGGCTGCAACTTCGTCCTGGAACATGGCGCCGTCAATCATCACGTTAGTGATGTTCGGGTTAATCGCCGACATAATATTCAGCGCCTGTACCACTTCCGGACAAGTTTGGCAGCTTAATGACACATAGGTTTCAAACTTAAAGCTACCACTGATATTTTTGATCTGTTCAATCAGATCGGCTTCAATCTTAATCGGGTGACCGCCAGAATGCAGTAAGGCCAGTACTAACGACGTAAATTCATGGCCAAGTGGAACACCGGCAAAGGTAATTTGCGTATTTTTGGCCACAGAGCGCACCAACATAGCGGGTTTACGCTGGGCCTGACTATCGTCGCGACGATAGGTGACTAAATTCGATAATTCGGCAATCTCAGTTGCCAGTTCATTTACCTCGGCTGCTTTGGCGCTATCATCTAAAGATACCACCAGCTCAACCTCGGTTTTCAGGTTTTGCAGATAGGTTTGTAATTGTTGCTTCAGGTTAGTATCTAACATAGAGAATAAGTCCTTAAAAACTGAAAGTCGCGGCGCAGCAAGGCAAGGGAGGATCGGGCCGGTGTTTCCACCGGCCAGACACCAAAGTTTCCTTTGGCAGCGTGAAGCTGGATTACAGCTTCACAGAGGGGCTGTAATCAGCTTACAACACTGCAGTTGCCTGCAAGTTGCATTAAACTTAGATCTTACCAACCAGATCCAGAGAAGGCGCTAACGTCTTCTCACCTGGAGTCCACTTAGCTGGGCACACTTCACCGTCGTGGTTAGCAACGTACTGAGCAGCTTGTACTTTACGGAACAGCTCAGCAGCTGAACGACCAATACCCAGGTCATGGATTTCACATACCTTGATCACACCCTCTGGGTTGATGACGAAGGTACCACGCAGTGCCAGACCTTCTTCTTCGATCATCACGCCGAAGTTGCGGGTTATAGCGCCAGTTGGGTCAGCCAGCATTGGGTAGTTGATTTTCTTGATCGTTTCTGACGCGTCATGCCAGGCTTTGTGCGTGAAGTGGGTGTCAGTTGATACTGAGTACACTTCAACACCGATTTCCTGGAACTTAGCATAGAAGTCAGCCAGGTCGCCTAATTCTGTTGGGCAAACGAACGTGAAGTCAGCCGGGTAGAAGCAAACAACAGTCCACTTACCTAATAAATCCTGGTCAGTTACTGGTACAAATTTACCCTGATGGTAAGCAGTGGCTTTAAACGGCTTGATTTTGGTATTGATTAATGAAGACATGTGTTGCTCCTTACAGTTAATAAAACAGTTAATGTTTCAACGCTGGCCAGTGTAGCCAAGCCTCACTAGCATTTAAAACGAATAAAACAAATCATACTAATCGTTTTAATTGATAACACTCAGCTTTGATTGATACGTCGTAGCGCCAAAACAGACCACCGGCGCGTCGCAAAGTTCGCCTTAGTCAGCCAGCACAGAGGTTTGGGCTAAGGCTGGCAATTTCAATGTCCTGACAGTGCAGAAAATCTTAACTTAGCGCCAGAACATGACAAAGCCGTGACGCCAATGCCATGCGGCGTTTTACGGATGAGCGGGGATCAGGGAGGGCTTGGGTTGTAAAAAGTGTTGCATCAGTTGCTGATACTCCGCGCTGGCCTTTAACTGGTCCAGCGCTTGTTGTAACCGCTGCACCTGCTCCAACGGCAGTTGTGGGTGTAATGCCAGATAATTATGCCCGACGGCCGATAAATCGATTACCGCTTCCACTGCGCTGGGTTGCTGCTGATGCTGGCCCAGCCATACCGGCAGAATCAGTTCCGAGGCAATCAGCAAGTCAACCTTACCATGCAAAAACGGCAATACGGCATCGGATTTACTATTAAACCGCAATAAATTGACATCGACTTCAAAGCCCATACTTTGCAGGTACAGCTCATAAACATCGCCACGGGCAACAGCAACGATATACTGCTTTGCCTGCTCCAGGGTACGGGGCGGTGCATCAGGGCGGGATTTTAGCCAGTACATATTGGCACTGGCATGGGCCAGCGGCCCAACCCATTGAAAAGCGTCTTCCCGCAATGGATTACGTGAGGTGGAGTACAAACCGGCTTTGGGATCATTTTGCGCTGCTTCGTAAGCACGTAGCCAGGGTAATAAGCGGAACTCACACTGGATCTTGGCAATCTGACAACTACGCCGCACCAGTTCAGTGTTAAGGCCAGTAATTTGCTGATTCTGCTCAAAACTATAAGGAGGAAAATGCTCGGTGTACATGATCAGGCTTTCCGCCCTCAGTACCAGACTCGCGCTTAGCAGCAAAGCCCCCAACAACCATTTCATAGCGATTACGTGTATGACTGTAGATAAGGCTTACTATGGCTGATCTTCTGCAGAAACGATAGCCTCAGTGGATAATTTCTGTACTGGCTCAACGTTAATCGTTTCGAAATACTGCGTTAGCCAATCAGCGCCATACTGTCGGAGCTCTGGCCACGGATGATTTAGCGCTTCATGCCACAATTGACTTAAATGCTTATGTTGTAAATGAAGCCTTGCCTCTCCGGTAAAGGCATCAGCAGACAAAAACTATGCGAGACTGAAAAGTGATTTCAGCCTCGCAATTCGCAACCTACTAACGAATCGAGCATCGCATAGTTATAGTGCATCTGCCTGTAACATCACAACTCATACTTTGAGTGCATGTTTTCTGTTGCGTTTGATTACTAAACCAATCTCTTAACCATCTATCCAGTTCTGTATTAAACTTAGGACCATAATTGTGTTCCAATTGAACACTTGAGAAACTATCTGAAACAGAAACATAACCATCTAGCGCCGCACAAACATCTCCGGTGATAACGCAGACGTTATGACCACCACTGGTACTAACTGTCATCATAAATTTCATAGAGGCTTGTTGTTGCGCAACAACCTGCTGTCTCAACTCAGCTTCATTGTTACTTGTTCGCACGGCTCTGTCATATAGGTTCAAGGCCGAGTCTGCGATGGGGATATTTTCTTCAATTGGCCTCCGTGTCCCTCTACGACCACTTAACTCTTCAACTTGGAAACTGTCGTTAGAGTTAAACTTTGACTGGGGCTCTGACAGAATATCCATACATTGGGACCCGTCACAACAAACTTCATATAGAGGATCACAATATCTTATAGTGTAGAATCTATTGTTCAGGTAAGCATCACGGAATGCCCATAGCACGGTGTTAACGGTGGACTCAATATTCGAACCACAGCCGCCCAGACAATTTACTTTGAAATCTAGGTCAGCCTGCACAGGTACGCCACTACTATTGTATATACGATGCACCGTCAACTCTTGCTGTACACCATTTTGATCGCGGAAATAAACGTTTATAGGATGATATCTATAACTGCCACACAAACCTTGATTGAAGTTTAAGTAGTTAAGGCACTGATTAGCCATCACAGGAGCAGCAAATAGGGCGGTCAATAAAATCAGAATTCCGAACACGCGCTTCATACTGCACCTCCTTGGCTAGGGCTAATATGAGTATCTACTGAGTCTCGATTTTCTATTTTCATAACATTCTCCATCTGTTATTCCGACTATAGAAAGCCATCAAAAATGTAGACAAAAAATTCACATTTGCAACAAAAGTAGCGACAGTTAACTTGGTGACCGAATGTTGGGAGTTTAGCAGATACCGGCGATGCTTTATCTAATCAAATACCATCACCATCGATATGCAAACCACATTCGCGGCCAAAGCCGTTAAAGCGGGTATCTTCTTCACTCATGCCCGGTTCAAATTTTGCGGTGGAATGGGTATCGCCGACCGATAAATAGCCCTGCTCCCACAGCGGATGGTAAGGCAGGTTATGCTGTTTTAAGTAGTAAAAGACGTCCTTATTGCTCCAGTCGATAATAGGCTGCACCTTAACCACACCCCGGCTGATTTCCACTATGGCTTTATCGGCACGGGTGCTGCTCTGGCTGCGGCGCAAGCCGGTAAACCAGGTGCCCACATTGAGCTCGCGTAGCGCTCGCTGCATGGGCTCGACTTTATTAAGCTGATTGTATTGCTTGATACCCTCAGCGCTTAACCAGAGCTGGCCATAGCGGGCTTCCTGCCACTGTGGGCTCAGTGCAGCGCGATAAACCTGCAAATTCAGTCCCAGTCGCTCAGTCAGCTGGTCAATAAACTGATAGGTTTCCGGAAATAAATAGCCGGTGTCAGTCAGCACCACCGGAATATCCGTTTTTTGCACACTGACCAGATGCAGCATCACCGCGGCCTGAATGCCAAAACTGGAGCTGAGCATCGGTTGCTGCGGTAAATGTCGCAGCGCCCAGGCCACCCGCTCAGCCGCCGACAGAGGCGCCAGCAGCGAGTTAATTTCCGCCAGCCAGACTTGCTGCACTGCGGTGCTCTGCTGCAGGATCTGCCGGTAATCATTCAGTACTTGCCCCATGCTGCTTACTCCGGCTCAGGCGTGAAAATCGGTTTTAGACACTTTGACCTCTGCGACCACACCGCTGCGGATCACAAAATCACCAAAGTCTTCGCTGGCCTGCCGTTCGGTGGCCCAACGCCCGATAAGCTGGTCAAGCTGAGCTAAAATCTCTGCTTCTGCAACGTTATCTAAAAACAGTTTCGGGATCCGGGTACCGACTTTGTTACCACCCAGATAGACATTGTATTTACCCGGCGCCCGCCCCACTAAGCCGACCTCGGCCAGCATGGCGCGGCCACAGCCATTCGGACAGCCGGTGACCCGCAGCACGATATGATCATCAGCAACACCGTTTTTGCTAAGCAAGCCTTCAACTTTCGTCACCAGTTCAGGCAGGTAACGCTCCGCTTCCGCCATCGCCAGTGGGCAGGTCGGGAACGACACACAGGCCATCGAGTTTTTACGCTGCTCACTGTGGTTGTCATCCAGCAAACCGTATTGACGCGCAAGTTGTTCGATTTGCGCTTTTTGCTCGAGCGGCACGCCGGCAATAATCAGGTTCTGGTTTGCCGTCATCCGCAAATCGCCCTGATGGATCTTCGCGATTTCCGCTAAGCCGGTTTTTAATGGTTTGCCCGGGAAATCCAGCACCCGGCCATTTTCGATAAACAGCGTCAGGTGATGCTTGCCATCAATGCCCTCGACCCAGCCAAAGCGATCGCCGCGGCTGGTAAACGCATAAGGGCGTACCGGTTCAAAAGCGACACCGACGCGCTTTTCCACTTCGCTACGGAAATTGTCGACGCCGATGCGATCGATGGTGTACTTGGTTTTGGCGTTTTTACGATTCACCCGATCACCATAATCGCGCTGCACGGTGACCACATGCTCGGCCACTTGCAGTACATGCTCCAGGCTAATAAAGCCCAGCTCTTCCGCCCGGCGCGGATAAGTCGAGGTATCGCCAAAGGTCATCGCCAGGCCGCCACCAACCAGTACATTAAAGCCGATCAGTTTGCCGTGCTCGGCAATGGCGACAAAGTTCAGATCGTTGGCATGCACATCAACATCATTGTGCGGCGGGATCACCACTGTGGTTTTAAACTTACGTGGCAGGTAGGTATCACCCAGCACCGGCTCGGTCTCGGTGGTTTCAACTTTTTCCTCATCCAGCCAGATCTCGGCATAGGCGCGGGTTTTTGGCAGCAAATGTTCACTGATCTTAATTGCCCACTGATACGCCTGTTGATGTAATTCGCTCTCGACCGGGTTAGAGGTACACAGCACGTTACGGTTAACATCTCCGGCAGTGGCAATCGAATCAATGCCAATGCTGTTTAAGAACTGGTGCATCGGTTTAATATTCGGCTTTAACACGCCATGGAACTGGAAAGTCTGGCGAGTGGTCAGGCGGATACTGCCATATAAGGTGTGCTCGGCCGCGAACTTATCAATGGCCAGCCATTGCGCTGGTGTAATAATGCCGCCGGGCATCCGCGCCCGCAACATCACATTGTGCAGCGGCTCCAGCTTTTGCGCCGCGCGCTCGGCGCGGATATCACGGTCATCCTGCTGATACATACCGTGAAAACGGATCAACATAAAGTTATCGCCGGTAAAGCCACCGGTAATCTCATTCTGCAAGTCGCTGGTGATAGTGCCACGTAAATGGTCGCTTTCGGCCTTTAAGCGCTCGTTGTCCGACAGCTTGCCCGGCGCGACAAATTCAGGATTAACAGGATACTGACTCATTAATACACATCCTTCTGATAGCGCTTGGCTATCCGTAACTGATCTAAATACTGTTGCGCGGCCTTTTCATCTTTACCGCCTCGCTGCTGCACTATGGTCAGCAACGCCTGATGCACGTCTTTCGCCATCCTGGCGCCGTCACCACAGATATACAGGTGTGCGCCCTGCTCTAACCATTGCCAGACCTCAGCGCCATGTTTCAGCAGCTTATGCTGCACATAGACTTTTTCCGCCGTATCGCGGCTAAAAGCAACGTCGAGCCGGGTCAGCAAGCCTTGCTTTAAGTAATTCTGCAGCTCCACCTGATACAGGAAATCCTGGGTAAAGTGTGGGTTACCAAAGAATAGCCAGTTTTTACCGCTAGCGGCACGGGCATCCCGCTCCTGTAAAAAGGCGCGGAAAGGCGCAATGCCGGTACCTGGGCCAATCATTATCACCGGGGTGTCATCATTTTCTGGCAAGCGGAAGTTGTTATTGGTTTCAACAAACACCTTAATACTGCCACCCTCTGCTAACCGCTCGGCTAAAAAGCCGGAAGCGCCACCCAGATGCGGTTTGCCATAGGCCTCATAACGTACTACACCCACCGTTAAATGCACCTCGTCTTCCACTTCGGCCTGCGAGGACGCAATAGAATATAAACGAGGCTGCTGCTTACGTAGCGCATCCACCAGTTGCTGCGCGCTAATCAGCGCCGGATGTTCACGCACGATATCAATAATTTGCCGTTCACTCAGGTAGCTGCGTAGCGCGGTTTTATCAGCAACTAAAGCTTGTAACGCGGCGCTGCCGCTGGCTTTGGCATATTTATCGACGAAGGCGGGATAGGACTGGGTCAGCTCCAACTGTTCAGTCAGGGCATCACTAATAGTCAGTCGCTCTGTGCCCAGTAACACCGGGGTATTAGCAGCAATACCAGTGAGTAGTAAGAGTTCTTTTACCAGCTGTGGGTCGTTACTGAAATAGACCCCCAGGGCATCACCCGGCTGATAACGCAGCCCGGAGCCCGCCAGCGAAATCTCAATATGCCGCACATCTTTGCTGGAATCACGGCCGGTGATCTTCTGATTGGTATACAGCTCAGCGCTAAACGGTTGTTGTTTGCTGTAACTGCTCTGTGCCGCCGCCGTTTGGCTGGCCCCCGGCCAGCTAATCACATCAGCCGTTGCCGCCGGCGCCTGCGCGAACTCCGGCTCTAAGGTAGTGATGAGCTGCTGCTGCCAGTTCGCGGCGGCAATGCTGTAATCAACATCCAGATCCGCCCGGGCAATAATGGCTTTGCCGCCTAATTCGGCGAGACGCTGATCAAAATCCTGTGCGGTTTTACAGAAAAATTCATAGCTGGTATCGCCCAAGCCCAATACCGCATAACGCAGCTCTGGCAGCTGTGGCGCTTTTTTACTAAACAGGAAGTTATAAAAGCTGATGGCATTTTCCGGCGGCTCTCCCTCACCATAGGTCGAGGTGACAATCACTAAAAAGCGCTCATTTTTCAGATTAGCCGCCTTATATTCGGCCAGATCCTGCACCTTAACCGTAAAGCCTTTGCCGCTGGCGGCCTTGCCCAGATCTTCCGCAACATGCTTGGCATTGCCTGTTTGTGAACCATATAGCACTGTTAGGGTAGCGGCAGGTGCCGCTACCGCGGAGGGAGCAACTGCCACACTCTGACCGGCCAATTGGGCACTGGCCGCCAGATAGCCACTAACCCAGGCTTGCTGGATCGGATTAAGCTGGCTTACCAGCCCCTGTAATTGTTTTACCTGCTGTTCAGACAGCGGGCTGGCCTGAGCGACCAGTGACGATAACAGCATAACAAACCCTGCTTAAGTTAATTATTGGCATTTTAGCCATCCAGATGCTAGCGGGTAAAAGAATGGATCTCTCTTGGTTATTCCAGAAAGTAATTAAAAACTCAGGCTGCCTGAATAAGTTCTTTCTAAAGACAGCGACAACTACTTAGCCAAACTCACTACTTTTTAGCCAATCCAACAATAAACCTTCTCAACCCGTCACTGACATGACAATTTTATTGTTTAAAATCAGTGTGTTAATAGTTGGCATTCACTTTGCTCTACTTACAGGGTCAAATCAGCAAGAAGGATAAAATAATGAAAGCCTTAGTATTAACCGCCACTGTCGTCCTCGCTAACCCGGTTGTCGCAGAGCAAAGCTGCCAGTTTCAACTTGAGCACGATTTAGTTATTTCACCTACGCAGGTGATATTACAACAACAGCAACAGCCGCTGTGGACCATCGACCAACAAGGTCGGCTGTGGTTAGCCGGTAAAGAGCAAAGCACCGATGCCGAGAGCCGCGCTTTACTGCAACAATATCAGGCTGGTGTGCGCGAGCAGGCAATCAACACCGTCGAACTGGTGCAAGCAGGCTTACAACTGGCAGGTACCGCTGTCGAACAAGTGTTAACCGAACTGACCGGTAAATCGCTGGCACAGCATCCACAGATGCGTGATGTGCTTGCGAAAATCCAAAAAAGCACTGACGAGATTATTGTACGGCGCGGCGAGCAACTGGAAGTGCGTGGCAGCGCCCTGTCAAAACTCGATCAAGCCTTTGGTCCGGAATTTGATGCCGCGATAGAAAGCCTGGTCGAAGAAAGCATGGGCAATATTATGCTGCAAATTGGCAAAGCGATGGTCAGCGGCCAGGGCACGTTCGAGCAGCGGATGGAAGCCTTTGGCCAGCGCATGGAGAAGTTTGGCGAACAGTTAGAGCAAAATATGCAGGCCAAAGCCAGTGTGCTGGAGCAGCGCGGTGAAGCCATGTGCCAGCAAGTGCAGCAGTTGGATCAACTGGAAAGCCAAATCCAGCAACGTCTGCCGGCCATGGCTGCCTACGACTTATTTAATAATGTAAAAACCGCTAAAAACTAAGCAACGAGTTCAATTTCCTAACCACGGCTTGGCGTACTGCTTCGCATGACAGTACGCCCTTTTTTATGCCCGCAACTGGCAGTTTTCAATAAAGCGCGTTAGCCTATCATTACTCTTTTCCCGGCTAAGGTAGCAATAAAGATGAGCATCCAACATATTGATCCTACAGTCCGTTATTCAGAAGCCGTTATTACCAATGGCCTGATCTTTTGCGCTGGCATGGTGCCGGATACCACGGCAACCGATATTAAAAGCCAAACCGAAAATGTGCTGTCTCAGATTGACGCCCTGCTGGAGCGTTGCTTTAGTCATAAACGCAAGCTGGTCGACGTCACGATTTTTCTGGCTGATATGGCCGATTATGCCGCGATGAACCAGGTATGGGATGCCTGGTTGGTTGAAGGCGCAGCACCGGCACGCACTACCGTAGCAGCTAAACTGGCCGATCCGCATTGGAAGGTCGAAATCAAAGTGGTCGCAGCGCAGTAAGAACTAGTCGAAAAAACACTACTTTGCCGGACATTATCAGTATGATAACTACATAAACGTAGTTGGCAGCGCGAATTGCTGCCTTGCAGAAACTTATCGATAACTGGACGTTCAGATGTTATTACTGAAAAAATTACGTTGGCCCCTGGCTATCGTAGTCATAGCGCTCTTGGCTTACTATGGTCTGAAACCTTACTGGTTAACGCAGCTAACCCAGCAGGAAAGCGCCAGAATTACTGCGCTAAAACAACAGGCCGTGCCGGCAGCACCACAGCAACGTCTTGATGCGGAGCGGATGATGGCCGACCTTAGCTGGCTGGCCGCGGCAGAGCGGCAAGGGCGCGCCCCGGGTACGCCGGGCGGCATCGCTGCCAGATTATGGATTGCCGAACAATTTGCCGCTATCGGTTTAACCCCCGCCGGCAGCGAGGGTTACCTGCACCCCTATAGCGTAACGGAACATTTTTCATTTAATCGCTGGCTTCGACGCAAAAATGCCGTTATTCCTGGAGTGGAAGATGCAGCCAATGTGCTCGGGTTATTGCCGGGTACTGAGCCGGGTTTAAAGCCACTGATTATTACCGCTCATTATGATCACCTCGGCATGCACGGCGATACCATCTTCTATGGCGCCGACGATAATGCCTCTGGCGTCGCCGCCATGTTAGAACTGGCACGTTACCTTACCAAGCATCCGCTGCGTCATCCGGTGCTGTTTGCCGCACTGGATAGCGAAGAAAAAGGCTTGCAGGGTGCGGTAGCACTGTTTCGTACCGGCCTGCTCAGTGCCGACCAGCTTAGGTTTAATATCAATATTGATATGTTAAGCCGCGATACCGAACAGCAGCTGTTTGCCGTTGGCAGTTATCATCACCCCTGGTTACTGCCATTACTGGAACAGCTGCAACAACAGAGTGCTGTTAAGTTAATCGCCGCCCACGATCGCCCCTGGTACAAAGCCGGCCGCAGTCAGGACTGGACGCTCAGCTCTGATCACGGCGTCTTTCATCAGCAGGGCGTCCCCTTTATCTACTTTGGCGTGGCCGATCATGCCGATTACCACACGCCAAGAGACACGGCAGATAAAGTCGATGTCGCGTTTTATCATCAGGTGGTGGAAACCGTGCTGAGCTTTTTACAACAGCTTGACCTGGCTCTGGCGAAGACTAAGCTCTAGAACGAGTCCGGCGCAGATTGTTACACCTTTTTACAATTCGTTGTAAATTAACAGTTAGCAAGCTGTCATTTTGGCGCTACACTGCGGCGGTGAGCCTAAAGCTAGTAACAGGAGGTTTAAATGAGTACAGCCATGATTTGGATTATTATCGGTGTGGCATTAATTCTTAGCGAATTACTGGCCACCAGTATTGTCGCAGTGTTTCTGGGCTTAGCCGCCATTGTCGTCGGCGTGTTACTGCAGCTCGGCTGGATTGAATCGGCCAGTACTCAGTACACCGTCTTTGGTATTGTCAGTCTGGTACTGCTATTTACCGCCCGAGGCCGTTTTAAACGCTGGTTTGTTGGTTTCACCGCCGACAAAGGCGAACATCCATCGCGTTTTACTGAAGACATCGGCGACACAGCCACAGTTTTAGCAGACTTTCAGCACGGCCGCGGCCGGGTAGTGTTGAACGGTGTACAGTGGGATGCGCAATCCAGTGACGAGTTAAAAGCCGGCGATCTGGCGCGTGTTGTTGCGAATGAGGGTATTCATCTCACTGTTGTCAAAGTTAACTAACGAAAAAGGAGTCTTAACTTATGGAACAATTAGATATTCAAACCATTCTTACCTTTGGCTTTGCGCTGGCGGTCGTGATCACCATTTTCAAATCAGCCCGGGTTGTACCGCAACGAAGTAATTATGTGATTGAGCGTTTGGGTAAATACTCACGCACGCTTGATTCAGGTTTTCACATTCTGATCCCCTTTGTCGATAAAGTTGCTTATATCCAAACTTTGAAAGAAGAAGTGATCGACGTTAAACGCCAAACCTGTGTTACCCGTGACAACATCCAGGTCGGTATTGATGGCATTTTGTATCTGCAAGTTATCGATCCGATGAAGGCCAGTTACGGCATCAACGATTATCGCTATGCCGCGGCACAATTGGCACAAACGACTATGCGTTCGGTGATTGGTCAGACCGATCTGGATAAAACCTTTGAAGAGCGTGCAAAAATCAATGAAGAAGTAGTACGGGCATTGGACGAAGCAGCAGGTCCTTGGGGCGTTAAAGTGTTACGTTATGAAATTGCCGATATCGAGCTGCCAATTAGCATTAAAGATGCACTGGAACAACAAATGCGCGCCGAGCGGGAACGGCGGGCAGCCATTGCCAAGTCCGAGGGTGAACGTCAGGCGATGATTAACGTGTCTGAAGGTCAGAAGCAGGAAGTGATTAACCTGTCGGAAGCTGACAAGCAGCGCCAAATTAACGAAGCCGAAGGTCGGGCGCGTGAAATTGAGCTGATTGCCATCGCTACCGCTGAGGGTCTGCGCAAAATCGCCGAGTCCATTAACCAGCCTGGTGGTCAGGAAGCCGTTAGCTTGCGGGTTGCCGAGCAATATGTAAAAGAGTTCGGTAATCTGGCCAAGGCCAATAATACGATGATAGTGCCGGCCGAGCTGGCGAATATCGGTGGTGCGGTTGCGGGTTTAACTGAAATTCTGAAATCCGTAAAAAAATAAATGCTTAATTGCGCCGGCCAACACCGGCGCAGCTTTTAGGGTTGCATTACTGCTGATCTGAGCTTGGCAGCTCGTTCTGGCGGAAATCCTGAGTTTTTTCAGCCAGTAAGGCTGCCAGTTGCTGCTCCATCGCCTCAACTTTCTCCCGGGTCCGCAGTAGTACCTGACGCTGTACGTCAAATTCTTCCCGACTAACAAAGTCCAGATCGGCCAGCTTCGCTTGCAGTACCTGCTTAACCTTGCTTTCCAACTCATCGGCAAACTGCTTTAGCTGCGGTGGGATCACAGCACCGATTTGGCGGGCGATCTCTTCAATTTTTTTCGGATCCAGCATCATCTTCTCCGGTGTTTTCGATTGCTCTGCTCTATTCTACGGCCTAAATGGCAGAACGCGAATGAAATTTCTGCCGTCAGGCCTTACAATGCCAGCCCAGAACAAAAGGCAGGTCAGATGAAGTTAAATCCACAGCAAGACGCAGCGGTTAAATTTATTGGCGGCCCCTGTCTGGTGCTGGCAGGTGCCGGCAGTGGCAAAACCCGGGTTATTATCAATAAAATCGCCTACTTAATTCAGGAATGCGAGTTGCCGGCGCGGCATATCGCGGCGGTGACCTTTACCAATAAAGCAGCGCGTGAAATGCGGGAGCGGATTAACGCCCAGTTACCCAAAAGCGCCACCCGTGGCCTGACCATCTCGACCTTCCATACGCTGGGACTGGAAATTCTGAAAAAAGAATTTCGCCAGCTTGGTTACAAAGCTAACTTCAGTTTGTTTGACGATCAGGACAGCTTTGCGCTGTTAAAGGAACTGACCGATGGCGAGTATAACGGTGATAAAGAACTGATCCGTAAGCTGCAAAACCGGATCAGCAGCTGGAAAAATGACCTGACGCTACCTGAGCTGGCACTGCAACAAACACAGGATGCGGAAACGATCAGCCTGGCGAATTACTATCTGCAGTACAGCAAGATGCTAAAAGCGTGTAATGCCTTTGATTTTGACGATCTTATTCTGCTGCCAACCCTGTTATTTCAACATCAGACCGAAACCCGCGAACGCTGGCAGCAGAAAATCCGCTATCTGCTGGTCGACGAATATCAGGATACCAACACCAGCCAGTATGAACTGGTGAAATGGCTGGTCGGCGAGCGGCGCCGCTTTACCGTGGTTGGCGACGATGACCAGTCAATCTATTCCTGGCGTGGTGCCCGGCCGCAAAATCTGGTGCTGCTGAAAAAAGACTTTCCCGAACTGCAGGTGATCAAGCTGGAGCAGAACTATCGTTCAGCGGAGCGGATCTTAAAAGCGGCGAATATTCTGATCGCCAATAACCCGCATGAGTTTGAGAAAAAGCTGTTTAGCGTCAACGGCTATGGTGTGCCGCTAAAAGTCTTGCCGTGCAAACACGAAGAAGACGAAGCCGACAAGGTAGTAGCCGAAATTATCTCGCACCGCTTTAGTAATCGCAGCCAGTACCGGGATTATGCCATTCTGTACCGCGGCAACCATCAGGCGCGGGTATTTGAAAAAGCACTGATGACTAACCGTATTCCGTATCGTATTTCCGGCGGCACCTCCTTTTTTGCCCGCAGCGAAATCAAGGATGTGATGGCCTATTTGCGCTTGCTGGTGAATCAGGATGACGATAACGCGCTATTGCGGATTATTAATGTGCCGCGGCGGGAAATCGGCCATGCTACCTTAGAAAAAATTGGCAATCTGGCTAATCAACTGCATATCAGCCTGTTCGCCGCCTGCTGCCACCCGGAATTAGCGCATATTTTACCGGCGCGCAGTTTGCAGGCAGTACAGCAATTTGCTGACTGGATCAATCAGCTGGCAGATAATGCCCAGCGTGCTGAGGCCAGCGAAGCCATACGTGACCTGATCCGGCAAAGCCATTATGAAGCCTGGCTGTTTGAAACCAGTAACAGCCCGAAAGCAGCGGAAATGGCGCTGAAAAATGTCAACGAGCTGTACCGTTGGATTGTCGAAATGCTGGAAGGCAAAGATGACGAGCCAGCCATGACGATCAATGAAGTGGTCAGTAAACTCTGTCTGCGCGATATGTTAGAACGGCAGGAACAGGAGGATCAGGCCGATCAGGTGCAATTATTAACCCTGCATGCTTCAAAAGGTCTGGAGTTTCCGTACGTGTTTATGGTTGGGATGGAAGAGGGTATTTTGCCGCACCAAACCAGTATTGACGAAGACAATGTCGAGGAAGAGCGCCGGCTGGCCTATGTCGGCATTACCCGGGCTCAGCGCGAACTGATCTTTACCTATGCCCGCGAACGCCGGCAATTTGGTGAAACCATCAGACCTGAACCCAGCCGTTTTTTGCAGGAATTACCGCAGGATGACTTGGAGTGGCAAAAGCCGGACCAGCCGAAAACGGCCGAACAGCGCCAGCAAACTGCCGCGGCGAATATTGCGCGCTTACGGCAATTGTTGAATAAAGGATAAACAACACCCGGTGAGGCGATGCTTAGTTACTGAGCGCCTTTAACATCTGATCGCGCATCTCAGGCTGGAATACCGCATAGCGTCCACGCCCCAGCGCTTTAGCATGGTACATCGCGGCATCGGCATCGCGCAGCAGCGCATCGGCATGATGATATTCCATGGTCAGCGGGGCGATACCGATACTGACCCCAGACTGGGTCTTATGCCCGTCCAACTGATAAGGCTGGCGGAATTTATCGATAATCCGCTGCGCCACCTCTTCGGCATCCTGAAAGCTTTGTAAATTCAGCAGCATTACCACGAACTCATCACCACCAAAACGCGCCGCCACATCATGTTCACGGATGGCACTGAGCAACCGCTTGCTACTCTCAATTAAAAAGGCATCACCAATATGATGGCCCAGGGTGTCATTAATCAACTTAAAGCGATCCAGATCGAGAAACAGCAACGCCATACCCGGTTGGCTCTGGCGTTTGATCAGCGCAAACTGCTGCTTGAGCTGCTGCAGAAACATTTGCCGGTTGGCGAGGCCGGTTAACACGTCATGATTGGCATCATAAAACAGCTTCTGCTCGGCCTTTTTGCGCTCTTCTACCTGTAAACGTAAAAATAAATTGGTTTGCCGTAATTCCCGCGTACTTTCAAATACTTTTCGCTCCAGCTCTTCCTGATGTTGCCGCTGACGTTCCGAGGCTAATTTACGCTGAATGGCAACGGCAATATGTTGTGAAACAAAACGCAGGATAGTCAATTCCTGCTCGGTATACTGATAGCCGGTTTCATAAGATTGCACTGCGATCACGCCCAGTACCCGCTGATCAACTTTTAATGGTGCGCCCAGCCAGCTGCTCGAAATGCGATGCGGCTGGTTTAAACTACCAATACCCCGGCGGATCTCGCCTCGCTCCACCAGCTGCGCCGCTTCTTCGCTGTTAATCAAGCGCGCTTCGGCACAACGGATCACATACTCAGTAAAACCTTTACCCAGAGGTCGATCATTGGCGGCAGGACTATATTGATCCAGATAAAATGGGAAAGTCAGTTTAGTACCTTCCTGGTCCAGCAGGGCAATATAACAATTATCTGCTGCCATTAAGCCACAGAGTACCTTGTGCATGGCGCGGTAAAAGGTTTGCATATCCTGGCTACTGGCTGTTAACTCAGAAATTTCATACAGCGCGGCTTGCAGCTTTTCGGCATGGATCCGCTCTTTGATTTCTTTTTGCAGCGACTCGTTAGTTTGCCGCAGCTGCAAGGTGCGTTGCCGCACTGTCGTTTCCAGCAATTCGCGGCTTTTTACCCGATCCAGTGCGATAACGGTATTACTGCCAATGCTATTAAACAGTTTCAGATCATGTTCGTTATAGCGGTACGCCGGATCATAGGACTGAATCGCCATCACACCGATAACTTTGTCTTCGCGCAATAACGGGATCCCCATCCAATGCGCGGATGGTGAGCCTTGCGACTGGATTTCACCACTGCTGACTAACGCATCAAACTGCGCCTCATCACAGAGCAAAGGTTGTTGCGTCCGCACAACATAACCGGTTAAGCCGCTGGAGAAAGCACTGGAAGGCACTGACACGATCAGTTGCTGATCTTTTTCGTCAGAAAAATACTGCAGGCTATATTGTGTGGTTTCGCTGTCATACAGCACCACATAAAAGTTTTCCGCATGCAGTAACTCCGACACCATCTTGTGGATCGCCGGATAAAACTCTGCCATATCGCTGATACTGCTCGCCAGTTCCGACAGTTTCAACAAGGCGCCCTGAATGGTATAGGCTTCTTTATAGCGCGCAATTAAAGCCAATAACCGCCGCAGTCGGGTATTGGTTTTATTGAGTTGATGCTGAAGTGTCGATAACTTATTCAAATCCGCCATTCCGTTGCGCAAAAACACTGGTCAGAGCAATAATAACAAAGTGTTATTATGCATAAAGTTTAGACGCATGGAAGAGTGAGTAAAGAAATAAAACTGAATTAGTTTAGCCGGCTTTAAAACAGCCTGAAAACAAAAAGCCGCGCTATTGCGCGGCTTTTCACGGTATAGCGGTATCAGTTAAACACCATCAGTCATAAAACGGATGGCGGCAGCGATCTCATCTTCCGAGCAATTCATACAGGTACCCATTGCTGGCATATTGTTGAAACCTTCAATCGAGTGCTTTAACAACACGTCAAAGCCCTGTGCCATTCGCGGCTTCCAGTCTGCTGAATTTGGTTTAGGCGCATCCAGGGCACCTGTACCGTGACAGGCAAAACAAGCCGCCTGATATACTTGCTCACCGCTACGAGGCCCCGAGGCAACGGCAGCAGTTGCGGCAGCTGCGCCAGCAACATAAACCTGGCCAACTGGGGCAATACGCTTGGCAATGGCATCTTTTTCCTGGTCAGTGCTGGCATTGATACCCAGCGTGGTCAGCAGTAATGCCACTGCAAGTGATAATTTCTTCATAGTGATGATCCCATCCTAAAAGCCATACTGATTTTCTGGCATTATAGCCTGCCTTTGCCGCAGAACGGAAGAGTCCCTGTTCAGCCTTTGCACAACAATAACCCAAGATCAAATCGCGATGCTAATCTGCTAAAAGGCCCGTCAAATCTGCTTTATGCTTTTTTGAGTAGAAGCGCATTTTTTTAGGAGCAAAATTTTTTAAAATTAGCTCTGGGCAAAAGCGTCAGTTGTGATAGTCTGTTCAACCTGCGCGGAGTTGCAGGCTGCTGTCGAGAATGGACTCCGGGCGAAAGCTAAAGCGTTTTCCACATTACGCAATGCTAAAAAAATAAGAATCAGGGCACTTGCAGTTAGGCACCTTTCTTTTATAAGACAAACACTTAGAAGTAAAATGTTCCCCATGCTGTCAATTACAGCGTGGTTATCTCCTATTGTTTTGCACAAAGTTATCCACAGCTTATGCCTTAATAAGTCTCTATCCCGGAAACTTGTTCAGCTAGCCTGATCTGGTCTGCTATGGCATGCTATAGCATCAAGTCCGCGCAGGAACAGCATCATGGTTTATATCCCGACAAATCCGTTAATATTGGTTGACGGTTCTTCTTATTTATTTCGCGCCTATCATGCGCCACCGCATCTGACTAACTCCCGCGGCGAAGCGACCGGTGCCATTTATGGCGTCGTCAATATGCTGAAAAGTTTGCTGAAACAGTATCAGCCAACCCAGATGGCGGTAGTATTCGATGCCAAGGGCCCGACTTTTCGCAACGAAATGTATGCTGAGTACAAAGCGCACCGGCCACCAATGCCAGACGATCTTCGCAGCCAGATTGAGCCGCTGCACAAGATTATTCGCGCTATGGGCCTGCCATTATTATGCATTAGCGGCGTTGAAGCTGACGATGTAATAGGTACCCTGGCCCGCCAGGCCAGTGCCGCTGGCCGCCATACGCTGATTTCAACCGGTGATAAAGATATGGCGCAGCTGGTTGATGAGCATGTCACACTGATCAATACCATGACCAATACGCTGCTCGATCCACCTGCAGTAATAGAAAAATTCGGTATTGGCCCGGAGTTGATTATCGATTATCTGGCGCTGATGGGCGATAAAGTGGATAACATCCCGGGTCTACCAGGGGTGGGGGAGAAAACGGCAGCGGCTCTGCTGCAGGGGCTGGGTTCTATCGCACAGATTTACCAACAGCTGGATCAGGTCGCAGGCCTGAGTTTCCGTGGTGCGAAAACCATGGCCGCTAAGCTGCAGGAATTTGAAGCCCAACTAAAGCTGTCATATGAGCTGGCAACCATTAAGTGTGACGTAGAGCTTCCCTGCACGCTGGACGAATTGCAGATCCAGCCCGCCGACCGGGCACAACTGGCAGAGCTGTACCGGGAGTGCGAATTTAAACGCTGGCTGGCGGAAGTCCTGGCCAACAGTGAGCCGGCGGCGGGAATAGCGAAGACCGAGCAGGCAGACAGTCCAACAACAGAAAGCCCTGAGCAAGTCAGACAAGTGATTGATCGCCAGCAGTATCAGACCATTCTGAGCTCAGCAGATTTGACTGCCTTATTAGCCGAGCTGGAGCAAGCTGAACTGACGGCTTTTGATACCGAAACCACCAGCCTGGATTATATGCAGGCGGAACTGGTCGGGATGTCCTTCGCTACCGCGCCGGGTAAAGCCTGGTACCTGCCGCTGGCACACGACTATCTGGGCGCGCCGGCACAACTGGATCGTAAGGACTGTCTGCAACGCCTAACACCCTGGCTGGAAAATCCAGCCAAAGCCAAGGTAGGCCAAAATCTGAAGTACGACCAAAGTGTGCTGGCACGTTACAATATTGCACTTAAGGGCGTTAAGTTTGACACTATGCTGGAGTCCTATGTGCTGAACTCGGTGGCCGGCCGCCATGATATGGACAGCCTGGCGCTGAAATATCTGGGACATAGCACCATCAGCTTCGAAGATTTAGCCGGCAAGGGTGCCAAACAGCTGACGTTTAACCAGATTGAACTGGAAAAAGCAGCCGAATACGCAGCCGAAGATGCCGATGTCACCTTGCGGCTGCATCAGACATTGTGGCCACAGTTGCAGCAAAGCCCCGGCCTGGTCAAAGTATTCAATGAGATTGAACTGCCGCTGATTGCTATTCTGTCGGATATCGAGCGGCACGGCGTGCTGATCGATAGCCAGTTACTGGCCGAGCAAAGCCAGCAGTTAAGTCAGCGGATTGCCGAACTGGAGCAACTGGCTTATCAACAAGCCGGCAAAGAGTTTAATCTGGCCTCCCCGAAACAGTTACAAGAAATTCTGTTTGAGCAGATGAAGTTGCCGGTACTGAAAAAGACCCCGAGCGGCACGCCCTCTACAGCGGAAGAGGTACTGGCAGAATTAGCACTGGAATATGAATTTCCCAAACTGATCACGGAGCACCGTGGCCTGAGCAAACTGCGTTCCACCTATACCGAAAAACTGCCGAAAATGATTAACCCGGCAACTGGCAGGGTGCATACCTCTTATCATCAGGCAGTCGCCGCTACCGGCCGCCTGAGTTCCACTGAACCCAACCTGCAGAATATTCCGATCCGCACCGAAGAAGGGCGGCGGATCCGCCAGGCTTTTATTGCACCGCCAGGTAAGCTGATTATGGCCATCGATTACTCGCAGATTGAACTGCGGATTATGGCGCATCTGTCGCAGGATAAAGCCCTACTGGACGCCTTTGCCAAAGGCCTGGACGTACACCGGGCAACCGCGGCTGAGGTATTTGGGGTAAGTCTGGATCAAGTTAGCAGTGAGCAGCGGCGCCGTGCCAAGGCCGTGAACTTCGGATTAATTTATGGCATGTCAGCCTTTGGTCTGGCCAAACAACTCGGCATAGGTCGGGGCGAAGCACAGCATTATGTAGATCGCTATTTTGAGCGCTTCCCCGGTGTGCTTGATTATATGGAGCGCACCCGGAAACACGCTCATGAGCAGGGCTATGTCGAGACACTGTTTGGCCGGCGTTTATACCTGCCCGATATAAATACCAAAAATATCGGCCGGCAAAAGGCCGCCGAGCGGGCGGCAATTAATGCGCCGATGCAAGGTACGGCAGCCGATATTATTAAACTGGCGATGATTAAGGTACAGGCTTGGCTGCAGCAACATGCCGCTGACAAAGCAGCGATGATTATGCAGGTACACGATGAATTGGTGTTCGAAGTGACCACCGCCGATGTCAGTTGGTTAGCGACCGAGTTAAAGCAGCTGATGGCCAGTGCCGCTAAGCTGGATGTACCCTTACTGGCCGAAGTGGGTTATGGCGACAACTGGGATGAAGCCCACTAGGGCGTGGTAATTTAATTACATAAAAAGTCTTAAAAATGCACCATTTAGACTTTTATGTAGTTTTATTACAAAAAATTCTTGCAATCGCTCAGAAAATGACTAGAATTTGAGTCGTAGGGTACAGAGGTAAGATATTCTATCTTTCAACCAGGGTGTTGCACCCCGGATTCTGAAAGTAGGCTTTATTTAGCCGCCCCGCTGCTTGCAGCGGGGCGTTTTTTTTATGCCCGTTTTTCTGATCACAAGCCAATGGCGCAGCAGCCAGTTGCAGTTCACGTAACTGAACAACATTTTTTAGAGCAAATACTTTAAACAGCACAAAATTAGTGCTATATTGTGGCCGTCTTAGCGATAAGACACCCTGTTGATTTGATTTTTATATAGCTTCTCCCCGATTGCTATGACCGACCCTGCTGGGTCGGTTTTTTTTTGGGGATCCTGAAGGGTTTACTTAGGGCGCGTCGACGTCTGCTGTCGACTCGTCGCTAAACCAGCCGTTTAATACCTGCTCAAACTCAGGTAAGCCAAGCTTACTCAGCGAACTGAATACCTGCACCTGCACGTCGCCCATAAAAGCCAGTGCGGCTTCGCGCACTTCCAGCAACACCTTTTTTCGGGCGCCGGGCCCCAACTTGTCTGCTTTGGTCAGCAGGATCAGCACCGGTAACTGGCTCTCCACGGCCCAAAAGATCAACTGCTGATCCAGATCTTTCAAAGGGTGGCGAATATCCATCAACACCACCAAACCTTTCAGGCTTTGCCGCTGCTGCAGGTACTCAGATAACGATTTCTGCCATTTTTCTTTTACCGCCAGCGGTACCTTGGCAAAACCATAGCCGGGTAAATCAATTAATCTTTTTTCCGGCGCCAGCGTAAAGGTATTAATTAGCTGGGTCCGGCCAGGCGTTTTACTGGTTCGGGCCAGATTATTTTGCCGGGTCAGGGTATTCAGCGCACTCGACTTACCCGCATTGGAGCGGCCGGCAAAGGCGACTTCGATACCGGTATCGGCTGGCAAGGCCCTGATATCAGGGGCACTGGTCAGAAAACTGACCTGCTGAAAATTGAACTTAGGTTGTGACACAAGCTGCTCCGGCAGTTAAATTAGGGTTATTGTAACGGATCTGGAGGATCGGAAGAAGCTTTTGACTAAAGGATGGGATTTTACTTTGAGCAGTTTCGTGTAAAATAGGCGAAAAAACACCTTAATACTATTCATTATAGCCAGCTCACTGGCGTTTGAATGCGGACTGAGACGGATCAAAAATGAAAAAACTCGTACTACCTCTGACGCTGTTATTCGGTTTAATCGGTGCAGCAAACGCTTTCGATGGTGATGCCGAGGCTGGCAAAGCAAAATCTGCAACCTGTGCCGCCTGTCATGGCCCGGATGGTAACAGTCCGTTAGCCATCTACCCCAAAATTGCCGGCCAGCATGCTGAGTACCTGTATAAGCAACTGACCGACTACAAACTGGGTATGACTTCAGGTGGTAAAGAAGGTCGTTCGAATGCCATCATGTTTGGTATGGTAGCCGCACTGTCTGATCAGGATATGAAAGATCTGGCCGCCTATTTCTCGTCACAGCGCATGACACCGGGTACGACACCGGAAGATGTGATTGAAGCCGGCCAAAAACTATATCGTGGCGGCGATGCCGAGCGCGGTATTGCAGCCTGTATCGCCTGTCACGGTCCGCGTGGTGCCGGTACCAGCCTGGCGGGCTTCCCACGTATCGGTTTCCAGAATGCCGATTACCTGAAAACCACGCTGGAAGAATTCCGCGCCGGTACCCGCGCTAACGATATGAACGGTATGATGCGCGAAGTAGCGAAAAAGCTGACCGATGAAGATATTCGGGTACTGTCGCAATACCTGGGTGGCTTACACTAAGCTGAACAAAGTCTGAATAAAAAACCGGCTGTCAGGCCGGTTTTTTATTTCCGCTGTGCGAGATCTCTCACAGGCACTGTACGATATCAACCTGATTTTCAATTTTCAGGAACTTTTTTGCTATATTTTATACAGTATAAGTTACTGAAAATATTAAAAGCCTAGACTAAAGTCGAATTTTTTTTGTATTTTTTAGCAGCAAAGACTTGCCATCTGCGCAGAACAGAGTAAATTTAAACCGTTCGCTAAAAGCGATACAACAACAGGGACATGCGGTAAAGGAAGCTATCAGCACCCTTGGGTGCGCTGTGTTTTAAGATGCCCGGATGGTGTCAGGCGCTAAGGCGCACAAGGATGATTACGAAAGTTACCAGGAAGGTCGTGAATAAGAAAAGAGCGCGCACGGACAGCAAACAACAATATACGGATAACTGGCAACACGATGTTGGCTGCGCTTCAGGATGATTTGAGCGATTCGAGAGAAGTGTCCACCACTAGGCACAAATAAACAGGGCGATAAGTTATTCTTATCGCCCTTTTGTTTTTTAGGAAAGTTAGATGGAACCATGTCCACTCTGTCTGCACCCGGACAGTAGCCTGTTTAGCCAGGACCCGCAGCGTCAGTACCGGCAATGTCAGCAATGCGCACTTGTTTTTGTCCCCAGCGCCCAGTTGTTAACTGCAGAACAAGAACAACAACATTATCAGTTGCATAATAATGATGTCAGCGATGCCGGCTACCGACAGTTCTTAAGCCGTCTGGCCGGGCCTTTATTGGCCGCTTTACCCGCCGGCCGGCTGCAGGGGCTGGATTTTGGTTGTGGCCCCGGCCCGTTATTAGCCCAGATGCTGCAGGAAGCCGGTCATCAGATGCAGCTGTGGGACCCGTTCTTTGCCAATAACCCTGAGGTGCTGACGCGGCGCTATGACTTTATTAGCTGTAGTGAGGCTATTGAGCACTTTGTCAATCCGGCGCAGGAATGGCAATGCTGGTTAAGGTTACTGCAACCCGGTGGCGTACTGGCCATTATGACCAGCCACTATCCGGCCGTTAGCCAATTTGCCAACTGGCACTATAAACGGGATCCTACCCATATCCGCTTTTTCCACCCGGATACCTTTAACTTTTTAGCCCGTCGCGATCAGTTAAGTCTAAGTTTTCCTGCAAAGGATGTGGTGATCTTACGCAAAGCTGGTTAAAATGTGCGCCCTTTTTTACAGGTATCCAGATCACTATGACGCGTCAAAAAAAATCCCGTAAGGCCAACGACAACGGACAACGCCATTTGCCGGCCAGCGAAATCCGTAAGATCCGTGAGCACAAGGATGAAAGCAAGAAAAAAGGCGCCGGTCTGAAATCAGGTAACCGCAACAGCATGCAGCAAGCCAAGACCGGTCAGGATAGTGCTGGCAGTAAGCAGAAGAAAGATCCGCGCTTAGGCAGTAAAAAACCTATCGCATTGCTACCAGAAACCAGTCTGGAATTGTTACCTGCATCAACAGCGCCAGCCCCGTTACCCAAGGTACAGCTGAAGCCGGCGAAGGCTGAACCGCTAAGCCCTGAGCAGGAGCTGCTGCAACTGGAAAACGATCCTAAGCTGCAACTCTTACTGGAGCGGGTAGAACGCGATGAGCTGTTAACCGGTAAAGATGCCAAGTATTTTAACCGCCAGACCGCCCGCATCAGCGAACTGTTAGCTCTGTTAGGGCTGGATGATGAGCAACCAGACACACCAACTTCAGAGCAGGATGAGGATCCGCTGAGTCGCTTCGAGCGTACTGACTGGCGTAAAGATTTGTTAGGTGATGAGGATCCGGCGTGACCTGGTGGTTAGTATTACTGCTGATTACAGCAGTGTTGATTGTCGCGGGCCTGGCATTTTATGCCGGCAAGCTGCTGTGGTTACTGCAGCAACAGAAACAACAGCAGCAGCTGGCTGAGCAAAAGGCCCGCCAGCAACAGCAGGAAAAGAGAGCGTACCTGCAGGAGAGCATAGTACTGATTAGCCGCGCCATGCTGGAACAACAATGTGAATTCTCCGAGGGTGCCTTAAGGCTATGGGTGTTACTGGACCACTGGCCGGCCGCTGATAAGCCCGATGCTGTAAGCAGTTACCCCGGGATATATCAGATGTATCTGACGGTTAAAGATATGCCAACCCATCAGGCCCGCAAGGATCAGGACAAAAAACTGACCCGGCAGCAGGATAAAGTTCGTCTGACTGCCGAGAAAGATCTGAAAGCACAAATCGAAGACGATTTGCGACTGATTCTGGCACGGTTTCAGCAGGCCTAGTGCCTGCTGCAATGGCCTTATTGCTTGTAAATCTGACCATCCTTCATCACAAAACTCACCTGGCCCATCAGCTGAATATCCTGTAACGGATTGCCAGGCACCGCAATAATATCGGCCAGTTTACCCACCTTAATTGAGCCCAGCTCCTGCTCCATGCCCAGTAAACGCGCGCCTTCAATAGTAGCAGACTGAATTGCTGCCATGGCCGGCATGCCGGCTTCGGTCATATACACAAATTCGCGCCAGTTATCACCATGCGCCCCAACGCCGGCATCGGTGCCAAAGGCAATTTTTACACCTGCTTTATAGGCTTCACTAAAGGTTTGCTGGATCAGGGGCCCGATAGTCGCGGCTTTCGGGCGGACCAAATCCGGGAAAAAGCCGTCTATTTCTGCTTTTTGCTGCACCCATTTGCCAGCACTGATCGTCGGCACATAGTAGGTACCATGCTTTTTCATCAGCGCCATGGTTTCTTTGTCCATAAAGGTGCCGTGCTCAATCGAATCGACGCCGGCTTTAATGGCGCGCTGCATCCCTTCTTTGCCGTGCGCATGCACCGCCACTTTAAAACCGTAGTCGCGTGCGGTGCTGACAATAGCCGCCAGCTCCTCGTCGGTGAATTGCGGATTCATGCCGCTCTTCGCAACGCTCAGTACCCCGCCGGTGGCCGTTACCTTAATCAGATCCGCACCTTCTTTGTAGCGCTGCCGCACCGCTTTACGGGCCTCGTCCGCACCATTAATTACCCCGTCCTTCGGACCCGGATCGCCCTGCAGTAAGTAAGCCAGGCCATTTGTCGGATCGGCATGACCTCCGGTGGTGGCCAGAGATTTACCTGCCGCGAAGATCCGCGGTCCACTGACATAGCCCTGAGCAATGGCTTTGCGTAGCGCCACACTCACCTGATGACTGTCGCCAAGCTCACGTACTGTGGTAAAGCCAGACAGCAGGGTACGCTCAGCGAACACGGCTCCGCGTAATGCAAAATCAGCCTCATTCAGGCGCTGACCCTCACCATAGGAGGTGGCACTCATCTGGGTCGAAAAATGGGTATGCATATCCATCAGCCCCGGCATCACTGTATGCTGGCGTAAATCAATCAAAGTGGCACCCGCTGTTGGCGTTTGGTAGCCACGCTCGACGCCGACAATTTTATTGCCATCAACAATGATGGTGTGCTCGGTCAGCGGCTGGGTATGCTCAGCGGTAATCAGGCGGCCGGCATGAATATAGGTCGTCGCGGCGGCATCAGCCAAGCTGAACGCGGTTAAACAGGCAAGGGTTAGCACGGAGAGTGACGTTTTCATTATTATTATCCTGTGGCAAGTGTTGCTTCACTATCAAACGCGACAGGCTGCCCCGCAATTGGCTTGCGATATCTGACCAGAATTTGCGATAAGCCGCGCTGTCACAGCATTGAACCGCTACCCGGGCAGCTCATCCGAAGATGCCAGCAGATAAGGTTGCCCACCACTGTAGAGTACTGCACGACTACCAGCGCCATCCTGTTGCAGCTGCGCCTGATCTAACAACTGATAATACAGATTTCGGTGTAAACGGGCCGACAGGCCGCGCCATAGCATCAGGTAAGGTAGTTGCTGTCCGCCATGCTGCTGTAACAACAGCGGGTAGTCAGCACAGACCGGAATTTTGTCTTGCAGATTAGTGGTTAACCACAGCTCTGGGCCAGTAGGGCCGCCTTGCCAGTCGCTACTCACTGCGACAAAGGGCGCATCCTCCACCTGGATCCGCACCTTTTCTGCCGGCGTCTGTAAAAAATAATCATCACCCTGGCGGATTAACACTGACGCAAAGAGTTTAATCAGGCCCGGACGGGTAATTTCGCCGTCCTGATACCACCAGCGGCCCTGACTATCAATGCGAAGCGGTAAATCGCCACAAAAAGGCGGATCCCATTGCTCAACCGGAGCCAGTTTGGGTTGCTGTAATTGTTGCTGTAACGAAGTTAAGTCCATGGTTTGCCAGAACAGACTAAATGTTAGTCAAGTATAGCAGGGGGCGCAGCAGGGTTGCAGGCAGAAAAGTGGGGTGACTGATGGGGCTCGAACCCACGACAACCGGAATCACAATCCGGGGCTCTACCAACTGAGCTACAGTCACCACCGCGAAGAGCTATTTTAACCAAAAAGCACACCGGCTACCAAGCGCTTTTTTTAGCTGCTAGCCCCAGTATAGCGGCAAATGCTCACTTGCCAGCCAAAATTGGCGAGATTTTA
Source organism: Alishewanella sp. BS5-314 (assembly GCF_025377695.1). Taxonomy (NCBI): domain Bacteria; kingdom Pseudomonadati; phylum Pseudomonadota; class Gammaproteobacteria; order Alteromonadales; family Alteromonadaceae; genus Alishewanella; species Alishewanella sp. BS5-314. Next base: position 2,489,418 of record NZ_JACEHJ010000002.1, read on the forward strand.
TGATACTATGCCGGTTCGAACCACTTTCACAGGAGTGAACCTATGGAGCAAATTACCGAGTTATTTCAGCAAAACCACGAAGTACTGCTGGGATATTTGCTACAACTTATCGCAGCTATTGTGATTTTCTATGTCGGCCGCATCATCGCCCGTAGTGTGTCTGGGTTGATGGAAAAAGGCTTGTTATCCCGCAAAATAGATAAAGCCGTTGTCTCCTTCCTGTCCAGTATCCTGTATGCGATCCTGATGATCGCCACGGCCTTGATGGCACTGTCACAGATTGGGGTACAAACCACGTCCTTTATTGCCATTTTAGGTGCCGCGGGTCTGGCCGTTGGTTTGGCGCTACAAGGCTCGCTGGCGAACTTTGCTTCCGGCGTACTGATTATTCTGTTCCGGCCATTTAAATCAGGCGACTTTATTGATGCCGGCGGCATTACTGGCACCGTCGATAAGATCGAAATCTTTCAGACCATTATGAAAACGCCGGACAACAAAAGGGTAATAGTGCCGAATGCGAAGATTACCGGCGGCCATATTACCAATTTCTCTGCCGAAAGCACCCGGCGTGTCGATCTGGTGATCGGGATCAGTTACGACTCGGACTTACGCAAAGCCAAAACTATTCTACAGCAGATTATTCAGGACGATCCGCGGGTATTGCCGGAACCGGCGCCAAATATCCGGGTCTCAGAGCTGGCGGACTCCTCGGTCAATATTATTGTCCGGCCCTGGGTAAAAACCGAAGACTACTGGGGCGTGTACTGGGACACGCTGGAAAAAGTGAAATTAACCTTCGACGAGCAAGGTATTGGTATTCCATTCCCGCAAATGGATGTACATATCAAGAAAGACGTAAAGGAAGCTGTATGAAAACATTAACTATCGCGATGCTGGCAGCGCTGGCCGCGACCACTCAGGCGCAGGCTGCCGATAAGAAAGTCTGGACCACCTCGGCAGAGCTTGGCGCTATTACTACTACCGGTAATACCGAAGGTACCTCGATCACCGGTAAGCTGGATGCAAAGCAAGATCTGCGCAAATGGAGCAACCAGTATATTCTGAGTGCATTTTTTAAAGAAGATCAGAAAACCGATGCCGATGGCAACAAGATTAAAGAGCGCTCTGCCGAGCGCTATCTGGTGTCTGCCAAAGGTGCTTATAAGCTGACTGAAGAGCACGATAACTTGTTTGTATTGGGTTCTTACACCGATGATAAGTTTGGTGCCTATACCCGCTACACCACGCTGGCGGCCGGTTATGGTACCCGGCTGTTAAATCTGGAACAGCAGTCACTGGATGTTGAGATCGGTCCCGGTTATTACACCGCTAAACGTGCCAATGATGAAACCGAGAACGGTTTATTGGCCCGTGCTGCTGCATCCTATAAATGGACGCTGAGTGAATCAGCGACCTTTACCCAAACGCTGAGTGTCGAGTACGGTGATGATAATACCCGTACCATTGCCGAAACGGCGCTAAGTGCCCGGATCAACGGTGCCATGCAGATGAAAGCCGCCTTTTTGGTACAAAATGACTCTGATGTACCGGTTGATAAAAAGCGCACTGATACCCAAACCTCTTTAACACTGGTGTATTCGTTCTAATGCTGTCGTAGTCTGCAGCGAGATTTAAAACGGGCGTTAAGCCCGTTTTTTATCACTAGCGCCATACAGTTAGTAAAATTAAGCTATGCTTGATAGCAAAGGGTTCGCAATATCTGTCTGGACAACGCCACACGCTATGAAGCAATTGGACGCTAAACTCAACAAGCTCCGCTATTACCCTCTGTTCGGTGCCTTGATCTACCTGTTATTTGGTGCGCTATGGATCACCTTTAGCGACCAATTACTGTTGACTTTGGCTGACGATCCACAAACGTTGTCCCGTTATCAAAGCTATAAAGGCTATTTTTATATTGCGCTAACCGCCGCACTGGCCTGGCTGCTACTCAAGCAACGCCTGCATTTCTCGCGCTCTCTGACCAAGTCCGAGTATATTCTGGACCAGACCATTGAAAAAGCGGCCGCCGGTATTGCCCATGTCAGCCCCAGCGGTCAGTTCTTGCGCGTTAATCAGGAATTGTGTCGTCTGCTGGGTTACAGCATGGCAGAACTACGGGAACTGAGCTTCCAGCAGTTAACACACCCTATGGATTTAGCCCGTGACCAGGCATTAGTAGAAGAGACCTTAAGTGGCCTGCGTCAGCACTACTCTTTAGAAAAACGCTATTTGCGTAAGGACGGCCAGGTGATCTGGGCCAGATTATCCGTGTCATTAATTGCCGCCACCGATATCTCCGACACTTTTTTTGTGTCTGTTATTCAGGATATTTCGGATGTGAAGTTGGCGCAGCTAAAACTGGAAGAGAGTGAGCTGCGCTTTCGTACCCTGCTCGATAGCATGCCGACGATCTCGGTGCAGGGCTATGATGAAGATGGTACTACCTTGTTCTGGAATAAAGGCAGTGAGCTGGTGTACGGCTACAGCAGCCAGGAAGCCATCGGCCGTAATTTGCTGGATCTGATTATTCCGGAAAAAATGCAGGATGGTGTCAGGGAGGCAGTAAGCCAGATGGCCAGCAGCGGCGAGGCCCGCCATGCTGAAGAGCTGGTATTAAAACGCAAGGACGGCAGCCCGGTTACCGTGTATTCTTCGCATGCAGTGGTGATCTTGCCGGATAAAAAGCCGCAAATCTATTGTATCGACATTGACCTGACCACCTATAAACAGCAGGAAGCCCAGCTGGCGTTTCTGGCACAATATGACCCGCTGACCCACCTGCCGAACCGGCACTTCTTTGCCAATCAATTGGAACAGGCATTGAAAGTCGCTCGCCGTGAGCAGTTACAACTGGCGGTACTGATTCTGGATCTGGATAACTTCAAGAATATCAACGACTCTTACGGCCATAATGTTGGTGATCAGCTACTGAAGCAAGTTGCTGAGAAGCTTAGGATTTGCTGCCGCGATACTGATACCCTGGCCCGTCTGGGCGGTGATGAGTTTGCTATTTTGATCGAACATCTGGAGCAACCGGAAGATGCCGCCCGTTTTGCACAGGAACTGCTGCGCACCATGCAGCAAACCCTGATGTTACCGCCGGATTTGGAGCTTAGTGCGGCTGCCTCAATTGGTATCAGCCTGTTTCCGCAACATCACGACAACGTCGAAGCCCTGCTACAGGGTGCCGACGCGGCTCTTTATAAAGCCAAGGCTGAAGGCCGTAATACTTATTATTATTATAGTGACCAGCTAACCGCCCAAGCCAGACAGCGACTGGTTTTGGAAGGCCGGTTACGTAACGCCATTAAAACCGGGCAATTACATTGTTATTATCAGCCGCAACTGGAGGTGGCAACAGGCAGGATAATAGGTGCAGAGCTGTTGCTACGCTGGCGTGATCCTGAACTGGGCTTTGTCAGCCCGGAAATTTTTATTCCACTGGCTGAAAGCTCGGGCCTTATTCATGCTCTGGGGATCCAGGTATTGCAGCAAGCCTGCGTGCAAGGCAAAGCCTGGCTGGACGAGGGTCTGCCCGCCATAAGCCTGGCGGTCAATGTCTCAGCTCACCAATTTAGCCGCGGCGAACTGGGACAACAAGTTAGAACCTTGTTAGCGGAGACCGGCTTTCCGGCTAAGTTCCTGGAACTGGAGGTGACCGAAAGCGCCCTGATGCAGGACGAGGACAAGGTTATCGAAACTATGCAGCAGTTACGGGCTACCGGCGTCAGATTGGCAATTGACGATTTTGGTACCGGCTATTCCTCCCTCGCATATTTGCAGCGCCTGCCGCTGGATATCCTGAAAGTAGACCGGCGTTTTATCTGCAATATGACCACCAACCCGGATAATCAGCAAATTACCAAGGCAATTATTGAGTTAGGGCATACACTGCGGTTTGAAGTGCTGGCAGAAGGTGTTGAAACCGCTGAGCAACTGGTGATGCTACAACAAATGAGCTGTAACTACTATCAGGGTTACTATTTTAGTAAGCCGGTACCCGCCGAAACCTTCCGCCAGTTACTGGCACAACAACAGGGAGTTGGAGTGCGGGCACACTAATGCCGTCGATCACGGCAAGCTTCAGTGGCCAGCTCAATTTCTATCGTAGTATTCAGTAGTGAAAAGTCGCTGAGTAGCTGCTCAACCTGGCTTTTTAACTGCTGATACTGGCTCAGTTCTTCCAGCTCTACTACCAAATGCGCACTGAGCACATGCTGCTCACCATCCAGCGACCATAGGTGTAAATGATGCACTTCACGCACCTGCGGCTGGGTGAGTAAACGTTGTTCGATCTGCGCCAGTAAGGCGGTATCCGGTACCGCCTGAAAAAACAGTCGCGCCGTGCTGCGTAAATTGCGCAGTACATTAAACAAAATAAATAAGGTAAAGGCGATCGATAACAGCGGATCAATGATTGGCCAGTCGACAAAATGCATCACCAGCGCCGCCAGCAGCACGGCGACCCAGCCCAGCACATCTTCCAGTAAATGCCAGTTCAGTACCCGCTCATTCAGGGTTTTGCCGCCACTGAGTTTATAGGCGGCAAAACCGTTTACGGTTACGCCGAGCACGGCCAGCGCCATCATGCCCTCAGTCAGCGGCATCACCGGCTCACTGAGTCGCGGAATGGCTTCGGCCAGGATCCAGACTGAACCACCAATCAGAATTAAACAATTTAACAAGGCGCCAAATAAACTAAGCCGGCGATAACCGTAGGTGTAATGTGCAGTGGGCGCTTTTTTACCCAGCTTATACAACAGCCAGCCACTGCCCAGCGCCAGACTATCGCCAAGATCATGAATCGCATCAGCCATAATGGCCGTGCTATTAGTCAGCCAGCCGCCAATAAACTCAATAATGGTAAAACCCAGATTCAGAAAAAACGCCCAACCCAGCCGGCTACCGCTATCCTCTGTCGATGCTAAACCATGGCAATGCCGATGAGACCCATGACCGTGCTGACGCTGCGAGTGCGGGTGCTGCGAGTGTGAGTGAGAATGATGATGTGAATGCGGTGTCATAGTGGCGCTTCCTGCTGAGCACTACTCTGACTATAGACACTGACGCTATTGAATAGCAAGCAGAAAAAAGCCCCTGTGGCAGGGGCTTAGTTAACAACCTTAGAACGGGACTATTACACTTACCAGAATGTAAAGACAGTTATCTAAGAAAATCAACGTGTTTACTAATTATCTCAACCTGCCGAGCCCAAAATGTAAAGACGCGCCGAAAACCTCAAAATGACTTTACATTTACCTGCAAGTGGTACGGAAAGATCTACTGACTTTACATTCTCTAAAGGTATACATTAGCATTTTTGGCGATTTTACACTACATTATAACCAAGCAAGCCGCCGGATACACGTATCCGTAGCAATCGCGAAATCAAGTCAAAAGTACCGTTTACCTTCCTAAATTTGTGTTTGAAATGTTTGTACTGACACAAATGATGCTCTATCCGTATAACTTTAAAAAGTAACTTTTACCTTGTTCGATTGTGTGATAAACCATTGTTCTGGTTGACACTGTTGATGGAGGAAAAAATGACAAAATCTGTAACGTGTGACGACTGCGGCACTGACTATCCTGCTGAAGATGGCTACTGCATATACTGCGACGAGACAACGCCACCGAAAGGTTCTCAGTGTGAGTATTGTGAAAACCCTGCTACGGCTTATGCTCAAGACAATCCTGTATGCGATGACCATTTTGAAGACGCATACCCAATAGACTAACTAATTACTATGATTACTGTGCCCTTGAAATAGAGGGCACATGTTTCATTTTATACCGCAGTTGTGTGGTCGCTATTGCCTATTGCTTAAAGGCTTGCATGTCCACAAGATTTGGAGTTTTATCGAAGTATGCTGTGACGATTCTTGCCGCATTGAAAGCATCATGAGTCCGAAATACATCAATCACCCGATAGCCTTCGAATTGTTCGAGAGTGTTCTGGTAATGCCATAAGTCCTCCCGCCCTACTAGTCTAGACATTACCAGCATGAATCGTCTAAACCAGTACTCCAGGTAGTGCTCAGGTATCCTAGACACACTGGTAAAGTTCTCAATATTGTCCAGATAAAACATCGGATTGTCAGAGGAGGTTTTCTTCGCATACCAATACGCTTTTGTGCGAACAGATTCCGCAGCTTCTCCTATACAAGCAATGATTGCCGCTAGGGTCTCTAAATGGGTGAATGATACGTCTTTGTCGAGAGGACTTTTTACAATCCAGGTGAGTTTGAGATATCGATCCAAAACAGCTTCGAACTCATTTTCGGAAAACTCACAATCTAGTAAGCGTTGAAGCTCAACTTTAAAAGCAGAAATGTTTTTCTTGCTGATTGCGCAGATAACTGCCATTAGCTTCTGACTCGACCATTCTGGGCAAGTAGGCACCTTCGCCTCATCGCTAATCAGAAGACGATTGATTGCATCCTTGCCAAGCAATCGAATATCTAACTCACGCAGAGTCAATCCTATGTGCAAGTCGATATCCAGTCGATTGGTTCGAGGGCTCTTTCCTAGCGGAAGTAGAGAAATTATGTCATCTTTCTGCCGGAAAAAGTGGTTACTCTCCGAGTTTGCCAGACACCAAGTCAATACCTGCGGTGAAGCAAATTGGCTCTGAGCGTACCGTTCGGATAGCTGCCGCATAGCAGGCAAAAGTATATTGACCTCATCCTTACTCATTCCGAAAGTTAGGCTCTGTTTCAGGTCAGAATAAATTGCCACCCCATTTCGCGCCGAATCGTCTTTCCAGTGTAATGGGTGAGCATCGCGTAGCTCCAAGCTGAAGTTACGCGATTGCTTCGGTTTCGCAAATCGGTTAAAAATTTTTGGTTCCCACATCCGATAACGGTATAAGGTACAAAGAGCCTTAATTGCATATGAATAATTAAGGCTGTCTTGGACGAGATTCGAAGTAGAACTAGTAAAACTCCTGAATTCATGCCCGGTTAAATCCTTTACTACACGCTTGAGTGCTTTAAGAACGCTCTCTATATTATTGAGCTCGGAACCTCCGGCTAAAGGTCGAATAGTTTCTAAGTGAGCAATCAGCGGTCCTTGACGGACCGCTTTTTTATCAAGTATATCTGGGTTGCCAAGTTCGTACGGTGAGCCGAAAATTTCCCTCTTTTTAGCTACATCAAGAAGATTGTGGACTATGAACTCTGCGTGCCCTCTGCATGCGCCACCTAGCCAACGTCCAGACAACGTCCGAAATTCGAGCTCTTCAAAACTTAATAGTGCATGAGCGCTGAGTGGGTGAGCTGAGTGCTTAAGGTTCTCCTTTAGTACATCAATCCAGATTTCATCGCGTAAGTTAGTCATTGTTTAAATCTCAGGCTGATATACAAGTCAGTGGTAAAGAACTTTCGCGTGAAAGTCCTTCGCTGAGCGACTTATATTCTTCTCCTTTTTCGGAGAGTGCCATGATTTCTCTATGTCGGGCGGCAGCTTGAGTTACTGCCTCACCATAACTCACGCCGGTACTATCGCGCTCCCGTCTCGCCATTTCATTGATAACCTTCTCTTCACCATGCAAAGATGTGGCTTTGACGATGTGGTAAACAGCACTTGTTGAACGAAGTGCCTTTTCAGCACATTTAGTTGACAGCAGTACACTCATAGTTTAACTCCTCATTGATCTGATGATTGCAGGACTAAATGTACAAGTTTCAATATACTAATTCAGGGTAGGCAAAATTAATGACTGCTCTAGATGCTAGTAAACACAAAATTTTGTGTGCATTAGTTTTGGAATAATATCGTAAGCTGATTTGGTATCCACTAGCTTTTTTCAGCCAGGTCGCCTTAGTAGTGGTGACGATCAGTAGGTAGCTGTATTCCTTGTTTGCAGTAAAAATTATCTACCAGCACTACCATCTATACTTTAGCTGCACACGTCGCATATCAGGTGCCTGTTTATATAGATGCTGCGCCCTTTGTGAGGGTCTATGATCCGATTGGGGTGGTAGTGATTTCGCAAATGTTCAGGAGGAATGTTTTGTCGTATGACATAACATGGTGGGTCATCACGAAGAGACAAGGGACGTCGTGCTAGTAATTGCCCCCACTCGGACACAATCATTTTTGCTAGTTCAGTGCACTGCGATAACGATAACATGCTCACTGGAATATCCACCTCTAGAACTGTCGGGATGCCATATTTACGAAGACGAAGGCAGTAGTCCTCACCATTAGGTAGATAACTGAGATTCGCCGCAAGCGACATCAGATATTCACTCCCCTGGATAAGGTAATGCCCACACTCGTCAACAAGAAACTTATCGCTCCCGACAAACCACAGTACGCCATGCTCTGCGTTGCCTCGGTCCGCGAATTGACTAATGACGTATTCTACTTCTTCTTGGGGGATGTCGGAAAAAATGTCTCGAAACATATTGCACAGAAATTCGCTATTCTGCCCAATTAAACCACTCTCGTAATAACTTCTCAGGTTTAACGGACGGCAACCATGAAAGCCTTTAAAATGAGTGTAGTAATTAGTTAAGCTGCGCGTGAGCTCTGGCAATATGTATTCTGAATCAGGAAGCCACGAAACGTTGTCAGACCAACATTCCGGCCGCTTTTGTGCGAGGTAAGTCCGTAGATCTGAAGTAAGAACATGTCCTGCATAATGACGGATACTGGCCAACCAACTTCGACGTTGTCTCCAATCAAATACTCTGTTTGTTTGCTTAAAAGGCCGAGCTTGATCATTTTTTGCCATTTTAACTAACGTCCTGTTGTTCTAAGTGTTGCAATCATTTTTCGGGAGGCAAGCTTTGTTCTTCTCTACCTTGCAGTACATCTTGAAATTAGGGGAGGTCCACCCATTGACCGTATTGGAATGCAAAATCATCAAATAAACGCCGCTACTTCGCAAAGTTACATTCTCAAACATGCCTCGATTTCATCCGAAATCATTAGTCGTTTTACTAATTTATCGAAAATTCCCCGCTATTATGTCCCATAATATGCAGTGGAAATTAAAAGTATTTTCTCATTCTACTGGAGTGACGCTGCCCGCCACAGAAGCCGTAGAGACCGTCTTAACGTTGCTGATATTAGAGGCGAAAAAGTTTATATTACCAACCACCCACAAGATTGTTTCGAGCAAAAACGGTGATAGATTTAGCTCCACGAGACAGAGCCACATAAAGGTTTTTTGAGTTCAAAGCTCCTGCATCCAAGATAATCGTGCGATCACATTCCAGTCCCTTGAGCAACAAAGTTGAGCCTATTGCCCGGTGGGGTATGCGCTTATCACCTGCATGTCGCATACGTTCTCTCACTTTGGATGCTGCATCAAAAAGGCTTTGTTCCGGTGATTGAATTGCAATAGAAATAGCTTCTTTAAGGGCATGCAAAGCGGATTTTCGATAGATCCTGACACCTGGTTTGATCTCCAATTGTTGAAGTGCATTTAGGATATTTGCCCGTGTAGAGCCTTGAGCAAGACAGATTAAATGATGTTCTACCGGAGTTGTCGGAGTGCGATTTCTTCCCTCCATTATAGTAGTTAGTCTTTGCAAGGTTAGCGGAACTTCAACATTCGTCATCATATTTGCTGCAGTATTCAGTACGACTTGAACCAAATTTATTCCATTAGCGTTATCTATCTGTGCAGCGGATGTGATTATGTCTCTGAATTCTACTGGTTCAACCACATCCAAATTGGCTGTCAGTTTTGCAAACTCATGTCGGACTTTAGGTTTCGCAGAGTCACCCAATATAAGCAATGACTCACTTGGGTAGTCTTGGAGAAAAGCATAATGAATGCTTTGCTGGCCCTGTAAATCTGTGCGATCATTACCTGTTAGTTGATGGTAAAAAACATGTGCTGGGCAAGATTGAAGGTCTATTTTATCTCCTTGTTGAAGCAATTGCCGGCAATGAAGTATCCATTCCCCCAGTGCAGGAGCACCCGCATTGCTCCAACGCCATGGTGTACTTAACTCCTGTATTGTCGGGAAGTATGCTTCAACGTCCTGCGTCCAATCAGGCATCGGTCCGCCAAAACTAAATATACACTGCATTGGATCTCCGAATACGACTGTTGGCAGTGTTAAGGAAAGCGCTTGGACTAACTGATGTTGGAGCAGATCACAATCCTGGTATTCATCAACGAGGAGCCTTGAATACGAAGCTCGGATGATGTCGCTGATTTGGCCTGCACGAAGAAGGTCCACAACTTTTTGTCTGAGTTCAGGGTAGTAAACTTTTCCTTGTTCTGGTCTTGATTGAATAGGGCACAATGTTGGAAAGTAATTTGCTAAGCGGAGCGCCCACCCATCAATTGTTGTCACCACATAATTTTTCGCAGGCACAGATAAACGTCTGAGCTTTTGTTTAAGAGAGGCAACTCCAGCCGTTGTATGGGTCAAGACCAAGTATGGTTTGTCTTGGGAAATACTAAGCGTCTCGGTTATTAGATGAGTTTTGCCGCAGCCGGCTGGGGCAATGACTAATCCAAGATCAGCCTCCAGTACCGTTTGAACAGTCAACGCGGATCACCATTTTGAACGGACCATTGGTATAAATTAACGATGACAGCCTTAAATTCATCAGAAAAATCCTGATAACTTGGGAATAAAATCTGCCGTGCAAGCAGCTCCGCTTTTGCTATGTTCTTAAACCACTTGTACTTACCAGCCGCAGCTGCTAAAGGTTGTCTTACTGCATCAGCAGTTTGCTCTATACACATTTGAAGGCTGAGCTGGTTGCCTGAGACATTTTGAATATGCTGATCCACTTCTTGTTCGCTGTTAAGCGCGACAACCAACTGAAGCATACTGGGGATTACATTTAATGGACACCATCTGAAAATAGCTCCTTCAGTGGACATCCCATGGCCCCACTCAAATATAAATACACCTTTCGCACGACACTGTTCTATTTGCAATTGATGCGCTGCAGTAGTTATATCTGAGTCTTTGACTACTGCGGTGGGATAACCGAGGCTAGCAAACACTTCGGCACGTTTGAAAAAACTATCTCCGCCTCCATCAGCACAAAATATTCCACGATCATGGAAGCCTGGGGCTGCAATATCATGATAATAAAGATCCAACCCTCGTACGATACCTACTTCTGTGCTGCCTTCTCCCACAATTACCGCTTTGCTAAAAAAAGCTTCGGCACAAGCCCTTAACGTTGCTTGCTCTTGATCTCCATTAGAAAGACTAAATACAGTGTGTGAATCGAGAGATAGCGGTTCGCCAGCGCGAGCAATATGTTTTCTTAGCACGTGAAGTTGGCTCGCTTGAAGTTCTCTCAGCACATAGGGTGAATGAGTGGTTATGAAAACCTGTCGTATAGGGTTTGTATCTTTTGAACCGAGTTCATTCAGCAGTCGGGTAATCCGGTAAGGTTCAAGCCCATACTCCGCTTCATCAACAATAATTACCTTAGATCTACTTGCAGCTTTCTGAAGACCACTGATAAGCAACCGGGACGAACCAGTCCCCATCTGACGTAGAGGTGTGTTGTCTGTGTTGTGTAGGCTAATAGCGCCATTTGTTAGTGAGACGCCATTAACATCAAGGAGTGCTTTTAACTCCCCCACTGGAACACCCAAAGAATTGGCGATAGTTCGAACTTGGCCCAATACTCCCGCTAACTCGGGAAGTTCCTGTGCAGCAAAGCTTTCACGAGTTTGGCGACTGAGTTGCGCGAGTATCGTGGAGACATCAAAGGTTTCCTCAGACAATTTGTTGAGTATTGAGCGACTTCCCCAAGCCAAATGATGACTTGCTGTTGTGCCCAATCGAGTTGGAGCCAGCAATTCCCTATGTTTCCATTGCAAGCGTCTTTCGATCCCGGATTGAGTTGCTCGCTCAGAGAACAACCACCATTCAGGTTCCAAATCTTCACTAACTATGAGCTGAATTGTTAGCACTACCTCATCATTTTGACCCGGTTCGTCATTAATTTTCTCGCGAACCGCATCAAATCCTCGGAAGAAATTTCCGTAAGCTTCCAGATTTTTCAGGTCTTCATCTAATGCCCCTATCGTAGCTGTTATTTTTATAGGGGTATTTGTATTCATTAGATGAAAATCAGCGTCACTAAAGGGATAAGAGCGCCGAGCTCCAAGTACAAGGTCAATTGCATCTAATAGTGACGACTTACCGGAATCACCAGGTCCAATTAAGCAGTTAAGCCCCGGTTTCGGATACCACTCTGCATTGCGAATTGAACGAAAATTTTCAACTTTAATGTGCCTAATCAGAGCCATATTTGAGCAACTTTTCTGTACCAACTATCTGCACTATATGAGAATTCAAAAGCTGACACTACATATTTTGATTCGATGTTAACGAGTAGAGTCCTAAACAATGGAAGTGGTGGAAGCTTTCACTTGTCGTTGGCTTTTCTATCACTCTCAACTGCACGCTCAAACCAGTTTGGTAAAGATGCTTCAGGTACGTTGACTATTTGCTCGGGTACGTCTTGCCAGAACACTGCTATCGCGTCGGAAAATTCCCGGATATGCTCATCGCTAACCTTTAATGCCGTGTGGTCGAGATGATTTACATCGGAGAACATATCATCAAAGTTTTGCAATGGATTAAACAGATATTCTGGATTACGTTGCTTAAGTTCATTGAGTGAACTGCCGTCACCATGTTTAAATACATTGACCACCAAACGACATGCATTCAACTTCGGAAAATAGCTTTCATTTTTAAAATTCCATCCAAGGCAGGCGAAGAGCTCTGCGAGTTTTCCAACGTCGACTGACCATATCTTTGACAGTACATTTTCACCGCGATACCAACGTCTTATTTCATCATGAGTCCATTGCCGGAATTGCTTTTCCCATTCATGATAAATACCAGCAACCACGCTAAGGCGCGTCCGTTCATGTATATCGACAAGTAACTGGTAAAACTCAATTTGTATGTTATTGGCGCGCTCACATAAGTCTGCTGGGTCATGTCTATCGGGATCGAAATGACGTGACTGAGCCTCTAACCACTCCTCCGAAGCTTCAAAAGCATCCTCTTGAATATTGTCGAACTGCGAAAATAATCGAACGCGGGCTTGTTCGACATAAAATTTGTGGCGGTGTAATATTGATTGCCGAAATGGTTGCCACATCTCAAACAGAGTGATTTTCTTCCCTTTTAAATCTCTAAATACCATACTCGACCTTCTGGCGCTCTGAAAACTAGCGACGTTTTTTAGATAAATAGTATTCTAAAGATTCATCTGAAATGATGTTTGTCACTTTCCCTTCAATTATCTGTCGATACTCAAAATCACGTCCTGCCTTCACGCCCAACCGCCTTTCCCACCATCTGGTTTCACACAGCATTCTGGCTGCTTTCTCTCTGAGCATTTTGGCATTCCTAGAGTCAGCTGTAAGCGAACACTGTGGCGGCTCTACTCCTTGCTCCTGACAGTATTTTAAAGCAGCAGCGAGACCATCTTTCAAGATTAATTCAGAGCAACGCTTCGCGTGCATTTCCGCATACGCTTGTGCGTTATCGATAAGAGCTTCTAATTTTGACAACTACTATGCCTCCTCAATGTACATTTGAGCCGATAACTGAGCATTTTTATGCAAAGGCTTACAGCTCGCCCTTTCGTTCCATGTGACGCCATATTGGCTCATCATCTTGCCACCAAACCAAGGTTAGAAACTCATCTTCAAAGTAATGAAATGCATGTTCGTGCACCACCGCATTGCTCGCCAAATCGCCTCTACACCATGTATTACCGTCAACAACGGTAGGACCCATTTCTCGATTGTCACGCAATAAGGTATGGATAGCCGAGCCTACCGGAGCACATCTCGGTGGAAAAAATTCGCCAGGTAAGCTGGGTGACGGGTTGAAATAATTTCTGTTCCCCTCACGATCATATGATGCAAAAAAGCCCATATAAGTATCCATCGCAATCAATCGTCGGAGCGTTACGATAAAACTTCCACAGAACTGGCTTTTGATTTCCCGGATCGAATCAAGGGTAAATGGTCGCCCAAGAATAAGCTTTTTCATCATAAAGTTCGGCATAATCAATTCTGATGCAAAGCTGTTTGCGACCTTTTCGTTGTGTTTTATTTTTTGCCCGCAGTTTTCATCCATATCAGACTTTGAGCAGAGGTTGCCGATTTTTCCTCTGTCTTTAAACCAATGCCCTAACTCATGGCCTATAGAAAAGTTCTGTCGCTCCGATGAAGAACCCTCATTAACCGTGATAATAGCCTTGCTATCCACACCTATTATACGAGCTTCGCAACCAGTTAATGGCTTTCGTTTTACTACCGCGTCTTTGTAAAAAGCAATTGCTTCAAGATCAATTTCACCAGGTTCAGTAATACCCAACTCATAATAGAGCTTGAATACCTCATTTTGAACGGCCAGATTCGTCATCCTTTACGACCCCCAGGCTAATCAAATCTTCCAATATGCTCTCTGCTTCTTCGTCACTGATTTCCTTACCATCACGAAAAGCCATCGTTATCTGTGCCGGCACTTGCCCACTGAAAACGAGCTCAGTAAGTACCGCCCGGATGTCTTTTCCCGCGGCCTTAAAATTTTCGATAACGACATTCGCAGAAGACTTTATATCAGTGCATTTTTTAGACTGAGCTTTAGCATTTCTCAAACGCGCTTTACGATATTCAAGTGATGGGGCATCCACAAGCTGGCGAAACTCGCTAACTTTTTCATCCACATTGATCCCCATAATCTGCAATTCTGATTCAATCTCATCGTCACTTAACATCAGAATATCGTCGATAATGAAGTCACTGAGGTTTTCATGTGCGCTTTTCCTGCTCATATCTCTGCTCCTTCAACCTTCATTTTAGCTATCCCTCTCATTAACCTTTTCCGCGTGGTATCGTATTTGACTTGGCTACCACCAAAAGTGTCCTTCACTATGTCCTTTGCTTTAAGTCCCTTCGTTATCGAACGAAGAAGACTCAAGACTTCAGCATCATGTTCAAAAAACAAAAAGATTGCCTTCACTTTCTCGCTAACAGCGGCAACCTCTTGCTCTTCCAGCAATTCGTCTTCAGGTGATGCCGAAAAAACTAAGACGTTTGGCATATCTCCGTCTATCTCATCGGAAATAACTTCTAATTGCCAAGATCTATTAGACGCCGAGTTTACGAGATCGTTTGCAATGCTCTTTATTACATTAGCGATCCCGACGACTAGCGAAACATCCTCCGGAATTCTGCGATCACTCCCAATTATCCTGGTAAGCGCCTCTTGCATTAAATCTTTGGGTTCCAGCTGCAAGCGGTAGACATTACGAAGACTGTAGCAAACTCCAACGAGCCGCCTTATGTCTCCATCAGTTAATGCCTGGTAGTCCTGTAGAAACTGATCAACAGATAAATACGAATATTCCTTACTCACTACTCATTCCTTAATGACGCAAAAAAATTATTTTCAGGACAATGTCCAGAAAATAAATTACCTCAGTCTTTAGTTAATAAGCACTGATAGAAAAAGCTCAGTGCTTATCAGTTGATAGCAATTAACTTATATGAGGACACCACAATGTCAAAACGTTTTGAAGTTTTTTTGGGGACGAACAGCCAATATTATTTCCGCCTGAAAGCAGCCAATCATGAAATTATCCTGGCAAGCGAAGGGTACACAACCAAAGCCAACTGCCTTAATGGCGTGCAATCTGTTAAAACGCATGCGCCGTATGATGTCTATTACAGCAAAAAAGTAGCGCGTAATGATCAATACTTTTTCACTTTAAGTGCCACCAATGGACAGGTAATTGGTGTCAGTGAAATGTATACCACCGAAGCAGCCAGGAACAACGGGATTGCTGCTGTGAAACGTGATGCACCGGACGCGCCGGTTGTCGATTTAACAACTCACAGAGCGTTTAGCTAAGGCTTTATGCCTTAGCTTACTTTGGGGGTTGTATGTTAGAAATTTTCTCAAATTCCGTGCTGCAAAGTTTTCTATTTTCTCCGCTTATGGGAGTTGTCTTTGGTGCTCTATTCGCCGGCCTGTCAGCGAGACCATCAGCCACCGCAACGATCACGGTTGTAGAGACTCGCAGAGTTTTTATTGAACGCACCAGGGTCAATAGAAGGAGCCAAAGCGATGGAGGTGAGGTTTTTGGTGTCGCCATTTTAATGGCTTTTGTGGTCTGGAAGTACCTGCAGTTCGCTCCAGAGGTTCTTGCTTATATTCAAATGGCTCTGATTTCGATGACTGCTTTCGGCTTAACGTGTTTCTTTATGTCAGCAATCAAAGGTCATTTCACAAGCAGTGATTGGTTTGTTCGAGTCGCCGTACCAACAGCAATTCTTGTTTTGTGTTTAATGGTTTTGGCTGTCGCTAAACAAAAAATAACCCCTGATTTAGTTGAGTTAGCACAGAATAGCCACATCACTAAATTCTTTACCTCGTTAACACAATATGGGCGTTACTTAGTCATCTCTCATGTACTGGGCGTGTGTTTGCTGGTCCTTGTGGCGATTATCAACACTCTCAATTTACTGCATTACCTCTCGTTAATGAATCAACGCAATTACAGCTCCACATCTAACGTGTGGTTTTTTCTAACTCGTATAACGTTTAGGTTTTCCGGTAAAGGGGCTTATATCGTCACAGCATTGTTTTTTACTTTATCGTTTTTGCTGGTAAGCGGAAAAATTGCTCTGTGGGTTACTCAGTAACCCCCCCCTTTAATGGTAATGAAGCGTGCTTTACCTCAGAGAAATAAATCTAAGGTAAAACACGCAGGACGCAGCACTTTTAAAGTAAATCGTGGCTCGACATGATTTACCCGAAAGATGAAAAGTAAAGAGTTGCCAACAAAGCCTGTATAAGTATACAGTTTGGCATTCATTAAGAAACAGGGCATAACATGCAAAGCGATGATTACAAAATTAAAATCTTAAGCCTTAACGGCGGCGGTGTTCGTGGATTGTTTACGATTAGCGTATTGGCTGAAGTTGAGCGGATCATTGAAGACAAAACGGGGGCAACCAATGTCAAGGTTGGCGATTATTTTGACCTCATCACTGGCACGTCGATTGGAGGCATTCTGGCCCTAGCTTTAGCATGCGGTAAAAGTGCCCGTGAACTTGAAATTGTTTTCAGGGAAAAAGCTCCTCTCATTTTCCCAAAACGTAACCGTTTCTTTGCTCCAATTAAAGCAATCTTTAGTGCTCGTTATGCGAGTAAGCCGCTAAAGGACACCGTAGAAAGCATGATTGGAGAGTCGGTTACATTTAATGACTTAGAGCGGCGGGTGATGATACCGGCCGTCAATTTATCTACCGGTAAGCCCCAGTTTTTCAAAACACCACATAACCCTCAGTTTAATAGAGATGGTCGCCTAACACTAATTGATGCGGCAATGGCCACGTCAGCAGCGCCAACGTATTTTTCTCCGCATTATTGCGCCGATTTAAGTTCTTATTTTGCAGATGGTGGT
This sequence comes from Alishewanella sp. BS5-314, assembly GCF_025377695.1. Lineage (NCBI taxonomy): Bacteria > Pseudomonadati > Pseudomonadota > Gammaproteobacteria > Alteromonadales > Alteromonadaceae > Alishewanella > Alishewanella sp. BS5-314. The sequence continues at coordinate 2,506,863 of NZ_JACEHJ010000002.1, forward strand.
TTGGTAGCGAATAACCCCAGCTTCATTGGTTTGCTGGAAGTGTTTTTAGATATGCAATCTGATTTTCCAGACGCAAAGATGGAGAACATTCACATACTTAATATCGGCACGCTAGGTGAAGAGTACACAATCAGTCCTTCTTCACTAGAAGCTAAAGACTCCTGGTGGAGAGGTGGTTACTTTGGCCTATGGGGTAAAGGCGAGCGGTTGGTATTGGCGACAATGACTGCTAATCAAATATTACATAAAAGCATGCTAATCAGAGAGCTTAGAACCAGAGGTAATCCTGAAAATTACGTTTATTTGGATGACACTGTTCCAAATGAAGCTGCATCGGATATCACGCTTGATAACGCCAGCGAAGCCAGCCTTAAGAATTTATCAAGTCGTGGTAAACAGCTAGCGACAACAGAGTACACAACTAACACTAAACTGAAGAAATTTTTTGCAAAACCTGCAAAACCCTTTATCCGTAAATCACTATAAATCGCGCGAGGAGTTGAGTTATGACATGGGATTTTCACAATTACTATAACAATTCGAGCGATGGCCTAGTCGCTAAATTAAAGTTAAGCGATGCACAGCATAGCGGATTGAAAGAACTCAGAAAGACGGTTCGTGTACGGATCAGAGATGTATTTGACGAAGCTAAGGCTGTCGTAAAAACGACGTTCGTTATGTCTCTATCAGTTTTTGAGATAAGGCAAAGATTAGCAAACACGAGATTTAGATATTTAACGCCGGCTTCGCTACAAAAGGTAGCAGAGCTGATAAGCAGTATGGATGAGAATCAGCGAAAAGCCTTTCAGAAGTTATCACCTCGTTTTTGGACTCAAGGCAGTTTTGCGTACGACACCCTTAATCTACCGTACACAACTCCACCGCAAGAAATGGACATCGACGACGGCACATATTTGCCGATGGAAATTTTTAATGATCAGCCCGCTATAGGGCATAGCTTGCTTATATTACTTGTCGATACAGCTCTGGAGTCATTGGTAGCAGAAAACAAGGGTTGGCAATTTGAGGCCAAGAACACATGTGGTCGCATCCGAATTCCGTCAATGTATGTCCACATTGATGTGCCTATGTACGCAGTGCCCGAAGACAAGTTCATGATAAATGAAGCTGCGTTGAAGGCGATTCATTTCAACAGTGATATGTATCAAGACGCTCTGTTTTCAGAGGCGAGGGCTAAGCGAGACTACAATTTAGATCCCAAAAGTGTTCACCTTGCCATCCGGGATGGTGTAGAAGCCTGGCGAAAGAGCGACCCTAAAATTGTTGAAAATTGGTTTAATGATGCCTGTATCAGGATCGGTCCGCATTTACGGAAAATATGCCGGATTATTAAGGGATGGCGAGACGCCCAGTGGCCAGAGAAAGGACCATCATCAATATCCTTAATGGCTGCCATTGTAGACATCCTCGATAAACATCCGACTAAAGGCAACGATTTGAATCATGCCTTGAAGGTTGTCACAAACCACCTGCCACAGAAGTTCTTAGCGGGTATTGAGAGTCCAGACAATACAGATAAAGACCTATTGTTTCCTAGCCAGGTAAATCATGGACCAAGGGAAGAAGAAATTGTTGCAAAGCTCTTAGATTTACGAAGTGTGTTATCTACAGCAGAAAGTGCTCATAGCAATACCTATGCGCTGATAGTGATTAATCAAGCCTTTGGGCAGCGTGTAACGAAGCACGAGCTCATTGTGAAGAAGGAAGCTGCGCCCGCATTTTTGCATGAACCACGCAAAGATCCAGCGCCGGCAACTATCAGTTCAACGCTGAGAAGTGGTTAACTAAATTGCAGGAAGATCTTCATTACCATTTACTATGTTTAGGGTTTGAACGCACCAAAGCACAGCATATTCCAGCTGATTCCCCCCTGCTGAAGCATGATAATTCATCAGGCTTTTACGTAAAGGTGTACTCAACCTTAGGGGGAGATTTCAGGGTTGCTCTTCGGTTTTCCGGCGACCCGCATATTCAGTTGCCATATGCCTATGTAATATCTTATCCCGAGCAGTACTCCGGCAAATTAATACCGCATATTAATCACGGTTACTATCTTTGCTACATACAAGAGATGGAGGCTGACTGGAACCCAAACGATCTACAAGGGACTCTGCAGGTTGTCGATCTTCAAATCCAGCAAACACTCGACAGCGCAGTAAATCAAATAAGCGCAACGGCGTTACCCGGCGCAGAGCTTGAGGGAGAATTTGCAGCCTATTGGTTAGCTAGTGAGTCGCTTTATCTGTTGACCGATGAAAACTCAGGACTCATCTGTCGGATAGCGAAAGCCGAAAGCAACGACATCAAGAATACTCAACCAGAGTGGATTGTATCCGCCAAAGACCAGCAGAACGAGCTTAGTCGCTGGATGGAACAGAGAAAGCTCAGCTCAAACGGGAATACTTTTGTAACAGCCCGTATCAAGGTTAAACCGAATAAGCTTTCAGGCGCAGAGTGGCCTCCAAAAACTTTTAAATCGCTGTTGGATTGGCTGTTTCACGTCGATAACGGCGCCTGGTCTCAAGTTATTAGCCATTTTGTTAATGCTCCGGTTAAGAAGCATGCCATTCTTCTGGATGTTCATAATCAGGCCATAATAGCAGCATACGTAGAGCTTGATATAAACGCTATCTCACTTGAACGATTTAAGAATAGGCCTGGAAAAGCACGCAAATCAACTAAGTACAAAGATCTAGCTGTTCTCTTGGGTGGAAGGCAAAGTGTTAAAGCTTTTAAGAGACTCTGCGTCACCAGTGCGGACAAAGGAACAATCCTAAGCCGGAACCGAAAGCGTCCTGAAATTGGAGATCTGGGTAAACTACGCATAGCGTTAGTTGGCTGCGGCACTATTGGCGGTAACCTGGCACCATTATTAGTTCGAGCGGGAGCAGGCTGCGGATCAGGTAGGCTTGACCTTTTTGACGGCGATACTTATATGCCCCACAACTTTAGCCGTCATAGCCTCAATACTGAGCATTTTGGCCAGAATAAAGCGACCAGTCTGAAAGAAGTTCTGCAACGCTCGACTCACTTTGACACTAAGATCCAGGCTAAAGAAGATTGTTTTCCTATCACGCCTTGTGAGCTCGCAAAATACGATATCGTGATTGATGCCACTGGTCGTCCACCAGTATCCAAGAGATTGGCTCATGTTGTGCGCATATTGAGTAAAGAGAAACGACCTGTTCTGATCCACGGTTACAATGATGGAAATGGGCGGGTCTCAAAAGTCTTTGTTGACGATAGCTGCGCCTGCTACGAATGTTTACATACTGATCCGGCTTTTTACCGGAATGGCACTGACTCGAGATTTGTTGGAGTTGATTTGCAATCAGAAAAACGACTGAGTTGTGGTAGTACATTCGTACCATATGACGCATCGGTTAGTGTCATGACAGCTGGACTCATGCAGGATGCAGTGCTTCAGACTTTGGAAAATAAAAGACTTTGGACTTATAACGAGGTTAGACTAGACGGTGAACGCTCTCGGCGCCCTTCAAAAATAAAGGCTGCGACTAACTGTCGGATCTGTAATAGCCATGTCTGAGATAACATACATAGATGATAACGGCCACTTAGTCGTCATCATGGCTAACGTAATAGAGAAATTACAGTCCTACCGGCAGTTATCTCCTGTAAGCCGTGAAGCTGCCGGAGTATTAATCGGTGAAAGACGAGAGAATCATATTGTAATTCATGCGATCTCAGAACCAGGCCAGGGTGACATTCGGAGTCGATTTACCGTCGTCCGAAAAAGTCCCCATCATCAAGAATTGGTCAATGAGTTACACCACACCTCTGACGGAACGATGAACTATGTGGGAGAGTGGCACACTCATCCGGAGAGATTTCCTGTCCCATCTGGTATAGACAAATCCAGCTGGTATAAAGATATAAACTCCTTAGAACCAATGATATTGGTCATTGTCGGGCAATGTGCGATGTGGTGTGGGAAGATAACAGGTAGCAAAATATACGTTTTGAGAGAAATTGAGGGCTACCACTGCTTGAGCAATATAGAGACAAAACCCTTCAATAGTAATTAAGCGTCAGAGTTCCACTATTGGACATCTACCTGCCTATTGAATATATAATTGAACTGGATTTTAGTAAAAAATAAAACCAAGCTACGGCCATGCTACGCCAAGTTTGAGATCAATTGAAGGTTGTTTTCTAAGCCAAAATTACTAACACGGCCATGACAAGCCAGACTTCAAATCAGGATGTCGCTGCTCATCTATTGGCCTCCCAAACTCCAAACGCCAACATTCTATTTGGCCTAGAAGTTTATACGCCGACTTTTGTCTTTTTTTGTCCTTAACTGCAATCCTAAAAAGTAAGGCCCGAAGCTCATTTGATTGACGCGAGTGCAATGTGAACATTCCCGAACTCTGCTCATAGGGCCGACGCTCAATAAACGCTGATTTGAATTGATCCAAAATCCCCTGAGGGACTGGTATGTCTCTAGCGTCGTTGATCAAGTAAAGATTAGCTTGCTGCGCTTCGAACGTTTCAATCGACGCCATAACTTTCGACAAAATTTGCCGGTTTGGCTCGGGTAAATCTCGTTGGCATAAGTCTATAAGACGCGAAAGGATTTCTGCTCTACCTTTAGTTAATTCCTTTAAACGGAAAACCAAAGCATCATGGCGTTGAAGGCGATATTGCGGCTCAAAACCTTTTATATCTGAATCTACAAAGCTTAAGAGAAGTTCACGAGCATGTTGTGTATCAAGAATGGCGAAAGAATTGATGAAGTATTGTTCGAACTGCCTGAAAATCTTTGAATCACATGCCAAATCGTATAACAGGGTAACGGCTGAGTCGGATTTGCTCTCACCAAGAGCGACAATGAGCTCTCGAAGCTCATGTCCTATCAATCTTCTTTGGTCAAGCACTTCGCGTATTTTAGCGACGCCTACTTCTGGAGTTTCGACGAACAGACAAATTATCATCGCCCGCGTTAAAAGTCGTTCATCTCCATTTTGCTTCCATCTCGTAATTCGATCCAAGACAGAATCAATTAGTGTGAATGCGACTGCGGTAGGAAAGATGACCCCTGACATTAGTAGCCGCTCTGCGGTTTCCAAGCATATATAATGGTCCCACATCCCAGGGGTAGAAATAACATCTAGTATTACTTTAGCAGAGCCATAACCGTCAATTGCCGAGAGTGCTTTTGCCAGCTCTTTTAACCCTGCAATGTGCTTCCCTTCGTCATTTAGCTCAATCCGACGGCTGATTTCAGTACAGAGTGCAGTTTTAAACTTGCTATACCGGTGATTGTCACTAGTCCGTTTGGCCTGTTGGGCACGTGCCTCCCAGATCAAATCATAGTGGAACGCTTGGGCAAAAGGATTCTCCGGCTTTAGAGCAAAGTCGCATGCCATTGCCTCCGCTACTTCGACACAATATTCAGGCTCTGGCAAAAGGTCAATGAGCGCCTGAATGGTGTTTGGAGAATCAATATGTGTTAGAGCGTTGATGTGCCGACGAGCACAACTTATCGCGCCACTATTGCCAAGAGGACCATGATCCCCAGCTGCACGCGCAGCTCGACCTCGGCGCACCCGTTCAATATCTGCTCGGAGAAGCCTGATCAGATCAATCAGATCTTCAGGCTTCCCAATCAATGCGATCGCTGAAGCCAGATTGGCTTTTTCCTCTCCAGAGAAGTCTTCTATGCGCAGAATAATATCGATACTATTTTTAAGGTAGTCACGGAGGCTCGCTTTCAAAGCATTATCCGCAATGTTCAACCCCCGAGCATTTGAGTTAAAGATGTTGCTGAGAAGCGAAGTAGTAGCTTTAATATCGGGGAGGTTATCACTTATTTGGGAAGATATAATACCTGTCATGGTTATGTCACAAGGGAGTCGGTTGAATACGGATTCTATCCGGTGCATCGTCTTCGATTTGGTTCCTTTACTCTCAACATCTCGTTGAAGCTCACACAGTCTCTTAAACATTCGTTCAGCAAGTTTGGTGTCTGTAAGTGCAGCGATAACGGCTATTAAGCTGTTACAGCTCCCCCCATCAGGATCTTTAGTTTCAAGCAGCTGAATGTATTTTTCACTCACTTCTTCGGGAAGATCAGTTAAGAATGAAAACCAGAGTTCTCGCTCGTAAAGCGCGCCTTCAGCCATTTGCATAGCGACCCATTCGCCTACCCATACAGGATCCGTTTGGTGCAAAAGCTCAAGAGCCGGTTTTATGTAGTTGAACTCCAAGTCTCGCAAGTTCTCTCTTTTAATTGCGGACAATACATTTTTAACAACACCATCTTCAACTGTTTCAGCTAACTCTATTAAGTAGAGTAGATTCCGCAAACGGGCGTAGTTGTCTTCAGTTGTGTCGACGACCTTTCGAATTGCTGCAATGATTCTGGTTCTGAAAACTGACGGCATACGTTCAGCATACTCGCGCCCGACCTCGTCAAATGCCTGTTCATCCATCGACTCAAGAATAGGGATCAGTGCATCGTCAGATCCAGTCCATATTAATCCGGAGACCGCCGCTTTCTTCACAGCAATGCTGCGATCTTCAGCAGCAAAAGTCGCAACCTTGCTGTCGAAGCGATGATGAAGGATTTCAGAAACGAAATCCTGGCGGGCTTCTTCTCTCCAATTTTGAACCAGTTCAGACCAGTTTTCGCCAACTGACACAGCTTGAATATCTGGCCAGAGCCGATAGGTGCTAAGCCGAGTTTGTTGATCTTCAGCCGACAAAAGCGGTAAAAGGATATCACTGAAATCAGTCTTCCCTGTAGCTAACATTGCTGCAATAGCATACTGCCGAAAGCTACCGTTGTGGCTATCGTAAACCGCTCGGATACCGTGATTAACTGAACCGCGCACTTCACCCCAAATAACCGGCCCACAAAGCTGCGAGAGCTCAGCTGCAAAAACAACATCGACTTCAAGAGCCATCTCAACCAGAGCTCTACCTGCATATGTGTTTTTCTGAGTTAATTCGCTGTCACCCGCCGGCTCGGAAAACATCGCAGCAAGCATACGTAATGGCTCGGCCCATTTCGAAACGTTAATGTAGTCATCAATAAAGTTAGTGTAAGACTCGCTGTTACTCTGAAAGTCAAAGATTCGTGAATGGAGTTCTTTCGCAGCGTAATGTTCTTGCAATTGCTGATGGCCGAACCGATAGGCCTTGTGAGGATATTCAATATGCTCCAGAACATGATGGGCTGCAAGAGTTGCCAGAACCCGTGGAGCAGCAACTTGCTCTATTCGTCCGCGCTCCGTAAGTGCTCTTGAAACAGCTGCGACAACACCACGCGCATCGTTCTCTGATAATATTACATTGCCGCAACGTGTCATCTCAAACGCGAGAGCTTTTAAGTACTCTACATGCTCACCAAAAATGGGGGCTGTTTGAAGTGCGTTTCTGTGTTCGTTCATTTGCTCATGCAATTGGAGAACTTTCTCGACAATACCATTTTTGGTTGACGGAATCTCTATACCAGCTTCTAACAATGAGGCAACTTCTGATAGAACAAGTGGTGTTCTAGTTAAATCATCTAATACGGGATCAATATTAATACGGTGTTTAAACACAGAGTAAAGCTGACCAAGGCGGGACTCTATGTAACTAGCTCTTTGAGCTGGCTGAATTCGCAACAATTTCAGTCTTACGGCACCAGATAGCGGAGGCATTAAATGGTGCGTGCGTGTAGTGATAATAATCCCTGTATTAGGAAAATCACGCTGAAGTTCGCGAACTGCACTGTTCACCTGGGACACATGCGATTCAGCGACTTCATTCCAACCGTTCAATAAAAATACGAAAGGTTCAACCTGCTGAACGCGTGCGAGATCAGATGCAGTAAGTCGCTCAGCTAAAAATGAGGGATTGCATGCAATGTAGTCGAAGATACTCCGGCCAGAAGACATCCATGCGGATAACTCGATAATAAAAGGTGTTGTACAATTAAGCATTCTGAGAGCTAATTGTGCAAGCGTAGTGGTCTTTCCCCCGCCAGCCGGCGCTTCGAGAAAAAGACAGGTGCACTGTGATAGCAGCAGGCCGATATGCTCAAGCGACATAACATCTGTAGACTCGGTGCCATTTGCTTCAAGCCTCACAGCACTCAGATCGATAAGAGATATTCCTTTTGTCTTTTCTAGCCAGCGTTGTACGGTGTTGCTGGCGGCCTTTTTTGTTCTGACATTTAGATCAGTAATAGATGGTTCATTATCAACATAGATGTTGAGAAAGCTTGGCAAGAGCGACTTATTTTCCGGTCTCAACATCTCTATGATGATGTCTTCCCGCTCGATAATATGAAGTACAACGCCGTACTTTTCTGAAATAGTCTCTTCCCATAACTTACGGTAAGCATTACCGATCTTAGCTGGGGTTACGAAGAGTAGCATTCCGAGATCTTGAAAATGTTTCTTGGCAGTTTCTACGTCATCTGAAATCTTCTTCAGCGTTGGCGTGATTGAGGCAGCGAGTCCTTTGCCAATCCTGTCATGCGTTAAACTGGCTGGGATGTAAGCATCAAGGCCGAGATCCTTTTTGCGCTGGCGAGCAGTTAGCTCAGGCCAACGGTTCTTGCCCAGCGCGACCGCCAGCCCCTGAAACCTCATACCCTCTTCTTGAGATATGAGTTCGTCGAGCCCCCTTTCTATGTCAGTTCTCAGAATAGTCATTCTGCGCATGCCTTGATGGTAAACTCCAAAGTCTTGAATGCACACTCTACTCGCTCCTGCCGGAGCGGCACTAAGTTCGGATTATTACACTCAACATGCTAAATCTGGCTTAGTTCATGTAAAAACTGCACTCCATGTTCTTTTCTTCATAAAATACTTCCATGAACTTGAGCCTCGCGTTACTTAGTAGTTCATTTTGATTTAAATAGTCGCCACTGTATCTTCCTGATTTAGCATTAATAGCCCATCCGTCAGTAGTTCTGTGTAACTCACCTGAAATCCTAGCAAATTTATACCCAGTTAAAGTGGGATGCCCGAGCTCTCCTACTTCATGTCCAATTAGAAGTGCTCCTTCTATGCTTATCGCCCAGATCAAATGCTGCCCAACCCCTAGGTCTGGAAACTCCTGCTGAATTAACGGGGAGCTTCGCCCAAAAAATATTTTTCTTAAATTACTGGATTGAGTATGTAGTTGACCATTAAGAGTCTCCTCTGGCTTAAGCCGCAATGGAGCTCTTGCTGCCCCATAAGTTTTATTTAAGTACTCTTCAAATTTAGGAATTTCAGGTTGCAAATAGCGAACAAAGTTGGGAAAGAAATTATCCACACTATTGGCCGGAATAATACTTCCTTCCTTTAAGTTCAGTACGACATTTTTGACAATTTCGAAGTCCTCTTTCTCCAAAACTACTAAGTGAGCAATAGCCTCACCTTGAGGTATATCAGTTGCGTCAAAAGCTATTTCAAATATTGAGTGCGAACTTCCATCCCCAAAAAACCGTGCAACCCACAGAAATCGAGGAGAATTTTTTGTTAGTATTTCGTACCTATTATCTATGCGTGCATCAGAAATAATTCTGTCCCTGAATTCCGCTAATGTAATTAACTTAATGTCAAAAGATATTTTTTCTTCCCTAGAGTGAGTCTGCATATAGTAATGAGAAAACTCTTCAGCAATAATGTCACAAGTGTTAATTATCTTGTTTAATGGTAACCTAATTTTTGGATTTGTTGGGATAATTAAACTGTCTGGAACAAGCATTTCAATAGGCTCAGACCAATGACCTTCTTGGTTCTTATGATGCAGGGTTATAAAAATAGAAGGAAAAATAATGACTCCTTCTGGGTCAGAAAAGCTAAATTTTTTTTCGTTAGTATGAATTATTGCTTTTGCATATGGACCGAACCGATCATCATGGATGTATATAGCCTTCTCATCTGGTGAATTTTTGTAACCAAGAATTGTAACCGCATGACTACCATCAAAAGAATATCCTGATTCAGAATTTGACTCAGATTTAGAATAGACATCACAACCTAACAGCATCGGTATCCCACTATCCAAGTATGGCTTTAATATCTCAAAAAATTTACCTGGGCTATACCTATTTTTATTATTTCCAATTTTATCGAAATCGAATTTATGATTTCTGTAGCTCTGAACATCAATTGCTCTTAGTATTTGTTTATTAGACAACCCTTTATTTGGGAAGCTGTTTGATGAGTTATCTATATGATTGATAGCAGACAGTGTAATTTCGCTTGATGACGGTACTCCATATCTGTCGGTATGCTTTTGGGCGTGAAGTAAGCTCCAAATAGCTGTTGTTGCACATGCAGATACAACTTTATCTTGCTCTTGGAAAGGAATTGAGTTTACAGAGAGCTTTAAGCCAAATAAGTTTACATTGTAGGGCTTGTGTAAAATAAATTTATTTTTATCCTCACATACTCTTGGATATACCTTCAAGCAGGTCTTACCGATGAATGTTTTTGGCAAAGGTTTAATAACCATAAAACCGAGATAGCTATTTTGCAATTCACTTTCGAGATTTTTAGGATCCTGCATTAACCCTTTTTCGATTTGAGAGTGGAGTATTTCGCTAGAAAAAAAATGCAAACGAGCGCATCGTTCACCATAGCGATTAAAACATTTCACATAGTACCTTGAGTAATCCTCAAGATAATCTCTATCTACATATTCAGATTCTAATAGAATGGATGTTGCGTTAAGTTCTTTTAAATAGTTGTATATAAATCCAACTTGCTGCTTTTTTACAATATCAGGGAAGTTGTCACCAAATCGCTCACGAACAAGATTGCTTAAAGTCTCTTTTGCAAACTGACAGATTAGAAAAGGTGAATGCATTCTTAACCCTCATTTAAAATTTGAGTATAAAAAAAGGCAGCCTATGCTGCCTCTTTTGGCTCGTTCAAACTACTATAGATTGTAGCTTCTCGAGTAAAATTTTTCTGACGGAGCCAACTGCTTAGACTCTTCAACGAACTTTTTCTCATAGGCCTTAAGACGATTCTCAAAGCCCAGTGCAGCTTTCTCTTTCTGCTCTTTGGTTTCGGAGAGTTTTCTCAAATCTTTAAAGCTCATGACGGTTCCTTTTTTTTGGCGCGCGTATTTTAATCTGTTTTAGCTATTTCTCAAAGCTATTTTAGCTTAAATTACAAATTCAAGTCTTACTAAAACGGACTAAAATTTAAACTAACATGCTCTCAGATGTTAATTCAAGCTTTCCTCTCAAAAATTTATTAGAAATATATTTTTTTAGAGGGGCTAGAGATTCGTTTTTAAGAGAGTGTTGATTTTAAGTCGCCGATAATCCATCAATTAGAAATTTTTTCTCGCATGAGTGAATTATTTAACGTTACTCTGCTAATACCAAAGTGCTTTGCAACCTCGGTCTTCGTTATCTTAGGATCCAACAACATTGCCGCCGCCTTCTGGATATCGGAATGGCTCATAGAGGGTTTGCGCCCACCCTTGCGTCCTCTCGCTCTTGCAGCAGCTAAACCAGCCAGTGTGCGTTCGCGGATCAGGTTGTGTTCAAATTCTGCCAATGCACCAAATATATGGAACACTAACTTGCCGCCCGCGGTAGTGGTATCGATAGCCTCGGTAATAGAACGAAAGCCTACCTGCTTTGCTTCAAGCTCAGTAATGAGTTCTACCAGATCTTTGAGTGAGCGTGCCAGGCGGTCGAGTTTCCAAACAACCAGTACATCACCTTTACGAAGCATCCGCAGGCAGTTTTGCAATTCAGGCCGCTCTCGTTGCTTACCAGTGATCTTCTCACTGAAAATTTCATCACAGCCGGCCGTTCTTAATGCATCGCTCTGGAGATCAAGTGATTGGTCTTGAGTACTCACCCGGGCATAACCAACAATCATTGCACACCTCTGACAACAGACCCACCTCCTGTGATTTTAGCTCAAACGCATAGAAAAGGTACCTAACCTTTACATAGATTTCTTTACAGAATTTATTTACACGTTTTGAGGTTGAAGTGAGTTGATTTGAGTGTCGGCCAGGAGTGTAAAGAAAACGGTCGGTTTTTTATCGTGTTGGCCTGATATCGTAAATGCACACCCGCTATTTCACCTGCGGCCCCCATCAGGTAGTGGAACCAATTTGCCAGTGCCGCCAATAGCAAATCCATCAGTTACACTCTGCCAGGGTGTTGTGCCTCTATGCCGATCCGACCCACAATGCCTGTAAAACCCTGCTCCCCCAGGCGATGGCACAAAACATCTCCATTATTGAGCTTGACGGCACGCAGCAACTCATCCAGTTAAGCAGCACAGACGATCTGCAAGCTGCGCTTGAGGATTTTCGGAAAGCCTGCACCTGTGGGGACGTATCTGGCCTGGATAATCGGTTCCAACCGGTGGTGGAAGTGTTGCGATCCGAGTTAATGCATGGACGGGAACCTTCCCGCACTGTCCTGGCTGAACTTGCCCACCTCTCATTGAGCCGATTCTCTCACTGGTTCAGCGAGCAAGCCGGCTTGCCGTTCAGGAGCTACAAAAAGTGGCTGAAGCTGCTGCTGGCATTCGAACTCACCCAAAGCCGGTCACTCACGGATGCCGCAATGACGGCCGGTTTTGCCGATCAAGCCCATTTTTGCCGTGCCGCAATGGAAGCGTTTGGCGTCAACCCTGCAACAATTAAACAGCTGCTTTCAAAAGAGTCAGCTTTTGCTCGATTGCGAAGGCGGCAAGCCATGCTTCGGCAGTTTGCTGGCGGATATTTAAAAGCTCCGCAAACTGCTGGACACCACGGGCCTCGATGCCGGCTTGTGCTGCTTCAGTTCGCGCCCGTCTTTTGGCACGGTTTGGAACCTCTTGCATCACTCCGATCATCTGCATGGTCATGGCGTCCCTGTCTGCCCGCCAGCGTGACTCGCCTTCGATAGGCACACTTTGCAACCCGAGCGTCAGTTTCGGGTCGGGGAGTTCGCCAGCAAAGACCGCCGAGCTTTGCGCAGCTTGCACATCTGCTGCCCTGGCCTCCAGCGAAGGAGCCGTCTGTTCGGCTAACTGCAAAGCTTGTTCCAGCGTTAATGCCGCCGCGAATGTTGGGTATAACAGCACACCCGCGATCAAGGTTACCGCGCAGAGCGGAGCCCTAGGTTTATTAGATCTCATGTTAAATTCCTGATCATCCGCCTTCATAGCTAATCCATAAGCAGCTAAACCACGATGTAACCTTCCTATGGTTCTTGCCATATTTACACAGAGTATATGGAAAATAACCTGACTTGAGCCTGACCTGAAAATGACATTTATGTCAGAGATCGGGGTTGGGCCATCCGTCACTACAAAACGCACCGAGATACTTCTGAAATAAAAGCGAAGGGTTATGTTCCTTACAGAATTGTAATGAAGATTGCCTGAACGGGGTCAGCTCATGTCGGTCGTATTTCATGTGGGCGACTCTTGAAGGAGCTCTCAAGCAACTATGTTTAACGATGGAACAACGATTCCGGAGAACGCAATGACTAATTCCATGTATCAGTCCTGTATCCAGGCATGTTGGACATGTGCTCAGGCATGCGAAATGTGCGCTTCCGCGTGTCTGCGTGAGGAAGACGTGAAAGCGATGGCTCGTTGCATTGAGCTTGATCGGGACTGCGCAGATATTTGTTCGCTGGCGGCCGTATTAATGAGCCGTGATAGTGAACTGGCCAGGGAGTTTTGTGCGCTGTGTGCGAAGGTGTGCCGGGCCTGTGCGGAGGAATGCGGGAAACATCAGATGGATCACTGTCAAGAATGCGCGGAAGCTTGCAGGAAATGTGCAGAGGAATGCGAGCGGATGGCAGCGTAATTCCTGGCCGCTGCCCTGTGGTTGCGGAGCTCCAGGGCAGCAATGTCGTCATCTACTCCATTTTTAGAGGTAATTGAACCTCAAACGTGGTTGCCTCCGTTGTGGAGAACGCTCTGATCTTCCCGCCGTGGGCTTCGATAATCGATTTCGTGATGGCCAAGCCCAGCCCGGCACCTTCGCTGCTACGTTGGCGGGATGCGTCGAGCCTGTAGAATCGTTCAAAAATATGATTCAAATGCTCTTCAGGTATAGGTGGCCCTGGGTTCTGTATGCGGATTCTTACGTTACCGGAGTTCACTTGAAGGGTTGTGGTTACGCTCTGCCCCTCTGGCGTATGCCGGACTGCATTGGACAGCAAGTTACTCAAGGCGCGACGGATCATTAGTCGGTCGCCAAGGACATGAACTTGCTCTCCGGTATTTTCTAACAGCACCTCCCGCTCTTCTGCCCAGGCGCTGAAATAATCGAACAGGTTTCTCAGCTCTGACTGAAGATCGATATCGACCAGTTCCGGTTTCAGCAGCTGATTATCAGCCTGAGCCAGAAAAAGCATGTCACCGACCATCTTGGCCATGCGATCATATTCTTCGAGGTTTGAATACAGCACTTCCCGGTACTGCTCCACGCTGCGCGCCTGGGTTAGCGCTACCTCAGTATGGGTTCTCAAATTGGTAATGGGTGTGCGCAGTTCGTGCGCGATGTCACCGGAAAAATCCGATAGGCGTCGGAATACATCTTCAAGCCTGCCAATCATTTCATTGAAGGAAATCGTCAGCTCTACCAACTCGGCGGGGACGGATCGCGGTTCAAGGCGAAAATCCATCTGATCAGACCTGATGCGTCTCATCTCTCGGCTGATACGTCGAATAGGAGCGTGTCCCTGGTAAACCGCGAACCAGGTTGCCAGAAGAACTATCAAGCACGCGGCAAGGGTGACAATCCGAAGGTGGTTCCGAAAGCCGTCCAGGTAATGCAGATGAAAGTCGATTCCTGTGGCGACCGCGAGTCTGAACCTGGCTTTGCCTTCAAGCCTGTCTGATTCAATCCACAAGACCGCACCACGAAAGGCTTCTTGATGATCATTCCAGCTCTCAACCGTATCGATAGTGATTTCTTCTACAGGTCGGGCAGTGCGGGCGAACGTGTCCAGATTGAAACCCGGTGTTGAGTAGATCAATGACCCGCTATCGGTACTGATTCGGTATTGAGCGTTACGATGGCCTGTTACCACGCTAGCGAGACGCTGATGCAGTTCGTCGGCGGGTATATCGGCCGGTACGGTCGCGAGGAGGTATTGCAACGCCTGAACTACTGAATTGAGCTCATCCACATCCTGCTGGACGAAATGATTATTGATAGAGCGCTCCATCATCCAGCCAAAGGTGAGGAGAACAGCGGTTATCACAGCGCCAATGGAGACGGTGAGTCTAACGACCAGAGATGGCGGGCGTCTTTTCATGGGCTAGCCTGGCTGTGTCACGTCAAGCATATAACCCATGCCGCGTACGGTATGAATCAGCTTTGGTTCAAAATCATCATCGATCTTCGCGCGCAGCCGCCGGATAGCAACATCGATGACATTGGTGTCACTGTCAAAATTCATGTCCCACACCTGGGAAGCGATCAATGAGCGTGGTAACACTTCCCCTTGGCGCCGCACAAGGAGTTCAAGTAGGGTGAACTCCTTGTTGGTCAAGTTGATACTCACGCCATGTCGCTGTGCGCGACGGCGAGGTATATCCAGCATCAGGTCAGCCACCTGGAGTTGATCCTGAAAAACCGGCGCAGCACCGCGCCGTAACAATGTACGTACTCGTGCCAGCAGCTCCGAAAAGGCAAAAGGCTTGACCAGATAGTCGTCCGCTCCCAATTCCAGACCCTTGACCCGGTCTTCTACACTGTCCCTTGCGGTGAGAAATAACACAGGCGTGATGGATCTGGCCTCTCTCAATGACTGCATAATTCGCCAGCCATCCACATCAGGCAGCATTACATCAAGGACAATCAAGTTATACGAGCCGGTAATCGCCAGGTGGTGACCATCGAGCCCGGTCCGGGCGAGATCTACCACAAAGCCGGATTCCATGAAGCCCTGCCGGATATAATCCCCAGTTTTTACTTCATCTTCTACGATGAGAATCTTCATCGTTCCACTCCGCTCTACAGTTCAGGCCAAGGAAGCCAGTCCATTTCATTGTCGTCAATATCAATTTTATAGTCTGAAATCTGCCCACAACATGACCAGAAAATGACAAATATGTAATGTTGGTGGCCGGAAGCTAGGTTATATCGGTGAGAAAAGCGTTGTTCGCATAACATGACTAAAATGTAATGCTTGCGGGAGCAGCCTGGTCATCTTTAACTAATAAGTTTATGGTATCATGATTCATGTAATCTCCTCCTTTAAGAAGCCGCAAAAAACGCGGCGCAAACTGCCTGCTTATTTGAAAAGGGCTTATCCATGGTTCACGATAATTCTGAGTCTCATTGTCATCACCATACACCCTCCCACACGGGCTCAGGGCTTACAGACCCGGTCTGCGGCATGGGTGTAACGGCAGACTCTGCCCAGCATGTTGAGCATGCGGGTAAAACTTACTACTTCTGCAGCACCAAATGCATGAATAGATTCCAGCATGACCCTGAGAAGTTACTTTCACCAACCCCGCCACCTCCCTCGGAAGCGGTCAAAGGCACAATTTATACGTGCCCGATGCATCCGGAAATACGTCAGGACAACCCCGGAACCTGCCCTAAATGCGGCATGGCACTTGAACCCCTGATGCCCAGTCTGGAAGATGACAATCCCGAGCTGGACGATTTTTCCAGGCGATTCTGGTGGACATTGCCTTTTACCGTCATTGTCACGGTGCTTGCCATGTTTGGGCCACAGCTTGGCTGGTTCGAGATGGCGACGCAAACGTGGATAGAGCTTGTACTGTCGCTTCCCGTGGTGCTGTGGGCCGGACAGCCGTTCTTCGTACGGGGTTGGCAATCAGTGGTCAACCGCAGTCCCAACATGTGGACGCTCATCGGCTTGGGTACCGGTGCCGCCTTCGTCTACAGCTCGCTGGCAACCGTAGCTCCCGGTATATTTCCGGAAACATTCATGTCCATGGGGCGTGTGGCGGTTTATTTCGAAGCCGCAGTGGTGATCATTTCCCTTACGCTGTTTGGTCAGGTGCTGGAGCTTCGCGCGCGTTCCCAGACATCCGCTGCCGTCCGGTCATTGCTCGGTCTGGCGCCCAAGACGGCCCGCCGTATCAATGCAGACGGAACAGAAGAAGATGTACCGCTGACGCATGTGCATGAAGGTGATCGTTTACGCGTACGTCCCGGTGAGAAAGTTCCTGTCGATGGCATTGTTGAAGAGGGTGCAAGTTCTCTCGATGAATCCATGTTGACTGGTGAATCGTTACCCATCAGCAAGCGCCCGGGTGACAAGGTCATAGGGGCAACGATGAACACCTCTGGTGCACTTGTGATCCGGGCGGAGAAAGTCGGCTCGGCCACTGTGTTGTCACAAATTGTCCAGTTGGTGGCTCAGGCCCAACGCTCTCGGGCGCCGATGCAACGGATGGCTGATTTGGTGGCGGGTTACTTTGTCATGGCGGTGGTAGCCATCGCCATCCTCACCTTGGTCGTGTGGGGCATGTTCGGCCCGCAGCCAAGCTGGGTCTATGGCCTGATCAATGCGGTCGCTGTTCTGATCATCGCTTGCCCTTGTGCGTTGGGGCTCGCAACGCCCATGTCAGTCATGGTTGCTACCGGACGAGGCGCAACCCAGGGTGTTCTGTTTCGTGATGCAGCAGCAATAGAAAATCTGCGCAAAGTCGATACGCTCATCGTAGACAAGACCGGCACCTTGACAGAAGGCCGACCCGCATTCGATCAGGCTGTTTCCGCTGGCGAGTTGGACGCCGATGAAATCTTGCGCCTGGCTGCCAGCCTCGATCAAGGCAGCGAGCATCCTTTGGCTGACGCTATTGTCAGCGCTGCGCGCGAACGTAATTTGGTGCTCAGCCCAGTGGACGACTTTGACTCGGGTAGCGGCATAGGCGTACGGGGCAAGGTTGAAGGCAAAATACTGCTGTTGGGCAACACTGCGTTCATGCAGCAGGATAACGTCAATGTTGATGGCCTGGCTGCCACCGCTGAGGGATGGAGGATAAAGGGTGCGAGTGTGATGTACCTGGCGGTTGACGGCACACTGGTCGGCCTACTCGCCGTTTCCGACCCCATCAAACAGAGCACCCCTGAAGCGGTACAGGCGCTCAAGGCCGCGGGAATCAGGGTCATCATGGCTACTGGTGACGGTATTTCAACGGCAAAAGCGGTCGCCGAACAACTAGGCATAGACGAAGTTCATGGCGAAGTGAAACCGGCCGACAAGCTGAATCTGGTTGATAAGCTTCAATCAGAAGGTTGCATCGTTGCGATGGCGGGCGACGGCATCAACGATGCCCCGGCACTGGCCAAGGCGAATGTCGGTATCGCTATGGGAACCGGGACGGACGTAGCGATGAACAGTGCGCAAATCACCTTGGTAAAAGGAGACCTGCGGGGTATCTCGATTGCCCGGGACCTGTCAAACAAGACTGTTCTCAATATGAAGCAGAACCTTGGTTTTGCGTTCATTTATAATGCGTTAGGCGTTCCACTGGCTGCTGGCGTCCTGTACCCGTTTGCCGGGTTGCTTCTATCACCCATGTTTGCAGCCCTGGCGATGAGTCTGAGTTCAGCGTCCGTTGTATTCAACTCGCTGCGGCTTCGTGGTTCGGTTTAAGCTGGATACGTCGAGGGGGTAGCGGAAAATGGCGAGTCTCTACTCGCCATTTTTCTTCGGTTTTTCGGGTAAGCGGATTAAATGGTTGATCTTACCTTTGCATGAGAGTGAGACAGACCGGCATCTCATCGGATTATCTGGTTGATGCTTCACCTACTGCTGGTGCATGTTTCCTTCGCTAATTCCAGCAAGAACCCCACACGCCTCAACTTCCCGGTCATCGTTGCAACTCGCTCTCAGTGAAACGAGTTGTTTCTCAAGCGCTTGCAGAGCGGTTATCTGCGACCGCACATGAGAGATGTGATCATCGAGCAAGGCGTTGACAGCGGTACAGGACTGATGAGGGTCGTCCTGATAGCGCTTTAGTTCGTGAATTTCTGCCAGTGACAGATCCAGGATGCGGCAGCGACGAATAAAGGCCAGCCGCTCAACGTGTTTCTCGGTATAGACACGGTAACCGTTCTCCTGCCGACCAGGCGGCGGCAACAAGCCCTGCCGTTCGTAGAAGCGGATCGTCTGTGTATCTACCCCTACTGACTGTGCCAACTGACCAATACGCATCGGGTTCCTCCGCAACGGATTATCTACGCTATTGACCTTATAGCGACTATATAGTTTTAAATGAAAACCCGATCACATTCAAGTGGAGTCATATCATGAGTAAAAACTGCGGAGGCCCCTGTGGCGACCATGCAAGGCCTGCGGCGGATACCGATATGCAGGCCTCCTCCGATGCGTCGGGGGAATGGGTCAGTGTTTATGCCGTGCCGAAGATGGACTGTCCATCAGAAGAGCGCATGATTCGCCTGGCCCTGAACGGCGTTGAGGGGATTCGGGCACTGTCCTTCGACTTGTCGAACCGCCGGTTGAAGGTCGTGCATGACGGTGAGGTCGAGCCCGTCACCGCGAAGCTGAAGACCTTGGAGCTAGGCGCCTCGCTTCAGGAAAGTGTCGCTGCCGATCCGGAGACCATCAAGGCGGCCGAGTTCTCGGCAGCCTCTGCCACGCAAGAATCCGGGACTCTGCGCTGGTTGCTCGGCATCAATGCGCTCCTTTTCGTAGTGGAAATGACAGCCGGCCTGATCGCCCAGTCCACCGGCCTGATTGGAGAGTCCCTGGACAATTTCGCCGATGCGGCCGTGTACGGGCTCGCACTTTATGCGGTTGGACATAGCGTGAGAATGCAGCTACGTGCCGCGCATGTTGCTGGTGTACTGCAACTGATCTTGGTTGTGGGCGTACTCATAGAGGTGGTGAGACGCTTTGTATTCGGTAGTGAGCCTGAATCGCTGGTGATGATGGCTATCGCATTCGTCGCATTGATTGCCAATACCAGTTGTCTGCTGCTCATATCCAAACATCGGGAGGGCGGGGCGCACATGAAGGCAAGCTGGATATTCTCGGCCAACGACGTGGTGATCAACCTGGGGGTCATCACCGCCGGCGCTCTGGTCGCGTGGACCGGGTCCAATTATCCGGATCTGATTATCGGCACCATCGCGGGGGTAATTGTACTTAACGGTGCTAGACGCATTCTGGCGCTCAAGGATTAAGCAATGTCCATTTTTGGCAAACATCTGTCACCGTACGCTCTGTTGTCCATCTCCGGCCTGCTGGCAGCGTCTGATCAGGCCGTAAAATGGCTGGTGCAACAATCAATGGCATATGGCGAGTCTATTTCAGTGACCTCATTCTTTAACTGGGTACACGTATGGAATACCGGTGCCGCATTCAGTCTTTTTGCGAATGGTGGAGGCTGGCAGCGCTACTTTTTTATCGGAATCGCGGTAGTGGTCTCGATTTTTCTGATCAAGCTGATCCTTGAAAATCGTCATAAAGGAGAAGCCATCGCTTACAGTCTTATCCTCGGTGGCGCCATGGGCAACCTGATTGACCGGGTCTTTCGCGGCTATGTTGTGGATTCCTTTGATTTCTATTGGCGAGACTGGCATTGGCCGGCCTTCAACCTGGCTGATATTGCAATTGTCCTCGGTGCCTTACTTTTAGTTTCCAGCAGCTTGTTGGGTAAAAAAGCAAACACCAATGCCGAGTCGGATGGATCTGACTGACACCTACGCCTATACAATTCCGCGCCTTCCGGGGTGAAGGCGGCATCGAGCGGAATTTCTTTGCAGCATACGCAGCAGGTGGTGCAACTGGCAGTGTTCGGGGCGTTTGCGTTCATGGTGGTACTCCTCCAGATTGGTAGCGAAGCTCAAAGCTGCCCACTCTCGGCTGGCTGGGAAGCGGTCATGATCTTCCCTTGAAGGCCCGCAGCAGCCGCGTCACAGACAGGACAAACAAGCCGGTCAGCGTGAGGGCTGCAATACCCCAGTGCTCCCCGATGAACGCGCCGGCCGTCGTGCCGGCTAGCACAATGGCGAGAATCGGCAAATGGCAGGGACAGGTGAGCACGGCCAGCGCGCCCCACAAGTAGCCGGTGATCGGTTTGTGCGTCTCAGACGGCAAGTGCTCTGGGCTGTTCATGGCAGACTCTCCGCGTGCTGTGCCGGTTCGGTTGGCATGGCGGCCAGTTGCATTTCGAGGCTGGCCAGGGCCTCGCGCCGACGCTCGACGAGTTGCCGCAACACGGCAAGCTGCGCAGACGCACCGTCACCGTCCGCAGCATCCAGCGCCCGGCACAGCCGCGCCAGTGCGTCCAGGCCGATACCCGCTTCGAAGGCAGCCCGTACAAAGCGCAGCCGTTGCAACGCGGTGTCATCGAACAAGCCGTAGCCGCCCGTGGTGCACGCGACCGGCCGTAGCAATCCGCGCAGCAGGTAGTCGCGCACGATATGCACGCTCACCCCGGCATCAAGGGCCAGCCGGGACACTGTGTAGGCGCTCATTGAACACCTCCTTTTCCTCATCCGGCGCAGCACGAAAGCTGCTTCACGTCCTTGCTGAAGGTCTGCGCCGCGAGCTTCAGCCCTTCGACCATGGTCAGGTAGGGGAACAATTGGTCGGCCAGTTCCTGCACGGTCATACGGTTGCGAATGGCGAGCACCGCCGTCTGGATCAGTTCACCCGCTTCCGGGGCCACCGCTTGCACGCCGATGAGCCGTCCGCTACCTTCCTCGATGACCAGCTTGATGAAGCCGCGTGTGTCGAAGTTGGCAAGCGCACGCGGCACGTTGTCCAAGGTCAAGGTGCGACTGTCGGTCTCGATCCCGTCGTGATGTGCTTCCGCCTCGCTGTAGCCCACGGTGGCGACCTGCGGGTCGGTGAACACCACGGCCGGCATTGCGGTCAGGTCCAGGGCCGCATCGCCGCCAGTCATGTTGATCGCAGCACGGGTGCCGGCCGCTGCCGCCACATAGACGAACTGAGGCTGGTCGGTGCAGTCGCCAGCCGCATAAATGTGTGGCGTACTGGTGCGCATGCCCTTGTCGATGACGATGGCCCCCTGCGCATTGGCAGCGACTCCCGCCGCTTCCAATGCCAGGCTGCGCGTGTTCGGTGCCCTGCCAGTGGCGACCAGCAGCTGGTCGGCGCGTATTTCACCGTACCCGGTGGTCAGCACGAATTCGCCGTCAACATGCGCGACCTGGCTGGCTTGCGTGTGTTCCAATACCTTGATCCCTTCGGCACGGAACGCGGCTGTAACGGCCTCGCCGATGGCCGGGTCTTCGCGGAAGAACAGCGTGCTGCGTGCCAGGATCGTCACTTTGCTGCCCAGCCGGGCAAAGGCTTGCGCCAGTTCCAGCGCCACCACAGACGAGCCGATCACGGCCAGGCGCTCGGGAATGGTGTCGCTGACCAGGGCCTCGGTGGAAGTCCAGTAGGGTGACTCTTTCAGGCCCGGAATCGGCGGCACGGCCGGGCTGGCACCCGTGGCGACCAGGCAGCGGTCGAACGCCACCACACGCTCGCCGCCATCGTTTAAACGGACGGCAAGGCTCTGGTCGTCCTTGAAACGCGCTTCACCATGCAGCACGGTGATGGCCGGGTTGCTGTCCAGGATGCCTTCGTACTTGGCGTGGCGCAGCTCATCGACGCGCGCCTGCTGCTGGGCCAGTAGTTTGCTGCGATCAATCGCAGGCACAGTCGCCGCGATGCCACTGTCGAATGGGCTTTCACGGCGCAAATGGGCGATATGGGCAGCGCGGATCATGATCTTGGACGGCACGCAGCCGACATTGACGCAAGTACCGCCGATGGTGCCGCGCTCGATCAGCGTGACGTTCGCACCTTGCTCGACGGCCTTCAGCGCCGCCGCCATCGCGGCTCCGCCGCTGCCAATAACGGCGACGTGCAGTCCGTCCCCATCACCACCAGCCTTGTCGCCACCGCCCAGCCATCCCAGCGCCTTGCCAAGCAGTCTGCCCCGCGCTGAAGTGGATGGGGCATCGGCGGGTGTGGCCTTGTAGCCGAGGCCGGCCACAGCGGCGGTCAGCGCCTCTGGCGAGGTGCCGGGATCGGTGGCGAGTTGCGCGGAGCCTTTCGGGTAGGACACGAGCGCCGACAGCACGCCCGGCACTTTCTCCAGGGCGTCCTTGACATGTGTCGCGCACGAGTCGCAGGTCATTCCGGTGATATTCAAATACATTGCATCGTTCCTTTTCGTTTCGGCAACTGCCAATGCAGTTAGCCGTGTTTGGGTGGTAGTTCGCAGCGGCGGTTGGCCGGTGAGAGCAGATCCCAGATCGACACCCCGATCATCAAGGCCAGACCGACATAGAGGAGGTTCGCCGTCCACCAATTGCCAAAAAACAAGAGCATGGCCGCCAGCACGATGGCTGGGCCGACCATCCCGAGCAGGCTGCGGTACCATTGCCGATGACTCAGCCAGCCCAGTGCATTCGCCAGCAAAGCCACGACTGCGAACAGCGGCAGCAGCTTGGAGATAAACAACCCTTCGTATTCCTGTAGAAAGCCAAGGCCGATGGCCGCGCCCAGGCTGGCGATAGCCGGGAAACAGGCAGCGCATCCCATCGCGGAAACAACGCTGCCAAGCGCGCCAGCCTTGTCGGCAATGCGTGTAATCAGTCCCATGATCGCCCCAGGTTCGGGTTCAGTGGCTCACTGCTTGACGCTGGACGGATAGCCCGCGTCTCCGGTTGCCTTGGTCAGCTTCTGCACGCTGGTCTTGGCATCATCGAACGTGACAACCGCTTCGCGTGTCTCGAAGGTCACGTCAATTTTGCTGACGCCTTCGACCTTGGAAATCGCCTTCTTGACGGTGATCGGGCAGGTGGAGCAGGTCATGCCCGGTACGGACAGCGTGACGGTCTGGGTGGCGGCCCACACGGGGGCAACAACGGCAGCGAGGGCGAGGGCGGCAAACAGTTTTTTCATGATGAACTCCTGTGATTAATAGAAAAATGGCATGACGTAGGGAAATCCGAGCGCGACCAGGACCAGCGCGGCCACGATCCAGAAAATGAGCTTGTAAGTAGCTCGCACTTGGGGAATCGCGCAGACCTCACCCGGTTTGCAGGCTTGCGCCGGGCGGTAGATGCGCCGCCAGGCGAAAAACAGCGCGACCAGCGCTGCGCCGATGAAGATCGGGCGATAGGGTTCCAGCACCGTCAGGTTGCCGATCCATGCCCCGCTGAACCCCAAGGCGATCAAAACCAGCGGCCCCAGGCAGCAGGCCGACGCAAGAATGGCGGCCAGCCCACCGGCGAAGAGCGCGCCGCGCCCGTTTTGTGGTTCAGACATACGCTTGTCCTTTCAAATTTGGTTTGGATAGCTTAAGCTTACTTCCGTAGTTATGTACGGAGTCAAGCGATATGCAAATTAATTTTGAGAATCTGACCATTGGCGTTTTTGCCAAGGCGGCCGGGGTCAATGTGGAGACCATCCGGTTCTACCAGCGCAAGGGCCTGCTGCCGGAGCCAGACAAGCCCTATGGCAGCATTCGCCGCTATGGCGAGGCGGATGTAACACGAGTGCGGTTCGTGAAATCGGCCCAGCGGCTGGGCTTTAGCCTGGACGAAATCGCCGAGCTACTGCGGCTGGAGGATGGCACCCATTGCGAGGAAGCCAGCGGCCTGGCCGAGCACAAGCTCAAGGATGTGCGCGAGAAGATGGCCGACTTGGCACGCATGGAGGCCGTGCTGTCTGAACTGGTGTGCGCCTGCCATGCGCGGAAAGGGAACGTTTCCTGCCCGCTGATTGTGTCACTGCAAGACGGAACGAAGCTCGCTGCATCGGCGCGGGGGAGTCACGGGGTGACTACGCCTTAGCGTGCTTTATTTTCCGAATTCTGAGACGACCCCTACCTGAACAAGCGCTACCGCTGCATTCTGACCAACATTGAGGAGCGAACCCTGCTCGACCTGCTGGCCACCCGCCGCCAGGACGTGGTGACCAACTACCTGATGAAGCTGAAAGACCGGCAGAAGGTCGAGATCGTCAGCATGGACATGTGGAACCCCTACCGGGCAGCGGTCAAGGCTGTGCTGTCCCAGGCCCGTATCGTGGTCGATAAGTTCCATGTGGTGCGCATGGCCAACGATGCCCTAGAGAGAGTGCGCAAGGGCCTCAGAAAGGAGCTGAAACCGTCCCAGAGCCGGACTCTCAAGGGAGACCGGAAAATCCTGCTGAAACGCGCTCACGAAGTCTCAGACCGGGAGCGCCTCATCATGGAGACTTGGACAGGCGCGTTCCCGCAACTGCTGGCCGCCTACGAGCACAAGGAGCGCTTCTACGGCATCTGGGACGCCACCACACGGCTCCAGGCAGAAGCCGCCCTGGACGAGTGGATAGCCACCATCCCGAAGGGCCAAAAGGAAGTCTGGAGCGATCTGGTCAGGGCAGTGGGAAACTGGCGCGAAGAGACCATGACCTACTTCGAGACGGACATGCCCGTCACCAACGCTTACACGGAGTCCATCAACCGACTGGCCAAGGACAAGAACCGTGAAGGGCGCGGTTACTCCTTCGAGGTGATGCGGGCACGAATGCTCTACACCACGAAGCACAAGAAGAAGGCACCGACTGCGAAGGTCTCTCCTTTCTACAAGAAAACCATCGGTTACGGACTGCCGGACTTCGCAGAGGAACTCAACTACGGAGTCGATCTATCAACCATCTGAGGGTGGTATCAGATTGATGGGGTGAAGGTGCCCCATCAACCATCAAATCCGTATACCCTAAAATTTTAGATAAAGGTCACTGCCCATTTCTTTCTAGTCTGAATAACATTTCGGGTGCATACCTTAAGACGAAGCGAGCAAAATCATCACCAGCCAACAAATCAATCGGAACTCCTAACTTCGAAGACACCTCAGAAATCCTTCTTTGCTCAAGCGGTAAGCGGCAAAGCCATTGACTGCAACACCCAGCACAGCTAAAGCCAGCATTTCCTCTGTCACTGGCATTACCGGGTTAGCCAGCCGCGGTATTGCCTCAGTCAGTACCCAAACCGATCCGGCAATCAATACCAAGCCGTTAATTAAGGCGCCAAACAATGACAATCTGCGGTAGCCGTAAGTAAATTGTCGGTTTGCAGACTTTCGGCCAAGCCGGTTCAACAGCCATGCACTGCCAATAGATAAGCTATCACCCAGGTCATGCACTGCATCTGCCATAATTGCTGTGCTGTTGGTTAACCAACCGCCGATAAACTCAATTAGGGTAAAACCCACATTAAGAAAAAAGCCATAGCGATCCGGTTGTCGCTGTCGTCTTTGATATATGAATGGTTGTGCTGGTGCATTAAGACTCACCTATTTATTGCTGATAACAACTTAGTTGGTTTGACTAACGGCTTCATTCAATTGTTTTAAAATACCACAGTGCTCTACCGTGCGCTTCGAGTTGCAGCTAAGACGTAAAGCCTTTAGTTGTTTATTAAGCTGCGTTAAATCCGCTATGCGACGTTCTACCTGCTCGATATGCTGTTCAATCATCTGATTAACATCATCACACTGCGACATTGGCGAGTCATTCAAACTCAGTAACTGACGAATTTCTGCCAAACTCAGATCTAAACTCCGGCAGTGTTTAATAAATAGCAACCGCTCGATATCAGCGTGATCGTAGAGGCGGAAATTACCATCGCTACGTAATTTCGCCGCAAGAAGCTGCTCCTTTTCATAGTGACGGATGGTTTGCACAGAACAGCCAGAGATTTTTGCCAGCTCTCCAATCTTGATCATCTCGATACTGCCTATTGACTCTATAGTAACTACAGAGTTTAAACTAGGTTTCATATCAACCCAAGGTTTATCGGTTATGAATGCAAAATGCTGTTCCAATGATAAGTGTAGCGAAACGGGCAACAGTGAAAATAGCGCCGTTGATGCACCTGATAAGCATGCAAAATATGCCTACCTTAGTGAATTTAGGGTGCCTAAAATGGACTGCCCTGCCGAAGAGCGTTTGATCCGTATGGCGCTGGAAACAGTTGAGCCCGGTGTTCTGTTACAGTTTGATATCCGACAAAGGCAGGTTCGCGTTTTTCACACGGTGAATGCCAATGAAATTACAACAAAAATGCACAGCTTAGGGCTGGGCGCATCGCTGACAAAGACCGGGCCGGTGAAACCCGAAGAGGTAACGCAGGCCAGACAATCCACAGCATCAGGTTCGCTGCGTGAGGAGTTAATTTTAAAATGGTTGCTGGGCATTAACGCGGTGATGTTTGCAGTAGAGTTTGTGACCGGTTGGCTGGCTCAATCAACCGGGTTAATAGCCGACTCTTTGGATATGTTTGCCGATGCAGCGGTATACGGGGTTGCGCTATACGCAGTCGGGCGTAGTAGCAAGGTTCAATTAAACGCCGCACAGCTTGCCGGCTGGCTGCAATTAATTTTAGCTTTTGGGGTGATCAGTGAGGTGATACGGCGCTACCTGTTTGGTAACGAGCCAGTGTCGACGTTGATGTTAATTATGGGCGCTATTGCTTTGGTTGCTAATGTGATCTGTCTTTCGTTAATTCATCAACAAAAAGAAAGCGGCGCGCATATGAAAGCCAGTTGGATTTTCTCTGCAAATGACGTTATCGCAAATGCTGGGGTGATTTTGGCCGGATTATTAGTCACCTGGACCGGGTCACGCTATCCGGATCTGGTAATAGGGTTCATCATTGGATTAGTTGTACTCAATGGTGCGCGCAGGATTTTACAGCTAAAAGCGTAAGTCGCAATAGCGCTACCATAGCGCTAACTTACTGAGGGATTTATGTTAGGTCGTACATCAGGCTTATTATTACTGTTGCTGATTATGCTGAATCATGCCGTGATGGCCTGTGATGCGTTAGTTATGCATTTGCCTGATCATGCCCATGCCTACACTGACCTGCAACATGAACACTGCCACTCAGATACCCTTTTCGACGTAAGCAGTGAGCAAGTCACTGCACATAACGTTGCACATAACTCTGAGCATGATGCCGACGAACACAGTAATCATGCTCATGTGACCTGCTATATCGCTTTTTTTCAGGGCATGGAACTGCTTAACTTCCGTGACAGTGTTATAGCCGCTACCCAACCAGGGTTAAACCTCATTAGCTATCGCCCACCGGTGCCGCCGCCAAATATCTGATCCTGCTTGTTTATCTTTTTTTATTAACGATTAACTTTCAGGAGCATACCCATGCGTATGACACTAATGCTGCCAGCAATACTGGCGGCGGTATTTTGCGCGCTTCCGCTACGTGCAGAGCCGCAAGCACTGACATTACAACACGCAATAGATAAAACGCTGCAACACAACCCTCAGCTGCATCAGTTTAAATTTACGCAACAGCGTCTGTTTGCAGAGCGTGATTTGCAAAGCCTTAAACCCGGTTATCAACTCGGTGTAGAGCTTGAGAATGTTGCGGGCACCGGAGAGGCCAGAGGGCTGGCCGGTGCTGAGCTGACAATCGCCTTATCTTCCGTGATAGAGCTGGATAATAAAGCTCAATGGCGCGCTGCGGTAGTAGACGCCAGGCTCAATACTCTTGAATGGCAGCAACAGGCGCAAACCCTGGATGTGCTGGCAGAGCTTACCCGCAATTATATTAATCTATTGGCCAGCCAGCAGGAATTGACACTGACAGAAGAGGCCGTAGCGCTCTCAGAAGCCCTGCTGCAAAGCGCTGAAAAACGTGCTGCCAGCGGTGCCTTGTCAGATGCTGAAATCATGCGGGCAAAGGCGCAACTGGCGCAGGTTCAGATCGGGCGGGACGCCCTGTTGCAGCGCATTGAGCGGCAAAAAATAGCCATAGCACGTTTTTGGGGTGATACCAGCGCCAACTTTAACGTTGTGGCAGGTAACTTGTTTGCTTTTGGCCAAAGCCGCCCTTTTGCTGAGCTGTATCAGCGGCTGCAACAATCGCCGGCGTTAACCATTTTTGCCTCTGAACGTCGGTTAAAAGACGCTGAAGTGCGACTGGCACAAAGCCAGAATCGCGCCGATCTGAGTTGGCAGGTAGGGGTAAGACGCTATCAGGCCAGTGATGATACAGGCCTTACCTTTGGTATCTCAGTGCCGTTATTTGCTGAACGTCGCAATAGTGCAGCCATCGAAGCTGCGCTGGCAGAGCGAAACAATGTCGAGTATCGACAGCAGGATAGCTTACTGATCCTGCATGAACGCTTGTTTGATGCGTACTCGCAACGACAGCAATTTATTACCAGTCACCAACAGTTGGCGCAGTACGTGATCCCCAACCTGGAACAAGCGCTGGATCTTACGCGTGATGCATACCAGCGCGGGCGCTCAAATTATCAGGATTGGCTTAATGCCCAGCAAGAATTGTTGCAGGCAAAAAGACACTTACTGGAAACCGCCACTGCGGTGCTATTGAGCCAGGCGACGATTGAACAGCTTACCGCCGAGCCGGTAACGCAGTAACTGACAAGATTATTGCCCCGCTGCCGCACTTCATTAACTGTGCGACGTGGCAAACAGAACATACAGGAAGATAGCATTATGAAACCACATGTAACACTGGCAATGTTTATTGCAGCCTGGCTGATGCCGATGCATGTAATGGCCGCCAATGAGCAAGAACAAGCTCACGTCCATGCCAAAGAACAAGCGGTAAAGCCGCAATCTGACACTAAGAAAAATGAAGAGCACAAAAAACATGAAGAACACAATGAGCATGAAGGGCACGACGAAAACGACGAGCATGAACACAACGAAACCCTAAGCAGCCGCATTAGTGATGATATGGCTACGGCAGTTAATATTGTCACAGACCGTGCTGACAGCCAGCGATTACGCCAACATCAGGTTGTTTATGGCAAGCTTAGCGCTGATCCAAACCGCATCAGCCATGTTAATGCCCGTTTTCCCGGTATTCTTACCTCGGTGAAATTCTCGCTGGGTGACAGCGTAAAAGCAGGCGATGTACTGGCCGTTGTCGAGTCAAATGAGAGCTTAAATACCTATACCATTAAAGCGCCAATTGACGGCGTTATTATTCAGCGCAGCGCCAATGTTGGTGAAGTCGCACAGCAGCAGACGCTGTTTAGCATTGCTGATTTTGGCGGCCTGTGGGCAGATTTTCGCCTGTACCCGTCACAACAAGATGCTGTCGCGACAGGACAAAAAGTGGTCATTATGGCCGCTGACACTGAGATTAACGGCGTAATTGCGCATATCATCCCATCATTAACCCAGCCCTATCAACTGGCCAGAGTTAAGCTGGATAACCGTGACGGTAAACTGTCGTCCGGGCAATTGATCGAAGGTGCTGTGATAAGCGGTGAATTCAACGTTGAGCTTGCCGTTAAAAAATCGGCCATTCAAATACTGGACAATAAAAGCGGTGTCTTCGTGAAAAATAATAGCGAATATGTCTTTTCCCCATTGCAGCTTGGCCGTAGCGACATGGATTATGTCGAAGTGATTGCCGGTTTAAAGCCCGGCCAGTTGTATGTCACTACAAACAGCTATCTGTTAAAAGCGGATATTGAAAAATCTGAAGCCGAGCATGATCATTAAGGGGGCACTATGATTGAATCCATGTTGCGCCTGGCTATTGCGAGGCGGTATCTATTTTTAATGCTGACACTGTTGATTATTGCCATTGGTAGCTGGAGCTACCAACAGTTACCGATTGATGCAGTGCCGGATATTACTAACGTTCAGGTACAAATAAACACGGCGGCACCGGGTTATTCGCCACTTGAAGCAGAGCAGCGTATTACCTATCCGGTAGAAACTGCCCTGTATGGCTTACCCAATTTAAGTTATACCCGCTCATTGTCACGCTATGGCTTGTCACAGGTAACGGTGGTGTTTGAAGAAGGCACGGACATCTACTTTGCCCGCAATTTAATCAACACCCGGTTAAGCGCTATCAAGGATATGTTGCCTGAGGGCATAGAGCCTGAAATGGGCCCTATTTCAACCGGTCTTGGTGAAATCTTTATGTATACGGTGCAGGCCAAGCCGGGCGCGCTGCAACAAAATGGTTCACCTTACGATGCCATGGCACTGCGGGAAATCCAGGACTGGATAATAAAACCTCAGCTGGCACAGGTTAAAGGTGTGGTGGAGGTAAACAGTATTGGTGGCTACAACAAGCAATACCATGTGTTACCCGACCCACTGAAACTGCTTAATTATGGCCTGAGTATTAAGGATGTTGTACTGGCCCTGCAAGCCAACAATGACAACCGGGGTGCCGGTTATATTGAACGTGAGGGCATGCAACTGCTGGTACGCTCGCCCGGTCAGTTAACCTCTCTGGATGACATTGCTAATGTCATTATTACGCAATACGACACAATACCGGTAAAGCTGAGTGACGTTGCCGATGTTGCCATTGGCAAAGAGCTGCGAACCGGTGCGGCAACTCAGGATGGTAAAGAAGCTGTGCTGGGTACAGCCATGATGTTAATTGATGAAAACTCACGCACAGTGGCACGCGATGTCGCGCAAAAGCTGGAGCAGATCAAAAGCTCTCTGCCAGAGGGTATTATTGCTGAAGCCGTATATGATCGCACCACCTTAGTGGATAAAGCCATTGCAACCGTCAGTAAAAACCTGCTGGAAGGCGCATTACTGGTGATCGTAGTGTTGTTTATCCTGCTGGGCAACCTGCGGGCGGCGTTAATCACTGCGGCGGTGATCCCGCTATCAATGCTGATGACCATTACCGGCATGGTACAAGCCGGCGTTTCTGCCAACCTGATGAGCCTGGGTGCGCTGG
The DNA here is from genome assembly GCF_025377695.1 of Alishewanella sp. BS5-314. Classification (NCBI taxonomy): domain Bacteria; kingdom Pseudomonadati; phylum Pseudomonadota; class Gammaproteobacteria; order Alteromonadales; family Alteromonadaceae; genus Alishewanella; species Alishewanella sp. BS5-314. The sequence continues at coordinate 2,538,563 of NZ_JACEHJ010000002.1, forward strand.
ATTTTGGCTTAATTGTTGATGGTACGGTGATTATTGTCGAGAATGCGGTTCGCCGCCTGGCGCAGGCACAGCACAACGGCCGTATCCAACCGCTAAAAGAGCGCTTAAATACGGTGTATCTGGCAACTGCAGAGGTTATCCGGCCCAGTTTGTTCGGTGTGGCCATTATTACTATCGTGTATATTCCTATTTTTTCGCTGACCGGTGTCGAAGGTAAAATGTTTCATCCTATGGCAGCGACTGTGGTGATGGCCCTGTTATCCGCTATGGTGTTGTCGCTGACCATTGTGCCTGCCGCTGTGGCGGTGTTCTTAAATGGTAAAATCAGTGAAAAAGAAAGTGCGGTCATAAGAGGCGCTAAAACCCTGTACGCACCGCTATTAGCGCTGGCACTCAAATTTCGCTGGCTGGTGATTGGTTTGGCCAGTGCTCTGGTTGGTGTGTGTCTGTGGTTGGCGACCACGTTGGGGGCAGAGTTTGTGCCTCAGCTTGATGAGGGCGATATCGCTTTACACGCCATGCGTATTCCGGGCACCGGCTTAGAACAAGCCGTTGCAATGCAGGAAATTCTGGAGCAGAAGATCAAAACCTTTGCTGAGGTTGATAAAGTGTTTGCCAGAATTGGTACCGCAGAAGTGGCGACCGATCCGATGCCACCCAATGTGGCTGACAACTTTGTGATATTAAAACCGCGCAGTGAATGGCCCAATCCGGATAAAACCAAAGCCCAATTGGTCGCTGAAATGGAGGCTGCTTTGGCGACATTGCCGGGCAATAACTATGAATTTACCCAACCTATTCAGATGCGTTTTAATGAACTGATTTCCGGTGTACGAGCTGATCTGGCTATTAAGGTATTTGGCGATGATTTAGATCAGATGGTTACAAGCGCTAATCAAATTCTGCAAGCCGTCAACAAGGTGCAAGGTGCTGCGGATACTAAAGTGGAACAAGTCACTGGTTTGCCAACCTTGTCGGTGATCCCCAACCGAACTGCGCTTGCCCGTTACGGCTTAAATGTGGTTGAACTACAGGACTGGGTATCAGCGGCAATTGGAGGTACGTCGGCCGGTATTCTGTATGAAGGTGACAGACGCTTTGAGCTGATTGTGCGCTTGCCGGAAACCCTGCGTCGCGATCTGGACAAACTGGCGGTGTTGCCGGTGCCATTACCAAATGGGGACTTTGTACCGTTACAGGAAGTGGCTACCTTAGATGTGTCGCCTGCGCCGGCGCAAATTAGTCGTGAAAATGGCAAACGCCGGGTAGTGGTAACCGCGAATGTGCGCGGGCGAGACCTTGGTAGTTTTGTAGAAGAGGTAAAGGCCCAAATCAACCGTGACGTTACATTACCAGCCGGTTACTGGCTGGACTATGGTGGTACTTTTGAGCAGCTGGAGTCCGCCAGTCAGCGCCTTAGCATTGTGGTGCCTGTTACGTTGCTGCTGATTTTAGGTATTCTGGTGATGGCTTTTGCGTCATTTAAAGATGCGTTGATTATCTTCAGCGGTGTGCCGTTGGCGCTCACCGGTGGTGTGTTGGCCTTGTATTTGAGGGGTATGCCTTTATCAATCTCTGCTGGCATTGGCTTTATCGCCTTATCAGGCGTAGCGGTGTTGAACGGTCTGGTGATGCTGAGCTTTATTCGCGATCTCTGGCGTGAGAAAGGTGACTTGCTGTTAGCGATAACGGAAGGCGCGCTTACCCGGTTGCGCCCTGTGCTAATGACCGCTTTGGTCGCGAGCCTCGGTTTTGTGCCGATGGCGATTAATATTGGCACCGGTGCTGAAGTGCAGCGCCCGCTGGCGACAGTGGTGATTGGCGGTATTATTTCGTCAACCTTGCTGACATTGTTGGTATTGCCCGTGTTATATCATTGGGTGCACAAAAACGATAACCGCAAACAGCAAACGGAATAATCATTAACCTGCTTCGCTGCAGCATTGGGCTGCAGCGAAGAACGTTTTGGCAATAGTATGGGTGTTTATGCTAATACGATTAAAACGATAACCGCGTAAATAGTCAGGCGTATTAAGACGTCCCGCCAAATGGGGCTGTCAGCTAGCAAGGGTTGCAAGTCAGCTGGCAAGGGCACTGGCTTTAAAGCAGAGATATTCGCGCCTCCAGGATTTCCCCTTGGAACCCAACCAAATATAAAACCCGGAACCGTTGCTATCAAACGGACGATCTGACCAATAACCTCGCGATTATCATTGCGTTTAAGCCCAATTCGTAACATCTGCCAGTGCGTCGCTATGTGCGGTATAAAATATCTCTGCCCTAAAATATGCGCTCTTTCAAGAGACTTAAACGCATTGTCTAAATCATTGACTTGTTCAGCCTCCATGGCTGAGCGCATACTGATTTGGTACTCATGTTTAATTTTTTTATTCATTTACTATCACTAAGATAATGAGTCTGCGAAAGAAAAGAGCAATCCTCGATCGCTAAATAAGAGACGCGAAGCATATCACTGATTATTAAATTAAAGCTTAACTTAAGTGTACTCTTTAGAGACTACATACATTAGATAATGATAAGACATAGATTCTATTCTGCACTTTAATGTGCATTAAAGTGCAGATTTTTAGCTGGATCTGCGACAAAGTGCATACCTTGTCACTAACATAGTTAATTTCGATACTACTGTCACTACTTTAGCTAAACTTTACACTTCTGCAACACAGATAAGCTCTGAGCGCTGCTGAACAGCAGATAGTGACTAAAGTAAGTTCAAGCACATAGCAGTGTATTTTCAGGAGGGAATTTCAGGGTATCTCAGGAGAACAGGTGCCCAGCTCGCCGGCAGCGTCAGTAGCGTCGTGTTGCAATGCTGAAATAAGCTGCAAGTCAGCAAAAATGGCGGACTAACATTTCGCTGTGGTAAGCCGTGCGGCAGGTTGCAAGCCTGACCGCACTGCTCATAGTACTAATTTAGCTAAAACAGTGATTTAGTTGTCATTACAGCACCGCGTAGCAGCAAGGATTGACACTACACTACTTACTGCATGGCAGCATCACTGATGTGAGCGTAAACGCTGGCGCTGCCATCTTTATGCAGCAGCAGAATGTCGTACGGCATAAAGCGGCCTTCCACTTCCATACCCGGTGATCCAAGCGGCATCGCCGGTACACTCAGGCCAATTGCGTCCGGGTGCGACTCAGCAAGAAATTTCCGGATGTATTTAGCAGGGATATGGCCTTCAAAGGCATATCCCTGCTCCGATACGGCGGTGTGACAGGAATAATACTGTGGCGTGATGCCATAGCGCTCTTTTATGCCGCTTAGATCATCATAGTCTTTCGTCTGTGCAACCACTCCCTGCTGTTCAAGGTGCGATACCCACTTTTTACAGCAACCGCAGCTTGGCGTTTTGTATACCGTGAGGGTTAGTGCTGCTGCACTGTCGGGCACAGCTGTAGTTTCCGGTTTAGCCGGGCCGGCGTCTTTACAGCCGGCCAGTAACGCAGTAGCTACCAACACAACCGCTGCCAGAGTTAGCTTCATAGTGATCTCCTGCTGTTGTCTTAGTGCGACCAGTGCACATGCACGATCTTCCAACCGGCGCCTGTATCTACCAGCACCAGCGTTTCTTTACTGATAACGTCAACCGGCTTGCCTTTATAGTCGCCAGTCAGTTGGCTACGGCTAACCGAATAGGCCACCTTGCCCAGCACCTTGGTCTGATGCTCCAGCGCTTCTACCTGTACCGCCGCCATAAATTTCATATCAGCCAGCATATGGTGGCTGGCATACTCGTCAGCCGAGCGCTCTACGCCATTACCTTCGACAATCAGCACGTCATCTGCCAGCATGGCGCGCACCGCTTTGGCATCGCCAGCGCGTAACGCCTGATGAAACGCTTTTACCGCCTGAGCGGCAGCGGTGCTTTCGCCGACGAACAAGGCCGGGGCGGCATGCTTTTCATTGCCGTGCGCCTGCACACTAACGGGGCATAGCAACGCCAGGCCCAGGCTGATGGCAGACAGCGTTTGAATTTTATTGCGAAACATATTAGGTATCCTGTTGTAATTATTAGAATAAAGCGGGCTTAATGGGCTAAGCCCACCACAGTGGTAAAGCTGCTACTGGTTGCCAGTACCAATAGCGCTAACAGCATTTCGATAAAAATAGACCGTGCCAGCAACCGGCTGTTCTGATGTTGCGCCAGCGCTTTGACCAGACTAAATTTGTGCCAGGCAGCCAGCAGTAACATGGCCGCTACCAACATCAACTTAAACAACATTAAGCGGCCATAGTCGGTGACAAACAGTGCACTGGGCGAGTCGAGCAGTTGCAGTAAAATCAACACGCCACAGCTGATAAGCAGTACCAGCAGGTAGAGCGCAACCTGGCCAAACTGCCCCATCAGCGCCACCAGCCTGTCTGGTGCTAAGCGATAACAGCTTTGCCATAGCGGCAGCAACGCGCCTACCCAGGCCGAAATTGCCAGCACATGCAGCGTCAGTAACAGTGGCCACAGGCCTGCCAAACTGGCAACATGGCCGGTTTGGCTGAAACTGGCGGCCAGCAAAAACGCAGCCAGGCTAACTACCGCAATGCTCACTACCGCTTTGCCGCTGTGTTTAACGCGCCAGGCCCAAAGCCACAGCGCTGCATAACCGCATAACCATAAAAGCAGCTGGGTGCGCATTGCCGATTGCCAAACCATCTGTAGCATCAGCCTGTCGGCCATGCCAGCTACGCCTGTTTCGGCCAGCGCACCAGCCTGCAGCGGCAGATACAGTAACGCCAGCACCATACCTGCGGCCGACCACCCCAGTACAAGGCGTTTTAACCACAGCCGAAAGGCAAGGCTATCAGACTGTGGCTGAGCCAGCGCCGGCAACTGCAGCAAAAACGCCGCACCAATACTGCCGCTAACCGCTAAATAACTCAGCAGCTTGTGGGCGAATAAGGCTAATACCCAGGTATCGCTAAACATCGCCAATCTCCAGCCATCTAGTGCTGATGCGCGTGCGCGCTATCAGCTTTCCCCCCGGCGTCAGCGCTGGCGTGGAGCATAAAACTGAAATCACCTTTCATTTTATGACCGTCTTCGCCCAAACCTACCCAGTTAACCTGATAACTACCGATCTCCAGCACTGGCAACGGCCAGCTAAACTGCGTGGCGACAGCGGTGGGCGTAAAGCCAAAATCGACAGTGTTACCGTTATCGTGCAACAGCGTGACTTTCGTCAGCCGGATCGGGCCACTAAAGCTGATACTGAGTACATCCGGTGCCTGCATTAGCATGGCGTTATCCGCCGGCACCGAGCCGCTTTGTTTAACATGCGCCAGCACAGGCCCGGCAAACGCCAAACAGAGCAGAGTAAGCAGCGGGATTAATTTTTTCATGTTGATCACCTTATTTATTAACATCCAAATTGATTAAAACCCTGATCTATTAAAACCAGAACCGCACACCGGCAACCCAGGATGTTTCTGCTGTCGATGCATCCTGCAGGCGGGCAAAATCTGCCGTGTTACCATATTTGTTATGCCACTCTACCCCGACATAGGGTGCGAACTGGCGGGAGAATTCATAGCGTAGCCGAAGCCCGGCGCCCAGTGAAGACAGGCCTTTACCCAGCTGATTGACCTCATCGTCTTTGCCATAGGCTGTCAGCTCCGCCCGGGCCTGCAGGATCAGGCGCTGCGTTAACAGCAGCTCATATTCCGCTTCGGCACTTAACGCGGTGCGACCACCAGTGCCCAGATAAGCCGTGACATCCACTTCAAACCAGTACGGCGCCAAACCCTGCACACCCAATGCTAACCACTGCCGGTTGGTGCCATCGGCAACCTGATCCAGGCGCAGCCCAAGCTGACCATCCCAATAGGCTGCTATCGCGTGGCTCCATAACAGCTCGGTGCTGCTCTCTTCCAGCTTGCCGTCACTGACTTCAGCTTCGGTTTTCAGCACCAACCGATCATAGGTCGTACCATACCAGGCTTGCAGCTCCAGTTCGCCAGCTTCACTGTCGGCATTGTATTCCAGCCGATCGCCCAGCACGGACCACTGTGGATGTTCAACGCCGTGCTTTAAATGGCGTGAATCGGCCATGCCATAGGGCCCGTCAGTCAGGGTGTAGCCGTTGGAGTAGGCATGTGGATCGCGGGCATTAGCCGGCGCCTTACCGCCTTGCATCTGCATATCGGCATGGTTCATCGTGCTGTGATCCATACTGCTGTGATCCACGGCCTGCTCAGCATGGGTCATTTCATTATGGTTCATCTCGGTATGATCCATTTTGCTATGGTCCATCTGGCTATGGTCTACGGCCTGCTCAGCGTGGCCCATTTTACTGTGGTCCATGCCGCTATGATCCATCTGACTGTGATCCATGTCACTAGGGTTCGTCTGGCTATGGTCAACCGCCTGCTCAGCGTGGTTCATCTTGCTATGATCCATTTTGCCGTGGTCCATTTTGCTGTGGTCCATGCCACTGTGCGTTGGTACCGGCGGTTTCTCAGTGGCGTTCTGCGCTGCCACGCCAGGGCTGAGCGCCACAGTACAGGCCAGCGCCAGCAGCGACAAGGTTAGCGTTACGTTGGCTGTTTTCATGACACCACCACTTCTCTGAACATACCCGCATCCATATGGAACAATAAATGACAATGCCAGGCCCAGCGCCCGACATCATGCGGCGTGGTTAAAAAGCTGATGCGCTGCGCCGGTTGCACCGGAATGGTATGGCGGCGTACCTGTACGGCACCGTTGTCACTTTCCAGATCACTCCACATACCGTGCAAATGCATCGGGTGGGTCATCATGGTGTCGTTTTGCAAGATCACCCGGATACGCTGATTGTGCTTCATATGCACCGGTGTGCTTTTACTAAACTCTAAGCCATCGAATGACCAGGTGTAGCGCTCCATATTGCCGGTCAGATGCAGCTCAATTTCCGCCTCCGGGCCGCCCGGCTCAATAATACCGTCCAGCGAATGTAAATCGGCCAGGGTCAGCGCGCGCCGCCCGGTATTGCGCAAACCAATGCCCGGATCGTCCAGGTTGGTTCTTGGCATATCCACCCGCATATCCACCGACGGGCCATACTCGGTGCTGGCATGACGCACAGTTGAACTGGCTTTGGCATAAGGCACCGCCGGGCCATGCTGACTGTGATCGATAGCCATAGCACCATGCTGGCTATGATCTTCCGCGCCATTGCCGTGCGCCATCGCGCTGTGGCCGTGGCTGTGGCTGTCGCTTGCGCCATGGTTCATATTGCCCATCATGTCAGCCATCGTCAGCCATTCCACCGGATCCAGCGCAGGCACCGGTGCATTTAAGCTCTCGGCCACGGCCAGGGTACCGCGGGCATAGCCACTGCGGTCCATGCTCTGGGCAAAAATGGTGTAGGCATCATTTTGCGGCGAGACGACAACATCATAGGTTTCGCCCGGGCCAAAGCGGAACTCATCTACCGTTACCGGGTGTACATTCTGGCCGTCAGCCTGCACCACAGTCATTTTCAGCTCGGGAATACGCACATCAAAAAAGCTGTTGCTGGAGCCATTGATAAAACGCAGCCGCACACGCTCACCGCGCTTAAATAGGCCGCGCCAGTTTGCCAGCGGCGAACTGCCATTCATTAAATACGTAAAAGTGGCCGCGGAGATATCCGCCAGATCGGTGGGGTTCATCCGCATTTGCTGCCACATCTGCCGTTTCGCCAGCGCCGCGTCCAGCCCTCTGTCAGTGATATCGCGCAGCATGTCCTGCACTGTTGGCTGATTAAAATTGTACAAATCACTTTGCACTTTTAATTTGCGAAACACCGTATGTGGATCTTCATCGGTCCAGTCTGACAGCTGCACCACATATTCGCGATCGGCGGCAATTACATCCTGCGCTTTGGGTTCAATGATCAGCGCGCCATACATGCCGGTCATTTCCTGAAAGCCACTGTGCGAGTGATACCAGTACGTGCCGCTTTGCTTTAACGTAAAACGATAGACAAAGGTTTCGCCGGGCATAATGCCTCTGAAGCTCATGCCGGGTACGCCGTCCATCTGGTAGGGTAAAATAATACCGTGCCAGTGAATTGAGCTGGGCACCGACAAGGTATTGGTTACCCGTATGGTCACGTCATCGCCTTCTCGCAAGCGTAAGGTCGGTGCCGGTATCGAACCGTTGATGGTGGTGGCTTTACGGACCACGCCGGTAAAATTTACCAGCGCTTCGCCGATGGTTAAATCAATCACGTTACCGCTGAGCTCAGTGGCATAGCCGGTAAAGGCATTATCTTTAAAGGCGCTACCCGCCCTGACGATATGCGGAAAAGTGGCCAGCACGCCGCCCACCGCCAGCCCCTGCACAAACCGGCGCCGTGAAATCGATACCGGCATCATGGTGTTAGCCTTTATCATCTGCAACCTCCAATACTCTCTATATGCGTAGCAGTGTAGAGGACGAAACTGTCAGCAGCATGACATGAACATGACAAAGTTGTAATCTTGCTGTCATGTTGCTGTTTGGCGTTTTATGGCCTAATACTGCCAAAGCTATGTTTGGAGATGACAAGATGCGTTTGCTGATTGTAGAAGATGAACAAAAAACCGGTGACTATTTAAAGCAAGGCCTGAGCGAAGCCGGTTTTCAGGTGTCACTGGTCAGAAATGGCCTGGATGGCCATCATCTGGCGATGACAGAAGATTTCGATTTAATCATGCTGGATGTGATGCTGCCGGACGTCAGCGGCTTACGTATTGTTCAGGCGCTAAGAGAAAATCATAACCATACGCCGGTACTATTTCTGTCGGCCCGCGACAGCGTCGACGACAGGGTGAAAGGCCTGGAGCTTGGCGCCGACGACTACCTGATCAAACCCTTTGCTTTCTCAGAGGTGCTGGCCCGGGTCAGAACCCTGCTACGGCGTGGTCAGGCCGTACCGCAGTCAGAATTATTGCAGGTCGCCGATTTACAACTGGATATCGCCAAGCGTAAAGCCAGCCGCAGCGGCGCCAAAATAACATTGAGTAATCAGGAATTTAGCTTGCTTGAGCTGCTGATGCGCCGCCGCGGCGAAGTACTGCCACGCTCGCTTATCGCCTCGCAGGTGTGGGATATGAATTTTGACAGCGACACCAATGTTATCGATGTAGCTATCCGCCGCTTGCGCGCCAAAATTGATGATGGCTTTGCGGCAAAACTGATCCACACCGTGCGCGGTATGGGCTATAAACTGGACGATGAGCAAACTGATGCATAAAGCTGGCAAACGCCCTCTCTCGATCACCGTTCGCGTGGTACTTTTTGTCGCGCTAACCATTTCGATTTGCCTGTTCTTCGTGCAGCAATTACTGCTCAGCTCAGTCGAACATCACTTTATCGAGCAGGACGCCGACGAATTAGCCGTGATCCTGCACGCGGTTGAGCACACGCTGACTACCGCTCAGGACGGCCAGCAACAGCCGGCACAGACGCTGGCCAAAGCGGTATCGGGCCATCACGGTGTTTACTATCAGGTGATGGATAGCCAGAACCGCTTACTGTACCGCAATGCCGACGTTGACTTAAGCCTGCTGGCTGCCAACACCCCGGCCAGCGCCGACTACAATGCCAAAACCATCCACCACTGGCAGCTGGACGGCAAAGCCTATCGCGGTGTGTTCAGCCGCCTGACCACGGCAGATCAGCACTATAAGGTAATTGCTGCTATTGATATCAGTTTTCATACCCATTTCTTGGCGCAGTTACAGCGCAGCCTGGGGCTGATTTTACTCGGCTCTGCACTGCTCACCTTGCTGGCGGCCTGGCTGGCGGTGCATCAGGGGTTGAATCCACTCAGAGGCCTGAGCGAACAAATGCGTGATATTCAAACCAGTAAACTGGATATTCGCTTGTCCCCGGGCGAGGTCCCGACCGAACTGCGCCACATGGTGCAGTCTTTTAATCTGATGTTAGATCGGCTGGAGCAGGGGTTTACCAAGCTGTCGCACTTTAGTGCCGACATCGCCCACGAGCTGCGCACGCCGCTGACCAATATGATCACGCAAACGCAGGTCAGCTTATCGCGCGCGCGCAGCGCCGACGAGTACCAGAATCTGCTGTTCTCCAATCTGGAAGAGCTGGAGCGGCTGAATAAAATGATTAGCGATATGCTGTGGCTGGCCAAAAGTGACAATGGCCTGTTAACACTGCAAAAGCAGCCGCTGGAGCTAAAGCAGGAAGTGGCCGCAATTTTCAACTTTTTCGAAGCCTGGGCGGCAGAAAGTCAGGTTGGCCTTAGCTATCACGGTGCCAATATTATTGTGCAGGCAGATCGCACCTTGCTGCGCCACGCCCTGACCAATTTATTATCCAATGCGCTTAGGTATACCCCGCCCGGCGAAACCATTACCGTCAGCACCACCGCAGCAGCCGACAGCACCACCATCACGGTAGAAAACCCGGGCCAGCCGATCCCGCCACAGCATTTGCCGTTTTTATTCGATCGCTTCTATCGTGCTGACGCCTCGCGCCAACGCCAGATAGAAGGCTCGGGTTTGGGCCTAGCCATTACCAAAGCCATAGTCGATGCTCATCAGGGCCAGTTAAGCGTCGAATCAGATGCGCGCTCTACCCGCTTTAGCATCAGGCTTAAACTGGCGTGACGTCGGTTAAACTCACCGCGGTGCTATGCGGTATTAGCCAAGTAACATCCACAGCGCCACGCCAAACATCAGGCTGGCGCCGATGCGGTTTAAATACTGCACACGGTTAGTTTTACTGAAAAACAGCGCTAAGGCTTTGCCGCCACTGGCGTACAGCAACATAGAGCCAAATTCCAGCAGCAGAATAATCGCCACTAGCACCAACAGCTGTGGCCAGAACGCCAGCTGGCTGTCGATAAAAGGCGGCAACAGCGCCATATGAAACGCCCAGCCTTTGGGGTTAGACACCGCGGTAATAAAGCCCTGGCTAAATAAAGTACGCCGTGCCAGCCTGGCGGGCAGCTCGCCTGGTTGCGGCAACGCCAGTTTGCCTTTAGCACGCCACATTTGCAGGCCTATGTAAGTGAGATATGCCGCACCCACCAACTTAAACCACTGAAACAGCGTTGGGAACTGCAGCATTATCGCCGCCACACCGCATACCGCCAGTATCGCCACCAGCGCCACGCCGAGCATTTCGCCCCACATCATCCACAGCGTACGGCGCACGCCCTGGCTCATGCCCAACGTCATCGCCAGTGTCATGCACATGCCCGGGGTAACCGAAACAAACAAAAACGTCGGAATAAACGCGCCCAGCAACGCCAGATTAACCATAACCACCTCAACTGCAAGATGGCGCTATTCTGGCCGGTTGCAGCAGCGCCAGCAAGGGCGTTAAGCGGGGGTTTTTAGTCAACCCGGCGCAGTAGCAAAATTATTCACAAAGAGGTTTTATTGCAATGGTAAGCAGGCAAAGTAGGAACGCTATTTAAAGGATTTAGCCCAAAAATCAAAGCGACTCTCGCGGTATATCTTTGCCTTGCCCTGCACGCAGTTCTTCCTGCTGCGGTAACTCCTGCCAGCATCCTGCCAACTCACGTACGGTTTGCGGCCAGTCGGCGTGATAGCCTTTGTAGTCTTGCTCGTTACCGGGATAAGTAGTTGGTTCAGTCATAGCTAGCTCCAAGCCCTTATTTGAGAGTAAGTATAACGTTGCTGGTTGCAGACTCTTAAGCATTACCTTCCCGCATTTGTTATTAGATAGTTACCCTGACACCATTTCTTGCTTTCGCCTCTTTTAATGCATAAATTAATCACTATAATTTAACTTTTTAATTACGTTGCACAAAAAAGGAATCGGTGCTATGGAGCAACAATCTGTTTTAAAAGATGTTTTTATCTCAATGGGTGCATGGGTTTGCTGTGTTTGCCTTGATAGCAGCTGGGTTACCACACCCTCAGCGCGGTTTTTATGCCCAAGAGACCAGGTGCGCTCTCCGGTTACAAAGGGATTTGAATGCCCCATACGTTTTGCAATGCGTCTATCTCGCTCGCGCTCCCACTCGGTAACGGGAAACTGCTTATCCCAAGCCATTAAAAGCTGCTGTTGTTGGCGAGACATGTTGAGGTCATAACGGTCGTGCATGTAAAAGTAAATCCGAGCGATTTGCCCTTTAATCGCATCGCGCGGCTCTGCGGCTCTTGCACTAAAATCGATTTTAACCGGACATTGACCATGCTGCGGCTTGGCATTAGAAAGCATGGTGAAGTTGAAATTGGAGCGGTCGGCATTGACTGGAACAGCTTTATCAGCGATACCCATCGAGTGATCAAGATGTGCTCTAGAGAGTGGGCTGTACTGAACAAACTTTAAGATGGAATGGTATTATACGGTCAGGTGTTCAGAAACACGTTACCGCACACACATTCAGGCACTCTTTCGCAACGCAGCTTTTAAAAGCGGGAACAGACATTCGTACAGTTCAAGAGCTGTTAGGGCATACGGATTTGAAGACAACTCAAATATATACACATGTCATCGGTCAACATTCATCAGGGACAATTAGCCCTATAGACCGATAATTTCGTTTTAAATAAACCGGGCTTCATGTCCGGTTTTGCGGTAAAAGCGGTCATTCGCATGCGGATTGTGTTGAGGTGCTGAATCTCTGCTTTCGCTCATAACTGACTGTCAGGGTTGACCGAAGCCTCCGCATATACAGTCAGATCTGATAATAGCTACTACACTTAAACTAAAATGAAAAGAATTGAGCATTACCCGTTAATGATTGCTCTTGATCAGACACTCACCTCTTTCGCCCAAGATCAGTGTAACATTATCCCTGCGGGGGAAAGGATTAGTTCCTCCTCCCATAGCGGCATAACAATATGGGCGAACCGCTCAAACAAGAGTTTTCGGTAACCCTCATCGTCGATTTGCAGTACAAAATGGTAACTGTTGAGCATGGTGTAGATCCGTTGCTCATCGTAATCGACTCTCTCTACCGGTGTTGTCCTGATAAAGTGTGCGCCATATTTCTCAGATAGGCGCACACCATATACATAGCTAAAAGGAAAAAAATCATCTTTAACGAATGTGAATGCCAGCAGAAGACCTCCATCATTTTTCTTCACGGGACACTACTCCTGCGGGTTTAAAAGGTGTTGGGTCAATATTCGATGTATTGCCGGGCGATAAAACATACCGGTCTGGGAGCAGATCTGATTGACACTTAAACCTGACTCGAAGAGGTAAACGACGGATCCCCTCCTCAATGCACTTGCCCCGATCCCCGGAAATCCGGCGTGAGCGCATGCTTTTGGCCAACACTCTTTGTAGAGCCAAGCTAAATTGATGCGAAGCCTTTTACCCTGTGTATCAGTAAAGACGTGTTGATAGTTACCGGTCTTCTTCATCTGCACGAAGAGCAAACGCCGTGCATAAGGCACAACATTAATTTCCCGCCCAGCCACTCTGAACAACGATGCTTGCAAGTCGTAATCGGCCCATTTAAGTGTCAGCAGCTCTGACGCGGATATCCCGAGGTAATATTGCAAAAGAAAGTACTCCCGGTACTTCACAGGAAAATGATGTGCAATGCTGAGCATATCGCCATGGGTAAGCGGGAACCCACTTAATGCCGAAAAGTCTGGCTTAAATTGAAATGGTCTGGGAAATACGTAGGTTAGGGCTGCGCAATCTAACACATCAATCACCATGGCAATCGTATCCCTGCGGTCGCGTTGACTGATGTTTAACACGGTACGTAACACCTCTACTAATTTCATGAGGTGGAACCCCAAGATCTCGTCGACTTTCTCTTTGCCAATACAGCCCATCGTGAGGTAAATCAGTTTACTGGGAAGCTTATAGCGGGCTCTGTCAAACTGATGGTTGTAAAATGACTCAAAGGTCGGGAGGCCTCTCCAGCCTGGCGAAATAAAGCGAGACTGCAATGCGTTGAACATCGATACGTTGCGGCTATGAGGAAAATGCAGCATGTAATCAAAGGTGCCTTGATGGAGTTCCTTCTGGATCTGTTGGTACTTGTTTTTAAGGCGTAAACGGTTCTCGGTAGAATCGGCATAGCCAGTGCTCTCACTGAACCGGCAACCCAGCATCTTCAATCGAAGAGTCAGCTTTCCTTCTGTATCGCGGATAATTGCTCTCATCTTTTTCCTCCAGCACCAGAAGATTGGTGCTCATTTTTTTGAAAACCGGTTATGATAGGAATTGGAACCTGAGGAGGGGTGATGATCCGGTACCACTTAATGACGTTAATCGAGCAAAAATCTATTCGTGATGGAGTAAAAATCACGTTGAAAGATGTTGCGCTAGCCACTGATATTCATCGTGCGACATTGTCACGGATGGTAAATATGCAGCACCGAAACGTCACGACCGAGACCATCGACCGCCTCTGCACCTACTTCGAGGTTCCCGTGGAGCAACTGATCGAGCATATTCCCGATTGATGATGCTCCAACAGGCCCACTAGTCAGGCCATTGGTCCATGCCGCGCTCCAGGTGCCGTAGAAGACGACCCTCAATATCCCCAAGTGACAGTGTTGAGAAATCCGAATCAATTTTGGATTGGCATTCCAGCCAGCAGTAAAGTGCTTCAGCATTGTTTTTCTCAGTACCTTGGCCCAAGAGCATGACTAGCCCTTTTCGCTGAGGGGAGATTTGCAGTGCGTTTAAGAGATACTCCTTAACATTGTTGAGGCGGGTTTGTTTGATTTTTAACGCAAACATTGATTGCGTCAGGATATTTGCCGATTGAGTCATCATCGCGTTTCTCCAACATCAAATCGAAACCATCCCTGGCAAACAGGCACATCCATGATCAGCACTTACTTAGCCATGTTCAGTTGCCTACCATGAATGTAGCTTTTATTCGACATATGTCAAATAAAAGCGACACAAAATGGTGAAAATTTCTCCAAATTTATCGCCCGTCCAACGATCTTGCGGCAGTTTTCAAGCTTATACCCATTGGTTCATCAAGATCTAAGGGGTTAATTGCCCGCTTATGACAGTTGTGGATCCAACGGGTAAAGCGCTTCTCATACTCGACAACGCGAGCTTTAAGTTCGGCGTTTTCTTCCCGTAAGCGATCAAGTTCGCTATCCACAGAGCCGGCTTTCTGAACGCGGGTTTTGAGTGTCTTAAGAGCCTGTTTTACCTCCTGATATTTGGTTTTAATACGCGGATTTGCACTAAGCGCCTGGCGGCTATAACCAAACGCTTTTTGCAGGTTAGCCCAGGACAATCCTGTCCCGAAGCACCCTGTTGCCCACTCATCAAGGAGCTGAACAATTTTTTGTTCCGCTTCATCAGTGATATATCTTGTCGTCATCCTTATACCTCGCAGGAATCACGACCATTGGGGAAGATTTGAACGATGTCACCCGGTTTGTAGTCAGGATCCTCCTCGATTGCTAATGCGGCATTGCATCCGTCGACCAACTCCTTGTGATGTAAATACCACGCATTGGCGCCGGTAAAGCCCTCCTGGGCATCTTCCAGTGCCCGGTCCATTTGTGCCTGCGCGATATTTCTGCGTGTAGTAAGGCGGGCTATTTCCTGCTCATCTCCTTTTGTACGCCGGTAATGCTTGCAGTTATGCAAGCAGGCGTAATGTAAGCCACAGGGTCCCTGAACATAATCATGTCGGCAGCGCCCAATATCCATGATGTGTGAACTACCAAAGCTCTCCAGATCTTTGGTGAGCTCATTAGGCGTGAGCAAAGGAAAGCGGCGTGCTAATGCCGCAGCCTCCTCTAACGGCACATCCTGAGGCGTTTTGAAAACGGCGTTATTCACGTTTCTTAGTGCTGTTTCAACCGAGGTGGAAGGCAACCGATGGTTGTATGCCTTGTTATCCCGGGTGCCTGAGCGCAGAAAGTTCTTCGCGATCTCTTCCTGTGAAAAAGCGTCTGACTCCTGCATGATGGTGTTTAGCAGATGCCTGAACTGATGTGTTCGCACCTCAGCATCGTGGTGGATCTCCCCCAATTCAGGGAAGCTGTAACGCTCAAATACGTTAAGCATTCTGGCGCTATCACCGGATACGCGCGAGACGTAATCGCGGCCATTGAAGAAATCCCGGATCTGCGTACCGGTAAGCGGCTCTGCAAAGACGTTCAACATCTCTTTGGGCGTGTACTGGTCTTTAAAACGCAGTGTGATGATATTCCAAAGGGGAACCTTGATTTTTGCCATGCCGATCCCGTCTATCACTGGCTTAATGCGTTCCCTGTAGGCATTAGTAAAGCCCTGATGAATGTCGGCGACTTTGAAGAACGTGCTCTTGTGCTTTGAGCCTGGCGCTGGCATCACTCCATAGCGCTTTAGGGTCGTGATGGTATTACTTATCGACGACGCCCCTATAACCTCCATGATCTGCCGTGAGGTTAGTAACTCGTTGTCATCAAAGTGCATGAACTTGGTCCACTTGCCCTCCTGAAGCAACATCCGGCAAACATACCTTTGCTCCTCAGAAAGGGCGATTAGCCGTTCAATTGCCGTGAATATGATCTCTGTCATGCTGGGCGGGACAATTTTACTGTCCCAGACATATCGTTTTCTGGCCAGAACCCGGATCTTCAATAGCCGGCAATAGCGACCACTTTGTGGATCAAGTTCAGGCTCATACGCCATAAACTCATCCCGGGTCGGAATACAGTTGAGATCCAGACTCACGAACTCATCCATCCTGAAACCGCACGCCATCAAGATCACAGCCATGCAGGTGAGCGCCTTGTCACGCTCTTCCAGCTCGTCATAGTGCTGCCAGAGGGCAGAGAAGAAGACCAGCACCTCGGCCTTAGGTAGCATTTCCGCCCGTCGTTTGCTGATCTCCGGCGTGTTACGGGATTGAAGGTTGCCACCGTGCTTTGCACTGCGGCTAATTGGATTAACCCAACTCATTGGCATGACAGTTAAGCCAAGCTCTTGCATCCTATCCGCTATGTAACTTAGCCTTTCGCCAGTGACATAGAGCGTAGAGCGTTTCTCGCCATGCTGAATGGCGAGCTTCATCGCTTCATCAAACAACCCGGGTGAGAATTGAATGACATGTTGGCAACCATGCAGCTCAGCGACTTCATACAAATAACGCAGTGCCCGCATCATTACCATATGGGCATTATGACCAATAGGATGATTGGCATGCGCTGTTACAATCAACGCTTTGGCGAAGGAGGCAAACGGCTCCGTAAAGGGCTTTTCATCACCCCGTTTTTGTTTAACGCCTTTTTTAAGCCCAGAGCGCTGAGTGAAGAGAATATTACTCCTCTCTGCTAACCCTCTGGCCACAACTGTCGATTCAAAGCCCGTGATGTCCCAAACGTGATGATGCCAATCAACTTGGCCTTTAAAAACCAGCGCACATAACTTTTGCCCCAAATCGACTAACTGGGCAAAGTTCTCTTCGCAGTTTTGTGTCGGAGACCACAAACGAGCAATGTTATTTAGCGGAGTATCCCGCTCTTCAACACTGAGATCGGGCAGTAACGTGTATGTCAGCTTCAGTGCGTTGGTCTTACTCATGATCCACCTCCAGACGACGAACGAGTTCATTGCATGCATTGATGTGCGGCACGGTATAGAATCCGGGGGGCGCATCGTCCCCGAATTTTTCCCTCACTTCGTTTTGCATTGCCATTAGCACCTCCTGATGAACTGAGATGTCATTGGATGCTTCAAACTTATTGCAGCCATAACAGGAATAGGGGGGTTGCAATGAGCAGGGAGAGCCCTTGGCACAAAGGCCAATGCCAACGAGCTTTTTTAGCGAATCAGGACCAAAGACGGTGTTGATGTTCTTTCGCTTCACCAGCTCTTTCAGGGTAATTTTTCCCTCAAAGAATGCCAGGTGGTCGCTGAAGTACTTTTTGTAAACCGCATCAACGCGCAGGGCAAAATTCACCCCTAGCTGGTAGTAGACCATGATGTGCTGCAGATCTTCATGGTCAAGTAACTCCATCAACGCGATCGCCGGCGTCCCCATCAAAGCCGCGTGGGTCGCGAAGGTCTTGCGAAGTCGACGTGGCGTTAGCTTAAGGTCCAGAGCAGGCAGTCCTTTGCTCACTCGCCATTCATCAATGAACGCTATGACGTCACTGGGTGAATTGTGGAAAAATGAATACCCAGGCGAAGCTTCGAACCTCTCAAAAGTGGCCTGCCGATTTCGCCTTCCATTGTCATTTTTTCCGATGAAAAGCAGTTGCTCTTCATTACCAGCCATCAACTGACTTGAGAATAAGTCGCCGTAAGTGACGGAGATGAGCTGCTCTATCATCTCTCCTAAGAACACCGGTAAGATCCGTGACTTAAACTGTGTACGAGGCAACATATGTCGCTTCTTAACGGAGGGGACGTTCAGCAAGTACGTCTTATTGCCGGTATCTTCGTCGACATTGACGGAGAAATCCGCGGTCATTAGTAGTAGTAGTTGCTTCGGCCTTACTCCCAGCACCACAAACAACCAGGTTGCGACAAGTTTAGGGAAAATAGGGTGATAAGGGGTAACACGCTGACGACACTCATATAGCGATTTGCGTAACAGTGTCATCTCATCCGAGCGAAGTGGCGAGCGACCTTCCATGTAGACCATGACGTCTAGGCCCTTGTGATTGCCTTTAAAGGACAATTTAGAAAGCACCTGACAGGTTTTGCGCTCAAAGAGGGTTAACCCTAGATGGTACGAGCGAAGGTACCAATGCCTCAGGTTGTTTAGATGTGTCTCATCATCACGATTTCGATTAGATACGATGAAGTCAAAGACAAACTCGCTCAACTGTTGGGCGAGTGATGGTTCGTCCTCCCATTCATCAATTGATTTGCACAGGCGTTTGAGGATCTCAAAGAAATTAGCAACCGTATTCGGCGACATTTTTTCGAGGAAGAACTCCAATGCATACTTGATTTCACTTACCAGCAACTCTGGGAATCTGCTAAGTGCAGACCAGTTCAGTGAAACGGGCTCGGTTTCGCCGATTTGCCACACCTCTGCAGACGTATCGATCCGCCGGGAACGGCCCATAATAGACGCCTTGTCGAAAAGGGGTCTGTCAATAGGGGAGATGATCGCGTTGGGTTTTAGTCTAGCGCGGGTTGCTTGTGTCATGGGCTCTTACCTCATCAGCCATGAAGTACCCCTCCCTATAAAAACAGGGCTTGAGTGACTTCTGTGTTAAATGGCTAAGTAAGGTAATTCGCGTCTTAATTGAACGACGCTTTACACAAACAATCTATAAGATCCATCTTTAAATGAGCATAACCTGATGATTAACATCAGCCTGATCCTCGGCCACGGTTGCCATTCCTCGGTCAACCTTCAATAGAACATTTCCTCTCCTAGCGGAAACGTTGTTTATAAATTAAACCGTGATGATATTTTTTGCAAGTATTCGGAAGCTAAAATTTCTCTTGCACGTTTGGTGTAATTTTTACCTTGCTCACTGTCTGAGCTCCAACCGCACAGTTCCCGCTGCATATTTTTAAATTCCTCAGAATTCACATCCAAGCCAGAGGCAAGCACGATGAGATCATTAAACGTATGCCTGAACTGATATGGGAGCAGTCCCTTAAACATGTCAGGATCAAGTTTACGAAGACGCTCACAAATGTGATAAACCCCCCGATAGGTCATCGGTTTAGGCTCCTTGAAGGAGTTTAGTAACAAGTAGGGAGGTGCCTTAGCTGCGGCCCTGCCACGTAGTTTTCGCTCCGTGCTGATATAGGTGTCGATCATCTGAGCGACCTTATCGCTGATCGGAATATCACGGGTATAGGTTTTGACATTTGGCGGGTACGCCCGCGGATCTAAATCCAGAGTGGTGTTCTGACTTAACCGAAGTGCATAGCCATATGGCTTTTTGATTAATGCGTCAGGACGCATTGAAAGAAGCTCCCCTTCCCGGACACCTGTCAGGATCAAGATCTGAACGATAAGTTGATTTCGTAATCTGACCCTGTCTTGGAATGGGTTTTGTGGATTGTCAGGATTGACCCACCACAGTAACTTGGTCACCTGCTCTTCAGTCAGACCATAACGTTGTTTAGCATGCTTTAACCCACCTCGTTCAATCAAGATCTGACGGAACTGCGTGATGAAGTCTCTCATGCGCTTTGCATAAGGATCGGTTTTCTTGCGACTGCCGGCGAAAACGTTTCCATGAAACTCAAGGTAATTGAGAATTTGATTCGCACGCTGCCGGTAAGTATCGATACTGATAAACGTATTCTTAGCGATCTCGATCGTTTGCGGCGCATGAGTCTTCGCGTTCACCCGGTAACGAAGATATTCTTTCAAAGACTCCATTTCGACGAAGGTTAGGAACTCACCACTTTTCATGCGTTCAAGCAAATCAATCTGATTGTCTATAGCCCACAAATAAAGTTTGACGATAGAGTTGGAGATCTTCAATCGGTAGGCATGCGAACGATTACGAAATCGGGCAACGTACATGTTGATATCAATGGGGGGCATACCGTCTTTGTCACACACGATCACTTCACGATCACCATGCGACTCGACTTCTATGAGGCGAACAGAATAGGCCATTGCATCACTCCAGACAACCTAACAACAAGTTGGAAGTATAGCACTGATTTTAAAGGTGTTTCAGTTTTGAAACACTTGGTTTTATTGTCACGAAAAAACGTAACTTCATATGCTTTTCAACATACAAAAAGGGATTAAAAACCCACTTTCGTCGCAAACAATCGACGTCTTTACACTTGTCTTTACATTTTGAAAACGTAAGAAATCCTCAAAAACCAAGCTAAATTACCCAAAAGGTAAACAACTTGATTTTTGAGTGTAACCTGCTATTCTGTAAGAGAAATTTTCAATATATTCTAATTTGTCTTTACAAAACTAAAACTGTTGAGTCAAAACGGGATATCGTCATCAAAGTCGATTGGTGGTTCCATCGGCGGACGCTGCTGCGCTGGCGGTTGTTGCTGGAAGCCACCTTGTGGCTGTGCCGGCTTTTGATAATTACCTTGCGGCTGGAAATTCTGTTGTGGTGCGCCCTGATAGGCAGCTTGCTGCGGTGCGGCTTGTTGTGGCGCCCGCGGCTGATAACCTTGCTGGCCGCCGCCCATTCCACCACCCATGCCGCCACCCTGGCCTTCGCCACGACCGTCCAGCATTTGCAGCTCATTGGCAACGATTTCAGTGGTGTAACGCTCTACGCCTTGCTGATCCTGCCACTTACGGGTTTTCAGCTTGCCTTCGATATACACCTTAGAGCCTTTACGCAGATATTCGCCGGCAATTTCTGCCAGACGCTGGTAAATCACGACCCGGTGCCATTCGGTTTGCTCTTTCATTTCGCCGGTAGCTTTATCTTTCCAGCTTTCAGAGGTCGCAATGCTCAGGTTAGCGACGGCGCCGCCCTGCGGCATATAACGGACTTCCGGATCCTGGCCCAGATTACCGATTAAAATGACTTTGTTAATTCCACGCGCCATGCGTATTTCTCCTGCAAAATTGTTACTGATTGCCAGCGGCAATCAAAGACTGAGCCTGTGCGATGTCAAACTGCTGCGAACTGACTTTCAGGTAGCAGCGCTGATCGGCCAATAAAATAGTGACTTCCTGTACCCCGGCCAGGCTACTGAGCCTGGCTGCCAGCTGGCCGGCTTGCTGCTCAGTGCTGACAGCAACCGGTAGCGATAAGCGCTGGGCACGGGCGGGCACCTGCATGGTGCTGGCTATGATAAGCCATACTAAACCAATTACTGCTAGGGCGCCATACACCGCCATAAAACCAAAGTGCTGGGCGATAGCACCACCCAGCAAGCCGCCTAAAAAGGCACCGAAAAACTGGCTGCTGGAGTAAATCCCCATCGCACTGCCACGCTGGCCGGCGGGTGCCACCCGCGACACCATTGCCGGTAAACTGGCTTCCAGAAAATTAAAGCCGGTAAAAAATACCAGCAGGGCCAGCGCCAACAACCAGAAGCTGTTTGCCTGCCAAGCGATTAACATCGCAATAACTAATAATAGTATATTTATTAAAAAATACCGTTTTTCCTGCTGCCGGCGCATCGCAATAAGCATCATCGGCACCATAAATACAAACGACAGCAATAATACCGGTAAATACAGCTGCCAATGCTGCTCTGCCGCGAACTGCTGCGACGCCAGTAGCGGCGGTAGTGCAACAAACATCGCCGTAAGCATCAGGTGCAACAATAATACGCCTAAGTCCAGCTGTAATAATTGCCGATGCCGGAACATCGCAGCCAAACTTTGCGGTAAAGCTAAGGTTTCGGCAGCCGGTGCCTTACTGACACTTTTCGGCACCACGAAAGCAACCAACAACATGGCCGCCACCGCCATTACCGCAGTAAACCAGAACACGCCACTTAAACCGGCCAGTTTCGCCAGCAAGGGCCCCAGTACCATTGCCAAGGCAAAGGATAAACCGATGGTGGCGCCGATAATCGCCATCACTTTCGGCCGCTGCTCTTCGCGCGTCAAATCTGCCGCCAGTGCTAATACGGCTCCGGAAATCGCCCCGGCACCCTGTAATACCCGGCCCAGCGTCACCAGATAAACAGACTCTGCCAGCGCCGCCACGACCGAACCCAGCACAAACAGCGCTAAGCCCAGCAGCATAACTCTATGCCGGCCAATTTTGTCCGACAGC
The DNA here is from genome assembly GCF_025377695.1 of Alishewanella sp. BS5-314. NCBI lineage: Bacteria > Pseudomonadati > Pseudomonadota > Gammaproteobacteria > Alteromonadales > Alteromonadaceae > Alishewanella > Alishewanella sp. BS5-314. The sequence continues at coordinate 2,561,160 of NZ_JACEHJ010000002.1, forward strand.
CAACCAAAAGGAATTTGTAACATCGCCTGGGTTAAACCATAGGCGCCAATCGCTAACCCGATCCACAGCGGGGAAAAACCGGCCAGCTGTTCGCCGTACAGCGCAAACACCGGCAATAGCATAAAGAGCCCGAGCATACGGGTAGAAAACACCAGCGCCAGCGCTACGGCGGCGCGCTTTTCCAGGGCATTCAAATGATGCATGCGAACAGCTAACACCAGAGGTTCAAAATAAACAGGGCGGCAGTTTAGCATAAAAAAGCCGGCCGGCGGCAGCGCCCGCAGCAATGCCTGCCATTGCGACAGTGAAATTCTGCCTACGGCGGGCCAAAGCCGGATTGGCGGCGTATAAGCAGCTTTAATCCGCTTGTCGCTGGCAATTACTGCGCAGCCTAGTGTATATTTGTACAGCATTATCCGGCTAAATGGAACCACCATGGACAAAATTGAGATCCGCGGCGCCCGCACCCACAACCTGAAGAATATTTCGCTAACCCTGCCACGCGACAAACTGATCGTGGTAACAGGTTTATCCGGCTCCGGTAAATCGTCGCTGGCCTTTGATACTCTGTATGCCGAAGGGCAACGCCGCTATGTCGAATCGCTGTCGGCCTATGCCCGGCAGTTTTTAAGCCTGATGGAAAAGCCGGATGTCGATCATATTGAAGGCTTGTCACCGGCGATCTCGATTGAACAAAAGTCGACCTCCCATAACCCGCGCTCTACTGTGGGTACCATTACCGAAATTTACGATTATCTGCGCTTATTATTTGCGCGGGTCGGCGAGCCGCGTTGTCCGGAGCATGATCTGCCACTGGCCGCGCAAACCATTAGTGAGATGGTGGATAAAGCCACCGAATTTCCGGAAGGTACCAAGCTGATGGTGTTGGCACCGGTGGTGCAGGAGCGCAAAGGTGAGCATGTTAAAACGCTGGAAAGCCTGGCGGCACAGGGCTATGTGCGGGCGCGGATTGACGGTGAAATTTGCGATCTGTCCGATCCGCCAAAGTTAGATCTGCAGAAAAAGCACACCATTGAAGTGGTAGTGGACCGCATTAAGGTGCGGGATGATATTAAGCTGCGGCTGGCCGAGTCGTTCGAAACCGCACTGCAACTGTCGGGCGGCGTGGCGCGGGTGGCGCTGATGGACCAGCCTGATGCTGAAGAGCTGGTGTTTTCCGCTAACTATGCTTGTCCGACTTGCGGTTACTCCATGACCGAGCTGGAGCCACGGCTGTTTTCCTTTAATAACCCGGCCGGCGCCTGCCCCAGCTGCGATGGTTTGGGCGTCAAGCAATTCTTCGACCCGAAAAAAGTGGTGGTCAGTGATGAGCTGAGTCTGGCTGGCGGGGCGATCCGCGGTTGGGATAAGCGTAACTTCTATTATTTTCAGATGCTAAAGGCACTGTCTGAACACTACGATTTTCAGCTGGATGTGCCCTTTAACAGCCTGAGCAAAAAGCAGCAGGACGTGATCCTGTATGGCAGCGGCAATACCATTATCGACTTTAAATACCTGAATGACCGCGGCGATATTGTGCTGCGCAGCCATCCGTTTGAGGGCATTTTACCGAATATGGAGCGCCGCTACCGCGAAACCGAATCGAACTCGGTACGCGAAGAGCTAAGTAAATATCTGGCCAGCCAGCCTTGCCCCAGCTGTCATGGCACCCGGCTACGTACCGAAGCCCGCCACGTCTTTATCGGTAAAACCACCTTACCGCAAGTGGTAGAACTGGCGATTGGCGATTGTCTGGCATTTTTCCAGCAACTGAGCCTGACCGGCCAGAAAGCCAAAATTGCCGAAAAGGTATTAAAAGAAATTCAGGATCGGCTGCAGTTTCTGGTGAATGTCGGCCTTAACTACCTGAACCTGTCGCGCAGCGCCGAAACCCTGTCTGGCGGCGAAGCACAGCGCATCCGTTTAGCCAGCCAGATCGGCGCCGGTTTAGTTGGCGTGATGTATGTGCTGGATGAGCCCTCTATCGGTTTGCACCAGCGTGATAACGACCGCTTACTGGCGACGCTGAATCATCTGCGCGATCTGGGTAATACCGTTATCGTGGTTGAGCATGACGAAGATGCCGTGCGGGCCGCGGACTATATTATTGATATCGGCCCCGGTGCCGGCGTGCATGGCGGCAATATCGTAGCGCAGGGTACGCTGCAACAGGTGATGGCAGTAGAAGAGTCGCTGACCGGCCAGTATATGTCGGGGGCGCGCAAAATCGCGGTGCCAGCGAAGCGTACGCCACTGAATGATAAATGGTTAAAGCTGACCGGCGCCAGCGGCAATAACCTGAAAAACGTCGATCTCGCCATTCCCTTTGGCCTGATGACCTGTGTTACCGGGGTATCCGGCTCCGGGAAGTCGACACTGATCAACGATACCCTGTTCCGCATCGCCCACCGGGTATTAAATAAAGCCGAGGGTGACGATCCGGCGCCCTATCAGGCGGTAAGCGGACTGGAGCATTTTGATAAAGTAATCGATATCGATCAAAGCCCGATTGGTCGCACGCCGCGATCGAACGCCGCAACCTACACCGGTATTTTTACCGGCGTACGCGAGCTGTTTGCCGGTACCCAGGAAGCGCGCTCACGCGGTTATCAGGTAGGTCGCTTTAGTTTTAACGTCAAAGGCGGGCGCTGTGAGGCCTGTCAGGGCGATGGCGTCATAAAAGTGGAAATGCATTTTTTACCCGATGTGTATGTGCCCTGCGATGTTTGTAAGGGCAAACGCTATAACCGCGAAACGCTGGAAATTAAATACAAAGGCAAGAATATCCACCAAGTGCTGGATATGACGGTGGAAGATGCGCTGGATTTCTTTGACGCCATCCCGGCGATTAAGCGTAAGGTGCAAACGCTGATGGATGTTGGCCTGTCCTATATTAAGCTCGGGCAGTCGGCGACCACCTTATCCGGCGGTGAAGCGCAACGGGTGAAACTGGCACGCGAGCTGAGTAAACGCGATACCGGTAAAACTCTGTATATTCTCGATGAACCGACCACCGGCCTGCATTTTTACGATATCCAGCAGCTGCTGAATGTCTTGCACCGGCTACGCGATCACGGCAATACCATAGTGGTCATTGAGCATAATCTGGATGTGATTAAAACCGCCGACTGGATTGTCGACTTAGGCCCGGAAGGTGGCAGCGGCGGCGGCGAAGTCCTGATTGCCGGCACGCCTGAGCAGGTTGCAGTTTGTGAGCGGTCTTATACCGGTAAATATTTAAAGCCGATGTTGGGATAAACCGATTAAGGCAGCACAACAGTGCTGCCTTGGTTTGGCTAACGAGCGAATTAGAAACGGTAATTGATCTTACCGTAAATAAAGCGGCCGCGAGGGTTGTGCACTTTAGAGGCATAGCCATAAAGATCGGCATCACCATCACCAATCGCAAATGGCGGATCCTTATCCAGCGCATTGTTCATCCCCAGCATCAGAGTGGTATTGCTGTTCAGACTGTAACGCCCCTGAATATCCAGCAATGCCTGGGCACTAACGGTGCGGGTTTTGGTGCTCATCACTTCGGCCGGAGGTGCATAATCTTCAAAGGCACCTACATAGTTCAGGCTGGTCACCAGACCCCAATCACCGTAGCTCCAGTCGGCAGTCGCTAACCAGCGATGCTGCGGATAGTTGTACTCGCCGGCGTACTCGATACCGTTCTTCTTAAATGAATCGGTGTAGGAGTAGTCCAGGCTAAGCCGCAAGGCACCATACTGCTGCAGATTGAAGCGGTAAGCCGTTGACAGATCCAAGCCCCGCGCTTCCTGCGAGCTGATATTAATGTAGCTATTGAAGATCCGGGACAGCTCTCCCAGCGTTTGACCCGGCAAAGGCGCTAACCGCACACAGAGCGTACTGTTTTGACGGTTACACTCCGCAGCGTACACGTTTTCATAGTCGTTTTTGTCGATCTTGTTATCCTGAGTGATGCTCCACACATCCGCACTGATATCAAACTGATCAGTGACCTGCCAGACAAAGCCGATATTAAAGGTCTCGGACTCTTCCGGTTGTAAGCCCTCACCGCCGACAAAGACGATGGTATAGTCAGTTGCGGCACAAGCCGGATTACTGGCATCAGGGGTAGGGCAACGGAAAGTATCAGTAAAGAATACCGACTCCTGCGACGGCCCTAAACCAATCTGGGCCAGTGATGGCGCCCGGAAACCCTGACCATAGGATGCCCGCACAGTAAAGTTATCCTGCGGCCGCCACTTGATACTAACCTGGGGGTTAGTGGTCGAACCAAAATCACTGTAATCATCATAGCGGCCAGCCAGGGTTAACTCTAACTGGTCGCTCAGTGGTACCAGAAACTCGATATAGGCGGCATACTGATCGCGCTCAGCCTGAGCAGATACCGATTCGGTACCAAAAATCAAACCACGCTGGAACTGATCATCCGGCTGGTCAAAGGCATCTTCTTTGCGGTATTCCGCACCGGCTGCGAACGACACCACCTGATCACCCAGCTTAAACGCATCACCGCTGATACTGGCATCAAAGGCGGTCAGGTGTGACTCGCCGCGACGCACCAGACTGGTGGTAATCGCATCAATCACTTCCGGAGAGTTTCTGAAACCGCCAAAGGGGTTATAACGACCAAGGTTGATCTGCTGCTGTAAAAAGTCGGTTCTTACCCAGCCCTGCGACTTGCTGCCGGTTTGCATCGACTCGCTGCGGCCTTTTTGCGCTGAAATATCCCAATCCAATTCATTAAATTGGCCTTTTACACCCAATACCAGGCGTAATGAGTCAGACTCGATATCCCAGATACGGGGGCCGGCATCAACGGTTCTGAAGCGGTTAATTCTGATATCAGTGCCAAAAGGATTGTTGGGATGAGTACCTGGTACAGTCAGACCAGCATCACCATCGAGCGGCGTTGCCGCCCCCTGCGCCTTGGACCGGTTATGCTGCACCGACAGCTCGGCATAAGCCTGAGTATTGGCACCGAGGTTCTGGCTGGCCATTAATACCGCGCCTACGCGCTCTGCCGGGGTGGCGGCCATAATAAAGGGGCCATAATCAAAAACACAGGTCTGGCCAAAAGCCTGATCTGCCGGACAGCCCGGGTCGATACGGGTGACACCGTTGACAATAAAGTTACCCGGATAGCCACGCGATGAACGTAAATCATTACCGCCATAAGGTGCCTGATTGGCAGTACCAAAGCGGCCCATCTCCGAGCCCAGAATAGTAGTGTTCTTAAAGTAATCCAGAATCAGCGTGGCGCTGGCCTCTTTACCCTGAGTACCCCAAACCATGCTGGCCGACGTTTCATCATAGGAAGGCCCTGTAGTACCGCCGTGACTAAAGGAGATTTCGGTGCCTTCAAAATCTTTACGCAATATCACGTTGACCACGCCGGCAACGGCATCAGAGCCATACACGGCAGAAGCGCCATCTTTCAGGATTTCCACCCGTTCAATGGCCGCTACCGGAATACTATTAATATCGACAAAGGAATTGGCAATATTTTCGGCAAAGGCACTTACTGCAACCCGCCGACCATTGATCAACACCAAGGTAGCATCAGCACCAAAGCCGCGCAAACTGATGGCCGCGCCGCCATTGGCGGTGGAGTCCTGATTATTACCGCGGGTAGAAAACGTGCCCACACCAGCTACCGGCGTCCGCTCCAGCAGCTGTTGCAGATTAGAAAAACCAGACTTGGAAATGGCATCACGGTCAATCACCGTGATCGGTACGGCGCCTTCCAGATCATTACGCTTGATCCGGGAGCCGGTTACTTCAATACGTTCAACTTGTTGCAGGTCGGAGCTTTCAGTATTTTGTTGTTGTGCGATGGAATCGAGCGGTAAAAGCAGGGAGGCCGTCGCCACAGCGCACAGTGAGAGTTTAAATGGAATGTTCATGGATGTCCTTTTCTTATGTTTATTTACATGGCTACACTTTAGCCAATTAAAAATTAGCATATGGGCAACATGACAACAAGAACACCATAGGAGTGAAACTACAAATAACTGATAAAAAACGAAAATAGCAAGACAGGCAAATAGTAGCAAAGCATTATCGCTATAACCATCTCCTTACATTATGTAAATAAACCTGATAATCCTTGCCAAACTTCTGCTGTAAAAAACGCTCCTCGGGTTTTATCTGAAACTGATTTAAGTAAAGTACAAACAGCGGTAACAAAGCCAAAGCCAGTAGGCTCTGCAAATAACAGGCAAAGGCAGCCAACAACAATAAAAACCCCAGATACATTGGGTTACGGCTATAGCGGTATATGCCCACTAGCACCAGACTGGAGCTTTGTTGCGGCACCCGCGGATCCACTGTGGTTTTAGCACGCCGAAACGCCAATACCCCGGCCAATGCCACCGCTATGCCGGTTACTGCCAGACAAAGTGCCAACACAGTGGTATATAGTGCTAGTTGCGTAGAGAGCGGCGCCGTAAGTGGTGCCAACAGCCACATCCCAAGCGCAAATAACAACATTAAAAGCAGCGGTGGGATTTTAAGTTCTAAAAATGACATAGTTGGCTCCCTGTAGCGATAACGTGTAACCTTTATGTCAACAGATGCTGAGTAACGGCATGTGCGGTGTAATAAAGTGGGTACACCAGATGTTGCTGTTCCAGCGCTGAAGAGCCCTGAGCTCCCGTTAATTTGATCGTTTTTAGCGGCTGGCATTTTTCAATAAAGGATTGCAGCGATCGGGCACGGGTGCGCTTACCGCTTTTCACTTCCAACGGAACAATATTGCCTGTCGCATCAGTTAGAATAAATTCAATTTTCGCTCTGGCATCATGCCAGGAAAAACATGGATCGATCCCCAGCGCAGCCAACTCCTGCTGTACAAAATTTTCTGCAATATAGCCTTTATACTCAAAATTCTGCTGCTTAAGCTCCAGATAACTTACACCAAGCATGTGGTTTAGCAGACCGACATCAAACAGAAACAGCTTTACCATATTATCCTTTTTATAAGCAGCCAGCGGGCTGCGGGGCAACCCTTCAAGCGGATAATTTTTTAATACCAGACGGCATTTTTCCAGCCAGGCAATGCCGGTTTCCAGATCCTGATAACGTGATTTTCGCGCATAAACATCTTTAAATTTAAAGCGCTTAACCGACTCATCTACCACAGCTGCCAGCTGTGACGGTACAGCCGTAAAAATAGCTTCTATCAGCGCCGCATCGGTTTTACCGGCATATTTACCAAAATCCCGACGATAACCAGCCAGCAGATCCGCCTGTACTTTTGCAACCGCTTTAACCCGCTGCAAGATGCTCTGATCAACCAATTTAAACCACAGGCTCACCGCCTCCGGCATACCACCAGTAAAGTAATAATCAGTTAACTTATCAAACAATCTGCTGTGCGCAGCAGCGGAGTTTTGCGCTGCGTCATACACCTTTAGTAAAGCCCGCTCATTGGCGGCCAACAAAAACTCGCGAAAGGTTAAAGGGCGTAAATTGTATTGTTCCACCTTACCCACCGGGAAAGTATTCAGCAAACCAATATTAGAGCCACTGGCAGCAATAAACGCCTGCGGGGTTTGCTCGGCAAAGTACTTTAGGGCGGTAACGGCACGCGGGCATTCACCAATTTCATCGAGGATTAATAAGTCGGTTTGCAGATTAAACGGCTGGCCTGTTAACAGCTCTATATTGGTCAGTACATCTTGCGGTACTAAAGAGCCGGCAAAGGCATCAGCCATCTGTGGCGATTCCAGAAAATCGATACGCAGTACTCTAGGGAAATGCTGACCAAACAGAGTTTGCAGTAAGTAGGTTTTACCGGTCTGCCGGGCGCCGTCAATTAGCAGCGGCTTGCGTTCCGGCAAGGCTTTCCAGTTTAGTAAGGTAGTCAGTAACTCACGTTGCATGGCAGGCTCCAGCAAGGGAAACAGCAACAACACTACACTTTTATGCGCATAAAAACAAACAAATCAACATTTTTACGCGCATAAAAGTGTAAAAAATTGCGTTTTTGTGCGCGTAAAAGTGAAGATATTAATGCTCAATATTGGCAAATGTTGATAAGGACGAAGATAGTTTTTTAGTTTTAACTCAAAAGCTCCGTTAGCCCACATCCTAACAAGTACGAATAAACGCCATCATAATATGATGGCGAACGTGTTGAATCTGAACTGTCGCCCTTTGGTACAAAAATGACCATTCCTTCTCGAGCACGAGTAAGCAGAACTCGGTAGGCATTTTCTAAATATCTTTGGCTTTCTCTTTTGTGCCTAACCTGCCAATCTGTTCCCTTAAACTGCCAGTGTTGAAATTTTCCGTTTACGAACCTCAAATCTGCATCCCATGCAACGAGCGCCCAATCCAACTCTAATCCTTGCACATCAAATTCTGTTGCCGCATCCTCTAAGAAATTACTCGAACGAATATCATTTCCTGCTGCTAGAAACCACTTCTCAGGTTCAATGGTGTTTTTTACAAATACTCCCTCTGCTTTTAATCTAATACCGTTCGAGGATGCTAGGAGCCCACTGCGCCTGTTAGCCAAAGTTTTCTTTTTGATCCAATCTTTTGCCGTTGATATGTCCCGTGTCAGAGTTATCGGGAATAAGTTTTTGATCTCTGAATAAGTAAGTGCAGCAGCTGCTACGTCTCCTGCTATAAGATAATGAATAAAAGATGAGAGTTTTTCCGCTCGAAACGAACGCATCGAAGTCGCGAGATGAAGGCTAGGCTCTTGGTTAAAATTTTCAATTGATTTGAAATCAATACCGTACCGTACATACTCACCAGATAACAAATTAGGGGAACAGTATACCAACCAATCTTTGAAGGTCTGTCTAACCGCGTCAAACCAACCCTCAATACCAGCTTCACCTACATTAATTTCTTGACCACCGCCAATTAAAGCAACTATTACCGCCCAATCATCATGCCTATCCATAACTGACATCAGGAACTCCGGCTCAGACATTTTAAAATCAGATACTCCGCGTTTAGTCTGCATAAACTTGGACGTTTGTGTCATATCCCAAGCACGCTGAGCCTCGTCAAATATGACAACGTGCTCAGGCGGCTTAACATGATCTTTTAAGTAGTGGTCTCGAAATCTGTGAATGTTTTGAATAAAACTTTCCACTTTTCGACGTGCATCCTTTTTTGATAGGACGCTCGAAGCCTCAAAGTCAGGTTGTTTTCCCTGATTCTGATATAGGTCCAGAGCTAAAGCCTCTTGTAAAACTGCAACTAAAGGACCATTCCCGCTGAGAAAAACTGAATACTCATCATCTTCTGGTTTAGAGTGTTGATTCGCTATGTTTAAGCCTACTAATGTTTTTCCCGCTCCAGGTACCCCGGTAACAAAGCAAATAACTTTTTGCTTTGTTAATCGCGCTTGATGAATAAGCTTAAGTAATGTTGAGCTAGTTTCTGCGATATTCTGGCTGCCTGCTTCAGAACGCGTGATATCAACTACATTATGGTTCGCATACAATGCTTGAGCAGCTTCTACTATGGAGGGGGTCGGTTTATAGGAAGAACTAACCCAAGCGATATAGTCAATATCTGATAAAACTTGCTGCCTTAGAGCTTGCTCTAAAATCGAAGTCAGCTTTTCACCAGACGTACAAATAACGTTAGCCACTTGTTCATGATTAAACTCAATTGCAGATGGCTGCTCAATTGCTTTGGTACAAACCAAAACAGGAACGAGAAATTTATCATGGCTACCAGCATGGAAATGCTTTAAGTCCAGAGCATAGCCAGCAGTTTGCACGCGATCAGCATAAGTAAATTTGTCTGCACCAACTTTAAATTCAATAACAAAAATAACTCCGCCAATGATTAGTACGACGTCAGCTCTTCGTCCCATTCTGGGGATCATAAACTCAAATAGAATATATCCATCCACAAGAAATTCAGTAAGAGCCCGTTTCAGTATCTTGATCTGTTCAGACCACGCTTGCGTTTGAGTATTCAGTAAATTTTGACCGTGAGCAGCAGTAATAATGCCGATGATCGCGTTTTCATCTGAACTAAGGAACAAGTTTAGGGGAGCTGAGTAGTAAGCGCGGCTCATACTTCGAACTCCGGAATGCTAAATAGCTCTGAGGGATTTACACCCAGCGCATTAGCAATCTGTAGAATATTCTTCAGGCTTACATTACGTTTACCTCTCTCAATTCCACTGATATAAGTCCGGTCCAAATTTGCCAGCGCACCGAGATCTTCCTGACTGATCCCTTTGGCAAGACGGAGCTGTTTAACACGTAAGCCGAAGTACTGCTGAGCTTGCTGAAGCATGACGTTGTCCATTTACCATTTGGATTAACATCGTCATGCTATGTGACTTATAATGCTACGGACTATAAGTCACATTTTGAGATTGGAATGAAACTAGGCGCTGATAAAGAAAGCTATTTTGAACAATTAAGCCAAAAACTGGAGCAAAGCTACTGTATTAATTTTGATGATACCGGCTACTCAGAAGCAGAATGGCTACAACGATTTGGTGATCTAGCTGTCGACGAAGCAATAGCCGAATACGCACAAAAATATGATTTAACTGCTAAGTCTGAATTACTTACATCCTCTTTTAACTATAAAAAGACTTTATAAACATGAGATTTTACTGGCAAACTACTCCGCCAAATACCGCTTTAACGTCTCCACCCGCTTGGGGCGGTTAAACAGACCATATAGTTCCAGCCAGTCGCTGGCGGGCATAAAGCAGATCTGGTTTTGCCAGTAGCAGCGTTCCGGGTGGAATGTCCATTCGATTAGCTTGCCTTGCTGTAGCACCGCAATGCCGGCCATCAGTTCAATATCACGCTGACCCGGCTGGCTAAAACGGGCAAAGTGGCGGGTAACAAAGTCGGGGTTAAAGGTTACGGCTTCTGGTGAATAATGCTGAGCTAACAGCTGGCAAATGGCGTCGAAATCCTGCTCGCGGCAAACCACGTCGATATCGCCCGGGTTCGCCTCCAGCCCCAATTGCCAGAGCAAACAACTACCACCAATACCAAAGGGGTAGGGTTGCAGTAAAGTCGAAAGCTGCTGTAACTGCGCAGACAGGTTCATTAAAACGTCTCCAACTGCCGAATCAGGCTAACCAGATAATCAATTTTCTCATTATTAAGCTGCCGGTAGTCAAAATACGGGCAAACCAACAGCCGTTGCCGCTTATCAATAGCAAATTCGGCAGTTAGCCACTGCAACTGTGCTGCTAATCCCTGTTCCAGCAGCGCTTTGGCAAAGGTGCGGCCGGCAATAATATGGATGCGATCTATTACCGGCTCAAGCTGTGGTGCGGAAAATAATAGCGCAGTATCACTACCGTTTTGTAACAGCCGGCTATCGCGATAATCTTGCCAGCTGGCGGCATGCTGGTGGAATGTAAACAACGGCGTTTGCGGCAGCGCAAACAGCAGCTTGGCATAAACATTAAACACCTTGCGCCAGCCATTGCCGCAGGCCTGATTGATCAGCGCGATTTCGCCGCGGCATAGCGGCTGAATCTGGGCCAGAGCCTGATATTCCAGCATGGGTGGTCGGTTCGCGACATAAACACAAAAGCGGGCATCGGGATCACCCAGGCCATACTGGCTTGTTGTCTGTATTTGATTGGGCTTGCTCACCATTGGCTGTCTGATATCCGGCGTTACAACGGCCGGCAGTATAGCAAAATCCCTAAGGCCCTATGACAGACTTTTCCAATACACATCAGATATCAAGCGGCCGGATCATAAAGCCAGTAGCAATACCACCAGGTGGCATTTCCGACTAAAACGCCGCATGCTGCGGCAAAACGGCTTGGGCCAGTCCGCACTTGTGCTAACATCGCTGCGACAATAAAAAACAACCGGAGTCCAAGATGAAAAAACTACAGCAACTCTGGCTGTTACTTCTGTGGCTACCGCTGGCGGCACTGGCCAGCAGCGAACAGGATAACAGCTTAAGTGTCGAGCGGATGTGGCAACTGGAGCGCATAGGCAGCCCGGTAGCCTCCGCGGACGGTAAGTTTATCGTTGCCCCTGTTACCCGCTTTGATGTGAAAGCCGATCAGGGCCATACCCGTCTATGGTTATTTGACGACAAAGGCCAGCAGCGGCCACTGACAGTGGACGGTATGCGCGCCAGCGAAGCAACTTTTTCGCCGGATTGCAAAACCCTGGCCTTTATCAGCCAGCGTAATAAAGATGAAGCCGGCCAGATTTACCTGCTGCCATTAACCACACCGGGTGAAGCCCAGCGCTTAACCGAAGTGCCAACCGGGGTTTATGGCATTAAATGGGTAGGTGAGCATCTGTATTTTATCAGCCGCGTTTGGCCGGGTAAAAACTGGGAAGAGATGGCGGCAGAGTTAAAAGCCAACAAAGACAAAAAAGTCTCGGCCTGGCAGTGGAACGCCTTACCCTATTCCCATTTCGATCACTGGATTGACGAAAACCGCCAGGCTCATGTGTTCCGTATTCCGGCCAAAGGCGGTACTGTTGAGCCGGTAACCCAGAAATTTGGTCTGGAACTGCCTCGCTCCAGCCAGAGCGCCAGCAGCTACGACGTGCACCCGCAAGAGCGCTTTATCGCCTTTAATGCTAACGGTTCAGATAATACCGTTGATCCAAAAATTGATATTTTCTTAGCGGCTATTGGCAGCGATAAAGCAGAAAATATCACCCCGGATAATCAAGCACCGGACAGCAACCCAAGCTTTAGCCCGGATGGCAAAAGCTTAGCCTTTAGCCGGCAGAAAATTCAGGGTTTTTATGGCGATACCGCCCGGCTGATGATTTATGATCTGGCAGCGAAAACCACGCGCGAACTGACGGGCAACTGGGATCGTTCAGTTAGCAACTTTGTCTGGAGCAACGATAGCCGTAGCTTCTTCGCCAGCATTGATGACGCCGGCACCAGCCGCCTGTATCAAATTGATGCCCGCAGCGGTAAAGAAAGAGCCATTACCAAAGACACCAGCTTTAACAGCCCGGCCCTGGCTGGCAATAACGTGCTGGTAGCCACCAACGAAAGCTTTATGTTCCCGGCACGGCTGGTCAAAGTGGATATCCGTAACGGTCGCACTACCCGTCTGGACAGCTTTAATGATGAGTTGCTGGCAAAAACCGAGCTGGGTAGTTACGAGTCGGTTACCTATAAGGGTGCTGATGGTAATGACATCCAGATGTGGGTACATTACCCGGCCGGTTTTGATAAATCGAAAAAGTATCCGTTATTCCTGCTGATCCATGGCGGCCCACACAATGCCATTACCGACAGCTTTAGCTACCGCTGGAATGCGCAAACCTTCGCGTCCTGGGGTTATGTCACCGCCTGGCCTAACTTCCACGGTTCCAGTGGCTTTGGCCAGGACTTTACCGATGCGATTAACCCGGACTGGCGCACCAAGCCTTTGGCTGATATTCAGGCCGCCACAGCCTGGTTCCAGAATCAGCCCTGGATTGACAGCGAGCGTATGGTGGCCGGTGGTGCCAGCTATGGCGGCTACTTAACGTCAATTCTGCTGGGTACCGAGCATCCGTTTAAAGCCCTGCTGATCCATGCCGCGGTATACAATATGTACTCGCAGATGGCCGCTGACTTTGCCGTGCATTCCACCCGCTTTGGCAACTACTGGGATAAGCCGGAGATCTATAAGAGCATTTCGCCACACTACTATGCCGGCAACTTTAATACCCCAACTCTGGTGATCCATGGTCAGCTAGACTACCGGGTTCCGGTTGGACAGGGCTTTGAATTATTCCGTACCCTGCAAAGCCGTGGTGTCGAGTCGCGGATGATTTATTTCCCGGACGAAAACCACTGGATCCTGAAGCCAAATAATTCGATTTATTGGTATAACCAGGTGAAAGACTGGATGACCCGCTTTGCCGAGCCGGGTGCCCGCTAAGGGTTAAATAACATTTTAAAACGCAGCGCAAGGCTGCGTTTTTTTATCCCGGAAAACCGCTTGTATTTCTGCCAACAGTGCATAACAATCAGGCAACTGAATCAGGAGAACGCTATGTTAAAACCTATACTCTGTGCCCTGGGCCTGGCTCTTGCCGCTAACGCGCTGGCTGAGAACACAGTCAGCTTTGGTGACACCGTCAACAAGCAACAAATCACCGCCGTTGCCAGTATTTTGGCTAAACCGGCAGCGTATCTGGAGCAACAGGTTACCGTAGTAGGCGAAGTCACCGGGGTTTGCACTAAACAACAGTGCTGGATGACGCTGGCCACCGCCGAAAATGAGCCGCGCTTTCGGATCAAGGTGCGGGATGGCGATATGGTGTTTCCGTTAAGCGCCAAGGGCAAAACCGCCTACGCCACTGGCACAGTTAAAGTCTGGCCACAGGGTGAAGGCAAGCCAGACGCGTATCAGCTGGTGCCAACCGCCGTTGAAATTGCCAGCGAATAAAATGACAAAGGCCAGCGTTACGCTGGCCTTTTGACTTGAACTGACTACAGGGTATTAGTCTTTACTCAGCAGGTATTCGACTAACTGCTGCATTTCCTGCTGCATATTACGCTGACTCAGGCTCTCATTCAGGATCTTATATTTACCATTCACCACCAGCATGGGCACACCGGTCAGCACGCGGCGTTCGCTCAGCTCCTGCTGCTCTTTCATCATCTGATTGACCGCACCACGCACGCCAAAGCTGCGCATGGCTTTATCATAGGTTTCGCCATCAATATCGTTAATCAGGACCAGATTACGGATATCGTCTTCGCTGCGGAACGGCACGCGGCTGCGGTGGATTTGGTTAAAAATGGCAGTGGATACCTGATCACCTTTACCCAGATTTTTTGCGACTACATAAGCACGTGCCAGCGCATTTTGAATTTCCGGTGAGGCAGCGCGAATAAAATCGACATGGAATTTTTTAAACTCTACCCCTGCCGGCAGAGACTGCGCCAGGCGCTGGGCAATAGGCTCAAAGGCGTAACAACCACCGCAGAAGAATGAGAAATATTCTTTTACTTCCGGCTTGGCGGTTTTCTGCTCAGCAATTACTTCATAGTGCTTACCGAGCTGGAAATTACTGGCAACGGCAGACAGGGGTAACAGCACAGCTGCCGCAGCAGCTACTAACCACTTTTTCATTCTAAAACCTCTGATTAATCGGGACTATTTGGTGCTTAGCTGCAAGCTTAACAAATTCTCAGTAGTCTGGCACCAGACTTAACGGTGGTTGTTGCAACAATGCCAACTGCTCTTTTAGTGCCAGGCATTGTTGTTCCCAGTATTTGTCTGTGGCAAACCACGGAAAGTTCATTACAAAGGCCTGATCCTGCCAGCGCTGCGCCAGCCAGGCCATATAATGGATCATCCGCATGGCCCGTAGTGGTTCGATCAGTTTCAGCTCGGCCCGGTCGAAATCACAGTATTGCTCATATTCCTCCAGCATCAGCTCCAGCGTATCACGCTGCTGTTGCCGGTCACCGTTTAACATCATCCACAGGTCCTGCATCGCCGGCCCGCTACGACAGTCATCCAGATCTACAAAGAACGGACTTTCCCCGTTGTAAAACAAATTACCGGCATGACAATCACCGTGTAAGCGGATCAGGGTTTTCGGTTGGTATTGCCGGCTGGCTTCAGCAATCACCTGCTGCAGCGCCGAATCAAAGGCCGGGCGTAAATAGGATGGGATCAAAGGCAGCGCCGCCAGTACCTGCTGACTATGCCGCAAATGGCTGTCGATGCTCAGCTGGGGGCGTGCCTGAAACACCTGTTGCCGGCCAACCTGATGCAGCCGGCCTAAAAAGCGCGCCAGTAATGCCAGCTGGTCGTCATTGTCGATCTCCAGGGTTCGGCCACCACGGCTTGGGAAAACCGCAAAATAAAAGCCCTGAAACGGCAACACACTCTCACCATCAAAGCACAATGGCGCCACCACCGGCACCTCATTAGCCTGCAATTCAAAAGCAAACTGATGCTCTTCCTGAATCTGCGCCAGACTCCAGCGCTGCGGGCGATAAAACTTCACCACATAGCGCGCGGCGCTGACCGCATTATCGCGATAAGCACTAAACTGATAGACACGGTTTTCATAGCTGTTCAGTGCCAGCAGGCCTGAACTAACGTCCAGGCCATAGTGGTGTAGCGCATCAAGAATCAGCTCCGGCTGCAGGGTAGAGAAATCAAATTGCTGCACTGGCTTAGCGACCACTGAAGAATTTATTACCCTGCTCGGCCCGCACCTCAGGCGCATCTTTGTGATGCACGCTAAAGGTCAGGTCCAGCACCGGGCGTTTCGCCTCATAAGGGTCCAGCGCCAGACTGACTACCACATTGCGACTCTCGCCACCGGCCAGTTCCACCTCGGTTGGCCCCAGCCATTGCAGGTTATCAATACCGGTTACCGTTAATACCAGAGTCTTCGGCTGTTGTGACTTATTGATAATACCCAGGGTATAGGTGTTTTCCACCAGCCCTTCCGGCGTTTCCCGGTACAAGGCGCCGCGATCACGGATAATATCCAGCTCCAGCGGGGAGCGGATTGCCAGATTCACCATAAAGGCACCGCATACCACCACCAACACCAGAAAATAACCAACCAGTTTTGGCCGTAACACCTTGGCCGGCCGGCCTTGCAGCGTATGTTCGGTGGTATAGCTGATCAGGCCTTTCGGATAGCCCATTTTCTCCATAGTATCGTCACAGGCATCGATACAGGCACCACAGTTAATGCACTCATATTGCAAGCCATTCCGAATATCGATGCCGGTTGGGCAAACATGTACACACAGGTTACAGTCGATACAGTCGCCCAGGCCTTTTTCCTTATAGTTCGCATCTTTTTTACTACGCGGGCCACGGTTCTCGCCACGGGCGGCATCATAGGTGACGGTGTAGGTATCTTTATCAAACATCGCCGATTGAAAGCGGGCATAGGGGCAAATGTGTGTACACATAATTTCCCGCATCCAGCCGGCGTTACCATAGGTACAAAGCGTAAAAAACAGCACCGATAAGGTAGCCCAGAAGCCGGCCTGCCAGGTAAAGAACTCAACAAACAGCGGACCGATAGGGGTAAAGTAGCCAACGAAAATTAACGCAGTGAATAAGGCAAATGCCAACCAGCAGAAGTGGGTTAATGCCTTGCGCCAGAACTTATTAAAGCTCATCGGTTCCTGATCCAGCTTCATGCGCTGGTTACGGGTACCCTGGATCTTTTCTTCAAACCACATAAAGATAAAGGTCCAGACCGTTTGCGGGCACATATAACCGCACCACACCCGACCATAGAAGGTTGTCACAAAGAACAGGGCGTAGGCGGCAATCATAAACAGCCAAGCCAGCAGGGTAAAATCCTGTGGCCAGAGCGTCAGGCCGAAGATATTGAATTTTTGCTCAAAGATATCCAGCAAAATTGCCTGGTGGCCATCGAACTGGATCCAGGGCAACACGAAAAACAACGCCATAAACACAAAACCAATATTGCGACGCAGGCTTTGGTGTAACCCCTTTACTGCCCGGACATAGATCCGATCCCGGGAAGCATACTTATTTGGATTGCCCTCGGGCGGGCGGTGAATTTTTACTCCGGTTGGAATATTTTTTACTTCAATTTTTTGCTCGTCCACCATCATTCCCCAGCTATGACTACCAGCCTGCTTAGTATATCAGTAACCCGTACCGAATTATTGATATAAAATAAAAGTACATCAGGAAAGACTGAAGCAGCGGCTGTTGCCGCTAATGCAGTTTAGCCAGGATTCAGGTAAGATCGCGTCTAAGTTGTTGCCGGAGTCAGTACATGAAAACCTTTTTCTGGTTCGTCGTCATTTTTTTGCTGTTGTTAACCTTTTCCGGCGAGCCGCCGCTAAAGCCTTATCGTGACAAAGTGGTTGATTATGCGGTGAGCCTGATCCCGACTGAATGGCAGTCTGACTCACAGGCGCTGGCCTCGATCCAACGTGAACTTAAGGATTACAGTAAGTCACTGGGGCTGCGGCAACAGGAGTTTTTAGCCGCAGCGGCCGAGAATAAAGACTCAGTGTTACGTTTCAGACAAAATTACTGTATTAACAGAGATTTTAACCCGATACTTTTTGGTGAACCCCTGCAGCGCAGCTGTGCCATTATTGAAAAGTACTATGACCGCCTGAGCGGCAACTAAACAGGATACTAAGATGCGCGTATGTGGCGTTGAGATTAAAGGCAGTGAAGCAATTTTATGCTTAATGGAATACCAGGACGGTTTATTTAACCTGCCGGATTGCCGGCAAACCCGGATCGCACTGAGTCAGGATCAACAAACTGAGCAGGTGCGCAAATTTCAGTTTGCACTACGCAAGTTAGTCGAGGATTACAAGATCCAGCATCTGGTGATTAAAGAGCGGCCACAAAAAGGTAAGTTTGCCGGTGGTGCTGTCGGTTTTAAAATTGAGGCAACGTTACAGCTGCTGGACAATTGTAATGTTAGCCTGTTATCGGCTACTGAACTAAAAGAAAAAATTAAACGCTTTCCATTACCGGTCGATTTCAAAGCGACCGGATTAAAGGCGTTTCAGGAAACTGCTTTTCTGACCGCTTACGCCTTTCTGGCGCGTTAACGTAAACAGACTTTCTGCTCGTGCCACTGCGGGATGCTGCGGCACGAGCTCAGACTTCAGTTACTAAACCACAGCCTAACTGCCACCCGGCGGTAATTTGGCTTTCGCCGTTTTTACCTTGGCTAAATCAAACTGCACTGACTTGGTCGCACGCAAAATCAGTTTGCGGATCAGTTTAGATTTGGGTTCACCGGTTAATTCACTTAACTCACTCAGGGCGCTGATCGCTTCTTCACTCAGGGTAAAGGTCGCATGGCGCATCGGGAGCCGCGGCGGCTCGTCTTCTTCCGGTAATAATTGCCGCAAGCTGACGATTTGCGGCAGCCCCAAGGCGTAGTTATGTGCATCATCAATAAACTCATCAACGGTAAAGCTGGGTTTATTTGACTGCAAAGACTTTTTCTTCAGGTCGCTTAGCGCCATCTTCTTGAATCGCCTTCATCGACAGGAGTTCTTCAATAATTGCCCGGATTTCGCCGGCGGCCTTGCCATCGTTATCCACATCCATTACCGACAGGCCTTTTTCTTCACTGTCGTCATAGATATTACGGCTGTAAGTGATGTTTTCCAGCACCCGCAAATTAAAACTTTTACATACTTCTTTCGCATCCAGAATGCGGTTGGCCTGATTCGGCAGGGCCGGACATTGCGTCAGCACACAGCCGACGATCATCTCCGGGTTTACCACGTTACAGGCACTGACTAAATCTTCCAGATGCTCCAGCGTTTTTAAATCACGCCGCTTGGGCCGCAACGGGAATAGTACATGGCTGGCAACCACCATCGCCGAACGTAAGGCTACGCTATCCTGACCACCGCAGTCTACCACCACCACATCATAATGCATTTCCAGACTTTTCAGCTCGTAACGGATCTTACCGTACATCTGTACGCAGTTGATCCAGGGTAATTCCGGATTCATATGGCGCTCTTGCACCCAATCCGATGTGGTTCGCTGCGGATCGCAGTCAACCAGCATGACATTGGCATTCTTTTCCCGCGAAAAGTAGACGGCTATATTTTGCGCCAGACAGCTTTTGCCACTGCCACCTTTTTCACCACCAACTAACAATATCATTTTATGCACCTTCTCTGTGAAGAAACAGCGTTGGCTGTCCGCTCTGACGACATACCCGCCAGGGCGTGCCACCCCTTGCTCAGAAGAGTGATGGCACGTCATAAGTGTAGGCGAATTTCCTGCTATCTCCAGCCAGTAGCCAAAAAAGCGGCTGCCGGCGGTTTGTTGAGCCTAGTGCAAAATATCGCCAACGCCTATCTCGCCAATATGCATCAGGCGGTACGCTTGGCACGGCGAGGCCTGGCGGCACGTCGCCTTGTTACCGCATAACCCTTTTGGGCTAACCCCTGAAAGGACTGCGGCTGCGCGGCGACATCCTGTAGCAAGCTGGTAAGTTCCTGCTGTAGCGGCTGCATAAAATCACGGTACGCCAGTTTTTTTTCAGCTATCGCTTCTAACTGCGCTTCCCATTGCGCGGTCATATCGGGTAATACCAGCCGTGGCGGCAAGCAACCAATAAACTGCCGGCCTACCGCAGTAGCACGGATCTCTTTACCCTGCTTGTGTAAAAACCGGCGCTTGAACAACAGCTCGATAATGCCGGCGCGGGTCGCTTCAGTACCCAGGCCATCAGTATCCCGCAGGATCTTTTTTAATTCCGGGTCCTGCACATAACGGGCAATACCGGTCATGGCCGCCAGCAAGGTGGCATCGGTAAAGGCTTTGGGCGGACTGGTTTGTTTCTCGTCCAGCTTGCCGGCAACACATTGCAGGACGTCACCGGGCTTTACGTCGGGTAATGGCCTGGCCGCATAATCTGAGTTGGGCTGACTATCCTTGCCGGCGCTGACGCCGCCGGATAACAGCTGCTTCCAGCCCTCGGCAATGACCGACTTTTGCCTGGCAATAAAGAGTCCGCCGGCGACTTCGCTATCGATTTGATGTTCGACATACTGAAAGGAGGGGTAAAACTGCATTAAGTACTGTCTGGCAATCAGTTCGTACAGCTGCTGCTCCTCGCGGCTTAAGCGGCTGGCATCGATACTGGCCGAGGTTGGGATAATGGCATGGTGCGCCCCGACCTGGGCGTCATTCCAGGCTTTGCTATGTAAACTCAGATCAGCAGTCGTCACCGCACTGGCCAGATTTACCGCCGTTTTCGCAATGGCCTGACTCACGCTATGACGGTCTGCAAGATGTCCTGTTGGCAAATAGCGGCAATCTGAACGGGGGTAGGTGATCAGCTTATGCCGCTCATACAGTTGCTGACAGAGATCCAGCGTACGTTGGGCGCTGAGATTAAAACGCTTGGCTGCATCGATCTGCAATGCCGATAAGCTGTATGGCAGCGGTGGCGCATGCTTTTTCGGCTCGCGGCTCACTGCTTTCACAACAGCGGCCTGACCGCTGACTTTCTGTACTACGGTCTCGGCCAGTTTTTTCAGCAGTACCCGGCCCTCTTCGTCCTGATAAGGTGCGCAGGCAGCACTGGGCTGCCATTTGGCCTGAAATTGCTGCTGTTGTGCCGTTTGCAGCGTAACCCACACCTCATAAAAGGGCTTACTGACAAAGTTTTCGATCTCGAGGTCACGCTGCACCACTAAACCCAGTACCGGAGTTTGCACCCGACCAATCGATAACACTCCCTTATAACCGGCATCCTGACCCAAAAGTGTACATAAACGCGTCATATTAATGCCGTACAGCCAATCGGCTCTGGCGCGGGCCAGTGCCGAGGTCGCCAGTGGGATAAAGTCACTATTTGGCCGTAAATCCTGTAGCGCCTTTTTAATGGCTGCCGGGTTCATATCATTAATCAGGCAACGTCGGGTAGCGGCCAGTTTCGCCTGGCTGACACCGGCATAGTGGATCACTTCATCGACCAGGATTTGTCCGACCCGATCCGGGTCCCCCATATTCACCAGTTGTGTTGCCTGCTTGATCAGCTGCTTTACTACCTGAAATTGCTTACTGGTCTGGCGTTTTACCTGTTGCTGCCATTGCTGGGGAATAATGGGCAAATGCGCTTTGCGCCAGCTTTTATATTCCGGCGCGTACTGCTCTGGTTCGGCTAATTCCAATAAGTGACCAATGCACCAGGTCACCACATCACCGGTAGCAACTTTGATAAAGCCGTCACCGGACTGGTGCGGCTTGGGCAAAACAGCGGCCACGGCACGGCCGACACTGGGCTTTTCCGCGATATATAGGATCATCAGGCACAACAACTGTATAAATAATCAGTTAATTTAGCGGTAAAATTTAGCTTTGGCAAAGTGTATCGCGCAAACCAAGGTTTTACCCCCTAATACCTTCGGGCTATTCCGCTGCTTTTTTACACGCTTTCAGCGCGCAAAATAATGCTGGTTAAAAAAATAATTTGTTAAAGATCAATATTATGAATTAAATCCGCAGCTAACACCTTGCGCTGTGCAAATTTTGTGCATTTAGCCTTTGCGCAAGGCTCTGCCATTCCTTAAGCTTTCATTCCGGGCAGCGCATAGCGAACACGCCCATCGGTTGGTAAAAGGTAAAGAATCATGTCGCAATATACTGATGTTAAGAAGATCTGTGATGATTTAGAGAGCTCTGGCAAGGCGGTGTCTCTGGATTACTTGCTGTCTAAAGTATCAGATGCTCAGGCTACCGTGGTGTCGCACTATAAAAAGTGGCGCACCGAGCAGGTGCAACAGCGACAGCAGGACGCTGCAAACTCAGCGTCGGTTTTCAGCGAAGACTTTATGGCCGCCTTTCAGCGGGAAGCCCTGAAGCAGACCCAATGGCAAACCGACCAGTTAAATAAACAGTTAACCGAAGCACTGCAAGCCGAAGTTAAAGCGGTGGAGCAGGTGCAACTGTTGCAACAAAATTTACGCCAGGCAGAGCAGCGTAAATCCGAACTGGAACAAGCACTGGCTAACCAGCAACAGCAGCTGGCATTGCAAGCTGATAATTTTGCTAATGTCAGCTTTGAGCGTGACCAGTTACAGCTAGAGCAGCAACAGCTGCAACAGCAGTTAACCACCCAACAGCAGGCGCTGGAGCAGGCGCAACGGCAATTAGCCAATGCCGAAGCAGAAGCCGAACTTAATCAGCAGCAACTGCAACAATATCAACAGCAGTTGCAGAAGCAACAACAGCAACTGGAAGACACCACGCAAGAGTTACAGCAGCTGGAACAAAACTATCAGGCAGCGTTAACCCGGCTGGAACAGTTGCAACAGCTGCAGGATGAAACCGCCGCTTATCAGCAACAACTGACGGCCAATGCTGCCCAACTCGCTGCGCTGCAACAGCAACTGCAACTGGCAGAGCAGGAAGCCGACGCGAAACAACAGCAATTAACTCAGTTACAGGCGCAATGGCAGCAAGAACTGGCGGCGCAACAACAGCGCTTTGATAGCCTGAACGATGAGCATGAACAACTGCGCAAGCGCAGCACCGAGCAGCAACGCCAGTACTTCGAAGCGAAGAAACAGATCCATCAACAGTTGGCCGAGTACGCCGATCAGTGTGCTGAACTGACTGCCGAACGCGATGCGGTACTGGAGCAATTGGCTGGTCGCGGCCAGAATGGCGCAGCAGAGCTAACGCAGCAACTGACACAATTACGGCAGCAAAATCAGCAGTTGCAGCAAGAATTGCAGCAACGGATCAGCGCAGAGGCGGTTGCAAACACTGAAGAAGTGGTACAGCTGCGCGAACAACTGGCCAGTCTGCAACAGCAGCATCAGGCCGCTGTGGCAGAACAGACTGCACAACAGACCATGCAAACGGAAGCGTTACAGCAGACGCAGGCACAGCTTGCCGAGCTGCAACTGCAACAGGCTGCGGTAGCTACCGTTGATACAACCCAGTTGGATAGTCTGATCGCCGAACGCGATGAAGCCATCGCAGCGGCGGCCCGTCAAGCCGATCAGGTGGCGGATTTAACTCAGGAGCTGGCGCAGTTAAAAGCGATGCTAAACGCACCGGCCACTGAGAACTCTGACAATGTGGAACAATTAAGAGCCACTATTGCGCTGTTAAAACATCAGAGTGCCCTGACGGCTAATCATCAGGCAGAGCAACGTGAAATCATTAAACAACTGCGGGAAGAGCTGCAGCAGCAACGCGATCAGGCCTCGCAGATCCAGGCTGAGCGTTATCAGTGGTCGAAGCAAAAACTGCAATTGGAAGAACAGGTTAATTTTGTGAAATCAAATTCTGCTGCCACTATCGAACGACTAACCCGTTACCGCGAACAGGCGCAGGAGCGGATTGAGCAGTTGGAACGCAAATTACAGGAATGTTGTTAAGACGGCAGTAGTTTTACTGCCCTTTGCAAGCCGCAGCCGGCGCCGCTAATAACTGCTCCGGCGTATAGGCAAAGCGCAGCAGCGCCTGACGGCTGGCCTCACTTAGCTGTGGGTTTTCCAGTTTTAGCAGCTGCCGCTGCTCACAGCGTAACTGGTCAACAATGGTGCCATAATGGCGGCGAAAATGCTGCTGCACCACGCCATCGGCATAGGCCTGCTCCAGGCCTTTTTGTAAACGCTCGGCCAGCTGCGGAAAACTCTGCGACACAAAGATCATCGACAGCTGCGGATAATGCAATAACAAGCGCCGTTCAGCCACCAGACCCGTTGCATGCTCACTTTGCAAATCGCGTGCTAACTCATCCGCACTGCGGGCAAAACAATCGAAGCGCTGCTGGCGCACCATCTCAAACAGCAGCGTATATAAGGGGTTGGTGACAACTGTCAGGCTGTTATGCCGTAACACCGCTACGTCCGGCCAGTGGGTGCCTTGTCCGATTGTCAGATCGGCCTTTTGCCAATCCTGTAACGTCTTAACCGGCTCAAACTTATACTGCTGTCCGCTATTGATAATGCAGATCCGATAACCCAACAGCCCCTGACTTAATGGAAAATACACCGGTAGCAGATCGCGTTCGCGTTCCGGCGAAGGCGCAAACACCACCAGATGTAACAGCTTGCCGTCTTTTAGCAGTTGCTCGGCCCGGCCTTGCACCATCTCACCACCGAACGTCAGGGTAACAGGCCCATAATCCGCTTCAGTAACCTTTAACGCATACTCAATCAATTCGCGGTGCGGTGAGGTTTCCAGGTAATCGGCAGCGATAATTGGCGTAGCCGCACCTACCGCCGGGAGCTGCAATGCCAGCCAACAGCCCAGTAATAATCCGGAGCAAGCTAAACGCATAGGGTTCCTTCCTCTTAACACTGAGTCCGTTACTGACATTAACACTCAGTAAGCTTAAACCACAACTACGACTTTGGTTGTGCATATAATAGCCGCTGGCAGGAGCAACCATTTCGCTTCAGGAAACCACTGACAACAAACGCAAGCAACTTCAGTTATCGGCGCAACCCTGTATTACAACATGGACCAGCCAAGCACCAGACTTAATGCAAACACCGGTAGCGACCAATAGTGGAATTCACGCCATAAACCAGGCTGCTTGCTAAGCCGTAACGCTATCAAATTCGCCAGCGAACCTATTGCCAGCCCGAAGCCACCGACACTGACGCCCCAGCTTAAGGCGCGCCAGTCGTCGGTAAAATGCTGCAAAAAAATCGCTGCCGGCACATTGGAAATCAACTGCGACATCAAAGCAGCTCCGGTATAACTGCCTCCAGGCAAGGCCAGCAACTGGGTCGCCAGCTGTTGCATCAGCGGCAGCTGCGCTAATAACCCGAGATCAATAAACATCAGGCTAAACACCACTAATAATAACCAGTCAATACCGCTGACTACGCTGCGCTTGAACAGTAAAAACGCTAATAGCACCAGCAAGGCGGCCTGAGGCGCCAACTGATGTTCCATCGCCAGAATAAATAACGGATAGCCAAGCAGTGACCAGCCAAATAAGCGCCGGTTATCCAGGCTGACCTGATGCGGCACTGTTACCGTTAAGTGGCGGGCGCTGAATGCCGGATAGCTGAGTAGCAGGATCAGCGCCAGCAAACTCAGGGCCAGCGGCGCCATCAGTAGTGTAAACTGCCAGAAGCTGTAGCCGGATGCCTGCCACAGTAGCAGATTCTGCGGATTGCCAATCGGGGTTAAGGCCGAGCCGGCATTCACCGCCAGCGCCAGAAAAATAATCAACCGCCCGGTCGCAATACCAGTTAACCGTCCCAGACTTAAGGTAATGGGGATCAGAATAAAGAGCGCGACATCATTAGTGACAATAGCCGCCAGCAGCGCAGCAAAAAGCAGCAGTATGGCCGCCAGCAAACGCTCAACATGACACAGTGCCACCAGCCAGCCGGCAAAACGGGCCAGATAACCGCTTTCCTCGAGCGCTCTACTCAATAACATTAAACCGGCCAGCGCCGAAACCGTTTGCCAGTCGATTAACACCAGCAAGCCGCCAGCAGTGGTTGGATTTAACCACCACAACAACGGCAGCAAGCCAAGCAGTGCCAGCAATAAGTAATCTTCAGTCAGGCGGGACAAAACCCGGCGCATTAATGGCATCTTTAGGGTGCTAATCTAAAAAAAGTAAGCCTGATATAAGGCCTAGCTGGAAGGTAACAGCAGTTGGTACAATAATACCTCTTCCTGCTGCCAGTTAATCACGCCTTGATTGCGAAAACCCAACTTCGCCAGCAACCGCTTTGAGGCATCATTTTCCAGACTGACCACCGCATACAGTTGCGCCAGGTCTAACGCTACCGCCCACTGCACAGCAGCTTTGGCTGCCTCTAGTGCATAGCCCTGGCCAGTATAATCCGGTAACAAGGCATAGCCGAGATCAGGTGCATCCAGCGTCTCTCGCTGAATTAAGCCACAAATCCCGATCAACTGACCGCCTTGTTGCAACTCGATAGCGCGTAAACCAAAACCATACTGCTGGTAGCTGGCTAAGGGGCCGGCCGTCAAATAGGCGGCCGCCTCGGCTTCTGAGCGTACCCCGCGATCGCCGATGTTGCGGATAAAACTATTGTCGTTTAACAGCTGCAGCATAAAGGGGGCATCGGCCAGGGTCAGCGGCCGCATAATTAAACGGTGGGTATAAATCACGGTGCGTCCTCGGTTAGCCGCTTAACTGCGGCTGCTGCGCCTGATTAAGCACAATAGTATAGTTTACCCGCGCCGGCAATTGCTGATAACTCAGCTGAGTCAGACGCTGGAATGGCAACATAAAGCGCGCTAACTGCTCAGCCGTCATCCCGGTACCACGCTGCTGCCACAGCTGTTGTTCCTGTTTAGCGCGCCAGCGGCAAACACTGTCCCAATCCGGCGCTTTAAGCCAAATCAGCGGCTGCAACAAATCAAAGTAGGGTTGATAGCTTGCCGCCAATTGCTGGTTGACATAACGGCGCCAGGCACCGCTGCTATCTTCGGTGGCCTCCAGTTGATTCACTGGCGATGCCAGCCCGGGTTCTGCTTCTGCCGCCAAACCCAAACACCAGCCTTCGACAATCAGTAGATCCAACTGCGCAGCAGGCCGTTTTGGCAAAGAATCATCCAGGGCTTTATCAAACCGTGGTAAGGCGACGGCTGCACCGGCCAGTACCTGTCTGGCATCACTGAGCGCCCGACCGATATCGTGTGTACCCGGCACACCACGCTGCGCCAGTAACGGATGTACAGTACCGGCTAGCTGCTGCCGCGCCTGGCGTGTCAGATAGTAGTCATCCAATGAGACCGCAGCACAGCGCATCCCCTGCGCCAGCAACTCAGTAACCAGCAAGCTGGCCAGCGTGCTTTTGCCAGTGCCCTGAGCACCTGTAATACCAATAACAGCGGGAGTGTTCTGTGCCCGCAGTTGCCGGCTGAGCGTGCTTAATATTGCTTGATAGTTTGAAAGTGCAGCTCGATCTATCGGGGAGAGTTCGAGCTGCCTGAGAGTGGATCGCGCCAACATATCGCAGCACCTACGGCAGTCGGGGGACTGACTGCCGCAATATTTTTACCGGCGGATTTGACGGCGGAACAGAGCCAGCGGTAACAGCAGTAATACTAACCAGTGCATACTGCCAGAGCTTTTCTTCTCTTCTTCCTCTTCGGGTGGTAATACTGTAGCTTCATTCGGGGCAGGTGATAAACCGGCAGCCGTATTCGGGCGGGCATCGACAATCACGACACTTTCAATCATCACCAGATTATCGGTTGTCACCGTTTTACCGGCCGCGGCATCCGCTGCGGTGTAATCGCGCAGCGGGATACTGGTCGCGGCACCGCCCATATTGAAGCGTTTTAACTTGGCAATTTCATCCAGAATTTCCAGCCCTTGCTCTGAGATCTGGCCAAACACAGTGAAACCACCGTTTTGTGCATCTAACTGAGCATTACCGGCATGGTTGTCTTTTAAATTAAAAAACCACTGACTGGTGGCACTGTCTGGCTGGCCGTCCAGTTTGGCCATGGCAATAGTGCCACGACGGTTGGACCACTTTTTCTCGTTCTTCACCGCGGCAAAGGTAGGAATAGCCTTTAATGGCAATTCACCGGGATAGTACAGACCACCACCCTGCACCACAAAGTCAGGCACCATACGATGGATCACCGAATTGTGATAGCGTTCCTGTTCGACATATTTTAAAAAATTCGCTACCGTTTCCGGCGTGGTTTCATCGAACAAGTTGACCTCAAAGGTCCCTAACGAGGTTTTAAATTGTACTATGGTCGCTTGTGTGTAAAAGGGCAGCAGACTACCCACTAAAAGTGCCGCACCGGCAAACATCTTGGTAAATTGCATTGTTGTATCCGTTTCTGACCCAGAGCGCCAAGCATACTGCAAATCGCCCTATCGAAGCCAGCCAAAAAACCGCCAATATCACTGCCAGCTGGTCCTAACAGCGCGAACATCGCAACTTGCGAATTGGCATGGGCTAACTAAATGCT
Source organism: Alishewanella sp. BS5-314 (assembly GCF_025377695.1). Classification (NCBI taxonomy): domain Bacteria; kingdom Pseudomonadati; phylum Pseudomonadota; class Gammaproteobacteria; order Alteromonadales; family Alteromonadaceae; genus Alishewanella; species Alishewanella sp. BS5-314. The sequence continues at coordinate 2,589,562 of NZ_JACEHJ010000002.1, forward strand.
TTAAGGTAAAGCACATCTATACAGCGATAAGCGAGCCTCCTATGCTAAATACTGCGGCTAAACCCTTTGTAAAACTGGTCGAACGCTATCTGCCCGACCCCTATATTTTTGTGTTGCTGTTAACCCTGGTGGTATTTGCTGCCGCCATGTTATTTGAACAACAAAGCCCGCTGGCGGTTGTCACGCAGTGGGGCGATGGATTTTGGGGCCTGCTGAGCTTCTCGATGCAGATGTTACTGGTGCTGGTAGCAGGTTATATGCTGGCCAGTACGCCACTGGTCACCGGCTTGCTGAATCGTTTGGCCGCGCTGGCGAAAAGTCCGGGCCAGGCCATTTTACTGGTGACACTGATTTCACTACTGGCCAGCTGGCTGAACTGGGGCTTTGGTTTGGTGGTTGGCGCCTTATTTGCCAAAGCTCTGGCACGACAGATTCAGGTCGATTACCGCTTGCTGGTAGCCAGTGCCTATTCTGGCTTTATTGTCTGGCATGGCGGCCTAGCCGGCTCAGTGCCGCTGACCATTGCCACACCGGGGCACTTTAGCGAAAACCTGATTGGTCTGATTCCAACGACTGACACCATCTTTGCCAGTTTTAATCTGCTGCTGCTCGCGATCCTGTTTATCGCGGTGCCGCTGGTTAACCGCTTAATGCTACCCAAAGCCGCTGACAGCATCTATGTCGACCCGGCTAAATTGCAGGATCAACCGGCACCGGCCGGCAGTAATGAGCGGCCGGCCGATAAACTGGAAAACAGTATGCTGCTGGCATTGTTAGTGGGATTTGCCGGTATCGCCTATCTGGTGCAGTATTTTGTCAAAGGCGGCAGTTTAAACCTGAATATCGTCAACTATTTGTTTATCTTTCTGGCCATCGTACTACACGGCACGCCGCGGCGGTTACTGCACAGCCTGCAACAGGCGATCCAGGGTGGTGCCGGTATTGTGATCCAATTCCCGTTTTATGCCGGCATTATGGCAGTAATGATTCAATCCGGGCTGGCGCAGAGTATGTCGGAGTGGTTTGTCAGTTTCGCCAGTGCCCAGAGTTTACCGTTCTGGAGTTTTATCAGTGCCGGTATCGTCAATATCTTTGTGCCGTCCGGTGGCGGCCAATGGGCGGTGCAGGCACCGGTAATGCTGCCTGCGGCATTAGAGCTGGGCGCCGATGTCAATCGGGTCGCGATGGCGGTGGCCTGGGGCGATGCCTGGACCAATATGATTCAGCCATTCTGGGCGCTGCCGGTACTGGCAATTGCCGGGTTAAAAGCGAAGGACATTATGGGCTTTTGTCTGCTGCAGCTACTAATCAGTGGTGTCATTATCAGTCTGGTGCTGACCTTTGCCTGATGCTTCAACCGGCGCTTAGCCCTAACCAGCGATTAAATTCGCTGGTGCGGCTCTGACTGGTTTTCAGCTGGATACCTGCCGGCAGATAGAGCGTCAGGGTGTTTTTACAATAACGCTCTAAGCGCTGAATATGTAACCCCTGTACCAGCTCACTACGGTTAATTCGGAAAAAGCGCGCCGGATCCAGTGCCGCCTCAGCTGCCTGTAACGAGGCATAGGGCAGAAAATGCCGTTTCCCGGCCTGATCAAACGCCATCACCAAATTACCATCGGCCTGCAGATACAAAATCTGTGCTATATCAAGAAAGTAGATCTGTTGCTGCTGCCGGATTGGGATCCGTGTAACGTAAGACGCCTGGGGAGTGGGCAAATGTTGTAGCAGCGTTTGTAACTGCTGCGCCAGGGCGTTGTTGCCATGTTCTGGTTTCGCGGTTAACAGCCGGAATTTCTGCCAGGCCTGCTGCAGCTTAGTCAGATCGTAGGGCTTTAGCAGATAGGCAATCCCGAGTGAGTCAAACGCTGCCAACATAAAGTCATCATAAGCAGTGATAAAAATAACCGGGCAGGGCGGCGTCTGCTGTTGATAACATTGAAACACATTGCCATCGAGCAATTCGATATCTGAAAAGATCAGATCGGCGCGCTCGCCGCTGCTTAGCCAGGCCTGCGTCTCGCTGACGCTGCTAAGCTCAGCTATCACCTGTATCGGATCCGCCATTTGCTGCAGTAAACGCTTCAGCTTACTGCGCGCCAGCGGTTCATCTTCAATAATGACAATATTAAACATGGGCTTGTTCTTCTAATAACGGCAGACTAACGCTGAACTGATTTGTGTCACGACTGATGCGGATATTTTCACCCGATAAAAATAACCATTGCTTTGCCAGATTGGCTAAACCAACACCATTGCCTGTTACCGGCACCGGCTTGGGTTGCAACGGATTACTGATCTCCAGCCGGCCATCCTGTACCACCACTTCGACCCTTAACGGTTTAGCAACTGAACCCTGATTATGCAACAGCGCATTTTCTAACAGCAGTTGCAAACTAAAGGGGGGCAACCAATAGATTGCGGCCTGGTCATCGGCCCTGATTTCTAGCTGGTAGCCCTCGCCCAGCCGCAGGCGCATTAGCTGAAAATAGTGACGGGCGAAATTAAGCTCATCGCTCAATGGCACCAGTTGCTGCTCAGCATAGCGCAATGACATCCGGTATAAACTGGCAAAGTGCTGTAAATAACTGCTGGCCTGTTCCGGCGCCACCGCAATCAACTCATCCAGCGTATTCAGGGCGTTAAACACAAAATGCGGGTTCATTTGTGCTTTTAATTGCTGTAATTGCAGCGCCGCCAGCTGTTGCTGATAGTCGGCCAGTTGCTGACGGTACGCCGCGGCCTGCTGACTATGGTGATAGGCCAGATAAAGCCCAGCATACAATACAAAATCAACGACCTGACTAAGATTGCTATGCAGCAGCGTTTCGGGATTAAAATTACGGGCCAGATTACCAAACAGCGCGGCAACCAGCAGACCCAGAGCATTGGTAAAGAGCAGGTAGGCGCCCAAACCCAGAGCAAAGCTGCGTAGATATACTGCGTGGCGGTTGCCGGATGGCGCCGCCTCTGGTTGCTGATTTAACCAAAACCGCAACAGCACAAAAATCAGCAGTGCCGCAGCAAAACTGGCCAGCGGCCCCTCGGGTGTCAGCACATACCAGGACATCATGCCTGCCCGCACCCGGTTACTGATCACCAGCAAATAACTAAATACAAACACCAGCAGCAGAAAAGTGCGATCAACCTGTAAGTATCTGAGAAAAGCTTGCCACATTAGGGGTAACATCCTTGCTTCATTGCCGGCGTCTGGCGCCGGCACAATTTCAGCTTTAGTTGCTGTCGGCACCCGACCAGGTGTGAGTTACATCGCCTTTGCTATTTAAGAACTGTAACTGTACCTGGTCATGCTCGTCTACATAGAACATGGCACGGGGTGAACCGTCTTTTGCAAATAAAAACAGACCATTATTTTGTTCTGCTGTTTTCCCCAGCAGGATCCGTGGTGCGCCACCAATCAAGCCCTGTTGCTGATATTCGTTGATCTTTTTACGCCGCTCCGCCCGATCAGTAATTTGCGCCAGCTCGCGCATAATGTCGCGAGTACCTTGCTGGGTTTCGAATTCCGGCCGGTCATTAAACGCTAATCCGGAGCGGATAACACGTTTATCACCGCGCTTCTCATCAACGGTCAGTAACTGCATCACCTGATCACCGTCGTATTTATCGAAGGTTAACGAGAGACCAGAACTATGACCGTCAGCCGTTTTGCTGCCGTCGTAAATAAAGCCGCCCGCTTCAATCCCCTCCTCGTTAAAAAACAGCATCCCAGCACGCTTTTTACGTTCTTCGTTTAGCACTCTGCCATTGACTTGTTCAGTGGTTGGGAAGCGCGCGGTATTGGTAAGCAACATTCTAACCGTACCATCCGCTTCAATAATATTCAGCCTTTCTACGGACAGAGTTTCAAAACGAGCATCATTATTCGCTTTCATGCCTGTAGTCAGAATAACAGCAGATAAGCTCAGGCTTGCAACAACAGCGATACGCAGTAACTTTAGTTCTTTTTCAATCTTCATCATTATTTTCCTATTAACTGTCTGAACGCGAGCCAGTATTTGCGACAGCAACAGAGCCAGCCACTGAGTTATGACCGGCTAAGGAAAAAATCTGATGAGTTAAGGAAAAAGACTGATTAATCCTCTGCTTTGAATAAACAATACTTGGCAAAATCTTTCGCTTCGTTGGCGGTCCAGTCGCCTTTCGGCTTGGCCTCCATGGCTTTACACCACTTTTTTGATCCAACTTCCGGGGCGCAACCCACTAACAACAGACCAGTTAACGCCACTAATGCCAATACCTTTTTCATGTTTTCCTCCTAATATGGGCCACTGCCACTGTTCTATCATAACGAACTTTAAGTCATAACCGAAGCCCGGCCGGAACTGCTGGCAAAACCCTGATTTTAAAGCGTGACAAGTAAGATAAAACGCGGCATTCAGCTTTTTTACCCCGAATAGAAAAGTGCTGAAACTAGCACAAAATGTCTATTTCCGTTTAAGTTAAAAATAAGTATGCTGAGCATCCATTTTTGTGAAAAACCAGAGGAAGACATGGCAAATTACAATGAAGTAAAAGCAGCCTGTGAACAATTACAACAAAGCGGTCAGCCGATCACTCTGGAACGCCTTATTAAACAGATCGGTGGCAGCCGCACCAGCATCATGGTGCACTTTGATCAGTGGTGTAGTAAAAATAATTATCAACCGCCTGCCGATCATGAGGACAAGGCCGCGAAAGGTGGCCTGGGCCTGAGCGCACTCTCTTCGCTGTCAGAAAAAGTACCGGGTTCTTTATCAAAATTATTACAACTTGGGAAACGCCAGCAGGTTGAGAAAGATCAGCCAGAACAGCATAGCGGCGCAGATAGCAACACAGAAGACCCACAATTGCAGCAGGCGCTGCATGAGCTGGCGACCGAGGAGCAAACTCCAACCGTTGCTGAGGTAACGGCTGCGGTAACCGAAACACCCGAAGAGACAGCTCATGAGTCAGAAACTGTTAGTCTGAACAATACAGCAACAGAGACTGCGGCGATGGTGGCGGCAGAATCTGCGCCAACTATTGCAGCAGCGCCAATGCCGGTAACAGAGCTTAATGCCGAGCAACTGGCCGAGCACGAACAACAGTATGCGGAATTGCAACAGCAGCTCAATCAGCTAAGACAGCAAATTCAGGAACAAAATGCTGACAACAGTGACCTGCATCAACAGTTTACTGATGCACAAAAGTTAGCAACCCAACGCCAGAAAGCACTGAATGAGTTACAGCAAAACCTGAATCAGCACCAGGCCGATATCAGTCAATTAAAACAACAGTTGCATCAGCTGGAACAACAGAAAACCACGGCTCATGAGGCCGCCAGAGCGGCAACTGAGCAACTGGAGATCCTGACCCAGAAGTTTGACAGCCTGCAGCTTGCCTATAATGAGCTGCACTCCTCATCCAGCTCAAAACAATCTGAGCATGTAACTCAACTGGAGCAACGGCTGGAGCAGATGCAACAGGAGTTGTCGCAGCAGAAACAACAGGTTGCCTTGCTGGAGCAGCAATTACAAAAGGCCGAGCAGGCCTATGACAATCAGCAGAAAAAGCTGCAACAGGAACAGGAAGACGCGGCAAAACAACTGGCAACCTTTAACCAGGCGCAGGCACAACTGGCCGAGCAGGAGCAGCAACTGGTTAAACTGCAGCAGGCTCAGGAACATTATCTTGAACAGCTGAAAGAAGCGAAAGAAGTGATAGAGGAGCAGGCCGAGCAAATCGCCAACCAAACCCGGCAACTGGAGTCACTGACTGCGCAATTGCCAGAAATGCGCTCTGAACATGAATTCGCCGCGCAAGAGCAGGAATTACAGCGGCTGCGTGCCCAGTTACAGGTGTTTGAAAGCAAACTGGCACATTTACGTGATGCTAACGTGATGCTGAAAGAGCAAAGCGAAGTGACTGCCGCCAATATGACCAGACAGCGCGAGACCATCAAACTGCAACGCGAAGAAACCAACCAACTGCGCGAAGCCCAGCAGCAAGCCTTACTGGAAAAAACTCAGCTGCAGCAACATGTGTTGAAACTGGAAGAGCAGCTAACCTTTGTCAAAGATAACAGCAGTTCGACCATTGAGCGTTTAACCTTCTCCAACAAACAGGCGCAGTTAAAAATTGCCGCCCTGGAGCAGCAACTCAAAAATGCCGGGGTAGAAGCCTAGCCTTGATCCAACTGGCGGCAGCGGTAGCTGCCGCCCATCATTGCTCGTGCGCCAGTAACCAGGCTTTTTTATCCAGCCCGCCGGCATAGCCGGTCAAAGTACCGTTAGCACCAATCACCCGATGACAGGGTACAATAATCGCCAGCGGATTTTTACTGTTGGCCAGCCCGACGGCTCGCACGCCTTTAGGATTCGCAATGGCGATGGCGATATCACGGTAGCTGGCGGTGCGACCATAGGGCACCCCGGTCAGGGCGTGCCAGACCTGCTGCTGAAAGGCGGTACCGGTTGCGGCCAGCGGTAAATCAAATTCGGTCAGCTCTTTGCCAAAATAGGCAGCCAGTTGCGTTTTGGCCGCCAGCAGCAGCGGGTGCTCACTGCAAGGCTGTGTCGCCGCAGTACAAAAGCTGACAGCCGTCAGACCTTGCTCGTTAGCCGCAATTTCAATCAGTCCCAATGGACTGTGCAGATAGTTGTAATACATTCTCACTCTCCTATTCAGCCAGCGGCTGTTTTGCCAGCGACTGCCACAACTGCAGGGTTAAATAGCTACGCCAGGGCCGGCCACTCTCTGCAGTTAACGCCAGCTCAGTTTGCTGCAGAGCGTTCTTAATACCGGCGTCACCGGCCAGCCAGATATCCGGATCGCCCAAACCGCGCATCCGGGCGTACTGGCAGGTCCAGGGGCCAATACCTTTTAGCTGTTGCCAGCGGTCGATATTATCCGGCTCGGTATCATGCAGCATATGTTCACTAAAGCGACGCAAGGTATCCCGCCGCGCCTGTGGCATTTTCAAAAAACCTAATTCACTAGCCGCGATTGCTTGCGCAGTAGGAAAGAAACGCGGCGCCTCCACCATAGCAGCCGCCACGCCACAGGGTTCACCCAGCTGTTTTACCAGCGTATTTAATAGCTGCCGGGCGGCCTGCACGCTAACTTGCTGCCCTAGAATTGCCCGCACTCCAGCTTCAAAAGGGCTCCATAAGCCGGGTAAGCGCAGGCCCTGGCAATAGCCGGGTAGCCGGGCCAACTGCGGGGCCAGATGCTGCTCGACCTGATTAATGTCCACATCCAGATCGAACAAGCGACGGATCTGTTGCAATACGGCCGGCAATACCGGCCATTGATCCAGCTCCAGCTGCAGCCGAAAACGGTGTAAATCGGGCTGATGATACAGCGTAAAATGGCCCTGAGCCTGCCGCAAAGTAAAGGTTCTGCCGTAATAATCATTGCCGGCCCACTCCAACCCCGATAATAACCGTGCCTGCAGAAATTGCCGTAACTGCTGCCAGGCAAAAGGCGGACGATAGGCTAAAAACAAGCTAATTCCGGTTGCGGCGGGCAGCTCGCGCTTGCGAATTTCACCGGGGCTGAGTTTCAGGACCTGTTTACACTGCGCATTAAAACTGCGGATACTCTGAAAACCACTAGCCAGCGCCACTTCAGTCACTGGCAAGGCGGTACTTTGCAGCAGTTGTTTCGCCAGCAGCAGTTGCTGTAATAACGCATAACGCTTGGGTGACAGCCCCAACTGGCGGTTAAACAGTTGCCGTAAGTAACGCTCTGAGACACCCAGTCGTGCGGCCAGTGCCGGCATCGCGCTCTGCTGCAAGGCGCCTTCGTCAATCAAGCGCAGTGCCCGCGTCAGGGTGCTGTTTGTGCCACGCCAGGCCGCGGATCCGGGAGCGCTGTCTGGCCGGCAACGCAAGCAGGGACGAAAACCGCCAGCAAGCGCCGCCACGGCAGAGGGGTAATACCGGACATGCTGCTCTTTGGGTGCCGGCGCCGGACAAATATTGCGACAAAAGATCCCGGTACTGGTTACCGCAACAAAGAAGCTGCCATCAAAGCGTGCATCACGCGCTAATCGGGCCTGCTGGAAAATTTGCAACTCTGTCTCAGAAAAAACCATAACCGGCTCCGGTAACGAATTGGCCTCAGTATAACCAGAACCGGCCAAATAACTGGCAGTTTTCGGCACTGATTAGCTATCGCACCACTGCAAGCACCTCACTGCGGATAACCGGTGATCTCGCGGATTTTCTGATACAGCGGCTTTAACTGGCGGTACATTTTTAAATACACCTCGCGATACAGGCGTTGATATTGTGCCGCCACGGCTGGCTCTGGTAAGAAACGCTGCGGGCTTTGACACATCGCCTGCTGCGCCTGCCTGAAATCGGCATAACGCTGTAATCCCACCATGGTAGTGATGGCAGCGCCCAGCGCTGAGGTTTCACTGGTATGCGGCCTTTCCACCGGTAAATTAAACACATTGGCAGTCAGCTGCAGAATTTGCTCGCTTTGCGCGCCGCCTCCCGATACCCGCAGCCGCTGCATCTTTACACCATTGCGACGCTCCAAACGCTCGCGGCCTTCGAGCAAGGCATAGGCCAAACCTTCAATCAGCGCCCGGTAGACATGAGCGCGCTGATGCACATCGCCAAAGCCAATTAAGGCGCCCTTGGCTTCCGGCCCCGGCTCGCGAATACCGGGTGACCAGTACGGCTGTAACATTAACCCCATACTGCCGGGCGGTACAGCTTTGAGCAGTTCATCAAACAGCTGCTCTGGTGCGATGCCCAGCTCCGCCGCTTCCTGCTGCTCCTGCAAACCAAACTGGGTTTTAAACCAACTTACCAGCCAGAAGCCACGGTAAATCATCACTTCAGTATTGTAGAAACCGGGTTGAGCCGCCGGGTAAGCCGGCAACCAGGGGCCGGGTTCTATATAGCGCCGATTGGCGGTGCTGATGGTGGCTGTAGTGCCATAGCTGATACAGCCGGTATCAGGCGTTAGACCACCAGAGCCCAAGACTTCGCAAGCCTTATCAGCAGCGGCAGCAAACAGCGGGATCCCGGCTGGCAGTCCCAACGCTTGCGCAGCGGTGCCGGTCAGCTTGCCCAATTCCGTGGCTGGGGGCTTTAATGGCGCCAACTGCGCTGGTTTTAACGATAATGCCTGCCACTTCCAGCTAAAACGGCTGGCCCAGCCCTGTTGTTGAAAGTCAAAGGGCAGGTAACCAACCTGGGCCGCACTGCAATCCACCAGCTCACCGGTCAGTTGTAAGGTCAGGTAACCGGAGAGTAAGACATAATGGGCGGTCTGTTGCCACAGTTGTGGCTGCTGCTCAGCGAGCCAGTTTGACGGCGCCCGGCGCTGAAAACGCTCGACGATTGCGGTAATACCCATTAGCCAGAACAGACTGCGCCAGCTACCAAGCCGGGGCAACACTGTGGCCGTGCGCTGATCTAACCACAGCATCGCCGGGCGAAGCGGCTGGCGGTCTTTATCCAGACAAATCATGGTGCCGCGTTGGGTGGTCAGCGTAACGGCCGCAATGTCGCTGGCAGCGACCGGACTGCGCTGCCATAAATCGGCACAGGCTGCGCTTAAGGCTTGCCAATACGCACTAACCGGCAACTCCGCCATACCGGGCTCAGGTGAGTGATACGGCGGCATCGCTTGCTGACCTTTAGCGATAATATTGCCGCTGTCGTCAACAATAATGGCGCGGACGCTTTGGGTACCAAAATCCAGCGCCAGGACATAGGTTGGGTTGCTGGCCATAGTTCTCGTTATTATCTGCCTGCTAAAACCTCACTCTAACCACAGATAATCTGAGGGTCAATTCAGCAATTAGACTTGATATTGCGCGATGCTAACCCGATATCGGCAAAGTTGTACCTAATTTATCTAAATGCCTGGTCAGTTGCTGCAGCAGCGGCGCAGACCAGACACCGGAACTGGCAGCAGGAGCGCGAAAATGCAACATATAGTGATCACTGGGGGTAATAAAGGTATTGGGCTGGCGCTGGTGAAACAGCTGCTGGCGCGTGGCAATCTGGTCAGTGTGTTATGCCGCAACAGCTCAGCTGAGCTGGAGCAAAGTGGCGCTACTGTCTATAGCGGCATTGAGCTCAGCGACAGCCGGCAACTGCAGCAACTGGCCGGCAAGTTCGCTGCCAATAGTATCGACTTACTGATCAACAACGCCGGGATCTTTAGCAATGAAACGCTGGACGATTTTGATCTGACCCGGATCCAACAGCAATTTCAGGTTGATGCACTGGCGCCACTGGCACTCAGTCAGCTGTTACTGCCAGCCATCAAAAACGGCGGCAAAATTGCCATGATCACCAGCCGCATGGGTTCTATCAGCGATAATGGCTCGGGAGCTTACTACGGTTACCGCATGGCAAAGGCCGCACTGAATGCCGGCAGTGTGTCCCTGGCCCGTGATCTAGCGCCACGTAACATTTATGTCGGTATTTACCATCCTGGCTTTGTGCAAACCCAGATGGTTGGTTTTGCCGGTGATATCAGCCCGGATGAAGCCGCCAGCCGGATAATTCAGCGCATCAATGAGCTGGATGCCAGCCGTAGTGGCCGTTTTTTTCACAGCAACGGCAGCGAGTTACCCTGGTAATGCCGGTTTGCCCGGCGCGCCGCAACAAAGTTAATCTGTTGTTCATCTTTGTATGCTAACAATGGTTTTTTATCATCTTTCAAAGGAGCTGTGCCAGCACCGCTCCTGCTTTCCAATTATGGCTTTTTCATGAAATATCTGATTTACCTGGCGTTACTGATTGCACCACCGGCCTTTGCTAAATGGTGGATTGAACCCAGTGAACTTGCCGTCAGGGCTGACTTGCAGCTTCTGGCCGATCACCGCTTATTGTCACAACCACTGAATACCTATCCGTTAGTATGGTCAGCTATCGCAACAGAATTGCAAGCGCTGGACCCACAATCACTGAGTACCCGGCAACAAGCCGCCAGACAGCGTTTACTGGCAGCCTGGCATCAAGATCAGCAGCTCGGCTTTAGTTATCAGGTAGATGCGGCGACCAGCGAAAACCGCTTTTACAGCTTTGGCGACCATTTCCGCGACAAAGCCGCTGCCCAAGTGCGTTATCAGTTCAGCAGCCAACATCTGAGCGGTAAACTCGCCGCCACGACCACAACCCGGGGCGATGAAGGGCAGCGCTGGCGTGCCGACGATAGCTATCTCGCCGCCAGACTGGGTAACTGGATGATCAGTGCCGGCAGCCTAGACCGCTACTGGGGGCCATCCTGGGATACCTCGTTACAATTTAGCCAGAATGCCAGACCTGTCCCTATGCTCAGCCTGACCCGCTACAACTCGGAGACTCTGGATCTGCCGCTGCTACGCTGGCTGGGCCCCTGGACCTTTACTACCGGCTTTGGGCAGTTAGAGGGCGATCGGGCCGTGCCACATGCCAGGCTCTGGGCTGCGCGGGCTTCTGCTAAACCGTTGGCAGGTCTGGAAATTGGCACCTCCTGGTCTATGCTGTGGGGTGGCGAAGGTTATGGCAATGGCCTCTCAGATTGGTGGCAAGATTTGTTTCAAGGCGGCAGTGAGCAAGGCACCGAAAATATGCTGGCCGGTTATGATATCCGCTGGTCGGATGTTATCGCAGGCGTGCCTTACGGCATCTATGCTCAGGTCACCGCAGAAGACTTTCACCGCGAAAAACGGCGCCTGATTAACACCGCCTTTCTGCTCGGCGCGGATATCTACCTGGAGGCACTGGATAGCCGCATCTACCTGGAATTTTCCGATACCAAGGTCGGCTGTTCCGCTGAGAGCAGCAAGCTGTATAACTGCCTGTATGAACATAGCTTTCACCTCGATGGCTACCGCTATTACCGACAAAGCCTTGGCAGCACCTATGATAATGACGCCCTGACCTGGGTCGCCGGCATTATTACGCCACTGGCAACTCAAATCAGCTGGCATAACAAAGTTCGCTGGTTACGCCTGAATCTCGATGGTCTCGATCTCAGTGAACCCGGAGGTAACAAGGTGTCACCCGGTAGATACGAACAGGTGCTACAGGCGCAAACGACTTATCAGTATCAGTTGCAGGATGGCAAGCTGAGCATCACCGCCGCGCTAACACATCGCCGCTGGCCGGGCATTGCTAAAGGTGATCGTATCGAGCCGGCGTTAGCGCTAAGCTGGGAAGGCCGGTTCTGACTGGCATCACAGCGGCAACGCTACCGATGCCGGACAAGCCAGTACTGCCGGGTTGGGACGGCAGTGCTGGCCTGCATCTGATCAGTGTTTAGCGTCGAGGATTTTTTGCAGCTCCAGTAGTTGTTCTTTGTTCAACTCCGCGCTTTCCAGCAGCCGTTTAATTGCTTCAAAGCGGTGGCCGGCAGCTTCGGCGCGAATTTTGATGATTTTTTGCTCCAGCGGTTGACCATCCGCATCCAGCACCATTACCCGCCGGACACCATTCTCCTCAATGATTTCGACATTTTTTGGCAACGGCGGCAACGGCGGTAACGGAGCCTTTGCCAGCAGCGCTTCCAGCCGTGCCGCCTGCTCCGGTGCTAACTCTTGCAATAAGGCTTGCCACTCAGCGCTTTCCCGCCAGTTGCTACCGCTAAAACGTAGCTCGCGCTTCTCGCCATCCTGCAGCACCACAATGCGGGTTTCCTGCGCTTTGCTCACTTCCGGGGCCGGCTCTGCCTGAGCTTTTGGCAGGGCACAGCCGGTTAATAGGGCGATCAGGGTCGCCAATAGGGTCTGACGCATAACAATTCCTCCTGTTGATTGGGCCAGCTGCTAATGAAAGTTTAATGCCAGAATTTTTATCTTTTTAATTCAAAATCTTAAAATGAAACCTTTACCGAACATCCCGATATCGGCACATCAGTTTCCCCATATCGGCAGATCCGCAACAGTCTCTTTGACAACACTCTCGCTAAACAGCTGATTAAGCTTATAAATTTCTTGCTGGGCAAAGTGGTATAAGCTTTGTAAGCTAAAGCCATTATCAGAGTAAGCAGGACCTCGTTATGTCAATTCGCTGGGCGCTGAGCCTGGGTATTATTTGTTTGCTGGCGTTAATGGCGCTTGGCCAAATCTGGCTGTTACAGCGGCTGGAAAATCAGCTGGCACAGCAGGTTACAGAACAAAGTACTGAAATCACCCGGGTGGTGTTATCGCAAACTGCTGCTAACCTGGAACTATTGGCAAAGGCGCCTCTGCCACCTGAACCGCCGGTTCCCGCTACGCGGCCCAGACTGGAAATTATTGAAATTGAGCATCAGGGTAAACAGTTGGATGTCAGGCTGATCAATGATCAGATGCGCCAGGCCGAGCTGGCACGCGAGGCGGCATTGCGCATTCGCGCCCAAATTCAACCCGAGCAGTTAAAACAACAACTGGAACAGTTACAACTACGCCGCCAGCAAGCGAGAAGTACGCCGCTGTTAGCCGAATTTAGCCGCTACGCGGTGCTGCTGATCGTCAGTACCACCTTGCTGGCGATACTGATAGCCTTGCTACTGGGGCATCGTCTGATTAAGCCGTTACAGCATCTGGTACAGGGGTTTCGGGCTATACAGCAAGGTCAGCTTGGACAGCAGGTGCCGGTCAGCGGCTTAAGCGAGTACCGTTATGTTAGCGACCAGTTTAACCAGATGAGCGTCCGGCTGGCCGAACTGGCCGAACAAAGCCAACGGCTGCAACAGCAACAACATCTGGCGGAGCTGGGCGAAATCAGCCGCGGCATGGTGCATGCGCTGCGCAACCCGCTGCATACCCTGAATCTGTTATTGGAGCAGGTTGCCTGCAGTGATGACCCTGCGTTACGTCAACGCTTAACTGAACAGGCCGAGCGCAAGATGCAGCATATCAACCGCAGCCTGACCGCAATGCTGACGCTAAGCTGTGCCGATATTGAACGCAGTAAGCTGGTGGCGCTAAAGCCGGTACTACAGGACCTACTACTGGAATTTAGCTCAGACCAGACCCGGATTCACTTAGCCGGTGATCTGGAGGCGCGGCTACCAGGCGCAGAAACTGAGCTTAGAACCATTTTACATTCCATACTGGCCAACGCCGTTGAGGCCAGCCCGCCTGGCGGCGAGATTACGATTGAGGTCAGGGAGCAGCCAACCGCACTACAAATTCAGATCCGGGATCAGGGCCCAGGGCTGGATCCGGCTATTGCCAGCCGCTTATTTCAGCCACATTGTTCCGGCAAAGCCGAAGGGGCTGGCATGGGGCTGTATCTGTGTAGCCGTTTACTTAAACTCTATTATCAGGGCGAAGTGCAGTTACACAATCACCCACAAGGCGGCTGCGTGGCGACACTCACCTTTCACAGGACACAACAGCATGACTGAGCGGCTACTGGTAGTAGAAGATGATGCGCAGCAGCGTCAATTGCTGTGTGAGTTACTACGCGCTGAGGATTATCAGGTACAGAGCGCTGACAGTGTCGAAACTGCGATTCTGGCCCTTAAGCAACAGCAGCTGGATTTGGTGCTATGTGACTGGAAACTGGGTCAGGGCAGTGGCCTGCAGGTACTGCAGTATCTGCGCCAGCATTATCCGCAGCTGGGTTTTGTGGTTGCGACGGCCTATGGCTCGGTCAGCCATGCGGTAGAAGCCATTCAGGCCGGTGCCGACGACTACCTGACCAAGCCGTTTAAACGGCAGGAGCTGTTGCTGGCAATCAGCAAGGGCCTCAGTGCCTGGCGGTTACGGCAGCAAAATCAACAACTCACCGAACAGTTAAGCGAGCAACAGCAACTGGTCGAGCTGATTGGCCATGCGCCCTGTATGCAGCAGTTGTTTCAGCGCATCAATCGTATCAGCGCCAGCCACGCCACTGTGCTGATCAGCGGCGAAAGTGGCACCGGCAAAGAGCTGGCTGCCCGAGCATTGCATCAGTTATCCGGGCGCAAGGGCCCCTTTATCGCCATTAACTGCGGTGCAATTCCGGAGCAACTGGCCGAGGCTGAGCTGTTCGGTGCCGAAAAAGGCGCCTATACCGGCGCTCATCAGAGTAAAGCCGGGAAATTTGAAGCCGCTAATGGCGGCACCCTGTTTCTGGATGAAGTGGCCGAGCTACCGGCTGCGCTGCAGGCCAAACTGTTGCGACTGCTACAGGAAGGCAAGGTCACGCGGCTGGGTAGTCATCAGGAAATTAGCCTGGATGTGCGGCTTATTGCAGCCAGCCATCAGGATCTGGCCCTGGCGGTGCAGGAAGGTCGCTTTCGGGAGGATTTGTTTTACCGCTTAAATGTGGTGCCACTGCATATGCCAGCGTTGCGCGAACGACGGGAAGATATCCCGCGACTGATCCAGCATTTTTTACAAAAAAGCCAGCAACGCTATCAGCTG
Organism: Alishewanella sp. BS5-314; assembly: GCF_025377695.1. Taxonomy (NCBI): domain Bacteria; kingdom Pseudomonadati; phylum Pseudomonadota; class Gammaproteobacteria; order Alteromonadales; family Alteromonadaceae; genus Alishewanella; species Alishewanella sp. BS5-314. The sequence continues at coordinate 2,604,899 of NZ_JACEHJ010000002.1, forward strand.
CCGGCAGCAGAGCTGAGTAAAACCGCGCTGCGCCAACTAATGGACTACCCCTGGCCCGGCAATGTGCGTGAACTGGCAAACCGTATTGAGCGCTTTGTATTACTGGCAGATGAGCGCGAGCTATTAGCCGATCTTAACACCGCAGCTACCGTCAGCAGCGGCTTTGTATTACCGGCGGAGGGCCTGAACTGGCAACAACATGAGCGCGACTGCCTGCTGCAGGCGTTATCGCGTAGCAACGGCAACCGCGCCCAGGCAGCCAAACTACTGCAGCTACCCTATAAAGCATTTTTGTACCGGCTGGAGAAATACCAACTGAGTTAGTGCGTAAGGGAAGCACTAAGCTTAAGTTCTGGTTAGTGCCTGCCACTGCTAGTCTCAACACAGCCGCTCATCCATGCTATGGATCACCGCTCTCTGCTGGCGGTGATCTTATCGAACGATACAGATGACATTTGTCATGACAAAGTCCTGACAGCTGACACTGCCCGGCAATCCATTCACAGCAGATACTTTACCTACCAACAAGATGGAGGGTAATAAAATGCAGCAATACACCTTAGAACAGCAACGAACAGACTTTAGTAACAGACGTTTTCTGGCAATGCCGTTAAGCGGGCTTTTGGTCTGGTTAACTTTGGCACTGACTGGCTGGTTATTACCGCCTTATCAGGCGACGCTTGCCATCTTTCTCGGCACCGGTGGCATTGTTTATCTGGGTATGCTGCTTGCCCGTTTTACCGGCGAAAGTCTCAACTTTAATAAAAAGCAGAAAAACCCGTTTGACGCCTTATTTTTGCATGGTGTCGGTATGGCGTTTTTAGTCTACGCACTGGCAATTCCATTTTTCCTGGCCGATTACCGCTCGCTACCATTCACGGTGGGGGTCTTAACCGGATTAATGTGGCTACCTCTGGGCTGGATTATTCAGCACTGGATTGGCCTCTTCCATGCTGTCGCCCGCACTCTATTGTGCACACTCTGCTGGGTTTTCTTTCCGGAGCATAGTCTGGTAATGATACCGCTGGTGATTGTTGCGATATATTTAATCAGTATTCTTACTCTGGAAAGGCGCTGGCAGCGGTTAAACCGTCAGCAAAGCAACGGACAACTGGAAGTGGCAAGATGAACCTGCGGTTAGAACAAAAAATGAGCTGGGTTTACCTGTTAAATCTGACGCTTTTCCTGGCTCCGTTGCTCTTGGTCCCTTACCAGCTATGGCATTACGCAGCCATGGTTGTGACACTTATCGGCTTTTTGTACTGCTATTTTGTAGCATACCGACAAAATAGCTCACAGATGTTGTGGCCCGTGCTGGGCATGGTGGTGATTGCAACCCTGATTGCTCCTATAAACCCAGGCGCCATCAGCATGTTTAGCTTTGCCGGATTTTTTATTGGCTTTGCCTGTACATTGCGGCTTTATCTGTTACTGATGGCTGCACTTTGCGCCATCCTGATCACGCTGGATGTGACGGGTCTTATTCTCTGGCCATACTTTTTACTGCTTGGTTTGCCTGTTGTAATAGGCGTTAGCTTGCTGGGCAGAGTTGAGCAACAGCGGCAATTACGCCTACGTCAGGAACAACAAAGTCATGACGAAATCAAGCAACTGGGAGCCATGGTCGAGCGCGAGCGGATTGGCCGTGATCTGCACGATATCTTAGGGCACACCCTGTCGAGCATTATCTTAAAAGCTGATTTGGCGGAAAAACTGCTGGCACGCCAGCAAGCAGAGGCAGCACAGCAGCAACTGACCGAACTTAGCGCTATCGCCCGCGATGCATTAAGTCAGGTGCGGCAAAGTGTCTCCGGTTTTAAACATCAGGGGTTAACTGCCGAAGTGGCGAAACTGCTGTCGCGCTTGCGTGATGCCGGCTTTCAGGTCGAACTGAGCGGTGAGATCCCACAGCTGGATAGCCGCCGTGAAACCACAGTGATTCTGGCGCTGACCGAGCTCGTTACTAATATTATGCGTCACAGCCAGGGCGATAGCTGTCAATTAGGTTTTATGCAAAACAATCATCGCTTACAGCTGCAACTTACCGACAACGGCAAAGCCGCAGCATTCAAAGAAGGCAACGGTTTAACCGGCCTGCGGCAGCGCCTTGCTGCGATTGGCGCACAGTTAACGTTAGAACACGGCTCTGGCTTTAGGGCTATCATTGATTTACCGCTACAGGAGCCGCTATGAATATTTTACTGGCTGAAGATCAGGCAATGGTACGCACTGCCTTAGCTTCTTTACTGCGCTTAGAAGCCAATATGCAGGTGACGGAAGCGGTGGATGGTAACGCAGCCTTACAACAGTTAAAGCAACACAGCTTTGATATGCTGCTCACCGATATTGAAATGCCGGGCGCCAGCGGTATTGAACTGGCGCAGTACGTACAACAGCAAAAGCTGGCTACCAAGGTAGTGATTATTACCACCTTCGGCCGCGCCGGTTATGTCAAAAGGGCGATGGATGCCGGCGTCGGCGGCTTTTTATTAAAAGATGCGCCGGTCGAACAGCTGGTGCAGGCGATGCAACAGGTGATGACAGGCAAAAAAGTGGTCGACAGTGAGCTGTTACTCAATTCACTGGGTGAGCAGGACCCGTTAACCGAAAAAGAGCGCCAGGCACTACAGTTAGCAGCTGAAGGCAAAAGCACCGGCGAAATTGCCAGTGCGCTCTATATTGCCGAAGGCACCGCCCGCAACTATTTGTCGGAAGCCATCAGCAAACTTAACGCGGCTAACCGCGTTGATGCCGCGCGCATTGCGCGGCAAAAAGGTTGGTTATAGTTTTGGTTCGATCATCCGCTGCAACGCCTGCAAAATCTGCTCTGGCTGTTGCAGCATCAGTAAATGCTCCTGTTGGGCTACCGCAATATAGTGGCCACCGGAAACCTCAGCTTGGCGCTGCCCCCATTGTGCTGCCTCAGCACGCATCTGCTGATAGCTGGCTGCCTGGTCCGGATTTTTTACTATCTCCGCCAATTCGAATTCGGTATCAATAATAGTTACCGGCACAGAGGTCAGTAGCTCCAGTTCGCTGTAAAGCTGTAAATCGTTGGCATAGTTCGCTATTTCGCGAGCCCGGCTTTGCTGGTGCCCTACCAGCAGCCGCTGTTGCTGCACTAAATCGAAGTACTGCCAATCCATCAAATGCTGATACGCTGCCGGTACTAATTGCGCGACCTGCTGCCGCTCTGTTGCTAGTTTGTCGGCGGTACGCTGCGTCCAGCGTCCTTCGGCCAGATGCGGCAGCAAGGCAGCTAAATTTGCCTGATACCAGTCAACCGGATAGCCGCTGTAGCTCGCAACCGATTGGCTCAACGGAATATCCGGATCTATCAGTAATAAACCTTGGGTAGTAAAGCCCGGATTATCCTGCTGTAACAATAGTCTGGCACTGATGCTGCTGCTGGCAAAGGCAACCAGCACTATGTCTTGCTCACCCAGGGCGCTGATAATCGCCGGTAAATCTTTCGCAAAGCGTTGATAGGACAGCTCAGGATCTGCGTCACTCCAGGCATTGCCCAAACGGTCAATGGCATGCACCCGATACTGCTGTGCCAGCATAGGCTGCAGCAGGCTATACCAGGCACTGTCGCTGTGGTAATTCTGATTCGGTCCGGCCAGCAAGATCACAGCGGGTCCCGTTGTGGTTTGCCCCAAGCTGCGCACATGATAACCCTGCCCAGCTACCTCAACCCGCTGCGAGCCCTGCGGCAAGGTCGGCTTATTCAGCTCGGCGAAAAAGCGCAACACTTCGCCTGAGGTATTAAAGCCACTAAACTGCCATTGGTGCCCACCTTTATTTATTGCATACAACTCCGCTTTTTCGACGCCATTGGTATAGGCAGTCAGCTCAACCTGGTTCGACAGGCTCCGTTTGATCGGCTCAGGTAAGCTGCGATTGCGTAGTGAAAATAAGCGTATTGCGGCTTCGGCACTGATCAATGCGAAATTCGGATGGAACATGCCATAGTAAGGCAATACACCATCATCTTTAGCAATCACCATCATCACGGAAACAGGCTGGGTAGGGTAGCAATCCTCAGCAAGTTGTTTCGACATCGGCGCAGCAACGACGGCGACCGCTTTAAACACCGTACTGCGGTTACAGGCCAGGTTTTGGGTAAATAAGCCGCCTTGCGAGAAGCCGGCAGCATAGACTTCGCCCGGTTGCAGCCGGTATTTTTTAGCAATATCGGCGATCACCTGGTCAACAAAGCCAAGGTCATCGGCACCCAGCCGGTGTGCAATATTACAACCGCAGCCCTCATTCCACTCGATTTGCTCTGATTGCGGATACGCCAGAATATAGTCACCGGATAATTTTTCGAAGCCAGCAATTTGCTGCATGCCCGCAGACGAGCCACTTGAACCATGAAAAGCCAATAACAACTTGTATGCTTTATCGGCCTCAAATCCGGCCGGCAAAGCCAGAATATAGCTGCGTGAACCCAAGATCACATTATTGGTGTTGCCGCCGCCGGGGGTAACGACAGTCCCCGTGGTCGATTTACTGCCACCACCACAAGCAGTTAACATTATCGCAAATAAAATGAAAATCGGCCGAAACTGTTGCATAGTAACCTCCTGAACATAAGTCAGTTACCAACTTAGTGAGCATCGGCCTTAGCCGACAGCGGTGTAGCTGATTTTTAGATGATAAAAAGCTTACGGGCGCCGCTTAATGCAGAATATCCGGGCAAAATAATGACCGACGTAAAATTTTTGAATATTGGACAAGTGATCTTTGACCGCTCACGTCGGGAACTCTGTACTGCGCAGCAGCGGATCTATCTGGAGCCGAAACTCTTTGCCTTGCTGGAATTACTGGTAAACGCCGAACAAGGCCAGGTCAGCCGTGACCAATTAATCACAGAGGTGTGGCAGGGACGCGTAGTCAGTGAGGGCGCGATAAACCGGGCTATTTCATTGCTAAGAAAGGCCTTTGCCAATCTCGATCCGTCCACACCTTATATTGAAACTCTACCGAAACTGGGCTATCGCCTGGCCGCACCAGTTAGCCCGGCGGATCACAGCCCTGAGTATCAGCACAAATCCAGAACAGGCGCCGTGATGATTGGCGTGAGCCTGGTATTGGTTTCATTACTTGGTTGGTTAGCCATCAGTTGGTTCCGGGCCGACTCGGCCCCACAGTGGCTAGGCAGTGGTGCGCCGTTAACCCGGCTCACGCATTTGGAGGGGTCAGAGTTTTCAATCAGCGCTAATGCCAAGCAGTTACTGTTTCATCATCTTGATCCGCATAATCACAGTCAAATCTGGCTGTTACAACAGGGGCAGGCAACGCAGTTAACCATGGATAGTCTGCAGCATCAGGGGGCCGCACTGGATCCCAGCGGACGCTGGATCGTCTTTGCGCGCCATCAGCAGCAGCGCTGTGAAGTTAGCTTAATGGATCTGCAACAGCGCACTGAGCGTGTATTGTTTGGCTGCCCGCCGGACAGCGTGTTTCAGGCCAGTTGGCTGGCCAGCAGTGAGGGCTTTTATTTCCGGCAACGCGAGGATAAAACCAAGCCCTATGCGCTGTTTCGCTATCTGTTAGCAACCGGTCAGCGGCAACAACTGACTGCACCGGCCAGTGATAATCTGGCTGGCGAAATCAGCCTGGCGGCGGCACCGGCAAGCGCAGTCGGCTCTGCGCCAGAAGCCCTGGCCAGCGCCCGCTATATCGGACATCAGGCTACCGAGTTGCTGGTAATGCAAGCACCCAACTGGCATAGCACGCATCGGCAAAAACTGCCTTTTGCGATCAGTCATCTACAATGGTTAACCCCGGAATTACTGTTGCTCAGCTCTGACACCACCCTTTATCAGTATCACCTGCCATCCGCACAATGGCAGCCGCTGTATCAGGCTAAGCAGCGTATTCAGTCCTTTGTCGCTGTGGCAAATCAGCTCTACGTGGCAGAGCAACAGGCCGAATCCGGGATCTGGCGCTATCAGCTGGCCAATGGCCAGCAAGACGCTATCATCGCAGCACAGTATCTGAATACCATGCCGCGGATTAGCCGTGACGGCCAGACGCTGTATTTTCTCAGTAACCGCTCCGGCCAGTATCAAATCTGGCAACAAACGGCAGCAGGCGAGCTGGCCGCCATCGCTGAGCTGCCGGCTGGACCGCACTTCACCCGACTCAGTCTGGCTCCAGATCAAACTAAGCTGGTATTTAGCCAGGATGGCGCCGCCTATGAAGTTGACCTTAGTAACAGACGGCCAAACCAACTGCTCGACAATACCAGTGGCGCTAATGTGGTTAACTATACAGATGATTCGGCAGGGCTGGTGTTTAGTAGCGATCGCAGTGGTGATTGGCAGCTCTGGCAGTATCAACCAGCAGATCAGACCCTGACGCAATTAACCTCGGGCGGCGGCTATAGTGGCGTGATCCGGGACGGCCAACTGTACTTTAGCCGCTATCACCAACAGGGCTTGTGGCGCAAAACCCTGCCTGACGGCGATGAAGAACTGCTACTGGCTGATTTTGATCTGATTAACTGGTTAAACTGGCAACTGCTGGACGATAGGTTGTATTTTTACCGTCCGCAATCCGGGATTTGGCAATATTCTTTAACTACTGGCGAGACCCAAATAGTGATGCCGCTGGTTGCCGATTTTGTTCATCAGTTCAGTGTCAATAAAGACAGTATTTATTATGTTAAACGCGGCCGGGTAGCAGGCGATATCTATCAGATCCCACTGCTCAGGCCCTAACCATTGGTATAACGTCGGATGACTATGGCATTTCAGGCAGTAATTTTTGACATGGACGGTGTACTGATCGACTCTGAGCCACTCTGGCATCAGGCCGAACAGCAAATTCTCGGCGGGCTGGGCGTTGATTTTAGCCGGCCACCACTACTACAAAGTACCGGCCTTACCACGGCTGCGGTCATTGCGCACTGGTATCAGCATCAGCCCTGGCCCTTACTCAGCCCGGAGCAGGTGCATCAGCAGATTATCGACTTTGTTGCCTCGGGCGTCGCCAGCAGCGGCGAACCGAAAACCGGCTTACTGGCGCTGCTGGCCGAAAATGCACGGCGTCAGCTCAAGATGGCCGTCGCCACCAACTCGCCTAAGTTGCTGCTGGATACCACCTTACAGCGACTACAAATCCGGCAGTATTTTCAGGCGCACTGTCATTTAGAGCTGGTCAGTCGCGGTAAGCCGGCGCCAGATATTTATCTGCTGGCGGCCAGCCAGCTTGGCGTCGCTCCAGAGCAGTGTCTGGTCTTTGAGGATTCCTTTGCCGGCGTAACGGCTGCCAAAGCCGCCGGGATGACAGTGGTCGCCATTCCAGCAGAGCATGAATGGCAACACAGCAAATTTGCCATTGCCGATTATAAGATACGCTGCTTTAGCGAGTTTGACTGGGCCCAGCTGTAACCTGCTGCTAAGCAACAGCTGACTGGCAGAACAATGAAAATTGGTCTAGTCTTGCCATAAATCACTCTACTGCAGGGAGCAACCTGATGCGTATTCGCCTTCTTTTCACCCCGCTGTTACTGGTCAGTATGATGGCCAGTGCCAATATCGAACTCGATCTGGAACCGGGGCTGTGGCAACACAGCTTTAAAGTCAGTAGCCAAAGCGGCAGGCTGGAACAGATGATGCAGGAATTTCAGCAGCAACTGGCCGCCATGCCAGAGGCGCAGCGGCAAATGATGCTGGACATGCTAAAGGCACAGGGTATGAGCTTTGATGGCATGAATGGCAGTATCGAAGTTTGTATGACCGCAGAAGATCTGAAGCAGGGCAAGCTGCCGGAGCAGGAAGGCTGCAATCAACAACTGACTCAGCAAGATAAAAACCGCTTTAGCTATACCTTCCAGTGTAGCTCGGAGCCGCCAAGCAGTGGCAGTGGTGAAATGCTGATTATCGATCGCAAAACCTATCAGGGCACGGCCAGCTTTAGCAGCGACTTTGATGGTCAACAAGAACAGATGAAAATGAGTCAGCAAGGGCGCTGGTTACGTAGTAACTGCACCTAGTCAAGGGACTAAGTGGCAGCCAGCACCGAATCCCGGCTAATTAGCGCCGGTTCAAATAACTGCTGCACCTCGTTGCTTTCTTGCTGATATACCTCGCGCAGCACCCAGCGGGCAGCCATCTGCCCCATGGCACTGATCGGATAATCGATAGTCGACAGCTTCGGGTAGGTGTAATAGGCAAAATTGACATTGTCATAGCCCATTACCGACAGCTGCTGCGGAATGTTAAGCCCAAGCTCACGCGCGGCAGTAATGGCGCCCGATGCCATCTCATCGTTAGCACACACCAGCGCACTAAAGGCTTTACCCGTTTTCAGCAGGCTCTCTAAGCCCTTGCTACCACCGGTTTCGCGGAAATCACCCTCAAAAAATAGTGCCGGATCAGCAGTAAGCTGATATTCCGCCAGCGCGCGCTGATGGCCATGATAACGATCGCGGGCGTCGGTTTTCCACATCGGGCCGGCAATATAGGCAATCTGCCGGTGCCCTTGCTGCAACAAATGCCGGGTAGCCAAATAGCCACCCAGCTCGTTGTTTAAACTGATACAACGGTCGGCAATGGCCGGAATATGGCGGTTAAGTAACACAAAGGGCGTATCACCGGCGGCTAGCTGCAGTAAATAGTCATCGGATACCGCCTCGACATGCAGGATCAGCGCATCACAATTACGGCTTTGCAGAAAGTCGATGCCGTCTTGCTCGGTGGCCAGATCACTGTGACCTGCGGTAATGATCACATGTTTGCCAGCCGCGCGAAATTCGGCTTCAATACCGGTTAGCATGGCACCATAGAAAGGACCGTGCAGTTCCGATACCAGCACCCCGATACTGTTCGAGCGATTCGAGGCCAGCGACTGCGCAATACTATTTGGCCGGTAATCCAGCTGTGCCATGGCATCGAGCACCTTACGCCGGGTCGACTCCTTAACCGGCGTATTGTTGTTCATCACCCGTGATACGGTGGCCAGTGACACACCAGCCAGCTTGGACACTTCGTAAATCGTCGCCATAGTGCGAACTTATCCTTTCCTCAATCAGATTTTCATTGCGGCTTCCCGCGCCGCCAAATCGGCCGATACCTGCGCCACCCGCTGCCGGTGCAACGGATAAGAGCGCATTACCCAGGCGACCAATACTGAAGCCAGCGCCGGCAGCAACGTAAAGCTCAATAAAATACCCTGTTGCGTCACCGCCGATTGCTCTGCCGCCGGCTGATACTGATAAAACGCCAATAACCAGCCAGCTAAAGCACCACCCACTGCCAGGCCCAGCTTAATAAAAAATACCACCGAAGAGTACACCAGGCCGGTGGTGCGCACACCGGTTAACCACTGACCATAATCTACCACATCAGCCATTTTTGCCCACAACATTGGTGTCGCCATTTGTAAAAAGAAACACCAGGCGATATGCAGGGCAATTGCCAGCTGCCACTGACTGCTACCAACCCAGAAGCCAGCGGCACAAAGTAAAGCAGCCAGCAGCTGCAGGGCAATATAGGCTTTCACTTTATCTACCCGCGCCGCAACAAACTGGGCACAGGCGCAACCGGCGATATTGCCCAGCATACCCAGTGTCATAAAGGTGGTCACCAGATCCTCGCGCTGCAAAAAATACTTCACATAATAAATAACCAGGGTGTTTTTCAACACCATGCCGATGAGTAGCAGCAAAGCCGCCAGACTCAGCACCCGCCAGGCCGGATTTTGCCACAATGCCTTAAGTCCGGCTTTTAACGTCAGTTGCTGATCGGCAGGTGGCTTAACCCGTTCGCGCGTACCTTTAAAACAGAGTAAAAACAGCAGCACACCCAGCACGCTCATTGCCGCTATCGTCAGCTGATAACCCTTGGCCTGATCGCCCTGCCCAAAAAAACTCACCAAGGGCAGAGTGCAGGCGGTGACCAGCAAGCCCCCCAACATACCAAACACAAAGCGGTAGGATTGCACCGACACCCGCTCATCCGGATCGGCAGTCAGCACGCCGCCCAATGCCGAATAGGGAATATTGATAGCGGTATAGGCCAGCATCAGTAGGGTATAGGTAATAAAGGCATACCAGATTTTGCCGCTGGGCGATAAATCCGGCGTAGTAAAGGCTAATACGCTAATAAAAGCAAAGGGTAGCGCCAGATACAACAGATAAGGCCGGTATTGGCCAAAGCGGCTTTGGGTTTTATCTGCCAGCGCCCCCATCAGCGGATCGGTGATGGCATCGATAATCCGCACCACTAAAAACATGGTGCCGACCACAGCCGGCGAAATGCCAAAAATATCGGTATAAAAAAAGGTTAAAAACAACATCACCGTCTGAAAGATGATGTTGCTGGCAGTATCGCCAAGGCCATAAGCGATTTTTTCTTTTTTGGTCAGCATAATTCTACCCTGTTGCAGTGCGCTGCTTATTATTATTTTCTGCTTTGCCAAAGTTGCTGCAATGCCCGGCCGCTGGCTTTAACAATGCGCTGCTGACTGGCGTAATCGACATAGACTATACCAAAACGCTTGGCATAGCCCTCGGCCCATTCAAAATTATCCAGCAAACTCCAGGCGAAATAACCGCGCACATTCACGCCGGCAGCAATGGCCTGCTCGGTCGCCACTAAGTGGCTTTGATAATACGCCAGTCGGTCAGCGTCCTGTACTTCGCCATCTACCAGTTGATCGACCATGGCCGCGCCATTCTCGGTAATGTAGACCGGCGGCAGCGGATAACGCTGATGTAGCTGTAACAGAATTTCCGTTAAACCTTGCGGATAGATTTCCCAGCCCATGTCGGTCAGTGGCGGTTGTGTCGGTTTAACATCATGAAACCAGCCATCTTTACCGGCAGTAAACACGGTACGGGTATAGTAATTAATGCCGAGAAAATCCAGCGGCTGAGCAATAATTTGTAGATCGCCCTCAGCGATCTGCGGCCATTCAGCTGGCGCCAGGTAGGCGCTCAGATCCGGATAGCTACCTTCCAGTAAAGGTTGCAGATACCACTGATTATGATACTGATCGGCCAACCAGGCGGCCTGTTGATCGGCTTTGGCTTCGGTCGCAGCAAAGCAAGGGCTGAAATTCAGTACTATGCCGTTCAGCGCTTGCGGACAGTTACGGCGCAACACCTGTAGAGCCAGACCGTGCGCCAGCAATAGGTGGTGGGCCGCCTGCCGGCCATGCTGGCGGTTTTGTTCGCCCGGCGCATGAATGCCGGCCTCATAACCCAGATAGGCGCTGCAGAAGGGCTCATTTAAGGTGGCATATGAATAAACTTTATCGCCAAAGGCCTGACTGACAATATCGGCATATTCGGCAAAACGATAGGCAGTGTCCCGATTTAGCCAGCCGCCTTGATCTTGCAGATATTGCGGCAAATCCCAATGGTATAGCGTAACAAAGGCTTTGATCTGCCGTGCTTCCAACTCAGCAAGTAAATCCAGATAAAACTGCAGGCCGGCCTGGTTAACGCTGCCATCGGTGCGGATCACCCGGCCCCAGGCCACGGAAAAGCGATAGGCATCCACCCCCAGGCTACTGATGAGTTCGATATCATCACGCCAGCGGTTCAGATGATCGCAGGCTACCAGCCCATCAGAGCCGTCGCGAATCCGGCCAGGCTCGGCGCAAAAGGTATCCCAGATACAGGGCTCGCGACTTTCGGCAGCACCCTCAATCTGAAAGGCGGCGGTGGCGACACCAAAGATAAAATCTGAGCGTAACAGCGGTGAGTTTTCGGCTAAAACAATCTTCTGCATAGAGGCTTCTTCTGTCTGGTTTTTGCACATGCTTTTTACACAATGACGCCAAAAAATATTGCGCTCAGCGGCAGGTGTGCTATAAATGAAAGCGCTTACATTAATACTAGACGCCGCTTTGCCGAACGTCAATTAAAACAGAAACGACAAGGGAACCCTTATGGCTGCCACACCCATTATTACGCCAGACGCTGCGGCGCAGCCCGGCGCGCCAACCAGCTACCGCTTTGCGTTAACGGCTCTCACCTCATTATTTTTTATGTGGGGTTTTATTACCTGCTTAAACGACATCCTGATCCCCTATTTAAAACTGTTGTTCGATCTGAACTATACCCAGGCGATGCTGATCCAGTTCTGCTTTTTTAGCGCATACTTTGTGGTGTCAGTGCCGGCCGGTATGCTGGTCAGCCGCATTGGCTACAAGTCGGGCATTGTCACCGGTTTGTTAATCGCCGGAGCCGGCTGTTTGCTGTTTTTACCGGCAGCACAGATGCATGTCTATGCGATGTTCCTGTTTGCACTTTTTGTACTGGCCTCAGGTATTACTATTTTGCAGGTGGCGGCAAATCCTTATGTCAGCGTAATGGGTAAACCGGAAACCGCCTCCAGCCGCTTGACCATGACGCAGGCCTTTAACTCCCTGGGCACCACAGTCGCGCCCTTCTTCGGTGCCTGGCTGATTTTCGGTGGTATGAATGCCCCTGAGCCGGTACCGGGTGCCGTTACCGAATCGACCGTACAAGTGCCTTATTTAATCCTGGCCGCCAGTCTGATCGTATTAGCGGTCATTTTTGCCTGGTTAAAACTGCCGGCAATGGGTAAGAAAGATCCGGCAGAGGCTCTGCCACTGGGTGGTAAAGCCTGGCAGCAGCGGCATTTAGTACTGGGCGCTATTGGTATCTTTGTTTATGTTGGCGCCGAAGTCGGTATCGGCAGCTTTTTAGCGATTTATCTGTCGCAACCCGAGATTGGGGGCATGACCACAGCGGCGGCATCGCACTATATTTCCTGGTACTTTGGCGGTGCTATGGTCGGCCGCTTTATTGGTGCGGCCGTGATGCAAAAACTGAATCCGGGTCGGGTACTGGCCTTTAATGCCATTATGGCGGTGCTGCTGCTGGCGATCACTATTCTGTCTTCCGGCAAGCTGGCGATGTGGTCTTTACTGCTGGTTGGCCTGTGTAATTCGATTATGTTTCCGACCATTTTCAGCCTGGCGATCCAGGGTCTGAAACAATATACCAGTCAGGGCTCAGGTATTCTGTGTCTGGCTATCGTGGGTGGTGCCATACTGCCGCTGCTGCAAGGTATGTTAGCCGACCAGATCGGGGTGCAACTGGCTTTTGTCTTGCCACTGGTATGTTACCTGTATATTGCCTTCTATGGCCTGAAAGGCTGTATCCCGCAAACTCCCGCTGTAACTAAGGAATAAACGGATGAAGATAAAAAAAACCGCTATGGCTATGTTGATGCTCTCGGCCAGTGGCAGCCTGCTGCTGGGCGCCTGTAGCGAGGCACCGGCGCCGGTGGCGCCTGATAATGCAGCCAGCTCTGTCTGGCCACAGCTGAAATTGCCGGTGGCACAGGATCCGGCGATGGAGCAGGCGATCAGTGAGCTGCTGGCGAAGATGACGCTGGAGCAAAAAATTGCCCAGATGATCCAGCCGGAAATCCGCGATATCACTGTCGAAGATATGCGCAAATACGGCTTTGGCTCCTATTTAAATGGCGGCGGCGCTTTCCCGAATGACAATAAATACGCCACCCCGGCCGACTGGATTGCCTTAGCCGAAGCCATGTATCAGGCGTCGATGGATACCAGTGGCGATGGCATTGCCATTCCAACCATGTGGGGCACCGATGCCGTGCACGGCCACAATAACGTGATTGGCGCGACCATTTTTCCACACAATATCGGTTTAGGTGCCGCGAATAATCCGGCGCTGATTGAACAGATCGCCGAAGCCACCGCACGCGAAGTGATGGCGACCGGTATCGACTGGGTGTTTGCGCCGACCGTGGCCGTAGTACGCGATGATCGCTGGGGCCGCACCTATGAAAGTTACTCCGAGAATCCGGATATCGTACGCGATTATGCCGCAGCTATCGTGCGGGGGTTACAGGGCGCTGCCGAACAGGATTTTCTCAGTGAGCGGCGGGTGATCAGTACGGTAAAGCACTTTGTCGGCGATGGCGGCACTACCGGCGGTGTCGATCAGGGTAATACCGAGGTCAACGAAGAAGAGCTGTTCCGCATCCATGCTCAGGGTTATGTCGGCGGTTTAGAGGCTGGCGCCCAGACAGTAATGGCGTCTTTTAATAGCTGGAATGGCAGTAAAATTCATGGCGATCGCTACCTGCTGACCGAGGTACTCAAAGAGCGGATGGGTTTTGATGGTTTTGTCGTCGGCGACTGGAATGGTCATGGCCAGATCCCGGGTTGTACTAATGATAACTGCGCCCAGGCAGCAAATGCCGGCCTGGATGTGTATATGGTGCCGACCGCCGCCTGGAAGCCGCTGTATTACAATCTGATTGAGCAGGTAAAAACCGGCGTGATCCCAGAAGCGCGGATTGATGATGCCGTACGGCGTATTCTGCGGGTAAAGAAACGTGCTGGCTTATTTGATAAGCCAAGCCCGGCACAGCGCCCACTGGCCGGTCGTACCGAGTTAATCGGTGCGCCAGAACACCGCGCCGTAGCCCGCGATGCCGTGCGCCAGTCGCTGGTACTGCTCAAAAATAACGAGCAGTTACTGCCGCTGAAACCACAGCAACGTATTCTGGTCACCGGCCCTGGTGCCGATAATATCGGCCAGCAATCCGGCGGCTGGACCATCAGCTGGCAGGGTACCGGTAATACCAATGAAGATTTCCCGGGCGGCACCTCGATCTATGGCGGTATTGCCCGCCAGGTTACGGCAGCCGGTGGGCAGGTTGAGTTATCAAGTGATGGCAGCTTTACGGAAAAACCCGATGTCGCTATCGTGGTCTTTGGCGAAGAACCCTATGCCGAAGGCAATGGTGATCTGGATAACCTCGAGTATCAGCGCGGTAATAAAACTGATCTGGCGCTGCTGCAACAGTTAAAAGCGCAGGGCATTCCAGTGGTGTCACTCTTTATCAGTGGCCGGCCTATGTGGGTCAATCCGGAGCTCAATGCCTCTGATGCCTTTGTTGCGGTCTGGCTGCCGGGTAGTGAAGGCGAAGGCGTAGCCGATGTGATCCTGCGCAATGCCGCTGGTGAGGTGCAATATGATTTCCACGGCAAGTTATCCTTCTCCTGGCCAGCGACACCACAGCAAAGTACTGTCAATATTGGTGATGCTGACTATCAGCCGCTGCTGCCCTATGGCTTTGGCCTGCGCTATGGCGATGCCAGCACCCTGAGCAATACGCTGTCAGAGGATAGTGGTGACGATGCCGCCAATAGCGAGCTGGTGATCTTTGAACGCGCACCACGCTCACCCTGGCAGTTACAGCTACTGAGTGGCGCAGAGCGTAATGGCGTAACCAGTAGTGTGCAGGAGTTTGGTGCTATTCGTAGCCGTACCTTTGATAATCAGGTACAGGAAGATGCCCGTCGCTTTGAATTTAGCGGTAAAGCGAATGCCGGCCTGAACTTCGGTAGCCCTTTCCCACGGGATTTGCGCGCCTTTGCCAGTGCCGACAGTGTGCTGACACTGCAGCTAATGCGCCGTGGTGCCGTACCAGAACAAGTCGCGCTAAGCATGAGTTGTGGCGAAGCCTGCCGTGGTAGTCAGAATATTGCGCCTGCGCTGGCCGCAATGCCGGAAGGCGAATGGCAAACGCTGCAAATCAGTATCAGTTGCTTACAACAGCAAGGGCTGAATCTGGCGCAGGTATTTAATGTGCTGACGATAGAAAGCGCCGGCGAATTAAACCTGAGTTTGGCTGATGCGCGGATCCAGCGGGGTAGCGAAAATACTGCGCAGGCTTGTCAGTAAGATCTAAACACCCACCAACAAAGGCGCCGTTATGGCGCCTTTTTAACTAGAAGGGGAGCGGCGCTAAGCCAGGTACCAGCGTATCCGCATCCAGATAGCCGGCGCGGAGCGTTGCACAACCAATGCCGGTATCGGGGTTGACCTGACATTGGTATACCCTTACCCAGTCCACTTCAAGCGTTTGACCGCTCGCAAAGGCATCAGCGTCAATACCGAGGTTATTGACGTTTTCCGGCCAGTTACCACCCACCGCCAGGTTCAAAATAAGGTGAAAGCGTTGATCAAAGGGTGCCGCGTTATACTGGGTTTCCCGTTTGCCGGTGGCACTATTTAAGTACTCGGCAAACCAGCCACGATGACTTAAGCCGATTAACTCACCCTTGCTATTGGTACTAAGGCGCGAAGCTTGCTGTGTTTGGTACAGGTAATTATTGATATACCAGCGAATTTCACCTTGCTGCCATTCGATAGCATAGGTATTAAAGTCATCAGCCGGGTTTGCCTCATTAGGCAGCCGGTACTCTTTGCCGCTATAAACATTGTCCGGCCAATCGCGGCCATAATGTAAAGTACCGTGCACCCGCGATTCGATGTTGCCTTCGGCATCCCGGGTTTTCAGATTGACGGCTTCAACAATATCAATCTCACCGGACTTCGGCCAACCGCCATAAACCTCGTCCGTCGGCAACATCCAAATCGCTGGCCAGGCGCCCTGACCGGCCGGCATCTTAGCGCGGACTTCTATGCGACCATATTTCCAATCGCCCTGATATTTGGTATTCAAGCGGGCTGAAGTGTATGGCAAGGGCGCACCGTCGGCCGCTGGTTTGGCGACAATCTTCAGGGTGCCGTTCGAAACAAAGGCATTTTCCGCCCTGTCGGTGTAACACTGCTGCTCCTGATTACCACCACCACGGCAATCGATCTCAAAGGTCCATTTACGCTGGTCGACACTGCTGCCGTCAAACTCATCACGCCACACCAGCTTCCAGCCACTGACCGGTTTGACGGTGTCGCTAGCGGTAAAATCGGAGCCGTTCTTCAAATCCCCGCTGCAGCCGCTCAGCCAAACGGCCAGTAAAACTGCACCCATTGGTGCCGTTGTTTTTATTTGCATGGTTATACCCTGGATACCTGCTTTCCACTGTTTAAGGTCACCATGCGACAGGGCGTTTTCCGGGCTGTCGCATGGTGCAGAAGATACAGCCGGTTAGACTTTTATTGCCGGACAGTAGCTTTGCAAAAAGGTGTGATGACTCGGCAACTGAGCGACAAAGCGCTGATTTTGCATCCTAATTTGCGACAGGAAGTGATTAAGCTCTTCCTTACTCATCTGCTCAACAATAGGATGATATTGCTGCGGTGTAATGCCTTGTCCGAGCATCACTTGTGTCCAGGAGTTTTCACCAAATAACTCGTTTGGCACCTTAAATACCCGGCCGGTTTCCCTGAACAAGCGGATGCGGTGTGCCAGTGATTCAGGGATCGGCATATTTTGGCAATAACGCCAGAACCCAGTGTCCCGGCGCGCCGTCACATGATAATGCAGAATAATAAAATCCCGGATATTCAGCACTTCATGTTCCGTTTGTTGATTAAATTCATCAATATCAGCCTGACTGATGCCATTTAACGGAAACATTTGCAGCAGCCGGACAATACTGCGTTGGATCAAATGAATGCTGGTTGATTCCAGCGGCTCGATAAAACCACTGGCCAGGCCCAGAGCGACACAATTTTTGTTCCAGTGCTTACGGCGCATTCCGGTACGGAATTTAATAACCCGCGGCTCTGTCAGCAAGTCACCATTGATATTGGCTAGTAATTCGGCTTTTGCCTGATCATCTGACCAATACTTACTGCAATACACCATGCCGTTACCGACACGGTGCTGCAACGGTATTTGCCACTGCCAGCCGGCACCATGGGCGATAGAGCGGGTATAGGGTACCGGCTCACGCGTCGCGCGCGTTTGCACAGCGATAGCTGAATCACAAGGTAACCAGTGGCTCCAGTCGTCAAAGCCGGTATGCAGGGTTTGTTCAATCAGCAGCGCCCGAAAGCCGGTACAGTCAATAAACAGATCGCCGGCAATACGTTCGCCATCGGCCATCTGCACAGCGGTGATATTGCCAGTTTGCTCACAGGTTTCTACCCGGGCAATTTTGCCTTCAAGCCGTCTTGCGCCATGCTGCTCTGCCATAGCACGTAAGAATTTGGCATATAAGCCAGCATCAAAATGAAAGGCGTAATTTAAGGAACGACCCGGTAAGTGGGCAAACTTGTTAGCTTTCGCCGCCAGCAGCTCCGGACAATAATCGCCGTAGTCAGCGGCCAGCTCCAGTTGCTGACCTTTTAACCAAAAATGTTGAAAACCCGCCGCCCAACAGTCCTGACCGGTACTGCCAAAGGAGTGAATATAATCCAGCCCTTGATCACGCCAGTTTTCAAATTGAATACCCAACTTAAAGGTGGCCTGGGTAGCGGCCATAAATTCCGCTTCGTTAATGCCGAGTAGTTTGTGTAACGTTAATAACGGTGGAATGGTCGCTTCACCCACCCCCACGGTGGCAATCTCATCACTCTCGATCAAACAAATTTGTAAATTTTTGCCCATTAATTTGGCGATAGCAGCAGCCGCCATCCAACCTGCGGTGCCACCACCGGCAATCACCACTCGCTTAACTGCTTGCGATTGCATATGAACCTCGTCGTTATCGGTTTAATTTATTTAATAGCTCAGCCCGTATTTGGCGGGCTAAAGGTTCGGAAAGCGGCCCCTGCACACCACGTAAATGGGCAGGAATATGTTCAGCTTGATCGTCAGCAAACACATAGTGTTCAAAATGTGCCCGCCAGGCCGCTTTTTGCTCGTCAGGTAAGGCCTTGATACTCAACATCGCCAGCTTTAACGCCAGTTGCGGGCTGGGTGCATAGCCCGGACTATCCCGCCACCAGTAATTCATTAGCACATTGAGTGAGCTCAGCGCTTCAACATGGTGCCACCACATACTCGGGATGATTAACGCATCGCCGGGCCGTAACTCTATCACCTGCGCCTGTGCCATAGCGGTGGCAAATTTGGGAAATCGCTTCAGATCCGGATTGGTAAAGTCGACTAGGCTAATGGCCTGGCCGGCCGGCGTTACATCAAGTGGACCAATATATAAATTGGCTAATTGCTCAGGTGGAAACAAGGTAAAACGCCGGCGCCCAGCCAGCACTACCGCCAGGTTTTGCGGCAGATCAGCGTGCGCGGCAACACGACTCTGATTACCTAACCATAGGCTCACCAATGGATTATCAGCATGCTGCGCCAGCGCCGGTACCTGCTGCTGTTGTAACCAATGCGGGAACCAGCGCGGGATAAAGGTCGACCCAACATACCAATGCTGACCACTATCTGACGCAGCCAGCAGCTGTTCAAGGGTGGCATGTACCGGTTGAAAGTTAAAACCGCTAAAGTCCGTGTTGTAGAATACCCGGCCGCCACTTTCGGCACTACTTGTATAGGCCGTCAGCGGTTCGCCGCTATAGTGGCTCAATAAGTAATCACTGATTGCGGCCGTGCCTTGTTGAGCAGCGCTGACTGCTGGCCAATGCGCAGCAAAGCCTGGCAAGTACAGTGGTTTGACACTATTCAGGGTGGTGATATCAATGCTATCCGCAGTCACTCCGGACAGTGTCGCGACCGGTTGTGCTGCAGACCACATCTTAGTTCGCTACCCGCTGTTGATTTTTCAGGCCGATTAGGCGCGCGAATTGCGCTTGCGAGGCTAACATCATATAGATTGCCTCTAAATAACCTGTCTGTTGTAACTGCAGTAATTGCTCGCCCGTCAGCTGCGCCAGACGCGGCTCGTTGATGGTGTAAAAGCCATGCAAACTATACTGCTGACCATTGTTTAAGGTGACATCAAGCACAAAGGATTCAATCAACTCCAGAGCCAGCAACTGCTGACAAAATTGCCGGGCGTCAGTCATGCCATGGTGCAAGGTTTCCAGTTGCGCCGCGACTTGCTGTAAATACGGGCTATGACCACCTAATTCCAAAAATAACGCCTCTCCCTCGGTACTACTCACTCTGGGATGCGCCGTATCAAGGTGGATAACGCGCTCTCCCTGTTGTAAGCCGATGGTAAACGGCTGCCGTGCCATATCTAATGGCAGATAACTCACCTGCCAGCCTTGCTGGTTAACGAACAGATTTTCCCCGGGTTGAAAACCCAGCAACAGCACCGGCATAAACTGACCAGTATTACCGTCTTTGTAAAACAAGATAGGGTAATAGGCTTGAGCAGTACGAAACTCGGCCGGGAAACTCAAACAAAACATTTGGTTATCGCCAAGCTGCAGACTACGCTCGGTACGGATTTTGACGCCAGGATGGTCAACATTATTGAGTAATTCGATACTAGCCATCTGCTCCCCTTTAAATTTTTTGTAAGCCATGGGCTTTAATTTGCTGTAATAATTCGCGATTACTGACCAGGCCAGCCATAAGTTGCTGGGTTTTCTGTTGTACTTCGGCAAAAGCCTGATTAGCACGAAAGCTGGCTTTAGTCGGCCGTTCGCTGGCAGGGAAATGCCGCATGCCATACAAAATATACTGATAACTGGCAGCAGGAAATAACTCTTCCGCCATCGGCAAATCATAGCGGCTTGGCACAAAGTTTTGCCACATCGCTAACTTTTCCTGTAACGACGCGGGAATAGACGTTTCTGCACGCTGGGCTAACCAATAATCACTGTCGGAGCGCGTCGACAAGACATAATGTAACTTTAAAAATTCGACAATTTGCTGCCAGCGGTAGCGAAACGTCTGATTAAAGCGCGCACCGACAATGTCAAGTTGCGCCAGGCTGCGCGGTAATTGCTCACTGATAAACTTGGCAGACAGTTCAACCATTACCAGAGCTGACGCCTCCAGTGGCTCAATAAAACCCGCAGCCATACCCACCGCAACGCAGTTATGCCGCCAGAACTGCTGGCGGTAACCCGGTGTGAAACGGATCGTTCTGGGTTGGTAACGGGCACTGAACTCTTGTTCTGAAAGTTGCAGGTACTGGGCAAGGGTGCTCAACGCCTGTGCTGCATCGGTATGACCACTGTGATGAACAAAGCCGACGCCACGCCTGGTAGGTAAACCGATATCCCAGACCCAGCCTTGTGCTTGCGCAGTAGCAAGGGTTGCCGATGCAATGGGCGCCTGTTCATCATCGTAGGGCACCTGTACAGCGATGGCACTATCATTTAGCAAATGCTGCTGTACGCTAAGTAGCGGCGTTTGGTAATGCCGGCCGATTAACAAACTCTGCAAGCCGGAGCAATCGACAAATAAATCACCCGGCAAAGCGCCATGTTGCGTGGTTTGTAAGGCGGCAATACGACCATCTGGGTGACTCTGGATCGCCACTACATCATCGATTATCTGCTGCACGCCCAGCCGCTTGGCATGGTGCGTGAGTAAGGCGATAAATTTGCCGGCGTCCAGGTGATAGCCGTAATTCTGGATAAAGGCATATTCCGGTGTCGCGATCCGTTTTGGTGCCAGACCTGCAGCTATCACGGCAGGTTGACTGGATACCGCAGCGGCAAACTCGACCTGCTGCTGATAGGCAAACCAGTAATCGGCAATATCCAGTTCATTGGTCGCTACCGGAGCGGTAAAGGGGTGGTAATAACAATCTGCTGGTGTATTGCTACGCCATTGCCGAAACACACTGCCTTGCTTAAAACTGGCGTCACAGCTTAGAACGAATTCGGTTTCTGAAATACCAATTCGCGCCAGGGTGGCACGCATTGATGGCCAGGTGCCCTCGCCAACCCCAATGGTCGGCACCGAAGCCGACTCAATTAAGGTCACACTGACCCGTGGATCGGCCTGATGATCTGCCGCCAGTAAAGCAGCCGTTAGCCAACCGGCACTGCCGCCACCCACCACAACAATACTTAACCGCCCATTGGCAAAGGCTGACGCTTTTGCCGCCGCGGTTAACTTATCGGTTGCCTGGGTTTGGGTTGCTTGCATCATGACCACTTCTTTTAAAAAGTAGCCATCTTGCGATGGCTACTGATTCAGGGCAAGAACATCTTAGAAGGTATAGCGGGCTCCAATACCAAAGCGACGTCCGGTTTCAGTATAGTTCACTAATTGCAATGGGTTGCGCTCATGTGAACGTACCGCTTCATTGGTCAGGTTGATGGCTTCAATAAAGAACGTCAGCTGCTCAGTATAATCATAGCTGGCGCTGGCATCCCACTGACCGTAGGCTTCTACGTAAATCGGATTTTGCAAGCCCTGAGCGTTAACCGTTGACGCCAGGAACTTACCCCGCCAGTTATAGGCGATACGGGCTTGTATGCCATCCCGATCGTAGAACCCGACCAGGTTGTAGGTATCGCTCATACCCAGTAGCGCGAATTGCTCGCCTAAACTGAAGTTATCGTATTTAAAGTCACCGTTCACGATGGTTGCGTTAGCAATAACCCCAAAGCCGGTTTCACCAATCAGGTGCTGCACTGCCAACTCCCAGCCATCTAACTTCGCATCATCCTGGTTAACCGGAATAGTGATATTAAAGTTAGCCGGTCTGTCACCGGGCACGCCCAGAATAAAGCCGTTAGCATCAACCGTATCCGGATAATTCTGTCTGATATAGTTACGAATGGCGGTCGCATTGTTACCCACTGCAGCTACCGCTTCGGTATAACGGGCACCTTGCGCCGGGTGTGGCAAGTTGAATGTTGGTTCCGCAACAGTGGTACGGCCGATAAAGTTTTTCGCCTTTTTCCGGAAGTATCCCACCGACATGTAGCTGCCTTCACCGTAGTACCACTCCAGTGATAAGTCGAAGTTAGTCGACTCAAATGGATCTAAGTCTGGATTACCACGAGCTCCGGTGCCGCCATCGATACGCACCAGCGCGTCAAGTGTCTGACCACCCTGGATATCGGCGTAACTTGGCCGCGCAATCGTTTTGCTGACCGAAGCACGCAGAATCACATCATCAATAAATTCCACATTGAAGTCGATGTTTGGCAACAGGTTGGTATAACCACCCGTTAACTCAGTAAAGTCACTTTCACCGGTGCTAATCAGGTTGAACTCGTTGTCACCCGCCCAGGCAATACCGCTGTATACCGGCACCAAAGCACTGGAGGTAACATCGGTTTTTTCATAGCGAATGCCGGTAGTTAAGCCATAAGGACGCGAACCCATCTCACCGGCAAAGTTAAACTGCAGGTAAGCTGCTCGCTGCTCTTCAGTAGTACGGCGATCGGTAGTCATATTTGAGGAGGCACAAAATGAGGTACCACAGTCGCCAACTGCACCCAGAGCGCCATAAGTGTCATTAGCAATTTGACGCAGCGTATTGAAATCCCAACGGAAGAATTCTTTCAGCATATCGCTGCTGGTTGAGGCATTAAAATTATCTGCTAATTGATCAAGCTTAAAGACTGCCGGGTTGATATCGCCGGCAGCGCCTAAACCACCCCAGTTGTCTTGTTGCACGTTAGAAAATGCCGAACGATTGCGAGTTTCTGAACTCGACACACCAAAATCGATGCTGTTTAACAGGCCGGTATCAAACACATAGTTACCGCGCAATTGTAATTGCTCGATATCACTACGCATTTGGCTATTGCGGAACGAGCTACCGGTAATGCGCATATCTTCCCCTCTGATGCCGGTAAAACCCGGCGGGTAAGTTATGGCTAAGGTAGGTAATTTACTATCAAAACGCGCAGTTGTTACAGCACGGACGAAAGTTGCTGTGCCAATCACATTGTTACTACCAAAAGGACTATTCGGGCGCGACACGGCTGAGGAGTCGTGATAATCCAACTCTAATTTCAGGTTATCATTCACTTGCCATTGCGTGTTAAAACCTAATGATTTGTTCTCATTCATGGTCGAGAATTGACCACCGCCCATCGCTAAATCGCCCGGCGCATCGAATCGCTCTGAATAGACAATAGGTGCTGCAACCGGGCCATCACTCCAGAGGCCCGTTGACGGACCAAAGTTAAACCAGGCAGACACATCGTTATATCGATCTGACACCTCATTTTTGGAGTAGGTGTAATCTAGACTCGTAGTAACAGCATCAATAGGTTTGTACTGCAGAACTAACTGGCCATTAGTACGGGTTCTTTCCACTTCGTGAAAAGCATAACCCAGGCTTTGTGGCACAGAATAAATCGAATCTACAGCAGGGTAATTTTGGTGGGCATTAGGGCCATCCGGAATCAAACCACCCCAGTCTGCATTGCCGCCACCCCAGTCAAAACCATTAATATTGCCCGGGAAGGTACGCCAGCCGCCGGTATTAGCCTGTTTATTACCACTATCGCGCTGTTGGTAAGAACCACTGATCGCGACACCAAACTTATTGTCATTAAAGGTGTTACTGTATAAACCTGATAGCTCAGGGGTAATATTGGACCCTTCGTCAGTAGACTGATCCATCACACCTTTAACACCAAAAGTGGCTTTCATACCTGGCGCGTTCAGCGGTTTGGTGGTCAAAATATTGATGGTTGAACCCAGGCCACCGGTTGCGATGCTGGCACGGCCGGTTTTGTATACTTCAACCCCGGCAATCCCCTCGGAGGCCAGGTTGGCGAAGTCAAAAGAGCGTGATGATGACGCTGTTGTGGCTTCCAATGACGAAGCGGGCATTTGCCGGCCATTTAGCATTACCAGGTTAAACTCTGGCCCAAAACCGCGTACGGTAACCCGGCTACCCTCGCCGTTAGAACGATCTATCGCGACACCCGTAATCCGCTGCAGGGACTCAGCTAAGTTGGTATCCGGGAATTTACCGATATCTTCTGCAGAAATGGCATCCACCACGCCTGTAGAACTGCGCTTTACATCCATCGACTTGACTAAACTGCCACGGATGCCAGATACCTGAATAATTTCAAACTCTTCACTGGCTTTCTCTGCTTCCGCTTCCTGAGCATAAGCGGAGGCTAGCACGCTCGCGCCGGTGATCAGTGACAAACTGACCGCTAAACGCGATAGTTTGAAACGTTTTTGATTCATAGTGTTCTCCCGGATTACCTTATCTTTGCGTCGTTTTTAATAATACTGTGACGCTCACATTTAAATTACACTGGAAGAAACACAAATGTAAGCGCTTACATAATGTAGAACAAGAATTTTCAGCCGTCAATGCGCTGTGTAAAAAAAGCTCAGATTAAGTTGGCAGGTTTTAAAGACAAGAACAGAAAGGGGATAGAAAAATAAGGCGGCACCAGATTAGTGCCGCCTGATTATATGAAGCAAGAGCTTAGAAAAGATGCCCTAAATTATTCTACTGTAACAGATTTTGCCAAATTACGCGGCTGGTCTACGTCGGTGCCCTTGATAATGGCCACATAGTAGCTCAGTAACTGCAGTGGCAGGGTGTAGACGATGGGCGCCAGAATATCGGCTACATGCGGCACATTGATAACGCGCATAGTCGCATCTGATTTAAAGCGGGCGTCGGCATCGGCGAACACATACAGAATACCGCCGCGGGCACGCACTTCTTCCACGTTCGACTGCAGCTTCTCCAACAGATCGTTATTGGGAGCAACGACGATAATTGGCATATCGGCATCGATCAGTGCCAGCGGGCCGTGCTTTAACTCACCGGCGGCATAGGCTTCAGCGTGGATATAGGAAATTTCTTTTAGCTTTAACGCCCCTTCCATCGCGATTGGATACTGATCGCCACGACCGAGGAATAACGCATGGTGCTTGTCAGCAAACTCTTCTGCCAGGGCTTCAATCTGCGGCGCCAGCGTCAGTGTTTCTTCCAGCTTGGCTGGCAGGCTGCGCAGGGCGGCTGTTAGCTCACGCTGTTGCTCCAGCGTTAAACCGTTATATTTACCTACTGCCAACGTTAACATCGCCAGGCCCACTAACTGGGTAGTAAAGGCTTTGGTAGAGGCAACGCCGATTTCGGCGCCGGCACGGGTCATAAAGGCCAGATCCGATTCGCGCACCAGCGACGAGCCGGCAACGTTACAAATAGTCAGGCTACCCAGATAACCGGCTTCTTTTGCCAAGCGCAGTGCCGCCAGGGTGTCGGCTGTTTCACCGGATTGTGAAATGCTAACCAGCAGGCTGTTTGACTGCACAAAGGATTTACGGTAGCGGAACTCAGAAGCAATTTCGACATTACAAGACACGCCAGCCAGCGCTTCCAGCCAGTAACGGGCAACCATACCCGAGTGGTAGCTGGTGCCACAGGCGACGATTTGAATATGTTTTACTTTTTTAAACAGCTCAGCCGCGCCATTGCCAAAGGTTTCATCCAGCACGCTGTCGCTGCTCAGCCGGCCTTCCAGCGTGTTGTTGATCGCACTTGGCTGCTCGTAGATTTCTTTTAGCATAAAGTGGCGGTACTGGCCTTTGTCACCGGCGTCATAGCTAACGTTCGACTCATGCACTTCACGCTCGACCGCCTGGCCGTTTTTATCAAAAATGCTAACGCTGTGGCGGGTAATTTCCGCCACATCGCCTTCTTCTAAAAAGATAAAGCGGCGGGTAACAGGTAACAGCGCCAGCTGGTCCGAAGCAATAAAGTTTTCACCAATACCCAGACCAATCACCAGCGGGCTGCCCGAACGGGCCACTACCAGGCGGCTGGCATCGGTTTTATCCAGCAGTACAGTACCGTAAGCACCGTGTAATTGTTTTACCGCGGCCTGTACCGCAGTCAGTAACGAACTGTGGCTTTTTAGCTCTTCTTCGACCAGGTGGGCAATCACCTCGGTGTCAGTATCAGAGGTAAAGATATAGCCCTTGGCCTTTAAGGCGTCGCGTAATACGGCGTGGTTCTCGATAATACCGTTATGCACCACAGTAATATTGCTGGAAACATGCGGGTGGGCATTACGCTCGCTTGGTTCACCATGGGTAGCCCAGCGGGTGTGAGCGATACCGGTACCGCCTGGAACCGGCTGCGCGGCAACCGCATCTGCCAGCTCTTTAACCTTACCCAGGCGGCGCAAACGTTGCAGCTCGCCACTGTCGTTAACTACTGCCACACCGGCAGAATCATAGCCGCGGTATTCCAGCCGACGTAAACCCTCAACCAGAATATCCACTACATCCCGTTGCGCGACCGCGCCTACAATGCCACACATACTCTTACTCCAATAAGTTGATAAATAAATTCTACGTTATCGCTCTCAGGTTAATCAGGCCTGAACCCGGATCACCCTTACCCCTTGTGCTGCAATTTCAGCCGCTGCGCTTTCCGGCAAGCCGCTGTCGGTAACCAGTACCTTAACCAGTGACCAGGGCAGCTCCAGATTATGGATTTTGCGCCCCAGCTTGTCGGACTCCAGC
The DNA here is from genome assembly GCF_025377695.1 of Alishewanella sp. BS5-314. Taxonomy (NCBI): domain Bacteria; kingdom Pseudomonadati; phylum Pseudomonadota; class Gammaproteobacteria; order Alteromonadales; family Alteromonadaceae; genus Alishewanella; species Alishewanella sp. BS5-314. The sequence continues at coordinate 2,631,973 of NZ_JACEHJ010000002.1, forward strand.
ATCACGATAACCTCACGCGCAACCTCAGCCATCACCCGGCTTAAACTATACAGCTCGTTATAGGTAGTGGTGCCGCGCGCCAGATCGATACCATCAGCTCCGATAAATAGCTGATCAAAATCGTAATTACGCAGCATTTGCTCTGCCAGCTGGCCCTGAAAGGCTTCCGATTGCGGATCCCAGGTACCGCCGGTCATCAGCAGCGTCGGTTCGTTTTCCAGCTCGCGCAGCGCATTGGCAATGGCCAGCGAGTTGGTCATCACCACCAAACCGCGTTTTTGCGCCAGCTCAGGTAACAAGGCCGCCGTGGTGCGGCCACTGTCGATAATAATCCGGTAATGATCTTTAATCAGCGCCGCCGCTGCTTTGGCAATCGCCAACTTTCGCTCTGAAACTTTTTCCAGGCTGCTGTCTGAGACAAAGTCCTGTGGCACCGGCACAGCACCACCATAGCGGCGCAATAACAACCCCGCGGCCTCTAATGCCGTTAAGTCTTTACGAATCGTCACTTCGGAGGTTTGAAATTGCTCGGCTAACTGCTCAACAGTCACTTCGCCCTGTTGTTGCAGGCGGGCGACGATCAGATGGCGGCGTTGCTGGGTATTACGCTTATTCATTTCTTTCGCTTAAGTTTCGAAACGAAACATATTTTAAACGAAGCCAGAATTTTAGCAAGCGTCCAGCGGTAAACTAATACGGTAATGTAAACCCTGACCCGGCGTGCTCTGCACCTGGATTTGCCCCTTAAAGCGCGCCGTAACCAGATTAAACACGATATGTGCTCCCAAACCGGTGCCGCCGGCAGCTCTTTTAGTGGTAAAAAAAGGCTCGAAAATCAGCGCCAGATTTTGTTCGTCCATACCGCAGCCGTTATCCGCATAATCAAACAACAGCTGCCGCCCTTGCTGTTGCACCTGCAAGCTGATGGCTGGCGCGCTCTGCTCAGCAAAGGCATGTTTCACACTGTTCATTACCAGATTGGTAAGAATTTGTGCCAGAGCACCCGCATCGGTGTACCAGTGGATATCAGCCGGACAAACAAGCTGAAACTGACAGTTCAGCGGCCGCAGTTGCGGCTGCAGCGATAGCATCACGTCCTGCAGGTATGAGGCCAGCTCAATTTGCCTTGGTGCATCAGCCGATTGATCGACCGAGACTTTTTTAAAGCTTTGGATCAGTGCCGCTGAGCGCTCCGTATTTACCGCCAGAATTTTTAAACCATCACCGAGATGACTTAAAAAGCGCTGAAACTGCGATTGCTGCAAACTCTTGTCGGTAAAGGCCTGCTGGATCACGTCATACTCGGCCTGCAAATGGCTGGTAGCGGTAACACAGATGCCAAGTGGGGTATTAATTTCATGTGCCACACCAGCAACCAGGGCTCCGAGCGACGCCATCTTTTCCTGGATCACCAATTGCTGCTGGGTTTGCTGCAAGCGGGTATAGGTATCAGCATTGACCACAGCTATCGCAATATAGCTCGACAGGGTACGCAGCAGATTTAGCTGCGACGGGCTATAAGCAAAGGCTCTGGGGCTTTGCACCGAGAATACGCCCACGACCTTTTGATTCAACATCAGCGGCAGATAAACCACCGACTCCATAGCCTCACCACACAGAGGTTGGGGTAACTCATCAAAATAGGTTGCAAAATCACTATGCTGATTAACAATAATTTCCTCGGCACGACAAAAACACAGTGACGCCGGCGCCTTACCATCATTGGCTGCGATGGCAAAGCTGCTGGCAGTCTGGCTATCTTCCAGCCAGAACACAAACTCGATTTCATTGGTAAGAGGCCGGTGCAGGCCAATCACCATCGCATGCACATCAATCAGTTGGCTCAGCATCTGATGGCAACGCGACAACACCTGCCCCAACTGCAGGGAGCCGGTAATTTCCCGGCCAATTTGTTGCAGCAGTAACAGATCCTGATTCGAGGCCTGCAGAGCATCGTGCTTTTCCTTTAACTCCTGCGTGCGCTCTGCCACCTGTTGCTGCAGTTTCAGCCGCATCTGTCGCTCCGCTTTTACTTTCAGGTGCAACCAGAGCCAGATTGCAAACCCCAGGCTCAGCAACACTAAGCTTCTGAACCACCAGGTCATCCACCAGGGCGGCAGAATACGGATCGCCAGTCGTGGACCCGGTTGCCATTCGCCCTGACGCAACCTTACCTCCAGTTCAAACTGATAGTCACCAGGCGGCAACCGGGTATAGGTCGCCAGGCGCTCCTGATTACTGACCATTAACCAGTCGCGATCAAACCCCAGCAAGCGATAGCGATACTCCAGTTGTGAGGGCAATAAAAAGGTCGGGCTGGCAAAACGCAGGCTAAATACATCTTCTTTATATTTCAGAGTCAGAGACGACAGGCGATGAATAGCCTGCGGCAACAAGGCGGAACCCACTGGCACCTGTTGATTAAACAACGTAAAAGACGTTAAACGAACTTGCGGGAGCACCAGGCTGGCTGGCAATTGCTGTGGCCGGAACATATCCAGCCCCTGACTGCCGCCCCGAAACAACCAACCATCAGCGACCGTCCAGGCCCCGATCCAGGTCGCCTCCTGCATCCCATGGCCGGCGCCCAGTTCCAGCATACTCTGCATCTCAGCCAACCACTGCTGGCGGTACATCAGACGAAACCAGGGCGCGGCAATCAGCGCATCGTCAGCCTGCATCGGCTGATAGGAAAAAAATTCGGCGCTGCCTGGCTCAGCATTATCCAACCAGCGGTGATTCAGATTGCCGGCGCGGATCCAGATACGCTGCTGCTCTTCAAATAACAGCTGGATATTGTTAAACAGCAGCCCGTGCTGACTATCCCCACGCTGCAGCCAGTAAGAGGTGCGCCCGCTGCGTTCATCCCAGCGCCATAAACCACTGTCGGGCGAGCCAACCCAGAGGCGGTCTTGCTGGTCAAACAACAGGGTTGAGACACTGCTAAACGGCAAGGCTGGCTCGGTGTCCTGAGCAAATTGACGCAGTAATTGCCGCTCAGGGCTTAGCAGCAATACGCCCTGACCACGGGTACCCAACCAGAGCCGCTGCTGGCGGTCGCTGATTATCACGCCAACACTGAGATCGGCCGCCAGTTCGGGCCCAAGTTCATAACGTTGCCAGTAGCCAGACTCCGGATTTAGTTTAAACAACCCTCGATCTGTACCCACCCAAACCCAACCATTGTCAGCTAAGATCGCCCGCGCCAGAGTCGGACCGTTCTCCAGCTCGGGTAACGGAAAATGCTGCAACTCGCCACTGGCAGGATGAAAACGCACGACGCCGGCTTCGCGGTTAGCTAACCAGACATTGTCAGCCACCACACTGATCCCCAGCACATTAGCCGCCGGCAACAGTTGTGGATCAGAACCCGCAGGCAGGATCCTGACTTCGCGGGCGATCTGATTGAATAAGACAAAACCTGAGGGCGTAATCAGCCACAGGCTTTGCTGTGGGTCCAGATACAGGCTTTGGATCGCATTACTGCGCAAGCTCACCGGTACCTCGGGGTGCGCCCGGTAGTGCCGCCAGGTCGCTGTTTCCGGCTGCCAACTCCAGAGCCCCTGATCATAAGTACTGATCCAGTAAAGCCCCTGTTGATCGCGTTTTAACGCCGTTACCTGAGCATCCTGCAGCTCTGCTGGCTGCTGCAATGCCAACGGACCTGCGGCCGTTATCTGCCACAGACCACTACCATAGCTGCCAACTAGCAAGCCTTGTGCTGTCGGCAGTAAGGAAGTCACAGAATCCACATCTAACGGGCTATTCTGGCGCTGCCAGGCTTCCCCCTGCTGCTGGCTTAGCGACCAGCGGATCAAACCGCCTGTCGCCTGCGCTTTGCTGCGTAACGGGGCGTTGCCTATCGCCAGCCACAGACTGTCGTCCTGCTGCAAAATATCGTTGATATAGACCGTGCTAACACCGTCAATCGTTGCCGGTAGCGCAACGGCTAATAGCTGCTGCTGGCTATCAGACCAGCGAAATAACCCTTCGCCGTAGGCTGCGACCCAAAGCTCACCAGCGCCATCCAAATAAAGCCGGGCGATATTTAACCGGCTGGCGGCTGTTTCACCCGCCACCGATACCCGTTCAAACCGCTCAGTTTGCGGATCAAAGCGATTTAACCCGGCGTAGCGGGTGCCAATCCACAGGTTCCCGGCTCGATCGACTAACAATTCGGTGATCCAATCTGCAGATAATGACCCGGGATCCAGCGCATCGGCGCGAAACTGTCGTAACTCGGCGCCGTCAAACCGGTACAGGCCATGCTGGGTGCCGGGCCAGAAAAAGCCATCCAGGTCCTGCACCACTGTCGTCGCATGATGCGACAGCGCAAGGGTGTCAGCCAGGTGTTGCATCCGGGCAAAATGAGGTTCTGCCTGCGGACTAGCAGCCAGCGGCAACATTACCTGTAAACAAAATAGCCAAAGCAGCAGGACTTTAACGGGCGACCAGCACGGCATAGCGACTTCCCCGAATGGATATTATTTAGTATTACAGCTAATCCAAAAAAGACAATTTGCAAAAACTAATGATAATTGTTTGCATTTAAAAAATATTCGGCTATAGTGAGTGGGTCAACGGATTTTGACTTAGGGTCTAGACCCAGAGAGGGATTTTTCTGGTCGTTGTGAAATTTGTCCTGCATTGACGGGGAGCTCAGGCTCCCCGATTTTTTTCAGCTGTGACCCGCTTCGGAAGACGCAACAAATAATGTACCCCCTGACCAGGCTGGCTACTCACCGAAATAGTCCCCTGCAAGCGCACGGTAACCAGATTATAGACAATATGGGCACCTAAGCCGCTACCGCCCTGATGGCGCTTAGTGGTAAAGAATGGGTCAAATAGCTGTTTCAGCTCCTCTTCTGCCATCCCTTTGCCATTATCGCTAAAATGAAGCATCACTTCACTTGGGGTATCCTCAACCTGTAAGCGGATCTGCGGTGCCGGATGACCATCCAGACCGTGGATCAGGGCATTGAGTACCAGATTGGTCAGCACCTGAGCGATGGCGCCGGGATCTGAGAACATGATAGTCGGCTGCGGGCAATCAAAATATAGCTGGCAATGTTGTTGCTTCAGGCGGGAACGCACTGACAGCAAAACATCGCTAAGATACTGACAAAGCTCAAACTCGCGATAACTGTCATGACTCTGGTCGACAGAGACCTGCTTAAAACTGTTAACCAGATCGGCGGCACGCTGAGTATTGACCTGTAAAATTTTCAAGCCTTCGGTCAGGTGTTGCATAAAGCGATTAAACTGGCTTTGTAGCATAGTCCGGTTAGCAAAGGCGGCCGCGATCTCGGCCTGCTCCGTTTGCAGATGACTGGTGGCTGTTACACAGATCCCTAAAGGGGTATTGATTTCATGCGCGACACCGGCGACCAGGCCACCCAGCGAGGCCATTTTTTCCTGGGTAATCAATTGCTGCTGTGTTTGTTGCAAGCGCTGATACGACAACTCCAGCGCCTGATTCTGCTCTGCCAGCTGCGCCGTTCTTTTCTCAACCAGCAACTCTAATTTCCGGCGTAGTTGATATTCACGCTGTAAACGCCAGCGCAATACAATCATCACCGTCAGCACTAACAGCAATAACATGCCCAGCTTAAACCACCAGGTTAACCACCAGGGCGGCAATACCCGCACCGGCAGTTCAGTGGCCGCGGTCCATTGGCCGCCGGGCAGGCGGGCCGCCACCTGAAACAGATAATCGCCCGGTGGCAGGCGGGTATAGGTCGCTATCGGGCTTTGCGCTGAGGTTTGGATCCAGTCCCGGTCGAAGTTCTTTAGCTGGTAACGATACTGGATTTGCTGCTGCTGTTTATATTCCGGCGAGGCAAAGCGGATCCCAAACATATCCTGGTCGTAAGTCAGGGTCAGCAGATCCAGACTGGCCAGTGCCTGCGGTAACACGGCGGAACCGGCACGCACGGGTTGATTGAATAAGGAAAGTGCGGTCAGTTGAACTTTATTTAAGGCTACTTTCTTCGGTAGCTTACTGATATCAAAGTAGTCAAATCCCCGTGCTCCGCCCCGGTAAATAGTATTCCCGACAATTTCCCAGGCGCCAATCCAGGTGGTACTTTGCATACCATGCATTTCGTTCAGTTCAAGATAGGTTTGCTGTTCGTCCAGCCAGTGTAAGCGGTAGAGCAAACGGAACCTGGCGGCCTGGCGTAACGCATCATCGTCATCTGCGGCTGTTAAATAGGGTTTGAAACCAAGAATGCGGCCCGGATCATCGCTGTCACGCAATACAAGATGATTAATATTGCCTGCACGAACCCATAATTGCTGCTGCTCTTCAAAAATCAGTTGAATGCCATTGAGCTGCAAACCGTGCTGGCTACCGGGGTGTTGCAGCCAGTAATCTACCTGGCCGGTGTCGGGTTGATAACGGGCAACTCCCTGATCCGTTGAACCGATCCAGATCGCTCCCAGATAGTCTTCAGCCAGGTTGTTTACATCTTCGAACCGGATTTGAGCGCTATGCTGACCACCCTGGCGGTAATGCTCTACCTGCTGCCGTGACGGACTCAGCCGGAATACCCCCTGACCACGGGTGCCGATCCACAGATTCTGCCGGCTATCACGGTATAGTAATCTGACAAAGGGATCTTCACTGGTCTGCAGACCGATTTTACGCCACTCCGCAGTTGCAGGCTGTAATTGGTAAAGCCCACGATCTGTACCGACATAGAGAGTACCATCGCTGTCCTGATGCACCGCCTGCACAACGGTCGGTTGCTCGGGTCCTTGCGGCAGCAACCAGTGACGTAAGGTTGCAGTAACCGGATTAAAATGCGCCACACCACCTTCGCGATTGGCCAGCCAGATACTGTCATCCGCCGCAGCATCAATGCTCAGAACATTGGGCGCAGCCAACAGACCGCTGCTAAGTTGGCCATTGGGTAAGGTCCGGATGGTGCGGGCAAAACGGCTTAAGCCGCGAAAACCACCCTGGCTGATGGTCCATAAAATGCCCTGCTGATCCTGAAACAGGCCCAGCAAATCAGCCCGCGCCAGCCCCTCACTAAACTCAGCATGAAAGGGGTAATGTAACCAGTTGCCCGCCGGGTCGCGATACCAAAGCCCACCGCGGGAATCTGCATTATAGCTACTGAGCCAGAGGCCGCCGTCTGGATCCAAATGCAGACCAGACAACAGCGCCTGCTGCAGCTGTACGGGTTGTTCTGCCAGTCGGAAGGTCGCACTGACAGGGTCAAACTGATAAAGTCCCTGACCATAGGTTGCGGCCCAAAGTTGACCATCATTCCCCTGATTAACCCGGCTGACCGATACTTTAGCCGTACTCTGATTAATAAAAGTCACTTCCCGCCAGGCACTTTGCAGATCCGGGCGGTACAGGACGCCACCCTGCTGTTGACCATAGGTGCGGATAGGCGCCTCGCCGATTGCCAGCCATTGCCCACCCTTGGCATCAATAAAAAGATGATTAATAAAGTTAACAGCCAGCTCGCTGGTAGCCGCCGGAAGGGGTTCAGCCTGGAGCTGGTCTTGCTGCCACTTAAACAAACCGGCGCCGTAAGTCGTCAGCCATAGCTGCTGCGAGTGATCAAACACCAGGGAAGTTATTTCAGCAGACGAGGAGTCTACTGTCGCCGGTAAATCTACCCGGCTAAAGGATTCGGTTGCAGGATCAAAACGGTTAAGTCCGCCGTAGCGGGTGCCCACCCAGAGCCAACCTTGCGGATCGGCGGCAAGCGCCGAAATCCAACTGACTGACAAACTACCGCTTTGGGCCGGATTAGCTTTAAACTCCAGTACATCGGTACCGTCATAACGGTACAGGCCATGTTGGGTGCCTAACCACAAAAATCCCTGCTGGTCTTGTGTCATGGTGGTGGGGACAGGCAGGGTACGCCCCGGCACGCTCAATTGGATAAAGCGGCTGAATACCCGACCAGGATCCTGCTCAGCAGATTCTGCAGCGCTGGCTGGCGCCACAGCACTATACACAGCCAGACAAAGTATAAGAACTAAACGGATAGCAACCGATAACTGCACGACTCGGATCTGTTAAAGAAAAACTATCCGAAAGTATTAGTGTAAAGCGCCCCTTTGTGCAAGCTGAGCGCTCACTTTATTTAGCGGCTTTTGGGAATAAAGGCGATTTTGCCACGCTGTACTGCCATATCAAAAGGCAGTGCCGTTAACATCCGGATAGCCGGATCAGCGGTATCCAGCCGGTATACCGGTTGCGTCGCCAACATCTGGTTTACCAGCTGCAATAACTCATTGCTGACCGGGGTTAAGTTGCCGCGGTAGCCGGCCGCATCGACCGTTGAGTTTAATAGCTTAACTGAGCGCACAAACACGGCCTTTTGCTCAGCATCATAGTAAGGAACCCCCTCTACCTGTAATTGCAGACTGGCCGGATAGGTTAAACCAAACAGATTTAAACTGGCATTGGCCGCCGTATCGATCCGCACCACATCAGAGTTATCGGGGCCAATCTGCACCGCCATCCGCTCTACCGCCATTTTCAACGGGATACCGGCCACATTAGCCTGTCGGGTTAATTGCGGAATTTGCTGCCGGAGCACCTGCTCCAGCTGCGCTTCTGAGACCGAGTACACCGCGACCTGATTCAGTTGACTACAGGCAACCAATACCAGCGAGAGGATTAAAAGCAAGACATTACGCATCTGAGTTTCCGGATTCTGCTCACCGACAGGTGAGGCTGCTGCTAAAGTTTGCATAAGGTACCGCTCTGACCTTAGCAGAACCTGAACAAGCTGCAAGCTTGTGCTGGATCAACTGTCATGCAAAGCCAATTGAGTTTTAGCAAAAAGCGCGTATTCTTAAATTAGATTAATCAAATTAAGCTTATTGATGCCAGCCAGTAATCATACCGCTTCGTCGCCATTTCCCATGCGCTCCGTAATATTACTCGGGTTGTTTTTACTGGCATTAACCGCTTTGACGTTTGGACCTCTGTGGCTACAACCAACCCTGCCCAGTATTGCCAGCCATTACTATTTGCCGCTGCACACGACACTGGAAATTATTGCTGTCACCATCAGCGCACTGATTTTTACTGTGGTACGTGAGCAGGCTCGTTACCAACTAAGCCGGCGCAGTGTCGTCCTGGCCGCCGCATTCTTTGCCGTATTTTGGCTCGACCTGGCGCATCTGTTATCCTTTGAAGGTATGCCTGCCTACTTCACAGCGAATTCGCCGGCAAAAGCGATTAATTTTTGGTTAGCCGCCCGCCTGGTTGTCGCCTGCGCCCTGTTGTACGTATTATTACCCCAAGCGGATAAAGCTGCGCGGCGATTTCAGCTCTGGCTGGCAATTAGTGGCAGCGTGTTACTGGTGCTGGCTTGCCACCTGTGGTTTATTGGTTATCCGGAGTCGGTGCCTGCTACCTATCAGCCCGGTGCCGGCCTGACGCCCTTGAAAATCTTGGTCGAGTATCTGGTTATTGCCATTTGTCTGCTTTGTCTCGGTTTTATCTGGCATTATCGGCACCAACCGCGCCCCTATCATGCGCCAGCGCTTATCGCCGCCCTGATCACCACTATACTGTCAGAGTTTTTCTTTACGCTATATCAGAATACCAATGATCTATATAACTTAAGCGGCCATTTGCTTAAGGTACTGTCTTACTTATTTTTGTATCGCGCGCTGGTTTATGAGAATCTGGCCGAGCCGTTCCGCAAACTCAGTCTTTCCTCAGCAGAACTGACCGCCACCCTGAATGCCGTGCCGGACTTACTATTTGATGTCGACCTGAACGGTCGTTTTTATCAGGCTCATACCGGGCAAAACCAACAGCTGCTGTTCCAGCCTGAACACTTCCTCGGCAAGACCATGGCTGAAGTCTTGCCGGAATCCGCCGCCAGTGCCGGCCAGCAGGCGATTCGGGAAGCCTGGAACAACAAGGGGCTATCCAGCCCCAAACAGTACACTCTAGATTTAAACGGTGAAATCCAATGGTTTCAGGTGATAGCTTCATTAAAACCCGCCAGCCGCGATTCGGTATTACCACGTTTTGTGCTGGCCGCCCGAAATATCACCGAACAAAAGCTGACCCAGGCAACCGAACAGCTTAACGCCTTGGCATTTCATACCCGCGAAGCCATTATGATTACCGATGCCCAGCGGCGGATAGTACGTGTTAATCCGGCCTTTACCGAGATCACCGGCTACAGCGAGCAAGATGTTTGCGGTAAAACGCCGGCGATATTACGCTCAGGGCTTCATGATGAGCAGTTTTACCAGCAAATGTGGCAACAGCTTTATCAGCAAGGTGTTTGGAGTGGTGAGCTGTACAATAAACGCAAAAATGGCGAAATCTATCCGGAACAGATAATCATCAATGCCATTACGGGCAGCGACGGTGAAATCAGCCATTATATTGCCTGTTTTAATGATATCAGCGCCAGTAAATCTGACCAGCAGCGGATCTACAAACTGGCTTATTATGACCCTCTTACCCAGTTACCCAATCGTCGTCTGTTGCTGGAACGGATCACCGACATCCAGCATGAAGCGGATCGTAGCGGCTTTTATGCCGCGCTACTCTTTATCGACCTCGATCACTTTAAACGCCTGAATGATACGCTGGGACATTCCTATGGTGATGAGTTACTGCAACAGCTTTCCACACGTTTACAACATAGTTTGCGCCAAACCGATACTCTGGCACGGCCAGGTGGTGACGAATTTATCCTGCTGGCACCAACCTATAAAGCGACTTTAGATGAAGCTGCAGTCGACGCCCAGCAGCTGGCCGCTAAGTTACTGACCCAGATCCGCGAACCTTTTTTACTGAAAAACCGCCAATATCAGATTACCGCCAGTATCGGCATTGTATTATTTAATAGCAGTAACAAAACCATAGATGAACTGATGTCATCTGCTGATCTGGCAATGTACCACTCGAAAGAGCAAGGACGAAACCAGCTGTATTTCTTCGAACCTGGTATGCAGCAGCGCAGCTTGTTGCGACAACAGTTGGAATCGGAAATGCATCTGGCATTAAGCCAACAGCAGTTCAAATTGTTCTTTCAGCCTAAGGTCAATAACAAAGGCAAGCTGACCGGTTATGAAGCCCTGTTGCGCTGGCAACATCCTGAGCGCGGTATGATCAGTCCGGAGCTTTTTATACCGGTGGCTGAAACTTCCGGCTTTATTACCATACTGGGCCAGTGGATACTGGCAGAAGCCTGTAACGCACTTAAACACCTTACCGATCCTCAGCTGACCATAGCCATTAATGTCAGCAAACGACAATTACAAACACCTGATTTTGTCGAGAAAACGCTACTGCAAATTAGGACTGCCGGCATCAAGGCTTCACGCCTGGAATTTGAAATTACCGAAAGTATGCTAATGACGGATGTCGAACAAACCCGGCAAAAACTACAGCAACTGCATCAGCAGGGGATCCGCTTTGCACTGGATGACTTTGGTACCGGCTATTCGTCTTTGGCTTTCTTAAAAAATGTTCCGATCCAGGTGCTGAAAATAGATCGCTCCTTTGTCCGTGATTTTCTGAGCGACCAAACCGACTACGCTATCGTCGATACCATTATCAGTATGGCTAAAACGCTAAAGCTAACCGTAGTGGCAGAAGGCGTGGAAACCACGGAACAATTTAAGATGCTCTCCTGGCTAAAATGCGACCTGTTTCAAGGGTTTCTGTTCGGTAAACCCGCGCCCGAATTCTGCCTGCCACAGCCTGTTGAGCAGTTGTTAACCTTACCCATAGCAGATCATCCGATATGACTTATCAGACTGAAGAGAGCATGCTGCACCCGGCGATAGCCGCTACACCTCGGCAACACTATGTTGCCGACCGGAGTCGTGAAGCCCTGATCTCCGGACACAGCATGCCAACCCAGGCAGCTTTACAACGCTTGCTAAATTTACTGCCACCACTCAATCCCGGCAGCGCCATTTTGCACGTCGGTGGGGGCAGTGGCTATGTCGCAGCCGTGCTGGCAAAGCTGGTGCGCCGGGTTTATGTGGTCGAACGCGACCAACAGCGGCTTGATCAGGCGGCACAACGACTGGCTGCTGATGGCCAGGAAAATATTGAACTGATCCATGCCGATGCCAATAGTGCTTTTAGTGTGCGTGAACCCTGCCAGCTGATACTCTGTACCTGCCAGCTAACGGAACTGCAGTATCTGGAGCCCTGGTTAACAGAACACGGTTATTTGGTGCTGCTGGAGCAAGAACAGGCCGCATTTTCCAATCTGGTACTGTATCAAAAGGTCGCCGGCAAACTGGAACGACGGCAAAATCTGGGCTGGATTGATTTTAGCCGCCGTTTGCAGCAGAGCATTATCGATTTAGGACTGGCCGACGAGCAATTACTGCGTGAAGCCAGCCTGGAAGCCAAAAAACAGCATAAACCGCTGCTGCAGGTGCTAACCAAGAAACTTAATTTGGATGAACGCAAACTCTATGCGTCGCTGGCGGCAGAGCGTCAGTTGGCGTTGCAGGATTTTGACGAGCTGGTAAAGCTGCTCGACTGCCAGTTGTTCAACCAGTTCTCCCATACATACCTCGACAGTCAGCATGTGTTACCTGTTGCCTATCAACAGCAGCAGCTGTTACTGGCCACTGATAATCCTGATATTCAACTGGACGAGCTGTCGGGAATGAATGGCAGCGGTGGCATCCGCTGTGTATTGGTCACGCCAACCGACTTCAAACGTCTTTGGTCACATCTAGATGTCACTCAACGCAGCAATTTTGCCCGACCGGCCACTAACCCTGAACCGGCCGAGAACCGCGAAGCCAATGCCGATACGGTAAATCCTTATCTGGTTGCCTTGTATGAAGCCATTCTGCTGGAGGCAGTTAGCGAAAATGCCAGCGATATCCATCTGGAGTTTTATAATAATGCCGCCAGAGTCCGGCTCAGGGTAGACGGCGATTTACATAACGTGCCACATTTTCAGTTTAGCCTGGCGGAGATGGCGGGCCTGGTCAACATCATCAAAATCCGGGCAGAACTCAATATTGCCGAGCGCCGCTTACCCCAGGGCGGACGCTCACAATTAAAACATGGTAATAACACCTACGACCTGAGGATCCAGACTCAGCCAGCATTACATGCCGAACATGTGGTGATCCGGCTGCTAAAACACACCGGCCGCGCTCTGACCATGCAGGAGCTGGGCATGTCGCCCAAGGTCGCCAGCTATTATCATCGCTTACTGAACAACCCGGCCGGTTTAGTGCTGGTCGTAGGGCCAACCGGTTCCGGTAAGTCAACCACACTCTATGCCGGTCTACAGGAGCTGGCTGATGACGGCACCCGTAAAGTGATCACGGTGGAAGACCCTATCGAATATTCGATTGATAATATTCAACAAACCCGTATCCGTAGCGATATTGGCTTTGATTTTCCGGAGGCATTACGGGCCTTTGTACGGGAAGATCCCGATGTGATTCTGGTTGGCGAAATTCGCGACCACCCAACCGCCTTAGAAGCGATCCGCGCATCGCAAACCGGCCATTTGGTGCTATCTACACTGCACTGTAATGATGCGGTGGACGCGCTGCAACGGCTGTATGATTTGAATATTCATCCCAATTCGCTGGCCAGCGAATTACTGGCGGTGATTGCCCAGCGTCTGGCCAAACGCATCTGCCCGCACTGTAAAACAGAAGCCAGCCCGGACCCGGCGATTTTACGTGAAGTCTTTCCGCAAGGTGTACCAGCCAGTTTCCGCTGCTACGAGGGTAAAGGCTGCAGCCATTGTCATGACCGCGGGACCAAAGGGCGTACCGCTGTGGTGGAGTTTATGCAGGTTAATACCGATATTCGCAGCGCCATTTCGCGCCAACCCCCGATCACCGAAATTCGCTGGCAAGCCCTCGATGCCGGCTTGATCACCATGCGGGATAGTGCACTGGATCTGGTAATTAACGGCATTATTCCGCTATCTGAACTACCCAAAATTCTGCCGCAAGATCGGATGGCACCTGAAGCCCGCGGCGGCACCCGGAGAAGCTGATGCATACTACCGCAGATAAACAACGCCTGCCGGCTGAGCAGAGCTTTGCCGAAGAATTACAGCGTTTACAGCACTGGGATCCGGCACCCGTGCCGCCGGGTTGGCAGCTATCGCCGATCGCCGCTGAAAAATTTATCCTCGGCGATCCGGCACTCGGGATCCATAAAAAATTTATTGCCGCCCCCAATGTCGTGACGCGGGTCATAATCTCGCTATGTACCCAACGCGGCTGCTTGTTAATTGGTGAACCCGGTACTGCCAAATCCTGGTTATCAGAATTACTGTGTGCCGCTATATCCGGCGACTCTTCACTGATCGTGCAGGGCGGGGCGGTAAATAGCGTCGATCAGTTGCTCTACAGCTGGAATCAGGCCATTTTGCAGCGTGAAGGACCCAGTCTGGCGGCTTTAGTCCCAAGCCCGCTGTACCGGGCAATGCGTGACGGCAAATTTGTGCGCTTTGAGGAGATGTCGCGTTGCCCACAACCACTGCAAGATGCAGTATTGTCGCTGCTATCCGACCGGGTAATTACTATTCCTGAACTCAGCGGCGAGCAGGGCGTGCTGTATGCGAAAAAAGGCTTCAATATTATCGCCACCGCCAACAGTGTCGATGAAGGCTTACATAAAATGAGCGCCGCCCTGAAACGCCGGATGAACTTTGAACATATTAAACCGATCAGCCATATTGACGATGAAATCAGTGTCGTGATGTGGGAAACCGCCAAGCTGAATGCTGCAGCCGGTATCGACATCACGCTCGACCCATTGCTGTTCGAAATGCTGGCGACCATTTTCCATGAACTGCGCAATGGCCAAACACTGGACGGACGCAGCACCGACCGGCTGGCTGCGGCGGCAATGTCGACCGCCGAAGCCGTGGTGGTAGGTCATACGCTTTGCGTACATAGTTACTATTATCAGCAAGGCCAGCTGGAATATGGCCAGTTGCTGCATTTCTTACTGGGTTCGGCTTTAAAAGATAACCCCGAAGATCGACGCCGTTTACTGCACTATTTTGATAGCGAAATCAGTAACAAAGCCGGTAGCCATTGGCAGCAATTGTATCGGCACCGCGAATTAATTTTATAGAAATGTAAATTTTTCTTGTTAACTGCTTGCAGAACCACCACCACTGTATTAGTGTATTAATACAGTTATGATGGAGACAAGGATATGCCAGCAGTGATCGAAATTAACGCCTTAAGCCGCAACTTTAGCGGCCGTACCGTCCTGCACCAACTGCAGGCCAATGCCAACGAAGGCGATGTTGTCGCGCTATTAGGCAAAAACGGGGCTGGTAAAACGACCTTACTGGAAACGGTACTTGGTTTTGCAGTGCCGCAGCAGGGTGAGGTAAGGTTATTTGGCACGCCAAGCACCGAAATCGGTGCCAGAGAAAAGCAACTGATTGGCTTTGTACCCCAGCAAGATGAACTGCTGGAGCAACTGACCCCGTACGAGCAACTTGAGTTATTCGCCCGCTTTCAACCGAACTGGGACCCACGGCTGGCAGATCGCCTGAGTAGCAGCTGGGAAATCCCCCTGACAACCCGTATTAGCAAGCTGTCACTCGGGCAGCGACAAAAACTGTCTATCATGCTGGCGCTGTGCCACAAACCCCGGTTACTGATTCTGGATGAACCCGTTGCCAGTCTGGATCCGCTGGCACGGCGGCAGTTCCTGACCGAGCTGGTAAATATTGCCGCCGATCAGCAAACAACGATTATCTTTTCCTCCCATATCGTTACCGATATGGAGCGGGTGGCGAATAAAGTCTGGCTATTAAAAGATCAGCAGTTTTTATGGCAGGGTGAACTGGATGAACTAAAAGAGTCCGTGGTACGGTTGCATCTGAGCACCGAACAAAGCTTGCCGGCATCGCTGCCACCACTACAGATATTACATCAGCAACAACAGGCATCTCAATACACTGTTACCGTAACCAACTGGCAACCAGAATGGCAGGCCGGCTTAGAACAGCAGCTGGCCGCCAGTATCCGGGTTGAACACCTGAATCTGGAAGAAATTTTTCTGGAGCTGCACCGATGAGCGCCTGGTTTGCCTTGCTTGGCCGCCTGTTATGGCCAAGTATCGTGATCAAAGTTGTTTGGGGCCTGCTAGTACTGCTGCTAATTGCTACTTTGCTCAGCCCTTACCCTAAAGCCATGGTAGTACCTCTGGCTTGCCTGATGTTATTGCTGTTTTGTATTCCGTTGCAGTTTATGACGCTCTGCCGACGTGGCAGCTGGCGCTTACTGCCCAATTTCCGCCGCCATAGCCGGCAGCAGTTGTTACTGAGCGCGGTACTATTCGGTTGTTTAGCCGGCACCCTGCTGGGGTTGGCAGAGCAAAGCTTTATGCTGGGGTTGCAATTAGGCGTACTGGCCTTTGCCAGCTTGATCCTGCCATGTCTGGTGCTGGGCCATTTGCGGCCACTTTGGTTTGGCAGCAGCTTACTGATCCTGATATTGGCCGCTGAGCTACCGCAACAATTGCCCCTGTTTAGCCTGCCATTGCTGTTAACGCTGCTTGGCCTGCTTAATATGTTGCTACTCGCCTGGTTTGCCCTGAATTGGTTAACCCCGGACAAGCGCTATCAGAGCAGCACTGGTGCCCGTACTCCCTGGCTCGCAATGCAGCGCCTGACCCGCCGCGCAGGTTCACTTTCCGGTACCTTATTACTGGGACAGGGCGATAGCTGGCTTTCGCGCAGCTTACGCTATCTGGCTTATTGCTGGTATCTGCCGGCGGCAATGTGGCTTTGGGGTGCCTTATTTGGCAATAACGGCTTGCCCGAAGATCTGCTGCTTCGAGCCTTATATATTTTCTTACCCGCAGTGTTGCTGCTGGAACAACTGACCCTGATGCTAAAACGCGTCAGACGTGCCTGGTTACAACTGCCGGTCAGCCGGGAGCAACTTTATCCACTGCTGGAACAACAGGCAGCGCAACATATCCTGCTTTGTACCCTGATTTTAGCGCCGCTGGTGCTGCTGTTGGCACCGGATTTGGTCGCTGCCGCCTGCACTTTGCTGCTATGGCCAAGCCTGCTGGCGTGTTCGGTATTACTAAACTGGCGTTTAATCAATCAGCCATTGTGGCAAAGTGGCCTGATGTTGGTAAGCTTGCAATTTGCCGGTGTCATACTATTGCTGACGCACTGGACCAGCTCCTGGCTGTTACTGTTGAGCACCGCAGGGCTATGGTTGCTGGCAGCTGCATTGCGCCGCCATGTTAAAGCCCAGCTGCAGCAATTGGACTGGGGACAACTTAAGTTAATCAACCCACATG
Organism: Alishewanella sp. BS5-314; assembly: GCF_025377695.1. Lineage (NCBI taxonomy): Bacteria > Pseudomonadati > Pseudomonadota > Gammaproteobacteria > Alteromonadales > Alteromonadaceae > Alishewanella > Alishewanella sp. BS5-314. The sequence continues at coordinate 2,649,272 of NZ_JACEHJ010000002.1, forward strand.
CTATCAGGAGTGGGTTATGAGTAATAAAGCTGCGCTACCTGCCGCTGTGAGTAATTGTGGCCGGCTACTCACCCTTACCCCCCTGGGAAGCTTCGCCTGGGGGGTGATCGGTTTTTTCTGGTTACTAGGCTTTGCCGCTCCCTTTAGTTTTGTGCTGGCAAACTTACTGTTGCTGCCCTATTACTACGGCAGCCTGTTACCAAAAGCCTTATATTTTATGCGCAGTAGTTATGGCCGGTTATTGCTAAGCCAGACTGAACGTCTGGTAGGTCTGACACTGCTGGCGTCAGTGGTTGTTCTGTTACCTATTCCGGGTCTACTTCACGTCACTGGCGAGCAGTTAAACGCAGTTCCGCTATGGCAACTGATACTGATATTGGCCGGCATCCATGCACTAATGCATATTCTGGCGTTATGGTTAACCAAGCAAAAAGTCGAAGCAGGTATGGTGATGCTTGTTGTAACCCTATACATACTGCCGAACGGATTTTTTCTGCTGTTTTTTGACCATCAACAATGGTTTGGTTTCACTTTGGCGATTGCGAGTCTGAGTGTCGTCGCCGTTGTTAGCAAAACCTTATTGGCATCAGGTAAGCTATCAAAGCCTGACGTTAGATTTTGCTGGCCGCAGAGGATAATTCAGCCATCCTTAGCGCTGAGTCTGCACCTGCAACAAAACGGGCACTGGTTCTCCCGGTTCTGTATCTATTGTTGTTATTGTTTTGCATTACCTGTGATCGAAAGCACTGTTTACCTGCTTACTGCTGGTCAGTGGCAATGGCAACCGGCTGACAGCTGGACGCTCTTTAAGAATATGCTACTAGTTATCCCATTACTGTGTTGGTTACTTCAAATTCGGCACCAATTAACGAACTTAGGTAAAGCCTGGTTATTTTATCCTTTTAGTCGCCAACAACTGTTTTACTATCTTGAGCACTACTATCTGCGGCAACTGCTGTTACTACTGCTACCGCTATGCCTCTTGCTGTTAAGCCACGGCCTGACTCAGGCGAAGCTGCTGGTTGCCTTATTACTTAGTCTGGCTTTATTACTCAGTTGTACTTACCTGTTATTAGGGGCCCAAACCAAATCAGGCTTTTATTGGGGTTATGGACTTATCTTTGCTTTCTGCATCGAGATCTGGCCTGTATCTATCCAGGCCAACACCCAAAGTTGGCTGTTAGCCGGCTTATTGCTAACGGCACTGTTATTACGCGGCTGGGCAATTAAAAACTGGCAACAACGGGATTTTACCCAAGCCGCCAAAGCAGTGAGGCAGCAGGATGTTTAGTATTAACCCCAATAGTGGCGAACCCATATACCGGCAGCTCACCGAGCAGGTCAAACGTATGGTGGCAGGAGGTCAGTTGCAGCCGGGCGCTGAGCTGCCCTCAGTGCGGGAATTAGCCGCGCAATATGCGATTAACCCAATGACCATTTCCAAAGCCTATAGCCTACTGGAAGCCGAAGGCCTGTTGGAGCGCCAGCGCGGCAAGCCGATGACGATAGCCGCAGCCAGCGCGCCGAGCCAAACCGAAGCCAGCCGCCTGCAGCAACTGTTGCCGCAATTGCAACAACTGGCGCTGGCCGCAGATCAGTTGCAACTTTCCAAAGAAATTGTAATATCCACGTTATCAAACCTACTCGACAGGATGTCAGATGATGCTTAAACACCGCTCACCACTGCTGAAAATCCGTAACTTTTGCCAACGTCACCCATTACGTGTATTGCTTGCGACTATTTTTGCAATTGCAACAGTACATTATGCCCTGCAGCATGAGGTTATCTTCACGATTGCGGCATTAAATGGTCTGCTGCAAAGCCTGTTGTTAGGCCTAAAGCTCAACCCTTCGCACGAGCCAGAATGGGTAGCCGATATTTTTACTCAGCTAAAGCGCGAGCAAGATGTGCTCCACGTGAAACAACGTCAACTTAAAGTGCAGGAGATTAAAAAGGTGGCGCTCAGTAGGCTGGATGAGCAGCAAGCGCTGCTGGACTTCCCGTTTAACCTTTACCGCGTCACCGCAATGCGCTTTCCGGCTGCGCAATTAGCTGCCTTGCAAGCCTGGCTGGCGACGGAACTACCGCAGGCTGAGATTATCGACTAACTGGCTAAACCAGCCAGAGCAGCTAAGGCGCGCCAGAGTGTGATATGCTCTGCCCTGGGGAAAAACCGGGCAGAGCGACCCGTGCTCTGACAAACCAGAATAACGAGAATCACCTATGTTACTGATCCTGAAATTAGTCGCCGGCATAGTGCTGGGGATGCTGATGGGGCTGTATGCGCCACATTGGCTAACGCAAATCCTGATCACCTTTAAAGCCTTATTTGGTCAGTTGCTGTTTTTTACTATTCCACTACTTATCCTGTTTTTTATTACCAGTGGTATTGCCGCCCTGCCGCGTAATTCTGGTAAGTTATTGGGCCGCACCCTGGGCATAGCTTACTTATCGACTATCGCGGCCGGTAGCTTCGCGTTTTTAATTGCTGCCGGGGTTATTCCTATGCTGGCGCCAGCGGCAGCCGATCTGGCCAGTACTGCCGGTGTTAACTTAACGCCTTATATCGAACTGAATATCCCACCACTATTTAACGTGATGACGGCGTTAGCACTGGCCTTTATCTTTGGCCTGGGTATCGCCAGTACTCAGGCGACCTCACTAAAGCAACTGTCGGATCAGGGCCGCGATATTATTCAGCTGTTACTGACCCGGATTATTATTCCGTTGTTGCCGTTATATATTGCAGGTGTCTTTGCACAGATGGCTGCCGCTGGTAGTGTTTTTGTTACCTTAAAAACCTTTGGCATAGTGCTGATTATGGCGATAGTACTGCACTGGTTATGGATTATTACGCTCTTTCTGATTGCCGGCCTGAAAGCCGGTAAGTCACCACTGAGCCTAATTAAGAATATGCTGCCAGCTTATTTTACTGCGCTGGGGACTATGTCGAGCGCTGCTACCATTCCGGTCTCGCTGCAAGCCACCAAAAATAATGGTGTAAAAGAAGATGTCGCCAACTTTACCGTGCCGCTGTGTGCGACCACCCATTTAGCCGGCTCAACCATTACCATCGTATCCTGCGCTGTTGCGGTGATAATGATGAAGAGCAATCTCGAAATCCCGTCTCTGCTAACCATGCTGCCCTTTATTCTGACCTTGGGTGTCGTGATGCTGGCAGCACCGGGCGTGCCTGGCGGAGCTGTGATGTCGGCCGTCGGATTATTGGGCTCAATGCTGGGCTTTGGCGAAGGCGCCATAGCACTGATGATAGCGCTTTATATGGCGCAGGATAGCTTCGGTACGGCCTGTAATGTTACCGGTGATGGCGCCATAGCAGTGCTGGTAGATAACAGTTAAAGCAGCTGCTGGCCGGCGCTCCCCGGCCAGCTTTTTTGGCTAAAGATAAGCGTAAGATGATCGAATCTCCCTGCGTCGCCTGCTGTAAGTTAGATAGTGCCAAGGTCTGCATTGGCTGCTATCGGCATATCAGTGAAATTGTCGACTGGAACCGTCGCTCAGAGGCTGAGCTGGCTGCTATTATGCAGCAGGTGGCGGCACGTAAAGCCGCTTATCAGCAACAAAATATCTCCAATATCACAACCAGCCCAATAACGCAGGCCGAGTGGCAGGCAGCAAAACAAGCATCAAAACGATCACAAGATTGAGCCTTACACAAAGCCTGTCCCGACATAAAATTAACCCCACGACTTGGTGGGGTTAATAACAGCGATTACTTTTTAATTTTTACCGGCCGTTGCCAGCCTTCGATATGCCTCTGCTTGGCGCGGGCTACCACCAGCTCGCCATCGGCGGCATCGCGGGTTAGCACTGAACCGGCACCGACAGTCGCATTCACGCCTACCGTAACCGGTGCGACCAGTGAGCTGTTAGAGCCAATAAAGGCGCCATCTTTAATAGTAGTAACAAACTTATTAGCACCATCATAGTTACAGGTAATGGTACCAGCACCAACATTCACTTTATCGCCAATCACCGCATCGCCTAAATAAGTAAGATGGTTAGCCTTAGAGCCTTTGCCAAGGGTGGTTTTTTTCATCTCAACAAAGTTGCCAACATGGCTGTCGTCCAGCATTACGCTGTCTGGCCGTAAACGGGCATAAGGGCCAACCGAGCAATCACTGCCCACTGTCGCTTGTTCAATCATCGAGTTCGGTTTAATTTCGGTGTTATCACCAATGCTGCAGTCTTTTAGAATACAGTTGGCACCAATGGTCACGCCTTTACCCAGCACGACTTTACCTTCGAAAATCACGTTGATATCGATCATTACATCGTTACCTACTGTAACGGTACCGCGCACATCGATGCGCGCAGGATCGCGCAGATTGGCGCCAGCCAGCATCAGCTCTTCAGCCTTACGCTGCTGATAAGCGCGCTCTAACGCGGCTAACTGCACCCGATTATTGGCGCCCTCGACTTCCATCGGGTTTTGCGGTTGGGCAGTGGCAATGTCCACGCCTTCACTATGCGCCATAGCGATAACATCGGTTAAGTAATATTCGCCCTGGGCATTACTATTCGATAACCGGCTCAGCCAGCCTTTTAGCTGTTTACCCGGCAACGCCATAATGCCGCTGTTTACTTCCTGAATTTTCAGTTGCTCTGGCGAAGCATCTTTTTGCTCGACAATCCCGACTACCTTGCCGTTTTCGCGCACAATACGGCCATAGCCGGTTGGGTTCGGCAGATTGACAGTAAGAATAGCCAAACCGTTAGCCGGTTTTGCTACCAGCAGTTGCTGCAGTGTTTCCAGCCGGGTTAACGGCACATCGCCATACAGCACTAATACGGTATCTTCGTCAGCGATATTAGGGATGGCTTGCGCCACCGCATGGCCGGTGCCCAGCTGCTCCGCCTGTAATACCCAATGCAGTGGCTGCTCGCCCATAGCTGCTTTTAACGCCTCGGCACCATAACCATAAACCAGTTGTGGCTTGTCGGCCCCCAGCGCGCGGGCAGTATCAATCACATGCTGCACCATCGGCCGCTCGGCCACTTTGTGCAATACCTTAGGTAAGTCCGATTTCATCCGTGTGCCTTTACCGGCGGCTAAAATGACGACATTTAAACCCATAATAACGATCCTGTTGTGTAAGATGCCGGTATTTTAACAAGGATAGGCTGCGATGTAAGCCAACCCTCAGAAAAAAGGGAGCCTGGCGGCTCCCTCTGCATCGCAGCTATCGCTGGTTAATTGGCGGCACGGCCGTCACCAATATATTTGTCGAAAAAGGCTAACATTTTTTGCCAACGTTCGACGTTATTTTCCGGCTTGTAAAAGCCATGGCCTTCTTTTTCTTTAACCAACCACTCAAACGGGTGATTGCGCTTTTCCAGCTCGGCCCGTAAACGGTCGGCATGAATAATAGGCACCCGCTGATCTTCCTTACCGTGGATAATAAATACCGGTGCTTTAAGCTTGTCTAAGTGCTTGATCGGTGACTGGGCATCAAGCCGCTCTTTATCACGGCCAATCGCCATTTCCAGATAGTTAATCCCGCTTTTGCGTTGTGGAATATCACCATCGGTGTACATCAGATTCAAATCAAAGACCCCAACAAAACCGACAGTACATTTATATAAGTCCGGCTCCCGCACCGCACTCATTAAAGCAGCATACCCACCGTAAGAGCCACCATAGGCACATACCCGGCTTTGGTCGACGATACCCTCTTTGACCAGATGTAACACGCCATCGGTCATATCATCAATCATTGTCGTGCCCCAATTCAGATAGCCGGCCTGTAAAAAGCTGCGGCCAAAACCACCCGAACCACGGAAGTTAGGCTGTAAAACAGCATAACCGTGTTGCGCTAAAACCTTAGCATCACTGTCGTAATCCAGGTAGTCGCGAGGACCATGCGGGCCACCATGCGGTAACATAATCAGCGGTAGATTTTTGGCTTCTTTGTTGTTGGGTAAGGTTAGGATGGCGTGAATATCCAGGCCGTCACGACTCTTATAAAAAATCGCCTGGGTTTGCGCCAGCTGCTCAGCTTTAAGCCAGGGACTGGCATTAAGCAAATAACTTAATTGCTTATTTTTTAGATCATAGATATAAAATTCCACTGGGTGGTTGGCAGAGCGCACCGAGAGGATTGCCAGACTGTTGTCACGGGTGCCTGACGTTATGCCTATGCGACGACCGGGAAAGGCGGCACGCAATCCTTGCAAATGCGCACTGAACTCCTGACTTTGTACATCAGCAAAAAACACTTCATCATAAATATCATAATCATAGGCAGCACCTATGACTTCATTAACCAGGCCATTTCGGACACTATAAATTGGCGCAACATCGACTTTAGGATGGTGAGCAATGATTTCTTCCTGACCCGTTTCAGGATTGAAAATGCTGATTGCCTGAGTATCAGTCTGAGTGTCACTTAAACCCAGGATGCGGACATTATCAGCCATAAAACGTAGCGGAATAAAACTGCCATCACGTTGACCATAGCGACGTAAGGTTTGCCACTCGCTACGCTCGTCTTTGCGATACATCATTACCATTTCATTATCGTTATTCTGATCAACACCAACCGCAATACGTGCTACACCGTTGCCATCAGTGATCATATCCGACGAACGCATCGGCGCCCGCGCAATCTGCCGGGTACGTCCGTTATCGATATTTAGCCGCTTAATTAAGCTAAAAGAGCCCACCCTATTTGGCGTAGCGCTGACGATCAGCACAAAGTTATCTTCCGCCGGCAGATAGTTAATAACGACCGCCGGATCTTTATCGTTATCCGCCCGATAACCGGTTAACATCCGCGGATTAGAGCCATCAGCATTAACCGCAAAAATTTCACCGGTTGGCACAGGGGTTTCCAGCGAGCCGATGTCCCGTACCAGATTAATCAAAATCCGTTCAGCATTAGCCCAGTTAATGGCGCCAATCGAATCCTTTCCGGTAAAGTGACGAACACTAAGGATTTTATTAGTTTTAATATCGATAACCTGCAGGTAAATATTACCTTCATCGCTGCGCGTGGTTGCAGCCAGATATTTACCGGTTGGCGAGATCTTTATCTCCAGAAACTGAGCCTGTCTGGCGTAATCTTCCAGGGTCAGGGTTTGAGCCGCTACACCAAACTGGCATAGCATAAACAGTGCGGCTATTAGCAGGCGCATGGTGAGTTTTCCTGTGTTGTTATTATCGAATGCGTAGCCGTTTTACTATAAGGAGGTTTACTGCTTGGTACAAGTTGTAACAGGGCCGTTACAAAGAATTTTTTGATATAAAAAAACCACCCGCAGGTGGTTTTTTAAACTCGCAAGACTTATTTCTTCCGCATTTTCTGAATAACGCGCAGCTGGGCAATGGCTTCCGCCAGTTGTGCCGCAGCCTCAGCGTAATTAAAGTCAGCGCTGGCATGCTGCATGGCTTCTTCAGCACGTTTTTGTGCGTCTAAAGCAGCCTGCTCATCTAAGTCTTCGCCACGTACCGCTACATCGGCCAGCACTGTAATGTTGTCGGGTTGTACTTCTAATACACCACCAGCAACATAAATCAGATGCTCTTCGCCAAACTGCTTCACGATACGGACCATGCCAGGTTTCAGGGTGGTCAGTAAAGGGGCGTGAAAGGGTAACACACCCAACTCGCCCTCACTGCCTGTGACCTGCACGGATTCGACAAGGCCGGAGAAGATTTTTTCTTCGGCACTTACTACATCCAGTTGCACTGTCATCGCCATCTCGCTCTCCTAAAGCCTGAACTTACAGTTTCTTCGCTTTTTCGATCGCTTCGTCGATTGAACCAACCATGTAGAAAGCCTGCTCTGGCATATGGTCATATTCACCGGCCAGGATGCCTTTGAAGCCACGGATAGTTTCTTTCAGCGGCACGTACTTACCTGGTGAGCCAGTGAATACTTCAGCAACGAAGAATGGCTGTGACAGGAAGCGCTGAATTTTACGCGCCCGGTATACAGTAGTACGGTCTTCATCAGACAGTTCATCCATACCCAGAATGGCGATAATATCTTTCAGCTCTTTGTAACGCTGCAGTACTGTTTGTACGCCACGCGCCACTTCATAGTGCTCTTTACCGATAACCAGTGGATCTAACTGACGAGAGGTAGAGTCCAGTGGGTCGATCGCCGGGTAAATACCCAGTGACGCGATGTTACGGCTTAATACAACGGTCGCATCTAAGTGCGAGAACGTCGTAGCCGGTGACGGGTCAGTTAAGTCATCCGCAGGTACGTAAACGGCCTGGATTGACGTGATAGAACCGGTCTTAGTTGAGGTGATACGCTCTTGCAGTACACCCATCTCTTCCGCCAGCGTTGGCTGATAACCTACTGCTGAAGGCATACGGCCTAACAGTGCAGATACTTCAGTACCGGCCAGAGTATAACGGTAGATGTTGTCAACGAAGAACAGAACATCACGGCCTTCATCCCGGAACTTTTCTGCCATGGTTAAGCCGGTTAAGGCTACGCGCAGACGGTTTCCTGGAGGCTCGTTCATCTGACCATACACTAACGATACTTTATCCAGTACGTTAGAGTCTTTCATCTCGTGATAGAAGTCGTTACCTTCACGGGTACGCTCACCTACACCGGCGAATACTGAATAGCCGCTGTGCTCGATCGCGATGTTCCGGATCAGTTCCATCATGTTTACAGTTTTACCTACACCGGCACCACCGAACAGACCCACTTTACCACCCTTGGCGAACGGACATACCAGGTCGATAACCTTGATACCCGTTTCCAGCAGGGCGTTTGAAGCTGCCTGATCTTCGTAGCTTGGTGCAGCGCGGTGGATTGACCAACGCTCTTCTTCACCGATTGGGCCAGCTTCGTCGATTGGCTCACCCAGAACGTTCATAATACGGCCCAGCGTGGCTTTACCCACCGGAACCTGAATTGCTTTACCAGTATTGGTAACTGAAGTGCCACGACGTAAACCGTCAGTAGAACCCAGCGCGATTGCACGCACCGTACCGCCACCCAGCTGCTGCTGAACTTCCAGCACCAGACCTTGCAGGTCACCGTCGGTAACGTTTAACGCGTCATAGATACCAGGTACCGCGTCTTGTGGAAAATCGATATCCACAACGGCGCCAATGATTTGGACGACCTTACCTTGACTCATGATGTTTCCTCAATTTTGCAAAACTCTTTACCTTAGCCTACAGCAGCCGCGCCCGCGACGATTTCACTGAGCTCTTGGGTAATCGCAGCCTGACGTGCCTTGTTGTAAACCAACTTCAGGTCATCCATCAGGTTTCCGGCGTTATCGGTTGCGGCCTTCATCGCCACCATCCGTGCTGCCTGTTCACTGGCAGAATTTTCTACAACGCCTTGGTACACTTGCGATTCAATATAACGAGACAGCAACATATCCAGGATAGGTTTTGGATCCGGCTCGTAAATATAATCCCAGCTGTGCTCACGCTTCGCGAGGTCTGTTTTTGGCAGAGGTAACAGTTGATCGATCACTGGCTCTTGCTTCATGGTGTTAACAAACTTGTTGTACACCAGGAATAAGCGGTCAATCCGGCCTTCGTCAAATGCTTTCAGCATGACCTGTACCGAACCAATCACGTCCGCCAGCCGTGGTACATCACCTGAACCGGCCTGGGCAGCTACTACCTTACCACCAAACCGCTTAAAGAACGCCGCAGCCTTGTTACCAATGATGGCAAACTCGGTATCCACGCCTTTTTCTTTCCAGCTTTTCAGCTCAATAGCAACTTTCTTAAACTCGTTGGTGTTCAGGCCACCGCAAAGACCACGGTCGGTTGAAATAACGATGTAACCAACCCGCTTAACTTCGCGCTCCGCTAAATACGGATGGCGATATTCCAGCGAGCCTTGTGCCACGTTACCGATCACTTTGCGCATACCTTCAGCGTATGGGCGAGTTGCAGCCACGCGGTCCTGCGCTTTGCGCATTTTACTGACCGCAACTTTTTCCATAGCACTGGTGATCTTGCGAGTATTGTTAATACTCCCGATCTTACTTTTTATCTCTTTACCACCGGCCATGACTGTATCTCCGATTTATTCAACGAATGGGGTGGCACAGGCCACCCACATTGCTTACCAGGTCTGCGTTGCCTTGAATTTCTCAATAGCGGCTTTAAACGTAGACTCGATTTGGTCGTTGTAGTTACCGGTTTTGTCGATCTCAGCCATCAGCTCAGCGTGTTCGGCTTTCATAAAGGCAATCAAACCGGCTTCAAAGTCCAGGACTTTAGCCACGTCGACGTCTTTCATAAAACCTTTTTCGATAGCGAAAATAGACACGCCCATCTCAGCAACTGACATCGGGCTGTACTGCAGCTGTTTCATCAGCTCAGTAACCTTCTGACCGTGCTCTAACTGGGCACGGGTTGCATCATCCAGGTCAGAGGCGAACTGCGCGAACGCAGCCAGTTCTGAGTACTGGGCCAGGGCCAGACGGATACCGCCACCCAGCTTTTTGATGATCTTAGTTTGGGCTGCACCACCTACCCGTGATACCGAAATACCGGCGTTAACCGCTGGACGGATACCGGCGTTGAACAAGTCAGTTTCTAAGAAGATCTGACCGTCAGTAATCGAAATTACGTTAGTAGGTACGAACGCAGAAACGTCACCGGCTTGGGTTTCGATAATTGGCAGCGCGGTTAATGAACCGGTTTTACCTGTTACCGCACCTTTGGTGTAGCGCTCTACGTAGTCAGCATTAACGCGTGATGCGCGCTCCAGCAGACGAGAGTGAAGATAGAATACGTCACCTGGGTAAGCTTCACGGCCTGGTGGACGACGTAACAGTAACGAGATCTGACGGTAAGCTACAGCTTGCTTCGACAGGTCATCGTATACGATCAGAGCGTCTTGACCGTTGTCACGGAAGTATTCACCCATGGTACAGCCAGAGTAGGGTGCCAGGAACTGCAGGGCAGCAGCTTCAGACGCTGACGCAACCACAACGATAGTGTGGGCCAGGGCGCCGTGCTCTTCCAGCTTACGTACTACGTTAGCAATGGTAGAAGCCTTTTGACCTACAGCGACATAAACACACTTAACGCCAGTACCTTTCTGGTTGATGATGGCATCGATCGCCAGTGCCGTTTTACCGGTCTGACGGTCACCGATCAACAATTCACGTTGACCACGGCCGATTGGAATCATCGCATCAACCGATTTGTAACCGGTTTGCATTGGTTGATCTACCGATTGACGGTCGATTACGCCCGGTGCAATCTTTTCTACCGGCTCATAGCCAGCAGCATCGATTGGGCCTTTACCATCAATAGGGGCACCCAGCGTATTTACTACGCGGCCTAACAGACCAGGACCTACTGGAACTTCCAGGATCCGACCAGTGCTTTTAACTTTAGTGCCTTCCGTCAGATCCGCATACGGACCCATTACTACCGCGCCCACTGAGTTACGTTCTAAGTTCAGTGCGATAGCATAACGGCTGCCAGGAAGCTCAATCATCTCGCCTTGCATACAGTCTGCCAGGCCATTGATGCGAATGATACCGTCAGTTACCTGAACGATAGTACCTTCGTTGCGAGCTTCACTGACCACGTTGAACTGAGCAATACGACTTTTGATCAGTTCAGATATTTCTGTGGAATTCAGTTGCATTCTCTGTTCCCCATTAAGACTGCAGCGCAGTTGCCAGGCGATCCAATTTACCGCGGACCGAGCCATCTATTACCATGTCACCGGCTTTAATCAGCATACCGCCGACGACTTCCGGGTTGACGCTACAGTTCAATTTAACCTTGCGTTGCAAACGTTGCGACAATGCAGCAATCAGCTTGTCCTGTTGAGCGGCGTTCAGCGCTGTAGCAGAAGTTACGTCAACGGTAACTTCTTTTTCATACGCGGCTTTGTGTTCAACAAAAGCGGCTAATACTTCCGGCAACGCCAACAAGCGGTGATTTTCAGCCATCACTTTAATCAAGTTCTGGCCCTGCTCATTGAGTTGCTCACCACATACCTGGATAAACAGGTGGGCTTGCTGTTCAGCAATGCCCGTAGTACGAAGCAAGGCTGCAACCTGCTCATGCTTTGCTACTTCCGCAGCAAAACCCAGCATTTGCAGCCAGGCGTCCAAGGCATTTTGCTCAACCGCAAAATCAAAGGCCGCCTTTGCATACGGACGAGCAATATTCGTCAAATCAGACATAGCTCATCCTCTTTACAGTTCTTGTACCAGTTTTTCCAGAATGTCTGCGTGAGCAGTTTCATCAATAGAGCGTTGCAGGATCTTTTCTGCACCGGCTACCGCTAATGCAGCAACTTGTTTGCGTAAATCTTCACGTAAACGGTTGCGCTCAGCTTCAACTTCAGCCTTTGCCTGAGCCAGGATGTGATCACGCTCAGCATTTGCCTTAGCAACTGCTTCGTCGATCATCTTAGCTTCACGCTTTTTCGCTTGCTCAATGATGGCGGCAGCTTGCGCTTTAGCATCTTTCAGCTGATCTTTAGCTTTGTCTTGCGCCAGCGCCAGATCTTTTTCAGCTCTGTCAGTGGCAGCCAGACCGTCGGCAATTTTCTTCTGACGCGCTTCGATGGCATTCATCAAAGGTGGCCAGACAAACTTCATACAGAACAAGACGAAAACTGCAAAAGCAATCATCTGTCCGATAATAGTCAGAGTCAGATTCACGTCCGCTCCTCCTTAGTTAATTAGTTCTTGGTTTAAGAAAACGTCAGATAATTAACCAACGAACAGGATGTACATTGCGATACCAACAGCGATCATCGAGATAGCGTCGATCAGACCTGCCAGGATGAACATTTTAACTTGCAGAGAAGGCGCCAGCTCTGGTTGACGGGCACATGACTCCAGGAACTTACCGCCCATGTTGGCGAAGCCCAGTGCAGTACCGATAGCACCAAAACCGATTAACAGGGCTACGGCGATCAGTTTTACCGCTTCTACCACTGCTTCTGGCATAGTTAAGATATTTTCCATTTTTTTACTCCGATAGTTAAAGTTAAGTTAAAGATAAAGGTAAAAATTAATGATTGTCTGCACTGGCCATGCTCAGGTAAACAATGGTCAGCATCATAAACACGAAGGCCTGCAGCACGATAACCAGAATATGGAATACCGCCCAGATAAAGTGCAGAGGCAACTGTAACAAGCCAATAATACCGATCAGGATAAAGATCATCTCACCGGCATAGAGGTTTCCGTACAAACGCAGTGCCAGCGAAAACGGCTTAGTAATCAGCGCCAGCACTTCCAATAACAGGTTGAACGGCACAAGCAGGGCTTGTACAAACACATTTTTGGTGTGGAACGGGTGCAGCGTCAGCTCTTTAATAAAGCCGATAACGCCTTTGATTTTAATCGAATACCCGATCATCAATACAAAGACACCCAGCGCCAATGCGGCAGTGGTATTGATATCAGTGGTCGGTACGATCTTCATGTAAACATCATGCGAGTCCATACCAAAGAAGGTTGCGCCAATCCAACCGGCAAGGGCAGGCAGCACATCTACCGGAACCAAGTCCATCAGGTTCATCAGGAATACCCAGACGAAGATGGTCAGTGCCAGTGGCGCAATCAGCTTGCTACGGCCATGGAAGGTACTTTTGACGTTGCTTTCAACGAATTCAACCAGCATTTCTACGAAACACTGGAACTTGCCCGGCACCGCCAGCTCATTTTTAGTGGCTTTTACCGCGGCAGTGCGGAACAACCAAAGAAATAACACACCTAAGCCAATAGACCATGCTAAGGAGTCGATGTGTAATACCCAGAACCCAGCCTCACTACATGCTTTGTTAAATGCGACACTGCCATCGACAGTACACATTTTGGCATTTGTTAGGTGGTGCTGAATATGACTTGAAATGCTAGTTTCACCTGCAGCCATGTTTCATCCCAATTATCAATGTTTAAAGAAAATTGCTGTTGTCCATTGTGCCAGTAACGTCAGAACAAAGCCGACCATCAGCGGGCCAGCGGCGATATCCTGTTGCATTACGACGACAAAAAGCACTATGGTCAAAATAATTTTCAGCGCATGACCGCGCATCATGGCGGCCTTCGCTTGCTCTGCCGTGCCCTGACCCAAGGTCCAGAAGGCGATTAAGGCAAAGACGAAATTCGGTACTGCGGCAATCAGGCCGCCTTTCAGGGCTGACTTGGCTGCCAGCTCGCCTGAGATCACAGCAAACACCAGGGCCGTTATTACCGCCACCACAACCTGAAAAGCGACTAATTTATAGGCTGAAATTCGAACCTGTCGCGGATTCGGTTGCATTACATCTCCGGTTTCATTTGCTGCCTGGGATCCGAGGCAAAAAACTGCGGCAAGTATACTGAACTGGCCTTGTTTTGCAACAAAAAGCGGCTACAACTATAGTCCTGTCGCTGATTTGTAAACAGAACGCCACTAGTCGTTTTGCTGGGCTTTCAGTTTCTGCAAAATGCCGTCCAGTTCATCCAGACTGTTATAGCTGATCAGTAAACTGCCTTTACCTTTCTTGTTGTAATCAATTTGTACCGGTGCCGCAAAATGTTCACTCAGTTTCAGCTCCAGTGCGGCAACATCCGGATCCTTTTCACGCGGCGTTTTCGCCGGTGCCGGCTCCAGAATGCGGCGCACCAGATTTTCGGTATCGCGCACTGTCAGCTGCTTTGCTGCCACCAATCTGGCAGCGTCAGACTGGGCATCACCGTCCAGTGCTAACAGCGCACGGGCATGCCCCATCTCGATATCGCCATGCTCCAGCAGTAGTTTCACATCGTCGTTTAACTGATTTAGCCGTAACAGATTACTCACTGCGGCGCGGGATTTACCGACCGCATCAGCGACTTGTTGGTGGGTTAATTCAAATTCGGTCAGTAAGCGCTGCAGCGCCACGGCTTCTTCCATGGCGTTCAGATCTTCACGCTGGATATTTTCAATCAGCGCTATGGCGACTGCGGCTTCATCCGGCACATCCTTGATCAAACAAGGCACCTCGGCCAGTTGCGCCAGCTGCGATGCCCGCCAGCGCCGTTCACCGGCAATAATTTCATAGCGGTTTTCAGCCAAGGGCCGCACCACTATCGGTTGGATAACACCCTGGGCTTTAATTGAATTGGCCAGATCTTCCAGCGCATCCTGCGACATATCTTTGCGAGGCTGATATTTACCGGGCTGTAAAAACTCAACCGGGATCTTTTGAAGCTCCGAATGTTCGCGGGCAGGGGCGGCAGCGGCAGGTTTACTGGCAGTCAGCAGCGCATCAAGTCCACGACCTAAACCACGTTTTTTCAAAGACATGCGATTAAATAATCCTTATATGCTGTTACTGAGCGACCGCACCGGCAACAGGCTTTTTCTTTTCGGAACGACGCAGAATTTCACCGGCCAGCGCCAGATATGCTTTGGCACCGGTAGAGCTTTTATCGTAATACATCACCGGCGCGCCAAAACTGGGCGCCTCGGCCAGCCGCACATTACGCGGGATCACCGCGCGGTAGACTTTGTCACCAAAATGCTGCTTTAACTGCTCGGAAACATCGTTGGCGAGCCGGTTGCGCGGATCGTACATGGTGCGCAGTATGCCTTCGATTTTCAGTTCCGGATTAACCACTGAGGCCAGTTTGTTGATGGTATCGACCAGCGCCGTTAAGCCTTCCAGTGCAAAGTATTCGCATTGCATCGGTACTAACACACTGTCAGCGGCTGACATTGCATTCACGGTTAACATATTCAGCGAGGGCGGACAGTCGATAAAAATATAGTCGTAACTGTTTTTGTAAGCTTTCAGGGCGTTACGCAAACGTAATTCGCGGGCAAACACATCCATTAGCCGGACTTCAGCCGCAGTGACATCGGAGTTAGCGCCAACCAGGTGATAGCCGCCGCTGGTGTCTTTTACCACGACTTCCGCCAGCGGTTTTTCATCAATCAGTAATTCATAGGCGGTGGCAGCCAGTTCGTATTTATCAACACCACTGCCCATGGTGGCGTTACCCTGCGGATCCAGATCGATCAACAACACCCGGCGCTTGGTGGCCGCCATTGAGGCAGCCAGATTCACCGCAGTGGTTGTTTTACCCACTCCACCTTTTTGGTTTGCGATTGCGATGACTTTGCCCACGGCTTCCCTCTTGCTGTTCAGACTTTGCTTGCTAGGCTTTGCTCAGCACCACAAGATGCCGCTGCGCATCCAGTTGCGGTACCTGCAACGGATGGATGGCGTCTACTTTAACAAAATCCGGCAAAGCTGCAATTTCTTCTTGCACCGCTGCCCCTTTCATGGCGAAAAAGCGGCCGTCTGGTGCTGGTAAATGCCGGCACCAATTCAGCATATCATTCAAAGAGGCAAAAGCCCGGCTGATCACACCATCATAACCCTGCTGCGGGTGATGATCTTCAACCCGGCTTTGCAGCGGGTGGATATTTTGCAGCTGTAGCTGCATTTTTACCTGATTTAAAAATCGGATCCGCTTACCCAGACTATCCAGCAAGGTAAACTGCTTTTCCGGGTAGTAGATCGCCAATAACACCCCGGGTAACCCCGGCCCGGTACCAACATCGATAAAATGCTGGCCAATCAGGTAGGGGGCTACCACCAGACTATCGAGCACATGTTTGATCAGCATCTCTTCCGGATCGCGGACTGATGTCAGGTTATAGGCGCTATTCCACTTATCTAACAGCGTAACATACTGAATACATTGCGCTAACTGTGTTTCTGATAAGGTTAAATCACTTTGCGCGACCAGGGTGCGCAACCTAGATAACAACTCAGCCATAGATCCTTAATTCCGCTTAAGCGGT
This sequence comes from Alishewanella sp. BS5-314, assembly GCF_025377695.1. NCBI lineage: Bacteria > Pseudomonadati > Pseudomonadota > Gammaproteobacteria > Alteromonadales > Alteromonadaceae > Alishewanella > Alishewanella sp. BS5-314. Next base: position 2,666,053 of record NZ_JACEHJ010000002.1, read on the forward strand.
TTTACGCAGTAAACCCTGCTTTTTCAGATAAACCAGTAATAACGAAATCGCCGCCGGGGTAATACCGGAGATCCGTGATGCTTGCCCTACCGTTTCCGGCTGGGTTTGATTTAATTTGGTGACCACTTCGTTTGATAACCCTTTTACCTGGCTGTAATCGAACTTAGCCGGTAGCCGGGTTTCCTCATTACGCTGTTGTTTGGCGATCTCGTCCTGCTGCCGGTTGATGTAGCCTTCGTATTTGATCTGGATCTCAACCTGCTCTGCCGCTACCGGATCCGCCAGTACCGGGCCTAAACTGTCAATGGCCAGTAGCTGCTGATAAGTGACTTCTGGGCGACGGATCAATTCTTCCAGGCTGGCTTCTCGGGTCAGAGGTGTTTTCAGTAACGTATTAACCTCTGCTAAGGCTGGATGTTGCGGATGGATCCAACTTTGCCGTAATCGCTGCCGCTCCAGTTCGATCTGTTCCATTTTCTGGTTAAAGGCTGTCCAGCGGATATCATCAACCAAGCCCAGTTCGCGGCCCTTGGCAGTTAAGCGGGCATCGGCATTATCTTCACGTAGCATTAGTCGGTACTCAGCACGGCTGGTAAACATCCGGTACGGTTCTTTGGTACCCAAGGTGGTCAGATCGTCAACTAATACGCCGAGATACGCCTGATCGCGGCTGGGTGACCAACCCTCCTGTTCTTTGGCATAGAGGGCGGCATTAACACCAGCCAGCAGACCCTGCGCGCCAGCTTCTTCATAGCCGGTTGTGCCATTGATCTGGCCGGCAAAGAATAATCCTTTAATAAATTTGGTTTCCAGCGTCGCTTTCAGATCGCGTGGATCAAAGAAGTCATACTCAATGGCATAGCCTGGCCGGGTAATGTAGGCATTTTCCATACCCTTGATTGAACGCACGATCGACAGCTGTACATCAAAAGGCAAACTGGTGGAGATACCGTTTGGATACAATTCGTGGGTCGTCAGGCCCTCTGGCTCGATAAAGATCTGATGTTTATCTTTATCAGCAAAACGCATGACCTTATCTTCAATCGATGGGCAATAACGTGGCCCTATGCCTTCAATGACACCGGTATACATCGGTGAGCGATCCAGATTATCGCGGATCACCTGATGCGTCTGTTCGTTGGTGTAAGTAATAAAACAAGGGATCTGTATCGGATGATCGCTTTGCTTGCCTAAAAATGAGAATACTGGTGTAGGGGTATCACCAGGTTGCGCCTGCATCACGGAAAAATCCACGGAACGGGCATCAATTCTGGGTGGGGTACCGGTTTTCAGGCGATCTACCCGAAATGGCAGTTCCCGTAAACGTCTAGCCAGGGCGATCGACGGTGGATCACCGGCACGGCCACCGGCAAACTGCTCTAAACCAATATGGATCTGACCACCTAAAAAGGTGCCGACTGTCAGTACTACTGACTTGGCTTCAAAGCGTAAACCCATTTGGGTGACCACGCCTTTGACCTGATCCTGTTCTACGATCAGATCATCACAGGCTTGCTGGAAGATTTTCAGATTGGGCTGGTTTTCCAGCATTTGACGAATTGCAGCACGGTATAACTGGCGATCAGCTTGGGCACGGGTGGCTCTGACTGCCGGGCCTTTTGAGCTGTTCAGGGTACGAAACTGGATCCCGCCTTTATCTGCTGCAATGGCCATAGCGCCACCTAAGGCATCAATCTCTTTTACCAGATGGCCTTTACCAATACCGCCAATGGCCGGATTACAGGACATCTGACCCAGTGTTTCAATATTGTGTGTCAGCAATAAGGTAGACAAACCGGTGCGAGCTGCAGCCAGCGCGGCTTCAGTACCTGCATGGCCACCGCCAACGACGATCACATCGAAAGATTCCTGATAGAGCATGCTTGCCTCGATCTGTTACCAATAAAAAATAGGGCACATATTGTAGCCTGATCCGCATCGGAGTGAAATGGCTAAAACCGGATCGGGATCCCGATTAATATATATAGGATCTTTTTAGATCTTTTCTGTTATTACTCTTATTAGCTAAGGGCTTTGCGGTGGATAAGGCATTTTTTATAAAAAGGATCAGTAGCTTATTAAGGATCAGATCCTGTGATCAAGCTTGGATCTGATCGGATCTAACCCTTGGATAAGATCCTTACTTATCCACATGGTCGCTTTTAAATAAAGTTATATTTTGGATAAGTACAGCTTGTTAGGCAGTAAACAGCACGGTTATCAACAGGTGACTAGCGAATTGGTATTCTTTGTGGGTAATTTGAGGATAACAGGATCATAAGATCGGCAAAGCCAGGGCTGATAGGGTTTTGCCGGATCCTAAGTTGGGATCGTCAGGCGTTTTCTGCGCCTGTGGATCCGAATAAGCTGTTGATAAATTGTGGAAGCCAGACCAAGGCTTGATCTTCTGGTAGCTCTGGATCCTGAGCATCAATATCCAGCCCAGGTAACAGACAACGTGCGCCCTTTAGTTGCAGTAGCGCGGCGATTTTCGCCCCTGCCAGACAAAAAGTATCGTAACTGGAATCACCTAAAGTGATCACAGCATAAGAAAGTGTGGTAAGATCGCCCTGATCTTGTGCTAATTGATCCGCAAAGGGTTGAATATTATCAGGCAGATCTCCTGCGCCATAGGTGGATGTAATCACTAACCAGATAGCATGCTGGTTTAGCTGATTGAGTTCGGGTTTCAGATGCGTTGTAACGTCATAGCCCGCTTGTACCAGTGTTTCAGCAACTTGTTCTGCCACATATTCCGCTGCGCCCATTTGGCTGCCGACGAGGATTTCGATCATTTGTGCCTCTTGCCAGTGAAATGATTGGCTATACTACTGGAATAAAATTGAATAACGCTAGCGCTGTTTATTCGATTTCGCGTTTTTACTGCATTGCAGGCATAGTAGAAACGACAATTGCACGACCACTGAGCCTGCGTGTTATTGAGGTTAAAACAAAGTATGTCTGACTCTATGTCATTTTCCCAGCTAATGCTGCCGGAGCCCCTGGTACGTGCTGTCACCGAACTTGGATATGAAACCGCATCGCCAATTCAGGCGGCTGCCATCCCCAAATTATTAGCTGGCGAGGATGTCCTTGGCCAGGCGCAAACCGGTACCGGTAAAACTGCCGCCTTTGCCCTGCCATTATTAGCCCGGTTAGATCCGGCGCAGAATGATCCACAAATTCTGGTACTGGCGCCAACCCGCGAGCTGGCGATCCAGGTCGCCGAAGCCTTTCAGGCTTATGCCCGCTATATGCCAGCCTTTCATGTGTTGCCGTTATACGGTGGCCAGAGCTATACCAATCAGTTGAAATCGCTGAAACGCGGTTCACAAGTTATTGTCGGTACACCGGGCCGGATCCTGGATCACCTGGATCGCGGCACCCTGAAGCTGGATAAGCTACGTGCCATCGTGCTGGATGAAGCCGATGAGATGTTGCGGATGGGCTTTATCGATGATGTGCAAACCATTATGGATGCGACGCCTGCCGGTCGTCAGGTGGCGATGTTCTCTGCGACAATGCCAGCCCCGATCCGCGCTATTGCCCAGAAGCATCTAACCAATGCCGAAGAAATTAAGATCGCCTCGAAAACCAGCACCGTGGAGCGGATTGAACAACGCTTTGTGATGCTGGATGCCAACCAGAAGCTGGATGCGTTAACCCGGCTGCTGGAAGGTGAAGAGTATGATGCCAGTATTGTCTTTGTGCGTACCAAAAGTGCTACCGAAGAAATTGCTGAAAAACTGGGTGCCCGCGGTTATGCGGTAGCCTGTTTAAATGGTGATATGAATCAGGCACACCGTGAGCAAACCATCCGCCGCATGAAAGCCGGTCAGCTGGATATTATCGTCGCCACTGACGTTGCCGCCCGTGGTTTAGATGTAGAGCGTATCAGCCTGGTAGTGAACTACGATATTCCTTATGACAGCGAAGCCTATGTACACCGTATCGGCCGTACCGGTCGTGCCGGCCGTGAAGGTAAGGCGATTTTGTTTGTGTCGCCACGCGAGCGTCGTTTACTGCGCACTATTGAATATGCGACCAAGCAGCCGATCGAGCAAATGAACCTGCCAACTGGTCAGGTGATTGAGCAAAAACGGATTGAAAGCTTCCGTGCCCAACTGGCGCAAACCATTGAAACCCAGAATCTGAGTTTCTTTGTTGATTTAATTAACGACTGGCGTGACAAGCTGGAAACCACTGATGCTGATATGGCGGCCGCACTGTTATATCTGGCACAGAAAGATCAGCCGTTAAATGTGGCTAAACAGTTCCCGGAATTACGTCAGCCGCATGCCCGCGCTGAACGCAATGATCGTGGTGGTGAGCGCCGTGATCGTCCGGAGCGTAGCTTTGGCGACCGTCCGGCCGGTGATCGGCCAGAGCGCGGTCCGCGTCAGCGTCGAGAGCTGCAGGGTGATTACAACACTTACCGCATTGAAGTAGGTAAAGAGCACGGTGTGCGCGCCGGTGATATCGTGGGTGCTATCGCCAACGAAGCCAATATTGATAGCCAGTTTATCGGTAATATCAAATTGTTTGACCATTTCAGTACTGTTGAGCTGCCGGCGAATATCCCGAATGAGATTTTCCAGCATCTGAAAAAGGTGTATGTGCGTAAGCAAAAACTGAATATTACCGTCGATACCGGTGCTGCACCGGCTGGTGAACGCCGTTCCGGCCCTGGCCCGCGTCCGGGTGCCGCGCCACGGGCTCCACGCAAACCGCGTGAATAATCCCTTTGCGATAACTTAACTGTTCAAGCCCCGCCTGCCGGGGCTTTTTTCTGCCTGTTGTAGGTTATCGCGTCTTTAAATTTGTGTCCGATCACCTTATATCTGCACTATCACCTGTTGCGGAGACTGCCGATGATTATTGCCTGCCCCCATTGCCATGCGCTCAACCGCTTACCTGCCGATCGCCCGCTGCAGGACGGCCGTTGTGGTAAATGTAAACATGCCTTGTTCAGCGGCCAGCCGCTGGAACTGACGGCAGCGAATTTTGCCGCCCATGCTGAAAAGTCTGAGCTGCCGTTGGTGCTGGATTTCTGGGCCAGCTGGTGTGGTCCGTGCCGCAGTTTTGCACCGGTATTTGCTTCTGCCGCTGCAGAGTTGGAGCCGCGCTTTCGTTTCGGCAAGGTCGATACCGAACAACAGCAAAGTCTGGCAGCGCGCTTTGCCATTCGTTCGATCCCGACCATTATGCTGATCCACCAGGGGAAGGTGCTGGCACAGCAAGCTGGTGCTTTACCTAAGGCGCAATTCTATCAATGGCTACAGCGTTACAGTTGAAAGTAAGTGGCCACTTACTACCGGCGTTGGCCGGATCTCTTGATCTGCGTCTTGTCGCGGCGTAAGGTAAGGCCAGCCTCTAAACCTGGGAGAGAATGATGAGTAACATCCGTTTTAGTCTGAGTAGTCCGGATCTGCAAGAAGGCCATTTTATGGCAAAAGATCAGGAATTTGATGGTTTTGGTTGTAGCGGCGCCAATATTTCGCCGGCATTGAACTGGCAGAATGCACCTGAAGGTACCAAGAGTTTTGCGGTAACGGTGTTTGATCCGGATGCGCCGACCTGTTCGGGTTTTTGGCATTGGCTGGTTACCGATATTCCGGCGGCCGCTACCGGTTTGCCGCGTGGTGCCGGTAAAGGCAGCTTACCGCCGGGTAGCCGCAGTTTTACCAACGATTATGGTAGTAAAGACTTTGGTGGCGCCTGCCCACCGGAAGGTCATGGTATGCACCGCTATCAGTTTACGGTCTGGGCCTTACCGGAAGAAACCTTACCCGCCCCGGATGGCGCCAGTGCGGCGGTTGTCGGCTTTATGCTAAATGCGATGGCATTGGCTAAAGCGACCCTTACCGCGACCTATGCGCGTTAATTCGATACCGCACTAAGACTATCGGCGCATAGCCAGCGGATCTTGGATCGCCTAAGCTAAGATCCTGTTTACCAGGATCTTAGCTACTTCCTTTTGCTGCCATTACGCCTGAAAGTTCTGCTGGCCGGCTTTTTCAGTCAGTTACTCTGTCTCGGAGTGGCACGTTTCGCCTATACCCCCTTACTGCCACTGATGCAGCAACAAAGTATGCTGGATGACGCCAGTGGCGGTTATCTGGCCGCGGTAAATTACCTTGGTTATATGAGCGGTGCCTTATTGGCGGCCAGCCTGAACTCACTGGCACTAAAAGACCGCCTGTATCGCTTTGGTTTGCTGTTAGCGATTATCAGCACCTTGGGTATGGCACTAACGGAAAATATCTGGCTCTGGGCATTCTGGCGCTATCTGGCCGGGCTTAGCAGTGCCGGTTCGATGCTGATTGCCTCCGGCTTGATCCTGCACTGGTTATTGCAGCATAAGCTAAGAGCCGAGCTTGGGGTTCATTTTGCCGGGTTGGGGCTGGGGATTGCTCTTGCTGCACTGGCGGTTGAGCTGATGCTCTGGCTGGATTTTGACTGGCGGCAGCAGTGGTATTTATTAGCCTTACTCGGCGTAGCGCTGGCGGTACCGGCCTGGCGCTGGTTACCGCCGCCGGTTTTGACCGATACCAGTCAGCAACAGACTGCTATGCAGCCTGAGCCGGGCAGTCGTTTTATCCGTCTGATGTTATTCAGTTATTTTGGTGCCGGCTATGGCTATGTTGTCACTGCAACCTTTATTGTTACTATCGTTGAACGACTGCCGGGACTCACAGGCAGCGGCAATCTGGCTTTTGTGCTGTTGGGCTTGGCGGCGGCGCCAGCGGTATTAGTGTGGGATTTACTGGCCAGAGGTCTCGGTTTTCTGAATGCAATTATTCTGGCGCTGCTATTACAAACCCTTGCTATCGTTTTGCCGCTGACTGTGCCCGGACTTTGGCCCGTACTATTTAGTGCTGCGCTGTTTGGCGCGACCTTTATCGGGGTCGTCAGCTTAGTACTGACCATGGCCGGGCGTTTATACCCGACCAAGCCAGCGCGGTTAATGGGAAAATTAACGCTGGCCTATGGCTTAGCCCAGGTTATTGCACCGGCCATTACCGGCGTTCTGGCCAAAGCCACTGGTTCCTATCAACCCGGTTTGCTGCTGGCGGCTGGTTTTGTTGCGCTGTCTGCACTCTTGCTGTATTGGTTAAAACGCACTGACCAGACCTTAGCGCAGCTGCAGTAGTGGCTTAATGCTATTTACCGTACTATTTTCCGATACAAAAACTGGAAAATATCCGCCCCAGTAAATCATCCGAGCTAAATTCGCCGGTAATTTCATTCAGGTGCTGTTGGCTTAGCCGCAGCTCTTCGGCCAGAATTTCGCCGGCGATAAAGCTATGCAGTTGCTCCTGGCCTATTGCCAGATGCTCAGCGGCGCGGTTCAGCGCATCTAAATGGCGACGGCGGGCCAGAAAGCTGCCTTCGGTACTGGCATCAAAGCCAATACAACGTTTCAGATGTTCACGCAGCGCATCGATACCGGCACCGGTTTTCGCGGATAGCGGATAGACAGGCACGGCGGCCTGTTCGTCCGGTTGCAGACTTTCGCCGGTCAGATCGGCCTTGTTGCGGATCACGGTAATGCCTAAACCTGGCGGCAGGCGATCGATAAACTCCGGCCAGATAACATGAGGATCGGTATCAGCAGTGGTGGTGCTGTCGACCATAAACAGCACCCGATCCGCCTTGGCAATTTCCTGCCAGGCACGGGCAATGCCGATTTGCTCTACCTGATCCTCGGTATCACGTAAGCCGGCGGTATCGATAATATGCAGCGGCATACCGTCGATATGAATATGTTCGCGCAGTACATCGCGGGTGGTACCGGCAATCTCGGTAACAATAGCGGCTTCGCGGCCGGCGAGGGCATTTAGTAAGCTGGACTTACCGGCATTCGGTCGCCCGGCGATAACCACTTTCATTCCTTCGCGCAAAATGCTGCCCTGGGTGGCTTGTTTTCTGACCTGTGCCAAATCGTCGATAATCTCGGCCAGATCGGCGGCAACCTTGCCGTCAGACAAGAAATCGATTTCTTCATCCGGGAAGTCAATGGCGGCTTCGACATACATCCGTAGGTGAATCACTTTTTCGACCAGCTGATGAATGCGCTTGGAAAACTCACCCTGTAACGATTGCATGGCGCTGCGTGCGGCCCGCTCGCTGCTGGCGTCAATCAGATCGGCTATGGCTTCGGCTTGTGCCAAATCCAGCTTGTCATTTAAAAAGGCGCGCTCAGAAAACTCACCGGGGCGGGCGATCCGCACATTTGGCGTCTGCAACACCTGGCGCAGTAACATATCCAGCAATACCGGACCACCATGGCCCTGCAGCTCCAGCACATCTTCACCGGTAAAGGAATTCGGGCCGGGGAAGTACAGGGCGATGCCCTGGTCCAGTACCTGGTCTGTTGCGAAAAACGGCAGATATTCCGCATAGCGCGGTTTAGGCAGGCGTTTTAGAATAGCAGCGGCCACGGTTTTACAGTCCGGGCCGGAGATCCGGATAATGCCAACACCGGCCCGTCCGGGGGCGGTGGCGACTGCGGCAATGGTATCGGTACTAAACATCTTGACCTCGGTTAAACAAAAAAGCCTGTCAGACATAGCTAACAGGCTCTAGGATTACTGATACTGTGGAAGCAGATTAGGCTTTACGGGTATGTATGCCTTTCTTTTCCATACCTTTATAGATATACAGCATCTGAGCCAGCGAAATCAGGTTACTGACTAACCAGTACAGCACCAGACCACTTGGGAACCAGAAGAAGAAGATTGAGAACGCCACCGGCATCCACATCATCAGCTTCTGTTGCAGCGGATCTGTTACCTGCATCGGCGTCAGCTTTTGCATCAGGAACATACTGATACCAAAGAGTACCGGCAACACATACAGTGGGTCTTTTGCCGACAGGTCAGTGATCCACAGCATAAAGGGGGCGTGACGTAACTCGACACTCTCGACAAATACCCAGTATAACGCCAGGAAAATTGGCATCTGGATCAGCATCGGTAAGCAACCGCCCATCGGGTTTACTTTTTCTTTGCGATACAGTTCCATCATCGCCGGGCCCATCTTCTGGCGATCATCTTTGTAGCGCGCCTGCAGCTCTTCAATCTTCGGCTTCAGGTTGCGCATCTTGGCCATGGACTCGTATTGGATCTTGGTCAGCGGATACATCAGGCCCTTCACAATCAGGGTGATGATGATAATGGCGACACCCCAGTTGCCAACAAAGCCCTGGATAAAGGTCAGTAACCAGAACAGTGGTTGTGAAATAAACCACAGGAAACCGTAGTCGACAGTCAGATCCAGACCATTCGCCAGCTGTGCCAGATTATCCTGATCTTTCGGGCCGGCATAGAACACGGCGCTAAGGGTCAGAGTTTGACCCGGATCGATATCCACGGCTTCACCGCGGGCACCAATCACGCCCTTGTTGCCACCATGCACCAGGCTGTATAGCTGGTTATTGCTATTGGCATCGGGGATCCAGGCAGAAACGAAATAGTGTTCCAGCATGGCAACCCAACCACCCTGGGTGCTAATTGCCAGGTTGGTCTTTTGCATATCGCTGAAATCATACTTTTTGTAGCGCTCGCTGCTGCTGCCATAGGCGGCGCCGCGGTATATCGGCATAAACATGCTGCTGCTTTCACCGTTATCGATGTTTTGCAGCAGGTGTTGGTAAGGTTGTACCGTTTTCACTTCATTGCTGTTGTTCACCAGCAAATATTCTACCCGGACATCATAACGGCCAGCGGTAAAAATAAAGCGTTTTTCAATTTGCAGGCCATTGTGGTCCAGATATAAAGGCACCACCAGGGTATCACCGCTTAAGGTAAACTCAGTGGCATCAGTACGGTACAGGGCGCGGCTACCGCTACGATCCGGACCATCACGGGCGGTTAAACCAGATTGGGCCACATATTCAAAGCCACCAAGCTGGCGCATCAACACGTAAGGTTCTGCGCTGCCTTTAGTCAGGGCATATTGTGGTAAAGTCAGGCCAACAATATCGCCGCCACGGGTGTCGATTTCCAGCTCCAGCACGTCGGTACGCACTTTCACCCGACGGGCAGTGGCTTCCGGTTGCACGGTCTGGCGTGGTCCTTCGTTGCTATCAACAAATAACGACGCAGAACTGCTGTCAGCGGCGGCTTGTTGCTGCTGTTGTACCTGCGGGACAGCCGGTTTAGGGCCATAATCTTTTTGCCATTCCTGCCAGAGGAAAAAACTGACGATTGCCAGGGCAATTATTAGAAAACTGCGTTGTGAATCCATGTGTTAGCTTTTCTCATTATGCTTATCAGGAACGGGATCTTCACCGCCCGGGTGAAGCGGATGGCATTTTAATATGCGTTTACCGGCTAACCAAGCCCCTTTCACGGCACCAAAGCGTTGAATCGCCTCGATCGCATAGTGCGAACAGGTGGGGTGAAAACGACAGCGTGGCCCCAGTAACGGGCTGATCACTAACTGATAGCCACGCACTAAACCCAGCATTAACCAGATGACAAAGCGGTGTATTGGCGAGCGATCTTCTGCCATAGCCGTTCCAGTTGTTTTAGTAATTCATCATTCGGGGTGTTACTGATATCCCCCTTTACCATGAGTACCAGATCAACAGCAGGAAGCTGGTGCTGATGCAAACGAAAGCTATTCCGCACACAACGTTTGATACGGTTGCGCTGTACGGCTAATTTAACACGTTTTTTAGCGATAGTAAGGCCAATTCGCGGCTGCGTTAACTGATTTGGCTTAGCAAGGATGGTAAACAGGGGAGAAGCAACCCGAAATGGGTTCTGGAAGACATTATCAAACTGACTGGGAGTTAACAGTCTTAACTCCCGGCCGAATTTGTAGCTGACCACGCAGCGTTTAACCGCCAGCTTAGGCAGTTAAACGTTTGCGGCCTTTAGCACGACGACGTGCTAATACCTGACGACCATTTTTAGTGGCCATACGGGCACGGAAACCGTGGGTGCGCTTGCGTTTTAACACGCTTGGTTGAAACGTTCTTTTACTCATAATTTCATCCGTCCGGTCGAAATATTTACTAAGGTTACCTGTGTTTTAGCAAATACACCAAAACGCAGCTGACAAAAATGAGCGCGAATTTTAAGTAGTTCGGTGGTGAAAGTCAATGCGATCCTCAGTTAAATATCCGATCTTCGGCTGATAGATCCTTGGCGATCCAAAGTTTTCCACAGGCTGCTGTCGTTAAATAGAACAAATTGTGAGTTACTTTTGTTTTTAACCAGAAATCACAGCTGTCTATGCGATCTATTCTGAAATAGAATAAGGCTAATAAATTTATAAAATACAGTTGCTTAGGTTTGTTTTCTTTTTCTCCCGGCTTTTTTTAAAAAGTCAATATTGCAGTTGTGGATAAGATAGTACGATAATGCGGTTTTGGCATTTTACACCAGCCTATATCATTAATCATAATTCAGGCTTCAGGAGAGACGGTGTACCAGTCCGTTTGGCAAAATTGTTTGCAGGCATTGCAGGCAGAGCTACCCGCGCAGCACTTTAGTATGTGGATCCGCCCACTACAGGCCGACAGTTCAGCGGATGCGCTGACCCTTTACGCACCTAACCGTTTTGTGCTGGATTGGGTTCGGGAAAAGTACCTGAACCGGATCCTGGAGCTGATCCGCGATTATTGCGGTGATAATGCACCGCGGCTACGCTTCGATGTTGGCAGCAGCAATCAACAGCATAAAGTCACCGCGCCTGGCCCGGCTCTACAGAAAGTAGTAGCCGAAACGCCGGTTGCTGAGCCAGAGGTGCCTGAACCCGCCCCCAAAAGCATAGTGCGCTCTAATGTGCGCACTAACTATACCTTTGCCAACTTCGTTGAAGGTAAGTCGAACCAGCTGGCCCGGGCCGCTGCGTCGCAGGTGGCAGATAATCCCGGTACAGCCTATAACCCGCTGTTTATTTATGGCGGTACTGGTTTGGGTAAGACCCACTTATTACATGCGGTAGGTAACGGTATTCTGGCGAAAAAGCCTGATGCCAAGGTGATCTATATGCATTCTGAGCGCTTTGTGCAGGATATGGTGAAAGCGCTGCAGAATAACGCTATCGAAGAATTTAAGCGTTACTATCGCTCGGTTGATGCCTTACTGATTGACGATATCCAGTTTTTTGCCAATAAAGAGCGCTCGCAGGAAGAATTCTTCCATACCTTTAATGCCCTGCTAGAAGGTAATCAGCAGATCATTCTGACCAGCGATCGTTATCCAAAAGAGATCGACGGGGTGGAAGATCGGCTGAAATCCCGTTTTGGCTGGGGTTTGACGATTGCGATCGAGCCGCCAGAGCTGGAAACTCGGGTCGCGATCCTGATGCGAAAAGCGCAGGAAAACCAGATCCGCTTGCCGGAAGAAGTGGCGTTCTTTGTCGCGAAACGGCTTCGTTCCAATGTTAGGGAATTGGAAGGCGCCTTAAACCGGGTGATAGCCAATGCCAACTTTACCGGCCGGCCCATTACCATTGATTTTGTGCGCGAAGCGCTGCGTGATTTGCTGGCATTGCAGGACAAGCTGGTCACCATTGAAAATATTCAGAAAACGGTAGCCGAGTATTATAAAATCCGGGTGGCGGATTTATTATCCAAGCGCCGTTCCCGCTCGGTTGCCCGGCCGCGGCAAATGGCGATGGCGTTGGCGAAAGAGCTGACTAACCATAGCTTACCGGAAATTGGCGATGCCTTTGGTGGCCGTGACCATACTACGGTATTACATGCTTGCCGCAAGATTGAGTCTTTGAAAGAAGAAACTCATGAAATTAAAGAAGATTTCCAAAATTTAATTCGTACTTTGTCCTCTTAACAGGGTGTTGTTATGCAATTTCTGATCAACCGTGACGCTTTACTTAAACCATTACAAATGGTCTCTGGTGCCATTGAGCGGCGGCATAACCTGCCGATCTTATCCAATGTGCTGCTGGACGTTACGGCTGATACTTTGTCGCTGACCGGAACCGATCTGGAAGTCGAGCTGGTGGCCAGCACCGAGCAGCTACAGATCCAAAGTCCGGGCCGGATTACCGTGCCGGCAAAAAAACTGCTGGATATTTGTCGCAGCTTGCCGGAGCAAAGTGATATTCAGGTCGCGGTACAAGGCGAGAACTGTGTTCTGACCAGTGGTAAAAGTAAGTTTACCTTGTCGACCCTGAGTGCTGCCGAGTACCCGAATTTAGAGAGTTGGCAAGGCGAAGTTGAGATTAACCTCAGCCGGCAGCAACTGCGTAAGTTATTAGAAGACACCGCGTTCTCGATGGCGAATCAGGACGTGCGTTATTATTTAAATGGTTTGTTGTTTGAAGTCGACAACGGCACCTTAACGGCAGTGGCCACTGATGGTCACCGACTGGCGATGAGCACGCTGGCGTTACCTGCCGTCAGCGGTCAACAGAAGCAAATTATTATTCCACGCAAAGGTGTGTTGGAGATTATGCGCTTGCTGGCCAATGACGAGCAGCAAGTCAGCCTCAGTTTAGGGCAGAATCATATCCGTTTAACCGACAGCAGCTTTAGTTTTAGCAGTAAGCTGATCGATGGCCGCTTCCCGGACTACCGCCGCGTCTTGCCACGTAACAGCACTAAGCTGGTGACTGCGCATCGCGCGGTGTTAAAGGATGCCTGTATCCGGGCGTCCATTTTATCGAATGAAAAGTATCGTGGCGTGCGTTTTACGCTCAGTAATCACGAAGTCCAGATCGTTGCTAATAACCCTGAGCATGAGCAAGCGGAAGAAGTGATTGAAGTTGAGTATCAGGGCGACACTCTCGAGATAGGCTTTAACGTCGGCTATTTGCTGGATGTATTAAATACTCTGGCGACCGATTTGGTGATCTTGCATCTGAATGATGCGAATTCCAGCGCCCTGATCGAAGGGGTCGGCAACAATGGCGCGGCCTATGTTGTGATGCCGATGCGTCTCTGATTTTTACTCCGTTATGTCGCTGCTATTGCTGCAGGCGCAACAATTTCGCAATTTTGCGGAACTCAGTTTGCAGCCACATCCACAATTTAACCTGTTGGTTGGTGAAAACGGCAGCGGTAAAACCAGCTTGCTGGAAGCGATTTATTATCTGGCACATGGCCGCTCTTTTCGCACCAGCCGCCATCAGCGCTTAATTCAGCATGATCAGCCGGCCTTTGTATTGCATGCCAAAGTCAGTAGTGCGGAGCAAGTACATAGTATCGGTATTCAACGGGAGCGGACTGCCGATTTACAGCTGCGCTTAAATGGCTCTGCCCAGTGTCGTCTGGCGGATATTGCTGAGTTGTTGCCGGTGCAGTTGTTAACGCCGGACAGTTTTAAGTTGTTTTTTGGTGGACCTAAGGAGCGGCGGCAGTTTTTTGATATGGGTGTGTTCCACGTGGAACAACATTTTTTTGCCGTCTGGCTGCAGTTTAGCCGGGTACTTAAACAACGTAATGCGCTGCTAAAGCAAAGCCGCCAGTATAACCAGCAATTTGAATACTGGGATGCGCAGTTTGTGCAACTGGCCTGGCAACTGCAGGCGCTGCGCCAACATTATATTAGCTTGTTGCAAAATGCTTTTGCGTCATTAACCGATCAGGATAGCTTGCTGTCGACAGTCAGCTTACAGCTTTACGCCGGCTGGCCGGAGAAGCTGCAGACGAGTGCTGAGTTGCAGGAGTTGTTAAGCCAAAGTTTTCAGCAAGATTTGCGGCTGGGTTTTACCCAGTATGGGCCGCAAAAAGCCGATCTGCGACTGCGTAGCGCCGGCCACTCAGTTGAAGAAGTATTATCCCGCGGCCAGCTAAAAGTGTTATTATTTGCGCTTAAAGTTGCCCAAAATAACCTGATCGCGGGAAGTGGGCTAAAGCAGCCGATACTATTGATTGATGATCTGGCGTCGGAACTCGACCCTAGTTCAACAAAAAAGATTTTTGATTTTTTAACTAATATTAATTCACAGGTTTTTATAACTGCAATTAATGCTGACCAGGTGACACCCTTTATTGCTGCCGATTGCCGGCAAGTGTTTCACGTGGAACATGGTCAGATAACCAGCACGGACAGATAACGATGGCCGAAGAGCATAACTACGATTCCTCCAGTATTAAAGTATTAAAAGGTCTGGACGCTGTCCGGAAAAGACCAGGGATGTACATCGGTGATACCGACGATGGTACCGGTTTACACCATATGGTGTTCGAGGTAGTGGATAACTCTATCGACGAAGCCCTGGCTGGCTACTGCACCGATATCTGGGTTACCATCCACAGTGATAACTCGGTTTCGGTACGTGATAACGGCCGTGGCATTCCTACTGATATGCACGAAGAAGGCGTGTCTGCGGCCGAAGTTATTATGACGGTACTGCATGCTGGCGGTAAGTTTGATGACAACTCCTATAAGGTGTCTGGCGGCTTACACGGTGTCGGTGTTTCGGTTGTTAACGCCCTGTCGGATGTGCTGGAACTGACTATTCGCCGTAAAGGGCAGGTACACAGCCAGATCTATCATCTGGGTGTACCGCAGGCACCTTTAGCCGTAATTGGCGAAACGGAAGGTAGTGGCACGGCAATTCGCTTCTGGCCCAGCCCAACCATCTTTTCCGATATCAATTTCCACTATGACATTCTGGCGAAGCGGTTACGGGAGCTGTCATTCCTGAATTCTGGCGTCAGCATTATTCTGACCGACGAGCGCACAGATAAGACGGATCACTTTAAGTACGATGGCGGTATTGAAGCCTTTGTGCAGTACTTAAACCGCAGCAAGACCAGTATTCACCCAAAGGCGTTCTATTTTACTGATCAGCGTGAGGACGGCATTGCGGTTGAAGTGGCGATGCAGTGGAACGATAGCTATCAGGAAAATGTATTCTGTTTTACTAACAATATTCCACAGCGTGACGGTGGTACTCACTTAGCCGGTTTCCGCGGTGCTTTGACACGGGTACTGAATACCTATATCGATCAGGAAGGCTACGCTAAGAAAATGAAGGTGCAGGCCTCGGGCGACGATGCCCGCGAAGGCTTAACCGCAGTAATTAGCGTTAAGGTGCCGGATCCAAAATTCAGCTCACAAACCAAAGACAAACTGGTATCCAGTGAAGTGCGCTCGGCAGTAGAAAGCGTGATGGCGGAAAAGCTGAACGAATATCTGCTGGAAAATCCGGGTGATGCCAAGATTATCGTGGGTAAGATAGTGGATGCGGCCCGTGCCCGTGAAGCGGCCCGTAAAGCCCGTGAAATGACACGTCGTAAAGGCGCGCTGGATATTGCTGGCTTACCCGGCAAACTGGCGGACTGTCAGGAAAAAGACCCAGCCTTATCTGAACTCTATATCGTCGAGGGTGACTCTGCGGGTGGTTCTGCTAAGCAGGGCCGTAACCGGAAAAACCAGGCCATCCTGCCATTAAAAGGTAAGATCCTGAACGTGGAAAAGGCGCGCTTCGATAAGATGCTATCGTCGCAGGAAGTCGGCACCTTGATTACGGCCTTAGGCTGTGGCATCGGTCGCGAAGAATATAACCCGGATAAAACCCGTTATCACAGTATCGTACTAATGACCGACGCCGACGTTGACGGTTCGCACATCCGTACCTTGTTATTGACCTTCTTCTATCGCCAAATGCCTGAGCTGATTGAGCGTGGCTATATCTATATTGCGCAGCCGCCACTGTATAAAGTTAAAAAAGGCAAGCAAGAGCAATATATCAAAGACGAACCGGCGCTGGTGCAGTATCTGACCACCTTAGCACTGGATGAGGCTTCATTACATGTGAACGAAAATGCACCGGGGATCAGTGGCGAAGCGCTGGAGAAACTGGTGCAGCAGTATCATAAGGTGATGGCGGTTATCGAGCGCCTAAGCCGCAAGATCCCGGTTAACCTGTTAACCGAACTGATCTACGTTACTGGTTTAACCGCCGAGCTGATGAAAGACCAAGCCGCCGTTGAAGCCTGGGTAAAAACTCTGGCCAAACGTCTAGATGATAAAGAAGGTGACGGTTCAATCTATAAGTACGATGTGATTGAAGATCGTGAGCGTCATCTATTCCAGCCGAAGGTGATTATCCGTCAGCATGGTATCGATAATGAATACCTGCTGCATCACGACTTTATTAGCTCACGGGATTACCTGAGTCTGGTCGCACTGGGTGATGAAATTCGTGACCTGATTGAAGAGGGTGGCTATATACGCCGTGGTGAAAAGGTGAAGCCGGTTGAAACCTTTAAAGACGCCCTGGATTGGTTAATGACCGAGTCCAAGCGTGGTCTCTACATTCAACGCTATAAAGGTCTGGGTGAAATGAACCCGGAACAACTGTGGGAAACCACCATGGATCCGCAAAACCGCCGCATGTTGCAGGTAACCATTGAAGATGCCATTGGCGCCGATCAATTGTTTGCCACCCTGATGGGGGATCATGTTGAGCCAAGGCGCGCCTTTATTGAAGAGAACGCGCTGTACGTCGCTAACCTCGACGTCTGATAAATATTAAACGGGGGCAGCTTTGCCCCCTTAGTCATTTAAAGTGAGTCTGTTGCGCCATGCATAAGTACGATATTAAAACCTTTCAGGGGCTAATTTTAGCCCTGCAAGACTACTGGGCACGCCAGGGCTGCGTTATCGTGCAGCCGTTGGATTTAGAAGTTGGCGCCGGTACCTTCCATCCAATGACCTTTTTACGTTCACTGGGGCCAGAGCCGACTAACGTCGCTTATGTGCAGCCATGCCGTCGGCCAACTGATGGCCGTTATGGCGAGAATCCAAACCGGCTGCAGCATTACTACCAGTTCCAGGTGATCTTAAAACCGTCACCAGACAATATTCAGGAGCTATATCTGGGCTCGCTGCGGGAACTGGGGATTGATACCCTGGTACACGATATCCGCTTTGTGGAAGATAACTGGGAATCACCGACACTGGGTGCCTGGGGCCTGGGTTGGGAAGTGTGGTTAAATGGCATGGAAGTAACGCAGTTTACCTACTTCCAGCAAGTGGGTGGCTTAGAGTGTCGCCCGGTAACCGGCGAAATTACTTACGGTTTAGAGCGTCTGGCGATGTATATTCAGGGCGTGGATTCGATCTATGATCTGGTATGGACCGACGGTCCCTTGGGGCGGGTAACCTATGGCGATGTGTTCCATCAGAATGAGGTCGAGCAATCGACCTACAATTTTGAGCATGCCGATGTAGCCGCCTTGTTTGCCTACTTCGACCAGTGCGAAAAGGAAAGCCAGTATCTGATTGAACAAGGCCTGGCATTACCAGCCTATGAAAAAGTGATGAAAGCCTCACATGCTTTTAACTTGCTGGATGCCCGCCATGCTATCTCGGTAACTGAGCGTCAGCGCTATATTCTGCGGGTTCGCACCCTGGCCAAGGCCTGTGCGCAGGCTTACTATGATGCCCGCGAAAAACTGGGTTTCCCGCTTTGCAAGAATCAGAGCGCCAAGCAGTCGGAGGC
Organism: Alishewanella sp. BS5-314; assembly: GCF_025377695.1. Lineage (NCBI taxonomy): Bacteria > Pseudomonadati > Pseudomonadota > Gammaproteobacteria > Alteromonadales > Alteromonadaceae > Alishewanella > Alishewanella sp. BS5-314. The sequence continues at coordinate 2,684,491 of NZ_JACEHJ010000002.1, forward strand.
GAACTAATGCGTTCACAAGATTTTCTGGTTGAAATTGGTACCGAAGAGTTACCACCAAAATCGCTAACCACTTTGGCACAAGCCTTTGCCGACAATCTGCAAGCCGAATTAGCCAAGCAGGAGCTCAGCCATGCTGAAATTAGCTGGTATGCGGCACCACGCCGCTTAGCAGTGCGGATTAATCAGTTAGCCGCAGCCCAGGCCGATAAAGTGGTAGAAAAGCGCGGGCCAGCACTTAGTGCGGCCTTTGATGCCAATGGCAATCCGACTAAGGCTGCCGAGGGTTGGGCCGCTGGCTGTGGCATTACGGTGGCACAGGCTGAGCGTTTAGAAACCGATAAGGGCGCCTGGCTATTATGCCGGCAACAGCAACAAGGGCAGGCGACGGTCAGCTTGCTACCGGAAATGGTCAGCACAGCGTTAGCCAAACTACCTATTGCCAAGCCGATGCGCTGGGGTAGCTCAGATGCCGAATTTATCCGGCCGGTACATACCATTATTATGCTGTATGGCGAGCAGGTAGTGCCTGCCACTATTCTTGGCCGGCAGAGTGGCAACCAGACCTATGGCCATCGTTTTCATGCACCGGCGCTGGTCAGTATCAAAGATGCCGATGCCTATCTGCCAACGCTGGAACAAGCCTATGTAGTGGCTGATTTCGCTAAGCGCAAAGCCTATATCGCGGAGCAGGTACAAGCGACCGCTCAGCAGTTACAAGCACAGCCGCAATGGGATGACGCCCTGCTGGAAGAAGTCACGGCGCTGGTCGAATGGCCGGTGGTTCTGGTGGGTAGCTTTGAAGAAAGCTTCCTGCAGGTACCGGCTGAGCCGCTGATCTCGACGATGAAGGATAATCAGAAATACTTCCCGCTGCGGGATAGTCAGGGCAAGTTACTGAACAAGTTTATTTTTGTGGCCAATATCAGCAGCAAGGACCCGCAGCAAATTATCTCCGGAAACGAGAAGGTGGTACGGCCGCGGTTATCGGATGCGCAGTTCTTCTTTAATACAGACCGCAAGGTCAAACTCGCTGAGCGGTTAGACAGTTTAAAGACGGTGCTGTTTCAGCAACAGCTGGGTACATTGTTTGAGAAATCGGAACGCATCAGCAAGGTTGCGGGCTTTATTGCCGCAAAAATTGGTGCCGATCAGGCCGCCGCTGCCCGTGCCGGCTTATTATCGAAAACCGATCTGATGACCAATATGGTCGGCGAATTCCCGGAAGTGCAAGGCATTATGGGTATGCACTATGCCCGGCTGGATGGCGAAGCGGAAGCAGTAGCCTTGGCGCTGAACGAGCAATATATGCCGCGTTTTGCCGGTGACCAGTTACCCAGCCGTCTGGAAGGGGCGGCGGTGGCTATCGCGGACAAACTGGACTCACTGGTCGGTATTTTCGGCATTGGTCAGATCCCGAAAGGTGATAAGGACCCGTTTGCGCTGCGTCGCGCTGCTATCGGTGCCTTACGCATTATGGTGGAGCAACAGCTACCCTTGGATTTAACCGACCTGATTGCCGTTAGTCAGCAAAGCTTTGGCAGCAAACTGACCAACCCGCAGGTAGCCAGCGAAGTATTGGACTTTATGCTGGGCCGCTTCCGCGCCTGGTATCAGGACGAAGGCTATAGCGTCGATGTGATTCAGGCGGTACTGGCGCGCCGGCCAACTAATCCGGCAGACTTTGATCGCCGGGTTAAGGCTGTAGCCGAGTTCCGGCAGTTAGAAGCCGCAACAGCTTTAGCTGCAGCCAATAAGCGGGTGGCAAATATTCTGGCCAAGGTTGAGGGCGAGATTGCCAATACGGTTAATCCGGCGCTGCTGCAGGAAGCGGCAGAGCAGGCGCTGTATCAGGCACTGACCGCGGAGCAGGCATATCAAGCCGGGGTTAGCGATTACAGTCAGGGTTTAACCCATCTGGCGGCACTGCGTGACGTTATCGATGCCTTCTTCGAGCAGGTGATGGTAAACGCCGAAGATGCAGCAGTGCGGGCTAACCGTCAGGCGCTGTTAAAACAATTACGGGAACTGTTCTTACAGGTTGCCGATATCTCTGTGCTGCAGTAACAGCTTAGCAAGCAAAATGGCCGGCATCATGCCGGCTATTTTTTTGCCTGCAATACCAGTTCAGGCAAGCAACTGATGATGTCCGGCTGGCCTAGTTGGCTGGCGCCGTAATATCGCTGATAGTGACTTTCCGCTCTGGTAGTCTTTCATAGGGTTGTAGCATCGCAACGACCCGCTGTGCATTGTTATTGCGGGCAAAGGTCAGGAGTTGTTGCTTATTACACATTACTTTATCAACGGCGCTTTGTTTGCTGATCCGATACTCGCGTAGCGTATTAAACAGCTTGGCGGGCTGATCGTTTCTGGTATGGGTGCACACCTCAACCAGCGCAGTATGCAAGTAACTACCTTCTTTAATAAAACGGGAATCAGCAGCAGCGGGCACAGCGAGAAGCGCTGCAGCTAAGATGGAAGTCAGAGTAAGATAACGTTTCATAATATCAATCCTTTTGATGGTGGCGGCATAATTGCTGCCATCACCAGTGTAGAAGCTTTGCTGCCGGATGAAATCGCAGTTGGGGTCAACTGCAATGGCTTGTGGTAACGGGTTAAAGATTACTAAAACAATCCTGAAAGGTCGGAACCGTCCAGTAGCCGGGCGTTGGGATGAATGGTCGCAAAATGCAGTTTAGCGGTTAGGCAGATTGAGCAGGGCGTCAAGTTGTGGTTTACAGCGGCGGGATAGCTTTACCTGTTTGTTGTTAGATAGCATCAGATAGAGACCGGCAGTAGTGACGACCTGCTTAATATGCAGAATATTGACAATAGCAGAGCGATGCACCTGGACAAACAACGGCGGTAGTCTCGCCGTTAACTCCTTTAAGGTATTGCGGATAATGTAATTATCATACCGGGTATGTAAGCAGAGATAATTACCGGCCGCTTCAATCAAGATAATTTCCTGCTCCTGAAAGATCAATTCACTGCTCCCGGTCTGAAATACCAGCTGTGGCTTAGCCTGACGATTAAACGGACTCTCAGGTCTGAGGAGGGTACTGGCATCCTGCAATACTTGCTCCAGATGCTGTGGCGTGACAGGCTTGGTTAAATAGGCGAAAGCATGAAAGTGATAGGCGGCACAGGCAAACTGCTCGTAAGCTGTCAGCATGATAAAAAGTGGTGGCGTCAGAGATGAGGTTTTGTTGAACTGACGCAGAATATCAATACCGCTGAGATCCGGCATTACCACATCGAGAAAAATCAGGTCCAGATGATTCTGGTGCAGGAATTTCAGGGTTTCCCGGCCCGTGGTGGTGGTACCGATCAATAACAAATTAGGAAAGCGCTGTAACAGGATCTTCAGATACTGACTGGTAATAGGTTCATCATCGGCGATTAAAACCCTTAGCGGTTTCATCTGAAAAGTACAGTTTAGATAAGAGTAATAGAGTATAGTCAGCCGCCCCCGAACTGCAAGAAAGCGGAGCGGCCTGCCGCAGCTTTATTAAGTCGTCGGCGTAAAGCGCCAGGCTAGAATGGTGCTGGTTTTTTGACCATGCTGCATTTTAATTTGCCGCACTTCAGCTACTGCCAGACGCCGCAATTGTGCGACTAATGCCGGCAAGTGTTTTTGCTGCGAAACCAGACTGCTAAACCAGCCAACCTGGCTGGCGAACAGACTGCTGTCTGCGATCAATTTTTTGATAAAGGCGAGTTCGCCACCCTCACACCAGAGCTCATTGGCGGTACCGGCAAAATTACGGCCATGATCGGCCTTACCTAACTTCTGCCATTTCTGCTGATTAGCTGCCGCTGCCTCTGCCGCCGATGCATAGAACGGCGGGTTACAGACACTGATATCATAGTATTCACCGGGTTGGATAATACCAAATAGCAGTTCAGTGGCCTTCGGCTGCAACCTAAGTTCGATTAAGCCTTTAAGATTGGCGTTGGCTTTGACAATAGCGCCGGCGACTTTCAGCGCGGTGTTGTCAATATCACTACCGACAGCACGCCAGCCAAAACTGCGGCTAGCCAGGATCGGATAAATGCAGTTCGCACCGCACCCCAGGTCCAGCAACCGAAATTGCTTACCCTGTGCTTTAGCCACGCCGGTCAGTTCTGCAACCAGATCGGCGGCATAATGCAAATAATCGGCGCGGCCCGGGATCGGCGGGCAGAGATAACCCGGTGGTAATTGCCAGAATGTCACCTGATAATCGCTGGCCAGAATAGCCGCGTTCAGTGCCTGTACTGCTGAGGCCTGGCTAAAATCAATACTACTGTCACCAGCGGCTGTGGTAATCACAAAAGCCTGTAATGCAGGGTAGTGCCGGCATAGCCGGGTGAAATCATAGCGGCCCTGATGTGGGTTATTGGGGTGTAATGACATGAATTTTCAGGCATGATAAATCAGGAATCGAACAGACAGTGTAACGGAAAAGGACCTTCAGTGATATGTCAAAGCCTCTGAAAATTACCGCACTGCTCCTGCTGCTCTTAGCTGGCGGCTATGGCCTGACCCAATGTCAGAACCGGGCAACAGCCCCTGTTGTGCCGTCATTAGCAGACTCTCCGTATCGGCCTGCCGCCGATGCCAGAGATGAAAGGGGACTGGCTGCGCCAAAGGTAACGCCGGAGCAGTATGCGGCGTTGCAACAGCAGGTTGTCGCCTGCACACCGCAGTTACAGCAGCGACAACAACAGCATGAGCAGGAGCGGGAACAAAAGCTTACGACCGCCTTGCGCGAGCTGTTGCAGCAGGGGCAGAGCCTGGAACGGCTTTATCAGGAGTTGCAGGCATCTTCTGAACTACAGCCCTATCTGCAATTGCTATTGGATGAGGCTGCACAGCAACAGGCAGCGCAACAGGGTTTTAATGTGCTGGATGATAGCGAAGCCAGTTATGAAACCTTGTTCGGTGATGTAGTTAATCCGCAAGCGGAACCTCAAACTGAAGCCGATTGGCTGCAGCTACTGCAGAGCCTGGCAAATAGTAGCCGCTTTTATGATATGGTGCTCCTGAATCATCAGCATCAATGGCAGAGTAGCCGGGGTATATCGCCGGGGCTGGCCTTTGTCAGTAATCTTAATGCAGTGCCGTTGTCGCAAGCCCGTCAGCTGGTAGCTAACCTAAACTTGTATCCGACACATATCGCTCATGCTATCCAGCAGCAACTGCCGGATGAACTGATCATGCTATTACTGGAGCGCGGGGTAGAGCTGCAGGGCATGCCGCTATTCCGGCGTCTGGCTGAGGATAACAAAGCCGTATTTAACCTTGCTGATGCTGCGCTACTCGCTGGTCGGGCTAACCTGCTGCCGGTGCTGGCGCAATATGGTATTGAACCCAGTCAGCTCAATGGCACCGTCAGTGCGTTGGATTATCTGATTTCGGGCCTGACAGCACAGAACCGCAATCGCCAATTAAACCGGCAATGTCAGGACAATTGCTATCAACTCAGCGCAGTACAGGTCCGGCAGCTGCAGCAGCTGGCTAACCAGGGGCATCTGCTACATCCATTGCCAGCCCTCAGTAGTCCCTATTTACGCCTTACCTGGCTAAATAGCCGGAATGAGCTTGCCAGTGGTCAATGGCTGGAGCCAGCAGCAGAGCAACCAGAGTCAGCGCTGGTATCGGCGCTGCGCCGGCAATTAGCGGTACAGCCGGTCGATGACGCTACGGCTGCTTGCCTGACGGCGCAGCAGCAGCTAAGGCAATCCCGGGCGTTGTGGAGTGACCAGCAGGTAGCGGCCATTCTGGCACAGTTTCAGCAGCACTATAGCGGCGAAGCTTTGCTTGCGGCGTTGCATGACTATGAGCCAGCGTTGTTAGTAGCGTTACAGCACCGGCAACGGCAAAACATTGAGCAAGATATTGCACTTGAGGAGACGGAGCTCTATCTGGAGCTGATGCGGGTCTGGCGCTCGGCGGAGCGGATGCAGCAATTGGTGTTCAGTACACCTTTGTCGCCTTTCCTGACCAGCGAGCTGCTAGCCTGGGTGTTACTGCAACCGGAATATATCAGTATCTGGGAAGGGCGAACCTTACCGGTTGCCCCTTTGACCATGGCCTGGTTTAGTTTTGCCAGCACCGAGAATTGGCAACAGCTGGCTGCCGGCCGTTTTGACTTCCGGTTAACCGACCAGTTTGGCATGTCGCTATACCGGCCAGCCTTTGCGCACGAACAGGCGGAGCAGGTAGTGCAATTATTGTTAGAGCAGGGGGTAATGCCGCAACAAAACCGTTTCGGGCCGGATGCGCTGCATTTAGCACTGGACTGGAGTTTCCAGCAGGGGCGCTTGTTTCCTCTTTTGCCAGAGATCCTGCGCCAGCCGCTACAAGTACAGCCCTCGCATCTTAGCCGCGCCAAACGTTTACAGCTGTATTACCCCGCGCTCTATACTGAGCTGGTGGCACTGGCGCCGGCATTGCGTGTCTCTGAGGAACATTCAGCTAACTTATTGTTGGCAATAGAGCCTAATTAAGGGCTAAGCTGGTTTCTAAGTTAGTCGCCGGCAGATGTTGTTGTAGCCAAAGCCGCAGCGGCTGATATTGCTCCAGCGGAAATTTGTAGCGTACTTGCAGCTGCTGACCGAGTGCAAAATCAATAAAACCATATTGCTGGTCTTGCCACAGTTTGATCTTATCAATATTGCGGATATTCGTCGTATCCATACCAACTCGTAGCTGCCCGCCATCACAACTGAACAGGCGCAGGATATCCTTGCTGTAAACAAAATCCTGACTGGCATAGGTCGCGCTATTGCGCCACATTATCACTTCCAGCGCCAGAAAGAGTGCGACACCAAGCAAGGTATGAAAGCCGGCAAACCAGAACAATACGGCCAACGCCAATAACAGCAGGCTTTTTGCCGGCAGCGATGCCTTAATTAGTGGCCATAACATAACAAATCCTCCCTGAATCATACTGCTTAGACTAATGTGAGCTTTCGTATGGGTCAAGAGAGGATTGTAACAAGCTGTTTACCAGATGCTAGCGACTGTCAGTGTCCAGCTCGAACGCTAACTGAATGGTCAGATTGCTGCCGGCGTGATCGGGATGGTAACGCCATTTGGCGACGGCTTGTAACGCCTCGTCGTTAAAAACGGCTCTTGGGTTGGCATCCAGTACTCGCAAATTTTCGACCTTACCCTGTGCATCAATGTTAAAACTGAGCTGTACCCAGCCATTGATCCCCTCTGCTGCGGCCTTAACCGGATAACGCGGGTTAATTCTGACGATGGGGGTTATTTCCGTTTTCGTCTGCGCTGCCGTAGTTTGGCTTTCTGTTACTGCGACAGTGGTTTGAAGTAGTGATGCAGCGCAAAGGAGTGCCAGGGCGCAGCTTAGCGCCGGATATTTTAACAGCGGGCGGCGCTGCTTTAATTGGGTTAGACGTTCGGTCATCGTAGCCAAAGCTCCATAATGTTGAGTAATCGAATTAAAGTTCACTGTGGGTGGTGCCGACTGCATTGCTGCCAGCAGTGTTCTGGCGTAGCAAACTAAAGTGGTATTGTCTTGTTGTTGCAAAACTCTGGCATCGCAAGCTAATTCCTGATCGGCGCGGTAACGACGATAAGCCAGCCAACTCAGTGGGTTAAACCAGAACAGCGCAACCAGTATTAAGGCCAGTAGGTTGCACTGTGGGTCCGCACTCTGCCAGTGGGCACGCTCATGTTGTAGGATCAACTTCCGCTGTTGCCGGTCAAAACGTTGCAGAAAGTTGTCGGGTAAAATCAGTTGTGGTGTTAGTAAGCCAAAAATTGCCGGGCCCAGGGCGCTGTCCGTACGGTAACAGACCAGGGTGCCGCTACGGTAATGGCGGCCGGCATTGAGTTGGCGTTGTAGTCTGAGCTGACTGAGCAGGGCATAGCCAAACACCAGCAAAGTGCCGGTAGCCCAAAGCAGCAACACAACAAAGGTCACAGCATTGGCTTGTGGTACAAAGCCAGGCTCGTCGGGTAATACCAGCCAGAATTCAGGCAGCAGATTGGCCGGGCTCTGAGCCGGTAACGCTGGTACCAAGGGTAACAGCAGTGCAACAGGTAGCAGTAACCATAGTGAATACAGGGTGCGGGCTCCGTACCACTTGAGCAGCAGGGGGTGTAAGCTCAGCAAGAGCACACTCAGGATACTTAGCCAGATATTGGCTTGCCATAACCAGTTAATCATTATCCGTTGTCCTTATCCTGCTCCAGGCGGTTAACCAGTTCCTTTAACGCCGCCAAATCGGTTGCTGACACCTGATGCTGTGCGGTAAAGCTGGCAACAAGAGGCGTCAATTGGCCAGAGAACAGCTTCTTAATAAAGCTGCTACTTGCTTGCTGCTGATAGAGACTGCAGTCGATAGCGGGTGAGTAAAGATAGGCTTTGCCCTGCTTCTGATAGCTTAGGGCACCCTTGCTAACCAAGCGGTTGAGTAGGGTTTTAATGGTTTTCTCATGCCAGTCTTTATGTTGCAACCGGGCAATTACTTCTGCCGCCGTGCTAGGATGTTGCTGCCAGAGTATCTGCATCACCGTCAGTTCGGCATCACTAATCTCAATCATTATTTACCAGAAGATTACACTTGTAGTCTTTAAAAGATTACACATGTAATCCAATTTAGCAAGCTTGCGGCTAAATTATTTTCGACAGCGGGAATCCGGCGCGCAGAGCGCACCGGAATAGCCTGATTTAGGGTTGTTGCTCTGCCGCCTTGGCCTGCTGCACTAAAGTCCGTACGTCGGCCAGTAAGCGCTGGGCATCGTAGATAATGCCGTCTTTGATGGTATAGCGCACGCCCTTGGTGCGCTCCGGTTGATTGTCGGCATTGAGCCGGTAATGGCCGGTGCCATACAATACTTTAAAGTTGGCCAGCGGGTTTTCTGCCACTATCACCAAATCTGCCTTTTTACCGGCGACCACGCTGCCAATTTCCTGATCTAAACCAAGCGCAGTAGCGCCATTTAAGGTGGCGGCCTGTATCACCTCCAGCGCATTAAAGCCTGCTTCACGCAGCAGCTCCAACTCCTGAATATAGGCAAAACCATAAATTTTATAGATATAACCAGCGTCGGAGCCAACAGTCACGCGACCGCCATGATTTTTAAAGTCATTTAAAAACTGCATCCAGAGCCGGTAGTTTTCCCGCCACTGAATTTCATGTTCGGTCGTCCAGTCAAACCAGTAGGAACCGTGGGCATAGCGGTTAGGTGTAAAAAAGCGCTGTAGTGTGGGCAGGGTATAGTCCTGATGCCATTCGGCATTCCGCTGCGCAGCGGCATCGCGGCTGGCTTCGTAGATGGTCAGGGTGGGGTTGATGGTAAAATCCAGTTGGATCAGCTCATCCCGTACCGCCTGCCATTTGGCAGAGCCCGGCTTCGCCGCCTGTGCCCACAGCTGGCCAGCAGCGGCAAACCGGTCCTGTTCATTCTGATAGTTATAATTAGCCGGATACTGCTGAATCGTCTGGCCATCAAACAAGGCCTCAGGCAGACCATACCAATGTTCCATCGACGTCAGGCCCATGCGGGCACTGTGCAGCACATTGGTGCGGTAAACATTCAGCTGGGCGTGATGCATCATGGTACCGAGCTGCTGTTGTTTGGCTTCGGCCAGCGCTGCGGCCATAATTTGCGGAGTAGCACCAAAAAACTTAATCCCGGCGGCACCGGCTTTCTTAATATCCTGCACCCATTTTTTGGCCTGGTTTGGGTTAAAAACCGGCTCCGCCAGGCCCTGACCGAAGCCAACATAGGGTACGATCCGTGGCGCGACAATCTGATTGGCGGCCGCCGCCTGCATATGGCGCAAGGTCCAGGCCAGGCCGTTAAAACTGCCCGGCTCGCGAATAGTGGTAATGCCATGCGCTAACCAGAGTTTAAACACATATTCGGCCGGTATTCCGTTGGCAGAGCCGCCGATATGGCCATGCATATCGACAAAACCCGGCAGGATATACATGCCACTGACATCTAATTCCTGATCGCCGGGTTTAGCTTGAGGCCGACTTTGCGCCAGTACCGGCACCTCCGGATAACCGACAATGGCCACCTGACGAATACGATCCTGCTCAATCACGATATCCACCGGGCCGACCGGTGGCGCCCCTTCGCCGCTAATCAAAATGCCACCACGCAGGATTAAACGCGGATAGGGGCCGTCACCTTCCGTTCGCGTCGGTGCCGACGGCGTGCGTTCAGGGGTTTGGCTGTAAGCCATTGGTAAGGATAACGCGAGACAAAGAATTAGCAGTAGCAGCGGGTGCATAGGTAAACCTGTTTTGTTGTTATTATTGCCGGGTGAGCAATAAACAGGCTAAGCCGAAATTCGGGAAAATACAATGCAATAAGCCGGCTGGTGGCGTATCTGCGATAGCTGGAGCAGAGTCGAATTTTAGCTACTGATTTTTTTAACCAGGTAGCGGTAGGGTAAGGCTGCGGTATCACTACCGACCAGCTGATGATCCATAAAGCGGCAAAACGCCGGGATATCGCGGGTGGTGGCAGGGTCGTCGGCGATAATCAGCAAGGTTTCACCTGCCTGCATTTTGCGGATCTGCAACCGTACCAGCATCACCGGCTCAGGGCAGCGCAGCCCAAGGGCATCCAGCGTATGATCGGCTTGCTGAAATAAGGTTTCCATAATGGCAACTGCTCCGCGAATTGATAACAAGGGTAACAAAAAAGGGCCGTAAACGGCCCTATTTTAAGCTATCTGCGCTGTTGCGGCTAGGTTAAGGCCGTTCAAACACCGTAGCGATACCCTGGCCTAAGCCGATACACATGGTTGCCAGGCCAAACTTACCGCCCTTAGCTTCCATCACATTAATCAGCGTGGTGCTGATGCGTGAGCCGGAGCAGCCCAGTGGGTGGCCTAAAGCAATGGCGCCACCGTTCAGGTTCACTTTCTGCTCAGCTACTTCCAGCAGACCCAGGTCTTTCATAACCGGCAAGGCTTGTGCCGCGAAGGCTTCGTTCAGCTCGGCATAATCGATATCGGCAATGCTGATACCGGCAGCCTTTAACGCTTTCTTCGAGGCTGGCACCGGGCCATAACCCATAATAGACGGATCACAACCAGCCACACCCATACCACGGACATAAGCGCGGATCGGTAAACCGAGCGCCTTCGCTTTGTCTTCGCTCATCACCAGCATACCTGAGGCGCCATCGGATAAGGCGGAAGAGGTGCCGGCGGTCACAGTACCGTTAGCCGGGTCAAATACCGGCCGCAGCTGGCTTAGTGCTTCAACCGTGGTTTCCGGGCGGATCACTTCGTCGTAATCGAACAGGCGCAGTACGCCATCGGCGTCATGGCCTTCAGTCGGAATAATTTCATTTTTAAAGCGGCCCTGCAGGGTGGCTTCGTGCGCCAGGCGATGCGAGCGGGCACCAAACTCATCCTGCTGCTGCCGGCTGATGCCATGCAGCTTGCCCAGTAATTCGGCGGTCAGGCCCATCATACCGGCGGCCTTGGCCACTGAGGTGGCTAAGCCAGGGTGGAAGTCGACGCCGTGGTTCATTGGTACATGACCCATATGCTCGACGCCACCAATCAGATAGACCTCACCCATACCGGTTTGGATGGCGCGCACGGCATCATGCAATGCCTGCATTGAAGAGCCGCAGAGGCGGTTTACGGTGACACCCGGTACTGAGTGCGGGATACCCGCCAGTAAAGAAGCATTGCGGGCGATATTAAAGCCTTGTTCCAGCGTTTGCTGCACACAGCCCCAGATCACATCATCAATATCTGCCGGGTTTAAAGCCGGGTTGCGCTCCAGCAGGCTGGCCATAACATGGGCTGACAGCTGTTCAGCGCGAACATTGCGGTACATGCCAGCTTTAGAGCGGCCCATCGGGGTACGGATACAATCTACAATAACGGCGTTTTTCATATTCTGCTGCTCCTGCGCTTAAACCGGGAAGAAACGCTGGCCATTAGCGGCCATGGCGCGGGTTTGTTCGGTTACCTGGTAAATCTCGCCCAGGTGGGCGTACTTGTCGGCCAGTGCGACAAAGTTAGCCAGACCCAGGGTATCGACATAACGCAGTGGACCACCACGGAACGGAGGGAAGCCCAGGCCATAAACCAGACCCATATCCGCTTCGGCCGCACTGGCAACAATGCCTTCTTCCAGACAGCGGATTGTTTCATTAATCATGGGTACCATCAGGCGGGCAATAATGTCCTCGGCACTGAAGTCCTGTTTGGCGGCAGCAATACCGGACAGTAAGTTAAGGCTGGCGGCATCAATATCCTTTTTCGGCTTGCCTTTGGCATCTTTGCTGTAAGCATAGAAACCGAGGCCATTTTTCTGACCGTAACGGTTAGCCTGATACATGGCGGCAACAGGATCATTGTCCAGTTTGGCCATCCGGGTTGGGAAGCCGGCTGCCATCACGTCCGTGCAGTGATAAGCGGTATCTAAACCGACGACGTCCAGCAGATACGCCGGGCCCATCGGCCAGCCAAACTGCTTTTCCATCACCTTATCAACCTGAGCGAAGTCGGCGCCGTCTAACACCAGTTTGCTAAAACCGGCGAAGTAGGGGAACAGTACCCGGTTGACAAAGAAGCCCGGACAGTCGTTAACGACGATCGGTGATTTGCCCATTTTTGCCGCGTAAGCGACAACAGCGGCCACGGTTTCTTCACTGGTGTCTTTGCCGCGGATCACCTCTACCAATGGCATCTTCGGTACCGGGTTAAAGAAGTGCATACCACAGAAATTCTGTGGCCGGCTCAGATTCGCTGCCAGCTGGTTGATTGAGATGGTCGAAGTATTTGACGTCAGGATGGCATCATCGGCCAGCAAGGCCTCAACCTCTTTTAATACTGCGCCCTTGATTTTCGGGTTTTCGACCACGGCTTCCACCACGATATCGACGCCTTTCACCTGCTCGTTGCTTAGTGTCGGTGTAATAGCAGAGATCACTTTCGCCATACCCACTGCATCCAGCTTGTTACGCTCCACCTGTTTACCCAGCAGCTTGGTGGCTTCGCCCATCCCCAATTCCAACGCTTTATCGGCAATGTCTTTCATCACTACCGGTACACCCTTTAACGCGGATTGGTAGGCAATGCCGCCGCCCATAATGCCGGCGCCCAGCACAGCCGCTTTTTTCACGGCCTTGGTGGCAACTTTTGCGGCTTTTTTCGCTTTACCCTTAATCACCTGATCATTCAGGAACAGGCCAATTTGCGCCGTTGCGGCATCGGTTTTAGCCAGTTTGGCAAAGCCGCTGTTTTCCAGTGCGACGGCGGCGTCACGACCTAAAGTCGCAGCGGCTTCAATAGTCTGCACGGCTACCATGGGTGCCGGGTAGTGTTTGCCGGCGGTAGCGAACACCATACCTTTGGCGGTGTTAAAGCTCATGGTGGCTTCGGTTTTGTTCAGTTTCAGCGGTTGCAGTTTCACCGCACGTTTTTTCTGCCAGTTCAGCTTACCGGCGATGGCATCTTCCAGCATGCTCAGGGCTGCTGCTTCCAGTTTCTCGGGTGCCACCACCGCATCAATTAAGCCTTCTTTCTGCGCTTGCTCTGCACCACGCTCTTTGCCGGTGGTGATCCATTCCATCGCATTATCGGCACCGATAATCCGTGGTAAACGCACAGTACCGCCAAAACCTGGCATCAAACCCAGTTTTACTTCCGGTAAACCGATACGGGTTGTAGTATCCGCCACCCGGTAATCACAGGCCAGGGTCCACTCACAGCCACCGCCCAGTGCAAAACCCTTAATCGCAACCACCGAAGGCACAGATAAATCTTCACAGTAATCAAATACATCAGAAGCGGTTTTAATCCAGGGAACCAGTTCGGCTTCCGGACGCTCGAATACAGGTAAGAACTCGGTGATATCGGCGCCGACAATAAAGTTGTCTTTGCCGCTGACAAACAGCACGCCTTTTAATTCAGGATCCGCGTGCAGCTTGGCCAGCGCTGCCTTACAATCGGCCAGCGTCTGTTGATCAAATTTGTTGACCGAACCTTGGGCGTTAAACGTAAACCTGGCAATACCAGGTTTCAGATACTCCACCTGGATGCTGTTACTTTGGTAAATCATAAATATGCTCCTTGGTCGCGTTTGCTATAGGGTTATTCGCAACTGGTACGATGAGGTTATCCCATCCAGTGTGTCGTGCTTTAATGAAAATATCAATAGTTATTTAAACAGGTGTTTGAATTCCGGGTAGGTGCAAAGTCTGAAGGACCCCACCTATTTCTCATCCGATCGTTAGTTAGCATTTTGGAGCCTTTGTTGTGAAACGCCTGCTTGTTTTATGCTGTACCCTGCTACCGGGCTGGTTATTGGCCAGCACCGCGGATCTTGCGGTGTTGCAACAGCAACGCCAGCTGTTTTTACAGGCTGAGCGGCAGCTGGGATCGGCGCCGGCACCGCAGATTGAAAGCTGGCTGACCGAATTACGCGATTATCCGTTACGTCCTTACCTGCAACAGCGCTGGTTGCAGCGACGCCTTAGTGCCCACGATGAGATAGCTGGTTTTTTGCAACAGCATCAGGGTTCGCCGCTGGATTGGCCGTTACGCCGACCCTGGTTGATGAGTTTAGCAAATAGCCAGCAGGCCGAGCGCTTTTTACAGCATTTTCCCGGCTCGAATGATGCAGAGCTAAGCTGCATTGCCTTGTTACAACGTCTGAAAGCCGAGCCTGCCGCCAAGGCCGCCATCTGGCAGGAAACGACATCACTCTGGACTGTAGGTAAGTCGCAACCTAAAGCCTGCGACCCTTTATTCAGCCAATGGCGTCAGGCCGGGCAATTAAAGCCGGAAATTGTGCTGCGCCGCATCCAGCTAGCCGCAGATGGTGGCGACGTTGGCCTGATCCGCTATCTGAAAACCCTGTTACCGGCCGACCGGCAATATCTGGCTGATCTGTGGCAGCAGGTACGTCAGGACCCGCAGGTGATCAGCCGGCCACGTTTTTTCCCCGGCCGTCACGTAGTGGAGCGCGATATTCTGACCTACGGTTTAAAACGTCTGGTATGGCGCTCGCCTGATTTAGCATTACAAACCTGGCAGCGTTTTACCAGTGACCCTTATTTCACTGCAGCGCAGCGGTTGGACGTGCAGCGCCAGTTTGCGATTGCTCTGGCGCACCGCGGCGATAGCCGGGCAACGGACTGGATGCGCAAACTCGCACCGGAGCAATTGGATAGCACCCTGGCGCAGTGGCAGGTTGGGCATGCCCTGCGTGAGCTGGATTGGCCTCGGGTACAGCAGGTGATTGAGAATTTTCCAGCGGAGCTGGCCGCGGATATTAACTGGCGTTACTGGCGGGCCCGGGCGCTGGAAGAGCAGGGTAAGCAGGCTGAAGCCGACAGTATCTTCCGTGAGCTAGCGCAACGGCGGCATTTTTATGGTTTTATGGCCGCAGCCAAGCTGGGGTTGCCGCCCAGTCTGGCGCATAACCCGGTACCTGTGAGTACAGAAGACTTAACTTTGATCCAACAGCATCCGGCGGTACAACGGGCAAAGGAATGGCTGGCGCTGGGCCGTTTAACCGAAGCGCGGCGGGAGTGGAATTTCCTGCAGCGCTCTGCCAATGGCCAGCAGAAACTGGCGGCGGCCAAGTTAGCCAACGACATAGAGTGGCATGAAAGGGCCATTTTTACACTGGCCGATGCTGGTTACTGGGATGATGTGGAGCTGCGGTTCCCTCTGGCCTTTAAAGAAGAAATTCAACGCTTTGCCAAAAGCGCGCAGGTGGACTCCGGTTGGGCCATGGCCATTGCCCGCCGTGAGAGTTCCTTTATGCCGGATGCGAACTCGCCGGTTGGAGCCCGTGGTCTTATGCAAATTATGCCGGATACCGCCAATTATATTGCCAAAAAGAAAGTACAGGTGAGCCAGCTGTATAACCCGGTCACCAATATTGATTTTGGTACTGACTATCTGAACTACCTGATGCGCCGTAACGACGGCAACCTGATTATGGCTACGGCAGCTTATAATGCCGGCTACAGCCGAGTCAGACAGTGGATCCCGCGTGACCGTGCCGTGCCGGTCGATGTCTGGGTAGAAACCATTCCATTTCGCGAAACCCGTGAGTATGTGAAAGCGGTAATGGCGTATTATCAGATCTATAATATTCGTTTAAATGAACCGAACGATGTGTTCCTGCCGTTAGTCGCCATGCAGATTGGGAGCACAGCTAAATGATGCTATTATCGGTTTTCCCTTTACAGCAATGCATAAGGTATTTATGAACCCGAATTATCCTCAACTGTATCAGGCGCATGTGCAGGAACTGCAGCAACGGACCCGAAACGTGCTGGCGCGCGAAAATCTGGATGCGCTGGTTATTCACTCTGGCCAGGCCAAGCGTAAGTTTCTGGACGATATGGACTATCCGTTTCAGGTCAATCCGCATTTTAAAGCCTGGTTGCCGGTGGTTGATAATCCGCATTGCTGGTTGTTGGTAGACGGCGTTAATAAGCCGAAACTGATTTTTTACCGGCCAAAAGATTTCTGGCATAAGGTACCGCCGGTACCGACAGATTTCTGGGCTGAATACTTTGATATTCAGCTGTTGGAAAAAGCCAATATGGTAGAAAGTTTGCTGCCGTACGATAAGGCACGCTTGGCTTATATCGGGGAGTACCTGGAAGTAGCCCGCGCTTTGGGTTTTACCGAAATTAACCCGGAGCCGGTACTAAACTATCTGCATTATCATCGGGCCTATAAAACGGCTTATGAGCTGGCTTCGATGCGCGAAGCAAACCGGCTGGCTGTTGCCGGGCACCGTGCTGCCGCTGATGCCTTTTACGCTGCTGGCAGTGAGTTTGAGATCCAACTGGCCTATCTCTCAGCAGTAGGTCAGGGCGAAAATGAAGTGCCTTACGGCAATATCATCGCCCTGAATGAACATGCCGCCATTTTACATTACACCGCGCTGGAGCGTGCTAAGCCGGCGCAGCATAAGTCGTTCTTGATTGATGCCGGCGCGTCCTGTTATGGCTATGCCGCGGATATTACCCGTACCTACAGCTTTAACCGGCAAGATGAATTTGCCGAACTGATTAAGGCGGTGAATACCGTGCATCTGCAGGTGGTTGATACTATTAAACCCGGTATCAAATATACTGAGCTACAGTTGTTGACGCACCGTTTACTGGCGCAGGTGTTACTGGACTTTGACTTTGTACGTGGCAGTGTCGACAGCCTTGTTGAAACTGCCATTAGCCGGACTTTTTTCCCGCATGGGGTTGGGCACCATTTGGGGTTACAGGTGCATGATGTCGGTGGCTTTATGGCCGATGAGCGCGGCACCCATGTTGCGGCGCCGGCTGAGCATCCATTTTTACGTTGTACCCGCCTGATTGAGCCGGGAATGGTATTTACCATTGAGCCGGGGCTGTATTTTATCGAGTCGTTGCTGGCCGATCTGCAGGCAACACCAGAGGCAAAACAGCTCAACTGGCAAAAGGTTGACCAATTCCGCACTTACGGTGGTATCCGGATTGAGGACAATATTATTGTCCATCGCGAACGTAATGAGAATATGACCCGCGAGCTGCAGCTGCCATAAGCAGTGGCAAGGGCGCATTAAGGACCCTATGCAATATCGTTCGATAATCCGGATCCTGGGGATGCTGATTGCCATTTTCAGCATCACCATGGTGCCGCCGGCGCTGGTCGCATACTGGTACCAGGATGGTGCCGGCGTGCCCTTTATCCTGTCTTTTATACTCTGCTTGTTCAGTGGTTTTTTAATCTGGTATCCAAACCGGCAATATCGGGCTGAGCTAAAGGTCCGCGACGGCTTCCTGATCGTGGTTTTGTTCTGGATCGTGCTGGGTGCGGTAGGGGGCATCCCGCTGGTATTGGCAGAGCGGCCCAATATGAACCTGGCCTCGGCAATGTTTGAGGCTTTTTCCGGCCTGACGACTACCGGTGCGACGGTATTAACCGGCATTGAACTACTGCCAAAGGCAATTCTTTACTACCGGCAGCAGCTGCAATGGTTAGGTGGTATGGGGATCATCGTATTAGCGGTTGCGATTCTGCCGCTGTTAGGTGTCGGTGGTATGCAGCTGTACCGGGCGGAAACGCCGGGGCCGGTTAAAGACAACAAGATGACGCCGCGGATTGCCGATACCGCCAAACATCTGTGGTATATCTACCTGGCGCTAACGCTGGCTTGTGCGTTGGCATTCTATTTAGCCGGGATGTCCTGGTTTGATGCAATTTGCCATGCCTTTTCAACGGTAGCCATTGGCGGCTTTTCGACCTATGACGCCAGCATTGGTCATTTTGACAGTGGCTTGATTAATACCATCTGTATTGTGTTTCTGCTGATCAGTGCGGTGAACTTTCCGCTGCACTTTGCTGCTATCCGCGGTAAGAGTGTGGCAACCTACTTCCGCGATCCGGAATTTAAAACCTTTCTTGGCATTCAGGCGGCGCTGATTCTGATTTGTTTTCTGGTGTTATTACATACCAGCGTTTATCCGGACGCTCTGACAGCACTGAACCATGCCGCCTTTCAGGCGGTATCGATTTCCACCACGGCAGGCTTTGCGACTGACGGCTTTGCTGCCTGGCCATTGTTTTTACCGATCTTACTGATTTTCTCCAGTTTTATCGGCGGCTGCGCCGGTTCGACCGGCGGCGGGATGAAGGTGGTTCGGGTATTACTGCTGTTTAAGCAAGGGGTGCGCGAGTTAAACCGGCTGGTGCATCCACGGGCTATCTATGCCATTAAACTTGGCCGGCGGCCGGTTGAAGATCGTATTGTACAGGCGGTTTGGGGCTTTTTTGCTGCTTATGCGCTGGTATTTGTGGTGATTATGCTGGCGCTGATCTTTACCGGGCTGGATAATATTACCGCCTTTTCGGCTACAGCGGCTTGTCTGAATAACCTGGGGCCAGGCCTGGGTGAAGTGGCGGCCCATTTTGGCAATATTCCGGATGCCAGCAAGTGGATCCTGATTATTGCCATGGTGTTTGGCCGGCTGGAGATCTTTACCTTGCTGGTACTCTTTACGCCGGCATTTTGGAAAGATTAGACACCCTAAATAAAGATAGCGCTGACCTGGAATAGCTTTTCCACTTCAACGATATGCTTTTTATCCACCATAAACAGGATAATGTGGTCGTCGGTTTCAATCCGCGTATTATCGTGAGCGATCAACACCTCGTCACCACGTACTATGGCGCCGATGGTTGTGCCCGGCGGCAGCCGGATCTCGCCTATGGTTTTGCCAACAACCTTACTGGTGCTGCTGTCGCCATGCGCTATTGCCTCGATTGCTTCGGCAGCACCACGGCGCAGAGAGTAAACGTTAACAATGTCGCCACGGCGGATATGGGTCAGCAATGCCGAGATGGTAGCTTGTTGTGGGGAGATGGCGATATCGACTTCGCCACCTTGTAACAGATCGACATAGGCGCCGCGTTTAATCAGTACCATGGTTTTTTGGGCACCCATCCGCTTGGCCAACATTGCCGACATAATATTGGCTTCATCATCGTTAGTAACGGCGATAAAGACATCAATTTGCTCAATATTTTCTTCTTCCAGCAACTCGGGATCCGAGGCGTCACCAACATAAACTACAGTATTATCCAGACCGCTGGATAAAAACTCTGCCCGTTCTTTGCCGCGTTCGATCAGCTTCACACTGTGGGTTTTCTCCAGCGCCCGTGCCAGGCCAAAGCCGACATTGCCGCCGCCGGCAATCATAATGCGGCGGTAGCTGCGCTCCAGCTTTTGCAGCTCGCTCATCACCGCCCGGATATGCTTGGTTGCCGCGACGAAAAACACTTCGTCGTCGGCTTCGATAATGGTGGTACCTAAAGGCTTGATCGCCGTGCCGCGACGATAAATGGCCGCTACCCGGGTTTCAATATGCGGCATATGTTCTTTTAATGCCGACAGGGCGTGCCCGACCAATAGGCCACTATAATAAGCCCGTACTGCCACCAGGCTGACTTTGCCTTCAGCAAACTCTACCACCTGCAGTGCGCCCGGATAGTCAATCAGGCGGCGGATATAGTTGGTAACCAGGGCTTCCGGCGCGATAAAGTGGTCTACCGGCATATCGTCTTTATGAAACAGCTCATCGCGGTATTTCAGATACTGGTTGGTACGGATGCGGGCAATTTTCAGCGGCGTATTAAACATACTGTATGCCACCTGACAGGCCACGATATTCACTTCATCGCTGCTGGTTACCGCTACCACCATGTCGGCATCCTCAGCACCGGCTTTGCGCAAGATATCCGGATGCGAGCCATGACCAAACACCACCTGTAAGTCAAAGCGGTCTTGTAATGCCCGCAGCTTATCGAGGTTGGTATCGACAATAGTAATGTCGTTTTGCTCGCCCACCAGGTTTTCTGCCAGGGTTGCACCCACTTGTCCGGCGCCGAGAATGATAATTTTCATACTGGTACTCTGTTAAACCGCTTTATGTAGCAAGGCATAGAAAAAGCCGTCCATATCCTGCTCTCCCGGTAAAATCTGCCAGCTGCTGCTGCCCAGTTCCGGCAACGGCAGCAAGCTGGCGTCGTTTTGCTGCGCCAGAAACTGTGTCAGCTGAGCGCTGTTTTCGGCCGGTAACACGCTACAGGTGGCATAGAGCAGGGTGCCGCCGGGTTTAAGTAGGCGCCAGGCACACTGCAGGATCTGCTGCTGTAATTCGGTTAGTGGCGCGATATCGGTTTTTTTGCGTAGCCAGCGGATATCCGGATGGCGGCGGATCACCCCGGTTGCAGAGCAGGGCACATCCAGTAATATACGGTCAAATAACTCACCTTGCCACCAACTGGCGGTATCCAGCACATCGGCTGCTACCACCCGTGCCTGCAGCTGCAAACGCTGCAAATTTTCCGTTACCCGCTGTAAACGCTGCGCATCACGATCCAGCGCTGTTAGCTGTAAGCCAGGTGTTTGCTCCAGCAAATGACAGCTTTTACCGCCGGGCGCACTGCAGGCATCCAATACCTGCTCACCGGGCTCTGGCGCCAGAAAGAGCGCGGCATGCTGCGCCGCAGCGTCCTGTACTGAAAACCAGCCTGCGGCATAACCTGGCAGGGTGGTGATATCACAAGCCTGGTCCAGCTTGATCGCCACTGGCAAATAGGCAAAAGGCTGGCTGGCGCTGATACCGGCCTGTTGTAATGCCTGCAGGTAGTCAGCGGCACTGATTTGCTGTTGGTTAACTCTAAGCCACAGTGGCGCCTTTTGCTGGTTTGCCGTTAACACCGCCTGCCACTGCTGTGGGTAGGCTTGTTGCAGCTCGCTGATCAGCCAGCCCGGATGGTTAAACTGCACCGCGCTGCTGGCCTGGCTAAAATCAAACAGCTCCGGCTTGCGCTGCACATTACGCAGCACGGCATTAATCAGCTTGGTCAGGTTCTGACCCTTTAATAATCTGGCCGCCTCTACAGTTTCGCTGATGGCGGCATGGTCTGGGATGCGTAAAAATTTGAGCTGATAGATGCCGACATAGATCAGAAACTGTAGCGGCCTTAGCTGTTTAATCAATGGCTTATCCATCAGTTGCTGACAGACGGTTTCAAGTTGAGGTAGCTGGCGCATCACGCCAAAACAAATTTCCTGCAGCAGGGCTTTGTCCGGTGCAAACGCCAGTTTTTGCTGGCCTTTCGGCAGGGCATCGGATAAAGACTTGCCCTGATCAATCACCTGATAACAGATCTCTGCTGCCAGGGCGCGTAACTGAGCACTCATAATTGCTGGCCCACGGTCAGCCACTCGGCCCGGCCATTCAGAAAATCAGCTGCACTCATCGGTTTTTTACCCGGTGGCTGTAACTGGGTGATCTGTAGCACCTGCTGCTGACAGCCAATATAGATGCCGGTTTTATCGGCTTTTAAAATGCTACCCACTGGTCCTGACAGGCTGCTGGCTACCTGAGCCTGCCAGACCTTTACCGTGCCTTGTGGCAGCTCCAGGTAACTGACTGGCCAGGGATTAAAGGCGCGTATTTCACGCTCCAGTGCGGCGGCGTCTTTGTTAAAGTCGAGCCGGGCTTCGTCTTTGCTGAGTTTTTCGGCATAGTTCGCCAGTTGCTCATTTTGTGCCTCGGCCTGCTGTTGCAGTGCCGGTAAATCCGCCACGGCGGCTAACAGCGCTTGCGGCCCCAGCTGCGCCAACTTTTGATACAGGCTGGCGCTGGTGTCGGTGGCTAGAATCGGACAACTGACTTTGCTGAGCATAGCGCCGGTATCCAGACCTTCATCCATCTGCATAATGGTGATACCGGTTTCACTGTCGCCAGCCCAGAGTGCGCGCTGAATTGGCGCTGCGCCCCGCCAGCGCGGTAATAACGAGCCGTGCACATTAATACAGCCCAGCCTTGGCATATCTAACACCGCTTTAGGCAGGATCAGGCCGTAGGCAACGACAACCATCAAATCAGCGTCTAATGCTGCCAGCTGTTGTTGCGCTGCGGCTTTTTTCAGCGATTTAGGTTGATAAACCGGAATATCATGTTGTAAGGCAAGTTGTTTGACCGGGCTTGGCTGCAGCTTTTGGCCACGTCCCGCCGGGCGATCAGGTTGGGTATAAACCGCCACCACCTGGTGTGGGCCAGTTAATAAAGCCTGTAAATGACAGGCAGCAAAATCCGGCGTACCGGCAAAGATAATACGTAAAGGCGTGGTCACATTAAATCCTGTTTACAGCGCGTGGCGCTCAGCCAGTTTGGCTTCTTTTTCCAGTTTCTTCCGGATCCGATCGCGTTTTAGCGGTGACAGATAATCGATAAATAGCTTACCAATTAAATGATCCAGTTCATGCTGCAAGCAGATCGCCAATAAGCCGTCGGCTTGTAACTCAAACCAGTTACCATCGATATCCTGCGCCTTTACCGTGACATTTTTCGCCCGGGATACCGAAGCATAGTTCTGCGGTACTGATAAACAGCCCTCTTCGTAGCTGGTCTCGCCATCATGGGCGATGATTTCCGGGTTGATAAAGACCTGCGGTTGATTGCGCTCTTCCGACAAATCGATCACCACCACCCGCAGGTGGACGTTAACCTGAGTTGCGGCCAGACCAATGCCATTTTCGTCATACATGGTCTCCAGCATGTCTTTGACCAGCTGACGAATTTCGGCGTTAACTTCCGCCACTGGCTTAGCAATGGTGCGTAAACGCTCATCGGGAAAATGTAATACTTTTAAAACTGCCATAACACCTACAAAATATGCTTTAATTAGTTCGCTGTGGTATGTTTTAATTTTAGCCATTATTGCGCTTTAATAACAGCTTAGCGTGTAATTAATAAAAATGAGTATAGGGTTAAGGATGCGGGCATGCTGAAAAAAATAACACTGACACTGGCGGCCTTGTTATGCTGGTTTTCTGCGGCGGTAACAGCGGATGTATTGCAAGTGCGCCCAGATGCGCCTGCAACCTATGTGGTAAAACCGGGAGATACCCTTTGGGATATCTCGGGTTTATATCTGAATCAACCCTGGCGTTGGCCAGAACTCTGGCAAATGAATCCGCAGGTGGATAATCCACACCTGATCTATCCCGGCGATGTGTTGTCTCTCACCTTTGACAGTGAAGGGCGCCCGCGTTTGGGACTCAGCAGTAAAAGAGCTATGCGGTTGACCCCTCAGGGGCGGACAATTCACAAAAACCCTGATGCTATTGCTACCTTACCTTTGGGCATTATCCGGCCATTTCTCAGTTACGATCAGGCGATGTCACAACAGCAAATCGATGCCTTGCCTTATATTCTTGGCAGTAACTCGGCAGCGAAGAGTGCCAATGAGACCAATACACTTTATGTGAAAGGTGAACTGGTAGAGGGTGCGGCCTACGCAGTTTACCGGCCGGGCCGTGCTTATGTCGACCCGGATAGTGGCGAAGTGCTGGGCTATGAGACACGTTTAATTGCGACCACCCGTGCTTTCCGACCAGGTCAGGCGGGCAGCGAGGGCTCAAGTTTTGAACCAGCTGCGCTGCGGGTGTTGTCGGTGACCCGCGAAATCCGGCAGGGTGATAAGGTGATCCCGGCGTATGATCAGCAGGCCTTACCGGCTCAGTTTGTGATGACGAAACCCGAGCAGGCGGTCAGCGGCAAGATTATTGCCAGCTCGTCAGATTTGCGGGAGTTTGCGCGGATGGATGTGGTGGTATTAAATCTGGGTCAGAGCGCGCTACGCGCCGGCCATATGCTGGGTATTTACCGGCAATCGCCGACTGTGGTTGACGGTGGTGGCAAGCCGGTATATCTGGAAGATGCTTCCAGATTACAAAAAGTGATGCGCGACTTTGGCGGTGAAGTGCTAGAGATGCCAAAAGAAAAAGTGGGCGAGCTGATGGTATTTAAAACATCAGATAACGTCAGTTTCGCTGTGGTGACGCAAACCGATAAACCGATCCGGGTTGGAGACATTATTACCAACCTGTAAGCGGTAGCTCAGGGATGATGCGACAAGATGGAACTGCTACAACACTGGCTGGCCGCAGCCGTTGTACATGGCTTAGATGGCCATCGCATCCGGCAGCTGTGCCAACATCTGGAACTGGCAGCCTTAGTCAGGCTGCCGGCCAGTACCCTGCAACAACTGGGCTTAACAGCGAAACAAGCTCAGTTGCTTTGTTATCAAAGCCAACCCTGGGTCGAACAAGCGCTGCATTGGCAAGCTGAAAGCCCACAGCATCACTTACTTAGCTTCGATGATCCCCGTTATCCCCTGCTGTTAAAAGAAACGCCGCATCCACCGGCTGTGCTCTTTGTGAAAGGCGATGCTGAGCTTTTACAACAGGCACAAATTGCGATGGTCGGTAGTCGCTCACCGACACCGGGTGGCCGGCAAATTGCCCGCCAGTTTGCGGCTGAACTCAGTACGCAGGGGATGGTGATTACCAGCGGCATGGCACAGGGAATTGATAGTGAGAGTCATCTGGGGGCACTGGAGGCGGGTGGCAAGACTATAGCGGTACTGGGTCATGGCCTGCGGCAAATCTATCCGGTAGGCAATCGGGCGCTGGCCGGTAGAATAGTGCAGCACGGAGCCTTAGTCAGTGAGTATTTTCCGGATGTACGCGCCCGGGCAGAGTTTTTTCCGCAGCGTAACCGCATTGTCGTCGGGCTAAGTACTGGTACCCTGGTGGTGGAGGCGGCGCTGCGCAGCGGTTCCTTAATCAGTGCCCATCTGGCGGTACAGTACAACCGCGAAGTCTTTGCCGTGCCTGGCGCCTTGTTTAATACTCAGGCCGCTGGTTGCCATTATCTGATCCAACAGGGTGCTAAACTTGTCACCTCCGTGGCCGATATCCTGGAAGAGCGGGCGCTGTTTGCCGATAACGGTTTAGCCAAAACGGAAAAAAATCCTGAAATCAGCTTGTCTGAACAGCAGTTGTTAGCTAACGTAGGAGATGAGCCTATTGCCACTGATCAGTTGGCAGAACGCTCCGGCATGTCAGTAACAGACGTATCCATTGCCTTGCTGCAACTAGAACTTGCAGGCAGGGTAGCAGTAGTCCCCGGTGGTTACATAAGAGTGAGGAGTGCCTGAAGATGTTTGATATCCTCGTTTATCTGTTCGAAAATTACATCCACAACGAAGCCGATGTTTATGTGAACCATGCGGATCTGACCAAAGAGCTCAGTAAAGCCGGTTTTCACGATGATGATATTTTCCGTGCGCTGAAGTGGCTGGACCGCCTGTCAGCGTTGCAGGAAAATCATATCAAGCCCTATCTGACCAAGGCAGTCAGTACTGCCACCCGGATTTATACGGCAGAAGAATATCGGAAAATCGATACTGCCGGTCAGGGTTTCCTGATGTTTCTGGAGCAAATCAATGTGCTGGATGCGACCACCCGGGAAATGGTGATCGATCGGGTGATGGATTTGGATGCCTCCAGCATCAGTCTGGAAGATTTAAAGTGGGTAGTGCTGATGGTGCTGTTCAATGTACCAGGTAAAGAAACCGCCTACGCCCAGATGGAAGATTTAATCTTTGACGAAGTGGACGGCCCGCTGCATTAAGCTAAGGCACCACTTTACGCTTATCTAGAGATCATATAGACGGATGTCTGATCATAACCCGCTGTTTCAGTTACCACAGCACGCCGAACCCTGCCCGCAATGCGGGCAGCCTTTAGTTATTCGCTCCGGTAAAAGCGGCCCTTTTCTGGGCTGTAGCAGTTATCCGGCCTGCGACTATCTGAAGCCACTACATCAGCATGATAATACGGTGGTCAAGATCCTGCAGGATGAACCCTGCCCGGAATGTGCCGCGCCGCTGGCGGTGAAGCACGGCCGTTATGGCATGTTTATCGGTTGTACCCGTTACCCGGATTGCCATTTTGTGGTACACGAAGAAGCGTCAGCCAGTAGCAGCATTGCTTGTCCGCAGTGCCAGCAAGGTCAGTTAACAGAGCGGCTGAGCAAGTTTGGTAAAACCTTTTGGGGCTGTAACCGTTATCCGGATTGCCGCTTTCTGGTCAATGATGCGCCGCAGCTTGGAACTTGTCAGTTCTGTCAGTTTCCACTGTTACTGCAAAAGAAAAGCGGCCTGTATTGTGCCGCTAAAGCTTGTCAGAAAAAGCAGCCGGCAAAGGCTGACTAGAGCACCAGATGGTGCTCTCGGTTATAGCTGCTGTAGCATCTGTTCCAGTTCGGGGAAGGTGGCGGCGGGTAACAGGTCAATCAGCTGGGCAAAGCGGGCCTTTAACTCTGCGGTGCTGTTGGCAGATAAATTAATATGTCCCATTTTACGCCCGGCGCGCTTGGTTTTACCGTACCAGTGTAAGCCCAGCGCCGGTAGTTCGAGGATACTGTTCGGGACCTGATCTTCGCCAAGGATATTAACCATCAGCGTAGGCCGGATCAAAGCCGTACTGCCCAATGGCAAACCACACACAGCCCGTAAATGATTCGCAAACTGGCAACAGTCAGCGCCTTGCTGTGTCCAGTGGCCGGAGTTATGCACCCGCGGTGCCAGTTCATTGACCAGCAGCTTACCCTGTACATCGAAGAACTCGATAGCCAACACCCCAACATAGTTCAGTTGCTCGGCGACGGCGGTAAACATTTGCTCCGCTTGCTGTTGTAGTGCGGTTTCAACCGGGCGAGCCAGCGACACACTGAGTACGCCATTAACATGGTGGTTCTCTGTCAAAGGATAAACCTTGATCTCGCCATGGCGGTTACGGGCACCGACCAGTGAGACTTCACGGTCAAAACGAATAAACTGCTCGGCAACAATAGCCTGCTGCGGATCCGCTGCTAAGAAAGCCGCCAATTCTTGCCATAATGCCGGCGCGGCCGCCGCGTCTTTTAACCGCCATTGTCCCTTGCCATCGTAGCCGGCCAGCGCACTTTTAAATACC
The DNA here is from genome assembly GCF_025377695.1 of Alishewanella sp. BS5-314. Classification (NCBI taxonomy): domain Bacteria; kingdom Pseudomonadati; phylum Pseudomonadota; class Gammaproteobacteria; order Alteromonadales; family Alteromonadaceae; genus Alishewanella; species Alishewanella sp. BS5-314. The sequence goes on from NZ_JACEHJ010000002.1 coordinate 2,711,836, forward strand.
AGTGGCAAACCCAATTGCGCGATAGCGGCGTTAAAGTCCGTTTCGTTATTGATCACAGTAAAGGCACTGGTTGCGACACCCGCGGTTTGTAACAGGCTTTTTTCCAGCCGGCGATCGCCGCCAACCTGAATGGCCTGCGCACCGGGTAAAAACTTACCGCTTTGCTGGCATTGTGCTAACACCGGCAGTGGAATATGCTCAAATTCAGCCGTTACGACATCGGCATCGGCCAGCGCTTGTGCCAAACCGTTACCCAGTAATTGCTGGGTCAATGGATGCAGGATATTGTCGCTGTTCACATCATAAGCACTGATGCTGATATTCAGCGGCGCACCGGCCAGCGCCATCATCCGGGCCAGCTGCCCGGCGCCTAAAACTAATACTTTCATAGTGCAACCTGTGCTGGATCCGGTTGGCTCAATACACTTTCAGTTTGTGCGGCGCGGAAGGCATCAATTTGCTGCATTAAGGCCGCGTCTGAGGTGGCAAGAATTTGCGCCGCTAGCAAGCCGGCATTGGCAGCACCGGCTTCGCCGATGGCCAGGGTGCCGACTGCAACACCTTTGGGCATCTGGACTATTGATAGCAGCGAATCAATGCCTTTTAAGGCTTTCGATTGTACCGGCACACCCAGTACCGGCAGGCTGGTAAAAGCAGCGGCCATACCCGGCAGGTGTGCCGCGCCGCCGGCACCGGCAATAATCACTTTTAAACCGCGGCTGGCGGCTGAGCTGGCATACTCGGCCAGCAGTTGTGGTGTACGGTGTGCGGAAACCACCCGGGTTTCATAGGCAATACCAAACCGGTCCAGCATATCTGCTGAGAGTTTCATGGTAGGCCAATCAGACGTTGAACCCATGATAATACCAACCTGCATAGTGGTTTCCTTCTCTGTACATAATGAACATCGGGCCGTAAAGCGGTATTATACCCGTCATCGGCAACTGAAGAAAATTTTTAGTACAGCAGCGCTGCCAGACAGCCCGCTGACTTAGACAGTCAGGAGTATTGATGCAATCCTATCAAACCCAGTTAGCGCAGGTGCAGGCATTCTTAATGGCGCTGCAGGATCAGATTTGCCAACAATTACAGCAGGCTGACGGTGGCGCGGCCTTTGTAGAAGATGCCTGGCAGCGGGCAGAGGGGGGCGGTGGTCGCAGCCGGGTCCTCACCGGAGGCCAGGTCTTTGAGCAGGCAGGGGTGAATTACTCGCACGTCTTTGGTGCGCAAATGCCTGCCTCGGCCACAGCACACCGACCGGAGCTGGCCGGGCGTAATTTCAATGCCTGCGGCGTATCCTTGGTGATTCACCCGCATAACCCTTATCTGCCAACCACGCATGCTAATGTCAGGTTTTTTATTGCCGAAAAGGAAGGCGCTGAGCCAGTGTGGTGGTTCGGCGGAGGCTTTGACCTGACGCCATATTATCCATTTGAAGAAGATGTGATCCATTGGCATCAAACGGCGAAACAGGCCGTGGATCCCTTTGGCGCTAATTACTACCCAGACTATAAGAAATGGTGTGATGACTATTTCTATCTCAAACACCGCGGCGAAACCCGTGGTGTCGGTGGCTTGTTTTTTGATGATTTAAATGCGCCGGGTTTTGAGCAAAGCTTTGCGTTAATGCGAGCAGTAGGTGAAGCCTTTACTCAAGCTTACTTACCTATAGTAGCTAAGCGCAAAAACCTACCTTATGGTGAGCGCGAGCGGCAGTTCCAGCTATACCGGCGTGGCCGTTACGTCGAATTTAATCTGGTATATGACCGTGGCACCCTGTTTGGCTTACAAAGTGGTGGCCGTACCGAGTCGATTTTAATGTCGATGCCGCCACTGGTACGTTGGCAATATGGTTATCAGCCGGAGCCGGGCAGCCCGGAAGCCTTACTCTACGAACGCTATTTAAAACCGCAGGATTGGTTGCAAATTCTGACTAACTAACAGTTGATCATATGACTCGCCAGTTGCCCAATCGACTGGCGAATACCATCACGCAGCATTTTGTTTTCTACCACCTCATCTAACGCCTGCTCCATACAGAACATCCACTGATCTCTGAGTTGCTGATTGACTGTAAAGGGTAGGTGGCGGGCACGCAGCCGCGGATGGCCATATTTCTGCTCGAACAGGGCCGGGCCGCCAAGCCAGCCGGATAAGAACTCAAAAAACTTTTGCCGGATACCATCCAGCGGCAGTGGGTGGATGGCGTACAACTCTTTGGCTTCCGGTGCGGTTGCCATAATATCGTAAAAGCGATTTGCCAGCGCCCGCACTGCCGTTTCCCCTCCCATTAGCTGGTAAGGGGTTTGCCCGGGTGTCGGATGTGCCGTATTATCCTGATTGCTGGTTTTTTTACTGAACATTTGGACTAACTTTTTAAAAGGCATAAATAAAGTGGACCGTTACGCTGTGTTTGGAAATCCGATAGGGCATTCAAAATCACCCTTTATTCACCGCCTGTTCGCACAGCAAACGGCAGAGTCGATGCAATACGAGGCCATTCTAGCACCAGTCGACGGCTTTGCCGAACACTGGCATGCTTTTGTGGCAGCTGGCGGAAAGGGCGGCAATATCACTGTACCTTTTAAAGAACAAGCATTTCATCTGGCTGAACAGTTAACCGCAAGAGCCAGCGCAGCTGGCGCCGTCAATACTCTATACTTTGATTCAAGTGGCCAACTATGGGGCGACAATACCGATGGTATTGGTCTGGTGACGGATCTGCAGCGGCTTGGCATAACACTAAAAGCAAAGCGGGTGCTGTTACTGGGCGCCGGTGGGGCCAGTCGCGGTGTGATAGGTCCGCTATTGGCGGCCGGTGTGAGTGAGGTGATCCTCGCCAACCGTACAGTCGAAAAAGCACAGGCTATCGCAGCGAGTTTTCCGGGAAAGGTCATAGCTTGTGCCTTAACGGCGATCCCAGACCTGGCGTATCAACTGATCATTAATGCTACCTCATCTGGGTTAACCGGTGCACGTCCTGAGTTAGCTGCGCAGCACCTGGCCAGCTGTGAGTTGGCTTATGATATGTTGTACGGTAAGACGCCGACCCCGTTCTTAATTTGGTGTCAGCAGCAGGGTGTACCAAAGATAGCTGATGGTCTGGGTATGTTGGTCGGGCAAGCAGCGGAAGCTTTTCGGATCTGGCGTGGCAAGCTACCGGAG